>CAWIET010000001.1:0-151428 GCA_963835235.1 uncultured Armatimonadota bacterium
CAGCGCGCACCGCCGTTTGCGCCCCATTCGCGGCGCCGGTGGTATGCTGGCGGCGTCCATGAGCATGCGCGTGATCGTCCCGGTGGCCGGCCGCGACTTCGATCCGTCGGAGGTCGCCGTGCCGTGGCAGATCCTGCGCGCGGCGGGCCACCGCGTTGCGTTCGCGACACCCGACGGTGAACCGGGCCGCGCCGACGAGCTGATGCTCACCGGCGAGGGGCTCGACCCTTGGGGGTGCGTGCCCGGCGTGCGCAAGCTGGTCGTCGTCGGCGCGGTTCTGCGGGCGAACGCCGCCGCGCGCGCCGCGTATGCCGAGTTGGAACGAGACCCCGCGTTCCGGCGGCCGCTGCGCTACGACGCGCTGCGCCGGACGACTTCGACGCGCTCGTGCTCCCCGGCGGTCATCGCGCCGCCGGGATACGCACGTATCTCGAAAGCGCCGTGCTGCAGGCGTTCGTCGCGGAGATGGCCGACGCGAACAAACCGTTCGCAGCGATTTGCCACGGCGTCGTCGTCGCGGCGCGCGCGCGCTCGCCACGCACCGGCCGCTCCGTGTGTACGGCCGCAAGACGACGTCGCTGACGTGGCGCCAGGAGCGTCTCGCATGGTCGCTCGGGCGCATCATCCGCTTCTGGGACCCGGACTATTACCGCACGTACGTGGAAGCCGCCGGCGAACCAGCCGGCGCCCGCAGCGTGCAGGCCGAGGTCACCGCCGCGCTCGCGAATCCAAGCGACTATTGCGTCGTGTCCGCGGACGACCCCGGCGCGCGCATCAAGCTCGACGGGCGCCGCCGCGACTCGCTCACCGATGCGCGGCCGGCGTTCGTCGTGCGCGACGGCGACTACGTGTCGGCGCGCTGGCCCGGCGACGTGCACACATTGCGACGACGTTCGCGAACGTGCTCGCGCAGGCGCCGGCGGCCGGTCGCGCAGGAGCCGCCGCGCAACCGCGATAACGAACCGAAATCCGCACACAACAAGAGAGGAGCGAGCCGTATGACGTCCGTCTCTGCGCCGACCGGCGCGACGAGCTCTTCTCTGCGTGCGTCTTTCGCATAGCTGAAGACCACGAGCGCGGGCTGAGCGCCCGCATCCCGTCGCGCCCTTCTCGTCCGGTTCCATCACCGCTGCACGAAAGGCACGACCTTGCTCTTCGACCATCGCATCGCGTCCGATCGCGGTGCCGACTTCCTCGCGCTCGCCCCTGACGGCGACGAGACGATCCTTACATCACGCCGGCGCTCGCCGACCGGCCCGTCGTCGGCGACTGGGCCGCCGCCGACGGCGCGCGCATCGTCGCGCTCGCGCCGCGCCGCGGCGTGCTCGCGCGCGCACGGCACGATCGCGGCGCGACCGCGCAGCCCATCGCGGCCAATCTCGACGTCGTCTGCGTCGTCACCGCTCCGGGGCGCGAGTTCTCGCCGCCGCGCGTCGAGCGTTATCTCGTCGCGGTCCGTGCATCCGGCGCGCGCGCCGTCGTCGTGTTGAACAAATGCGATCTCGCGCGCGATCCCGCGGGACTCATCGCGGACCTGTACGCCGTGAGCGGCGACGTGCCGGTGATCGCAATCAGCGCGGAATACGGCGACGGCTGCGACGCGCTCGGCGCATCCACCACGCCGGCACGACGCTCGCGCTCGTAGGCTCGTCCGGCGTCGGCAAGTCGACGCTCGCGAACCGGCTGCTCGGCGCGCAGCGTTCGCGACGCACGCGACGCGCGCGTCGGACGGCCGCGGCGTGCACACGTCGACGCGCCGAGAGCTCGTCGCGCTCCCGTCCGGCGCATGGCTCATCGACACGCCGGGGATGCCGCGTTCGCGCCGTGGTCGGACGGCGAAGCGCTCGACGACGTGTTCGCCGACGTCGCGGACGCCGCGAGCCGCTGCCGTTCCGCGACTGCGCGCACGAACGCGAGCCCGGCTGCGCGGTGCGCGCGGAGATCCACCGGCCGCTACGACGGTGGCGCGCACTGCGCGCGGAGCTCGCATATCTCGACCGCCGCGACGATCCGGCCGCGCTCGCGCACGAGAAGCGCCGCTGGAAGTCGATCAGCAAAGCGCAGCGAAACCATCACCGGTGACGATGCTGAAACTGCACCTCTGGATTGGATTCGCCGTGGCGGCGCTGGCCGTGCTCGCCGTGTGGCAGCGCGCCGGGCGCCGCATCACGCTGTACGCCGTCACGCTGCAGATCTGGCGGGCGTCGTGCTCGTCATTCAGGCCGCGCGGGCCGTGGTATCGCTACGCGCTCGCCGTGCTCGGGTGGGCGGGGTACATGGCGGCCAACGTGCTGAGCCGCCGCCGGGCGGCGGCCGAACCGCCATCATCGTGACGGTCGTCTGGTCGCTGCTGGTGCTGATCGCGTTCGGGATCGGGCAGCAGGCCGTCCGCGGCGGCTTGGGCACCCGCTAGACAGGGCCGAGTTGCCAAGCATCGGTTAGATCGATCGGTCATTCGGCCCATCCCGTGGCCTATTTGGTACCATGTCCGAAGCCCGATCACGGATGGTGGACATGAAGTGAGGGCGTTCGGAACGACGCAGGACGATGCGGCGGCGGCGATGATGATGCCGCGCGTTTTGCCGCGTCCCGGCGCGCTCCCACCCTATGCGGCCGGCGCCGTGGAGCGCCTCGTCGAGGCGGCGCGCCGGCCGATCGCGGCCGTCGTTGCCCCGGCCGGTTTCGGCAAGAGCGCGGCTGCGAGCGTTCACGACGATGAGCGAGACGGCCGTCTCGTCGATCTGGCTGCCAGCGAACCGACGTTTCGCGCCGCCGTGCGCGACTTGTGCGAAGCGCTGCGCGGGTCGACCCGGCGCGCGGCTGTCGTTCGCGAGTGCCTACGCGCGCGCCGCCGAGCGCGGCGAGCGCGCCGCGGCATTGGCGGTCTGGCTGACGCGCTACCTCGAAGGCACCGACGTCACGATCGTCGTCGACTCCGTCGACCGCTGGGCGACGAGGCGCGCCTTCTCGGAGTTCGTCGAAGTGCTGGCGGGGCGGGGCGCGTTCGCGCCGCGGCTCGTCGTCGCCGCGCGCGACACCAGCGACCTGCCGGTGCCGCGCTGGCTCGCAGCCGACCTCATCGCGATGCCGGTCGGCGAAGCGACCTGCGCTGGACCGTCGCCGACGCGCGCGCCGCCGCCAACGGCTTCGGGCTCGACGCGCACCACCGCGTGCTCGAGCACAGCTGGGGCCGAACAGCGGCGCATTCGCCGTGCTCTACGCGCTGCAGGTCGGCGATGCAAGAGGATGCTCATGCGTTAACTTCCTGCCACTTTGACGCGCGGGTCTAGCACGGCGTACAGCAAATCCACGACCAAACTGGTCAGAATGAACACGACGGCGATAATCAAAGTCGTGCCCTGAATGACGGAGTAATCGCGCTGGAACAGGGAATTGATGGACGCATACCCGATACCCGGCACGGTGAAGATGGTTTCCACCACAAACGACCCCGTGAGCAGATAGCCTAACTGCACGCCCAGCGTGGTCAGCACCGGCAGAAAAGCGTTTTTGAGCGCGTGCTTCACTAAGACCGACGCGGGCGACAGGCCCTTCGCGCGGGCCGTGCGAATATAATCCTGACGCAGCGTTTCCAGCATGGAGGCGCGGGTCATGCGGGCAATCAGCGCGGCGGGGCGTGCGGCCAGCACGATGGCAGGCAAGATAATATACTGTGGTTCCCCCCACCCCGGCGGAGGCAGCCAGCCGAGTTTCAGGGCGAACACGAGAATGAGCACCGGCCCCAGCACGAAGTTTGGCAGGGTGACGCCTACCAGCACCGTTGTCATCAGCAGGCGGTCTACAAACGAATTGGGGCGCAGCGAGGCCGCCAGCCCGATGGGGACGCCGACCGCCAGCGCAAGCAGAATGGCGCACAGGGCCAGAAGCGCCGTGTTGGGCAGGCCCCGCTTGATGAAGTCAATGACGGGCTCGCGGTCATAAAACGACTTGCCTAAATCCCCGTGCAGGGCGTCGGTGACGTAGGTGACGTAGCGCGCCATGAGCGGCCTGTCCAGCCCCATCTCGTGCCGGACACGGTTGATGGTGGCGGGGTCGGAGTGCTGCCCGGCGGCGAGTTGGGCGGGGTCGCCGGGGGCGAGCGCGGCGATAAAGAACGTGATGGTGCAGACCGCCCAGATGGAAAACAGCGACAGCGCGAGACGCTGCAAAAGATAGCGCAGCATGGGAGTTTCTCTCTTGTTCCCCCACTATTGGGGGCTAGGGGGCCGTGTGCAGGGTGACGTGCTTGAACGGCAGGTGTCCCATCAGGCAGTCATCAATGCCGGAAACGCGGGCCGAGACGAGTTCCGGGTCTACGCCGATGTAAAGCGGAATGCGGGGAACTTCATCGGCGGCGATGCGCGCGGCCTGACGGTACAAAGCCATGCGCGTTGTGTTGTTTTGTTCGGTGTCGGCGCGGGCGCACAGGGCGTCCAGTTGGGCATTGTGGTAGCCTGTATGGTTTTCCGGGCTGTTGCTTGCCAGCAGCAGAGAGTAAAAGTCCTGCGGGTCTAAATAGTCGGCGTACCAGCCCAGAAAGTACGACGGCAGAGCGTTGTTGCGGTCTTCGGCAGAGATAAGCGCGCCAAACTCCATCTGGTGCTCGTTGATGGCGACGCCCAGGGCGTCATGGTACATCTGGCGCAGCACGTCAATGGTCTTCTGCGTGAGCGGCTCTTTCTCGTTGCCGGAGATGTCCAGCGGCGGCAGCCCGCGCCCGTTGGCGTAGCCTGCGGCGGCGAGAAGCGTGCGGGCTTTGGCAACGTCAAGCGGCAGGCCCGCAAAGTTGGGATCGCTTCCCGGTATGCCGGGGGGCAGCAAGTCCTGGGCGATGGGATACGTGCTGCCGGTGACGACTTTCTGTAGTTTCTCTTTGTCGGTGGCGTAGGCGAAGGCTTGCCGGACGCGCACGTCCCGAAACGGCTTGTAGACGTTCTGGTTGAGCGCGAGATAGTAGACTCCGGCGCGCGGCCACACTTTGACGCTGGATTTCAGATGCGGGTCGCTCTGGTCGGCGCTCATGTCTCCAATCTGGAGTTTTCGCATGAGGTCTACGTCCCCGGAGGCGAACAGGGAATGGCGCGTGCCGGGGTCAAGCACCACGCGCTCGCGCAGGCTGACCGCAGGAGCGCCGCCCCAGTAGTGCGCGTTCGGCTCCATGTTCACTTCCTGGTCTTTCACCCAGCGCGTCACATGGAACGCCCCGCTTCCCGCGCCTGCCATCGCGTCTTCCGACGTGAGCGGCGTGGTCGGCTTCTTTTGCGCGATGGCTTTGCAGACAATCCAGGCGGTCGGGTAGGTGAGCGTGTCTATCCAGTAGGCTTTGGGCGACGTGATAGCAATCCGCACGGTGGCAGGGTCTACGACGGTGACGCCCTTGAGCATGGCGGCTTTGCCATTCGTGACTTCCCGCGCGCCCGCGATGTCCTGCAAATACTGGGACGCGACCGGCGAGCCAAGCGTGGGGTTCAGGGCGCGCGTGAGGGTGTATTGAACGTCGCTTGCCGTAACAGGCATTCCGTTCTGAAAAAGCGCGCCGGGGCGCAGGTGGAACGTGTACACAAGGCCGTCTTTGGAGACGCTCCATTTGTCGGCGAGGCAGGGGACAATGGTGTTGGCGGTGGAATACTGCACCAGCCCTTCGTAGGCGTTCTGAAGCACCTGGCTGGTTTCCACGTCCTGACACATGGCCGGGTCAAACGTGGTGACATTGTTGGCGACAGTGACCGTGAAGGTGCGCGTGTCGCTGCCCAGTCTGTTCGCGCCGCCGTGCGGGCCGCAGCCGGTCAGGAGAAGCAGGAGGAGAAGGGAGAGGGAGGCCCTCACCTCGCCATAGGAATGGCGACCCTCTCCCGCTTCGCAGGCGAGGGTGGGAGAGAAGTCACTCTCAACCCTCGCCCGTGACAACGGGAGAGGGTCGCTCGCTCTGCGAGCGGGGTGAGGGCCTCCTAAGGGGGCAGGTTTCTTCAGGCGGGGTTGTGGGTTCATGGCGTGAGCGTTAAGTGCTTGTAGGGCAGGTGTCCCATCAGGCTGTCGTCTATGTTGTGGACATAGGGCTTGACGAGTTCAATGTCCTTTTGATAATACAAGGGGATCATGGGCGCTTCATCGGCGGCGATGCGCGCGGCCTGTCGGTAGAGAGCCATGCGCTTTGTCTTGTTCTGCTCCACGTCGGCGCGGTCACAGAGAGCGTCAAACTGCGGGTTGGAATACACAACGTGGTCTTCAATGGAGCCGGTACGCAGGAGCGTGGAGTAGTAATCCTGCGGGTCTAGGTAGTCTGCGGCCCAGCGGATATGGTAACACTCCAAAACGTTCTGGTCTTCGCGGGCGAGCATGGCCCCCCATTCGGAGACGCGCGGCACAATCTTCACGCCCAGATTGTCCGCCCACATCTGGCGCAGCAGGTCTACGGTTTTGGCGAGGTCGGGATAACTCTCGCGATACGTCATGGGGATGGACGGGAAGCCTTTGCCGCCGGGATAGCCCGCGCTGGCGAGCAGAACGCGCGCTTTAGCAGGGTCGTAGGGAATGCCCCGGAAATTGGGGTCATAGCCGGGGATGCCTTCAGGCAGAATGTCTTGCGCGAGGTCGTTTCGGTCATTCAGGGCGACGTGGCGTATCTTCTCTTTGTCGGTGGCATACGCTAAAGCCTGGCGCACGCGCACGTCCTTGAACGCGGGAAATGCCTTCTGGTTCAGCCCGATATAGAAGGTGGCGGCGCGCGAAAAGTATTGCACCTGGGCTTTTAAGGCCGGGTCTTGCAGGTCGGCCTGCAAGTCGCCCTGCGTCTCGTATTGCAGAATGTCAATGCTGCCGCTCGCGTACTGCGCGTGCCGCGTGCCTGCGTCTTTGATGATGGGGCGTTCAATGCCTGCAATGCGGGGCGGGCCGTCCCAGTACGTTTTGTTCGCCGTCAGCGTGACTTTGAAGTCCTTCTGGTAGGATTGGACTTGAAACGGCCCCGTGCCCGCGCCGCGCATCACTTCGTCAGCGGACAGAATGTGGTTTGGGGGGGCCGTTTCTTTGGGGGACACGACGTAGGCGGTCGGGTAGGTAAGCGTGTCCATCCAGTAGGCTTTCGGCTTGGTAATGGTGATTTGGACGGTGGACGGGTTGACGACTTTCACTCCGGTCAGCGTAGTCGTTTTACCCGCGCTGACTTCCGCCGCGCCCGCAATGTCCCCCAGATAGGTAAGCGCGACGGGCGAGCCAAGTTTGGGGTCAAGGGCGCGGCGCATGGACGCATACACATCGGACGCCGTAAATGCTGACCCGTCCTGAAACTTTACGTTGGGGCGCAGGTGAAACGTGTAAACTAACCCGTTTGGCGAGACGCTCCATTTGACGGCCAGAGCGGGAGCCAGCGTGTTGCTTGTTGTCCACTGAACCAGTCCCTCAAAGACGTTCTGCATCATGTCAATAGTGGTGCCATCCTGCACCATCGCCGGGTCAAACGTGGTGGGCGACGCCAGCAGCGGCACGCGCAGGGTATTGGCGACCGGGCCGGTGCTGTGGGCGTTATGGCCGCAGCCCGTGCCTAAAAGCAGCGGCACGCAGAGCAGGACAAGCAAGCGAAGGGGAATAAGTCTCATCAGGGCTATTTCACCGGGCGGGTTGGAATGGGCGCATTATACCCCAAATCGGGCACTGCTTCAGGGTGGAAAGCCGGTTGAAAGCCGGTTGAAAGGGGGTTGGAAGCCGTAGACAGGCTTCCAACCCCCTTTTCGCCCCCAGTCGGCCCTCTTGAAAAGTTCCCCGAATGCCGATAATGACCCCGACAGCCCTCCGGGGGCAAGGCCAGCAGCCCGCCGGGGCAAGACGCACAACCAGAAAGAAACAAGGGAAACAACGCAATGGCGAAAATCAAAAACCTGCTCCTGCAAGGCGTGTCGGGACGCATGGGAGACTTCATGGTGTATCAACTGAACGGGCAGACAGTCATGCGCCGCCGTGCCAAAAAGCGCACGTCCATCACGGCGAAAGCCAGCCAGAATGAGAAAAACTTCGTAGGAGTGGGCACGACATGGAGCCGGTTAACGTACCCGGAACGCGCCGCATGGGGGCAGACAGCCCTGCGCGTCCCCCGCTGGGGCGCTCCGGCAGGCTCGCCTCCTTTAAGCGGCTATCAATGTTTTTCCTCGGCGGCAACAGGGCGTCAGGCGCAGTCGCTGCCGATCTCAACGCAGGCTCCCCCGGTGCCTGACCTACCGCCCCTGCTGGCCCTGCCAACAGTCACCGCGACGCTTTCGCCAAGCGTCCCCGGCGGCCTTGTGCTGGAACTGTCGTGCGCTCCCTTTGCGTGCGCCGTGAGCGCGTTTGCGGCTCGTCCCGCCATCCCCGGCGGGCGCGTGCCGGACGCCCGGCAGTGCGCCCTGCTCCGCACTCTGCCCACTCTGGCGAGCGGCGCAGCCTCGCTGGGAGACGCTTATGTGAAGCAGTGGAAAACGCCTCCGGCGGGTGCGGAACTCTTTCTGAGATTGGTTCCGGTCTCGCTGCTGGGCTTTCGCGGCCCGGCGGTGACAGTCTCGGTGATTGTGAACGCCGCCCCGTAGGGGCAGGGCTTGCCCTGCCCTGTCTCGTTCAACGCCCTGCCCTGTCTCGTTCAACGCCCTGCCCTGTCTCGTTCAACGCCCTGCCCTGTCTCGTTCAACGCCCTGCCCTGTCCTTGCCACAGGGCGGGGCAAGCCCCGCCCCTACGGGAACGGCGCGCATTGCCATAAGCCGCAGGGGTTGTTGACAAAGGGCGTTTTGTTGCGTACAATACGCCATGGCCCTCGCGTCTTTTCCCTGCCCTATTCACGAACTGCACATTGAACACACGGTTGTCTGCGGGCAGACGTTCCGCTGGCGTCAGGACAAAGATGGGTGGTGGGCGTGCCTTTTGCCCGTGCGCGATGGGGGCAAAAGCGGGCCGCGCCAGCAACTCGTGCGTCTGTGGCAGGACAGGGAAACCGTGTATTACGAGACGCAGCCCCGCACAAACGGCCTCGCGCTGATACGGGATTACTTCCGCTTAGACTTAAACCTGCCCGCATTGACCCGCGACTTCGCGGAGGCCGATCCCTTTATCAACCACGCGCTCCAAACTTACCCCGGTCTGCGCGTCCTGCGCCAAGACCCCGAAGAATGCTTGTTCTCGTTTCTCTGCACGCCCGCCGCGCCGCTGCACCGCATTCGCAGCGCCATCACTGCCCTGTGCCATGCGTTCGGCGACCCATTCCCGCAAACTGTCGCAGGCGTCCGGCATTATGCGTTTCCTCCTGCCGAACGCCTCGCCGAAGCCTCGGTAGAACAAATGATGCGCTACGGCCTTGGCTTCCGCGCCCGCCACATCAAGGACAGCGCTCGTTTGGTGATGCAGAACGGCGGCGCAGAGTGGCTTCTGGGGCTGCGCGAGCGTTCCTACGCCGACGCCAAAGCCGCTTTAATGACCCTGCCCGGCGTAGGCGACAAGATTGCCGACTGCATCTGCCTGTTTTCACTGGACAAAGACGACGCCGTGCCCGTAGACACGCATATCCGGCAGGTTGCCCTGCGCCGCTATGTCTCGCATGAAGGCCCCTATCTCCCCATCGCCTCAACTTCCACCCGCAAAGGCTACGCCGCGATTGGAGATTTGCTGCGCTCCCGCTTCGGCGCGTATGCAGGCTGGGCACAGCAGTATTTATTCTTTGACGACCTGTTTGAGAAAGGCTCCTGGAACTCCTACGCCCTGCAGCTGCGCTACGCCCCCTCACCTGTTCGTCCCTTGAAGTAGGAGGCGCAGGGCAAGCACACGGGGTATACTGTGTGCATGACGCCTCTTGTTCTGCATAACACCCTGTCTCGCCGCAAGGAAGCATTTGCCCCCGCCGATGGCCACACGGTCAAGATGTACTGCTGCGGCCCCACTGTCTACAACTTCGCCCATATCGGCAATCTCAGAACCTACGTCTTTGAGGACATTCTGCACCGGGTGCTGCTCCTCAATGGCTGGCAAGTCAGCCATGTGATGAACATCACCGACGTGGGGCACATGACCTCCGATGCCGACGCGGGAGAGGACAAGATGCAAAAAGCCGCCCAGCGCGAGCATCTTGACCCCTATCAAATCGCCCGCAAATACGAAGAAGCGTTCTTTGCAGACTCGGCAAGGCTCAATATCATTCGCCCCAACGTCGCCCCCCGCGCCACCGAGCACGTCCCCGCCATGATTGCGCTGATACAGCGTCTGGAGCGGGAAGGCTACACGTATACCACCTCGGAAGGCGTCTACTTTGACACCGCCAAAGACGCCGACTACGGCAAGTTAGCAGGTCTGAACTTAGGGGCGCAGATTGCAGGCGCGCGCGAAGACGTGAACATAGACACCGGGAAACGCCACCCCGCCGACTTCATTCTGTGGTTCACCAACAAGCCCACGCACGTTATGAAATGGGCGTCCCCCTGGGGCACGGGTTATCCGGGCTGGCACATTGAGTGCTCCGCTATGAGCATGGAGTATCTGGGCGAGACGTTAGACATTCACTGCGGCGGCATCGACCATATCCCCGTGCATAACACCAACGAGATTGCCCAAAGCGAGTGCGCCACCGGGCACGTCTTTGCCCGGTTCTGGGTGCATGGCGCGTTCCTCAATGTCGCGTCGGGGGCCGTCACCGGGCGCACCACCGACAAGATGAGCAAGAGCGGGGACAACTTCCTCACGGTGCAGACGCTGCTTGACCGGGGCTACGACCCACTGGCCTACCGTTACCTGTGCCTCACCGCGCACTACCGCTCGGAACTTCAGTTCTCATGGGCAGCATTGGACGGGGCCTCTAAAGCATTGGCGAAAGTGTGGGAACTCAAAGCCCGCACCGAGGGCGGCGAGATGGAAAGCCTCAGTGACCGGGAGTTCAGCGACGCCCGCGCGGCAGTACGGGAAGCGTTGCAGGATGATTTGAACGCCCCTAAAGCCATCGGCATTCTGCATGACGCCAAAAGTTACCGTTTGTGGCAGGAGTTTGACAGCGTGCTTGGGTTGGACATAGATGCCCGCTCCCGCGCCCTGCCCGCAACGCCCGGCGTGGAAGGTTTGCCCGTTGAAGTGGCGACGCTGGCCGCTTCCCGTGACGAAGCGCGCAAAGCCCGTGATTGGCCTCAGTCCGATGCGCTGCGCCTCCAGATAGAAGCATTGGGCTACTCTGTTGGGGACAGCCCATCAGGAACCACCGTCAAGAAGAACCTGCTGTAGCGGCCCGCGAGCGTCCCGTGACTGTTCCGCGAGCGTTCCCGCAGTATCCCCTGAGTATTCATTCAGTATTCCCTGAGTATTCCGGCAAGGGGGAAGCACAGGCGCAGGGGCTTTGCAGAAGGGGCAAGGGCGGTAAAATACACGGGAATGCGTTGCGATGCCGCGCTCATGCGGCATAATGTTAGTTGGGCCGCAGGACAGCCTGCCTGTTTGAATACAGCGTCTAAGAACGATGGATACATTCGGTGAGGGCGACCCTAACACATTCCTTTTGTTTGTCACTCTGCTCGTCGGTGTCGCGGCAGTCTGGTTCGTGTGGCGGAGGATGGGCCGGATCGAGCGTCCGGCTGCTGCTTTGCGCCTGGCTTCTGGCCTAAGCCAACTCCTAGTCCCTGGCGGCGTGGGCATCGCGTTCGCTCTCGGCGCGGCTTGTGCGTATAATTACGTGGGGCCTCTTGAGCGCCTTCATATTCCTTCGGGGCAAGTTCCTCTGGTTGCTTTTCTTCCCGTCTCTGACTGGGGGTTGGGAGCGGCCCGGCTGGAGGTTGACTACGACACTGCGACGGTTGGTTCCGGCCCGATACACGTAATCTATACGGCTTACCGCATCCGTTTGGGGCCAGTCGAGTACCGGTGTGTACCACCAGCACTGCCGCAACTGGCATGAATAGTAGCCAAATAAAGAGGCGATGCCACGTATGGCCGAGCGTTCTGCGGCCCAACAGCCGTTGCAGCCGACGCCACCGCGCCGTATTCTTGCACGGCTTCGCGGGGCTTGCCGGGTACAGAGCAGGTGCGGGCGCGGCTGAACTTTGCCGTTATGCCGCTAAACTGAGGCCGTACCAAACCACCGCACAGTATAACAAGCGCTGCGCCTGATGCTGAAGCCCGCCCTGACCGGCGGGCTTTTGTGCTGTTTGTGTTTGCCCCTCTCTCAGCGCAAGACAGTGGAAGAAAACGGCATGGCGTCCGTGTATAATATCCGCATAGGCACGTCAGGAGGTAAACCATGATTGCTGCACAGAAAAACCTGGGCAGGGAAGAGATTGCCCGTCTTGGGGATGAGATTTATGAGAAAAGCATTCGGCCCGTCGTCAGGGCCGAGGATGCTGGCCGCTACGCCGTCATAGATGTCAGGACAGGGGAGTATGAGATAGACACGGACGAATTGACTGCTTCAGATCGCTTGCTCGCGCGTCACCCGGATGCCGAGGTTTGGCTGAGGCAGATTGGCTCCCGTTATGCCCGTCGCTTTGGAAAGCGTCCCGGATTTGGAAAGCGTCCCGGAGCGGCCTGTTAATGATTGTTGGGTCTGTCAATGCCTACCGCGAAGCCCTTATTCGCCTGCGGATAGACCATGCGCGGGGACAATCCCAGGAGTTTGAGGTTGTTGTAGACACGGGTTTTAATGGGGCGCTCACCTTGCCCTCCCATGTCATTCGGTCTTTGGACTTGCCATTCCGAAGAAGTGGTCGCGCTCTCCTGGCGGACGGCAGTGAAAGCGTGTTTGATGGCTATGAAGCGACGGTGAATTGGGACGGTCAGCCCCGCCGTATTTCGGTAGATGCCGCCGAGACTGACCCATTATTAGGCATGGCATTATTGGAAGGGTACGAGTTGCGTGTGCAGGCCCGCTCCGGCGGGGGCGTATTCATCACGCCATTGCCAGGCCCACTCGCTTCGGAGCCTGTGCGACCGGCAGTCTAACAACGCATTGCGCCTGATGCTGAAGCCCGCCCTGACCGGCGGGCTTTTCTGCTGTCTGCATTTCCCGGTGAGGCTGCCCCAAAGAAACGCGCTCCTTCAACCAAAACCGAAAACATGGAATAATCAAAATGGGAACGGAAGAGGCCGTTCGCGCGGGCAGTCAGTCCGCACGCTTCATGTTTTTTGTTGACAGGAGTTATCGTATGGCAAACGTGACGAAAAACCAGATGCTGCACGGCGCAGCGGGCACTCTGGGCATCTACTCAGTCGCACAGATTGAGGGGCAGAGCGTCCTGCGCCGCCGGGCCGCCGGGCGCAAAAAGAAGAGCGTCAAACAAAGCGTCTACCGCGCCACCCTGAGCGCCTGCGCCCGCACCTTCAAGCACGCGACCACCATGAGCCAAAAGGCCGCATGGCGCGCGCTCGGCAAACAGATGCCGCCCGCCAATCCCCATGCCAAACGGCCTTATTTGACCGGTTTTAATGCGTTCATGTCGGTCAACCTGAGCCTCTACGCGCTCAACCCCAATGCCCCGTTCCTGCTGGACGCGCCCGACTTTGAGAACACGCCCAAATTGCCCGAACTTTCCCTTGCGGCGACGATGGACACGCGAGCGGGCGCGGCGAATGGGTTCACGCTCCAAATGACGGCAGGAGCCGCCGTGCCCCACCCCGTCTTCGTGTACGCCGCGCCGATGGCGGTGGACGGGCACGAGTTCGGGGACAATGAGTTTCTGCTGCTGTTTTCCGCCCCGTCCCTGCCCGCCAATCAGCCTATTTCCCTCTCGCAAGCGTTCGTGGAGGCGCACGGCGCGGTGGAAGAAGGCGGTCTTCTCGGCGTGCGCGTCGTGCCGGTGACAAGCGGCGGCTTTCGCGGCGCGGGCACGGTGACAACGGCGGTCATCGGGGCCGGGTAAGCCTCCCTGCCCCAGAAAACCTGCTATAATGAGCAGAACGCCCGGCTAGGGGGCGCAAGGAGCGTGTTCATGTTCCCTCTTTTCTCAGGCCCCGCCACCGGGGTTTGCCTGCTGATGATGGCGCTGGCCTGCGCGGCGCTGGCTGACCCCGGCGCGGGGCAGGCGGACAGCGCCAAACCCGCCGCGAAGACGTTTATAGATTATTTCCTGCCCATGCCTGTGACCGGCGCGCTGGACAGCCATGTCTGGGGCGCGGCGACGGTTGGCCCGCGCGACCCCGCAAACGGGCTGGAAGACGCCGCCATGACCCACTGGGACTACTGGGACGGCCAGATACTCAAAGGGCCGGACGGCAGATACCATCTGTTTGCGAGCCGGTGGGAGCAAAGCGCAGGGCATGGCGGGTGGGGACATTCGCAGGCGGTTCATGCGGTCAGCAGCGCCCTGACCGGCCCCTATGTGGACAAAGGGCTGTGCTGGCCCGATGATGAGGGCGGCAAAGGGCACAATGTCACCGCGCTGACCCTGCCCGACGGACGCTATGCGATTGTGGTCAGCGAAACCCGGCCCGGCGATGTGTTTGTGTCCCATTCGCTGGACGGCCCCTGGGAGCATCTGGGCCGCATTGAGGTCGCGCCCGGCCCACTCAGCGAGTTGGGCCGAATGTCCAATGTCAGCATCTTGGCGCGGCCCGATGGCGGCTTTGAGATTGTGCCGCGCTCCGGGGCCATTCTCATCAGCAAAACTGGCATTCTGGGGCCGTACACGGTGCAGGGGCCGAGCATTTACCCCACTGTGTCCGGCCTGCCGCAGCACGATTTGCATAACTTGGAAGACCCGGTGGTGTGGTTCAGCGGCGGTCTATATCACATTGTGGTCAACAATTGGAGCGACCGCAAAGCGTACCACCTGACTTCGGCGGACGGCATCGCGAACTGGACTTACCGGGGCCTCGCCTACGACCCGGACACAGACTTCCTGCGCTACGCCAACGGCACGGTGAACCACTGGAACAAGATAGAGCGACCCGGCGTGCTGATACAAGACGGCCACATCGCCGCCGTGACGCTGGCGGTGATTGACGTTCCCAAAGACGACGAACGCGGTAATGACCAGCACGGCAGCAAAGTCATTGTGGTTCCTTTTGACGGCGCGGGCCTAGACCGCGATTTGCAGGCACAGCATTCACAGGCGCCGCCTTAAAACGTGATGCCTTCAATCGCAACGCCCACGCCCACGCTGCGGTTGCGGAAGTTGTAGGAGAAAATGGGTGTCAGGCCCGCCAGCCCCGGCGCGACAGCCAGTTTGTAGTCTATCACGCCGCCGCGCGTTAAATCGTAGCGCACCTGCCCGGCGACGGCCAGCCGCCGATTGCCCACCTGAATGCGGCCATCTAATTCGCGCGATGTGTCTATCACGTCAAAATTGAACGGCGAGTCGCCGCTTTGCTTGCTGCCGACGTATTGCAGGCCAATGGCGCTGCGGTCGCTGAAATAATGATTGACGGCCATGCCGAACTGCGCGTAATTGTAGCGCGAGCGCAGGCCGGAGACATTGTAAGCGTTGGCGGTTGTCTGCACGAACGGGAGAATGACCGTATTGGGGGCAACAAGCAGTGGGCGCGTGGACAGGCCGAGCGCCAGACGCGCGCGCTGGGCGCGAATGTTGGCGGGCTGCTCGCGAAACGCGCCTGCGGCTGCCTGCGCCGTGACCACCGGGACGATTTGACGCAGGGCGCTTCGGAACGCTTCCGCAGTCATGGCGCGGGGCAGGGCGTCCGTCTGCGCGAGCGGCTGCTGCCCGTTCAGCGTCACTTCTGGCAGGCGCGAGACGTACAGATTGTCCATCCGGCGGCCCGTTGCCTCAATGTGCGTGGACAGTTCTTCTCCCAGGGATAACCGCGTCGCGGGCGGGCCGTCAAACAGGCGAATGGGATTGGGGTCAGGCAGGAAGTCGTGGAACAAGAGCGGGTCGTGCTCCGGCAGGGGCGGGCGGCGGGCAGTGGCGAGTTTTCGCAGTGCGCCCAGATAATCGTTAGCGGCCACTGGAACGGGCGGCGGGCCGCCCGGCGCGGCATGGAAGAACAGCGTCTGCTCGCTCGTGACGCGCGCCTGCACGCTCTGGCGCGCGGGCAGCACCACCCGGTAGCGAATGCGCCCGGAGCGGGCTGCGCCGCCGCCAATGGCAAGATACGCCCCGTAGCGCCCGGAATAGCCGACCGTGGGAATGTTCCCCTGCCGCCCCGAATTGCCCGCGCCGCTGCCCAGCGAGAAGCCGACGCGCGGCAAAGTCAGCACCCGTGCATGAAACAGATAAAACGACGCATTCCGCAGTTCGCCGTGCCGACGCGCCGGGAACAGCGACAGCGATTGCGCGCGCACGTCTAAATCAGGCCGGACATTGGGTGGGGCCGTTGTGAACTCCGCCTGCTGCGCGACAATCTCCGACGCCGTGACCGCAATTTGCCGGGCGCGCACGGTGTAGGGCCGCTGAGTCAGCAGGGCGCGCAGGGCAAGCCCCTGATTGGCGAGGCCGTCAAAGTGCAGGCTTTCGGCAGTGAGGGTGGTATCGGCTTCGTGAGCGCGCACGCTGCCGGTCAGGTCGTACTGCTGGCGCAGCAGATTGCCCGTCAGCCCATCCGCGCGCAGGGTCAGTTCGCCACCGTAAGAGAGACGCGGCTCCTGCACAATGGCATGGTCTGGCGTGCCGGAGAAATGCCCGAAGCCCAGCGCAATCGAAGGCAGGGAAACGGGCGCAGACGGAGAAGCAGACGCGGAAACAGGAGCCTGCCCAGCGGCAGGAGCGAGCGAGAAATACAGCAGCGCGCAGATAAGCCGGGCGGGGCAAGCCCCGCCCCTACTTCCAGTCACTCACGTCCAACGTTTGTGCGGCAGCCTGTGTGAACGTGCCCATGCTGTCTCGGAACGCCTGGTCATCATAGGTGCGCGACTGCACGACAACGGGCATGGGAACCGCATGGCCCAGCAGAAGCGCCTGCTGCTTGGAATCCAGCGACGCCAGCACGCCGCGCAGCGCCTGTGCCCCCGAAATGCCGGTCAGCACGGCATCAATGTCGCGCTCGTCATTCAGAAGGCACGTGATGCGCGTCCCCAACTGCGACATCACTTCGGCGTCAATGCCCGACGGCCTCTGGTCTACGATTAACAGCGTCACGTTGTACTTCCGCAGTTCGCGGGCAATGGTGCCAAAGATGCTTTGCCCCGCCTGCGCGGGGTTCAGGAACTTGTGCGCCTCCTCAATGGTAATCACCAGCGGTGTCGGCTTTTTGCCCCGGTCTCCCAGCGCGGCCTCCGTGAGTTTGGTATATTCCGAGTGTATCTGCCGCGTGAGAATGTTCGCCACCAGCATATACTGCAAAGGCTTGCGGTAGTGCCCGAATTCCAGCACGACGTGTACCCCTTTGAGCAGGCACGCCATGATTTGCCGCACCGCGTCGTCGGCGTCGCCCGGCACGTCCTCAATGAGAAAGCCCTTACACTCTTCGGCCATGCGCCCTAGCTTGCGCCGCAGCGCCCCCAGCGAGAGGGCATTCGCGCCGCTGCGCTCGGCAAAGTCCTTGATGGCGTCGCCGTCCATCTTGAGCAGCGCCGCCAGCCACTTTCTGCCAAAGTGCTGTTCCAGCAGGTACGTCGTCTCCGCCGCACTCTGGTTGAGGTTTAGTTCCCCGGCGAGCAGCAGAACGTCGTCCACGCTCACCTGGCTGTAGGGAATGCGGACTTCGCACTCCACCGGCACCTGCCGCCGCTGCGACAACTCGCGATCCATCGTGAACACCTGCACCCGGCTGGGGAAATACTTTTTGAGACCGTACACGCCCTGCCGTGTCGGGTCTTCCGTCGTGCCCATGTAGCCGTACTCGCCGTGCATATCAAACACCAGATTGACCGCTTTCTGATGCTTGACCGTGCCGCACAGACAGATGCGGGTCAGAAACGTCTTGCCGGTGCCGGACTTGCCGAAGATGCCGTTGGAGCGCTCCACGAACTTCTCCAAGTCCAGGCAGACAGGGATGTCTTCCATGTCCAGCGGAGCGCCAATATGGAAGTGTTTGCCGCCCTCGGTTTCGGCCCCGAAGATGTCGGCAATGTCGTCCTGCGTTGCCTCCCCTACCCCGCTGAAGTGTGTGGGAATAGTCTTGACCGGCTCAAAATCCCCGCCCGTGCCTTTGCTTCGCATCAGCAGTGGCTTGAGCGTGACGGTGCCGAACGTGGACGTGCCCGCGAGCACAGAGCGCAGAAACGCGCCGTCCGCGCCGGGTGGCGGCGGGTCAGCCAGCGCGCCGGGGGACGTGCAGTCTAAAGCGACATCAGTCATCATGCAGAAAAACTCGTGCTGCGCGCCCTCCACCACCACAAACTTGCCCGCCCGAATGTCTTCCACCGACTGCGTCCCGGTCAGACGCATCTGCACTCCGGCTTGCAGGCTTCCCCGGACAACCGTTCCGACCGCCTGCCGCACGTGCGGCGGCGCAAGGGAAGGCGCAAGCGCGCTCATCGCCAGCATCGTGCTGCTCCCATTCTTGCCCACGCCGTTTGTGCCATTGCCCAATGCCATATGTCGCGCCTCGCCTGCTCTTGCCGTCAAGATATGGACGCATTATAACACAGAAGCAGGGGAAGCGTCAATCAGGGTAAACTGAGCGCATGAAACCTCCGCTTTGGCGCAGGCCCGCGTTCTGGCTCATCTTGCTGTTGCTTACACTGACTTTCTGGCTGACAGGGCCATTTTGGGGGGATATGTTGGCTATGCTCGCGTGTCGCGAGCCACTCTACGTGGCCTGCCGGAACGCATGAAGCAGGTACGTCCGGGTATGACAGAAGACCAAATGTGGCAGGCACTGGCTATCCCACGCGATTGTTTTGTTGGAGCAATAGAAGGAAGCGGGCCATTTGAGGATTATCGCCGGGGATGCGAATTGCCTTACGGCTACCATCTCTATTACGTGCTGGACTTGACACATAATCCACCCCTCTTCAAACGGAGCCATGTTTCCCGCACGCGCTGGCCCTGATAGGCAGCAAAAAAGCCCCAGCCCGAAGGCAGAGGCTTTCTTTTATCGTGTCGCTAGGCGCGGATGTCAACCGGCCCCATGCGGCGCAGTTTCTTGAGGGCGCGCAGTTCAATCTGGCGCACCCGCTCGCGCGTCACCGCGAAGCGCTGGCCGACTTCTTCCAGCGTGTGCGCGTAGCCATCATCCAGGCCGAAGCGCATTCGCACCACCGCGCGCTCTCGCTCCGTCAGTTTGTCCAGCACGGTGTCCAGTTGTTCCCGCCGAATAAGGTTCACGGCGGCGTCCGAAGGCGACTGGTTAGCGCTGCTCTGGATGAAGTCCGCGAGTTGCGCCGAGTCCTTCTCGCCCACCGGCGTTTCCAGCGACAGCGGCTCCGACGCGATACGCATGATCTCGTTCACGCGCTCTACCGGCACTTCCATCTCGTCGGCTAACTCTTCCTGAGTCGGCTCGCGGGATAACTGCTGGCGCAGCAGGCCCGATGTCCGAACCAGCTTGTGAATGGTTTCGGCCACATACACCGGAATGCGGATTGTCCGGCCCTGATTAATGACAGCGCGCGCGATAGCCCGCCGTATCCACCAGGTCGCGTAGGTGCTGAACCGGTAGCCCTTCGTGTAGTCAAACTTCTCCACCGCGCGAATAAGGCCGATATTGCCCTCTTGAATGAGGTCGGCGAGGCTGATGCCGGGAACCGAGTAGCGGCGCGCGATACTAACCACCAGACGCAGGTTGGCTTCGGTCAGAATGTCTTTGGCGCGTTGCCCATCCACCTCAATGCGGCTCAGATGGAAAAGCTCTTCTTCGGTGCGCATCCCCTCTTCGCGCATCTGCGATTTGGCCTGTTCACCGTGAGCGACGCGCGTTGCCAGCTCAATCTCCTCGTGGGCGCTCAAGAGTTTGGTGTTCTTGGTCTTCCGCATCCACATCTGGAGCGACTCATCGCGCGGGTTTTCTTCCACCACCGGGAAGGGAGTTCCCGGCGTCTCTTCCTCGGATGCAAGCGCTTCCGTGTCATGCTCCGTGTCGTCGTCCCCGGCAACCACGTCCAGCAGCGGCGCAGACGTGTCTTCATCGCTGCCTGCTGCCAGCGTGAGGAAGCTCACCGCATCCGGGTCATCCAGCGCGCCGCTCGCGCCCAGCGGCTCTTCTTCCACCGCGAAGCCGGGCCGTTCCTCCCGCTCCTCCGCGTCGTGCCCACGCAACGCCATTGCTGCATCCGGCTTGTCCATCAATGCCATGCTGCTCCCCATAAGACTCCCCTTGTCTGATCCCATTCGCTTTGAATAATTTCGCTTTGAATAATGCGCCCAGGCTCTTGTCTATAAAACACGTGTTTGGACCTTGCCGTTCCCCTGCAGGCAGACCCTACCGCCGCCGTCAGCCCCTACGGGCACTTTCCTCCTCATTGATGCAGAAACATTTATCCATACGCAACGCGGCCCCTCATTGTCTCAGAAATCCGGGAAAATATCTGTACCCTGGCTCACATTTATATAAAAAGAGCGGCACGGCGTTTGTCGTGTTCTGGGCAGAATACCCAAAAGCGGGAAAGGCCAAACCGGTAATCGAGCACACAGGAAGAAAACTACTTCATGTTATGGAGGGGAGCAGGCTGGCGCTCAAGGCTGCACGCAAAGGCGGCGACAAGGCGGCTGTCCCACTGTCGGCCCGCGCCGGATTGCAGAGTTGCCAATGACTTCTGGGGGGACATCGCCGGACGGTAGGGGCGTTTGGAGAGCATGGCAACGTAGGCATCGGCAATAGCGACAATCCGCGCGCCGAGCGGAATGTCTTCGCCGATCAGTCCATCAGGGTAGCCTTTACCGTCGGCACGCTCATGGTGGTGGCGAACAATGGGAATCAGGGCCGCCGTGGAGCGCAGCGGGGCGATAATCTGTTCGCCCAGCACTGTATGCTGCTGCATTTTCTTTTGCTCGGCTTCGTCCAGCGAGCCAAGTTTGTTGAGGATTTGGTCGGGCAGACCGATTTTCCCTAAATCGCGCAGCATGGCTGCCTGACTGATGATCCGCAAAGCGTCGTCGCAGAGGCCGATTTCGCGCCCCAGAGCAACGGCGTAATAGATAACCCGTTCGGTCTGGGAATCGCCTTCCAGCCCTTCCCGCATTTCCACCGCGCGGCTGAGGGAGTAAATCACGCTTTCTACTTCGTCCAGCTGGTCGTTCAGCGCTTTGATACGTAGCAGGGAGCGCACGCGCGCCAGCAGTTCAATGCGGCTGAAAGGCTTATTCAGAAAGTCGTCCGCGCCCGCTTCCAGCACCTGCGCCCGCTCGCCGGAGGACGTGGAGGGCGTGACCAGCAAAATCGGGGTGCGCCGCGTTTGCGCGTCGGACTTGAGGGCGCGGCACAGTGGGAACGCCTCGGTCATGGCGTTCAAGGGCATATCCAGCAGCAGCAGGTCGGGGCGAAGGCGTCGAGCGGCCTCCAGCGTATGCGCCCCACAGGAGGCATTCAGCACTTCGTAGCGGTCTTCGGTGCGGAGCACGGCTTCCATGAGCGCGCGGCTCATGGGTTCGGCGTCGGCCATCAGGATGCGGGGCCTGGCTGTCAGAGAGTCATTCATCTTCCCTGCTATTATCGGCAGGCCCCGCGCGCTCCGTCACTGGTAAAGGTAACTGTTGTGCCGCCGTTACTTGCTTTCACGCGGTGGCGGCGTATTCCGTGCCGCCGGAGCCAACATCGTGGAAGACAGGCAGGTAGTCGCGCCATACTTCGTTTTTGGTGCCGTTGATATACTTGGTGAGGCTGATATATGGCACGTAACGCGGGCGGCGCGGCGCGCGCGCCAGTTTCATGCCGGAATGCTGAAGCATCTTGTCGCCTTTGCGCGTGTTGCAGCGGCGGCAGCAGGCAACTAAGTTGTCCCATTGCATTCCGCCGCCGTGCCGTTTGGGAACGATATGGTCTATGGTCAAATCGCGGGTCTGAACGCCGCAATACTGGCAGGTGTAGTTGTCGCGGGCGAAGATGGAGCGGCGAGATAATTTCAGTTCAGGCAGGGGACGCTTGACGTGGTAGCGCAGGCGCACCACCGACGGCGCGGGCAATTCCTGCCCTTCGCCCGTGAAAAGGCGCGGCGCGTCGCCATCGTGGGCGTGCAGGACATCGGCCTTGCCCAGATACAGCAGCACGACGGCACGGCGCAGGTTGCAGACATTCAGCGGCTCATAATCGCTGTTGAGGACTAGCACCTCGTGGCTCATGGCGTGGTTGTCCGTTTCTTCTCCCATCACCCGGCCCGGAAGGGCCAACAAAAAAGCCCGCTCCGACCGGCCTCTTTCCAGAAGCACAGTCGCAAGCGGGCTACGCACGCGCAGAGTGGTGATGCCACATCTGCACAAGATGACGCCGCGCAGGGCGGCGGGCATGCGCGTGGTGTACGGCGTGCCGATGCTGCAGGGCATGGTCGGCGGCGCGAGTTCGCTTGCGAGTTGTCGTCACAGAATCACTCATCGGGGAGATTATAGCCCGTTTTGCGGCATGGTGTCAAGAGGGACAGCGCCGAGTGCGCCGGGTACAATGGCCGTGCCATGCTGTTTGATTCTCTGACTTTAGCCGCCGTGACCGCAGAACTTCAGCAGACGCTTGTCGGGGGCCGGGTGGAGAAAGTCTGGCAGAGTGGCCCGTGCGAGACGGTGCTGCGTTTCTCTGCAAACAGCCGCGCGGCGTCGCTTTTGCTGTCGTGCGACCCGGAACAGGCGCGCGTTCACCTGACAACGGCCCGCGTGGATACGAAGGCGGCCCCGCTAGCGTTTGGCGCTTTGCTGCGGAAACATCTGGACGGGGCCGTTTTGCAGTCTGGAGATGTGCCGGGCGGCTTCGGGGAGCGCGCGCTGCATCTGCGGTTCCTGAACCCGGACGGGGCCGCTGTGACACTGGTCGCCGAGACCATGGGGCGGCACAGCAATCTGGTGCTGACCGACGGTGCGGGCGCGGTTCTGGGGGCGGCGAAGCACGTAGGGCGCGACATCAACCGGGTGCGGCAGACCCTTCCCGGCGCTCTTTATCTGCCGCCGCCCCCGCAAATGGCTCCTGATGGATTGCCCCGGCGCGACCCGTTGGCCCTGCTGGATGCGCCCGAAATCGGCCCGTTTCCCCTTGCTGACCCCGGCACGGCCCCATTGACACCGGAAGCGGCTCGCGCATGGCTCGTTTCGTGGTGGGCGGGAGTGGGGCCGTTGCTCGCATCGGAAACGGTTCTTCGTGTCCCTTCTGGCACGGAATTGACCGGGAGCGCTCTGCAAGCGGCCCTGCGTGGGGTGCTTCAAGTCGTTCGCACGGGCGCATGGTCGCCGCGCTTATGGCGGAACCCGGACGGGTCGGCGGCGGGGGCGTATCCCATTGCGCTGCTGTCGGTGCCGGGGGAACAGCAGAGCGAATACCCGTCCATCAGCGCAGCTTTGCAGGAGGCAGCCGCGTCTGTGGGGCAGGCGGACACAGGGGAGCGCGACCGGGAACGTCTGCTGGCCGCCGTGCGGACGGCCCGCAAACGCCGGGAGCGCGAGGCGGCGGCGCTGGAACAGGGGATACTGGCCGGGGCGCGGGCCGACGAATATCAGCAGGCGGGCGAGTTGTTGCTGGCCCATCAACACGCCGTTGCGCGGGGACAAACCCAGGTTGACCTGCCGGATTACTTCGCCCCGCCTGCGGAGGACGGCAGTTTGCCCATGCGCCGCATTGCGCTTGACCCGGCCCTGAGCGTCGGGGAGGCGGCGGAACGGCTGTTTCAGCGCAGCCGCAAAGCCCGTGCGAGCCTGCCCGTGCTCGCGGCGCGGCTGGCGGAAAACGCAGCCGCGCGCGCGCGTCTCACGGAGGCCGAGCAGCCGTTAAGCGCGGCCCTGCCTGCGGAAGCCGTGGCGCGCATCGGCGAAAAGGTAGCGGATTTGCTGCCGACGCCCGCGGGGCAGGCCAGGGGCAGCGCGGGGCAGAGCGGCGGGCGTCGCGCTTTTGGGCAGGCCGCGTCCCCATTTGAAGGGCATAAAATCAAGACTTTGCGCTCGCCGGATGGCTGGGACGTGCTGGTGGGGGAAAGCGCGACGGCGAACGATTACCTGACTACGAAGGTGGCGCGGCCCGGCGATGTGTGGCTTCATGCGCGCGCGGCGGCGTCGGCGCACGCGATTATTCGCACGTCGGGGCGCGGGGGCGAGCCGTCTCCCGCCGCCCTGCAATTCGCCGCCGAGCAGGTGGCGGCTCGTTCGGAGTCCAAGCACGCCGCGCTGGTTCCCGTAGACTACACGTTCAAGAAATACGTTCGCAAGCCGCGCAAATCGGCTCCGGGCGCGGTTGTCTATGAGCGGGAGCGGACGGTTTACGTGTCCGGCATTCACGGGTGAACGCCGACTGCGCGGCTTCTGGCCCGGTTATGGCCCGCTTGCTACCGGGTTGTTACCGGGTTGCCTCCCGCTTGCTACCGGGTTGCCTCCCGCAAACCTACGGAAAATATACGGCTTGTATACGGGTTATGTACGGCTTGCCTACGGCTTATGTACGGTTAATGGCCCGTGAGAGCCGCGCACCACGCCCAAACTCAGTGCGCGCCGTGACGCATTCGGCCCCGCGCATCGTCTTCGCCTTCTTCCTTCTTTTCGGGAACGACAAGGCGCATTTCACTGCGGACAGAGCGGATCATGCTGTCTCGCATCAGCTGCTTGGTGAGCATGCCAATCTCAAATGCCAGGTCAACGTTCGGCTGATCGCGGGGGGTCGCAATGGTTCCGGCCAGCACGACATGGCCTTTTCCCGTCTGGATGTCCACACGCGAGATGTCCATCGGGCGCTTGTTCATTTCGCGCCGCACTGATCGTATTATCTCTGCGTCTTCTGGTGTCATAGCAGGAGTATACCCATGAATGGGGAATAGTACGGAAGGAGGCGCAAGGCCATGCCGTTGTCAGATTATCGCGCGCGGGAGTTTGGGCCGGTGACGAGCGGAGGGGTCTATGTGAACCACGCGGGCGTGTCGCCGTCCCCGGCGCGCGTCGTGCGGGCCGTGACCGAAGGGGCGGCTCTGGCGGCCCGCGACCCGTTCGGCTTTTTCATGGAGGGCGTGCTGCCTGCGCGCGAGAGGGCGCGCGCTCGTTTCGCGGAAATGCTTGGCGTTTCGGCAGACCATTGCTGCTTCACGAAGAACACCGGGCATGGATTGTCCCTTCTGGCCGACGGCTTGCGTTTGGAACCCGGCGACAACGTGGTCACGGCGTCATGCGAGTATCCTGCCGTCGTGTATCCCTGGTACGCGCAGGCCGACCGGGGCATTGAGACACGTTTGATTGACCCGCGCCCGGATGGAACCCTGTCTTTAGATGACTGCGCCGCGAAAATGGACGCCCGAACGCGGGTTGTCACGCTGTCCTGGGTGCAGTTCGGGACAGGATTTCGCGCCGACCTGAGCGCATGGGCATCGCTGGCGCACGCGCACGGCGCCATCTTCGTGGTGGATGTCATTCAGGGGTTGGGCGCGCTTCCGCTGGATTTGGGGGCGGCAGGGGTCGACGCGGCGGCTTCGGGAGTCCACAAGTGGCTCCTGGCTCCGGGCGGCACAGGCGTCTTGTTCGTCACGCCTGCGGTGCTGGAACGGCTGAGATTGGTCAACATGGGCGCGGGGGCTGTCGTGGATGTGGGCAAGTTTGACCCGTTAGACTTTTCCGTGAAGCCCAATCCACAGCGTTTTGAGGAAGGCACTCCCAACGGCTTAGGGCTGCTTGGTTTAGACGCCGCGCTCGGCTTGCTGACGGAGGTGGGCGTGGAGGCCATCGGAGCGAGGGTGCTGGAACTCTGCACGCTGGGCGCGACATTGCTGGAACGCAAAGGCTACGAAGTCGCCTCGCCAATGGGTGAAGGCCAGCAATCGGGCCTTTTGTGTTTCCGCCATGCCCAACACTCCAACGAAGCAATTATGGAAGCACTCGGCAAGGCGGGCGTGACAGCGGCGGCACGTGGGGGCAACGTGCGCTTTTCTCCGCACTTTTACAACCACGAGGAAGACATGGCGCGGGCGGTAGATGCGCTGCCTGCGTAACGTTATCCGCGCCTTCCCAGACGGGCGGCGTCGGCATAGCGCACCCGTGTTCCGCCGAAGATGTCTAAGGCGCTGCCGATTGTCAGGTCTACTTTGCCCTGAGACAGTTCTTCTACGCGCGCGATGTCGGCCAGTTTTCTTGCGCCTCCGGCATAGGTCGTGGGCACATTTACCCATTGTCCCAGAGCAGTCACCAATTCTTCATCCATGCCTGCCTGACGGCCCTCCACATCGGCAGCATGGATTAACAACTCGTCGCAGAACGGCTCAATGGCGCGAATAAATGCTTCATTCACCTGCTCCTGCGTGATGGTCTGCCATTTATTCGTCGCCACAAAATAGCCCGTTGGCGTTCTGCGGCACGATAGGTCAACGACTAATCGCCCCTTCCCTACTGAGTCCTGCATGGCCCGCAGACGCTCCCACGACAGGCATCCCCCCTCAAACAAATACGACGTGACAATCACATGGCTGGCCCCCGCTTCTAAGTACGACGCGGCATTCTCAGGCGCAATGCCACCCCCGATTTGCAAGCCGCCGGGATAGGCGCGCAGGGCGGCTAACGCCTGGGCCTCGTTCCCCTGCCCCAGCATCACCACATGGCCGCCCCGCAACTTATCCCGCGCGTACAGTTCGGCGAAGTAGGACGCCGCGTGCGCTGAAACATGGTTGATGGTGGACGCGCCTGCATCGGTGAGCGTGCCGCCCACAATTTGCACCACGCGCCCATTCTGTAAGTCTATGCACGGGCGAAAGGCCATGTGCTTATAGTACCCGAACGGCCCGTTGCCATGCTTTGACAGGGGGGTGACGGGGTTTTGAAGGGAGGATACGGGAGTTATGCCCGGCGAAGCGTGTCTATCAGGGCGGAGGCTGTCTGCATTCGGCGGGACACAGGGCCGGAAAGGACGGTAAAGGAGACGCCGCGCGCAGTCAGCCATTGCAGAAAACGCGCGTGCATGGCGTGCCGGATATGCTCCCCATCACGAGTGCCGTCCTGCACAAAGGGAATGTCGGTATCGGTCACAAGCGTCAGCGCATAAGGCCAATAAAGATGGCCGGAGAGGGCGATTTGCTCTACTTCAGGCGACAATTGGCCCAGATAACGCTCATGCCAGAGGGACGTTGCAAACGCGGGCGTGTCGCAAAACAGCAGCCCCTGCGCCTGACGCGCGGCGGCTTCCTCCCACTCGCACTGACGCTGTGCGATCTGCACAAACTCAGCAGACTGCCACTCCTGCGCCGATAAGCCAAGCATCTTTTGTTCGCAATACTCACGCCCGTATTCGGGAACCCACAGCGTGTTGTACTGCTCTGCCAGCGCCCCGGCCAGCGTGGTGGAACCCGTAGACTCCGCGCCCACAATGGCAATTCGCTTCACAAAGTAGGCGCGCACGCAAGGTTCTAAACTGTTCCAGTATGCCAGCGGGTCAGCGCGCACAACCGTGCCCGACACAGGAACAGTCACCCGCGCCCGGTCTACCAGCACATGACGGCAGCCCAGAAAGCGCGCGTATGCGTCGCCATAATCTTCCGACGTGAACACGACATCCGGCACATAGCCCAGCACGTTCAGGGTGTGTTCGGCCCAGCCCTGCGAGTTATCGTCGCCCAGCGTATCGTCAATCAGAACCACTTCCACATCCGGGTGTATCTCCCGCAGCCAGGCCGCACGCCGTGCCCCCGGAATGCTTTGCTCCGGCTTGCTGCAAATCAGTACCGTCAAATGCTCCACCTGTGCCCGCGCCGTCTCAATCAGGAACTTATGTCCCCGGTGCGGCGGATAAAACTTGCCGACCACCAGTCCCCGCTTATCCATGCAGCGCCTCACCCGGCACCGGCAGCGCTTCCGCCAGCGACTTGCGCCACTGCTTTAGCCCTATCACGCACATCCCCAAAAACAGCGCGTACAATGCCCCAGTCAGATAAAGGTGCTTGAACCCGTACAGACCAATATAAACCGCGTCCGCCGTCAGCCAGACCCACCAGTTTTCCAGCCATTTGCGCGTGAGAAGATACTGCGCCGCCAGACTGAGAACCGTCGTCAGCGCATCCCAGAACGGCGCGGCATCGTGAATGCGCTGCAAGTAAAGCGTCATGCCAAATGTGGATACCACAGAAAGCAGTGCCACACCCAGAGCCACAGAAACGGGAACACACGACACGCGCAAAGGGCTGCGGGACTGCCCACCGTGCAGCCACCAGTACCAGCTCAGCGCGCCCAGCACAATGTAAACGAATTGCAGGCCCATGTCGGCATACAACCGGGTCTGCCAGAACAGCGCGATGAAGAAGACGTTGTTGGCAATCCCAATCGGCCAGTTCCAGAGATGCTCTTTCACCGTCAGCCAAACACACACGGCCCCCGTGATAAAGCCAAAAACTTCCGTCAGGCTCAAATGCTCCATAGGGCATTATAGACGACAACAGCCTTCTCCCTTGCAGGAGAAGGCTGTTTCTAACGGACAATCGGCTCTAGGCGATAGCGGAGCCGCCGCGTTCGCCGGTGCGGATACGGACGACTTCGGAGACGGGCGACACAAATATCTTGCCGTCGCCTATCTCGCCGGTCTTGGCGGCGCTTTCAATCGCGCTCAAAGTCGTCTCTATCTGGTCGTCGTTTACCACCACAATCAGCATCACTTTGGGCAGCAGATTGACCTGGTACTCGGAGCCGCGGTAGTGTTGCGTGTACCCTTTCTGCTTGCCTGCGCCTTTAATCTCCAAGACGCTCATGCCGTGAATGCCCAACTCGTCTAAAGCGGCCTTCACTTCGTCCAGTCGGCTCGGACGGATAATGGCCTCAATGCGTACCATAGGTCTTTTCTCCTATATTCCTGCCATAGCAGGCACGCCTGCGTTTTCGCCGGAGTAGCCTTCTTCGCCGTGCTCGGTCACGTCCAGGCCGTTTTCCTCCTCATCGGACGGCGCGCGCAGGCCGCCGCAGATGACTTTGACCAGCGAACCGATAAGATAAGTCGCTACAACCGCCATCACGACTGTCAGCAGAATGGCCTCAATTTGAGCAATCACCTGTCCCCAGCCTGCGCCTGGCTGACCGGAGAAGGGGCCGTTGCCGACACCGGAGCCGGTCACATACGAGTTGACAGACGCATTGGCGAATAGGCCGGTTGCCAGAGCGCCCCACATTCCGCCGCAGGCATGGACGCCAAACACGTCCAGCGCGTCGTCGTAGCGGTTCAGTTTCACCTTCATCTGGATCGCGGAGAAGCAGATGGGGGACACGATCAGCCCGATAAGCAGGGCGTCAAATGCATTCACAAAGCCGCAGGCGGGTGTGATAGCAACCAGTCCCGCGACTGCGCCGGAGCCAAAGCCCACCGCAGTCGGCTTCTTGAACTTAATCCATTCCACAATCATCCACGACAATCCGGCAGCGGCAGTGGCGATGTGCGTGTTGATAAACGCCGCCGTTGCGACGCCGTCAGCCGCCAGTTCGCTGCCTGCATTGAAGCCGAACCACCCGAACCACAGCAGCGCGACGCCTAGCAGCACCATCGGGACATTGTGCGGGCGCATCTCATCGGAGCCATGCCCTTTGCGCTTGCCGAGCATAATCGCCAGCGTCAGCGCGGACACGCCGGAAGAGATATGGACAACCGTGCCGCCCGCGAAGTCCAGAGCGTGAATGTGTCCGGTGCCGATGTAGCCGCCGTCCCACACCATGTGCGCCAGTGGGTCATAAAAGAACGTGGCCCACAGCAGAATAAACAGGCAGTACGCCCCGAACTTCATGCGCTCCACCACCGCCCCGCTAATTAGCGCCGGGGTGATAATAGCGAACGTCATCTGGAACAGCATGAAGATAGCGCCGGGAATAGTGGGGGCATTAGACACGGGCACGGCTCCCGCGCCCGCCTTAAGGCCCATCCATGTCATGGGGCTGGCGAACAGACCAATGCCATGCAGTTTGATTTCATCCGGGCCGAAGGCCACCGAGTAGCCCCACAGCATCCATTGAATGGAGATGATGCCCAGTGCAACAAACGACATCATCAGGGTGTTCAAGACGTTCTTGGAGCGGGCCAGGCCGCCATAAAAGAACGCGAGGCCGGGGGTCATCAGCATGACCAGGGCCGTGGCCACAATCATCCAGGCGGTGTCGCCCCGGCTTGCCCCTTCTGGCGTCAGGGATGCATTAGAGATAGCTTTCAGGGTTGCCAGCGAAGCGGGGGGCTTAGCGGTGTCGTCCATCACGGTCATGCTGCCGTTGATGTTGGTGGCGGCTTTGGGGGCCGCCGCCGCAGAGGTGACCGGAGCTGCCGCAGGCGCGGCAGGGCCAGGGGGCGTTGGCGCAGACTGCGCCAGAGAGACGTGGGAGCAAGACAGGAGCGTGAGCGCGCAAAGCGCCAGACGCCCAAAGCAGCGAAGTGTCACAACAAGCATCCTCCTACAAGTGAATGGTAGAGTTTCCGGGATGCTTCGTTGCCTAAGCCGGAGCGAGTTCACGCGGCGTCTGTGCCAACGTTTGGGTATCTTAGCACAGCAGGCGGGCATTTGTCAAGGCATTGGGAAAAAGAAGTTTTCGGCAGGCAGCCTTTTGCTTAGGGCGTGGCGCGCAGGATATATAAAACGCCGTTGGTGGCGGCGCAGGCCAGCGTGTCGCCATAAAGGGCCAAACCTGCCGAAGCTAGGCGCGCGCCGGGCGTCGTTTCATAGGCGCGGGTGACGGCATAATCGGCATCTAATGCATACAGATTGCCATCGTCGGCTCCCAGAAAGACGGTGTGTCCGCTGCACACAGGCGCAGTCCGCAAGGGCGACGCGCTGACACGGCGCGAGCGCACCAGAAACCCGGTTTCGGCGGCGACGATATGCACGAAGCCGTCGTCGGCGGCGACGAACAGCAGGTCATCGGCAGAAAGCGCGGGCGCGACGGAAATCCCTTTCGGGGTCACTGACGTGCGCCATTTGGCTTGTCCGGTGGCAGCAAAGAGCGCGTACACTGTGCCTGCCATGCTTTCGGCATACACGGTTCCCGCGTGAAGCAGGGGCGCGGCGTCAAACGGCCCGTCGCACGCTGTCTGCCACAGCGCGCGTCCTGTTGCACACTCAAACGCAGACACGCTCCCATCGTCGCAGGCGGCGACGGCAAGGCCGTTCTCATACGCCGGGGCCGTGTCCAATCGCCCGCCGAGGGGCAGCACAAAGCGCGCGCTGCCCGTTTCCCTGTCCAGCACGCACAGCGTTTCGCCCGCAGGCACGAGTAGCGCGTCTCCGGCGACGGTGACACCCCCGTACACCACGCCCGTGACGGTTGCTCCCCAGCGGCGCGTGCCGCGTATGGCATCAATGGCAGTGACGGAGCCTCCTAATGTCGCCGCGTACAGCGTTCCGTCCTCCGACAAAGCCATCGCGCCCCGGTCGGGATAAATGCCGCGTGGGTCGGGCAAGTCAAACTCCCACAGGGCCGCGCCATTTGTAATGTCAAACGCCGACACGGATGCGCGCCCCGCCGCCGGGTCAATGGCCGACGCCACCACCATGCCGAATGCCAGGAGCGGTGCGCTCCATTCCAGCGTCGCTTCGGCACGGGCCGGAGGAAACGACGGAACCGACCAGCGCCGCGCCAAGCGCGTCCCCACCGACCAAGAAAGCGGGAGCGCGTGTCCACCGTCGCCGCCGGGGGAGTGGAGCCAGTCCGTTTCCATTCGCAGGACGTGGGCAGGGTTCAGGCGGCACGCGCGCGCCAGCCACGTGTTCGGCGTCCCGCAGACCGGGCACAGGCGAATGCGCTCCCCGCAGCGTCGGCATTCGCGCGCGCCGTCGGGTAGGTCAGCGGCGCAATGTGGGCACGAGGAGAGAGGCGGCACAACCCGGAGAGCGAGTTCCATATCGGGCGGCAGGGCGTCCGCGTCGTCCCCGCTCAACGCCAGAAACTGCGCGTACACAGGCACGGAGACAGGGGCCAGCGTCGCGTTCCCGGCTCGCTCCGGCCTCAGTTCCGCCGTCAGTGTTTGCGCGCCGCCGGGCGCGAGGGCCATCTCTGCCGGATAGAAGTCCAGCCAGGGCGCGGGCGACTTCACCCCGATGTGCAGCACGGCCTTGCCATGCGGGTTGCGAACCGTTGCCGTGCGCCGCGCCGTCTTCCCCGCACTCAGGTCATGTTCGGCGGCGAAGTCCATCTGCTCGCTGTCCAGAATAGTCATGCTGCTTTACTGTACCTGCCGGGAGGCTATTTTCGTGCCCGGACTTAACTGCGACTTAACTGCGGCGTTACTGCGCAACAAGGGCAAGAAGGGCGCGACGCCCTGCGCGGACGCCGCCCGTTTGCCTTGACAGGTTGCCTGCCTTCTGTTATAATGACCCTGCGGCGCAGTCGCTCCCGTCTTGCTGTCGTCCCGCGTCGCTCTCGTCCACGAAAGGACACCGTGCCATGAACCGTCTCGCCTGCCGCGCCGCCCTTGCTGCCGCGCTCGCAGTTCTGTCGTCCCCGCTCCTGCCCAAGCGCCGCTGGCGCAGGCGAGCACACTCCCGCTTAGCGCAGCCCGCTCAAGGGCAGTCGAAACAAACCAACGCCGATGGCGCGCCCCAACACCGCCGCCCCAAGCCAAGACGGCCAGGCGCACGCCCCGGCGGCGGCTAGGCTACGGCACGCTCTGGCGCTAGGCTACGAACGCTGACCGGCCCATAGTACCCGCAGAAACCAGACGGCGGCAGGCCCGAAGGCGACTCATACAGGCCCGCGACGGCAGGATAGGCACCACTAGGCGGCGTCAAGACGCCGGGACGTCCCACACCCAGAACGGCCAACCTCGTGCTGCACGTGGCGCACAGGAGCCGCTAACTACGACGGCGCGCCCCAAGGCGGCTGACCGAAGCCCCGATGGAGCTGTACGGCACGGCCCTACAGGGGGCGGCGTACGGCGGAGTGAATAGCTACGGGATAGTGCAAGTGACCCGCAAGGCCCCCGCCACTATGCCACACCTTACGACCTACGCTACCCGAAGCATACGCGGAAAAGCGCTCGCCGCCGATGGGAGCTGTAGGCGCGACCAAGGCAGCACCGCGTCAACCCGCAGACCGGCGCGTACACGCCCACACCCCCCAGGCGGCGGCAACGGCCCGCCCCACGCAAGGCCCGGACGGTGCGCTGTACAGTGCACGCCGTCGCCGGGAGAAGGCAACGGCGCGCGCGCGCTAGACCTGACCACCCCCGGTGACGCCACCATCGCACCGTTTGTGCACCGCTCCCAAAAATACGAGCCGCTCGGCGCACCCCTCGTCGGGCCAGACGGCAATCTTACGGCACGACCAGTTATCCGAACAGCATCGTATGGCGGTATGACCTGTCCACCGACACGTTCGCGCAGGTGGCGGGCTACGGCGGCTACATCGGTTAGCCGCCCTGACGTTGGCCCATGACAACCGCTTCATTGGCGTTGCCATCACGGGCCGCCTGTATCACACGGGCCGCCTGCTCCGTATAGACTTAGGCTTGTAGCTGCTGCCGTCCACGAAAGGACACCGTGCCATGAACCGTCTCATCTGCCGCGCCGCCCTTGCTGCCGCGCTCGCTACCCTGTTGTCGCCCGCTCCTGCCCACGCGCAGGGCTACACCTTCGCCACCCTGCATAGTTTCACCGCTACCGGCAGGGACGGCGTAAACACTGATGGCGCGCACCCCAATTCTTATGCCGTCTCCGATGGGCAGGGCCATGTCTTTGGAACAACCCCCTCCGGCGGCAGTGGTGGTTACGGGACATTTTATGAATATGACATCCCAACCACTATATATACAACACTCATTACCTTCAGCGGTGGGTTTAACGTCAATGGCGCTGCTCCCAACAGCCTGACACTGGACGGACAAGGCAATCTGTTTGGCACGACATACAGCGGGGGAACCAAGTTCGGCGGCACAATTTTCAAATATGACACCGCCTCCAACACGTTCACCACATTGGTTGATATTGACCAATCGGCGGCGGCCTCACCATTCGCAGGTGTGACGCTGGACGGCCAGGGCCATCTCTTCGGCACGACTGTCGCAAATGGCGCAAAGGGCTACGGCACGGTTTTTGAGTATACGCTCACCTCCAAGCAATTTACCATCCTTGCCAGTTTTGGCGGCAATGCGGGGCATCCTCAAGGAAAAGTGGCGTTGGACGGCTTGGGGCACATTTACGGGATAACCACGCAGGGCGGCGCGAGTGGCTACGGCACCGTGTTTCAATACACGCTTGCCACCCACGCGCTCAAAACACTGGTCAGTTTCAACAACGTGAACGGCGCGTACCCGCGCGGCGGGCTTGTGTCTGATGGTGCGGGCGCCGTGTACGGCACCACAGCCGCAGGCGGGCGGTACAGATCCGGCGTCTTCGGCAGCGGCACGCTGTTTAAAATTAATACGGCAAACGGAAACATGACAACGGTGCTGGTCTTCGGGCAGGGCAACGGCAAGGGCAACGCTGACCCCACCGGCGACCTCTCCGTAGATGGGCAGGGCCATCTGTACGGCACGACCCAATCCGGCGGGCCGTATGGGGACGGCACGGTGTATAAGTTCAACCTTGCCACCCACGCGCTCGCCACGCTCCATGTGTTCAGTGGCCCCGACGGCGCGCATCCGCTGGGCGGCGTCAGCACCGACAGCAACGGTGCGCTCTACGGCACGACTTATGAAGGCGGCGCGAACTTCACCGGAACGGTCTTTTCCCTCACGCCCGCCCCCGGCGGCTGAGGGCGACAGGCGCAAAACAAGAAGGGAGGGACACTTACCGCGCCCTCCCTTCTTGCGTTCAGCCTGCTTCACTGGCTCAGTCGTCCAACTCGCCCTCATTCAGACCGAGCGGTAGGGCAGCGGGGCGCGCGCAACTGCTTTGCATCACGTAATGCATCCCGCTGTCCGACGCATCATGGAAGCCGTGCATGGCGTCCAGAACGTGATACGTCTGGTCGCCGTTGGCCCGGTGCCCCCGCCCGGACTGAATGGCATATGCCATATCCGCCACGCCCACACCCCGGCTATTATCGGCGTAAGGGCGCGTCAGGGTCACTTCTTCCCACTCGCTGCCCCCCAGTTTCTTCATCTTGACCGGCCCGCCGAATGTGTTCGGGTCGGGCACGGCGAGCGAGCCTTCCGAGCCGTACACCTGAATGTTGGGCAGCGTGTGCGCCGCCACGTCAAACGACATCACCAGTGTCGCCACCGTGCCCTGCACGAAGTCGGCAACGCCCGCAATGTGCGTGGGCACGTCTACCGCTATCTTTTCCCCCTTGCGATGCTCGGTGGTGATGGTGCGCTCCGGCATGGAAATGCGCGCCGAGCCTGTCACCCGGCGCAGGGGGCCAAGCAGGGAAATCAATGCCGTGAGGTAATACGGCCCCATGTCAAACATCGGCCCGCCGCCGGTCTTGTAAAAGAAGTCCGGGTTGGGGTGCCAGCTTTCCGTGCCCCGACTGAGCATAAAGCAGTTCACGCCAAGCGGCTCGCCAATGGCTCCTTCATCAATGAGCTGGCGGCAGGTCTGCAATCCCGCGCCGAAGAACGTATCAGGAGCGCCGCCCAGGCGCAGGCCCTTTGCTGCCGCCAATGCTTTCAATTCCTGCCCTTCGGCCCGCGTGATGGACAGCGGCTTTTCCACATAAACGTGCTTGCCCGCGTCCAGCGCGGCCCTGCTGACGGAATAATGCGCGCCCGGCACGGTGAGGTTAACCACAATCTGAATGTCCAGGTCAGCGAGCAGCGCGTCGGGCAGGCACGCTTTGGGGATGCCGTGCTCTTTGGCCTTCGCTTCGGCCCGCGTGATGTCTAAATCCGCGCAGGCGCGAATGTCCAGAATAGGAAACTTGTCCTTCGCCTTCAGGTAGATGTCGCTGATGTTGCCGCATCCGATGATGCCGACAGGAAGTGGCTGCATGGTGTGTTCAGTATCCTTTACGTGAAGATGAGATAGGGCTGCTCTAGTATTTCGCGCAGGCGGGCGAGAAAGGCGGCGGCGGGTGCACCATCAGTGATGCGATGGTCAAACGAGAGGCACAGGTTCATCATCGGGCGCACGGCGGGAACGCCCGCGACGGGAACCAGTGTGTCCACAATCGCGCAGACACCGAGAATGGCACACTGCGGCGGGTTGATGATGGGGTTGAACTGCGTGACGCCATACGTGCCCAGATTGGTGATGGAGAACGTGCCGCCGGACACGTCGTTGGAAGCAAGCGCGCCCGCTTTGGCTTTGGCGGCTAACTCCTTCAGGGCTTTAGAGAAGTCCCCCAGCGATTTGGCCTGCGCGTCCTTTACCACCGGGACAATCAGCCCCGCCGTGCCGAGCGAAACGGCAATGCCCAGATGGACGCCGGGGTGCAGCGTGATCGTGTCGCCCGCCAGCGTGCTGTTAAGGTTGGGGTGGTCTTGCAGGGCGCGCGCCGTCGCTTTGGCAACCATGTCGGTGAAGGAAACGCGCACGCCGTGCGTCTTCTCTATTGCAGGAAGCACCTGCTGACGGAAGCGCGTCGCTTCGCTCATGTCTACGGGCAGGGTAAGCGTGACGTGCGGAGCGGTTTGCGCGCTGCGGGCGACGGCATCGGCGACCATCTTCCGCATTCCGGTGAGTTTGATGGTGGAAGCGCCTGCGGCGGCCAGAGAAGGCCCCCCAACCTCCAATTCCGGGGGAGCCGGAGAGGAAGGAACCGGCGGTTCCAGAGCGCGCTGCACATCGCCGTGTGTCACTTTGCCGCCCGCGCCCGTGCCGGACACGGCGGCAACAGGAACGCCGTGCGCCGTCGCCACCTTCTGCGCGAGCGGCGAGACGCGCGGCAGGGATTTGGCGGCAGCCTGCTGTTCCTCGTAAAACGCCACCACGTCGGCTTCCACGATGCGCCCTTCGGGGCCGGTGCCGCGTCCCATCAGCAGTGCGATGTCCACGCCGTATTCGTCGGCGTAGCGGCGCGCGCGGGGAGAGGCAAACGTGCGGCCCTCACCGGGCACGTAAGAGGCGCTGCGCGCCCCCTCACCCGGCATCAGAATGCCACCCTCGCCCGTTGCACGGGCGAGGGTAAGAGTCGTCTTCTCCCCACCCTCGCCTGCGGCAGCGGGAGAGGGTCGTCCCGCAGGGGCGGGGTGAGGGCCATCTGCCGCTGCATCTTCGCCCGGCGCGAGAAAGACAGCAACGGGGCCGCCGACCGGAACAGTCTCGTCGGCGGGGGCGAGTATCTTGTGCAGAATGCCGCTTGCGCTCGCTTCCACTTCCATGTTGACTTTGTCGGTCATCACTTCGTAGAGGGCTTCGCCTGCCTGCACAGTATCCCCTTCGGCCTTGAACCAGCGAGTGATCGTGCCTTCTTCCATCGTCTGCCCCAGTGCGGGCAGCGTCAGTTCGGTTGCCATGAGCGTCTGTCTCCTACTCTCGTGCGAACACTTCCCGGCGGGCGTCGCGCTCCCGATCGCGGTCAGCAATCGCGTCGCGCTTGTCCCAGAGTTTCTTGCCCTTGCCAATGCCGATTTCCATCTTGGCGTAGCCATGCTCAAAGAAGACTTTGAGGGGAATAACGGTCAGGCCGCGCTCCTGGGTGCGGGTCTGAATTTTCACTATCTGCCACTTGTGCAGGAGCAGCTTGCGCGAACGGCGCGGCTCCTCGTTGTAGCGATTGCCCTGCTCGTAAGGAGCGACATAAAAGTTGTTGACCCACACTTCGCCGTTCTGCGCGCGGCAGAACGAATCCTGCAAGTTCGCCAGCCCCAGCCGAATGCTTTTGATTTCCGTGCCCGTGAGCACGATGCCCGCGACATACGTTTCATCTATCACATACTCGTGGCGGGCCTTGCGATTGAGAAGGGTAATGTTGCGCTTGCGGGCGTCTTCGGGCTTGCCGCGCGACGGAGTTGCCATAACAGGGGTTATTATAGCAGATTTCGGCGGCAGAGCGAATGCTATTTAGGCGGCGGCTCATGGAACACCAACCCGCCGTTGCGCGCGCATTGCGGGCAGGTTTGGATGGTGTAGGGCGTGCCATCGGTGTTGAGGACGCGGGCACTGGTAAGTTGTTCGCGCGGGCCGTTCCAGCCGCAGAAGTGGCAGGAAACGCCGGTGGGCTTGGGCTTTCGTTTGGGCAGAAGTGACTTGAGCATGGCGTTATTTTACCATACGTGTGCCTTGTGGTTGCTCTTTCAGTGCTTTGCGAGCGCTTTCGCAGTTCATAAACAGTTCATAAAAGGCGCACAGGCTGTTAAATTGATGCTGCTTGAGAATGTGCGCGGCGAACCGATTGGAATCTGTGCGCGTGGCACGCTCGGCGTCGGTGAGCGTATCGCGGCAGCGCATGACTTCCGCAGGCGCGCTCGTGAGAGGATGCCACAGGCGAACAGTTTGGCCTGGAGCGCCGACAACTGTCCGATGGCTTCGGGCGCGCACGTCATCTACCCCAGCACATAAATCGCCGCGCTGCCCGCCCGCGACTCCCACGTTCGGCTGCCCGCAAAAGGAGAGAAGCTTTGCCTGATGCGGTCTCCCATCGCTGCCGACACAGGACTGCGGGAGCGTTCCTGAACCTGTCTGCGGTGTTCGCAGACGCAGCGGCGCAGGACGCGGGCGACACGGACTTGACGCAGGCGACGTAGAAGGCTCTCACCCGGCGTGTCACAGTTAAGGAGCGAGGGATTTAAGTCCCTCGCTGCGGCGGGTTTTCTCCCTCGCTCCCTCTTACCCTCGCACAGAATGGGGAGAGGGTCGCCCGTCTGTAGGCGGGGTGAGGGCAGGGCAAGCCCTGCCCCTACGGGCGGGTGAGAGGCTTTCTGGCTGGAACCGAAACCAGCGGCGGGGCCTGCACCGTCTTGTTGTAACCGTCCACCGCCGAGCGCAGTTGCAGGGCGTAGACGGCAATTTGGGCGCGGGCGGCGTCCAGTTTGTCGCCGGGAAGCAGTGCAAGCGGCTTGTCCAAGAATGCTTTGGCGTAGCCTTCGGCCTGCGTGACTAACGGCTTCGCAATGTGGGCGTCCTTGCACTCGCGCAGGGCCGCGTACATAGTCGTGAGATAGCGAACGTCGGTCATCCCTTCGCGCACGGCCTCCCATTGCAGGGTGTCTATCACACCGTCCTGCGCGGGGTAAACAAGCATCTGCGGACGGAGCGCCGCCAGCATAGGAGCCGCCCCCGCAGACTGTTCATCGTAGGGATCGGCCCCGAAGGCTTCCTCATACGATGGCAGAAACGCCCCGTATAAATTAGCCCGCCACAATAAATACCCCGCGTCCAGACGGTTCGTGAGCGGGTCTTCATTCGCCGCAGGCCAGTACCACCAGTCCCGAATGGTGGACACGCGCTTGCCGTGCGTCCGCAGCAAATCCTGCGCGTACACGCTGTCCCGGCTGAGAAGAACGACGCCCATATCGGGCGCGAAGCGGTCATAATCGGCCTGACGCGCCACATACGTCGTGACCTGCATTCCCTGCTTGTCGTAGCCGTCCAATCGGGCGGCGGAGTCGTGCGAGGGCGGCACAAAGTAAATGAGCGCGGGGGCATTGGCGGCTTTGCGCGCCGCTTCCATCACCGACGGGTCAGCCGCCCCGTGATAAACAAACGGCTCCGTCATGCCGAACGCTCGGTATTCACTGAACGCATCCGGCAGCGTCGCCGCGCTATCCGACAGCGTGACAATGCGGACGCCGTGCGCGGCAATGTCTGCGAGCTGCGCGTCCAGCGCAGGCTTGGTCACGAAGTCGGTTACGAAGTCCTTCCCGTCAGAAGACGGCAGGGGCGCGGGCGGGTTGTCCAGCCGGGCGCGCAGGTTCAAAGCATACTGCTTGGCGGGCGACAGGAGGCGCAGGGGCAGCACCGTCACCGACAGCGGAACGGAAACGGGAGCCAGGCCCCTGCCGCTGACCATGAGCGCCCCTGAATAGGCGGCGGGCGGCGTGCCGCGCGGCACCGTCACCGTCACCCAGAACTGCTTGACGGTGTCGGCGGGAATGTCGGTGACGGGATTGCCCGCCAGACGCACGGCGGGCGCGGGGCCAGCAAGCGGCACGCGGTCATCTTTGACCAGCAGTTCCGGCACGGCGCCTGCCGTGTCCGGGTCGCGCAGCATCGTTGCCCCCTCCTGACGCCACACTTTCACGACATGGACAGCAATGTTGGCGCGGGCCAGCGCGTGTCCCGGCGCGACTAAATCCGATGGCAGGGTGACGGTGACATTCGTCAAAGCCGTCTGCGAATACACGCAGAACGTCGCCGCCTGCGTCTGCTCCGGGCACATTGTCAGAGACAGCAGCGAAGACGCGCCCGCCGCCGGGGGCAGCGAGTCCGGCAGCACCGGGTCAAACAGCGACGGCAGAGTGTAAACCAGAACGGTTTTGCCGGTCGCCGCCAGCGTCTTCTTGAGCGCAGGCAAAAGCGCCTGACGCCGGTACGCGGGCGCAAGCACACTGATAAGAAACGCTTCCCGGCCCCCATGCACCGCGCCCGCTTTGGCAATCAGCCCGTAAGTCACCGCCTGCTGCTGCGCGCGCGTCCCGCCCAGTGTCCACGCGCCGACGTTGCCGGTTTCAAAGTCGTCTACGGGAGTTTGCGCCACCGCCGCGCCCGACGCATCCAATGCGGCCCACTGAATGTCGTCCACAATCAGCGCGGCTTTGCGCGGCACCGTGAGGTCAAGCGCGACGGCATCGGCGGCAGTCCAGTCGGGCGCGGGGGCAGGCGCGGGCGGCATTCCGGCATCCGGCGGCATGGAGATGTCCGGCATCGCCTGCGCGGGACGCAGAGTGAAGCCGCTTTGCGGCAGGACAATCTGACGCCAGCCCGCGAACGTGATGGCAATCGGCGCAGACACCCACGCCGGGCGTCCCAGACCCGTGTCGCCGGGGGCCAGCGACGCCGCGCCGGTTTGCAGCACGCGCACCCGCAGAACCGTGCCGGATGCATCGCCGCGCACCCACAGCGTCACGGCGTTATTCGTCCCCATCGGCGTTGGCGCGACGCGCAGAAGCAGTTCGCGCGCGCTGCCGGGCGGGGGAACGGCAAGAAGCCCCCCCGCCCCAGGAGCGGGCAGCAGGGACGGAGACGCGGCGAGGGATTGAAATCCCTCGCTGGCTTTCCCATTGCTGGCTCGCTCCTGAGTGGGGGACAGGGCATCATCATGCGGCACGGGCGGCGGGGGCGGCAGCGTCACAATTGATGCAGGCGCGGCGACGGGCGCAGACGGGACAGGCACGGGGATAACAGGTGGGGACGGCGCGGAAGGGGGAGGCGGGGGCGCCGCCAGCGTCACGACGGACGCTGGCGGGTCGGCAAGCACGGGCGCAAGGCAGAAAAAACACAAAACGGGAACACTCAGGCGGCGCAGGGACACAATGAGGGAAAGAGCGCGCGCCCGGCAGGATCGGCGGGGCAAGCGAAAGTTCAAGCGGGAAGTCCTCCTTCGGAACATTCACGGGCAGGCATCATGGCCTGCGGCGGCAGGGGAGTCATGGGTCAGAAGACGGGGGCAGGCCGGGAAAAGTTCCCCTGCCTGCCCCCTTTGTGTGCGTAAAACTTACTTCACCAGGTCATACGCCGAGGAGTCCAGGGCGATGATGTTCCACTGGCCGTCCTGATGGCGCAGGGTATAAGAAACATAAACTGTCTTATCTGTCCCGGAGGCCGGGTCGCTGCCTTTGTCGTCATACAGCGCGGGGCCATCGGTGCTGAAGGGAACCGCGTCGCCTCCCGGCTGGGCGGCGTCGCCGCTGCCATCGCGGACATGGTAGACGTGCTTGCCGTAGGCGGTTACATCGCCGTTCTTCGCTTTTCGCAGGCGGGTGAACTGGAACGAAACCGTTTGCAGGCGGCCAAACGCATCGCGCGTAATCTGCGTGAAGTCGCTGGCGGCGATGGAGTAGGAATACTTGCCCTTCAGAAAGACGCTCAGTTTGGTGTCGTTGTCGCGCAGGTGACGGCTGAGAAGGCCCATGTTGCCATCCTGCCATGCGCGTTCTATGTCGCCAAATGCGGCCTGATAGGAGCCTTCCGGCGCGGCGCTTTTCAGGGCATGGCGGGCCGTCTCGCCGCCCTGTTCTATGTCGTCGGCGGTTTGCGGGCTGCTGACATAGTAGTTGTTTTCGTTGTACGTTACCGGGTAGGTGGGCGCGTTAAACGGCAGGTATCCCGTTTCATACGCCGGGTAGTACGGCTGAGACAGCACGATCACGCCGGGGCTGTAGATATACTGCGGGAAGCCATCATAGCCGCTGTAGATGGCGGGGAAGGCGTAAGGGCCAAAGCCGTTGTCGCAATAGTTGCCGTAATAGTAGCCGCCGAGCAGCACCGGGCCGCCGGTGACGATGTTGACGCCGCCCCCATTGCCGTACACGGGATACGGGTTGTAAACGTTATTGGGCAGCGTTTGCGGGCCGAGAGGGGTCGTTACGCGCACCGGGCGCGATGGGCCGTAGGTCACGGTTCCGGTGACGGTGGGGCCGTTAAACACGCGCGTTACCGGAGCGCTTGCCCCATTGATTGGCCCGTTTTGCGTCACGGGGCCGATGGGACGCAGGCCCGTTCCCGGCCAGTTTGACGGATAATTGCCTCGCGCATTTGTCCCGTTTGTCCAGCCTGCCGGGGCATTGCCGGGCGCATTTCGCCAGCCTGCCGGGGCATTGCCGGGCGCGTTTGTCCAGCCTGCGGGCGGCGCGGCAATGGGATAAGGCTGCATTGGCCCCGTCACGCGCATGGGAGGACGTGGCTGCGCTGTCCCGAACTGCGCGGGCGCGGAAGGCTGCGTGGTGGTCACGCTGACGGCTCCTCCGGGGCGCGGGGACGCAGAGCCGGGAGCGCCGGAACCAATCGGCTGGCCCATCGTGCCGACGGACTGGGCCGAAGCGGGCGCGAGGGGCAGCGCAAGGGAAACCCATGCGGCGCACAGGGCGAGATAATGACGGGGCTGGCTCATAACGATGCCTTTCTATCAGCCTGCGGGGAACGAGGCTCTCTTTGTAGGACGCGGCGGGCGCGCGCAATGTTCCTGAAAGGCTCCCCGGCGGCGTCTCGTTTATATCATACCCAGACGCAGGCTGATTTCATCCGCAATCGCCTGCGCGAGCGGCGCGTATTCCGGCGCGGTGCGCTCGTACAGGGCGGCGAGTTCACTCAGCGTGAGCGCGGAAAGCAAACGCTGATACAATAAAAGGTCACGGCGCAGCATGGCGTTCCTCTCTTTCTTCCGGTTGGCTTGCGGCGGCAAGGGCGGCAACGCGGCGTTCGCGGCGGGCGTTCAAGCGCCACGCGGCCCCGTCCATGCCGATGTCAAACAGCGTGTAAAGCGTCCACAGGATGACGCCGAAGCCCATAATCAGCGCCAGCAGGACGGTGCTGTGCGCGGCGCTGAGGGCCGAGTGAACAATCGCCTGCAAATGCGAAGGCCGCGCAATCTGCCACGAATTGTAACGGTTGACTAATCCCAGATACACGCCCAGCGAACACAGCGCGAATAATAGACCCTGCGCGGGCCAAATCCCATGCCCCAGACGGCGGCGGGCGAGCCGGTCTAAAGGCCACACCGCCAGAAACAAAAGCAGAAGGCCCGTGCCGCTGTAGAGGACGTAAAAGGCGGTCAAAAGCAAGACCGGGACAATGTTCTCGCGGTCTTGCTGTGCCTGCTGATACACCGGATTGTGGGTCACAGTGTCTAAATAGTGCCGCCATTCCGTGAGCAAGTAACACGTGTTGGGCAAAAACGCCAGCCACAACAGCAGCAGCGGCAGCCATCGAAGCCAGTGGACGCGCCCGCGCTGGCGCATTTGCGCTCGCAGGCCATGCGCGATGAAGAACGACAGAGCGACCGGCACGACGGCCAGAAACAGGTTCCACGCGACATTGGGAAGGGGACGAAAAGGCGGCATTACTGGCTTTGCCCTGCCGCCGATTGCACAATGCGCTCCAATGCCGCCAGGTACGCATGGAAGGCGCTGCGGCCCGCATCGGTGGGCGTATAGGTCGTGTGCGGCTTCTTACGCACAAACTCTTTGGCGGAATGGACGTAGCCCGCGTCTTCCAACTTGCTCAGGTGAATGGAGAGATTGCCATCCGTGACGCCCAGCGTTTCCTTGAGAAAGCGAAAGTCTGCTTCGCCGCGCGCCATCAGCGCGGAAAGGATACGCAGGCGCACCTTCTGGTGAATAACTTCGTCGAGGGCGTCAACGGACTGCGACAACTCTTCGTAGGCGGCGGGGAGGGCGTTTGCCATGACGTTACCAGCCATGCCGACGCGCCATCAAAACGCCGTAGCCGATGTGGAAGCCTCCAAAGGCAAGCGCCATCATCGGCAGCCCCAGGCGCGCGGGAAGCAAAAGCGTCGCCATTCCCGCCAGCACGAATGCGCCCCCAAGCGCGCTCACCGGCTTGATGGAGAATAATCCAACGGCACAGATAGCCAGCCCGTAACAGAGCATCCATGCGCCCCACACGGAATACAAAAGCCCGTGCTGAACAAAGAACACGGTGAGGGCGGCTCCCGCGAGAAAGCCCGGCAGGGCCGCCAGAACAATGTGCCAGCCCAGCGGCGAGAAGACGCTTTTGCCTACGCGCGCCGCCCGACGCTTGTTGGCAAGGAAATCAATGCCGATTGCCAGCACGAGCACGCTTGACCAGATAAGGGCCAGCGGCAGAAGGGAATGCGGCGCAAAGCCGTCCGCAGGCAGACCCGTTCTGCTCAGAAAATAGGTCAGCCACACGCCGACAATGGCAACGCACCCCACCAGCACGCCGGATAAACCCGAAAGCGTGGAGTATTTCGTGCTCCGCTCCATAGTTTGACGGATAACGCGCAGGTTTTCGCGGGCTTCTTCTAAGGGGGCCAGCAGGGGCGGCATAGGGGTTTCTTTCCGGTTGTGCTGTTCGTCTACTTTACAGCGCAAAGTGCTTTCCGTCAGTGTAGCATATGGTTCGCCACTCTGTCAAGATGCTGCCGGAGGCCCGCGCCCTGCCATCGGAATGGCGACAGGAGGCCCTCACCCCGCGCGTAAGAGGCCCTCACCCCGCCATTGGAATGGCGACAGGAGGCCCTCACCCCGCCATTGGAATGGCGACCCTCTCCCGTTTCACGGGCGAGGGTAAGAGTGACTTATTCCTCACCCTCGCCTGCGACAGCAGGCTCTTATTCCTCACCCTCGCCTGCGACAGCGGGAGAGGGTCGCTGCGGAGCAGCGGGGTGAGGGCCTCCTTCAGACTGGGTGAGGGCCTCCTTCCCTTACGGTAAGGGCCTCCGTCCCTGTGCGTCAGGGCCGCCTAAAGCGCAGGGAGGCGCGGTCACGGCAGAACGCCGACTGTCGCGGAAACCGTCACCGGCTGACCGCGAAAGCCGTTCACTGTGAGGGGAACCAGGCGCAGCCACACCACGTACCCCGGCGCGACTGCCCACCGGCGTTTCAACAACAACGGCGTAATATCTACCCCGTCCGGCGTGACGCGCGGCAGAACGCCCAGCGCCAGGAAGTCTTTGGCGCGCGGCTCGCCCCCGCTCGGCAGGCGGCGCGGCCCCGCGTACACCTCCACCGGACAGCCCGCATCTGCTGCGGATACCGTGACCCGAAAATGGGTGGGGGCGAGAACGTTTTCGCGCTCAATGCCCCACGCCTGCGCCGCCGCGCCGCTCAGAAACGGTACGGCATCGGGCACCAGAAGCGCATCGGTGACAGGCGGCAGGTTCTGCGCGCTGCGGCACAGGTTGATTGCCAGAAAGCATTGCTGCGGGCCGAGCGGAGCGGGCGCGCGGCCCGGTTTGGACGATAGCATCCGCGCGCCGAGACGGGCGAAGCCCTCTTTTTGCTGTGGCGTCAGCGCCGCCCAATGGCCGCTGGCGAAGCCTGCGAAACGTGTTGCGTGGCCCAGGGCGTCCGCCGCCGGGGTGTCGTTTGCGCCGTTTTGCGCCGAATGCCGTTTGCGCTTTTGCGCCGAATGCCGTTTGCGAGGCGCGGGCGTGTTTCATGCTTATGTTTCCTTTTGTGCGAGTGATGCGAGTTTACAGTGTTATCGGCATTTCCCGCGTTTTCCTTAAGGGGGAAACGGCCCCGTTTCGCGGCTGTCGCGCGCCCGGAACGTGCTGTTTCTCGTTCCGCCCTCGTTCCGCCCTCGTTCCATCCTCGTTCCGCCCCCCTTAATTCACTCTTCTTTGACCTGCCCGCAACACTCCGGCGACAGGGCGCAAAACAGCAAATCGCCCCCGAAACTTCTCCTATTTGACAATGCCTGCAAAAGATGCTATGCTTACACCACTTTTCGTCGCAAACACAGGCACGCTCCATGACAACGCCGCTTGGCACGTTTTCGTTTGTTCTGCATTCGCATATCCCCTATGTGCTGGCGCACGGACGCTCGCCACACGGCACGGACTGGCTTTCGGAGGCGGCGGCGGAAACGTATCTGCCGCTGCTGGACGTTTGCCAGCGCCTTGTCAGTGAAGGTTTCTCCCCCAAAATTACACTGGGCTTGACCCCGGTGCTGGTTGAACAACTGCGGGACGTGTCCTTTCAAGATGAACTGTCCGGCTATCTGCGGGCTAAAATTTCGTCCGCGCAGGACAACCGCGCGCAGTTTGAGGGCGATGGCAACTACCACATGGCCTATCTCGCCCGCTACTGGGCAGACTGGTACGGCAAAGCGCTTGCAGACTTTGAGACAGTTTACGCCCGCGACATCGTAGGCGCATTCGCCTCTTTGCAGGACGCCGGGCACATTGAAATTATCACGTCGTCGGCTACGCACGGCTATTCCGCGCTGTTATCACAGGACGCGAGCATACAAGCGCAGGTCAAGCAGGGCATTGCCGCGTACCAGCGACACTTCGGCAAACCCCCTCGCGGCTACTGGCTGCCGGAATGCTCGTATCGTCCGCGTTACCACTGGAAGCCTCCGGTTGCCGTTCCCGACCAGGCGCAAGCGCCGTATTTACGCAAGGGAACCGACGAGTTCCTGGCCGAAAACGGCATTCAGTTCTTCTTTGTGGAAGGAAGTTTGCTGCATGGCGGCGAAGCGTTGGGCGTTTATGCCGACAAGTTCGGCCCCCTCAAAGAGTTATACAAACAGTTCGCCGCCGAAACCGTGACAACGGAATATCGCCCTTACACGGTGTATCACCCGTACCTGGTAGACAGTTCCGGCCTCAAAGAAACCCCCACCCTCGCCGTTCTGGGCCGCGATAACGCCACCGGCCAGCAGGTTTGGAGCGGCGAGCACGGCTATCCCGGCGACGAATGGTATTTAGAGTTCCACAAGAAATTAGTGACAGCGGGCGAAAAGACACTGGGCTTGCGCTACTGGCGCATCTCTCAAAACAAAGCAGACATTGGAGCCAAAAGCCTTTACGAACCCCGTCGCGCGGCAGAGCAAGCGCAGTCCCACGCCGCTCACTTTGTGCCTCTGGTGAAAGACGTTCTGCGTGCCCAGCACGACCCCACGTGCATCATGTGCTCCGTGTACGACACGGAACTGTACGGCCACTGGTGGTTTGAAGGCCCGCAATGGCTTTACGCCGTGCTTCGGCAGATGGCGCAAGACCCTGAAATCCGCCTGCAAACCGTCAGCGAATACCTTGCCGAGAACCCCGCGACCCTGCCTGTTTCCCTTCCCGAAGGCTCTTGGGGCGAAGGCGGCTTCCATTACATCTGGCTGAACGAGGAAACCGCCTGGTCATGGAAACTGGTGTACGAGACCGAACGCGCCATGATTGACCTGGCTCAAAAGTACGGCGACAGTGAACCCGCCGCCCCTATCTTGAAGCAGGCCGCCCGCGAGGCTCTGCTTTTAATGGCGTCCGACTGGCAATTCTGCATCTCTACGGGCGGCGCGAAAGACTACTCGGAAGTGCGTCTGCGAAACCATTATGATAACTTCACCGCGCTTGCGGGATTAGTCAAACGCGCTGCCGGAGAAGGCCCGCCGCTGTCCGTCGGCGATTGGAAGAACGTTCACGAGTGCGAAGCCAGAGACGCCGTGTACCCGGACATTGACCCGAAATGGTTCGCCGCCGTAGAGCACCCCGCCGAGTAAGCCGCTGTCAAAGCGGGAACAATCACACCAAACAGACTATTTTACGCAGATGCCAAGGAGAAGCACCCTATGAAAGCCGTAGTGATGGCGGGCGGAGAAGGAACCCGCTTGCGCCCACTCACGTCCAGCCGCCCCAAACCGCTCGTTCCCATCTTGAACAAGCCGTGCATGCAGCATACCATTGAACTCTTGAAGCGCGCAGGCATCACGGATATTGTCGTCACGCTTTACTATCTCGCCGACGAGATAGAAGGCTACTTCGGCGACGGCTCGGAACTGGGCGTCAACCTTATTTACACCGTAGAAGATACGCCGCTCGGCACGGCAGGCAGCGTCAAGAAGGCGCAGGAGCACCTCAAAGACGACACGTTTATTATCGTCTCCGGCGACGCCCTCACCGATTTAGACGTAGATAAAGCCATTGCCTATCACCGTGAGAAAGAGAGTGCCGCGACGCTCATCTTGCAGCACGTAGACAATCCCCTGGAGTTTGGCGTCGTTATCACCGACGATAACGGGCGTATCCGTCGCTTCTTAGAAAAGCCTTCGTGGGGGGAAGTCTTTTCCGATACGGTCAATACGGGAATGTATATCTTGGAGCCGTCCGTGTTTGACTACATGGAACACGAACGCTCGTATGACTGGTCGCAGGACATCTTCCCGCAACTGCTTTCCGAAGAAAAGCCGATGTTCGGCTATGTCATGGGCGAATACTGGTGCGATGTCGGCTCTTTGCAGCAGTACCGCACGGCGCAGTACGAGATGCTGGGCGGCAAAACACAACTGCCCATTGAAGGACGGCGCGAGGGCGGAGCCATCTGGGTGGGCGAAGGCACCGAAATTGACCCGACCGCGCAGATTGTCGCCCCTGTGCTGATTGGCAAGAACTGCCGCATCAAAGCCGACGCGCACATCGGCCCGGATACGGTAATTGGCGACAACTGCCTCATAGAAGAAGGCGCAACCATCCAGAAGGCCATTCTGTGGGACAGCGCGTATATCGGCGAGCGCACGCGGCTCACAGGCTGCACGGTCTGCTACCGCAACACCATCAAAGACGACGTGACGGTGCAGGAAGGCGCGGTCATCGGCGACCATTGCCACATTGAAAGCGGCAGCACCATTCGCCCGCTCATCAAACTATGGCCCGACAAGGTGATAGAGGCAGGCAGTGTAGTCACCATGTCGCTGATCTGGGGTTCCAAATGGCAGGGCGCGCTGTTCCGCAATCTCGGCGTGTCGGGCATCGCGAATGTAGAAATGACGCCGGACTTCGCCACCAAACTGGGCGCGTCCTATGGCGCGTTCCTGAAGAAAGGCTCCACTGTCATCACGTCCCGCGACGCGACACTAGTCTGCCGGATGCTCAAGCGCGGCCTCATTGCCGGGCTGGTGTCCGTCGGCGTCAACGTCTTAGACAACGAGGGAATGTCGCTGCCCGTGACGCGCCATTCCATTCGCGCCAACAACGCGGTCGGCGGGATGCACGTCCGGCTCGCGCCGGAGCACCCATCGCTGGCATCGGTGGAGTTCTTTGACAAGAACGGCATCTATCTGTCTACCAACGGGCAGCGCAAAATAGAGACGATCTTCTACCGCGAGGATTTCGGGCGCACCGACCCGAATGAGGTGGGCGAAATCAATTACGTCTCGCGCGCGGTGGAACGCTACAGCACCGACTTCTTCCGGGTGCTCAACGCGGAGGCCGTGCAGAAGCGCAACTTCAAGATTGTGGTGGATTATGCGTTCGGGCGCTTGTCGGGCATCCTGCCGTCCATGCTGGGACAGATGGCCGCCGACACCATCGCGCTGAACGCCTACAATGATGCCAAAAAAGCCCCCAAGACTGCCAAAGAGCGCGCGCCTCTCATCAGCAACCTTGCAAAAGTAGTCACGACGCTGCACGCCGATTTAGGCGTTCTGCTGTGGGACGACGGCGAGCGGATGCTTCTCGTAGATGACACCGGGCAGGTGCTTTCCGGCGCTGACCTTTTGGCAACGCTGTCTCTGCTGGTGGCGCGCGGGCGTCCGGGGGCACAGGTGGCGGTTCCGGTCACGGCTCCGTCCACCATTGAACGCATCATGGGCGAGCATGGCGGAGGCGTCACGCGCACCAAGACCGACGTGCGCTCCCTGATGGCGACGGCTGCCGAAGGCAAAGAGGGCATTGCCCTCGCGGGCGACAGCGACGGCGGGTTCATCTTCCCGGAGTTCCACCCGGCGTTTGACGCGCTGTTCGCGTTCGCCAAGACCCTGGAAATGCTGGCGGTGCAGGAAACCAGCCTCGGCGATGCGCGCGCGGCCCTGCCGCCGTACCACATGGCGGCGGAGACGGTGGCATGTCCCTGGGAAGTCAAGGGGCGCATCATGCGCGAACTCATGGAGGAAACCGGCGACCAGAGGGCGGAACTCTTGGACGGCATCAAGGTCTTCAAGGGGGATGACAGTTGGACGCTTGTCCTGCCGGACGCTTCCGAGCCACTGTTCTTAGTCTATGCCGAAGCCCCCACGCAGGACGCCGCCAACGAGATGGTGCATCGCTATGTTCTCAAGATTGGGGCCTTGAAGCGGGGCTAGCGTGCCGCCCTGTGGGAAAGCGGCAACGTTTGGGAGAATGACAGAAAGGGCCGGGAAGGAATCGCTCCTTCCCGGCCCTTTTATTGGGAGAGGCAAAAACGAGCGCGGGCAGGATTTCATGCCCACGCTTTGACTGAGTGTCAGAAAGCGATTTAGCGGTCACGTCCTGCGCCGCTGTCGGCGAGGTTGGCTTGCGCCGCCGCGAGGCGGGCGATGGGAACGCGGTACGGTGAGCAGGAGACGTAGTTGAGGCCAATCTGATGGCAGAAGGCGACGCTGCTCGGCTCGCCGCCGTGCTCGCCGCAGATGCCGAGTTTGATGTTCGGACGCACCTTCTTTGCCATATCCACGCTCATCTGCATGAGCTTGCCGACGCCTTCCTGGTCAATGGCCTCAAACGGGTCGCCGGGCAGGATTTTCTGCGCGACGTAGGGCTTGAGGAATTTGTCGGAGTCGTCACGGGAGAAGCCGAAGGTCATCTGGGTCAGGTCGTTGGTGCCGAATGAGAAGAACTCGGCTTCGGCGGCAATCAAGTCCGAAGTCAGCGCGGCGCGCGGGATCTCTATCATGGTGCCGAACATATAATCCACGCTTTCCCCGTTGGCCTCCACAACTTGCTTGGCGACACGCTCCAGATTGGTGCGGACGGCTTTCAGTTCGTTGACGTGCCCCACGAGCGGGATCATAATCTCCGGGTGCGGGTCAGCGCCGTTCTTTTTGGCGGCAATGGCCCCTTCCAGAATGGCCCGCGTCTGCATTTCCACGATGCCGGGAAACACGATGGACAGGCGGCAGCCGCGCAGGCCCATCATGGGGTTAATCTCGTGCATGGACTCCACTTTGGACAGCAGAGTTTGCTTGGCGGCCAGTTCCGGGCTGCCGGGCGTAGTGGCCTTGAGCGTCGCGACTTCCTCAATGAGCGTGTCCATGTTGGGCAGGAACTCATGCAGGGGCGGGTCAATCAGGCGGATGGTGGCGGGGCGGGAGCCAAGCGCCTCAAAGATGCCCTGGAAGTCGTTGCGCTGGAACGGCAGCAGTTGGTCTAGGTACTTCTGGCGCTCCTCTTCAGTTTCCGCCAATATCATGGCCTGCACGACCGGGCGGCGCTCCTCCGCGAAGAACATATGCTCCGTGCGGCACAGCCCGACGCCTTCCGCGCCCAGTTTGATCGCAAGGACCACGTCTTCCGGCGTGTCGGCGTTGGTGCGGACGCCCAGGCGCTTCACATCATCGGCCCAGCCCAGCAGCGTGCCGAACTCGCCGGTCATTTCGGGGTCAACCACTTCTACGGTGCCGTCAATCACTTCGCCCATCGTGCCGTTGAGGGAAATGGGGTCGCCCTCGTTGATGGTGCGCCCGTTGACGCTGAACGAACGCGGGCCGACGGCGATGTCGGAGCAGCCCGCGACGGTGGGAATGCCGAAGCCGCGCGCCACAAGAGCCGCATGAGAAGTCATGCCGCCGCGTTCGGTCAACACGCCTTCGGCGGCGAGCATTCCTTTCAGGTCATCGGGGGACGTGTCAGCGCGCACAAGGATAACGCGCTTGCCTTCGCCGCCTTTGCCCATCTCCGCCGCGCGCTGGGCGTCAAAGACGGCGATGCCGGTGGCCGCGCCCGGCCCGGCGGGCAGGCCCTTCGCAAGAGTGACGTACTTTGCGCCGGGCTTGATAATCGGGTGCAGGCACTGGTCAAGCAGTTCCGGGTTGATGCGGGCGAGCGCCTGCTCTTTGTTGATGAGGCCCTCATTGACTAAATCAACGGCGATCTTGACGGCGGCGGGGCCGGTGCGCTTTCCACTGCGGCATTGCAGAATATACAGTTTGTTGTGCTCAATGGTGAACTCAATGTCCTGCATATCCTTGTAGTGTGTCTCTAACGACTTGCAGATGTCATCAAACTGCTGGTAGATGGGCGGGTTCTGCACGGCCAGTTCGGAGATGGGCATGGGGGTGCGAACCCCCGCCACCACATCCTCGCCCTGCGCGTTCATCAGGTACTCGCCAAAGACTTCCTTGTTGCCGTTAGAAGCGTTGCGGGTGAACGCGACGCCGGTGCCGCAGTCTTCGCCCATGTTGCCGAAGACCATGCTCTGGATGTTAACGGCGGTGCCGAGGCTGTCGCTGATTTTCTCGCGCTGGCGGTAGAGAATAGCGCGGTCATTGTTCCAGGACTTGAAGACGGCTTCTACGGCGTCCTGCAATTGCTGCAAGGGGTCTTGCGGGAAGTCCTTGCCCGATTGGGCCTTGATGTTCTGCTTGTACGTCTCGCAGAGGGCTTTCAGGCTGTCGCCGTCTACGGCCAGATCGTCTTTGACGCCGAGTTTGGCCTTCATGTCGTAAAAGACGTGCTCAAAGTCGTGCTTAGCAAGGTGATTGGAGCCGTCCGAGTAGGCGACATCAGAGAGCATCATCAAAAAGCGGCGATAGGAGTCATAGACGAAGCGCGGGTTGCCGGTGAGTTTAATCAAGCCGTCTACGGTGGCGTCATTCAGCCCTAAGTTCAGCACCGTGTCCATCATGCCGGGCATGGAGAACTTGGCCCCGGAGCGCACGGACACGAGCAGGGGATTGGCAGCGTCGCCGAGTTTCTTGCCGGTCTGCTGTTCTACTTGGGCGAGGGCGGCACGGATTTCGTCCATGAGGCCATCGGGCATTTTGCCGCCGTTGGCGGTGTATTCGTTGCAGGTGTCGGTGGTGATGGTGAAGCCGGGCGGGACGGGCAGGCCGATGTTGCTCATTTCGGCGAGGTTTGCGCCCTTGCCGCCGAGTTCGTCGCGCATGGAAGCGTTGCCGTCTTGAAAGAGCCACACGCGCTTGGTGCTGGTCATGGTGTTGATGTCTCCTGTGAGGGGTGAGTTTGTTAATTCAGTGTGAAAGCCGGGAAACAGTATACCTGAAAAGGGGGACGGGCGGCAAGGGGCACGGGCGGCAAAAAGCCTGGCCCTGGTCATAGCCGGGTATACAACACTTTGTTTGATGAAGACCTGCGGGCTTATTGGGTGTTAGAGGCTTACCAGGGGCCAAAAGCGCTTCCCCGCTGGCCCTTCGGGTCAGTCAGCGGGACAGGATGGCGCGGGCAAGCGCAGCGGCTTCAGCGTCCGTGCGGGGCGCTCGCGGAAGCGTGTCTAGCTGCCAGAAGAGCGTGTCGCTCATCGCCTGCCCGTGCGTCAGCGAAACCAGCGGCCCCAGCGTTTCCAGTTCAATATAGGCCGCCGGGGGGGTATTGAGATACACTTCCACGCCGCAGCCCCCGTCCGGGTAAAGCGCGCCGGGCACAATCGGGTGATGCTTGGAAAACAGCGTGCGGCCCCCATAGAGCAGCGCGATCCAGCCGCCGCCAGGGATGAGGCCGACTTTGTGCGACTTGAACGGATCGGGGTGGCCGACCAGCACCCTGTCTTGAAGCGACCAGCCGGGCGGCAGGGGGGTGTTGCGCGTGGTGCCGAGCGGAAGGCCCTGCACGTAATCACCCAATGGGGGCAGAGGCAGCAGCACCGCGCCGTCGGCGCGGGCCTGCGTGATTGTCCACAGGCCGACGGGAAAGGCGTCGCGCGCGCCCGCAGCGTCGGCGTCTTTTGTGAGCGTTTGCGTCACATAAAGCCGGGCCTCGCCGGGCTTCATGGTGATCAGGCGCACGGCGCGCGCGGCAAACGAGGTGGACGGCGCGGCGACCAATTCAAGGCCGTTTGGGACGCGCCGGGCAATCTGCGGGTCGCCGTCAAACGCCGGGTCGGGGGGCCAGGCGCGGGGCGCGTGCAGAGGCCAATCCAACTGCGGGGCGGGCCAAAGTTTGTCGCCGCCGAAGTTTGCCCATTGTGCGGGGTCGGTGTCCGCTTCGGTCTTGCCCGCCCATTGCGGGTTTTGATACACGGCGTTGGTTTGCGGGCGGCCCGCGTACTGGAACGTCATGATGCGCCCGATTTCCGGCACGACAACGGCGTCCACGATGCCGTTGGAGAGTTTCCAGGCGTCGTTCCAGCCGCCCCAGTGAATGCGCGTGACAGTGACGGCGGAAGCATCAGCGCGCGCGGGCCGGGGCCACAGGGGGCCGCACAAAAGGCAAAGCGCGAGCGCAAGGCAGACAGAGAGCTTCATGGCGCAGGCTCCTTCAGGGTGAAGTCAATCTCAAACAGGCGTGCCCAGGGCAGGCGGACGCTGCCGGGCACGAGCGACAGGCCGTCGCCGATGCCGCGCGCCTGAAGCTTCCCCAGGCACGCGCGCAGGCCGTTTTCTATGAAGGCGCACAGCAAGGCGGCTTCCTCAGCAGTGCTTGGCTCACAGCGTTCCTCTTGTCCCCACAGGCGCGCGGCTTCCGCGCGGGCGGCGCGGCGCACGACGCTTTGGTAGCCCCAGTCTTCCAGAAAGCGGTGCAGCAGAAAGGCGCGCTGCGCCTGTTGACGAACAGGGTCAGCGCCCGCTTGCAGGGCACAGGATGCCTGCGCGATGACGGTTCCCAGCGTGTTGCCTGCCGTGTTCCACGCGCCGAAGGCTTGGAGCGCGCCTGGCAGCAGGGGACTGGCGGGCGACAGCAAACTCTCCATCAACAGCGGGTCAGCGCCGTTGGGATACGCGACATCGGCAAGGGCAATGGGCTTGCCGCCCTGCTGCCACGCGCCAAGCCGCGCGAGAAACGCGGCGTAATCCAAACCGCGCGCCTGCCTATCACCCGCCAGATACTCCAGACGGTAGTCGCCCCGGCCCGGAACCGGGGTGGCGACGCCCAGCACGAAGTCGCACTCGTCCACGGTGTCGGCAGGAACGCAGCCACAGGCGGCAATCTGCCCGGCAACGGTCTCGCGCACGGGGCGGTCTTCATAGGGGGCCACAACGCAGGCGTCGGCGGGGAACGCATAACAAACAAACACGCGCGGGGCCTGCTGCACGTGCGCGTTGAGCAGGGCGGCGACGAGCGCCGAGCCGACTTCATCCGCGCCGGGGTGCATCAGCACGCGCGCGCCAAGCACGCGCTCGCCAGGCGCGAGGCCGACCAGGTTTACCCACCCGGCCAGCCACGCGCGCTCGCGGGAAGGCAGGCCAAACGGCGCAGTGTCGTTGGAGACCAGTCGCAGAGAAGCGATTGAACCGCGCGCCGCCATGTCCAGCAGCCCTAAGTTGACAGCGTGGTTCCGCAAACGCCGGGTCAGCCAGTCGGCGCGCACGGTGTCGGGGAAGGCGGGCGTGTCCAGCGCCAGACGGTCACTTTCCGGGAGCGTTTCCTTTTCAGCGCGGTGGGCGAGACGCGCCCAGCGGGCACAGCGCGTGCCCCATTCGCCCCAGTAGTCGGGTTCCTCCACGCAGTCATTGGCATCAGGGACGCGGGTAATGACGGAAAACGCATGGACGGAGCAGCCGCCGTCATGCAGTTCACGGAGCAGACGCAGGCGCGCGAGGCAGTCGGCAGCGCACTCGGCAGAGATGCGGGACTGAATCAGATTGCCATACGCAAGAAAGTCCGCCGAAACGAGGGCGGCGGCGCAATGGGACGCTTCGGCTCGGAGCCAGTCTTGCAGGGCGTTTAAGTCCGCGCCCCTGCGCCCCTGCCCGCGAATGGCGTCGGGCGGCAGCGCGAGTTTGGCCCCGCCTATCGCCGCGAGCATGGCGGGATAGCGCGTGTTGACGGGCCGTTCATCTAGCGGGACTAACAGCAGCCGCAGCATTCACCGTTTCCTTTTGCGCGTCGCGTCGCGCGTCGTTCTGCCTTCATGCGACCTGGATGCAAGCGTTAAACATTCACTGTGCAAGCGTAATGCAAGCGTTAAACACTCACTGTGCAACCGTAATGCAAGCGTTGTGCAACCGTTAAACACTCACTGTGCAGCCTTCGTTCTGCCTTTGGCAGAAGGAAACGGCCCGACAGACGGACGCCTGCGCGTCCGCTTTCCGTTCCCCATCACGCGAACGGCATGGCAAGCGCCGCCGCGCCAATCACGGAGGCATCCGCGCCCAGCGCCGCCGCGACAACGGGGCACGCTGCCGGGCCGGGGAGCGCGCGCTCGCGCAGAATCCGGCGGGCCGGTTCCAGAAGCGCGTCGCCCAGTTGAGACAGGCCGCCCCCCACCAAGAACAAATCCGGGTCAAGCGCCGCCGAAAGCGTCACCAGTCCCCACCCCAGCGCCGTTCCGACGGAATAAACGGCGCGCGCGGCGGGGCCATCGGGGGCGCGCGCGGCCTGCGCCGCGACCTCTTCGCCGGTGCAGGGCATTGTCCAGTTGCCGCTTTCTTCACGCCAGGCGCGCACCAATCCCGGCCCGCTCGCCGCGTCTTCCACCGTGCGGCCTGCGTTCCCGCCCGCGCAGTTTAACACAATCTGTCCGAACTCCGCGCCGCTGTGGTGCGCCCCGCGATGAGGCTGTCCGTGCAGAAGCAGCGCGCCGCCGACGCCCGTTCCCAGCGCAAGGAACGCAACAGTCGCAAGGCCCCGCGCCGCGCCGAAGCGCGCTTCCCCGACGGCCAGGGCGTTGACATCGTTGTCGCAGACGACGGGGACAGCGAATGCGTCCGAAAACATGCCGCGCAGGTCGGTTCCAGCCCAGCCAGGCAGAATGGCTGTGGCAGAAATCACCACGCCGCGCGCCGCGTCAATCTGCCCGCCCGCGCCGACCCCCACCCCGTTAAGGCTGTGTCCAGCGGCGAGCGCGCGCGCCAGCGCCAGCGCGGCTTCCAGCACCGCCGGGCCGCCTTCCTGCGCGGGAGTTGGGGCCTGCGCGCGCCGAGTCACCTGTCCCTGCGCGGTGACAAGCGCGCCTGCAATCTTGGTGCCGCCGATGTCAATGCCAAGATACAGGGTCATGGCTGGCGCAAGGCGGACGCAAAGCGGGCGGCAATGGCCTGCGGGCGCGTGATGGCTCCGCCGACCACGACGGCCCATGCGCCCGCGTTTAATGCGGCCCGCGCCTGCTCCGGCGTTGCAATGCGCCCCTCTGCAATGACGGGCACAAAGAGACGCGCCGCGAGCCGTGCGACTAACTCCAAATCCGGGCCATCCTGACGGGGGCTGTCGTCCGTGTACCCGGACAGCGTGGTGGACACAAACGCGGCCCCGGCGTCCTGCGCGGCGAGGGCGTCGTTCAGCGTGGCAACATCAGCGAGCACAGGCTTGCCGGTCGCCTCGCGCACGCGCCGGATAAAGGTGGCAGTGTCGTCTTCCGGGCGCGGGCGGAGTGTCGCGTCTACAGCGATAATGTCTGCGCCCGCATCAGCGACCGCCTGCGCCGCGCTCAGAGTGGGCGTGATATAAACGGGAAACAGGGGCGTGTCCTGCTTCCACAGGCCGATAAGTGGCAAAGAAGTTGCGGCGCGGATGGCGGCTATGTCAGCAGGGGAGTTGGCGCGAATGCTGACTGCGCCCCCCGCTTCTGCCGCCACCGCGAGACGGGCCATGATGTGCGCGCCAAAGAGCGGCTCACCCGCAAGCGCCTGACAGGAAACAATCAACCCGCCGCGCAACGAGGGGAAAGGCGTATCCATCAGGCTTTCTCCAATTTGGCAAAGGCTAAGTCCAGTTTTTTGAGGCCGTGCGCGCCGAGGAACTGCACTTTAATCAGCGTGTCTTCGTAGGCAATCACGAAGCCTTCGCCGAAGACAGAATGGCGCACGCGCTCACCGGGCGCGAAGGGCTGAGGAGCGGGCGCGCGCGCGGCTTTGCGGGACGTTGCCTGCGCCAGTTCCTCCCAGCGGGGGGCGGTGGTGGATTGGGGGCGACGGCTGCCGTCCGTGAGCGTCGGAACGTAGTCGCGGGCCGCGCCGCGCCGGGAACTCTTTGCCAGGAACAGGGACATCGGTATCTCGGACACGAAACGCGAGACGGGGTTTCGCTGCACCTGCCCAAACAGCATTCGGGAGCCTGCGTAGGAGAGATACAGGTCTTCGCGGGCGCGGGTGATGCCCACGTAGCACAGGCGGCGCTCTTCTTCCAGTTCGCTCTGGTCGCCCATCGCGCGGATATGGGGGAAGACGCCTTCTTCCAGTCCCACCAGAAAGACAACGGGGAACTCCAGCCCCTTCGCCGCGTGCAGCGTCATCAGCGTGACCGAGTTGGCAGTGTCTTCCAGCGTGTCCAAATCGGACACCAGCGAGACGTGTTCCAGATACGCGGTGAGAGACTTGTCGCCGTCATCGCCCGCCTGCGCCTCAAACGCCTTTGCCACCGAAAGCAGTTCGCCTACGTTGTCGGCACGGCTTTGCGCATCGGGCGTGTTTTCTTTCCGCAGGTCATCTAAGTAGCCCGTTGTGTCCAGCACGTTCTGGACTAAATCCGAGACGCTTTGACGCTCCACCTGTGTCCGCAAATACTCCATTGCCTTGACAAACGCCGCGACGCTGTGCCGGGCGCGAGACGGCAGGTCAATCTCCTGCACACGGCGGCAGGCGTCCCAGAAGGCGATTTCGGAGCGGGCAGCGAAATTGGCTATCTTTTCAATGGTGGAGACGCCGATAGCGCGCGTAGGCACATTGATGATGCGCCGCAGGCTCACGCTGTCATACGGGTTTTGCAGGACGCGCAGGTACGCGAGCACGTCCTTGATTTCCCGCCGCTCATAGAAGCGCACGCCGCCGACGATCTTGTAGGGGATGCGGTAATTGAGGAACTGCTCCTCCATCGCCCGCGACTGTGAATTAGCGCGGTACAGAACGGCGAAGTCTGAATAGCGCCGGTCGCCGCCGATGGTTCCCTCCCGCACCACATTGACCACAGCGGCGGCTTCCTCCACCTCGTTAGGCGTTTCCAGCAGAGTGAGTTGTTCGCCGTCCACGTTTTCCGTCCACAGCCGCTTGTCCGCGCGCCCTCGGTTGTTGCGAACGACATGGTAGGCGGCGTCCAAGATGGTCTTGGTGCTCCGGTAATTCTGCTCCAATTTGATGATGCGGGCGTCGGGGAAGTCGCGCTCAAAGTTGAGGATAATCTGCACGTTCGCGCCCCGGAAGGCGTAGATGGAGTTATGCACGACAATGCCGCCCGCGACATAGTTGCGGAGATTGGCAACGCTCAGGTCGTACACCTTGCCGGTGTAGTCCTCATCGGAGATAGCGCAGATGCGACTGTCGCCTACTTTGGGTTCTGGCACAAGGGAGACAACCGGCAAGAGATGCCAGCAAGTCAAGACTTCGGCATAATCAGCAACATAGCCTCTTCCCACATAGGCACTCACATTGATGCCTGCGACAAAGTGACGTTGTTGAAGGTATTTAGCGAAGGCCCAAGCCTCATCATAATCATCAAATCGTGCTGTGCAGGTATTGCCATTCCCGGCAAAGCGATGAACCTCAAAATAAGGATGCACCCCATATTCTGAAATCTCTGTATCACGAAGCATGGAGAAGCTAATCTCGCTTCTGGATAAGAGCTTTCTCAAGCCTTCGTCATAATAGCCGTAGATTGGCTTCCTACTGACAACCTCATAAGGCACTTCAGGGCTTACTTCGCCTCTTCCATATGTAGGGAGGCTCTTGAAGAGGATATGGTTTGGCGTGACGCGCACAGTTGCGCCGTGCTCTGTCTGTATATGACGAATTGGCCCAGCATAATCATTAGCCGATACATTATCAACGACAGCAGGAGCTAAACATTCAGCACCGCAGGCGGCGAGAATGGTGTCGCCTTCCTTGACGCTCTCCACCGGCACATAACCCGACGGCGTGAGAATGGGCGTGCCTTCCACAACGCACTGGTCATCGTCACCCACCACGCAGATGTTCTTGTGCTTGCCCGCGAACAGGGTCAGAAGTTGGTACTGGCTATCGTTCACGTCCTGGAACTCGTCGCAGTGGACGAATTGGAAGCGGTTCTGGTAGTGCGCCCGCGCCCGCTCGCTCTCGCGCAGAAGCTGCACGGTCTTCATAATCAGGTCGTCAAAGTCCAGGGCGTTGGAGAGGGCCAACTTCTCCTCGTACAGTTGGTACACCTGCCCGATGGCGCGCTCAAACGGCGACGCCGTGAAGTCGTCTTGAATATCTTTCGGGGTTTGCAGCGTCTCTTTGGCCTTAGAAATAAGCCCTAAGACGGCGCGCGGGGCGAACCGCTTGTCGTCCAGGTCTAACTCACGCAGGCTTTCTTTCACGAGGGCCAACTGGTCACCGTCGTCGTAGATGGAAAAGTTCTTGTCCAAGCCAATCTGACTGCCCCGCTCGCGCAGACACCGGGCACAGAGCGAGTGGAACGTGCCCGCCCACAGGTCGCGCATGGCGGTGTCGCCGACCAGATTAGCGATGCGCTCCTTCATCTCCGCCGCTGCTTTGTTGGTGAATGTCACGGCGAGAATGTTGTAGGGGCGAATGTCGCGCTCCTGAATGAGATAGGCGATGCGCTTGGTGAGGGCGTTGGTCTTGCCGGAACCGGCTCCCGCGAAGATGAGCACGGGGCCGCTTTCGTGCAGCACCGCCTCGCGCTGGGCGTCATTGAGGCTGTCCAGAAGGGGGGAACTCATGGCGTCTATGATACCCCATGCGGCGGGCGCAAAAAAGCCGCCCCGCGCTTTTGGGCGCAGGGCGGCAAACAACAGACGCGGAGCGTCCTTACGGAACCATGAACTTGGCCGCGCTGGTCGCCGTGCCCTTAGATGTGGTCACGGTGATCGAGGAGGACGCCGGAGCGCCCGCCGGGACTTTGGTGGTGATCTTGGTGCTAGACACGACGGTCGTGTTCGTGCCCGATACCGAGCCGAATTTGACCGTTGCGCCTGCGATGAAGTTGACGCCAGTGATAGTCACCACTGTTCCCACCGGGCCGTGGCTCGGCGTGAAGCTCGTGATGATGGGCAATTGCGTCACCAGCTCAAAGACCGTGCCGCCGACGCTCAGGTTAGGTTCGGTAGAAGGCACGACGCCGCCGTAGTAGGTGGTGCCGTAGAAGTTGCCGTCCGGCCCTTCCAGCAGGTTGTTTTGCAGGTTGTAGCCTGCCGTGGTGCTGCTGGTGGTAAAGGCATTCAGCACGCTGAACGAGCCGCCGTTGGTGGCAATGCGATACGCCGTGCCGCCGCCGTTCGGCCCGCCGCTGGAGGTCGTGCCGTACAGTTTGCCGTCCGTTGCTTGAATGACGCCCGCGATGGGGCCAGCGCCATCCGTGCTGGACGAGAACTGATGCACGAGATGGTAGCCGGTGCCCGTGGTGCTGATGCTGTAGATAGTGCCCACTCCGCTGGGGCCGGAGGTGGATGTCGTGCCGTACAGTTTGCCATCAGCAGCCTGAATGACGCCGCTGTCCGGGTTGTCTCCATCGGCTGCGGCAGAGAAGCTATGCAGCACGGTCAGCGTTCCACCGGGGGTAATCTTGAAGATTGTGCCCTGGTTGTTGACGCCGCCGTTGATGGTGGTGCCATAGAAGCTGTTGTCCGAAAGCTGCACAAGGCTGCCGTAGGGGTTGGCCCCATCGGGGTTGCCCTTGAACGAGTGGAGAATGGTCTCCGTGCCGCTCAGGGTCAACTCAAACACGGTGCCAGCATTGTACTGGCCGCCAGAGTAGGAGGTGCCGTACAGATTGCCGTCCGCGCCCATGATCAGGCTGGCCGGGATAGAGGCCCCTGCTGCCTGTCCGAAGACGTAGATGGTTGTGAACCCTGTGCCGTCGGGCTTGATCTGGAAGACCGTGCCGCTGCCGTAGGTGCCGCCGTAGTAGGTGGAACCATACAGGGTGCCGTTGGCTAGAACCAGCGTGGAGAACGGCTGATTGCCGTCAAAGCCATTGGTGAAGTTGTACAGGATGGTGACGGCGCCGGAAGGCGTCATCTTAAAGATGGTGCCGTCGTTATACCAGCCACCTGTGCGCGTGGTGCCGTAGTAGTTGCCGTTGGCGGCATCGTAGACAAGGGCGCTGGAGGAGTTATAGCCATCGGTGAAGCCGGTGTCAAAGTCGTACAGCACGTGGAAGCCGGTGGTGCCGGTGGTGGGCAGCGTGAAGATAGTGCCCAGGTTGCGGTTGATGCCATCCGGTTGCGAGCCACCAGAAGAGCGCGAGCCAATCAGGGTGGTGCCGTTGATGGTCACGCCGGGATCGCCGCCGGTGCCTTCTTGCCCGTTGTTGGCGAACGAGTGGAGCACGAGGAAGTTGGTGCCGTCGGTCTTGACCTTGAATATGGTTCCCTGACCGCTGTTAGGGCCGCCCTGAGTGGAGGCACCGTACAGGATGCCCGCGCTGTCCTGCGATAGCGTGCCGGACAGGTAGCCGCCGGTGTTGGTGTAGTCAAACGCCTGCACCACCGTGTAGCCGCCGCCTGTGGTGCTCATCTTGTAGACAGTGCCATAGTTGCTGGGGCCGCTCTGGCTGGCTATGCCATAGAACTTGCCATCCGCGCCCAGAATGAGGCCCTGCGGGTACGCGCCATCGGTGGAGGCGGCAAACGCATGGACAATCGTGAAGTTCGTGCCGGTGGTGCTGACGCTGAACACGGAGCCGTAGCTCGTGGAGCCGCCGTTGGTCAGTGAGCCGTACAGCGTGGTGCCGCTCAGGACGAGCTGGTAGTAGGGGTTGTAGCCGTCGGCGCTGGGGTCAAAGTCGTGCAGGTCTTTGAAGGACGTGCCGTCGGTTTTGACTTTGAAGACGGTGCCGTAGCCGACCGCGCCAGCCTGCTGGGTTGTCCCGTAGAGGACGCCCGCGCTGTCCTGCACGAGGCCGCCGTAGGGGTCGCCGCCATCGGTGGCGCTGCCGGTGAAGGAATAGACGACCGCGTAGCCGGTGCCGTCGGTATTGATCTTGAAGATGCCGCCGCGTCCGCTCGCGGTGCCCTGCTGGAAGACACCGTACAGCTTGCCGTCAATTCCCTTGACGAGCTGGCCGTGCGGGTTCGCGCCATCCTGGTAGTAGGTGAACTCATGCAGGACAGTCATCACGCCTGCGGGGGTGAGTTGATAAACGGTGCCGTAGTTGTTGGAGCCGCCACTGGTGGTGACGCCGTAGTAGTTGCCGGAAACAAGCAGCAGTTTGTCAGTGTCGCCGGGGGCGCTGCCGGTGGAGGCAGCGTTAAACGTGTGCAGCGTGGTCAGAGTGGCGGCGCGCGCCGACGGCAGCAAAGCCGTCAGCAGCAGCGCGGCGCAGAGCGTTCCCATCAGGGGAAGTCGGCGCAGCGCGGCCATCCGTGTGAAAATGCGTGTCATGTGTCTTTCTCCTTCAGTAGAGCCGTTTGAAACGGCGTGTTGCAGTCTCCCTCTGTGAAGCGGGGAGAGCCGTGCGGAAATAGCGGCTTGCCACAGCGCCTCGCCAGCAGCGGCGACAGGGCGGGAAAGCGCCGGGGGAGCGGGTAGAACTGTGTGTCAGACCTCCTTTAGTCGGGGCGCAGCGCGCCGGTCGCGGACAGTATTATCCACAATCGGTTCTGCACAAAGCATGCCAAGTGGCAGGAAATCCCTGGCAGCCAGGGCCAGCAAGAAGACGGGTTTTTGCGCGAACAGGCCGGTCTTGCTCCCGGTATCCTGTGAGAATGACCGGGCGGCAGCGCAGGGCAGTCGCGGCGCGCAAGTCCACGCCGAAGCAGACAGGACTTCCTTATCATAACAGCCTTTGGGCATCTTGTCAAGAGAAAAGATGGAAGGAAAATGCAGGTGGCGCGGCGGTTGCTTTTTTCGGGGACTTGTGCTAGAATAGCGATGCAGATGCCTGCGGGGTGAGGAGCGTTACTCAAGCTGGCTGAAGAGGCGGGTTTGCTAAACCTGTAGGGGGTCGTATGGCCCCGCGAGAGTTCGAATCTCTCACGCTCCGCCAGAGGAACCGCGAGAAGAAAGGGCGGCCACAGTGAACTGTGGCCGCCCTTTTTGCCGTTTGGCCTTTCTCAAAGAGGATGGCTGACTTGCAGCCCCAGGCCGCGCCCGTCAGGGCTGATAATGGGCGACAAAATCAGGCCGCGCGGCGCGCTCAGTTCCACGCGCGTCACCCCGTAGCCGATGGCCGCGCCCGCCGCCACGTCCCCCACTGTGTGGCGATGCAGCCGCACGCGCGAGTAGGAGATGAGCGCGGCCCCCAGAAACCAGAGCGGAGCCTGACGCGGGTGAAATTGGCTTTCGGCGGTGGCGACTGCAAAAGCTGCAGTCGCATGGCCGCTCGGAAAACTGTCGTGGGCGTTGGAGTTAGGGCGCTTTTCGCGGGTCAGGGCTTTCAACCCTTCGGTGAGCAGCACGCTCGTGCCCATCGCGTCCAGCGCGCGCAGGGCATGGGTGCGCCCCGCACCGCCGTCGGACAGAAGCGGCAGGCCAATGCCCGCTGCCAGATACAAAATGTTGCCGCTGCCGGACGCGAAATTCGCCGCTGTGCGCGCAGGCGAGTTGGCGCGGGCGGAGGGAGCAAGTGACAGGGCAAAAAACAGGCAGGCGCAGAGGGCCCCTCGGTTGGAATAAATCATGCTGCCCAGTATACCTGCCGCGCCGGGTAAAATAAGCGCAGGAGGATACGGAATGCGACGCATTGCTGCGTGCCTGCTGATGACCTGGACTTTGAGCCTGATAGGGCCGGGAAGGGCGCAAACGCCGCTGGCTGCCCCGTCCGATACGCCTGTCGCCGAGCCGTCAGCCCCGGCAGATGTAGAACTTGGCGGCATGATGATTTTGCGCGTGCGCGCGGCGGCGGGGGGACAAACCGCGCAGGAGCGCGCCGACCTGCTCACCAGCCGCCTGACCGACCTGCTGGGCTTTCCTGGCATCGTTCCCGCAGATGTGACCGTGTACGCGCCGCCGGGTCAGCCGCCCGCCGTGTACGCCCTGGGGCGGCGCGTGCTGACAGTGGACGCGGCGACGACAGCGGCGGCTGGCGGCGGTGTCCCTTTGATGCTGGCAACCCGCTGGGCGCGGCGCTTGCAGCAGGTGCTGCCGCGCGTCAATTATCGCCCGTCCAATATGCCAGAGCCGGTTATCCCCCCCAACCCGCCGCTGACGGTGACGGACAAGCTGGAACAGGTGGGCGGCGGGATCGGCACTGTGACGCTGCACGGCAAAGATGTGTTTCGCGTGATTGGCCCGCAGCCGGGCGGCCTGACCGCTGTGGAGCGCGCCGATGCGCTCACCAGCCGCCTCGCGCGCCTTGCCAATCGTCCCGAAGCCAGCAGTCCAGACGCGCTCAAGGTCACGCTCGTTCCCCAGAAGGCCCCAACGAAACGGGTGAAAACGGGGCACGTTATCCAGACCCGCGCCGATGTTTACTGTCTCACTCTGGCCGGGACGCCTGTGCTTACCGTCACGCCGGATGATGCGACGGGGGCAGGAGCCACCAGCGCGCAGCAGTTGGCGCAGCGCTGGGCAAAGAGCATTCAGGCCGCGCTCACTCCTGCGGCGCAGCCTTCTGCGGCGATGGCTGCGCCGAGCGCCGCTCCGACGCCGCCTGCGCCGGATTTACCCCCGCTTGCGCTTTCTCCCGCTCCTCCACCGCCACCCCCGCCGCCTGCACCCTCGCCTGCTTCGTGAGCAGGCGCGCTGAATGCAAAACGCCCCTTCTTCATGGGAAGAAGGGGCGTTGCTGTGTCACGGGAACAGGGTTAGGGGCGGCGCGCGCGGCGGGCCAGCAGCCCCAAAGCAGGCAGGCCCAGACCCAGCAGGGCGAGCGGCGAGGCTTCGGGAACCGCGCCCCGGCACTTCAGGTTGTCTACCGCGAAATAGTGTGTGGGGGCGGCGCTCAGAGACACAGCGTCAAACGCCTGCCCGCCGCTGAAAGAGAACACGCCTTCCGGGTAGAAGCCCCCAGCAGGGACAACGCCCGTTTCGGTCATGGAGCCAATCAGCGTGCCGCTCAGGCCGCCGGAATAAAGGCTCATAGTGATCGGACTGGCGGCGGATTGGAAGTCATCGGTGGCATAGTTCAGGGAGAAACTGGAAAGCGGCTGGTCAAACGTGATGTCCAGCGGCACATGAGACTGACCTGCCGGGCCGGGGGACGCGAGAATATTGCCGGTCAGGGTCTGGAAGAAACTGCTGCCGACTGCGAAGCCGCCGGGATCGCTGGGCGTGGAAAAGGTCGCCGCCAACCCGTTGTTGATGTCCGTGAAGGAGGTGGCGGTTCCGAGGGCGACGCTTTCAAAGTCAAACACGGACGACTGCGCCTGCACCGGAGCAGCAGCGCAGAACAGGCAGGCCGCGCAGACCCAGGCCGCGAGCGCATTTTTCATGGCATAAACCTCCCTATGCAAACCCTTCCGCGCGTGCCTGGCAGCCAGTGATTGGCTGGCAGAAAGACCGGGAACTATCTGAGGCTATCTTAACATAAAACGCCGCCTGCGTCAAGCCCTGCCGCCAAAAAGCCGCGTTTCGGTTGAAAGCCGCGCCGAGAGGGAATGCTTTAAGGGCAGACGATGTTATAAACAATTGGACGGAATTGACCGATAATGCTACAATAGAGACAGCAAGCGGCAGCATCTTCGCAAAGACGCGAGGCTGCCGGAGGAGAAAAATCATGCCAGAGACAATGACGACTGTGGCAGCGCGTCCTACCACCGACGAAACGAATCCCTATCAGATTGCCCTGCGGCAATTAGAGAACGTTGCCGGGCTGATTGGCCTGGACGAAGGGCTGCACCGCATTCTGCAGCAGCCCAAGCGCGAACTTACCGTGCATTTCCCGGTGAATATGTCGCGGGGCGGCACGCAGATGTTCACAGGGTATCGGGTGCAGCACAACACGTCGCGCGGCCCTGCCAAAGGTGGCCTGCGCTTTCACCCCGAAACCGACATTGATGAGGTGCGCGCGCTCGCCATGTGGATGACGTGGAAGTGTGCCATCGTAGACATTCCCTTCGGCGGGGCCAAAGGCGGCGTCGTCTGCGACCCCTCTCAACTGACGCTGGCGGAACTGGAAGACCTGACGCGGCGCTACACCACCGAAATCAGCATCATTATTGGCCCTGACAGTGACATTCCCGCGCCCGACGTGGGTACCAACGGGCAGATTATGGCGTGGCTGATGGACACCTATTCCATGCACGCGGGCCACACGGTTCCGGCGGTAGTAACAGGCAAGCCCGTTTCCATCGGCGGCTCCGAAGGGCGCATTGACGCGACGGGTTTAGGTGTGGTGATTGTCACCGAGGAGGCCATGCAGCGGCGCGGATGGTCAATGGCGGGGGCGCGCGTGGTTATTCAGGGCTTCGGCAATGTCGGCAACGCCGCCGCCCGCATCTTCCATCAGCGCGGCGCGAGCGTTGTTGGCGTTTCCGATGTGCGCGGCGGCATCCACAATGCGAACGGGCTGGATGTTCCCGCGCTGGTCGCCTATGCCAAGCGCACTGGATCGGTTGTGGGCTTCCCCGAAGCCGAGATGGTGAGCCATGAAGCCCTGCTGGAACTGCCCTGCGACGTGCTGGTTCCCGCTGCGATGCAGGGCCAGATTACCCATGTGAACGCCCCGCGCCTGCGGGCGCGCATGGTGGTGGAAGGCGCGAATGGGCCGACCACGCCGCAGGCCGACTCCATTCTGCGCGATCGGGGCATTCTGCTGGTGCCGGATGTGCTGGCGAACGCAGGCGGCGTGACTGTCTCCTACTTTGAGTGGGTGCAGGATATGCAGTCGTTCTTCTGGAGCGAGGCGCAGGTCAACCATCGCTTGAGTCGCGTGATGAAGCGGGCGTTTGAGCAGGTCTGGGAGGCCGCGCAGACGCACGAAGTAGACTTGCGGACGGCGGCCTACGTGGTTGGCGTTTCGCGCGTGGCTGAGGCGACTTTGACGCGCGGCATTTATCCCTGAGACAGGCACACAAGCAAAAGGGCGCAGGCATCCTGCCTGCGCCCTTTTTTGCTTTCACTATTCCCCGTTGATGAGCACATTGGGGCTGCCATCGGAGACCGCTCCATTGTCCCCGCCCGGCGGAGGCGGCCCCATTGGAGGAGCATTGTCGCCATTGGGCGGCGCATTTCCCCCGCCCGGCAGACCGCCGCCGCGACGACGCCCGAAGCCGCCCGCCCCGCCGTTGCCGCCCTGGCCCCCGCCAAAGCCGCCGCCTGGCCCGCCAAAGCCGCCGCGCCCAAAGCCGCCCATTCCCATGCTGCCCATGTCCATGTTGACAGCAACCATCGTGGCGGCAAACGTGCCGTCATCCTGAGTCTGCCCGGTGGCGACAATCTGGTCGCCCACCTTCACTTGACCGAGCGTGGTGGAGGAAATGCGGCTGACTTTGGCATCCGGGGCCAGTTTCAACGCGACTGCAACGTTGTCGCCCACGCTTAGGGTGAGCGGGTTCAGGCTCAGAACGCTCGCGCTCATCGTGGTCGTGCCCGACGCTGCGCCGGTTCGCCGGAGGCCACCGGGTTGTGCGCCTGCGCCGCCGGGCTGTGCATTTGCGCCGACGCGCCGCCCGCCGCCCGGCAAGCCCGTCGGCAGGTCGCCCGCCACAATCTGAGAGGCCGTGATCGTGACAGGCACGCCGGTGACGCGCACGTTTTCGCCGACGCGCAGGCGGCTGACGGGAATAGTCTCCTGCGTCATCACGGTCGCAGCGGGGCCAAGTTTGACGGTCTGCGCCTCTCCCCCGTTGTTCGGAGTGAGGGTCAGCGTGCCCGCCGCCGTATCTACCGCGCTCACCGTTCCCATGGAAAAGCGCCCGGCGAAGCCGCCGCGCCCGCCGCCCCGATTGCCGAAGCCGCCGCGTCCGCCCGGATTGCCGCCGGGGCCGCCGGGATTGCCGCCGGGGCCGCCGGGGCCACTTTGCAGGGGCGCGGGAGGTATCGGGGGGTTGTCCTGCGCCTGCGCGAGCGGGGCAAGCATCGTCAGCAGCAGGCCGGTTAAGCCCAGCGCGCTGCGTCCGAGAGTGAGTGCTTTCATGGCAGTTCTCCTGTGTCTTTTGCTGGTATCGTCCCTGCTTGACGAAAAGGGCAGCGTAATGTTCGTCGGACGCAAAAAGCGGCCCCGGCGAAGCGAACTCCACCAGGGCCGGAAAGCATCTCATGCAAAGAACGTGACGCGCCGGAGGTTAAGACGGGTTGCGCCGCCATTCGTTGGTGAAGTGGTTTGTCCAAGTGGCGTCCGGGCGCTGCCATTTGGCATGGCCGTCGGCAAAGCCGAAGTTGCAGCCCAGCGAGTGCCGCGCATAGGGATGCAACTCGGCGGGATTGGCCGCAAACTCGCAGTTGAACGGCGCCGGGTCAGTCGGGCCGGAGCCTTCTGGGAACATACCACCGCGCGAGATGGTGCCATCAGAGCGGTCGGAGTCCCCCACAATGATAAACTGGGCGGTGTTGGCGACGCTCCCGATTTTCACGGTCTCGTTGAAGCCGAAGTCGGCGTCATTGACGCCCGCGGTTCCGACGCCGGGGGAGGGGTCGGCGGTCTGGAACGCAGTCTGATGGGGCGACGCGGCGGCGGCGATGTTGGCCTCATTGAAGTTGAAGCCGTAATCCGAGGGCCAGTAGACGACGGCGGCGCTGGGAGCGCCGGAGGTGGCCTGTGCGGGCCAGGCAATCACGCCGTCCGGGCAGTGGAAGATGTTGCTGTTCTGGCTGGTGCTCAAGCCGCCGGGAATGTAAGAACCGAGGTGACCACGAATGCTCCACTGAGCCGCAGTGGTGGGGTCGTTGACGCCGACACCAGCGCTTTCCCTCTCGCTGACCGATTGTGGGTAGGTTTCATCAAAGTCCTGCGTGTACTGAAGCATCCCCAGTCCTAATTGCTTGATATTAGACAGGCAGGCGGTCTGCCGCCCCTTTTCGCGGGCTTTGGCGAAGACAGGGAACAAGATAGCCGCGAGCACGGCTATGATGGCGATGACGACGAGCAGCTCAATCAAAGTAAAGCCGGTTGCTGCATTCCGGCTTTTCTGTGGGGCCAGTTCCGAGGCCGCGTTGGGGGCGGCATTCGGCTGGCAAATCTGTGTACCCTTCATGTGATTCTCCTTCTGTGTCCATCCGACATTCTCGCAGCATTTCACGTCGGTGCGTGGCCTCCGGGCTGCTGAGGAGCACATAATACCCTATTTACTAGTAAACTAATCATGAATTAATAGAATTAGGTAAAGTGACGTGGAGCCAGCAGGAAAAGCGCGTATTCAGGAGTGATGTACGGCAGATATATCGACTACAAATCCTACTAAGTACTTGTTCTGAAATAGGTTAAACTGTTGTGACTGTCTTGAAAGGGGAGAACTTAATACTCAACGATTTTCCGACGGCTTTGAGGGCCTGCCAAACAGCATAACGCAGCGTGTCTTCATCCGCATAGTCTTGGGGACGCAGCCATTCATACTTGAGTTTACGCCACAGCACTTCGGCAATGTTGAGGTGCGGCGAGTACGTCGGCAGGAACCAGACGAACAACCCCCGCTCCTGCCAGAGCGCCCCCCGCTCTCTGACCGCTTTGGTATGCACCCGCGCATTGTCTAAAACCAGCACCGTCAGGCGGCGCAGGGAACGCGAAACGGTGTCTAACCGCTCGCTGAGCCACTCGGCGGTGATGGCCCCTCTGGTCAGGAAGGATTGGCATTGGCTCGTGCGCGAAATCAAGGCCAGACAATTGACGCCTCCACCTTGCTGGCTGGGCATAACGACCTGCTCACCCATGAACTGCCAGCCGTAGGGAATGCACGGCAGCAGAGACACGCGGCTTTCATCGCCGTACACCAGGTCAATGTGGCCCTGCTCAGTCAGGGCCTCCAGTTGGGCGAGAACCTCACGCTTGAGCGTGTAGACATCGGCATTAGGCGCGTGCTTCACCCGCCTTCTAATACGTTTGTAGCGTCCACCGTTTTTTTGAGGAAGCGGCGCAGCGTCAGTTGGGAGAACTGCTTGCCCAGTTCTTGCTCCAGTTCGGCTTTGGCAAGGGAAAGGCGCTGGCGGCTGCCCTCTACCGCGCGGCGTACGGCGGCAAGGTCGGTGTCTGCTTGGAGGATGGCTTTGCGTCCTCGGCCTGTTTTGAGCTGGAGGCCCGCAAGGCCCTGCTGCTGGTAGCGTTTGAGCCACGTGTTGAGGGCGACTTCGCAACAGCCGAGTTGGTGGGCAACGTCTGCCGAGGGCCGCTTCTGTGTTTTGAGCAGAACGGCCTGGCAGCGCAGGCGCAACGAGGGTGTGGAGCCGTACTTTGCGGCTTTTTCCAGCGCGGCGCGTTCCTGGGCGGTGAGCGTGATGACGATGGTTTTCGGCATGACTACAGTTTAACACATTTCTGAATGATTACTTACCATGCGTCTGCCGGGTACAATAGGGATATGAACGCTCTTCTTGCCAGCCCACGCGGCTTCTGCGCCGGGGTTGACCGCGCCATTGAAGTCGTGGAGCAGGCATTAGGCATCTTTGGGCCGCCGGTTTATGTGCGCCATGAGATTGTGCATAACGAGCACGTGGTAGACAGCCTGCGCCAGCAGGGGGCCATCTTCACCGATGATTTAACCGTTGTGCCGCCTGGCAGCGTGCTGGTGTTTTCCGCGCATGGGGTCGCCCCCGCCGTGCGCGACGAGGCCAAAGAACGCGGCCTGCGCGTGATTGACGCCACCTGCCCACTGGTGACAAAAATCCACCTGGAAGTGCATAAGTTTCTGAGGCGTGGCTACGGCATCTTTTATATCGGCCATAACGGACACGTGGAGACGGAAGGGACATTGGGCGAAGCGCCCGGACGGCTGCACCTGGTATGCGACATTGGCGATGTGGCCGCTCTGCCGGAGCCGCCTGAAGCGCGTCTCATTTATCTCACGCAGACCACGCTTTCCATTGACGAGACCGCCGACATTGTGGCCGCTCTGCGCGCCCGCTTTCCCCGCCTGGAAGACCCGCCGTCGGGCGACATCTGCTATGCGACGCAGAATCGGCAGGACGCCATGAAGGTGATTGCGCCCCGCAGCGATGTTGTGCTCGTGATTGGCTCGCAGACTTCCTCCAACACCAAATCTCTGCGGCAGGTGGCGGAGTCTCTGGGCGCGCGCGCCTATCTGATTGGCGGCGCGGAGGATATCACGGACGCCATGCTCGCGGGCGCGCGCACGGTGGGGGTCAGCAGTGGGGCGTCCGCGCCGGAGGGTCAGGTGCAGGGCGTGTTAGAAGAACTGCGGCAGCGGGGCGTGGCGCAGGTGGAAGACGTGCGCGTGCGCGACGAGGACGTGGCATTCGTGCTGCCGCGCGAGTTGGTGCAATTGAGAATGGCCCGTGCTGCTGGAAAATAAAGTGGCGCTGGTGACGGGCGCTGGGCGCGGCATCGGGAGTGCTGTCGCGCGTTTATATGCGGCGGAAGGGGCGCGGGTCGTCGTTCATTACCGCGCGAGTGGGGACGCGGCGCGCGCGCTGGCGCAGGAAATCGGCGGCGTCGCGCTTCAGGCCGATTTAACTGACCCCGGCGCAACCGAAGGCATGGTCGCCGACGCGCTGTCCCACTTCGGGCGCATAGACGTTCTGGTCAACAATGCGTCGTCCTTCGCGCAGGGCCTCACCCTGCAAACCGCCACCTGGGACGACTTTCGCGCGGAGTTTGACAGCGTGGTGGGCGCGACGGTGAACCCGACGCGGGCGGTTGTTCCTCTCATGCAGGATCAGGGAAGCGGGCGCATCATTGTTTTTGTCCCCACCCTGAGCACCGCGCTCGCCCCCGATTATGTTGTCCACACGACGGCGAAAAGCGCATTAATCGGCTTCGCGCGCACGCTGGCCCGACAGTTGGGACCGGATGGCATCACGGTGAACGCCATCGCGCCGGGCATGACGCTCACGGAGTTCTCGCAATCCCTGCCCGAAGAAGTCAAACAACGGGTTGCCCGTCAAACCCCGCTGCGCCGCCTCGCCTCCCCCGAAGACGTGGCCCGTGTCGCTCTGTTTTATGCGTCTCCGCTCGCTGAGTTTGTGACCGGGGCCGCCCTTGCTCCCGATGGCGGGCTGGCGTTTTTGTAGCAGGAAGGCCCTCACCCGGCTTGCCTCCGGCAAGCCACCCTCTCCCGTCAGGACGGGCGAGGGTCGCCATTCCGATGGCGGGGTGAGGGTCTCTTTATGGCGAGGATAGGTTTCTGGCCCACTCCCGCAGCAGTTCCCCTTCCCGCTCCGGGGTCAGCCCCGCTTTGAGGGGCACATCCGAAGGGAGCATGCTGTCCCAGGCGAGCGTGTCGCGCACGGTTTGGGCGAGAGAACGGAAGGTCAGGCCCGCCGCCACTGCCCGCGCTGCCGAAAAGGACGCGGCTCCCCGCCATTCGTCGGTTGTCTCCTGCGGCGTCCACAGGGGCAGTTCCGTCCAGGGCGCGACGCCGTGTTCTTGCAGGAACGCTTCGCTCGTCCAGACCGGGCGGGCATCCGATTGGGCGGCGGCGCGGCACTCGTCCAGCAGGCGCGCAAAGGTGAGGGCCGAGTCGTCTATCACAGCGTTGAATGTGCCCCCCTGCCCTGCTTCCGTCATGCGAACTGTCCATTCCCCAAAGTCGCGGGCGTCTATGAACTGCACGCGCTGGTTCGGGTCGGAGGGCGCGAGCAGTTCGCCGCCCTGCGCGACGCGGCGTACCCAGTAGGTGAAGCGGCCCGTGTGGTCAAAGGGGCCAACCACGACGCCGGGACGGATTATCAAGGCGCGCGGGCCAAAGACTTCCTGCACGGCCTGCTCGCACAGGGCTTTCAGGGGGCCGTAGGTTTCCCCGTTGACTTCCTCCACAGCGGGGTCGGGCAGCGTGCCAAGAGGCGCATCTTCGTTCTGGCCGGGCGCAGTCATCTCGGCATAGGCGGACACGGACGAGATAAACACGTACTGCCCCACCGCGTCTTTCAGCAGGTCGGCGGATTGGCGCACGAGGCGCGGGACGTAGCCGCAGGTGTCTATCACGGCGTCCCACGCTTTACCGCGCAGGGCGTTTAACCCATCGGGGAGAGAACGGTCGCCGTGCAAATGCTCGGCCTCCGGAAATAAGTCCGGGCCGGATTGTCCCCGGTGAAACAGCGTGACGGCGTGACCGTGCGCGAGCGCGGCCTCGGTGATATGGCGGCCCACAAAGCGCGTGCCGCCCAGGATTAAGAGGTTCATAGCGTAACTCTCCTGCAAAGTGAGCGAGGGGTTGAAACCCTCTCGCTGGGGGCGTCAAGAGACGCCGAACGTCCAGGGGACGGGCGCTCTGCGCCTCTTTGATGCGCCCGGCACGTTCCGCCGCAGGCGCACGAGCGAGAGGACTTGAGTCCCTCGCAAGCCAGGGCATTTCCATGCCTCGCTTTCTGGCAGACCGTTTTCGCTTATTCCACTGCGAGCAAAAGACACTTCAGGTACTCGGTTTCCGGGGCGTCTAAAAGCACCGGGTGGTCGGAAGGCTGACCCCGGCGGGCCACAAGTTTGAGGGAACGCCCGGCGTCGCGCGCCGCGCTGTGAACGATGTCCCGGAACTCGCCTGCCGACAGATGGTGCGAACAGGAACAAGTGACAAGCACTCCGCCGGGGCGCAGCAGACGCAGGGCGAGGCGGTTGATTTCATTGTAGCCGCGCGCCGCTCCCTCCCGGCTAGCGCGGCTTTTAGTGAAGGCGGGGGGGTCTAGCACCACCATGTCGGTCTTGTAGCCCTTGTCGTCCAGCGCGTGCAGGTAGTCAAAAACGTTCTCGGCGACAACGGCATGGGGAATGGAGAGCGCATTGCGCGTCCATTGGCGGGTGTTGAGGGCATTGAACGCCGGGCTGCTTTCCACATCCGTGACACTTGCTGCGCCCGCGTGGGCCGCGCGCAGGCCAAACAACCCCGTGTAGGCGAAGCAGTTCAGCACGTCGCGCCCGCGCGCTTCCCGCGCCGCCGCCTGCTGATTGTCCAGTTGGTCTAAAAAGAGGCCCGTTTTGGCCCCCGTCTTGAGGTCAGCGAGAATGACGGCTCCCGCGTCCTCCCATTCCAGCACATCGGGCGGGGCTTCGCCCCAGAGCGGGCCAGACTGCTCTTCCAGCCCTTCCAGACGGCGCACGGGGCTGTCGGAACGCTCGTAAATGCCCTGCAAATCGGGCAGGGCGGCGTGCAGGGCGTCAACCAAAACGCCGCGCCAGGGTTCCAGGCCGCGCGCGAGGAATTGGACAACAGCATAGCCGGGGTACACGTCAACAACTAATCCCGGCAGACCGTCCGCTTCGCCGTGTGCGAGGCGAAAGGCGGGCGGCAGCGTCTGATAACGCGCCTGACGGTACGCGAGCGCCTGCTGAATGCGTCCCTGCCAGAAGGCGGCGTCAACGGTCACGTCGGCGCGGCGGGTCAGAAAGCGCGCGGCAATCTTGCTTTGCAGGTTGGCATAGCCGATGCCGAGCGTGCGGCCTTTGGCGTCCACAATACGCACCAGGCTGCCGTCGGCAAAGCCCGCGCCGGGGGGCAGGGCAACTTCGTTATCATAAATCCAGGGGTGGCCGATGCGCTCCAGGCGCAGGGGCCGCAGGGCGAGAACCGGCAGGCTGGAAACGCCGTTTGCTCTGGGAACAGGGGATGCCATGCGGGGAGTATACCCGACACGTCACGCCGGGGAAATGGCCCTCAGTCCTCTCCAGTGAGGGCTTTCTCTGCACCACGCCGGGTACACTGAGGCGATGTCCACGCTCTGCGGAATAGATGTGCTGGGGCGCGCGGGCTTTGCCTGCCTTCAAGGAGCGCGGGTGGGCCTCGTCACCAACCACACGGGGCGGGCTTGCGACGGGCGCAGCACTGTGGACGTTCTGCGCCGCGCGCCGGGCGTGACGCTTTCGGCGCTGTTTGGGCCGGAGCACGGCATTCGGGGGGCGCTTGACCAATCACACGTTGACGACGGCACGGATGCGGCAACGGGGCTGCCCGTGTTCTCGCTGTACGGGGCGCGCACGAAGCCCGCGCCCGAGCAGTTAGCGCACATAGACACGCTTGTCTTTGATATAGCCGATGTCGGCTGCCGCTTTTACACGTACAGCAGCACGCTTCTGGGGACATTGGAAGCCGCCAGCGCGCACGGCCTGCGGGTCGTCGTCCTGGATAGGCCGAACCCGATTACGGGCCTTGCTGCCGAAGGGCCGCTGCCTGACCCGGATAAACTCTCCTTTACGGCGTGCCACTTTCTGCCCGTGCGTCACGGCCTGACGATGGGCGAGTTGGCCCGTCTCTTTCATGCCGAGCGGGAACTTTCATGCCCATTGGAAGTCGTGCCGTGCGAAGGCTGGCATCGCGGCGACTGGTATGACCACACCGGGCTGCTGTGGGTGAACCCGTCGCCGAATATGCGGTCGCTTGCTGCCGCGCTGCTGTATCCGGGAGTGGGGCTGTTGGAGTTCACCCCTGTCTCGGTGGGACGCGGCACGGGCACGCCGTTTGAGGTCTTTGGCGCTCCGTATGTAGACGCCCGCGCGTTCGCGTCTTGCCTGCGCGCGCAGGGCGTGCCGGGCGTCGGCTTTGTGCCGGTGGAGTTTGTGCCGTCCGCGAGTGTTTATGCGGGCGAAGCGTGCGGCGGCGTGCAGTTTGTCGTCGCCAACCGGGAGGAGATGGACAGCGTGCGCCTGGGGCTGACGCTGGCGCGGGTATTGCGAGAAATGTACCCGGCGCAGTGGCAGCCCGACAAACTGCTGACCCTGCTGGCGAACGGGGAAGCATTCGCGGACGTGCTGGCCGGGAAGCCTTTCGCCGACATCGCGGCAGGCTGGGCGTCGCCGCTCGCGGCATGGAAGGCGCGGCGCGCGCCGTTTCTGCTTTATGCGGCCCCCTAGCCCCCAATAATGGGGGAACCAGAGAGGAGCGCGCGCAGCACAGCGAGAGTGAGAGCGGCGAGATTGGGAACGGCGTCCCGGTGCATAATCTCATAGCCGTGCGAGTTTTCCGCGCCAAATGCCAGCGTGATGGGACGCGCGAGCAGCCCCGCTGCCGCCGCGCAGGACGCATCGCTGCCGCCGCGCGCTAAAGCCTGCCAGTGCGGGCGCAGGTGGATGCTTTCCGCCGCGCGCGCGACAAGTTCAATGTCACTTGCCTGCATCGCGCTGTAGGAGTCATTCACCCACACAGTCGGCTGGGCGTCCAGCGTGAACGGCGCTTCCGGCACGTTCGGGCCGACTTCCAGCGCAATTCCAATCTCGGCACGGAGCGCCCGCAGAAGGTACAGCGCGCCGTGCCCGCCCACTTCCTCGGCAGCAGTCACGGCGAACACCACCTTCCCGGTGGGCGGTGACGCCGCAGCGGCGGAGGGAGACAGCCCTTCCAGCACGAGAAGCCAGGCGGCAAGGTCAGCGCGGTCATCCAAGAAGGGCGCGGCAACGAAGGCTGCCATCTCGGTCAGGCCCCGGCGCGACGGGTGCAAACAGATGCGCGTGCCGGGCCGGACGCCCTGCGCGGTCAACTGTTCCGAAGACAGGCCGGTGAAGACGCGCGTCATGTCCCACGTCAAGGCTTCGGTGCGGGCGCGCACGGCGGGATTGCCGGGGTCTTGGGAGTGAATGGAGCCGATGGAAAGTATGCCAGTAAGCGGGCCGCCGGGCGCGAGAAGGGTCACTGGCCCTTCGCCCCATTTCCAGGGGAATGCGCCGCCCATGCTGGTGACGGCAAGACGCCCGTCGTCCTCTATGCGCGTCACCAGGAGGGCGATTTCGTCCAGATGGGCCATGACCACAATGTCGGCCTGCTCCGGCACTTCGGGGATGCCCGGTGGGGCGACGAGCAGATTGCCGCGTGCGTCCGTGCGATGCGTGCAGCCGAGCGATTGCACATGGGCAGCAACGGCATCGCGCACGGCGTCTTCCTGTCCGGGCGGGCCGGGAAGGGCGACCAGTTCGCGCACGAGCGAGAGAGCGTCAGGAAGCAAGGGCGGTGTCCTCTGCATCGGCAATGGGAGTGACTTCCCACCAGTTGTGGCCGGACTTCACATCGGCGCGCAGGGGCACGTCTAACGGGTAAGCGTTCTGCATGGCGTCCCGCACCAGCGCGGCGAGGGCGGCCACTTCGGACGGCGGGCACTCAAACAGCAGTTCGTCATGCACTTGCAGCACCATGCGCGCGGTCAGGCCACTATCTGCCAATGTCCCCTGCACACGCAGCATGGCGAGTTTGATAATATCGGCGCTGGTTCCCTGCACGGGCATATTGGCCGCTTCGCGCTCCGCCGTCTGCCGGAACTGGAACACGCGGGAGGTGACATCGGGGACATAACGACGGCGGCCCAGAAGCGTTTGCACGTAGCCTTTCTCGCGCGCGCCTTCCAGAACGGTTTCCAAATAAGCCCGGACGCCGGGATACAGTTCCAGGTAGGCTTTGATGAGTTCGGCGGCGCGTACCTGTGTGATGCCGAGTTCGTTGGCGACCCGAAACGCGCTGGCCCCATAGATAACGGCAAAGTTAATCGTCTTGGCCTGGCGACGCTGGTCAGAGGACACTGGCTCGCCTTCGGGCACGTCAAAGATGCGGCGGGCGGTCTGCGCGTGAATGTCTTCCCCGGACTGGAACGCCGCCACGAGCGCAGGGTCTCTGGTGATGTGGGCGAATAGTCTTAACTCAATTTGAGAGTAGTCGGCGGACACAAGGACATGGCCGGGATCGGCGACAAATGCCTTGCGTATCCCGCGCCCGACTTCAGTACGAATGGGGATATTTTGCAGGTTTGGATTACTGGACGAGAGACGCCCGGTGGAGGCTACTGTCTGGTTCAGGGACGTGTGGACTTTGCCTGTGTCTTTGTTGACCAACGCGGGCAGGGCGTCGGCGTAGGTAGACTTGAGTTTAGACAGTTCGCGCCATTGGATAATCTTGGTGGCAATGTCATGACCTTTAGACGCGAGGTCTTCCAGCACGTCGGCTCCGGTAGAGTAGCCTGTCTTGGTTTTCTTGCCTGCGGGCAGTTTTAATCGGTCAAAGAGGACTTCCTGAAGCTGCTTGGTGGAGCCGACGGCGAAGGGTTCCCCGCCCGCCAGCGCATAGATGTCTTTCTCTAATGCGGCCATCTGCGTCGCCATGTCCCGGCTGACCTGGCCTAAGAGGGCCGCATCAATGGTGACGCCGGTGCGCTCCATCTGTGCCAGAAGGGGGGACAACGGCTGCTCTATGTCCCTCAGCAGGGAAAGCAGGCCATCGCGTTCCAGGCGGGGACGCAGGGCGTCTTCCAAAGGGCGCAGAGAAGCGGCTTCGTCCATGACGGCGGCCTGCGGGTTGTCTGCATCAGGAAGAAGTTCAATGCCCGCGAAGTCGGCGGCAAGGTCGGCGAGAGGGTAGGAAGCGCGGCCCGCATTGAGGAGATAAGCCGCCAGCAGGCAGTCAAATTGCGCCCCGCGCAGGGTGACGCCGTGACGGAGAAGCAGGCCGAACGTGCGCTTGAGGTCGTAGACGACTTTGGGGACGGCGGCGTCTTCCAGCAGGGGCGCGAGGGCATCTTGGAGGGCGGGCCAGGGAGCGTAATACGCGCCGTCCGGCAGGGCAAGGGCGACGCCTGAAAGTTCGGCGTCCATGAGGGAGGCTTTGGGGGAGGCGACGTGGAGCATCAGGCCGAGGGGAATGTCGCCGCCGGGAAAGAGTTGGGCGCGGGCGGCGTCCCATTCGGCAGGCTTGGACAGGAGGGTGTGGGGAACACTGTGGAGGCCCTCACCCCTGTCTAACACGGCCCTCACCCCGCCATCGGAATGGCGACCCTCTCCCGTTTCGCAGCCGAGGGTAGGATGATCTTTCTGCTCCCCCCCGCCTGCGACAGCGGGAGAGGGGGCCGGGGGGTGAGGGCCGGGCACGCGGCGCAGCAGGGTGCGGAACTCCAAACGCTCAAAAAGCGCGCGCACGGCGTCCCAATCCGGGCCGATTTGCTGATAAGAGGGAGTGAGGTCTAGCCAGTCAGGCAGGGGGACATCGCGCACGATGGTTCCCAGACGCTTGCACAGGATGGCGCTGTCGGTTCCGGCGATGAGCGCAGTCTTGAGTTTGTCGGGCAGTTCGTCTACATGAAACAGCAGGTTTTCTAATGTCCCCCACTCTTTCAGCAGTTTAGATGCGCCCTTTTCGCCGATGCCGGGGACGCCGGGGAGGTTGTCGGAGGCGTCGCCTTTGAGGCCTTTGTAGTCGGGCATCTGTGCGGGGGACAGGCCATAACGGGCGCGGACGCCCGCTTCATCGTAGGTGACGGTCTCGGTGACGCCTTTGATGGTGATGACGGCGCGCACCGAGCCGCGTCCTTCCAGGGGGGAGCCGTCGTCGACGAGTTGAAGGGCGTCGCCGTCGCCGGTGACAATGAGCGTTTCGTAGCCCATAAGTTTGGCGCGCTCGGCGAGCGTGCCGCACACGTCGTCGGCTTCATAACCGTTGACTTCCACGACGGGCACGCGAAAGGCGCGGCAGGCATCGCGGGCCAGAGAGCGTTGGGGTTTGAGGTCGTCCGGCATGGACTGGCGCGTGCCTTTGTAGGCGGGCATTTCGGCGTGGCGGAAGGTGGCGACGGGCGGGTCAAAGGCAGCGATAATCACGTCGGGCTTCTCGCGTTCCAGAATGGTGAGCAGCATCAGGACAAACGAATAAACGGCGTTGGTCGGGAGCCTGTCTGAGGTCGTGAGCGCGCGCATGGCGAAGAAGCCCCGGTACAGCAGGCTGTTGCCGTCCAAAATGACGAGTTTGGGCATGGGGGAAGTATACCCGGTGGGGGGACTTGTCCTGTCGCAAAAGAGACCTACCCCTGTCCCGTCGCCTTCGCGACCAAGTTGCTTCGCTCCGGGTCTGTCCCCTTCACGCACTGGCGTGCCCGGAGGGGGAGGGGTCGCCCCATTCTGATGGACGGGGGTCGGTTTCTCATGGGCGCGGGTCGGTTTGTGACCGGGACAGGAAAGAACGGCCCTGGCGTGGAACGGCGTTTGCCATGAACACGCATTTTCTTCCACAGCGTCCGGCGCATTTAGACGTTCACACAGCACCGGCCATTCCCGGTGTCGGGGCCGACTGGGAAGCCGGGCAGCACGCCAATGGGCTACAATGGGCTACAATGGGCTACAATGGGGGGACACCGGTAGTACAAAGGGGCCACAAAGGGGGGACAAAGGGGCCACAGTGTCACCACATTGGGGCAGCGCCGGGGTTCTAAAAAGCCCCGGCAGGGAAGGCGTCCGTTGGACGAAGAATCAGCCCCTGCTGCGCGGGGCTTGCGTCCGTGAGGATGGCGGCGCAACCGCATCTTGTGCCGGGGCATTTCATTGCCCCGCACACGGTTTGTCATCATCCCGGCCTGTGCTATACTTTCTCCATGACGACACCTGACAGCGCCTATGCCCGCGCGGGCGTGGATATTGACGCCGCCGCCGACGCGGTGGGACGCATGAAGGCCCACATTGCCACCACGACAACGCCGGGCGTGCTGTCTGGCGTAGGTTCTTTCGGCGGAATGTACGCGCTGGGCGCGCTCGGCGCGCTCCGTGAGCCGGTGCTGGTGTCGTCTATTGATGGCGTGGGGACGAAGTTAAAGATTGCGTTTGCGACGGGTCGGCACGACACAATCGGGCGGGATTTGGTGCAGCATTGCGCCAACGACATTCTTGTGCAGGGCGCGCGGCCGCTGTTTTTCCTGGACTACTTTGGCACGGGCCGCCTGGAACCGCAGGTCGCGGAGCAGGTTGTGGCAGGGCTTGCCGCCGGATGCCGGAGTGCCGGGTGCGCGCTGATTGGGGGCGAAACGGCAGAAATGCCCGGTTTGTACGCGCCGGGCGAGTACGATTTGGCGGGCTGCATCGTGGGAATGGTGGAGAAAGCGCGCATTGTAGACGGGTCAAACGTGCGCGCCGGGGACGTGGTTCTGGGGCTTGCGTCGGACGGTCTGCACACCAACGGCTATTCTCTGGCGCGCAAAGTTCTGCTGGACGACGCGCAAATGCTTCTCCTTGCCCCTGTGGAGGCCTTGGGAGGCGTTCCGCTCGCGGATGCGCTCCTGTGGCCGCACCGGTGCTATGCGCCTGCCGTGCTGCCGCTTTTGGATGGCCCTTTGGACGCGCTTCCGGTGCATGGCATGGCCCATATCACGGGCGGCGGCTTCACGGACAACCTGCCGCGCGTGCTTCCGGCGGGCATTGGCGTGCGGCTTTCTCGGGCCGCCTGGGAGGTTCCCGCGCTGTTTCGTCTCATTCAGGAGGCGGGCCGGGTGCGCGAAGAGGAGATGTTTCGCGTGTTCAACATGGGTGTGGGGTTCGTTTTACTCGTCGCGCCAGGGGCCGCAGACGACGCGCAGGCGCGCTTGACGGCGGCAGGCGAGCGCGTTTTCGTGCTGGGAGAAGCGGTTTCGGGGTCGGGCGTGACGTTCATCGGGTAAGATTGCGCGCGCCGACGGGGAGTCATCATGTCTGTTTCTGCTGTGCCGCCGGACGCCGATCGGAGCGAAGCTGCCGGGGCAAGCGGCCTGCCTTCCGGGCGTATCCCTTCCCTGGACGGCCTGCGCGCTCTTTCCATCCTCCTGGTCGTTATCGGGCACTGGGGCTGGCAACTGCCGCATCTCAGCCCGCAGGCAAAATGGGTGCTCATGCTGGCAGGCAACGGGGAATTGGGCGTTTACATCTTCTTCGTCATCAGTGGGTTTCTGATTACGTCCCTGCTGCTCAAAGAAGAACAAAAGACAGGTCGCATTCAGATTGGGCCGTTTTATGTGCGGCGGGCGTTCCGCATCTGGCCTGCTTTATATACCTATCTGCTGGTTGTTGTCGCGCTGCGCGCCACGCATCTACTGTACACTACATGGAAGGACATTCTGTGCGGTGTCTTCTTTGTAGAAAACTATAATCCCTACTTTCCGGGCGGCTCCAATCCGCAATACTGGTTTGTGGGGCACCTGTGGTCGTTGAGCGTGGAGGAGCAGTTTTACCTGCTGTGGCCGCTGGCGCTGGTGGGACTGAAGCCGGGCGGCGCGCGCCGTCTCGCGCTGGGCATTATTCTGGCTTCGCCGTTTGTGCGGGTTCTGGAATACGCGCTGGTTCCCGGCAGCCGGGCGTTCATTCCGATTATGTTTCACACACGCGCGGACAGCCTGATGTTTGGCTGCCTGGCGGCGCTGCTTTACGGTTCGCCGCGCTTCCAAAGCCTCTTGCAGCGCGCCTATGCCCGGCGTCTTCCTCTGGTGGCCGCCGTGTTGATATTTGGGATTGCTCCGGTGATTGAGGCGCGCTTGCGGGGCGCGTATGCGCTGCCGATTGGATTGACGTTGGACGGGCTGGGCATTGCGCTCATTCTGCTGTGGGTCATTCAGAACCCGGATACGCCGGTGGGAAGGCTGCTGAATGCGCGGCCTGTGGTGCATTTGGGGCTGATTTCTTACAGCCTTTATCTCTGGCAGCAGGTTTTCCTGGCGGCGGTGCCGGGGGCGTTCCGCGTGCCGTTTCCGCTGAACCTGCTTGGCGCGTTTGTGGCCGCCGAACTGTCATTCTTTCTGGTGGAACAGCCGTTTCTGCGCCTGCGTAAGCGCCTCGCTGCCCGCGCGTGAGGCGCTTACGCAGTCAGTCAGGAGAGGCGCTGCGGCGCGCGAGGGCCAGCCCGATGAGGGCAAGGGCGGCAATGCCTGCGCCAATCGCCAGTTGGAGGGGCAAGGGGTCAGGCTCCGGCGGGGGCACGGACACAATTCCGCTCTCGTTTGCCACCGCAGGCGTGGGCACATAGCGCCCGTGCGTGGGGGCCGGGAACGCTTCGGCGAACTGCGAAAGCGCGTCAGGAACGTCCGGCCAGACCATCGGCGTGCCATGTCCGGTGGCAACGACAAGGGGCTTCAGCGCGGCCAGGGTTTGCACAGAAGAACGCGCGGCGTCCCAATCGCAGGTGGCATAGGTAGGCGGGCGCGTCACCTGCTGGCGGCGCGTGAGGGTGTCCAGCACCGAGTCGGTGTTCATGGTGATGCACGCATCCCCCGCAATGAGCGTTCTGTCGGACGCCCGGAACAGGGAAATGTGGCCGGGCGAGTGGCCGGGCGTGGCGACAATCTCCCATTCAGGGAGGCCAGGCAGCGGGCCGGAGTCGGGCAAAAGGCGCAGGCGGTCGCTGAAATCAGGGACACTGGTGGGAAAGAAACGCGACAGGAAGGGGAAGAAACCGCCTACCGTCGGGTCAAACGGGGGATAGGCAGACTTCCCCGTCAGAAACGGCGTTTCGCCCTGTGAGGCATAGACAGGCACGTCCCAGCCATCGGCAAGTTCGCGCAAACTGCTCACGTGGTCAAAGTGTCCGTGCGTCAGCACAATGGCTTCGGGACGCGCTCCCGCGCCGTAACGCGCCTCGGCGACGGCTTTGATGGCTCCCGCCGAGCCGGGCATTCCGGCGTCTACCAGCGCCCAGGGCTTGCCGGGACTGCCCAGAAAGTAGACGTTGACGATGCCGCCGCCGGAAGTCATGTAGGCGACGCCGCCTGCTATCTCATTCGCATGGGCCACTTGGGTTATCCTCCGTTTGTCTCGCCATTTGTCTTGCCATTTGTCTTGCTGTCTGACAAGGCGTCTTCTGTTTTACCCCCGGCGCGTCCCAGATAATCCCCGACCACATGGACTAACTGCTCCGGGCTGAACGGCTTGGTGATGTATTCATTGACGCCCACTTCCATTCCCCGCGCAATGTCTTCTTCCTGCGCTTTGGCGGACAGCATGATAATGGGCAGGAAGTGATAGGCGGGGTCGGCGCGCAGAGTGCGGGCGACTTCGTAGCCGTCAATGCGGGGCATCATAATATCCAGCAGAACCAAATCGGGATGGTGGGCGCGCACTTTTTCTAACGCTTCTTCGCCGTTGACAGCCACCAGCATTTCATGGCCCTGCCGGGCCAAAATAAACTCCATCAGGCGCACGATGGGCGGCTCGTCATCCACGACTAAAATCTTGTAGGGCATGGAAAGAGTTTACCCCGCGCGGGGGCGTAAGTGGAGAAAGCCGGAATAAAAAAGCCCGGCGCTTCCTGCACCCCGGAAACGTCGGGCCGAAGGAGAACGCGGGCGCGCGTCAGGCGGCCACAGACAGCGCGGCGGGCGCGGCGACCACATCAGCCTGAAGGAACAGAGGCTTGCCCCGGAAGCCGTCGGCGCTCACCGGGAAGAGGAGCAGGGCGACTTTGGTTCCCACCACAGGAGGGGCATAGCGGGCCAGATATTTTTGCGTGATGTCCTGCGTGCTGTCAAGATGCGTCACGGTGTCAATGAGGGTCATGGGCATATCAGGCAGGATGGGCGTGGGGGTCAGGACGCTTTCGCTGGCAAAGATTTGGGCGGGGGAGTAGAAGCCGGGCGAGTTAAGGACAATCTGCACGCCCGCGCTGGCGGTTTGGGCGTCGGCATCCTCGGCGGCGCTCTGCGTGACGGACAACTGCATAGACGACGGCAGGGCATTGGGCAGATTGACAGCGGCGGGGGGCGTGATGTCCACGACGCCGCCATTGAGGGAGGCTTTGATGGAGGACACGACCAGGCAGGCTTTGTAGCCTGACATGGGTTTGGTGGCCGTTGTGCTGGTGAGGGTCAGTGTGGGGTTAGCCTTGACGCTGTTTTTGCCATTGGCAGAGCCGTTGATGAGGGCCTGCGTGGAGTGCTGGCTCATCTGCTGCCCAATAATCATCCACTGGCTCTGGAGGCTCTTAGAGGCGGTGCTCCACGCACGTCCAACGGCGATCCAGAGTTGATTTTGTCGGGAAGTCGCTTCATTGCGCGGCTTCTGCGTTTTCACGCTGTTCATAATGCGTAGCCTTTCTTGCCTTGCGGCAAACGTGCCGGGTGGCACATTGAATTGTGCCTTGCGGCGGAGTGTTGGCAGCGCTCACGGGTGCATGAACACTGCTCTACCGGTATTGTTGGCAGTTTCCGCGCGTCTCATTAGGGCAGCAAAGGCACTATTTTTTCAGGCAAGGGAAAGGGAGGCACGAACGGGGTCAGGCGGCGTCATAGGCGGGGTTGTTTGCTGCGCCCGGCCCAAAGGTTTCAAGGTGGAACACAATGGCGGATTTGACATCGGCCAGGGCTTCCTCGTAGGTGTCGCCCTGCCCCACCACAACGCTACTGGTGCCGAGCGGGTACGCGACGTACCCGTCGCTGTGCCGCTCCACGACAATCTTAAACTGCTTCATGTTGAAACTGCTTCCATCCCTCTGGTTTCGGCCCATGCGTGGGCTTCGGCCTCGCGCTGTCCGTCCTGCGCCATTTGCTGATAGGCCCTATTGAGCGAAGCGGCATGGAGGTCGGGCCGATTGTCGTTCAACCATGTCAGCAGGTCAGGGAGTTCGGTGGGCGGCAGCTGCGTGCTTTGGGTTTTGATTTCGGCAACGCGCATAAGGCTATTTTACCCAAGCGTGCCCCTTTGCGCCGTGCCGGGGGAGGCGGGGCCGCTCGCGCTCAGGCGGCGAACTCAAAGACGGGGGTTTGGAGCACGCGGGCGGGCGTCTTTTCCGTCCATGCTGTTTGCTGAAGACGTTCCACTGTTTCGGGGGCAAAGAGTTGCTCGCCCGTTTCGGGGGACACGCGGGCGGGCACGTTCTCAATCACCAGCAGGCGGCCCTCCACTTCCAGAACATAGGTGACGCTTTGGTTGACGAAACGCTCCGGCGGCTCAGGGGTTGTCATCTTGTTGTTTCCTTGTTTTGAAGTCTGTCCATTGCGCGGGGTCGGGGTCATAGACGGTGATGATTTTCACCAATGGGCGCGCGGGATAACTGCATTGCAGATGCAAAGGACGCCCGCTTTGCGTGAAGCCGAGCAGCAAACAACTTGGCCCGTATTTGTCGTCGGGATAATCTTCAATCATTTCGCTGACAGCCACAGCCTCCCGTATCTCCTGAACGGCGATGTGCCGCCGCAAGGTCTGGTCAACCGCATGGCGCGAGAACTCAAACTCGCCTGCCGCCACCTTCGCCTGAATGCCCTCCGTCAGTGTCATGGGGTGGTTGTCAGGCTGCATCTACACTTTTTTTCGGGGCATTCGGGGCGGGGCGAGGAAGAGCGCGATGACAATGACCAGAACAAAGCCTTCCATCAACAGGCCCCCGACAATTCCATCCCGACAGAATACGACCGCAGCGAGCGCACAGAGCAAAGCGGCTACAAGACGACGCTTGTTGAGTGGCTCGCCCCTTCTGCCGAGCGCGCTTGCGCCAAGCCCTGCGCTCAAGCCAATCCACACAGCGTAGTGTTTCGTCAACAGCAGATAGGCGACATGAAGCCAATGCGGAAGTTCGGTCATCATTTTGCCCCTTCGCTCTCTGTTCGCCGCGCCCGCCCGCGTTTCCTGCCGGGGGAGGGAAGGAAGACGGCTTCAAGGAAGCGGCTGGGGGGTGAAGGGTTTCAGGCGCAGGTGGGCGTCGGTGGTTAATTCGTCGCGGGCGATTTGCTGCATGGCGGCGGCCTGGTCGGGGGAGATGCCTAACTGCGCTGCACAGCGCTCACCCGCGCCGAGCGAGCGCGGGTCAAGGCCGGTGACAGCGCCGAAGACCGTGAGCGCCTCCAAATAGTAGCCGTACAGGCTGGCGTGGTAATTGTCGTATGACCAGAGGTCAACTTTGCCCGCGTCAATGCCGTCGTAGGGGTTCGCGTCCGCAAAGCCCGTCGCGATGGCCCGCTCCCATGCCTGGCCGACGGGAATCACGTCTTTGACGGACGGGCTGGCAGACGCGGCCTGGTCATAGCCCGCGCGGATGTCTTTCTCCATCGCGTCAATCGGCTTGCCGTGCCAGTGGCCGGTGGGCAGGTAGGTCTGGTCGGCGCGCGTCCATGTCGCCATCAGGTGAATGACGACCTTCGGGTTCTTTTCCACCAGCAGCGCGGCGACATCTTTGGTGGACTGAACAAGCACGCCGGGGTCGCCGGGCTTTGCCGCGTCCAGCGTGCTGTAGCCCTGCATGACCACCACGTCCCACGGCCTTGCGAGAATGGCGGCCCGGTTTTGGAAGTGCCAGTCCAGCCCTTTGCCGGGGGACGTTTCCAGGCTCACGGCGTCGTCCAGCCCGGCTTCCTCCGTGAACGCCTTGAAGAGCGCGGGCAGCCCGCCCTGGCCCTCGCCATTGAGGTCGGTAACGGTCTCGTGGCGGAAGAAGTGGACAGGCGATTTGTCGGCGAACGTGAAGCTGTTCCCGATGAACAGCACGGTGTCCGCCTTCGCCGGGTCTGCGGCGCACAGAAGAAGACAGAAGAACAACGCCGCCGCCAGAGTGCCCGCCTGCCGCATCAGCGCGCCGGGTATGAGCAGCGCCGCGCTGCGCTCGGTTTGCTCCCATTGCACTTGCATTTCTCTGTCTCCCTTCGGGGAATGTTCGCCGCGCCCGCCCGCGTTTCCTGCCGGGGGCAAAGCGGGCCGGGAGGGGGTTATTCGGCGAACAGTTCGGCGAGGCCGGATAAGACTGCCTGCTGCTCGCCCGGCGTGATATGGCCCAAACGACGCACGAGCCGCGCTTTGTCCACCGTGCGGAGTTGGTCTAGCACAATCAAACCCGCGATGCCTCCAAACTGACAGGCAATGCGGGTCGGGTAAGGACGCTCGCTGCTGGTCATGGGCGCGACAATGACCGTTGCGATGTGGCGGTTGGCTTCATCAGGAGAGACAATCAGACAGGGGCGCGTTTTCTGAATTTCGCTGCCTACGGCGGGGTCAAGGCTGACCAGGAACACGTCAAAGCGTTTGACGGGCGGGGGTTTGACGGGCGGGGTTCTCATGGGTGGCGTTCCGGCTCCCACGTCCATTCCGCGTTGTCCCACTCGGCAGGGGGCAAAGCGTCGGCGTCCAGAAGCCGGTCATCGCCCTGCTGCGCCATCTGCTGGAACAGCTCGTCCCAGCCTTGCCTGCGTCCGGGGGCGGAACGCAGAATGAGGCGGCCCTCTTCGGCTTGCAGTTCAATTTCGCCGCGCAAGCCGACCTGTTCCAGCAGCAGTTTGGGAATGCGAATGCCCTGCGAGTTGCCGATTTTGACAAGGCGGGTGGTAATAATGTGGCTCATATGTGCTTACAGTGTACCCACATTCTGCCCTGCTGCGGGCCTTTGCCGCCTGTTGAAACCCCATTGAAACCCCATTGATTCCCATTGAAACCTCATTCAAGTATCATTCACACCTCATTCAAGTATCATTCCCACCCCATTGCAGACCCATACAACACCCATAGAATGCGGCTTACGGCGTCCGGGTTGACCATGCGCGCCCCAACGTGCTACAATGGGAGACGCGCCGTTGGATAAAAAGCGGGCGCAGGAGACCCTTTTGGCCGACCCCGAATCAACTGTCGAACAGACTGCCGACGCCCTGCGCCGCCTTGTGTCGCTGGTGGTGGACAACGGGCTGGCGGAACTTTCGGTGGAAGAAAGCGGCGTGACTATCACGGTGAAGGGCCTTGTTGACCCTTTGCCGCCTCTGGAAATGTCCGCGCCGACCCCCATTTTCATGCACCCGCACGCGCTGTCGCCTTCGCACGAGCCGCCGTATTCACAGACGCCGGTGCTGCCCCGTCCGTCTGCGGCCCCGGCTCCGGCGGCGCGCGCGGCGAACTTGATTGCGCTGGAGTCGCCGATGGTGGGGGTGTTTTACCGCTCGGCATCGCCGGAAGACCCGCCGTTTGTCAGCGTGGGCGACGTGATTTCTGTGGGCCAAACCGTTGGGTTGATAGAGGCCATGAAAGTCTACAGCGAACTGCCGTCTGAAGTGTCCGGGCGCATCACCGAGATTATGGCGGCGAACGGCAAACTGGTGCAGCAGGGACAGCCGCTGCTGTACGTGGAGCCGGTCTAACGTGCCTGAGCCTATTCATGTTGGCATTCTGGGTTTGGGCGTGGTGGGCAGCGGCACAGTGCGCGTGCTTCAAGAGAACGCCGAGGGCATTGCGCGCAAAGTGGGCGGGCCGGTTGTCGTCAAGCGCATCGCCGTGCGCGATTTGCACAAGACGCGCGACGTGTCCGTTGACCCGGCTTTGCTGACAGATAACCCCGCCGATGTGGTGAACGACCCCGACATTCACATTCTCTGCGAACTCATTGGCGGCGTTCAGCCTGCCTATGATTACGTGCTCCGTGCCCTGCGAACGGGCAAGAATATCGTGACCGCCAACAAAGAAATGATGGCGAAGGCCGGGCACGACTTGCTGCAAGAGGCCGAAACGCGCGGTCTGGACTTCTCGTTTGAAGGCAGCGTGGGCGGCGGCATTCCCCTCATTCAGCCCCTCAAAAACGCGCTCGCGGCCAACCGCTTCACGGAGATTGTGGGCATTGTCAACGGCACCACCAATTATATTCTGTCCAAAATGGCCGCCGAGGACGCGGACTTTCAAGACGTTCTCGCCGAAGCGCAGGCGCGCGGCTACGCTGAACCTGACCCGACCAACGACGTGGAAGGCTATGACGCTCAGTTCAAGACGGCGATTTTGTCGTCTATCGCCTTCACATCTCGCATTGACGTGTCTGATATTTACGTAGAGGGCATCACCAACATTGGCAAGCGGGACATGGAAGTGGCGCGCGATTTAGGCTACGTGATTAAACTGGTTGGCATCGGCCAGCAAACCGAGAGCGGCGCATTGCAGGTGCGCGTTCACCCCGCGCTTCTGCCGCAGACGCACCCATTAGCCTCCGTGAACGATGTTTACAACGCGGTCTATCTCAAAGGCGACGCGGTGGGCGACGTGATGTTTTTCGGGCGCGGCGCGGGCAGCCTGCCGACGGGAAGCGCGGTGGTCGGCGACATCATGGACACGGCGCGTAATATTCGCAAGGGCGCGACGGGGCGTCTGGGCTGCACCTGCTACGACATTCGCCCCGTGCAGCCTATTGACAGCCTTTGCACCAAGTATTACGTGCGCCTGCTCGCCCATGACCGTCCTAAAGTGCTGGCGTCGCTCGCGTCCGTGTTTGGGGACTTTGACGTAAGCATTGAAAGTGTCGTGCAGCGCGCCCACCCGGATGGCGACGCCGAGATTGTGTGGATTACGCACCGGTGCATAGAAGCCAACCTGCGCTCTGCGCTTGACGTGATGAGCCGCCTGCATATCGTCTCGTCCGTGCAGAACTCCATCCGGGTGGAGGAGTAGCGCGTGCATCTCACGCCTGACAGCCTCTCGCGGGAACTGAACGGTAAACTCTGGGCGTGCCTGATTGCGCCGCGTCCTCTGGCGCTTGTTTCCACGCAAAGCGCGGCGGGCGTGCCGAATATCGCGCCGTATAACTCGTATGCGGGGCTGGCGACGCACCCGCCGATGCTGGGCGTCTCGTTCAGTCAGCGCGCGGGACACGAGAAGAACACGCTCGCCAACATTCAGGAAACCGGGGTCTTTGTGGTCAATCTGGTGCCGCGCTTTCTGGCGGATACCATGAACCAGTCGGCGGAAGGCACGGAGCGCGAAGACGACTTTGCCCGTTTAGGGCTGCGCGCCCTGCCCTGCGAGGCGGTTGACTGCCCGCGCATTGGCGAAAGCCCCGCGTCGCTGGAATGCCGCGTGTCGCAAGTTCTGCCGCTGCCGCCGTCGCACTGCCAGTTCGTGACGGCGACCATTGTGGGCGTCTTTCTGCGCGACGAGTACGTCGCAGAGGGCGGCGCATTTGACCCGATGGCGGCGGATTTGCTGGCGAGCATCGGCCCGGAAGACTATCTGTCCCTGAACGGAGAGCATTTACATCTGCCGAAAACGTGGGGATAAGAACACCCTCGCCTGACACAGAAGAGCCGTTTCGCGGCCCCTCACCCATTCTTGTGGCGGCCCTCACCCGGCGTTTCGCGCCACCCTCTCCCGCAAGCGGGCGAGGGTTAAGAGAAGACTTATTCCCAACCCTCGCCTGTTCCGACGAGAGATGGTCGCCATTCCGATGGCGGGGTGAGGGCCATTCGTAGACCGGGTGAGGGCCACCACAGAACGAGACCAGGATAATTTATGCGAACAGGCATCATTGAACACTATCGCGCCTTTCTGCCCGTGTCGGACGCGACCCCGATTGTCTCGCTCTGCGAGGGGGACACGCCGCTCATTGAAGCGCCCCGCTTGGCGAAGGCGATTGCGCCGGAACTGACCCTTTACCTCAAGTTTGAGGGCATGAACCCAACGGGTTCGTTCAAGGACAGGGGCATGACCCTCGCCGTCTCCAAAGCGTTAGAAGATGGAGCCGAGGCCATTGTGTGTGCGTCTACGGGGAACACCAGCGCAGCGGCTGCCGCGTATGCCGCACGCGCGGGCATTCAATGCGTCGTGCTGCTGCCCAATACGGACGTTGCGTTGGGGAAACTGTCACAGGCATTGATTCACGGCGCGACGGTGGCGGCTGTGGAGGGCAACTTTGATGATGCCCTGCGCCTGGTGCGTCAGATGGCGCAAACCTACCCGCTGGCTCTCGTGAACTCGGTCAACCCGTTTCGGATAGAAGGGCAGAAAACCGGCGCGTTTGAGGTGTGTGACGCGCTGGGCGACGCGCCTGACTTCCATGCTATCCCTGTCGGCAACGCCGGAAACATCACCGCGTACTGGAAGGGATACAAAGAATACCGGGCGGCAGGGCATTCTACCCGCCTGCCGAAAATGCTCGGTTTTCAGGCCGCAGGCGCGGCTCCTTTGGTTGATGGCGCTCCCGTCCTCAAGCCGCACACGATTGCGACGGCTATTCGCATCGGCAACCCGGCGTCGTGGCAGGGGGCGATTGCCGCCCGTGATGAGTCCGGTGGCGTGATTGATAAAGTCACCGATGACGAGATATTAGAAGCGTACCAGATGCTTGCCACTCTGGAAGGCGTGTTCGCCGAGCCTGCGTGCGCGGCTCCCGTTGCCGGTTTACGCAAACTCGCGGCGGCGGGGTATTTTGCCAATCAGCCCGCGACGGTGGCTGTTACCCTCACCGGGCATGGGTTGAAAGACCCGGACAGAGCGATTAAGACCGCCGCGCACCCCATTTCCGTGCCCGCCGACATGGATGCCATCGCCCGCGCGTTAGGATTGTAAAACCCTTATGGATATGACCAATGACAATTTGAGCGTGCCCTTTGCCCCGGACAATGCCCGTGCGCGGCGGCGTCAACTCCTGCGCCGTGAATTGTTCGCGCTGCTCGTTGTTCTGGCGCTCGCGCTGCTGGCCCTCGCCAATCTCAAGCGCGTGGAAGTCAGCGGCATCTCCATGTATCCCACGTTTCATAACGGGCAGAACGTCGTCGTCTGGAAGCACGCGCCGCGTTCGCTTTTGTCTCCTGGCGACATCATCGTCTGCAAAAGCCCGGATGGGGTGGAAGTCATCAAGCGCATTGTCTTTGTCGCCAATCCCAACGCGCCCGCCCGGTTCCCGCCGCTCGGTTTCCCTCCTGTGCTGCATTCCTCTGTAGACGGGCAAGAAATCCCGTCCGACAACGGCTTTGACCCGTATTTTGCCGCCATCAACGCGCACGCAAAGCCTGCCCCGCCCCGCACGGCGATTTTCTATGTTATGGGCGACAACTGGGCGCGCTCCCTGGACAGCCGGGACTTTGGCCCCGTTCGCGCGCAGGATATTCTGGGCAAGGTCATTCGTTAGCGAAAGGAAACCCATGCCTGCTGTCTTTCAGACCGATATTCCCGGCGTTCCGCGCTTCACGACTGGCAAGGTGCGCGACGTTTATGACCTGGGCGATGCCCTGCTTTTAGTTGCCACCGACCGTCTGTCGGCATTTGATGTCGTTCTGCCCACGCCTATTCCCGGCAAAGGGCGCGTCCTCACGGCCCTGTCCCGCTTCTGGTTTGAGCAGACCCGTCACATTGTCCCCAATCATCTCCTTGCCAGCGACATGAGCGTGATTGGCCCGCGCTTGGAGGCCGCCGGGGCGACGGTGACGCCGCAGTTAGTCGCGGAGTTGGAGGGCCGCTCCCTGCTGGTCACCAAGTGCGAGGCGCTGCCGTTAGAGTGCGTCGTGCGCGGCTATCTGGCAGGAAGCGCCTGGAAAGACTATCAAAAACTCCCCGCGCACGGCGGCGAAGTCAAATTGTACGACCTGCCTGTCCCGGTTGGCCTGCGCGAGTGCGCCGCGCTTCGCAAGCCGCTGTTCACGCCCGCCACCAAAGCGGCTGTCGGCGACCACGACGAGAACATTACGCAGGAGCAGGCGGCCCAGTGTGTTGGCACGGAGCGAGCCGAGCTTTTGCGCGCCATCAGCCTCGCCCTTTACAAGTTCGCCGCCGAGTTTGCCGCCGCGCATGGGCTGATTTTGGCCGATACCAAGTTTGAGTTTGGGGTCGCCAGCGGCCATTTAATTCTCATTGATGAAGCCCTCACCCCGGACTCGTCGCGCTTCTGGGACGCCGCCTCCTACCAGCCGGGGCGCGCGCAGGCATCGTTTGACAAGCAGTTCGTGCGCGACTATCTGGAAACTCTGGCCTGGGACAAAACCGCCCCCGGCCCCGCGCTCCCCCCGGAGATTGTGGAAAAAACCGCCGCCAAATACCGCGCCGCCCTGCGCCTTCTCACCGGCCACGACCTGCCCCCGGAGGACGCCTGACAAACACAGTTCCGCCAAGTCAGGGCTTGCCCCGTCCCGTGTGAGGAAACGTCCTGCGTCCCTATGGCACGGGGCACTACATCTTGTGCCTGGCGGCGGCGACGCCTCCTCGGTGCTGCATCTTCCCTATATCCTTCCCTTATCCTTCCTGGCATCGTTGAGGACAGGGGATGCGGCCCACTACATCTTGTGTTGACGCCAACAAGGAGCCTTCCATGAAATACCTGTTTCTCGTGCCAGACGGAATGGCCGACCTGCCCATCGCCGAGTTAGACAATCAGACGCCCCTGCAAGCCGCCAAGACGCCCCATTTGGACGCGCTCGCTGAGAACGCGCTGGTGGGAAGCGTCCTCACCGTGCCGCCGGGAATGTACCCCGGCTCCGATGTGGCGAACATGAGTCTTCTGGGTTATGACCCCAAACGCTACTACACAGGGCGCGGCCCCATTGAAGCCGTCGCGATGGGCGTGCCCTTAGAGAAGCGCGACGCCGCGTACCGCTGTTCGTTAGTGTCCAGCGACGGGGAAACCATGCAGGATTATTCTTCCGGGCATATCAGCACCGACGAGGCCCGTCCGCTGGTGGAATTGTTGGAAAAGAAACTGGGGGGACGCGGACTGTCGTTCTTTCCGGGAGTGGGATACCGCCACATCCTGCGCTGGACGGATGGCCCGGTGGAGGTCAAAACGACGCCGCCGCATGACATTCAGAACCAGCCGCTCGCCCCCTACTGGCCTGAAGGCGACGGCGCAGAACGCCTCAAGCAGCTCATGTACAACTCGCTGGAGATATTAGACAATCACCCCGTCAACCAGCGCCGCCGGGCGGAGGGACACGCGCCCGGCAACATGATCTGGCTCTGGGGACAGGGGTACGCGCCCAATTTACCGGGCTTCTTCAGCACCTACGGTAAGCGTGGGGCGGTCATTACCGCTGTTGACGTGGTGCGTGGGTTGGGCCGGGCAACAGGAATGACCATCGTGGATGTCCCCGGCGCGACGGGGTATATTGACACCGACTACGAAGCCAAAGCCCGCTACGCTCTCGCCACATTGGAAACGCACGACTTCGTGTACGTGCATATTGAGTCGCCCGATGAAAGCGGACACGAGGGCAATTTAGACCACAAGATGCAGTCTATTGAGGACATTGACAAAAAGGTCGTGGGAACACTGCGCGCCGGTCTATCGGGCCGTACCGATTGGCGCATGCTCGTCGTTCCCGACCACAAGACGCCGATTGCCCTGCGGACGCACGAGGAAGGCCCCGTGCCGTTCCTTTTGTATGACGCCGCAAAGCCGCACACCGTTTCGCACTTCCCCTACGACGAGCGGGCTGTTACGGAAGCGACCACGCACGTAGATGACGGCACCCGTCTCATTCGGATGCTGCTGGCCTAGCCTCAGACCCGCGGCCCGGCGGCTTTGATGTCTTCGGGCACGTTGGGGAAGCGGGCGAAGTTGTCCACGAAGCGGCGGGCAAGGGCGAGGGCGGCAGCGTCATAGTCCGAGCCGTTCGCCCACGTCTGCCGGGGCTGCAACACGGCATCGGGCACGCCGTCAATGCGCGTCGGGATATGAAGGCCGAACACGGGGTCAGCCACTGTCGGGGCGGCGTCCAACTCACCAGAAAGGGCCGCATGCACCATGCGCCGGGTAAGAGACAATTCCATGCGGCGGCCCACGCCATACGGCCCGCCGCTCCACCCGGTGTTGACGAGGTAGCAGGTGGCCGTGTGCGCGTCTAACTTGGCCCCCAGCATCTGCGCGTAGCGCGTGGGCGGCAGGGGCCAGAAGGGAGCGCCGAAACACGCCGAGAAGTTCGGCTCCGGGGCTGTGACGCCGCGCTCCGTGCCCGCCAGTTTGGACGTGTATCCCGACAGGAAGTGGTACATCGCCTGCGGGCGGGTCAGGCGCGCGATGGGCGGCAGCACCCCAAAGGCGTCCGCGGTGAGAAACACAAGGGCACGCGGGTGTCCCCCCACCCCCGGAACCAGCGCACGTGGGATATATTCCACCGGGTACGCCGCCCGCGTGTTCTCCGTGAGCGCCTCGCTGTCGTAATCCGCATGGCGCGTCGCGTCGTCCACCACCACGTTCTCCAGCACCGTGCCGAACTGAATGGCGGCCCAGATTTGCGGCTCGCCCGCCGCGCTCAGGTGAATGCACTTGGCGTAGCAGCCGCCCTCTACGTTGAACACGCCCTCATCCGACCAGCCATGCTCGTCGTCGCCAATCAGGGCGCGCTCCGGGTCAGCGGAAAGCGTCGTTTTGCCCGTCCCCGACAGGCCGAAAAAGAGGGCAGACGCCCCGTCCGCGCCTACGTTGGCGGAGCAGTGCATGGGGAAGACGCCGCTCTGGGGCAGCATATAGTTCATCACCGTGAACAGGCTTTTCTTGATTTCCCCCGCGTACCCCGTGCCCGCAATCAGGCCGAGGCCGCGCGTCATGTCCAGCGCGATAGCGACCTCGGAGCGCACGCCGTCGCGGGCCGGGTCGGTCTGAAAGCCTGGCAAGTCCAGCAGGGTGAACTGAGGCGTGTGCGTTTCCAACTCGGCAGGCGTGGGGCGCACAAACAGTTGACGGGCAAAGAGGCTGTGCCAGGCGTATTCGGTGACAATGCGAATGGGCAGGCGGTAACGCGGGTCAGCCCCCACGAACCCATCAAACACAAACAGGTCTCTTCCCCGCACCCACGCGGCCATGCGCGCATGGAGGGCGTCAAACACTTCCGGCGATAGCGGCTGATTGACGCTGCCCCAGTCCACCTGCGGGTGGGTTTGCTGGTCGTCCACCAAAAACTTGTCTTTGGGGGAGCGGCCCGTATACTTGCCGGTGCGGGCGGTCAGCGCACCCGTATCGGTGAGCAGGGCTTCGCCGCGCTGCACGGCTTCTTCTATTAAAGCGGCGGGAGAAAGGTTGCGATGGAGGAGCGCGCCGTCCAGCAGGGCGGGCACGGCAGATAATGACATAGGCTTCACAAGCGACGAAAGGGGCATAGCGGAACCTCGCTGTTCGGCTAAACAAAAAGCGCCCGCCCCGATTAGGGGGCAGTGGACATCAGGCGCTTGAGTTGATGGAGCGCCCGGTTTTGCAGGCGCGAGACGTGCATCTGCGAGATATTGAGCTGCTTGGCGACCTCCGCCTGCGACATATCCCGAAAGAAGCGGTGAACAATAATGGCCCGCTCGCGCGGCTCCAAGAGTTCAATGGCTTGGTCTAAATCCCCGTAGGCCGACAGACTTTGCAGGGACACGTCTTCGGCCCCGACAAACTCGGCAAGCGACAGCGGCGCGCTGTCCGAGTCGTGCATCATCTTGCTGTCTAAGGAGACGGTATCGTAAGCGTTGCCCAGTTCAATAGCTTCCAGGGTTTCTTCTTCGCTCACGCCGATGCGGACAGCGACTTCCTGAATGGTGGGCGGGCGGCCCAGTTTGCTAGATAGATATTCCTGGGCTTTGGCAGCGGTCTGATTAAGTTCTTGCAGGCGACGGGGCACTTTCAGGCTCCATGCTTTGTCGCGGAAGTAGCGGCGTATTTCGCCGACTACGGTGGGGGTGGCGTAGGTGGAAAACTTGGTGCCGCGCTCGGCGTCAAAGCGGTCAATGGCGTTGATGAGGCCAATCGTGCCCACTTGAATGAGGTCTTCCAGCGGCTCGCCCCGGTTGACGAACTTGCCCGCCAGATAGCGCACCAGGTTCTGGTGCATGACTACGAGACGGTCACGCAGAGCCGGGTCGCGCGTGCGGGCGTAGCGGGCAAACAGGCTTTCGGCATCGTCTTGCGTCCAGTCGGACGCGGCCTTTTTGGGTGTCATGGCGCTGCGGTCTCTAAGAGCGAAGTCACTCTGGGGCATATTTAGTCAGGCGGACGCGCGTGCCGGTGGGCAAGGTCTCAATCAGCACTTCATCTACCAGGATTTCCATCAGGAGCGCGCCGAGGCCCTCCTGGTCAACACCCGCTTCGGCCAGCAATTGCGCGTCTTCGGAGGGCGCGTGGGAAGCGCGGTCAGCGGGAACGTCATCTTCCACCATGATGGTCAGCGCGGCGGGCGCAATCAGGCTGGTAATCCTGATGCGGGCAGGCGAGTCTGCGGCGCGTTCTACGGCATGGGTGCAGGCTTCGCCGACTGCCAGTCGCACGTCTTCCACTTCGTCGTAGGAGAACGGCATCCGGCTGGCGATGCCCAGCACCGCGAGGCGCGCGACGCCTACATACTCCGGGCGGCAGGGCAGAACCAGCATTACTTCATCGGTGTCAGGCTGGCTCACAGGGACACTCCCTCTTTGGCAGCGGCCTCGGCTTCGGTGGAGTAGATGTCAAATATCTTGTCCAGGCCCGTAATCTCAAAGATACGCATGATCCGCATTCCCGGCCCCACCAGCGCCAAATTGCCTTCGCCTTCGCGCAGGCGCTTGAGGCCGCCAATGAGAACGCCCAAACCCGTGCTGTCCAGATACTCCACCTTGCTGAGGTTTAGAATCAGGTGCTTGACGCCGCGCTCGGCAATCTGCACGATGTCGGCTTTGAGTTGCGGCGATGTGTAGACATCTACTTCGCCTTCAATTGCCAGAATGCAGGTCGTCTCGTTCGGGTCACGGCTGTTAATTGTCAGGTTCAAGTTCGCGGCTCCTTCTCCCCGTGCCTGCAGGCCGGGACGCCTTTTTCATTTCACTGTTTCTTGCTCAAAAGGGCGCGGCTTTTGCCCACCAGGTCGTTGACGCTCTCTGAAAGCTCCGCCAGCGCCTGCCGGGCTTCTTCCGTGAGTGCGCCGACGGTCTCATCAGCGCTTTCCCCAGCACCCGGCGCGGCACGCTGCCCTAGCAGGACGCCGACCGCGACCCCAATCAGCGTCCCGGCCCCGATGCCCGCCAGAATGAGCAGCCCAATCTCGCTGCGGCTGTGCTTTGCCATTAGTTCTCTGCCATGAGAGTGTTACACGCGCCGCTGAATAGTCGCGCCGCCCAGAACTGCGTCGCCCTCGTACAGCACGACTGACTGACCAGGAGTCACTGCGCGCTGCGGCGTCCCGAAGCGCACAACTATCTCTCCGTCCCGCGTGCCCAGCGACGCTTCGGCGGGAACCGGTTCCATGTTGTACCGTATCTTCGCCATGACGGGCCGCGATTCCTGCAAGCCTGCCGCTCCGACCCAGTTTATGTCGTCAGCGACGAGGCCGTCCGCGTAGAGTTCTTCATTGCCACCGACTGTGACCGTGTTGGTCTGTGCATCAATGCCAATAACATAGAGCGGGATGGGCGAGCCGACATTGACCCGCTTGCGCTGGCCGATGGTGTAGAACGCGATGCCGTCATGCGCGCCGCGCCGCCTGCCGCTGGTGTCCACAATGTCGCCGGGTTGGACGGTTTCCGGGGCAGTCTGCGCGAGAAAATCGGTGTAGGAGCCGCCCTGCACAAAGCAGATTTCCTGCGAGTCGGGCTTTTGAGCATTCGCGAGGCCCAGTTCCTCCGCGACGGCGCGGGTTTCCGCCTTGCTGCTGACTTCGCCGAGCGGCATCAGCGTGTGAGCCAGTTCATCCTGCGTGAAATGGTACAGGGCGTAAGTCTGGTCTTTGGCGCTGTCTGCGGCACGGCACAGCATCCAGCGGCAGCGGTCTTCATTAAACTCTACGCGGGCGTAGTGACCGGTGGCAAGAAAGTCCGCACCGAGCGCCTGGGCTTTAGCGAGCAGGGCGTCAAACTTGACGAAGCGGTTGCAGTTGACGCAGGGATTGGGCGTGCGCCCGCGCTTGTACTCTTCTACGAAGTTCCCAATGACTTTCTCGGCAAAGAACTCCCGGAAGTTAAGCACGTAATGCGGAATGCCGAGGCGCGCGGCGACACGGCGGGCGTCTTCCACCGCCCCGAGCGAGCAGCAGCCCGCGCCTTTGGTCTTGGTCGCGCTTTCCTGCCAGATTTGCATGGTGACGCCAAGCACGTTATAGCCCTGGCGCAGCAGTAGCCCGGCGGCGACGGAGGAGTCTACGCCGCCGCTCATGGCGACCACCACTGTTGGCTTGACGTTTGGCATACTGAATATCGCTTCTACTGGCTGCCCAGGCGCGCGAGAGCTTTGGCGTAAATCTTGACGGCGAGAAGCAGATCAGCGATGGGCAAGGCTTCGTCGGCCTGATGGGGGCCAGGGCCGCCGCGACCGAAGTCGGGGCCGAACGCGACGCCTTTTCGCATGGCGCGGGCATACGTGCCGCCGCCCATTGTTTTAGGCGGGCTGTTGTCCCCTGTTTCGGCGCGGTAGACTTCTAAAAGCGTTGCAACTAACGGGTCGTCTTGCGGCACGTACAACGGCGGCTGGTCGGTCAGCTCATGCAGCGTGAGGTTGTTCCGGGCAAGAGCAGGCTCCATTTTCTCGCGCAGGGTGTCCGCGTTCCAGGTGACGGGATAGCGCACGTTGAATGTGAGCGTCAGGTTGCCGTTCGCCAGTTCCGCGATGCCGAGGTTGCAGGTGAGCGGCCCGGCGACATCGTCGCGGCCCGCGATGCCCAGCGCGTCTCCCGTCGTGTCGCGGCCCCAGGCGTGGATGAGTTCAATCATCTCCACCTGGTCTTCCTGATGGTCAAGCTGGAGCAGGGCTTCGCAGAGGGTGACAACAGCGTTGATGCCCAAATCAGGCGTGCTGCCGTGCGCGGAGACGCCCTTCGCGGTGACGCGCAATCGGTCGCCGTCTTCGGTTTCTACGGCCTCCACGCCGACCACGGCATTGAGACGAGCTTTGGTGGCCGCCGCCGACCCCTGCCGCGCGCTGATAAACGCTTCCGCAAAGTCGGGCACCATGTTGGCGCGCAGGCCGCCGCTGACGGAATACAGATGAATACGCTCCCCTTCCGGCGGCGCGGGACGGGTCAGCACGATGTTAGCAATGCCCTTTTCGGCGTAAACTAAGGGGAAGTACGCATCGGGCGTGAACCCTGTTACCGGCATCTCCTCATACGTGAAATAGTGTTTAACGCACCCGAAGCCGCTTTCCTCGTCGGCTCCCAAAATCAGGCGCAGACGGTGCGTGAGCGCCGCGCCGCACTCTTTGACGGCGCGCATGGCGAATAGTCCCGCTATCGCAGGGCCTTTGTCGTCCACTGCGCCGCGCGCGACAATCTTGCCGTCCACGATGTTCGCTCCGAACGGCGGGTGCTGCCAGCCGTCACCTGCGGGAACCACGTCCACATGGGCGAGCACGCCGACGATGGGCGCATCGGGCGCGACCCCTTCCGCGCGCCACTCCGCATGAGCGGCGTAGCCATCCAGGTGTTTGACGGCAAGGCCGCCGAGTTGCGCCGCCGCCATCGCCCAGTCCAAAGCCTGCCGTGTTTCTTTCCCAAAGGGCGCACCGGGCGCAGGCTCACCCTTGACGCTGGGAATACGCAGCAAGTCTTGCGTTTGCGCCACGCATTCCTCGGCGTGCGCGTCCACCCAGGCATCAATTTGGGCATCAAGTTGGGAGAAATCTTGCATGGGGGCTGACACTTTGCGGATACTTTCGGGGCTTTGTGCCCCGCGTTTATTATCCACAAAAACAGGGCAGTCGTCAAGGCGCGGCAGGCCGTATTCGTCGCCCGCTCAATGCCGAAAAAAGGGCGATTTCAAGGGCTGACGTAGGAGGAACGTAGGAGACACGTAGGAAAACAGGGGTAAAATCGCCCTTTTTACGGCATTCCCGCCTGCCGAACAAGCAGGCGCAGGGTGGGCAGGAAAGGCGGGCACACACAGTGAATGAAGCAGAAACGTTGGGACGACTTTTGCCCTCATTGTGACCTTCGCCTCATGTGGGGGCTAGTGTGAAAGTCCGGTCACTCGGTGCAAAGTAAAATAGGATAATGACTATGTTTTGGATTTTTCTAATAAGGTTGGCTGTCGGGGGCTTTGTTTGTGTGCTCTTGTTCTCACTTTTGATAACAGCGTTGCATTTACCAGTTCTCCTCGCTGGACGATTTGGAAGAGGTGAGAAAGTGGCAATGTATTTGTTATTTATTACTGCACTTCCCACTCAGATTTTCTATTGGGGACTTTGGTCAGCCTATTGCAGTCTGCTTACGCTTGAATATATTGCTGCACCACTTAATTCGCTTCATTGGCTTTACTACTTGGCGGGCTTTGGGTCATGTGTAGCTCCTTTAGCCTATTTCACCTCCGCAGAGGCGCAAACAAAGCAATCTTCGGAAGAAGCGCGTGGACTTGTGAATGGGAGTCTAGTTTATAGCAGTATTGCGGTTATCGCGTTCGTAGTATTCTGCATTTGGCCGCAATGGTCATTTCCTCCATATTCGTGGTTCCTGCGTCACGTGATTTAGATTGTGTTTGCGCGGCTTACGCAAGTAAGCTAACAGTAGCATGAAACAAGAATGGATGACACAGCGCCAAAAAAAGAAGGAACTTTGGATTGCCATCGGGGTAATCGTCTTATTCGCTTCACTCATCGGGTGGTATTTTATGCTACCCCCGCTCATAATTGCGGCGGCGGGCCTGTTTTGCTTTGTGAAAAGTTGTGTTGACCTACGCCAAAACCGTTCAAGCGCAGGAGCTAATTTGTGCTGGTTTGCTATCCTTTCAATTGCTACTACAGTTGCGCTAGCGCATTTATACCTTAACGACGTCGTATGGCATATAAGACCAACAGCAGAGTGTTCAGATGGAAGCTATAGCTATTCCGAGCATGATCGGGGAACCTGTTCACATCACGGCGGAGTAAGGTTATGGCATCCACATTTGCATTGGTGGCAAAACCTCTATTAAATACTTCAAGAAACAGCCGAAAGGAGACGCGGCAATGAGTGATACGCAACTGCTTGCGCGCATTACCAGTGAGGCGGGCATGATGGGCGTAAAGCCGGTCATTCAGGGCACGCGGCTCACGGCGGCCTGCCTGCTGTTTGCCCGCCAAAAGCGGGTATCCTGAGAGCGGGAGGGACGTACCATGCCGACTGCTTCCGTATCGGAAATGACATCTGAGATTACGCAACTGAGCGCCGCCGAACGCATTCAACTGGCGCAAGACATCTGGGATAATCTGGCCGCCGACCCGGACTCGGTTTCCTTGTCCCCGGCGCAGGCGGAAGGACTTGACCGCAGGCTGTCGGCTTACCGCAGCGCCCCCGCGCAAGGCGCTTCCTGGCACGAAGTTCAGCACAGAGTGCGGGGCAGACAACGACCCCTGTGCCGCTTCCCGAAATCCTTTCAGCCACCGGCGGAAGCGGAAATCGCAGAAGCGTTCGCTGGTACGAAGACAAGAGCAAGGGGCTGGGTTCGGAGTTCATGCGCGCTCTGGACGCCAGCCTTTCTGCTATTCAGCGCACCCCTACTGCTTACGCAGTCGTGCATCAACAGACAACCGCCTCTGTTGACAACGCCTCTGCCCCCGGGGTACACTGACCGCTGTCACGAACGCCCGCGTTATGGACGCAAGAGGGGCGCGCGTGTCACGGACGCGAGAGGGGCGGTTGGCGCAGTGGTAGCGCACTTCGTTGACATCGAAGGGGTCACAAGTTCGAATCTTGTACCGCCCACCATTCTTCCCGGCTCCCGCCAAAACACAGGCGGGGGCTTTGTTTTTGCGGGGCCGCACGGTTGACGCTCTCGATTTTTTGCCCTATACTAGGGCCAATCACACAATTTCGCAGAGGAGAGACAGAAAACATGGCTTACTCAGGACAGGCGGCGGTGCTCAATGAAGCGGGGCGCGACGTGGAAATAGAAGCCATCACTATAGACGACCCCGGCCCCGACGAAGTGCTGGTCAAACTGGCCGCGTCGGGCGTGTGCCATACCGACCTGACCGTCAAAAACCTTCGAGGAAACGGCATGGCATTCCCCATCGTGCTGGGGCACGAGGGCGCAGGGTATATAGAAGCCATCGGGGAAGGCGTCAAAGGGCTGGAACCCGGCGACCCGGTGGTGCTTGCCTATCGCGCGCCGTGCGAGCAGTGCCCCGCGTGCCGCCGAGGCGATCCGCGCCACTGTTACATGGCGTTGCGCCCCGGCCCACGCATCCGCCGCGAGCGCGACGGGGCTGTGTGTTCGCAAGTCCTGCGGTGCGGGACGTTTGCGACGCACACCGTTGTTCACGCCAAAGCCGCGATTAAAATGCCGAAGGAGATGCCGCTGGACAAGGCGTGCCTCCTTGCCTGCGGCGTCGTCACCGGCGTGGGAGCTGCCATGAACACGTCGCCGGTCTTTCCCGGCGCGCGCGTCGCCGTGATTGGCTGCGGCGGCGTCGGCCTTTCGGTCATTCAGGGCGCGAAACTCATGCACGCCCGGCAAATCATTGCCGTTGACGTGAACCCCACCAAACTGCAATGGGCCAAAGATTTCGGGGCCACCCACACGGTCAATGCCAAAGACGGCGACCCCGTTCAGCAAGTCCGTGCGCTCACCGAAGACGGCTGGGACGGCGGCGTGGAGTTCGCGTTTGAAGCGACGGGTCTCCCGAAATGCACGGAGCAAGCGATCAAGATGCTGTCTTATGGCGGCACGGCAACCACCATCGGCTTTCCCGCCGCCGAAGACAGCGTGAACTTGAACTTAGGCGACATGGGAACCGGCGTCTACTGGAACAAAGCCGCCCTGCGCGTCTGTCACTGCGGCGACGCCCTGCCTTCGCATGACTTCCCGCTGCTGGCGCAACTCTATCTGGAGGGCAAGTTAAATCTGGACACAATGGTGACGAAAACCATTGGCCTCGGCGACGTAGAAGCTGCCTTTCACGACATGGAAACCGGTGACGTGCTCCGCTCCGTGATTGTGTTTTGATGCCAGCGCAATAGGGAAGCAAAAGACAGACAAACATGAGTGACCAAATCAAAGCATCGTGGCAGGAGAAAACATGAAGAAGCGTCTCGCGGTCATCTTTGTGACGGCGTTTATCAGCATCGGTACAACTTTTGGCGGCCCTGCTCCCGCAAGTCCACTGCCCAACTCTGCGAGGACAGAAACTAACTCTGCGGGGACAAAAAGCAGCACAGAAACGATTGTCCTGATCCGGCATGGAGAAAAAACGCCCACTGAGTTAGGGCAGTTAGATTGTCAGGGCCTCAACCGCGCGCTGGCGCTCCCTGACATCCTGATCGGCAAGTATGGAAAGCCGGACTATCTCTTTGCGCCCAATCCATCCTCACGGGTTGTCACCCACAATGGAACTTCTTACTCCTATATCAGGCCGTTGGCGACGATTGAACCAACAGCGATCCGGCTTGGCCTGCCGGTCAACGCGCAGATCGGGTTCACCGACATCAAGCGCTTGCAGGATGAGTTGACTCAGCCTGTGTACGCGAGTTCGGTTATCTTTATCGCCTGGGAACATCTGGCTGAGGATCAGTTCGCCAAGAACATCATGGCGACCTACGGCAGCCATGCTTCCAATGACGAGGCTTCCAGCGTGCCAGATTGGGCAAGCAAGGATTATGACTCTATCTTCGTTATTCGGCTGATGCGTTCGGGCGCGGCGATGACGGCGACATTCATGGTAGACCACGAAAACCTGAATGGGAAACTCAGCAGCAACTTCCCTGTGCCAGCGGTTCCATAGATGACAGCAGTCGGAGTTGAGTCATTACCTGCGGCAGCATAACGGAGGGGAAACGTGCCGGAATTGCCGGAAGTGGAGACGCTGCGGCGGGGGCTGGAAGCGTGTCTTGTGGGGCGGCGCATTGTCCAAACGCGGGTGCTCGTGCCCAAAATGCTTAAGGGCAGTGTCACCGATTCGCAGGAGTTTGCCTGTGTTTTGCAGAACTGCCGCATAGAAACAATCGGGCGGCGCGGCAAACACTTGCTAATTGCGCTGGATTCGGGGTACAATCTTGCGTTGCATCTCAATATGCGCGGCCAGTTGCTTGTTGTCCCCCGTTCCCTGCCCGATGCCAAATATTTGGCGGCAGGCTTTGCCGTAGACGACGGACGGGAACTGCGCTTCGCAGATATGTGGACATGGGGCGAGATGCGCCTGATGACCGGGCGGGAACTGGCAAGCCATGCCCCGCTGTTGCTGATGGGGCCGGAGCCGCTGTCGCCGGATTGGGCCTGGCAGGAATTCGCGCAGGCCCTTGCGCGCCGTGCCCGCACAAGCATTAAAGCCGCCCTGCTTGACCAGACCATCGTGGCGGGTGTTGGAAACATTTACGCGGATGAAGCCTTGTTTCGTTCCGGCATTCGGCCCGAACGCCCTGCGGGAATGCTGCGGGTTAGCGAAATAGAGGGCTTGCATCGGGCCATCCGCGCCGTGCTCGGCGAAGCGACTGAAGGCGGCGGCACCACCAGCGACAACTATGTGGACGCTCAGGGCCAGAGTGGGTGCTACGTGCCGCGCGTCTATGACCGGGCCGGGCAAGCGTGCCTATCCTGCGGCGCATTGCTGGAACGCATGAAAATTACCGGGCGCGGCACGACTTTCTGCCCGACCTGCCAGTGCTGAGAACGAGAAAACTATTCGGGGCGATCGTGCCCCACTGCTGAGGAGCAAGACGAAATTATGCCGGCTGTACCTGACGATGTTGTAACAAGCGCGCCTGCCCTGCCGGGCGCGGCGGACGCCACGCCTGAAATGATGGCGGCGGCCATTGCGCCTGCGCCGGAGACCAATGGAAGTGCGGCCCCTGCTCCCCCGCCTGCCCCTGACCCCACCCCCGTTCTGAGTCCCGCGACGTCCGCTTCCAGCGACAGCAACGGCATGAATCAGTCTGACTTTGAGAGTATGTTCAAAGAACTCTCCGAAGGCGATGTTGTCACCGGCACGGTGGTGCATATTGACCGAGATGGCGTTCTGGTAGACGTGGGCAGCAAGAGCGAGGGGGTTATTCGCCCCAATGAGCTGTCCCGCGAGCCGTATGACAACATTGAAGATGTGGTGAAAGTCAATGACCCGGTGAAAGTGGTCGTGATTGGACGCACCGACGAAGGCCAACTGCTCCTGTCCAAAAAGCGCGCCGACTTTGAGAAGGCGTGGGATAAAGTGATAGAGGCCATGAATGAGGGCACTATTTTGCACGCGATGGTCTCGGAGAGGGTCAAGGGCGGCCTGGTCGTAGACTTAGGGATTCGGGGCTTTGTGCCCGCCTCCCATGTCGGAACCGGCGACTTCAAACACCAGAACCTGGACAAGTATGTCGGGCAAAGCATTCCCCTCAAAGTCATTGAAGTGGACAGGGAGCGGCGTAAAATCGTGCTGTCCAACCGCATGGCGACCCAGGAGGAGCGCGAACAGCGCAAGGCTGATACCCTCGCCACCTTGAAAGAAGGCGACGTGCGTAAAGGCATCGTGCGGCGCGTGACCGAGTACGGCGCGTTTATTGACCTAGGCGGCATTGACGGCCTGCTTCATGTTTCGGAAATGTCTTGGGCGCGTGTCAAGCATCCCGGCGAAGTGGTTCACAATGGGCAGGAATTGGATGTCATCATTCTGAAGATGCGCCTGAACGAAGGCCGCATCAGCCTGGGCCTGCGCCAGATTATGCCTGATCCCTGGACAGGAATTGGCGACAAGTACAAAGTCGGAGACACGCTCAAGGTCACCATTTCCCGCCTGGTGCCTTTCGGCGCGTTCGTTCAGTTGGACGAAGGCGTGGAAGCGATTATCCCTAATGGCGAGTTGTCTGACCGGCGCATCGCCAAGCCGGGCGATGTGGTCAACCCTGGCGATGAGGTGGAAGCCAAAGTCATTGAAGTTCGGCCCGAAGAGCGCAAAATGACGCTTTCCATTCGGCGCATGACCGAAAGCGCCACGCCGCGCGAGCCATATTTGCCGGAACCGGACATGGGCGGCGGACGCCCCCGCGGGGACCGGGATCGCGGGCCGCGTGAGGGAAGCCTTGCGCGCGAAGGCGGGGCGCCGCGTGTTGAGGGGCCAGGCCGGGAAAGCCCCCCGCGTGAACGGCGAAGGCGAGAAGGAAGCGGAGGCGGCGGGCGCGGACGCACCGGCGGCGAATATACCGGCGAAATGGAAGACGACTACAAAGAGTATCGCAACTTCCGTGCCACGCAGCGCGAGGAAACGTTCGGCACCAGCCTGGCCGATGTGCTGGGCGAGCAGCTGGGCAACCTGGAGCGCAAATCGGAGCCAGCCGCAGCGGAAACAGCCGCAGCGGAGGCACCAGAAGCGAGCGCAGCCCCCGACGAGACCGCAGCCGAATAGTGTCTCTGGAAAGGCCCCCGCATGAGCCGGGGGCCTTTGTCTTGTCTACCCTATCCTATGCGTGTTTTAGGCATCACAGGCGGCATTGCCACCGGCAAAAGCGTGGTGACGGCGCTGCTGGCTGAGCAGGGTGCGCCTACCCTCAGCGCCGATGCGTTGGCCCATACGCTCACGGCCTCCGGCACAGAAACAACCCGTGCCGTTCTGTCCGCGTTTCCCGCGTGTGCTGACCCCGCCGACCCGTGCAGCCTGACGCTTGACCGGCGCGCGCTGGCTCAGGCCGTTTTCGCCGACCCTGATGCTCGCCGCCGCCTGGAAGAGATTCTCCACCCCCCCATCATTGTGGCGCTCGCGGCGCAGGCCGCCGCATGGCGCGCTCAGGACGCGCCGCGCGCGGGCGCACTGGAAATCCCGCTGCTGTTTGAGACGGAGATGGAAGGTCTGGTGGACAGCGTGGTCGTGGTGACGTGCCGCCCGGCAGCGCAGGCGACGCGACTGGCCGCGCGTCCCGGCCTGAACGCAGCGGAAGCGGCGCAGCGCATTGCGGCGCAGTGGCCCCTGGCGGAGAAGGTCGCGCGTGCCGACTACGTGATTGACACCGACGGCACGCTGGAAGACACGCGCCGCCAGGTACGCGCCCTGTGGCAGCAGTTGGCGGGTTGACACACGAAAACAGGGGAGCCTGCACCGGCTCCCCTGTTTCGTTGTCGCTTCTGGTAGCCCCAACGGGAATCGAACCCGTGTCTGCCACGTGAAAGGCGGCTGTCCTAACCGCTGAACGATGGGGCCATCGCCGCGCCGGTCTATGATACCTCCCCGCGCCGGAGTTTGTCAACGCAGGCGCGCGCGGCGCGAAGGACGCAGGAAACTTTGCGCGGCCCGCGCGTGTTGTATTGAACAGCAAGATTGCGAAGCGAGGAAGACGCATGGCAGACACGACACTCTCCGAAACACAGCCGGATTGGGCAGCAACGCTCACGCCGGAACAATATCATATTCTGCGCGAGAAGGGAACCGAACGTCCCTTCACGGGCCAATACTGGAACCTGCACGACGACGGCACGTACACCTGCGCCGGGTGCGGCCAGGAACTCTTTGCATCGGACGCCAAGTTCAACTCCGGGTGCGGCTGGCCGTCGTTCTCGGAGGCCGGGCCGGACAAAGTGGTCTTGCAGGATGATTTATCGCACGGGATGCGCCGCACGGAAGTGCTGTGCAAACAGTGCGGCGGTCATCTAGGGCACGTCTTCCCCGATGGCCCCGCGCCAACCGGGATGCGCTACTGTATCAACTCCGCGAGCCTTCAGTTTCACAAGCGGTAATTCAGCACCCCTCCCTCTCCCCATTCAAGACCCGCTGTGCGGGGGAGGAGCCAGGCCCGGAGCGAAGCAACTTGGTTGCGAAGGCGACGGGACAGGGGTAGGTCTCTTAAAGGACAGGCTCCCTCCTGCCGTAACCAACAACGCATTATGGACATTCCGCTTCTCCAATACGAGCCGATTGTGCGCGCCGCGCTCACCGAGGACATCGGGCCGGGCGACATCACCACCACGCTCTGCATCGGGCCGGACGTGATGGCGCGAGCCATCGTGCTGGCGAAAAGTCCCGGCGTGGTGGCCGGTCTGGATATTGCCGCGTGCGCGTTTCGCCTGCTTGACCCGCAAGCCGATTGGCAGCCGCTGGTGCAGGACGGCGTGACGGTGGGCCACAAGCCCGCGCCGCTCGCCCGCGTGTCCGGCAATGCGCGCGCGCTGCTGACGGCGGAGCGGGTCGCCCTGAACTTCTTGCAGCACTTATCGGGCGTGGCGACTTTGACCGCTCGCTATGCCGCCCGCCTGAGTGGAACGAAAGCCCGCCTTGTGGACACGCGCAAGACCCTGCCAGGCCTGCGGGCGTTGGAAAAATACGCCGTGCGGATTGGCGGCGGCTTCAACCATCGGGCAGGACTCTATGACGCTGTGCTGATTAAAGACAACCATATTCATGCGGCAGGCGGAATTGGACGCGCTGTTGCGCTGGCCCGCGCCCATGCGCCCCACACTATGAAGGTTGAAGTGGAAGCGTCCACGCTGGGGCAGGTGGAGCAGGCCCTCACGGCGGGCGCAGACATCATTCTCTTAGATAACATGGACATCACGACACTGCGTCAGGCAGTAGAGTTGGTCGGGGGACGCGCCATCACGGAAGCATCGGGCGGGCTGACCGAGGAGCGCCTTGCCGAGGTTGCTGCCACCGGCGTTGATGTTCTTTCCGTCGGCGCGCTCACCCATTCCGCCCCCGCGATGGACATCTCTCTGGACTTCGGGAATTAATGCCCCATGCCGTTCGGCCAGCCCCGACGTCACTTTGACGAGTGCGTTTCCACCAATGATTTAGCCCGCGAATGGGCGCGCGAGCCGGATGCCCCGGCCCCGCACGGCGCGAGCGTCACGGCGGACTTTCAGACGCGCGGGCGCGGGCGGCGCGGCAAAGCATGGGATGCCGCACCGGGGGAAAGCGTGCTGATGTCGGTGATTCTGCGCCCGCAGTGCGCGCTGTCGGAAGCATGGCAACTGGGTTTCGTGGCTGCCCTCGCCGCTGCGGACGCGCTGGAAGACGCGGGCTTTGCGCCCCAATTGAAGTGGCCCAATGACGTGCTATTAGAGGGCGGCAAAGTCGCGGGTGTGCTGGTGGAAACGACGCCGTGCGGCCCGGCGGCATGGGCGGCGATTGCCGGGATTGGCATCAATGTCCATCAAAGCGCGTTCGGGCCGGAGGGGGACTATCTGCACCCGCCGACTTCTTTGTTTCTGCAATCCGGGCAGCAGTGGCCCGTGCCGGACATCACGGACGCCCTGCTTTCTGCACTGGAACGCCGCACGGAGCAGCACGCGGCAGAAGGCTTCCTTCCCATTCTGCACGAGTGGCAGACGCGGCTCGCGGTCGGAGCCGCCCTGCGGCGCGGCGCACAGCGGGCGGAACTGCTTAACCTCACCTGCGATGGCAGCGCACAGGTGCGTCTGCCCGATGGAACTTTGGCGCTCTGGGCCACAGTAGAGAGTTAAGCGGGTATAATAAGGCCGCGCCTGTTGCGGCGCAGGGACAAAGGACACGACGAATGATGCGGTTTCGCTGGTTGAGCACGTTTACGGTTCTGGGCGCGCTGCTCCTTGTGCTGGGCGTTGCGGGCTTGGTGCTTGGCCCCCGATTTATCTACGACCCCGGACAGATTGCCACCGGCCATGAGGCGCTCTGCTACCTGCTGGTGGGCGTTCTCATGCTGGTCAATGGCGTGCTGGCCCCTTCCACTGTTCACGAAGACACGCCGGACGCGGCGGCAAAGCCTGCGCCGGTTCGCGCCGAAGCGTCTGCTGTGCCGGTGGCGGCAGAGCCGCGCGGCGAATAGTTTCCCCTTCGCTTTTTCTCTTGTAAAGGATAGATTATGCCTGCTCAAATGCCCCGCTGCACCGACTGCGGCACGACCCTGAAATCCGTTCCGCCCTGGCTGGCGACCGCTTCCGTGCGCTTCACGTGCAGCGCCTGCCCGCGACGTTCGGCACGGCCCGCCGCTGTTGCGCGCTTTGAAGCGCCTTTGGAAGTGAGTTTGCCTGCGCTGGCGGAACCGCTTGCCGTGGACGAGGAAACCGAAGACGTGACGGAAGAAACGGAAGACCTGGAACTGGAAGCCATCAGCGACGACGCAGACGGGCCAATAGCCGATGAGACGATAGCCGACGAGCCAATGGCCGACGACAAAGACGTTTAACGCGCTTCGGCAGCGCATTCGCACCGCAGGGCGGGGACAATTATTGTCCCCGCCTTTGCTGTGGCGGCCCCTCCTGGCGCAAATAAGCCTGCCCCCGCCTTCAAGAGCCGTTGCGCGGCCCCTCTCCCGCCCATCGGAATGGGGCGACCCCTCCCCCGCACAGCGGGTCTTGAATGGGAAGGGTATGGACTAGCCACCGTAACCCGCACCCGCACCCTCCCCAGTGGGGAGGGGACAGGCCCGGAACGAATGTGACGGGACAGGGGTAGGTTCCAGCACGGGGCGGGGGTTCTTAGAACGGGAAAGACAAGAGCACATGGCAATAACACAAGTCCCGGCGCGCGATGATGCGGCGGGCAGCAACACTTCAGGCGGGGATGCCTTGCCAGAAAAGGTGACGGAGACGCGGCGCGGATTGCACCGGGCAGTCTGGATGCTGGCATGGCCGTCAGTCATTACCATGCTGCTGCAAACGGGCAATTCGTTTGTGGACAGGTTCTTTGTCGGCAGTTTAGGCGCGGACGCACTGGCGGCGGCAGGGGTCGGCGGGCAGTTGATGTTTCTGCTGTTCTCGGTGGGCATGGCGATTGGCATGGGGACGACGGCGCTGACAGCCCGCTTTGCCGGGGCGCGCGAAACCGATGAAGCCACCGTTGCGGCCAATCAATCGCTGTGGATTGCGGGTATCGCCTCGGTTGTCTGCGTCGGCGTGATGTGGCCGTTGCGGGGCGCGCTGGTGCATCTGATGGGGGTTGACCCACACGCGGCGGGCCTGTGCGCGCGGTATTTAGGCGTCACTATTCTGGGCGTGCCGTCGCTGTTTTTGATGCTGATACTGGGCAGCGTGTACCGGGGACTGGGGGATACCGTCACGCCCCTGCGCGTGATGATTGGCGTCAACATCATTCATCTGGGGGGCGACTGGCTGCTGATTTTCGGGCACGGCGGCTTTCCCCGGCTGGGACTGACCGGCGGCGCGGTGGCGCTGGTAACTTCGCAGATGGTGGGCGCGGGCCTTTACTTTTGGTTCTTGCGCCGCTCTCCGGTGCGGGGACTGCTCACGCGAAAGCGTCATTTGGAGATGGACTGGGCGCGGCGCATTCTCAACATCGGGTTTCCGGCACTGTGGCAGAACCTTTCCCGCGTGCTGTCCATGCTGGCGTTCACGGGCGTTCTGGCGCGCACGGCGGATTCAACGGCTGCCGTCGCGGCCCTCACGATTGGGTTGACTTCGGAAAGCATCGCGTTCATGCCAGGGTTCGCGTTTTCTATGGCAGCGTCCACATTGGCGGGGCAGAACCTGGGAGCGGGCGACCCGCGCCGCGCAGAGCGGGCGGCATGGGCGGCGTTGCAGCAGGGGCTTGCCGTGATGTGCGTGATGGGCGCGGTGTTTTTCGTGTTCGCCCGCCCGTTCGCGCACCTGTTTGTGCATGATTGGCGCTCGCCGGTCATTCCACTGGCGGTGTCTTATTTGCAGATTTCGGCGCTGTCGGAGCCGTTTTTAGCGTTCGGCATGATCCTCACGGGGGCCTTGAACGGGGCGGGCGACACGAAATCCCCGGCGTGGCTGTCGGTGGTGACGATGTGGCTGGTGCGCCTGCCTCTGGCATTCTTTGCGGCGCACGTCTGGGGCTATGGGGCAGTGGGGGCATGGTGGGCGATGGCGGCTTCTACGGTGCTGGGTGGAATCGGGGCGTTGTGGCTGTTCAAGCAGGGCCACTGGAAGCAGACGCAGGTGTAAGAGTCAGGGCAAAATAAGGGGAATCAGGGTGTATTAGGGTATGTTAGGGGGAAGGTACGTTCAGGGACAATGAAGGCATTTGAGAGCACAATGAAGGCTCTGTTGAAGGCATCCCAAAGGGAAACAAAGGCGCTTGCGATAGCCATTTGCGCCGTGCTGATGTGTCTTTTGCAGGCCCGCGCGGGGGCATGGGGACGGGTCGGGCACGAATATGTCAACGGCGCGGCGGTGGCAACGCTGCCTGCGGGCACGTCGCTGGCGGCCTTCTTGACGGCGAACAAAGCGTATTTGATTACCCACAGCAGCGACCCTGATGCGTGGCGCGAGCACGACCGAAGCGAAGGCCCACACCATTTCATAGACTTAGACGCCTACGGTTCGCCGTCAGTGTATGCGCTTGCGAACCTGCCCGCGGCCCGCGCGGACGCTGATAAGAAGTTTGGCAGGGACACAGTGGAACGCCTGGGCACGGTGGATTGGACGATTGCACAATGGACGCAGACGCTCACCGATGCCCTGCGCGCTGGTGACCCTGATGCTATTCTGGCTGCTGCCGCCGTGCTGGGGCACTACGTCGGGGACGCGCACGTTCCGTTCCATTCATGCGTTAATTACGATGGGCAAATGAGCGCGCAGCGCGGCGTTCACGCCCGCTTTGAAAGCAGGCTGGTGGAAGAAACGATAACGCCCGCAGAGATGGCCCCCGCGCCTGCCGCTGTGCTGCCGGACGTGCTGGAAGCCGCGCGTAGATGGTCAGGGCAAAGCTTAGACCTTGTGCCCGCCATCTTAACGGCAGACCTTCAAGCGAGAGTGCAGGCAGACGCGGCGAAGAGCAGTCTGCGCCTTCCGGGGCCGCTTCCGGCAGGCCATGATGCCGTGACCGGCAAGCCTTTGCCCACTGATGGAAGCCCCGCGCCGGGGTATTACGAGCACAATCCGGTTTACTGGAAAGCGTTTGGGATCATCTGCCGACCCATCGCTTTAGCCCGCCTGAATGCCGCCGCAACGGACTTAGGCAGCGCGTGGCTGACGGCGTGGACGTGTGCGGGCAAGCCGGATTTAGCGCGCCTGCGCGCACCGATGGCTCACGGTCCCCTGCCCCTGCCAGACCCCGGAGCGCGATAAGCAATTACGCCGTCAGCAATTGAATGCGCGCGCGAGTCTCGTCGGCGTTCTCCCAGCCGTCAATCTGCACGGAACGCTGCTCCAGCACTTGATATATCTCAAAGAAGTGCTGGATTTCCAGCAGCGTGTGCGCGGACAAATCATCCAGCGAGCGCACCCCCTCGAAGCGTGGATCGGCGACTGCCACCGAAAGCACTTTGTTGTCTTCCCCCTTGCTGTCGTGCATGAGAAGCGTGCCAACGGGGCGCGCTTCTACCAAGCAGCCCGCAAAGGTCGGGTTGGACGACATGACCAGAATGGACAGCGGCTTGCGGTCTTGCTGCTGCGTGCCGCATATCCAGCCGTAGTCGCAGGGGTAGTACAGCGGGGAAAAGAGCGTGCGGTCATAGCGGAAGATGTCCGCATCATGGTAATACTTGTACTTGTTGGAGACCCCTTTAGGCACCTCAATAATGGCATTGACCTGTCCGGGCGCACCCGCCCCGATTGGAATGTGCTCGTACTGCATCGCGCATCGTTCTCCCTCGCCCTATTATAGCCCGCCTGCGCGCATTTTACGGGCGGAAACAGGGCCAAATGGGGTACAATAAAGCGCTGATTTTTACGGAGGCCGCATGAGCGACGAACCCCAGCCTGTGCAAAACGCCCTTGCTCTGACCCTGACCCAGATTGACAACGCCCTCACCCTTGCCGACAAAACGGTGGCGCTGCTGAGCTTGCCTGCCGAAGCGCGTTATCATGCCCTGGAAAGCCTGCCTGCGCCGCTTGTTGCCGCCCTGATTGAGAGCGACCCGGAGCGCACGAACGCGCTAATCGCCAACCTCCCTGCCGACAAGTTCACGCAGATTATCAACCTGGGGACGCCCGCCCAGGGAAGGGTCTGGCTGGAGCGCGCGGTCGGGTCAGGATCACTGGCCGGGGCCATTCTGCCCTCTCTCTTGAATGCAAGTGACCTGGCAACCATGCTGCTGTCCGACCCGGACGTGCGCCGCGCCCTGCCTCGTTTGCTGAACTTTGAGCGCGCGGCGCGCTGGCGTCAATTGCTTACCACAAACGAGTGGCATAAGAATGTGGATGAACTGCTGATGGCTGATACCCCCGAACTGCTGGCCCGCGCGCCGTTCAAGAACAAAGCCGTGCGTGCCGTGCTGTCTTCCCTGCTGGATTTTGTGCCGGAACTCTACCTGGAAGTCGTGAACCTGGCACGTGAGCGGGCCAAGCACGACGAAGATGCGCCTGATGAATTAGACGACCTGACCACGACGCCGCTCGGCTTGCCAGAACTGAATGGCATAGGGCCTGGCAGCGGCGCAGGCGGCGTTCACGATGCGGCGGACGACGTGTCCCCGCTCGCCGACCTGATGCCGGAAGGCGGAGACCCGGTGTTCGCGCTTGCCACTGCGGGACTGACTTCGGCGCGCAAGGCAGAATTAGAGGAGCAGCTCAAGAACCTGCTGCGGCAGGAAATTGTCGCAACGGCTTCATTCGCGCAGGCGGAGATGCAGCGGGCGGCGGGCCGCGTTTTGTTTTACTTGCGCGTGGGTCTGGAATCATTCGGGCCAAGCCTGGAAGACAGCACGCGCGCCCTGAGCACAAAGCACCTGAATGAAATCAGCGCGGTCGGCGCGCGCGCGGCAGAAAGCTTCCGTCAAAAAGCGCTCAGTTTAGCGGGGATGCGGGACTGGCTGGACAGCCGTCAGCGTCAGTTCTTAGATGCTCTGAAGCAGCCGGAGGCAGGCTTAGACCCGGAAACGCGCGAGCCAGTCTTGTATCTGATGGGAAAACCCCGGCAGCCGCGTTCGGAATGGCACCCTACCCCATTGCAGGAAATCACTCTGCGTCTAGCGGATATGTCAGCATGGGCCGCGTTGGCCCGCGCCGCGTTCGGAACAGCCGAAAGGGTACACGCCATCTTTGCGGCAGGAAAGACGCGCACATTTGATGAAGCCTTGCGCCGCACCGCTGCCGCATTGATTTTGTACCGACGATGGGAGCCGGAACTCGTGCGTCCTGCTGAAGACTATGCGGCATTGCGCCGTCAGTATGGAACCGGCACGCAAAGCGGCATTGACGAAGCCCGTCAGATTGTCCTAGATGCCCTGGACGCGACCCCGGCGGCGGCCTGGAAGCCATCGGACGCGCGGGACAAGGCCCGCGCCCTGCTTCTGCGAGCCGTCAGCGAACTGGAAACCCTGCCGCTGCCTGCCGCCCCGCCCGCTCGTCATTCGTGAAATGGGCCTGCCAAGCGAGTAAAGGGCTAACCTGCCGGGGCTGACGACTGCGCGGGCAGGACTTCATAGTCTGCTCCCTGCTCCGTGACAAGACGGAGCGCAGGCGTGTCAGGGCTGCTTTGCGCCATAGCCTGGCTGCCGCGCTGAACGCGGAATGGGACGGCGGCACGAATGCAGCATAGCCCGCCTGCTCCTGAGTGAATAGTCGCCCTGACCAATCTGCCGTCCTGCCACTCCATGCCGACCGTGAAGCCGCCACGCGCGCGCAGGCCCCGCACCTGGCCTGTCGGCCAGGCTACCGGAAGCGCCGGGAGCAAGTCAAGTTCCCCGGCATGGCTTTGCAGAAGCATTTCCGCGATACCCGCAGTCGCCCCAAAGTTGCCGTCAATCTGAAAAGGCGGGTGCGCGTCCAGCAGATTGGGATACGTGCCGCCGCCCGCTTCGTAGTCCATCTTCTCGCTTTCCACCAGCCGCAACTGCGTGTGCAGCAGGCGCAAAGCATGGTCGCCGTCGCGAAGCCGCGCCCATAGATTGATGCGCCAGGCCATCGCCCAGCCTGTGCTTTCATCGCCGCGCGCCCGCAAAGACACTTTGACCGCCTCCGCCAGTTCCGGCGTTGCACTCGTTGAGATTTGCCGTCCGGGATACAGGGCAATCAGGTGCGAGACGTGCCGGTGACGATCATGGGGGTCGTCCCGGTCAACTATCCATTCCTGCAACTGGCCCCAGCGCCCAATCTGCGGCCCCAGCAGGCGTGCGCGCAGGGCGGCGATTTGCTCCCGATAGCCCGGCTCGGCTTGCAGAACGTCTGCTGCTTCCAGGAAGTTGGTGAACAAGTCCCACACGAGCTGCTGTGCGAACGATACGCCGTCTTCCTCGTCCGGCCCGTGCTCCGGCGAGTATTCATCCGGGGCGACCAGCGTCCCATCCGGCAGCGCTTTGAGGCGATCTTCCCAGAACTCGCAGACTTCCTTGAGAATGGGGAGAAGCCGAAGGAGATAATCACTGTCTCCGGTGAAGGCGTAATAATCCCACAAGTTCTGGCACAGCCAGGCGCTGCCAGGCGCAATCCATTTCCAGGCGGAGCCGCCGAAGACGCCGTTCTCGGCGCGCGTCGTCCAGCCCCGCGCCCCAAACTCTGCCCGCGTCTGGCGCGTGTGGACTTCGCGCGCGCTGTCCACCCAGCGGAAAAGCGGCTCAAAGCACTCGGAGAGGTTGGCGACGCAGGCGGGCCAGTAGTTCATCTGCACATTAATATCGGTGTGATAGTCGCAGCGCCAGGGCGGGTCGTTGCTGTCGTTCCAAAGCCCCTGCAAATTGGCAGGCAGCGCGCCGCGCGAGGAGGCAATCAAGAGATAGCGGCCATACTGGAACAGCAGCGCCGCCAGGGCGGGGTCGGGATTGGCGTGAGAAGCGCGCAGACGTTCATCCATGGGAGCCAGCACGGTTTGTGGGGCGGTCGGGCCGAGGCTCAAGTAGACGCGCCCGAACAATTCGCTGTAATCCATGACATGGCTCTGCCGCAGCGCCGCATAGGGCCTCGCAGAAGCCGCATGGAGTTGTTCTGTGACACGCGCGTGTGGATGCGCGCCGCGCCAGCCTCGCCGGGAGTCAGCAAGATAATCCGTCCCTGCCGCCAGCAGGATAGTCATGGCATCGGCGTCCGCAAAATGAACGCCGCTGCCATCGGCAAAGAGAGTGCCGCCCTCATGCAGCACCCGAACCTGCACCTCATAATTCAGGTTGTTGACAAGCACGCCTGCAATCTGGAGCGTGTCACTGGCAGCGGCAAGCGTGCCCACGTGCGCGTCTCGCAGACGCACCGTGCCCGTATACGAACCCGGCCTGTCGGCGGTCAGCCGGAGCGCGAGCACCTGATCCGAGTGGCTGCAAAACGCCTCGCGGCGGTAAGCCACCCCATTGTGTGTGTAGTGGACACTGTGAACCGCTTCCGATAAATCCAGCAGGCGCCCGTAATCTTCTGCTGCGTGATGGCCCAGGTCAACAAACAGGTCGCCGAAGTTTTGATAACAGCCGGGGTCTTCCTCGTCGCCCGTCCACAGGCTGTCTTCGTTGAACTGAATGCGTTCGCTGTTCAGGCCGCCAAACAGCATTCCCCCAATGCGGCCATTGCCGATGGGCAGGGCCTCGCTCATCCATTCCGTCGCGGGGCGGCGGTACGCGAGGGCGAGTTCCTCTGCCGTGTTCGCCGCCGGGGGCGGCCATTCTGCAAGCGCCATTGTCTTGAAACCCTTTGCTGATAGAGAAAAAGAGGCCGCCGGGCACTTCCCCTGAGGAAAGACACCCAACGGCCTCTATCATACCCAATTCTGTGATCGCTCAGGCCGCGTCCACCGCCTTGCGCCGCCGCGCCTTCATCGCCAGCCCCGCCAGCCCCAGCGTGCCCACCAGCAAACTCGCCCACGCAGAAGGCTCCGGGGCCACCACCTCACCCGTGGACAACAACTTCGCCTCCCAGATGCCCGTCTTCACACCCCCACCCGCGCCAATCGGGTTCACGAAATACACGTGCATCAACTCCTGAACACTGTACTGACCGTTGCCAAAAAACAACTGGTCGATCCCGCCCCCCGAAGCCCCAGCATACGTCCCCGTGAAGTTGCCGTCGTTGTAGTTTTCAATGTACAGGGTGCCCGTGCTGGAAAGGTCATACCCGCTGAACGTGAACACCGCACCCGTGTTGCCCGCACCGAAGTCCAAGTAAGAGTTGCCCCCGGAGACGGTCAGCAATCCTGCGCCGAAACTGCTTTCCGTTACGCCCGCGTTCCCGCCCATGCGCGGGCTGCCAGAGTTGCTGGTGCTGCCCTGATTGGTGCCGTTCAACTCCAGCGTGCCGCCGGTGAGGGTGACATCCGTTCCGCCCTGCCCGGTGGTGGTGGCGCGCGTGGTCGCTCCCTGGAGTTGGTTTGCCGCCCCCAGCGAGAGCACCCCGTTGCTGGCATTCCCCGCCGTCACGAACGTGCCGCTGCCGCTGACCGTGACGCCGCTGCCCGTGAGGGTGGTGTGGTTGGCTGCGCTATTGTTCAGGGCCAGCGTCCCCGCCGACACAATCGTCGTTCCGCTGTACGTGTTCGCGCCCGTCAACGTCTCGGTTCCGCTCCCCACCTTCGCCACAGACAAAGTGCCAGTGCCGCTCGTGTGGTCGGCAATGACCCCCCCGTAACTGCCCCCCGTCGCGTTCCCAGTGCCCACCGAAAGCGTCGCAGACCCGCTCCCGTTGTTGACAACCGTCCCCCCGGTCCCGCTCAGAGTGCCCACACTCAGCGAGTTGCCATGCACGTCCGCCGTCCCGCCCGATACCGTCAGCGTCCCCCCGCTCGCTCCAAACGCGGTGCTGCTCCCCGCTTGAAGCGTCCCGGCTGAAACTGTCGTGCCCCCGCTGTACGTGTTCGCGCCCGATAGCACCAGCGACGACGTGGCGCTGTTCTGGGTCACGCCGCTGACGTTCGCGCCAATGACCGCACTGATGCTCGTGGGGCCGCTGCCCGTGCCGGAATTGGTGAGCGTGCCGCTGTTGTTAACACTCGCGCCCGAAACCGTGATGCCCCCGCTGCCGTTGGAATTGAGCGCCAAGTTGCCGCTGCCGCTCACGCCCCCGGAGACGCTCATCAGGCTCCCGGAGCCATTCGTCCACGACTGGTTTGCTCCCAAAGCCACCGGCGCGCTGATTGTGAGCGCACCCGTGCCTGCTGTGTCGTTGATGCCGACCCCGCTCCCGGCGTTGAGGGTGAGCGTGTTGGCTCCCCCGATGCCGATGGCCCCGGTGGCGGGCGTGCCGGTTCCGGTGGTGTTGAGGCTGTTGATGGCGGTGTTGGCCCCCAGCGTCGTGCTGCTGAAGTTGCTGGCCGCGTTCGCCGTAAAGTAGACAGCGGTGTTCGCGCCGGGAGCGGCGGCGGTGGTGCCATTGGCGGTGGTGACGAAGTTGGTTGCGCCGCTGTTGTTGGTGTTCCAGACACTTCCCTGGCTGCCTGTCCAGTAGGCGCTGGCTCCGTTGGTCACCAGTTGAGGCGTTTCCAGCAGCGAAAGCACGCTGCCGCTGTCCTGCAGCGAGAGGTTGTAGCCATCCAGGCTGGTGGTGAGCAGAGTGAACTGGCTCAGAAGGCCCACAGCGCCGTTGTTGGCGGTGATGAGCGGAATGGCATTGCCGCTGTTGCCGGTGATGCTGCCCGCGAGGTCGGTGAGGGTAATGCTGGTAGTGCCTGTCACGCTGGCTTTGCCGCCCAGCAGGATGCTGTCTGCGGTGTTGCCGGTCACGTCAAAGGTGAGGCTGTCGGGGCCGGTGAGCGTCAGGCTGGTGGTGGCGGCGGCGGTGCTGATAGAAAGTTGGTTGATGGCCCCGCTGGCCAGCGAGAGCGTGCCGGAGTTGGTGACGCCGGTGGTGGCGGCGGCGTTGCCGATGGTGTTGGTGGCGGCGGCGTTGAGGGCCGCGCCGCTGCTGATGGAGACGGCGGTGCCAGTGCCGGTGCCGCCAATGGAGCCGCCCGTGGCCAGTTTCAAGGTGCCGCCGCTGACACTGGTCGCCCCGGTGTAGGTGTTCGCGCCAGAAAGCGTGAGCGTGCCGGTGCCGGTCTTGATAAGACTGCCCGTGCCGGAGAGGCTGCCTGCGTAAGCGGCGGGACTGGTGTTGTCGCCGCCTACCGTCAGTGTCGCCGCGCCCAGCGTGACGTTGCCGCCGGTTGCGCCGCCGCCGGTCAAGGAACCGATGGAGTTGTTGAAGCCGGTAATGTCTAACGCCGCGCCCGACACGTTTGCCAGCGTGACCGCCGAGTTGACGCCAAACGCCTGCGTAGAACCCGCTTTGAGCGTGCCCGCGTTCACAGCCGTCGCCCCCGTATACGTGTTCGCGCCGGAAAGGGTAAGGATGCCCGTGCCCTGCTTGGTGAGGCCGCCGCTTGTGTTGGCGGCGGTCGTCACTGTGCCGGGCGTCGCCCCGGTTCCGCCCCCGCCGATGAGCGTGAAGGTGGGGGTGCCGGTGTAACCAACGCCGGGATTGGTAACGGTGATGCCGGTCAGGTTTCCGCTGGCGTCGATATTGGCGATGGCCGTTGCGCCAGTGCCCGTACCGGAGATGGAAACGACAGGTGAGCCAACGTAGCCCGTTCCGCCCGTGACGGCAAGCCCGGCAACGCCGCTGCCGGTTGGAGCGAGCAGGTTCGCTACGACTGTTTCACTTTGTCCGTTGGTATCAAACACCGCGCCGCCGGTGAAAGCGCCGAACGTACCGTTGACGTAGGCTGCGCTGACGTTTGATGGCACAAATGCTGTGCTGCCAGCCGTCCCGCCTTTGAGCGTGCCACCGTTGAAGTTAAGGTAATCTGTACCACTGTTAGCAACAATAGAGTTGGTTTGAAGCGTGCCTGCGTCCAGATTCACGACACCAGTGCCCGTCCAGCCCGCGCCGTAGTTCAGGGTTCTGGCGGAATTATTGACTGTGCCGCCCGTGACGTTCAACTGCGCCCCCCCTGATCCCTGGAACCCCACATACAAGCCTTGCGGGGCAGCACTGTTATTCAGGGTGCCGCCGGAGACAGTGACAACATCTGTAGGAGCAGCCCCTCGGTTAATAATAAAGCCGTATCCTCCTGCTCCTGAGTTGATATTGACCGTGCCGCCGGAAATGTTGACGACGCCGGTGCCCGCAAACCCAGCATAGATGCGGGCAATATTCAGCGTGCCCCCGGAGACATTAAGCGCACCGTAGCTACCGCCAGCCTCGCCAAAAACACCGCCATTATTATCGCCGTCGGCAAGGGGCGAGGTGAAGGTGCCACTCGCAAGGTTCACGGCACTTGCAGCGCCGTTGGCGTTGCCGACGTAGATAAGATTGGCAGTATCGGTAAGCGAGCCGCTGTTGATATTCAGTACCGCATTTCCGGCGACGTTGCCGACGTTGAGATTGCCAGTGGTGCTGCTGTTGATAATGCCGCTCGTGCCGTTGCCGATTGTCAATGCCCCGCCGCTAACAGTGGTATTTCCGGCGTAGCCGTTGGCTCCTGTGAAAGTCAGCGTGCCGGTGCCGGTCTTGATAAGACTGCCCGTGCCGGAGAGGATGCCCGCGTAAGCAGCGGGGCTGGTGTTGTCGCCGCCTACCGTCAGTGTCGCCGCGCCCAGCGTGACGTTGCCGCCGGTTGCGCCGCCGCCGGTCAAGGAACCGATGGAGTTGTTGAAGCCGGTAATGTCTAACGCCGCGCCCGACACGTTTGCCAGCGTGACCGCCGAGTTGACGCCAAACGCCTGCGTAGAACCCGCTTTGAGCGTGCCCGCGTTCACAGCCGTCGCCCCCGTATACGTGTTCGCGCCCGAAAGCGTCCAGGTGCCGCTGCCCGCTTTGGTCAGCGTGCCCGCGCCAGTGCCGAGGATGCTGGCGAGGCTGCTGCCAGTGGCCGTGCCGTCCAGCGTTAACCCGAAGCCTGCCCCGGTGATTGTGCCCGCATTGGAGAGAAGGATATTGCCGCTGCTGGCGACAATGCTGCTGGCACTGCCCAGAGTGAGCAAGCCGCTGTAGGTGGCTGTCGTCGCGCTGCTGTTGGTCAGCGCGCCCCCGCTGGAAACGCCCGTGCCGTTCAGCGTCAGCGCTTCTGCTGTGCCCAGCGTGAAGCCGTTCAAGTCCAGCGCCGCGCCGGTCGCGCTCACAGTGGTTCCCGCCGCATTCGTTCCGAGCGGGGTATTGGTGGCACCACCTGCCGCACCCAGTTGCAGGATGCCCGCGCTGATCGTCGTCAATCCGCTGTAGCTGTTCGCGCCCGAAAGCGTCGTCGTGCCGCTGCCCGCCTGCGTGACCGCGCCGGTGCCGCCGATCACGTTGCTGACGGTAACGGCATCTGACCTGTTAAATGTGAGGGTGGCGTTGTCGGTGACGCCGCCACTGCCCAGTGTGCCGCTGGCACCGCCATTGCCAATCTGGAGTGTCCCACCGCTGATGAGTGTTGTGCCGCTGTAGGTGTTCGCGCCGGAAAGCGTCCAAGTGTCCGTACCGGCTTTCGTGAGAGAGGTCGTGAGTTGACCGGAGGTGCCGAGCGTGCTATCCACGATGCTTCCGCTAATCTCGCCGGTACCGGTGGTGGAACCTTGTAGCGTCAGCGTCTTGCGATTATCCATAGCTGCTGTGCCGGGGGCTGTCAGGTTGCTGGTGAACTTCAGAAGCCCTGTGCCCGATTGGTCAAGCGTCGCGCCGCCGGTGGTGCCAGCCAGACTAAGAATGCGGTCGGTCGTTTCACCGCTGCCTGTATAAAGGAGTGTGCCTCCCGTGTTGGCAGTACCGATGGCGATTGTGCCGTTCGCCGCTGTAGTCGGTGCGCCGAGGCTGCTGCTCGCCGCAGGACTATTGGAGCCGCCGAGCGTGCCCGCCGCGATATGATTGAGCGAGGAGACGCTCAGAATGCCATTCGTGACACTGGTCGCACCCGTGTAAGTGTTCGCTCCGGCGAGATTAAGCAAGCCTGCGCCGTTCTTGGTCAGGCCACCGGTGCCGCTGAGCAGGCCGTTCATGGTCGCTGAGGTGGTGGCCGATGCGCTGGCGGCTCCCTGATTGACGGTGAGAGTGCTGCCGTTGTTGTTGATCGGATTTGACCACGTCAGCGCCGCCGTAGAAGCGGAGTCCTGGAGGGTGAGGATGCTGTTTCCACTGAGGAAGCCGCCGACATTCTGGGTCAGGGTTGCAGGCGTTCCCAAACCACCGAGGTTGACCGTCAGCGCGCCGCCCGTTGCGGCGAAACCGCCATCGCTGTATCCCACGTTGGGGCTAGACCACTGCACTTGCCCTGCGCCGGTACCCAGAGAGCGGGTAAAGGTGCCGGACGTTTCAAGAACACCTGAGCCGAAACCACCGCGCCCTGCCAGAATCAGGTTGGCATTGGAGGAAAGGCCAGCGCCTTCATTGGCTTGCAAAAAGCCGTTCACCTGGTATTGTCCTGTGAAACCGCTGTTATTTCCCGTGAGAATGACCCGCTGAGCGTTAGAAACAAAACCGGTCTCAAATATGCCGCCGCCACTGAGCGTGCCTGCGATGGTTGTGTTGATCAGCAGTCTGTCACCGATGCTCAGGAGAGCGCCGCTATTCACGACAAAGTTACGGGACGCATTGAACGTAAACGATGCGGTCGGCGCGATGGAGTTCACTCCGCTGACTGCCGTCACGGTGCCCGTAGTCGCGCCCAGGCCGCTGTCCGCGTTGACGGCGACGAAACCGCCGTCAAGGAATGTGCCGCCGGAGTAGGTATTAACGCCCGAAAGAAGAACCTGCCCGCCGCCGCCCGCTGTGCTGCCGCCGGTCACGGTGAGAGCCATAGGTGACGCTGCGCCCGCGCCGTCCACAATATTGGAGCCAATGGTCAGCGCGTAGCTGGCCACGCGGCTGTTGCCATTTGTGGTGCCGGAGCGGGTCACTGCTCCTGAGGTTCCCGAAGACGCATTGATGATGAGGTCTCCGACGCCGCTGGTGATGGAGCCGCCGCTGATCGTATGGTTGACATTGTCCGTAGTCACCGTCGCGGGCGCGAGGATGCCGCCGCTGGCAACGGTCAAGGTGCTGCCCGTGCCCAGCGCAAGAGTGCGCTGTGTTGTATCGGGAAAGCGGAGGCTGTTGACGCTGAGGGTGGTGCTGCCCGGCAGCGTCGTGTTTCCGCCCGTGACGTTGATATTTGCGCCTGCTGTCAGAGTAGAGGCCCCGTTGGTGGTGTACGTGGGCGCGGCGAGAGTGCCAGCGGCGGCGCTCACGAAGTCGTTGTTGTTCAGGAACGCGCCCGTGAGGATAGCGTTCGTGCCTGTGCCGGAGACGCTGCTGCCGCCTGCAGCGGTGGGAGCATTGGTGAATGAAGGAGTAAAGCCTGTGGCGGAGACCACATTCACCACGCCGCCCGTGTTCCGAACATACCCTGCGCCGCCTGCCGTTCCGGTGAAGGTGAGAGAACCGATGCCAGTATTCTGCGTGCCGATGACATTGCCGCCCGGATTGATCGTCAGCGAGGCCAGCGTCTGGCTGTCAGCGGTAGTGCCTAACGCCAGGTTGAAGGTACCGCCGCCGCCCGTGCCGCCGAGGGTCAGGGGAGCGGCGGAATTGACGCGGTTGTTGATGCCGTTATTGGTGGCCGCCGTCGAGTCGCCGTCAATGAAGACGGCATTGCCATTGACCGTCAAGCCGCTCGTGCCGGAAAGACTGCCTGCGCCGCCAGCAACCTGCACGGTGCCAACGCTGACTGTGGTCGCGCCGGTGTAGGTGTCAGCGCCGCTCAATGTGAGTGTGCCGCCGACAGCAGTATTGGCGAGGCCAGCGCCAAGACTGGTTGTGGTGCTGAGAGCGTATATGCCACTCTTGGTGAGGCCGAAGCCAGAGCCAGTAATCGCGCCGGAAAACGTTGCGTTGCCAGTGCCGGTCACGGTTGTATTGGCCGCCAGCGCTAAATCTAGGGCGTTGGTGACCGTGCCCGCATTGTTGAGGGTAATTGTCGGGGTCGTGCCGCCCATCGTAATCAGATTGCTGCTGCTGCCAGTCCCCCGTGCCAGGATGACGGCTCCGCTGTTGGAGAAGGTCAAGGTTGTGATGTTCAGCGGCTTCGAGGACGTGAGGTCGTCAGTGGCTGTGTAAGTCGCGCCGCCAAACGCGAGCGTGTCCCCAAAAGAAGTGCCCCCGGCGGGAATAAGGGGCGTGAAATTGTTAGAGAAGCTGCCCGTGCTGTTGTTGTAAGCATAGGTCGCGCCCGCAGGCGGGGGTGGAAGAGCTTGACTAGTGAAAGCGCCGATGCTTAAAGTATTAATGCCTGTTAGACTCAGGCCGTGGTGCCTGGCCTGACTCTTGCGCGGCGTCCAGCCGGTCAGGGCGTGGAAGGTCACGGTGCGCGCTGTATTAAAGGTTAATGCCTCCACGCTCAGCGAGGACGCCGACGCTGCTTGCGCGCCCAGGCTGGCGAGCGCGCCGACAGCCAGAAGGCTCAGGCGGCGGGCGGCAAGGCGGCGCAGGGAGGCGGACATCCCCCGGCTCTGGGCGGCGGTGCGGCGGGGGCGTGAAGATGATGCTTTCATAAGGACTCCTCTGCGAAATACACTATGGTTATGACAAATACTTTGATAGCTCAACCATTCTAAGGTATTTTCCCCCATTTGTCAAGGCTTTTTGGCAGAGGAGCGCATAATTTATTACCATGATGGTCTCAGAGAAGGGGGATTACAGACGGCAAATATCGGGAAATGGACTTAATACAGATGAGGAGACCATTTGGCGCGCGCTGTGCCACTTTTTTCTGTTGGTACTCTTGACAGAATTGGCTTATTCGTGTAGAATGGTACTATACAAATGGTGGTTAGTAGTCTAACTTAAGACTGTTCGTTGTATACTGTTGGCGGTAGTGGCTCACGGTGAGCATTTGGGTATGTCCTGTATCTTTGCGGTATAATCGTGCAGGAACAAGAGCAAGCAATTTTCATGCATCGCATCTGTTTTGGAGAACGACAGCGTGCGCCGCACAAAGCGGCCTAGGCGTTGGCGCAGGATGTTGTTGAAACGCCCCACATGGCAGGTCTGCCCTTCGCCTTTGCCCGTCGCCCAATGCTGCTTTTCGGGCAGAACGTCCGCATACGCCTTCCAGAAGTCGGTGAACAACACGCACCTTTTGTACCGCTTCGGGATGCGCGCCCACAGCAGGTGGCAGGCTTGCTCGCTCCTGTCCCCGATGGCGTAAGCTACAATTTGACGGGTTCTGCGACACTGGGCAAGCCAGACCCACCGCTTGTTTCTGCGCCTGCTCACAAACGACCAGAGTTCATCCAGTTCCAGAACGTCGCTCTTGTTAGCCTTGAGCAGCGTTTTCTTGAGCGGAGGCAACTGGCTGGCTTTTGAGGACTGTGTTTGAGCCACTTGGCAACGGTGTTGCGGCTAATGCCAAAGACGCGGGCAGCGCCGCGCTGAGACATCCTTTCCTGGCAAGCGGCCAGTATCTGGGCCTGCCGCTGTGGGTCGGTCAGCCTTGTCTGCGGGTCGAGGCAGAAAAGGCGTTTGCAGTCTCGGCACGCGAAACGATGCTTGCGACTGCGGGAGAAGCCCGCGCCTTTGACTTTGTTGCTGGCACAGAGAGAGCATGGTGGAACAGAGTTTTCCATTCTGCCCATATACCAGATGCTCTATCCGGGCCACTACCCTGAGTAGATCTTATGACCAATCGTTTCATTTCTAAACTTAAGGCAGCCTGCGCGATAGCAGTTGTGTTTGCCGCGAATGGACTGTTCCTGCCCCTCGCCAACGCCGCCTCCATGACCGTGGGCGATCCAAGCCACCCGGAGTTGCTGCAAAGCGCAATCCAACAGGCTTACAATAGCGGAGCCAGCCCGATTGTCATTCAGCCAGGCATCTATGTCTTCCCTGCGCTGTCTCCTGGCAATTTCGCGCTGTCGCTGAGAGGCATGAACAATGTTGAAATTGACGCCTACAACGTTAGCCTGATCGCAGGCGACGACGGCAATGGGAATGTCGCGGTGTCCTCCTGCACGAACCTCACGCTCTCTGGGGCTGCTATCGGGCACCCGCACCCAATGACGTCGCAGGGCACGATCAAAGCTATTGGCACCTACACCAACGCCAACAACCAGATATGTACCTTCATGGACGTTCTCATAGATGCCGGGTATCGGACGGACTTTACAGGCAACTGCTTCGGAATTGACTTTGACCGCGCGACCAATCACATCAAGGTAGGCTCGCCGGACTTATACGGCGGACAGGGGCAGACTTATGATCCCGCGACGGGGTACTGGCGTTTTTTCCTGGCTTCCAATTTGAGCGCCACCAACCTTGCGGTCGGCGACCCGATTGCTTTCCGCGGCAGCTTCTCCGCTCCCTCCATGCAGGGGCTTTATGCCGCGAATAATGTCAACAGCACCTTCAAAGACCTGACCTTCGCAGACAGCGGCGGATTTGTGATCCAGGATGCGGGCGGTACCGGCAACCACTTCCTGCACGACATGGTCACCTATGGCAGCCCGCCTCCAGGCGGCATCGTGCCCCTGCTGTCAGCGGCGGCTGATGGCCTGCACGCGAGCGGCAATCACATTGGCCCGGATGTCGAAAACTGCGTTTTTGAGGGCATGGGCGACGATGGGATTGCGGTGCATGGATCGTTTGAGCAAATCGACAGTGTCAGCGGCAATGTTCTGACTGTGGCTGACAGATACCCCGCGACATTCGTCGTGCCCGGCGACCCCCTCCGCATCTACAGCCATACGTTCAACTTGCTGGGAACGGCGACCGTCCAGCAGGTTCAGGCCGTGTCGCCTTTCACGCCCAGCGGGAAAAGCAAGTTCGGTGCGTTTCAAAATGTCACCCTCTACGGATTCAATCTAACCCTGGACAAAGCAATCGCAGCCGCATCATTCGATGGCCTGATTGCTGATCCCAGCCGATGCGGCGCGGGCTACAAGCTGCTGAATAACACGGTGCGCAACAACCGCGCGCGGGGGATTATCGTCAAAGCAGATAATGGCGACATTGAAGGCAACACCATTGACGGCAGCACGCTGTGCGGCATCCTCGTCACCGAAGAGATCTATTTTGCCGAGGCCGATTTCAGCCACAACGTCACGATCCGCAATAACGTCATCCGCAACACATCTTCGCAAACGGGCTTCTATGGGGGCGGCATTGCGCTGAGCGGGGATGGAGGGATGGGGCATCAGACCATTCTGCTCGATGGCAACCTGCTAGACGATATTCGTGGCTGCAGCATCCAGGTTCAGCGCGCAAACGGAGTGACCGTGACGAATAATCTGATCCAGAACACGGATCAGGCTCCTGGCCGCACAGCGCCCGACAGTCAAGCGGTAATCTGGCTCAGCAACTGCAAGAACGTAACGTTCTCAAACAACTTGCTCAGCAACCTCAGTCCTGGCGCGAAATACCTGACCGAGGCGACCACTTCGGCGAGTTCAATCAAGAACGCAAGTAACGGTGTTACGCTCAATGCAGCCTACAAGATGGCGAACGTCATGAGCCGCCTGGTTCTAGATGATGTTAGCAATGGAGGCCCTGGCACGCAACTGCAGCAGCTGCCCCCCAGCGGCGGCGGCGAGCAAGTCTGGGCAGTCGTGCCCGCCTCACCGGGATATTGCCAGCTGGTGTGCGGATCCAGCGGCGCGGTGGCGGGTGTCAACGGCAGCGCCGCACCCGGCTCGCCCGTTGTCATGGAAAGCAGTACGCTGGCAGATGACCAGTTATGGCAGCTCACTCCTGTTGGCGGCACGAGCGCGGTGAAGCTCATCAACAAACTGTCCGGGCTCGCTGCCTCCGTGTCAGGCAGCCGCGTCGTGCAGGCAGCGCTGGGAACAAGCACGAAGCAGCGATGGCTGTTGCAGCCCTCAAATTGAGTGCCAGGGGCAATTCAATGAAGTCTCCCCTGCCAAAAATGAAGGCTTGCCTGCCGAGGATGTTAAGCGCGCTGCTGTGGATGCTGCTGAATACGCGGAGTTTCAGCCAATCCGCCGCGCCTCCCATCCTGCCTGACCTGCATATGACGCCCGGCGCGACCCTGCCTGTCACCACGGCTGACCCTGTTGACGATTTCGTTCAGGCACAAATGGCACGCCGCCATATCCCTGGAATGACCGTCGCCGTTGTCCAAGATGGCAAGATCATCAAAGCCAGAGGCTACGGCATGGCAGATGTACGCCGGGTCGGGGGGCTTGCAGTCTACCGTCGGCGACCTCGTGACGTGGCAGATGGCCCTGACCAGCGGCAAGGTGTTGTCTCTGTCCGTGCTTGCACAGATGTGGACACCGCCGCATCTGCCCGACAGCGCGCTGACGGACTATGGCATGGGCTGGGTTGTTGGGAAGGTGAACGGGCAGCCTGTGATCTGGCACAATGGCGCGATCCCCGGTGCGACCGGGTTTGTGGGTTACTTTCCCGACGCGCATCTGACGGTAGTAATCTTGAGCAATCTGTTTTTGCTGGGTGGGCCGCGTGAGAAGCATACGTTCTTTTCCCTGGGGCAAGGCTTGGCGGCCCTGTATGTGCCCGCGCTGTCCCCGCCGGGGGATACCGACAGTGGAGGCAGAAAAAGTGCAGATGAGCGTGGACACGCTTTCCCTCCCCTGCCCGTTCTGCCAGCGGGAGCATTCGCTGCTGCTGACTGAGGATTAGAGTAGGCGCTAGGGGCAAAGTTGGAAGCGCCCTGCGGCTGGGGACGATACAGAGTGCAGATAGCGCAACAAACAGAGCATCCACTAAAAGCAAAGCGGCGACCAAAAACAAAACGGCGACCAAAAAGGACAGACCATGACTGATGCCTCCAACAGGGCTATTACCAACAGGACTTTGAGCAGGCGGCAGTTTCTTCTGCGTTCCGGCGTGATTGGCGTGAGCCTCTCACTGCCAGGGGTCGGCAGGGCAACAGGAACCGACTCAGCAGAATACAAAACCGAAGCCGCCGAATACAAGAATGTCTTTTCGCGGCCCATGCGGGATCTATCCGGCCTCGCCACCACCGTGGTGTACGGACGCGAAGCCATCAGCCCGCACGAGCGCTACATTGACTTTCCCATTGCCGTGCCGCCCGATATGGTGGCGATTGGCGGCGGCGTGACCGCCGTAGAAGGCGCGGCAGGCGTGCTCTTGACCGCCTCCTATCCCAACAAAGACCTCTCGGCCTGGATGGTGTCTGCCAAGGATCATCGTGACCCGCAGCCCTATTACCTGGACGGCTACGCCATCGGCCTTAAGGTTAATGGCATGAGCCGCGCCGAACTCTTACGCTGCATCTCGGTGGTGACGGCAGACAGCCCGGTTGACCCGCACCCGGAAGCGACTGCCGAACTGCCCGACGGTTTTGTGCTGGTAAGCGGAGGCTTTAATGTCTTCTGGCAGGGCGCAGGAAACCTGGCGACCGCTTCCTTCCCGTCGGACACCTGGAAGTGGACAGCGCGCTCTAAAGACCATGAAGACCCTGGCCCTGCTTCCATTCGCTCCTATGCCATCGGTCTGAGACAGCAGCTTCCGGTGGGCAAGGTGACGGTGGTGGCCGCAGAAAAAACGTCTCCCGTCGCGGCGCATCCGACTGCAACGGCCCTGCTGCCAGAGAATTATGCGCTGACCGGAGTGGGAGCCGAGGTTCACTGGCAAGGGGATGGCAATCTGCTCTGGCAGTTGCGTCCAGAGATTTCGGCTACTGCGATAGGAGCCATCGCATCCTCCAAAGATCACGACGTGTCAGATCCTTCCGCGTTGACGGTCTACGCGCTTGGCATGTCCATACAGTCGAGCGTGACACAGCCAAGCGTGAAGCAGTCCCCATCAGCGGCTTTGCAGAAGGCAACGCACTAGCCAGACCCCTCAATGCGCTAACTTGGAGCCTGAATGCGCTAACTTGGCGACATTGATGACGCCCATGCCTTGATAGGGCAGTGCAATGAGCCAAACAACAAAAATTGGTAGTGGCCTAATTTAGGTTGTTTTGTGTATACTGCGGGCATGGTCACACAGACCATCCTCTGCTCCCACTGCGGGAGCGCCCATTTCATCCGACACGGACGAGCGACCAACGGCAAGCAGAAGTACCGTTGCCGTGACTATGGCAGGTGCAGTCGCCAGAACCCAGGCACACGCACCTACGATGGGGCATTCCAAGCCTGCGTTCTGGCTGCCGACCACGAGCGCTGCTCGCAGCGGGGCGTGTGCCGCATCTTTGGCATCAGCCGCCAGACCCTCGCCAACCTGCTCTTGTTCTTGCATGAACACAACAGAAACAACCTAAATTAGGCCACCTGACCAATGACATTCCCCATGCTTCACGGTGCGGCGGATTTTACAGGTTATACCGAGTTCCTGTCAAGCAGCCTTACGTGGCGTCTCGTGCGAAGCCCTATCTTCCTCTTCCTCCAGGGCGCACACCAGACGGGACAGGGTCATACCACCCGGCAGGCCTCGGCTGCCGCATTTCAGCCCTTTATCAATGGCTGACCAGAGTGCGCCGTCGCCGCCCACCACTTCGCCAGAAGTCGTGTGGGGCCATGTGCCCGTGCGCGCCAGGTGCGCCCGCGCCCATTCCCCAATCTGCCGAAGCGTCAGCGGCGTTGTGCGTAACCGCATCCGCTTGCCCCGCTTTTCTTCCAGCAGTTGCGCCAATGACGTGCCGCCGGGCAAGCCCCGATCCCCTGTCCGAAGATTGTTGTTGATGTTGCCCCAGGTTTCACCGGGGGCGTCCACGACAGGTTGCTTGCAGATGGGCCATTTACCGGTGCGGGCAAAATGCGCGTCGGCCCAGGCTAGTATTTGTTCTTCGGTCAATGGCGGCAGGCCTTTGATGAACCGCTTGCCGCGCTTGTCGCGCAGCAGCTGCGCCAGCGTCGCTCCCCCTGGAAGCCCGCGCTGGCCCCGCATCAGACACGCGCTGAGCCTGTCCCACCGTTCGCCGGGGGCGTCTATCACCGGGTTGTCGTCGTCATTGCGGCATTCCGGCCACTCGCCTGTGCGGGCGAAGTGGGCATCGGCCCATTGCAGAATGAGTTCTTCCGTCAGTGGCGGCAGGGAACGCAGGTTGCGCTCGCCACGCCGCTCGGCCATCAGCAGGGCGACCGAAGAACCACTGGGCAGGCCCCGTGTTCCCTTTAGGAGAGCGCCCTGTACGCTCATCCACGTCTCCCCCGGTGCTTCCGGGATGGGGCCGCAATCACCACACGGGTAATGGCCTGTGCGGGCATGGTGAGCGTCGGCCCATTCCAAAATCATGTCTTCCGAAAAGGGCGGCAGCGCCGCTTTGTTACGCACGCCACGTTCGCTTGCGAGCAGACGCGCCACGGACGAACCACCGGGCAAGCCCCGAACGCCCTGATAGAGCGCCAAGTCCACACCCTTCCAAGTTTCATCCGGCGCTTCGGCAATCGGGCCGGCGTGGCGCGTCGGCCAGTCTCCGGTGCGGGTGAAATAGGCGTCGGCCCATTCCAGAATGTGTTCTTCGGTGAAGCGGCGTGTCTGAAAGGGGTGCCGCTTGCCGCGCCGGTCAGCAAGCAGGATAGTCACCGAGGAGTCTCCAGGCATTCCGCGCAGCCCTAATCTCAGGGCATTGTTCACCTTGCGCCAGTTCTCGGCAGGGCATTCCGGGATGGGTTCCAGGCTGTTGCACCCTGGCCAATTGCCCGTGCGGGCGAAGTGTGCATCAGCCCACTGCAAGATTTGCTCTTCCGTGAAGTCCGGCAAGCTGTAAGGGTTAAGTGCGCCGCGCTCTTCGGCCAGCAGCCGTGCCAGGGATGAGCCTCCGGGCAGCCCCCGATCACCGCGCGTGAGGGCATGATTAACCTGTGTCCAGGTGTCGCGGGGACTTTCCGGGATGGTGATGCGCTGTGCCTTTCGGTGAGAGACGGGCCACTCGCCGTACCGCGCAAAGTACGCATCGGCCCATTCCAATATAAGTTCTTCCGTGAAGGAAACCTGGCGCAGACGGTGGTGCTTGCCCCGTTCCTGTTGCAGCAGCCGGGCCAGCGACGAGCCGCCGGGCAGGCTCCGGGTGCCCTGTGTCAGCGCCTGATTGACATTGCTCCACGTGTCGCGGCGGCTTTCCGGGATTGCCCTGCGCTCCGGGCTAACATTTTTATGCGAGACGGGCCATGTGCCATGACGAGCGTAGAACGCATCAGCCCAGGCTAGGATTTGCTGGATGGAAAGCGGCGGCTGGCCCTTCCAGTACTCTTTCCCGCGCGCGTCCGCCAGCAGCAGGGCCAGCGAGGCGTTGCCGAGAAGCCCCCGATAGCCATAGCGCAGGGCGTTGTTGACCTTACTCCAGGTTTCGCCTGGCGCTTCCGGGATGGTGCCGCTCAGGCTGCTGGGCCACTTGCCGTGACGGGCGAAGTACGCATCGGCCCACGCCAGTATTTCGTCTTCGGACAAGGGCGACGGGGGAGCCTTCTTGCGTCGGTAGATGGCGGAGGGCACGAAGCCGTACACGTCCAGCGTCTTCGGCGGGGGCGCATCCAACTGGGTTGCATCAGAATGTGGCGCAACGTTCTGCATGAAAAAGTCTCCTCGTGAAAAGTGTTGTATCTACTTATTCCATGTTTTGCGCCAAACTTCATCTCTTTTTTTCAGGCACGTCAAAAGGACGGCCTGATCGGGCGTTTCACGTCTCTTGTACTCCTGTCGCGCGCCAGACACACTGCCCGCCGGATACTTGACAGATGACCGGGATGTTTCTCAGCACCTCGCCCTGAGGGTGACGTTCTGCGAGAAAGGCGGGGAGCCGATTACGGCAGCGTGACCGTCAGCATGCTGTTGAACTTGCCGCCGGTATAGGTTCCGCTTACGGCAAGCAGCCGGGCGCTGCCCGCTGTGCCTGCCTTGACAGGATAAGTGAGCGTGAGCGAAACGGAGGCTCCCACGGGAAGGCTGCCGAGCGTGACCGGCAGGGGCGAGAGGGTTTGATAGCCGCCCAGTGTGCTCGCTGTCACCTGAACATTCGCAGCGGTCTGGCTACGCACGTTCTGCACGGTGAGCGGCACGGTGATGTTTCCCGTAGACGCATCGCGCGTGAGCATCCCGACCGTCACTTTCAGGGTGGTGGCATTGATAGTGAATGGCTTTGCATTGGAGACGCCTCCGCCGGAAGTGGAGTTGGTCACTGTCACCGAGGCCGTGCCTGCGCTGGCGACCAGAGACTTGAGCACGGCAGCCTTGAGCGTGGTGGCGGAAACATAGGTCGTCACAAGCGCCATGCCATTCCACTGAACCGCAGAGCCGTTCACAAATCCCGTGCCGGTGACGGTCATGGTGAACGCGGGGGAACCGGCGGGCAGTTGATTGGGAGACAGGCTGGAAAGCGTGGGTGCGGGGCCAGCAATGGTAAACGCCGCCGTCTTCTGCGCTTCCTGATTGCTCGCTTTGTCCTTGCTGAAGTAGACAACAATGTGGCTGCCGACGCCGGATACCATGAACGGCGCGTTGTAGGTCTGCTGAGTGCCGCCGTCCAGTGTGTAGAAGGTGGCGGCGACATCGCCCGCGCCGTCCGGGTCAGTTGCCGTGAGCGTGACTGTGACGGGGCCAGTGTACGCGCCATTTCCATTGAGCGTACCAGACAGCGCGGCGGTCGTGGTCGGTGCGCTGGTATCGGTGGAAGACACGTCGTAGGCCCCAATGGAAGGCGGATTGGGGCGCGCGTGGCCGTCAAAGTCGGCAGCCGGAGCGCCGCTCGCGGTGCCCGCGCCGATACAGGGCGAGCCGGATTGCAGATGCAGGTCGCCAAAGTCGGGAGGATTGCCGCTCACAGTGGGGGCGCGCACAAACAGCGGGTCGGCATTAATATTGCCGCCCGTGCCGGACGCGCCGCCCTGAATGTCACAATATGCGGCTGTCAGGCTGCCGCCATTGACATACACTTCGCTGCCGCTGGCACTCGCGCTGTCCCCGTACAGAATGCAGTTCGTGAGCGCCGGGCTGGCACCAATAAACAACGCGCCGCCCCGCGCGGACGCCGTGTTCGCGGCGAGCGTGCAGTTGATAATGGACGGCGACGCACTCCCCAGATAGACGCCGCCGCCGTTGCCCGCCGAATTGCCGACAAGCAGGCAGTTAGTCAGAGTGGAACCGCTGCCAGAGTAAAGCGCGAGGCCGCCCCCGTAACTGGCTGAATTGCCCAGGAACGCGCAGGTATCCAGCATCAGCGCACTGTTGTAAGCATACACGCCGCCCCCGCCGCCGCTGCCAGCCGACGCCGCATTGCCGCTGACTGTGCAGCGGACAAACGCCGCGCTTGCGCTGGAAACGTACACCCCGCCGCCCGTGCCGCTGCTGGCGGCGTTGCCGCTGAAAACACAGTCGGTGAAGGTGACTGCACTGCAATGCACCGCGCCTGCGCTGGCCGTCGCCGTGTTGCTTTGGAACGAGCAGCCGCTGACGCTCAGGGCGCTGCTGGCTTCGCCGTTGACCGCGCCGCCGTACTGCGCCGCGTTTCCTGTAAACGTGCAGTGGGCGAGGGTGATGCTGCTGCCGGAGCCGACATAAAGCGCGCCGCCATAGGCACTCGCAGCGCTGCCGGAAAAGACGCAGTTCAGGAATGTGGGGCTGCCGCTTGTCACCGTGACGGCTCCGCCGTCGCCAGGGCTGGCGTCGGCGGGCGCGTAGCCGTTTTCCAGCGTGAAGCCGCTGACCGTTGTCGCCGATGTTTCCCCTGAGTGAAAGAGGAACGCGCGATGCGGGGCATTGCTGCTGCCCTGACAGTTGATCACGGTGCTGCCCGCGCCGTTCACGGAGACGACGGTAATCGCCTTGCCCCCGAAGTCCAGATCAACATTGCCGGGGCCGGTGTAGGTGCCGTCGGCCACAAGCACCATGTCACCAGGCTGGGCCGCCGTGATGCCCGCCTGAATGGTTGGGTATGACGCCGACGGCACATTCAGAGTGGCGGCGCGGGCAGACGGGACAGCGAGGAGAAACAAAAGCAGAACGGGCAGGCGGCGCAGGCGAGCGCAAACAATCAGCATGGCGGGTTTCCTTGTCATTCGGGCACGAGACAGAGCAAAGCGGCCCGCCAGCACTGCACGGGGTTCGGTGCATTGTAACACGCTTTCGGGGTTCCGTCAAGGCAAAGCGCGCCGGGGCGGGTATAATTTCCTGTATGCTGCTTGTCGCCGATGCGGGCAATTCCAATGTGACGTTTGGCCTGTTTGACGGCGACCAACTGCGCGCGCAGTGGCGCATTCGCACGGAGCCGGGGCGCACGCACGACGAATACGCCGCCTTTCTCGGCCCGCTGCTGGCGCGCGAAGGGTGGACATTTGGCACGGTGCGCGGCTTTGCCCTTGCCAGCGTCGTGCCTGCCGCCACGCCTGCCTTGCTGCGTTTGGCCCGGCAGACGTTTTCCCTGAAGCCGCTCCAAGTCGGGCCGCAGACGGATTTGGGCCTGCACATCATGTATCAGCCCCCGGAAGCCGTCGGCCCCGACCGACTGGTTGACGCGCTGGCGGCTGTCCACAAATACGGCGCTCCCTGTATCGTGATAGACTTTGGCACGGCCACCACGTTTAATGCGATTGCCGCGCCTGCCGCGCCCGGCGGCCTGCCCGTTTATTTGGGCGGAGCGATTTGTCTGGGCATCGGAGTTTCGCTGGATGCTCTGTTCGCGCGCGCCGCCAAAATCCCCTCGGTGGAGATTGCCCGCCCGCCCCGCGCCATCAGCGACAACACCGCGCAGGCCCTCCAATCCGGCATTGTGTTCGGCACGCTGGGACAGATAAACGAGATGGTGACGCGGTTCCACGTGGAAATGAACGCCCCTGACTGCCCCGTCGTCGCCACCGGCGGCTTCGCCGAGACGATTGCCCCCGAAAGCGACATCATCACGGCGACCGAGCCGCTTCTCACGCTGGACGGCCTGCGTCTGGCATTTGAGCGCGTTTCCAAGTGAGCCGCACCCCGGCAAGCCGCCTTCTGTGGCTGCTGCTGGCCGTCTTTTTAGTCAGCACCGCCGCGCTGTTCGCCCACCGCGCGCTGGCGGAAACGACGCCGCTCGCGCTGGCCGCCTGGCGTCTGGGCCTGGCATCACTATTTTTTCTCGCGTGGTCGGCCTGCGTCCCCATTGGGGCACAGCCAAACGAGGCGCGGCCCTATGAGTGGGCACACGCAGAAGGCAGAGCGCCGCAAGCCGTGCCCTTCCGGTTGGGATTGGCGGGACTTTGCCTGGCGGGGCACTTTCTGGTGTGGTTCGCCGCGCTGCAATGGACGCCGGTGGCGCGCGCAACCCTGCTGGTCTGCACGACACCGCTGTGGACGACGCTGGGAAACGTGCTGCTCGGACGGCGGCGCTTCACGCCGCTTTACTGGGCGGCGCTGGCTTTAGCCGCCTTCGGCGTGTGGCTGGTGACACAGGCGGCGCGCGAACCGGCTACGCTTCTCACGCTGCGCGGGGACGCTTTAGCGACGCTCGGCGGCGCGCTGTTTGCGGGCTACCTGCTTGCGGTAGAAGGGCTGCACGTGCAAATCCCCGCGCGGCGGCAGGTAACGGCGACGTATACCGTCGCTGCCATCGTCCTCTGGGGGGCGCTGTTGACGCAGGGCCGCTTGCGGCTTTCTTATTCGTTCCCCGTCTGGCAGGCCATCTTAGGCATGACGCTGGGGCCGCAGATTGCGGGCCATACGCTCCTGAACTGGTCACTGAAGCACTTCCCGTCGTCTACGGTCGCGTTCTCCATTCTGCTGGAGCCGGGCATCGCGGCCCTGCTGGCGTTCGTCTTACTCCATCAAACGGTGACGGCGGGACAAGTTGTGGGCGGTGTGCTGGTGCTGGTCGCGCTGGCGCTTGTGATTGCACAGCAGTCGCCCGCCGAGCGCCGGGGCGAGGAGCCAATTGGGTAAAATTATGCTATGCGTAGATTGTTTCGCCTTGTCGCGTTTAGTATCTTCGCTGTCGCCCTGATTGGCAACATCTGGCTTGGCAACCGGGCCGTTTGGCATGGAATGCTCTGTTACGCTGCTGTTCTGGTGTGCGTCCTGCTGCTCGTGCCGATGCTGACCGTCATCGCGCTGCTTCGCCTCAAACAAAAACAGGTGGCGGCGCGCTACGCGGCGTGGGTCGCCCGGCATCTTGTCCCGTTCCCAGCGCAGCGGCGCGCGTGCGCGATGCTGGCCGCGCAGATTTACGCCGAACTGGGAGACAAGGCACGTGCCACAAAGTACGCCGAGCAGGGCGCGGCGCTGTGCGAAACCCATCTGGACAACCCGCGCGTGCGAGCGACTTACGCGCTCTGCCTGAACGTGCTGGGCATGCTGGCCCTGTGCGCGGGCCGTTACCGCGAGGCGCTGGACGCATTTGGCCGCCCTCTCCGTATGGGGTTGGAGCACCCGCTCTACGCGCCGCTGTTTCACGTCAACTGCGCTGCTGCGCTGCACAGCCTGGGGCAGTTTGACGAAAGCGTGCAGCACGCGCGGCACGCTTTGGCGCTGGCTCCCGCGAAGCACCCGCAGGTGGCAGCGCTGGCGCATTGCAACGCGGCCCTGTCTTTGATAGAATTGGGCCGTTCACAGGAAGCGTTGGCGGAAACAACGGCGGCACTGGCCGTTCCTAAACTGATGTCCACCCACCGGGCACTGGCGTTGGTGTTTCACGCATGGAGCCTGTGGAAAGCAGGCGATGCGGCAGGCGCGCAGGTCGCCTTTGCAGAAGCCGAGCGGACGCTTCCCTCTCAAGATGCCGCTTTACGCCAGCGTTGGCACACCCTGTGCGGACGCATGAGGCTGGAACAGGGCGAACTGGACGACGCCCTCGTCGACCTGCGCGCTGCGCTGACCGGCCCGGACGCCGCCCCGCAAGTTCTTTACAGCCTATACCAACTGGCCGTTCGACGCGGCGACGCGGCGCAGGCCGCCGAATGGCGCGAACGCCTGCGGCGCGACGTTCCCGAAAGCTTCTGGGCCGCCCGCGCCGTGCAGGAGACAGCAAGCGGGGTATAATCCCCTTGCCATGACTGCTCTCCAAACTGCAACCCTGCGGCCCCTGCGTATCGGCCCCATCTCCATTGACACGCCGCTGGTGCTCGCACCGATGGCAGGGGTCACGTCCCATGCGTTTCGGCTCTTGTGCAAGCAGCACGGCGCGGGATTGGTCGTCACCGAGTTATTATCTTCCCACGCCATTCACTACAAGAACGCCAAGACTTTTACGATGTTTGACTGGACAGACGCTGAACGGCCCGTTTCCGTCCAACTGTTTGGAGGTGACCCGGCGCTGATGGCGGAAGCGGCGCAGGTGGTGGAGGCGGCGGGCGCGGACATTGTTGACCTCAATATGGGCTGCTGGGTGCCTAAAGTCGCCAAGACCGGCGCGGGCGCAACACTCTTGAAAGACGTATGCCACGCGGAAAGCGTCGTGCGGGCGATGGTGAACGCGGTGCGCGTGCCTGTCACAGTGAAAATCCGCTCCGGGTGGGAGCGGTCACAGACAACGGGGATTGACTTCGCCCGGCGCGCGCAGGACGCGGGGGCGGCAACGATTGCGGTTCATGCGCGGTTCGCGTCGCAGGGCTTCACGGGGGAAGCCGACTGGTCTATCATCCGGCGCGTGAAAGACGTAGTAACTATCCCCGTTATCGGGAACGGCGACGTGGAAACGCCCGAAGACGCGAAGCGCATGATGGACGAAACCGGCTGCGACGCCGTAATGGTGGGCCGCGCCGCGATGGGCAACCCCTGGCTGTTCGGGGACATCAAGCACTACCTGGAAACGGGCGAGCGCCGTCCGCCGCCGAGTTTGAGCGCACGCATTGACGCCGCCCTGTTCCATCTGAAAACGATGGCGGCGACGCCGGGAGTCGGGGAGGAGCGGGCGGTCAAGGAGATGCGCGGGCATCTCACGCACTACTTCAAGGGCTTTCCCGGCGTCGCCGCCCTGCGCGGGCAGGTGGTGCAGGCGACGACAATCGCGCATGTGGAAGATATTCTGGCCCATGCACGACAGCGATAAGCCAACACAAGCAGGGAAAGAAGCCCCCCCTGCCCCCCAATTCTGGGGGGAGGATGCTTTACAGCCCGGTTCCGTTTCACCCACACTTGCAGGGCAGGAGCGAAGCACAGACAGCGCCATACAACTTCCTCCCCCCAGAATTGGGGGGCAGGGGGGGCCTTCCGCGCGCATAGCCCTGCTCGCCTATGTCGCCTTTGGCGTCCTGCTGCCGCTGACTCCCCTTCCCCATCTTGCGCCGCCGCCCTGGGTGCTGCTGTTGCTGCTGACCGTTCCCACTGCTGCGTTTATGCTGCTGCAGCTGTGGCTGGCGCGGGCGGTCGTTGCCCTGCGCCTGCGCGGGCGGCTGTGCGTGGCGATGATAGGCCTTTCCGTCGTGTTGTGGGGGGTTTCTTTGGTGTTCCTGCATCCCTTGCGCGGGTTGCCCTACCCTGCCAACTTCTCCTTCGCCCTGCTGCGTCCGACCGCGCTGAACTTGTGGCTGACACTGGCTTGCACGTTTGGCGGCATTCTGCTGTCCCGCATCGTGCGCGAGCCGAACGTGCTTTTGCCCGTCGCGCTGTTCGCCATGCCGATTGATTATATCGGGGCTATGACTCCGCTTGGCTTCACGCACACGGTGGAGACACACGCGCCGCAAATCGCGCAGGCGGTTTCCGTCGCCGTGCCAAGCGTGGGGCATCTGCACCCGATGGCGTTTGTGGGGCCGGGAGATGCGCTGTTTATCGCATTCTTTCTTGCGCTGACGCTGCGGCTGAACTTGAACGAACGCGGCACGTTCTGGGGAATGTATGCCCTGCTAACCGTGACTATGCTGCTAGTGCTGCGTTATGGCGTCAATGTGGCCGCGCTGGTGCCGATGGGGCTAGCCGTGCTGATTGCCAACCGCCGGTTCTTTCACTTCACGCGCGCAGAGACATTCGCGATGGTATACGCGGGCGTGCTGGTCTTGACCGTTGTGGTCGGCTTTTACGCTTATGCCCACGCGCATTTGTTCCAACATGAAAGGAAAATTGCCCGTGTCAGACACACTCAGCCCGCCGCGCAGAAACCCCGTGCGCCGGGTACTGCTGCTGGAAACCGATGAACGCGCCGGATTAGTTGCCGCCCTTGCCGCTGCCTGCGCCGCGCAGGACGTGTCGTTGGAGATTGTGACGGGCGCGGGGCACGTGCTCCTGACATTCGCTGCCTCCGACGACACGCTGGCGAGTTCTGGTTCCCGCCCTGTGCAGAGTGGGCGGCGTGCAGGATTTGCGGCCCTACACAGTGGCACAAGCGTAATGCAGGTGCGAAAGAAGACGCCCTGCCTTCCCTATATGGGGCGGGGGCATCTTTTGCCGTCACGGTCTTTTCAGGCGGCGCGCAGGCCCGGCGTACCGAACTCTGCGGCTTCAGCAGACAGAGATAGCGCGGGCGTGACGCCTAATGCGTCCACCGTGTTGGAGAGGAAGCCGCTGCCGGAAACAGCAAACACCTTGAAGCCGATTTTCGCAGACAGGGGCGGCGTGGGGAATACGCTCAAATATTGCGCCTCAATGCTGACGCCGCCAAGCGGAATGCCGCCTGTTAAAACGCCGATTTTGTAGTAGGCCTGCGACCCGAACAAACTGTTGTCGTTGGGCACGCCCTTTGTCGCCCAGAGCACCAGTTTGGGGCCGGGAAGAACAGCCCTGTCGGGAACGAGCGTGATGCGAGGCGCGGTGCCAGCAAATGCAACTGTGATATGAACAGGCGGCAGCGGCGGCGGCGGCGAATAACAGGGCGGCGCGGAATGAATTATCGGGCTGTTCGCGGTCAGCAGCGCCGAATTGCAGGCACAAAAAGCGGTGTATCCGGTTGGGCCATCGGCATCGTCATTCCTGGGGTGAGCAGGGTCTTGCAGCGGGGCATGAGCAAAGTTCCAGACGGCCCTGACATCGCTGGACAGGCGCTCCCAGTGCGACGCGAGCAGCCTCATGCGCGCGCTTTGCGTGCTGGACTTTCGCTTTTTAGGGGCAGTGGCGGCGACCGTAACCAGGACGGCGGCCTGCCGCATAGACTTCTTCACAGACTGTTTCCTCTTCCAGAAACACGGGCACGAGTGCCCGGAGAGCAGAAAGGACGCGCGGGCCGTCTCTGCCTTAAGTTTCGGCGGAAGGGAACCCCGTCGTCACTGTCACAAATACCGGGTTTTTGCGGCGCGTGCCGAGGCGGCTCTGCAATTGGCGCTTGATCCCGACCAACAAGTGCGCGAAGCTGTCAGCTATGTTTACGAGAACGGACAGCGTGGCAGCCTTAACATTGACACTGCGGGTGAGCCCGACCCGGCCTTACTCCACACGATCACGAGCATACTCGACTCGGCTGACGAGAGCGCGAGATATCGTGCTGCCTTTGTTAGCAGTGTTGTCGGAGGACTCTGCTGGACGCGTCAACCGGAGGTTGTCTCTTCTCTGCGTGCGCTAGCACGCGACAACGCGCAGCAAGAATTACGCTCACGTTTTGCGCGACAGCAGCGTTTCCAGATCTTATGGACAACCCGGCGATCCACCGACAAATAATTGCGGCGATAGGTGATTCCGATCATGAGATCCGGCGGGCCGCCATCCAGATTGCACTGGATCGTCTGCAGGACCCAAAGCAGGCAGGCCTTTCGACCGAAATCTTTGCGCACCTGGGCGGTGCGCAGCGAGAACGTGTTGATTGAAGAGGTGAATGACCCCAAATTCATTCGCCGCCACAGCGGCGTGGCGGGCGGCGCCATCTCTCAGGATGCTTCTATATTGCGGCTAAAAAGAGAGTCAGCCCATCGACGATGCTGCTCGAAGAACCTATAGTCTTCAATGCCGTGCTCGCGAGTCTCACGGATTCCGACGCCAATGTCCGCGCCGCTGCGCTCGATCTGCTGCGCAAATCGGAAGATATAGATACCAACCCAAGATTCCGCGCCGAGCTTGGTCATATCAAAACGATCCCAACTCGAGGCTCAGGCTGATCGCCACGAATGTGTTGTCCGGCAAAAAAGTGGTCGACGCGTTACGCGATGTGCAGCCGGGCTCCATTCTGGACTTTAATTACTTTGTCGAAAAAGTCGAGCCGATTCTGGCTACTACGGGTGCCGATGGCAAAGCATGTGTCATGTGCCACGCCTCGCACGTGATTTTCAAACTGCAGCCACCCAATGCCGAAGGGCAATTCTCACCGCAGGACAGCGAAGAGAACTACAAATGTGCAATGCGGGTGGTGGATATCAACGATCCAGAGCATAGTTTAATGCTCATCAAACCGACTCGGCCAACCGATTCAGCCGGGAACGTTGCCGACTATCTGGCGACGCACAACGGCGGTCAAAGATGGCCGGGGAATCAATCAAGCTGGCAATACGAGACGATCCTTCAATGGATCCGTGGGGCAGGTCTTCAAACGTCGAGTGCCGAGTCAAAGTCACGGGCCACGCTCCTCTATCACCACAAAGCACTATCCGAAAGTAAGTTACTGATGTCGAGCCACCACCTTTCGATCATTTCAATCTGCCGATCGTGATGACAGGAAGATAAATCACTTTTTCTAAGCATCAGGTGATCATCTGGCAATCGAACTTTAAGTCCATTGAGCGGGACTGCTCGCCTTGGATGGACCTGTTCAACTCGTTCACGATTCTCGCGAGACTTGGACAATGGCACATTCCGACGCAACGAGATTGGATGCAACTCACCGATCGTGCACAACTGAAGACAGAAGGCAGAGCGTTGCATCACTGTGTTGCGAGCAACGCTGATCGCTGCTGCCATGTTCTTTCCAGCATCTGGACCCTGACCTTGCGGTGTGGTGAACAGGTCAACACGTATTGACCAATGAAATCGATCCCTAGAACCACTTTCGTTCAGGCGCGGGGTAGGCGAATAGTGCGGTTTCTGGAAGCTACGTCGGCTTTACAAAGTTGGGCTGCTCGAGAGAGGCTACACCTAGCTATTGAAACTGCCAACCTGATTGAGCCAGGCAAGGCAACTCGGTCATTCGAAATCGTTCACTCCCCGTATTGGCATCAGAAAAGGCATATCATCCAGGGCGGCGTTTCGCTGATAGAACCTTCGGCAACTAAAGATCGGGAATGGTAGACCGGGCTACCTTCCACAACCCTTGCCATCAGCGCTCCCCGATCAGTTCCGAATTGGGGCTGCGAGTTCCTCGAATTTGTCCCAAGCGGTTTGTAGTCGAATCTGTCATCCTCCACAAGGTCCTGGCTACGTTAGTTCAAGCAGAGCTGGAGGAGAAGATGATAGCAGCAAGGAGCGGCAAGGCCGGAACATTACACAGGATGAACGGTCGCAAACAGCGGTATGCTCTCTCTACATTTCGATGGGTCACGGCAACCCTTGAACGCAGCAATCTCCAAGTTGCTACCGTGACCCACTAACTTTATCGAGATGATGCTATTTCTTGACTAGGAAGTTCCGGTTACTGGATTAATTTTCCCAAGATCGAACGGATCAGTGAGTTTCAGGATCGTGTTTTGCTTGAAGGTGCAATGGGTGCTCCGGAGCAAAGGTTGGACTTCGGATTGCCTTACAACTTCTGAAAGCGTCATCAACGCAATCGAATGAAGAGACGAAAACCCTTATGCCAAATGTATTAGTGGTAGATGATCAGTCCGATGTCCGCGAGGCTCTTATCTGCTCCTAAAAGGAGCCGGATATTCCAGTGAAATGGCAGATTCACCGAAGGCTGCCCTCGCTGCAGCCAGGCGCGAAAATCACGACCTAATTCTTGTCGACATGAACTACACCTGCGACACTACCTCGGGCGATGAGGGACTAAACCTTGTGGCGGGATTGCACGCTCATCATCATCAGGTTCCTGTCATCGCGATGACAGCCTGGAGCACGGTAGACTCGCGGTGGCGGCGATGCACCGCGGCGCTTGCGATTTCATCCCAAAGCCTTGGGACAACCGGCACTTCCTCTCGGTAATTGCGAAATATTTGCCAAGCGGGTCAGCTTCGGACAAGCCGCTGGATGTCGAATGGTCGATTGCACGCCGGGTGCAGCGAAAGCTCTTGCCGCCGCCACAGTTCACCGATTGCGGTGTGGAGTGTGAGCGCGCTTCTCTGCCGGCAGGCCAAATCAGCGGCGATCTGTACGACTTTTTCCGTCTTGACTCACATACGGTCGGTTTGGTGCTGGGCGATATTTCCGGCAAGGGAATCGGCGCGGCGCTTTTGGCGGCCAACCTGCAGGCCAGGATACGCAGTCTAGGTGAACTTGCCAGGCACCCTGCAATGTTGATGGATCGCGTGAATCGATTGTTCTCCGATTCAACCCGGCCCGAGCATTACGCCACGCTCTTCTATGCAACTTACGATTCGATGACGAAGGAGCTCTGTTATGTAAATTGCGGTCATCCAGCGCCGGTCGTCGTACAACAAAACGGTGAGATTCAGTTGCTGGAACCAACCTCGACTGTCATCGGAATGTTCCAAAGCCTTGACTGCGATGAACGGATAACGCGACTTGGATCTGGCGACCGGCTAATTGTGTATTCAGATGGCTTTTCAGAGGCGAAGATGGATGAAGAAGCTGATGATTGGGCATTATCAGCGATTCGGGGACTGGCGCACCGCTACGAAAGCGGTCTGGCTGATGCGCTTGCTGCGAGCAGCGTTTCGTACCAAGGTAAGCAGGAGGATGACATTACCGTGATTGACATGCGGGTGCTCTAACGAGTGAACTTGGTTTATGGGCGAGAGTTTTAGAGTCTCGTGTCTTCTTAGCTGGCCACCTTTCGCTGTCGAGTTGCTAGGTTAGCCTTGACGTCGTTCACATCAGTCCCACCACTTGTGAGATACCGAGTGAATTCGATTCGGTGCGGTTCTCCTTGATAAACGCGGTTACCGGATTTTGTTCGGCAAAGCGCAACAGGGTACTAAAACCATGCCTTGTTGGAATTCACGTGGACGGTTTGTCGGCATCTCACTAACTAGAACCTGGATGCCATACGCCGCCTTTACAATTCACGGTCGCACGCCGCGTAGAAAAACGACAGTGTCGTCGACCTGGCCGCCGACAAGAGCGCCACACCTAGGGCAGCATACGCGGCCACACTGACAATTCAGCATTTCTGTTGATCCACTGAAGGGCGTCCGCAACCAAACGCCGGCGACTGCCTTCCCTTCCGCGCATCGCGCCGCGCGACCCCGGACGCAAGCGCGCGCCCTCCGGGTTTTCGGTCCCCCCAATTTTCCTTACTGAAACAAACCTCCTAAACCGGCATCCTGCTAGCGGAAAATCGGCTCCCCCGAAAAGCTCGCTCGCGAGCCGCTTCCGCTTGCCGCCGTGGTACCCCGCGCCGCGCCCAAACCATGCGCGAAAGGCAGTCGCCGCGCCTTTTCAGCTCCCGCCCGCCAGGCGGAGCTGTTTTTTGAACGGCGGCACCCGCGCGCTGTGCGCGGTTGCTGATGCGGCTGCTGGCTTGCGCGCGCAGCCGTAAGGAAATTCAACCACAACACAGAACAAAGGAGCTTACAGCCACATGCAATTGATTCAGTTAGAGACCATCGAGGTGCCCTTCCGCAAGTTGGTCGCCTCCACCGAAAACGTCCGCACCACACCACGCAGAGGAGGAAGCCACGCGCCAACTCGCTGCCTCCATTCAGGCCGTTGGCCTGTTGCAGAGCCTAGTCGTTCAACCCGCCGCACGCGGTAAGTTCGCTATCGTGGCCGGAGAGCGCCGATACTCCGCCTTGACGCTTTTGCACGAAGCCGGACAGATCCCGCAGAGCTACAAAGTCCCCTGCCGCCTGTTGCCGAAAGGCGCCGACACAACCGAAGTCAGCCTGGCAGAAAACGTTGAACGTGGAACCATGGACGCCTTAGACGAAGTGTCTGGCATTTTCAACGTCTCGCATCGAACGGAAAGTCCATCGCGGATATCGCCGCCCGTTTCGGCTATTCCGAGATGCTCATCGAGCGCCGCCTCGCGCTCGCGCGGCTCAGCCCTGTGCTCATTGAGCAATACCGCGAAGGGCCGCAAATCTGGACCTACTGCAAGCCTTCACTCTGACCAGGCGATCATTCGCTTCAGGAACAAGTCTGGAACCAACTCCCCGAATGGAACCGCAATCCCGCGTACGTCCGCCGTCTGCTGTCTGACAAAGATATCCCGGCGTCCGATCCGCAAGTTCGCTTTGTCACCCTCGCCGCTTATGAAGCCGCAGGAGGCAAGACCAAGCGCGACCTTTTCGCCGACGAAGACGGCAACGGTGTTTTCGTCACTGATGCCGAACTACTTACGCGCCTGGTTAGCGAGAAGCTGCAACAAACCGCAGCGGCCACCCAGAGCGAAGGCTGGAGTTGGGTCGAAATCCATCCCGATGCGGATTACAGCACGCTCGCCAAGTTCCGACGCATCCCCGGTGAACCCGAGCCTTTGCCCGCAAACTCGAAGCCAAACGCAAGGCGCTTCAGAAGGAACTGGATACTTGACCGAGCAGCTTGACGACCACGAAGAAGAAACCGAGGAGTGCGAACGCGCCTACGACCGCATTCAGCAAATCGAAACCGATCTCGAAGAGATCGAAAACAACCGCTCCGTCAGCTACCCCGAGTCCGTGAAGCAAAGTTGCGGTGTAATCGTGTCGCTCGATTCGAGCGGCCAAGCGCGCGATGCATCCCGGTTTGCTCCGCAGGGAGGACGAAGCCGCAATTGAGGGCAGCCAGGAAGACCGAAGCGACAGCGAAGCCCCGAATGATCAGGCTGAAGGAACCCCGCGAATCACATGCTGGCTATTCAGCTGCGCTCATCCAATCGCTCACTACTGTCAAGACTGCCGCCATTGCCGCCGAACTGGCGAGGCAGCCACGCATTGCGCTGGCTACCGTCGTCTACACGATGATCCTGCAAGAGTTCAGCTTCGAACTCGACAGCTACAAGTGGCACAGTTCTTTGCAGCTTTCCAGACGCACAGTGACTTGCGAGAAGCGGAAGATTCCTCCCCGGCAAAGCTCTCAGCGAACTGCGTCAATCTTTGCGCACGCAACTCCCCGCTGGTGCCGAATTGTGGGCGTGGTGTCTGGGTCAGTCCGAAGAGACCCTGCTGTCGTTCCTGGCGTTTTTCGCCGCTAAGTCGGTGAACGCCATTCAGATCAAGGGTCAATCCGATCACGCACTGCGCCTGGCTCACGCCAACGCTTTGGTCAATCGCTCCACATAAACATGAACCGATGGTTTGTGCCGACCGCCGAGAACTTCTTCAACCGCATCTCAAAGCCGCAGATTGCGGACGCCCTCGCTGCCGCTGGCAAACCCGCCGATACCGCCAAGCTCAACCTAAAAAAGGCACAGCTTGCCGCCGCTGCCGAATCGGAAGTTGCTGGTACGGGCTGGCTCCCCGAACCCGTTCGCATCCCGGTGGAGACCACCGAATGACAAGCCAATCGGAGACGAGTGAGGGATCCCCTCGCTCGTCTTCTTTCGCTCCCCCGAGGAAGAGGCGCGGATCTTCTTGCTTCTGTACGACTATCTCAACCGCCACCCCCGCCTCAGCATCCGGCCCCTGCTTTCATTGGAACTCCAGAACTTGGCCGGCGATGATCGGGAACCGGTAACCTGGCTTACGCTCAGCCATCCCGGTGAGCCCTCCGTCCAGCGACACAGTTCAAACGAACACCTGGCCTCAAACTCCCTCTGTGCTGCTGCTGTTTTCCGATCTTAGCGGACGGGTCAAGGGTAAATGGCACGGCGCTTCCTCGCCGCCCTTGACCTCGCCCGCTCCCGCTCCGCTGTGCAGCTAGCACATCAGGAGATTCACAATATGTCTTTCGATTCATCCAAGCCTGACCTCTATGAACAGGTCACCCAGGCTCTCATCACCGCGCTCGAAGAAGGCGCCGGAGAGTACCGCATGCCTTGGCATTCCCTCTCCCATCCGGTGAACGCCGCCAGCCAGAAAGCCTATCGCGGCATCAACACCTTGCTGCTCTGGGCGGCCGCTCAGAAGATGCCTATCAATCCAACGAATGGGCCACCTACCGGCAATGGCAAGACCTAGGTGGCCAGGTCCGCAAAGGCGAACGCAGCACGCTTATCGTGTTCTGGAAATTCTTCGACTCCAACAAAGAAAGCGACGAAACACCCGACGAAGACAGCGAAACCTCAACCAGCAAACGCCCCCCTGCATGGCTCGCGCCTATCACGTTTCAATGCCGCGCAAGTCGACGCATGCCAGCAAAATCCCATGAAGACCTGCCGGAATCCGAACGCATCGCCCACGCCGAAGAATTCTTTACCGCCCTTCCCGGCAATGTCATTACGAAGGCGATCGGCCTACTACTCGCCCGCAAACGACAGCATCCACATGCCACCGTTCTCGAAGTTCAAATCCGGCG
>CAWIET010000002.1:0-16482 GCA_963835235.1 uncultured Armatimonadota bacterium
CTATGATCACCACCCCTATTACGCCCGCGTCGGCGACCGTTTCCCGAAAGATGGCCCGGTTCAGTTCGGGTCGCCGTCCCCGCTGATCGAAATGCCCATCGCTGGTCACTGGACGACTTTCCGCATTTCGAGTTTCGCAGCGGGCCGAACGGCATCCTGCCCGGTCTGCACCGCGCTGAGGACGTGCTGGCGAACTTCGTGGACGATTTCCGCTACATGACGCAAACGGAAGAATGGGGCGTTCTGACGTACACGTTTCATCCGCAGGTGATCGGGCGCGGGCATCGCATGTTGATGCTGGAAAAACTCATTGCCGCACTTCAAGAGTTGGGGGCCGATTTTGTCCGCATGGACGAGGCAGCGCAGGCGTACCGGCAGTTTGCTTCAAAAGCAGAAGAAAAACTCCCTGAATAGCCCATCACGATAGTTTGCGGAAATACGTCAGCAAAAGTGCAAACCATTGTGCCTGCTTAACTCCTGCGGATTCGTCTGCTATAATACATGCAAACGTCAGCGGACGGCGCAGGGCTGTGCGGCGCGTCCCGCGTTAACTTCCTGTCCCGCGCCGCGTCCTTTTTGCAAGGCCATTGCCGCCTTTGTTTTTTCCTCGTGCCTGCCAACGTCTAGGGGAGTCCGTTATGCCCACAAAACACCTGCTGCATGTCAACGGAAGCGTTCATGCCCGTCGAAGCCGAAGCGGAACGCAGTCTGCTCAGTGTCCTGCGCGATGATCTGGAACTGACCGGAGCCACTACGGCTGCGGCGAAGGCCAGTGCGGAGCCTGTACCGTGCTGATAGATGGTCAGCCTGCCCGTTCCTGCATCACGCCCATCGGGACGCGTCGCGCAAAAGCCGTCACCACCATCGAGGGGCTGGAACAGGACGGCAAACTGCATCCCGTTCAGCAGGCGTTTCTCGACCCGGACGCCCTCCAGTGCGGCTACTGCACTTCCGGCATGATTATGTCCGCCGTCGGCCTGCTCCACAAGACCCCCAACCCCTCCGAGCAGGACATCCTCAGCGGCATGAACGGCAATGTGTGCCGCTGCGGCACGTACCGCCGCATCGTGCGCTGCCATCCATGCCGCCGCGCAGACGCAGAAGGAGGCGCGACGATGACACTAGCACAGCAAAAAAGAGGGCAGGAAGGCAGTACACCATACCGTTCCCTCCCGATCCAAAATCACCGCGGTTTCTCGTCGTGATCTGTTCAAGATTTTCGGCGCGGGGGTGCTGATGCTCGTCGCGTTGCCCGATGCGGATGCGCAGGAATCCGGGGGCGGCGGGACGCAGACGGCCCTGACAATACACCGCAGACTATCGGCGCGTGGCTGCACATTGCGGAGAACGGCGACGTCACCGTCTACACCGGCAAGGTGGAGGTGGGGCAGAACATCCGCACGTCGCTGGCGCAGGCCGTCGCGGAAGAATTGCGCGTGCCGTATGACCGCGTCCAGATGGTCATGGCGGATACCGCGCTCACGCCCTACGATTTCGGCACCGTCGGCAGCATGACCACGCCGCGCATGACGCCGCAACTGCGCAAAGCCGCTGCTGCCGCCCGCGCGCTGCTCATTGATCTGGCCGCCGCGCAGTGGCAGATCGACCGCAGCAGCGTCACGCGTCGCAGACGGCAAAGCGGCTGCACGCGGCGACCAATCGCGCTGTCACGTATGGCGAACTGCTCAAAGGTCAGAAACTGACGCAGATTATTCCCGCCGATGTCGCGCTGACGCCCGCCGCCGAATGGCATGTCATGGGAACGTCCGCGCCCAAAGCCGATGGACGCGCCTTTGTGACGGGACGGCACACGTACACGCCCGATCTCAAACGCGACGGGATGCTGCACGGCAAAATCCTGCGCCCGATCGCGTTTCATGCTACCCTCAAGTCCCTCGACGCCACGGCCGCCCGCGCCATGCCCGGCGTCACGGTGGTGCAGGACGGCGACTTTGTGGGCGTCACGGCCCCCACCGCACCAACAGGCCGAACGCGCCCTGTCGCTGCTCAAAGCCGAATGGCAGACCACCGCCGCAGCCGTCCGACAAGACCCTGTATGCGCAATTGCGTGGGGTTCCAGATCGGCTCAAGGAAACAAAGGAAGCGCAGGAAAAGCACGGTAAGTCAGGCGCAACCCAGGGCGTGTTACAGCCCACCACCGGCAAAGGCGAGAACCGTATGAGGCCACGTACACGGTCGCCTATATCGCCCACGCGCCCCTGGAACCACGCGCCGCCCTCGCCGAATGGAACGGCGATAAACTGACCGTCTGGACGGGCACGCAGCGGCCTTTCGGCGTGCGCGGCGAGCTGGCGCAGGCGTTCCATCTGCCCGAAGACACTATTCGCGTGATCGTCCCGGATACCGGTTCGGGCTATGGCGGCAAGCACACGGGCGACGCCGCCGTCGAAGCGGCGAAACTCGCCCGCGCCGCCGGGCAAGCCCGTGAAACTGGTCTGGACACGCGAAGAAGAGTTTACGTGGGCGTACTTCCGTCCTGCCGGGGTGATCGACGTCAAGGCAGCTGTGCAGTCCCGACGGCACGCTGACGCACTGGGAGTTCGACAACTACAATTCAGGGCCGTCCGGCGTCCGCTCGCCGTACGACGTGCCGGAGCAGCGCGCCGAATTCCACCGGGGGCAGTCGCCGCTGCGCGAGGGTTCTTATCGCGGCCTGGCCTCCACCGCCAACCACTTCGCCCGCGAGTCGCATATGGACGACCTGGCCCGCGCCGTGAAGACAGACCCGCTCGCCTTTCGCCTCAAGAACCTGAAGGACGAGCGCCTCCGCGCCGTGCTGGAAGCCGCCGCCGCGCATTTCGGCTGGGACAAGCGCAAACCGCATGCCCGGACATGGCTACGGTCTGGCCTGCGGCACGGAAAAGGGGAGTTATGTCGCCGAACTGCGTGGAGGTCATGGCCGACAAAGCGACCGGCAAGGTGCAGGTAACGCGCATCGTGTCCGCGTTCGAGTGCGGGGCCGTCGTCAACCCGCTCCACCTGCAAAACCAGGTCGAGGGCGCGGTCGTCATGGGGTTGGGCGGCGCGCTGTTCGAGGCGATCCATTTCGAGGAGGGCGAATCCTCAATCCGCACTTTGCCGCCTACCGCGTGCCTCGTTTCCGCGACGTGCCGCCCATCGAGATCGTGCTGGTGGATCGCAAAGACCTGCCTTCCGAAGGTGCGGGGGAAACGCCTATCGTCGCCATCGCGCCCGCCATCCGCAACGCCATTCTGGACGCGACGGGCCTCGCCTGCGCACCCTTCCCCTCGCGCCGACCGGCCTGAAAGCATAAAGAAACGCCAGCCGTCCCGATAACACGCTGAGGAAAGGAAATTGTGCCATGACTGCGCCGAAACGGTACGATGTTGTTCCGATTATTTCGCTTGCCGGGCTGCTGTGCGTTGCTGGTCGTTGTGCTGCCGTCCACGCGCCATCTGGCCGTGATGCAGGCGCGGATGCTGTTTCGAGTCGCCCGACGCGTCGCTGTACGTCCTCCGCGTGATCGGCATGAAGCACGACGCACCGCAGGGCAATAAGGCGATGCAGGATGCGCACTGGAAGCCATCACGCAAAAACACCCCAACGAGGCGCCCCTGCAGATCGCGGCGGCCCTGCAAAGCCCGAACTCCTCCACCAATTACGCGCCCTCACCCCGCGCTTCCCCGACAACGCCGCCCTCCGCGCCCACATTCTGCGCTCAGCGCCATGACCCTTCATCCCGGACACGCTCCCGATGCGGAAACCGCCGCGCTGTACGACAGGGACGCCGCGAGGGCGAGCGTCTGGAACCCAACAACGCCTATTTTCCGATGATGCGGGCGATGGGGCTTACGGCGCAGCAGAAAAATGACCAGGCTGTCGCCATTCTGCTCCGCGCCGCCGACAAAACAGGCTGGGACGACCATGCCAGCGAGAAGGGGCGACGGGTATCAAGCTGTGTGGAGGCCGCGTTCGGCCCAACGACGATGTTGGATCAGGCCATTCTTCAGGATGCTGTTCTGTTTTCGCACCTTGCCGGATTGCGCGGCATGGAGCGCTCCGTGATTGCGGACGCGCAGGCAAAGGAGAACGCGGGGCAGGTGGAGGCGGGTTTCCGGGAACGCCATGCGATACTGCGCCTGGGCCACCTGATGCGGACACAAGCCGTACAGGGATGGGCGCAGAAGTCGGCGCGCTTATCGCGCAGTCGTGCGTGTTCAATCCGGGCGGCGCGGCGGGAGAGGCTGTCCGCCGCGGCTTGCCGTCCAAACCCACACTTATCGCAGCGGCAGGCCGCCTATGGGTTTATCTGCAGCGCATAGGACATGGCGAGGAAGCCGCCGTCGTGCAAATGGAGTGCGCCTCCGACGCGCAGATCGAGCCGCTGATGGAGAGGGGCTGGCGCGTTCCCCAATCGGCGCGACCGGTCTGCGCTCGCTGGCCGCGCACTGGTGTGTCAATCTGGCCCTGCTGGCGAATGCGCTGGCCGTGCTGGCCTTGTGGCTCGTCGCGCTCGCTACTCAAACAAACCCGGCGCACGGAGGGCGTTGTGCCCACGCTTGCCCTTGCCCTGACCTTCACCCTTTTCCTGATGTTCGCCTTGCAAGCCCGGTGGCTGCCCGTGTTCGGGAACTGCGCACCGTGGCGGTCAATCTGCTGCCGTCCACGCCGGGAGACGCGGCGGCACAGCGCCGCGAACAACGCCGTTTCCAATCCCGCCGCGCTGCAGTCGCTGGTTTTCTGGCATCCCTGCTGGCCCCGCCGCCCTTCTTCTCGCCGTAGCCTTTACGGGCTGATCCGACGCGAGAACTCCGTGGCATTTTTGGTACGGGGGATAGCGCGGTGGGGCGGCGCGATGGCGGGCGCGTTCCTCCTATTGTATGCCGTTACGCTGACCACGACCGTTCGGGAGGAGACACGCGCCCGTGATGCCCTAGCGCGAACCGTTCAGCATGAGGGCCGTTATCTCGCCGACATACAACACCGGCCTTGGCCGCAATGATCTTGGTATGCGTATAGGCGGCATGAGAGGAGCCGTATCGAGTTTGGAAGCGCGGCGTCAGGGTTCCGCCAGCGATTCGGCTGCCGCCTGCTCCCAGGTCAGCGCGCTTCCAGCAATCCAGGCGGTGTCGAACGCTTCCGCAGGCATCTGCTCCTGCAATCTGGCGTACCGCCATTTGCTTTTTCTCCTCTTCGCTGGGGGAGAGCGGAAGGTTCGCCCGCGTGCGTAATGCGGTCGCGGCCCCATACAGGCGCACGGCGCGGGCCCATTTCTTTTGGAGGATGGCAACATACGCCATATTCTCGATCGAACCCGCCAGTGTCAACTTGTCGCCCAATTCGCGCCGTATTTCCAGCGCTTCCCGATACAAAGCGATTGTACGGTTAAGGTCTCCCTGCTCCTGCGCGATTCTGCCGAGATTGTGCAGGGCATCGGCGGTTCCGATGCGGTCGCCCAACGCGCGCCGAATCGCCAGGTTCTCCTCCTGCAGCGCCTGCGCCTGCGCGTAATCTCCCTTCGGCCAATGTGAGGTTTGCCAGATTTTGCAGGGTAAAGGCGTTGCCGCGCAGATCGTTGAGCGGACGGCGCAAGGCCAGACTCTCCTCGATACAGCGCCCGCGCCCGCGCAAATCGCCCTGCTCATGCGCCAGCCATCCGAGATGGTGCAGCTCATCCGCTACCCCGCTCGTGTCGCCCCACACCCTTTCCAGCGCCAAACTCTCCTCGTACAGCGGCTGCGCCCGCGCGTATTCGCCTTGCAAAAGCGCGATAAACCCCAGGTTGTGCAGCAATGTGGCGATGCGTTTCGGATCTTCCAGCGGTCGCCATATCTGCAGGCTCTCCTCGAAGAGCCTCTGCGCCTGCGCCAGATCTCCGACCAGCCGAGCGGAACCGGCCCGCATGTTAAGCATCCGGGCGCGCAGCGGTGCTGGAAGAGAAGCCTTCGCGTAAATTAACGCAGTATCCTCCAGGTACCGCCTCGCCTCCGACCAATGCCCGCGTATGTTCCAGAATTGAAAGAGCGCGCACGTCAGACGCGCACCGAGTTCTTTCTGCTGCGCCCCGCTCCGCTCCTCAGACACCAATCCAACGCTGCCCGCAGGTTATCGTGATCCGCTTCCAGGCGTATCAGCCACTGCGCCTGCTCCGCGCCCCGCAGTTGCGACTCGGCATGCTCCGCCAGAGTTGTAAAAAAGGCCGCATGAGAGATTTGCCGTCGCTTCCTTCTCGCCACGCATTCCAGCTGCCTCAGGCTGAATGCCCTGACCGTCTCAAGAAAGGCATGGCGTACCTGCTCTTCGTCCTCCGTCTCCGATGTCACCGTCACCAGAGACGCTTCCTGAAGCGCGGCAAGCAGCAGAAGCGCCTCCGGCTCCTCGCAGACCGATTCCGCCGCTTCCAGCTGTCCAGCCCCCGCGAAACACGGCCAGACGCGCAAACAGGCGCTGCTGCGCAGGCGTGAGCAGGCGGAAACTCCATTCCAGCGCGGCGGAAAGCGTACGGTGGCGCGCAGGCAGGTCGGCGTAACTGCCGGGAGGGATGTCCATTCCCTGCGTCAGCCGCTCCCACATCTTGCGCGGCGGCAGCGCGCGCACCCAGGCCGCCGCCAGTTCCAGGGCGAGAGGGCTGCCTTCCAGTTGACGGCAAAGGGCGGCTACCGCGGGGGCGTTCGTCGGCGTCAATCCGAAGTCGGGCCGCACCGCCTGCGCCCGATCCACATAAAGGCGCACGCTTGGCACTGCCAGCAAACGCGCAAGATCGCTCTTCTCCGACTCGCCGGGCATAGCCTCCGGCAAGGGCAGGGGCGACAGCGTAAGCAACTGTTCGCCACGCATTGCCAGCCGCCGCCGGGAGGTACACAAGAGGATCAGGCCGGGAACGCGCTCCAGCAGCGTCTGAATGCAGTCTACAGCGAGATTACTGCCTGCTTCCTCTTCCGTCTCTTCTCCCGGAAGCAAATGCTCCAGATTGTCCAGGATCAATAGGGGCGGCGTGTCCGGGCTGTCCTGCGCGTTCAAAAAGGCGCAGACCGGACCAAGCGGATCGTCGTTCGCATCCAATTTCAATTTGAGCGTGGCGGCGATCTGCGCGGGGATTTGCACTGCCTGCGTCAGGTCCGCCAGGGACACAAAGCCGCTCCAGAGACGGAAACGCGCCCCCGCTTGCCGCGCAAATTCAAGGGACAGGCGGGTTTTGCCCATGCCTCCCGGCCCGGTCAGCGTCACCAGGCGGCAGGGGGATGGCGGCGCGTCCGGGCCGAGCGGCGTCCCTTTGCGCGGAACGAGCAGACTCGCCAGTTGGACGATTTCGGCCTCGCGCCCGAAATAACGGCCCATAACAACGGGAAGCGTGGAACGCGGCTGAGTTTTTTCGTCCGCTGCGCTTTGCTCTCGCGTTCTTTCGTCTGATTAATCGCTTTTGGTTCAATCGCTCTCATGGGAGCCGCAGGCGAAAGCGGGTCTGTTTTGGAACGGGACGGCGCAGGAGGCTGAGCCAATAATCTGTGCGATGGTCTGGCGGGCGTCAGCAGAAAGGTCAGTTCCGAACTCCTCATCAAGCAAACGTTCAAAGCGGCCCTGCGCCTCTTTCGCAAGGACGATCTGCCCGGTCTGCACGTACAGCCGGATCAACCGGCAGTGCATCTCTTCCGAATAGGGATCGAGCGCTGCGCTGCGCTGCACGGCCTGCAACGCGCCTGTTGAGTCTCCAAGCGCCTCCAGGTCCTGCGCCAACTGCCTCAGCGCCTCCTGCAGGCGCGTGCGCAGATGTTCGGACTCGCGCATGGCCCATTCCTGATAGTTTCCCGCCAGCAGGTCACCCCGATACAGGCTGATGGCGCGCTGCAAAAAACTCGCCCTCTCGTCAGCGGCGGTCGAACGCGCCGCCCGTTTCAGCAAATCCTCGAACTGTGCCACATCGGTCGAGACCGCGTCGGGGTTCAGACCGACCTCGGCATGGGTGGCGATCAGTACGCTGCCCCGACGCGTGCCTGCCGGTTCCAGTTGACGGCGCAAGGACACCAGCGTGGTGCTGAGATTGTTGCGGCCTGCCGGCAGGTCCATGTCGGGCCACAGCAGTTCGATTACCCGTTCACGGGGATGCGGACCGGGACGAAGAGCGAGATAGACGAGCAGTGTCCCGGCCTTTTGGGTGGCGAATTGTGTCTGCGTCTGATCGGCTCCCGTCACCCGCAGCGATCCCAGCAGCTCCACATGGCAGAGGTATTCATTTTGATCCGGTAAGTTCAAGTTCCACTCCGAGGATGCCAATCTTTCTCTCTGTCCGCTTCCTCTTTCGTTCTGCTTTGTTGACCGTGCCGAAATTACGCGATTATTTTGCTCGTTATTTCTCGCCTTGCCGTTTTTAGGGACTGGATTAGGGATTGATTAGGAGCAGTGCGCTATCCTGAACCTGTCCGCAAATGCAAGACAGAATTTGCAGGCAGAATCGCCTCCTCCTGTGCTGCGTCTGCATTTCTGCGTGGATACCTGACCAGCATCGGAACAGCAAGAGGCGGGCTTTGACAAAAGACAACGTTGTTAAAGACGATATTGTTTATGAAAGAGAGTTCGAGAAACAACCATGCAGCACACAAAGCAACAATATCACAACCATTGCCGCAAAGGGCTATTGACAGCCTGCATCGTGGGACTGGTGGCAGGACTGCCGTTCACACGCAGCGCCTCCGCCCAGACACTGGCGTCCAACTTCGGCGCGGGATTTGCCCTGTCCACGCCTGGCACGCCTGGCAACAACATCAGCGGGCCAACCAGTCTTATCGGTTCCAGCAGCGCTGCTGTAGAATTTACGCTGGGTGGAAAACGACGCCACGTTCAGCACGGCGCAGATGGAGATGCAGCGCATCTTTCAGCAGCCGGACGGCGTGACCGTCGCTCTGGACACAAACTTGAATGGCCTGCCCGGTTCCACACTGGAGACGTTTGCCGTCAATGGCATCTCCGATAATGGGGGCGGCAGCCTCCTCACCGCTCCATTCGGCCCAACATTCGCTGCTGAAAGCAAACACTTCTTACTGGCTGGTGGCGACAGGCGACGGGCGCCCAGTGGAGTGTCTGGCTGCAAAACGCCGCAGGGAGTTTCGATCCGACCCTTGTCTCGACAGGCGGGGGCCATGGCGGCGCAGCGGCGGCGCGGCTCCGGTATTTCAGATCAGCGGCGTTGTGATCCCCCGGCCTGTCCCTGCCGTGCCAGAACCCGGCAGCGCCGCTCTGTTGAGCGGTCTGGCAGTCTCAACGCTTGCTTTCGCCGCAGTTCGCCTTCGCCATTCCCGATCCGAGGCGCGGTTGCGCGAAACTTTAGATAAGCAATTCTTAGGAATTGCCACCCACTTTACACGGACGACATTTCAAACTGACAACGCTTAAACCAAGGATAGTGACAACAATGACAAAGAGGATGACAGCACCTTTACAAAATCGGCGGAGCGGCGGCGCTCTCACACCCTGGCAGCCTCTCTTACGGCTGCGGCAGCGGCAACGGAACCACGCGGATCATTGCCACGCCCACCAACTTCACGACGATTGACGGGCCAGGCGGCAGTCCCACCACCCTCAACGGCATCAGCAGCAACGGTACAGCCGTTGGATTTACGACCAACAACGGCACGAACAGCAATTTCCTGCGCAGCGCGAGCGCAGCCTTCACCTCCCTGAACATCGGCGATACGGCGGGCATGGCGAATGGCGTCAACAATCACAATGCGGTCGTCGGCGTTGCCAACAACAGCGCCTTTCTGCTCGCCAACGGCAAGCAGACCACGCTGACCCCACCCAATTCCACGTCCTCCATCGCCTTCGGCATCAATGACAGCGGCGTCATCGTCGGGCAGTACGTGGCGTCGGCAGGCGGGAACACGCCTGGCTTCGTAGACATCAACGGAGTTTTTACCACGATCACGCCCACTGCTTCGGCCACCGTGACCAACGTGCAGGGTGTCAACAACAACGGCATGGCGATCGGCTTTTACAGCGCGGACGGCGTTCACCAGCACGGGTTTCTTTATAATACCCGCACCAAACAGACCACGCTGCTGCCCGATCCCAGCACGCCACGCATCACTGCGGGTGGCCTGACCCTGACGCAGTTTCTGGGCATCAACGATAAAAACGAAGCGGTCGGCTACTACCAGACCACCAATGGCAGTCAGTTCGGTTTTCTGTTCAACCTGAATACGCAGGTCTACACGTTCCTGGACGCGCCCCAGGCTGCGCCCGTAAACGGCGTACAGATCACGCAGATTACGGGCGTCACAAATGGCGGCACAATCACCGGGTTCTTCATTGACGCCAATGGCGCGCAGCACGGCTTCATCGCCACGCCGCCCACCACCGGCAGCTAAAGGAACCACTCACCGCAAAGCATTCCCGGCGCCTTCTACGCGCCGAACCGCGCACAGGAAAAAGACACGATGCAAATGACAACGCAAAACACGCCGATCAAGCCGAAACGCAAGACTGTCAAGATGGGGAACGCAAGCCGCCCTCGTGGTGACAATGGCGGCGGGACCTCTGGCCGTTCGCTCCGCCCACGCTCAGGAACTAATTAACAACGGTGGTTTCGAAACCGGCACCCTGGCCGGATGGACTCTGGCCGACGCGCCCGGCAGCGTCACGCCCGGTTCGTTCGCCGTCGGCAGCAATATGCCGGACACCAATCTGGCGCCGCCCTCGCCCTCCACGCCCATCGAGCATTTTGCCAGTGTGGGAGCCAAGAGCGGAAGTTTCTACGCCGTATCGGACAGCGCAGGGGCCGGAGCGCACGCCCTGCTGCAAAATTTCACGCTTGCGCCCAACCCACAAACAGGTGATCTTCTCGTTCGATATGTTTGTCAACGACTGGAACGGCGCGGGCGCGCTCAACGCCGACGACGTTCTCAGCCCTAATCAGACCGACGCGATGGGAACGCTGATCCCGACGCAGTTTGCCAGTGTGGACTTGCTGGCGGGCAATGCCGCCGACCTGACAACAGACATCGGCCTGCTCGACAATCTTTATCTGGGCGAAACCGGGTTTACCGCCGTCGGACTGCCCAATGGGTATCAGCGCTTCTCGTTCGATATCACCAACTTTGTTCAGGCGGGCGGCACCTATCGCATTCGCTTCGGCGAGACAGATAACCAGTTTACGCTGAATCAGGGCGTGGACAACGTGAGCGTGTTCGCCACGCTCGCCCCTGTTCCCGAACCCGGCATCGCGACTCTCTTTATTGGACTGGCAGGAACCGGCGCAGGGTTCCTGATGCGCCGCCGCGCCCGGTCAATCTGAACACTCTTGAACACTTGAAGCTCGAACACTTGAAAGACATATTATAAGGAAATACACCATGACACGCGAATCCACCATCTCAGATACGAACTTCATGCAGCGATTGGAGCAGCTGGAACAGGACAATCGCCGAATAGGCGCCGAAAACCAGCAATTTCGCGCCCAATTCCAGACGGCCCAGCGTCGTCTGCGCATCACGACGGGGCTGGCCTTTGCCGCTCTCACCGGCGTGATGGTGATCTCACCCGGCAGCCGCTCGGCGATTGCGCAGGGCTACGGCGTCACCTTGCAACAGCTGGCAAACCGGCTCACGGCGGTGGAAAGCAAGGACACGCAGCAGGACGCCGCCCTCGCCCGCCTCAAGGAGCGCACCGACAACCTGGAACAGCGCGCGGTGACGCAGGAGGTGAAAACGCATTTCCTGTCCGCCGACATCAATGGGCGGACCACGACGTTCAGCGGCTGCAACGTCTACGTTCAGAACGGGCTGGGAGCCACGAACGGCAATCCGAACATGCCGGGCGAGTCCAACAACTCCGTCGTCAACGGCGTGGGCAACCTGATCATCGGCTACAATGTCAGCCAGGCACAGTTTGGCGGAACGGATGTGCGCACGGGCAGCCATAACCTGATTTTGGGTGACTCCAACAACTACTCTTCTTATGGCGGCCTGGTTGCGGGCGCCTTCAACACCATTTCTGCCCCCTATGCCACTGTCACCGGCGGCGCGTTCAATACAGCCAGCTTCCTAGACGCAAGCGTCAGCGGCGGCGCGTTCAATACGGCCGGCGGGTTCACGTCCTCCGTGAGCGGTGGGGTCAATGTTACCCAGAACGATGCCGAAGCCTGGTCGGCAGGCAACCTGCATTCGCCTTAACCATTTTCCCAGTGTCATCACTTTAGGAATATATTTAAAAATTTAATTTTACAAAATACAAGGAAACTCGCATGTCTCTCGAACTCGATCAACTTCAACAGCAGGTGCGCGAACTCCATGCGCGTGTCGAACTCAGCGAAACCCGCTCGCGCCGCGAACGCTGCCGTTTGCGCTTTCAGGGCAGCCTGGCTTTCGCCGCCCTGGTCGGCGCAATCGTGGTGTCTCCCGGCAGCCGAACGGCCATCGCGCAGGGCTATGGCATCACCTTACAACAGATCGCCACTCGGATGAGCGCGGCAGAAGCCAACATCACGAGTCTACAGGGCCGCAGCACGACGTTGGAAAACAAAACGCAGTTCATGACGGCGGACAAGAACGCTAAAACCACGACGTTCACCGCCTGCAACGTCTACGTTCAGAACGGACTCGGAGCCACCAACGGCAATGCTGGCGATCCCCTGAACAACATCAACGGCGGGATTACCAACGGCCTGGGCAACCTGATCATTGGCTACAACTACGCAGGTCGCGGTCATACCGATACTAACACAGGGCAATTCGTTTCCGACAACGTACGAACGGGCAGTCATAACCTTGTTATGGGCGACATGAACAACTACTCCTCTTATGGCGGCCTGATAGCCGGGTACTTCAACACGCTCTCCGGTCCGCTCGCCACCATCACGGGAGGCGACCTGAATACTGCCAGCGGCGTCTTTTCCACAGTCAGCGGAGGGATCGAAAATACGGTGAGCGCCACCAGCGCTTCCGTCAGCGGCGGACAGTTGAACACCGTCAGCAGTGTGGCGGCCTCTATCAGCGGCGGCTATAACAATACAGCCAGCGGCTATGCCGCTGCCGTAAGCGGAGGGCAGCGCAACTCGGCATCCCAAAACTTTGCAACGGTCAGCGGTGGATTGGGCATCACACAATCCAACTTCTTCGGCTGGTCGGCGGGCAGTCAGGGCGGCACGAGCGTGAATGCCAATTTCACCTCGCAATAACCCCCTCCTTCGCGCAAGCGTACAGCCCGACCGACGGCACACCCAAACACTTTCCGCTCCTCTTGAGCATGTTGCCTCTCTTACAGAGAGCATGAAAAAGGAAAAGGAACTCGTATCATGAACACATTTCGTCCATTCGGCCTTGCGCTGGCGGCTTGCGGCGCACTCGGCCTCGCGGTCACACAGACCGCGAACGCTCAGACCAACTACATTTTCACCAACTTCGATGGGCCGGGCGGCCTCCCGCACCACCATCAACAGCATCAGCAGCGGGGGCACGGAAGTCGGCTTCACGACCAATAACGGCGCGAATATCAACTTCCTGCGCAGCGCGGGCGGAGGGTTCACCTCCCTCAGCATCGGCGATCCGGCGGGCATGGCGAATGGCGTCAACAGTCACAGTGCGGTCGTCGGCGTGCCAACAACAGCGCCTTCCTGCTCGCCAACGGCGATCAGGCTGCATTGACCCGACCGGGCAATTCCACGTCGTCCATCGCCTTTGGCATCAACGACGCGGGCAAGATCGTCGGGCAATTTGTGAACGCCACCACCGGCAACACGCCTGGCTTCCTGCTCGCCAATGGCGACTTCACGCTGTACGCGCCAACTGCCAACGCCACTGTGACCAATGTGCAGGGCATCAACAACAACGATCTGGCTATCGGGTTTTACAGCACGGACGGCGTTCACCAGCATGGCTTTGACTGGAACACCGCCGCGAATACCACGACGCTATTCGCCGATCCCAATACGGCCCGCATCGCCACCGGCGGCCTGGTGCTGACGCAGTTTCTGGGCATCAACGACAACAACGAGGCGGTGGGCTACTACCAGACGAATAATGGCAGCCAGTTCGGTTTTACTTATGACGTGAACACGCAGACCTATACCTTCCTTGACGATCCACTGGCCGCGCCCATCGGAGGGGTACAGATCACGCAGATCACTGGCGTGGATAACAAAGGGGATTTGTCAGGCTTCTTCATAGATGCGAACGGCACACAGCACGGCTTCTTTGCCGCCGCCGTTCCCGAACCCGGCGCGTATGCCCTGCTTGCCGGGTTGGGCATGAGCGGGATGGCGCTGCTCGCCCGCCGAAGGTCAAAGCGCGTAATCAGACCTTAATCAGGCTCTGCTGCTTCTAAGAGCCTATCCCATCAGGCCGGGGATTTCAGAATGAATCTCTGTCTCTGTCAGGAAAGTGCGAGCGTCGTGGGGACGCGAATACAAGTGCCTGTTGGGATAGGTTCTAAGGCGCGCATTAGGAGATACATACGATGCCATTTCTTTCGTCCGCAGGCAGGCGCCTGCAACCGCTCTTGACCCTGGTTTTGTTAATCACCGCGAAAGCGGTTCCGGCGCAAAGCCTTTATACGCAGTCGAATACCACTGCCATCACGATCAATCCGGCCAACGGCTCGGCGTACAGCACAACCGACCTGTATCCCTCGGCTCTCACGTTCGCGGGCATCCCGGTCGGGGCGTCTATCATCAAGATCACCGTGACCCTCTCCGGCCTGACGCTCTCCGATACCAACGCCGTAATGGGGGCTGTGGCAAAACAGGGGCAGCCAGTCCGCGTTGCTCTTCGACGGCCCCGGGGACGTGGGCAACACGGCTTCAGGCCTGACGCTGACCTTTGATGAGGCCGCGCCGAATAGATTGCCGACCACAGGCGGTTTCACCAGCGGAACCTACCAACCTGACTTCGTGAACACCGGCTACAACGACGTTTTGCCGATTGGTGTCGCTCCCAACCCCACCAATCCCGCGCCGCAGAGCGCCGCGCCCGACTATGCGGCAGGCTTCAGCGCGTTCCAAGGAACAAACCCCAATGGAACCTACCTGCTTTTCCTGAATGATTTTTATCCCAACTCCGCAGGCGTCCTGAGCGCAGGCTGGAGCATGACGATTGAAACCACCGCTGTGCCGGAGCCATCGGCTCTGCTGATGGTTACAGCAGCAGGGGGAGTGGGGGCCGGATTTGCTGCGCGCCGCCGCCGCAGAGCGTGAGGGGCGGTGACTTCTGCTCTGCCTCTTCTTGATACTTCACTTTTGTCTCTGCATCTCTCTTGTTGTAATCACTTTTTGTGATCCCTTTACTTTTTGGGTTCTTTGACGAATAGTGGGTATCAAGTTGCACCATCGCACTCCACCAGAATACGGAGCGCAAAATGCTCGAAGTTGCCGAACCCGTAGGCACAGCGCTTGATCACTTTGACTTTGTTGTTCAAGCCTTCCACTTTGCCGCTGCTGAGGCGGTTGGGGAAGTAGTTGAGAATGTGTTCCCAGCGGTTTCGCAAGGTACTGACGAACTTGGCGAGATGTGTCAGCCCGCTGGCGGTGGCCGTTGCTATCCAGGTTTGCAGGCGCGAAGCCGCCTGATCGCGGTCAGTTTCCGTCTCGAAGATGGCCCGGAACTCTTCTTTGAGCGCGATGCAGCGTCTGCAACTCGGCAGAAACGGCGAACATCGCGGCCAATTTGCTCTGCTCCTTGGCCGATAAATCCGCCTGGTTTCTCACCAGCAGCCAACGACAGCCTTTGAGCGTGGTCTTGGCTTCTTCGGGAAGCGCCTTCTGGAGGGCGCGCCGCGCGGTCGTCACCAGATCGGTGAGGTTCTTCATCACATGGAACCGATCCGCCACAATGCGGGCGGCGGGCAGACACGTTTGCACGGCGTGGGCATAGGGTTCCCACAAGTCCATGGCCACTTCCTGCACCGCCTCGCGCTGCTCTTGGGTCCAGGTGGCGAAGTAGGCTTCGAGGGTTTCTTTCTTGCGGTCTGCCAGCACGTCTATAATGCAGCCCGCTTCCAAGTCGCAGAGCGCCAGGGCGAATTGGTCATGTCCTTTCTTGAGAGCGAACTCATCAATACCGAGTTGGCGCACAAGCGGGGCAGGTGTGCACCGCGCCGCTTGCGCCCGCTCATAATACAGACGCTCTACCGTTTTGTAGCCTAAACGCTCCTGGTGGCTGACTGCGGCCAGGGTGGTACGGCGGCAGTGGGCAAAGACCTGCTGTCGATAGCGAGCGTCAGCCGACTGCATCGTGGCAGCCAGTCCAGAGGTTCGCGAAAGGGACAGGCACACTCCTGACAATAGAAGCGGCGCGTGCAGAACTCCAGCAGGCAGGGTTTACCTGCCCAAGAAAGGTCGCGAACGCGCCGCCGGCTGTAGTCATGTACCCGCGAACTCTCTTGCTGGCAGGTGGGACACACCGCACACGAAGAAGTAAGTTTGCACAAGAGGTGCAGGGTTTCTTGGACATCGTTGTATTCCAGCCCGGTCACAACCAGACCAGGTAAATCCAGCAAGCGCGTCAGCGCCAGAGT
>CAWIET010000003.1:0-292544 GCA_963835235.1 uncultured Armatimonadota bacterium
GCGCCAATCCGCAGATGCCCAGGAGGCCCATGCTCAGGGTCACCATCGGAGAGGGTTCCGGAGCCGACGCGGGGGCGGCCACCGACACGTTGTTGAAGAAGAGCTTCTCGCCTGTTCCGCCATTGGCATCCGGATTGGTGACACTGAAGGCCGTGATGGGGCCAATGCCGCTGAACGTACCCGTGCCGCTATAACTGCCGCTGTTGTTGCCTAATTTAGTCACGCTGAAGGAATAGGTGGTTGGGCTGGTGATCGTGAGAGACGTGCTGAGGCCGTCGCTTGTGAAACCGAGGCCCGTATCCACCCCGTTGGCCTTGTAGCTGTTCCCACCGCCCGTGAAGCCGAACGTAAACACGCTAGCACCACTGCTATTCAGGAGTTGATAGGTGTCGGATTGGCCGCTGCTGACAAAGCCATTGTCGAAGTCGAGGGAGAATGTCTCTCCGGGCGTCAGCGGCAGGGTGAACTGTCGCGTCGCAGTTTCCTGACCGTACAGGCCAAAGGAGATGCCATTGGCTGAGTTGATATAGCCGATCCCGCCCGTGAAGCCATTTGTGTTGGCATTATCAAGAAACTCGCTGCCACTGCCCGTGAAGGTAAAAGGCCCGCTAAACCCGCTGCCACCGTTTGAGGCGGCATACTCTGTCTGACCATCATAGTTCTGCGCGGAGTCCTGCGCGATGGTGACCGTGGCTTGAGCCAGGACGGGGCGCGCTTCGCTGAAGAGGAACAGGGTCGCGCCAGCGATGATTGGGAGAAATGGCTTCTTAAGAAAACCAATTATGAGTGACAATGACACAGGGCTTTCCTTTCTGACCGTTGCTTTCGGCAACATTTCTCCATAGGTCAATGGAGAGCGTTCGGCGCAAGGGAGAGGCCGTTGCAGCTGCCTATTTGCCTTTCGCAGTGATCATCAGGCTGTTAAAAAACAGGTCATGCGGGGCGCCTGCCACCGTGTTCCCGTTGGTGACGCTGATACCGCTGATCACCGTGCCCAGGGCCAGTTTTCCCGGCAGCGTGACGCTGGCACTGTCTGCAAGGCGCTTGATGGTCACAGAGTAATCATTTGGGCTATTGAGGGTCAATGAGAGGAGCAGCCCGCCATCGGTAAATTTGATGCCTGTGTCTGCACCATTCAACAGATAGTTCTGGCCACCCCCTGAAAACGAGAAAGTGACCACATCCTTGCCGCCTGCATCCAGCAACTTGAGTTGATCGCTCCCGCCCGTGTCGATCAACCCGTTGTCAAAATAGATCGAAAAGGTGTCTCCGCTCATCAGCGCACGGCTGAAGTGCCGCGTGGCTGTCTCGCCCTGATAGAGGCCGAAAGCATTCTCAGACGTATTGATGCCGGGGCCGCCTCCGAACCCGTTTTTGTTGGAGTCGCCCACAAATTGCCCCCCGGGACCATTTACTGTGAACGCATCGCGCATTCCCGTGCCAGCATTCACGTTCGTGTTGTAGCTGCCTGTTTTATAATGAGAGGCATCGTCCTGAGCAACAATATCTCCTCCCTGCGCTAAGACCATCCCCTGATAGCTGCCGAGAGCAACGATCAGGCCGAGCAATGTTATCTGTTGTTTTACGTTAACCCTGCGTCGGGAGATAATCCCTGTCAGGCAGATTTTTTTCTTCATGTCTATTCACTCCTGGCATCAAAAAGCGTCTGGCAGATATGCTTGAACTAAATCGGGCTGAAGGTAGCCGAAAACCGTGTATCTCCTGATTGCGTTCCTGTGGCAAAGAAGTTACCACCACTGTAGAACTGGTTCCAAGTGGGATTTACATTGGAGTTGCCGTTGGAGACCCGCGTGGAAGGCAGCCACTTCGCGTGGCCATCCGCAAGAAGGTAATTCGAGCCGGATGAGTGATATGGCGTGCCGCAGTTGGACAAGGTGTTATAGCCAATATTGTCTCCCACTTCGGCAGAACCTTTGCTTGGCCCGAGCCAGTAATCAAGATGACAGCCATCCAGCGCACTGCCATTGGACTGCCCTTCATTGGGATTGGTGGGATCGGCGGTTACATTTGTTACTTCAAACAGAAGAACTGTCATGGCTGGCGCATTGAATTTCACAAGCTTGCCAGACACGCCCCAATTATTTGATCCAGAAGCGGGTATCGCTGAATTATAACCATAGGATATAGGAACGGCGGGCAATGTCGCGGTGGTCGGATCGTCAGGACAGCGAAAAATGGCGGTCGATTTGACATAGCTGTAGACACGGCCAGCCCATCCGGTCTCCTGCCAGTTCAGGTCGTTCAAGCCGCCAGCATTGGCAATACTCGTCAAATTGGGTGCGATGGGAAAAGTTTCATCGTAATCCTGGACATACGACATGAACGCCAAGCCAATCTGCTTTTCATTGGAGAGGCAGGAAGTTTGCCGTGCTTTTTCGCGCGCTTTGGCAAAGACAGGAAAAAGGATAGCAGCGAGCAAGGCGATAATAGCTATTACAACAAGAAGCTCAATCAAAGTAAAACCTTGATTGTTCGGCAGTTTGCTTCTGAACATCTGTTTTCTCCTTTTCATTCTGATTCAGTCTCATTCCGAATTTAGTTTGCTTCTAATTTACTCATGAGTGAACAAAGGGTTTTAATAGTTGTTGCGACGGATAAACATTATGATGTTGTGCAATCAGAGGCAGGCTTACTGACTGATTTTCGTACAACCACAGTGCCCGGGAGGAGCACGTTATTGCGGCTGGAGGCGTCCACGTTTTTGGGAGCTGCCGCAAGCTTTATTTGAGACAGAAGCAGTTCGACAGCCTGCTGTCCCAGCTCGTGGAAAGGCTGCTGAACCGTCGTCAGGCCAGGGTTTGCTGTTGCCGCGCCAGAATCATCGTTGATGCCGATCAAAGAAACCTCTTCGGGTACGCGCATACCATGCTCCGTCAACGCTTGTAGAACCCCAAGGGCAATAGCATCATCGGCACAGAAGACGGCGGTGGGATGCACCTGATTCCAGCGCGTCAGCAGATATTGCATACGTTCATAACCGGAAGCCATACTATAATCACCCGGCAAAATAAACCGTTCATCGCACGGAATATTAGCTCTGGCGAGCGCCTCGCGATAGCCCTGCTCTCGCTGTTGCGCGCTCGAAAGAAAGTCGCTGCCCTTGAAATGGGCTATCTGACGATGACCATGATCTAACAGAAAACGGACGGCAAGGTGAGCAGCCCCAACATTGTCCATATCTACACACGTCATTGCAGGGTCTGAGCAATTCTCGCCAATGATCACGAAGGGCAAGTGGCGCTCCTGCAAGGGCAGGAACGCTTCGCTTTGCATTATTGGCAGGAGGAAAATCAGGCCATCGCAATGCCCGTCCAAGTAGCTCGGCAATTTGTTTTGGACGTCCTCCCAGTGATCTTCTGCGATCAGCAGAGTGCGCTGGTGAAAGCTTTTGTTGGCAACGAGGATGCCGTTCAGAATGGGACTGATGTAGCGATCTGATGTGACCGAGGGATTTCCCTCATAAGACATCACGATCCCCAATGTGTTCATGCGCCGCCGTGATAATCCCCGAGCGATCGCATTGGGGTGATAGTTCATCTCCTTGACAACCCGCAAAACGCGCTGCCTCGTCTCAGGACTGGTTTCGCCCAGCCGATTATTAAGCACAGCAGAAACGGTCATAGCGGACAGACCGCATGCTTTTGCGACTTCCCGAATAGTAGGCATCCTGATCTCCACAAGCATGACGGCCTCTGAAGAGTGCTCGCTGAATAATGCAAGCCTCTGTGAACCGTTCTTTGGGCCTTACCTGTCGCACTGTTTATACCTTACCGGTAAGGGATTTAGTGGATTATAACACGCTTTCACTGCTTTGTCAAGAAGTTTCTGATTGTTTTTTGGGCGTGCTTAAATTCAATCAGATCGATCCCAATCAATGTCCGAGTGTCAGTGCAGTTCCAGGCCATTGACGGCGGGCACTCCTGCCGCGCCGGGCGTGAACGAGACAACTACCTGCCCGCTTGCGTTCGCCGTCACGCCTGTCTGCGCCACAACCGCCTTGTACGCCTTGCCGCCTGCCGCCGCGTAGATGTCAAAGTCCAACAGCACAGGGCTGCCATTGACGCTGACGCTGAACACCCGCCTGCCTGCCGCGAAGTACTGAAACTCCGCAAAGTGCAACCGCAGCGTGTAGCCTGCCCCCGGCGACAGGCCCGACAGCGTGTATGTCAGCGTGCCCCGCCGCTGGCTCTGATAAACCGCGACCGGAGCCGGGTTGCTTGTTCCGCTCAGATCAATGGCATGGCTCGTGCTGGCCCCGCTGCCGCCGCTGTAGGAGCCGTCGGCAACAAAGGGGGACACAACCCCGCCGCCGCTGTTAATGAGGCGCGGCGCGTTGGCAGGCTTGACGGTCTGCGTGGCCGTGCGGCTTTGGCCTGTGACGGACGCGGTGATGCGTGCCGCTGTGCTGACCGAGACAACAGACGTGCTGACGGGGAACGCAGCCGCCGTCTGTCCTGCGGGCACGGTGACGGTGGCGGGCACGGTGGCAGCCGCCGCGTTGCTGCTCAAGTTCACCGTCAGGCCGCCTGCGGAGGCAGGGCCGGTGAGTTTGACCGTTCCCGTTGACGCGGCCCCTCCGACGACGCTGGTGGGGGCGAGGGTCAGGGAAGCCAGCGTTGCAGCCTTGATGGTGAAGGTCTTGGGGCCTGACGCGCCCCCGCCGGGAGCGGGCGTCGTCACCATGACAGCAGCCGTGCCTGCCGAGCCAATGAGAGAAGCAGGCATGGCGGCCGTCAATTGCGACACGCTGCCGTAGGTGGTGGCGAGGGCGGTTCCTTTCCAGTTGACGACGGAAGAGGGCGCGAAGCCGTTGCCGTTGACGGTGAGGGTGAAGCCTGCCGTGCCTGCCGTCGCGGAGGAAGGAGAGAGGCTGGTGAGGGTAGGCGTGGCGTTGATGATGAGAGTGAGCGTCTCGGCGGCTTCGCTGTTTCCGGCAACGTCGGTGCTGAAGTAGGTGACCGTGTGACTGCCGGTGACGGAGAAGGGAGCGGAGTACGTTTGCTGCGCCCCGCCGTCCACAATGTAGACGGTGCTGGCGACGCCAGACAGCGCATCGGTAGCAGTCAGCGTGACGATGCCAGCATTGACAGAGAGTGTCGTTGATGGCGGGGTGCCGTCGATGTTGATCGTCGTGTTGTTCGCCGTCGCAGCATTGCCATCAATATCAACGCTCCAATCGCGGAGCAGGTGGGTGCCGTCTCCAGAGACTGCAAAAGGCGCTGTGTATGTTGTCTGTGCCCCGCCGTCTACGGCGAAGTAGGTTGCGGCGACTCCCGATACAGGGTTGACGGCGGACAGCGTGGCGGAAACCGGCCCTGTGAACCAGCCTGCGTTTCCTTGCAGGCCGCTGAGTGACAGCGTTGTCACAGGGGGCGAGCCATATTTTGCGAGAATTGCCCGCGCTCCGGCGACGTTTCCTGCTAACAGTGCGTTAGACGCATTGGTTAAATCAGCCAGCACGGTGGCATTTCCACTGTTCTGCTTGCGCAGCGTGTAAACTTGAATCGGGAGCCGCAAGTCCGCCGCCACGTAGGGAAAGCTTTGATTGATGTACTGGCGGCGCAGGCTCTGTGTCGTCTCCAAATCACGGTACCCTCGCTCAACGCTGGGTTCAAGCATGGTGCCTTCTCCCCAATCGTTCCAGGTTGCAGCCTGGATCAAGGGGGCGCCGCTTTGCAAGCCTTGCGTTAGGGTTGACTGGTAGGTCTGGCCACCTAGGTCATCTATGAAGCCATAGGAAGGGCCGACGCCCGCCTGTTGGTAGATGTCATGGAAGCCGGGGTAAGCGACACCGATGAACTGGGGCCAGGAAGAAGCGCTGGCGTAGAAAGAGTTAAGAGCAGCCTGCGCGCCTGTGTTGCCGCCTGCGGGAAGCGGCCAGCCAAATCCGCCTGTGGCGCCGGTTCGAAGATAGTTCTCAGAGAACAACGACGGAGTGACAGAAAGGGACGCAAGCACCGTAGGCCATTGATTGCCGGTTAGATAGCCGCCCCCAAACGTCAGCACTACCGGGTTCCCGGCAGATTTGATGTACTGAGGATCGGGAAACCAGTTGCCAACCAGCCAGCTCATGTCCTGCTCGACCTGAGCAACCACGCCGCTTGCGGGAATGGTTCCATCTTGGACGAGCTGGGTGAGCGTTGCGCTTTCCTCGTAACACACTGAGAACTTGAGGTGGGCTTTGTCCAGCACACCTACAAAGCTTTTCGCGTTACGCAGGTTTGTGGGATAATCAACATCGTTTGCCGTTCCGTACCAATCAATGACTGCCCCATCAAATCCGCCAATCAGCATCAGTTCTGCCTGGCATTCGAGCGCATCGGGATCATTCGAGTCATAGGGGCCAATGAGTGGATAATACTGGGAAGCAATCTGTCGCTCGCCGTTTACGATGATGTTCGGGTTAAAGAAGTTCATCGTCCAGTGCCACCCCCACTGCCCCGTTGCCGGATTTGCCGCGAACCACGGCAAATAGTGAGCGAGCAGCAGCGGCGGAGCGGCCTGGGCATCAGCCTGATGGCCCGTGAACGAAAAGAGAGATACCGCGGCCACGCCCAGCGCCCTCAGAACCTTGCTTGCATGGCGTGTTCGTTTCTTTCCCACACTTTCAAGCAGATTACAAAGGAGTTGCGGTGACATGGTGACGGCAGATCCTTATCGCGATCATACTTTGCAGGCGGCGGCTTCGGCTTCTTCGCCTGCCTTGCGCCTGCGCGCCTTCATCGCCAGACCCGACAACCCCAGCGCCCCCACCAGCAAACTCACCCACTCCGAAGGCTCCGGCGCCACCACCTCCCCCGTGGACAGCAACCGGGCCTCATACGTCTGGTTGTACTGGTGGCCGTTGTAGCCCGTCGGGTTGACGAAGAACACGTTCATCAACTCCTGCGCCGTCTGACCGCTCCCCCCGAAGAACAACTGGTCTATCCCGCCCCCGCTCGCCGGGGTGAACGTACCGTTAAAGTTGCCGTCCTTGTAGTTGAGGATGTACAGGTTCCCCGTCCCGCTCACCCTGCTGAACGCCAGCACCTCCGGCGTCGTCCCCGTCCCGAAGTCCAGGTACGAGTTCGTTCCCGCCGCCAGGGTGAGAACGCCCGCCCCGAAACTGGTGGCGACAACGCCTGACTGTCCGGTCGGGCTTTCCCCGCTGCTGGTGCCCAGGCTGCTGCCGTTGGCATCGGCGAGCGTGCCGCCGGAGAGGGTGACGGAGGGCAGCGCGTTGCTGGTGGTGCTCGCCGTCCCCAGCTGATTGGAAGCCTGCACCGACACCGTGCCGCCGCTGCTGACCGTGATGCTGCTGTTGGTGATGGCTGCTCCGCCGGTGTTGTCCAGCGCGAGCGTCCCGGCAGACACCGTGGTCGTGCCGGTGGCGCTGTCGGTGCCGGTGAGAGTGAGCGTTCCTGCGCCCGTCTTGGTCAGGCTGCCCGTCCCGCTCACGCTGCCGCTGACCGTCAAGGTGTCCCCGCTGTTGGCTACGCTGGCGGTCGTGCTGGTCGCCAGGCTGACCGGGGCGCTGATCGTGTTGCCCATGCCCGTCGCGGTCAGCGCCGCCGTGCCCGCCCCGCCATTGAGGGTGAGGCCGTGTCCGTTCACCCCGTCCGTGGCAAGCGTCGTGCCGCCATTAAGAGTGAGCGCCTTGAGGCTGACGCCCGCGTTGACGGTAACGGTGCCATTGCTGGTGAAGGAAGCGGTGTCGGTGCTGGCGTAGCCCGCATCCACGCCGGGTGCGCCGCCGTCGGCCCACTGCGTCTGCTGGGTGGCGTTGGTGCCGACCACGTAGCTGCCGCCCGTGCCGGTGCGGCTCGTCTGCCCGCTGTAGACGTTGACCGTGACGGGCGTGGTGGCGCTCAGGGTGGGAGCGGACACGCCGCTGGTGGTCGTGGTGACCGTGCTGACGGTGGGCGTGATGGTGGCGGTGCCTGCCGCGCCTGCTGTGAAGGTAGCCGTGCCGCTGTCTGACCCATTGCTGTTTGCCACTGGCCCGCCGCTTTGGGGCAGGGTGCCTCCTGACAGGCTGCCGTTGCTGGCGTTGGCATTCAGGCCGGTGTAGCTGAAGGTGTCTGCGTTGGAGCCGCCTGTGTTGGTGATGGTGCTGGTGATGGTGGTGGAACCCGAACCGGCGCGCAGGTTGGTGGCTAAGGCCGTCGCCCCCAGCGTGTAGGTCGTGGCGGTGGTGGTAATCTGGTTCAGCACGAGGTTGTTGCCGCGGATGGCGAGGGTGTAGCCGCTGATGCCAGACAGGCTGAAGTCGGATAAGGGCGTCCCCGACAGGCCGCTTGTGAACGTTGCCAGCGTGTAGGTGCTGGCGGTCGGCGCGGCCAGTTGGTTGCCAATCAGGTTGATGACGCTGCCGCCGGTTCCGGTGAAGGAGAACGCGCCGGTGCTGCTCAAAAGGTCGCTTGTGGAGGCGTTGAAGTCAAAGCCTAAGATGCTGCCCCCCCGAATGCGACGGCTCCGGTGTTGAGCGTGCCGACCGTGCCGACCGTGCCTGCGTTGATGGTGCCGCTGTCGGTGACGCCCCCCCGACTTTGCCGGTGCCGGTGAGCGTCGCGCCACTCGCCACCGTGACAGCGCCCGTGGCGGCGGTGTCGTCGCCGTTCACGGCCAGAGTGCCACTGTTGATGTTAGTCGCGCCAGTGTACGTGTTGTTGCCGGACAGCACGAGATTCCCGGTCCCGTTCTGCGTGACCGAGCCAGTACCGCTGATGACGTTCGCGAAGCCGGTTCCCTGCGTAATCGTATTGCTTCGGTTGAAGGTCAGAGCGCCATTGTCGGTGATCGCGCTGCTGGTGGAAAGCGAGCCGGTCGTGCCGCCATTGCCGATCTGCAAGGCTCCATACTGGTTGATTGTGGTGCTGCCGGTATAAGTGTTGTTCCCTGTAAGAACGATGCTGCCGCTGCCGACATAGGTGCTGGCTGTGGGGGTATAAAGTTCGCCGCCGCTCGTACTCACGCCGGTGACGCTGCCCGGATTGTACGTGGTGTAGGAGCCAGCAATGGTGAGAGCATTGGAACCGTTTACGATGCCGCTGACGGTGAACGCATTGGAGGAAACATTGCCCCAGGTCTGGGCCGCGCCCAGGGCGACGTTCGCCGACACGGTATGCGCGCCGGTGCCTTGCTGCACCGTGATTCCACCCGCGCCGATGGTCAGCGTATTGGGGCCGCCGATGGAGACCGCTCCCGCCGCGCCGCTTGCAAAGTTCAGGCTGCGTACCGTTGTGTCCGCACCGAGCGTGGTGGCGAGAGCGGTGGCATTATTGTTGAACCAAACATCCGCGTAAGCGCCGGTATAGGTTCGCGTTGAGGCGTCGGTCAGCGACTTCTGCCGGTCCGTCGTGAGGCTGCTATCCACCGCAAAGTTGGTCGTCGTGCCGTTCACGCTGCTCCAGACGCCGTTGTTGCCCCCCTTATAATAGGCCGCGCCATACAGGAGCGATTCTGACCAGGCATTAGCCTCCTGGTCATATCCCGCCTGGGTCGGATGAATGCCGTCAGCGGAGAGAATGCTCTGTGAATCCCCTGGGGTAAGGATGTTGTAAAGGTCCAGATAACGCACGTTCTGCCCGGCGAGGGCGTGGTTGTACACAATGCCCTGAACATAAGGGTTGTACAGTGTGTCCTGGCTTGCCCCGATATCTGTCCGGTACATCAGGCTCGTCACAATGGTCGCGACGCCGGGGCGAAGCGTATTCAACTGGGTGACAATGGCGTCATAGCGCAGGATCGCATTCGTGTCACTGCTATTGACGGTGAAATCGTTCCCGCCGACGTTGAGGGGGACGTAGGTGGGGTTTACACCGTTATTCGCTTTCAGCCAGTTCCCGCCGTTGGCGGAGCTGTTCCCATCGTTGTTGTTCAGGTTGTAAAGAATTTGAGAGTTTGTGTAGCCGGGATGCCCTTCGCTTGCGGTCTGTCCCACTGTGCTGAGAATGCTGGCGCCGGAAGAGTTGACAGCCCCGGTGCTGGTGCTGCTGCCGACGAAATTCGGGTTGAACCGGCCATCGTTGACAAGGTTCTGATAGAGCTGGGAGTGATAGCCGCTGCCATTGTAGGAAGTAATGACTGTGCCGTTTTTGGCCGTGCCGGTTGAGCTTGTTCCGAACGAGAGGGAAGCGCCCAGGGGCATGATATTGATCATGTTGCCGAGATTGTTGTTCGTCACGATCACCTGCTCGGTTGTGCCCGTGTTGTTGAGAGTCAGGCGGTAGAAATTGCCGGAACTGTTCTTGGCGATAATGGAGTTCACCGGAACGGTGAGGTCCTGCGCTCCGGTGAACGTCCATGTCCCGCCCCCCGTCATGGCGCTTCCCGAACTGATCAGGTTGTATGTGCCTGTAGACGTGATGCTGGTGGCGTTGTTGATCCCGATGTAGTTTGTTCCGCTGATGCTTGCCGAACTCGCCGTCAGCGTGTTGGCGCCGCTGCCCAAATTGAAGCCGTTGAAAGACGATTGGTCCGCGCTGGTGAGCGCCCCCACCGTGGCGCTGTTGCCGTTCAAATTCAGCGTCGCGCCGCGCGTGCCGTTCGGGTTGACCGTGCCGCCGCTCAATGTCAGTGATCCTGTTGATGATCCCAGCGCGCTCGTATTTCCCAGCGTCAGCGTGCCGGCATTGATCGTTGTGCCGCCCCCGTAGGTATCGTTGCCGGAAAGTGTCAATGTGCCGGTGCCGATCTTGGTCAGCGAACCGGTGGAACCGCTAATCTGGCCGTTAATGGATGGATTATAGCTTTGGGTGTCGATCGTCGCTTTCACGCCGGGGTTGATGACGATCTGGCGGTTGCCGTTCAGTGCCCCCGACGTCGGGGTTTGCATGAATTGCAGCGTGCTGTTGCCCCCAAAGGTGAGATCGGTGGCAGCGGTTGAGGGGATTGCCCCCAGGCCGCTTCCTTCGAAGATACCGACGGTGCCGGAGTTGATCGTGACGCCGCCGGTAAACGTGTTGCCGCTCCACAGCACCAGCAGCCCGGACCCGTTCTGCGTGATGGAGCCGGTGCCGCTGATGGGGTTGCCGCTGAAATCGGTGCCTGCCGTGACGGTGTTGCTGCGGTTGAAGATCAGGCTGCTGTTGTCGGTGATGGCGCTGCTGGTGGAAAGCGAGCCGGTGGTGCCGCCGCTGCCGATCTGCAGCGCGCCCGCGCTGATCAGGGTTCCCCCGGTGAAGTTGTTGGAGCCAGTTAAGGTCAGCGTGCCGCTGCCGATCTTGGTCAGGGCGCCGGAGCCGGTGATGACCCCGCTGTCCGTGTCGCTGTAGCTTTGCGTGTCAAACGTTGCGGTCACGCCGCTGTTGATGGCAAACTGACGCGTGGCGGCCACTGCGCCCGTACTGGCCGACTCGAACTGGAACGTGCTGTTTCCAGCAAAGGTCAGGTCAGTCGTGAGAGTGCCGGGAAGCGCCCCGAGATCGTTGCCCAGGTTAACGCCCAATGTGCCTGCGTTGAGCGTCACGCCTCCCGTAAAGGTGTTTCCGCTCCCAGCCAGCAGTAATAATGTCCCAGTACCGTTTTTGGTGATGGCGCCGCTGCCCGTGATTTGCCCATTCACGGTCAGTGTATTGGCGAGCGTGTCGAAGGTGGCGGTTGCGCTGGAAGCGACGCTGATGTTGCGGTTTACGTTGAGAGAGATGTTGTTGGCGGTGTCCTGAAGGGTGCCGCTGCCGGTGAATTGGATGTTGTTGTACGCGCCCGCCGGAGCCACGCCAAGGCTGCCATCACCGTAGATGCCAAGCGTGCCAGCGCTAATCTGCGTGCTGTTGCCATTCAGCTTGCTGCTGCTGGTGCCGCTGTAGGTGTTTGCCGTATTCTGAAGGATTAGCGTGCCGGAGCCGGTTTTCACCAGCGTGCCGCCAGTGACCGTACTGCTGCTCGTGCTGCTGATTAATTGGCCGCTCGCTACAATCGTGCCGGACGGGTTGAATGTCAGCGTCTGCGCCTTGAAATCGGTCGTGCCAGTGAGGTTGAGTGTTCCACCCGCGCTGTTCTGGATGGTGAGGCCGCTGTCAAGATAAATACCGCCGGAAAGCGTGTTAATGCCAGTCGTGTTGAGCGAGCTGATGAACTCGGCGTTCGAGGTGTTGCTCGGCGCCGTTGTGATCGTTCCTGAAAAGTTTTGCCCCCCGTTGGTTGAGGTAACCGCGAACGTGCCCCCGGCGGCCAGGTTCTGGTTCCCGGTGTTGCCGTAATCACCTCCCAAACGGATTGCGCTTGTCGTGATGGAGCCGCCCTGGTCAAGATTGAGGGTGCCGCCATTCATTACGTAAATGTCGCCGGAGGTGAAACCGCCACTCACGTCCATCGTCGTATTGGCGCTGGTGAGGCCGAACCACTTGCCGGACGCGCTGACCGTGTTGGCAAATGTGGTGGTGTGGCCGGTGCCGAAGAGCTTGATGCCGTTCACCGAGGAGCCATTCACCGTGAGCGTGCCTGTGCCGAAGGTGAGGTTGCCGTTGACCGCATTGATTTCGCCCCACGCCGCGCCTGCTGTCGCCGCGAAGGTGAGGGGCAGGTTGATGGTGACCAGGCCGGTGCTGTCATTCTCAACTTTGGCTTGCGTGCCGCCGTTATCAAAGAGCGAGAGCACCGTTGAGCCGCCCTGATTGAGCGTCCACGCGCTCGTGCCCGTCCAGAGCAGCTGGTTCATGGACGTGATATTGTCGTCGGTGTTGGTCGTCCGGGTGCTGCCGGAGAAGGTCAGCGTGCCGTAACCGGGCTGCGCGCCGCCCCAGTTGTTGCTGTCGCTCCAGTTGCCTGACGCGCCGAGGCCCGTCCAGGTGTTACCGGGAACGGGAATGCCGTTGGCGCTGGCGAAGCCGCCGGGAACGGCCAGGCTGCTCTGGCTTTTGGCGGCGCGGGGTGTCCAAGCGGTGAGATTGCGGAAGGTAGCCGTGCGCGCAGTGTTAAATGTCAGCGCGTCCAGGGTGCCTGCGGCGGCGGGAGGCGACCCCGCGCTCAGAGCAGCGCCCGCGACGGCGATGCCTGCCAGAAAGCGGGCAGCGGCCCCATCCCTCCAGGCAAACTTGCGCGGCAGGCAGGCTGAATGAATGAGATAACCGGAAAAAGAACTGTGCTTCATTGCGTTATGCTCCATTAAACGAACGAGAGAATAAGATAGATGAAATTGCTTCCCAACAGGCTCTCTGCGTGAGGCCGGAAGGCTCTCCTGAAACAACTGCTTTTGACATTCTAACATAGGTTTCTGTGAATTCTGACGTCTGCGAGGACGGTATATTTCAGGGATTGTCCTTTTGCGACGATTGCCTTTGATGACGTGTCTGCTTAGTTCATCTTGGCGATGAGTGCCCTCGCCTGCTCAACGTGACCGGCGAAGATCAAGTCAGATGCGGTGGACAGCCTGGCTTGCAGAGCGGCATCGCCAGCGTGCTTCTTGCGCAGTTGATATATCTGCACCGGCACGCGCAGGTCGGCGGCGGTGTAGGGAAACTTCGGGTCTATGGACAGACGTCGCATGCGCTGGGTCGTCTCCAGTTCCCGGTACTGATGCTCGACGCTGGGTTCGATGATGCTGCCCTCGCCCCAGTCGTTCCACGACGCGATCTGGATAATCGGCGCATTGCTCTTGATGGCCTGCGTTAAGGTCTTCTCATAGGTCTGTCCTCCCTTGTCGTCCACGAAGCCGTAGGATTCGCCGACGCCAGCCTCCTTGTAGATGTCGTGGAAGCCGGGAAATGCCAGGCCAATGAACTGCGGCCAGGCGGCGGCGCTGACATAGAAGGCGTCAAGTTTTGTCAGTGCGTTGTCAGTCCCGCCCTGCGGCAGCGGCCACGCGAACCCGCCGACCGCGCCGTCCCGGCGGTAATTCTCGGAGAAGAGTTTCGGCTTGGTCGTCAGGGAACTCAGAACCTGGAGCCACTGGCCGTCCTTCAGATAGCCGCCGCCGAACGTCATCAGTACCGGCGCTCCATCCAGCCGCAGGTAATCGGGCTGGGAGAACCAGTTGTCCTGGAGCCACTTGATCTCGGTCTCGGTCTCCGTCACCTCGTCGCCGGGCTTGATTTTGCCGTCTTTGGTTAACTGCGTGAGGATGCCTGACTCCTCGAACATCACGGCGAAGCGTAAGTGCGCTTTCTGCAGGGTCGAGATAAAATGCTTCGCATTGCGCATGTTAGTCGGATAGTCAACATCCTGGGCTGTCCCGTTCCAGTCAATGACCGCTCCATCCAGGCCAGCGAGCTTCATCAGCTGGGCCTGGCACTCCAGGGCGTCGGCATCATTCGAGTCGTAGGGGCCGATCAGGGGGTGATACTGCGACGCGATATCAGGTTGCCCATTGATGAGACGGTTTGGGGCGAAGTGCATCATCGTCCAGTGCCAGCCATATTTGCCAGCGGCGGGATCGGCTTCGAACCATGGCATATAGTGCGCCATCAACATCGGCTTGGCAGGCTGGGGTGCGGGCGCCGCCATTGCATGAACAGTCACCGCCCAGAGCAGCACTGCGGCAATGAGGCAATGAGACCGATAGTGAACTTGACGGATTATCATGAGAGTGAGTACCTTTGTCATCCAGGCGCGTTGAGGGCAGGATAAATAGGAACAAGCCTATTCGTGAAAAATCGTCGGGCAGACGCCTGCGGCGCGCTGGTCGTTGCTGTTGCCGCACGTGGACAGCGTCTCCTGACCATACTGCGCCATAAGGTAGCCGGTGGAGTACCACTTGACATGGCCGTCCGCATATGCCGCGTTGCCGCCGTTGGAGTGTCCGGTGATACCAGCGGAGGTTCCGCCGTTGCTGAAAAGAGTACTGCCAGCGATCCGCTGCATCCCCACGCCTATACCATCGAAGAACCAGCCCAGGGCCGTCTGGCCCACGTTACCCCAGCCATCGAAGAGGATCGCATCCGATGCGGGGGTGTTGAACTGGGACAGTGTCATGGGCAGTGGGGCACTGTCAGTGCTTCCAGAATTGGACAACTCTATGTAGCGGAAATTGTAGATATAGCTGACGTCTGCGTAACCGCCGTATCCTGTCGCCGTAGTCGTAATGACTATCGAATTGGAGAGTGAATCGCTCGGGCAGTGCCAGACCTGGCCGCTCTTGATATAAGGCGAAAGACAGAAGCCCAGCGAGGTTCCCAGGAGCTGCCCGGAGCCTCCGCAGTAATTCCCCGTCCCGGCGAAGCAAGCATCAGGCGTTGTTTCATCGTAATCCTGGATGTATTGCAGATAACCGAGGCCGATCTGCTTCAGGTTATTCACGCAAGTCGTCTGGCGTGCCTTCTCACGGGCTTTGGCGAAAACAGGAAAGAGAATGGCGGCGAGGAGCGCGATGATGGCAATTACAACGAGCAACTCGATCAGTGTAAACCCATAACTTCGTGACTGTTTCATTAGTGACATGATTGCTTCTCTTAAATTTCTGCCGGAGCGCGGCCATGTTTGTCAGGATCCATGAACGCTGTGTGAGTATTTCCCCGCGCCGGTGCTGAGACCAATGCTGCCAGGGCGGTGCAGCGTGGCCCGTCACTTCACGATGGACACAGAAAGCCTCTCTATCAGATGCGGCGCCTGCAAGATCAACTCGCCCGGCTTGCCCTCTCCGTTCCGAAACTGCACAAGCCTTTCCATCGCACGTCGCACTTGCGAGGCGAAATCCACATCCACGCACGTCACCGGAGGCAGCGCATACTGCATCAGGGGCGAATCACCCAGATTTATCAGCGACATCTTCTCCGGGACGCTCCGACCCATGCTATGACAGGCCGACAAGGCTCCATACGCCAATTCATCACCCATGCAAATAAGTGCGGTGATTTCTTCATGGGCAGCAAGAAAGCGGCGGACTGATTCATAGGCCTGACTGGTCGGCGACTGAAACAACGGTGTTTTCACCCGTATAAGATGTAGATCATGCACAAAGCCTGCGAACAGATCCGCCGTATCGCTTTCCCATTTCACCAGGGGATCGTGAACACTTCTCTCGCCGCCTGCAATATCACAGCAATCTGGCGATGTCCCACTGCCCTCAACCGATCATGGGCCAGGCCGAATGTCTCCAGCAGATCCGTGCGAATGCTGGTGATGCTCAGATCGGTCAGGTCTGGATACAGAGCCACAATCTGCCGGCTAGCGCCGCGAAGCGCCAGCCCCAATGCGCTTTCCGGGTTGATTTCATCCAGCAGGACAAGCGCGCATTCACCGCGGCTCAGAAGCCGGATGGCCGGGTCTTGATGCCCAGCCATCAGGCGGACAACGTTGGCATGGAAGCCAAACCTCTCGGCTTCGCTCGTCCCATGCTGCAGAAAAGCGGCCTGATTGGAACCCTCATATGCGGATGTGATCAGGTTGATCGTCTGGGTGGACACATGGCTGGCGCTGCGATGCCTGACGTACGTTCCGCGGGAACCGCGCCGCTCCGCGACTTCTGTCGCGACTAATTCCGATACAGCGCGGCGAGCAGTCATGTACGAGACGCCATATAATTCCGCCAGCGCATGCTCCGCGGGCAGTTGTTCGCCGGGCGGATAGACCCCCGATTAAATGGCCTCTTGCAGAAGTTCCCGAATTGTGTGATGCTTTGCCTTGACGCTCATCTTAAGATACAACACTCTCTATATAGAGACTATATCATGACTTAGCCCATTTGTCAAGGACGGTTAAAGAAAATATTTCTTTTTTCTGGTGTTGCGCGCAGGGGGCATCGGGCGACAGTCAGACGGCCCGCCGGGAAAGATTCAACACCGCCCCGCGTCAACGACTGGGTCATCTTGTGCGTAGAACGCTACTCTTCTCCAAGACTGACGCGATGCACAAGAATAGCATGAACTTCACAGCGCCATCAGAGAGTTAGGTGATTGCAGTTTCCGAAGCTATTCTTATTTCGGGCAAAAGGTGGCGGAATAGGAGGTTCCGGCCATCGCTGTGGGTGAAACGCAGGAAAAACGGCCACCGGGAGAGGTGTTGTCGCCATTAGAAACAGTCGCCCAGGCCAGAAATTTTACGTGTCCATCGGCAAATGCATAGACGTTTGATCCCGCAGTAAAAGCCGGATCGGCCCCTGGGTTATTCAGAGGCGCGGCTAAGGATCCCCGGGCGTGCCGGGCGGTCGCGATTGGGCTTTCAGAGGGCGCATGGTCGCCATAGGATGAAATGCTGTCATCTTGATAATCGCGAGCGGCGTAGGGAATTGTCGTTGTGAGACTTGGATCAGCATTGTCGGGATCCCACAAGCCGCGGCCCGTTGTAATCGCCGAGCCGTCGCCTGTCATCTGGCAGCCTGCTTCGTAGAGGAGAACCGTTGATGACGGAGCGGAAAGATCGGAAGGCCGGACGGGTACGGATGCCAATGAATTGCCAATGGAAATGGATATGGGCGCGGTGACCAGGCTGTTTGTCGCGTACGAGATGGGGACCCCTGTTGCGCTGACAGGAACCGTCGTGTTTGGGATCAGCGCGGGAAGCGGCGCGGCATCATCAGGACAGGCATAGATGGCTTTCGATTTAACGTAGGAGAAAATCTCGCTGGCCCAGCCCGTGCCCCAGTTAGGCGTGGAGGGAAACGATTCGTCATAATCTTGTTCGTACTGCATGAAACCCAACCCAAGCTGCCTGACGTTAGAGGCGCAGACCGTCTGCCGGGCCTTCTCCCGCACGCTCGCGTACACGGGGAAAAGGATCGCGGCCAGCAATGAGATAATGGCGATGACAACGAGCAGCTCAATCAGAGTAAAAGCGTACCGGATGTTTCTCGTGCGTTTGATCTGGTTCATGGTTAATCCTTTTTTTGACGCGGCACAACGCGCTCAACTGATCCGTTATGATTTCTGGATTATTTCCTGGATGGCGTGTTCAGCGCGTTCATGGCAGTCGCGCGAACCAGAGTGCCTGCGGGAACGACAAACGTTCCCTGCGCCACGGCGCCCTTGTAAACCGTAGCGACCACAGGCGATGTGCCCGGATTGTAGGCGACGTAGCTTGCGACCTGCGTGCGCTTGTTGTAGTACACGCAGGAACACGGCAGGTCGACATGGTAATCCCAGGACACGAGGCCAAGCGTACGATCCGAATAAATGTCGTAGTAGGAGATCGCTGCCATGTCACTGGCTTTGACGATCGGGTCATTTGCAGTCCAAAGAGTGGACATCTGCGCGGCAGACCAATCCGGGCGTACCATCGCTGCATAGCCAAGCAGAGTGTTGCCAAGTGACGGCTCCATACCCGTCGATCCCGATCCGTTTCCCTGGCCCTTGGCGGCGTGTTCGGACATCATCGTGTCGAATTCATGGCCCGCAAACTGCGGATCGCGCGCGAGGTACTGAAGACCAGGGTAGAGCGGGAACCATTGAATGCCAAATATCCACGCCGGATCGGTGCTGAAGAACGTGGTGTACTGCATGCCGCCGCTCCAGAGGATACCGACGATAGGACTCTTATAATTGGGATGTCCGAAGTTTTTCCCGTATTCGTCAAACCAGTATTCGCGGGCCGCCTGACTTTCGACGGCGTAACCCATTGCACCAGCAGCGGTCATGTCCTTGTTCCCGATCGCTTCACCGAGCAGGAAGAGGCCCGCCCACGAATGGATCGCCTCGGAAGACGACTCCTGGTTGTCGCCATTCAGCGTGCTCATGCCGCTGGCCCAGGAATGCCCTTCCCAGATGTCAAAGGTGCGAAGGAACGGAAACCGCGTGTCGCTGCGATCCCAGTTGGCGTATTGCTTGGCGACCAGGGTCGCCATCGGCCCATACTTCTTCAGGAACCCGGCATCCGCCATGCCCAGAAGCGCCGTGGCGCGCGTGAAGTAGCCGTAGTGAAAATGGTTGTCATTGAATGCCTGCGAGCCGTAGCTGGGCGGAAAGCCGATCAGCGCGTGCCATTTTTTGTAGGAAGCGAAATAGTGTCCCTTTTTGCCGGGGGTGTAGGTGTACCAGTCCGCGAGAGCCTTGGTCAAATTGGCGCGCAGCGCGGCGAACGACGCCGTGTCATGCAGTTCACGTGCGACCCACATATCATCGGCCATGAGGCACAGGCGCTTGCCGCCCCAGTAAGTGTCCTCGCCGTAATCGCCCTTCGTCGCCGCCTGCTGCACCAGGAAAGCTGCACGGCTGGCGTCGTAGTCGTTCGGCAGACCGGTTTTGCTTGGCGCTGGAAGAGCTGGCAGTATTCCCGTAAAGGGATAGGTGATTGTGAAGTCAGTTCCGACTCCACATTTCATTAACCCTCGCGGGGTCTGGTAGTTCAGGCCGTCCACGAATGCGAAACCGGTCTGGGTGTTTCGGTAATGGTGGGGCAGCCAGCCCTGAATAACTTGATGGTTGTCGCCCTTCAAGGCGACCGTGTCAACATGCCAGGAAGTCGTCACCGCGCCTTTCGCCGGGTCATAAGCCCATGCGTAGCGGCTGTCGGTGGGCAGCGCGTAGGCGTGCGCGTGGAAGAGCGCGAAGTCCGTCGCGCGCGGCAGAGCGGAGACGATGAGATAGTGTTCCGCGCCCGTAAATACACACACCAGGTTGCCGCCTACGAGAGAGAAGCGCGTCCCGTCCGGGGCAAACACGCCATAGTTCCGGCCACCATACTGGATTCCGAGGCAATCTGCTTGGGCTGGCAGCGAAACGGGGTTCCCGGAAAGCGAGAAAAAGGTGGCATTATCCTCTAGCTTCAAGGTTGGCGACACGCCGTGACATTCCAGCCAGACAAAGGGCATGCCGCGCCCGAGCGTGACGTCAACGTAGCGGCTGTCGCTTTCTTTGTCACGGAACGTGAGCGTCCAGTCCCCCCAATGCGTGGCGTACGTGCCGACCGGGTGAAAGTCGTCGGAGATGACCGTCACCGGCTTGTCACCGACGAGGTCGCTTCCGACATCATTCCATTTCACGGGAAAAACGATCTTGATGCCCTGATCGCTGGCGTCCGCCATCATGGGAAACGCCCACATCTGGCCGCTGAACTTGGACACGATCAGGTGTGTCCACCATTTGTTGGTGGGAATTGGCTGGTCGCCCGGATCCAGGATAGACAGCGGCTGGTTGAGCACCTCATGAACGATTGGCTCCGTCTCGGGTGGCGGGAAGGCCGCATAAGAGCCGCCTCCCACAGCGACCGGGGGAGGAACGCCGCCTTGCTGGGCGAAGACGGTGGTCGAGAACAGGCCAAACGCCGCGACTAGGATGCACGCTATGACGCCAGCAAAACGGCATCCCATCCTCGTCACTAAGGTCTTCCTATTCTTCCCGGTCGCCATCGCCCCTTCCCTTTCTCCGACAGTGTCTGTTTCTATTCGTACCGAGCGTCGTCAAGATAAAACGTCACGGGCGATCCTGAGCCAGCGACGACCCAGCAAAATCCGGTGATGATGTGAGACATATCCTTGCCGGATAAATCAATGGTGTACTTCTTCCAATCCTTCGTCAGCGTCACTTTATCCAGTTTCCCAGTGGCGGAGTCGGAATTGGCTTTGTCTTTCCCGATCAGGCCGAACGAGAACGAAACGACTTCGCCACCGCTGGCCCCGCGCGCCCAAAAACTCAAGGTCTTGGCTCCGCTGAGGTCAAAGCCGCCTTCCTTGTCCCCCCAGTTGTTGTCCGGATTCTGCCAGACGATACCCGCCCAGTTGTCGTTCGCGGTGTATTGGAACTTCAGGCTCGTGGCTCCCCCATGCGGGTTGTCGGCAGACTTTTCGTCCATTTTGATGGCGCCCGTGTTGCCCATCCAACCTGAGGGATAGAAATTGGCCCCGCTGGCTTTGGCCGCGCCGAAAATGACGAACGGGAGTGCTGCCTTCTTGACACCGTCCGCGTAGGCGGGATGGATCGCTGCCGTGATGAGGCAGACGGCGGCGACGAGCGCTGCAATGGCTTGTTTCATGTCGAGGCTCCTGTCTTATTGGTAGTGAATGTCGTCCAGATAGAAACGCACGGGCTTTCCTGCGCTGCTGACCACCCAGCAGAAGCCCGTTTTGATGTAGCTTAAATCCTTGCCCGCCAGATTGATGAAGTATTCCTTCCATTGTGGGGGCAGGGTGACACTTTCCAGGTTTCCTGATGCGGAGTCGTGAAATGGCTTGTCTGATTTAATCAGGCCAAACGAGAAGGAAACCGTTTCGCCGCCGTGCGCGCCCCGCGCCCAGAAGGAAAGCCGACTAGCGCCGGTCAAATCAAAGCCGCCTGGCGTGTCTCCCCAGTCGTTGGCGGGAAGCTGCCAGACAACTCCTCCCCATCCGTCCGTGGCCGTGTAATCCACCTGCAGGCAGCTTTTGCCGCTGTGCGGGCTGTCGGCGCAGCCCGCGTTCATCGTGATCGCGCCGGTGTTGCCCATGTAGCCCGACGGGATGAAATCGTTCGCCGCGGGCGTGTCGCCGACGACAACGAACGGCAGCGCGGCCTTGAATGCGGGAGGCGGCGGAGGCGGGGCGCCGGTCGCGACGTACAGCGGAATGTTGCCCACCGCAGCGCCGTGATGCTGGTCGTAAACAAAGGCATACAGGCGGTAGCCTCCTTTGTAGGCGGGCATCTTGACCACGGCATGGGTGTTGTCGGACGACACGATGGCGGACGGGAATTCCTGCGCTGCCATTTCCGCGCCGCCGCCCACGTGGTAGGAGACGGGGTCATAAACGAGCTTCCACTGCACGCGCAGGGGGTCGCGGAGCGCAGATGCGGCTTTCAGGCCTGCCTCGCAGCTGGCGCCAGGACTGAGCTGGTCGCTCCCGGCAAGATGAAGCGACACAATCGTGGGACAAGGATCCACAGGTGCCTTGTTCGTCCACGCCTTCTGCAGGGCATCAACCGCGCCCAACCGCTCGCCGCTCGGCAGCAACATGCCAAACCACGTCGCTGTGGCCTCCTGTTTGGCTCCCCAGGTAAATGCGTACGATCCCAGGCACAGCGGCTGGTCCGCGATGGCTTGCCGGTAGCCGTCCGCATAAACTTGCGCTTTTTCCGTGCTGGTCTGCTCGGGAACGGCTCCCCACGAGTTTTTGGGACGTTCCCAGGTACCTGCGGGGCCGAATTCGGTGATCACATACGGCTTCGTTCCACCGGCGGCGGCGTAGCGCTTCGCGATGCTGGGAAGGCCGCCATACGAGTTGATTCCAACAATATCAATATCGGGACAATATTTATGAAGGCTGGTCACCTTGTCCCCGCCGACCTCGGCGATCACAGTCATGGTCGGATGGTTCGGGTCAACCTGATGGACCATTTTCGCTAGGTTCTCAACGGCGTTCCACATCTTCGGGTCGGTCGTGGAATCATATCCTTCCATCTCATTGCCGAGTGCCCAGACCAGAAGGTTAGGCGAGTCCTTGTAGCGCTCTACAATTGCCTTGGCATTGTTGAATTGTTCCTGCACAGCTTTGGTGTCAGAATAATCGAAGCCTTGATCCTTATGTCCGAGCCAGATCCCCGCCGTGACCGTCAATCCGGAGCGGTTGGCTTCCACGAGGTCTTCGTTCAAGTGATCGGCGCCCCATGTCCGCACGGAATTGCCGCCGCGTTTGGCCAGCAACGCCCAGGAGGCGGATCCACCCGCCCCCTTGATGAAATACGGCTTGCCACCACGCTGAAGCTGGTAACCATTCGCTGTTTTGACCACTTTGACCAAGATTGCTTGGCTCCCATCAGTTCCCAGTGCGAGGCATACTCTGTCACTGCCAAGAAACAGCGCAGTGACAGCAAGCAGGCTGACGAGCCGATTGCGTCGTCTGGCATTGGCGAGCATAATGTATAATTTTCTTGACATAACAAATAACATGGGCGAGTGCAGACACACAATCCATCTAGACCACATAAACTGCGAAAGCACCATTTCTACCTTACCGGTAAGGGATTTGGGGAATTATAACACGACTTTTTCCTTTTGTCAAGGTTCTTCTGATGGTTTTATTTTGGGGGTAACCTAAGAAGCATGAGTTAGCTCGGCTCAAAAGACAGTCTCACCTCACTCAGGTTCATAATCGCTCATGAATATGCTGGCCAATCAGGACCGTGCCACACAAGTCAAAGTGCTCCCTCCCCAATAATCTGGCCACTCTGGAATGTTAGTGTTGACGATTTTCGGATACTCACCTACGGAGGAACAGGCATGAAGAAAACCTTCACTCAGGAGCAAATTGTCTCCACGCTGCGTCAGGCTGAAGGGGGCACCCCCACCGCCGAAGTCTGCCGCAAACTCGGCATTACCGAACAGACTTTTTACCGCTGGAAGCGCAAGTTCTCAGGCCTGGGCATCGCAGAACTGCGCCGCCTCAAGCAACTTGAAGAAGAAAACAGGAAGCTGAAGTCTCTGGTTGCTGATCTCAGTCTGGACAAGCATATGCTCCAGGAGGTGATCGCAAAAAAGCTCTGAGGCCGACCCAGAAGAAGGAACTGGTCCAGTTTCTGCGGGTCGGCTTCAAAGTCGCACTTCGGAGGGCGTGCAAACTGGTGGGCCTCAATCGGGCCATGGCCTACTACCAGAGCCGCGCCAAAGATCAGACAGCCCTGAAGATCAGGTTGCGCGAGTTGGCTGCTTCTCGGGTTCGTTATGGCTATCGTCGCCTGCATGTTCTGTTGCAGCGCGAAGGCTGGCAGATCAACCATAAACGTGTGTACCGTATCTATCGTCAGGAAGGGCTGTCGCTGCGGCTCAAGTGCGCCAAAAAGCGGGTCAGCGTGGCGCGGGTTCCTTTGCCCGTAGCAGGCGCTCCCAATGAGCGGTGGAGCATGGATTTCATGACGGATGCGTTGGCCGAAGGACAGCGGTTTCGGCTACTGACGTTAGTAGATAACTTGGTAGTGGTCTAATTTAGATTGTTTTCGTTGTGTTCGTGCAAGAATAAACGCAGGCAACTTTCGTGCATCACATCGGTCTTTGAGAATGAGAGCGTCTGGCCAACAAACCGCGCCAGTCGTTGGCGCAGCACACAGTTGAACCGCTCCACATGGCACGTCTGTCCGTCGCCTTTGCCTGTAGCGCGATGCTGGGCAGCAGGCAGCACCTTCGCGTAGGCCCGCCAGAAGTCGGTGTACAGCAAGCACTTCTTGTATGCGGGCGGAATGCGCCGCCAAAGCACACGGCACGTTCTTTGCCCGCGCCCGCCGATGGCGTAAGCCACAACTTGCCTTGTTCTGCGACACTGCGCCAGCCAGACCCAGCGTTTGTTCTTACGGTGATGCACGAACGACCACAACTCGTCAAGTTCCAAGACATCATTGGGCAGGGCAGGAGCCAGCGTCGCCGACAGGGGCGGCAACAGTGCGGCTTTTTAATGACTGTGTTCGAGCCAGGTCATCAAGGTTTGGCGGCTAATGCCGAAGATGCGGCACACCCCCCATTGGGAGCAGCGCTCCTGATAAGCGGCGAGTACCTGCTGGCGGAAGTCGTCGTTGTAGGCATGGGAGCCTGGGTTTTGTCGGCTGTTTTTGTCGGCTGTTTTGTCGCAGTCGTGGCAGAGATATTTCTGCTTGCCATTGGGAGCGCGTCCGTTGCGGGTCAGGTTCAGGCGGGTCAGGTTCAGGCGGGCGCAGTGGGCACAGGAAACAGTATAAGTGACCATGCTTGAAGTAGACTACAAACATTCTAAATTAGACCATTACCCTCTATTTTTATGCTTTGCGGGACAGGGCCGAGTGGCATCCACTTGACAATTCAATAGAGAAGATGATAAAGTATTTCAGGCTGAAAGGCTCCCCGTTTATCGCATTACTTATCGCGCAGAATAGAAACCGAAAAGGCAAATCTTATGACCGCACGCTTTGAAACTTTCACCACGACGCGCGACACAGGCGATCGCTTGACGAGCCGCGTTGTCAGTGCTGGCGACCCGAGTACCGCAAGCCGCGGACCGGCTATCGTCGTGGACGACCGAGTTCGGTATCAGAACATTGAGGGCTTTGGCGGAGCTTTCACGGAAGCGGCGGCGGTGACGCTTGCCAAACTCCCGGAGACGGCCCAGGAGGAAATTCTGCGAGCGTACTTTGACCCTATCCAGGGGCATGGGTATAACCTGTGCCGCACCCACATCAACTCCTGCGATTTCGCGACGGGCAATTATGCGTACACGGAAGTAGATGGAGACACTGCCCTGGAGCACTTCACAATTGCCCGAGACCGCCAGGCGCTGATCCCGCTGATTCTACGCGCTCGGAAAATGACTGGTGATTCGCTGCGGCTCTTCGCCTCCCCTTGGAGCCCTCCCGCCTGGATGAAAACCAATGGGCAGATGAATCGCGGCGGGAAACTCAAATCGGAATACCGGGATACCTGGGCGCGTTATTTGGCTCGCTATGTCCAGGAATACCGCCGCGCTGGGATTGACATCTGGGGCCTGACCGTGCAGAACGAGCCGGAAGCAACGCAAAGCTGGGACTCCTGCCTGTATACGGCAGAAGAGGAACGAGATTTTGTGCGTGATTTTCTCGGGCCGACCCTAGCACGGGAAGGGTTGGGCACCATTCGTATCATCATCTGGGATCATAACCGGGATGAACTCTTTGCGCGGGCGAAAGGCATTCTGGACGATCCGGAGGCCGCCCGGTACGTCTGGGGCGTCGGCTTCCACTGGTACGTTGCAGACCGGTTTGAGAATATCGCATTCGTACATGACGCTTACCCGGACAAAGTCCTGCTTTTGACCGAGGCCTGTGTGGAGCATGGCCCGCACGCCGGGGATTGGTTGTCCGGCGAACGCTACGCACGCTCCATCATTCACGACTTAAATCACTGGGCTGCCGGGTGGGTAGACTGGAACATTTTGCTGGATGAGCAGGGTGGCCCCAACCATGTCGGCAACTATTGCAGTGCGCCGATTATTGCAGACACACAGACCGGCAAAATTTACTATCAGAGTTCATATTATGCGCTGGGCCACTTCGCCCGCTTCTTGCGTCCAGGAAGCCACCGCATTCTCTGCGCCACCAACCGGGACGATTTAGAGGCCACCGCTGTTGCCTCTCCTGACGGCACTGTCGCGGTCGTCGCGCTGAATCGCTCGGACGAGCCGCTGGATTTTCGCTTGGAGGCTGGCGAAACCTGCGCCACCATTGCCCTGCCCGCGCATGGAATTGTCACAGCCCGGTCACTGGCAAACACTGAAGATTAACAATGGCGAAAAGTTAATTGACATTTGTGCAAAGCTATGTTACAATGGTATTGGCTTAGTAATACGCTTATCTAACATTGACCTGGAGCATTAATCGCTTCAACGCTCATTCTCAGGAGGTTATCAGATGTCACGTACACGCGCAGGGTTCACGTTGATTGAACTGCTTGTCGTTATCGCGATTATCGCGCTCCTTGCTGCCATTCTCTTTCCTGTTTTTGCCAAAGCACGCGAAAAGGCTCGCCAAACTACTTGCCTGTCCAACATGAAGCAGCTTGGCCTCGGCTTCATGCAGTATGCCCAGGACGCAGACGAATATTTTCCGCAATGCCCCTATAATCAGTTTCAAGGATGGGCAGGTCAGATCTATCCTTATGTCAAAAGCGTCGCGATGTACAAATGCCCCGATGACAGCACCGCCGCCAATGGGCAGAGTACCCCAGTGTCCTATGGTGCCAACAGCAACCTGGCAACCGGCAACAACAACAAAGGTCGGCTTCTCTCGCAGTTCAATGCGTCAGCCAGCACTGTGCTTTTGTACGAAGTCAGCGGCATTACTGCTAATGTGACTGTGCCTGATGAGAACACATCAGGCTACACGACTGCGCCGCCGAGCCGGTTCCTGTCCGCAGGTGGATTCGGGCAAACAAACTACCCCGAGAGCTCGCACTGGGGTGGTGGAGACGGAACCGGCGACGCCGCGGCCGTTTCAGGCCCCTGCCGCTACGCTTTTGGGCTGAATGCGGGAGGGCGGCCGACTGCTGCGCTGGGCACTCCAACCGGGAGACACACGGACGGCGCCAATTATCTCGCGACGGACGGGCATGTTAAGTTTCTCATGCCCAATCGAGTCTCGACAGGATACAATGCCCAACGCCCCATCGACCCTCAAGATAATGCTTTTGGAGCCAACAGTGGCTTTTCTGCCGGGACGGCGAATATGACGGCGAACGGCATGACTGTGACGCTGACATTCTCTCTAAATTAAGCTGTCTTTTTCATTATCGGCGGTAACTCCAGTGACATTATGTTGATGACTGAAGCAGCCCCCACCAGCGGGGGCTGCTTCTAATTTTTGGTAGTGCTATGATTTAAGTTGCTGTGGTAAACTGTCTGGCATGGTTACTCAAACCGTGCCTTGCTACCACTGCGGCAGTGCCGACCGGCGTGCCCGGAGATATTCTTCATGAAGTTGTGCTGGGGGATGGAATGCGCTGGAAGCTCCTGCTGGCGTGTCAGCGAGCGTTTGGAAGCGTCTTTGAAGATGGCTTTAGCAGGGGGCTTGCTGCGAAAAGCTGAGACCACAATATACCTCTTTCTGAGATACACAGTTTCATCGTGATACTATCCATATATTTCTACGTTAACGTTAGATAGTATATCACAAATCACCAAAAAATCAACCTGGCTGCCTTTTATGCAATCAGGCCGATCTCAGGTCTCCAAAATGTTCTCTGGGGGAAGAGAGGGCGAACGATGGGACTTGAACCCACGGCCTCCAGTGCCACAATTTCGGGGGTGTGGCTTCCAGGGAACCTGCCTGAAACTACTCTGATGCAGGCTCCATTTTACTCGAATCGCTTCCAATTTGCAATCCGCGAACGCCAATCTCGGGTTTCTTTCTCCCATTCCCTCTCCTACCCCCTACCCCTCTCCTTTTCAGCTTATCCAGCCTGCTCTTTCCGTACCCGCCGCGTAACCCGCTTTGCCTTTGTTTTTCGCTGCCCCAATGGCTGTTTTCCATGCAGAGCTTTCACAATTCTCCGGACCACTTCTTGATCGTCCACAGACAGTTCGGAAAACTGCGAAAGCATTTCGTGAATTGTTTGAGCCTGCTCGGTCGCTTCCGAGGAACGAACAGCACTTGCACCCAAGTCAACTGAAAATGGTTTCAGCCCCCCTCCGGCTCCCTGGTGCCGCGTCACCTGAGCGATCGCCCAATCCATGCTAGGCGTGGCGGGAGCAATGTAGGCATCGGGAGAATGAAAGAACTCCAATGTGGTGATGCCCAAGATGCGCGCAAGCCGCGGCAGATCTCCCGCGTTGACTTCCCCCACGCCCAGCTCATACTGGGAGATAGCCGCCCGGCTCACCCCGAATTTCTCGGCGAGTTCTTCCTGGCTCAGGTTTTGGGCGATGCGGTGCGCCTTGATGTTCTCGCCCACAACCCGCTTCATATTCGTGGCAGCTCGTTCAGCGGCATTGGGTGCGGACGACGGTCGCGGCATGGGCAGAGTGTACCAAAAGAGGCCATCTTTTTCAAGTGCCTGTCAAGCCTCATCAATAAAGTCTGCTTGGCTCGTTGCCATATGGCCTCCGTCAGGCCCCACTCAGCCGCAAAGCTGCAACACCTGCCTTCCACATCAGGAATCCGGTGCCAGCATCCGTGGCTTGAAGGAGTTTTCGCCGGTCAGGGCGCTGAATTGGGGGGTGACTAGCGGGACACTGACAGAGTCCCGCAACATTTCCGAGCCACAGGCTGTTCCGATCAGGAATAAGCCTTCGGTGCCTGCCGAAGCGTTTCTGCCCGATTCTCTGTGCTTCGCGCCAATGTTCCCTCAGAATTGTTTTGCATCAAACACTCGATCTCCTTGTATCTCCGTGCCTCCTCTCCAGCGCTCATGGCGTAAATCGTTACTGTCGCAGCGCGTTGTAAATGATTCGCTTCGCCGTCACAGGCTGGAAGCCGCTGCCATCCCCCGCGCTGAAGGCACGCTCTAGGCCGGGCAAATCCAGCAGCACAATCTGGCCTCTGCCATAAGTCACCACGGCTGCCCCAATTCCAATTTTCGGGTCGTGGTTCTTGCCGTAGCCAATAACGGCCTGGACATTAGAACCGCTGAGAAACAGCCCGTTGCCGCTGCCAATCTGATACGGCCAATCCAGCACGCAGTCGGACGGCAGGCCGTCGAGCAGCCAATGCTTACGCCCGAAGTACCAAAAGCCCAGCCAGGATGGGCCGGGAGCGCCCGCCTCGCCGGAATAAGTCAGGATATTCTGTTTAGCCAATGCCGCCGCCGCGTCCGCGGCATCGCCGCCACCCGATGTCAGAAGAACCAGGCGCGTACCGTCGTCATGCACGCGCGCCAGTGCCGCAGGCAGAAACGAAGACCAGTCGAAAGTCGACAAAGGCAATGGATTCCAGACACCCCCCGCTTTGTCCTTGAAGGGTTCTGCGCGGAAAGCTACCCGAATGACTTGTCCTCCAGCATCCGTGACCCGAATGGCGGCGAATGTGGCATTATCTTTTTCCACGTTGGGGATGGAAATGGTAAGATCGCCTTGCGGAACGTCTACGGTGAGCGTTTTCACTAGGGCCTTGCCTTTGCCGCCCGCTTCCTTGAAGATATCAACTGCCTTCAGGATAGTCTTGCCGTTCAGGGCGACATCAAACAGGCGCTGCCCCGGCTGGTCATAATACGTCTCTGCAAGGAACAGTTCAACCCTGGCCTGCCCCGGTGTCAGCGCATGAAATGTCTGCACCGTTTGAGCTGGCCCGAAAAGTTGTTGTTGATAAAGACCCGGATCAGGCGTATTGCTAATATTGAGGTTCGCCCCGAAAGACTGCCAGCCTCCCTGTCCCCCGGCTGTCACGGCGAGAATCGTATTCATCTTTCCGGCGGAGGGCGTCCAGGGCAGCGCAGCCAGCCCAAATTGCTGTTGCAGCGTGCCGCTGATCCCTGCCGCCGTGCCGGCGACGGCCACGATGCCAGAAAGCGGGGCAGGCTGCGTGTCCACTACCAGAAGCGATGCCGTCCGCTCAAGAACTGGTTTTTGGCCCGCAAGTGCTGTTAAGGCCACGCGCACCGTAAGAGTGCCCGCAACTTTGGGCGTAAACTCTATGTTGTCTTCGAGCAGTTGCCCAAACCTCTCGCCGCCGGTTACATTCACTGAAAATGTTCGGGTGTCTGCATAGGGCACAGCGCCAGGCAGCGCGGCATGAACCGTCAGCCGGTATGGGCCATGAAGATTGCTCTCATTAATGAGGTGAACGTCCACGACAGCGCTGTCGCCTTTCGCGATCACATAATGGCGAGGCCGCACCACAAGCAGTTCTGGCGCAGACGCCCGCTTGAGCGGCGACGGGTCGCCTTTGAGCAGCCGAAGCGAATCAGTGAGACCGGAGTGGTCTTCAATTGACGTAAACTCCCACCCGGACAGGACAATGTAGTCATTCGCGTTTGTAATGCGCGCGTTTTCCAGAATGCGGGCGGCGGAAAAGTAGTGCTTGTTGCCCGCCTCCAGGAACAGGGATTCGGCTGTGGGAAACGCCGCACGAAACCCGTAGTCGTCTAGAAACTTGTTGTAAGAACCCAGCAGGGCCTGATGCGCCGCCAGGTCGTAGCCACCCACGCCGTTGGCTTTATGCCAGGCTATGTCGGCAGCGTGGTCATCAGGGGACGCACCGGTCGCCATTTCGCCCCAGGTCACGATCTCCCTGGCATTGTTGGAATGGTAAAGGAAGTCGTCAGGAGTCTTATACATTCCGTCCTGGTATACTCCCGCCGAGGCTGTGGCCGAGTGCTGATCCCACCAGCCGGAAAAACCTGTGCCATCATCATGCATCCAGGCGCTTGAATAGGGCAGCGTCCATACCTGATTCTTTGTGCCGATGCCGGATTTGAGCATGATGATGCGGGAAGGATCAGCCTCGCGCATTTTATTCAGCACATAAAAGATGCGTGGGTTGTGCAGATCGGGCGAGATTTCGTTTTGCAGGCTCCAAATAATGACACACGGATGGGAGCGATCCGCCTTGATCATCGCCAGCACCTTCGCTAACTCGTAGCGCCCCAGAAATGAGGGCGGTTCGCCTCCCGTCCCGGACGTGTCCACCGGCCCTTGTGTTGAGGGCATCTCCCCTTGTCCGTCCGCCACAGCGAAGACGCCGCTGCCCGGCTCACAATATCGCAGCAGCCCGGCGCGGTCGAATGTGTCCAGCACGATGGGTTTGGGCATATGACGATGATTCTGCAAGCCGGTCAGACCGAGTGCGCGAACAGCGGCGACCTCCCGATCTGCTGCCGCCTGGTCGGGGAACAATCCGTTGGGTGCCCAGAAGCCCCAAGAAATGGACGAGCGCGGCACAAAACGCCGTCCGTTGAGCCGGAGTGTGGCATCTGTGCCAATCCCCTGAGCCGTAAACCAGCGAAAGCCGAACGTGGTCTGCCTATCTGAATGGGTCACTGTGGGAAGCATAGCCGACGCCTCATACAGCGCGGGATGTCCATAATCCCAAAGTTCAGACTCGGCCACAGTCACGTCTTTTGTGACGGTCACTGTACCACCGGCGGGTACCTGAGCCGTCACTGACTTTGACCACACGGCTTTCCCCTGCCGTGTGATGGAAAGCGCGACTGGCCCAGCATAGGCCGGGCCGCTTGATGTGACCTCTGCCTGAAGCGTCACGGTCTTCGGATCAGGGTGGTTCAGCACGGCCAGATCGCTGACTGTCACCGGCCCGCGCACATCCATGCGCACACCGCCGTCTATTCCCCCAAAGCCGTGGGTTGCGGGCAGCTTGTACTTGCCCCATTGCATGGTTAAAAAATCAATCCAGTCCAGCCTGCCACCAGGGTTCGTGATACGAACAGCCAGTAGGTTCGGGCCGCCGGGTCGGATCGCATTGGTCGCATCGGCAGTGAACGCCGTTTCCCCGATGAGATCGTAGCCGACAAGCTTGCCGTTGACATAGACCTCGGCGCGCAGGCGTGCGCCGGGGAATGAGAAGATAAGATGTTCCCCTAGCCGCAGAATGGGAGCCACAAAGGGTCGGTACCACCACGAAACACCCAGATAGCTGCCTCGCGCGTTGACCACGTCAGATGGCGAGTTGCTGGCGGCGACGCCGGACAGCGGCTTGCCCCAGTAATGTTCTTCCACCGTGGAGGGCAGGGAAACAGGAATGCCAGCCTGCGCGCTCAACGCTCCCCAGCCACCAGTAGGCGGATTTGTCGGCATCTGCGCCAGATGGACTTCATCCGGCAGGTAGAGCGTGTCATCCTGCCATTGTGCCTGGTCATCCAGGAGCAGACGCCATCCTGTGTCCAGGCTTGCGGCAGGCACCGCGAGAGCGTTCGGCTTGCCTCCATACAGCAGAGCCAGCGCCAGTGCGGTGATGGCTTGCGTAGTCAGCGAAAGTCTTCTGAAACGGATTTCCCACATTAGCGCTGTTCCAATTCTTCCTGCAAGGCTAAGTAAGCCGCTTTGGGTTTGTAATCGCTCGTCATCAAGGTCGCCGCCATTTTTGGTGATTTCCAGGGGGATAATGACGATGGGGAAGATGAGCTTCTCGCGCTCCACCCACTGGCGGCGCATCAAGGTGTTGACGCAGTAGAAGCAGAACAGGAGCACGAACAGAAATGTGCTCCACACGGCGATGGCTCCCGCCCAGCCGCCCAGGTGCGGCCACACGGAGGAGCGCCCCGCATAATAATCGGCGACAACGGACGGGTCGGGGGCGGCCCACGTCGGGATGAAGTGCCACCAGCTTTCCCAGTGGTTGGCGGGCGTGGCGAAATACCGAAAGCCGACCAGCGCGGGATGGAGAAACTGCATCATGCCCAGCCCCCCGATCCAAAAAGCGACCGAGGTCATGGCGTAAATGTAAAGCAGTTCCGCCTGCGAGAGCGCCAGGGCGGGGCGAGCGCGTTTGACGATGAGGTTCAGGCTGATGAGCACGAGCAGGGCGAAGACAACGGCCATCGGCAGGGACATTCCGGCCATGTCGGGGCCGGAGGCGATGCTTTCGGTGTATTCCAGCCAGAACACAAGCAGCGGGATGAGCAGAAGGCCAATGATGAAGGCGCGCAAAGTTAAAGCAGACCAGCGCCTAGCAGACCGTTTCTCCTTCACTGGAGTTTTCGTGTCAACGCGAGTCATGGGCTTACCCATACCTCCTTTTCCTGCGGTGGACAATCCAGAAAAACGCGCAATCCTGGTTTGCTCTCTGTATTGTACCGTTTGCTCATCACAGCGAGCACATGCGGCAGCGCAAATATGGCGTCACGGCAAGGATCACAGAGCCACAAAGTTACTGGCCGTAAACTTGGAACTCCCAGACAGAGTAGCCGGATGCCGTCGCGCGCGCCGTGCCGTAAAGCCGCACATAGCGCCCGGTCACAGCGAGACCCGGATAGTCAAGCCAGCCTGCCGTTGCGTTGTTCGTGACTGTCTTGACAGTTGTCCATTTATTCGCATCCGATGATACCTGGAGCATATAGTTCTTCCCGCAGGCCACTGCCCAGTTCAACTTGATGTCCGTGATTTTGTGGTTTGTCCCCAAATCAACTTTCAGCCACTGCAGGTCAGAAGCGGCGCTTGACCAGCCTGTGGTTGTGGAGCCATCCACCGCCAGCGCTGGCCCAAAGTGCTTTTTGTCGCGAGATTTTACGGAAGAGGCTGTGGCCGTTCTGCCCTGAGACAGCAGCGCCGCCGCAGGCGTCACCGAGACTTCCGCAGACAACCCGCTTGTGCCTGCCGCGTTCACGGCAGCGACTTGGTAGTAATAGGTGGTGCCGACCTGGACGCTCGTGTCAACAGAAGACGTTCCAGTGAGACCGGTCATATAAGCGGAGGTTCCCTCGCCGCCTGCGCTCGTGGCGCGATACAGCGAGTATGTGGCTGCGGCAGGCACTGCGTTCCAGTTCAGCGTCACCTGGCCCGCGCTGGCAGTGGCGCTCAGGCCCGTCGGCGCGGCGGGCGGCAATGCCAGCGTGGCTGTGGCTGCCTGGCCGCTGTTGCCGCTCGCGCCTCCGGCACCGATTGCGGTCACGACATAAAAGTATGCTGTTGACGGGGCAAGCCCACTGTCAGTGAAGGTCGTCTGACTGGTGGGGCCGCCGTCTGCGCTATAAGGGCCGCCCGTCGCAGCCGCCCGGTAGACCTGATAAGAAGTCGCCCCTGTGGACGCGCTCCATGTCAGCCCAATTTGCGAAGTGCTGTTCGCGGTGGCCGTCAGGCTCGTCGGCGCGGGCGGAGGCAGGGGGAGTGTGGTCGCCGTTGTTTCGCCGCTGTAGCCGCTAGTCCCGCCGGGATTGGCTGCTGTCACCACATAGAAGTATGAGGTCGCGGGACTGAGGCCAGCATCACTGTCGCTTGCAGCGCTGGTGGGCGTTCCTGCCTGCGTGTATGGCCCTCCCGATGACAGCGCGCGATAAACGGTGTAGGATGTTGCCGCAGGCGAAGCCATCCAGCTTATGTTGATTTGGCTTGCGCTTGCGGGCATGGCTGCCAGGCCGGTGGGAGTCGCCGGAGGGATGCCGACAATCTCAATTCCGCTCACCTTGGGGTTGTTATACGCGCCATTGGTGAAGCTGATCACAATCTGCCCGCTGGCGTCGGCGGCCGTCGCGAACTGCTGCATCACTGCTTTGTTCGCCGCGCCCGCCGCCGCATAGATGTCAAAATTGGTCAGCACGGGCGAGCCATTGATGGCAACATTGAACTGCCGCAGGTTCGGGCCGGTGAAGTAGATTTCCGCGAAGTGCAGGCGCACGGTGTACGCTTGTCCCGGCGTCAGGTTGAGAAGCCGGTAGCTGAACACGCCGAAGCGCTCCGTCTGGTAGACCGCCGCAGGCGCGGGGTTTGTCACGCCGCTCGTGTCAATGGAGACAGCACGGCTGTAAGTGTTGCCGCCGCTGAAGCTGCTGTCTGCCGCGAAGGGGCCTGTCGCGCTGCCGCCGCAGTTGATTTCGTACCCTGAGACGGTTGCTTTGAGGGCGCTGGACGCTTCATTGGACAGGGCGCTTGTCCCATCGCCGTTCACCGCCGCGACCGCGTAGAAGTAAGTCGTGCCGTACACGGCAGTCGTGTCCACATAAGTGGCAGTGGGCCCGTTGGCGGCAATCGGGGTGCTGCTTTCGCCGCCTGCGGTCGTGCCGCGATAAACATTGTAGCCTGTTGCCGTACTGCTCGGCAGCCAGTTCAGCGTGATTGCCAGGTTGGTTGAACTGGTCGTCAGCGCGCCGGGCACGGGAACCGCCCCTGATGTGGGCACGAACCGCCAGTTGTGGTCGCTCGTGCCGGTGTCGTCCCACTGGGTCAAGGGCGCGAGGGACGTCGCCGCCATTGTGGTCAAAGCCAGCACCTTGCCGCTCAGGGCGTTTTGCACGCGAAACGAGGAGCCGTCTGCGTTTGGGAGCAAAGTCCAGAGTCGCTCCGGTGCGAACGCGGGGTCTCCCTGCACCAGACCCGCGCCGTCCGCGCTGCTCAAATTGAACGGCAGAATGCTCTTGCCGCTGTTCTGATTGACAAGCTGATATTGGGCGGCGCCAGCCAGCGGAACAAGTTGCCAGTCCAGGTCGGCCTGCGCTCCCGGCGCGTTCTGCACGATGGCCGCGCCGCTGCCGAGGCCCGCGTTGAGGACATCCGCAAACTGCCCGTTGCCGCCGCTGACAAGATTGTAGAACAAGTCGCTGCGAAGGTTTGCGGAGGCAGTCATGTTGGCGCTGCTGCCAATCAGGATGCTGGAGGCGTCGGTAAAGTTCTGGGTGACAGCCACTCCGCTGCAGTTGGTCAGCAGGATTGCCGGGCTGTTGTTGCCGGTGACGCTGTTTCCTGTCACTGTCCCGGACAGAATGGAGTTGAGGATAATCGGGCTGTTGCCGCCGCTGCTTCCGTAGCCAGATGCGCCCAGAATGCCGTCCAGAATATTGCCCGACACGTTCACATTCCCCGCGTTGGTGACGGAGATGCCGCCGGTTATGGAGCCGTGAAAGACGTTTCCGGTGATGCTGACATTGTTGGTGAGCGCGGTTTGCGCCGGGCCGCTCCATCCGCTGCCCCCACCGACGGTCAGGGCGGCCTGGTTTTGAGGAAACCCCGTGCTGTTCGTGACGTTGTTGAATACATTGTTGCGGACGACAACATTCTGCCCCACGCCGCGCCACCAGTACGTGTCGGGGGTCAGCGACAGGCCGCTGTGGATGTTGGTGAAGGTGTTGTTCTCAAACAACGCATTGTTGAACCCTTCCACCAGCACCCGCACCCCGCCATCGTGCAGGCTGCAATTACGCATCGTAAATTGATTGAGCTGGATTGCGGCATTGGTGGGATTGTCCATGAAATTGCCGCCAGTGACGCTCACGGGAGCCGTCAGCGTGACGCGTCGCAACGTGTCGTTTCCATAGTAATGGGAGCCGTTCGCCGAAACCTCAGACGCGGCTTCGCTTTGCAGAGTGCTGTACTGAGGATCGGTGGTCGGAATAGTGGCTGACGCGGCGACGGTCGCAGTGGCGAGGGGAAGGAGCCTGCCGTCATTGCTCATGAACCGAATGGTATCGCCGGGGTCTGCGACGCCGCCGTAGGTGATGATGTTCGTGGGCGAGTCCTGTTCCACCAGCAGGAACAGGCTGCCGCCGGACACGTCAATCAGGTCATCGCTGGCCGTGCTGAACTCGCAGCCGTCAAAAAGCGCCGTGCCATGAACCGTTGCCTGGCAGCCGCTCACGCCGGAAAGCCGATTGGTGCCGGGGCATCGTCCCCCCTGTACGTTGATGAACTGCCAGTTGCCGCTACCCGCGCCCCACAGGAACCCGCAGGGCATCTCAATCCTGACATTCTGGACAGAGACATTGTTGGTGGTTTCCAGAGACAGAAAGTACCCGGAGCCGGGAATGCCCATCGCGACGAGGTTGCCGACCTTGTACTGGTCAGCGCTTAACCCTTTGGAGACAAGGGCGCTTGCCGTGTCCAGAGTTGCCTGCACGATGCCGTTTTGCACAACGGCCTTGCTGTAGCTGGGATAGTAGGGAACCGGCAGCGGCGTGCCATCTGGCTTGTAAACGTAGCAAGACCCGCTCGCCGGAATGTCGGTGCGGTAGCCCGGCATCAGTTGAATGACGGCAGCGCCGGTCGTAGGGTCGTAAGCAGTGATGGTTCCCTGAGAGACAGCGAGCGGGTCGGCGTCAAAACTGGTGGTGCTGTCTCCCATCACGGACAGGCTTTGCAGGATGCCGTTGCCGTTCCACCAGGAAAAGACAGTGGTGCCGTTTTCCAGAATGAACTGGCACCCGGCGATGTTCAGCGTAAAGCCGTTCTTGTTCAGCGCAAACAACGGTGCGCCCGCCGGGACGCGGTAGACGCCGGGTGGCACGGTATAACTGGCTGCGCCCGCCTTGACTTGATTGCTTTCGTCCTGCTGCATGGCGAGGTAAGCGGCGCGCTGAGCCGCCTTGTCCGCGTCGCTGTAGACGACCGGGTAAACCGGGTCATTCACATTGTATGCTTGCGCCGTGATGGGTTTGCCTGCCGCAAGAAGGCCAAGAACAATCAGGGCTAATGTCAGCGCGACACGAGGGGAGGGTGTGTTCATTGATGTTCCCACTTGGCTCTGCGGCGAGGGTGCGAGCGCGTTGGAATGCGCGCATCGGCTGTGGTGTGCGCCTGTGCTGGCTAAAACTGCGGGCGTGGGCGCAGCATGGCGGCCCCGCCGCCCGTAAAGCGGAAGGGAATGAACGAAACAGAGGAACCGCTCTCCGAAGTCGTCATCAACGCTGTTTCGGAGAGTGGTTCAGCAAACTAAAATGGGTTGAATGTTAATACGTACTGCCTGCCCGATGTGTCCTGCATACTGTCAGTGCCTGCCGCGACATAGTTTGCCCCCTGTGAGGTCGACGGCTGGGTAAAGCCGTTGCTGACAGAGGCTGCCCGCAGCCATTTGGCGTGTCCATCAGCCGCCAGCCAGTTCGTTCCGTCGCTATGACGGCCCGGATTTGTTATGGTATATCCACAGGTATAGTTGAAGGGGCCTGTAGCGGGTGCAGATAAAAGCGTTCCGCCACAGCCATTTGTAATCTGAGTGTAAAATTCATTCGGGTCAATTCCCTGCCCCGCGCCTAGAACGAAAACATTGCCAACCCCACTTGTCTCTGCCAGAACCACTGTCTTGGAAGGCGAAGTCAGCTGGCTCATCTGTATCGGCACGGGCGGGTTTTTGCCGCTCGAAATCAAGTTTGCATTGTAAGCATATGAGACGACCATGTAGCGAGAGTCCTGCGGCTTTGTGGTATCGCTCGGGCACGTGTAAATTGCGTGGTTATGAACATAAGTATCCACCCGCCCGGCCCAGCCAGGCGAGGGATAGGAAACAAAAGATGTTGGTGTTGCCAGCCAAAACTCGTCGTAGTCCTGAGAATACTGAAAAAAGCCGAGGCCAATCTGTTTCTCATTGGACAAGCAGGTCGTCTGCCGTGCCTTTTCGCGGGCTTTTGCGAAGACGGGAAACAGAATGGCCGCGAGTAGCGCGATAATGGCGATTACTACCAGTAGTTCAATCAGCGTGAATCCCTGAGTGCCACGCGCGGAGGCCGAATGCGTTTTCATGATGTTCGTCTCCTGTCAGAGTGTAAGCGACCTGTTCTTCTACCATTGACGGACTTAGAGCGTGCCATCAAATGACGCTAATCCGGCGCGAGGCCGGTGCTTTCACGAACGACCAGAACCGGGGGATTTCAATGCGCCGGTCTTCTTGTGTGGCAGCACTGCTGGTCACGACCTCGATGACTTCCTTCGCAAGCATTTGTATCGGATGGGCGACGCTGGAAAGCGCGGGATGCATATACTGGCTTGATCGCGCATCTTCAAACCCCAGCACGGACACCTCGCCGGGATGAACCGCTCTCTGAAGTGATCATCAACGCTACTAGAGTGTATAAAAAGCAGCGAAGAGGCCGCCCCAATTATGGGAAAGCCGCGCTGCGGCTTTCCCATATATCGTCAGTTGGCTATGTCGTCAGTTTGCACTAAAGGTGAGAGTAGCGGAATTTGCTCCACCTCCGTTATCTAAAGCCGATGTTCCCGAAGCGGGGGCAGCCCGCCTCCCGCCTGTGCAGATTGTGGCGTAGACGCATCTTGGTAGCCCCCTGACAGACGACCTGGTGGCAGCCATTTCGCGTGAAAATCCGCAGCCATAAAGTTAGACCCTCCTGAATGGACAGTGCCATCCGGCGTACCAATGACACCAAAACTGCGTTGGGGAAATAATCCTGTTGCCATCGTGCCTGACTGATAAGGGTTATCTTTGCCCGTCACTGTACAAGATTGTTGTTCAACATAGCCTGAAGTATCCACATCAACTTTTTCGTTCTGGATTTCACATGTCAACACCGTGACGTCAGGCTCGGTCAGCTTTGAGAGAGGACGAGGACTACTGAAAGCAAAGCCTGGAGTAGCCGTTGTCAAATGAAAATTGAACCCATACGACAGCACAAAAGTGTTCACCGACGCTGACTTGGTGGGATCATCCGGGCACGATTGTACGCCATGAGCCTTTGCATAAGGATAAATTTGTTGAAACCATCCTCGCCCGTATCTGTTTGTGCAACCGACACATTGATCATTGCCACAAGGGAAAAACTCATCAAAATCAGATGTATACTGGGCAAAGGAAAGGCCGAGTTGCTTCATATTAGAAAGACATGCGGTCTGGCGAGCCTTTTCACGCGCTCTGGCAAATACCGGAAACAAAATTGCAGCAAGGAGAGCGATAATAGCTATCACGACTAATAACTCAATCAAGGTGAATCCCTTGCTGTTCTGCGCGGCTGTCGTATGTTGTTTCATTGTTCTTTTCTCCTTGCATGATACAGGATGTCAATAAAAAACCCACCATCTAATTAGTCGGCTTGGGGCCGGTGCTTTCACGAACGACCAGAACCGGGGGGATTTCAATGCGCCGGTCTTCTTGTGTGGCAGCACTGCTGGTCACGACCTCGATGACTTCCTTCGCAAGCGTTTGTATCGGATGGGCGACGCTGGAAAGCGCGGGATGCATATACTGGCTTGATCGCGCATCTTCAAACCCCAGCACGGACACCTCGCCGGGGACGCGGATGCCGTTCTGCGCGCACCACTTCAGCGCTGCCCAAGCTCCGGGGTCGGACAGCGTAAAGAGGGCTGTCGGGCGCTGCTGAGAACCAGAAGCCATCACAGCGTCCATCTGCTCGTAGACGCAGGCAAATGACCGTCCCTGCTCGCCGTGACAATCCACGACAGCGCAGGCTTCCTCAATTCCTTCGGCGCGAGTTATCTGAGTGAACGCGGCTATCTTTTCGGCAACGCTGCGCTCCACCCGCGGTTCATTGACCAGCAGCGTAATGCGCGTGTGCCCCAGTGAAAGCAGATGCGAAAGGCCAAGACGCACTGCCTCGCGCGCGTCGGTTTCCACGACTAGTCCCGGATAATCGTCCGGCGCGCCTTCCATCGCCACCGTGCGAAACCCGCGATTGTCAAGCGCATGATGCAGCAGCAGCGTGTTGTGGCTGTTAGAAAACAGCACAAAAGCCTCTTCACCAGGACGCGACGCTATCTTGCTGAACTCTCTTGCAATGGCTTCGGAACTCGATGCGTCATACATTTGGGTATGCAGGCCACGTGTCGCGCACTCCGCATACAGGCTGGCGACCATTTCCATGCCATACTCGGAATTGACTTGACGGACTTGCGGGACGAAGATGCCCACTTTGTGCAATGTCTGGACGGGATGTGCTGAAGCCGTCTTCGCGCGCTCTTGCCCGCGTGCCGCTTCGCTCCGCTGCAGGGGCGAGCGGGCATTCGCAGGCTTGCGAACAATAGCTCGCTTGCCCTGAGCGCGTTCCAGCAGTCCTGCCACCGCCAATTCCTGAAGCGCACGGCGGATAGTGATCTGAGACACGGCTAGAGAGTCTACCAGACGCTTTTCCGAGTAAAAAGGCTCGCCGTCTTCAAAGTGCTGCTCAATCATGTTGGACAAGGTGTCGCGCACTTGCTCGTAAAGGGGCACACGCTGGTGGCTCAGACCCACAAGTGGCTTCAGCTCAAATTGTTCCAGGATCGGCATTGCAATTTATTCCTACACCATGTTATACTAAGTTGCCGATTTTGTCAAGTAGTTTTCGAGCGCAGAAGAAAATATTTTCGGCTGAGCAACCAATAAACTCCGGGCGAGACAGAGGAGATATGCTCATAGTATACTATGTTAGACCGGAGCAGGCTGAGGCGCGGCGCTGATGACGGCGTCTGCAATGCCTGTATTGCCGGTCAAAATGACGTTATTGCTTGCCTCGACAATGACCGGGAGCACGTTGGCTGGCGCGTTTGGAGCGGCCCGGAACGTGTTGCCCCGAATAGTCACCCCATCCGCATTTCTGACCCGAATGGCCGTGCCCTGACGACCCGTCACGCCAACCCCGCCCCGCGCACCGTACCCCTCAAAGGTGTTGCCCTCAATCAGAATGTTTCGGTTGTCGCGCGAGGCTTCCGACGGGTGGGAGCCGATGTCAATGCTGCTGCCGTCAATGTTAAGAAAGTGGTTGTTGCGAATGACCAGATTGCGGACGCCCGGCGCTTCGCCCCAGTAGAACTCCGGGCCGACCAGAATGGAGCACATATGCGTGTCGTAAAACGTGCAGCCCTCAATCAGGGAATTGGACGTTTTCAGCAGAATGTTGCGGGCGCGCAGGTTCTGAAAGCGGCAGTTGCGGACGACAAGTTTCCCGGCGGCTTCAAACGACGCAATGCGGTCAATGCCGTCATGCTGCTCAAAGCGCCCCTGCCCGTTCCAGTCTTCGCGGCGGGGCAGGTCGGGCGCGCCGACCGGGTGCAGGACTTCCACAGTCGGCGTCCAGCGTAAGCCGAACCGTCTTTTCGCCTGCGGCCTCAACGGCGATGACTTTTGCCTCGCAGCGCCCGCTCTTCAGGAACCAGTCCCAGAGGGCGAGGGTGTCCCCGACTTGGAACGGGACGTCTTCAAACGCGGCTCCCTGCGTTTCCACTAGAATGACGCGCGGGCTGACCTGCTGCAGGACGCGGCAGAAGGTGGTGCCCATGTTCACGCCGTCGTCATCCACGCGCGAGATGTCGCAGTCTTCCAGCGTCACCGTCCCGCGATTGTTGAACTGCTGGCTGCCTCCGGCGGCGGCGAAAAGACGGTCGGAGCCGGGCGGGATGCCGACAACAAAGCGCCGGAACGTGACATCGCCGGGGCAGTTCCAGACCGCCATTCCCGCATCGGCCCCGCCCGCGTAGTAGCGTATGTCTTCCACCAGCACGTCTTGGCTGCGCGTGGCGACAACCCCCCAGCCTTTGTAGACATTATCCCAGATCAGGAACCGCTTTCCTGAATAGTCCGGCAAAGGCGACTGGCTGAGTTGAAACCGCCAGCGCATCGGGGCAATGCGCTCCCGCCCCAGGATGGCGGGCCAATGCTGGCGGTGATCCCAGGTTGGCGCTTGCGGGTCGCTCCACACCAGCAGGCTGCGAAGCGGGGCCAGATAGGGCGCATCCGGCTCGTCATAGCCAGGGTCAATAGTCACGTCCACCGTCTGTGCGACGGCATCGGTTGCCGCAATGCGTCCCTGCGTGAACACCAGCGGGTTCCGATCCAGCGTCAGGATTCGCACGGTGATATTCCGCGAGCCAACGACGTGAACCATGTGCTCCGTCGGCTGATTGGAAACCAGCAGCGTCCCTTCCTCGCCCTGAACGGTGAGGCCGTTCGCGTTGCGGATGGCGATCATGCCGCCGTCCATCGGGGTTTGGAGGTGGTAGACGCCGGATGGGATGAGCAGCGTCGCGCCCGGCCCGCGCTCAACGGCGGCGGCGAGCGCCGCGCAGAACGCAGGCGAGGCGTCCGCGTGAGCGTCTGCCCCGTAATCCCGCACGTTGACAGTCGCGGCGTCCGGTTCGGTTTTCAAGCAGAGAGTGGTCATCAGAATGTGCTTTCGTGAAACCATTATAAGTGACTCCCGGAGGGATTGCCATAGACGGATTGACCCTAATTCATGTGCGTTTTGACTGCGGCCTGGCATCACCAGCGCCATTGTTCATGGCTCGTTCCCAAAGCGTCAGGTCAAAACGCATATGTTTTCCGGTCAATCCGTCTATGCCATTTCTCTCTCAAGACCCTTATAATGTGGCTATCTGTCGCGGTTCCCGATTGGCAGGGCCAAAGCACGGAAACACTCTCATGCTGACACAGAACTCAAAGCCGGACGATTCGCCTTCTCAACCGCCGCCCCATTCCGGCGAGACTGCGGAGAACGCGCAAACCTACCCTGCCGCCCTCCGCGCCCGCGCCTTCCTGATTGGCATCCCGCTGCTGATGTTCGTGTCTGTGCTGTCGGTTTATGCGGATATGTCGGCGCAGGTAATCCAGTTTGGCGTCCTGCAATTCTCGCCGCCTGCCGTCGTCGCGCTCTTCGCCCTCGCGCTCCTGAATGTTGTTTGGCGGCAGGTTCGCGGGCAGGTTCTGCTGCGGCCAGGCGAGCTGCTGGCGGTCTATGCCATGCTGCTGGTGGGCGTGATGGTATCAACGCGCGGGGTTATTGAGAAGGTAATTGGCTCCATTGCGTACCTGCCCTATGCAGTGGGCAACAACGCACAGTTTCTTCCCTTTCTCCGGCATATGCCAAAATGGACAGTGCCCTACGATCCCGCTTTCGCCGTCCCGCCATCCCCGACAATTACCGGCTTCTATGAAGGCACGCGGGGCGTTGTCCCTTGGGAAGACTGGCTTGGCCCATTGTGCGCGGACTTCGCAGCGGTTATCGGCGTCACCCTGGTTTTTCTGGGAATGGCAACGCTCCTGCGGCGTCAGTGGGTGGATGTGGAGCATCTGAACTTCCCGCTGACCTCGCTGCCGGTGGCGATGATGCGGAATGAGGCCGATGGGCGGCCTCTCTTCTCCAGTCCACTGCTGTGGGGCGGCATCGCGATCCCCACTCTGGTCTTCGGGCTGAACGGGCTGCACGCCAATATCCCGACGCTGCCCCAGATCGCCATGAGCTTTGACCTTGCGCCGATGTTCCAGTCGCCGCCCTGGAACGGAATTGGGTTCTGCACCGCGTTTCTGTCCCTGGCGGTGGTAGGTTTTGCTTATTTCATTCCCGGTGATGTGCTGTTCTCCATGTGGTTCTTTTATATTGCCATCAATGCACAATCAGTCGTGGCCGCGACGGTCGGCTACCCCGGCAACGTTTCTGGCGGTTGGCCCTCTTATGAGGTTGCCGGAGCGTATTTTGTGATTGCGGCTGCCCTTTACGGACAGGCGCGGCCTCTGCTGAAGGCGGTCTGGCAGACAGCCTTTGGCAAGGCGGGAAGCGTGAGGCTGGATGATTCAGCGGAGTTGATGACGTATCGCCGCGCCTTTCTGTGCCTTGCCATCGGCTTCGCGGGCGTGACGGTCTGGCTGGTCGCCGCCGGGATGAGTCCACTCTTGGCGATGTTTCAGATGGCGGTCTACTTGTTTGTCGTGGCGCTCGTGATGTCGCGGGCAGTGGCGCAGGCGGGCCTGCTGATGACTGAAACGAGCTTTCTACCACAGACAGTATTGGGAATGTTTATGCCGCTGCATTCACTGGGGCCTACCAACCTGACAATGCTGGCCGTCACGAATACCTTCTTCGCTCAGGATTTGCGTGGTGAACTATTAGCGCCGTTCCTGGATGCCCAATGCACTGCCGGGAGGATCGGCTCCAAGCCGCGCACGCTTCTTCTCCCGCTCGTCATCGGCATGGCGGTCGCCCTGGTCACAGCCTCCGTTGCGTTTCTTCACCTGCATTATGCTGTTGGGGGCAATCTGCTCTACGGGCACCCGCATGATGTCGCCAACTACGAGATGTCCGTCCTCGTTGGCCCCCTGACCGGACAAAGATCCTCTTCCAGTCCGGGAGCCTTTGTCGTTGGCGCGCTGCTGGCAGCCGTGCTCACATTTCTGCGCGCCCGGTACGCTTGGTTCCCACTGCACCCGCTGGGGCTGGCGCTGTGCGCCTCTTGGTCCATGAAGGTGTTCTGGTTCGGCTTTCTGGTGGCCTGGATCATCCGCACCGTCATCGTGCGGTACGGCGGCATCAACTTGTATCGAAAGTTTTCGCCGCTCATGCTTGGCCTCATCATTGGGGAGTTCTCTGCGGCGGTTTTCTGGGCCTCTCTGCATCTGGCATTTCAGGTGACGGCGCCCGCCTTTCCCTGGCCGTAACTCCCATCTAATATTATGCTGCAAACTCAAAACATGAGATGGTGCGTCGCCCTGTGCGCTTTTTGGGTGCTGATGCACCCAGCCGCGTCAAAAGCCGCCCCGGACGCCGCAGATGCACGGCAGCCAATCCGCGTGGCGCTTGGCGGTGCCGCAGTCCCGCCATTCCTTGCTGAGAACTCTGCAGCGGGTTTCACCGTTACTGCGGGCAGCAACACGCAAAGCTACCTGGCGGACGTGGACATCAGCAAGGCAACAAATCCTGCGCCGCCATCGGTATACCGAACGGAGCGGTGGGGCAGCCAATTGACCTTCACGTTCTCCAATCTGGCAATTGAGGCCAAATACCTGGTGTGCCTGCACTTCGCGGAAGATTATTGGACGAGGCCGGGGCAACGCGTTTTTGACGTTTCGCTCAATGGGACGCCCGTGCTACGGGACTTTGACATCTTCCAAGATGCGGGCGGACAGAACATTGCCGATGTCAAGACGTTTATCGTGACAGCGAATGCATCCGGCAAGGTCGTCATTGAGGCCACGAGCTTAAACGAGGGCGGCGTGGACAACGCCTCACTTCACGCCATTGAGATTTTGCCCGCGCCTGCCAACGTGGGGGACGATTCGGTCGCGCCGCCCCCTGCACCGGTCAAGCCAGTCGCGTTTGCAACCCGCCAAATCCATGCGGACTACAATGCTGTCAAAGGCTCGCTGAACACGGCCTTTCGCTTCTCGGTTGGCTCGGATCGGGCTATCATCCACCTGCGGCCTAACGACCAGAGAGCGCTCACAGACGTTGTGCAGCAATGCGGCTTCCAGTTTACGCGCTTTCATGGCATCTTGAATGAGGAGATGCACGTCTACTCGGAGGCTGCTGACGGCTCGCCTCATTACGATTGGAAAAACGTGGATGCTGTGTATGACGTGCTGCTGAAGGCGGGCATCAAGCCGTTCGTGGAACTTGGCTTCATGCCGGAGGCGCTTGCCAGCGGGAGAGACACCGTCTTTGAGTATCATGGCAACGTCACGCAGCCCAAATCTTACGAGAAGTGGGGCACGCTTATCACCGTGTTCGCAAAGCATCTGCAGGCGCGATACGGCGACGCCGCAGTCAAAACCTGGTTCTTTGAGGTTTGGAATGAGCCAGACCTCCAACAGTATTTCTGGAGAGGAACGCAGGCAGACTACTTCCATCTCTACGACGTTTCGGCGCGAGCGGTCAAAGCGGTCAATCCCGCCTACCGGGTGGGCAGGCCAGCCACTTCAGGCGGCGGGGACTACTGGGTGAGCGACTTTATCAATCACTGCAAGGCGGGCAACGTCCCGGTGGATTTCGTGTCCACCCATGCGTATGGGGGAGCCGACAGGGAGCCGGGGCCGGTTGCCCAGATCATGGCGCAAGGCAGCCGAGCCATTGCAGCCTCGCCGTTGCCGCGTCTGCCATTCTACATCACGGAATGGAGCGACGCCTCCAACTCCCGCGACCCTGTTCACGACTCGTATGTCCAGGCGTCTTTTATCCTGTCGAACCTGCGGCGTCTCCCGGCGGGCCTGTTGGGCGCGTCATACTGGACTTATTCCGACATCTTTGAGGAGGCTGGCCCGCCGCCATCGCCGTTTCATGGCGGCTTCGGCCTGCTAAATGCGCAGGGACTGCGAAAGCCCGCATTTTTCGCCTACCAGTTCCTCAACCGGCTTGGGAAGACGGAACTGAAAAGCAGCGACCCCGACACCTGGATTTGCCGGGACAATAAAGGGGTGCAGGCGCTGCTGTGGGACTACACCGGGCTGCGCCAAAGGCAAGGCTCTTACTTCGCACGCGATTTGCCCGCGAAGCCCGCCGCGCCTGTCAAATTGACGCTCGCGCACCTTCCGGCTGGCAGTTACACCTTGCGCGTGTACCATGTCGGCTATCAACACAACGATGTGTATGACGCTTACCTGGCTCTCGGCTCGCCAACGGGCCTTGCCGACAATCCAGCCCTGCTGCCGGCTGACGCGGCGGCTAAACTCCGCGCGGTCTCCTCCGGCGCGCCGGAAACGGTGAAAACAGTGCGCGTGACGGCCTCTGCACCCCTGTCGCTCGCTCTCCCCATGAAACAAAATGACGTTTATTTTGTGACGGTCACTAAAGGTTAGCCTTCAGCCATGTCTCCCCCAGAGACGCATCAACAATCCCTTGACGCTGGCTGGCAGTTCCTGGCTCTGGAAAGCGGCGACTGGCGCGCGGCGACAGTGCCAGGAGTTATTCATACCGACCTGTTGGCGCACGGCCTGATCCCAGATCCCTTCTACGGCACGAACGAACTGGGCTTGCAGTGGATCGGCGAGCGGGACTGGACTTATCAGTTGACATTCGCTGCGGACGACGCCCTGTTTCAGCAGGAACAGATTGACCTGCTCTGTGATGGCCTGGACACAGTCGCGGTGGTGACGCTGAACGGCGACGCGATCCTGGAAAGCAGCAACATGTTCCACCGGCACCGCGTATCGGTGACGAATCGGCTGCGTCGCGGCGTCAACACCCTGCGTATTGAGTTTCAGAATGCGTTCGCGTACATGGAAGCCCATAAGGCGAAACACGCTCATCGCGAAGGGCCTGAGCCAGTCAAAAACCGCGCTCGTATCCGCAAATGTCAGAGTCACTTCGGCTGGGATTGGGGGCCAGCCTTCGTGACCTGCGGCATCTGGCAGCCCGTCTTTCTGGAAGGCTGGTCGGTCAATCGGATTGAGACGATTGCCGTCGCGCAAATCCACCAGAACGGCCAGGTGCGGCTGCGCCTGACGCCGGAACTCGCCATCGCAAACCCGCTCGCGCGCTTCCGGGCCACCGTTTCGCTTGACGGTGAAACGGCAGCGTTCACAGAGGGTGGCGCGCAGGACATGGCCGTTACCATCGTCCAACCCCGCCTGTGGTGGCCTGCCGGGCAGGGCGAGCAGGCGCTTTATGACCTTCGGGTGGAACTCCTGCACGGCGGCAGTCCGATTGCCGAATGGCAGCGCCGCATCGGACTGCGCACCATCACATTGGACATGGAAGCGGACGGCTTTGATGTCAAGAGCGGGAGCGAACGCCCGCTGAACCGATTTGGCTTCCGGGTCAATGGTCGGCTGGTCTTCGCGAAAGGCGCCAACTGGATTCCCGGACACTCGTTCCTGCCCAGCCAGAGGGAGGCGGACTACCGGCGCGCTCTGCAAAGCGCCGCGGACGCTCACATGAATATGGTTCGCGTCTGGGGCGGCGGCGTCTACGAAGCCGACCTGTTCTACGACCTGTGCGACGAAATGGGCCTGCTCGTGTGGCAGGACTTCATGTTCGCCTGCACTCGCTACCCTGCCGACGCAGGTTTCTGCGCGTCGGTTCGGCGCGAGGCGCGGGAGAACGTAACGCGGCTTCGGCACCACGCGAGCCTCGCTCTCTGGTGCGGCAACAACGAGATCGCGCACTGCTGCCCGCTGGACGGGCCGGAAGAGTACCGAACCGCCTATGCTGCCATATTTCTGGACGTGCTGCCGTCAGTCGTCCAGGAACTAAATTTGGCGACCTCCTACATCCACGCTTCGCCCGCCTACGCAATTGAAGGGCTGCCCGCCTCCCACCTGCCCAGCCAGGACGACCACGACTGGAACGTGTTCCACGCACGCAAGCCTGTGGAATACTACGAGACCACCCGCCTGCGGTTCGCGAGCGAGTTCGGGATGCAAAGCTACCCATCGGTGCCGGTCGCTGAGACCTTCTGCCCACCCGGCGAACTCAACGTGCTGTCACCTGTCTTTGAGAACCACCAGAAGAGTGCTGCCGGAAACGGGGTCATACTGCACTACACGGTGGATCAGTTCCGTTTTCCGAGGGACTACCAGGGCATCGCGTACCTCTCTCAACTCAATCAGGCTTACTGCGTCCAGGCCGCAGTGGAACACTTCCGGCGGCAGCAGCCGCAGTGCCTGGGGGCGCTTTACTGGCAGCTCAATGATTGCTGGCCGGTGTCGTCGTGGAGCAGCCTGGAGTTCGGGGGACGATGGAAGGCTCTGCATTACTACGCGCGCCGGTTCTTCGCGCCGCATCTGGTCAGCATCAAGCGACACGGGCGCGATTGGGCCGGGACGGATAACCGTCGCGAAAACACGCGGGGGATAGTTGATATTTACACCGTCTGCGACGCGCCCCAGTCCCGCCGGGCGCGGCTGGCGTGGGAACTGTGCGCGCTGAACGGCCAGGTCGTGTCGCAGGGCGAGCGGAATGTCGTGCTGGAATATGGCGCATCGGTCATCCAGGAAACGCTGGACTTCACGGCGGCGCTGGCCGAGGTCGGCAAGGCCAACGCCTCCCTGCACGCCCGGCTCCGGGACGCGGACAGCGCCGAAGAACTGTCGCGCAGCATCGTGGAGTTCGTGCCGCCGCGCTTCCTCAACCTAGGAACGGCCCCTATCTCAGTCATCTCCGAGTGGCGATCCGATGCCGAACTGTGGCTGACGCTTTCCGCCGATGACTTCAAGTATGGTGTCTGCATCGAGCAGCCCGGCGGGGCGCTCGTTTCAGACAATTACTTCGACCTGTGTCCGGGGGAAACGCGGACGGTGACAGTTACCTACCCGCAGGCGCAGATAGGAACCAGCGCACGGCTACCTCTGATTTATTCCCTCGTGGACACGTACAGGTAATTCGCACTATGCGAGAAAGACGAACCATGAAGCACACACGGAACCTTTGCATCCTTATCCTCGCAGCCTTCCTGCTTCCCTGCCGGGCCGTAAATGCCGTTGCTTACAACGTCCATGCGCCTGTTTATCCCGTGACTTACACGGACGCTCAGAAAGAGACCCAGCGGGCGGCGGGGCGGGCCATCATCAAGCAAATCAACGATGCGCTGGCCGTTGGCGCGCATTCGTTCACCGTTCCTCCCGGCGTGTACCGCATTCCCGCCGAAGGGCCAGACAGCGCTATCAAGCTGATCAACGTCAAGAACTTCACCCTCCGCATGGCTGGCACCGAGTTCATAATGGGGAATGGCGGGCAATTCATCTCCCCCGACAACTCCGAAAACCTGGCGTTCTACGGCCCGGCCAAGATCGACTCGGAAGCGCAGGTTATCACCCAGGGCAAAATTATCACTTACGATTCCCAAACCGGCCTGTCCACGGTGGAGATCATGCCGGGTTATGAAATCACCGACTCCGCTAAAGCGACGGTGGATGCGTTCTCGCCCACGGGAGTCTATTTGGAGAATCCATCGTGGGCTGGCTTCAAAGACATGAAGGTGCTGGATGCGGCGAAGAGACTGGTACAGGTCACACTGGGCGCGAATGACCCGATATGGACAAATATCTACAAGCCCGGCGTGCTTCTGGCGTTTCGCATACACGGCAGCCCGCTTTTTATCTCCGCAGGCGGCAGCGGCGCCAACGGACTGACCGTGAAGGATTTTGACATCTACACATCGTCCGGCATCGCCTGGGGCGGGGGGCGAGGCAACTGGAACTTTATCAACGTGAAGGGCATCCGTCGCCCTGGCACAAACCGGCTTATGGGAGCAGGCGGCTGCCAGACATGGAATGCAGGTGGAGACGTTACTTTTGACGGCTGCGTATTCTCCAACTGCGCCGATGATCTTATGGATTACTTCGGCGGCGGCTTGTTTATTTGTGAACGTCGCGAATCGCCCCGAACGGTTGTCGCTTGGGGCGGCGGATTCTCTGTGGGCGACACCCTCAACTTTTATACCGGAAGCGGCTTTCAGCCGGAGGCGTCTGCCAGAGTAGTTTCAGTCACCGAGTTCACCGACCCGGCGATGCAGGCCGACGCGCACCATCTGATCAAGGATGTGCTGAAAGCGCGCGACCGAGGCGATCAGATGCTGCGACGCGTGGCGCTTGACCGGGACGTTTCCGTGTCGGCGGCAGACTACATAGAAAACGGCACCGGCAACCGGCCTGACCACTTCACCGTCCGAAACTGCTATTTCCACGATGCGGGCGTCCGCGTGATGATTCAGGGGTTCCGGCACGGCTTGTTTGAAAACAACCGCTTCGAGCGCATCAGCGGCGGGCTGGCCCTGACCTGCGACGCCTGGTGGTTTGAAGGGCCGACGGTGCAGGATGTCACGGTGCGAAAGAACATCTTTCGCGCGACCACGTTTCGCAATGGCTGGGGGACAGGCAAGGCGGCTCTGACTATCGGGGCCAGCTGGGCAGAGGGTCACACAAATCCCGCCCTCCCGTGCGCCACGCACGGCGCGGCCGTGACAGGCAACACGTTTCTGGGTTCCAGCGCTGGCGCAATTCAAATCAGCGACACCGACCATGTGACGGTGACGAACAATGTCATCCGCCAGCCGTATCATCAGGCAACGCCTGTGGCGGCCATCCATCTGATGGGGGTAGCGGACGCAGCGGTCTCGGGTAACCTGGTATTCGGCTGTCCCGGCTTGGGTCTGCTGGCGGAAGGGAGCCGCCGCCTCGCGGTCAGGAGAAATGCGTTCACGGACTCATACCAAAACCCGGCAAATCCCCCTAAAGACGTGCCAAATGCGGTCATCGGGATCGTAAACTGTGCGACAACGCAGGTGACAGCCAACAAGATTGCAGGCACGGACGCCCCCACTGTCATCTGGGTCGCCGGGAGCGCCGGGACGACTCTCAGCGACAACAGGGCCACGCATCTCACGGCTCCCAATGCGGCTCTCGTCGGGCAGGGGGCAGGCAACACGCAAATGCACATCAGCGGCGCGCGACTTGAGAGCGCGCCTGCTCTCACAGAAGAAAGAACCCATTGAACAATCATCACGATAACACACGCAACAACCTGCCAGAGCCAGTGGAGCTGGGCGCGGAAGTCTGGCTTGAGCCGGACATGACGCACGCGCAGATTGACCACTGCATGAAGCTGCTTGCCGACGCGCAAATGCCCGTCGCCCGCATCTTTCTAGAATGGAACCCAGACCCGCAAAAGCGCGGCGCATGGCAGACAGGGGACGTTTATGACCATGCGTTTGACTCGGCGGCCCGGCACGGCATCGGCATCGTCGCAACCTGCACCCCACCCTTCCCGGCCCGCACGCACGCGCAACTGGAGGCGTCGCGGCAGCACGTGTCGGCGCTTGTTGCGCGCTACAAAGACCACCCGGCGCTGGACACGTGGCTGCTGATCAACGAGCCAAGCGCCAGCCCCTCCGACAGCGAAGTGGCGATGGAGGCATACATCCCCTGGCTCAAAGTGAAGTACGGGACGATTGGGGAACTGAACCGCGTCTGGATGTCCTGCTACCAGTCCTTTGAGCAGTTGGAGTACCAGCCATCGTGGAGAACAGGAGGAACCTGGGATTGCGGGGCCTTTGTGGACACGCAGACCTTCTGGCGGGAGCACCATGCGTGGCAATTGAACTTCATCGCGGACACCATTCGCGCTCAGGACGCCGCGCATCCTATCCATGTCAACCCGCACGGGTTACTGGGTAACCTCGCCGGAATGGGCGATGACCTACCCACCTGGAGGACGTTCCTGAGCACGCTGGGCGCGTCCCTGCACCCGGCCTGGCATTTCGGGCTGTTGCAGCGCCGGAATCAGTTTGCGCTGGGCACGTCCTACATTTGCGACCTGGTGCGGGGCGCATCGGAGCCGAACCCGTTCTGGGTCACGGAGCTTCAGGGGGGAAACAACATTTACAGCGGGACGCAGCCCCTGTGCCCGGAGCCGGAAGACATTGCCCAATGGACATGGACGGGGATCGCCAGCGGCGCGCGCCGGGTCATCTACTGGCTGCTGAACGCGCGCACTGTAGGTATTGAAGCAGGCGAGTGGTCATTGCTGGACTTCCAGCATCGGCCCAGCGAACGGCTGGAAACGGCAGGCAGCATCGCCAGCACCCTTCGCCGTGAAGCCGCCTTCTTTTCCAGCGCGCGCCCATTGGAAACGCCAATCTCCATCATCCTGAGCCTGGAAACGATGACTGTCCAGCAACGGTTTGGCGACGAAGGCGGCGATGGTCACATCCTAGAGGCGCTCGGCCTGTACGAGGCATTCCAGGAACTGGGCGTCCCGGTGCAGGTGAAGCACATTCACGACTTCGCGTGGGATACCGCGTCCGGCACTCCCCAATTTGTTGTGCTGCCTCACGTGTCGGCGCTGTCCGGGGAGCAGAGCGCTCGCATCAGCGAATTCGTCCGCGCGGGCAATCACGTGCTCGCAACGGGGTTAACCGGATTCTATGACCCCATGACCCATGTCTGGCCGCTAGGGGATTTTCCGCTGGCGGACGCCTTCGGCGGAACATTCAAAGAGGCGCGCTATCTTTCGCAGGGCGGCCTGATGGAGATGGGTTCAGGCTGTGCTGCACTGCCCACCCACAGGTTTACCTGCGACATTGAGAACCAGTCTGGCGACGTGCTTTGCCAGCAAGGCCAGCGCGTTCTGGCGACTGCCCATCACTATGGTGCGGGCCAGGTGCATTGGCTCCCGTCGCTAATTGGCATGGGAGCCTGGCTGGGAGACCGGCGGCCTCTCGCAACATTCCTGAATGCCGTGGCGGGCGAACACATCACGATGCTTCCGATTCGGTTTGCAGAATACGCACCGGGCGTTCTTTTGCGAACGCTGCACAGCGGGGAGGAGTTCGTGACCGTCATCACCAACGGCACGGACAAAGCGCGCTCCTGCCGACTGGTCACGCCAGGCTCGCTCAGACCGCGCACTCTGTGGAGCACGCAACAGGCGCGACTGGAAGGCGACACCGTGAGCCTCGGCGGGCGAGGAACGCTCGTGGTTCACTGGGCGACGTAGGAGGACTCGTCCGCGCGCGCGTCTGCTTCGTCCGCATCATCCTCTCCATTTAAGCCATCTCGTCCGGCGCGGGGCGGCCACGACAGCGAACTGCCCGCCGGGAACGGCAGCGTCCCCATCCGGCCCTCGCGGCGGTACGCGCTGGGCCGCAGGCCTGTGTACCATTGAAACCGGTTGGAGAAGTGGAACTCGTCATTGAAGTGAAGGCTTTCCGCGATGTCGCGCACCTTCATCTTCGTGTGCAGCAGCATGGAGCTGGCCGCTTCCATGCGGCGGGTGAACCGATAGCGCGTGGGCGGAAGGCCGGTGGCATGCTCAAAGCGCTTGCGGAAGGTGTGATAGGGCAGGCCCGCTTGTTTCGCAATCTCCTTCAAAGGCACTTCATTGCTGAAATCGGTGTCAAGCAGGGCCAGGGCAATTTGCAGCCATTGAGGTGGGTCGCCTTCATTATATACCAAAAGGCCAGTAGCCAGCATCCGGGTTAAAACGGCCAGGAACTGGCTAACTTGCACTATTTGCCCCGTTTCATTTTCAACTGGCTGATCCCGAAGCACGGCTTGCAGTTCCGCGCGCCACTGCTCCAGAGGCAGGAGACGATGGACGGGCTTTGTCGGGTCTAGCAGCCCGGCCTGCTGCCAGAGAGTAAAGGGAGGGCCATCAAAATGAGCGTAAATCTCGCTCCAATGCCCCCCTGGCCTTGGCCCGTAAGAATGGGGAACGTCAGGAAATAATACGAGCAGGTCGCCCGGCAAAACTTCCAAGTCGCTGCCCAGAGCATCCCGGAAGCGTCCGGCTCCTTCGGTGACATACACGATAGCGTATGTCCCCAGCACACGCATCGGCCAGGTGCAGAGACGCCAGGTGTCCTTCACGCAGCCTGCCACCTGGATGCGGCCCACCGGCGTTTCAGGCCGATTGCGGAAAAACATCTGTGTTTCTTCGGTCTGGAGGCTGTGCTGCTTGGCTTGCTCTCCGCACACTGCCTGCGCGTTCTGGGTTTTCAGTTCACTCTGCATGGGCCCTCTCTTGTTGCGACTGCGGCATTCGCAGGGACAAAAGTATGGCACATTTTACCCATCATCCCGGTCAAAAGATACATTTTTGTGGGTCAAGGCATCTATGCCAATTTTTCCAAAAGCGATTTATAATGGACTGGACTGAAGAACAGGGCCGGATGCAGCACAATGACGCGGCTTTGCAGACAGCAAAGTTCTCTGTTGGCGAGGACAGAAATGTTAGGGCGCGTTCAAGAGCGCTCGCATGACAATTGTATCATTATATCAACTCTGAGGCTGCCCAATCGCACGAAGCGGTCATAAACTTTACTCCGGCAGCGCTGCCCGCATTTATTAGAGACAAACACTATGCAAACGAAACTTACTCACCTTCCCTCATCGGTTTCATCGCGTAAGGCCCTCCAGAGCCGGGGGATGTCAGCCTCGCTGCGCCGCCTCGCCGTTCGCCGTAGCCTGCGCCTTCTGGCCGCTGGCACGCTGATTGGCCTGGGGGCGCAATCCGCGTCCGCGTCCCCCGTAAGCGTAGACGCTCTGACCTTCAACACGGCCCGCACGACAACATTTCGCGCCATGACCAGCTGGACGCCGCGCGCGGCGCAGGCCAGCCGTTCCAATTGGGGACTGGCGAGCATGAACGCTCTGACCAGCCAGGCGCTTCCGCCCCCGCCTGCGGCGACCTATACGGACAGCGGCACCGGCGCCATTAATATGTCCACCGGCTTCTCCTCCACAATCCCTGCGGGAGGCACAACAACAAACGATACGCTGGTCTTCAACAATGCGACGGCTTCCACGCAAACGGATGATTTGACCCAGCCCCTGAATGCGAATGTCCTGACATTCAGCAATGCGGGTGCGCTCACACTCAGTCCCGGCACAGGCAGCAACTTAATCACTCTGGGCGGAAGCGGCGCAACGCTTAACCTGAACGCGGCAGGCGGATTGAAATTACGGTTTGAATTTGGCGCTCGCAGGCAATACGACCTTTAGCCAGTCAAAAGCAGCCACGATCAGCGGCGTCATCAGCGGCGTCACGAACAATGGATTGGGAAGCACCATCACCCTGAACAATACGGTCGGGGCAGCCAGCGCCGCCAATGCTCTAACGCTGACCGGAACCAACACGTTTGCCGGCAACTGGATTGTCAACAGTACCGGCGGCGGCGCCAACTACGCAAACATTGATTTGATCCTCAACAACACCGCCAGCACAACGGCGGCTCCCACCATTCTGGGAAACTTGCAGATTGGAGCCAACGGCAATGTGACCGGCGTTCAGATGAGCGCCGCCAATCAGTTCAGCGCAAACTCCATCGTTTCATTTGGCGGAACCGGCAATTATCAATACTTCGTGATGCATTTCGGCCAGACCATCGGCGGCTTGAATGCATCAAGCGCTGGCAATTCAGTCGTGGAAATCGGCGGCCCAAATGATGCTGCCAATCCAAATTATGGAGCACAGACATTGATGCTGGGAGGCAGCGGAACTTATTCGTTCAACGGCCTGATCCGGGATCATGATACGGGCGGTGGCACGAACGCCGGTGATGTACTGGCGCTGGTGATGAACGGAACCGGGACGCAGACGCTTACTGGCGTGAATAATTATTCCGGCGGCACCACCGTCAATTCCGGCACGCTGATTGCGACAAACAATGGTAACGATCTGGGAACCGGCGGCCTGACCGTCGCCAGCGGCGGCACTTTCGATTATAATACAACGGCAGCCGGCAAAATACTCACGCTGGGCGGTGGCGTCCTGAAGATGACCGGCGGCGGCACCATCGGGGTCGGGCTGGGCGGGACGATTTCCAGCACGGCAGCCGCGAATCTCACCGGAACGAACACGATCAACATCTACTCCGTCCCCGGCGTGGCTCCGACGACCGGCACCCAGACGCTCTTGTCCGATACTGCGGGCGGGCTGAACGGCGGGACGCTGAATCTCGGCACTCTTTATAACACCTCGAACTTCACCGTGACCCCTGGCAGTCTCACCAGAACTGCCAACACCGTCACCATCGGCGTCACCAGCCAGACGGCGCTTACCAGCGAATACTGGAAGGGCGGCTTCAGCGGTGGCAGCAATGTCTGGGCCATCTCCGACGGCAGCACGACCAGCAACTGGGCGTCCAATCAGGCCGGTACGGTGACTTCTCTGACGCCCGGTTCAACCGCGACCGTCACCTTCTCGTCCACCGGCGCGACCAATCAAGGCTCCACAGTTCTGGGCGCGAACATGAGCATCCTGGGGCTGGTGTTCAATGACAGCAGTGCAGTCGGTCTCAGCGCGGATGGAAACATACTGACGATCGGCACGGGCGGCATTACGGACAATGCCGGGACGGGCGCCGTCACCTTAGGTGCGGCGATGACCTTGAGCGGGGCGCAGACCTGGAACAATCTCAATACCACCGCTGCCAATCCCCTGACCGTGAGCGGGAATGTAAATGCAGGCGGCAATGCCCTGAGCATCGCCGGGACGAACACGGCGACAGTCGGCACCGGCAGCACCGTACTTTCCGGCACGGACACGCTCGGAAGCCTGACCGTCTCCAGTGGCAACCTTGTGATTGGAACCGGCGCTGCGATCACCTCAAGTGGCGGATGGATCGTTGGCAACAGTGTGACTGCTGGCGGCGCCAGGACGGGAGCCGTCACGACCGGAACCGTTATCCAGAACGGCGGCACCGTCACCATCAATGGCACCAACAACAGTAACCTGGGTGTCACCGCTGGACTCCTGCTCGGCTATGGGCCGAGCGGCAGCAACGCAGCAGGGAATTTCAACTCCACCGGCATCTACACGCTCAATGGCGGGACACTGAACCTGGGCACAAATACTCTGGGCCTGTCCGGGGGCGACCAGAATACGGGCGGCGCCTGGACTTCCACCGGAACCTTCAACCAAAACGGGGGAACAGTTATCACCAGCTCCGTCTCTGTCGGCCAGGGTTATGGAAACGCGGCGACTGGCAACTACAACCTCAGTGGCGGAACTCTAACAACAGGCGGCATCAGCATCGTCGGAGGGGGCAACCCCGGCTCGAACCTGAACTTCAACTTCAATGGCGGAACCCTTCAGGCGACAGGAGCATTCGGGTTCGGGCCGACTGCATCAAAGGTGAACTACAGCAGCAGCGTCGGCGCAAATGGCGGCACGATTGACACCAACGGCTTCGCCATCACCTGGAACAGCCCGCTGACCCACGCGGGCACGCCAGCTACCGACGGCGGCCTGACCATCAACTCTACCACAGCAGGCGGCGCACTCACACTGACAGCGGCTAATACCTACACGGGAGCGAGCGTCATTGGCAGCGGCGCGACGCTCAACTTGGGCAACGGTACGACCGGCAACGACGGCTCTCTCGCTACCAGCGGCGTTAACGACAATGGAACACTCGCCTACAACGATGTCGCCAATCAAAGCCCCGTCTATGCCATCGGCGGCTCCGGCAGTCTGGCCAAAAGCGGGGCGGGAACGCTGACACTGACCAAAGCCGAGACCTACAGCGGCGCGACCACCGTGAACTCAGGCACGCTGGATGTCGGCAGCGGCGGCAGCCTCAGCACCAATGCGCTCAGTGTGGGCAGCGGAGCGACGTTCTCGCTGGCCAGCGGGGCCATCGGCAGCCTCGCCCTCAACAACGCTGCCTCCGGCGCGACCGCGTTGACCCTCATCAACAGCATCTTGAACTTCGACGTACAGGGCAACACCGCCGATAGCCTCACCCTCGGCAGCGGCCTGCTGGCAAGTGTGTCCGGATCCAACACGATCAATCTCACTAACCTTACGGGCGGCATCAACGGCAACGGCGGTAATCCCATTACCCTCATCAGCGCGCCAGGCGGCGGATTAAACGGCGGCACGTTCACGCTAGGGGCAGCAAGTCAGGCGCTCAACGGCTACAACTTGACTCTCGTGGATACCGGAACTTTGCTGCAGTTGCTGGAGACGCCGAACGCTTACACGCATATCTACTGGCAGGGGGCGAATGGCCCATCCTGGAGTACCGTCACGGGCGGCAAGACAAACTTCACCTCGGACGCCGCCGGAACCGCGTTCACCTCAACCATTCCTACGGCAGCCGATAACATTATCTTCACCGCGAATATGGCTGCCAACTTCGCCAACACGACACTTGACCAGGCGTACACAGTCAACAGCCTGACATTCTCTGGCACAGGAACCAGCAACACCGCTGGAAGCGGCATTGCTCCCGGCACAGGCGGCGCGGCCAGCACGCTCACAATTAACGCTGTTGGCGACGGCTATAACCCTGCAGGCAATGGCATCAATGTTCAGGCTGGCTCCGGCGCAAACACAATCAGCGCTCACGTAATCCTGGGCAGAGCGCAGACCTTCACCAACAGCAGCGCCAACGCGCTGGCTTTGAGCGGCAGCGTAACCGCCGGTTCCAACCTCCTGACCCTAGCGGGTTCCGGCGCGACAACTATCTCCAGCCTTTCCACCTCCACCGGCGCGACGATCAACAGCGGTGCAGGCGCAGTGACAATCTCTGCCGTCACCCTGGGCGGGGCATCTACATTCACCAACGGCAGCGCCAGCGCGCTGGCTTTGGGCAGCGTGTCCGCCGGAGCAAATCTCTTAACCCTGGCGGGTTCCGGCACGACGACAATCGCTAACCTCTCGACCGGCGCAGGCGCGACAGTCAGCAGCGGGGCGGCGGCAGAAACGGTCTCTGCCGCGACACTTACCGGCGCGTCCACGTTCACCAACAGCAGCGCCAACACACTGACCCTGAACAATGTGACCGCCGGAGCAAATGCTCTGACCATTGCCGGAACGGGAGCGACGGCTCTCACGGGAACGGACGCGCTTGCCCAGGTGACCGCCAATACGGGTTCCCTGATCGTCGGCACCGGCACCGCGATCACATCGAGCGGCGGTTGGTTCGTCGGCAATGCTGCCAATGGCAACGTAACCCAGAACGGCGGCTCAGTCACCATTAACGGAACCGCGGCCAGCACGTTCGTCAGCGGCGGGCTGGTTCTCGCCGCCGCGACGACCGGTTTTGCAGGCGCGACCGGAAATTACACGCTCAACAATGGGACGCTCGGACTGGGAAACAATGCCCTGGTGCTGGGCGATGCCCCCGACCATAATAGCCCGACAACCGGGACATTCACTCAGAACGGCGGCACCGCCACCATCGGCACGATTAGCCTCGGAAGAAATTACGGGGGCACCCTGGTCGGGACTTACAACCTGAACGGCGGAACGCTCCAGGCGAACGGCTTTTCCAATACCGATGGCAATACTGCGGCCACGATGAATTTCAATTTCAATGGCGGCATCCTGCAGGCCAGGCAGGCTCTCGCTTTCACTCCGACCACAGGGACTACGCAGACTACCTATAACAGCAGCATCGGCGCAAATGGCGGCACGATTGACACCAACGGCTTCGCCGTCACCTGGAATGCGCCGCTGACCCATGCTGGCACTCCGGCCACCGACGGCGGCCTGACCGTGAACTCCAGCGGTGCGGGCGGGTCGCTGACGCTTTCCACTGCGAACACCTACACGGGAACGACTGCGGTTACCAGTGGCACTCTAGCCGTCACCAACACCACCGGTTCCGGCACGGGCACCGGCGCCGTTACGGTGGCCAGTGGAGCAACCCTCACGGGCACCGGCACCGTCGGCGGCACAGTCTCCGACAGCGGCACTATTAACGCGGGCACGGTGGGCACCATCGGCACGCTGACAACAGGCGCGCTCACCTTCAACAACGGCAGCACACTCGGCTTTGACCTCAACGCCTCCACCACTGACCTCCTGTCCAGCACCGGCGCACTCGCCGCTTCCCCTGGCGTCAGCGTCGTCGGCAATGCCCTCGCCACGCCCACCGCCGCACAGTACATCCTCGCCACCTTCTCCGGCGGCCTCGGAGCCACCCCGCTGTCCGACTTCACCCTCTCCGGCATCTCCGGCTACACACTCGCCTTCAGCGGCAACAGCCTCGTCTTGAACATGATCCCGACCACGACGGCGACGACGTACACGCTTTCGGCAACAGCAGCAGCCTCTAACCTGCGCCAGGGCAGCACCACCGGCATCACGTCCACCATCACCAACACCGGCACCGGCACCGCAGACACCCTCAACTACACCGGCTTAGGGGCATCCTCCACCCCCGGCCCAACGACCGGCGCCGCCACCAATGGCGGCCCACTCGCACAGGGAGCCTCGGCCAGCAACACGGGCCTTACCTTCACCGCAAGCACCGTGGGAGCAAACACCATCACTCCCACCGTGACCACAGCCACCAACGGCACGCTGGGCGGGGCAGCGACCCTCACCGGCACCACCCCCGCCAGCCTCAACGTCTACAGCGGGCAGGAGAGCTACGTGGGAGCCACTGGCGGCAACTACGTCAACGGCAGCAATGCGACGGTGCAGAGCCAGTGGAACCAGGGCGGCGCGCCCGGCATTGACGCGGGCTTCACCGGACAGGACACGGCCACCATCACTGGCGGCAAATCGGTCGTCTTGAACGCCAGCCCCAACCTGGCGGCGCTGACCCTGGGGGCGGGCAGCAGCCTGACGGCGGGCGGCGGCACGCTGACGCTCAGTGGGACCAACGCAGGCGGCACAGCGACGGTGACAGCGACGGGCACAGGCAACACGATCAGCGCCCCGGTCAGCCTGGCGACAGCGACCACCCTCAGCACGGCCAGCAGCGGGGACACCGTGACCGTGAGCGGCAATGTCACGGGCACGGGCAGCCTGACCAAGACGGGCGCCGGGACGCTGACCCTCACGGTCACCGACAGCGCGACGGGGACGACCACGGTGTCTGCCGGGACGCTCGCGCTGGACAACACGGGCGGAGCGGCCCTCACGAGCAGCGCCCTCACGATCAGCGGGACGGGGGCGCAGGTGGCCTCTGCCAGCAACGGCGTGGTGGTGGTGCAGGCGTCCAATCAACTGGGCACAGCGGGCACGACCAGCAACGCGCTGCCCTCCGTCACCCTCTCCGGCGGCACGCTCGCCGATGCCAACGGCAGCAGCCTGGGCACCAGCAGCGGGGAAAGCCCGACCGGTCAGGCGGGTGTGGTCGCCACCAGTTTCGGGGCGGGCGTTCTCACCCTGGCGGCGGGAACGAACTCGTACCTGGACTTCGGGACGGGGACGACGCCGGAGGTGCTGGCGTTCAGCGGGGTGAGCGGGACGGGGAACCTGTACATCCTCAACTACAAGGACGGCAACTTTAACGGTACGTTCACCCCGGCGAGCGGGGGCGGGATAGACCAGTTGTTCTTTGGGGGGAGCGGACAGACGGCTCAGGAGTTATTGAATGTGTTCTTTGTGAACCCGACGGGTGCGGGGGGCGTGACGTACAACCAGACGTATGCGGCGCGCCTGCTGACGACGGGCGAGGTGGTGGCGCCGGAGCCTTCCGAGTGGGTCTCTCTGCTGGTGGGCGCGCTGGGGCTGTCCGGGCTGGCAGTCAAAGCCAGAAGGCGTAAGGCAGGCGAGACGCACCAGGAGACGGAAGCCGCCGCTTAGTCTATCACTGAACAGCGAAGTTCATCACTGCCCCTGCTCGCAGAGTTTTCTGCTCGCGAGTTGGGGCAGTTGTCAGTAAGGGCGCTAGCGAGTGATGAATACACTGGCTTTGCCAAAAGGATTGAGATGAAGCATCGTTCTGTTGTCATTCGCGCGGGTTGGACTGCTGCCTTGGCCCTACTGGCACTGCTCTCAGGCGGCAGCCTGGCCGGGGCGTGGAATGCCAGTGCTCCCGCGGCGCTTGCCGCCTATACCGAGCCGGAAAAGGCAGCACAGCGGCAGGCAGGAACGACGGCCCTCAAGCAGATGTATGCCGCGCTGGACGCAAAGAAAAGCGGCTACACGTTCCCTCCCGGCGTGTATCGCTTCACCGGCTCCCGGCCATTCAACTTCAGCAAAAAGTCCAATTTTGCCGTTCACGCGGCAGGCTGCACGTTTGTCATGGAAAACTTGACTGGAGAATTGTTTCTCATTCAGGACTGTTCTCAGATGGCGATTGTCGGCCCCCTGACGCTGGACGCCGACCCGCTACGTTTTTCTCAGGCAAAAGTCATGGCGCGCAACGACGGGGCTGGAACCGCAGACATCCAGATCATGTCGGGCTACCCGACGCCGCCCGCCAAAGCGCGCATGATGATTTTTGGCCCTGATGGCGTGTGGCAGTCTCCGTCGCCGGACAAGCAGTGGCCCTTTTTAGAGTATTCCGACTTCACGTGGCAAGACGAGGCTCGCAAAGTGGGACGCATCGCGGTCAACCCGAAAATCCTGCCGCTGCTGAAGCCGGGAAACTACATCACTCTGGGCGCGGGCGACGGCATCGGCACGCTGCGCGATGTGGACGGCATGACGCTTCAAGACATCACGGCGTATACCGGCTGCACGTCCTTGATTTCGTGGGGCGGCGGCAGCGGCGTCTGGCATTACACGCGTGTGCGAGCCATTCCCGAACCTGGCACCAGCCGCCTGATTGGCGGGTCTGGCCCACAGCACAGTTTTGGGGCGGGCAGCACGGTTGTTTTTGACGGCTGCGAGTTCAACGGCAGCACTGACGACGACCTGAATGTCGGGTCTGGAACCTACGGCATGCTCTACAAACAGGAAACGCCGCGCACCATTCTGGTGATGAACGGTGGCTTCAAGAGTGGAGACAAAGTGCGCGTGTTTGAGAACAGCGCGGCCCGCGAAACGGCGCGTGCCCTTGTCCAGAAGGCGGAACCGCTGGAAGATGCGGCTCTCAAGGCCGACGCGAGAAAAAGTGCAGAGCACGCTGCTCAAACGCCGCGACCGCGACAATCCCGCGCTGTGGCGGTTGACGCTGGATCGAGACGTGTCCGCCGCGCCTGCCGACCTTGTAGAGAATATGTCGGCGCGTGGCGAGTTGTTCGTCATGCGAAACTGCAAATGGACAAACAGCACCGTGCGCGTCATGGTGCAGGGCTTCAAGAAAGGCATCTTCACCGGAAACACTTTCACCCGCATTGGGCAGGGATTGGCCGTCACGACGGATTTGTGGTGGTGGGAAGGCGGCACGTGGGACGAATGCGTCATTCGGAACAACAAGTTTGTTCAGGTGCCCTATGCCACATATTGGAAGTCATCAGCCCTGCATTACGGGCCGAGCGGCGTTCCCGACACGGCAAAAGCCATGTTCGGCCCCGTCAGCATCACCGGCAACACTATCCTGGGAGGCATGGGAACAGGCATTGGAATTAATGCCGCTGCCGCTTACCAAATGCATAACAATGTCGTGTCCGGTATGACCGGCGCACCAGTAACCATAAATGGCGCACCGGAGCCGCTGCGCGATACGGGTGGCCTCAAGTCAGCAGGTGCGCGATGAACACTGCTTTCCAGAAGTTAGCCAGTGTGGGCGGAAGCCGCGTCAATGTCAGTGAGTTGTTTCTCATGGAGGCCGTGCCGCCGCCCAAAGACGACGCGAAAGCGAGCCGCGCGCGGCGCTCACCGAGGAGGAGTCTGCGGCCCGCGGAGTGATGTGCCGACGCAAGCCGGTCGGCTGGTATCACCAGTGCATGGCTCGCGTTTTGCGAGGATTGAGCAGCAGGGAAGGGTTGCGCCGATGCCGTCTAGGCCGCTGCCTGCCTCCTTGCTGGCGCTCAGTGAAGTCATGCGCGCAGGGGAAACACTCGCGATTGAAGCCACAGCCGAAAACGACCGGGCCAAATTGAGACAAGCCCTTGCCATTCAGCCAACCTGCCCTGACTTAGACGCAGCCAAACGCGCCGCCACTGTTTTAAGCGGGGTACTCGCCTGCCACTGGCATAAGGCAACCAATCGCGAAGGAACGGGGACGCCTTAATGAACACTTCTGCACTTGATGACGCGTTCACTCTGCTGCGCCAGCGCTGGCTGGCTTCCCTGGTCGGCGACGCAAGCCTGGATGTCTCCGATCCGCTCATCAAATCCCGCATTGACACACAGTCCCGCGAAGCCAGTGCACTTCGGGAGGCGATGCTTCCTGAGCCGAAGGCGCCGACCGAACTATGGCCTGATCTGGATACCGCGCACAATTCCGCCGCCCTGACGACCACGACTCGGCGTTTGTCTGCGCTGGCCGTTTCCTATGCTCTCAGAGGCTCCACCCTGTATGGCAGTGAAGGCCTTCTCAGGGACATCACGCAAGGGCTTGCCTGGTTCCTCAAAAGCCGCTACAACAGCGAGGGAAACGTTCAATATGACAACTGGTGGGACTGGCAAATCGGCGTGCCGCTCCACCTGAACACGCTGCTCGCCTGTGTGCATGAGGACTTGCCGCCGGAGCTCGTCAAAGCGGCCACGGACGCCAGCATGCACTTTACGCCCATCATCACCGCAACCGGGGCCAATGGCGCGTGGCGCGCTGACATTCTCATCCGGCGCGGCTTATTAACTGGAAATGACCAGGCCCTCCGCGACGCGCGCGCCTGGATTAGCGGCACGATGCTGCAATATTCTGACCCGCCAGAAGACCCCAGGAAGTCTGGCTTCGCGGAAGGTTTCTATCGTGATGGCTCTTTTTTTGCCCACGATCGCCACCCCTATAACGGCGGCTATGGCCGCGCCGCCCTGACTTCATGCGCGCAGTTGGTGGCGCTGCTGGCAGGTTCGCCCTGGGCAGTGGAAGGGCCGGAACGGAACCATGTCTGCCGCTGGTTCTTTGATTCGTACGCGCCCTTGCTCTACAAAGGCCAGATGTTTGACAGCACGGTGGGACGGGAGATTTCGCGGTTCAACCTGGATCGGTCACCAACCGGCGTTGTGAACATCCTGCTGGCCCTGCTGGAGGCCGCGCCGGAAATGTACCAGGCGCAATTGCAACGCTGCGTGAAAGGCATCGCCGCACCGGAAATGGCTGTCGGGATTAGTTACTCGCAGATTGCAGCATTAAAAGCGCTCATGGCTGACCCAGATGTTAAGCCCGCGCCTCCGGCTGTCCTGTTCAAGCACTTCCCGTTGATGGCTCGCACGAGCCTGCTGCGGCCAGCATATGGCGCGTCGGTGAGTATGTATTCAGACACTCTCTATAGTTATGAATGCCTGAATGGGGAAAATCTGAAAGGCTGGCACACCAGCGACGGCTGGCTGCAGATTGCTGACAGTGACACGGCACAATTCACCGATGGCTACTGGCCGACCGTGAATTGGCATCGGCTGCCCGGCACCACAGTCGTGCAGGATTTGGAAAAGCCTGCTAACTCTCAAAATGGCAGCAACTGGGCTGGCGGCGCGAGCGCAGACGGCATCTGCGGCGTCACCGGCATGGAACTAAAGCCCGGCATCTGGAACCATTGGGACAGCCAGAAACAAAAGACAGTGATTGAGCCTGACGGCCAGACCCTCACGGCGCGCAAGTCGTGGTTTCTGTTCCAGGACGAAATCGTGTGTCTCGGCTCTGGCATTCAGGCCAATGATGAAAAACCGGTGGAAACCATTATAGAAAACCGGCGGCTTGCGGGCGCAGGAGAAAACACGCTTCTTGTTAACGGTCAGCCGCAAGTGACCGCGTTCGGTCAACAAGAAGCCTTTCCAGCCCAATGGCTTCATCTGGCGGGAAATGTGCCGGGCAGCGACCTGGGCTATCTGTTCCTGGAAGGAACTCAGGTGCAGGCGCTGCGCGAGACGCGAACGGGGAGTTGGCGCGAGATCAATGCCTACCATTCTGAAGCCAGGGACGAAGTCGCACGGCACTATTTAACGTTGTGGATTGAGCAAGGCGTCAGGCCCGCCGCTGCCTCCTACGCTTACACCATCCTGCCAGGCCAAAGCGCGACTGCCCTTGCGCGTTATGCCGAAAACCCGGATGTGGTCATTCTGACGAATACTCCTGCGGTTCATGCCGTCCAGCAGAAAACGCTGGGCATGGTTGCGGCTAACTTCTGGAAGGACACCCCCACGAGGGTGCCACTGGATGGCAGAAGTTGGTTGTCTTCCAACCGCAAAGCCTGCGTCATGGTCAGGCGTCAGGAGGGAACCATCACGCTTGCTGTTTCCGACCCGACTCGCGCCAACACGGAGTCCATCATGATTGTGCTTGCCCTACCATCACACACAGTGCTGACGAAAAGCGATTACTTCCATGTGGAAACGCTGTCCCCAGCAACGGTCGTGACGCTGGACTTGAGCCGCGTCACACGCAACGAATGGGGTCAAACTTTTACAATCGTGCTGGCCGAATGAGAGAAGCAACAAACATGAATATACTGTTTACGAGCACCCTCCAAACCAACAAGCGCGCACGCTTCTCGCTCCTGTGCGCCACGCTGCTGCTGGGGTCTGGCCCGGCTGCGCCCGTCCCTGCTGCGCCTGATTTGCAAACCACCACAATTGGCGATCCGGCAAACCCCAGCATGCTGCCTGCCGCCCTGCAAGCGGCCTATAAGAGCGGCGCGCGCCGCATCGTCATTCGGCCTGGCACCTATCTGCTTCCCAAAATGGAGAGGGCCATTTTTGTTCTCAACGACTGGCAAAACACTCTCATCAGCGCGCCCGGCGTCATCATTATCTCTCAGGAGAGAGACTGGGGGCACGACCTCTTTCAGTTCAACGACTGCACAAATGTCACCATGGACGGCCCAACGCTTTCCCAGACCGCCTTGACTTCTTATCAGGGCAAAGTCATAGCCATTGGTCAGGGGACGGATGGAAACGCCACCTGCGACTGGAAGACCGACGCGGGCTATCCCGTGCCGCCTGCTGACCTTAAAGAGCCGCGCGCACTCAATGTCATAAACGGCAAGACGCGCCTGCTCAAAGTCGGGAACGGAGATACCTGGCGTGGGGCTATGACAGACTTGGGCGGCGGCGTGTATCGCTTTACGTTTGGCAAAAAGACGCTCAATTTCGGTGTTGGCGATTGGCTTGTCGGGCGGCGCGGCGGGCCGGGGTTTAAAGTTTACTTCAACAACAGCCGCAACTGCACGGCGCAAAACGTGACGATGATGCGGAACGGCTTTTCTCCTCTACGCGAGGCGGGCGGCGGCGGCAACCGCATTCTCCGCTGCGTCTGGTCGCCCGGCCCGCGCCCTGCGGGGGCAACGGAAGACCCGTTGGTTAGCGGCCTGGCCGACGGCCTGCACTCAGGCGGCGCGAACCCTGGCCCCGACATTGAGAACTGCGTCTGGCAGGGCGTCATTCTGGACGACTGCATCGCCATCCACAACTTCTTTCAGAAAATAAAAAGCGCGTCAGGCTCTAATCTTCTCGTGGAAAATGGCAGGGCCGGGCTGAAGGTGGGAGAACCGGCGCGCGTTTCCAGCAGCAAAGGGTTCTTCGGCGAAGCGATTATCACCGGTCTGAAGGACAACGGCGACAAAACCACGACCGTGACGCTGAACAAAGAGTTAAAGGTCATCAAAGTGCCGGGGGATGCCCTTGACCTGCGCGTTTCCAACCCGTTGGGGGCCGGGCAGGGCTTCAAGATCATCGGCTGCCGTCTGGGCAACACACGCTCGCGCGGAATGCTTCTCAAGGCCGACAACGGCATCGTCCGCGACAATGTTGTGGAAGGCTGTGGCGAGTCCGGCATCTCGGTCGGGCCGGAATACTGGTCTGGCGAAGGCGACTACTCGCAAAACGTGCTGGTGGAAGGCAACACGGTGCGCGGCTGCGGATTGGGACGCCATGACCAGGCGGCTATCAATATTCATGGTGATGGAGCAATGGGCAACCGCAGCATCACAATCCGCGCCAATCAACTTATTTCCAACTATGGGGGCGACATTTCTCTGGCCTGGACACAGGGGGCGAGCCTCTCCAGCAACCTTCTGACTGCGCCGGAGCAGTGGGCGGCGGGCGACACGCCGCACGCGCCGCTGCGCTTAGAAAACACGCGTGATGTTGCGCTGAAGGGAAACGTCATCAGGAATGCTTCCTATTACGCGTCGCCGCTGATGAGCATCAAAGGCACCGTGACAAACCTAACCGGCAACGACGAAACCGGAGTTCGCACCGTCCCCTAAGTCGCGCCAGAACAACGCTCGGTCATTTCATCCATATTCCCAAGCCATACTGTCTATGTCCCTTTTGCAAGAATTCGCTTACAATAGGGATGCGAAGGAGTATCAAGACGATGTCCATGTTTTCCGCAGTCAGGATCGGCTCGGCGGCTCTGCTTTGCGGGGCGCTCCTGTTGAGCCGCGCTCCATTGACGTATGCTCAAGGCGCGAATTGGTCAGGCTATACAAGCTGGCCCACAAACCCTCATGGCGTCTACAATCCCGCTTTGCCTGCCTATCCCAAAGGGTTTTCCACCGATCCAGCGGTGATTGCCGCTCAAGCGCAGGCAGGGGCCGCGCTGAAAGCCCGTATCCAGAGCGCCATCAGCGCCGGAAAAGCCTCCTACACCGTCGCGCCCGGCGTTTACCGGTTCGCCGACAGCGGCGGAGTTGTCAGCGTCCTGCGCGTTAATCACTTCACGCTCAACGCTCCCGGCTGCACGTTCATCCTGGCAAATCCCCAGGCGCATCTGGTGTCCGGGGACAAGCAGGAAAGCGACCCCCTGCCGGGCATCTGCTCGGACATCACCGTTCAGGGCGCACCTGGCAAGCCGCTGATCGTTGACCGCGACCTGCTCGGCAAAACGCAGGGCACAATCACTGCCTACAATCCGGCTACAGGCATCGTGCAGGTCAAACTGATGCCCGGCTACTCGGCGCAGGTCACCCCTGTGCCGGACGCACAGCATCCTATTTTCCTCACGGCGTACAGTTCAGATGGGTCAGACATTCCTTTCGGCTATTATCACGATTTGTATGGGAAATGCTCCAGCGTGGAGGTGGATGCGTCCGCCCGCACCGTCCGACTGACCCTCAGTGACGCCGCAGACAGGCTTGACGCCAGTCACCGCTACGCCGTTGGCAACTTTGTCACGCTGCCGACCACGAACAATGCGGGCGGCGTGCTTGCCAGTTTTGAGCGCACGGAAGCCCACAACCTGACGCTGCGGGACATCGCAAACGGCATTGGCGGCCCGCTTCTGGACACATGGGCTGGAATACTCACCGGCACGACTCACTTGATCCGCGTCAGGAACGGCGCTCCTCCCGGCACCAATCGCCTGGGAACAAGCCCCTGCGCGCAAATCAGCCGCAGCAGCGGCGATGTCGTCATAGATGGCTGCGAGTTTGGCGACTGCTGGGACGACGGCATTGATATTCAGGCCAACGGCTTCAAAATGTTCTACAAAACGGCGGCTCCCAACCAAGTGGTCGGCTGGAACATCTATGGCGGCTTGGGATACAAGGCTGGTGACACCATCAGCATCTATGCCGACAAAAACTTTGCCAATGTTTATACAGGCAAAGTGACCACCGTGGAACCCTATACCGATGAGGCGGCTCTGGCCGACGCCGCCAAAATCTGGAACAGTTCCAGGCGGCGCAGCAAGTCCGGCGGCAGCCTTGTGGTGCTGACGCTGGACAAACCGGTGACGGGGACAACACCCGGCGACTTTCTGGAAAACGACAGCGAGCGGCTCCATTCTATCACGATGACAAATTGCTACTGGCATGGCATCGGCGTGCGCGTCATGGTAGAGGGGATTCAGAACGGCACGTTCACGCACAATATGTTTGACGCGGTCAACGGCGGCCTGGCCGTCACGTCTGACCCGTATTGGGCACAGGGCGGAACTTGCCAGAACGTCACCATTGACAACAACATCTTCCGCAACTGCCGCGCGGATAAAGTTCAATCACTGGCGGCGCTGGTGCTTGGCCCCCTCCGGGGTAGCGGCCCGCTATTGCCTGGACAGCAGTATTCCTTCCAGAACTACGCAGTCACCCACAACACGTTCATTGATACCGGCGGGCCTTCCATCTCGGCGCACATGGTTGGAAACCTCACCATTTCACGCAATCTTTTCAGGAACCCTAACAAAGAGGGAGGCAGCCTAAATGCCGAAGCGGACGGCAATACCATCATTTCCGACAACAGGTTCTTCGCCGTCGCCGGGAACGCGCTGAATATCAAAGACTGCACCGGCGTCACGCTGGCCCGCAATTACGTGAACGGCACGCTTGCGACGGCTGCTGCTGTCCAGGCAGCGCAGAATGCTCGCGTCAAAAACTGAGCATCTGGAGAGGCAACAGGCAACGCCTTCTCAGCCTGCTCCATTTCCAAGGGAGATGACAACAATGATCTCAGGCATCAGAACAATGTCAGGCACCAGGAAGAGCAGTTTGGCTGTCCTGATTTGCGGCGCAAGTTTGCTGGGCGGCGTCCAGGTGGGCCACGCTCAGGGTGCGAACTGGGCTGGCTACCCCAAGACCACTTATCATGCCAGTCTGCCCGCGCGCCCGGTGGGCTATTCCACTGACCCTGCGACCATCGCGGCTCAGGGTCAGGCTGGCAGCACGCTGAAGACCGCCATTCAGAATGCCATCACCGCCGGAGAGACTTCCTACACCGTCTCGCCCGGCGTGTACCGGTTCACCGACAGCAGCGCTGTTATCAACGTGCTTCGGGTCAGCAACTTCACCCTGAACGCCGCCGGTTGCACCTTTATCATGGCAAATCCTAGAGCGTACCTGCTGTCCGGGCAGCACAACTGGAATCTGGATCACATGAATGCCGCCTGTTCAGACATCACCATTCAAGGCTCCGACAGCGCGCCGCTGATTGTTGACTGCGACGCACTTTCCAAAACGCAGGGCACGATTACGGCCTATGACCCGAACACGGGGACGATGCAGATCGCGGTCATGCCCGGCTATTCCACGCAGGTCAATGCGGCAGACAACGTCACGGCCTACACGTCGGCGGGCATGGACATTCCCTACGGCTACTATCACAGCGTTTATGGCGCTTACACCAACGGGCAGGCCATCAATTCCAACACCGTTCAGTTGACAATCACCGATCCGACTGACCGGCTGGATGCCAGCCACCGCTACGCCGTCGGCAACTTCGTCACACTGCCGACCCTCAACAGCAGCAGCAGCCTCCTGTGTTATTTCTCGGCAGTGGACGTGACCAACCTGACGCTCAAGAACATCGCAGGCGGCACGGGCGGCCCGCTCTTCTACACAAACGGGTGCGCGCTGCATGGATTGACGCAAATCATCAATGTCGCGAACGGCCCCATCCCCGGCACAAACCGACTGGGGGTCAATCCCTTCGCGCAAACTTCCAGCCCGCGCGGCAGCGTCGTGATGAATGGCTGCGAGTTCGGTGGCAGTTACGATGACGCAATGGACATCCAGAGCAGTCATTTCAATATGTATCTGCAAACGCTGGCCTCCAACCAGATGCTCGTCTGGCAGATTTATGGCGGCACAGATTACGCGGCAGGCGACAAGGTCAGCCTCTTCACCGACAAGAACTTCGCCAAAGCGGACACGGCCACAGTCACAAGCGTGGCGGCGTACACGGAAGCCAGTCCGACGACCACCGATGCGTCTAATCTCTGGAACAGTCTGGGGCGGCGCAGCAAGTCCGGCGGCAGCCTCGTGGTGCTGACGCTGAATCAACAGGTCACCGGAGCGACGCCCGGCGACTTTTTGGAAAACAACAGCAATCGCATGACGTCCTTCACCATGACCAACTGCTACTGGCATCAGGTCGGCGTGCGCGTGATGATTGAGGGTGTCCAGAAGGGCACATTCTCGCACAACACATTCGATGGCGTCAACGGCGGCCTGGCGCTGGTGTCCGACCCGTACTGGGCACAGGGCGGAACCTGCCAGAATGTGATGGTCAGCAACAACGTCTTCCGCAACTGCAATCTGAGCAGTACGCAGGCGGTCGGGGCGCTGGTGCTTGGGCCGTACTGGGGCAGCGGCCCCGTGCTGGCAGGTCAGGACTATTCGTTTCACAACTACACCGTCACCAAAAACACGTTTACCGGCACCGGCGTGAAGGCAATTTCTGCACATATGGTCGGTACGCTGCATATCAGCCACAACCTTTTCAGCAGCGGGCAGGGCAAAGCCATCGGCCTGTATGGGTGCGGCAGCGCGACGGTGTTTGACAACAGCGTCGTCCAGAACAATGGACTGGCGGTGGAGATGAGCGATGACAACGGCGGCATCATTACCCAGAACTACCTGGACGACACGGCAGCGCCGACCGCGCCCCTCTCCGCCGGGAACAGCGTCAACGTCATGGCAATCAACAACACTCTCGTAGGCGCAATCCCAATCGGAAAGACAATCAGCCTGAAGGCTGCCGCTAACGGAAACTATGTCTGCGCCGATAATGCCGGAGCCTCTCCTCTGATTGCCAATCGCACCAGTGTCGGCCCCTGGGAGCAGTACACGGTGCTGGATGCGGGCAAGGGGAATGTCTCGTTGCAAGCACACGCGAACAATCTTTACGTGAGCGCCGACAACGCGGGCGCTTCCCCGCTGATCGCCAGCCGCAGCACTCTGGGGCTTTCGCGCACCTTCCAGTGGATTGATCTGGGCGGCGGCAGCATCGGCCTGAAGTCGCGGGTGGACAGCCAGTACGTCTCAGCGGAAAACTACGGGCTGAACCCATTGCAGGCAGACCGCCCGGCAATCGGCCAGTGGGAAACGTTTCAAGTGACACAGTACTAGCCGTATTGACTGGCTTGTCTCCAGGCGCACGCAGAGAACGGCGCGAACGCGCTCTCCTGTCAGTCAGCGGCTGGCGCGGATGACGCTGACTGCGAAAACGCTCGGTCAGATGCGGGCCGTGTGCTGCCAGCGCAATCAGGGCCAGGTCAGGCACAGAGGTTGTCACAAAGTGGATATGGACACATAAAATAGTGATTGCAGCGGATTGCACTCCCGCCGCACGTGTGATAAAGTATACAGAGATAGACATGGAGAGGAAACAATATGCCATGCTGACCGAAGACCAAAAGCGCTTTTACGCAGAGAACGGCTATGTCCTGGTCAAAGGACTGCTGAACCGAGAAGAGGCCGCCGTTTACCGCCAGGAATGCCACGACCTGATTGCCCGCCTCACCCGCCTGCGCCAGCAGGAGATAAATGCGACCTGGGGGAGTGCCCAACAAGATGGACACAAGGGCATGGGGAAAACCCAGTTGCTGCACTGCCATGACGTGCAATTCCAATCAGCCGCCTTTGCCCGTCTGCTTGTGAACGAGCGCTTTACTTCCGCCGCCGCTGACATCATTGGCCCTAACGTGCAATTGCATCACACGAAGATGTTCATCAAGCCGCCGGAAAAAGGCTCGCCGTTTCCCTTGCACCAGGATGCGCCGTTTTTCCCGCATGAGAACCATTCCATGATTGCGGCCATCATCCACTTTGATGACGCGCCGCTGGAAAAGGGATGCGTGCGGGTCGTGCCGGGTTCGCATAAGAGAGGGATGCTGCCCCACCTGCCCGAAGGCTCGTGGCATCTGCCGACCGCGCAGTTTCCCATTGAGATGGCGACGCCCCTGCCTGCGGAAGCGGGAGACGTGCTGCTATTCTCGTACCTGACCATTCATGGGTCGGGCGTGAACACGAGCAGCGAGGCCCGCACGACGGTTCTGGTACAGATGCGCGACCCGGAAGACGCGCCGTCGGTTCAGACGCACCTGTCAGCAGGCCAGGGCATGATGCTGGCGGGCATTGACCCAACAGGCGGAATGCGCCGCCGGGTGGAGCGCAGTCAGAACGTGGACGGCACGCTCGGCAGCGCACAACCTGAACCTGTCGCCGCCCGCGAACCCGCTTTGCCAGGAGTGATGTCAGGAATAATGTCATGAATCTTGCCGCAGAACTTGGCGTGCAAAGTTATTGCTTTCGCCACTTTCAGGATAACGCGCAGATTGCGCGCTTTGTGCGTGAAATCGGCCTCAGCCATATGGAAATCTGTGCTGTTCATGTCAATCTCAGTGCTCCCGAAACATGGCCTGCCGTGACGAAAGCGTATGCGGACGAAGGGATAACGTTGTCCAGCCTCGGCGTGCAGGGGTTTGGTGGCAACGCGGCGAAAGAACGCGCCTACTTTGAGTTTGCCAGGATGGCTGGCATTTCCCATATCAGCGCGGGGCTTGATCTCAACGCTTTGCCTGAGACACTGCGCGTGGCTGAAATGCTGGCGGACGAGTTCGACATCCATCTGGGCATCCACAATCACGGTGGGCGCGACTGGCTGGGCAGCGCGGCAGCGCTTAAATGGGTCTTAGGGCAAACATCCGAACGCATTGGGCTGTGCTTGGATACAGCCTGGGCGCTGGATTCCGGCGAGAATCCCATTCGCATGGCGGAGCAGTTTGGCGACCGTCTCTATGGTATCCATATCAAGGACTTCGCGTTTGACCGCGCCCGCAAGCCGGAGGATGTAATTGTCGGCACGGGCAATCTTGATCTCAGCGCATTGGCGAAGATAATCACGCAAAGCCAGTGGGTGAAAATGGCTGTGCTGGAGTATGAGGGTGACGAGGAAAGCCCGAGTGCGGCATTGACCCAATGCGTCGCGGCGGTGCAGGCCGCAACAGCGTGATGTTCAAGCGCGGCGGCGTTGAGAACACCGCATTGAGTGCGTCAGCAGCAGGCTTGGCCTGGCGAGGCTGGAGCCGCGCAGAACATCGCTGTGGAAGGCCTTGAGCAGCATGGTCACGCGGCACATCATAAACGGTCATAACATCTATGGAGGTTTTGCAGGGGGCGGGTTACAATAAACGCATCATGGCCTCCACTCAACTTCGCGCGATCATTGTGGGTTGTGATGGTTATACGGGCAAGGTGTACGGCGAGAGCCAGTGCCAGAAGACTGCGCTCAGGACGAACTTGATTGAGCGTGTCCTGACACCGGCGGGCTTCGTTGCCGGATTGGAACGCTTTGCCGATGTGGACGTCATTTTCTCCTGCGGGGATATGCCGGTATTGTCCAGCGAGCACGCTGCATTGCTGCCCCGACTGCAAGCCGTCTTTTACGATCGGCAGACCCCAGGATGTCTTGAAGAGAAAGAACGCACAATGGAGAGGGAATCACCCAACGCCGAAGATGATTTCTTTTTTGACCTGCACGGCTACTTGCTGCTGAAGAATGCCATCAGCCGCGATTTGGTTGAGCGCTTGAACCGCGTGCTTGACGGTATCAAAGGGCATGAGACCTCGCGCTGGCAGGGCTTGCATAATATCGTTGAGGCTGGGCAGCCATTTGAGGACCTGATTGACCACCCCTCCTGGCTTGAGCGCGTCCGCCGCTTTGCCGGGGAAGGCGAGGCCGGGAAAGACCTGTTCATAGACGAATGCTTCGCCATCGTCAACCAGCAGGGGTCTTTTACACCCATCCACTCCGGCGGCCATGAGGGCCTCGTTCGCACGCAGTACCGCTATTTCAATGGCCGTTTTCATTGCGGGCAGGTGAACATTCTGCTGGCGCTGACCGACATCGGCCCTGGCGACGGCGCGACCACCGTTATTCCCGGCAGCCATAAATCCAACCTGATCCATCCACAAATTGCTGAGGCGGCTACTGAGAACCACAACATACCCTGTGAAGAAATCAAAGGCGCTGAGGAAGTCACTATGGAGCGCGGGGATGCGCTTCTGTTTGTGGATGCGCTTTGTCATGGATCGGCGCGGCGCACGAATGCGGGAGAGCGCCGGGTCGTGATTTATCGTTATGGGCCTGCCTGGAGCAACAGTCGGTATGGCTATCAGCCTTCCCCGGAACTGCTGGAAAGACTGACTCCTCAGCGCAGAAACATCCTCCAGCCGATCCCGCCGAAGCGCCCTTCCGCATGAGGGATGCCTGCCCTATGAACACCAGCAAAACAGGTACAGAAAAGTTCAGCCGTCGCGGGTTCCTGAAAGCAGGCTGCGTGACAGCCGCCGGGCTAGCCGTCAATTACCAGATGGCGCAGAGCGCACAGGCTCAGGAATCAGAGGAGGCTCCGCGTCCTGTCCGCACGATTGCGCTGGGCGGCAATCTGGACAGCCTGCAAGTGCAATTCGGCGTCGGACGGCTGGAAGCGGCGCTTGCTGCCTCTCAGATTGAACTGCGGCGTCAGCCGCCCAATGCGTCTGGGAGCGCGGTCGTGCTGGTCTTTACGAGCGAGGCGGAGGCGGTCCGGTTTGCCGGGACAGAGCGGGCGAGCGGGCCTGCTCTCAAGGCAGACGGGTATCGGATACTTCGGAGGCAGGGATCGCACTCGCCAGCGCTCTGCGTCTTGGCGGGTGACGAGACAGGGGCGATGTACGGGCTGCTTGACCTCGCCGAGCAGGCGCGCGCGGGCACGCTGCCCGCTGAGGCGCAGGAAAAGCGCACGGAGCCGCGTTTTGCCTTCCGCGCCATCAAGTTTAACCTGCCCTGGATGTCCTACCGCAAAGGGGAAGCGCTGCAGCTCCACATGGACACCTGTCGCGACCTCGCGTTCTGGCAGCCGTTTCTGGACATGATGGCGGAAAACCGCTACAACGCGCTCACCCTCTGGAACCTGCATCCGTTTACCTTTATGGTGCGCCCCACAAACTTCCCCGAAGCCTGCGCGTTCAGTGACGCGGCACTGGCAGAGTGGCAGACGTTCTGGCATTCCCTTTTCCGCATGGCAAAGGAGCGCGGCATTGAGACCTACATAGTCAACTGGAACACGTTTGTGTCCCCGGAGTTCGCCCGCGCGCACCATGTCGCCGAGTACAGCGAGGACTGGGGGGCATTCGGCGACGGCGACACGTCGGAGTTGGTCAAGCGCTACACGCGCGAGTGCGTTACGCAGGTCATTGACGAGTATCCTGACCTGACGGGGCTGGGCATCACGCTGGGCGAGCGCATGGGCGGCATGACACCACAGGAGCGTGAGGACTGGCTTCTGGAAACCTTTGGCGTGGGGATGAAGGCGGCGAAGCGGCCCATCAAGTTCATCCACCGCGCCCCGCTTTCTGCTGATAAAGGTTCTGGCGGCTCTACCGGCAACTCCGTTGGAGCGCTGACCAGGGCGGGCATCAGTCAATTAAGCCTTCCCACAACAACGTGGGTGGAAATGAAGTTCAACTGGTCGCACGCCTACTCGTCCCCGAAACTGCTGATGACGCACGGAGGGAAACTCAGCGACGAGTACTGGAACCCGCCCCCCAAAGACTACAAAATTGCCTGGATGCTGCGCAACGAAGACTTCTTCGTGCTGCGCTGGGGCGATCCTGAATTCGCCCGCCAAGTGATTTCGCTGAACAGCCAGGAGTACGTGGGCGGCTTTTTTGTCGGCTCCGAATGCTATATTCCCGCGAAAAACTACCTGGACAAGCCGGGCCTGCCTGGGCGGGCGGCTTATGCGTTCCAGCGCCAGTGGCTGCTTTACATGATCTGGGGGCGGCTGCTGTATGACCCCGCGACGCCGGACGCTGTGTTTGCGGAGGCGTTTGATGCCCGCTGCGGCAAAGGCGTCGGCAAGCCGCTGCTGGCCGCTTTTGCGGCAGCCAGCCGGATGCCGATGGCACTGGCAACCTTTCATGGCTTCACCTGGGACTTTACCCTGTATGCCGAGGGCTTTTTAGCGCCTGCGGCGGGCGGTTCAGTGCCTGCGGCGGGCGGTTCAGTGCCTGCGGCGGGCGGTTCAGTGCCTGCGGGCAGCGGCAAGAACGGCTTCCTGACTGTGGACGACATGATCCACAGCAAGCCGATTAACCCAAATTGCGTGACCATTCCCGAGTACGTCAAGGCGGTGCAGAACAATCAGCCTTTCGTCGCTTCGCGCGCCACGCCCCTGTCGCTGGCCACAACACTGGAACAGGACGGCAATGCCGCGCTGAAACTGGTGGAGCCGCTGACAAATCCTGCCGCGCTGCTGGCACAGGAAATTGCCGACATCAAAGCCTGGGCCTTCCTGAGCCTGTACTTCGCGGACAAGCTGCGGGCGGGCGTGGCGCTGGAAACCTTCCGCCGGACAGGCGATGCGAAACAGCAGGCCCTCGCCGTTGCGCAGTTGACACAGGCGGCTGCCCACTGGAACGAAGTCATTTCAGTAACCAGGCCGTTTCACGACGCAGTGCCGCTCCTGCTTACAGGTGACCAGCCCTTCTCCTGGGAGCGCTATCAAGATGCTGTGCAGCAGGACATTGAAATCGCGCGCCGTGGTCACGAGGTGATATGAAAATCCGCTTCCAGGCAGCAATGCCCCGCCTGCTGCTCGCTGTGCTGGCTCTCGGCTGGACTGCTGCCGGGAGCCGCGTCCATGCCGCCGAACCCGCCGCACCGGAGCGCAAAACGACAGTTTCTATTGTCGGCGACGCTTTTTATATCAACGGCGTGCCGACGTACAAAGGCCGCATCTGGCATGGACATAAAGTCGAGGGCTTGCTGCTCAATGCGCGCATGGTGCAGGGTATTTACGATGACCTGAACCCCGCCACCGTTGCGCGCTGGATCTACCCGGACACCGGCAAGTGGAACCCTGACCGCAACACGCAGGAGTTCGTGGCGGCTATGCCGGTGTGGCGGCGGCACGGGCTGCTGGCCTTCACCCTCAATCTGCAAGGCGGCTCGCCTTACGGCTACTCATGGGAGCAGCCCTGGCATAATTCGGCCTTCAGCGATGATGGTTCCCTGCGCGCGGATTACACAGCACGATTGGAGCGCGTGCTTCGCCGCGCCGATGAACTGGGCATGGTCGTTATCGTGGGCTATTTCTATTTCGGCCAAGATGCGTGGCTGACTGATGACGCCGCCGTGCGGCGCGCCACCGACAACGCAACCCACTGGCTGCTTGACCACGACTGGCGCAACGTGCTGGTGGAAGTTGATAACGAGTGCGATACAGGCTACCATCACGACGTGCTGAAACCGGGCCGCATTGCTGAATTGATCGCGCGGGTCAAAGCGACGCAGCGCGGCGGGCGGCGGCTTCTGGTCGGCACGTCCTATGGGGGAGGCGCTATTCCCGGCGAGGCGGTGACGCAGGCTTCGGACTTTCTCCTAATGCACGGCAATGGCGTCACCGACCCGAAACGCATCGGCGAAATGGTGCGTCAGGCGCGGGCCGTGCCGGGCTACACGCCGAAGCCAATATTATTTAATGAGGACGACCATTTTGAGTTTGATAAGCCCGAAAACAATTTCGTCGCTGCCGTGAGCGCGCACGCTTCATGGGGCTACTTTGATTACCGCAAGAGCGGCGAAAGCTTCGCCGACGGCTACCAGAGCGTCCCGGCAAACTGGGGCATCAGCAGCCCGCGCAAGAAAGGCTTCTTTGACCTGCTGTCGGCTGTCACTGGGTGCAACTAAGAGAAAGCGTCGTCATGCGATTTAACCCGTTGGGAAACACCGGCATTGCGATTTCAGCCCTTGGATTGGGCGGGCACGAGTTTCTGGCAGACGGGAGCGCACGCGGCTTCCACGAAGATTTCGCGCGCGCCGTCACGCCGGGCGAACTCTTTGAGGGCTTCGGGACAGGCAAGCGAGAGCAGGTCTTAGCCGCCGCGTACGAGGCAGGCATCAATTTGCTTGATGCCACCATTGACTCCGAGAAAGCGGCGCTGGGGCGCAATCTGCACGCCATGCCGCCGCCGTACCCACTCTTTGTCCAGACGCGGCCCGAAGGCATGGCCTACAATTACGACCTGCACAACCGCAAGATGGCGGATTACGGCCTTCTGCGTGCCGAAGTGAGGCGAATACTTGGGCTGCTGGGGCGGGAGCGCATTGAATTCTTTAACTTTCCGTTCATGGCCTCGGCTCTGGAAAACGACCCGGACTACCTCGGCAAGATGAGCCGCCATGTCGCCGCACTCAAAGAGGAAGGCTTGATCCAGTTCGCCGGAGCGGACACATTCTCCGGTGAAGCGACCTACCTGCGCCAGATGGAGACGGACTGCTTTGAATCCCTGTTCGTCAACTTCAATTTCGCGGACAGCGGGGCCGCCGCGCGGGTGCTGCCCGCCGCTGCCGATCGGGGCATGGGGGTGTTCGCGCGCGAAGCCTTCCTCAAAGGCGCGCTGTTTCGCATGGGCGCGGAGGCAGGTATCACGGATCGCAATCGGCTGGCGCAGGTTTCCGTGAAGTGGATTTGGTCGCATCCGCAGGTCACCAGCGTCGTCATCGGCATTGACGCTCCCGAACAGCTGGCGTGCCAAATGGAAGCGTTGCGCCAGCCCGAACTTACCGACGCTGACGAAGAACTCCTGCAAACGCTGCGGGCGACGCCCACGTTTCAGAACGTGTCTGCGGAACGCCGAAAGAGTTTTTCAAGCTAGCCGTTCCAGGAGAAGAGGGATGCCCATTTCACGCCGAAAGTTTATCCAGAGAAGCGCTGCCGCCGCCACCAGTATCGCGCTCTGGCAGGCTGCTGACAGTGACGCTCACGCGGCGGAAAGAGCAGAAATGAAGATGACGGACGTTCCGCAATGGGCGTTCGCGGTGGCGGAAATCAACCACGCCGCCATAAAGGTGGGCGTCGCCCCACCTGCCGCTGAAATGACGCTTGACCCCGCGCTCGGCGCGCAGGGTTATCGGATTGAACACACGCGCACAGGCGGCTTCCGGGTCATCGGCGGCGATGCCAGCGGCGCGCTGTACGGCGGGCTGGACGTGGCGGAAGCGGTGCGATTGGGAACGCTGGCTGACTTGAAAAGTGAAGCGCACGCGCCCTGCATTGCCCGGCGCGGCATCAAGTTCAACATCCCGCTGGATGCCCGCACCCCCAGCTATTCCGACTCTGGCGACGCCGCGCAGCACAACATCGCTGAACTGTGGAGCCTGGACTTCTGGCATGAGTTTCTGGACGAGATGGCGCGTGACCGGTACAACGCGCTCACGCTGTGGAATCTGCACCCGTTCCCTTCCCTCATCAAAGTGCCGGAGTATCCCGATGTGGCGCTTAATGACGTGATGCGCACGACGGCGAAGTTTGACGGCGCGCTGGGCGGCACCGGTGTGGCGCTGGTCACTCCGGCCATTCTTGCCCATATGGAGACACTTAAGACGCTTTCGATAGACGAGAAGATCGCATTCTGGCGCGCCGTCATGCAGCACGCGCATGACCGGGGCATTGAGGTTTATCTGTTCACCTGGAACATCTTTGTGTGGGGCGCGGAGGGGAAACACGGCATCACGGCGCAGCAGGACAACCTGACGACCATTGACTACTTCCGCAAGAGCGTCCGGGAAACGCTGCTGACTTATCCGCTCCTGCGAGGCTTCGGCATCACGGCGGGCGAGAATATGCAGAGCCTGACGGGGGAGTTCACCAATGAAAAATGGCTCTGGAAGACCTACGGCGAGGGCATTCGCGATGTCAAGAAGCTCCAGCCAGACCGCTCCATCCGCCTGATCCATCGCCTTCATTATACGGATGTATCGGAGGCGCGAAACGAGTGGAAGAAGTACCCGGACACGTTTGACTTCAGCTTCAAGTATTCGGTGGCTCATATGTATTCCTCCCCCACCCCGCCGTTTATCAAGCCGACGCTGGACACGCTGCCCCCCAAACAGCGGACGTGGCTGACCGTGCGCAATGACGACATTTACAGCTACCGCTGGGGCGACCCCGACTATGCGCGTGCGTTTGTTCGCGGGATGCCGGGGCCGGACAAGCTTGCCGGTTTCTATATGGGGCCAGACGGCACCATCTGGGGCCGCGAGTTCGTCAGCACCGAGCCAGACACGCCACGCCAGCTTGTCATCAAGAAGCACCGCTACAGCTTTCTGCTCTGGGGACGCCTCAGTTACGACCCTGTGCTGCCCGACTCCCTGTTTGAGCGGACACTGGCGGCACGCTTTCCCGAGGCAGATGGCGCGAAGTTGTTTACGGCATTCCAAGCCGCCTCCCGAATTATCCCGCAGGCAACACGCTTTTTCTGGGGCGGTGGCGGCAATGACTTTGAGTGGTTTCCCGAAGCCTGCCTCCACAGACCGGGCGGCAGTGCGGGATTTTACACGGTCAGCGACTTCACCAAAGGACACACGATGCCCGGCTCCGGCATTCTCTCTGTTGCCGCCTACATGGAGAAATCGGTCAAGAACGAGGCAATGGATGGCATGACCCCGCCGCAAGTCGCCGCCGCGCTGCAAGCCGATGCGGCCAGCACGCTCCGTCTTGTCGGCCAAATGCCACGCTCCGTGAAGGACAAGGAACTGCGCCTGACGCTCGGCGACCTGACGGCAATGGCGCACCTCGGCAATTATTACGCGGAAAAGATATGGGGGGCAGCCGACCTTGCCTTGTTTGAGAAGACGGGCAGACCGGAGCAGCAGGCAGCGGCCATCGCGCACCTGGAAGCCGCGCTGGAACACTGGAAAGCTTACGCGGCGGCGGCAAGCAAGCAGTATCAGCCGCAGCTTTTGACGCGCATCGGCTTGGTTGACCTCGTGGCGCTGACAGCGAGCGCGCAGGCAGACATCACTCTCGCGCGAAGCGCGCAGGCTTTGGCGCAGGCATGAGGCACTCTTTGTTTACCAGGACACGCGCAAAAGCGCTGCTCAGAGAATTAGGGTTCGCGCTCGCCCTTCTGACAGTCCTGCTCGGGGGGCATGGCGTGTTCCGCGCAAACAGCAGCCTGGGTATCCACGACCACGCAGGAAGCATGGGTGATGCATCCCGTAGTCGCCGCCGAGCCGGATACGACTCTGCCTGCTGCGGCGGATATTGTCGTCAATCCGCACGTTGTTTATCAAACCATTGACGGCTTCGGGGGCTGTTTCAATGAACTGGGCTGGACGGCGCTGTCTACACTCTCTGCGGATGACCGACGAAGCGTGCTGCGCACCCTCTTTGACCCCAGGACAGGCTGCGGGTTTAAGTTGGGACGGATGCCCATTGGCGCGAGTGACTTCGCCCGGAACTGGTATTCCCTGGATGAGACCCCCGACGACTATGCGCTCCATGACTTTTCCATTTTGCGCGGCCAGCATTGCCTGATCCCGTACATCAAAGACGCGCTGGCAGTCAATCCCAGCCTCAAGATCTGGGGTTCCGCGTGGAGTCCCCGGCATGGATGAAGCAGAACCGCGACTATCATGGCGGCGCGAACACGCTGCGCTTTGAGCCGCCCGTGCTGAATGCTTATGCGCGCTACCTGGCAGAATATGTTCAGGCTTACCATCGCGCGGGCGTGCCCGTCTACGCCGTCCATATTCAGAATGAACCGGCCTCCATGCAGAACTTCCCCTCGTGCTGCTGGACAGGGCCGCAGGAGCGGGATTTTGTGCGAGACTACCTCGGCCCGCAGTTCCGGGCAGACCACGTTCAAGCGCAAATCTGGCTGGGAACCATCAACAATGGCGACATGGCTAATTATGCCGACTTCCCGTCTTGTCCGACCCCAAGGCAGCCTCTTTTATTTCCGGTGTCGGCTACCAGTGGGCAGGCAAAGACGCCATCGGCCCGACGCATGACCAGTTCCCACGGTACAGGCTGATGCAGACGGAAACAGAGTGCGGCGCCGGGGAGAACAATTGGGATTCTGCTGTCCACACGTGGGGCCTGCTGCGCCACTACCTGAGCCACTGGGCCAATTCTTATCTGTATTGGAACATGGTGCTGGATCAAAACAGCGTCAGCAGTTGGGGCTGGAAGCAGAATGCCATGATTACGGTTCACACCGACACGCACACCATCACCTACAACCCGGAGTTCTATCTGATGAGGCACTTCAGCGCGTACATTGCGCCCGGCGCCAAACGGCTTGGCGTGACCGGCAGCGATGCCCTGCTCGCCTTCTGCAATCCTGATGGCACCCTTGTCCTGGAAGCCGCCAATCTGGGCGCGTCTGCCGCACCCATCACGCTTCACGTCGCGGGCAAGCGCTTTGCGGCGTCCCTGCCCGCGCAGTCCTTCAACACGTTTGTTTATCGTCCGCAGTGACAGCGGCATCGCGACCAGTGGCAAAGATGACTTATCCCAACGCAGGCAGCCAGAGAGCGTCGCAGTTCTACATAGGCATAGACAGCGGCGGCACGACCACGCGGGCGATGCTCGCAGACCGGGCGGGGCGCGTGCTCGGCGTCGGCTACGCCGGGTCTGCCAACCGCAATCACCACCCCCCTGACCTGCTCCGGCAGAACCTGTGTGATGCGCTCTGCGCTGCCAAACGCGGTCTTCCGCCTGGCGCTCACACTCTCACGCTGTTTCTGGGTATGAGCGGCGTTTCCACCGACGCCGACTGCCGGTCAGTCGCAGATATGGTGCGCGCTCTTCCAGAAGTCGGGCCGCAGGCGCGCGTGATTGTGGAAAATGACGCCGCAGCCGCCCTCACCGGCGGGCTTGCGGGCCGTCCGGGCCTGGCGCTCATCGCCGGAACCGGGTCAGCCTGCCTGGGCGTCAACGGCGCGGGGGAACGGTGGCTCTCTGGCGGGTGGGGCGCGCTGGCTGACGACGCGGGCAGCGCGCCCTGGGTCGGTCTGCGCGCCATGCAGGCCGCCGTGCGGGCCGAAGACGGGCGCACAGGCCCGACGGCGCTCCGCGACATCGTGTTCGGCTTTCTGGGCCTTGCGGAGCCGCGTCAGTTCATCAGCCGAGTTCACAATCAGGGCCTGGAACGTGCGGAGATGGGCAAACTGGCCCCCCTCGTGGCGCAGGCCGCTCAAGCAGGAGATGCGAGTGCCGAGGCCATCCTGCGCGAAGCGGCGGCGGAACTATCCCTGCTGGCCGCCGTGACGGCTCGCCGTTTGTTTAGGGCGGCCCCCTCTGAGATGATCCTGGTCGGCGGATTAGCCCGCTCCGGCCCCCCATTCCAGACGCTGTTGATAGACCGCATTCAACAGGACGTGCCAAACCTGCGCGTTGTGGAACCCATTCTCTCGCCGGTGCAGGGAGCCGTGCTGGAAGCGCTGCGCGCTGACGGCGTGGCCTGGACGCCATCCTTGCTCTCCAATCTGGCGTCCTCTCCTGAGATAGGATAACGCATCATGGCTGCCTCAAACTATGACAAATTTCCCTTTGTCGCCGTGTCCGGCTTTGAGGCACAGTGCTGGCGCGGGTGGGAGGCCGTTGTGGACGCGCTCAACCGGGCCATAGACGAACACCATGCAGGCGCGGGGCGCTTAGTCGTCGCCGTTGAGTGTTACACGGGACTGCACGATGCGGAAGTAGCGGGGGCGCTGCGACGGGGCCTGCGCGCCGAACATTTCCTGAACACAGCGGATGCATTTAAGACGCCGGGCGAGGTGGACGCGCTGGCCGCGCCGTTCCTGGGGGGCGACGACCCGCTCTTTGGCTTCCTCACGCCTCTGGAATTGGAGGCGTTCTTTGATCCGCACAAGCGCAAGGCGCTCCATCAGCAGGTTCAGATGCTCAGCGGCATCGTCGTGATCTACGGGGTCGGGGCGACGCTCTGTTTTGAGCCGGACTTGCTGGTTTATGCCGATATGCCCCGCTGGGAAGGCCAGTTGCGCCAGCGGCGTGGAGAAGTCAGCAATCTCGGCGTTTCCAATCAGGGCCTGAAGGCCTCTCTGCAATACAAGCGTGCCTACTTTCTGGACTGGCGCGTCTGCGACCGCCTGAAGCGGGAAACACTGGCACGCGGGGACTTTCTGCTGGACACCACCGTTCCCGGCGATCCGAAACTGGTGACGGGGACAGCGCTGCGCGCTGGTCTGGAGGAAGCGGCCCGCCGCCCGTTTCGCGTCGTGCCGTTCTTTGACCCGGCCCCCTGGGGCGGACAATGGATTCGGGAAGTTTGCGGCCTGGACAGCGCCGCGCCCAACTATGGCTGGGGGTTTGACTGCGTGCCGGAAGAAAACAGCCTGCTGCTCAGTTTCGGCGGCACACAGGTGGAAATCCCGTCCGTCAACCTGCTGTTTCATCAGCCCCGCCAGGTGTTGGGGGAGGCTATTTTCGGCCTGTTCGGACACGAGCTCCCCATTCGCTTTGACTTCCTGGACACAATGGGCGGCGGCAACCTCAGCCTTCAGGTTCACCCGCTGGCAGAGTATATGCGGGACAAGTTCGGCCTGTTTTACACGCAGGATGAGAGCTACTACCTGCTGGACACAGGGCCAGGCGCGGCTGTTTATCTGGGTCTGAAGGCAGGCACAAACGCCCAGGAGATGTTCCAAGCGCTGGCAGACGCGGAGGCCAGGGAGGAAGCATTCGCCGCGGATCGCTTCGTCAACCGTTGGCCCGCCACCAAGCATGACCACTTTCTCATTCCTGCCGGAACCATACATTGCTCCGGGGCGGAGACGATGGTGCTGGAAATCAGCGCAACGCCCTACATCTTCACGTTCAAGCTGTGGGACTGGGGACGTTTGGGATTAGATGGCCTGCCGCGTCCGATTAACCTGGCGCATGGCCGCCGGAACCTGCAACCTGACCGCGACACGGAGTGGACGCGGACCAATCTGATTAACCGCGTGGAGCCGCTGGCCGCAGGCGCAGGCTGGCGCGAGGAGCGGACAGGCCTGCACGGGTTGGAGTTCATTGAAACGCGCCGCCACTGGTTCACCGGAACCGTGCCGCATGACACGCGGGGAACGGTCAATGTTCTGAACCTGGTGCAAGGGGCGGAGGCCGTGGTGGAAAGTCCATTAGGCGCGTTTGCGTCGTTTGTAGTGCATTATGCAGAGACGTTTGTCGTGCCAGCAGCAGTCGGGCCGTACACGCTCCGTCCGCACGGGTTGGGGGCAGGGCAGGAGTGCGCCACGATGAAAGCCTTCGTGCGCTTTAATAGTGGCTGAGCATGGCAGCCGCCACGCTCAATGGCCGTTCCGGCTCTGCAGGCGGCACAAACGCTGGCCCCGGCTTAATTCTGGCCCGGTAATAATGCTGGCCCAGTCAGGCGCGCGCGGCGCGTTCCCGGCACTCTTGCAGGAAGGTCTTCTGGAATCCTGCATCTGCCAGAGCGGGCGGGAGACGCTGAATCTTTCCATTGGAGACAAAGATGCCGGTCTTATCCCCCCACTTGGGAGAAAACCCCGTGTCAAAGATTTTCTTCGCGCCCTTGTCGGGCGTCGGCAGCAGCGGGGTAAAGAGCCGCATCCAGAAGGGTGTCCCGGCTCCTTTGGTCAGCCGGGTCTTGTTCGGCCCAGGGTCTGCCGTGCGGATCGTGATCTTGTCGTCGCTCAGTTCTTCTGCCAGCGCCGCCGTGAGGACATTCAGCGCCTGTTTGGACTTCGCATAGGGGCCGAAGAGCTTGGAAAACTCTTTGGGCTTCAGGAGGTCATTCCAGTCGAGCGTCTTGACCCGCTCAGCCAGGCCCGCCGAGGTGCTCACCACCATCGCGCCATTGGCGGCATGGAGCGCGGGTCGCAGGGAGTCAATCAACTGAAGCGGGGACAGGGTGTTGACCTCAAAGTGCAGTTCGTTCCCATGCCCGGAGAATTGCAGCGTTTCCGTCAAAACACCTGCGTTGTTGAACAGGTAATCTATCTGTGGGTACTTCCCCGTGATCTCCGAGGCCAGCCGCTTGATGTCAGCGTGGTTTGATAGGTCAACCGCGAAAGAAATCTGGACGACCCCAGGGTAGAGACGGTTCAGCTCCACAGATAATGCCTGCGAGCTTTGCAATTTCCTATCCACGAGAATGAGGTAGACACCCTGAATGGCGATCTGCTTGCAGAGCTCGGAGCCAAGCCCCCCCGAAGCCCCGGTCACAACGGCAACTTTTGTTGGCATACTCTTTTCCTGATTCTTAAGCCGGGCATTCTCAGCCACGCTCTCTGTGTTAATTATGGGAGCTGCTGCGCTTGCCAATCAAGTTGAAAACGGGAAATAAAATAATCATTTTCGGACAGTGGCTCTTCTGGTGCCGCCGAACCTTTGTGCTTGTGAACAAGCCGTGGCGGAACTCTTGGGGAGTCGCCGTGCTGTTGCGGGGCTTACCCGCAGAGGTTGGCATAAGCGGGAATGGGAGAGATGAACAACATCCGCGAGGTGCGATACAACGAGCCGGGGGTCATCGTTCTGGGCACAGAGACGCTGTCCGTGACAGAACTGAAGCGGCGCGCCGGTTTAGAACACCTGAGGGACGTGCAGCGCATCCAATTCTTCCTTCTGCTTCTGTTCACGGAAGGGAAGGGACAGCACATGGTGGACTTCGTGTCCCATCCGGTGCGCCCGAATACGCTTATCCTGGTCAAGCCGGGTCAAGTGCAGCAGTTCCACCTGAACCCGTCTCTGGCAGGGCAGTTGATCGTGATCGACCCGTCGTTTCTCCCGCCGGAACAAGACGCGCACGGCGGGGAAGCGGCTCGTCTCTGGTGGCCAGCGTGTACCGAACTCCCAGACGACTTGGCTCGGAGATACCTTTCTATCGCCTCCGACATCCACACCGACAGCCTGCGCTATGCTAAATACCCCGCGCGCAGGATATTGCTCCAGCACCAGCTTTCCGCCCTGCTCCTGCTTCTTCGTCTGTCCAGCGACGGGAACCCTACGACTATAGCCTCAGGCAGAGCCTACAGCGTCGTCACCCGCTTCAAACAGTTAATGGAGAAAGAGTATTCGGCACGGCGCGCTGTGTCGTTTTATGCAGAGCGACTGGGATACACGGAGAAGACATTAACGCGCGCCTGCCTCGCCGTCGAGGGTCGTACCGTTAAAGCAGTCTTGAATGATCGGGTGCTGCTGGAAGCCAAATGCCTCCTCGCGCACCGGCGCGACAGCGTCGCCGATATCGCCGCTGCGCTTGGCTTCACAGAGACCACGAATTTTATCCGCTTTTTTAAGAAGCATGAACACCTCACTCCAGCCCGGTTCCGCGAGCGGCACTCCCATCCGCGTTAAACTTGGTATTGCCCTTCCCGTCGTTTGTGAAATCAGGTTTCGTTGTCAGAGACGTTTATCTCGGCAGAGAGAGGAGTCGGTCCGGCTTCTCCCCCGCTCGCAACCCAGTAGACCGAAAGCGCGATGCAGATGAGGACTGTCAGATAAGGCTGCCAGAACGCCACAGCGATGGCTGCGATGTACGGGATGAGGCCCAAGGTGTTTTTCCGCTGGATCGTACGCTTCTCTTCGTTGGTGAGGTGCGCCCGAAGCAATCCGGGCGTTGAAAGGACGACGTGCCAGAGCAAGATGAACGTAGCCGTGATCAATAGGAAAATGCTGGCATACAGCGCCGCCACCACCGAAGCACCTGGTGTCTGAATGTAGCGCGCCAGAACGGCCGTCGGGAAGGGGATCAGCGTCACGAGGAAGAGGAGGAGGCCATTCGCCAGCATCAGATGGCGGCTCGTCCTGCGGATCATCGTGAACGTGTGGTGATGACTGATCCAGAGCAGAAGGACGGAGAAGAAGCTAGCCGAAAACGCTACGAACTGGGGCCATTGTTTGGCTAAGATTTGCAGCAGCTCACGGGCATTCAAAACCTCCCCAGCCCTGGCCTCGGGGACGGCAAGGCTGACGACCAGAAGCGTGAGGGCGACGGCGAAGACGCCATCGCTGAAGGCCTCGACCCTGTTCGTGTTCTTCTCAGTTATGTTGTCCTGCTCGGCTTTATTCGGTTCAGTCATCGTGACGCTCCTTTACCCAAACATTCTACAAACAGGATAGCAGAAAAAACAGGATAGCAGAAAAAAGTGATCACGGGGGAGATGCGCGCGAATTGGGGAGTGCCTATCTTCGGTCGGTTCCAACTTTCGGGGTTCAGCCTGCGTAGGCCGTAGCCGATGGCGATGCCTCCCTACCTATCAACACTTGTTTCACGATGCCGACCGAAGATAGGCACTCCCCGATTCGGATCGCCTGAACCCACTCATTGAAGCCACCATGTCATTGAAGCCACCATGGATTTGGGTAAGGCGCATAGAACTCAGCGGCCTCTTCGGGCAGGTTGACAAGATCAATAGAGGAAGTCGTAAGGACAGGCTTGTTGGAGCCGATGTTGATTGTTCCATCGAGGACGCCGCTGTGCCGATCAACCCTCAATGTAACTAAGGCTGAGGACATTACGTCCTGCAAAAGGGTATCAACTCGGCACTGGATATGCCCATTGATGGCTCCCCGGCACGACTCTTTGCTTGCGCACGATGCATCTAGCCATTTAGAATTATTGGTAGTGCATCAATTTAAGGGTAGTGTATCAAGTTAAGTTGTCGCGACAGCGTTGATTGTGCTCGTGCAAGAACAAGAGCAAACAGGTTTCGTGCATCGCGTCCGTCTTGGAAAAGGAAAGCGTTTTTCGTACAAAGCGGCCCAGCCTTTGGCGCAGAATGTTGTTGGCGCAGAATGTTGTTGAAGCGTTCCACATGACACGTCTGCCCGTCGCCTTTGCCTGTAGCCCGATGCTGGGCGGAAGGCAGCACCTTCGCGTAGGCTCGCCAGAAGTCGGTGAACAGCAAGCACCTCTTATAATCCTGCGGGATGCGCCGCCAGAGAAGGCGGCATTCCCTCTGCCCTCGCCCACCGATGGCGCCTTCCAGGTCTGCCAGTGCAGTAGGCCACAATCTGACGGGTACGCCGACACTGAGCCAGCCAGACCCAGCGTTTGCGCTTGCGCCGAAGGACAAACGACCATAACTCGTCTAATTCCAGCACGTCCTCTGGCTCAGGAGGCAGTAGCGTCGCCGACAGCGGCGGCAGCAGGACGACTTTTTTGAGCCAGGACAACACGGTGTTGGGCGCAACACCAAAGATGCGGGTCATGGCCCGCAGGGAGCCGCGCTCATGGTAGGCGGCAAGTATCTTGGCTTTAGTCTCTGAGTCGTAGGCGTTGCTGCCCTTATTGGCGCGGCTGGTTTTGCCGCAGTCGTGGCACTTGTAGCGTTGCCTGCCGTTTTGGTGTCCGAAGCGGATGATATTTCCGCTGTTGCAGTGATAGCAGATGACTGTCTGAGTGACCATGCACGCAGTCTACCATAACAACTTAAATTGATGCACTACCAGAAATTTTCATAAGCGTCTCCGCTGAGAGTTATCTAACGCCTTTAGTCGTAAACAATCGTGATTTTGCCGCTTTGCCCCTTGTCGGCAACAGCGTAGGCTTCGGCGGCCTGTTCCAGCGGGAAGCGATGCGTCACCGTCCGCTCCGGGTGCAGGTTCCAGCGGGACAATTGCTCCACCAATTCTTCCATGTGCGACAGGCTCGTCACCCATGACCCGTACAGCGTCACCTGCGGGTGAATGAGCAGGGGAGACACGTCAAAGCCCACGCTGCCGCCCTCCCCCACAAACGCACACCGGCCCCACTGCCGCGTTCCCTGCAGCGCCAGCAGGCGCGCGGGAGCAGCCCCGGAACAGTCTATGCTGATCTCGCACCCCCTGCCGCCGGTTGCGTCCTTGATTTTGTCCAGCGCGTCGGCGTCGCTGGCGAATGCTTCGTCCACCAAGCCCAGCTCTTTAGCAAGAGTCCTGCGCCCGTCGCTCGTGTCCACGCCAATCACCTGACTGGCCCCCAGCGCCTTGCCCAGCATCGCCGCTGCCAGTCCCACCGGCCCTAGGCCCGTGACAAGCAGGCGGTCGCGGCCATTCACGCCCATGCGCGTCAGCGCCTCCCACGCCGTCCCGAAGCCGCAGGCGACTAATGCCCCATCCACATAGGTTAAATTGTCCGGCAGCGCGATGCAGGTGTTTTCCTCGGCCAAAAGAAACGGGGCGTGCCCGCCGTCGCGCTGCCAGCCGTAGGCGGCGCGGCTCGTGTCATGGCAGGAGATCATGTAGCCCGCCTTGCAGTCCTCGCACACGCCGCACCCGCTGATGTGGTACAGCACCACGCGGTCGCCCGCCTTGAACCGTTTGCAGCCCGGCCCGACTTCCACAATCTGGCCGCTCGGCTCATGCCCGGCAATGACGCCCCGGTAGGCTTCATCCCCCACGCCCAGATGCTCGCGGTAGATGGCGCGGATGTCGGAGCCGCAGATGGAAGACGCCTTCATCTGCACGAGCACCTGCCCGTGTCCGGGCGTGGGAACCGGCTGCTCGCGGAATGCGACGGTGCGGTTGCCCGGCAGCACAATCCCCGTCATAGTTTGTCCGCTCATTGCGTGATGTCTCCGTTCTCGTCCCACAGGGCGTGCCAGTCGCGCGCGCCGGGCCACAGGAAGACATGGCCTTTAATCAAGCGATTGTTTTTGTCAATGCCCGCAATCGCCGCCATGTCCACCTCGGTGAGCGGCTCGCTCACGACCGCCTGTAGGGTGCTCAGGTACTGCGAACGCTTCACCGAGAAGGGAATAGGAACCTGCCCGCGCTGCACGGCCCACTTCACGCAGACGACGGCAGGGTGAACACCAGACGCGCGGCAATGGCGGTGATCACCGGGTCTTCCACATCGACGGTGTCGTCGGGCGTCCGGTCACGCTCCGGGCGGGAGGGCGAGCCGATGGGAGAATAGCCAACAGGCACGATGTGGTTGTCCACGCAGAACTGAAACAACTGCGGCTGCTGGAAATGCGGGTGCAGCTCCATCTCGTTGGCGGCAGGCTTGACAGCCGCGTCGCGCAGCACGAGCCTTAACTTGGGCACGGTCATGTTGGAGGTGCCGATGGCGCGTACCAGTCCTCGGTTCACAAGAGTTTCCATCTGGCTCCATGTATCCAATATAGCGTTCATGGAAGAAGGGAACAGCGCGCGGGTCGCGGGAGTGAACGTCTACACCTTTGCCATACGAGTTTGGGAAGGGCCAGTGGACAAGAAACAGGTCTAGATAGTCCAGCTGCAAGTCGCGCAAACTCTGTTCGCAGGACTGCGCCACCCGATGGTGGCTGTCGTTCCAGACTTTGGACGTGACCCACAGGTCTTGGCACCGGACGCCGTCCGCCATGACGGTGTGAAGCGCAGAGCCAATCAGCGTTTCGTTGCCATAGACGCTGGCGCAGTCAAAGTGGCGATAGCCGACGGCGGCGGCGTCAATCACGGCGCGCGCAATCTCGTCGCCCGCGTACTTGTCTGAGCCGAACGTGCCCAGGCCGAGGGTGGGCATCTGCGCCCCGGTGGGCAGCACGCGCTTTGGCACAAGCGCGGGATCAACACTCTCTCCGGCGGGAGCAAGAGACTGTTTCATGGGTTGCCCTTTTTGCAATGTTCTCTGCTGCTGGTGCTCCGAGGTGTTGCAGGACTGCGACATGATCAACTTGGGACAAAGCAATAGGCGCGCAGATTGTCCATAAGAGAAAGGCTGAGAGGAAACTGACATCTCTCCGGCTGATGACAGACAGCCGCCTCAACCAATCCGCCCTTCAACTGACTACTAAAACCGTGAACGCAGGCGCAGCGTGCCGACCAAGAACAGAAATGGCCGAACCGTCGCCGCCCTTATTATTTCAGACTTCACTCTACCATAACAGAAAAAATATGTCAACAGGAAGTCAAAAAAATGATAGAGCACTTTGGTTATGGCGGCGACTTCCTCAAATTAAAGCCACTGCAATATGGGCTAAATCGCTGGAATTAAATGAGTGGACAGTATTGACACGATAGCATATCCATGTTATACTGGCAATGTTCCTTGAGACAATATACTTAATTTCAGAAATATTATTTTTCATGTTAAGACGTCCAGAGCCAACAGATAAATGCTTTAAGAGTGTCTTTATCTTGACTTTTTCCTAAATACTGTTCGTCGGCATGAGTAACCAGAACTACATGGTGCGTCAAGAATTGAGGTAATACAGATGCCCACACAAATTGTGAAACGCTTTACTCTGTTTTCTAGGCTGTGCGTCCTCCTGTCCCTGGGCGCAGCCGTTCCTGCTCGCGCTGTCGATGTCGCGGCGCTGACGGCGCAGGTCAATGCGCTGCCCGCAACCACGCCCGCCGAACAACTTAAGAAGACAGATCTGCAGTGGGTGCTGGAGGATGCCAAGAACAACACGGATTACTACAATGCCGACACGACCGCTCACGCCTGGGCGGGAACGCAAGCCAGTAGCGAGTATCAGGACATCTCCAACGCCCTCCCCGACAACACCATTGGCGTTTATGTTACGCCTCCCGCCAACGTCTATCCCGCCATTCCCTATTTGACTGCTGGGTCAAATCACAACATTGTCTTTGACGCGGCGGAAACAAAATTCACGGCCACGCTTGTTAACTCGGCGTACATGAACACTATTCCGTCAAAGTACGCAACGACCGGAACCATCTCCACTGGCGTTCCCACGGTTGACAACAATGCCATCGCCGCCGCCGCCATCTTTGAACTCGGCCACCCGCAAAGCGATTTCCGGCCCGGCGGCTCCAAGTTCACTGCCGCCGCCATTGTCCCCGTGCTGCGGCAGCTGCAGAACGCCGCAGACACCACCAACAACACTGCCAACTTCGGCAACTTCGGCTGGTCAGCCGCACTGGCTGAGAAGTATCTGGACGTCATCAGTGCCTTCCCCCACCTGCTCCTGCCGACGCAGGTCAGCACCATCACGACAGCGATCAAAAAGAACGCCGCCAGCATCAACAACGGCAATGGCACTTTCACGCAGCGTATGCAGGCCGTCGCGCTCGGCACACTGTTTATGAATGCCGATGTCAAGGACATCACCGCCCTGGCCTATGCCGATTATCTGTTCCCGGAGCTGCACAATCAGTATGCAGGCATCGTCAGCAACGGCGTGGGTTTCATGAAAAATAGCCTCTTTCCCGATGGCGCGTCGCCTTACTACGACCGGCACAATGAAGCCTACAGCTATCACGGCATTTACATCTCAGAAATGGGGCGCTACGCACAAATTACCGGTGACACAAACGGTCTGGACATCATCCGCGAGTCCGCTGGATACTACCCGCTGAGTTTGGAGCCGGGAACACTGACCAACTTCAATGCCGTGACTTAGGGAACGCCGGAATGGTCTACAGCTCCCAGCTGGAAGCATTTCTGGAACGGCATCCAGTCACGAGACATTGCGTTTGAAGTGGGAATGCTTACCCATGAAGGGATCAATACCACATTGGGGTTACAAGATCTCAGCTGGGCCTCTATGCTGGCGGCGACGCTGTGGGATCCGACCGCACCCAAAAGTGCGATCCCTGACAACTATTTCGTCTATGATCGCAATATTGTTGGGCCGCGCGGACGCTTCGGCCCATTCTCTTTCAGCGGTACTGCGAGCGAAGCAGTTCCTCCCACAGGGTATACCGACTTGCGCGGACGGAGCAATTTCACTGGCGCGATGATCCTAGGCAGCGACGGCACTCTGGATTCGGCAGTAGATATGGTCGGCATCCAGTGCCAGACGACTTCAAGCACCGCGACGCGCGATATTTCTAACCTTTCCGACCAGGAACAGAACACGGTGGTGGTTTCTCCCAACCTGGCGTCCCTGGCAACGTTCTACAAGCCCCATGCTTATAATAACAGCAACAGCATAACATCCTCCCTGAGCGCAAACCAGCAATGGTTTTTCACCAAACAGCGCCTGATTGGTCAACTCAGCATCAGCAACGACACGACCCAAACTCTCTACGCGATGCAAGGCATCATCAACCTGTTCGGGCGTGGCGGAGGAATGCCGCACGGCGCGCCGCTTACGCAGGATGCCGCCTATCCCGACACGTACGATTACGGCAAAATGCGCGTCCGCATTATCGCGCAGGACTTCGCCCCGACGCTGGCCGGCGCTGCGACCACGTTGAGCTACAGCTTGACCAATAATCCTGCGGGCTTAGTGACTTTGAGCGATACGGCGGCTCCTGCCGACCGGACATATCCGGCAGGCACGGCGCATCGGTTCCTGGTGGAAGTGTATGATGCCGATGTTGCGGGACGCTCGCCCGACGGCGCGGTTATGCCGGTCATCCCCGGCAACGGGCTGCGCGGGGTCGCTGTTCAGCAGGGCAGTCAGCAGTTCATCCAGATTGCCAATCCAACGGCTTCTGCGCTGACTTACACCACTACGATGAGTGGTCTGGGGGCGATTATCCACACGTCCACCCTCACGGCGCACGAGCAGTACCGCCCCGCCTGGATTGCTTCTGTTCCCGGCTCCGGCGTGCCGGATTTCCGGGCCACCATCGGTCAGACAACTCCCACCTTTCAGAATGCTGGCACAGTGACGTTCACCATCCCGCCGTATGGTCAGATTGTGATTGAGCAGATTGCATCCAGTCAGTCCGTCACCGGCACGGTGAGTCTTCAAAGTTGGATAGGCGCTCCGCAGCCGTTGATATTTACCCTCACGCCTACCGGCTCCACGACGGGTGGCATCCTCACGCAAACGCTCATTCCCGCCGCCGACGGCTCCTTTGCCCTCCCCTCTGTTCCTACAGGCACCTACACGCTGGGCATCAAGGGCGACCGATGGCTGCGTCAGGACGCCACGGTCAACGCCAGTGCGGGCGTCTTCGCGTTGCCTGTCATCACACTGCGGGCAGGGGATGTCAACAACGACAACCAGGTGTCCGCACAGGACTTGGGGCTGCTGCGAAAGGCGTATGGCTCCACGCCCGCCTCCGCCAACTGGAACCCGCACGCTGACCTTAACGGCGATAATCAGGTGTCCGCACAGGACTTGGGACTGCTGCGCTCCAATTATGGCAAAATCGGCGCCCAATAGGCACAGGCACGTACAGCCGCCTGCAGACGACTGAGGGCGGCACGGCCCAAACAGAGACGGAGAGGAAGAGCCACCATGAAACACTATTTGCTTGCTGTATCGATCGGGCTGTCCATGATGGCCGCCGCAGGGCACGCTGCGCAGGCGCAAACACTGTCGCTGACTCCCTCCACAACCAGTGCACAGGTTGGAGACACCATCACATTCACGCTCAACCTCAACCCGGCGTCAAACGGCAGCAACCTGTTTGAGTACGACCTCAACCTGGCTTTGAACAGCGCTTACCTGCAGTTCGCGACAACAGCCCCCGGCGTTTACTATACGCCCTCGGCTGCGAACACTCTCAACTTTCCATTCGCGGAGAGCACCGCCAACACACTGCAAATGAGCGGCGCGAACAGTGTCCTGCGGCTTACTTATGATAACGCCAGTTCAACAACATCCTTCGTGGGCGCCACAGTTTTGGGGACGTTCAGCGTCACAGTCGTCAGCGCCCTGCCCACCGGAGGCACGCCGCTGACGTTCGGCCCCGTGTACAGCGGCGTCTCCTCCACAGCGACAAATGGGGGAAGCGAATTGCTGGCAAACTTCGGTGATGAGGTGCTGCAGAGCGCTTCTGGAGCCACGCTTTCCCCGCCGCCCGCCTCTGCGCCCGAACCTTCTGGCGGCGTCGCCTTTCTGCTTGGGGCAACTGGGATTGGCCTGCGCCTCATTCGCAGCAGGCGGCGCGCAAATTAAGCGACTCTATCCATAAGACAGGGCGGCGCGCTGCGACAAAGACCCCTCTCGCTGCCAGGTCTGGGGCAGCACAGGAGAACAGAGACGTGCGGACGCAAGGGTGACCTAGCCCAGCCATACTTTACAAACCGAGGGTGGGAAACGATTACGCTGCACGAGGCTCACTCCGGGGCGTGAAAGCAGAAGCTATGGAAGTCGGCAAAGCCTGAGCAAGCGTCCGCATCCTGCGTGGAGCAGAACAAACCAACCCGTGCGCCAATCCAGTGTCCCTTTGTGGCCTGGAACGGCGGGCCGAGAGCCGTGAAGGCCCCCGCCTGAATTGGGGCGAAGAAGAAGGCGCACAGGCCGCCCGCCTGCACTTCCACGCGCAGTCGCGCTTCCGGCAAACTCAGAGGCATGGATGCCGTTTCCCGGTTATCCACCCGCAGGACGACCTGATATTCGCTTCCGCATGGCTCCAGGGAAAGGGCAGCGTGATGGCTCCCCATCACGGCCAATCCCGCGCGCGCCGCCCCCTGCGCTGAGGCCAATTCCAAGGCTGTCTCTGCCGCGAATGCGCGCGCCGGGAACTTCTGCGTCAAGAGGTGGGGAGCCTGTGCCAGATCGTCCTCCGGTGCGGGCCGCGCAAACAGCCGCAGACAGCCGGGGCGCAGCATCAGCGAGTGCCAGGCATCGTCATGGTTGGCGTTCCACTGCCACTGCAATCCTAATGTCCGGGCCGCGAAATCATCGCTTGCTGCCGGAACGGTCAGGGGAATATCTTTGTGCGCGACCGGCACGCGCCACTGCGGCACAGGTTCGCCGACGCCATTGCCGTCATAGTCCTGACCAATCAGCGGCCAACCGTCCTGCCACACGACTGGCTGAAGATGCGTGATCCGGCCATACACTTCCGCGTCCTGGAAATGGACGAACCACCATTCCCCGCTGGGCGTGTCTACCAGCGCCCCCTGATGCGGCCCGTTGATTGCCGTGCTGCCCTGTTCCAGAACAACCCGATCCTCATAAGGTCCATAGATGGCTCGCGCCCGAAGCGCCGCCTGCCAGCCGGTTTCAACGCCGCCCGAAGGCGCGAGAATGTAATACCAGCCGTCCCGCTTCAGAAATTTGGGGCCCTCAATGGTCGGGTGCCGTTCCGGCTCATGGAACACAATCTCTCCTTCGCCCAGCAGCCGAGACCCGTCCGGTGCCATCGGGCTGACCCGCAGTTGATCCTTGACACCTGCCCGCGACTGCGCGTAGGCATAAACCAGATAAGCGCGACCATCGTCGTCCCAAAGCGGACACGGGTCGAATCAGACCACACCCGGCCTGCACCAGATGCGGCTCTGACCATGCCCCCCGCGGGTCGGCGGCGGTCGTCACGTAGATGCCCTCATCCGGCAGCGGAAAGAAAATCCAGTATCGCCCATCATGGAAACGGATGGAAGGCGCCCACACCCCCGCGCCGCTCTGCACCTGTTGGTAGCGCGCGTCGGGCAGGTTCTTCACGGCATGGTTGATAAGCGTCCAGTTGACCAGATCACGCGAGTGGAGGATCGGGAGCGCGGGCGTGCAGTTGAAACTGGATGACACCAGGTAGTAGTCGCCGTCCACGCGCACCACGTCGGGGTCAGAGTAGTCCGCCAGCAGAATTGGGTTGCGGAACGTGCCATCCCCCTGGTCAGGTCTCCAGGGGTAGGCTTCTTGCCCCAGCAGGGGCGTTTCAGCGCGTACACGCGGCATGAGGGTTTCTTCCTTTACTTTCCCAGCAGGAACATCTGCTGGACAGGGTCGGCGCTTTGCATGGGCTGCGCCCCGGCGCGACCCCACTGGTACGCCACAACAGAGATTGTGATAGGCAGCCGGGCGTGGTCAGGGACATCGGTCACGCTCACGACGCCGTTCTGCACGACTGCCGGGCCATACGCCACAAAATACTCCACAGGCAGGCCCGAACTGGAAACCGCCTTCAGCGGAACAGTCTTCGTGCCAATCGGCTGGTCAGGAAGAGGCGGAAAGGTGATGGTCTGCGCCGTGCCCTTGTCGTTCCTGATCGGGAACGTGATGCTTCCAGCCATTTCCGTGTAGGCGTGGGCTGCGTCCCCTTCATTGTAGGCCATAATCATCAGGCTGCCCGCGCGCTCCAAGCCGAAGTGGCCAAACTTGATGCGGAACGTGGCGGAGCCAATCTGCTCGCCGCCGCCACGCCAGCCACCGATGAGACGGAACTTGATGGGCGACTCAGAGGGAAAAAGCGGCTCGCCTGCGTCCCCCACTCCCTGCGGTACCGCCTTGAGAGGCGCGGCGGACACTTTCACCGTCATCCCGTCACCGAGTGGCTCAAACGCAATCGGCACCAGCCATTCCGGCTTCAGCGGCTTTCCATCCTGCACGAACCCGACCATCTGGCGCTTCTTGCCGTAGTCCTGCGTGTTGAACTTCTCCGTCGCGCGGGCTAAGTCCCTGTCCAGGTTCCAGAACGCGAGCGTGGGGTCGCCTTTGTACTCGCGGTAGGGCGCAGCGGCATCGCGTGGAGGAGCCGTCAACGAACAGTCGGTGAGCCAGCCAGACTCAAGCGGAATGTGCTTGCACACGACGGGAGCGCCGGGGGGCGAACTGTCGGGAATGCGGGCCTCGGCGGCTTTTCGGATGAACAGGGCGACGTAATGCGCCAGTGCCGGTGTCCAGGAGAAGTGGCCCGCGCCCGGCTCGATGAGTTCCGTAATCAGGCCCTCGCCGGGGCTGTAGCGTATGGAGAGGGCAACGCCGCGCACCCACTTTGTATGATGGTTAAGAGGCTCCTGCGGCCCACTCCAAGAACTCATACTGCCCTGTGATCACCAGCGAGGGGACGCCGCTCACGGTCGCCTTCGGGTCAAAGTCCGGCCTGAGAATAGGAATGGTGTGAAGGCCAATAATCGCAATCATGCGGCCTGGATTCCAGTAGCCAACATTCCAGGCGAAGCCAGCCCCCCTGAGTGTCCCAGGGTCAGCAGGGGGGCATTCACAATCTCAGAATAGCCGGACTGCTCCGCAAACGATAACAGCAGCCCTTGCAGTTGTTTATCCTGCCGCGCCTTGCCGCCCGCATCATAATCAAAAGACCCCAAACTGCCATCATTGAGCAAGATGGCTAAACTTTCGTCCGCAGCCGCTTTGCGAATGATCGGGTCTTCAAGGACTGTATTCTCCAGAATGACCTGACGGCCCAAAATAATCCCCCGCACGTGAGCGCAGTGCGGCGGAATCCACAGGACAGCATGGCCTTTTCCGTCGGCAGTGGCCGTGCCATACTGCCACACGGCAGCCCGCCCGGTACCCGCCAATGACAAGAGCAAACTTAATGAAGCGATCAGCGCAGCCCCTGGTTTATTCATCTTCAGCCTTCGCCGTGCTCACCAACACAGTGACCTGCACGGTCCCAGAGACATACTTCCCTGTGGCAGCGGTCAGAAACCATCCCACGTCTTGATTATACATGAAAAAATACTCATGTCAAGGTAAAATATACCATTATCTTGTGAAAGAATAAGGACATACTGTGTTGAGGTTAACATATCACGAGAAATCCCGCCGCTGCTTTTAGCGAGTGAAATGTGGCGTCGCGGCATCTAATGTGGTATCGCGGCATCTACGGGCGCGTTTTCGAATCATGCATCATCAATTTTCCGGGTGCAATAAAATAAAGCGAAAAACTAAGGCGACAATGTTTTGATAGAGCATTATCCGTCTCTCTATAATTTTCGATAAGATAAGGTAGCCCCACAAGCGACTTTCGTGTTGCCCAGAGCGTTTTTTTCACAATGATTCTTCCGGTCCATCATACTGCTGCTCACGCGACTGCACAAATTGCTTTGCCACATGGGACTGGCTCGCCATCAGCAACCCGCTCCGTACCTTTGTCGCTATTCCTGCACGATACGCCCGCACCACACTTGTTGACTTACAAGACAGCGCCGTCCGGGCCGCTATCCCTAGCCGTATTCAATCCAACGGCCTGGAAATCAAGCGACAAGCGACCGCTGGTGGTCTTCATTCATGGCGGCGCGTGGACAGCCGGGGACGGTAAAGTTTTTTATCCCCATGCCCGCTACTTCGCGTCACGCGGGGCCGTTGCTGTCAGCATTGACAATCGCTTGCAGACGCAGACTGGCTCAGGCATTTCTGAATGCCTGATGGATTGCAAGTCGGCGATGCGCTATTTGCGCGCTCACGCTTCCAGCCTCGGTATTGACCCGGTGCGGATTGTGGCCCTTGGCGACTCCGCCGGAGGGCATCTCGCCGCCGCACTGGGATCCTGCCCCGGCTTTGACGACCCGCAAGACGATTCTAAAATTAGCGCCGTTCCCAATGCCATGATCCTGTGTAACCCTATCACGAACCTGACAGAAAACGACTGGATCAAGCACGTCATGTCGGGTGACACATTCCGCTCCCCGCTCCCATCAGGAGACCGAGTCCCGAACAGTGCCGAATTGGAATTGGCTCGCGCGCTTTCGCCTGTGTTTCACATCCAGCCGGGACAGCCATGCGTGCTTCTGATGCAGGGCACGAGTGACCACATCGTCCAGCCTGAGCAGGCACGGATTTTGCGGCAGCCGAAAACAAGTGCGGTAACAGATGCGCGCTCATCTGGTTGAAAGAAGCCCGGCATGCTTTCATCATCCCCCGCTACACCGCGCCAGAACCTGTTGTTGTCGCGGCCATTTGTCACGCGGACGAATTTCTTGTTTCTCTGGGATGGCTTCAGGGGCCTCCTACGCTGGCAGCGTCAACCCCGCCTGCATGGGAGGCCCCTCGCATGAGGAAGCCTTAGGTGGATGTACATTTCCGGCAAGGCGAGAGGGCATTGCTGAAGATTAGGGTATGATAAAACAAAAATGCGGAGACGCATTTTTAGGTTGCCTTCGTTGAATGGGGCCAGGATATTCCCAAAAACAGGCCGGAGCAAATATGGCCGTTACCGTTCAAGATGTTGCAGACAGTGCAGGAGTGTCGCCAGCGACAGTCTCTCGCGTGCTGAATAAGCGCCCGGATATTACTCCCAAGACCCGCACGGCAGTGGAGAATGCGATACGCCAACTTGGTTATCAACGTAGCGCGACCAATCGCGGGCGTCGCGTCACCGGGAAGAAGCCGCCCCCGCGCGCAGTAAAGAGCCTGGTGCTGCTCATCCCCGACACTCATATCGAGGCGATGCTGACTCCGCTTACCGGTCAAATCATGCATGGCACCGAGGCTGTCGCTCGCAAGCATGGCTACCATTTTTTGCTGTCGCGCTTGTCCGAGGAGGATGGTCTTTCCCCCACTCTCTCGTCGGGCAATGTAGATGGGATGATTGTACGATCCAATGAGACCGACATCAGCCTGATCCTTCCGGCAGTTCCCATCGTGTGGGTTTTCAATTCGTTGCAACCGCCGACATTTGGCGACATGGTGTTCCCCGACAATCAGCGTATTGGGCAGATGGCGGCGCGGTATCTGCTAGACCGAGGCCACACGCATCTGGCTGTCATAGACGCCCTGCCTCACCATCCTGAGGCAAAGCTGCGCGCGGAGAGTTTCCAGCGTCTGGCAGAAAGCGCAGGCGCTTCCGTAGATGTCATTAACTGCATTCAAATGACAGTGGCACAGGCGGCGGAACAGTTGCTTGCCGGTAGAACCACGGCGATAGGCGTGTTCTTGCCAATCGGTGACGACAGCGTTGAGCAGTTTGTCCGGGCGGTGACAGGTCTGGGCTTGCAGATGCACGGTGGCGGCCTGAACCTGATCTCCTGCAACAACGATGTCCCACGTCTGCGCGCTCTCGACCCAAGCCTGCCAAATATTGATATTCAAGCCGAGGAAATCGGGCGCGTGGCGGCAGAAACACTTTTGTGGCGTCTCAGTCACCCACTCGACCACCGTCGCCTGATCTTGATTGAACCCAGCCTCGTTCCTGGCAACTGACCCTTCCTTTTAATCTTCCCGTGAAGAATAAGTCATCGTCTGAGTAGACGGTGACTTTTTTGCGCTACCAGTCCCTCCTGCATAATCATTTTCTGCATTATGTTCATTTTGGAAATAAATTATGCAAAACGGCTTGACAAACAGCCTGACTTGTGTTATATTAGCCGTACCTGCCCCAGAAATGGCACTATTTTCTTTTCTGAATAATTTTTACCGCGTTTCCATCTGTCTATCTTCTGTTGCTGCTACCGATGCAGCCTGAAACGGCGTGATCTGTCCGTGCCCGCCATGCTTTGACCGACCGCCGTTGTCCGCATCAGGAACAAGGAAAAACCTACAGGTTATTTCAAAACTCGTTCGAGTGCCATTTTGTTGCCCTGGAATGGCTGCTCCTCGTCTTGATGGCAGAGTAATATCATCCGAGTTTAGTGGTTCAGAATGCTGGGAAGTGACGGCAAGGATAGTTTTGAAATAACCTGTAGGAAGCTTTCTTCTCTGACACTGGCCGCTATGCCTGCTCGCACGCAGCGCAGGTTCACCTGGCGCGGCGGGGCTGCCGCCTACTTCCTGTGCGGCGTCACCGTCGCCGGAGTTGCCCTGAATGCAGGCGCACCGTCCGCCTCGGCGTCATCGGGCGTCGCGGACGCCTTCACCTTAAACACGGCCCGCACCGTCACGTTCCGCGCCCTGACCGGCTGGACGCCCCGCAAGAGCGCGGCCAAGAGCCATAGCCTCGCGGTTCCTAGCGGCTTCGCCGTCACCAATGGCACGATGAACCCGATGACGGCTATCTCTTGGAAAAATACCTCTGGCAACACAGATTACAATGCAGGCGCGAGTTGGACAGGGGGCGTGGCACCAGGAGCCAGCGACGTGGCAACCTTCACGGGAGCGGCAGTATCACAGCCAAGCCTGTCTGCAAACATCACCAACCAGGGGCTTAACTTCTCCACCGCAGCAACCTCCGGCTACACGCTTTCCAGCACAGGCGGGTTCACCCTGACACTCACAAACGTTGGCACGGGAGCGAGCGCAGCCATCAATGCCGCCAACACCAACACGATCAGCGCGGCATTGAAACTTGGCGGCGCGGAAGAATGGCAAGCGGCTTCAGCGAGACGGCTTCCGACACCGGCTCCGTGTGCAGATGAACATACAGCGTGTTATCGCGCCGGGTCAGCAGGACGGTGCTGTTTTCCGTGAGATAGGACGCAGACGTGGCCCCGTCCAATGCTTCACGCACGGCGGCGTACCAGGCCCCGATGCGCCGTAAAATGCCTTCGGCTTCCGGCGGAATAGAGCCATCGGGCAGTGGGCCGACGTTGAGCAGGTAGTTAGCGCCCCGCGCGAGGAAGCGGTCAATGCTTCGGATGAGATGGGCATCGGCATAGTAGTCCTCGGCACGCCGGTAGCCCCAGCTTTGGGAGCCGACGGATTGATTAGCCTCCGTTGGGCGCGTAAAGACACGCACCGCGTCTTGGCCCGGCTCGTAATCGCGTTCCGGCGTGCCGAAGTCGCCTGCATCGTAGCCCCGATCGTTTATGACGGCATTCGGCTGCAAGCGCCGGATCAGGGCGTTGACCGACGGGTCTCGGTGCCCCTCCACGTTCATATCCCACCAAAACCCGTGTAGCTCGCCGTACTGCGTGCAGAGCTCGCGCACCTGCGCCTTCACAAATTCCATGTACCGCGCATGGTCCGGCTGATCCCCCGGCTCCGGGCCGGGCAGCTCGTGATGCCTGCCCTGGTTCGGATAATGAGGATAGCTCCAGTCAACGCAGGAGTAATACAAGCAGAGGGGAATACGGCGGCGGCGGCGCTGGCAGGCTTCGGCAAGCATCCCGACAATGTCTCGCCCGTAAGGCGTGTTCATCGTTTTGAACGGAGTTTGCGCTGAGTTCCAGAGACAGAAGCCGTCGTGGTGCTTGGCTGTCAGGCAGAGGTACGTCATGCCGACGGTTTCCATCAGGTTCAGCCAGGCATCGGGGTCAAAGCAGGAAGGGTTCCACTGGTCGGCGAGCCGGGCATACTCGCTGCGCGGGACATGGAGCCGCCATTGATGCTGCTCATGCCAGCCAGGAATGGCGTAGAGACCCCAATGCACAAACAGCCCAAAGCGCTTATGGAAGAACCAGTCGCGCCCGTCGCCAAATGGTTTCCTCATTGGGCCGTGCGCTTCCTCTGAGGCTGTCACGGCAGGCGCAAAAGCAGCCTGCTGAATTAACCCAATTAATTAGGCCGGGTTGGGGGAAACCAGGCAGCTTTGCTTTCGGTGGCCGGGCAGAGGTTTGCCGTGGCGGCATAGTAGCAACTTGAACTCACCATTGTCGGCATCATCCATTTCGCGTGGTAGTCCGCTAACAGCCAGTTCCCCCCGTCGCTGTGGCGCGTGATCGTTGGGTTCGGAGGATTCGGCAGACTGTTGAATTGGAACCATGAGATGCCGCAGGTGGAGCGGGGGGTGTCTTTGGAGTCCCATTCCAGAAGGAAAACGACGTTCGCGGGCGAGGCAATTCTTGTAATGTCGCCTGCAATACTCGCAACGTTATTCTGACCGCCATTGTTAGGGGAAGGAATATTGTTGAGGATATGAAAGTTCATAATATAGGACTGTTTGGCGCTGGCTCCGAAGCCAGGCCGGCCTAACTTGCTCAGGCCAGTGAAGAGGTCATCAGGACAATGAAACAGCTCGCTCTGGCTGGTTCCCGTGCCGATGAAAGGGATCATAGACGTCCAGAAACCAGTCTGACAAGCGTGAAAGCCAGGGTCGCCAGAAGTCTGATCGCTTGCTGAGTCCACTGAAAAAAGATGCTCGTCATAATCCTGCGTGTACTGCGCGCAAGCCAGCCCCATCTGTTTCATATTGGACAGGCACGTGGTCTGACGCGCCTTTTCGCGGGCCTTGGCGAACACAGGGAAGAGAATGGCAGCCAGCAAGGCGATAATGGCGATGACGACAAGCAACTCAATCAAAGTAAATGCAGTCCGCGATGTGGAAATACTTCGTCTTGTCTGCATAGCCATGCTCCTTATGTTCGCGCAGTCTTTCTGTAGCACTGATTTCAGTCTTCCGCGACCGGGTGTCAAACCAACCTATGCGGCACTGCATCTCGTTGGTAAATGGCGGGTTAAGTGTATCCTGCTATATCATATCATTCCTGAAATAGAATGTCAAGGCCTTTTCAACATTCAACAGGGTAATTATATAATTTTTCATAGCACAGTTGGGCGTCATCGTGCTAAAAGCGCCTTGATAACTGAATATCAGCTGTGAAATTATATCAACTATTTTCCGAAAATATGGGGTGATATCTTGACTTTTTGAAATATATTGTCTATTATTAAGCATCAGGTATGAGCTTATGCCAGTCACCGTTCAAGATGTCGCCGCCAGTGCTGGAGTTTCGCCAGCAACCGTTTCCCGCATCCTGAACAAGCGTCAGGACATCGCTCCGCACACGCGGCAGGTAGTCGAGCAGGCTATTCTGCGTCTCGGCTACAAGCGTAGCGTCACGCGCCGCGGACGCACCGTTGTAGACAATGCGCTTGTGGCCCCATCCATCCGGAAGCCCCTGGCTCTGCTGATTCCCGATATTCATATTGAAGCGATGCTGACACCCCTCACTGGGCAGGTTATGCATGGCGCAGAGGCAGTCGCCCGGCGCAAAGGTTACCGCTTCCTCTTAACCCGCTTGGCCGAAAAAGACGGGCTGCCTCCCGTCCTTGCGGCAGAACACCTTGATGGGATTATCGTGCGTAGCGGCGAGGATGCGCCCATTGGCTTTCTACCAGATGTTCCGACCGTTTGGGTCTTCCAGTCGCTTTTTTCCCCGGCCAGCGGAGACATGGTTTTTCCTGATAACGCCGCGATCGGCGAAATGGCTTGCCGGTACCTGACGGATCGGGGCCATCGCCATCTGGCTATCATCAATGCACAGGCTCACCCGCTTGATGTGCGGCAGCGGGCTGAGAGTTTCGCGCACGCGGCGGGCGAGGCAGGCATACAGACGTTGGCGATAGACGGCGACTGCACAGGAATAGAGGGGGCGGTGGCGCGCGCGCTGGCGTGCGTCCCATCACCGACCGGGTTCTTTCTGACAACGGGCGACGACGCTCTTGAAGACTTTCTGCGCGCGCTGCCTGCTCTGAAAACCCCTGACGGCAGCGGCCTGGACATGATTTCGTGCAGCAACGACGCGGCCCGATTGGGCGCGCTGAGTCCGCACCTATCCAATATTGACATTCAGGCCGATGAAATCGGACGCATGGCGGCGGAAACGTTGCTGTGGCGCATTGAAAATCCGGCAGAACACCGCCGATGCGTCTTAATCCGTCCGCGCCTCGTGGCAGGCCGCAGTTAAGCATGCCTCCTCGCGCGGACGCAGCACAATGATGGGCCATATCTATCACAGGATTTGATGAACAAGAACCCTGACACCCCACTCTTTCTAGAGCCTGTTATGCACTTTCTGGTAAACTTGCGGCATGAGCAAAACTGCCTGCCGCAAGTCTTATCCCTCTGACGTTTCTGATGATGAATGGGCCTTCGTTGCCCCGTATCTAACCTTGATGACTGAGAACGCGCCTCAGCGCGAGCACCCCTTGCGCGAAGTCTTCAATGGCCTGCGCTGGATGGTCAGGACAGGCGCACCCTGGCGCATGATCCCAAATGACTTGCCGCCCTGGCACACCATCTATCAGCAGGCCGCCCGCTGGATTGAAGCCGAATGCTTCATTGCCCTCGTGCATGACCTGCGCGAGATGCTGCGAATGGCGCAGGGACGTAAGGCGCAGCCGACGGCGGCCATCTTGGACGGGCGCACCTTGCAGTCCACACCCGAAAGCGGCGCACGGGCAGGTTACGATGGAGCCAAGCGTAGAAAGGGCAGCAAAGTCCACGTCGCGGTGGACACGCTGGGGCATCTGCTGGCACTGTGCGTCACCCCTGCCGACGAGCAGGAGCGCGCACAGGTGGCAACACTTGCGGCTCGGGTGCAGGAGGCGACTGAGCAGAGCGTGACGCTGGCGTATGTGGATCAAGGCTACACAGGTGATGCGCCTGCCCAGGCTGCCCAAGAGCACGGCATAGAACTGCACATTGTCAAACTGCCACAAGCCAAGAAGGGCTTTGTGCTTCTGCCTCGGCGCTGGGTAGTAGAACGCTCTTTCGCCTGGGCTGCTCGCTTTTGCCGTCTTGCCAGGGATTATGAGCGCCTGCCTGAGACGCTGGCGGGCTTGCACTATCTGGTGTTCGCTCTGTTGATGCTGGCCAAAGCCGCTGCTTTGCTCTAAAGTGCATAACAGGCTCTAGACAAATCAGAGGCCGCTTTTCATCGAGAGGCCACTGGGAGACAGACAGCACGTCTTCCATGCGGAAGACAAACTCGGCGTTCTGCTGTGGCGGGATGCACCAGCATTTCTTCAGCCAGGGCTTGAGTACATTTTTTGAGCGTCTGGCGCACGGTTTCGTGCGAGATGCTGTCCGTCACCTGCTGCTGGATGAGCGTGTCCTTCAACAGATGCAGGCTCCAGCGTTTGCAGCCATCGGGCGGGGCGCTGTACGTCAGGGCGATGAGATGTGCTTCGGCCTGCCCATCCAGAACACGTGCCTTGCGTCTTTCTTGCTCTTTGTGCTGCACGGCTGCCTGGAGGCCGTACTGAGCAAACCGCTGGCGGACGCGGTGCACGGTAGGCAGACAGACTTTGACCTGTGCAGCGATGTCATTTGCAGCGATGTCATTGTCGGTTGTGGCACCTCCTTCCTGGGCTTCATCGGCCAGTAGCAGGATGTGGGCGCGTTTACGTTCTCGCTGAGAGTGGCGACAGGCTTTGGTCAGGGACAGCAAGCTGTCTCGGTCGCTTTGTGAGAGCTAGACGCGGTAGGTCTTGGGGCGCATGAGAAACCCTCCAGAGGTTTCCTCCTATTCTACCCTGAAGAAACACTAGGTTTGGCGCGTGAGTGGAATGTCCCGCTCAAAATGAGGGTGCGAGCATTGCTCTCATCTGCCAAAGACCCTAACCAACCAGTCGGAACTGAGCCACTACCAAAAATTAATTTAGAAATTTTCGTGCGTTCGCCACGGCCAATATTTATCGCTGTCGATTTGGCTTAGCTTCAAGTTCGACCGCCCAAAGTTGGCGACGAAGCGGAGGCAGTTGTCTACGGCCCCGCCGCCCCAATAAAATTCGGCTCAATCAAAGCTGGGTCGTTGGCAGCGTAAGTTGTGTCTGGAAAGATGAGTTGGGTGCTGTCGAAGTGGAAGGCGCAGTGGAGGGATGCGGGATCGATCCCGTAGTCAGGCGAAACATTTTTCGGTGCTTGCAGCCACCTGGTCCTTGATTCGGTTGCGGCAAGGATGTAGGTCGTTTTTGCCGAGAGGACGATCGGCTTCGCGAGAGAGACGTAGTTAAACGACGCGTCATCGCCGGACAGGGAGCCACCTGACGTGGTGACCGTCACATAGGGAGTAACGAGCGCTTTCGATTGCGCGTCGTGGATCGCCACGTTGTGCGTCGCGATAGAGGCCCAGCGGCGCGTTGCCTCATCGATTACCAAACCATAATCCCCTGGTTACCTCAATGAGAAATCGAACCGTGGTATCTTTATCCTTGCTCGGTCTAAATGAGGTTCATGATGAGTCTCAAATCCCGTCGCGAGCTCGCGAACGCACTGACTTACCGCTACAGAACGGCTTGTAAATTTCTTAAAAGTTCAATATCTCATGCTCAGTAAATCTCAATCCCGTTGACTGCCGGAACGCCGGCCGCGCCGTTTACGAAGCTGATGATGACCTGTCCGCTCGCGTTTGCAGTTACCGCAAGCTGCTTGACAACTGCCTTGTACTGGCCCCCGGCAGCAGCGTAAGTGTCGAAGTTGCTTAGAACGATTACGCCGTTGACACTCACGCCGAACAGGCGCTTGCCAGCCGCTTTGTAAGTCAGTTCGGCGAAGTGAAGCCGCAGCGTGTAGTTTGCCCCCGGCGAGAGGTTGGGCAGCGTGTAGGTGAAGTTTCCGGACCGCTGCGTCCGGTAGACGCCGACCGGGGCGGGGTTCGTCACGCCCGTGGTGGTAATTAGGTGAGTGGTCGAGGAACTCGATCCACCGGAAACGTCGGTGTCCGAAATAAACGGAGACACTGCTGAGCCCCCGGAATTGATTTGCAACGGGACCGCCGCCGGCTTCACGGTCAACGTCGCCGTCTTGCTCCCCTTCAAGTATGCAGCGGTAATCGTCACCGATGTCGATGCCAGAACGCTCTTTGTGGTCACGGCGAACGTTGCCGATGTCTGCCCCGCCGCGACGGTAACGGATGCCGGAATCGTGGCCGCGCTGGTGTTTCTGCTTGTGAGCGCCACCGAGACGCCACCGCTCAGGGCAGGTCCGGTCAGCTTGACCGTACCCGTCACGGGCATGCCGTACACGACGCTGGTCGGCGATACCGATACGCTGCTGAGAGCGGGCGCGGCGATCGTGAACGTCTTCGAGCCGCTCGTGCCGCCGCCGGGCGCCGGGCTCGTCACCGTAACATTCGCCGATCCAGCGCTAGCGATAAGGCTCGCGGGCACGGCAGCAGTAAGCTGGGTCACGGAAACGTACGTGGTCGCAAGCGGCGATCCGTTCCAGTTGATGACCGAGCTTGGAATGAAGTTCGACCCCGTAACGGTCAGCGTGAACCCTGACGTACCCGCAACAGCAGATGAAGGGCTGATGCTAGTGAGCGACGGCGCGGCGTTGATCGTGAAGCTCAGCGCGTGCGCGGCCTCGGTATTACCTGCTTTGTCAACGCTCCAGTAAGTAACCGTGTGGCTGCCCACTCCGGTGACGGAGAACGGCGCCGTGTAGGTCTGCTGGCTGCCGCCGTCAACGGTGAAGAAGGTCGATACGACGCCGGACAGGTTATCGGTCGCGGACAGCGTGATCGTCCCGCCCGAAACCGAAGCGGTCGTGACGGGTGCGGTCAGATCGATGTTGACTGCTGGACTGGTGAAGGTCGCCGAGTTGCCGGCGTTGTCCGTCACCGTAACCGTCTGGGTCTGGTTCGCGCCTTCCGTTGAGAAGGTCAGCGGGCTGGCGGCGGGATTGGTCGATCCGACGCCGGACGTGGCATCGGCCGCTGTGAACGGGATTGTCACCGTGCCGTTGTTCCAGCCGGAGGCGTTCGGCGCGGGCGAGACAGCGCCGAACGCGAGCGTCGGCGCCGTGCCATCGATCATGACGGTCTGAGAATTCGCGGTCTCCGTGTTGCCGACATTGTCCGAGGACCAGAAAGTGACCGCGTGCGTTCCGTCGCCCGAGACCGTGAACGGGGCGGAGTAGGTCTGCTGAGCGCCGCCGTCCACCGTGTAGTAGGTTGCGGCAACACCTGAGAGGTTATCAGTTGCCGCGAGCGTGACGGTGACCGGTCCAGTGTACGTCGCGCTTCCGTTATTCGGCCCGGAGGGCGTCGCCGTCGTGACGGGTGCGGTCAGATCGATGTTGACTGCTGGACTGGTGAAGGTCGCCGAGTTGCCGGCGTTGTCCGTCACCGTAACCGTCTGGGTCTGGTTCGCGCCTTCCGTTGAGAAGGTCAGCGGGCTGGCGGCGGGATTGGTCGATCCGACGCCGGACGTGGCATCGGCCGCTGTGAACGGGATTGTCACCGTGCCGTTGTTCCAGCCGGAGGCGTTCGGCGCGGGCGAGACAGCACCGAACGCGAGCGTCGGCGCCGTGCCATCGATCATGACGGTCTGAGAATTCGCGGTCTCCGTGTTGCCAGCATTGTCCGAGGACCAGAAAGTGACCGCGTGCGTTCCGTCGCCCGAGACCGTGAACGGGGCGGAGTAGGTCTGCTGAGCGCCGCCGTCCACCGTGTAGTAGGTATTCGCGACCGAGAATGCTCCGGCCGCAGCCGTCAAGGTCACCTGCACCGGCGACGTGTACCAACCGTTTGCGCCAGCGGTTCCGGTCAGACTCGACGTTGTGGTCGGAGCCGTGCCGGGGCGCTGCCGTGTCAGCCGCGTGCGCCCGTCTGCATTGGGCGTGAAAGTCAGGAGTGTCCGTCTGGCCGTCGTTCATGGTGACGGTCAGTTTGGTTCCGTTCCAGGTGGTGGTCGGCAGCGCCTGGCCCTGCGTGAAGGGCCAGAGCATCACCTTGAAGTCCGGGGACACGGCGCTGGTGGTGATGCTCAGGACCGGCAGGGCCTGGCCTTCCGACACGCCTGTCGAATTGTTGACGTTGATGGTCTGCTGCGTGATGATCGGCGTCCCGTTGACGCCGAGGAGCCGGACCAGCAGGCGCTTCGTGCTGGACGGGTCGGACAGGATCACGTCATTGCCGCTGATGGCGACGCCGTCACGCGGCGCCCCAGTGGTGTCTTTCGCGACGAGCTGCATCCGCCACTCGTAGCTGTGCGTGGAGGCGTCCTTCTGGATGTCGTCCATGATGACGGCATACGGGTTCGTGCCGCGCACGATGCCCGCCGTGCGGAAGGCGCGCTGGACCGTGTTGTACGGCGTCCGGGTGCTCCCCGTCTGCCCGCTGCCGGCGCCGTCCATCAGCGACGTGTACCAGTCTGGCAGCGCCCAGACCGGGATGCTGAAGTAGGGCGTGCTGGACGGCTCGAAGCGCGCGCTGTTGAGCGTCTCCGTGGCGAGCGGGTCGTAGATCCGCACCTGGCAGCCAGTCGTAGGAGAAGGCGGCATCGCCCGCCAGGAACGTCGACTGCGCGGCGTCGTCCAGTTCAACGGGATGGGCGGGCAGGATGCCCACCCCGACGCCGTCAATACGCACCGTCGAGCCGAAATCGGACAGGTCGTAATGCACCCCGTTGTACGGCACCCACTGACGCCCGAGCGCCGAGAAGACGAACGTGTTGCGGTCGGCGTGCGAGTGGCCGCCCTGCAGGCTGCGCGGCTGGAAGAAGAGCTGCAGCGCGTTCGCGGTCCAGTCGCTGCGCGTGATCAGCAGCCCCCGGTCCTTGGAGAAGTACGTCAGCGGCAGCGAGCCAAGGGCGCTCTGGTTCTCCTGTGTCCAGGTCTGCGAATGGTCGTAGTCCTGCGCGCAGACCGCCCGTAACAGAAAGTCCATGGACTTGAAAGCGAACCGGCGGTTGAAGTCCCAGAACTGCCCCGCCAGGCTCTCCGTCTCGTCGTTGCGGAAGACGAAGTCGTTGAGCGGGTCATTCGGGAAGGCGTATTTCGGCACCGCCACGTCCACGTATTTCGCCGAGCCGAGGGCGCCGATGTCCTCGTCCCATTCGAAGACCTGCTGTCCGCTCGTGTTGGCGCCCCACGGCACCATGCAGCGCATATAGAACGTGCGGACGTGCTCGCGGGTCGCCAGTTCGGCGAGAAGGTAGTCGCCGTGCTTGGCCATCGGGATGTACATCTCCGAGTTTACTGTCCCTTTGCCCATGCCCTCGTAGAACGAGCCGTCTTTGTAGCAGCCCATCGTCATGAACCGCTGCATGGCCGAGACCAGGCGCGGATAGAGCGCCGGGTCCCAGGCGTCCCCGAAGCTGTCCGTCTCGCCCTCGACGGCCAGGCTGTCCATTGTCAGGTGCAGCGTGTGGATCGGTATCCAGTTGGATGCATTGGCGTAGACGGCGGGGACGGAGTCCAGGCCGATGGTCCACATGTTCGTCGTCGCCAGCAGCAGCGAACGGCGGATCGCGTCCTGCTGAGCGGGGGTGGCGTAGTTGAAGATAAAGTCATAGGCGTAGGCGATGTACTGCCGGTGGATCAGGGGCTGAACCACGTCCCGGTAGTCGATATAGCCGGGCGGCTGCGTGGCGATCGCGGCCTGAATGCTGGGCGTGACGACGCCGGCGCACGCCGTCGCCATCGCCATCGCCGCGTTGGCGGCGGCCTGGGTATGGTCGTCGTCGATCAGCACCCGGAAGCATTCATACGTCATGTCCGCCATCATCGTGTCCTGGTCGGCGGAGGACAGCGCCGCGAACGAGGCGCTGCTGCCATTCGCCAGATCGTTGTAGACCGACGTATACTTGCCGACGGTCACGCTGAACGGCAGCGCGGCCGGTTTCTGCCCGTAAAGCTCAGCCTGGATCATCTCGCGGATCTCGGTCATGAAGTACTGGCCGGTGGCGGTCGTCGTCAGGCGGCTGCGCAGGTCCGGCACGTCTTCGGGGTTGAACAGCAGGCGCGGGTGGATGCCCACCGCCGGGGCCGGCTTGAATCGCTGCCAGTCGAAGCCCGTGAAGTCGTACTCCAGGTCGAGGTCGCCGGTGAAGTTCGCCTGAAGCTGGTCGGCCGTGTAGCCGAAGCTGCCGCCGCCGCTGCCCCCGCCGTTGGTGGTGGGAGCGTTGTTGTCATACACGGTCACATAGACGTTGCCGTAGCCCACGGCGGCGCCGTCCGTCACCGTCAGCCGCAGCGTGTAGACGCCCGGCGCCGTGAAGGACGCCGTGGTGGCGAGAGAGTTGGGCGACGTGAAGGCGACGGGCGCGGGGCCGAGCGTCTGCGACCAGTGCGGCGTGGCCGAGGCGCTCGCGTTCCAGACGCTGCCGGACAGCGCGACGGTCGGCTGCGAGAGCCAGACGCAGCGGCTACTGCCGGGGTCTACGACGGGAACCCCGTTGCCCGTCTCCGAGGGGTAGACGCGCACATGAACATCGGCATAGGAAGAAAGCGTGCCGTCGGTGACTGTGACGCGGAAGACGTACCGACCCGGCTGCAGCAGCTCACGGCGGTAGACGCCGAGGTAGGATTCAGGATGGCGGCAGAACGGGGCCGACGGTCTGACGTCCAGTTAGGCCGGTGACGCCGGGGCCACCGACATCGGCATAGGTCGCGCTGAGCGTGGTCGTCTGGCTCGGCTGGAGCAGGACGGGCGGCGTGGCGGTGGCGGAGACGGTCGGCGGCTGGGCGGCGGCGACGTTCACGCTCAGGTCGGCCTGGCCGGTGAGCGCGCCGCGCGTGGCCGTCAGGCGCAGATCATAGACGCCGGGAGTGGGGAAATTGACTGTCGTCGCGGTCAGCGACGGGTTGCCGAACGTCGCCGTCCCCGGCCCGCTGACCTGCGACCACTGCGTCGTGACCGTCCCCGAGCCGTTCGCGGTGACATTGCCCTGGACCATGCCCGTCTGCAGCATAGAGATCGGGTAGGGCGTGATCTTCAGACCGGAGACGAGCGGGGCAATGAAGGCGCTGCTGCCCTGACTGTAGAGCGTCCCGACCTCGGCCGCGCTCAGCGGGCGGTCGAAGACGACGAAGTCATCCACCTTGCCCGGCCAGTTGTTGGAGCCGTTGTACCGCGCGCCGATAATCAGCGCGCTGCCCGAGGACGGGGTGAACGAGGCACTGAACGTGTAGGACTTGGTCGTCTTCAGCACGTTGTCCACGTAGACTTTGGCATTGTTGGTGCTCTGCGTGAAGTCCAGTGTCGCGACGACGTGATGCCACTTGCCGTCGCCGACCGTCGAGGTGATGAGCGAGAGGACACCGGCACTGGTGTAGTTGAAGTTCAGGCTGAGACTGCCGTTGTAGGACTGGGCCTCCATCGTGCTGGAGATGCCGAAGACACGGTTTGAGTTGTCCGTCGTAAAGGCCCGGTTGACCCAGAAACCGACGGTCAGGCCGGATGTCTGCGTGATATCGCCCAGCGACGCCAGCGTCTTTCCATACCCGACGGAGATGGAGGAGGTCTGCGCGGCGGTATTGGGCGAGTTGATGACGCTGAAGTCCCACGCATTGCCGATCTGCCCGGTGACCAGGGCCGGCAGACCTTTGGACGTGTTGATCAGCGTACCGGACGTGCCGCCCGTGGCGTCAATGATCGCGCCGGTGCCGGTGGTCGGCGTCTGGTCCAGCGGGTACGCCAGCACGGGCGCCTGCGTGGCCCGCGCGGGCTGGCAGCCGGCGGCGCCGATGCCCGCGGCGGTCAGTATGGTCAGCGCCGCCGGCCAAGCGCGGCACACGCGCGTCAGGAGAGTTATCTGCGAAAACATCTGAGACCCCCAGTTTCCAATCAGTCGCCTACTTGACCGTGGCGAGCGTCTTGCCAGCCCGCGTCAGGACGAACCGGGTACGCCCGTCGGCCCCGGTGGTGAAATCGCACTCGTCTTTCTGGTCCCCCCACTGCACCGTCAGGCGTCCGCTCGCCGGGTCGTAAGTGGTGGTCGGCGGCGTCTGCCCCATCTGCATCGGCAGCAGCAGGGTCTTGAACGCGGCCTGCGTCATGCGGCCTCCCGCGACGATCCGGTCATAGGGCTGCGGCTGTCCGGTCTTCTTGTCCGGGGGGCCGTCCGTCGCCGTCTCGAACTTCGCCGGGACCTGGCCGTCCGCGCCGAAGACGCGCAGCAGCAGCACCGGGGCGCCCGCCTTCGGCACGCCGCCGGCCATGTCGGCCTTGCGCGCCAGCAGCAGGTCCGGCGAGTTGTCCGACGCCGCCGCGCCGACGCCGCTCCCCGCCATCGCGCACCACTGGTACAGGTGGCTGGCGTCGTCCTTCTTCAGATCGTCCACGACGAACCCGTAGGGGTGCGCCCCGCGCACCAGCCCCGCCGAGCGGAACGCATAGCGGACCGGATTGAACGGCGTCTGCGAGACTGGCGTCCAGTTGGAGAAGTCGTAAGTCGGCCACCAGGGGCGGGACTTATAGCGCTCCGTGCCTTTGTAGACGGCGACCGCCAGCGGGTCGTCCGAGACGCGCCACCGGTGATTGCCGTACCCGCTCCACGGGCCGCCGGTCGAGACGTCGTCCCAGGTAATGACCTGGTTGGTCCAGCGGTAGGTGTAGGACTGGGTCTGGTCCGCCGTGCCGAAGGCGGCGTCGGGCGACACAACGCCGCCGAGATAGTCGCCGCGTGCCGGGAGGCCGTCCGGTTCGGCGATGCCGTCAATTAAGACTTCGTTATGGAGTTTGCCGTCGTAGACCTGGTTGTAGGGCGACTCGGTGATCCAGTCCACCCCCTGCCCGGAGAACCAGAACATCCCGACATCCGCGTGGTGATGCCCGGAGCCGATGTACTGGTTCGCGCGGACCTGCAGGCACAGCCAGGCCGCGTCGGGCGTCCGGTCGCTCGCCGCGGCGAGCATTCCGTACACGGGGTCGTTGAAGGTCAGCGGGAGGTGGAGCGCCTCGCGCGTGGTCGGCGTCCAGTCCGTATCGTACAGGCCGCTGAGGGTAAAGCCAGGGTAAGTCGGCCCCGGAAGCCGAACCCGGTAGATGGACTTCTCCAGTTGGGTCCGGTAGGCGTCTAGATCGAACGTCTGCGGATTGAGGTCCGGGTATGCCTGCGTCAGCAGGTAGTCGGCGGCGCGGTCATCGGGATAGAAGGCCTTGATCTTGGCGACGGCGGGCGGCGCGAACGGGCCATCCGCGTAGGTGCCGCTGCTCATCGTGACGCCCGCGCCGGGCGACGTGATCTGAATCTGGCCCGCCAGCAGCTTGCGCCAGTGCGGGTTGCCCCAGAGGTTGTCGCCGCGCCGCGCCAGCACGATCATGGACAGGATCTGGAACTGGGCGCCGCCGCCGCTCTTGCCGTTGCTCTCGAAGATCTGTCCGTTCTCGTCAACGCCCCAGTCAAGGAAGGCCCGCGCGGACTCTTTCCCCGCCTGCAGCACTTCGGGGTCGCAGCCCGGCAGTCCCTCGATGGCCGACGCGGCCAAAAAGTCGGTCAGGTGCCAGGTCAGGTGGTTGATGTCTTTGACGCGGGCCGGGGCGGCCTGCATATTGTCGCGCCGTCCGTAGGTGGCCTTGGCGATGAAGCGGCGCATGACGTCCTTCTCGTCCGCCGTCATCCAGTGTCCCGCGAAATCCAGCGCGAAACCCAGGTCCATGTGCGCCACGACGCCGTGCATCCCGCGCCAGCCGGTCTCCGAGAAGTTCGCCATGTCGGCGCTGACGCCGAGTTCGCTGTCGGACATGGCGTTCAGGTCGTCCACCATCGGCTCGATCATCTGGTAATAATGCACCAGCGCGTCCGCCGCCATCTTGCCGTGCGCGTCGTCGCCCGTCAGCAGGCAGTAGAGCGCCATCGTGGTCAGGCAGTTCGTGATGTAGTTGATGTGAGAATTGTAGATGCCGGGCTTCTGGTCGCGGAAACGGTCGTGCGGCACCAGAAAGCTCGGCGTGCCGGCGGGCGCTTCGGGCCACTGCAGGCCCGCCGTGTCGCCGCTCGCCAGCTTCTGGAACACCTGACCGTCGCTGGTTGCCGGGTCCCACCAGGACTTGTGGAACAGCACGTCCCACTCGACCAGCGTCTTCTGTCCGGTCTTGTTCGCCTTCATGCGCCGGTACAGCATTGGCGCGTCCTGCAGGGAGAACAACAGACGCGGGTAGACGCCCGGCGGCGGCACCGGCGACCCGAGCAGGGCAGTGTCGAAGCCCGTCAGGTCATACTCGCTCTGCGGGACTTCGGGCCACTGCGTCTCCGGCCCGGCCAGCGTCTTCAATTGTTCGGGCGTCGCCTGGACGTGGTCGGTCCACTTGCCCTGGCGCTTCAGCAGCGGAATGTTGTCCGTCGCGATGTCCGGGTCGGCCAGCGTGTCGGGCGTGTCGAACAGCGTGATGACGTCGTCCAGTTCCGTCCGGCTCCAGGCGCCCATCTCGGTGTCGCTCGCCTGTCTGCCGATGAGCATCAGCCCGCGCGGGTTTTGGGAGACATGGAGGCCGAGCGCCTGCGCCGCGCCCGCGAGGTCGAAATAGGTCTGGTCAGCATAGGTCATCGCGGGGCCGATCTGGTTGCAGACCTGGATCGTCCTGACCCCCGCAGGCACGTCGGCGCTCGGCAGGTCCAGCGTGTAGACCCAGCGGTAGGCCAGGTATGCGGGGGCCGGGGCGGGATGGACCTCCTGCAGCTTCAGCGCCCCGAGAAACGCCGCCGGGACATAGAGACGCCCGTCGCGCAGGACGGCTTCCGAGTGCAGCATCGTCGCCAGCGTGGTGTCGTCCAGGCGCACGCGGTATCCGTGGACGTAGGCGTAACGGCTGCCGTCGAACACGGCGATGCAGTCCTGGATTTTCTCCAGTCCGGTCTTGTGGGCCGAGCGCGTGTAGGGCAGTCCCTGGTCCTGTGGGGGCGCCGGCAGCGGCGGAGCGGGCGCCTGAGCGTTCGCCGCCGCAGTCGCAAGGAGTGTCAGGGCCGCGAGGCAGAACCCGATTTTGTAAAACATCATAAGTCTCTCGGACAGACGAGATAAATTGCAATGCTTGCGAATGTTCACCGGAAGCACTGAACGCCAACGGTTTATTTCTGGCATATGTTACCATATATGAAAAAATAAGTCAAGTGTCCGAGACTATTGAATTGCCGCCCAGCCGAATCACGGCAAGATTGCCTGCTCGGTCGTCTCATTTCCTGTTCTGCGACGCGATGGGCCAGTCGTCGGTGCGGAACGGTATGGCCGGCAGGCCCGAGGCGTTGGTCAGGTTGCAGCCTACCGGGGAGTTCGCCCAGGCGTAGCGCACGGCGACCGGGCGCGCCACGGCGGCGCTCGACACCAGCACGGTGTCCCCGTCAATCCGAGCGTCGGCCCAGACCCACTTGTGGTCCTCGCCTGCAACGGCGAACTGCTTCAGCGGGCCGCCGTCCGCCGACCGCAGACCGTCGTTATGCGTCAGTCGGATGCGGATGGCGCTGCCCTCCACAGACATGGACTGATAGACCGGACCGGAGAAGGGCAGCGGCAGGCCGTAAGTCTGCGCCAGCGCGGCGAGGGCGAGACGCCGTCCCACTTCGCGCTTGTTGTGCGGGTGGACGTTGTCCACCTCGCCGATGTCAATGGCGACCGCGATGCCGACATTGGGCAGGGAGTGCGCCGTCATCGCCTGGGCTTCGCGCAGCTCCGCCCACGCGCTTTCACTCGGCTGCGCCTGCACCGGCTGCCAGTCCGGCAGCTGCTGGATGTAGAACGGGAAATCACCTTCGCCCCACCGGGTCCGCCAGTCGCGAATCATCAGCGGCAGCAGTGTGCGGTAGGCGTAGCCGCGACTCCCGTCCTGTTCGCCCTGGTACCAGAGCGCGCCTTTGATGGCGAACGGGATCAACGGGCTGATCATGCCGCCGAAGAGCGCGCTTGACGTGTGGGGGGCATCGCCGCTCGGGGTCGCGGGACGCTCGGCCAGCGCGGCGGCGGTGAGCGGTGGGAAGGCCTTCTCAATCCGCACAAGGCAGTCGTCGCCGGGGTCCGGGACGCCGACGGCGGCGAATCCCATGGCGCGCGCCAGCCTCTGCGTCGGCGCACGGCTGCCGACGGCGGAGACGTAGCGGACGGCGAACACGTTCAGCCCTGGCTTCACCAGAGTGCCGGGAACATCATAATTGACGTAGCCGGTGTCGAACGTCGGCGGGCGGCTCCCCGACTCGCCAATCTTGACGCCGTTGAAATAGCTGGTGGTGTGCATCTCCGTCAGACTGCCTAAGTCAATGCGGAACCCTTTCCCGGCAGCGTCGGGCGGCACGGTCAGTTCCTTGCGCACCCAGATGATGCCGCCGTCCGGCAGGCCGTCCTCGCGCCAGCGGGCACCGAGCGTACTCGGCTTCCAGGCGGCGGTGTCGGCGGGCGCGAGGACGGGCGCGGCCCAGCCCTGCGCCTCGCCCGTGCTGCCGGGGTCGGTGCGTCCGTACTTCGAGTCCCACGCGGCGATGGCGGCGGGGAACGCCTTGATCTGGTCTGGGAGCGCGGCCAGATTCGCCAGTTGGGCGTCGGCGCGAGTCTTGAAGTCAGGGACGGTGTCCAGGGCCGCCTTGCTCGTCCAGCTCTCCGCCGAGGTCCCGCCCCAAGAGGCGTGCAGGAGACCAATCGGCACTTTGATCTGCTTCTGCACTTCACGGGCGAAATAGAAGCCGACGGCGGTGAAGTCGTCTACCGTGGTCGGCGTACAGGCGGTCCAGGTGACGGGCGTGCTGGCGAGCGCCTCCGTCGAAGGATGACGCGGCACCAGGCCCTGACGGATAGTGGGGAAGTCGGCCGTCTTCAGATCGTCCGCATACGGCCCGTCCCGCAGCGCGTGCATGGTGAAGGCCATGTTGGACTGCCCGGAGCAGAGCCAGACATCGCCGACCAGGACATCCTGAAGCGCGATGTGATTCCGACCGGTCACGGCCAGGGTGTACGGCCCGCCCGCCGGCAGGCTTTCGAGCGTGACGCGCCACGCGCCGTCCGGCCGCGCAGTCGTTTTGGCCTCTTTACCGGCGACGGCCACCGTCACGGCCTCGCCGGGTGCGGCGTTCCCCCAAATCGGGACACGGGCATTGCGCTGAAGGACCATGTGGTCCGCGAAGACGCCGTTCAGCGACACGTCGGCAAGAGCAACGACGGCTGTGCTCCCGGCAAGGACGCCGATCAAAAGGAACCGCAGGACGGTCTGACGGTTGTATGGCGACATAAAATGACTCTCCTGTTTCTGCCCCAAAGGCACAAAGAAAGGCCCGGCGACGAGAGAAAGGCCCGGCGACGGAAGGGATCCCTGGCCCTGAACGGCCCGGATGGGAAACAGAAGCCCCTTCGGGGCTGAACGCCGCTGGTGGAGCGTCCTTTTGCAGCCCCGGAGGGGGTTCGCTCTCCTAGCCCGGCGGTTCAGCGCCGGGGGCATGGACTTATCAAGATGTCTGTGTCACATCAGTTTCGTAGCGCACATAGGCGGGTTTTGTGCTCTCGTTGGCGCATCCGTGAAAAAGAAATCCGCTCTGAAAAATTGATGTCTGTTTTTCTGCTGTCAACGCGCGGCTGCCCGTTTTGTCTCCGTCACAGTCCACGCTCGGAGGTCGTACACGCGCTCCGTACTGCCGTCTGTCACGGTGAGGCCGCCGCCGAGCGTCTGCCGCACCCAGGGGGATTCGACGAGCAGCCGGTCCCCTTCCCCCTCGTTGACCGGCTTGCCCCCGACCTGCCCCGGCCCCTGAAATCGGCGCTCCAGCACGATGCCGCGCCGGTCCGTGTAGCGGCCCGTGACGCTCGGCGCCGGCACGAGTTCGGCCTTCGTTTTCGCGCGGATCGCGGCGCGGAAGGCGGCGAGGCGCGCCTCCGGCGTGGCGCCGGGCATCTCCTCCGGGCGGGCCGTCTCAATTGCCATCACGAGCGGCGACGCGGCGACGCGGAACTCGGAGTCGCCGGGGAAGGGGCGAGACGAAGGCACTTTGATGGGGGCCGTCCTGTCCCACGTGAAGTTGCGGGATGAACTGATCGCGACCAGGACCGTGCCGTAGTGCAGGTAGACGCGGCCCTCGTCCGGCGCGTCGTCCTGCATCGCCAGCCAGCCGCCGGGGATGAACGCCAGCGCGTAGGGGAAGACGTCCTGCGGGCCGAACTGGAAGACGTACAGCAGCGCGCTCTCGTGCTGCAGATTGCTCTGCGCCCGGCCCAAGACGCCGTGCGGGTGGCTGACGCTGACGCGATGTTCCCCCTGCGCGTCGTCGTTCAGGGGAGCGGTCAGCCAGAGGAAGCAGTGTTTGTCCGGCGAGGGGTCGTCCCACATGACGCCGTAGGGATAGCTCTGCCACCAGTCCTGCGGTTTCGCCTGCTCCTCGCAGAACGCGCCGTAAGTCCCATCTATGAATGAGACCTGGGCGTTCCCGCCGAACCGGGCGCGCGCCGTGTAGGGCTTGCTCCGGTCCCGCGCGGCGGTCTCGATCAGCCGGGGCGGCGCGTAGTCCATGACGGCGGCGCCGATGAGGTCGCCTTCCAATTTCGGCGTGAGGCCGCCGAAGTACAGCCACAGCACGGATGGGCCGCCCCAGGGCGCCTGCGAGAGCAGATCGGGGTAGCTGCGCGCGGTCGCCATCGCCCAGCGTCCGTGCAGCCAAAACGGCGCGTTCTGCGCCAGCCCCGCCTCGAACGCCAGCCCCGCGCGTCGGCGCAGTTCGCTGTCACTGCCGACATCGGAGAGCGTCAGGATCGGCAGGATGTTCTTGCCGAAGTACGGCCAGGACGCCCACTCGCCGAACCCGTGGAGCGCCGCGTCGCTGACCATCTTTGGAACGGCCTTCGCCGCGTCGGGGTCGTCTGTGCGCCACTCGGAACGCGGGCCGAACTCCGCCGCCGGCCAGGCCTGCCCGGCGAGGTAGCGCGTCACCCGCGCCAGTGTGGCGAGGTTGCTGGTGCGCATCCCGGCGTAGTCCGTGAAGGTCGTCACGAGCGGCTTCATCAGCGCTTTGCCGTCATCGTCGAGCAGGTGGCCCCACTTCAGGTAGCAGTGCATGGCTGGCCAGAGATAGAAAAGCTCCACGCCGCGCCGTCTGGCCTTGCTTTCCGCGAGCAGACGCGCCTTCCAGAGCGCCAGGCCAGCGGCGTTATCGCCCCGAAGGAAGCACGCCTGCGCGGCCCAGAAGCCGTCCTGAAAGAATCGGTGGGGGTCCGCCGCGACGGTATCCAGCACCCACTTCCGGCGCTGTTCAAACGTGTCGAGCGGCGCGGCGGCGTCCGCCTGCGCGCCGGAAAGCCGGAGCCACGCCGGGGCCGCCAGGCCCGCCCCGGCGGCCAGCATCGCGAATTTGATAAATTCTCGGCGGTTCGGCACGATGTTCGTCTCCGCGAGGCGTCTCGGGAACGCCTTCATTCATCGTCAGAGCATGGACAGACGGTGAGCGCCGCTCGTCACGCGCCGGCGCTCACCGTCAGCCAGAGCAGGCCGAGGATCGCCAGGACGACCAGCCAGCAGGCCAGGAAGCCGAGACCGTCCCCGTGGCGCCACCTGCCGAACTTCCAGGCCGTGCCGGGGAAGAGGTCGAGGCAATCGAAGCGGGTCGGGTCAGCCATGCTTAGTTCGACCTGCAGCCGGTCTTCCTCGGGCGTCGGCGCAATCGGCGTCTTCATCTTCGCGAAGAATCGCGCGTTGCGGAGCGCCTGCGCCCTCGCTTCCTCCGCCGCGCTGACGCCTCGGCTGTGTCGCCGGGGCAGCAGATAGCTGAACGCCATCAGCATCAAAAACGGGAAGATGATGTCGAACACCCAGCGCACGGTGACGATGCTGGCGGGCGAGTACCGCGTCAGCGGCACGCCCAGCAGGCTGACCAGGTACGTCTCCATGTTGAAGCGCCCCACCCCTTCCAGCGGCGAGGCCGGGTTGTCGGGATGGGTGAGGGCCACCAACTCGAAGAACAGCGCCGTCGGCGGGAGCGTCTTGGCCTGCGTGACCGAGTCCCCGACTTTGGCGGCGCGGCCCGCCGTGACGTCGGCGGGCGTGGCCGGAGCGATCACCTGGACCGTGTGCGGCAGCGATTGCAGCGTGAGGCGCGGATTCCGGCGGACCGCCTGCGACTGCGAGAGGGACAGCGGCAGGACGCCGATCAGCAGCAGCCAGAGGACCATGCTGACCAGGATGGAGTTTGCCGTCAGGGGCCGCCAGAAGTAGATGAGCAGCGACATCGCGCCGAAGAACGCGCCGAACGTGATGAGCACCGAGATCAGGGCCAAAAACCCGGTAAATGCCGTCGCCAGCAAAATGCCCGAAGCGAGAAAGACGACGATGGTGAGTTTGGCGACGATCAGATAATGCCGGTCCGACCGGCCCCTGATCAACTGCTCGTAGACGTTCCGGGTGAAGAGCGCCGAGACGTTGACAGCGCCCAGGCCGACGGACGGCATATGGCCGAGCAGCGTGGCCGCGATCATCAGGCCGAGCAGGCCAGCGGGGAGCAGGCTGCGCGACACCGCGCCCCACGCGCTGTCCGGGTCGGACAGGCCCTGCGGGAACAGCGCGACGGCGAGCAGGCCGCAGAGCATCCACGAGATCGTGACCACGCGCTTGGCGAAGGCGCCGCCGACGGTGCCGAAGCGGATCGCGTTCTCGTCCTTCGCGGCGGCGTTGCTGACGCCCCCGCCGCCCATGACGGAGAAGATGCTGGCGATGATGACCGCCAGTGTCGAGTACCACGTCACGTTGCCCGTCGCTTCCGTGCCGAAGAGGGCGAACTTCGCGTCAGGAATCAGATGGTGCAGCCCCGTGAAGCCGCCGACCCGGCTCAGGCCCAGCGGGACCAGCATGACGGAAAAGACGAGGATCAGCGTCCCCTGGAACGCATCCGTGATGGCCGCCGCCTTCAGGCCGCCGAGCAGAATGTAGACGCCGACGATCATGTTATAAGTGATATAAAACGGGATCGGCTTCAGGTAGCTAATGTAGGAGTGCAGCTCGCCGCGCTTGTTCTGAGCATCCAGCGCGCCGTAGTAGGCCTTCTGGCTGTCCGGCAGCGTCCCTGCCGTGGACTGCTGATGGAGACGGATGTAGTCCGCGTACCCCTGCACCGACTGGTGCTCCTGCGCCGTATACGCCGAGGCTGGCTTGGTGATCATCGCGGACGCGACTTTGTAGGAGACGAGGTTGCCGAACGCCATGCCGCCGATGGCGGTAATCATGCTGATGACGGCATAGACCGTCGCCAGCGTCTTCGAGTCGAACCGGTCCACGAACAGGTCGGAGACCGTGATCAGCCGCGTCCGGCGGAACCAGACCGAACTGAACCAGTAGATCGGGGTCGCGAACAGCAGCTGGAAGCCGCCCATCCAGACCCCGCCCGTCCCCTGCGCGAACACGGAACTGGCGACCATCGAAGCCGCATTCGGGTCGGACATCGTGCCGAAGTTCATGAAGAACTGCAGCCCGCGCCCCAGCGAGCGTTTGCCGACAAAGAACTCCGTCTCGCCGTGGACATCGAGCGAGACCCAGACGCCGAGGACGACGACGGCCAGCAGGCTGGCGAAAATAATGACCAGGTCAATCGTGTGCAGTCCGTAATGCATCACCGGGGAAGGCCTCCCGACGCGGCGCTGTCCGCGATGTCGCGGGCCTGGAGCAGCAGTCCGGCGGTCTCCAGCGACGCCTCCGTGCTGTAAAGCGTGGCGTCTTCGCCCAACAGGGCGGCCAGCAGGGCCTGATGCACGGGCCGCGCCGGGACGCTCTCGGTGATGTCCGTCTCCGGCCCGTCCTGCGTCGTCAGCAGGCAGCGGTCCGCCCGCACTTCCAGCACGCCGCGCGTCCCCGCCAGCCGCAGACGGTCGTTGCCGTGCCGCGCCGCGCCCGCCGCCTGGAGGAAGTCGGCGTGGACGACGCCCGTGCCGCCGCCTTCCAGCGCGAAGACCGAGACGACGTGGTCCTCCATCGTGCCGCAGTCCGGGCGGGAGACGTTGCCCTGACGCCCGGCGACACAGCGCAGGGCCTGGCCGGAGACGAAACGGATGGCGTCAATGCCGTGTGAGGCGACCCACAGCAGCGTCCCGCCGTACAGCGCCCGGTCGGCGTACCAGGCGGGCCGTTGGCCGAATTTGTAGCTTTTCTGCGCGGTCGCCAGCACGACTTCGCCGATCTGCCCGTCGGCGACAGCGGCTCGCATCGCCCGGAATTCCCGCCGGGCGCGGAAGTCGAACTCCGTCAGCAGCACGCGCCCCGTCCCCTGTGTCAGCGCCTGGATACGGTGCAGGGTCTCCCAGTCGGCGGCAATCGGCTTGTCGCTCACAACGGGGATATCGCGCTCCAGCGCGGCGACGACGAACTCTCCGTTCCGGGCGTACACCGCGCCGATGCTGACGACGTCGCGGCTCGAGAGTGTCCAGCATCCGCCGGGCGTCGTCGAACCAGCGCGCCCCCTCGCCGAGCGACGCGGCAAAACGCTGCGCCTGCGCGTCGTCCACGCCGTCTCCGGCGACCGCGGCGGGCCACTCGACAGCGCAGGCGGGGTCGGAGAGCGCCCCGCGCAGGTAATGATGCCCGCATCCGCCGATAAACGCCAAACGCACTGTCACTGTCCCTCCTGGGCGGGGCCGGAGAAATGGGCGGGGCCGCGCAGGTCGCGCCGCCCGGCGGGCGACGTCCACGCCGCAGTCCCCATCTCGTGCGGCAGGCGCTGCTGCTGCGCACAGGCCTGGAATAACTCTTCGATGCCGCGGACGAAGCGCAGTTCGCCGCCGTCGGCGCGGGGCAGCGTCTCCACGAATTCCGGCGGCACGTCGCGCACGGGGGACGCTTCCGACGCCCCGTTCACGGCGACCAGGTGCGCCCGTCCGACCTCCAGACCGGCGACGAAGCGCGGGTCGGCGGTCCCGCGCACGAGATGGGCGAACCGTTCCGCCATCTGCGTCCGCGAGACCCCGCACAGGGGGACCGTCCGCGCCCCGCGCGCCGTTTCCAGCCGGGCGGACTCTTCCATGACATAGGTCAGTGTGCCGCGCTCGCCGTGGATGACAATGCGCGGCCTCCGTTCCTCGCGGCAGGCGTGTGTCAGCAGCGCCAGCAGGAGCGCCCCCGATGCCGTGGTGATGCGCAGCCCGCAGGTGTCGTAGTTCTCAATCGGGTTGGCGCGGTAGAGTTCGGCTTCGACACTCGCGGGGACGGCAGACTGGCTCCGGCTCCTCGCCCATCAGGAACAGGGCGAGGTTGACGAAGTGCGCCAGCGCGTTGCTCGCGGGGCTGTCCATCACCCAGACTCCGTCCTGTTTCTGCCGCCCGGCCCAGGCGGAGCGCGCGTAGTAGCGGCTGTCGCGCGGCCAGCAGGCGGTCAGGGTCGCGGAACGAACCGTGCCGATCTCTCCCGCCAGCAGCGCCAGTTTGAGCGCGTGCGTGCTCGGCTCGTAGATGTCCTGGAAGCCCAGCGCGACCGGCAGCCCGGCCCGGTCCTGCGCCTGCCGCATGGCGTCCAGGTCCTGCACGCACCCGGCGGCGGGCTTCTCGCACATCACGGCTTTGCCCGCCGCCAGCGCCTGCTCGGTGTAGGGCCGGTGCAGGGGGATAGGCAGCGGCAGCCAGACGGCCTCGATGGGTTGGGCCAGCAGCTGCTCCCAGGACGCGGAGACGGACACGCCCCGGCCGCGAAGTTCGTCCACAAGGTCCGCGTGGGCCGCCAGATCCGGCTCACAGACGGCGGCAAGTCGGAAGGGGGAGTCTTGCGCCGTCAGCAGACGGCAGATGTTCCCGGCGTAGCCGCCCAGACCGGTGAGGCCGATGGGGACAGGCGCGGGGCATTTTCGGGCGGTGTTCAGCATCGTGTCAACCCCGCACTTTCAGAGTCGCCGTGACACAGTGTGCGGCAGGGTCGTCGGGCTGACCGCCGCCGACCGAGAGCAGAAATTCGCCGGGTTCCAGGAACGCGCGGCCCGCATCGTCGTAGGCCATCAGCTGTTCCGGGCGCAGGTCGAACGACACGGTCTTCGTCTCGCCCGGCGCGAGGCGGACGCGCGCGAACCCTTCCAGGTGACGCCGCGGCACCGGGACCGAGGCTTCGACATCCTGGACATAGAGCTGCACGACTTCATCGCCGGCGCGCTCGCCGGTGTTGGTCACGTCCGCGCTGATCGTAAGACGGCTTGCCCGGCGTGGACATCCCCGGCTCCGACGCGGAGATTGGCATACGCAAACGTCGTGTAGCTCAGGCCGTAGCCGAACCGGTACAGCGGCTCGTCCGGCAGGAACCGGTAGGTGCGTCCCGCCATCGCGTAGTCCTCGAACGGCGGAAGCTGGTCCAGCGACTTGACGAACGTCACGGGCAGGCGCCCGGCGGGGCAGTCGTCGCCGAACAGCACGTCTGCGAGGGCCGTGCCGCCTTCCTGGCCGGGGTACCAGGCCATCAAGACCGCCCCGGCGTCCGCCGTGTCCGGCGCGATGGGCAGCCGCCAGTCAGCACCAGCACCACGCGGCTTGCCGCGTTCGCGCAGCCGCCGGAGCAGTTCGGCCTGAACGCCGGGCAGGCCGATGTGCAGGCGGTCGCCCCCGCCGTCCGAGTTGGCCGTATCGCCCTCCTCCCCTTCCATCTCCGGCGTGTAGCCCATGACGGCGATCACGATGTCGGCGGCGCGCGCCGCTTCCAGAGCCTGGGCGAACCCGCTGCGGTCGCTGCCGTCAGGACGGCAGCCTTCCGCGTACAGAACCTGCGTCCCCGGCGAGACCGCCGCCAGGATGCCCTCCAGCGGCGTGACGGCACTCGCCGGCAGGCCGTGATAGTTCGCCACCAGCGCCGACCAGAGGTGGGCCGTCGGGCCGATCACGGCCAACGCGCGGGCGTCTTTGCGCAGGGGCAGCAGGCCGTTCTCGTTCTTGAGCAGCACCAGCGACTCGCGGGCCATCCGGCGGGCAAGTTGACGGTGCGCCTCACAGCCGACGACTTCCGGCGGGATAGGCGGCGAAGGGCACGGCCTCCGGCGGGTCGAACATCCCCAGCCGGAACCGCGCCGTCAGCAGGTGCCGGACGGCCTCCGTGATCGTCTCCTCGGCGATCAGGCCTGCATGCACGGCCTCGGCCAGCGCGCGGTACGCCCCTGGCCCGCCCCACTCGCAGCAAAGTTCGCAGCCGTTTTCCACGGCCAGCGCGGCGGCTTCTGGCGCGGTCGCCACCACCCGGTGCTGCTGATACAGGTCTTCAATGGCCCCGCAGTCGGAGACGACAAAGCCGTCAAATCCCCATTCCGTTCGCAGGATGTCGCGCAGCAGTGTTTTGCTGGCGCAGGCACGGCTCGCCGTTGACACGGTTGTAAGCCCCCATGATCGAGGCCGCGCCCGCCTCCTGCACGCAGGCCTGGAAGGCGGGCAGGTAGGTCTCACGCAGATCGCGCCCGGAGACGGCGGCATCGAACGTGTGCCGCAGCGTCTCCGGGCCGCTGTGGACGGCGTAGTGTTTAGGCGTCGCCACCAGTTTGAGATACTTGGGGTCGTCCCCCTGCAGGCCCCGGACGAAAGCGACGCCGAGACGGGCTGTGAGATAAGGGTCTTCGCCGTAAGTCTCCTGCCCCCGGCCCCAGCGCGGGTCACGGAAGATGTTGATGTTGGGCGTCCAGTAGGTCAGGCCGAAGTAGATGCCGCGGTTGTCCTGCCGGAGCGCGGCGTGGTGCTTGGCGCGCGCTTCGTCGGAGATTGCCGTAGCGACTTCCTGCAGCAGCGGCGCGTCGAACGCCGCCGCCATGCCGATGGCCTGCGGGAAGACGGTCGCGCGGCCCGCCCGGCCGACGCCGTGCAGACACTCGTTCCACCAATTGTATTCGGGGACGCCCAGGCGCGGGATGGCGGGCGCCTCGTTCACCATCTGCGAGACTTTCTCCTCCAGCGTCATCAGAGACAGCAAGCCTTCGACACGCGCCGACAGCGGCGCGTCCTGGTCGCGGAACAAGAGCGTAGGAGGGTTCTTCATCGTCGTTTCCGTCGGCTGACGCGCGTGCCGGCGCCCCTGGTGAGCGCCTGGTTAGCAAGGATCGCGTCTTCTCCTGTCATACCTGTCATACCGGATTGCACCGCAGGGTCGGCGGCCCCTCAGAGCGTGTCAAGCCAGTCTTGGCCAGCGGCTTAGCCCGGCGACTACGGCCTCGGCTCCGTGCATGATCTGTCCCATCAGCGGGGTCAGCATCGCCTCGATATGCGTGTCAGGGATCAGCAGGGCGAGCGTCCCGGCGGACACCGGCCGCTTGACCGACACGCGGCGTCCCCGGCGCGTGCGTTCGCGCTGGCACCCCAGTTGGATGATGGCCTTCTCGACGACCTGGCGCGTGTGCGGGGAGATCTCCTGCCCTTTGTTGAGGACGCGGGAGACGGTGGCGGGAGAGACTCCGGCGCTCAGGGCGACATCTTGGACGGTGACTGACATAGCGTATTAGGACTTATCATAGACAATATATTTCATGATGTCAAGGGGTAACACAAAATATTTCTGAAATTGATACCGCCGTCTCATTAAGTGCATTTGCGGTGTCTGCTTCGACAATCCTTTCTGTTCCGAGGTGCAGGACCGAGGCGACCATCGATTATTTTTGCGGAAATCTTAAAAAATGCTTGACAATTTATTTCAGGAATGGTACTATGTCGGGAACACGCTGACCGGCGACAGACAGCGCTTGTCGCATTAAGACAATTATTGTGACAGTCATCGAAAAGAGACCACGATCGCTGCATGTCGAACGTCAGGCGCCCACGGAGGACGCCCCTCAACAGAGGACGCTGGAGCAAGCAGACAAGGAGAATTTTTATGCAGACGCACCGGACAGGACTTTCTCAGCGCGGCGGTTTTACTCTCATCGAACTTCTCGTTGTCATAGCCATCATTGCGCTCTTGGCGGCGATCCTCTTCCCCGTCTTCGCCCGGGCGCGGGAAAAGGCCCGGCAGACAGCCTGCCTCAATAACACCAAGCAGCTTAGCCTCGCCTTCCTGCAGTACTCCCAGGACTACGACGACACGCTGCCCTGCCCCATAAACATAATTGCCCCCGTAAACGGCATCGGCAGCTGGTGCGACATGGTCTACCCGTATGTCAAAAACGTCGATGTCTACAACTGCCCCGACGCGGTCTACAAGCCGGTCTATCTGCAGGCGTGGACTCCCGGCAGCGGTAACCCTCGCACCTGCTACAGCCTGAACCAACTGTATTACGGTACCACCGAGCCGAACTCGTGGAGGCACGGGATCAATTTTGGCTATCCGCAGTACGGGCAGCCCCCCGTGCTGAGCCGTTTCCCGGATGTCTCCGGCACCATCGAGCTGACAGAGAGCTTCGGTGGACAGAACTACCTGTATGGCGGCTCTGCGACGCTCTGTACCCCGGACACTGCCGCCTCCATCCCGAACTGCGCTACGCTGATTGCGAACTATCCGACGGCCGGCAACTGGCCGTTCCTGTATACCAATCGGGCAAGCGTTCCGGGCCGGCATAACGGTGGCTGCAACAGTGCCTTCCTGGACGGTCATGCCAAGTGGATGCCTATCACCGAACTGGCCAAGACCAGTCCGACAACCGGACTGCTCTCGTATATGTCCATAGATGAAGACTAATCGATCGTGTCTGGTCACACATTTCGGCCGCTGAGGCGACACGCAAACCAAAAGAATAGGAACCCATGCTCATGCAGCCCACACATTCCAGCAGCCTCTCAGGCTCGTGGCTCCCTGCGAGGCGTGGTTTCACGCTGATTGAGCTGCTCGTTGTCATAGCTATCATTGCGCTCTTGGCGGCGCTCCTGTTCCCTGTCTTCACCCAGGCGCGGGAGAAGGCGCGGCAGGCCGCCTGTGCGAGCAACCTGAAACAACTCAGCCTGGGGTTCCTGATGTACGCGCAGGACTACGACGAGACTATGCTCCCGCAGGGAGGCGCGAACCTGCGCTACAACTCTTATATCTACCCTTACGAGAAGACGCTGGCGGTGTACTACTGCCCGGACTTTTCGGCCCAGACCGCGAACACGAACGGCATCGCGGACGTGCCGGGGGTCTCGCCGGGCCAGGGGTATATCAGCAGCAAGTTCCCGACCAGCCTGTGGTCCTCGTACAGCCTGGACAACTTTTACCATTTTCCCGCGACGGACCCGTGCCAAATCGGCTATGAATACTACGCGGGCGGGTACACGCCGGTGCTGTCGCGGATTGTCGCGCCTGCGCACCTGATTATGCTCCTGGACGGTCTGGGGCAGGACTTCCGCCCGACCAGCGACGGGACGTTCACGGGCGTGTATCCGAACGCCACCCCGCCTTACGCGCACTGGGCGGGCAGCGGCGCGGTCGGCGACATCATCGCACGGCACAACGGCGGCCTGAACGTGGCTTACTTCGACGGACACGTCAAATGGGTAACGCTGGCGAGTATCGCCGACGGCAATACGGACAGCACCGACCCGTGTAAAGACGGCTCCAAAAAGTATTTCCCGTGGTTCTCCGCGAATGACCCTGGGAACTAGCGGCCCGGACGGTTCCTGTCACGAGGCCCGTGTCCCACGCAGCACGAAAGTTGGAACAATGCGTACACGTCTCACGCTCTGCATCCCTGCACTTGCGCTCTCGCTCGGCATCGCGGCCGGTGTCCGCGCGCAGGCCCCGGTGGACCCGCTCGTCGCGCAGTCGCCCTACGCGGATAAATCCGTCATCTCCTACAGTTCCCAAAATGGGCCGGACGGCAGGCCCATCCCGATCCCCTGGGCACAGCTCAAGCCGAACGACTTCGGGCCGCAGCCGGAGACGTTCGACTTTTCCGGCCTGCGCCATGTGACGCAGGTCCCGCCGCCGGGAGTCCATCCCCGCATCCTCTTCACGCCCACCGACCTGCCCGACATCCGGCGGAGGCTCAAGGAGACGAAAGCTGGGCAGCAGGCCTGGCGCAACATCCTGAGCTGGACGCAGGGCATGAAGGGCAAATATGACCAGACCGCCGCTTACGCGCAGCCGGACCTGTGGCACGGGTCCTTCGGCGGGCTGCACGGCCCGGTGCCGCTGTTCCGGCTCGGTAAAGGCGGGTGGAAGAGCGACCGCTATCAGCGGCTCATCAACGGCGACACGAGCGAGCCACCGGGCTTTTTCTGGAGCACCTTCACGCTGGAAGCCTTCCGCTGTCTGGTTGAAGACGACGCGCCCGGCGCGCACGACCTGGCGAAAGCGGTGATGACGGCGCTCAAGATTGACCAGGCCGCGCGCGTCACCGAGCTGCAGACGCACCCGAAGGAAGCCCCCGCCGTCCAACCGGTCGGCGGGTTCCAGCTCGCGTACATCTACGACCTGCTCTACAACTGGCTGACGCCCGACCAGCGCGCGGCCCTGCACGACGAACTGGCGGCGACCACGCCGCTCGCACGACAACTATGGCACCTTTAACGAGGCCGTGACGGCGCGCAGCAACTGGGCGACGTTCTCCTACTGGCTGGTTAGCCTGCTGGCAATCGAGGGCGAGCCGGGCTTCAACGACCTGAAGCTGCGCGGCATCTATCGCGGGCTGGCGCAATATGCTCACCTACGGCTGGTTCCCGTCGGGCGCGACCGTGGAAGGCGAGGCGAAAGCCAGCTCGGCCTGGACGGGGTCATCATGTTCGCGATGCGCCGGGAGCGGTACGGCTTCGCCAACCTCGCCGGCCACCCGCAGGTGCACGCCTACGCGACGAAGTTCCTGCCGCAGAGCATGATGCCTTACGGGCGCGGCTTCATGCAGTTCGACCTGCTCGGCAGCGCGCACAACCGCCCGAATGTCGAAGACGCCATCGGGCTGAAGTATCTGTTCCCGGACGACAAAGCCATTGACTGGGTCTACCGCAACGCCGTCGGGGACGACTACGAGCGCATGCCGGACCGACCCGACGGCTACTTCAACGCGCTGCTCTTCAGCGCCATCTTCGCCGAGGACTACGACCCCACCAACAGCGACCCGTCCAAACTCGGCCTGACCAACACGTACTTCAGTGGCGAGCGCGCCCTGATGATGACCCGCAGCGGCTGGGACAAGGACGCGGTCATGCTGGCGATGCACACGCGGCAGGCGAACGGCGGCCATCCCTACGCGGACCGGAACTCGGTCCTGTTCGCCGGCAAGGGGCGCGTGTGGTCGCCAGGCCAGGGGGACCGCGCGTTCCAGAACATGGACAACAGCGTCGTGGTGATTGACGGCAAGCCGCAGGACGTCACGGCGCCGGGGCGGTTCGTGGATTTCCAGGACAATCCGCTGGCGACGTTCGCCGCCGGCGACGCCAAGTACGCCTGGGACTGGAACTGGGTCCACGTCCACCCGAAGACCGGCGCGTACACGCGCGCCGACGGTCTGGCGGGCCGTATCGCGGTCCCGCCGGGCGCGGAGTTGGAAACGCACTCCGTCAACGACTTCTCCTACACGAAAGGCCCGGCGTACCTCGACCAGCCGATCTACCTGCGCGGAAGCTGGATACTGCAGGACGGCTACATTGACCCGACGGTCCGCCGGCCGAACTACCCCGTTATCAAGGCGTTCCGCACGGCGGGGCTGGTGCGCGGCGCGTCGCCCTACGCACTCATCGTGGACGATATCCAAAAGGATCAGAGCGTCCATCACTACGACTGGAACTTCGTGCTCGACCCGGACCTGCAGATCGTCAAGACGGAGCACCCCGCCCCAGGCGCGGGTCAGTCGCAGCAGTTCGACCTGTACCTCGCCGGGAAACAGTCGGTGCGGGCGGACGGGACGGTCACGCCGGGTGAGCCGGAACTGCTGGTGCGGGTACTGAATGTCAACCGGGCGAGCGCCCCGACGCAGGGGGACGCCTTCCTGCGCGACGACAAGCAGGCCCACGTCCTCGATATCCCGGCGGACGCCGTCTCGCCGGACTTCAAGGTGCTGCTGTATCCCTTCCGGCAGGGCGACCCGCTGCCCGTGACCGCCTGGAACGCGAATCGCACGGCGGTGACGGTGACGCTCGGCGGCGTGAAAGACACGGTCGCGTTTTCGGCGCAGCCTTCCAGCAAGACCGATGTGAAAGTCACGCGGGCCGGGACAGTGCTGGCCGACATGAGCCGTCCCGTCCCGGCGCTGGCGGAGAAGCCCCTGGTGACCCAGGCCCAGGCGCGCTAAGCTCAAGACGGCGCAGCAAGGAGCGTTCTCAGACCGATGACTCGCAGAGTGTCTGCCCTTCTGGCCGCCGCCGCCGCCGTTTCGGCCCTCGGCGGCAGGTCTTACGCCGCCCCGCCGAGCGTCTTCTGGGCGCCCGACAGCGTGGAGCCTGGGAATGTCGTGCTGCTCTACGGCGGCGGGCTGGCCCCGTGCGCGCACGTCCGGGTGTGGCGGCTGGCCGACGGCGATGCCGCCTTGCCGGGGCCGACGGCGGCCCTGTCGCCGCCCGGAGACGCCCGGCTGCAGCCGTCGCTGCAGCCGTCGTCCGGGTCGCTCAAGTTCGCGCTGCCCGCCGACTTCGCCCCCGGCGTCTACGCGGCGCAGGCGGTGGCGGGGGCGGAGGCCAGCCGTCCCGTCCTGCTCGACCGCCCACAGGTCTGGTTCCTGCAGCCGACGGTCCTGCAGCCGGGCCTGACCGAAGATCAGGCCGCGCCCGGCGCGACGGTGCAGATCGTCGGCAAAGACTTCCTGCTGCCGCAGGACAGAGGCACGGCCCGAGTCGCCCTGAGAGCGGCGGGCGGCGGGCCGTGGCGCGTGCTGCACCCGGCCCAGGCCGAGCGGTTCTCGCTGACCGTGGCGCTGCCTTCGGACCTGGCGGAAGGCCGCTACGACGTGCGGGTGCAGAACGGCTTCGGCGGCGCGTCCGGCTGGAGCGACCCGCTCGCCGTGACCGTCAAACGCCCTGATGCCTGGCCCGCGACGGTCTTCAACGTCAAGCAGTACGGGGCGTTGGGCGACGATGTCCACGACGACACCGCCGCAATCAGGGCCGCCCTGGACGCAGCGCGGAAGAACGGCGGGGGCGTCGTCTACCTGCCGTGGGGGACGTACCGCCTGACGGACTGGATCGCGATTCCCGAACGGACCATCCTGCGCGGCGAAGACCGCGACGGCGCCATCCTCAAGTGGCCGGTAGATGCCCCGAAGAGCCTCAAAGACTTCACGCCCGGCGCGGTCTACGGCGCGGGGCGCTACGGCATTGAGGACCTGACCCTGATCGTGCGCAAGGTAGACGAGACCGTCGTCAACCTCAACTCCGGCACCGGGGGCGTCCCGCCGGAACTGCTGCCGGACATGAAGCCCTGGGGCCGGATGCAGGACGTGTTCCTGCGCCATGTCAACTTTGAGCACTGGCTGCTGGCCGGCCACCCGGACCGACAGAAAGACCTGTGGGACACAAAGTATACGGGCGACGGCGCTATCAACTTCCGCATCTCCGGGGTGCGGAACTTCGAGGTCAGCGACTGCCTCTTTCAGGGCGCGGAGCAGATGTTCCAGAACCTGCGCAACGCCCGCGTCACCGACAATTCTTTCAGCAACGAGATGGGCTACTGCTGGACGGTCCTCGGCGGCGGCACGCGCTACGAGGTCTGCACCGGCAACGACATCCGGGCGTCGTCCTCGTGGGGCTACGGCAATTACGGGATGCAGGACGTCTACTCGGCCCACAACGTCAGCCATAACTTCGTGCGCGGCGAGCGGGAGGCGATGACGCTGGATATCAGCGCGACGCCGACGGCGCGGCCCGTCACCCAGTACTGGGGCAGCCCGGTCGAGGTCGGCAACGCGGCGGGCCATGTCTTCCTGCGCTTCCCTGCGGCGGGCCGGACGAGCCTCGACGGCTTCGCGTCCGGGTTCGTCCCCGGCTGTTTCCGCGGCGGCACCGTCACAATCCACGCTTACGCGGGCGGGCCGGGCGTGGGTCAGACGCGCAAGATCACCGACAACACGGCGGACACGGTCTTTCTGGACGCGCCCTGGCAGACCCCGCCGGACACCACCCCGCGGAAGCTCTACATCGAGGTCGCGCCGCGTATGGGCGGCAGCGCCGCCTGGTTCGGCCTGCCGACACAGGTGACGGCGACGACGCTGACGTTCGACAAGACCCAGTGGGTCCCGAACGAGTTCGTGGACATGGCGGTGCTGGTGCTGGACGGCCCAGGCGCCGGCCAGTACCGGGTCGTGACGGCGAACAGCGAGAAACAGCTTACGGTTGACCGGCCCTGGGACGTGCCGCCGGACTCGACCAGCAGTCTGGGCATCTGGTCTTTAATGCGCCATATGGTCGTCTACAAGAGCGAGGGGTACGACACCAGCGCGTTCGCGCAGTTGTACGGCAGTTTCTACGACTACACAGTGGATAGCTGCCGCGTCGAGCGCTGCCAGGGACTCTGGGGCCAGAGCGGCTGGTTCGTGCAGTTCCGCGACAACGACGTGCTGTACGCGACGACGTTCCACCCCGGCATCGGCCCGCACGGCGACAACCCGGAGGGCAACCTGCCTTTCAGCTTCCTCGGCCTGACCGACGGCAATCTGCGCCTCACCAAATTCGGGGCGCTTCAGTACGGCACGCCCGGCGGCACGGCGATATTCGTCAACAGCGTGCTGCCGCACCCGGTCCCTGGCGCGCGCGGGACGATGCTTGTGGGCAACACGCTGCGTTTCAACCAGCGCGTCGCGCTGGCCCCGACCAGTGGCTCCGCCCCGCCGAAGAACGCCCCGGCCCGCTTTGTAGACGTCGTCATTGACGCCAACGACATTGAACACTCTCCCGTCGGCATCCAGATCGGGTCGGGGGCAGTCGGCGTCGTCGTCGCACAGAACCGTTTCTCCGATGTCAAGACGCCCCTGATTGCGACGGACCCGGACCAGGTCCTATCGCTGGACCGTCCCGCCGCCCCATCAATTGCGTCCGTCAGTCCTGTGACCACAGGCCAGTAAAGGAAAGAATCATGTCACTCTCACGCCGCCGTTTTCTGCAGCGGGGCCTCGCCGCCGCCGCCGCGGGCATGACCGGCCCGCTCTGGGCCGGACGCGCCGCCGGGGCCGCCGCCGTCGGCCCGTTCCAGCCCAACTGGGACTCGCTGGCGCAGTACCAGTGTCCAGAATGGTTCCGCGACGCCAAGTTCGGCATCTGGGCGCACTGGACCGCCCAGTGCGTCCCCGAGCAGGGCGACTGGTACGCCCAGCGGATGTACAAGCAGGGAGACCGGGACTACGATTATCAGTGCGCGCACTACGGCCACCCGTCCAAAGTCGGTTTCAAGGACATTGACCACCTCTGGAACGCGGACCCGTGGGACCCCGACCACCTGATCGGGCTGTACAAGGCCGCCGGGGCCAAGTACTTCATGGCGCTGGGCAACCACCACGACAACTTCGACACCTGGGACAGCAAGTTCCAGCCCTGGAACAGCGTCGCCATCGGCCCCAAGCGCAACATCATCGCCGGCTGGGAGAAGGCCGTCCGCGCCAACGGCCTGCGCTTCGCCGTCTCCTGCCACGCCGCACGCTCCTGGACCTGGTTCGACGTCTCCCACGGCAGCGACAAGACCGGCCCCCTGGCGGGCGTCCCCTACGACGGCAGCCTGACGAAAGCCGACGGCAAGGGCCAGTGGTGGGAGGGCCTGGATCCGCAGGACCTCTACAGCCCCCCCGACGCAAGCCGCACGCCGGAACTGCTGGCCGCCTACAACAAGAAGTTCTACAACCGCGTCGCCGACCTGACCGCCCAGCACCACCCGGACTTGATCTATTTCGACGACGGCAACCCGCCGACGTCCTACGGCCTGCAGATCGTGGCTGACTACTACAACCAGAGCGCCTTGCGCAACGGGGGCAAGCCCGACGTGGTGATGACCGTCAAGAACAACGACCCGAAGATCAAGCGGGCGATGGTGCTCGACTACGAGCGCGGGCGCAGCGACGAGATCGCCGAGTACCCCTGGCAGACGGACACCTGCATCGGCAACTGGCACTATGACCGGTACATCTTCGAACACCACCACTATAAAACGCCGGACCAGGTAGTGAAGATGCTGATGGACATCGTCAGCAAGAACGGCAACCTGATGCTCAACATCCCTCTGCCGGGGAACGGCGTGCCGGACTCGGACGAACTGGCGTTCATCGCCGGCATGACGGCCTGGATGAAGGTCAACGACGAGGCGGTCTTCGCGTCGCGCCCCTGGACAGTCCCCAGCGAGGGTCCGACGGTCCTCAAGGCCGGCAAGGGCTTCAGCGAGGGCGGCGAGGACAAGCTGACCGACGCGGACTGGCGCTTCACCACGAAGAAGAACGCTCTGTACGCGACGGCGATGGGCTGGCCGGAGAGCGGGAGCCTGACGCTGCGGGCGCTGGCGGCGTCCGCGCCGGGGATTGCCGGCGATGTCAAGCGCGTCTCGCTGCTGGGACACGGGCCGGTGCCGTTCCAGCGCACAGCCGCCGGGCTGGTGGCGACGATGCCGCAGCAGAAGCCGTGCGACCACGCCTACGTGCTGAAGATCGAGGGCCTGGATGTGGCGAACTCCAAACCGATCACGGCGCCCGGCGCGTAAATCCGCTGCTTTCGCGTGGGGCATGACACGTCAAGCCGCAGCGTGTCGGTGAGGGCTTTGGGGAGCGGCTCGATGACGGGCGGGAGGCGATCATTGGGGACTACACGCGGCGCTTTAACCGGCGGCAACTCAACAGGGAAGAACGATGAACAATGAATTGTAACAAGATGAAATCGCCATGGCTGCTCTTGTTCGTCGTGATCGGGTGTGTGTCATCCGTGTGCCGGCCCCGCTGTGGGCAATGCCAGTCGCCGCCCGGTGTTCCTGCGGAGGCTGCCGCGCTGAAACTGTCGGTCGCGGCTTTGCCCGCAGATACCGAACCGCACAAACTCAAAAAAGCCATGCTGCTGTGGGCGCTGGAGGACGCCGATGCAGATGATCAGGCCGGGTTTGCGGACAAGGCGCAGGTGACGCTCCAGGACGTCCAGCAGGCACTGACGCGCGATATCGGCCAGCAAAGGCCTGCGCCGCCAAACCTCTACCCGGCGATCCCCGACCTAGACCACAACCCGATCGCGCAGGGAGCCATTAAAGACATCCGTAAACTGCTGACCGATAACCAACATTATCTCAAAGGGCCGGCAGGCTTCACGGTCAAGGGACCCGACGGATGGCACTTCTGGAAAACGGATGACGCCGCGCTGCTGCTCGTCCAGGCTCTCTGCCACCCTCAAAGCCCTCTGCGGGGCGACCCGCTGCTGATTGCGCCGATCCTGCGCCGCTTCGAGACCGGCTACGAATACCTCACCCCCGGCAGTCCCGAACTCGCCGACTTTGGGCCTTCTCCTTCTCTCACGCAGATGTATCTGATGTTCAGTGCCGTGTACCCGGACCTGATCTTGCCATCGAAGAAGGCGCTTTGGGAGAAGGCGATCCAGACGAATACTGACGCAATCATGGCGAACCGCGCTCAGACGTTCCATGTTTCGGCGCCAGGCACGGCGTACCCGAACGCTGACATCAAATATATCGCCGCCCTGGAGTACGCCGGACTGCTCTTCCATCGCGCCGATTACACCCAGGCCGGCGAGGATGGCCTGCATCTCCTGGCGACCGCCGAGTTTCCCGACGGCGGCTTCGCTTACATCGGCCTGCAGAATGACAGTTTTACCTATCACGGGATCATCATTGACCAATTGGTCCGAATCTGGCTGACTACAGGCGACCCATTGGCGGACCGACTGGTGACAGAAGTCACGCAACTTCTATCCTTTGAGTGTCGAACCGCCCGGTGTCGCAGAGTACGCGACTGCGCCATCCTGGAAGCACTACTGGAATACCATCAACGGTGCAGACAAGGCTCTGATGGTCGCGGCTCTGACCGACGACGCTCAGGATATGCGCATCGCCCGCATGAACCCGGTCTCCGGTGACTTCGTGGAGGCTTCGTTTTACCGCCCTGACGCCGTCGCGGCTCCAGATCCTGATGACTACTTCGTCTACGACCGGAACATCCAGGGGCCGCGCGCTCGCTTCGGCCTGTTCTCGTTCAGCGGCACGGGCCGACCCACGCCTGGCGATGACCGCGGCAAGAGCAGCTTCGTCGGCTGCATGGTGTTGGACCCTCCTGGAACACCGCCCGCGAACAGGCAGACGCCCAGCTATTGGACACTCAGCGCAGCGCTCCAGAATGCAAACTGCCGCGTCCGTGTCCAGCCTTACGGCCTCGCAGCGGGGACGGCAAATTCGGCAGCGCTGTCGTTGTCGCTCTCACAGCAGGAGACCGACGCGACCACGGTCGCGCCGGACTTCGCCGCCCTGACAACCTCCTACCGTTTGTCCGCTTACAAACTGCCGGCGCGGGATTGGATGGGGGAGCAGGAGTGGCTCTGCACTCCGCATCGCCTCGTCGGGCTGGTGATGCTCAGATCCCTGAAGGAACAGGAAGCCTATGGCATGGAAGGAAACCTCCAAATGGTCTCGGGACGGGGGAGCTGGGGGGCGTCGCGTCAATTCCAGACCCTGCCCGATAACTCCTTCCAGTACGGTCAACTCGTGACACATATCTGCGATCAGGACTTCGGCCGGGTCACGATCAGTGATACCGATCTGGGCGACGACGACCCCGCGAAATCAGGCAGTGTTCTCCTCCGGGACGTGGCGCCGCCCGCGACCGGCCAGACGGCCTTGCAGCACTATGCTCAGGGAGCGCAGCACTTTTACTTGGTGGAGGTGCGTCCCGCCTCGTCAACGCCTGCTGACGCCGTCACGCGCCTGACTCCCGGCGGCGGGCTGGCGGGCTTTGAAGTGCGGGAAGCCGGGCATCATTACCGTCTCGTCCACAATCCTACGGCTGGACCGCTGACTTACACGGCCAAGCTGGACTGGGGGACGCCGCAGATTTGGCTGCACAGGAGCGGTGAACAGTACCGACCGGCATGGATAAATCCCGATGGCAAGTCGGTTGATCCGGGTGCCGTCGCGGCTTTGAGCAGTGCGGACGTGAAAGTCACGGTCCCGGCGGGTGCGAATATCGTTTTGACGGATAGGAGTGCCAGCGCGCCGGGGACGCAGACGCAATGAAACGCTTCGGCGACGGACGGGACTGGTTCTTCCATAAGCGCTTTGGGCTGTTTGTGCATTGGGGTCTCTACGCCATTCCTGGCTGGCACGAGCAGCACCAGTGGCGGCTGCGCGTCTCGCGCGCCGAGTACGCGCGGCTCGCCGGCGAATGGAACCCCGTCCGCTTCGACCCGGACGCCTGGCTGGACCTGATGGACGCCGTCGGCATGAAGTACCTCTGCCTGACCACCAAGCACCACGACGGTTTCTGCCTCTGGGACACCAAACAGACGCCGTTCAACACGATGAACACGCCTTACGGGCGCGACATCGTTGGGATGCTCGCCGAGGCGTGTCACCGCCGGGGCGTGCCGCTCTGCCTGTATTACTCCTGCGTGGACTGGAACCAGCCCCACTACCCGAACCAGGGGCGCCACCACGAGCTGCCCGGCCTGGAGCCGGGAGACGTCCCCGACCACGTCCGGTACATGGAGTTCCTGAAGGCGCAGGTGCGCGAGCTGTGTACCAACTATGGCGAGATCCACGGCTTCTGGTGGGACATGAACGTGGATCGCCATCACGACCCGTCCATCAATGCGCTCATCCGCAGCCTGCAGCCGAACGCGGTCATCAACGACCGTGGCTACGATGAGGGCGACTTCGGGACGCCCGAACGCGACTACGAGAAGGGCGCGGACGCCCTGCGGGCGTTCGAGCGCGTGACCGAGGCGAACCAGTCCGTCGGCACCCAGAGCTGGGGCTACCGGCGCGACGAGGACTACTACACCGACCGGCACCTGATCCGCAGCATAGACCGCTACCTGGCGCGGGACGCCAATTATCTGCTCAACGTCGGCCCTATGCCCGACGGCGCGATCCCGCCGGAGGCCGAGGACATCCTGCGGCGCATCGGGACGTGGTACGGCGCGGCCTGCGAGGCGCTGGAGGATGTCGCGCCGGCGTCCGCCCTGACCGATAGCCCCGCCGTCCTGCTGACGCGGCGCGGCAACACGCTCTACGTCCACCTGCACACCGACCCGGTCTCCGACGCCGTGCTGCTCAGGCCGCTGGCCGTCGCGCCGCGCCGGGCCACGCTGCTCAACACGGGGGCGCCGGTGGAGTACGCGCTGGACCTGGTCCCGACTGAACACGTGAGCCAAAAACCGTACCTGCGCCTGCGCCGCCTGCCCGTCAACGCGACGGCTGGCACGGTCCTGATCGTCAAGTTGGAGTTCGACGACCTGCCGGAGCCAGAGAATACGCAAGGTCCGCAGGACGACGGCACGGAAGGCCTGCTGGCGCGATGAGCGCACATCTTTCCATCTGAGAACCTGTGAAGTACCAGAACCCCGTCATCCCCGGATTCCATCCCGACCCGAGCGTCTGTCGCGCCGGCGAGGACTATTACCTCGTCACGAGTTCGTTCGAGTTCTTTCCAGGCGTCCCAGTCTTCCACAGCCGGGACCTTGTCCACTGGCGGCAGATCGGCCACTGTCTAACGCGCCCCAGCCAGGTGGACCTTGCCGGCTGCCCGCCGTCGCGCGGGATCTGGGCGGCGACGATCCGCCATCACGACGGCGTCTTCTTCATGATCACGACCGTGATGAACCACGACATGCTGCGGAAGTTCTTCGTCACCGCATCGGACCCGGCCGGCCCCTGGTCCGAGCCGGTCTGGGTGGACCAGCCGGGCATTGACCCCGACCTGTTTTTCGATGACGACGGCACCGTCTACCTGTCCAGCAACGGCGGCCCGCCGGAGCGCCGCTTCAATGTGGCGGCCATAGACATTCGGGACGGGACTCTGCTGTCGCCGGACACGACGGTCTGGGGCGGCTCCGGCGGGGCGTTCCCGGAAGGCCCGCGCCTGTTCAAGCGGGATGGCTGGTACTACCTGAGCGTCGCCGAGGGCGGCTGCCAGATCGGGCATATGCAGACGATTGCCCGGAGCCGTTCCCCTCTGGGGCCGTATGAACCCTGCCCGCGCAGCCCGATCCTGACACACCGGCACCGTGGCAGACACACAATCCAGGGGCTTGGGCACATGGACTTCGTGCAGACGCCGGGCGGCGACTGGTGGGCGACGTTCCTGGGCTACCGCCTGAGCCGCCAGTATTTCTATCACCTGGGCCGGGAGACGTTCCTGGCGCCCGTGCGCTGGGACGCGGACGACTGGCCGTTGGTCGGCGAGGACGGCACGGTCGAGATGGAGATGGAAGCACCCCTGCCGGAGCCGCACCCGTGGCCCGCGCCGCCGGCCCGCGACGACTTCGACCGGCCCGCACTCGGCCTGGAGTGGAACTTCCTGCGCCTGCCGGACCCGGCAAGCTGGTCGCTGGCCGAGCGGCCCGGCAGCCTGACACTGCGCGGGAACGCCGCCACGCTGGACGATATCGCGTCGCCGGCCTTCATCGGGCGGCGGCAGCAGCACTGGGACTGCCGGGCCTCGGCCCTGTTCGACTTCCTGCCGGAGCGCGAGGGGGACGAGGCCGGGCTGACGGCGTTCTATTACAACGAGCACCACTATGAAGTCGCCCTGGCCCGGCGGCAAGGGGAACGGCGCGTCATCGTGCGCCGCCGCATCGGGGACCTCGCCGCCGTGGTGGCCGAGGAGGCCGCGCCGTCCGACCCGGTGGAGCTGACAATCGAGGCGGAGCGCCTGACCTACCATCTGGGCTACCGCCGCGCCGACGGGACCATCCGCCGTCTGGCCTCCGGCGAGACGCGCCACCTCTCCTGCGAGGCCGCGCCGGTCGGCTTCACCGGCGTCTACTTCGGCCTCTACGCGACCGGCAGCGGCCGGCCAGCCGGTGCGCTGGCCCGGATTGACTGGTTCGACTACATCCCGGCGTAGCAGAGCAGCGAAAACAAAGACGGCCCCCGCTCGGTGAGCGGGGGCCGTCTTTGTGTCTCTTTAGGCCGCGGCGCCTGCCTTGCGCTTGCGCGCTTTGAGCGCCAGACCCGACAGCCCCAGCGCCCCCACCAGCAGGGAAACCCACTGCGAAGGCTCCGGCGCCACCACCTCGCCCGTAGACAGCAGGCGCGCCTCATACGTCTGATTGAACTGCTGCCCATCCTTGCCAATCGGGTTGACGAAGTAGACATCCATCAACTCCTGCGCCGTCTGCCCGCTCCCCCCGAAGAACAACTGGTCAATTCCGCCCCCGCTCGCAGGCGTGAACCCGCCCAGGAAGTTGCCGTCGTTGTAGTTGAGGATGTACAGGTTCCCGCTGAGGCCGCTAAAGCTGCTGAAGGCGATCACTTCGCCCGTGTTGTCTGCCCCGAAGTCCAGGTACGAATTGCCCCCGGAAAGCGTCAGCGTTCCCGCTCCGAAACTGCTTGCCACTGCCCCCGCTCCGTCGTTGGGGCCGCTTCCATTAGGGCCGGTGGAGTTCCCGAGGCTGCTGTTGTTGGCAGCCGTGACCGTGCCGCCGGAGAGGGTGACGCTGGGCAGCACGTTTGTGGTCGTGTCTGCTGTTCCCAGTTGATTGGATGCCTGCACTACCACCGCGCCGTTGCTGGCAACAGTGAGGTTGCTGTTGGTGATGGCGGCCCCCCCGGTGTTGTTCAGCGCCAGTGTTCCAGCGGACACCGTGGTGGTGCCCGTCGCGCTGTCGGTGCCGGTGAGGGTCAAGGTGCCCGCACCCGCCTTGGTCAAGTTCCCCGTGCCCGTCACGCTGCCGCTGACCGTCAGCGTGTCCCCGCTGCCCGTCACGGTGGCGGTGGTGTTGGTTGCTAGTGCCGTCGGGGCAGTGATGGCGTTACCAGTCCCTGTTGCCGTCACCGTCGCCGTTCCGTTCGTGCCCCCTGACACAGAAGCGTTCGTGCCGTCCAGCGTCAAGGTGCCAGTGCCGCTGCTTGTCACCGTGCTGCCGTTGCCAAGCGTCAGAGCCGCAAGGTTGGGGCTGGCGTTCACCAAGTCAACCGTCTGCCCCGCGTTGCCGTTGCCGGTGCCGTTGATGGTGGCGGTGTCCTGTCCGGTGAAGCCTGCGTCAATGCCCGGCGCGCCGCCAAAGTTCCACTGGCTCTGCACGGTGGCGTTGGTGCCGTTGACGTAGTTGCCGGAAGCGCCGGTGTAGGTCTCCTGCCCGCTGTAGCCATTGACCGTGATGAGCGTGTTCGCGGAGCCGTTGGTGGTCGGGTTGCTTCCGCTCCCTGTCCCTGTCGCCGTCTCATTGTATGTATTGGCGCCCACACTCGACACCGTGACCGTGCCGGTCTGGGCAGTGTCTGTGGCGTTCCCGGCGACCGGGCCGCCGCTGCCGGTGAATGCGCCGCTCAGGGAATAGGCGAGGGTGTCCGAGTTGACGGGCGCGGTGTTGGAGACGTTAACGCCGACATTGACGCTGGTGCCGACGCGCCCGTTGTAGGCGGCGGCGGCCGGCGCGATGCCGACGGTCGCCTCATGGAGCAGATCGAGTTCCGTATCTGACTTGCTGAAGACGTAGTTGGTCGGGGCCGCGCCAGTCGCCGTGTAGCTGCTGTTGTTCAGGCCGCTGGCGTCGGTGATGAGTGCGTACTTACCCAGCGTCTGCGTGCCGCTGGCGCTGAACGTCAGCGTGCCGCCCAGGTTGATCGTCCCGCTGACCGCTAGTTTGCCGAACGTGTCGTTAACGACGTTGATGGCCAGCGTGCCGCCGCTGGTCTGCACGTAGTTGCCGGTCAGGGTGGAGGTGCCCACCGTGCCGTAGCCGCCGGGGATAAGAGTACCCGCGCTGTTGGTCAGCGTACTGTTGAGGATGCTGCTGCCGGCCTGGTTAAAGCGCGATGTGTCAAGGCCGGTGAAGGAGAGCGTGCCGCCCGTCCAGTTGAAGCCCGTTGTCTCGTTGGTGCCGAGGACGCTGCCCGAGGCGATCGTCTCGGCGAACAGCGCAGTGCCGCCGCTCAGCGAGTAGTATGCCGATGTGTTGTTGACGGCTGTGGTCAGCGTGTTGAAACCAATGGTGAAGGCGGCATTGCCGGCCCCGTTCGGTCCCGGCGTGACACCCCACTCGGCGGTGCCGCCGGTCTGCGTCACGTCAACCGTCGTCGTGCCGGTCGTGCCGGCATTGGTCGGGTCGAGCACAACCGTAAACTTCGGCGCGTACATGTTGAGCAGGCTGCCGGGCGTGATGCTGATCGTGTTGGTCGAGTTAGCAGGCGCGCCGTTGCCGAACTGCGGCTGAGAGTTGTTGCCGCTGTCGTTCCCGCCCGTCTCCAGCAGCCAGGTGCCACCGTTGTTAACGGTGAAATTGCCGTAGAAGCCGCGGACGAGACCCATGTTGAGCGTCGCGCCGTTGTTGATGGTGATGTTGCCGTTGTTGCCGGTCAGGCTGCCTTGATTGGAGGCCGAGCCGTAGCTGATTCCTTCAACGAAGGTGCCGTTGGACAGCGCGATGCTGCTGTTCGTACCCGTAGACTTAATGCCACCGGTCAGGTTGCCGAAGTTGACCGTCGCGCCCGGCGCGGACAGGTTCAGGACGCCGCCCGCCGCGGTGTTGGTGATGCTGGCCAGCGTCGCGTTGCCGAACGTCAGCGACTCGGTGCCGGTGTCGGCGTCCGTGATGACCCCGTTGAAGAGCGGGGAGGGAGCCGAGGCGCCGACCGTCGCTGAGTTAGAGATCGTCCCGACTGTCGCGCCCGTCGTGCCAGCGAGGTTCAGCGTGGCGTTCGAGGCGCCGGTTGAACCCAGCGTCACCGCACCGGTCGTGCTGCTGGCGTTGGCCGTCAGCGTACCACCGTTGACCGTCACTGCGCCCACCGTACCGGAGTTGGACAGCGTGCCGCCGTTGACCGTCGCCGCCCCGCCCGCGATGCTGCCGGTCGAGGCGATGGACAGAGTGCCAGCAGTCACCGTCGTGCCGCCGGTATAGGTGTTTGCACCCGAGAGCGTCTGCGTGCCGGCCCCATTCTGGATCAGGCTCGCCCCCGCCCCGCTCAGGATGCCGCTGTAGGCCGCGGTGTTCGTTCCCAGCGTCAGCGCGATGGGGATGCTGCCCGTGTTCAGCAGGCTCAGGTTCGTGCTGCCCGCCAGGCCGCCTACGGTGAAGGCGTTGCCCGTCACCGACGAATCGAAGGTCGCCGCACCCGCGCCCGTCGTCAGCGTGCTGGATTTCAGCGCCAACTGGTTTGCCACGTCGAGCGTGCCGCTGGTCAGCGTCGTCACCCCGGTGTAGGTGTTCGCACCGGCAAGCGTGGTCGTGCCCGAACCGCTCTGCGTGAACGTACCAGTACTCGTCCCGATCACGCCTGTGATAGCGGTATTGCCCGATCCGGCCGCCGTCAGGTTGAACGCCCCCGTGATGCCGCCGAGCGTCAGCAGATTGCTGCTGTTGTTGGTGACTGTTACGGCCGACCCGAGTACGATCGGGACATTTAAGGTCTGCGCGGCTGCGCCCGCGCTGTCGAGGATGCCGTCCGAGCCGACGGTCAGCGTGCTGCCCGAACTGTCGCTGATGTTGTAGGAATTCGAGACGGTGGCGCCGGTCGTGGTGCCTGACGCGGTGAAGATGACGCCCTTCACCGAGGTGTTCGCGCCGAGCGAGGTGATCGTCGTGTTGGCCGCGTTGTTCGCGCCGAAGTAAGCGTCTGCTGCACTCGAGAGTGCGCCGGTATTGTTGGTCGCCCCGGTGATATCGGTGGCGAAGTTCGTGGTCGCGCCGCTTGTATTGTTGAGTGCGCCGCCGGCGGCTCCATTGTAGAAGAAGCCCTGTGCGTTCTGGCTCAACAACAGGCTGTTGCCGCTGATGCTCAGCGTGTAGCCGCTGATGCCCGAAAGCAGGAAGTCACCCAGGGGCGTGCCGGACAGGCCGCTGGCGAAGGTAGCCAGAGTGTAGGAAGCGGCGGTGGGCGTGGCGAGCTGGTTGCCGACGAGATTGATGACACTCGTGCCGCTGCCTGTTCCGGTGAAGCTGAAGGCCGCCGTGCTGCTCAGCAGGTCACTGGTGGTGGCGTTGAAATCGAAGCCGAGCGTGCTGCCCCCGGCGAACGTCACCGTGCCGCCGGAACTGCCCAGCGTTAATTTGTTGTTCGCTGCGGTCCCGCTCAGCGTGCCGGGAGTGCCGCCGTGGAGTGTGCCGTTATTAATCACGGAACCATTGATGGTGCCGGCGCCGGTCAGGGTCCCGCTCACTCCCACCGTCACCGTGCTTGCCGCCGCCGTCGACCCTGACACGGTCAGTGTGCCGCCGTTCACCGCAGTCGGCCCGCTGTATGTGTTCGTTTTGGACAGCGTCAGTGTCCCCGCCCCGCTCTTGGTGACGGCGCCCGTGCCGCTGACGACGTAGCCGGCGGTCTGTGGGCCGAAGAGGTTGAAGGCGAGTGTGCCGCTGTCGGCGACGCCGCTCGTACTCGCGACGGAGCCATCGTTCCCAGTGGTCCCGTTGCCCAACTGCAGCGTGCCGCCGCTGCCGATGGTCGTCGCACCCGTGTAGGTGTTGGCCTGCGTGAATGTCAGCGTGCTGCTGCCCATCTCGGTCACGGCGCCCGAGCCGGAGATGATGTAGGCAGGGCTGCGGTTCGAGGCCAAATTGTAAACCAGTGTGCCGCTGTCGGCAACGCTGCTCGTGTTGGCGATGGAGCCATCGGTCGTTCCGTTGCCCAGCTGCAGCGTGCCGCCGCTGCCGATGGTCGTCGCACCCGTGTAGGTGTTCGCCCCGGTCAGCGTCAGCGTACCCACCCCGCTCTTGGTGACGGCGCCCGAGCCGCCGATGACGTAGCCGGCGGTCTGTGGGCCGAAGAGGTTGAAGGCGAGTGTGCCGCTGTCGGCGACGCCGCTCGTACTCGCGACGGAGCCATCGTTCCCAGTGGTCCCGTTGCCCAGCTGCAGCGTGCCGCCGCTGCCGATGGTCGTCGCACCCGTGTAGGTGTTCGCCCCGGTCAGCGTCTGCGTACCCGTGCCGCTGTCGGTGAAGGCACCGCCGCCGCTGATAACGTAGCCGGCGGTCTGTGTGCCGGAGAGGTTGAAGTTGAGTGTGCCGCCGCTCGGCACTATCACCCCAGTAGAGTTGATGCTGCTACCAGACCCGTTGAAGCCCGCCGAGGGCGTGATGACTCCCGTTGTTGTGAGCGTGCCGCCCGTCCAGTTGAATGTGTTCGTCTGGTTAGTGCCGGCGTTCGCCGCGATCGCGCCTGTCGTCAGCGTGCCGCCGCTAAAGTTGACCGTGTTTGTGATCGTGTTGCTAGCCGCCGTTGCCCCACTGCCCAGCGTCAGAGCGCCGGTCGTCGCCGTGCCCGAAGTCTCCGTGAAGGCGTTCGCCTGGTTAGCAGAGTTAGTAGACGTCAGCGTGCCGATATTGAGGGCGTTCGCCCCCAGGCTGTATGTGCCGCCCGCCACGGTGATCGTGTTGTTCTCCAGCGCCGTCTGCGTTTGAATAGAACCTAATACTGCGTTGCCGGTGAACGTCGCCGTGCCGCCCGTGTTGACCGTCAGGGAATTGGTCGTCGCGACGCCTTGCACGACGGCCGTCGCAAGCGTGATGCCGGGTGCCGTCAGTGCGCCAGCGTTGCCGACGGTGAACTGGAGGGCCGAAGTGCCGGCAGTGCCGTTGCCTTCGCCGATGGCGGTTGAGGTAACTGCCAGGCTACCCGACGAGGGGCCGCCGATGTTGTAAACACCGTGCATGAAACCGCCACCCGCTGCCCCCGTCCATACGGTGCTTCCCAGGTTGCCGGTGACGCCAAGATAGACCGCCGCCCCGCCCAGGATGTTTGTGACGCCGCCGTTTTGTGCCAAGCTACTGTTCTGTCCGACTTGACCGATGTTCCAGATGCCGCCGTTGAGCGTCGCCGTGAAGTTGTTCCCCGTACCCGTCTGGCCGAAAGAGAAAATGTTGACGATGCCGCTTGTCGTCAGTGTCGAGTCGCTGCCCGCGTAGGTCGCGTACCGAAACAGTGAGGTGCCGGGCGCGAATGACAAAGCATTGCCGCCATTGTACGTGACGCCGTTAGCCGCCGTGAAGGTCGTCGCGCTCCCGTTGTAAGTGTTGCTGTTGAAGATCGCACCCGTACCGCTGCCGCCGGTGCCGCTGCTTGCTAGCGTGCCCAGCGTCAGTGCAGTCGAGCCAGCCAGCTGCAGGCCGCCGTTGACCGTGATCGTTCCGTTGGCGCTTGTGCTGCTGCCGCCGTTGAGCAGCGTTTCACCAGCGATAGCCGTGCCGCCGCCACTCACTGCAAACGCCGTGCCTGTCGTCGGGGCCGCGATGGTCAGGTTGCCGGAGATCGTGCCGCTGTTGGTCAGGTTTGGAGTATTGGGCACACCTCCGCCGGGCACAACCGCGTTTGGATTGTCCGTCACATTAATAGGTGTGCCGGCCGTGCCGATGCTGCCGGCAGCGCCGATAGTCAGGTTGCCGCCGTTCGCCGCCGCCGCATTCGCGCCAACCGTCACGCTGCTCGCGCCGGTCAGGGTGCCGCTATAGGTGCCGGTTTTGCCACTGACGGTCAGCGCGGTCGCCGTGCTGCCGGTGTTCAGGAGGCTTAGGTTCGTGCTGCCCGCCAGGCCACCGATCGTAAAGGCGTTGCCCCCAACAGACTGATCGAAGGTGACCGCGCCCGCGCCTGTCGTCAGCGTGCTGTTCTGGAGAGCCAGGCTGTTTGCGACATCAAGGGTACCGCCACTCACCGTCGTCGCGCCGTTATAGGTGTTGGCACCGGATAGCGTCCATGTGCCTGCACCGGTTTTGGTGACTGCAAATATCGTTGCGCTGCCGTTGCTGATGATGCCGCTGATCAGGTTATTGCCGGTATTCGTACCGCCGAGCGTCAGCGTCTCGGTGTTGGTCGTTGTGCCGCTGGAAATGCCTCCGGCAACGACCAGGCCGTTGGTGGCACTCGTGGCGTTATTCTGAATGGTGAACGCCCCCGCCGTCGTAGCCGAAGCGGGAGTGAGGATGATGGGAGCGTTTACCGTGAAGGTTTTACCAGTCCCAGTAAGAGACGCCAGGATTGACAAATTGCCGGCGTTTGCAAAAGTGAGCGAGTTTCCACCAATCGTGCCAATAATCAGGTTGTTGGTACTGGAGTTATTGGCGTTAGTGTCAAAATTGATACTCCCGACAGAGGTAGCCGCAGCTAAAGTGATGTTTCCGGTGAGTGCCGTATTGAAAAGCCCTATGTCCGCAATGGTGGGAAGGGTGCCGCCCCAGTTGGCTGCCGTCCCCCAGATGAAGTCCCCCCCGCCCCGTTCCAAGTTCTTGTCGCCGCCTGTGCTGAGGGGCCGAGCAGCAGCGAGCCGGCCCCGGCGACGGCGAGGCAGGTCAGGAAGCGGGCGGCGGCACCGCCGCGCCAGTGGAACTTGCGCCGCTTCGGTGCGGGCGTGCCGGACAGTTTGAGCGCTGAGGATTTCATGAATGGTTTCCTTCTTGCCGAGAGACGCGGCGAAACTGCTTAGGGCTGAGTAACCTGAGTGACGAACTCGATGACAAACCAGCGGACACACAAGGTTAGCGCTGTCGTGCAAAAGTTGCGATTACTTTCTTGGCCCTCTGGCCGGCGAATGACACTGAACGGGGCTGCTCGGGAACGACAGTCAGTCTTTGTTCAGAAATAATATGTGACAGGACACAAACACTATAACACAACATTGCCTGCTTGTCAATATGGCAGGAAAGATTTTTTTCTGAAATAGAAAAATTCACCGATTCGGCGAACGGAAAGGGTGATGCGCCGCCGCCGGCCCGGTAAAAAGGCCAGCGGCGGACGGGTGGAGGCGCTAGCGGCCAGGGACGAGGCGGGGTTCGATCAGGATGTGGCGGCGGTGTTCCATCGGGTGCGCGATGCGCCACAGGAGGGTCTCGGCAGCCACGCGCCCGATCTCGTCGGCCTGGATATCGATGTTGGGCAGCCTCGGGTCGAGGGCGCGCAGGCGGGCGACGTCGTTGTTGCAGGAGATCAGGTCGAAGCCGCTGTCGAAGGCCTGCTCCGCCCGGCCTTGCACCGCGCGGACGAACTCCTCGACGCCGTCATCGCCGATGGGCAGGAAGACGCCGGCGGCTGGCAGGTCTTCCGAAAGCAGGTCCACCGCCTCGGCCACGCTCCGCTGGTCGCAGTGGATGACCTGCGTCTCGGCCCCCGCCCCCTCCGCCAAACGCTGGAAACTCTCGGTGCGCAGCCGCACCTCGGGGTGATGGGGGTGCGTGCTCACCACGGCCAGGCGCCGGTGGCCCCGGTCCAGCAGGTAGCGCGCCGCCGCCTGGCCGATCAGCTGGTTGTCGGGGGAGACCATGTCGCCGAACGTCGGCGCCTGGCTCGGGACGAAGACCCAGACAATCGGCACCGCCGGCAGGATGGCGCTGACGTCGGTCTCGCCAGCCCGGACGAGCATCCCGTCCACGCTGGCCGAGTTGAGTGTCGGCGCCAGGCCGTCCTCTTCGGACAGCCGCGACAGCAGGAAGTGGTAGCCGTGCTTGCGCGCCACCGCCTCCGCGCCGTGCAGGACCTGTCCGGTGAGGGGGGTCAGCATCGCCTCGATACGGGTGTCCGGGAGCAGCATCACCAGCGACGCGATGACTTTGGCCGGCGGCTTTTTGCCGGTGGCGCGGCGTCCCCGGTTGGTCGCGCTGCGCTGATAGCCGAGCTGGCGGATGGCGTTCTCCACCACGATGCGGGTCTTCGGCGTGATGTCTTCGCTCTTGTTGAGCACGCGGGAAACGGTCGCGGGCGAGACGCCCGCGCTCGCGGCGACATCCTGGACTGTGACGGCCATAGTTCCTCATCCCTGTCCCGAAAGGGGCGGCTGTGTCCGCGCCTCTTTCTGAAACTCTGTTCCTGCTTTAGAAAAAAACAGTGTACCTGAAAAAATCGGCACAGGGGAAGGAGTGTCGGTGCCATTTTCGCGCGGGACGCGCAAAGTCTCTTTACTTTGCCGCCCCGCGGGGACGTATCTCGGTGCATCGCGGCGTTTCAGCCCCGGGACCCACCTCCCTGCTTCGCGGGGGCCCAGGATCATTCAGTTTTCAAGCCCGGCGACCGAGAAAGGCCCGGCGACTAAAGTCGCGGCTAAAAGAGCACGAAGTCCACCTGCGTGGACTCAGAGCGGTTTTAACCGCCAGCTCCGAGAACTGAGCGACCCTGCTCTGCGTCCCAGGATGAAGGATTCGAGGCTGGGCGTGGCGAAAGGCCTCTCAGAAGGTGTTTGTCGTGTGTTTGTCGTGAGGGTTTTGGCCGACCCAAAGCCGTTCTGGAGGACGGCTGTGACACAGACTGCGTTGGCTTCTCCGTCTATGAAGACGTTTCCGCGATTTCCCTGGCAGTCTCGCTGGCGGCTTCTCCTGATGGTGGCTGCCACGGTGCTGTTCGGCGGTGTGCTGTCGGCGGCGTATGCGGACGGCCCCGCGCCGGATGCCGCCCACGCTGCCGCCCACATGGTTCCGGTGCAAAACGTCGTGACGCCGCCGCCCAGACCCATCTTCGACCCACGGTTGTATGGGGCGAAGGGTGACGGGGTGACTTACGACACGGCGGCGATTCAGAAGGCTATTGACAAGTGCGGCGGCACCGGCGGCAGCGTCGTACTCAAAGGCGGCACCTTCCTGAGCGCCCAACTCACGCTGCGCGGTAGGATGACCTTCTTTATCGCTCCTGAAGCGACCCTGCTCGGCGGTATCCGCCCGGAAGATTACCCCCAGTACGTCCCGCCGGGGGCGTTCAACAAAGACATCCGGCACAGCCTTCTGCTGGCCGTCGGCGCTGACGACTTCACGCTCGACGGCGGAGGGACTATTGATGGCCAGGGCCAGAAGATGACGATCACGGGCCGCGAGCCGTTCCGGCCTGCAATCCTGCGCGTCTTCCAGAGCGCGAACGTGACCGTGCGCGGCTTGACGGTCCGCAACCCGCGTATGTGGACGATGTTCTACGAGGAGTGTCCGCACCTGACCATTCAGGGTCTGACGATCCGCTCCCCCGCCGGTTACTGCCCGAACCTCGACGGCATGGACATCTGCGACTCCCGCGACGTGCTGATCCGCGACAACGACATCGCCGCCCAGGACGACGGCATCTGCCTCAAGACCACCGGCCCAGTCGGCCTGCACCGCGTCCGTATCGAGAACAACTGGATCACCGACTTTGAAGCCAACGCTATCAAGATCGGCACCGCGACGTTCGGCCCCATCGAGGACATCCTGATTCAGAACAACACGGTCCGTCACGCCAAACTCGGCGGCGTCTGCATCGAGTCCGTGGACGGCTCGCACCTGCGGAATGTCCGGGTGCAGGACGACGACATCTACGACGTCGCCGAGCCGTTCTATATCCGCCTGGCGCGGCGCGGAGGCGGCCCGACCCCGGCGCAAGGCTCTCTCGAGGACGTGACCATTGACCATGTCCGGGTGCTGGCGACGCGCTCCGAGAGCGGCACGGGCAGCACGATCACCGGCACGAACCTGGCGCGTGTGCGTAACGTCTCGGTCAAGGACTGCTACCTGGAACTGCCAGGCGGCCGGTCTGCGCCGGCGACCATCAGGAAAGTTGACGACGCCGGTTACCCGCAGTCCAGCATCTTCGGCGTCACCCCCGGCTACGCCTTCTTTGTGTTCCATGCTGACGGGGTGCATTTCGAGAATGTCACCTGCGGCTTCGCCCGGTCGGACACCCGCGACTGGCTCGCCTCGGTCGACTCCACCGTGACCGACCACGGATGTACGGACCGCCGCCAGGTCCCGCCAACTCCCCTCCCCAGGGACGCCGCGAGCACCGGTCCACTGAGGTGAGTTCCGCACCCTGTCAAACCCGGAACGCGATGCCTGCCCATCACGCCGTCAGTCCCGTTCCGGTAATCTTGAAGACACAGGCATCACCACCGGGTTTTTGTGCAGCACCGCGAGCGCCGGGCCGAACACGACATCGGCGCGCCGACTGGCTGGCGTGACTTTGAGCGCGGTCAGCTGGCCCGCATTGACGTGGCCCTCAATGACCGTCTGGAACGGGGCGCGCAGCCGGAAATCAGCGTCCCACGCCTGCGGCCAGGCGGGCAGGAGCAGGATGCGGCTGCCGTCGCACTGCATCAGCATGTCCTGCAGGCCGATCTGCCCGTTGCCGCCGTTGTCCTCGTCCGGCATGTAGTCGTGGCCACGCTGCCAGAAGGCCGGGAAACGCAGGCGCCGGTCGCTGTTGGTCAGGTCGAACGTCACGTCCTTTTTCGCCAGGTCGGTCAGGCCGAGCAGCGCGGCCTGCACCGGGTCTTGGTACCAGCAGCCCGTGCGCGTGTTCAGCCGCGCCCCGAACGTGTTCCGGGCGACGTCCAGGCCGGGCTTGCCCAGCCCGTAGAGGCGGAACGGGTAGACGGCGTACAGCTCCGGGTTCTCCGTGTTGTGGCTGGGAGCTTCCTCCTGGCCCGCCGCGTAAGGGAGGAGGACCGGCTTGCCGTCTTTGACCCCCGTGGGGACGGGCGGCAGGATCTTCTGGAGGCCGAGCCATTGCGCCCGCGTGGCCGGGTCCACCAGGTCGTCCGGCAGTTCCAGGAGCCGGGCCAGGTCGTAGTGCAGGCCGGCGATGTCGGGCAGCGGGTCGCGCACGTCCCAGTACATCTCGATGGAGTTGTCCGGGGCGAGCAGCAGTTGGCCCTGGGAGTCGCGGGGGAAGTGCTGCGCGAAAAACGTCATCCCGGCGGTCGCAATCGGCAGCAGGGTCTCTCGGACGAACTTCCTGTCGCTCGTGTAGGCGTAGTAGTCGAGCATCATGGCGGTCATTTCCAGGACCGGCGTGAAGTAGCGGAACGTGTAGCTGCCCTTGTCGCCCGGCTTGATATCGGGGATGCCGCCCCAGAAGGCCGCGGTCTCGGCCATGTACGAGCCGTCATGCCCGTAGTCCGCCTTGACCGCCGGGGCGTTGTTCTTGACCTCGTCCCCGTACTGCTTGAAGAGCGGCAGCATCTCGTCGAAGTCGCCCTCCTGCAGCATCGGCCAATACTCGGGCCGCGTGTTCTGGAACCAGTACTGGCCGCCCCAGGCGCGGAAGTCCGCCGTCTCCGGCACGATGGTGTCTTTGCCGGTGACTTTGTCCCGGCCCCTGTTCTCGGCGGGGTTGTCCACCGTGAAGAGGGAGCCGTTGAACTTGATCGCCTCGGCCCCGCGCCCGGCGCAGGCGCTCACGAAGCGCTGCAGGACGTAGCCCTGCGTCACTCTCGGCGCGTCGGCGTCGCCGCTCAGGAAGATCCAGCTGCGGCCCCAGAAGTCGCGCCACCAGCGCTGATGGGCCGCGCGTTCCTTCTCCCAGTCCAGCGTCTGGAGCGCGGCGGACTGCGCCTTCAGCGCCGCCAGCCACTGCTCCGGCGTCGGCGTGACCGCCGTCAGGGGGTACACGGAGAAGCGCTGGCGTGTCTGCGCCACCGCCGAGCGGAGGCTGCTGCCGTCGCCGCTCACCAGGCCGTCGCCTTGCATCATGGCGCCGAACGTCCGGTCAACCAGATGGCTGTCGCCCTGCTTCCCGTCGCGGTGGTACCAGGCGATGCGGCTGTCCTGGGCGGGCAGCGTCACGTCGGCGCTGACGCGCCTGACGGCGGCGGGGCGCCACGGGTCGAGCGTCACCTTCATCGAGAGGGGCTTTGCCGAGGCGGCCTCGACGCGGACGACCGGGTGGTTAGCGTCCACCCAGACGCGCACCGTGACTTTGCTTGCGCCGGCCCCGCCGCTGAGCAGTATCTCACCGTCTTCCACGCGAAGCGACTGCTGGAACGGCGCGCCGGGGACGAACGGGTTTGGGTCGAGCGAGACGCGCACCCGTCCGACTTTGACCAGGGTGTTGTCTTCCGCCCACGCGTCGCTTTTGCTGATATAGAACAGCAGGTCGCCGTCCTGCTCGGTCCAAACGTTCAGGGCAATGTCGCCGTTGCCCAGCGGCATCGATTCCGCCGAGTCCTTCCCCAGCGTGTCCCAGGTGACGTTGTTCGCCGTGAGCGCCTGCGTCACATCGAAGTCTTTGCCTGCCGCCCAAACGATGTCCGAGACCGCCAGGGCCGCCAGCAGCAGCACGGCCAGGGAGAAGACCGCCGTCCGTCGCCGGAGGAAGGACTGTTTCATTGTTTGCTTTTTCCAGAGAAGATGCCGCTCACTTGCGCGGCGGCCAGGCCGGCGGGGAAGACACTTCGAGCGTGGCGGGTCCGCGCAGCCAGCCGAGCGAGACGAAGAAATCGTCCGCGTGGCGGATGGCCGCGACGACGACGGATTCCGGCGCGGTATAGTCGGCAACGACGAACGCATGGCGCCCGCCTTGCATCCAGATCAGGTCGCAGCGGTTCCCGGCCTTCTTGTCGGCGTCCGCGAACGCCTGGGCCTGCTGGGCATTGACGATGTGGTCATCGGTGCCGTGCATCAGAACCGCCGGCGGCTGGCCCGGCTTGATCTGGAACAGCGGCGAAAGCGCGCGCGCCTGCGCCGTCTGCGCGTCGGTCGGGTGCAGGTCGCCGGGCTGCACGTTCTTGCTCATCTGATCGCCCTGCATGACGAACTTGACCCAGCTGCCTTCGGTCATGTCTACGATCGGGTTGCAGAGCACCAGCGCGTCCGGGACGGCGCTGACCCGGAGGTCGTCCTGCGGGTCATCGAAGCCCGCGCAAGCGCCCAGAGCGGCGGCGAGGTGGCCGCCGGCGGAGTCGCCGAACGCCGCGATCCGGTCCGGGTCAACGCCCATCTTGGCGGCGTGGGCGCGCAGGTAACGCAGGGCCGACTTGCAGTCCGCCAGGCACTCGGGGACGCCCGGCCCGTCGGGCTTTGCCAGACGGTACTCGATGCTGATCGTGACCGCCCCGCGCGACGCGAAGTAGCGGGCGTGCGGGAAGAAGACCTTGGCGTCCCCGGCGACCCACGCGCCGCCGTGGATAAAGACGATGGCGGGCCGCATGTCGGACGGCTTCCATCCGGGCGGGTCGAAAACGGCCATCGTCAGCGGGCCGGAGGGGGGCGTCTTGTAGGTCACGAGGCCGGGCGCAGGCGTGTCCCGCATGAACTGTGAGAGCGGCACGGCTTCGGCCTTCGGCAGCAGCGACGGGCCGCCGAGCAGGGCCGCAGCGGCAGCGGCGAGAGCGATACGGGAAGGAATGTCCATCGTCAACTTTCGGGGGGGCATGACGCTTCATGCCCCCCGGCAAAAAGCCCCTCGTCGTTTTGAGGCGAGCAGGGCGACGCGTCCAGCGCTTCACTCACGGGTTGTTTTCCGGGAGGGAGGTCATCTGGAAGGGCGAGGCCCACAGGCCAGCCTGGTTTTGCAGGTTCGCGACCGGGTAGTCCGCCCAACCGTAGCGGACAACAGCCGGGCTGGGGACGAGCGGGCTGGACACGACCACGGATTGGCCGTCGACGACCGCGTCCGCCGTGACGAACTTCTGGTCGGCGCCCGCGACCTCGAAGCCGACCAATTTGTCCGGGGAGGCTAGCGGGGCACCGTCACTGTCCTGGACCGTTCCCGCCCGCAGGCCGTCGCCGTGCGCGAAGCGCAGCCGCACTTTGCCGCCCTCCACCGTCATGCCGGTGCAGACCGGCCCCGAATACTCGACGGCTTCTTTGTAAACGAGCGCCCGCGCCGCCAGCGCGAGGCGGTCACCGACCTGTTCCTTGCGCTTGGGGTGAATGTCCTTCTGGTCGCCCAGGTCCGTGATGACGACCATCGCGGTGTCCGGCGAGCGTTCCAGCGTCAGCCTCTGCGCCTCCCGAAGCTCCGCCCATCCGCTCTGATGCGGCGTGGCCTGGATGGCGTGGTACGGAGCCAGCTGGACGAACAGGAAGGGGAATGTCCCCTCGCCCCAGTGCGCGCGCCAGTCGGCGATCATCGCCGGGAACAGCGTCCGGTACTGAAGCCCGCGCCCGGCGTTGGACTCGCCCTGGTACCAGATGACACCGCGCATGGCATACGGCGTCAGCGGCGCGACCATGCCGTTGAAGAGGTGGGTCGCCAGCGGCTGGGTCGCCGGGTCGCGCGGCGGGGCGGGCGGCGGCGGCGCTTTCGGCAGAGGCTGCCCGGCGGCATTGGCGGCGGCGACGGCCAATGCGTACTGGGCCTGTGCCGCTTTGTAAGCGTCCTGCAGGGCGGAAAGCTGGTCGTTGTAAGCCTTCAGGCGGTCCGGGTAGCTCGCGCCTGCGGCATCGACGCTGTCCGCCAGCGGCTTCAAGGCGGGGTCCGACATCAGGGCCTCGCGGCTCGTCCAGGCCTCGGCCACCGTGCCGCCCCAGACGGTTTGTATCAGGCCAACAGGCACGTTCTCATGCCGGCGCAAGTCGTGACCGAAGTAGTAGCCGACGGCGGTGAGCGCGCCGACGGTGGCGGGGTCCGCCGCCTCCCACTGCCCCTGGACCGTCGGCTGCGGCGTGGTCGCCGCGGTGAGCGGCACACGCCAGAAGTGCAGCATCGGGTCATGCGAGTCAGCGCGCGCCTGCTGTCCGCCAACGGCGTGTCCGAACGTCCCGGCGTCAGGCTGGAGCGGGAATTGCATATTGGACTGCCCGCTGCAGACCCAGACCTCCCCGACCAGGACGTTGCTGACGGTGACGGTGTTGGCCGCCCCGGCGATGGTGAGCGTGTACGGCCCGCCCGCGTGCAGGGGCCGCAGCCGCGCCATCCACCGCCCGTCCGCGCCGGCCTGGGCCGTCGCCGTTTCGCCCTGAATCGAGACCGTCATCCGCTCCCCTGGGTCAGCCGTTCCCCAGACGGGAATCGGCATCTGCTGCTGCAGCACCGCGCCGTCGCTGAAAAGCGGGTTAAGGACGACCGTCGCCTGCGCCGCGCCGCACAGCGAGAACAGGCCCAGCGCGGCGGTCAGGGCGAGCCGACGGGAAAGCGATTTCATAGACGTTTACCTCACAGTCCTTGCCGGCGGTTGAAACCGCGCCAACAAGACAGGTGGACTTCGTGAACTTGTAGCCGCGCTAACGAAGTTGAACCGAAGGTACTTCAGTCGCCGGGCAACCGGACAGGCGAAAATCTTCACCCCTCTCAGGCGAGATTGACGATTGGGCGGGACTCGGACGCAGTGACAGCCTTGCCGCCGCGCGTGATCTTGACGCGGGTTCGCCCATCGTCACCTTTGGTGAAGGAGACGACATCCGACTGGTCGCTCCAGGCCACGGTCAGCAGCGTGCGGTCCGCGTTCCAGGTCGTCTTCGGCTGCTCCTGCCCCTGGCGGTAAGGGAACAGCAGCGTCTTGAAGTCCGGCGCCACGGAATGCGCCGTAATCTTCAGCCGGTGCATTGTGATATCCTTCATCGGCGGGTTCGGCAGGGTGTAAGTCTCGATTATCGACGGATTGGCAGGGTCTCGGCCCTCGACGTTCAGCGTTCGGACCAGCAGGAAACGCGCGCCCGCCGCCGTCGGCTGCGCCTCGGCGATCACGATGTCGTCGGGCGCGTCCGCGACGGGCGGCTGCTGGACCAGGTCGTCCTCCACGACCATGCCCCACTCATACATATGGGCGTCCGCGTCCTTCTGGATGTCGTCCACAATCAGCACATAAGGGTGCAAGCCCCGGACAAGCCCCGCTGTGCGGAACGCGCGCGCAACCGGACTGCGCCGCAGCCACAGTTCCGACCCTTTCATGGATGTCTGCCAGTAGGGCAGGTCGCTCCAGGGGGCGTCCATCCACGGCAGTTCCACTTTTTCCAGGTGGAAGTCGTTGCCGACGAACGGCACTTTTTCGCCGCCTTTGGGGAAGCGTTCGTTGCCGCCGCTGCCCCAGTCGTAGGCCGCCTTGGCGTCCGCCGCGATGAACGTCGCGCCGGGTTCGTCGGCGAGCGCGACGCACTTCGCCATTGTCGTGCCGGGGCCTTCGCCGTCAATCAAGATCACCGAGCGGTTCTTCGGCAGGTAGTGTTCGTCCACCTGGCGCAGCGGCTTGTAGATCGCCCAGTAGCGGCCCAGCGCGTGCAGGCTGAAGTGGGTGCGGTCGGCGTACTGGTGTCCGCCGGAGACGCTGCGGGTCAGGAAGTGGAGCTGCACGGCGTCCTTGTCCCAGAGGTCGCGCGTAATCAGGTTGCCGGTGCCGTTGCTGAAGAATGTCAGCGGCTTGCCCGCGCTGGCGGCTTTCAGCCCCTCGTCCCAGGTCTGCGGCGTGTACTCGACGGCGAAGATGGCTTGAACCAGCGGGACGAGTTTCATGAGCGGGTGGCCAAAATGGACGTTGGCTTTGAACACGTCATAGCCCTCGCCCACTGTGTTCCGGTAGACGAAGTCTATCGCCGGGTCCTGGGGGAACAGATATTTCATCATCTGCGCGTCCTGCATCGGGGTCGTGTTGCCGCGCCCGCCGAGCGAATCGTAGAAGGTGAAGTGTCCGCCCCACGGATCCATGGCGTGCAGGTAATAACCGCCAACCTGCGCCCGCACTTTTTTCAGCGCCGGCAGGTTGAGGCCCCGGTCGGCGATGGGGACGAGGTTGTCCACAAAAAGAAAGTTCTTGCCCATGCTCTCGTAGGCGTCCCCGGCGGGGAACATCCCGACGTTCAGGTAGCGTTTATAGCCCTCGACGCAGCGGTGGTACGTCCCCGGATCCGACCCCGGCTCGCCCTCGATGGAACACGCGAGCAGCACGAGGCGCATGTGCATGGGAATCCAGTTCGACGTGTTGGCGGGGAAGGCTGGCAGCCCTTCGGCGTCCAGAAGCGTCATGTTCGCGGACGCTTTGGCGAGCGTGGCCCGGACAGTGTCGCGCTGGTCGGCGGTCATAAAGCCGTAGGCGCAGTCGTACCCGATCGGCAGCAGGCCGTCCTGCGTCAAGCCTTTGGTCTGCTGGAAGTCGCGCAGGGGCCGCTTGATGGCGGCTTTCGGGTCCGCCGGCTTGCTGTCGGCCAGCGCGAACGCTTTGTCGAGTTCGGCGCTGTCGAGTTCGGCGAGCGTCGTGAGCGCGGCGGCGGCCATTTTGCCTCCGTCGGTGTCGTCGTCAATCAGGCAGCGGAAGCACTCGTAGTTGATGGCGGCGGAGCACTCTGGGTCGAGCAGGCCGGGGTCCTGCTGCCCGCGCGCGGCGGCCTGGTACAGCGCGCCGAAGCGGGCATTGGGGCCGGTCAGGTCGCGGGTGAGCATGGCGCGGATGCCGTCCATGATGTATTTGCCGGGCTTGGTCTCCGCCAGGCGGCGTCGCAGCCCCGGCAGGTCGTCCGGGTGGAACAGCACGCGGGGATGGACGCCGGGAGGCGGGGGCGCTTTGATCGCTCCAGCCGCCTGGCCGGTGGCGTCGTACTCAAAGACCTGGGGATAGTCGAAGTATTTCTGAATCTCTTCGTCGGTGTAGCCGAAGTTGCCATGGCGCCTAACCATCGCCATGTCCAAGCGCTCCGTGACGGTGTAGACACCGGTGCGCAGCGGCGTACCGGGCGGAGCTGCCTGCGCTCGGCCCCGACGCGGCAGCGCGGAGGCCAGGGCGACGGATGCGGCGAGGGTGACGCCGCTTTTCAGGAATTGACGACGATTTTGTTCCGGCATTTCTTCATACTGGCTTTCTTCACTGAAGGGAGGTTTCCGCGAGAGTGGACTCTCGTCCGCTGGAAGGCACCACTTTAGCAGCCCCGCCCACGCGCGCGGCAAAATCTTGCAACAGTGTCTGTTGTCATCATAGCACGTCATCGCGCATCTGTCAAGCCGAAACAGCAATATTTTCTGAAATTGTTCTCTCGCTGTCTCCGACTCCGATTTCCGAGCCGCTTCGGTATTCCTGCCTTACGACACTGTCGCCGCCGCGTGTTCCCGTGAAAATTAGGGCCTGACAGCCACTCTCAGCCGTGTGTCGGCGTATTTTAGTCTTGACATAAACGAAAATTTATGTATAATTCAATGCAGTCTTTCAAAGCGAGTTTGTTCAATGATCAAGCCCCTCATTATCCTGGGGGTCCTGGGGGCGTTGTGCCTGCTCCTGCCGGCAGCCGCCTCGGTGCGGGCCGCCGTCTGGCAGTACAGCGCCGGCACTGCCGACGGCAAGGGTCACGCCGTACTCTGGATTCCGCCACACTGCGCCCACGTGCGCGGCATCATCATCGGCCGGCAGGTCATCCTCGAGAACGCCGTTTTTGAGGACCCGATCATACGCAAGGCGGCGGCGGACGAGGGTCTGGCGATCCTGCTCAACGACGGCAGCCTCGGGTACTTCGACTACAGCTCCGGCCCAAACGGGGGGCAGGACAAGAACCTGCAGCAATTGCTGGCGTCTTTCGCCAAGCAGTCCGGCTACCCCGAGATTGAGTACGCCCCGCTGCTCAGCCTCGGCCACTCCGGCGGCGCGATCTTCGCCTGGAATGTCGGGTACTGGAACCCGAACCATACCATCGCCATTATCGGCCTGCACACCGTCCCGCTCCTGCGGCCCGACTTCGACCCGAAGGCCACGGTCAGCGGCGTGCCGTGTCTCGACATCACCGGGCAGTACGAGAGCTGGGGCGACCCGAAGACGCCGCTCGACCAGCACACGCGCTGGGTGCGCGGCATCGCCCTGTCCATGCGCTCCAGCCCCGGCGAGGGGCTGATCACCGAACTGGTCGAGCCGGGCGCCGGACACTTCTCCTGGACGCCGGAACTTGCGGATTACGTGGCCCTGTTCATCCGCAAGGCCGCCGAGGCGCGCATCCCCGACGCTCCTCCCGCCGGTGTCCTGGTCGTCTGCAAGCCTATCCCCGTCGAGTCCGGCTGGCTGACGGACTGCACGCTGACCGCCCCGCCGCGCTTTCCGGCGGCGGCCTACAGAGACTACCAGGGAGACCCGACCCTGGCGTTCTGGAACCTGGACAGAGAATTGGCCCTGGCGACAGAGAAGTTCAGCACGCGGGACCACGGCAAGCGGCGCCGGATGCCGGCCTTCGTACAGGACGGCAAGCCGCTGACGCCGCAATGGCTGGTTCCGATTCCGTTCGAGCCGGTCGGCGACGGCATGACCGTGAAAGTCGCCGCTGAATATCTCAACGCCGTGCCGCAGGGAGTGGGCGACGCGGGCGAACCGCTGTCCCCGTCCGGCGCGCCGATCAAATTCTTCCTGATCGGCGGCTGGCGCGGCGGCGGCGAGCAGACCGGCCCGGACACGTTCCGCATCCGGTTCAGTCACTTCGGCCTGGACCGGGCGGGTAGCCTGATGATCATGGCCTGCAGCGACAGCGACAAAGACCACGCCTACACGGAGATGGCCGGCAGTGTCACTTTCTCGGTGAAGAACTCTCAGGGGACGCCGCAGAAGATCACCTTCTCGCCCATCCCCGACCAGACGGTCGGCACGGCAACGGTTCCTCTGGCAGCGACCACCGATTCGGGCCTGCCCGTAGAGTACTGGGTCCAATACGGCCCGGCTGTGGCGGACGGCCCGGTCCTGACACTGACCGAGATCCCGGTCGGCGCGAAGCTGCCGATCAAGGTCGCCGTGACCGCCTACCAATGGGGACGAACCGGCGCCTCGCCTGTCCAGAGCGCCGAACCCGTCGAGCGCACATTCCTGATCGGCAAGTAGGAGAGAAAGTTATGACGACAATCGCGCCGGCCTGCCCGCCCCAAGTGGGCGCTTACCCGTGGATTCCCGACAACGGGGACGGGACATTCTCCAATCCGGTCCTGCTGGCCGACTACTCCGACCCGGACGTGGTGCGGGTCGGCGCGGACTACTATCTCGTCTCTTCGAGCTTCAACTGCACTCCGGGCCTCCCCGTCCTGCACTCGCGCGACCTGGTCAACTGGACTCTGCTCTGCCACGCAGTCAAGAACCTGCCCGGCGAGCATTACCAACGTATGCTCAGCGGTTCGGGCGTCTGGGCGCCCGCGATCCGCCACCACGACGGGCGCTTCTGGATCTTCTTCCCGCTGCCCGACGACGGCATCTACCTGACCACCGCCGAGAATCCGGCGGGTCCGTGGTCTGAGCCGCATCTCGTGCAGGCCGGGTGCGGCCTGATCGACCCCTGCCCTCTCTGGGACGATGACGGGAAGGCCTATCTGGTCTACGCCTACGCGCGTTCGCGGGCCGGAATCAAGGACATCCTGCGCATCAGCCCGATGGCGCCCGACGGATCGCGGCTGCTGGGCGAAGGGCAGGTCGTCTTCAGCGCGCCGGAGCGGCACCCCACCATCGAAGGCCCGAAGTTCCTGAAGCGCGACGGCTGGTACTACATCCTGGCGCCCGCTGGCGGCGTGGAGACCGGCTGGCAGGTCGCCCTCCGTTCACGCCGCATCTTCGGCCCCTACGAGGAGCGCATCGTTCTGGAACAGGGAAGTAGCGCGGTCAATGGGCCGCATCAGGGGGCGCTGGTGGACACACCCAACGGGGACTGGTGGTTCGTCCACTTCCAGGACGCCGAGGTTTACGGCCGCATCATGCATCTCCAGCCGACCGTGTGGCGGGACGGCTGGCCCTTGATCGGGCAGGACTACGACGGCAACGGGATCGGCGAGCCGGTGCCGCAGTGGCGCAAGCCGGTCAATGAGACGGACGCTCTGCCGGCAGTCCCGGCGACGAGCGACTCCTTCAGCGCCGCATCTCTTGGCCTGCAATGGCAGTGGAACGCCAATCACGACGACTCCTGGTATTCGCTGATCCAGCGCCCCGGCTGTCTGCGCCTCTTCGCACAGCCGACAGCGGAGGACGACCTGGCTCTGCTCCCGAACCTCCTGATGCAGAAGTTCCCGGCGCGAGCCTTTACGCTGGAGACGACGCTGGAATCACCGTCGGCGCAGGCCGGCGGGCGGGCGGGACTGGCCGTGGTGGGGTACCATCACGCCTCCCTCGTCGTGGAAGACGGCGGGAACGAGCGCCGGGTCGTCCTGCGGGTAGACAATCAGAACGCCGCGTCGGCGACGGCCCCCTCCGGTCCGGTGCGGCTGCGCGTGGACGTGCAGGACGGCGGCCTGTGTACGTTCCTCTATGCCGCGTCTGACGGCGGTGGGTTTGCCGTGCTGGGCGAGCCGTTCCAGGCGACAAAGGGCCATTGGATTGGAGCGCGCGTGGGCCTGTACGCCGTCGCGCCGCCCGCCGCCGCCCCCGGCGCGCACGCCGACTTCCACGGGTTCTATTTCCACCCTCCCCGGTGACAGGTCCCCGCTGGCGTGGTAAGGCAGCCCTCACCCGGCTATGCCCAGAAGGGCATTACTTTGTATCTGCCGAGGCTATGGCCTGCGGTCATGACTTCGTATCTGCCCCCTCTCCCTGCGAAGCTTCGCAGGGAGAGGGGGTTAGGGCTTCCTTCGTGGTGAGGGCCGCCACAGCAGACCTGAGAAATGTTTCATGAGAATATGAAACGCTATGGAATATTAGGTTGACAACAAGAGTGAGATGTGCTAGAATACGGCTGTCACTGGGAAAGCAGAGAGAACCGTCAACATACCGAAGCACACGTTTCCATCGCTAGCATCGCGACCTTTGCTGCCATGTGCGGCAGGGTTCCTCTCCAGCAGGAAGCACCCCCTTTTGCGGGACTGAGATGTGATCAATGGCGCATGAGTTAAAACCTCCCGAAAATTTCTGAAAATTGTCCGTCGATTATGAAATAATTTACAGCCGACTGATGTCCCGTGCGAAGACCGCGTCTGCTGTTGCGGCGCGCTCTTATCAGGCAACGACCCGTGTACAGGAGACAGAAACAAAGATGAGTCCTCTCATTCAGGCGGCGCTATTCTCGCCCCTGCTGGTCGGCGTATTGACGGCGGCCCTGCCCGCCGCGCGGGCGGCGGACCCGGCGCCGCCCCCCCTGCAGGCGACGCCGCCACAGGACCAGGGCCTGCCCTACACGCGCTCGGCACGGCCCCTGGCGCTGGCGAAGATCGCCAGCTGCGTCGCCGTCTTTTCCGGCAGCCGGTACGGGTACGTGCAGGGCCACAAGGTCCGGCTCGACGACGACAACTGGCATGACGAGGCCGTGACGCAGGGCGGCGTCATCTACGTCCCCGTCGCCTTTCTGCCACTCCTCGCGATGAAGACCGTCGCGACGGATGTCGCGCCCGCGTACCTGGCCGACCGCTGGGTCTACACAATCAAGCGTCCGGCGGCCCGCGGCCCGCGCGGCGTCGCCACGATCACGGTCGGCGGGCGGCCCTACGCCGACCTGGTCGCGGCGGCCAAAGCGCAGGGCCTGACGGCGACCCAGACCCCCCACGGGCTGGCGCTGGTCGGCAGCCCCGCGCCCACGCTCGACGGCGTCCCCGCGCCGCTGATGGACTCGATCGTGACGCTTTTCGACACGCCGGAGAAGTTCGCCGACCCGGACATCGCCACGCGCTACGTCCCGACGCTTGCCCTGCAGGGCAAGTGGACGGACCACGTGAAGGTGACGCCTGAGCAGAGGGCGGCGCTGGACGGGCCGGAGACGGTGTGGCCGACGACGCCGAAGTCCGAGTACGACTACACCGGGTTCAACAAATCGCTGCTCGGCTCGAAGGTGCCGCCGCCGGGCGTCTACCCGCGCGTGCTGTTCAGCCCGCAGGATGTCCCCGTCATCGCCGCCCGCATCAAGAGCACGAAGATCGGGCAGATGGGCCTGATGGAGATGGACTACCTGTTCCGAAAGAGTTGGTGGGACCCGAACACGAGCGACGGGCAGATCTTCCAGAAGCTCGCGGCAGGCGACATGGCGGGGCTGGACTGGGACGTCCCACCGGACACGGCGCCAAACGGCTATCCGAGCATCTTCAAGGGCGAAAAGGCCGGCATCTTTAATACGCACGTCGCCTATGTGCCGGAATGCCTGACGGACATGGCGCTCCTCTGCCTGCTCACGGGCGACGAGGCGCACGGGCGCATGGCCGCCGCGGCCATCGTCAACTATTACAAGCTGCGCGAGCCGCTGCTGGATGAGAATCAGGCGACCAGCGACACCGAGTTCGGCGGGACGCACGCCCGGCCCGACGGCACGCCCGTCGCCATGAACGGCAACGGCGGCGAGACGACCTGGCGCACGAACCAGGGCGTCATCGCCCACATGAACCTGGGGCTGTCGCTGGATTTCGCCGGCAAATGGATGACGGACGACCAGAAGCAGACCATGTACCGGATCATCGCCAAGGCCACCTACGGCAAGCGCGCTTACGGGCAGGACGGCCCGATCCGTTTCCGCGACGTCAACTGGGTCGCCTGGGACCTGCCGGACTTCCTGGCCGTGACGGCAATCGAGGGGCAGCCGGGCTTCGACCAAGAGGTCTACGACTCCAACTACGACACGGCGCGCGCCTATCTGGACTGGGGCATTGACGACTCCGGCGTCATCTACGAGAGCAACGGCAAGACGCCGGGGGCGCTCCAGTTCGAGACCTTGAGCATGGTCGCGCTGGCGCGGCGCGGCGAGAACCTCTTCGGCCACCCGCACTACCGGAAGTTCCTGACCGGACAGGTGCAGATGACATCCCCGACGGGCCGGGTCGTCGTCAACAGCGGGACTCAGTACGTGCCGTTCAGTCAGGAACACCTCTCGCTGCAGTTCGTGAACGAGGTCCGGGCCTTCTTCCCGAATGAGCGCGCCGCCGACTATCTCCTCGACCAGCCGAAAAGCGGGGAGTCCGCCGGCGGCGGCCTCCGGGGCTGGCATATCGCCGATTTCACGCCCGATACCTTCCGCGCGGCGCTCCCGTCAGTGCAGCGCCTGCGCCTGCCCAGCCCGACCTACCCCGGCTTCGTCCAGGGCGTACTGTACGATTCCGACTGGTCCCCCGCCTCGCGCGCGGACTTGAATCTGCCTCTGGACTTCAACGCGCCGGGACACGGCGTCTTTTCGAGCTACAGCGACCGGACGCCGGAGGCCGCCTGGATCAACATGATGGTACGGCCCGACCATTACCTCGGCGCGGGCCACCACCATGCCGACGCCGGGATGATTCACTTCTCCTCCGGCGGCGTGGACTGGTTCACCCAGACGCAGTTCGACCAGATCTACGACGGCAAGTACTACAATATCGTCCAGGTGGACGGACACTCCGAGCCGGAGAGTATGCCCGGCATCGCCAACGGCTACCAGGGTGCGGCGACCTATCTCGGCGCTCAGACAAGCGCCGACGGCGGGTTCGCCACAGCCGACCTGACCTACTCCTACAGTTGGCGCTGGCTGACCCAGCCGCCGCAGGCCTGGCCGGACGATGCGAAGACGATGGGCTGGGAGATGGACCCGTCGCCGCAGATTCAGAAGATGTTCGCCGGCACCGCCCGCTACAAGATGCGCCCGTGGTGGGCCAGTTACACCTACTCCAACTACATCGCCACCAGCCGCGTCCCGTTCAACCCGATGCGGTACGTCTACCGGACGGCGGGGCTGGTGCGCGGGCCGCACCCCTACGGCGTGGTCGTGGACGATCTGAAGAAGGACGACGGGACGCACCTGTACCAGTGGGTCGCCATGCTCAACGGGGGCGTCTGGCAGGCGCAGGTGGACGGATTGGCGCCGGGCCAGGCCGCCCTGGCGTACCGCAGCAGCGACGACGACAATGGCCCCAAAACCGACGCGCCGCGCCCGGAGATCGTGCCGCAGGCGGGCGAGTCGCTGCTGCTGGTCTGCCCCCTCGGCGCAACGTCCGACGATGCGGCGGTCCCGACGACCCAGGTGACGACCGAGCCGGGGCCGGTGGACAAGAAGGGGACGGCGCAGTTTTACAACCGCCTCGCGATCGCGCATCAGGGCCAGGACGCGCACTTCAAGGTGCTGCTGATCCCGTTCCGCGCCGGCGACACGCTGCCGAAAGTCACCTACGACGCGGCGGGCGGCAGCGCGACCGTAGCGTGGTCGGACGGGCAAGACCAACTGACGTTCCCCGCCGGGACTGATGGCCGGTGTCGGGTCGGCATCGTCCGCGCCGGAAAGATGGTCCTGGAGTCGCGCTGACCGGTGCCGAACCCGCGCCCGGAAAGAATGAAGGCCACCATGAGAAATGTCTCTCAGCTCCTGCTCCTCGCGCTCCTCGCACTGGCCGTGCTGTCAAACGCCCACAGCGTCCGCGCCGACGACGCGGCGCTGGAAACGCGGCTGGCCGGGTTGAGGCCCAACGTCGCGGCTCTGCCCGACGCCGCGCCCGACCAGGCGCTGAAAAAAGCGACACTGCAATGGGCGCTCGATGAGGCGCAGTTCGATATCAAGACGGGACGGTCCGACGACGCGCAGGCGCTGGCAGAGGACGTCGCGCAGTCGCTGACGGCGCGGATGGGCGAGCGGCTGGCCGCGCCGCCGAACCTGCTGCCGCCGATCCCCCACTTCGCGCAGAACCCGGTCGCGCAGGGGGCGATGGCGACGCTCGATAAGACCCTCGCCGCCGGGGTCAGCGCCGACCCCAATGCCATGATGAACAACCCCCAGGGCGTCGGAGACTTCAACAACCATCTCGCCCCGCAGGCGCTGCTGATGGCCGAGGCGCTCTGCCACCCGCAAAGCCCCCGCGTCGGTGACCCGAAGATCGTCCCGGTGATGTTCCACTACTTCGAGACGATGTACCGGACCCACCTGCCGGGCAGCAATCTGCTGGGGAACTTTGGCCATTCGGCCGGCATGGCCGAGATGTACCTGATCGTCCAGACGGTTTATCCCAGCCTGATCCTGCCGTCGCGCAAGCGCGAATGGGAGACCTCCATACGGGCCAACGCCGACGCGATCATGGCGGCCAAGGCGGCCGTCTTCCGGGCCGGCAAGCCCGGCACCGCCTACCCGAACGACGACATCAAAGTCCTCAACGCGCTCGTCTATACAGACATGGCGCTGCACCACCCGGAATACCGCGAGGTCGCGGACGCCGGGGAGCGCCTGATGTCCACCGCCATCTTCCCCGACGGCGGCTGGACGTATATCGGGGACCAGAACGAGAACTACACCTACCACACGATTGACATCTCCGAGACCTGCCGCCTCTGGCAACTGACCGGCAGCCTCGTCGCCCGCGCCAACATCGAAACCGCCCGCTGGTACATCCCCCTCAGCATCGAGCCGCCCGGCGTTGCCGAATACTCAACTTCCCCCGACTGGAAACACTACTGGAACCAGATTAAAGGCGGGGAAGCCGCGCTGATGGTGGCGGACGTGCTGAACGACCCGCAGAACCTGCGCGTTGCTCGGATGCAGCCGCTGAACGGTGATTTAATCCTGGCCTCGTTCTACCGGGATGACTTCGCGCCCGCCCCCACCCCGGACGATTATTTCGTCTACGATCGCAACATTCTCGGCCCGCGCGGGCGCTTCGGCCCGTTCTCGTTCTCCGGCACGTCCCGCGCCACGCCGATTGACAATCGAGGGAAGAGCACCTACGCGGGCTGTATGCTGCTTTATCCCGCGAACGCACTCCCGAAGGGCGTCTCGCCGACCTACCCGCTGGACTCCGCGTTGGACGTCGCCACCGTCGAAGTGGAGGACCGAGCGCCCGCCGCGCGCGGAGCCGGTTTCCACAACGCGCCCGACGCGCTCGCCCGCGAAGAGACCGACGGCGCCTGCGTGGGCCGCAACGTCGCGGCGGTCACGGCGACCTACCGGCTGGGGCCGTATCACGGGGCCGCGATTGACTGGACCGGGCAGCAGGCGTGGCTCTACACGGCCCAGCGCCTGGTCGGACTGGTCACGGTGACGTCTCGGAAGGACCAGGACGTGTACGGCGTGAACGGCTCCCTCTCGTTCCTGTGGGACCAGCCGAAGAACGCGACGGCCCGCAAGTTCCAGTCCCTCCCGGACGGCTCGCTGCAGTACGGCGGCCTGGTGACGACGATCCACGAGCAGGACTACGGGCGGGTCGTCACGGACTACTCCAACGAACGAAACGCGGTCGGCGAGATCCGCCTGCTCGACCCCAAAGCGACGGACGAGAGCGAGGCCGCGCCGATCCATTACGCGCAGGGCGAGACGCACTACTATCTGGCGGAGATCCGCCCGGCGTCATCCCCGCCCGCCGACGCTGTTTCGCGCATCCACACCGACGGCGGCTTGATCGGGATTGACCTCAAGGAAGGAACCGCGCACTACCGCCTGATCTTCAACCCGACCACGGCGCCTCTCACTTACCAGGCGACACTCGGCTGGAACGCGCCGCAAGTGATGCTGCACACCGCCGGCGAGCAGTACCGTCCGGCGTGGATCGGCAGCAATCATCAGGAAGAAGACATCAACGGCCCGAAACCCGTAGCCACAGTCAACGACGCCGTGACTGTCCCGGTCCCGGCAGGCGCACACGTCCTGCTGACGACGGAGACCAGATGACGGACACGACAGTTTGATCCACGGCGCGAGCCGTTTATCCGGGCAAAGGAGAGAAGTATGAGTGCGGACCCGCAGAGTGACGCGCAGCGCGTTCTGCCCGGCGAATTGACCGCCGAGGAGGTGCTGAACGGCGCTTACCCGTTCCCCCCCTCGCCGCAGTTTGCCGTCCATGAAGACACCGACGGCCTCGCTGCGGACAGGCTCACGCGGACGCCCCCGGCGGGGGTGCATCCACGCGTCCTGCTCAGCCCGCAGGACCTGCCGGACCTGCGAAGACGGCTTGCGGAGACCTACGCCGGCAGCACCATGCTCGGCACGCTCCGGGAGCGGGTCGGCGGCACGTTCGGCAGCCCCAATCACTGGGAGCGGAAGCTATTCGAGACTTTGGCCGCGGGCGACACGCAGGCCAGCTATGCCCTTCTGAATCAGAAGCTGCCGCCTTCGTACCCGCCGGGCCACTACCAGCCGCACATCCTTTACGCGCTCGTGATGGAGGCCTTCGATGCGCTCGTCAAGGAGGATGCCGCACAGGGCAGCCGGGTCGGCGCGGCGGTGGCCGGGTATGCGCGGATGATCGAGCCTCTCCTGGAGGGGGCGCTGCGACAGCCGCTCGCCGACGACGTGTGGCGCGTCAAGGTCGCCGGACCGACCACGGGGCAGTGGACCGAGAACCAGGGCGTCCGTGAGATCATGGGCTACCACCTGCTGGGCTACGCCTACGACTTCGCCTTCGGGTTTATGAGCGACGAGCAGCGGTCGGCGGTGCGCGGCGTGATCGCCAGGGCGACGGCGGGCCGCATCTGGCTGGGCGCGAACCTGCCGCACCACTGGCGCAACTGGAACTGGGTCGCCATCGGCCTGGGACAGCCGCTCCTCGCGCTGGCTATCGAGGGCGAGGAAGGCTACGACCCGCGCGTCTACCGATTGGGCGTCGAGATCGCCCGCGACTACCTCACCTACGGCATCTCGCCCCACGGCTGCTCGACGGAAGCCGTCGGCTACTCGCAGTTCGGGCTGGTGTGGGCGAACCCGTTCTACGTGGCGGCGGCCCGCCGGGGCGACAACCTGCTCACGCACAGCCACCATCGGGCGATGATCGACTGGTACCTGCATAGCATGGAGCCGTTCGCGACGCTGAACGCACAGACCCGCGAGACGGACGCCGAACGGCTGGAACGGCACGCGCCGCCCAACTGGACCAGCCACGGCGACGGCGGCGACGAGGGCGTGTCCCTGGCGACGGCGATGATGTGGAAGTATTTCTTCCCCGACGACCCCCGGACGGACTTTCTCTGCCGGGTCGTGGTCAACGGCGGCATGGATCTGCCGTTCCGGGGCCGCTACCACCTGATCGAACCGCTGCTCTGGGCGACGGACTCCGGCCAAAGCGTGGAGACTCCCGCGGCGGTGGCCGCGATGCCCCTGACCTGGTTCGACCCCGAGCGCGGCTCGCTGATCACGCGCAGCGGGTGGGACACGGACGCGCTGGCGCTGCAATTCGAGTGCCGAACGGACGCCCAAAGCGCCAGCCACGAACACGCGGACCGGGGCAACTTCACCCTGTCGGCGTTGGGGAGGCGGTGGTCCAAAGAAAGCTTCCGCTCCGTGGAGACCCGTCACCACAGCAGCGTGCTGATTGACGGCATGGGGCAGGGCTACTGGCCGGGGCCGGGCCGCTGGCTCGGGCTGTCGGACGCGGGGTGGGCGCTGATCGCGGCCTGCGACGCGAAAGACGCCTACGACTGGTGGTGGCCGAAAGGGATCGTCACGGACGATCTGGAACAGTCGCCCCGGTTCCGGTTCCCCCGTTGGGCGAGCTACCGGCAGGAAGCGGAGGAGTTCCGGCAGCGATACGGGGCTGAGAAGATGGAGCGCGACACCCGGCCAGCGGTGGTCGCCCACTTCGCGGGCTTCGAGCAGGGCGATCCGCGTATGTGGGACGAGGACGGCTGGCCGATGCGTCTGTCGCACAACCCCGTCCGGCGCGCCTTCCGCACGGTCGCTTCCGTGGGCGGCGACCGGCCCTACGCGCTGATCGTGGACGACATCCAGAAGGACGATCAGGAGCGCCTGTACGAATGGCTGATGATCACCGGCCTCGACACGGACATCACCGAGATGAAAGACAATGACATCGTCCTGTGTGACGCCCTCGGGGACAGGGACGAGAACGGGCGCCGTCGTCCCAAAGCCGGCGAGCGCCTGCTGCTGGTCCGTGTCCTGCACGCCGCCGACCCCGCCGGCGTCCATGCGTACCAGTCCCGGCCCTCGGCGCGTTTGGAGACGTTCGAGAAGAAGGACACGCTCGCGCCGGGCGGGCGCTCCTTCGGCCCCGACCGCCGCCTGGTGATCGGCAGCCGGGCCGTCGCGCCGGACTTCAAGATCCTCCTCCTGCCGCACCCTCAGGGGGAGCCGCTGCCGACGACGGCCTGGGACCCGGCGGGAGATGTCCTCTCCCTGCGCTGGCCCTCCGGCCCGGCGGACGAGATGCGTTTCACCCCCGGCGAGGACGGACGGACGCGCCTGACGATCACGCGCGGAGAGAGCCTCAGCGTCGCCCTTGAGTAAGAAGGTGCCAACCATGCTTGAGAGATTGAACGCTGATTCAGGAGCGTCTCTTCGCCGCGCACGGGCGCTCACCCGTGGAGTCTGCTGGACACTCGGGCTGCTGATCGGCGGCCTGAGCCTGACTGCCCCGGCCCGCGCGGACTGGAACACGGAGTACCAGTTCGGGACCCAGATGCCGGCGCCGCCGAATGACCCGGTGCTATGGACCAACACGACGGCGTTCCTCTGGGTGCCGCCGCAGACGCACCACATCCGGGCCGTGGTCTTGGCCCCGGCCAACATCATCGAGCGGCGGTTCTGCGACGACCCGATCATCCGGGCCGAGGCCGCGCGGGACGGCATCGCGCTCGTCTTTTTCCAGGCCGGCTGGAAGAAAGAGATCTTCGACACGCCCCGGCTGACTGAGGTGGTGCAGACGGTCCTTGACCGGCTGGCCGCCGTTTCCGGCTACGACGAGCTGCGGACGGCCCCCTGGATTCCGTTCGGCCACTCGGGCAACAGCGCGTTCTGCGCGGCCATCGCCCGCCAGAACCCGCAGCGTATTCTTGCCAACATCGTCGTCAAAGGGGTGCTGCCCAACCCGGCGAAAGACGGCTCGACGGCAGGCTTGGTCGGCATCCCTATCCTCTTCGTGACCGGCCAGTTCGAGGAGGTGATGCCGCCCGGCGGGGTCCGCGACGCCTGGTGGGGCGTGCAGATGAAACGCTTCAGCGACGCCAAAGCCGCCGTGCCGGACGCGCTTATTAACGGCATGGAGGACCGCAGCCACGGACACCTGACCTGGTTCCCGGAGATGTCGCGCTACGCGGCGCTGTTCCTGCACAAAGCCGTCACGGCGCGGCTCGCACCGGACGGCTCACTGGTCGCGGTGCCGTTCGCGAGCGGCTGGCTGACCGACCCGACCGGCGTCCACCCGCCCGCGCCGGTCGCGCAGTACAAAGGCGACCCGCGCCAGGCGTTCTGGAACTTCGACCAGGAACAGGCCCGCGCCTGGCAGCCCCTCTTCGCGATTGACCGGGGGAAAAAGGAGCAGATGCTGGCGTTCGTCCAGGACGGACAGACCGCGCCCTGGTGGAACGGCTGGGCCGTACAGGTCATCAAGTTCGAGCCGCTGGCCGACGGCGAGTCGTTCACCACGGACGCCGTGTTCCGCGACGAGATCCCCACCCCATTCGCCGACGCCGCCGTCAAGCTCGGCCACTCGGCCCGTGGCCCCATCGAGTACACGGTGCTCGGCTGGGCGGGCGCGACGGAGCAGACCGGCCCGAACACCTTCCGCGTCCGCTTCGACCGGGAGGGCGTCAATGGCCGCACTCTGCACGTCGTTATCGGTGCACTGCACCACGGCGACGCCGAGTACCGGGAGACAATCGCGGCGGCGAGCATGGACCTGCCCGGCAGCAACCCTGGCACGAAGCAGACCATCACGTTCCCGCCCATCACGGACGTCAAAGCAGGGACGGCCTCCGTCCCGCTAGGCGCGACGGTGGACTCCGGCCTGAAGCCGGACTACTACGTCTCGTGGGGACCGGCCGTGATTGACGGCGACAGGCTCCGCTTCACGCCGTTGCCCGCGCGGGCCCAGTACCCCATCGAAGTGCGCGTCACCGCATACCAGTGGGGGAAAGCGACCGCGCCGCAGTTCGCCACGGCCACGCCCGTCACGCAGACGTTCAACATTGTCAGGTAAACCCACAGGCAGGATATTCTTCCATGACAGAAACACTCCCCGCGAGCGGCGTTGACCCTGCCCGCGTTCCCGTTCGCACCCTCCGCACCGGGGCGCAGATGCCTGCCATCGGGCTTGGCACGTTCGGCTCAGACACCTATCGTGGCGAGCAAGTCGCCGCCGCCGTCATGGACGCCGCCGCCGTCGGCTATCGCCATTTTGACTGCGCCAGCGTCTACGGCAACGAACACTTGATTGGCCCGGCGTTGCAAAGCGTGATGCAAGGCGGCGTCCCCCGCGAAGACTTGTGGGTCACGTCCAAAGTCTGGAACGACAGCCATGACCGGGTGGCGCAGTCCTGCGAGCAGTCACTTCGCGACCTGAAACTGGAGTATTTAGACCTGTTTCTGGTGCATTGGCCTTTCCCCAATTCTCATGGCAAAGGCGTAGACGTGTCTTCCCGCGACCCGCACGCCGTGCCGTATATCCATGACCAATACATGAACACATGGGGGCAGATGGAGGCTTTAGTAAACAGGGGACTGGTGCGGGCCATTGGCACGTCCAACATGACTATCCTCAAACTCCAACTGTTGCTGCGCGACGCGGCCATCAAGCCTGCCGCCAATGAGATGGAACTGCATCCGCACTTTCAGCAGCCGCAACTGTTCGCGTTCTGTGTGGACAACGCCATCGTGCCCATCGGCTATTCTCCCATCGGCTCCCCTTCCCGCCCAGAGCGTGACCGCACGCCCGACGACACGGTAGACGTGGAAGACCCGGTGGTTGTCGCCATTGCCGCGCGTCTGGGCGTGCATCCTGCTGTGGTGTGCGTCAAGTGGGCCGTGCAGCACGGGCAGGTTCCCATTCCGTTTTCTGTGAAGCGTTCTCAGTATTTGAGCACCTTGCAGGCCGTTGTGTCCGAACCGCTGACGGACGCCGAGATGGCCGACATTGCAGGCATTGACAGAAACAACCGCTTGATTAAGGGCCACGTCTTCCTGTGGGAAGGCGCGTCCGGCTGGCAAGATCTGTGGGACATGACCGGAGAAATCACGCAATGACGACCCGATTAAGTTAAGACAAAGGAAAAGTTTTATGCCACATTCTAACTTGGAGATCGCGCCGGGGCCATTTGCGCCAACATGGGAATCGCTGCGTCAGTTTCAATGCCCTGACTGGTTCCGTGACGCCAAACTTGCCTTCTGGTCACACTGGGGGCCGCAGTCCGTCCCCATGTACGGCGACTGGTACGCCCGACAACTGTATCAGGAGGGGCATGACAAGTACCACCACCACTGGCGCGTGTACGGTCATCCGTCCCAAACCGGCTACAAGGACATTGTGCCGTTGTGGAAGGCAGAGAAGTTTGACCCGAAAGGGCTGATGCAGTTGTTCGTGGATGCAGGCGCACGCTACTTCATGGGGCAGGCCATGCACCACGACAACTTTGACAACTTTGACAGCGCCCATAACCGCTGGAACTCAGTCAACATCGGCCCCAAGAAGGACATCTGCGCGCTGTGGCAGGAAGCGGCCCGCGCGCACGGCCTGCCGTTTGGCCTCAGCGAACACTTGGGGGCAAGTTTCAACTGGTGGGGCGTCAACAAGGGCAGTGACAAATCCGGTCCTTACGCTGGCATTTCCTATGATGGAAGCGACCCCGCCAATCGCGACCTCTACTATGACAACGCAGGGTACCATATAGAAAGCGATGGGCTGGGCGGGGCCTGGTATACTGACCACGCCGCCTTCCAGCAGCACTGGTTTGCACGCATCAAAGACGTGATTGACAGGTTCCATCCGGATTTGCTGTATTCCGATGGCGTCCTGCCCTTCGGGGAGATTGGCATGAGCATTGTCGCGCACCTTTACAACACCAGTACGTCCGAACATGGCGGTGTCAATCAAGCCGTTTACACGCAAAAGGATACGAATCCAGAAGTCTACACGATTGGCGTGCTGGATATTGAGCGCGGCCAGCGTGACACTATTGCCGAGCACCCCTGGCAGACGGACACCAGCGTGGGCGACTGGTTTTACAACGTGCGCGACGTTTACAAAACGCCCGCGCAGGTTTTGGAAACTCTGGTGGACATCGTGAGCAAGAACGGCAATCTGGTGCTTAACATTCCTCAGCGGCCTGATGGCACACTGGATGATGAGTGCAATTACCTGCTGAAGCAGATGGCAGCGTGGATGTCTGCCAACGGCGAAGGCATTTTTGGCTCTCGCCCCTGGGACATGGCGGGAGAAGGAACTGCTGCCGCCGATGCAGGCGCATTCAAGGAAGCGGCGGTGGAGTGGACGGCGGCAGACTTCCGATTCACGCGCAAAGGCGACATCGTGTACGCCTTCCAGATGGGCCACCCTGAAGAGGGCCAACCTGCTGGCCCGATGGTGATCCGCTCCTTCGCTTCCGGCAAAACGCCCCGCGTCGGCAGCGTGCGCCTGCTCGGCGATGGTTCGGTTCCCTTCACGCAGACCGGCGCGGGGCTGGAAATCAAGCCACCTGCGTCCGCGCCTTCCGTTGGGCCACGCGGCTTCGCCATCCTGCCGGAATGACGTGGACACTTTAGATAAGACAGAATGCTAACACAGAGGGAATGACCATGACGACAGCCACTCAACACATGATGACGGGGGTTGTGCTGCCGGGCAACCGCACCGTCGCGTTCCGCGAGCAGCCGGTTCCCACGCCCGGACACGGGCAGGTGCTCGTGCAGATGAAGGCGTCTTCCATCTGCGGCTCCGACATCCGCGCCATCTACCGCGAGCATCTGGGCGTGGGGGATGAAGCCTACCGGGGCGTCATTGCCGGGCATGAGCCGAGCGGCCAGATTGTGGAAGTCGGGCCGGGCTGCAAACGGTTCAAGGCGGGCGACCGCGTGGTGCTGTACCACATCAGCGGGTGCGGCGTGTGCGAGGACTGCAAGGCGGGCTACATGATCTCCTGCCATGACACGAGCCGCGCCGCCTACGGCTGGCAGCGCGACGGCGGGCACGCCCCGTTTCTTTTGGCCGAGGAAAACACCTGCATCGCGCTGCCGGACAATTTAACCTATGTGGATGGGGCATTAGTCGCCTGCGGCTTCGGGACGGCGTGGGAGGCGCTGACGCGCATGGGCGTGAATGGCCGCGACCGCCTGCTTGTCACGGGCCTAGGGCCGGTGGGACTGGCAGCGGCGATGCTGGGCAAGGCGCTGGGGGCCAGTCAGGTGATTGGCGTGGACACGAGCGACGGGCGCAGGACTCTTGCTAAAGAGCTGGGCTTGGTGGACGAAGCATTCGCCAGCGACGCCGACGCGCTGGACAAAATCAAGGACGCAACCGGCGGCAGGGGGTGCGAGACCAGCATAGACTGTTCCGGGGCTGCTCCCGCGCGCCTGCTGGCGCTGCAGGGAACGCGGCAGTGGGGCCGGTGTGCGTTTGTGGGGGAGGGCGGCAGCGTGGGCTTTGACGTGTCTCCCCTGCTCATTCACCCGCAGGTGACGCTGTACGGCTCGTGGGTGACGAGTTTGGGACACATGGAAGAATTGGTGGAGCAATTGTCCCGCTGGAACCTGCACCCGGAGCGGACGGTGACGCATCGCTTCCCGCTGGAACAGGCCGCCGTAGCCTACGCTGTTGCCGACAAGGGGCAAAGCGGCAAAGTGAGCATTGTCTATGAGTGAGCCTTCCTTGCAGCCTTCCCCGCCGTCTGCCCCGCGCGGGCGCTGGTCTGCTTTAACTTTGCGCGCCTTCGTGCTGGGCCTTCTGCTCATCCCGCTGCTCGTGTTCTGGCTGGAATACACCGAAAGCATCGCCTCCGGCCCCGACATGGCCGGAATGTCCCTGCCGATGGCCGTTGTCTTCGCCCTGCTCGTGCTCATCAGCCTGAACCTCATCGTCAAACGCGCTCGCCCCGCACTGGCGCTCTCGCAGGCGGAACTGCTTTACATTTACGCCATGACCTCGGTCGCTTTCTGGATCGGGGGGCTGGGCATGATGCAGTTTCTCCATCCCGCGCTGGTCGGCTTTCGGTATTTCGCCACGCCCGCCAACCACTGGGAAAGCTGGTGGCACTTCATCCCGGCGTGGGCCGCGCCCGACCCGTCCGTTGTCGCCGACTACTACACGGGGCGCTCCTCCGTGTGGCCGCACCTCGGAGGCTGGGCGGGAGCCATCGCCGTGTGGAGCACATTTCTGTTCGTGCTCCTGTTCTGCTTCTACTGCGTCAACACCTTGATGCGCCGCCAGTGGGTGGAGCGCGAGAAGCTCATCTTCCCCATCGTCATCATTCCCCTGGAAATCACCAAAAACGGCGGCGACGCCCCCCTGTGGCGCAATCGGCTGTTCTGGGCGGGCGCGGCCATCGCCGCCGGGCTGGAGACGCTGGCGACCGTTCACTACACCCTGCTGCCCACGTTTCCCTACCTGCCCATCAAGCCCAACGAGCCGAACTTTGACCTGGGGCAGTTGGTCACCGCGCCGCCCTGGAACGCTGTTGGCTACACGCCCATCGCCTTTTACCCGCTCGTGGTCGGATTAACCTTTCTGCTGTCGCTGGACGTGTCCTTCTCGTGCTGGTTCTTCTACCTGCTTACCAAGTTGGAGAACGTGGCGGCGACGGCCTTCGGCTTCCGCGACCCTGGCGCGGGAGCGGCCATGAACCGCATTCCGTACACCGGCGAGCAGGCGGTGGGGGCATTTTTGGGCATCGCGCTGTTTTCGCTGTTTTTCGCCCGTCCGCACCTGGCGGCGGCGTGGCGCAAGGCATGGGGCAGCGCCCCCGAAGTGGACGACTCGGACGAGCCGCTTTCGTACCGCATGGCATACGGGGGCCTGTTTGTGTGTTCCGCGCTGCTGGTGGGGTTCGGGGTGGCGCTGGGGCTGTCGCTTTGGGTCAGTCTGCTGTTCTGGGCGCTGTTTCTGCTGCTGGCGCTGACGTTCACGCGCATTCGCGCCGAGGCGGGGCTGCCCTGGGGCCATGAGCCGCCGGGGGGCGTGCATGGCAACCTGGTCAACATGGGCGGCACGCTCTCGTTTCGGGAGCAGGACATGGTGGGGTTGTCGCTCTTGCGCTGGTGCGACAGCGATTGGCGCTGCCTGCCGCAGCCGGGGGAATTGGAGGCGATGAAGCTGGCCGGAAGCGCGGAGCCGCGCCCGATGAACCCGCGCCACCTGACTGTGGCAATTCTGGCGGCGATTGTGGTGGGGACGCTTTCGGCGTGGGTGTCGTGCCTGGGCCTGTATTATCACTTTGGGGCAGCGAGCGCGTCTGTGAACTCCTGGCGGACAGGGCAGGGCCATTATGCGTTTGAGGAATTGCAGGGCTGGCTGAACAACCCGCTGCCGCCGGACGGGGCGCGCATCAGCGGGGCGGTGGCGGGCCTGGTGGTGGTGAGCGTGCTGTCGCTGCTGCGGGCGCGTTTTTCCTGGTGGCCTTTGCACCCGATTGGGTACGCGGTGGGCAACACAGATACGATGACGTGGATATGGTTTCCGGTGCTGCTGGGGTGGGCGGTGAAGATGCTGGTCTTGCGCTATGGGGGCATCAAGTCTTACCGCCTGGCGCTGCCTTTGTTTCTGGGTCTGGTGCTGGGGGACTACGTTGTTTCGTGCCTGTGGGCCTTGTTCTTCTTGTTCACCGGCCACCCCGGATACAGAACCTTCCCCATTTAAACCGAACCGGTAGTGCTATGATTTAAGTTGCTGTGGTAGTCTGTCTGGCATGGTGACCCAGACCGTTTCTTGCTACCACTGCGGCAGTGCCGACCTTATCCGCTTCGGCTTTCAGAACAACAGGCAGCGCTACAAGTGCCGTACCTGTGGCAAAACCAGTCGGGCTAACAAAGGCAGCAACGCCTATGACGAAACCCGTAAGGCAGAAATCCTGGCTGCCTACCATGAGCGTGGCTCGCTACGGGCGATGACACGCATCTTTGGCGTTGCCCCCAACACGGTGCTGTCCTGGCTCAAAAAAAGTCGCATGCCTGCCACCACTGTCGGCGATACTGCTGCCTTTTGAGTCAGAGGACGTTCTGGAGCTAGACGAGTTATGGTCGTTTGTCCTTCGGCGCTAGCACAAGAGATGGGTCTGGCTGGCTCAGTGTCGGCGAACTCGTCAGATCGTGGCCTACGCGATAGGGGGTGGGGCCAGAGGGAATGCCGCCTTCTTTGGCGTCGCATTCCGCAGGACTGCAAGAAGTGCGTCTTGTTCACCGACTTCTGGCGGGCTTATGCCAAAGTGCTGCCCCAAGACCAGCATCGTGCCACTGGCAAGGGTGACGGGCAGACCAGGCCAGGCGGCGCGGCATCGGGTTCGGGCGGCGCGGCTCCGCCGTGGGCAGCGCCGTCGCCCACTGCCTTGGGATGAGCGAGCACGACCCCCTCGCCCGCCGCATCTCATTTGAACGCTTCCTCTCCAAAGGCCGGGCAAAGCCGTCGGACATAGACATTGACTTCCGCCATGACCTGCGCGACGAGATGATGACCTACGTCCGGGACACCTATGGCCATGACATGGTCGTCAACGTCTCCAACTATGTCACGTTCCGCGCCCGCTCGCTGCTGCGGGACTTGGGCAAGGCGCTGGGCTTTGACACCCCCGCCATGGAGCGCCTGCGGGAACTGCTGGGTTAGAGCCGGGGCGACGCACTGGCCGAGGAGATCGCGCGGACGCCGGAGATGCGGGCGCTGGGGCTGGACACAGGGCAGTACGCCGACCTCTTTGCGCTGTGCGCCCAGCTCTCCGGCCTGCCCCGGCACCTGGGCACGCACAGCAGCGGCCTCGTGGTTTCTGATGTGCCGCTTGCCGGGGTCTGCCCGGTGCAGTGGGCGGCTAAAGGCGTGACGGTGGCGGCGCTGGACAAGGACGACGTGGAGGCGGAAGGAATCGGCCTCTTGAAGATGAACCAGCTGGCCCTGCGCGCGCTGACGGCCATTGACCGGACGATGGACAGCCTCGCTCTGCAGGATCCCACGTTTGATTATGCGGGCCGGGATCGGGAAGACCCGGAGACGCTGGCGATGATCCGGACGGCGGAGACGGTCGGGTGTTTCCAGCTGGAAAGCCCGGCGCAGATGGCGCTACAGTGGCGGCTGAAGGCGGGCCACTTTGACGACCTGGTCGCATCCGTCGCCCTGATCCGGCCCGGCCCCCTGCAGGGAGGCACCGTCGCGCCCTACATCCGGCGGCGGCACGGCTGGGCGCCGGTGACGTACCTGCTGCCGGAGCTGGAACCCGTGCTGCGCGACACCTATGGGCGCATCCTATTTCAGGATCAGGTGCTGGACGTGGTGCGGGTGGTGGGCAGCCTGACATCGGAGGAGGCGGACCAGTTCCAGCGGGCGATCACGCACGCGCGCAGCCTGGAGGAGATGGCAAAGCTTGGGCGCGGGCTGTACGCGCGGGCACAGGGCAAGGGGATGGGGAAGAAGGCGTTTTCGCGGCTGTGGAAGCAGCTTCAAGGCTTTTCCCGGTACGGCTTCTGCCACGGGCACGCGGTGGCCTTTGCGGATCACGCGCAGGGGACGGCGTGGCTTCTGCGGCATCACCCAGCCCCGTTTCTGGCGGCGACGCTGTCTGTGGAGTCGTGCGGCTTCTGGCCGGTGTCCACGGTGGTGGCGGAGGCGCAGCGTCGGGGCGTTGCGGTGCGGGGACCGTGCGTCAACCGTTCATCCGGCGCGCAGTGGACGGTGGAAGAGGAAGGAAAGGCGATCCGCTGCTCCCTGGCGTATGTGCGGGAGTTGCGGCAGGCAGCGCCGCTGATGGAGGCGGAGCGTGCGGCGCGGGGCGTGTTCCAGAGCCTGCGAGACGCCTGCCGCCGGTGCGCGTTTCTGACGCGGGAGTAGTGGGAATGGCTGACACTGTCCGGGGCGCTGGACGGGTTGTGCGCGAGCCGGCGGGAGGCGCTGTGGTCGCTGCCCGCGCTGCACCAGGAGCATAGGAAGGCCGGGCAGGTACGCCCCCGGGAGGCGGACGGACAGAGGGCGCTTCAGGAGCGACAGCAGGTAGTTCTGGGCGTGCCTGGCACTGATTTGCCGGGCGTCTTCAACGCCTTCGCCCGCGCACCACTGCTCCCACAGGCGCAGAGCATCGCCGTACATCCGCAGGGTGCTTTCGCGGATGCCTTCGGCGCGGCGCGCCCGCCGGTATTCTTCGTGCAGATGGGCGAGGGGATGGAATGCGCCGGAAGCTCCTGCTGGCGTGTCAGCGAGCGTTTGGAAGCGTCTTTGGAGATGGCTTTAGCAGGGGGCTTGCCACGAAAAGCTGAGACCACGAAACACCTCTTTCTGAGATACCCAGTTTCAGTGTGAAACTATCCATACTAGCGTAAATTAATTATAGATAGTATATCACAAATCACCAAAAAATCAACCTGACTGCTTTTTGTGCAATCAGGCTGATCTCAGGTCTCTTAAAAGGGTCGCTGGGGAAGAGAGGGCGAACGATGGGACTTGAACCCACGGCCTCCAGTGCCACAAACTGGCGTTCTAACCAACTGAACTACGCTCGCCATGATGCGCGCCCGTTTCGCTTCGGCCCGCAAGGCGTATTATACCCCGCCCTGACCGGCGGCTGTCAAGGCCAACTTTCTCGCTTTTGAGCGCGGTTCTTGACAAAGTCCGGCACGCCTGCCACAATGCGTCTGTTTTTCAAGAAAGGCAGACAACATGACAACTTCTTCCCCACGCGGCGCAGTCATTGGCTATGGCGGCGCGTTTAACATGGGCAAAAGCCATCTCAACTGGATGCGAGACGCGGGCATTGACCCTGCTGCCGCCTGCGATGTGGATGCCGCGCGCGTCGCCGTCGCTGAGGCCGACTTTCCCGGCGTTCGCACCTACACAAGCGTGGAGGACTTGCTGGCCGACCCCGGCGTTGACCTGGTTACGCTGATTACCCCCCATAATACGCACGCCCCGCTCGCTGTTGCCGCCCTGAACGCGGGCAAGCACGTCGTGTGCGAAAAGCCGCTGTGCCTCACGGTGGCCGAAGCCGACGCCATGATGGGCGCCGCCCGGCGCGCGGGCAAAATGCTGTCCGTTTTCCACAATCGCCGCCATGATGGGGACTTTTTGATGCTCAAAGAGGCCCTCCTGGAGAAGAAATTGCTGGGTGACGTGTTTTCCATTCAGGCAGGCTTTGCGGGCTACGGGCATCCCGGCCACTGGTGGCGCTCCGACAAAGCCATCTCCGGCGGCGCGTTCTACGACTGGGGCGCGCACTTCCTGGACTGGATACTCAACCTGATGCCCGGCCAGAAAGTGCAAAGCGTTACCGGCTTCTTCCACAAGCGCGTGTGGCATGACGTGACCAATGAAGACCACGTGCAGGCCATTTTGCGCTTCCATAGCGGCGCGCACGCCGACCTGTCGTTCAGCAATATCAGCAGCGTTCCCCTGCCCCGCTGGCGCATTCTGGGCACGCAGGGCGGCATTCTGGACGACGGCACCGTGAAAGACGGCATGAAGTTCTTTACGAATGTAGAGGGCGTGAAGGTGCAGGGCGAATTGCGAAACAAGCCGTCCGCCTGGAACCGGTATTATGAAGGCATCTTTGCCCATCTCACGCAGGGCGCGCCGCTGGACGTGACACCGGAGTCGGCCCGCCGCGTGATTGCAATTATGGAGGCGGCAGAGAAGTCTGCGCGCACCGGGCAGGCGGAGCCGGTTCCCGGCGAATAAAGCCAAAAAGCCCCCGCGCAGGCAGGAGAAACGCCCGCGCGCAGAACACGCTCCCGCGCAGAACACGCTCCCGCGCCCTTTGCCTGCACGTGATTTTCAGGGAACGAACACTTATGCCTGCCCTGCCGACCGGCACCGTCACATTCCTGTTCTCGGATTTGGAAGGCAGCACGCGGCTCTGGGAGGAGCGCGAAGAGGTCATGCCCGACGCGCTGGCTCGCCATGAGGCCCTCGCCGCTGAAATCTTCACGCGGCACGCGGGCGTTCTGGTGAAAAGCCGGGGCGAAGGCGACAGCTGCTTTGCGGTCTTTGACGAAGCCTCCGACGCGATTCTGGCGGCCTGCGCGTTTCAGCAGGCATTGATTTCGGAACCCTGGCCGGTCGGCGTCGCCCTGCGCGCGCGCATTGCCCTGCATACGGGCGATGCCGAGCCGATCGGCGGCGATTACCTCGGCCCGCCGGTCAACCGGTGCGCCCGTCTGCGCGGCGTGGCACACGGCGGGCAGATTGTGCTGTCCGAGGCGACCGCCCAACTTGTTCGCGACACGCTCCCTGCCCCCTTCAGCCTGGTTGACCTGCGCGAGCACCGCCTGCGCGACCTGACGCGCCCGGAGCGCATCTATCAGCTCACCCATCCGTCCCTGCCCGCCGACTTCCCGCCCCTGGTCACGCAGGACGTTCCGGTTCACAACCTGCCCCAGCCACTCACCAGTTTCGTGGGGCGCGCGCGGGAGAAAGCCGACGTGCAGCGTTTGCTGCCCCAGAACCGCCTGCTCACGCTGATTGGCACGGGCGGCAGCGGCAAAACGCGCCTGGCCCTGAGCGTCGCATCCGAACAAACCGGGGATTATGAAGGCGGCGTGTGCCTGGTGGAACTGGCCGCCCTGAGCAACCCGGCGCTCGTGCCTCAGGCGGTCGCGACGGCGCTCAACATCCGCGAGGCGGCAGGCCAATCCCTCACCGACACCCTGCGTAACACCCTGCGCGAGAAGGCTCGCCTGCTCGTGCTGGATAACTGCGAGCATCTTTTAGACGCCTGCGCGCGCTTAACAAACACGCTTCTGGGCGGCTGCCCGCGCCTGCGCGTTCTCGCCACAAGCCGTCAGGCGCTGGGCATCGCGGGCGAATGCGTTTACCCGGTTCCCCCGCTGATGCCGCCGCTCCCTGCCAGCGCGCGCGCTCCCCTCGCCCCCAACGCGCTGGCCCAAAACGACGCCGTGCGCCTGTTCATGGAGCGCGCCGCTTTGAGCCAGCCCCATTTCGCATTGACCGCGCACAACGCCCCGCACGTTGCCGGGATTTGCCGCCAGCTGGACGGCCTGCCGCTCGGCATTGAACTGGCCGCCGCGTGGGTCAAGATGCTGTCCCCGGAGCAGATTGCCCGTCGGCTGCAAGACCGCTTCCGCCTGCTGACCGGCGGCTCGCGCACCGCCGCGCCGCGCCAGCAGACCATGCAGGCCGCTCTGGACTGGAGTTACGACCTGCTTTCCGACAGCGAGCGCAGCCTGTTTGGGCGCGTGTCGGTGTTTGCGGGCGGGTGGACATTGGACGCTGCCGAAGCCGTGTGCGCGGGCGATGGCCCCGATGGAACGCACATTGAGGAATGGGACGTGCTGGATTTGCTGGCGTCGCTGGTGGAAAAGTCGCTGGTCGTGGCCGATGATGTGGACGGTCAGAAACGCTGCCGCCTGCTGGAAACCCTGCGCCAGTACAGCGAAGATCGCCAGCGGGAGACCGGCAGCCCGGACGCGATGCGCGCGCGCCACTGCAACTTCTTTCTCGCGCTGGCCGAGCGCGCCGAGCCGGAACTGCGGGGTGCTAATCAAGCCGAATGGCTGAACACGCTGGAGCGCGAGCACGACAACTTCCGCGTCGTTCTGGGCGACAGCGATTCACAGCATTGCCTGCGTCTGGGCATCGCGCTGCACCGGTTCTGGTACGCGCGCGGCTACATTTCCGAAGGGCGCGGCTGGCTGGCCGGGGCGCTTTCCGAAACCGGGGACGCCGCTCTGCCTCTGCGCGCCAAGGGTCTGAACGCTCTGGGCGTTCTCGCCTGGGCGCAGGCCGATTACGCCGCCGCCTGCGCCTGCCATCAGGAAGCCCTTGCGCTGTTCCATCAGCAGCAAGACTCGGCAGGCATTGCCAGAACGCTGATGAATCTAGGCATCGTCTCCGACTACCAGCAGGAGTACGAGCAGGCGAGCGCCTTTTATGACGAAAGCATCTCCATCTTCCGCGCGCGCGGCGACATGAAATCCGTCGCGCACGTGCTGAATAATCGGGGCGCGCACTTTATTCATCGCAGCGAGCCAGCCGCCGCCATTCCGTTTCTTCAAGAGAGTCTTGCCATTCGGCAGACATTAAGCGATCAGGCTGGCATCGCGTCCGTGCTTTATGATCTGGGCATGGTGGCCTGCGAGCAGCAGCAGTGGCCGGAAGCGCGCGCCTCTTTACGGGAAGCCCTGCGTATTCGCCATGCGCTGGGGGACTTACGCAACATCGCCTTTGTGCTGCTGTACCTCGCCTGGGTCGAGCAGGCGCTGGGGAGCGGTCTGCGCGCCGCGCGCCTGCTGGGTGCGACAGAAACGGCCTACGAACAGGCCAAAGCGCCCAAGCACCCCAACGAGCACGACACGCAGAAACGCATTGCCGCCGCTCTGGGGGACGAGATCGGGGAGGAATATTACGCGCTGCTGTGCAATGAAGGCAAAACGATGACAACACAGCAAGCGGTCGCGTATGCACTGGAACTGCCTGCCGGGGAAACAGGAGACGACGACAATGCACCGCATTAAAATTAACTTCAGTCGAGCCGTGTTCGCGCTGGCGGCGAGCCTCATTTTCTGCGTCGGCAGACCTTCCCTGGCACAAGCAAACATCACGCAAAGCGATCCCCTCGTGACGCGCTTTTATGACCATGACCCGCTGCAAGTCGTGGTGACTTATGACCCGGACGGCCACCAGATTCACGCGCTCATTATACGCGCCTGCGACGCCTCCAGCAAGTTGGATGTCAACGTGACGGTTCCCGGCCAGCCCCCGCAGAGCGCTCAACTGATGCAGGGACAACTCGGCCATCTCACCATTCCCTGCATTGTGGGCGGCGCATACAGCATCACCATCGTGCTGGAAGCCACCGTGAACGGCGTCACCAAAACGACTTACCTTCCCCTGCTTGTCACCTGCGGGCAGCGCGACGCTGGTCGCCATCACCATCACTACCATCAGCATCACTTCCGGCATTTCCGCCAAAGCCGCCCGAAACGCCCCGGCTCCTAACGAGAACTGAACAAGAAGGAATACGCCCGTTTCTTGGAGAATAGCGACGCAGCGGCGGCAGCCAGAACAAACACCACAACAAACAGCAGCCCGCGCTTCAGGCAAGTCAAGCAAGACCAACGCAAGTGACCACACAGGAGGAACGAGAAATGCGTAAGTCAACCCGCTGGCTCACCCAGAGCCGCCTTCTTCTCGCCGGAGCAGGACTTCTGCTCCTTTCCCACCCCGCAATGGCTGCCTCTGTTGGCAAAAATACATCTGCTCTTCCGTCTAGTCCTACTTCGTCTTCTTCCGTGACCCTTTCCGCATTACAAAAGACGCTGGTTTCCAACCATACTGACCATGACCCGTTGTGTATAAATATATACGACGCCAGTACACCACTACCTTCAATAACAGGTGTGACAGTTGCCCCCAATAATGGAAATCCGTCCCATGATATTCTTCTTGTAGGGCATCCATACACAGTTGTTGTGTTCACTGACTACATGAACCCTAACTCCAAGGAACGTGTAGAATTGAGGATGTATTATATATCACTCAATTCCTCAGGGAACCCTGTCCTGACACCTTTACCTGATAGGCACAATGTGTGTTACACCATCACGCCCGTTCCTACACCTCCTTCCATGCCTGGAATAACGATGTTTACAGTTACATTCACGGATAAAGTATTCTATCTTGGTCTTGATACTGGCGACAATGAAAGCCACTTGAAGCGTAAAATGATGATTGGAGCAGTGACAATTGATACTACAGATATTAGTCAAGAACCTGCCGGTCATGTGCGCTATAAGGAACTTTTCTTGGAGCCAGTCTCCTTGCTCTTGAAGGATGACCAGTAACTATGAGCAACATATTTCTTATCTTACACGGCTGGGGCGGCAACAAGGCGGAGCACTGGCAGGAGCATCTGGCGCGGGAATTGACGGCGGCGGGGAAGGACGTGCGGTATCCCAAAATGCCGGAGCCGATGGCCCCGAACCCGGATAAATGGATGGACGGTTTACACCACGTATTGGAGGACGTTCCGGCAGACGCCAATTTAACCGTGCTGGCGCACTCGCTGGGAGCCATCAACTGGATGCGTAATGCGGCGATGGCAGAAGGAATGGGGAACGCGCGTCCCGGCCCGGTGGCCGACCGCGTGCTGCTGGTCGCGCCGCCGTATGTGATGCATGAAATCCCGCCGCTGGACGCGCCGCCCGGCGCGGCGGACTTCTTTCCGCCCGCGTTGTCCAAGCCGGGCATCGCCGCCGTGAGCCGCGAAACCGTGCTGGTGGCGTCCGACACGGATGATTACGCGACGTTTGATCAGTCGGCGGCGTATGCGGACGGTCTGGGCGTTCCCCTTGAGAAACTCGCAGGCGGAGGCCACATTTCGCCCTACTACGGCTATGGAGAATGGCCCTGGGTGCTGGAATGGGCATTGGGGCAGGCGTCCCTGCCGCCCCGGCCCAATCGCTGATGAAAAGAACCCCGCTCCGATTTGGGAGCGGGGTTCGCGCTTTGCGAGCCTTCGCGCAGTGCGGGAATTAATTGTCCGCGCAGTGCGGGAACAGGGCGCGCAGGCCGTCCAGCGTTTCCTTGCGCTCCACGAATACGTTGTCCGGCAGCACCACGTCCACGATGGCGACGCCGCCCGCGCACACCTGCGAAATGCGGATTTCCGCCAGCAAACGCTCCCCCTCCTGGCAGCCCCCGCACAGGCTGGACAGCACCAGCGATTGCCCCGTTTCCCGCGTCATTCGCACCCGCCGCCGCCCTAAGTCTTTGCTATTGCCGCCGTTGTATTCCACAGTCCCGTTCTCCTTGCCTTAAAATGAGTGCTGAGAACGACGGCTTTGTCGTCCTCGCTGCCCGTTGCTGCATGAACCATGCCAACCGAGCGGGCAAGCGCAGAATGCTTAAGGTTCCAGGATAAACAAGCCCGCGCGTCCCCACCGTTCGCCCGCAATCGCGTGCAGGCAGGGCTTCGCGTCCAGCGCGCCGGAAAGCAGGTCGCGCGCAGCGGGGCGGCGTCCGTTGTGACCGATTTCTACGGTTTCCATATCTGGTGGGGCGAGTACCAGCAGAAGCACCTGATTGGTGAGGCGACACACCAGCGGCAGAAAAGAAACAGGGGAGCCATCCAAAGCAGCGCGCACGCCGACAAACTTCTCGGTGGCGGGGTCAGGAGAGAACGCGCGCCAGCCGAGCGTGACCGTGAGGCGGTCAAAGTCAACGACGGCGTCGGGCAGCAGGGCCGCCTGCGCGAGCAGGACGCGCGGGGCTAGCGCCAGTTCCCGCCAGGATTGGGCGCGCGACACCGCAGGCGTCTTGTCCCAAGCCGCGAGCGCATAACGCAGAAAACGGACATCATGGGTCAGGGCGAACAGGTGCAGGCCCGCTTCGGCGCAGTCGTACAGGCCGGAATGCAGGCCGTCGTCGCTCATGCCGGGCGCGTCGGGCAGCAGCGGCAGGGCCAGCAGCCACGCGCCCCAGGCGTTCAGGGCGGCGCGCAGGCGGGCGTTGGGCGCTTCGGCATCCAGGGCGGCCAGATTGGAAATCACTCTTGCCACAGACGCGGGAGAGGGAGCCTCAAAGCTGGACAGGCGCGCTTCCAGCAGAAAGTCCGCCACTTTCCAGGCGGCCTTGAGAAAGACTTCGTTCTTCGTTTCCCGATAGGCCAGAACGCACGGGCGAATGACTTCCGCCCCGTCCAGCGCGTCGGATGCATCCGGGGACGGCGGGAGCGCGCGCCCGTCATCAGGCAGGCTGCGCGTCGCGTGAAAGTGCGCGCCGTCATACCAGCCGTCGTGATTGCGCTTGAGAATAAGCCACTGGCAGATGTTCAGAGCCGACTGCGCCTGAAGCGGCTCTTTGCCCCCCAGCGCCTCATGGAGCAGGAAAAAGCCGCGCGCGAGACGGGCGCAGGACGCGATGCCGTGCGCCGCGCCGCCTTGAAAGTCGGTGAAGGCGTCGCCAGTCTTTTTGTCCCAGAACGCGCCTTTGTTCGGCTCCGGCTGACCGTCCCGGCCCATGACCTGAAAGTCGGCGGCAAGACCGCTCGCGCCGTAGCGGATAAGGCGGGGGACGTTCTCGCGCGCATGGAAGCGGTTCCAGTCCCAGAGGGCTTTGTAGGCGTCCAGCGGGTAATGGGGGAAGCCCGCGTAAATCATGCCGTCTTCCTCGCCGGAGGGCGGCTTCAGATAAACGCGCTGCGCTCCGACAGCCTGGTAGCGCGCCGGGTCAGTCAGCTGCTTTGCGATGGGGGCAGGGTCAAAAGCAGGCACAGAAACCAGCGGATGCAGAACGTCGCCCGCCAGCAGCGCGTAACGTTCGGTCAGCGGGGCGCGCGCGGCGGCTTCCGTTTTGGCGCGCAGGAAGTAAACAAAGAAGCGCAGGCGCTTGCTGCCACCCATCGGGAAGCGGCGCGCGGACAGGCAAAAGGCGCTGCTCAACTCGTCCCACCCGGCTTCCGGCTCCAGCGTGCTGAAACAGGCCGCGAGGCCGCCCCAGTGGGAATGAACCAGCGACGCAAAGTGTCCGTTTTGCGCCGCCGCGTCTAATGTCCACACTTGAGGCCGGTGCAGCGGCACGCGCAGCGACAGATGCAGCGTACCCGTTTTGCGCGCTGCTGTCTGCACGCGCATTTCTGCGACAAACGCGCCTTCCCGCGTGGCGTCAGGCCGCAGGCGCATTTCCCAGTGCAGCAGCGCGCCGCCCGCACCTAATTTGCGCTGCCCACCAAAGCAAACCAAGCCGCCGCGCTTCTTTTCATGCCAGCCGATAGCGAGCGGGTAGGTTTCGCCGCCGACGGTGACGCTCGCCAGCGGGCACAGCGGCGTGGTTTCCCACAGCACGGCGAGCGTTTTCGCGCCGCCGCGCCCGCGCGCCGTCACCTGCATCTCCCAGGCGCGCGCGTCGCCCTGCCCGGAAGGAGTCCACGCCAGCCAGAGGGCGACTTTGGGGTCTTCCGTGCGGCACAGGCGGTAGGTCACGGTCTCATTGGGGGTATCAGTCATAAAGGCTTCTCAGGTGCTCAGGCGGCAACTGCCGCGAATGCTTCTATCTCCAGACGCTTAAATTGCAGCGTGTCCAACAGGTCGGCTAAATCCGGCTCGCGCAGGCTGAAGTATTCCATGATGTGCGGGTCAATCTCGCGCAGCAACTCATCGCCGCCGCTGCCAATCCCGGCGCGGTGCGCCAGAATGTTGCCTAAATAGACAATCGCGGCCAAATCAAACGCGAACTGCGAGCGGGTCGGGTGGTGGTGAAACTCAACCGCCTCCACGAGCGAAACCGGCAGCCCCCAGCGTCCCAGCACCCAGCCGCCGAACGCCGGGTGCGGCAGGCCGAGAACCTGCTTCTCGGCGTCATGGATGGCAAGTTGCTCGCGGGCCACCAGTTCGGTCACGCTCGCCAGGGAGCGCGGCAGAAAGCGCGCAATCACGATTTTCCCTACGTCATGGAGCAGGCCCGCCGTCCACGCCTTCTCAGCATGGGGAAAGCGGACGCGCTTGGCGACCAACTTGGCGACGGTCGCGGTCGCCACCGAATGCTTCCACAGAGCGGGCATATCAAACCCGGTAGTCACCGACAGGCGGAACAGGTCAAACACGGCGGCAGACAGCAGGGCGTTTTTGAGCGTGGCGAACCCCAGCAGGCCAATCGCCTGCGGGACGCTGCTGATTTGCTGTCGGAAGCCATAGTACGCGGAGTTCGCCAGTTTCAGAATGCGCGCGGCCATCGCGGGGTCGGCCATGATGACGCGGGCCAAGTCTGCCGACGAACACAGTGGGTCTTCAATCATTTGCATGACGCGCAGCACAATGGCGGGCAGGGTCGGCAGGTCGCCGACTTTGCCGACAAGTTGGTCAAGGTACTCATTTCGGGTCATGGCAGCGGCGCTCCGGGGTATGGACTGCCGTTATTATCGGCAGTTTGGGGCGCGCTCTGTACCCAAAAAGTACGGGAAAGTGGGGAACAGGGGAAAAGGAAACGAGGGGTTGAAACCCTCTCGTGTGCGAGGCATCGAAATGCACTCGCTGGGGAACCTGCGACTGAACGTGCCGGGCACGGCAGACAGTTAACCCGCGTTCTTTCTTCGTGCCCTGCACGTTCGGCGGTTCCTGCCGCCCCGCAGCGAGGGGGATTTATCCCCTCGCCTGTGTTACTTATGCCTGTGTTACTGACGCAGGGAGCGCACAAAAGCCGTCATGGCCGCGATTTGGGCAGGCGTGTTGCGCGTGCCGAACGCGGGCATCGCGCCTGCGACGCCATTTTTGATGGTGGCGGCAATTTGCGCGTCTTTCAAATCCGTGTTTTGCAGGGCGGGGCCGATGGCTCCCTGCCCGTTCGCGCCGTGACAGCGGGCGCATTCGGACGCATACAAACTTTGCCCGTGCACGAGCGAAGCATCCTGTGCGCCGCTTTTTGCCCCTTTGGGCGCGGCAGCGGAAGCGGCAGGCAACGGCGCTGCGCTGCCGCCGAGCAGCATTTCGCCGCCCCAGTAGCCCGCCCCCGCCATCAAAGCAGAAGCCACTACCGCGACGCCCAGATACGCCCCCATTGCTTTTTGGGACGCCCTCTCCCGAACGCGCAGACGCCATGCCGCCAGCCCGACCAGAAGCGCGGAAGCGGGCCACACGAATAAATGGTGCTTTGCCAGAAGCCCGCTGCCCCACACGCGCCAATCCGTGAGCACCAACCCGGACACGACGGCGGCTATCATGCCGAGCGCGCCGAGCAGCAGCGCGTAAAACGCGGTCATTTGCAGGTCGCGGCGCTCCGGCTCGCGCTTGATGGCAAGCGCCAGCAAGTCAAACACGACGGACGCAATGAGAAGCGCAATCGGGAAGTGCGTGGTGCCGCCATGCAGTTTAGCCCAGAGGGAAGTGTCCATCGCGGAAATAGTACCCGGCGCGGGGACTAATTTCGCGCGCCGGGCGCGGGCAGAAACGGATGGGCCGTTACCGTGCGCCCGTCACTAACGAACGTAATGGCTCCGTTCCAGGCTGTGCAGTACGTTTGGACATGGTGAGCGGCGAGGCGGGCCACCGTCGCCGGGGCGGGGTGTCCGAAGACGTTGTGCGCGCCGCAGGAGATAGCGGCAAAGCGCGGACGGACGCGGGCAAGCCAACTGTCGCCGGTCGCGTTGCCTGCCCCGTGATGGCCGACTTTGAGCACGTCAGCCGACAAGTCAGGCGCGGCGGCTTCTATCGCGTCCTCGGCGGCAGTTTCGGCGTCTCCCGTAAGCAGAAAGCGGGTGCGCCCGTCAGTCAGAAGCAGCACGGCGGAATAGTTGTTCACGGTGGCATCGTCGCCGCCCGTGCCATAGGGAAAGCCGTCGGCGGGCGGATTCAGCACGTCAGCGCGCACGCCATCGCCCAGGTTGATTGTCATGCCGCGCGCGGCGTGGGCGTAGGGAATGCGCTTTTGACGCACCAAACGCAAGAACTCGGTGTACGACGGCGATGGGTACGGCAGGCGCGTCCCGTCCAGCACGGCCCCAATTTCTTCGTCGCGCAGCACGGCAGGCAGGCCGCCCACATGGTCGCCGTGCGGGTGCGTGAGCACGAGAACATCCACGCGGTTGATGCCCTCATAGCGCAAAAACGGCAGCACGACCCGCTCGCCCACCGCGTCGCGCCGCTCGTGCGCGCCTGCCGACTCGTCGTTGGCCCCGCCGCCATCTATCAGCAGGACGCGGCCCGACGGCGTTTGTACGCAGATGCAGTCGCCCTGTCCCACGTCTAGCACGGTCACGCGCAGAGTTTTCGGCTCAGGGCGCGAGCGCAGAAGAGGGGGAAACAGCAGCCACAGCGTCAGACTCAGGGGCACAATCAGAAGCGCAAGTCGCAGACGGCGCGGCGAAACGGCGGGAAAGCGCATAAAGCCCTCCATAGATGACGGCGTAATAGGCCACAATCCAAATCGGCGCGGGCGGCGCCACAGCGCGCGCGGTCCAGGGCGCTTCGCCGAAGGCGCGCACGATCCCAATCAGAGAGACAAGTCCCCATCCGGCAGCGTGGAGCAGGGCCACGCCCGCCGCGTGGCCGATTTGCCACACGAGCGCGCCCGCCAATCCCAGCGGAACAAGCGCAAAAAGCAGGGGCACGACCAGGAGATTGGCCCAGACGCCCGCCAGCGAAACTTGATTGTACGCGCTCGCCACGATGGGAGCCGCGCCTATCTGCGCGAACAACGTCAGGCCGACCAGTTCCAGAGCGCGTCCCGCCGCCCGGCGCAGTCGCACAGAAGAAACCCACCGCTCCAAACGAGGCCGCCAGAAGGCTTCCCAGACCGGCAGGGCGAGCGCCAGCGTCAGCACCGTCAGAAACGAGAGTTGGAACCCGGCGTCCCACAGCGCGGTCGGCTGCGCCAGCAGGACGAATAAAGCCGCGACAGCCAGTGCGGTCGGCGCATCCGGCTCGCGCTCAAACACAATCGCCAGGAAGTAAACCGTCGCCATGACAACGGCTCTTGTGACTGATGGCCTGCCCCCGCAAGCCATCGCGTACAGCCAGAGCGTGCCGATAATCAGCACAGCAGACAGTTTGCGCGGCAGGGTCAGACGCTCGCACAGGAACAAAAGCCACCACGCGAGAATGCCGACATGAAGGCCCGCCGTCGCCAGAATATGCACCGTGCCGGTGCGTACAAAGTCGTCCAGCAAATCGGACGGCAGAGCGGTGCGCTGCCCCAGCAGAATGCCCGCCAGCGCGGCAGATTGCACGGAAGGCAGAGAAGCGTCAATAGCCCGTAGCGTGCGTCTTCGTCCCTGCCATGCCAGCCGCAGAAAGAGGTTGGCGCGCGTCGGCCCCTGCACCTGCGCCCCCTGCGGACGCCGCACGTTCAATTGGCAATAAACGCCGCGCCGGGATAAGTACTCCTGCCACGAGAAGCCACCGGGGTTGGTTGCCGGACGCGGCGTTTCCAGGCGTCCGTCCAGCGCGACGCGGTCGCCGTAATCAGGCACGGAAGAACCCTGTGCGAGCGGCAGCGTCACCCAGACCGCGCCGCTTGCTGTCTGCGTCTGCCTGCGCGCCGTGATTTGCGCCGCTTGCAGGACGAAATGGGCGCGGCCCTCGCGCGTGTCAGGTTCGCTGCCTACCGTTCCCATCACCTGCGCGCTTGCGCCCGCCCAGTGCGAAATGTCATCAACGGGCACGCTCTGAAATGACGCCAAGCGCAGCGCGCCTGCCCCCCAGCCTGTCAGCAGCAGGCTCGCCGCCACCAGCGCAGGCCAGCGCCCGCCGCCGAGCAAAGCCAGCGCGCCTCCAAGCGCAGCGCCTCCTGCCGCCCACAGGGGAACGTGCCATTCTCCCCATGCCCCAACTCCCGCCAGAAATGCCAGCGTCCACGCCAGAAGTGGCCTGTGCCGCATTGCTCCCGCCCTCCCTGCCACGTGAGTGTACGCTACAAAAGCGGGCGTTTCCTCCCAAAAGCGGCCTGGGGAGGAAACAAAGCATTTGGGGTACGCTGTGATTGGGACTGCATGAAACCAAAACCACTCACCGAAGACGTACAGAACTTTGCCCAGAACATTGTGGATACGGTGCGCGAGCCGCTCCTCATCCTGAACGCCAATTTGTGTCCACTCCGCCAACCGCGCTTTCTATCAGACCTTTCAAGTGTCCCCGGCAGAAACCGAAGACCATCATATCTACGATCTAGGCAACGGCCAGTGGGATATTCCCGCCCTGCGGACGCTCTTGGAAGACATCATTCCGCAAAGTTCCGTGTTTAACGATTACGAACTAGAACACGACTTTCCTGCTATTGGACGGCGCGTCATTCTGCTCAACGCCCGCGAGCTTCGCGCTGGCAACCACACCGAGATGCTGGTTCTGGCAATGGAAGACGTGACCGAGCGGCAGCGCGTTCACGACCTGGAAGTGCGCTTCACCGAGAACTTGCAGGAAAGCTACCGGCGATTGCAGGAACTGGAAAAGCTGCGCGACGACCTCAAGAACATGATTGTCCATGACCTTCGCACGCCGCTCACTTCGGTGATTACAGGAATGCAGACGCTGGAAGGGATTGGCAACCTGGATGACACCCAGCGCGAGATGGTTGCGATTGCCATCAGCGGGGGGGAAACGTTGCTGGGGATGATCAATGACCTGCTGGAAGTAGAAAAGATGGAGTTCTGGCTCCATGCAGCTTGACTACGCCCTGCTGGATGCCGCCGAGCTTGTCGCCAGCGCCGCCGGTCAGGTAGCCTCGCTCTGCAAAAGCAGCAGCCTGGCCCTTGGGGTGCAGATCATGGCTCACCTGCCTGCATTTGCAGGGGATGAAAGCAAACTGCGCCGCGTTCTTGTCAATCTTTTAGGCAATGCCATCAAGTTTACCCCTGCGGGCGGAACGCTGATGGTGGAAGCGCGGCTCAGCGAGAATGCCCAATCCATACTGTTTTCCGTCAGCGACACAAGCGAAGGCATTCCAGCGGAAGCATTTGAGCGCATCTTTGAGAAGTTCGGTCAGGTAGCATCGCGCCACGGCGGGCGCACGATGAGCACCGGATTGGGTTTAACCTTTTGCAAACTGGCAGTTCAAGCGCACGGCGGCCACATCAGCGTGGAAAGTATGCCAGGAGAAGGCAGCACGTTCTCCTTCACCATTCCCCTTCTTCCTTCTCATGCCCCGATTCCAACTCCGACAGCCACCAGCTGACACTTCCAGTGAGGCCGCGCAGGATTGTACGCAATGGCGCAGGGTGTTTCCTCCCTGTTTCGGCAGGAAAAACACGTAGGAATGAGAAAGAAGCCTTTGCCATGTCAATCAATCGCATTATGACGGAAGACCTTGACCTGTGGTATGGGGAAGAGTTCCCGCCAGAGATACAAGACGCTTTGCGGACGCTGGCGCGAAGCCAGAAGGTTCAGGAAAGGAAACGGTGCGCCGAATGGCTCAAAGAGGGGGCATCCGTTGACGCAAACAAAGCGCTGGTGCTGGAACTGGCCGACCTGCTCATTCCTGACCGGAACAACGACATTCGGTGGGGGATACTCACCATTGCGCTCAGTCCCATCTTGCGTGACTGGGAGCCGGAGCAACTCTGGCCGCTCGTGGTGAAATGGGGAAGCGTCAAAAACAGGGACATCCGCACCGGGGTTGGCGTCTGCGTCTTGGAACACATCTTGGAGCATCACTTTGACGAATACTTCCGCAGGTCAAAGCAGTTGATTGAAGGCGGCAACAGACTGTTCGGCTTCACCCTGTCCTGCTGCGGGAAATGGGGGCAGACGCAGGAACCGGCTAACGCCGAAGCGTTTGATGCGCTTGTCGCTCCCTTTGCGAGACTCCTCCCCAAGTCATCGTCGCCAACCGCCGCCGCGTGATGCTCAACAGGTGTCCTAATGCAGAGACGCAATAAACCGTTCTGGCAGATGCCCTGGTGGGAATGGCTGATTTTGCTGGGCAGCCTGAGCGTCATCTTCGCCTTCTGCTGGGCCGCACATTTAGAGGCGCTTGACGCGCGCGGGCATCACTTTATCCCAGAATCAGAACAGAGCGCGCCTGTGAAATAGCCCTGCGCGGGCTTTGGAGGGGGCGCACAGCGCATCGCGCTCAGAAGATGAGGCCGAGTTCACCCCAGCCCAATCTGGCACAGACAGCAGCGCGAAACGGGGGACGGGGCAATCAAAACGCCGCACCCGGCGCAGGGAACCCAGCCGTGCGCCCGTTTCCATTCCGAAGCGCGGGCAAGGCGGGTGAGCGCGTGACGCAGACGGTCGCGGCCTGCTTCGTCTTCAATGCCGCCGACAGCGGCTTCAATGCGCGCGCGGGCATCGGGAGAAAGCAGCGTGGTTTCCAGTTCGCCGTCGGCGGGCGCGGCGGGCAGAGGCGGTTCCTTATTCACCGGAGGCGCTTTGGCGCGCGCCAGGCCACTCGCCTTGAAATGCAGGTCGGTGAGAACAGGGCCGCCCAGCGCGAGGTTCAGGCGGCGCAGAATATCGCCCTTCAGCAAGACCAACTCATTGGCCCACACGCTGTTTTTGACCCGGACAACCAACTCCGTGCCGTTCTGCACGCGCTCTACTTGCGTGACTCCCGCCACCTGCGGCCCCACAATCTCCGCCCACAGCGCCTTCGCCAGATGCGGACGCAGTTTGGCGGCTAAATCGTGCGAGCGAAGCAGGCCGTCCAAAGCGCCGGACGCGGGGGAAATGATGGGAGAACGTCTCATTTGCGCCAGGCCGGGTTAATCGGGCCGCCGTCCGCCGTGCGGAAGCGCGGCGCGGTCGGCTGGAAATCATAGCGGTCTACGCCCAGACCGTGCAAGACGGCGGCCTCAATCGGTGAATAGTCTGACGGGTCGGCGCGGTGAAAGCACATCGGCTCGCGCAGCACAAACAGAAGATTGGTGATGGCGCGCGGCCTTTGCAGGCGGTTCTGCGAAATCGCGTGCAGCATGAATGGATGCAGCAAAAAGAAGTCGCCCGCCGCGCCTGTGATTTCCCGAAAGTCTTTGCACTCGGCCAGCAGCGCGGGCAAATCAAACTCGTCGGGCAGGACGCCTTCCGGGTGCGACGCGAGATAGCGCGCCACCACGCCCACCGAGTCTGCCGCAACAAACGTGCCGCCGCCTTCAGGGAAAACATTTGTGAACAGCGGAATGCCCAGCAAGCCCTGCTCCGGGCTGTCCAGAAAGTGACGGAACATCCAGCCATCTTTGTGCCAGCCGGGAGACTGTGCCGACGCAGGCTGATATGGTCTGTCCGCTCCCTGCCGAAAGTTCATGGCAAACAGCGTAATCTGTGGGTCGTAGCCAAGCCGCTCCGCCCCTCCGACCAGCCCGCAGGAGGCTTCCCACGCCACCGGGGAATACACCGACAGCGCGGGCCTTTTCTCCGTATCCAGCCGCAGATACTCTTTTTCCCATGTCGCCGGGTCGTCTAATTCATAGCCGACACGGGCGCACTCTTCGCGCACCCACGCTTGCGACGCCGCACCGTCAAATGCGCCGCGCAGAACAATAAATCCCTCGCGCACGAATTGTTCACGCTGCTCTGCTGTCAGCATCACGGTCTCCTTTTTATTGCCGGGCCACCTGCCCTGCCGTCACCTCATACACGCAGGCGCGCTCTAAAACGCCTTTGGAGAACGCCCGCAAATTCGTGCAGGACAGAAACGTTTGGGAACCGGCGCGGGCAGTGAGGTCAAACAAATGGCGGCGGCGGGCATCGTCCAAATCCGACAGCACATCGTCTAACAGCAGCAGGGGCGGCTCTCCGACCAGTTCTTCAAGGAGTTGCCGCTCCGCCAGTTTCAGCGACAATGCGACCGTGCGCTGCTGCCCCTGCGACCCAAACGCGCGGCAGTCCTGCCCGTTGACGCAGAACAGAATATCGTCGCGCTGCGGCCCACGCAAAGTCGTGCCGCGCGCCAGTTCATCCGAAGCCACCGCGTTTAACGCCTCTGAGAAACGAGCGCCAATGGCATCGGCGTCGGTCAACTCATCCAGCGAAAACGAGGGAACATACGCCACTTGCAGCGTGTCTCGTCCATCGCTGAGGGTGTGATGCACGCCCTCCGCCAGCTGCGACAGCCGTTCCAGAAACAAACGCCGCCGTTCTATCAAACGCGCCCCATGCTGCACCAGCTGGGCATTCCAGGCGGGCAGAGACCCACGCGCTTCGTGCCCCGCACGCCCATCACGCAAATCTCTCAAGAGGCGATTGCGCTGCTCCAATGCCTTGCGGAACGCGCCGAGCGCATACACATAACGAGGGGAAGTTTGGGCAATCTCCAAGTCCAGAAAGCGGCGGCGCACGGATGGCTCACCCCGAATAATCTCCAGGTCGCCGCTGTCAAACAACACGGCGTTCACCTGCCCAATCACTTCGGCTAGTTTGGTGTGCCGCACGCCATTGATGCGCGCCGCCTTCTTTTCCGTCTGGGACAGGAGCATCTCCAAAGCGATGTCGGGCGACTGCACGCGCACCACATCGGCTCGCACACGCGCGAACGGCTGCTCAAACTGCACCAGTTCGGTGTCTTTGGCCGCCCGTGCCGACTTGCTCGTCGCCAGCACGTACAGGCTCTCTAACAGATTGCTCTTGCCCTGCGCGTTGCGCCCGACAAAGATATTCAATCCCTCTCCCGGCTCCACGCGAAGAGAAGCATAGTTGCGAAAGTGTTCCAGTTCCAGCGACGTAATATGCATTCACGTTCTCAGGCGAAATGGACTTGCTCTGCGCTCCGCCTCCGAGTCTTTTACCCTTAGATAGAAGAATCTTAATTGGTAGTAGTAATAGAAGTGTGACTCAACTGTGACTCAACGAAACGCACCCATGCGAACGGGACGTTTTCGCCTGCAAACCCTACACATTCACGCTTGCACGAACATCGCAGCCGCTGATAATGCTCCGTTTCGCTGAGTCACAAGAGAGTCACACAGTGTGACTCAACGGCACAAAACTGTGACTCAACGCTGCCCACTGTGACTCTCTTCCACCCTTGAGTCACACTTTCCCACGTTGAGTCACAGTTGAGTCACACTGTGACTCTCAATTGTGACTCAATATCTCGCCTTGATATTGTCCCCGAAGTCAGGCCCAAGTCGCCCTAAGTTCACGCAAGTCACCGCAAGTCAATGCAAGTTAACGCAAGTGATATCAAGTGAAATGAAGTGATCACAAGTGATCACAAGTGAACACAAGGTAAAAACAGCCTTTGTCTGCCGAAAATCAGCCCGTTTGTCTGCTCCTAAGAGCGAACACAGGCGCCGTTGTCTACTATGCGTTTGGCCCGGTTGTCAAACACTGTCCCCTTCGCTGTGGACAAGGCCCCCACTCGGAAGGGCGACCCTCCCCCCACGTTTAGGGGGAAGGGTAAGACAAGCAAAGCGCAGCAGGGTTTCCTCCCCCCAAACTTGGGGGGCCGGGGGGGCCGTCCTTCCCCTGCCTACAGGCTGTATTCAATCACCTTGCGAATGCGAGTCAGCAGGGCCAGCACTTCCGGGTCGGTCGTCATGTCGTCGCGCAGGCGGGCGTGGGCGTGGACAATCGCTGTGTGGCTTTTGAGGCCAAACGCCGCCGCCAGCGTCGTCATCGGCACCCCGCTCATCTCCTTGACGAAATACATCGCCACCTGACGCGCATACCCCGCGTCCCCTTTGCCGCGCCGCGCCGAACGCGCCCCGCCTGTCAGAATCAGTTCCGGCTCAATGCCCATCTGCGCGGCAACGGCATCCACAATCTGGTCAACTGTCGGCCCCGCGCTGGGGCGCGACGCGGGGTAATCGTCCGGGTGCGCTGATGCGAGCGGCAGGGAAGACGATGGCAGACGCTCCACAAAGTACGATGACAGCACATCGGACGCCAGTTGTTTGGTGACCGGGCTTTTGGCAAGCGACGCATACGCCATCAGTTTAATCAGCGCGCCCTCCAATGCCCGAATATTGCTTTGGATCAGGTTCGCCATGTACGCAATCACTTCATCCGGGATACGCAGATTGTCTAAAATCGCCTTCTTCTGCAAGATCGCCATCCGCATTTCCAGTTCGGGAGGCGCAATGTCGGCAATCAAACCGCCCTCAAAGCGGGTGCGAAGCCGCTCGTCCATCGTGCGAAGTTCACGCGGAGAGCGGTCGGACGTAATCACAATCTGCCGGTTCATCTGGTGCAGCGTGTTGAACGTGTGAAAGAACTCTTCTTTGGTCTGCTCTTTGGACGCGATGGTCTGAATGTCGTCTACCAGCCACACGTCTACCGACCGGTACGCCCTGCGAAAATCCTCCGTGCGCTTGTCCCGCAGCGCCGCAACGTAATGATTGGTGAACGTCTCCCCGCTCACATACGCCACCCGCGCCTGCGGAAGCGCCAGCCGCACCTGATGACCAATCGCGTGCATGAGATGCGTGTTGTGCTCCCAGAACGTTGTCAGGAACGTCTCATAACCTGGCACTTCAATGGCAACCGTTGGCTCCACGCCCGCAGGCTCCACCGACACGACCTTCTCCCAGCGCAGTCCGGCGGGGGCTGCCGTATGACGCCACTGTCCCCGATTGGGCCGCGTCGCCGCCACTTGTTCCGCTACGCCTCGCACGCGCTCCACCGCGTCTTCCTTGCCAAAGATGCCCACGCGCGCGGTAAACTGAAGCACTTGCGCGGCGGCATGAATGGCAACTGTCCAGGCCCGCACTTTGGGTTTGTGCGCGATGCGCGACACAATGCCCAGTTTCAGCAGCAACTCCTGCACGTCGCGCGCCAGCCCTTCCGACGCCGAGCAGTAGCCGATTTCCGTTCGCGGAAGACGGTTGCCCGGACGCTCCGCGCCGCACGCCGCCCAGCCATCGGTGGCGAACAAACGCGACAGGAACAAGGCCAACTGCTCCGGCGGCAGGGTAAATACAGCGGGCGGAATGCGTTTGTCGCGCGAGTGCTGCCCCATCAAACCGTGCCGTCTCAGCAGGTTTATCACATCATTGCGGCAGTCCTGACCCTGCGCCACGCGCCCGCGCCGCCCGACAATGCGCCAATCATAGCGGTTGTGCTGAATCAGGCGGCAATTCGTCTGTGCCACGCACTCCTTGAACTCCGCCAACTGCGCGTTGTCCTGCTGGCTGAAGCGCACGCCTTGCGTAGTGCCGCCATCGCCAATCAAATACGCCAGCAGCTTCACTTCATGCTCCGGCAGGGATACGGGAGAGCCAAACGCAGGCAGGCATTCCGTCACCGCGACTAAATCCCCTGCCGCAATCGCGCAAAGGGGCGTCCATCCGCGCACCGCGATGCGCCCAAAGTTCTTGCCCATATGCCGCACACCCTGCCCCGTCCAGAGTGGGTGCTGTCCGTTGCGCCTAATCCGCCGCCCGCTTTCGGTTTCAATTGCCCACACCGGCTCAACGGCATTCCATTCGGCGCGCGCGGCAACGGCCTTTATCTCTTCTTTAGCAAGCGTCAGCAGAGAAAACTCTGTACCCACCAACTCGCCTGCCTGCACCCGCCGCCCATCCGCCAGGTGCAGGGTTTCCGACGCGGCCACGCACTTTCCCAGGCCGGGATTGCCGTACAAAAACAGTGGGTTATACAGGGTTCCGAGCGCACCGGCCACCGCCAGCGCGCCCGCATGAGCGAGCCGGTTGGACTTGCCCACGACAAAGTGCTCAAACGTGTATTTGTCGTTGAGCGGCGCGGCGGCCAGTTCCAGCAGAAACGGATTGCGCGCGCCTTCGGCAAGCCCCAGCGCGACGGCGGTTCCGCCATTGCCGCCATGCGTGGGCGCGGCGAAGGGAAGCGTCTCTTGCAGCGGCGCGAGGGCTGTGACAGGCGGCGCAAGCGCCGTCACAGGCGGCTCTGCCAGCGGCGACGCGGCCTGCTGCAAGGGCAGCGGCTTTTCGCCCAGCAAGGGCTGCACGGACGGGGTGGAAATGACAAACCGAACCTGCACGGCAGGCAGGTCAAGAAACTGCGCCAGCGACGCGCTGAGTATCTGCGCGTACTTCTTTTCCGCCCATTCCCGCGCAAACGCCGACGGCGCTCCGAGCACCACAATCGTTCCGTCCAAAGAAAGCGGCTTCAGGGGACGCAGAAAGTTGTCAAATGTCGGCTTGTTGAACTGAGAAGCCAGCGCGCGCAGGGTGCGATCCCACGCTTTACGCAGGGCGATGGCGCTGTCATCTTCACCGAGTTCCAATTGCTGCTCCTGCGGAGAAGGGTCATCATCGGGCGCGGCAGCATGGGGCGGGCGAATAGTCACGGTTCCTCAGGGTCAGCGGGATAAAAAACAGCAAGGCGGCCATTCCGGGTACAGAATTGCCGCCTCAGTGGAGCCTATTATACTCCAATTTGCCGCCCAGAGCAAGCAGTTTGGCTTGCTTCTTTGGCGGTCATTTATCCGCCTACGACGGCACGTGCGGCTTGCAGCACGGCCTCATAATCCGGCTCCGTCGCCACTTCTGGCACGGTCTGAATGTAGCGAATAACCCCGTCTTTGTCTATCAAATAGATGGCGCGCGCCAGCAAACCCAACTCTTTGATACGCACGCCATAGTCATCCGCCAGCGCCCGGTCTTTGTGGTCGGACAGCATTTGCAGATGGTCAATCTTCTCCTGCGTCGCCCACCGTTTCTGCGCGAACGGCGTATCCGCGCTCACTGCCGCCACCGCAATTCTGTCGGCGGGCAGCGACGCCACATGGCGGTTAAACTTGCCCGTCTCAAGCGCGCACACGCTGGTGTCAATAGACGGCACCATAATCAAAAGCACCGCTTTCTTGCCGCCTTCCGATAAATCGGCGAGCGACACCGGACGCAAATCCGACGCCGCCAGCACAAACTCCGGGGCTGTGTCGCCGACTTTAAGTTCCGTGCCGACCAGCGTCATCGGCACGCCCTTGAACGTAATCGCGGCAGGTCTTTCTTGCGCTTGTGCAGTCATGGGCCGTGTTCTCCTTCTCGCTCTTGTCCCCATAGTATACCCGCCGATACGTCCCGGCAGGAAACGCAGTCGGGTGCGGCGAAAGGGAAGCGCGCAATGGTCTACTACATCTACAGTGTCTTTGCTTTCGGCTTTTTGGCTGGTGCGCTTTTCTTCAAGGGCTACAATCAGGGAAGTTACTTGGCCCGCTCTGATGAGCACGTTCTAAGTTTTCACAGGCCCCGACTGATGCGGCTTGGCAGTGGAATGTGTGGACTGCTTTTTCTCGCGGGAGCCGTGTTTATTGTTTTTGACCCAAACCACATTTACTCCGGCCAAAGTGATGTTTCTTTTAAGTGGATTATGGGCGTGATGCTTCCGTTTGTCGCGTCTTTCTTTTTCTTCATGGCTAACCCACAAGAGGTTCGGGTGGATTTGGACACGCGCCTCTGCCACCAAACTTCTGGCTGGATACTTCGCCCCAAACAGCGCACTGCTGCGCTCACCGGGGCGTCTCTGGTGGGAGTGATACCCAGTCAAATCTACATTGTCACTTTAATGATTGGGGGCGGGAAGAACTGCAATGTCACAATCGGCCAATTTCCTGTTTTGCCGATGGCGCTTGCGTTTGCTCAAGAGATGGGAAACAAACTCCATCTGCCTTTTCAGCAAATCACGGAAGCAGACTTGATCTCGTTGAGTTAACCAAAAGAGGAAACCCCGCCGCCCCTGCCGAACAAAGACCCTATGCCAGTTCAATGGGTCTTTTTTGACATCGGTGACGTGCTTTTTGACGAAGACCAGCAGCATTTATGGCTTCTGCACACCCTGCTTCTCACCCTGCGCGCGCATGGCAAAGACGTTCTGTGGGACGACTTCAACGCCACTCGTAAGCAACTCGCCGCGCGCGGCCCCAACCCGGAAGCCGCCATCAAGGGAACGCTTGCCTTCTACTGCGTCAACGACAGCGAAACCGAAGTCCTCTGGCACGAAGCGCGACTGCAATACGCCGAAATGCGAAAGCCCCGCCCTTTTGGAATGCTGCTGGACGGCATCACGCCCGTCCTCCGTGAGTTAAAGCAGGACTTCCAACTGGGGATTATCGCCAACCAGCACCCACCCGTCGCGCAGGCCATCGCCAATTACGGCATTGCGCCCCTGTTTGGCGTGGTCGTGATTAGCGAAATCGTGCATCTGTTCAAGCCCGATCCCGCCATCTTCCAGTATGGGTTGAACGAAGCGGGAACGACGCCCGCCGAAGCCGTCTTCGTGGGCGACCGTCCCGACAACGACATCTTTCCCGCCAAAGCGCTTGGCATGAAGACGGTACGCTTTCGCCGGGGCGTCCAGTACCCTTTGTTCAACCCCACCGACCCGGCCTTTGTCGCCGATGAGACTGTAGACCATGTGGAGCAACTCGCCGCCGCCGTCCGCCGCGTCGCTGCCGGACAAGGACAAAGCGCATGATTATTGAAGCGCGCGACGATGTGGTCAGTCTGGAAGGGGCATTGGACAAAAACCTGTGGCCCACCATTCAGGCGGCGGCGAACCTGCTCCTGCGCCAGCACACGCACGGCATCATCATTGACGGCTCTGCCCTCACCGACTGCTCGCCTGAAGGCGCGAAGACTTTCCGCGACGCGATGGACTATATTGAACGCTACCGCGCCCGCATTGTGGTGTGCAGCGTGCCCGAATGCGTCATGGATGTGATTAAAGCGACCCCCGGCGTCCGCTCGCGCCTGCCGATTGCCGACACGCTGGCAGAAGCGCGCGCCTCCCTGCGCCTGGCGACGGCGGGCGCATCCTCCACCGCCGCCGCAGGACGCCGCGCCTTGCAGGATATTCTGGTTCCCCTGCTGCGCGCTGACACGCCCGAAACCGTCGCCATGCTCGCCTGCCGCCTCGCTCGCGCCGATGGGCAGGGGACGCGGGTGCATTTAGCCTACATTCTGGAAGTCTCGCGCCAGCTGCCGCTCACCGCGCCGCTTCCCGAAGAAGAAACAGTCGCCTCGCAGACATTGGACGCCGCCGAAAAGTGGGTGCGTGGAGAAGGGTTGACCGCCGTGACGCACGTCATGCGCGCCCGCGACGCCGGGGAGGAGATTGTGCGTCAGGCGGAACTCTTGCACGCCAACGTCATCGTGCTGTCCCGCACCGACAGTTCTCACATCGGCGAGGACGACATGAGCCGCGTCGCGCGCATGGTGTTAGACCGCGCGCCCTGCGAGGTTATTCTGAACCGTCTGCCGCAATAATATCCAGCGCGTTGGGCAGGTGGGTCAGCACATCGCAGCCCCCTTCCGTCACGAGCACGTCTTCTTCAATGCGGACGCCGCCCCAGTCTTCCAAATACAGGCCCGGCTCTACCGTCAGCACCATGCCGGGCGCGAGAACAAGCCCTTCGGCGCGCGGCGACAGCCCTAAGCCGTCATGCACGGCCCGCCCCAGCGCGTGCCCCAGACCATGCCCGAATGCCTCGCTGCCGTAGTGCCGTGTGAGAAAGTCCCGCGCCACCGCGTCTATCTCTTTGCCGGTTTTGCCAGGCGCGATGGCGGCAATGGCTCGTTGCTGCGCTTCCAGGACAACGGCATACACTTCCCGCTGCTTGTCGTCTACCGTGCCAATCGCCACCGTGCGCGTGATGTCCGAATTGTAGCCATTGACCTGCGCGCCCCAGTCAATGGTCACGAAATCGCCCGTCTCTAATCTGCGCTCGCCTGCCGTGTGGTGCGGGTGCGCGCCGTTCGGCCCCGATGCCACGATGGTCTCAAACGCCCGGTCGTCCGCGCCGCCCTGCCGCATGGCGGTTTCTAAAGCAAGCGCAATCTCCCGCTCCTGCGTGCCGGGCTTCAGCAAAGGCCGAATGGATTGAAATGCCGCTTCCGCGACGGCAATGGCGCGTTCAATGGCAGCCACTTCGCCCGCGCCTTTCACCCGGCGCAGTGTTTCCACAAGGCTCTCAGTTGGCGTCCATTCCAGCGGCGCGGGGTTGTCCTGCGCCATCTTCTGCCACTGGGAATAAGTGAGATGACCCGCCTCAAACCCCACTTTGCGCCACTGTGGGCGCGCGCGCAGCGTCTCGGAAAGCGCCTGCGGATAACTGCCGCTGCCTTCCGCTTTCACAATTGTCCATGCGGGGCACTCGCGGGCGGCGCGCAGCGTGTAGCGCGGATCAGTGATGAGAACCGCTTCGTCGGGCGACACCAGCGCCATCGCGGTTGACCCCGTAAAGCCAGCCATGTAGCCAATGTTCACGCTGTCCGTGAGCAAGAGCGCATCCACGCCTGCCTCCAGCAACGCGGCGCGCAGAGCGGTCAGGCGGGCGTCCACCGCAATCACTTCACTGTTCATCGGTGGCTTTCCTCAACCAGCGTCTTGGCGGCTTGCAGGGCGAGCAAATAAGACTGCGGCCCGAAGCCCACAATCTGGCCGGTGGTGACGGGGGAAATGACGGAGTGGCGGCGAAACTCCTCGCGCGCCTGCACGTTGGTCAAATGCACTTCAATCGTCGGCAGGCGCGAGTCGCCAATGGCGTCGCGAATGGCGTAGGAATAGTGCGTGTACGCGCCGGGATTAATCACAATGGCGTCGGCTTCCGACATGGCGTCCTGCACGAAGTTGATAATCTCGCCCTCCGAGTTGGACTGCTGAATGGTGACTTCCACGCCCAGCGTGCGAGCGTGCTCCTCAATGCGCCGGTTCACGGTGGCGAAGTCGTCCTTGCCGTAAATATCCGGGTCGCGCACGCCCAGCATATTGAGATTGGGGCCGTGTATCAGAGCGATTTTGATGGGGCCGGTGCGGGTGAGCTGCATAACGGGGCCTCTACTTGTCAGGAATGGTCGCTTCTTCGGGCAGCAAGATGGGAATGCCGTCACGGATCGGGTAAACGCGCCCGCACTGGTCGCAGACCAGCGTTTCTCCCACAAGGCGCAGGGGCGGGCGGTTGTCATCAGCGGGGCAGGCGAGTATCTCTATTAACTTGGGGTCAAGGGTCTGCGTCATCGTTTGGCTTCCTCCACAACTTGCTGGTACACGCGCAAGGTCTCTCTGGCTGTTTGCTCCCATGAGAACCCGGCGGCGCGGGCTAATCCCCGCTCCCGCCAGCGCGCGCGCACCAGCGGGGAGCCGAGCAGTTTGTCTAAAGCGTCCGCCCAGGCTGCTGAATTGTCGGCGGGCAGCAGGATTGCATCTGTTCCTACCACTTCCGGCAAAGATGACGCCCGCACGCACAAAACCGGGCAGCCGCAGGCCATCGCCTCTAAAGGCGGCAGGCCGAAGCCCTCATACTGCGACGGGTAGCAGAACGCATCCGCGCCCCCGTATAGCACGGGCAGGTCGTCGTCGGGCACGTAGCCCGTCCACACGATTTGCTCCGCCACTGACGGTGGCAGCGCCGCCGCCTGCCGGTCTAATTCTTCTCCCAGCCAGCCGCGCTTGCCCACAATCACGAGTTTGTGCGGCGGCGGGTGCGGCCCTAATTTAACTAATGCGAACGCATCCAGCAGCAAAGACAAGTTCTTGCGCGGCTGCAAGACGCCTACCGAGAGAATGTAAGGCGCGTCGCCCAGCCCAAAGCGCGTGTTCACCATCTGCCATGCGTTTTCCTGCCCGCCTGCGGGCAACTGGAACCGCTTGTCGGCGGCCTCTAACACTGTGACCACTTTCTCCGGCGCCACGCGGCCCTTGTAGACGCGCAGAATGTCCCGGCGCGTGTTCTCAGAAACAGCCACAACGCGCGCCGCCTTCTGCATGGAGCGCGGCACGAATGTATTGAGCAGCCAGCGGTCGCGGGGCAAGAAAAGGTGCGGCAGCACCGCGAAGGACACGTCATGCACAGTCGTCACTATCGGACAGGGCGCACCGAGCAGCGGGACGTTATACTGCGTATGCGCCACGTCTATCTTATCCACTTTGAGGGCGCGCGGGAACGCCCGGAGCATCCACAGGGCGTCATTTTTGGGAGACGGCAGCGCGCGCCATGAGAAGTTCGCGCCCAGCGCGGGCGGCTCGCCTTCCATCGGCAGGCGCGTGTAAAGAACATATTCGTTCTTTGCGTCAACTCCCGCCAGCCCTTGCAGGAGGCCGCGCCAATATGTCCGGTCGCCCGTAAACCGCCCCGACAGGCAGCGCGCATCCATGCCAATCTTCATTGGGGCCGATCCGCATTGCCTCTCGCTTTCGGGGCAGCGAGCCAGCGCTTCAGCGTCCGGTACTGCTGATAACGCGCTTCTTTCAGAGGGGCGGGCAGGAGGGAAATGGCTTTATTGACGGCAAATGGCAGCAGGCCCAGATTGTCCCGAAACAGGCGCAGGCGGTCGTGCAGAAACGGCGTGTCGCGGTCGGTGGCGCTCAGGCCGCCGCCCTCAAAATCGGCAATCACTTCATTCAGGTAGACTTTGCGGATGCGCGAGTCGCCAAAGCAGCGCACATTGAACACGTAATCCGAAAGCACCGGGTAGCGCAGGTCAAAGCCGCCGAGCCTGTCATAAACACCGCGCGCGCAAAAGAGGGCCTGATGGCAGATGTTCACCCGGCTCAGTTTCCAGCGCGTGTAGCGGCCCCCAAAGCGACGCTGCAAGTCGTGCGCGTACACGTCGCCGTACACGAACGCCAACGGGTCGGCGGGCATTCGGGGCGCAAGCGTCTCCAAAATGCCGGGCCGCAGCGTGTCGCCCGCGCCGAGAAAGTAAGCGAACTGACCGGTCATCAGTTGCAGTCCGCCATTCATGGCGTCATACACGCCCCGGTCAGGGCGAGACATCCAGCGCAGGGAATTGCCATAACGCGCCAGTGTTTCTGTCGTACCGTCTGAGGAGCCGCCGTCCATAACAACGTACTCAAACAAGGCCGGGTTCTGCGCCAGCACGGACTGGATTGTCTGTTCCAGCTTCGGCCCGCTGTTGAACGTGGGCGTGATAATGGAAAACAGCGTGTCGGGCATGAGGATTATTGAAGGCCGGACGTGAGCATCAGGCGGGCTTCCCCGATTTTACGCACCATCTTGCGCCAATCGTAATTCTGCGTCCGTATATCGGTGTACGGCACGCGCAGTTCCGGCACGGCCTGCCGCGCCCAGCGGAGCGTTTCGTTCAAGGCGCGCACATAAGGCGGGTACAGCCGCCAGCGCAGGCGCAGAGGCATTTCGCCATAAACGCGGCCTTCCGCCACCGGGTCATACAGCCAGGAGCGGAAAATCTTCAATCCGTGATAGTGGAAGAACAGCAGCGGCTGCTCGTTGACGGTAATATTGCCGCCGCGCGCCCGAATGCGGAAGTTCATCCAGTTCCAGGGAGCCAGCCCTGCGCCGGGGTGCTGAAGCACAGCGACGCCGGGAAAGCGCGTCGGCCAATCGTCCAGGTACTTCTGGTCGGCGAAGCGCCCGTCCTCCATGCGGTCGTAGCACCACTCCAAGCAGCGCTCGCGCCACCAGGTCAGGCAGGCGCGGCCCCGTTCGTCATTGCGAAAGGTCAGCCATTCCACGTTGTAAATGCCCGCCGCCAGCATTTCCGGTTGGCTGGGGGGAAAGCGGTGCTCTATGATAGTGACAGACGCCTCCCCCATCTCCCCAAAGAGGGGTTCGGGGGAGGCGAAGAAGAACAGGTCGGCGTCCAGATAGGTAATCAAATCCACCTGCGGGAACTGGTTCAAAATGGAAAGCGGCAGCGACGGCGTGCAGGTGAAGTAATACTCCACTTTGCTCCGTGTGGTCTTGGCTGCGCGCAGTGGCGCGTCCTCCCGCTCAAAGTCGTCCAGCGCAATCGGGCGCAAATCAGGCAGGGCCAACCGGCAGAGCGCGTCATAACTTGGCGCGTCAAAGCAGAGCGCCCAGAGCGTGAACGGCTCCCCGTGCGCCTTGAGCGAACGGTACAGGGCAAGCGCCCGCAGCAGGTAATTGTGGTCAAAGTAGGTGCAGTAATAGCGCATCAGTTCGTTTGCGCCCAGTCCGTAACAGCCTCCGCGACCCTCTGCGCGTCCTCATGCGGCAGTTCCGGGTAAAGCGGCAGGCTGAGAACTTCCCGCGCGGTGCGCTCCGTCTCCGGAAGGGACGCTGCCTTCATGACCGCGCTGTATGCGGGCTGCTGGTGAACCGGAACCGGGTAATGCACCAGCGTCCCGATGCCCTGCGCCTGCAAATGCGCCTTGCAAGCATCACGCCGCGCGGAGCGCACCACGTATTGATGGAACACATGCGCCGCCCCGGACACGACACAGGGCAAGGTCAAGCCCGTGCGGGCCAGCAGGCGGTCATACAGGCTCGCCAGCGCGCGCCGCCTGCCGTTGTCTTCATCCAGGTGGGCCAGCTTGACCCGCAGCACGGCGGCTTGCAGTTCATCCAGACGGCTGTTGCCGCCGGGAACCTGGCTGATGCGCTGCTCGCCCCACCCGTATTGACGCAGCAAGCGCACCTGTTCGGCCAGAGCCGGGGTGTTTGTGACGACCGCGCCGCCATCACCCAGCGCGCCCAGGTTCTTGGTGGGATAAAAACTGAATGCTGCCGCGTCTCCCCATGTCCCGGCACGTCTGCCATTCAGCGCCGCCCCGTGCGCCTGCGCGCAGTCTTCCACGACAAGCAAATCATGGCGGCGAGCAATATCCAGAATGGCAGGCATATCGGCCATCTGGCCGTACAGATGCACGGGAACGATGGCGCGCGGGCGGCCCGGCAAATCCTGGCGGGCGAGAGCGTCTTCCAGACGTGCCGGGTCAAGCGTGAAGCGGGCCGGGTCAATGTCCACAAACACGGGCGTCGCGCCGCACAGGGTGATGGCGGCGGCGGTGGCAACAGCGGTATGCGCCACTGTGAAGACCATATCGCCTGCCCCCACCCCACCCGCGCGCAGGGCCAATTGCAGCGCATCCGTGCCGTTTGCCACGCCGACGGCATGAGCCGCCCCCAGATAGGCCGCGAACTCCCGCTCAAAAGCCGCCCCCTCCTGTCCCAGAATGTACCAGCCGCTGTCCAGAACGCGGCGAATAGCGGCATCAAGGGCCTCTTTGCGGGCCAGGTAATTCGCGCCGGGGCTGCTTTGCGGGATGGAAGGAAGGGGCATTTTAGAGATACTCTGCTATAAATACTCGGATAAGTGAGCGCGGTAAAATGCCAGCGTGCGGGTCAGCCCTTCGCGCTCGGCCACGCGCGGCGTCCAGCCCAGAGCGGCGCGGATTTTGTGGTCGTCGGCGTAGTAATCGCCAATATCAATGCGCTTGCGCTCGGCAGGGAACGCGCGCACGGCGTAGGAGCCGCCGCCATTGGCTTCTACCACAAAATCGGCCATCTGGCGCAGGGTGAGCGGCTGCGCGCCGCCCAGGTTGTAAACTTCTCCGTTGGCAGCGTCGCTGGCTGCCGCGAGCAGCAGGGCTTCTACGGCGTCGTCCACATATGTGAAGTCGCGCCACTGGCCGCCGTCCCACACGTCAAACGGCTGACCCTGCGCCAGAAGGCGTATCCAAACGCCAAGAAACGTCTGCCGGGCATCTTTGACCCGCATACGCGGGCCATACGTATTGGTCAGGCGCAGGGCGCAGGCGCGCAGGCCGTACACATTATTGTAGAGGATATGATACCACTCCCCGGCCATCTTGTTGATGCCATTCACATCTACAGGGCGCAGCAGATGCTTCTCATCTACCGGAAGGTAATCCGGCTTGCCGTACACCTGCCGCGTGCTGGCAAAGACAATCTTGATGGACGAATTATGCTTGCGGCAGGCTTCCAGAATGGACAACTGGGCGCGGCAGTTGATTTCTAAGTCTGTATCGGGGTCTTGCATGGAGTCCATGTGGCTGGTCTGCCCGGCCAGATTGAATAGAAAGTCCTGCCCCTGCACCAGATAGCGCATCGCGTGCTCGTCGCGCACATCGGAGATGTTGACCTGCACACGGCCTTCCAGCCCGTCAATGTTGAACAGGCTGCCGCCGTATTCAGGCACCAGGCTGTCCACCAGCAGAACGCGCGCTTCCATTTCCACCAGCCGCCGCGTCAGGTTGGAGCCAATGAAGCCCAGCCCGCCGGTGACAAGCACATTCCGCCCGCGAAACGGATCAGGTGTTACTTTAGCCGCCACAATGTATCATCCCCGATTGTCGCCGTTATTTGATAGAGCGGGGATAGAAGCGCGCTCACTTCGTCCCTGCCTCCGGCTTCAATGAGCAGGTGTTTGGGCCAATGGCGCTGCCAATCTACTCCGTGCAGGCATTGCAGCTCGTAGCCTTCCGTATCCAGGCACAGCAAATCAATCCTGGAAAAGCCGTGCTCATCCAGCAGCGCGGAGAGCGGGCGCGCGGGGACACGCACGGGCCGCGCTTGAATGCCCTGATACCCTTCCCCCTGACGCAGATGACGCTCCTCTTCCGCAGGCGGAAGCGAGCCTCTGATAACGGACATCAAGTTGCAATCATACATCTCAATCTCAGTGTCGGCATAGTTCAGCGGCACGAGAGCGCAGTTTTCTACCAGGCAGCGTGGCCGGTTGATGCGGCACGCGCGCGCCAGCGCCGGGATGGGTTCAATCAGCAAACCGTGCCAGCCTGCCCACCGCTCCAGCCCCAGCGTGTTGGACTGCGTTTTGCCGTCATTTGCTCCGGCCTCTACAAAGCAGCCATTGCGCTCTTTTAAATGCGCCTGCAAGGTTTGATAGCGCGCGCGCTGCTCTTGAGTGTTCTGACGCCAGCAGTTATAAGGATGGCGGAGGAAGGAAAACATCAGGGCCTCACTCCCCCCTGCCTGCCGCTTGCGGCAGATAACGGCTCAGAATAGCCGCAAGCTCCTGCATACGAAGCGCGTAAGTATGCTCTTTCAGCGTGCGCGCTTGTCCTCCGGCGGCAATTGCCTTGCGCTCCGTCTCATGGGTGCGGTAGTAATCTATCATCTCCACGCACTCTTCAGGGGAATGGTAGACGGCCACGTCCCTGTCTGGCTCAAACATCTCGCGTAGGTTGTCTTTGGCATCGGTGAGAAGAAGTGCTCCCACACCGGTTGCTTCAAACAGACGCATATTGTTGGCAAAGTTCTCCGCTGCGTTGATATGAAAGTTGAGGGCGATGTCGGCATTATGCAGAACGTTGTACATTTCCAGCGCCCATGCCTCGCCCTGATAGCGCGGGCGCAGCGGCGAGCCGGGCCGTGTCACCTTAACGCCATAGCCCCACCAGTCCAACGGCTCGCGCGCAGCAATGGCTTCCAGAAAGCGAACGCGCTCGGAGTGCTCGCCGGAAAGCCCCCCCACAAAGGCCAGAGAATGGCGAGTGCGCTTTTCTAAACGTGACAGCAGGCTAGCCTCAAATCCGAGCCGAAAGTATTCGCTGTTCAAGCCCTGTCCCCGGAACCGCGCCACGAAGTGTGGAAAGGAGGTCAGGATCAGGTCGTAAGGGCTAAAGTCCGCTCCGTTTGCGTAAGGCGAAGCAATCTGCCCCACAATCAGATCCACCAGCGGCTTGACTTCACGCAGGAAGTTGGCGCTCAGAGCGTGCATATCCTGCACGTACAGCACGTCGGGACGACATTGTGTGATTTGGGCTTTCAGAATGGCGTACACCCAGTTCTCGCTGGAAATGCGCCGCAGCCAGGGAATGATTTTGCGTCGTCGGGTCAGCGTCAGACTATTCGTCTCCAGCGGCAAGGCAGCCCCATTCTCCTGTGCCCACTGCCGCTGCAAAGGCTCGGCATTGATCACAACATCGGTGGCCTCATGGCCCAGCGCGTTGAGGTGAGTGGAGTAGAAGTCCGCCGTGCCAAAGCACTCGTCCATCAGCGCGCGCCATTGCTGTGCATATGGCTGCCGCGTGACTTGCGGCTGCCGCGCGTAATGGTCCCGCAGGAAGTCAGGATAATAGGTGTCTGCAATCAAGATACGCATGAAGAAGCGTTTGCGTCTCCGAGCACAAGGGATGTCGCGCACAGGGGGCCGAGGCGCGCGCAGAGTGGAGAGTATTTAGAATACAACGTGCCGCCGTCCCAGTACTGCGTGAGGCCGCCGCGCGCCAGCAGCCGTCGCCGCTGCACGTCATGGCCTGACAGCGGCTCCTGCCAGAGAGTGTCAGGACACTGCGCCCCCCCGGCAAAGTCAAGCGCGGCATCGCTCGCCTCGTCCTGCCCGGTGTACACAAGATGGATGATGCGCCGCAGATGGCGCTGCAACACCTGCGCTTCCAGAACATTGCCCCCATCCTGCTGGGCGTCTTGCAGGCGAGCGTGATTGATCGCCAGAATATCCGCTCCCTCCACCAGAACCTGCTCCACAGCGCGCGCCTCGCGGGGCGTAGAAAACGGGGGCAGCCCGGCAAACTGGCTGTCTGGAATGATGTCGCTCAGGTCAATGGAAGTCGCCAGATGGAACAGGTTGTACCAGCGAAAGGCGCGGCCAATCTGCTCCAGCGTCACGGGCCGCTCCAGAAGCCTCCGCAACTGGCAGAAGTATTCATCCGGGGTCGCGCCCCATTCCAGAAAGTCATCCTGCGGGAACCCCGTCAGGCCCTGCGTCGCCGTGAGGACGGGAACCCCCGCGCGCGCCACTTCCGAGCCGACCGTGCTCCAACTGGTCAGCACCAAATCCGCCGCTTCCGCCAGGTCATAGCTGGAAACAGGCTGTTCGGGCCAGACAAAGCGGCACTGCTGAAACGGCCTGTCAAACGCTTCCAGGAGGCGCTGCAAGTGCTGGGAACTGGTTTTAGCCCCCTTTGTCTTGCCTTCGCGCGGATGAATACGCACCACGAGCTGCAGGTCGTCCGACGCTTCCACAAAGCGGGTCAGGGCCTGAAGCCATTCCACCTGATCGGCAAAGGGCTGCGGCGCGTTGGCGGGAGGGTAGCCCATCCCCTTCATAATCGCCCAGCCTGCCAGGTTCTCGTCTAGGCTGCTCGTGTAGGCTACCAGAAGTTTTCTGTCGTCGGCGAGGCCAAGCGAGGAGCGAATATCCCCCTGAGTGAATGTTTTAGCGGGTGAAAAGCGGTGCGAGCCGTGCGCGCGGAAGCGCGTGATTAAATCATCAGTGATTTCGCCCACGCGCCCTGGCGACAAAGCAAGCGCGCGCCAGTCCGGCCATGCCAGGCGCAAGTGCATGGTCACTGCTTTGCGAATTTCCGGCAGGAGCACATAAAGCCGCCGGTCAATGTTGTTATGGCCCGCCTGATTGACGCCGTAGCTAGGGATGCCGTGTTTGGCCGCCGCAAGGCGAGCGCCCAGCATGATGCCATAATTATCATAATGCGCCAGGCTGGTTACAGGAACTTGCTGACAGATGCGGTCAACCAGCAGATAGGCAAGCACGCTCGTTTCGATGAACTGAAGCCACCCGGAGCGCAGCTCCGCGCCGACCTGCCCGAAGTCGTAAATCTTGGCGTTCAGCGCCATGTCCAGAATGCAAAGCTGACCGAACGGAACCGAGTCGAAAGTGAACTGCCGCAGGTCTTCGGGCGCTTCCTGCAGCGCGCGCGCAACATCCGCAGTCATCTGCTCGGTCAGAAACGAGCGCAGGTCAAGATGCGGCAAGCCGTAAGCATCCAGCATCTTCAGAGAGTCACTGGCGCAATGGAGACAGATGGGGCGTTTCACAGCAGAGGGGGCGGCGAAAGGAAGTTGCTGCATGGTCATCACCGGGCAGCGCGAGAAGCATTGAAAGCAGCGCGTCATGCATACCGTGTGACCCCGCTCCTGCAGGATGCGCGCCAGCACGCACAGCGCTGCAACGTGCGGGGTCACGCCTGCTTCCGGCGCGAAAAACAGCACAATCCCTTTGTCTTTGCCGGGAACGGGCAGGGCGGGGCGCTGCGCCAGGCGTCTGTGCAGGCGCGGCTTTTGCCATTCCCACAGCACCCGCCGCTTCACCCGTCTCAAGAATTGAAAGGCTGGCTCCGGCAGCCAGCGAACAGGAGAAGTCATTTGTGTTGCTCAGGCCATGCCCTTCGGAGTCAAGCGAAACTTGGCGAAGAGACGCGGGTACTTGTGCGCGAAAGCTTCCAGGGAGGAGCCGGGAGCGAGAAACAGGGGCGGACGCGTAGTGTCAGTCCCAAACAGGCTGTCTGCGTATTCCATCTGCAGAATGAGGCGGTCTCCCGCATCTAGCGGCTTGCCTTTATGGAAGCCGCGCGTGTCTACCACCACAATCGTGCCGCGCGGGCCAGTAATTTCCACAAAACGCTCCGGCGCGTAAAAGCGCCGCATTTCTTCATCGGAGATGCGGACATATCCACGCTCTAACAGGGAGCGGGCTGCCCCCCGCGTTTGTGGGAGCCTGCCACATAACAATGCGGCCCGCGCCCTGTGGTCACATCCGTGAGATAGAAAAAGAACTTGACCCACTTGAGGCGCTCCAAATCAAAATGGTAAAGCTGGGCTGCATCCGAGGAAGCCTGCCGGGAAAACAATGCGCTCCACCACATATTCACGGCATCCAGCACTGGCTGCGAGCCTAAGTAAGATTGCGCGACCGCAAGAAGTGATGCATCTGCCATAAGCGCCTGAACCGCAGGCGCATTGACAAGTTCCTGCTCTTCCACCTGGTACGTTTCCGCGAGAGGATGCTCCCAGTCGTAACGCGCGCGTTCTGGCAACCCGGCGCGCATCGGGTGCGGCGCGCAGGACGTCGCGAGGGAAAACGCTTCCAGTTGGGCGCATACTTCTTCCGGCAGGCGGCTTGAGAAAACATGGTATCCGTTCTGGTTCAGGGAATGGACAATACCAGCCAACTCCTGCCTGTTCATCTGCCCCAGCACGCCCTCTGCCGAGGGCAGCGCGTAAGGACGATGCAACGCGGCCAGCATCCCATGGAAGAAATCGCTGGCGCGGCCTGCGGTGCGGCAGTGCAGATGGATCAGGCTGGTGTGCGCGCTTAAAGGAGTAGACCCCGTTTTGCGGTAAACGCCGATGCCTGCGATAAGGGTCGCTAAATCGCGCGCCAGATGAACTGGAGCCGCCAGAGTTTGCTTCAGGGACTTCACTAGAGCAGATGCTTTCCGTTCGTCACGTCCAATTATACCCGCCGAAGGTGTCAGGCTGCCAACGCGCGAAGGCTCTCAATCACCCGCTGCTGGCTGGCTTCCGTCAAATGGGTGGAGCAGGGCAGGCTCAGGGCTGTCTGGTACAGGCGCTCCGCGATCGGGCAAGGGGCAGGACAGCAAGCGTCCCGGTGCGCCGGGCTGAGATGGAGCGGCTGCCACAAGGGCCGCGTTTGAATGCCCAGAGCGGCAAGGTTTGACAGGACACTGCGGCTGTCCCTGCCGAACACGCGCGGGTCAATTAAAACTGTGTAAAGCCAGAAGGCACTGTCTTGTCCTGGAATTATCGGCATCGCCGTGAGGCCGGGAATGCCCGCGAGCGCCTCGGAATAGATGGCCGCAATGCGGCGTTTTGCTTCAAGAAAAGAAGGCAATTGCTCCATCTGCGCGCAGCCGAGGGCCGCCTGAAGCGCCGTCAGGCGGTAGTTGTAGCCGACTTCGGAATGCACATACTCCAAAGGATCGCTTTTCGCCTGCGTGGTTAAAAAACGCGCCCGCTCTGCCCAGTCCACCCGGTCGGTGACTATCATGCCGCCGCCGCCTGTTGTCACGACTTTGTTGCCGTTGAAGCTGAAGCACCCAATATCGCCCAGATGTCCGGCGGGCTGGCTTTTATACGTGGCGCCCAGGGCTTCTGCGGCGTCTTCCACAACGGCGAGGCCATAGCGCGCGGCAGCTTCTTTGAGCGGGTCGATGTCTACGCAGCCGCCGAGGATATGCACCGGCAGCAGCGCGCGCACGCGGCGGCCCGTCGCGCGGTTTCGCAACTCTCCCCGGTCCCAGCGGCAGCCGCGTTCCAGGAACGACACGGCCTGCGGCACGTCCATCTGCCAGGTCTGCGGCTCGGCATCCATGAACACGGGGAACCCGCCGCAGTAGCGAATGGCGTTCGCCGGGGCGATAAAAGACAGCGTGGAGACGACTACTTCCTCTCCCGGCTGAACGCCCGCCACTTGCAGCGCGACATGGAGCGCGGCGGTGCCATTCACAATGGCGACGGCCTGCGCGGTTCCGGCTTGCGCGGCGACCATGCGCTCAAAGCGTTCCACAAAGGGACCGACCGAGGAAACCCAGCCCGAATCGAGGCATTCCCTGGCATAAAGCCACTCGTTTCCGCCAAGATGGGGCACGGCAAGAGGGATGAATTCGGGGCAGGGCGGCTGTTCAGACCTGGTAGGCATCGGGTTGGTATCCGCCGGGGTGAGCGCGCATCCAGGCGATCGTGCGTGTCAATCCTTCTTCCAAACTTATCTTCGGCTCCCAGCACAGCACAGCGCGCGCCAGTGTGCTATCGGCCAGCAGACGTTCCACTTCGCTGCGTGCGGGGCGCAGCCGCTGCGCGTCGCATTCAATCTGCAGATGCCGCCCTATAATCCGCGCTATCAGATGTGCAAGGTCTCCCATGCTAATCTCTTGGCCTGAACCAATGTTGAATGTCTGTCCGACTGCTTCGGGCACGGCTCCAGCCAGCAAAAACCCGTCTACCGTATTGTCCACATAGTTCAGGTCGCGCGTGGGCGTCAGGCTGCCCAGACGCACTTTTTCACCCGCCAAGCATTGACTGATGATGGTGGGAATAATGGCGCGGGCCGACTGGCGCGGGCCGAATGTGTTGAAGGGCCTCACCGTTGTCACCGGCACCGAGAACGATAGGTGGAACGCTTCGGCGATCTTGTCGGCTCCAATCTTGCTGGCAGAGTAAGGCGACTGCCCCTGAAGCGGGTGCGCTTCGCTGATGGGAACGAACTGGGCAGTGCCGTACACCTCGCTGGTGGATGTCTGCACGAACCGCTCTGCCGCGTGCTCGCGGGCCGCCTGCAGCAAATTAAGCGTTCCCTCTATGTTGGCGCGTACATACGAACCGGGCGCAGAGTACGAGTATGGAATTGCAATCAGGGCGGCAAGATGAAAGATAACCGCGCGGCCCTGAGCAATGCGCGCCGTGCAGTCCCGGTCGCAGATGTCCCCGGCCACAATCTCCATCTCTGCACGCAGCGGCGAGGCGTCCAGCCAGCCGCGCGTTCCGCGTCCATTGTAGCGCACAAGCGCCCTCACGTCCGCGCCCGCTTCTACGAGGCGCTCGGCAAGATGGCTGCCGATAAATCCGCCCGCTCCGGTGACCAGAACGCGCTTTCCAGCCCAGGTCATTGCGCCCACTCCTGCGTTTTGATGTCTTCCTGCGCCTGCTGATAATCGGCATGCTGCCCGATATCCAGCCAGTACTCGCGAACGGGGAAACTCACCACGCGCTTGCCTTCCGCAATGGCCTGCTTGATTAAATCCGGCATATCAAAGCGCAGGCCGCCGGGAATCAAGGCGCAGACGGCAGGGTTGAGCAGGTAAATGCCCGCGTTCACAAAGCGCTTGAAGATAGGCTTCTCCGTGATGCTTTTAATGGACACGCCCTCGGCTTCCACGACGCCATAGGGGATGCAAAACTCATGCTGGCGCACGGCAACAGTCATGTCCGCATGATGCTCCCGGTGAAAGTGCAGCATGGCCCGAAAATCCAAACGGGTCAGGATGTCGCCGTTCATCACAAGCAAGGGCTGGTCACGGTGATTCAGCAATTTCAGCGCGCCCGCCGTGCCAAGGGGCTGTTCTTCATGCACATAATGCAGGTTGACGCCGAACCCGGCCCCGTCGCCAAAATGCTCGGTAATAACGCTGCTCTTGTAATGGGTCGTCAGGTTCAGGTGCAGGACGCCCGCCCGGCGAAGCTGGCCGATAATCAGCTCCAGCAGAGGCTTGGCCCCCACAGGAAGCATCGGCTTGGGAATGGTATCGGTCAGCGGCCGAAGGCGCGTGCCGCCGCCGCCTGCCATGATGACAGCGCTCAACGGCAGTTCGTACTCTTTCACCAGGTCGCCGAGCATGGCGAGGTCAACAACGCGGCCTGCGCCATCCAGCAGGGGAATATGCCGCAGGGAGCGCTCGTCCATCAGGCGGATTAACTCGGCATCGGGCGTGCCCAGCGGCGCCGTCGTCGGCAGGCGGCCTTCCGAAGACGTTCGCTGCTCCAGCAAAGACTGAAGCGGCATCTCCAGGTCAGCCCCGCTCAGAATGGCGCGCCGGATGTCACCGTCCGTAATCGTTGCCTGCAGCCGCTGGCTGTCATCTAGCACCAGCGCAATCCCTTTGGCGTTCTGATCCAGGCAGACAATCACCTCGCGGAGCGTCTGCGCTGGCGAGACCAGAAACGGCTCCAGCGTCTTCAAAGAGGCATTGCTGTCCAGAGGGGCTTCTGCAGGCATCTTGTTTGCTTTGCTGTTACGCGGCATAGCCTAAGTCCTTCATCAGCGCGAGAAATCTGGCCCGCTCTGGCTCCTGAATGCGCGCCACGGCAGAAGGATAAGAGCTGGGCGAAAATCCTGCGACGGCGCTCAAGTGCCTGCGCGTGATTTCTGTCGTCTCAAGTCCATATTGGCCTGCAACGCGCTCCGCAATCGCCTCCGGCGCGCGCGCGAACTCTTCGTATTGCAGCGAAATGCATTGCGTGGGATGTGACGCCGCGTAGTCCAGCCCTGCCGCTGTTAATTGCCGCCAGATGCTGGCGGCCCGCGTTTCCTGGTTCCATCGGGGAAACAGCGCGCTGCTTTCGCTGTCCAGATACCATGGAGCCGGGCATTCCTGCTCCGACACGGGCTTCCTGACCCACTCAATGAGGCCCTCTTTCAGGAAGGCGTCCGAGTACCATCCGCGCTTTAGAGAGGAAGCAATTACATCATTGCCGTTGCGAATAATGTGGAGCAGCACCGTGCCCGCAGCGATCCGGCTGGCAGTGGAAAACAAAGGCTGGAACTCCGGGATCTTCAGTGCAAACAAAGGGGGGCGCTCCTGGATTTGGCGCAGGACATCCTGGCGGCGGCTCAACACGCGCCACTGTTCTTCCACCTCCTGCAGCGACAGCGCATTGCCATAGTAGCTGTCGTCGCGCGGGTTGAAGTTGAGGCTGCGCCCGTGCATAGCCTGCAGGAAATAGTCTTCAAAAAGAACCGCCCGAATGACAGTGGCATAAGTTTCCTGTTGGCGCGGCTCGGCGTGCAGCAGAAAAGGGAGCAGGCGCATCAACGCTGGCTCAAACAAGTAAAACGCGGGCCGAAGGCTGCCCAGAAGCTTGCCCAGAATGGTAGTGCCGGAACGCCCGACGCCGGTGATGATGACAAGGCGCTGGCGAAAAAGAGCCTCATAATCGGGCGGGATGATGTAATCTTCCAGCGGCAAAGCTAGGCCCCAAACTTCAAGCGTCTCCTGGCAGACGATAGCATAGAAAGTAGTCAGGCAGGTCGCTGAGGCCACGCTGCCGCATCCATTGGCCGCAGAGCGCGGCATAGGCCGGTTTATGATGCACGCGCCGCCCGCAATAAAACGGCAGGCGCGCGCGGGAAAGACTGCTCTTAAATCGAAGCAATGGGTCATCTGGACGGGCAGTGCGCCCGCCGCCCAGGTGCAGGTTCTTGAAGCCACGCTCCTGTGCCCATCGGGCCGCCGTGTGCAGCAGCAGATTGTTCGGGGCGAGCGGCTTGAAGCGCGCATCGCTCCCAGCGAGATGGTAATGCATGGTCGTATGGTCGGTCAGAAACAAAGCCATCGCAATCGTTTGTTCTTCCCGCAGCACCGCGAAGAGGCACGCTTGCTGGCGCAGCTCCTTTGCGAGCAATTGAAAGTAAGCTGCCGAAAACAGGTAATACTGGGCGGCCTGCACCTGAGCCATTGTTTGCCGGTACATGCGCTGGAACGCTTCCAGCCCTATGGAGAGGGGAACCTCATGGCAGATTAGTCCTTGTGCCAACGCTTTACGCACCATGTTGCGCTGGGTCGGCAGAGCGCGTTCCCACAACTCCTGCTCCGTGCCATCCAATCCGACCAACACTGTTTCCCGATTGAATGCCACAGTCATGGCCGAGTCTGCAGCGTCCCGATTGCCCAGAAGCGGGTGAAAGCGGACATATTCCGCCACAACGCCCGCCTTTTGGCACCACCCGGCAAACGCCCCCCATGCTTGTGCCAGAAACTTCGGCTCGCGCGTGGACGCCAGAGGCCCGCTGTAGCCATAAACTGTCTCAATGTCGCACCAGCCCGCGTCAATCGTCTCCGTGCCGACCCGCTCAATGGGGCGCACCAGGAAAGGGTAAAACAGGAGACTGTCCCCTTCCTCAGCGACAAAGGCGCACGCTTTGCCGTCGCCATTGGCCTCATGCGCCTGATGATACGCGCAGGAAAAGTAAATGTCGCTGTGTCTTAATCGTCCGCGCGCTTCTTCCCACTCTGAGTATTGCCGGGTTGTCAGCAGGCGGCTTTTCACCCTGCCTTCGTCCCCTGAAAAATCCAGTGTTTCATCACGCGCGTCTCCGCTTCCAGACTGCGCGTCCTGTATTCGCATTCCACAGAGAGGAACTTCGCGAAAAGGGCCGAAAGTTCCTCTTTTGTGAAGAAATGGCACAGGCCCCGCTGACGCAAAGGGCCTTCGCTAACCTCAGAGTAAGTGTTTGGCTCTTCCATGAAGCCGCTTCCTTCGCCCCAGGAGCCGGAGGCCAGCATGATGGAAAAGAACTGGCCTTCCGGCTTCAGCACAGCCCGGACTTGCTCCAAAATCTCCTGCACTGAGGACAGCCGGTTATGCTGAAGGCAGGCGACATCAATCACAGCATCAAAAGCAGCGGGCGGATACAGCGCCGAAAGGGAAACGACATCCCCTACCAGGAAATGCGCCGTCAGCCCATCCGCCTGCAAACGCCGTTCGGCCTTGTGGATGCCGGACGGCGAGCCGTCAATGCCATATGCCTCAAAGCCCTCGCGCGCCAGATACCAGATATTGGCCCCCTGCCCGCACCCGATTTCCAGTATCTTGATTTGGCTCCTGTCGGGGACAGCGTAAAAGCGCCGCGCGATGAACCGGATCAACTCCTCCGGCGGGTACTGGCCCCAGTCGCGCTCCGCGAAGATGTCTTCCCAAATGGGGTTCCAGCTCATTGAATTCCCTCCCCGGCCTCGCGGATGCGGCAAAGCAACGCTTCCATGTGCTCTGCCCCGTAGCGCTGGTCAATCGGCAGGCTGAGCATCTCCTGTGACAACTGATAGCTTTCCGGGAACTGCGCCCGACCCACCGCAGGCGGCAGGAGCCAGTGAACCGGGCAGAACACGCGCCGTGCCGCCAGTTCCGCGCGCAATGCGTCCCGCTGCGGCGCTGCCACGCAGAGGGGGAACGCCAGCGGCGAAACGCCCTCCGGCAGCTCCATGAAAAGAGGCTGGCCCACACGCTGCAAACGGGCGTCTGCCGCGAACGCCTGCCGCAGAAGCGCGAAGTTGCGGCGGCGGCGCTGCATGGCGTCTGCCCAGTCCCACGTTCTCAGCAGCCTCTCCGAGAGCGCCGACATCGCTTCCCACGGAACCCCGGCATCCACCTCCGCTTCGGCATCCGCGAACAGGGCCAGAAACGCCGGTTCCAGGGCGGCGCTCTCCGGGGAGCCGTGCACGAACTCATGCCGCAGCAGCTTGCCGAGGAGCCGCTGGCGCGTGAAGCAGCCCTGCGGCGCGGGCAGTGTCGGCAGCGATGCGCCTGACCGGCAGACAACAAGCCCCCCATCGGGAACCGGGAAATACTTGCGGAAACTGGTGAGGCTAAAGGCCCCAATGTTCCCGACAACCGGCTCCGGCGGCTCTATCAGCGAGCCGTGAGAGCAATCTTCAATCACGCAGCACTGGGAGGCAGCCTGGCGCAGGAAAGCGGCTGTGCGGGCGCAGACGGGAAATCCGAAATAATGGATGAACAGAAGCGCCTGCGGCTTGAGCGTCTCCAGGAGGCCCGCCGCGTGGGGGATGTCAATGGACAAGTCCCGCCGCACGCGATAAAACGGCGTCTGCATTCCTGCTTCCCGAAAACGCCTGCACGATGCTGGGGCACAAATAAGAAGGCAGCAGAATGGTTCCCAGCCCCTTCGTTGACTGCTGAAGCCAGCGCGCCAGAAGCAACAGCGCGGTTCTGCCGGTCTTCACCGTGCGGCAGTCGGGAAAGGGCCAAACAGGGGCGAGCGCGGGGCAGGAAAAGACCTGCTCCGCGACCAGTTCCATTTCCCCGCCCAGCGGGACGGCATTATTGACAGAGGAAGGAACGCTCATCGTGTCACGCACAAATGGGCGCTCTCGCCCGGCAAGTCTTGAAACTGCTTGAGGAGAAGCCGCGCGTCGCCTGCCGTCGCTTTCAGCGCCGCGACGATGCGTTCCGCCGCACGCCCATCGCCATACGGGTTTTGCAGGCCGCTCAGCGCGGTGCGGAACGCGGGTTCCAGGGCTTGCCGGATTGCGGCGGCAATCGCCTGCGCCTGAACCTCTGCCTGAATGACGTTTGCGGCGCGCAGGCGGCCCTGCTGGCGCGCTCCGATGTTGACCACTGGCAGCCGGAACGTAGGCGCTTCCCAGATGCCGCTGGAAGAATTGCCCACCATGACATCCGCCTGCGCCAGCAGGCTGTAGTAACGGTGCTGGCCCAGACTGTGAAAAAAGGCCGCGCCGCTGCGCCCCCGCACGTAGGCTTGAATGCGTTCCGTGATGCGCTCGTAGTCGGCATCGGCATTGGGAGCCGTGAAAATCAAAGTGCCTTCTACCATGTCCAGCGCGGCAAAAAGCGGCTCCATTTGCTGCGCCGGGCTATCCTCGCCCAGCGTGGCCGGGTGGTGCGTGACGAGCAGCACCGGCGGCGCAAGAGACAGTCCTAATGCTTCGCTGAGCTGCGGGCGCGTCAGCAGGGGCTGGCTGCGGAGCGCGTCCAGAGCCGGGTCGCCGGTGACAAAGATGCGCCGGGTCTCCTCGCCCATCTGCTCCAGACGGCGCGCGTGCTGGGGCATCGCCACAAAGTGCAGATGGCTCATTTTGGAAACAGCGTGGCGCACTTGATTGTCAATCGCGCCTTCGGTCACGTCCCCGCCGGAGATGTGGGCGACGGGAACGCGCAAGGCCAGCGCCGCGCCCGCTGCCGCCAGCAGTTCCAGGCGGTCGCCCACGCACAGCAGCACGTCTTGACCCCAGCGCGCCAGAATGGGAGCAAGATGGCTCATGCCCTGCCCGACCGCCTGCACGATGGCCTCCGGCGTGTCGGAAGCCAGCGGCATCGGCACCCTGTCATGGATGGCGAATCCATCGTCTTCAATCTGCCGCACTGTGCTGCCGAACGCGGGCAACAGATGCGCTCCACCCACCAAGAGGCGATAATCCATCTCCAGGTCAGCCGCAATCGCCTTCAAGACAGGCGCGAGGCTGCTGTAGTCGGAGCGCGCGAAGGTGACCACGCCGATGCGCCTCATCGCAGGGCGTCTTTCATTGCAGGGCGTCTTTCATTGCAGGGCGTCCCAGGTGAGCACGGCTTCCGCTTCCAGCGCCATCCGCACCTGGCGGCCCACGAGGACAGGGAGCCAGGAGGCGGGCAGCCCGCCTTCCGCGCGGCGCAGCATGAGGTCTGTCGCTTGAAGCCGCTCGCCCGCTCGCAGGGGCCGCCGGGTGACAATGACTTTCTGCACCACCTGCCTTGTTTCCCGTTCTGACGGCATGGCTCGCTTGATGCCGTTGCCGAGCGCGGCTTCCACCGTGCGAACGGCAGTCACGAGCGCGGCAAAACCGTCCGGCTCCAGCGACGCGCGGTGATCCGGCCCCGGCATCTGCCGACTCAGGGTGAGGTGCTTCTCCAAGATGCATGCTCCCCGCGCCGCCGCCGCCAGGGAAACTTCCAGGCCAAGCGTGTGGTCGGAAAAGCCGACCGGGCAGCCAAACGCCGCTGCCAGCGTGTCCAGCGCGCGCAGGTTGCATTCCGACGGCGGGGCGGGATACGCTGAGACGCAATGAAGCAGCGCGAAGCGCGGATTGCCCGCCAGCGCGCCGACGGCGGCTTCCACTTCGCCCAACCCCGCCATGCCGGTGGACAGGATGACGGGGCGGCCTTTGGCGGCGACGTGGCGCAGAAAAGGCAGATTGGTCAGTTCCCCTGACCCAAGCTTGAAGGCAGGCACATGGAGGCTCTCCAGAAAGTCCGCGCTGTCTTCCTCGTCGGGTGTGGACAGGAACAGAATCCCCTGTTCCTGCGCGAACGCCTGTACCTGCCGGAACTCGTCATGGCTCAGTTCCAGTTCTTTCAGAAGGGCAAACTGCGTGTCAGGGCTTCCCGCGCTGCGGCTCTGATAGGCCGCCGTCGGTGCGGAGCGCGTCACCAGCTTCTCGGTCACCCAGGTCTGGAACTTGGCGGCATCCGCGCCCGCCGCCCGCGCCGCCGCCACAAGACGCAGGGCGGTTTCCACGTCGCCGTTGTGATTGACCCCGGCCTCAGCGATGATGAAGCAGGGCTGCCCCGGCCCGACCAGCCGCCCGCCGATTTCCAGTGGGGCTGCTACCATGCCGTCCAGCCCCCATCTACTACCAAATTGTGCCCGGTGACATAGGCCGAAAGGTCGCTGGCAAGGAACGCGACCGCGCCTTTCAGGTCCTGTTCCGCCGCCATGCGCCCCAGCGGCGTCCGCCGCTCGTATTCGCGCACAAACGGCTCTGGCTGGCCGCGCCAGACGCCGCCCGGCGAGATGGCATTGACCCGGATGCTTGGAGCCAGCGTGGCCGCAAGATAACGGGCCATCTGGATTTGTCCGGCTTTGGACGCCCCGTAGCCCGCCTCATTGGTCATCGCCGTGCCCGCGTACAGGCGCATATCCGGCCCCACCAGCCCGTAAATGGAGGAAAACAGAATGACCGAGCCGTCCCCGCCGCGCGCCAGAGCGCTCTGCGCCTCCTGAATGAGCGCGAGAATGGGTGTCAGGTCAACCCGCATCGCCTTCACCCAAGCGTCCGGCGTCTGCTGCGCGAACGGAACCGACCAGCCGGGCGCGTCGGCGTCCGTGTAGGTGGCGCAGTGGACAAGAATGTTTAGCCCGCCCATTTCTGTGATGGCCTCGCGCACGGCGGCGCGCGTGGCGTGCTCATTTGCCAGATTTACCGTCAGCGGCCAGGCGCGTCCTGGCCCTGTTTGCGAGAGCCGCGCGGCGCGTTCGGCGCAGGCGTCCGGGTTCTGGTCAGCGACGGCGACGATTGCACCCATCTCGGTCAGCGCCTCGCCTGCCGCCAGCCCGATATGGCCCGCGCCTCCCGTGATGAGAGCGGCGCGGCCCGATAAGTCCATCAACTGCGTCAAAGTTTTCATGGGCTATGGCAGCCAGGGCAGGGAAAGAAGGCCCGCCCGGATGAGCAAGTCGGTTCTCTGGAACTCATCCATGGTGTCAATGTGAATGGCACGGCGCTCTGGAATGGGATGCAGCAGCATCTTGCGGTGACGCCAGACAACGCCGTCTTCCGCAAACAGCGCCCGCCGCCAGAGGTACAGCGACGCATTGATGCGGTACACCGTCGGCACGTCCTGACGCCGCCCGTACTGCTCCGCGCCGGGCAATAAATCCTGCATCCAGCCGTCCCGCTCTACGACGCAGTGCCACAGCGGGTTGAACTCCGGCTCGGAGACGCCCACAATGCCCTCGGCTGCCGGGCTGGCGGCCAGCCGCGCGGCGGCGGCGGCGATGTCTTCCGGCAGGCGGCCCGGACTGGTAGGGTCAAGCAGCAGCACGCTCGCGTAGGCACGAGCGTCGCGCTGTTCCATTTCATGGAGCGCGTGCTGCAGAACGGGCCACATGGGCGTGTCGTCCTGCGCCAGCGCCGCAGGGCGCAGAAAGGGAATGTCAGCCCCGGCGTCGCGGGCGACTTCTGCAATGGCCTCCGAGTCGGTGGACACAATCAGCCGGTCAATCTCCGAGCACCTCTGCGCGCACCGGACGGAGTGCGCGAGAAGCGGCAGGCCCGCCAGCGGGCGAATGTTCTTGCCGGGCAGCCCTTTGGAGCCGCTGCGCGCGGGAATAATCGCCAGCATCGGGCGCACGGAGAAGGCAGCGTCTAGCAACGCGCCACGCTTTCCCCGCCTTCTAGCGGTTCCCATTGCCTCGTCTGCGACGAGCGGCGCGCGGCATCGCAGACAGCGACGGCGTTCACGCCGTCGGCAAAGCGGGCCAGCGAACCGGCGCTTCCTCCCGCGCAGGCGGACAGAAACGCGCGGGCCTGCTCGCGGAACAGCGCGTCCGGCTCGAAGCGCGTTTCCCGGTGCTTGGCGGGCAGGCCAGGCTTTTTCAGCCGCACCGTGTGCCCGATAGCGTCCCAGCACAGCGTCCCCTGCGCGCCGAAGGCGGTCATGCGGCGCACCGGCACGCGCGCCAGATAATCCAGCGCCAGCGAAACCCGCGGGCCGCCCGGCGCGTTCCACCACAGGGCGGCCTGGTCTTCGGAGGCAATCTCCAGTCGTCCGCTTCGGGCCAGCCATCCGCTGAGATGCTCCGGCACGCCCCACAGCCAGCAGGCGTAGTCAATCTCGTGCGATAAGTCGCGCAGGACGCCGCCTTCGTCGGGGCGCGCGGCATAGGTGTCCTGATACGGGCGCTGGGGACGCCAATCAGGGAGAAACGAACGGCATTGAATGTCCACCCCGTGCGTGGCTCCAATCTGGGGCAGCAATTCGCGGAACGCGCCGAGGCCCGCATCAAAGCGCAGACAATAGCCGACAAACAGGCGGTTCGCGTCCGCGCGGGTGCCTGGCACGAACCGGGCGATGTCGCACAGGGACGGCGCGAGGGGCTTTTCTATCAACACGAACGGCACGCCCCGCGCCAGCGCGTCCGCCAGGTCAGACAAATGGCGGCCCGTGTCGGTGGCGATGACAGCCCCATCCAGCGGCCCCGCGTCGGCAAGGCTGGCCGCTGCTGCAACGCCCTGTTCGCAAAGTTCCGCGCGGCGGGCGGGGCGGCAGGGAACGGCAACGGCCTCCACGCCGGGAAACGCGGCAAACGCGCGCAGGTGGCGCATCCCCGCAGAGCCGCAGCCGACAACCGCTATCCGCATAAACTCGCCTGCCTCACACTTTCCCTTGCGCGGACATCTGCCATGTCTGCCGCCACACGGCGCGGAACAATCGGGCCTGCTCGCGAGCAGCGGGGCGGGTGAGGGCAAGCAGGCTCCACGCTGTAAGCCGCAGGCCCGCGCCGAGCAGGGTCATGGCTTTCAAGAGCGTTCCCTGCACGCGGCCTCCATAGCGGGTGTAGTAGTAATAGCGGCTCTGATTGTAACTCGCCACCATGCGCGCGCGCGTTTTCCAATCCCGCCCGCTGCTTTCGCCCAGACGGTGCCCGATGCGCGCAGACGGCAGAAAGTAAATCGGCCAGCCCGCGCGCCGCAGGCGGATGCAGAAGTCGGTGTCCTCAAAGTACATGAAGTAGGCGGGGTCAAAGCCCCCGACTTGCTGCCAGGCGTCCCGGCGCACGAACAGGCACGCGCCGCACACCTGCTCCACTTCCCGCGTCTCATTGTAATCCCAGTGGGTCATGGTGTAGCCGCCCGTTATCTTGTTGCGCGGCAAGAGTTTGTGCAGATGGGTCTGCTCCCAGAATACAGCGCCTAAAGTCGGGTCGGTGGCGCAGGACGCCTGCGTGGAGCCATCGGGCAACACTAATTGCGCCCCGACCGCGCCGACTTTCGGGTGCGCGTCCAGAAAGTCGCGCATGGCCAACAACGCTCCCGGCTGCACTTCCGTGTCGGAGTTGAGCACAAAGACATATCGCCCGCGCGCGTTTTGCAGCGCCACATTGTTGGCGCGCCCGTAGCCCAGATTGCCGCCCGTGCGAAGCAGGCGCACCCCGCTGAACTCCGCTTCCACCATCTCCGGGCTGCCGTCCGCGCTGCCGTTATCGGCCACGGTAACTTCCATCACGGCTTCGCCTTCGGCGCGGCGGGCTTCCAGCGAGCGCAGGCAGGCGCGCAGAGCGTCACACGTATTATACGACACAATCGCGATGGAAATCTCCACGTTGGGGTCGTTCATGTGGGGACGCCCTCTTGTTGACGCGCGTGGAATGTCTCGCGGTAAGCGTCCAGAACGCTTTCCATTGGGCCGTTCATTACCAATCGCCCTTTATCCAGCCAGAGGACACGCCGGGCGAGCCGCTCCACATGGTCAAGTTCATGCGTCACCATCAGCACGGCTTTGCCCTGCGCCTGAAACTCGCCCACTTTGGCAAAGCACTTCTCCTGAAAGCCCTCGTCGCCGACGGCCAGCCCTTCGTCCACCAGCAGGATTTCGGCGTCCAGGTGCGCGGCTATGGAGAAGCCCAGACGCAGCTGCATTCCCGATGAATACATACGAACGGGCAAATCCATCACCTGCGGGTCTAATTCGGCAAAGGCGAGAATGGCATCGTAGCGCGACGCCACCTGCTCCTCGGTCAGCCCTAATATCACCCCATTGAAGAACACGTTCTGCGTGCCGGTCAGTTCCGCGTCAAACCCGGCCCCCAGTTCCAGCAGGCTCATCATGCGTCCGGTCAAACGCGCCTCGCCCGCTGTGGGCCGGTACACGCGGGACAAAATGGAGAGCAGCGTGCTTTTGCCGGAGCCGTTGCGGCCAATGAGCGCGACGGTTTCCCCCCGTGCCACCTGAAAACTCACGTTGTCCAGGGCGCGGCGGGTCTCAAAGCCGCTTACCTGCTCGCGGCGGGCCAGCCCGCGCGCCAGAGCCGCCGCATGGCTTTTGAGCGACGCGAACGTGCGGTGGTACACCCGGAACTCTTTGCACAGGCCCTGCACGTCAATGGCGGGCGTTGTGTCCCCCATTGTGCTTATGGCCTTTCCGTGAACTTCCATTTGCGGGAATTGAAATAGGCGTACCCCGCCAGGCACAGCGCGATGCATTCTATGGTCGTCAGCAGAAAGTAGCGGTAGTCAAAGGCCGCGCTCATCACCGTGACCGCCGCGCCCCGGTTGGAGATCACGGCCTGTGGGAAGAACACCTGCTTGAACGCGGTCACAATCCACGCCAGTGGGTTCGCCAGGTACAGGTGATACGCCCACCAGCGCACCATCTCGCTGCCGATGCGCGCGGAATAATAGACGTTTTCCGCGAAGTAGATGATGGGCGTGAGATAAAACAGGAAGCCCATGACAATGGTGACAATGAACTTGACATCTTCATAGAAGACGTTGGCGGCGGACACGAAGAACGCCACCCCTAGCGTCAGCATAAAGAGGTCAAGCACAATCACCGGCAGCCAGAAAATCTCGCGGGGTGGCGCACCTGGCCAGCCGACAAGAAGCGGCGTCAATCCCCAGCGGTACAGCACGAAGACAACCAGCGAGATAAGAAACTGCGCGAAGTTCTGGCAGACGGTGGCGATGAGCGGGATTTCGCGGGGAAAATAGACTTTCTTGAGCAGCCCCAGTTTGGCGAGCACCGCTGTGGACGAATCCAGCACCGACGTGGAAAAGAAAGTCCAGGGCAGCGTGGCGCAGAAGATGTACGCGCTCAGGTTCTTCGGCCCTGACCCCAGAATGTAGCCGACCGCCAGCGTCAGCACGAACACCTGAATGAGCGGGTTCACCATTGTCCAGGCGACGCCTAGCACAGAGTTCTTGTACCGGACGCGCAGGTCGCGCTCCACCAGCGTGCGGATCAGATGGCGGAAGCGTCCCAGTTCCCGCGCTTCTTCCACCATCCCCAGCCCGCCGTACTGCGGGGTAATCACCACCGACGCCGTTGTCATGGAAACTCGTTTCGTTCGTATTTGTGCTTGCCGCGCGGCATCGGTCATGCCGTATCAAGCAGCGGGCGCGCTCTGCGTTACAGGGCAGCCACCTGCACGTCGCCAAGGGCTTCTTCCACGCTGTCATACTGGAAGGGCGTGACGCCAAACTGCCCCAGCGCGTCCATGACGGCAACGCCTGTTAGCCATCTCTGCTCCCTGCCCCTGAGTGAGCAGTTGCGCGTCAAACACGGCGATGGCGAGGCGCAGGCGCTTGTCGGCGGGCAGGACGGTAACAGGGAGCGTGTCCAGTGTCAGAGTCATGGCTGCCTCCTGGCGGCGCTACGCTTCCGTGCCGACAGCGGCGGGCACGCTATCCTCCGCCAGAATGTCGGACGCGCGTGCTGGTTCCAGCAGCTTCAAGAGTTCCGTGCGGGGGATGAGCACCTTGCGCTTGCCCGCAATGCGAAACGCATTCAGCTTGCCCTGACGAATGTAGGAGCGGATGCTGGACTGGCTGAGCTGAAGGTACTGGGCCGCCTGATCCACAGTCAGCAAATCTCGGTTTTCGGACTCCATCCGGGCGTGGTCTCTTTCTCGTGCTCCCGCGCGTCGCTCTGGGACGGACGCTCGCGGGGGCCGGTGATGCGCGTTGGCGTTATGATGTCCTCACAGTATAGCCTAATTGTCAACCGTTGTCAACAAACAACGAACGGGCGGTGCGCGTCCGGCGATAAAAAAGGCGCAGGGCTATTTCTAGCCCTGCGCCTGCGGACAGCGAACACGCTACATCGTTTTTTTCATCATGCGATGATGGCGCATCTTGTGATGATGGCGGCGCATGCTGTGGTGGCGGTGATGGCGCATCATGGCGCGATGGGCCTGCGTCATGGTCTTGCCGTGCATGGTCAGCAATCGGCCTTTGGGGGTGACAACACGGTTGACGTGCTTGGCGCGGCGGCGGATGATGGACTTCTGGCCGGTCGCCTGGTGCGCGGCGACGCTGGCGTGCTCGCCACCCTTGCGGACAACGTACTGCGTGGCGCGGGCGGCTTTGTGGCTGGACTTGCTGGCGTTCTCCCCGGCTTTGCGGACGGGATACTGAATGGCTTTGCCGAGCTTGTGCAGCGTGTTGCTGTCGTGCTTTTCGGGCAGAGCGCCGCGTTCAGGCGTCTGCGCCAGAACAACGGGGGCGAGGGCAAGCGCGCAGCCAAGAGCGGCGGCAATGCCGAAACGAATGGTCTTCATCGGACAAGTTCTCCTTTGGTTTCCCCTATGCCGGGGGAGGCGGATACGATGGCGTCGAGCAGAACGCGCGGCGGGTGCGGGTGCGGCCAGGCGAACGCATGGCGAAACGCGGCGTCCTGGCAGGCGGTCAGCTGGTCAAAGTTCATCACGTCCTGCGTGAGCAGGTTTTCATATTCCCAGGGCAGGCGCACATTATGCAGGCCCGCATTGTCGGTGCAAATCGTGATGTCCACGCCCGCCGCTTCGCATCGCTCGAACACTGTCCGAAGCGCGGACAGGTCGGTTAAAGTTCCCGTCTTCAGGTACGTCGTCGGGCAGACTTCCAGACATTGCCCGCGCCGCGCTACATCGTCCAAGAGTTCCGGGAACCGAAGCGGTATCTGAATGCCGTGCCCGATGCGCGATAAATAGGGCAACAGCGCCGGATGGCAGCCGTCGGGCGTCTCGTACAGATGGCCCGTCGTCTTCATTCCCCGCGCGTGGGCATCGCCAAACAAACTCACCCATTCGTCCATGCGCTCGGCATAATAGATGTCCGGCCCGGCGAGGTCAATCCCGCACACGTGCCGCGGCAGGCTTTCGGCCAAATCCAGCATGGCCCGGTTGACTTCGGGGGGCAATTGCGAGTGCAGACACAAAATCTGGCGCATAAGCAGCGGGTGCTTGGGGTCGCGTCCGGCCTCGCCAACTAAAATCACCACGTCCCGCATCTGAGCAATGCGGTCGCGCTGTGACAACTGCGGGTCGGTGCGGTAATACGGCGTGTGACGCAGTTCCAGATAGCAGATGCCCTCAAACACATACGCGCCGCGCACCAATTTAGACACAAAATAGGCCAGCGTGTCTAGTGTCTGGAACGGTTCCACCAGCGCGTGCAATTCCAAGTATTCCGCCAGCGACGCGCGCGGGCGGGTGACAAACGCCTCAAACGCCTCATAGGTGGGATACACGCCCGCGAGCGGGTGGCCTGTTCGCACCAGAAAGCGCCAAAAGACGCGCGGGACGACCGCGCCGCCCAGATGCCGGTGCAGTTCAGCGTGAAGGGACATGGGGTGATTATACCTGCCTTATTTCATGGGCAGGGAACTTTTCCCGCAGGGGAAACGCTGTAGAATACGTGCCTCACTGTTCACCGGCCTGCGGGCAGGCTGACAGCAAAGCGCTCAACTTTCTTGATCCTCTGTGGAACATTCTCAACGCGGAGTGCGTCCACAAAGGCACCGAAGCGCAACTCGCTTCTTAACTATAAACCGCTTTCGCACACGAAAGGAAAGACAACAATGACACTCAAGAAGACTGCGGCCACGCTGGCCGCCCTGACTGCGGGCGCTCTGGCCGTCCTGCCTGCCACGTTCGCGCAGGTTCCGGCCCCGCCCTCCACGCCGATCCCGGCTCCCACTGCGCCGATCCCTGGCGTTCCGACGCCCGGCCATCCTTACGGCGGAATGCGCGGCTACAACCCGCACAACCCGTCGCCCTACCGCAACGAAAAGCAGCCGAATATGCGTGCGGCGGAGCGCAAACTGGAAGCGGCGATGGACGACCTGCAGCGTGCCTCCGAAGATAAGGGCGGCCATCGCACGGCGGCCATGAGGCTTATCAACCAGGCCATCGGCCAGCTCAATCAGGGCATTTCCTACGACGATACGCACGGCGGCAAGTACCGCTGAAGCGCCTCATAACAGAAGCGCCTCACCAAAAAGGCCGCTCCCATCAGTTGGGAGCGGCCTTTTTGTGTTGCAAGTCTACGGCGTTCTTTCCTCAATGCGCCCGTCGGCATAGCCAATCACCAGCCGCTGGCACAGCCCGACAAACAGGCCCGCGTCCACTACGCCCACCACCCGCTTAATCTCGGCTTCCAACTGCGGCGGGTCAGGCAGGGGCGCTCCAAACGCCATGTCCAGCACGAACAGCCCGTCGTCGCTCACAAATGGCCCGCCGTCCGCTGTCAACCGGCGCGGCGCAGGGACGCCAAACTTTGCCTCCAGACGCGCCTGCGTCGCCGTCCACGCCCAGGAAAGCACGGCCACCGGCAGCGGGAACGCCCCTAATGCCGCCTTCACTTTCCCTTCGTCCACCACGATAATCTCCGTCGTGGAGGCAACAGCAGTTAATTTTTCCCGCACCAGCGCCCCGCCGCCGCCCTTAATCAAGCACAGTGCCGGGTCTACTTCGTCCGCGCCGTCAATGGTGATGTCCAGTTGGGAAATGTCCTCCCACCTCACCAGCGGCAGGCCGTTCTCGCGCGCCAGCGTCGCCGATGCCTCCGACGTGGCAAGGCAGCGCAGGCGCAGGTTCTCCTGCCGGGCGCGCGCGCCGATGGCAACAATGGCATACGCCGCCGTGCTGCCGGAGCCGAGGCCCACCGTCATGCCGGTCTCTACATAGGTTGCGGCGCGTTCGGCGGCTGTCTGTTTAGGGTTCACGGGGTGTTCAACAGGGGATAGCAAACAAGAAGACTGGTGCCGAGGAAGAGACTCGAACTCTCACAGGGTTTCCCCCACAGCGACCTCAACGCTGCGCGTATACCATTTCGCCACCTCGGCGGGCACAGGGGACATTCTACCCGCCCCGCCGCCGCCCTGTCAAGAACCCGTTACCAATGCCCCCGCAACACGCTCCTCATGCCAAAGCACTGGCAGCAGCAGAGCAGTCATAAATCAACATAGGGCAAACGAAAGCGTTCCCATAGGCTTTTAATAGGCTTTTAATAGGCTTTTAATAGGCTTTTAATAGGCTTTTAATAGGCTTTTAATAGTAACTGCATAGAAACTTGATAGCAAACACATCGCCTTTCCATAGCCCATGCAAGGCAGCGGCAAGGGAAACGCACTGCTTGCACTTGGCAGGAAACGCGGGCGCGCGCGGCGAACACTCCCAGGACGAAGGCATTGTTAGGCGTCATAGAGGGCGACATGAGCAGCGCATCACGAACACTGCGGCGCATGAACAAGAACACAGCCAAACAGGTACAGGCCGCCATTCGCAAGGTGCTTTGGGAGCAATGGGATCCAATTGGCGTCAACGACGAACCTGCCGCCTATGGGGAGTATGACTCCTACGCCGATAGCATCTATTCTTTGCTGTTGCGCGGCGTGAGTGACAAAGAAATCGCCCAGTACCTATGGCAGATTGAGACCGTGAACATGGGCCTCCCGCCAGTCAGCAAGGAACATCTCACGGCAGTTGTCAACGCATTACGCGCCGTAGATTTGGAACCGCCCGGTGCGCCCTGACGACGCTTGAAACCATGAACCCACAAGACGAACCCAACGCGCTGGAAGACACAGACGAACAGAAGCGGCGCAAAGACCTGTTAGATAAACCGCACATGAAGCCGTTGAAAGAGTACGCGGCAGCCATTCGCGCCGCGCGCCCCGAAGCAAAGGTGCCCGACTTTGACCCCTGCGACGGCGGCACACGCGCCTGCGCTCTGTTTCTGCTGGAAGCGCCCGGGCCAAAAGCCGTCAGCAGCGGCTTCATCTCGCGCAACAACCCCGACCCCACCGCTAACAACTTCTGCCGCCTTCTGCAAGAAGCAGGCATTGCCCGCGCCGATACCGCCATATGGAACATCGTGCCCTGGTACGTTGGCAATGAGGGCGGTACGCACATTCGCGCCGTTAGCAAGAACGATTTGGAAGAAGCGCGTCCGTACCTGCAAGACTTGCTCACGCTTTTGCCCCATCTCCAAGTCATCGTGCTGGTCGGCAAAAAGGCACTCTCCGCCAAGCGTGAAATCCAGGAACTGACAAGTCGGCCTATCAAAGACACGCCCCACCCCAGCGCCAGAGTGTTCCGATTTTGGCCGCACAAGGAGGACGAAATGCGCGCGGAACTGCGGCGAGTTGCGGCTATAATAGACGCCGCAGGAGCGTAAAAAGTATGAAGACAACGCCTCTTTCTGACAATCCTCTGCCGCAAGCATTGGTAGACGAACTCATGGCCGACGACCTGCCGCCGGAGATAGATGTAGACTACAGCAAAGCGCGGCCCAACCGCTTCGCCGCGCGCCTCGCGCAAACCCGCACCGTAGAGTTAGACCCGGACGTTGCGGCAGTCTTCACCACTCCCCAAGCCGTCAATGCCGTCTTGCGCGCCATTATCCAAACCCTGCCGCAAGCCACCCTACGCGAACCCGCCTGACGCTGTGTCAATGACAGGCAGGAATTGACCCATCCGGCGGCGAACCCTTGCCCCATGAGCCTTCCTGACCTGCGCGAGCAGATTGACGCCGTTGACGCCCAACTCGTCGCCCTCCTGAACGAGCGCGCCGCCCTGTCCATTCAAGTCGGACAGGCCAAAGCGCAGACGCCCGACGCCCGCTACTTCGCCCCCGAACGCGAACGGGACATGATGGCGCATCTGCAATCCCTCCACCCCAATGGCGCGCTCCCCCCCGAAGCCCTGCGCGCCATTTACCGCGAGATTGTGTCCGCGTCTATTGCACTGCAAAAGCCCATGACCGTCGCCTACTGGGGGCCGCCGGGCACGTTCACCGAGATGGCCGCGCAGCAGCGCTTCGGCTCGTCCACTCTCTTTTACGACTGCCCCACCATCCCCGACGTGTTCGGCGAAGTGGAACGGGGACGCGCCGATTACGGCGTCGTGCCCGTTGAAAACAGCACCGAAGGCGTGGTCAACTACACCCTGGATATGTTCCACGAAACCGAGCTTCGCATCTGCGCCGAGGTCTATGTCGGCATCGTGCAGAACCTCTTAACCCACGCCACCAACCTTGCCCAAATCAAGCGGCTTTACACCGGCCCGCAGCCTTTGGCGCAGTGTCGGCGCTGGGTAGACACGCACCTGCCCCACGCCGAAACCGTAGAAGTCATGCCCACTTCTAAAGCCGCCCAGCGCGCCGCCGCCGACACCGAAGGGGCCGCCATTGTCGCCAAGCGCGCCTCCGAAGTCTACGGCGTTCCCCTCCTTTACGAAAGCATTGAAGACAGCCCGCACAACCGCACCCGCTTTCTGGTCGTGGGCCGCAACGAGCCGCCGCCCACCGGCAAAGACAAAACCAGCCTGCTGCTCGCCGTCAAGAACGAGCCGGGGTCACTGGGCCGCGCCCTGCGCGCCTTTGAGACGCACGGCGTCAACCTCACCATGATCCACTCGCGCCCTTCCAAGAACGCCGCCTGGGAATACGTGCAGTTCGTGGATATGCAGGGCCACGAAGCCGACGCCCCCGTGCGCGCGGCTTTGGCTGCCCTCTCCGCGCACACCCTCTTCGCCACCGTGCTCGGCTCCTACCCGGAAGCGTAAGCAGATATGGAACTTGTTCCCATCTTCTTTGGCGGCCTGTTCTTTTTGGTCTGCGCGGGCGTGGGCCTGTGGCACATCCTCTTCAAGCGCGGCCCAATAAGGTGGCGTGGACTATTGATTGCCGCTATCGGGCTGGTCGGACTGGTTCCCCTGCTGATGGTCGCGCCGCCTCCCGTAATAAGCCTGTCCAGCCTGAGCGGAACTTATGCTGGCACGTTCGGCGGCGGCGAGCAGCAGTTTGTTTTGCATCCAAACGGCGCGTATGAACAGCGTTTCACGGCAGACGGCGGCAAAGTGACAAACAATCGCGGCACATGGGCATTGGACACTATTCAGCCCGGCAGCCTGGACTTTGAGCATCTGCTGATAACGTGGGATGGCTTCGGGCAGCCGCAAAAGGCGGAAGTAGGCAACTTTGGCGGAGCTAGCGTGCGTCTGGTGGGCGGCGGCATCTACTTCAACGACGACGCCGACATCTGCATCCGCAGGGTAAAATAGCGCCGTCCACTACACGCCCCGGAAGAATTTTCACTTTATGGCTCTTACGTTCTCACTGGACAGAATGGAGCGCGCGGTGGACAACGTGCGGCGGCGATTGATAACAGCGGCGGCGGCCTTAGACACGGCCCATGTTCCCTATGCCATTGCGGGCGGCAATGCGGTTGCGCTGTGGGTGACAACCGTAGACGAGACCGCCGTCCGCAACACGCGCGACGTGGACATTCTCCTGCGCCGCGCCGACTTACCGCAGGCGCAGGCCGCGCTGGAAGCGGCAGGCTTCGTGTACCGTCATGTCGCGGGCTTAGATGTCTTCCTGGACGGCCCGGACGCCAAAGCGCGTGACGCCGTTCATGTTGTGTTTGCGGGCGAATGGGTGCGTCCCGGCAAAGCCCTGCCCGCCCCGGATGTCACCGATGCCGTGCGCGCCGCCGGGGTATCCGTGCTGACGCTGGACGCGCTGGTTGCTGTCAAACTGACCGCGTGGCGAGACAAAGACCGCGTTCACCTGCGCGATTTATTAGACGTAGGGCTGATTAACCCGGCATGGACGCGCCGCCTGCCGCCCGTGCTCGCCGCCCGCCTGCAAACTCTGCTGGACACCCCGGACGGGTAGCCGCTGCCTCTTTGCGCCGGGAACCGCCCTGCCCCTCTTTCTTGTTGACTGCACCATGCGCTTTACCAAAATGCAGGGCGTGGGCAACGACTTCGTGCTGCTGAACGGCCACGATTTGCCCCTGAATGCTGACCTTCCCGCCCTCGCCCGCCAATTATGCGCCCGCCATTTCGGGATCGGCGCGGATGGGTTGCTGGTAGTGGCCCTCACCCCGCCCGCAGACGGGCGACCCTCTCCCGCTTCGCAGGCGAGGGTAAGACAATTTGGCCTGCTCCTACCCTCGCCTGCGTCAGCGGGAGAGGGTGGCGCGCAAGCGCCGGGTGAGGGCCTCCTCATGCGGATGTTTAACCCGGATGGCTCGGAAGATATGTGCGGCAACGGCCTGCGCTGCGTTGGTTTGTGGGCGCATCGGGCAGGCTGGCTGAACGGCACAAGGCAGTTCACCGTGCAGACTAAAGAAGGCCCGCGCCGGGTGCAGATTAACTCCGTGAGCGAGGACGGGCAGAGCGGCGTTCTCACCGTCGATATGGGCGTGCCGCGCCTTCTGCCGCAGGAAGTGCCCTTCTGCGGGGCGCGGGGGGCAGAGGCCGTTATCCGTTACCCGCTGACCGTTGGAGGCGAAGTCGTGCCTATCACGGCGGTCAGCACGGGCAGCACCCACACCGTGATTTTCGGGGACGCGCCGCCCGATGAAGACACGTTCCAGAGGCTTTCGCCGTTGATAGAAACGCACCCACTGTTTCCCGAACGCACCAGCGTCCTGTGGGCCACGCCGCGCGGCGGCAGCGAGATTGCCGTGCGTATCTGGGAGCGGGGCGCGGGAGAAACGCTGGGGTGCGGCACGGGAGCGTGCGCCGTTGCTGTCGCCGCCCGGCTTGTGGGCCTGGCCGACACGGACGCGCCGTTAGACATCATTTCCAAAGGCGGAACGCTCACGATTGACTGGCCCGGCGGGAACGCGGACATTGCCATGACTGGCCCCGCTGTTGTCGTTTTTGAGGGCACGCTTGCCCTGTGACGTACCCGAAGCCCCTCGCCAGGCCGTCTTTTGAGACGCGCTTTGACCGCCGCTCCTTTGGCGAGCCTTTGCGCGCCCTGCGCGCCGTGCTCATTCAGGACGCGGGCGAACCGTTGGTGGACGTTCGCGACGCCTGCCCCGCCGTGCGCGCCCTGCCAGGCTGCCTGCCACTCCTGCGCGTCACGGTGGCTGCCATGCTCCAATCCGCCGCCCTTGCCCTGCCACACGGCCACACGCTGACCACCGGAACCTGCCTCAGAACGCGCGCCATGCAGCGCGGAATACGCGAGCGCTTCACAAAGGAAATGACTGCCGCGCACCCGGAATGGTCACAGGCAACGCTTCAACGTATGCTCAACCGCATGGTCGCCCCGCCTGATGACGTGTCCCCGCCGCCGCACCTCACCGGCGGGGCAGTGGACGTGGGCATTCTTGGCCCCGACGGGCAGGCATTAGACTTTTCGTCCCCCACCGAGCGCTGGGACGGCGCGGTCACGTATTGTCACCTGCTGTCCCCGGCGGCGCGGGACAATCGCCTCATGCTGATTGGCGCAATGGAGGGCGCGGGCCTCACCAATTATCTGGGCGAGTGGTGGCACTGGAGTTATGGCGATCAGGGCTGGGCCTTGCGCGTGGGCATGAATTATGCCCTGTACGACGCGGTGGAGGTGGAAAACGCCGATGCCCTGTGCGTGCCCAAGCCGGAAGAGGCAGAAGTGGCCCCCTCCCCCCAATAATGGGAAGCAGAAAAAGAGCGCGGGGTTTAAACCCCTCGCTGGGCTATTCGCATTTCAGTTGTTCTGCGTTTCACTTGCCGAGGCAGAAGCGTGAAAAAAGGGCATGGACAACTTCTTCCGGCGCGCTTTCCCCGGTGATGCGTCCTAAAGCGTCCAGTGCGCCTGCCATATCCACAGCGGCGAAGTCGGCGGGCTGACCGTTCGCAACAGACTGCCGCGCCTCTGACAGCGCGCGGCGGGCATCTTCCAGCGCGGCGCGATGGCGGACATGGGTGACAACTGTGCCGTTCTCCGCGAGCAGAGCCGCACCGCCTTCTAAAGCGTCGGCCAGCGCGTCTTCCAGCGTGCTCACGTTCCACCCCGTCGCGGCAGACAGCGGGATGCCGTCCGGCGGCTGCGCGGCCCGTTCCCCTGTCACCAAGTCCCACTTGTTCCAGACCAATAAATGGGGGCGGGTTAGCTCAACACGCAGGGCCGCGTCTTCCGCCGTCTCGCCTGCGGAAGCATCTAAAACGAGCAGCACCAGGTCGGCATCGGCGACGGTTTCGCGGGCGCGGGCGACGCCGAGCGTCTCCACCGGGTCGGTCGTTTCGCGCAGGCCCGCCGTGTCTTGCAGCCGAATGGGAATGCCGCGCACGCAGTACGCTTCTTCCACTAAATCGCGGGTCGTGCCGGGAACGTCTGTGACGAGCGCGCGGGGCGCGCGCAGGAGGGCGTTCAGCAGGGACGATTTCCCCACGTTGGGGCGGCCTGCCAGGGCAACAGCAGCCCCTTCGCGCGCCAGAATGCCCCGGTCGGCGGTTTGCAGAAGCGTTTCTATCTGACAGATAGCGTCGGCAAGGGCGGCGTCGCAGGCTTCGGCGTCCCATTCGCCCACGTCTTCGGGGAAGTCAAGGGACGCTTCCAGAGCGGCCAGCGCATTCACAATGACGCTCCGAATGGCGCGCACGGCCTGGCTAAGATGCCCCGCGCTTTGCCGCACGGCCAGCCGGTGCGCGGAGTCCGTGCGGGCGTGAATGATGTCGGCAACGGCTTCCGCCTGCGCCAAATCCATCTTGCCGTTCAGAAACGCCCGCTGCGTGAACTCGCCGGGAAGCGCCATGCGCGCTCCCGCTTCCAGCAGGCGGCTCACAATGCGGCGCAAAACCACCGGCCCGCCGTGCGCGCTCAGTTCCACCATGTCCTCGCCGGAATAGGAGCGCGGGGCGTGAAAAACCGCCAGCAGAACCTCATCTATCGCATCGCCATTGGCTTCTGTCACCGTCGCCCGCCGGAGCGTGAAGCCGCGCTGAACGGCGCACGAACCCCCGCGCCCTCGTCGGCAGGCGGCATCCGTCACCGCAAACGCCGCTGCCCCGCTCACGCGAATGACTCCCAGGCCCGCCGTGCCGGGGGGCGTCGCCAGCGCGCAGATAGTGTCGTAGGGCGTCATGGAGCGTATTGTACCCGCCCGCGTCTTTGGCCGGGCATGGGAGACAAAAAGAGCCGTCACTGGCAAAATAGTGGCAAGACACTGGCAAAATAGTGGCAAACAACTGGCCGGGAACTGGCGGAATAGTGGCCGGGAACTGGCCGGGAACTGGCCGGAAACAGGCGAAACACGCCCCGGCGCGTTCCCCGCAGCGCCCCTTGCAGGGCACATGAGCGCCCCTTGCAGGGCACATGAGCGCCCCTTGCAGGGCACATGAGCGCCCCTTGCAGGGCACATGAGTTGAAAAATCGCGCGTCTTCTGTTATAATAACCCTGCCGGTATGATAACCCTGCCGGGGCGCAACATTTTGCCGGGCTGCGTGTCCCCATGCTTGCAACACGCTGGACACAGGGAGACTGCCGACTATGTTTGACCGAATTATCCGCTACCTGAAAGGGCTGCTCGGCTTCAAGCTTGACCAGCTGGAAGACCCGGAAGTGCTGCTTTCGCAGGCCCAGCAGGAGATGCGCGAGGCGCAGGCCAAAAACCGCGAACGCGCGGTGCAGGCGATCACGCAGAAAAACAACCTGCAAGCCCTGGTGGAGCAGACCCAGAAGACCGTAGACAACTTGCAGGCCAAAGCCGAACTCGCCCTTAAAAACGGCGACCGCGACCTGGCGCGTCAACTTCTGGTGGAGAAGGGGCAATACGAAACCACGCTTCAGACAACCAAAGCGTCCCTGCAAACGGCTTTAGACACCACCGAAACCATCAAAGTCGCCATGCGCCGCGAGGAAGAGCGCATTCGCGCCAAAACCGCGCAGGCGCTCGCCATGAAAGCCCAGTGGAAGCAGTCTCAAATCGAGATTTCCATGAACAAGGCGCTGGAAGGCATGACCGCCGACGGCTCCGACCATGCGTTTGAGCGCGCGGCGTCCAAGATTTCCACTGCCCGCTCCGAGGGCGCGGCGCGCACGGAACTCGCCAAAGAAAGCCTGAGCGGGCGGCTGGCCGGGCTGGACGACGTGCAGGCCAACAACGCGGCGGATGTAGAACTGGCGCAAATGGAGCAGCGCATGGGCCTCGCCCCCGCGCCGCAGGCCGCCACGACCACCCCGCACGCGACGACTTCCGTGCCCGCCAGCGAAGTTGACCGTCAACTCGCCGAACTGGAAGCGCGGGTCGGGGGCGGCAGCAGCGGCGCGTCGCCGACGTAGGCAGCCCTCACCCGGCGCTATCGCGCCACCGACGTAGGCAGCCCTCACCCGGCGCTATCGCGCCACCGACGTAGGCAGCCCTCACCCGGCGCTATCGCGCCACCCTCTCCCGTCTGGACGGGAGAGGGTTAAGAGCGACTTTTCTCCTACCCTCGCCTGCAAAGCGGGAGAGGGTCGCTCGCCCGGCGAGCGGGGTGAGGGCCTCCGCAGGCATGGCAGCAGGCACAAGTTCGTGAAGAGTTTCCAATGAGCGACATTCCCTCGCGGCTGTATCAGATTGGCAAAGCGTACCTGGACGCCGCCAAAGACCGTCTGTCCGAGATTGACACCCACGCGCAGGCCGAGCTTGACCGTGCCATGACCCATGACGATATGAAGGCGGGCCTGTCGGCGTCGTCCGACCCGATGGAACGCGCCCGCGCCAAAATCGCCGCCGCGCGTCGGGACATGGCCGCGCAGTTGGAAACGGGAACCCGCCGCGACCCGCTTGTGGAAAGCCCTCTTGCCGAAGGGTTGACAGCCCCGCCCCCGCCGCCCGACCCCGTGCAGACCGCCCGCAAGATACTTGGCGTCGCCCCCGACGCCAACTTTGGGGCCGTGCAGACTGCCGTGCTGACCCTGCGCGAGCGATGCGCCCCATCCCGATTCCCGGACGGCTCGCAGGAGCAGGCCGAAGCGCGCATTATTTTGGAACGGGTGGAAGACGCTTTCCGGGTGCTGCGCGAAGCGTTGCAGCCGGAAGCGGGCCGCTTTGACCGCCTGGAGATTTAGCGCCCGCCGAAGATTTAGCGCCCGCCGAAGTGGGTATCCTGAGTTGCTGGCATGAAGGTACTGGAAGAAATCCCCGACGCATTGGAGCGGCCCGGCGGCTGCCGCATTCAGGTCGCGCAGTCCGACGACGGGCGCAGCGCGACGCTCACCCTGACGCCGCGTCCCCTGCCGGGTCTGGTGCTCGCCACCGCCGCCTCCCTGCTGCTCAACCTGCTGATGGTCTTTTATATCGGCGCGATGCTTTTTGTGGCGCACCGCTCCACGCTGTTCATGGCGCAGATTGCCCCCCACGACCTGCCCCTGACCCTGCGCCGCTTTTCCGCCTTCTTTGTTCTGGGCTGGGTGGTGCTGGAAGCGTTGGGCTTTGTGGCGCTGGCGGCCATGCTGAGGCCGCTGGCGACGCGGGAAACACTGCACATCTCCCCGGACGGCGTGTCCTCGCAGCAGCGTGCCTTCGGGCGCAGCCGCGCGCGTTTCCTGCCGCGTGACGACGTGCGCGGCTTCCACCTAGAGCGCGACCCCAACGGCATGACAGCCTCTATGCTGGTTGTGCAGGGGCGCGACGGCGAGTTCCCGGTTGCCGAATACGTCTCCGAAGCCGACCGGGAATGGCTGGTCTCTGTCGGCAATGCCCTCCTGCGCCGCGCGCGCTGACCCTTCTCCCCAAGTTTCGTTTCTTTCAAGCCTGTCCGGTTTGGCTTTCTTTTTTGCACGGTAAAAGGGGCACAGACCGCCGGAGCGAGCCTCCTTGACGGGCTTAGAAAGCAGACCATTATGGCGTCCCTTGACGTGCCTGAACTGTCCCGCCGCACGTTTCTTGCCCACGCTGGACAGGGCCTTCTGGCGACGAGCCTTGCCGGAGCAGCCCTGTCTCCTGCGTCCGCGCAGGCGGCGTCCCTCGCGCAGAACGGTGTTTTACCCCGCAGCCTGACGCCGCAGCCGCCCCTTCCTCTCCCGCCGACTTCCGCCGCCACCGAGCAGCAGCACGGCCCTGCGCCCACGCCGCAGCCGCCATCGCAGCGCGTGGGCTTCGCGGTCGTCGGCCTCGGCAACCTGGCCCTCGCGCAGATTATTCCGGCCTTCGGCGAGAGCAAGAATGCGCGCCTTGCCGCTGTCGTCAGTGGGGACAGGGCCAAAGCCGCGCAGGTGGCCGCCGAGCACGGCGTCCCGCCGTCAGGCATTTACGACTACAAGACATATGACAGGCTGCGCGACAACCCCGATGTGGAAGTCATTTATGTCGTCCTGCCCAACAGCCTGCACCGCGAATACACGGTGCGCGGGGCGCAAGCGGGCAAACACATTCTGTGCGAAAAGCCGATGGCGACCAATCCCGCCGAGTGCGAAGAAATGATCCAAGCCTGCCGCAAAGCGGGCAAGAAATTGATGGTCGCCTACCGCATTCAGTACGAACCGCACAACCGTCTCGTGCAGCAATGGACGCGGACGCAGAAATACGGCCTCGTGAAGTTCATAGAAGGCGTCAACGGGCAGAACCAGGGCGACCCGCGCCAGTGGCGTCAGAACAAGGCGCTGGCGGGCGGCGGCTCGCTTCCTGACGTGGGCCTTTACTGCCTCAACACGTTCCGCTTCCTCACGGGGGAAGAACCCATTGAGGTCTTCGGGCGCACGTACAGCACGCCGGGCGACCCGCGCTTCCGGGAAGTGGAGGAAAACTGCGTCTGGCAGATGCGCTTCCCATCCGGCATTCTCGCCAACTGCGCGTCCGGCTACGGCTTCCACGAGAACCGCCGTTACCGCGTCAACGCCGAAACAGGCTGGTACGGCCTAGACCCCGCGTTCTCCTACGAAGGCTTGCAGATGCAGGCATCCCACGCTGAGGGGAAAATAGAGCGCCGGGAAACGCCCCTGCTGCCTGTCAAGAACCAGTTTGCGCTGGAACTCGACCACATGGCCGAATGCGTCCGCATGGACAAAACGCCCTACACGCCCGGCGAGGAAGGGCTGCAAGACCACTGCATCATGGCGGCTATCTACCAGTCCGCCCGCGAAGGCAGGCCGATAGCCTTGCCCGCCGTTCCCGGCCTTGACCCGTTTCGCGGAAAGGACAGTTATGAAACTTTGCAAGGCTGATGAAACCAGGAGGGCCTCACCCGGCACTCGCAAAGCCTCGCGCCACCCTCTCCCAAGTTTGGGCGAGGATAAGACAATGACGCGCCGTCGAACATCCTCCCCTTTTCCCCGCTACGGAGCGTCAGCGACTAGGGGCCAAACTTGGGGGGCCGGGGGGGCCTTACTTCTTACCCTGCTGTCTGCCGCGCCCGCGTTCGCCCAATCGCCCCTGCCGCCGCAGGCGAAGAATGTTGGCTCGGCGCAGGTCGTCGCTCGCGACTACGGCGCAACCTTTATCGGGGTCGCCGTTTCGCCCGCTGGCCGCGTCTTTCTCTCGTTCCCGCGCGCCTTTGACCCTGGGCCGTACTGCGTCGCGGAACTCAAAGCAGGGCGCTTCGTGCCCTACCCCAGCGCCGCTGTCAATCAAGTCGGCAGCGCTCCCCAATCCGAGAAACTTGTCTCCGTGCAGGGCTTGACAGTGGACGCCCACAACCGTTTGTGGCTGTTGGACACCGGCATCATCAAGACCAACCCGACACAGCCCGGCGGCCCCAAACTCGTCTGCGTGGACTTAGCCACCAATCAAATCACGCGCAAGATTGTCTTTGGGCGCGACATCGCAGGCCCCAATGCCTACTTGAACGACGTGCGAATTGACCTGAAAATCGGCGCGCAGGGCACGGCCTTTATCACCGACTCTTCGGAAAAGGGGCCGAACGGCGTTGTGGTCGTTGACCTTGCCACCGGCAAAGCCATGCGGCGTCTCAACAATCACCCGTCCACCATGTACGAAGCGGGCTACGTTCCCGTCGTGGAAGGGCAACCCTTGCTGAAGCGCGAGCCGGGCAAGTCCGTGACCCGCGACAAGACCGGCGCGGACGGCCTCACCCTGAGCGGCGACGGCAAAAACCTGTTTTACGCCCCCAACGAGGGCCTGCGCCTGTATCGCATTCCCGTTGCTGTGCTCGCCAACATGACCAAATCCGACAGCGACATCAACGCCGCCGTCGTGCCGCTTGGCCCCAAGCCCGGCCCCACCGATGGCATGGAAAGCGACCGTGCCAACCGCGTCTATGTCACCGATTACGCCCATAACGCCGTTGAGCGTTACCTGCCCTCAGGCAAATACGAAACCGTGCTTCAAGGGCCGCGCCTCATCTGGCCGGACTCTATTGCCTTCGGCCCGAATGGTTTTATGTACCTCACCGTTGACCAGTTAGACCGTCAAAAGAAGTACCATCACGGCCACGACCTGCGCCGCCGCCCGTTCCTGCTGGTGCGCGTCCGCACCGACTCGCAGCCCGTTCAATTGAAATAACCCGACCTAGAAAGAGAACCCATCATGCACACAACCAAACTCACGACGCTTCTCGCGCTCGCCACTCTGACCGTCAGCGCCCACGCGCAAACGGCCCCGGCGACAACTGCGCCTGCGCCCGCTCCTGTGGCTACGCCCGCCGCCCCAACGCTCAGCGACACCGACAAGAAGTATCTGACTGACAGCGCGCAGGGCAGCCTCTACGACCAGGCCACCGCTGAACTCGCCGTCATGCAGGCGCAAAGCCCCGCCGTGCAGCAGTACGCCACGCGCCTTGTCTACGACCATGACCGCCTGAATATGCAGCTGCTTCAGCTCGCCCGCCGCTACAACCTCGTCCTGCCGCTGACCATGCAAACCAGCGACACCACCAAACTCACCACCATGCAGGGCCAATCGGGAGCCGCCTTTGACCGCGCCTACCTGCAAGACGCCGTGCAGATTAACAGCGACGACATCAAGACTGCCACCACCGAACTGAACGGAGCCAAAGACCCGGAAATCTACGCCTTCGTCCTGCAGTTCCGCGACACCGAGGCCATGCACCTGCAAATGGCGCAAGACCTGCTCGCCACTCTGAAGTAACCCACTGATTAGAAAGAGACCATTGACATGAAAGCAGTAGTCTGGCACGGCATCGGCGACATTCGCCTGGACGATGTGCGCGAGCCGCGCCTGCAAGACCCCACCGACGTCATCGTGCGCCTCACCGCGTCCGCGATCTGCGGCACCGACCTGCACTTTATTCGCGGCACCGTGCCCGGAATGAAGCCCGGCACCATTTTGGGCCATGAAGGCGTCGGCGTCGTGGAAGAACTGGGCCGCGACGTTCGCAATTTCAGCGTGGGCGACCGCGTGGTCATCGGCAGCACCATCGCCTGCGGCGCGTGTTCCTACTGCCGCGCCGGGTACTATTCGCAGTGCGACAAAGCCAATCCCAACGGCCCCTCTGCGGGCACGGCATTCTTCGGCGGCCCCGCCGACGCGGGCGGCTATGACGGCCTGCAGGCCGAGAAAGCGCGCATTCCCTTTGCCCATGTCGGCATGGTGAAACTCCCCGACGAAGTTTCCGACGACCAGGCGATATTGCTCTCAGACATCTTCCCCACCGCCTACTTTGGCGCGGACATGGCCCACATCAAACCCGGCCACACCGTTGTCGTCTTCGGCTGCGGCCCTGTCGGGCAGTTCGCCATCGCGAGCGCCAAACTGATGGACGCCGGGCGCATCTTCGCTGTGGACGCCATTCCGTCTCGCTTAGACATGGCACGGCGTCAGGGGGCGGAAACCATCAATTTTGACGAGGAAGACCCCGTAGAAACGCTCCAAAGGCTCACCGGCGGCATCGGCCCCGACTGCGCCATTGATGCCGTGGGCGTGGACGCCTACCACGCGCATACCGGCCCCGCCGCAAAGCAGGCCAAAGCGCAGGAAGCGGACTTCCAGCAGGAAGTGGAGAAGATTGCCCCGGAGCAAAACATTCAGAACGGCAACTGGATACCTGGCAATGCGCCTTCGCAGGCCAGCGAATGGGCCGTCAAGTGCCTCGCCAAAGCCGGAACGCTGTCCATCATCGGCGTGTACCCGCAGACCGACCAGTTTTTCCCCATCGGCGCGGCCATGAACAAGAACCTGCGCGTCAACATGGGCAACTGTCCCCACCGCAAGTACATCCCCCTGCTCGTGGAGAAGGTGCGTAATGGCACAATTGACCCCGTTTCCGTGCTCACCGAGCGCGAGCCGCTCACCGGCGCGATTGCCGCCTACGAAGCCTTTGACAAGCGACAGCCCGGCTGGATTAAAGTGGAACTCAAGCCCGCCGCCTAGCACGATAAGGAGAAAACCCCATGTCTGATAGTCTTTTGCGGCCTGACGGGGCCGCGAGCGTGCCCGGCGCAACCGCCGCCGCCGAAACGGTGACGGGTAAACCCACGCCGGGCGCGGGAAACGTGAACGGCGTTCCCACCACCAATGACGACGCGCCCGCCAATCCCGGCGCGGTCGGCTCCGGCATGACCGGAACTGTCCCCACCGGGGGCAGCAAAGCCGTGCCCGATGACGTTCAATTCCAGCATTCAGACGCTTTGGGCGACACCGACAGCCTGGACGATTCGGGCGCTCCCGGCGACGGGGCGCTCGCGGGCAATCAAGGCTCGCATCCCGCCGTTCCCGGCTCTGCCGAAACGGGCGACGGGCCGATTTTGACCGGCGCGGGCGCAGACGACGGCGGCGTACCCACCGGCGGACTGTCCGGCACGGGCGCGACCGGCGGCGCGGCCACCGGCGAAGTCGGCGCGGGCATGGGCAGCGAGGGTCGCTGAAGCGTCAAAAGGCGGCCTGTTTCTCGCAAACAGAAAGGAACCCGAACACATGGCACGCGGAGATAAATCGGCCTACACCGGCAAGCAAAAACGGCAGGCCGAGCACATTGAAGAAGGCTACGAGCAACGCGGCACGCCAAAAGATGACGCCGAGCGCGTCGCCTGGGCGACCGTCAACAAGGAAAGCGGCGGCGGCAAACAAAGCGGCAGCGGACGGCATCAAACCGCCGAAAGCCGCAGCGCCGCCGCCCGAAAAGACTGGGAAACGCGGCGCAAATACGCCGCCTGAAAACGAGAAAGGAACAACACCATGAGCGCCACCATTGACAAACGCGATGATGTGAACCCGGAGCGCGGCGAACACGAATACGGCGACGTAGAGTTTGCCGACCCTACCAACAACAAGTACCCGATTGACACGCCCGAACATATCCGGGCCGCCTGGAGCTACATTCATCACAAAGACAACGCCGCCAAGTACGACAAAGACGAGGCGCAGACCATCAAAGACCGCATTGAACGCGCCGCCAAAAAGCACGGCATAGAACTCAGCACAGACTGAAACGCCAAAAAGGAGGACATCGCTATGCGCCGCCGTCTCGCTGCCGCCGTTCTGCTGCTGATGTTAACGCCCCCCGCCGCCCGCGCGCAGGACGGCGGCACGCCTGCTGAAAATGCTGCTGTGCAGCCGGTGTTAGAGACCGTGTTCGCGTTCCACGGCCCCATGCCGACAGGCGTGAGCGTCTCGCACGAGGGCCGCGTCTTCGTCAACTTCCCGCGCTGGGGCGACAAAGTGCCCTACACCGTCGCTGAGATTAAAGACGGCCATACGGTTCCCTTTCCCGACGCCGCGCACAATGCCAATCGGCGCGAAGACCCGTTCAATCACTTAGTTTCGGTGCAAAGCATCGTAGTTGACCCCAAAGACCGGCTGTGGCTTTTAGACACCGGCTCCATTCAATTCGGGCCATCCCAAATGGGCGGGCCAAAGTTGGTGGGAGTTGACCTTGCCACCAACAAAGTCTTTCGCGTCATCTACTTCCCGCGTGACGTTGTGCCCGCCACTTCGTACCTCAATGACGTGCGCTTTGACCTGCGGCGCGGGCGTGGCGGATTGGCTTATATCACTGATAGTGGCGAGCACGGCCCCAACGGGATTGTCGTCGTTGACCTCGGCACAGGCCACAGCTGGCGCAGATTAGCCTATCAAAAATCCGTGCGCGCGGACTATCATTTCGTGCCCATCGTGGAAGGACAGCCCCTGCGTCCGCGCCCCAAAGTCGGCCCGCCTGGTTATCTCAAACTTGGCTCCGACGGCATCGCCATTTCCGCCGACGGCAAGCGTCTTTTCTATTGTCCCCTCGCGTCGCGCGAACTGTATTCCGTGAGCGTGGACGCGCTGTCCAATCCGAAGACGACGGAAAAGCAAACTCAGGCAACCGTTAAAGACGAAGGCGCGCGCCCCTCCGCCGCCGACGGCCTGGAAACCGGCGCGGACGGCACGCTTTACGCGACGGCTTATGAAATGCGCGGCATCTTGGAGCGCAAGCCCGGCGGCGACTGGAAAACTCTCGTCCAAGACCCGCGCATTGTCTGGCCGGACACCATGAGCGTTGCCACCAACGGCTATCTTTACTTCACGTCCAACCAGTTAGACCGCATGGCGAACTACCACAACGGCTTGGACATGAGAACGCGCCCGTTCTACCTGTTCCGCGTGAAGGTTGACGCCAGGCCCGTCTCGCTGAAGTCGGGAAAGTGAGGGGTTGGTGCGAAGAAGCGAGGGATTGAAACCCTCTCGCTATGGAGCCTTCGGCTGAACGTCCAGGGGACGCAGAAGAACGCGCCGCGCTTGCGTCCCTTTGGCACGTTCGGCGGCCCTGCCGTTCCCTCGCGAGAGGGTTTCAACCCCTCGCTTCTTCCTGCCGTGCTCATGCGCCTTGCTCCCGTGCCCGTTGTCGTCTCTTGACGCCTCGTTTCAGGTGGAAATGCCGCGCCCGGTGCGCCGTAAAGCCGTGTCCGGGCCGGGAATGCCGAGAGGAAGCACGGTATCGGGCCGGGCGGGATTGACTAACTTCGCAAGTGCGTTTTGTTGTTTCAGGGAGCCGATGGCAATGAGAATATCGCCGGGTAATAACGCAAGTTCGTTGCCAGGGTTCGGGACAAAGCGGTGCTCCGTCGCCCCTTGACGCACGGCGACTATCAACGCGCCCGTCTTTTCTTTCAGGCGCGCTTCCCCAAATGTCTGGCCCGCGAAGGTGGTCTCCAGGGACACCTTGAATTCGTGCAAAACGAAGTCGGCATGGGACATCTCCGTCATGGCGGTGATGAACTCGGTGACAGCAGGGTTAAGGGCCGTGACGCCCATCCACTGACCGCCGAGGACATGGGTGGAGATGACTTTGCTCGCGCCCGCGCGGTAGAGTTTTCCTTCATTGCGAAGGGTGTCCGAGCGGGCGACAATGAACAGTTCGGGACATAAACCCCGCGCGGACAGCACGATAAACGTGTTCACGGCGTCGGTGGGGGTGACGGCGATGAGGGCGGCGGCGCGTTCTATCCCGGCTTCCCGCAAAATGGCGTCGTCTGCGGCGTCGCCTTCCACATGAAGCACGTCGGCGGCGCGAAGCATCTCCACTCTGGACGGCTCCTGCTCCACAACGACAACGGGAATGCGCTCCTGCGTGTACATCTGCGCGATTTGCTGGCCGATGCGCCCGTAGCCGCACACGATAAAATGGCGCGACAGGGCATTAACTCGTCTGTCCATGCGTTTCCTCTGCACAATGCGAAAACTCTGCTCGCTGACGAACACTTCAATGACCGTTGCGAACACCCACGCGATAGTTCCCAATCCAAACACGATGAGGCCGATTGTCCACAGGCGGCCTTTTTCGTCAAAGGGCCGCACAACTTCCAAACCCACGCCGCTTAAGACCATGACGGCCTGATAGAATGCTTCCCACGCGGGCAGGTTCTCAATGTCCATGTAGCCGACCGTGCCGACGGCCAGCAATAATGCCCCCAACAGCAGCGCAAGCCGCAGGCGCACGAACGGATTGGAAAAGAGTTCCGTGAGCGAGGGCAGCAAGCGGCGGCGCATGGGCTACTTTGCTCCGCTGACGGTGAGAATGTTGCCCGGTTTGATTGTCACCGTGAGCGTTTTGCCGCGAAACTTCACCCCTTTGACCGTGAGTTCCGTCCATCCGGGCGGCAAATGCGGGTCGCAGAAGAGGGACGCGACGCCATCGCCCGCGATTTTCTTTCCCGCGCCCCCTTCGCCGCTGACATGGGCATTGAGTCCCGCAAAACCGTAGAGAACGCTTTGCAGGCATCCGGCCATTCCGGTGAGAAAGTAGACATTGTTGGTGGTGCGCTTCTCGGAAAAGGCGTCCCAGGGCGCGCGCATGAAGGGTTGGTAGGAGTTATGAAACAAGTCCAGGGACATTTGTCCCCTGTTTAGCCGGGCGGCGACAATGCTTTCCATGCTGACGGTCATAGCAGGGCCGTTTGCGATGGTATGGGCAGAATAAAAGTCCAGCATTCGGCCTGTTGTGGCGGCGTCATAGGAGAAACCCAGCGGATGGAGCAGAAGCAGCACGTCGGCTTGCTTGGCGGCGAAGCGTTCGGACATGGGGGCGGCGTTTTCCTGCGTGATTTGCCGCGCTTTGTCGTAAGGAATGACCAACCCGTCCGCGATTTGCGCCCATTTGGGGTTGGCGGGCTTGTTTAAGAGGGCGGCGGCGCGGGCCGCGTTGAGCAAGTTCAGTTTCACGACGGCGTTGGTGTAGGCGTCGTCGTCCACAAGGCCTGCCGTTTCATCGGGAGACAGCACTTGCTTGATGTGATAAGAAAAAAGCCCCCCTTGCCCCCCAAGTTTGGGGGGAAGATGCTGGCCAGCGTGCGCTTTAGAACTTCCTCCCCCCAGAATTGGGGGGACGGGGGGGCCTTCCGTGACGCGCGCGGCCCAGTAGTCGGCGGTTCCTTTTAAGAGCGGCCAGCCTTCGGTTTCTAAATAGTGACGGTCGCCTGTCCACAGATAGTAATTCCATGCGGCGAAGGCGACATCGGCGGTAATGTGGCGCTCTCTGGCGAACTCGGCGGGGGCTTCTTCCTTGCCCGTGTCGGCGCTTTCCCAGGGAAACTCGGCTCCGGGCAGATGGTGCGCGGCGGCGTTGGCTTTGGCCTGCGCGAGCAACTTGAAACGGTAGTCCACGATGGGTTTGGCGTAGTCCGGGTGCTGACAAATCAGCGCGGGCAACATCCAAACGTCGGCGTCCCAGAAGATGTGCCCTCCGTAGACGGCAGAACTGAGGCCCATCGGCGGAATGCTGAACGTGCTGCCGGGAAACGTGGACGAGATTAAATAAAACAGGTTGGCGTGCGTCACTTGCTGCGCCTGCGCGTCCCCGTTGATGACAATATCGCTCGCGTTCCACAGGGTTTCCCAGTGTGTCTGAGGCAGCCGCCGAACGTTTGGATTGCTATTCCCCAAAAGAACTTCGCCGGTATGCAGGTTCAGCATCTGCCGGTAATCAGAAAGCGCACCCGGCGGCAGTGTTTCGCTGTCTGGTAAAGGGCTGCTACGCAATTGCCCATTAATATAATCTCCTGCCCCGAAACTCATTACAGGTTTGTTGGCTGCCCCGATAAGAAAGTTTTGCGAACCACCTCCGATATATGCATCTATCGTGTGATGCGGGTCAGTGCTCGTCAGTATCCAGGGGTCGTAGGTTTTTTGGGACAGGAAGGCTTTGTTGGCGGCAAGGGCGGCGTCGTGGGCGCTTAACGGAGCGTTGGAAACGGCTTCATTGTCGCCGTTTTTGTGCCCGCAGCCGACGCAAACGCAGAGAAACAGGAGAAAAACGGGCACGAACTTCACATAGAAGAGTTCATTCTTTTCGTGAATGGGTTCATTCTTGTGCAGAATGGACTCATTTATGTTGTGAATGGGTTCATTTATTTTTAGAATGAACCCATTTTGGTGAAGAATGAACTCTTTTATGTGAAGTTTGAAGCGAATGAGGCGGGCATTCATGCGGGTACAATACGCGCACGCGGGGGAAATGTCCTGCATGAGCCTCACTGTGGCGCGGAAGAGCCTAACCCTGGCGTGTCGCCTTCGCTTCACGCCTGTCCCTTCCCTGTCAAGGAAGGGAATCAAGACACTTTTTGTCCTCACCCATTCCTTGACAGGGAAGGGGTCGCCATTCTGATGGCGGGGGTTAGGTTCCTGATGACAAATGCCAGGTTCTGAGAAGGAAATCTTATGGCGAACAGCAATAAAGTCCGCTGGGGCATTCTCGGCGCGACGGCGCGCATCGCGCAGGACGCGGTTATTCCCGCGCTTTGCGACAGCGAGCAGGGAGAATTGGTCGCGGTGGCGTCGCGTTCACTGGTTTCGGCGCAAAGCGTGGCGGGCGAGTGCGGCAACGAAGTCAAAGCCTACGGCGATTACGACTCTCTGTTAGCCGATCCCGACGTGGAGGCTGTTTACATTCCATTGCCCAACAATTTGCACTTGGGCTGGGCGGTGGAAGCCATGAACAACGGGAAACACGTCCTGTGCGAAAAGCCGCTCGCCCTCAATGCCGCCGAAGCCGCCGAAATGGCCGAAACCGCCGACGTGAACGGCGTCGTGCTTTCCGAAGCGTTTATGTATCATTACCACCCGTTGCAGGCGGAAGTGGCGAAAGTCGTCGCGGACGGACAGATTGGGCAGGTGCAGCTCGTGCGGGCGTCGTTTTCCTTCCAGCAAACGCAGGCGGAGGATTACAGAAGAGACCCTGGCATGGGCGGCGGCGCGCTTTTAGACGTGGGGTGCTACTGCGTTCACATTGCGCGGCAGGCGTTCGGGCGCGAACCAACGGCGGTCACGGCGAAATCGGTGATCCATCCCGACACGGGGATTGACACCACCACCACCGCGCTGATGGAATTTGACGGCGGCGGCATGGCCCTGATAGATTGCTCGTTTTCGCTCGCGTTTCGGGCGTCGTATGAACTGGTCGGCACGGGCGGAGCCATCTGCGTCAACAAGTTTTTTGTCGGGCCGGACGCGCCGGGCGAGTTTATCCTGACGCGAGGGCACGACGAGACGCGCCGCGTCCCCGCTGCCAATTCTTATGCGCGGGAACTAGACGCATTTGCAAGGAAAGTGCGCGGCGAAGGGTCGTTTCTGCTGCCCGCCGCCGACGCTGTGGGCAACATGGCCGCATTGGATGCCATCGCCCTCTCCGCGCGCACCGGCAGCAAGGCGTTGATGGGGGAATAAGCGCAGCGCGCCTGTTTATTTGCCCACGCTGGGAGCGGGAACGAAGCCATCCGCGCGCAGGGCTTTCGTAATCTTCACGGAAGACAGCGCGCGGTTGAACGTGTACAGATGAATGCCCGCGACGCCGTGTTCTAACAAGTCCCGGCACTGGCGGGCGGCGTACTCAATGCCGCGCTGCATGATGGCTTTGTCGTCGCCCGTGCCCAGAAACTCCAATAACCTGGCGGGAACGTCCTGGCCGGAGAGTTGCGCGATGCGGTTCACCTGCGAAAGCGACGTAACGGGCAAAATGCCCGCGACAAGCGGGAACGTGACACCTGCTTTGGCGGCTTTATCCCGAAACACGTAGAAGACAGAGTTGTCAAAGAACAACTGGGACGTGGCGAAGCTCGCGCCGCTTTCCTGCTTGACGCGCAGCCAGTGAATGTCGTCGTCAATGTGCGCGGCGTCAGGGTGCTTTTCCGGGTAGAACGCGCACCCGATGTGGAAGGCGTAGTTGTCTCTCACGAATTGAATGAGGTCGCTGGCATGGTGGAAGCCGTCCGCGTGGGGGCGGAAAGTTGTGTCGCCTGCGGGCGGGTCGCCTCTGAGGGCCATCAGGTGACGAATGCCCGCGTTTTGGAGCGTTGTCAGAATATCCGCAATCTCCCCGCGCGAGTGCCCCACGCAGGTCAAGTGGGGAACGGACTCTATTTCCAGTTCGCGCTCAATGCGGGACACTAAATCCAGCGTTTTCTGTCGATTGGAGCCGCCCGCGCCGTAAGTGACGGATACGAAGTCGGGTTGCAAACGGGACACTTCGCCGAGCGTGGAATACAGCGTGGCCCACCCGTTCGCATCTTTCGGGGGCGAGAACTCATACGACAGCGTGGGCAGGCCCGCCGCCAGTTTGTCACGAAACGTCATGCTTTATTTTACACCAAGCAGGGCGCGTTCCACGTGTTCGCACAGGCAATGCAGCAGAAATTGGTGGCATTCCTGCACCCGCGCCGAAGATGGGTTGACGCTCTGCACGATTATTTCATGATCTGCTAACCCTTTCGCCTTGCCGCCCCCCTTGCCGGAGAACATCACCGTGACCAGCCCCAGTTCTCTGGCAGCCACCAGCGCGCGCACGACATTCTCCGAGTTTCCCGATGTGGTGAAGCCGATAAACACGTCGCCGGGCCTGCCAAACCCGCGAACCTGCCGCGCGAAGATTTCCTCAAAGCCGTAGTCATTGGCGATGCACGTGAGTAATGTGCCATCAATGGACAAACACACGCCGGGAAGCGATGGCCTTTCGCGATGAAAGCGCCCGGTGAACTCTTCCGCGAGATGCGCGGCCTCGGCAGCCGACCCGCCGTTGCCGCAGGTCAGCACTTTGCCTCCGTTCTGAAAGCAATGCAGCACGGCGTCGGCGAGTTGCGTGAAGGTAGCTTCATGCACTTTCAGGCCGTTCAAGTCTGTCTGCAACTGCGCGATATGTTCCGTGAGCATTTACAGCTGCTCCTGTTTTGTTTCGGGGGCTTGCGCGAACTTTGGCAAGTGCATGGCGATAATCCAGCCGACAACGGTCAGCCCAAGCAGTATTGCCAAGTAAAAGATAGGCGCTGTGCCTGACAGCGCTTTATCAAGAAGAAAAGCGTCAAAGTGAGAGAAAGCAGTAAGGCCCTCGCTTGACACGGCCCCCGGCCCCATGCCATCACGGAGCATCCAGCATAAAAAGAGAACGCAGAGCAATACAAGCGGACACAGGATGCAGCAGAATATGAGAAACGTGCCTAGCAGAGCACGCAGAATTGATTTCATTCCAATGCCTCCGCGAGCAGGGTGACGGGGTGGGCGATGCGAATATCGGGCAGGCCGCGCTCCGTGAACCCGTTTTGTATCCAACTCAGGCAGCCAGGGTTGCCGGTGGCGACGATAGACGCGCCGGTCTGCTGAATATGGGCGAGTTTGCGGGCTTGCAGGCGGCGGGCCATGTCGGGCTGAGTGAAGTTGTAGATGCCCGCCGAGCCGCAGCAGATTTCGCTTTCGGGCAGCGGCACGAGTGTGACACCGGGTATCAAAGAAAGCAGCGCGCGGGGCGCATCGCGGACGTTTTGCCCGTGCGCCAGGTGGCAGGCATCGTGGTAGGTCATGGTGACTTGGCCTTCGGCGAGGGAACGCAAAGGTGCGACCCAGCCGATGTCGTGGAGCCATTCGGACACGTCGCGCACTTTGGCGGCAAACGCGGCGGCAGGGGCGGCGTATTCGGGGTCATCGGCCAGCAAGTGCCCGTACTCTTTCATTGTGGAGCCGCAGCCTGCTGAGTTGACCACGACAGCATCTAATCCGTCGTGGGGGGAGAAGGCATCTAGGAGTTGACGCGCCATTTGACGCGCTTCGTCGCCGTAGCCGTTATGAACATGGAGCGCGCCGCAGCAGCCTTGCCGAAGGTTGACCAAGACTTCGCAGCCATTGGCGGCGAGGACGCGCGCGGTGTCGGTATTGGTGTCGCCGTATAGGACGCGCATGACGCACCCGGCGAGCATTCCTACCCGAAAGCGGCGGGGGCCAACGGCGGGCGTGACGGCGGGCGGCAAAGGCGGCGCAATCTCAGCGGGAAGGGAGACGGCCTGACCCCGTGCGCCTGCGTCCCCGGAAAGCGCTTTCACAACCGGAGCGGGAACGGCCCCGCCGGTGGTCGCCTGCGCCATCCGCATGGCAACAGTCATTTTGCGCGGGGACGCCAGCATGCCGAGGAGCGCATGGCGCGCGGCATCTGTTGCCACACCGTGCGCCTTTTCTTCAACAAGGCGCTCGCGGGCGACTTCCAGCAGCGAACCGTAGGGAACGCCGGAGGGACAGGCGGTTTCGCAGGCTCGGCAGCCGAGGCAGCGGTCAAGGTGCTCCACCACGTCGCGGTCAGATGATGACAAACGCCCGTCGTGAAGACCGCGCATGAGCACGATTCGCCCGCGCGGGCTGTCTGCCTCGCTCCCGGTTTCCAGGTAGGTGGGGCAGGCGTTCAGGCACAGACCGCAGTGGACGCAGGTCATCAAGTCCTTTTCATGCTGGCTGTCAGTCATTCCCATACGCTTTCATAATCCGCCCACGAAGCGGCCTGGGTTCCACAGGCGCGCGGGGTCAAGGGCGTCTTTGACGCGGGCCATCAGGCCGAAGTCCGCTAAGACGGGCGTCCACACGGGCACTTCGGCGGCGCGCAGAACGTTTGGCAGGCGCTCTAAGACGCATGAGCCACCCACCCGGTCTGCTTTGTCGCGCAGGTCGGAGTAGAAAGCGGGCCAATCTGCCCTGCTGTCTCCCTCCCCATTCGGTGGAACAAAATGCGCGTGCATGAGGCCGAGGGCGGCATCCGAGCAGACGGACGCCTGTAATCCCGCGCGCTCTGCTGTCCATTCCAGCATCCGCGAGAACGCGCCCACCTGTGACGAAAGCACATGGAACGCCGCGCTCATCGGCGCAGGCAAAAGCGAGAAATCGCGCAGGGCGGCGCGGACGCAGGCGGCGTCTTCGGGCGGCAAAGCGGAAGCGCCCAGCGTCTCGGTTTGCCAGTTGACCGTTTCAGCGGGGCCGTCAAAGCCTGCGACGACCACCTGCGCGCCTTTGTCCTCGCCCGGCAGAACGGTTTGGGCGGCGGCAGGAGACAGCAGGTGCAGGAACGAGAACTGCAGCTCCGACAGGAGCAGGCGGTCTAAAGCCTCCTCGCTGTTGCGCCCGGCGGGCAGCGACAGCGCAACGGTGGCTGATGCTTCCGGCAGGGGAGCAACCTTAAAGGTGGCTTCGGTGATGAGGCCCAGAGTGCCCCACGAGCCGCAGTAAAGCTTGGGAAGGTCATAGCCGGAGACGTTTTTCACGACCCGCCCGCCGCCGGTGATGCGCTCGCCCTGTGCGTTGATAACGGTGACGCCCAGCAGGTGATCGCGGACGCTCCCGTACCCGAAGCGGCGCAAACTGTTTGCGCGCGCGGCGATGATGCCTCCCACCGTCTGCACCTCCGGGCGGGCAACGTCTACGGAAAGCCATTGATTGTGCTGACGGAGGCTCTCTTGCAGGACAGCGATGGTCATGCCCGCCTGCGCGGTTACGGTCAGGTCGGCGGGGCGATGTTCCACCAGAGCGTTCATGTTCTCTGTAGACACCACGACAAAAGGGCGCTTCAGGGGATAGCCAACGTGCTGGCGCGCCCCACCGCCCCAGGGGACAAGGGCGCGTCCTGTCGCCGCGCGGGTCATTTCCTGCGCTTCGTCCGCCGCGCGCGGGCGAAGAACTTCGTCGGGCTGCGCGCCCTCCAGCGCATAGCCACGCTGCTTCATAGCAAGAGTATGGCACATTCCCTGCCTGCGGTCAACGGCGATAATCCAGAAGAAAGGGGTAAGTGAAGCACAAAAACCGTCTGCCCAAAATATCGGGCGCGCGCGGGGCGCAAACCTTGACACAGCAAACAAATGTTTGCTACAATAGGCCACCATGAAAACAACCTCCTCCCGCCCGCGAAACGTCGCTCCGACTGCCGTGCCCGCCAAGCCGCCCCGCGCCCAGAAGCCCCGCGTCAGAACGCCGCGCGCGGCATCCCCTGCCCCGCCCGTGCCGCGCCCCGTGACGACTGTTGCGCTGACCGGCGGGCAGGCGTGGAAGATGAATGGCAGGTATGGGGTCGCTTACGTGCGGGACGCCGCGCTGGCGGGGGAACTGCTGGCGGTGGAACCTAAACGGCTGGCCGGGGCAGCAATGGCGGTCTACTATGACAAAAAAGGCCGCGCCTTCGCCTGGCAGGTGCGCTTTGACGCGGCGCGCTGGGACGACGTGCTGCGCCGCCTGGCGTAGCCGACAAAAGAGAAAAGGGCCGCCCGCATCACGCGGGCGGCCCTTTTTTATGCTACACCGTCTGCGTGACTTTGGACAGGCCGCGCGGCGTGTCGGGGTCGTGCCCTTTGCCGACCGCCAGCCAGTAAGCGAACAACTGCCCGGCGACAGCGTACACCAGCGGGGAAACCCACTCGGACACGGCATCGGGAATGCGGACGGCGGTCTCGCTGCCCGCCAGGAATGCGGCGTCGTGCGCAAAGCAGATGAGCGCAGGGTGCTTCGCGCGCAGTTTTTCCGCCATCGCCGCCATCGGCGCAAACGCCTTGCCGTCCGGGGCGAACAGCAGGCACGGGTAGCCCTGATTGACCTGCGCGATGGGGCCATGCTGGAAGTCGGCTGCTGAGTAGGGCCGCGCGCTCACGTAACTGGTTTCCGTAAGCTTGAGGGCGGTCTCAAACGCCGTCGCTTTGTTGTAGCCACGCCCCAGAATGACGCATTCCTCCATGCCCTGATACTTTTCTACTAAATGGTGCAAGGCGTCATCTAAACGCAGGGTCTTTTCCATCGCGCCCGCCGCGCGGCGCAGTTGTTCCAATCGTTCCGGGTGCGTCTCGTCCAGCGCGCAGGACAGCAGGGCGAGCAGGGCCAGCGACCCCGTGTATGTCTTGGTGGCGGCGATGCCCACTTCCTCGCCTGCCCCAATCAAGAGAGGGAACTCCGCCGTTTGCGCCAGCGCGCTGTTTGGCTCGTTGGTAATGCAGGCTGTGAGAGCGCCCGCCTCGCGCGCCCGGCGCACCACTTCCACCACGTCCGGCGCGGCCCCCGACTGCGAGATGCCCAGCACCAGCGCGTTGGGGGCAAAACGGGGAACCGTGCCGTACACGGTGACAACAGACGGCCCGGCCAGCGCGACAGGAAGGCCGTGCTGGATTTCCAGCACGTATTTGCCGTACATAGCGGCATTCTCGGACGTGCCGCGCGCGGCGAAGTAGGCATACGCCACGCCGCGCCGCCGGATTTCGGCGGCGAGCGCGTCTACGGCATGAAAGCCTTGCTCCATGACGCGGCGCACGACTTCGGGCTGCTCGCGTATCTCATCCAGCATATGGGTCATAGGGAGGCTCTTTCAGCGGGCGGCGCGGGCGCGCAGGTCATCTAACACCGTGTGGGGCGTCGGGCCACCCTGATACACGGTTCCCAGTTCAATGTGGGGCTTGGGGGAGCCGTGAAAGTCGGAGCCGCCGCTGACCGCCAGCCCCAGACGGCGGGCCAGTTCCAGAAAGCGTTCCGTCTGCGCGGGCGAGTGCTGCGAATAGTAGGCTTCCAGACCGTCTAATCCGGCGTCGGCAGCCAGGTTTTCCACGCGGGCGGCGAAGGCGTCGTCGCTCAGGGGCACAAGGCCGGGGTGCGCCATCAGCGCGAGGCCGCCTGCATCATGGATAAGAGCGACCGCCTGCGCGGGCGTCAGCACCTGCTTGGGCAGGTACAGCGGCTTGCCGGTGGCAAGGTACTGGTCAAACGCCTCCTGCACCGTGCTCACGACGCCTTTTTTAATCAAGGCCCGCGCGAAGTGGGGGCGCGCGACCACCTGCGCGTCTTCCCCGGCTTCAGCCTGCACGTCGTCCATCGTGACCGGCAGGTTGAGTTCCTTCATGCGGTCGGCCATGAGGGTGTTGCGCGCGGCGCGGCTTTTGCGGATTTCCACCAGCGTGTCGCGCAGGGCGGCATTGTCGGAGTCAAGCAGCAGGCCCAGCATATGGAACCTGCCGCCGTCGTCTTCCACCGACAGTTCCACGCCGGGCACGAAGTCTATTCCGGCTTCCCGCGCGGCCTGCGCGGCCTCCTGAAGCCCGCCGATGGTGTCGTGGTCGGTGACAGCCAGCGCCGCGAGGCCGTTTTCCTGCGCCTTATAAATTAACTGAGTGGGAGTCAGCGTGCCGTCGGATGCGGTGGTGTGGGCGTGCAGGTCTACGCCGCCGGTTGCAGTGGGGTTGTCCATAGAAGGCCATTATGACCGGGCGGGCGGGCGGAAGTCAAGGGAGACGCAGTCAGCCCCGCCCTTCAGGGCAGGGCAGGAACACAGACAGGGCAAAAGTCACCCTGCCCCGCCAGTGGCCCGAATGTTTTGCCCCGTCAGCCAGCGGGCGGCGTCGCTGACCAGAAAGGCCACCACGTCTGCGATGTCATCGGGTTGGCCCAGACGCCCCAGCGGGATGCTTTGCGTCATCTGCTTCTGCGCTTCGGCGGGCACGGCGCGATGGAGCAAGTCCGTTTCCGTCATGCCAGGCGAGACCGTGTTGACCGTGATGCCGTGCGGCCCCAACTCTTTGGCGGCGGCCAGCGTGAACTGCTCCACGGCCCCCTTCGTGCCCCCGTACAGCGCGCCGTGCGCTCCCCCGAACTGCGTGATGCCGCTGGACAGGTTGACAATGCGCCCGCCTCGCTCCATGCGCCGCGCGGCCTCCTGCATGGCGAAAAACACGCCGCGCGCATTGAGGGCGAACAGGGCGTCAAAGTCCGCCTCGGTCACGTCGGCAAGCGGGCTGAAATAGGCGTCGCCCGCGTTGTTGACCAGAATGTCCAGTCGCCCGAACGCTTCGTCGGCGTCTGCGAACAGGCGGCGCACCTCGGCCACCTGGGTCAAGTCCGCCTGCGCCGCGCACGATGACGAGCCGCACAGGGCGACGGTTTGCGCCGCTTTCAGGGAGTCCCGTCCGTAATGGACAAGGACGGACGCGCCGTCCTGCGCGAGCCGAACGGCAATCGCGCGCCCGATGCCCCGCGACGCCCCCGTGACAATCGCCGCCTTGCCGGTTAAGTCTGCCATGGCTCTTTCTCCCTGCGGGGTACAATGCCCTGTGATAGAGACGCAAACGCGCCTGCGGCCTGCCGTTCCTGCCGACGCTCCCGCCGCCGCACCGCTCATTCGTGCCGCCGGGCCTGCCCTATTTGACAGCCTGTTCGGGCCGCGCCCCACCGACACTGTGCGCTTCTTCGCGGCCCTGTTCACGCGCTCGCGCAACCCATTTTCCTACCAGAATGCGACTGTTGCGGAGCAGGGCGGGCGGATTGTGGGGCTTTCGCTTGCCGCCGATGCCGCCGGGCGCCGCCGCGCAGGGCGAGCGATGTTCTGGCTCGCGCCGCTCCTGCGCGGCCCCCTGCCCCTTCTGCGATTGTTTCCCAATGTGTTGGCGGTCATGGGCTGCACCAGCAAGCCGCCGCCCGGCGCGTTTTATCTGAGCATTCTTGCCGTCAGAGAAGACGCGCGCGGGCAGGGCATCGGCTCATTGTTAATAACCGACGTTCACCGATGCGCCCGCGCCGCAGGCAGTTTGCTTGTCGCCCTCCACGCGGAAATCGGCAACGACGCTGCGCTGCGTTTTTACGCCCGGCACGGATACGCCGAGGCAGGACGCTACCCGGCGAAACGCGCCGCGAAGTTAGGCATTGCGGGCTTTGTCGCCCTGCACCGCGCCCTGTGAGCAAACCGGGCTATACCGCGCCGTGCTGGAAATCGGCGTACTGGATCATGGCCCCGTCCACGTAAATCTGGGAGCCGTTGACATATTCCGCCTCCGGGGTGCAGAGGAACGACACGACGTTCGCCACGTCGTCGGGCTTGCCGATGCGGCCCCAGGGGATTTTAGCCTCTAAAAGCGGGCGCAGTTGGTCGCTGCCCCACACGTTTTTATTGATAGGCGTCGCAATCGCGCCGGGGCAGACCGTCACCGCGCGGATTTTGTGCTCGGCCAGCGCCACCGACATACATTTGGTGAGCATACTCAGGCCCGCCTTCGCCGCGCAGTAGTGGGCGAAGTGCGACCAGGGAATGACATCGTGGACACTGGAAATGTTGACAATCACGCCGCCCGTCTTGTTTTCCGCCATCCATTTGGCCGCCGCCTGCCCCACCAGAAACGGCCCCGTGAGATTGACATTGATCACGGACTGCCAGACTTCGGGCGGCATCTCCAGGAACGGATAATCGTTCTCAAAGCCCGCGTTGTTGACAACAATGTGAATGCCGCCCAGCCCGCTCACCACCTGCGCGATGTCTTTGTTCACGTCGTCCGCGCTGGCGACATTGCCCGCGACGGCAATGGCTTTGCCGCCGCCATCGGTGATTTGCTTGACTAATGCGTCCGCGTGCGCGGGGTCTTTGCCGTACCATCCGACCGCCACCGCCGCGCCCATTGCCGCGAACTTCAGGCACATCGCCGTGCCGAGGCCGCCGTCGCCGCCCGTGACCAGTGCCACTTTGCCTGCCAATTTCCCCGCCGTGCCCGTTGTCGTGTCTGCCATTGAGAAAGTCCTCCTGCGCCATCATACCCGCAAATCTGTCAGGTATAATGGCCCCAAACCCATCTTGTGAAGGAGTTCCCCCATGAAAGACCCCCGCGTGGCAAAACTGGCTGATGTGCTTGTCGGCTATTCGGTTGCCGTGCAGCCCGGCGAGAAAGTGCTGGTGGAAGCGTATGATATGCCCGATGACGTGGTCAGCGCGCTCGTGGAGCGCATCGCGCAGGCGGGCGGGCTGCCGTTTGTCTCCGTCAAGCGCAACAAAGTGCTGCGCGCCCTTTACCACAGCGCCACCGAAGAACAAATGCGCCTCACGGGAGAATGGGAGCAGGCGCGCATGGCCCAGATGGATGCCTATATTGGCGTGCGCGGCGCGCAGAACGTCACCGAACTCTCCGATGTGCCGGATGCGCGCATGAAACTCTACCAATCGCTCTGGTGGAACCCGGTGCATACCAACACGCGCGTCCCCAAAACCAAATGGGTCGTTTTGCGCTGGCCCACCGACAGCATGGCGCAGCTTGCGGGCATGAGCACGGAAGCCTTTGAAGACTTCTACTTTGATGTCTGCACCTTCAACTACGGCAAACTGAGCGCGGCTATTGAACCCTTGAAGGCGCTCATGGAGCGAACCGACCGCGTGCGATTAGTTTCTCCCGGCACGGACTTGACGTTCTCCATCAAGGGCATTCCGGTCATCCCCTGCACCGGCGAAAACAACATTCCCGATGGGGAAATCTTTACCGCCCCCGTGCGCGAAACGGTCAACGGCACGATTGCCTTCAACACGGCGACGGTCTATCAGGGCACGCTGTTTGAGAACGTCCAACTGCGCTTTCAGAACGGCAGGGCCGTAGAAGCCAAAGCAGGCGGGAGCGCCGGAACCGCGCTCAACCAGATTTTAGACAGCGATGAGGGTGCGCGCTACGTGGGCGAGTTCTCGCTTGGCTTCAACCCTTACGTGCTGCATCCCATGAAGGACACCCTGTTTGACGAGAAGATTGCCGGGTCGCTGCACTTCACGCCGGGCCAGGCGTATGAGATTGCCGACAACGGCAACCGCTCGGTGGTGCATTGGGACATGGTGCTTATTCAGCGCCCGGAGTACGGCGGCGGGGAAATCTGGTTTGACGACACGCTTGTACGCAAGGACGGGCTGTTCCTGCCCGCCGAACTTCTGCCCCTGAACCCGGAGCCATTGAAAGCCGCTGTGTAACCCGTGATGCGCTACAAAGTGAATGTCTCGTTTCAGGGAACGGCGACGCTGGAAATAGACGCGGACACGCCGGAAGCCGCGCGGCTCGCCGCCTCGGAACTGACTTTGCCCGACCTTGCGCGGCAGGGCTTCGCGGACGTGCTCGCGTTCAAGATTGCCGCGCGGGAGATGACGCCGACGGCGGCCCTGAGCGGCCACGCGGAAGAACCGCCCGAAGACGACGCGCCGCGCCCTGCGCGCCCGTCCGGGTGGTACCGCCCGCTTTAGGCCAGGGCGCGGGCGTCTTCGCCTTGACAGCCGCCCCCGTTTGCGGCTATACTTTGTTGCCATCGGCTGTGATGGGGAAGAGTACGCGGCGCGCGCCGTTTCCAGAGAAAGAGGCATTTGGTGCAAGCCTCTGACGCCGCGCCCGCCGAAGGTCGCCCCGGAGCCGTGACAGAATGAAGTGCCCGTGTCGCCCCCTCACCCTCAATAATAGGGAACCAGAGGCGGCATTCGGGAAGCAAGGTGGTACCGCGCGCTGGCTTTCACAGGCCCCCGCGTCCTTGCGAGTGGCATTTGCTGCCTCTCGCCCCAAGACAAACTTTGGGAACAGGGCGCGGGGGCTTTGCATTGCCGGGCCATACGGGAAAGACGAAGACGATGCCCATTGAACTTGCTCAAACTGACGGGCAGATAGCGCGCTGCTTTCCGGTGATGGCGCAATTGCGCCCGCATTTGACGGAAGAAGAGTTTGTGCCACGCATTCGCGGAATGCAGCAAACCGGCTTTTTGCTTGCGTTTCTTTCAGAAGGCGAGATGGTGCGCGCCGTCGCGGGCTTTCGCTTTCTGGACAAACTCCATACCGGGCGCACGCTTTACGTGGACGATTTAGTCACCGACAGCGCCGCGCGCTCGCAGGGGCACGGCGACCGCCTGCTGGACTGGCTGACCCAAACAGCCCGCGCCGCAGGCTGCGCCCTGCTGGAACTGGATTCGGGGGTGCAGCGCGGGGCGGCGCACCGCTTTTACTTCCGCAAGCGCATGACTATTACCAGCCATCATTTTGCCCTGCCCCTGTGAGTGAAAGAGAACCCAGCATGGATAAAGCCTACGAGCCGAAAGACGTGGAAGCGCGCCGCTACGCGGAATGGGAAGCGGGCGGCTTCTTTCACCCGGACGCGATGCCGGGCACGCCCAAATACTCTGTCACCATTCCGCCGCCCAATGTGACCGGCTCCCTGCACATGGGGCACGCGCTCACGTACACCGTGCAGGACGTGCTGGGCCGCTGGAAGCGCATGAGCGGGTTTACGACGCTGATATTGCCCGGCACCGACCATGCGGGCATCGCGACCCAGAACGTGGTGGAAAAGCAGATTGCCAAAGAGGGTCTCACCCGCTTTGATTTGGGCCGGGAAGCGTTCACGGAGCGCGTCTGGCAGTGGAAAGAAGAGTACGGCGCGCGCATCATCACCCAACTCAAGCGTCTCGGCTGCGGCTTTGACTGGAAGCGCGAGCGGTTCACGTTTGACGCCGCCTACGCCGCCGCTGTGTCGGAAGCGTTCGTGCGCTTCCATGACGCGGGGTTAATCTACAAAGGCAATCGCATGGTGAACTGGTGCCCGCGCTGCCGCACCGTCATTTCGGATATTGAGGTGGAGGAAGAAGAGCAGGCGGGCCACCTGTGGCACATTCGCTACCCGTTTGCCGACGGCACCGGAGAGATTACCGTCGCCACCACGCGCCCGGAGACGATGCTCGGCGACACCGCCGTTGCCGTCAACCCCGCCGACCCGCGCGCGGCGCTGGCGGGCAAAATGCTCTCGCTGCCGCTTACGGAGCGCGAAATCCCGCTGATCGCCGACGACTACGCCGCGCTGGGAATGGGCACGGGGGCTGTCAAAGTCACTCCTGCCCACGACCCCAACGACTACGAGGCGGGCCTGCGCCATTCGCTGCCGCAGATCACCGTGATTGGCTTTGACGGCAACATGACCGCCGATGCCGGGGAGCGCTACTCCGGCCTTGACCGCTATGAAGCCCGCAACCTTGTCGTCGCTGACTTAGACCAATTGGGCCTGCTGGAAAAGACGGAAGACCACCCGCACCGCGTCCCCACCTGCGAGCGCTGCCACACGACCATTGAGCCGCTGCTGTCCGACCAGTGGTTTATGAAGATGACAGGCACGGAATTGGTGCGGCAGGCGATGGAAGTTGTGGAGCAGGGCGACATCACATTCGCTCCCGCCCGCTACAAGCGCATTTATCTGGACTGGATGGCGGGCCTGCGCGACTGGCCCCTTTCGCGTCAACTCTGGTGGGGCCACCGCATACCGATTTACTACAAGGCGGACGGCAGTTACGTTGCCGCCCGCTCGCTCGCGGAGGCGCAGGAGCGCGCCGGAACCGGCCAACTCACGCAGGACGAGGACGTTCTGGACACGTGGTTCTCGTCTGCCCTGTGGCCCTTCGCCACGCTGGGCTGGCCCGCCGAGACGCCCGACTTGGCGTACTTCTACCCAACCGATGTGCTCACCACGTCCCGCGAGATACTTTATCTCTGGGTGGCGCGCATGATTATGACGGGGCTGGAGTTCCGGGGCGAGCGTCCCTTCCGGGAAGTCTATATCTTTGCTACCGTGCTGGACAAAAAGGGCCGCCGTATGTCCAAGTCGCTGGGCAATGGCATAGACCCGGTGGAGATGATAGACCGCTACGGCGCGGACGCCCTGCGCTTCTCGCTTTTGCGCCTGGCGTCCAAAGGGCAGGACATTCGGTTCAGCGAAGACCGCATTCCCGATGCCCGCAACTTCGGCAACAAACTGTGGAACGCCGCCCGCTTCGTGCTGATGCACGCGGAAGATGGCCCTCACCCCCCCGCCCCTTCTCCCGCTGACGCAGGCGAGGGGGAGCAGAAAGAACAGGCGGAGCGTGTCTTAACCCTCGCCTGCGAAGCGGGAGAGGGTGGCGCTCCTGCGCCGGGTGAGGGCCTTCTTGCCCTTCCCCATCGCTGGATACTGTCCCGGCTGGCGCGCACGACCGAGAAAGTGAACGCCGCCTTCGGCTCCTACGACTTTGACGAAGCCTGCGCCGCCCTCTACGAGTTCGTGTGGAACGAGTTCTGCGACTGGTACGTGGAACTCTGCAAGCCCGCCCTGCAAGGCGACAACCCTGACGCCAGGCGTCCCGCGCAGGCGACGCTTCTGCTCGTGCTGGAAACCGTCTTGCGCCTGCTGCATCCCTTGATGCCGTTTATGACCGAGGAAATCTGGGCGGCGCTGCCATCCGTGCCCGGCGAGCGCGGCCCGCTGTGCATCGCCCCGTTCCCTCAAGCCGAGGCAAGCCTCGTTGACGAAGACGCCGAGCGCGGCATGGCGCTCGTGCTGGACTCAATCACCGCCCTGCGCGCCCTGCGTGCCGACTTCACGCCCGGTGGCCCGGAGAACGAGGCCGCGCGCGCCGTTATTCTCAATCGCCGTTTCACGGTGACGGTCGTGCCGGATGGTGAGCGCGCGGAAGCCGTTCTGCGGGAGCAGATGCCCGCGCTGACTAATCTGGCGCGGCTGGGAACGGTGACGCTCTCCCCCACCCCGCCGGAGGGCAAAAACGTTCCCATTGGCGTTCCCGGCGTGACGTTCTACGTTCCCGCCAATGAATTATTGGAAGGCGTAGACCCCGCGCGCGAAACCGTGCGCCTTGCGGGGGAAATCGCCAAACTAGACAAAGAGTTGACGGGCCTGAACGCGCGCCTCGCCAACCCGTCCTTTGTGGAGCGCGCCGCGCCGGACGCCGTAGACAAAGCCCGGCAGGACGCGGCAGACCTCGCCGCGCGGCGCGACAAACTGACCGCGCGGCAGGCCCTTCTGTCAGCGTAACGCAGGAAACGGGGACGGCGGCGGCAAACCTTGTGCCTCATGGCGACGCTGACCGCTGGCCCCCTGCCCCTCATGGGTGTTCTCCTGCTTGCGCTCGCCCTGCGCGTCTGGGGGCTGGCGTGGGGGCTGCCGTCGGCGACGCACTTCTTTTCCTACCACCCCGATGAAAGCGTCGTGCTGGAAGCCGCGATGAGCATGAACGTCTTCGCGGGGCGGCTTCTGCCGCACTTTTACCATTACGGCTCCCTCCAACTGTATCTGGTGAACTTCCTCAACTCCCTCGCGTTTCTGTTTGGCGCGGCAGACATCGTGCCCAAACCCCTGCCCCTGTGGCACGAACAGTGGGCGCGGCTTTATCTGATTGGACGCCTTCTCACCGTGACAATGGGGGTCGGCACGGTTTGGGCGACTTACGCGCTGGGCGCGCGCCTGTGGGGGCGGCGGGCGGGGCTGCTGGGCGCGCTGGTTCTCGCCGTGACGCCTCTGCACGCGCAGCATTCGCACTGGCTCACGGTGGACGTTCCCGCCACGTTCTGGGTCATGCTGTCGCTGGCGTGGGCGGCCCGGCTGGCAACAGAAGACGCGAAGCCCACGCGCGCGGCGCTCTGGGCGGGCGTCTTTGCGGGACTGGCGGCGGCGACGAAATACAACATGGCGCTGACCCTGCTTCCGGTTGTGGCCGCCTGCCTCGTTGCCCGCCGCCCGCAGGGAATAGGAATTGCCGCGCTGGGCTTCGCCGCCGCGTTTCTGGTGGCCTGCCCCGGCGCGCTGCTGGAAACGCCCGTCTTCCTGCATGACGTGCGCTTTGAGGCCGTTCACGTGCAGAACGCGGACGACCCGACCTTCCGGGGCACAGGCAACGGCTTCGTCTACACCATTGCGCGTAATTTATATGCGGGACTGGGCCTGCCGCTTCTTCTGCTGTCTGGTGCAGCGCTCGTTTACGCTCTTGTGCGGCGCACGCGCGGGGACGGGCTGCTCGCTGCGTTCGCCCTGCCCTATTACGTGCTGGTCAGTCTTGCCGCCGTGCGGTACGCGCGTTATGTCATTCCCCTCTTGCCGGTGCTGGCAGTCTGGGCGGGGCGACTCATAGACGAGTGTTCGCGCATTCCGCATCCTGATGCTCGGTGGGTTGGCAAAACAGCTGGGGGGATTGTTCTGTTCTGCACGCTGGCCAACTGCCTTTGGCTCATTCAGCCGATGACGGTGCTTGATAATCGTGACTGGGCGCTTCAATGGGTTAACAAACTCGCGCCGTTTCCCCGCACCGTGGGGTTTGCCACGCAGCCCTGGTTTGGGTCAGTGCCCGTCAGTCCCTATTTTTGCGCCCCGCGACCCGGAGCCTGGCGCGAGCAAACGCCGCCGGACACGCTCAGGCGCATTGTCTACAACGGCCAAGATTGGGATGCTGCTCTTTTGCAGAGGGAGAAGCCAGACGTGGTGGTGCTCAGCGAGTATGACTACGATGACGCGCTCCGCCTCAAAGACCCCGCTGCTCTCGCCTATCTTGGTATCCTGAAGCACGACTATGATCGAGAGTTTATGCTCATCAATGGTGCTGATCTGCACGCAGTTTGTTCGTTCGTTCATGGGCTGCCCACACAAGGGCTTCCCCATGATATGTTGTACCCTAATCCCGTGATTACGATATTCCAGAGAAGGAAATAAATACATGGAACACCAGTTGACACAGGCACGCGCGCAGGCGCTCTTAGATGCCTTCACTGGCAAACGCATTCTCGTGCTGGGGGACGTGATGCTGGACGAATACATCTGGGGCAAGGTGGGCCGCATCTCCCCGGAAGCCCCTGTGATGGTGGTGGACGCCGACCACGAGACCCACGTGCCGGGCGGCGCGGCCAACGTCGTCAACAATCTGTGCGCGCTGGGAGCCGTCGCGTCCATTGTGGGTGTCGTGGGAGAAGACAGCGCGGGAAACACCCTGCGCGAGAAATTGAATGAGGAAGGCGCGGACACAAGCGGCCTTGTCGTCACGCCTACCCGTCCAACTACCCGCAAGACCCGCGTGATGGCGCACTCACAGCACGACAACCGTCAGCAGATTGTGCGCGTTGACCACGAGCGGCGTGACCCTGTGGATGCCGACACGCAGGCACGTCTGCGGGCCGTGCTGCAAACTGCCCTGCCCGCCTGCGATGCCCTGCTGCTGTCGGATTATCAAAAAGGGCTATTGGGCGCGTCGCTTCTGGATGCGGCGGTGTCGCAGGCACGCGCGCTGGGCAAAGTCATTACAGGAAACCTGAAGCCACCCGCTATCGGCTCCCATGCGCGTTTGACGGTGCTGACGCTCAATGTGTCGGAAGCGAGCGTGGCCACCGGGCTGATTTTAGACGACCACGCTGACGACGGCACGCTGCGCGAGGCGGGCCGAATGCTGCGGCGGCGCTCTGGAGCCGAATACGTCCTGATTACGCGCGGCGCGCAGGGGTTAACCTTGTTTGGCCCGCAGGACACGCAGACCACTGTGCCCGCGCACCCGGTAGAAGTCTTTGACGGGGCAGGCGCGGGCGACACGGTGATTTCCACGCTCACGCTGGCGCTAGCGGCGGGGGCCACTCCCTTAGAGGCGGTCACGCTTGCCAACTACGCGGGCGCAATGGCCGTGCGGAAAGTCGGCGTTGCCACTGTCACACGGGCGGAAATCTTGGACGCCTTTACGGAAGATACAGAATAACAAAAAAGGCGCGGCGGGAAGGTGAGTTGCCGTTCCTGCCGCGCCCTATGAGCTGTAGGCGCTACTGGCCCGCTGGCGCGGGCGTTGCTGCCCCGTTCGGCGCGGCCCCGCCGTGCGGATGGCCTTCGCCGCCGCGCGCGGGCATCACGCGCACTTCAGTTGCCATCAGAGTCGACGGGTCGCCGGTGACGCGCGCCTGCACGTTTGTCCCGACAGCGATGTCATTGAGCGTACCCATTGTGGTCTGCTCCACGCGCGTTTTGTCGGTTGTGTTGATGGTCACAGTTGCGCCGCCCGGTGTGGTGAGGGTCAGCGCGGGCGCTGTCGCCGCCACCGTGCCCTGCACGCGGTTCCGGGCGAAACCGGGGTCGTGCCCATCCTTGCCCTTGTGCATAGGCGGAAGCATGGGAAGAAGCATGACGCGCTGGGCGTCAATGGACGCTGCGCCGGGGGCAATGTCGCCGCCCTGCGCGAAGGCCACAATTGCGTCGCCCGTCTTGATGTCAGCGAGCACGGCAGGCTTTGTCATCATCACTCTGGCATTGGGAGCGACGGTGACGGTGACGCCAGTCGGGTCGCGGTGGCTGGTAATGGTCAGGGTGCGCTTCGCGGCGTCCATCGCGGACACTTTGCCGCCCACCATGTTCGGGGCCTCATGGCGAGGCGGAGGTGGCGGCGTGGGGGCTGTTGGCGCGGCAGGGGCCGCTGGCGGCGCGGGGACAGCGGGCGGCGTCGCAGGCGGGTCGGCAAAGCCAGCCGAAGCCAGCAGCGCCGCCGCAAGGGTCAGGGGAAGCAAATGTTTCACGGTCAATTCTCCTTATGGGAAGTGTTCGCAAGGGAAGACGCGCCTTGCCCGGAAATGTTCACACGGAGGGCCGCCGCTCTTTGACACGGCTCCCGAAAAGCGGCTATAATGGGGCCAGAAAAAAAAGTTTTCGCTCACCCTGAAGAAACGCGCCGCGCGCGCCGATAATAGAACCGTCCCCGGATTAGGGGACAGCATTCAGACAAAGGCAAACCCGCTGAAAGGCGGGGACGCAAAGCCAACGGGTCTACCGCAGCTGTTTCCAATTCAAGAGGGACGGCTGCCAGGATTGCCAGGCCGCCGCATCTCCTGCGCCGCAAAACGCGGGCAGACAGAAAGGCACTTGCAATGAAAATCACGGATATCGAAACACTGCGCGCAGCACAGACTGCGCCCATCGCGCCCGCCCAGCCGGTCGCGTCTAAATCGCTGGCAGCTTCCGCCTACGGCAAAAACGCTTCGCCCGCCGCACAGGTGGACTTTTCGGAGCAGGCGCAGGCGATTGCGACCGCCGCCGTCGCGGTGGACGCCGCTCCAGACACACGCGACAGCCTGGTTGCCAGTCTCAAGGCGCAGGTGGACGCGGGCACGTACAAAGTCAGCGGCACAGACATCGCCGACCAGATGCTGCGCCGCGCCAAAGCGGACAAACTGCAATAGTCTGACGTATTATCGTACATATGTTCGCATACAGCGCAGGCAGTCATGCCTGCGCTTTTTTCTGCCTGTGCTCTCTTCAGCCCACAGCAGGGAGGAAATCGCTGCGCGATGCCGAATTGTCCTTCCAGCGCAAAGCACATCGGGAGAAGCGGCATGACATGGACACTCGCAGTAGTCAATCAAAAAGGCGGCGTCGGCAAAACCACCACTGCCGTCAACCTGGCGGCGAGCCTCGCAGCGGCAGGCAGGCGCGTTCTGCTCCTTGACTGCGACCCGCAGGGCAACGCCACCAGCGGGGTTGGCATAGACAAAGGCGCATTGGAGCACAGTCTCTACGATGCCCTGGTAGACGGCGTGCCGCTCGCGCAGGTCGTTCGCAAAGACGCTGCCGTGCCCGGCCTGGACATTGTGCCTGCCACGCTGGATTTGGCGGGAGCCGAGATGGAGATGTTTCAGGAGCTTTCCCGCGAAACCATCCTCAAGAAGGCCCTGCGCCCGGTTCTCACTGACTACGAGTACGTGCTGATTGACGGGCCACCGTCGCTGGGCCTGCTGACGCTAAACATCCTCACCGCCGCCGACGCCGTTCTCATTCCCATTCAGTGTGAATATTACGCGCTGGAAGGCATCTCCCAATTGATGAACATCGTGGAGCGCGTGCAAAGCCACTTGAACCCAAAACTCGCCATTGGCCTTGTCGTGCTCACCATGCACGATGAGCGGGTCAATCTTTCGCGGCAGGTGGTTGCCGAAGTGCGCGACTTCTTCGGGAGCAACGTAGCCGCGACCATCGTGCCGCGCAATGTTCGCCTCAGCGAAGCGCCCTCATTCGGGCAGCCCATCTCTCTGTATGACCCCAAATCCAAAGGGGCGCAAGCCTACGCCGAACTCGCGAAGGAGGTTATCGCACTTGGAAAAGAGTAACATCGTGTTGCCGCCCGCCCCGAAAAACCGCCTCGGACGCGGACTGTCTGCCCTCATTCCCCCCTCTGATACGCCGCGCCCGGCTTTCGGCACAGACCCGCCGCCTGTTGCGTCCGCCGCTGGCAGCCATGAGACGGTGCAGGAACTCGCGATTGCCGCCATTGTCCCCAACACGCTTCAGCCGCGCACAGAGTTTGACCCGGACGCGCTGGCAGAACTGGCCGCCTCTATTGCCGCGCACGGCGTACTTCAGCCCGTCCTGGTGCGTCCGTCCGGCCAGGGCCGCTACGAACTCGTCGCAGGCGAGCGCCGTTTTCGCGCCTCGCAGCAGGCAGGACTGACGCGCATTCCGGCCATCGTGCGCGAGTTGACCGAAGAAGAGTCGCTCACGGTCGCGCTCATTGAAAACATCCAGCGCGAGGACTTGAACGCCATTGAAGCGGCGCGCGGCTATCGGCAGCTGCTTGACCAATTTGGCCTCACTCAATCTGATTTGGGAAGGCAGCTCGGCAAAGCGCAGCCCACCATCGCCAACGCTCTCAGCCTTTTGCGGCTTCCTGCCGAGATGCAGGACAGCATCAGTCAGGGGCAGATGACCCCGGAGCATGGCAAATTGCTGCTTTCCCTGCCTGACACGCAGACGCGCCGCGCTCTCTGGCGGGCCATCATTGACCGCCGCCTGAGCGTGGCTGAAGCGCGCCGAATCGCGCAGGCCGAAGCGAGCAGTATGCAGACTCCTTTGCGCCGTCCTGCCGCCGAGAAAAGCGTTCACTGGCAGTCTCTGGAAGATCGTCTGCGCGCGGCACTGGGGGCTAAAGTCGCCGTGCGCGCCGGTCGCGGGGGACGCAGCACGGTGACGGTTGAGTTTGCGACGCCGGAAGAGGTGGAAGGCTTGCTGGACAGGCTGACCGCCGCGTAGAACAGCATTATTCTGTGCAGAATACATGCCGCGTGGCTATTCTGCACAGAATAATGGGGGAATGAAGGGTTATGACTGCGGAAACTCTCTCGGTGGGCACAGAACTTCTGCTGGGGCAGACAACTGATACGGATGCCGTGTTCGTGGCGCAGATGCTTTCCCGTCTGGGGATTACCATTCAATTCCGCACGACGGTGGGCGACAATGCGGCGCGCATTCAGGACGCCCTGCGGCTGGCATTCTCGCGCGCCGACCTCGTGATTACTATCGGCGGGCTGGGGCCGACGATGGATGACCTCACCAAAGAGATGGTCGCTGAAGTCCTGGGCGTGGAATTGACAGAAGACGCCGCTCATGCCCGCTGGCTCCGCGAACGGTACGCACAACGCGGCACGGACAATCCGCCTGCGAGTTTTCTCAAGCAGGCGCTTATCCCGAAAGCCGGGCGCGGCCTTCCTAATCCGAATGGAACAGCGCTTGGCGCGCTGTTTGAGGCGAATGGCAAACTCGCTCTGTGCCTGCCGGGGCCGCCTAGCGAGTTAATTCCAATGGTGGAAGCGAGTATAGAGCCGTTTCTGCAGGAACGGACGGCGGGCGCGCGCACGGTCATTCAATCGCGCGTGCTGCGCGTGGTCGGCATGGGCGAGTCGCTTGTGGAGGACAGGGTAAAAGACCTGATGTTGTCCGATAACCCCACTGTCGCGCCGTATGCCAAAACCGGGGAAGTGCATCTGCGAATAACCGCCCGCGCGGCCTCGGAAGCCGAAGCCGAAGCGCTGATTGCTCCGCGCGAGCGCCAAATCCGGGCACGGCTGGGAGACGTTGTGTACGGCACAGACGGCGAAACGCTGGAAATGACGGTCGTCGCGCTGCTGCGCGAACAGAAAAAGACGCTGGCGACCGCCAAATCCTGCACCGGCGGCCTTCTGAGCAAGCGCTTGACCGATGTGCCCAATGCGTCGCAGGTCTTCGGGCTAGGGCTGACAACCTATTCTAATGACGCCAAAATGCACTTTTTAAGCGTGCCGGAAGCCCTGCTCGCAGAATATGGGGCAGTGAGCGCACAGACAGCAAAAGCGATGGCACAGGGGGCGCGCGCAGTCGGAGAAGCGGATGTCGGTGTCAGCATCACCGGGATTGCCGGGCCAGGCGGTGGGACGCCGGAAAAGCCCATTGGAACCGTGCATATCGGCCTCGCATGGAACGGCGGCGCGTTTTCGGAACTGCATCAATTTCTAGGGCGACGCGCTGATGTCCGCGCCCGTTCCGCGCAGGCCGCCCTCGCCCTCGTACGTCGCTTCCTGCTCAATCCCAATGCTGCCGCCTTCGCACCAGGTGAAGACGGATGAACCATTTTTTCGCCATATCCTTGCCTGCTTCTGTGCGTCACGCGATTGCGCGCAAGACAGCCTACTGGAAGTTGCTGAACGATAAACTTTATCAGCACGAGTGGCCTCAATGGTATGAGACAAATGACTTCCATATCACACTAAAGTTTTTGGGCGATGTTTCTGCCGAGCGCCAAGCCGAGTTAGTTGCTGAAGCGCAGCGCGTCGCGCAACAGACCCCAGACTTTCGCGTTTTTCCGGCGACGGGCGGCATATTTCCAAATGAAAAACAGCCCTGCGTTCTCTGGGTTGGCGTGCGCCCTCAGCCAGAACTGACAAGGCTGGCTGAGGCTTTAGACTGCGCGATGGCTCGGCATGGCTTTGCCGCAGACCGAAGAAGGTTTACGCCGCATATCACGGTGGCGCGGCGTAAATCTGGAAATGCGTGCCAAATACCGGTCTCCGAACGTATGTTCCAGCCATTCCAAGTTGACCGGTTTCATTTAATGCAAACTTTGCCGCCAGAGGCGCGCGCAAAAGTGCCAAACCTCAGGTATAATATCGTACAGACGTTCCCTTTTGGAAACACGCATTAGTTGCCCCCACCGGGCAGGAGGAGAAAAAGCATTGGATAAAGATAAGGCATTGGACATGGCGCTCGCCCAGCTCACAAAGCAGTTTGGCACAGGGTCAGTCATGCGGCTTGGCGAGCGGCCCAATCAGAAGGTAGACGCGATTTCCACCGGCTCGCTTGCACTGGATTTGGCGCTGGGAGTAGGGGGCGTGCCGCGCGGACGCATTACCGAGATACACGGAGCGGAGTCGTCGGGCAAGACGACCATCGCCTATCACATCGTGGCTGAAGCGCAGAAAGCGGGCGGCACGGCGGCGTTCGTGGATGCCGAACATTCGGTTGACCCGGAGTACGCTAAGAACCTGGGCGTGGACATCAACAAACTGCTCATCTCGCAGCCCTCTACGGGCGAAGAGGCGCTGGAAATCATGGACGCCCTTGTCCGCTCCGGCGCGGTGGACGTGGTAGTGCTGGACTCGGTGGCCGCGCTCGTGCCCAAAGCCGAAATTGAAGGCGAGATGGGCGACAGCCACATGGGTCTTCAGGCGCGTCTGATGTCTCAAGCGATGCGAAAACTCAACGGCTCCATCTCCAAGACCAATACGGCGGCCATCTTCATCAATCAAATCCGGGAAAAGATTGGCGTCATGTTCGGCAACCCGGAAACCACTCCTGGTGGGCGCGCGCTGAAGTTTTATGCGTCCATCATGCTGGACGTGCGCCGCATTGAAACGCTCAAACAGGGCACGGACATGGTGGGCAACCGGGTCAAAGTGAAGGTGGTTAAGAACAAAGTCGCGCCGCCGTTCCGTCAGGCGGAGTTTGACATCATGTTCGGCAAAGGCATCTCGCGCTCCGGCTCCATCATAGACATCGGCGTGGAGATGGCGCTGATTGAGAAGCGTGGCTCGTTCTTCACGTATGGCGAGACGCGCATCGGGCAGGGCCGCGAGAACGCCAAGCAGTTTCTGGAAGAAAACCCGCACTATATGGACGAACTGGAAGCCACCATCCGGGGCGACGAGAAGGCCGCCGAAATCCTTACCGTCGGCGCCGCGGAGTAGGCAACGTCTGGGGGCAGAAAGACGCTTTCCTGCCCCCAGATTGGACACAAAACAGGAAAACCTATGTTGCAAGGACTTCGCACGCTGGTTTATCAAGTCGCAGATTTAGATGCGGCTAAAGCCTGGTACGCCCAACTGCTCGGCAAGCCACCCTACTTTGACGAGCCATTTTATGTTGGCTTCAACGTCGGCGGCTATGAGCTTGGCCTGCAGCCTGTCAGCGCCGCCGACGCGGCACAGGCTAGGGATGCCGTAACCTACTGGGGCGTTTCCAACGCGCAGGCCGCTTATGCGCACCTGCTTGCATCGGGGGCGCGAGACTATCAACCCGTGCAGGATGTAGGGGCTGGCATCTCTCTAGGGGCCGTCACCGACCCGCACAGCAACATTCTGGGAGTGATAGAAAACCCGCATTTTGTGGCGGCGCATCCGCTTCAGGGTTCAGAAGGCCCGGAACCCGGCCTGACATTTTCGCTGCATATCCATCAAGACCTGCTGGAACAAGCGCAAGCTGGAGCGCGGTCAGCAAGCGTCAGCCTAGAAGAATACATCGGCGAATGCGCTGTGGATGGCCTGTACCGAGGCTATCGGTAGCGCTATGCCCACTATCACCGCGCTGGAGCCGCAGAAGCGGCGCAAGGGCCGCCTGAACGTGTTTGTGGACGGCGAGTTCGTTATCGGGGTGGGGGAGGCCGTCGCCGCCGATTTGGGCCTGCGTGTCGGACGCGCCATGACGCCCGATAAACTGCGCGAAGTCGCCGGGGCGGAAGAAACGCACAAAGCGACGGAAGCGGCCTTGTCGCTTTTAGACGTGCGGCCCCGCGCGCGGCGCGAGATAGAGACGCGCCTGCGGCAGAAAGGCTACGAAGACGCGACCATTGAGGCCGTTGTCGCCAAACTCAGCCGCCTCGCTCTGCTAGACGACGCGCTGTTTGCGGCGCAATGGGTGGATGCCCGCTCCCGCCCTGGCGGCAGCCGCCCGCTGGGCAGGCGGCGTCTAGGGCAGGAACTGTTCCAGAAGGGCGTTGCCAAAGACCAGATAGACACGGCGCTGAACCGTGTCACGGACGAAGACGAACTCACTCTGGCGCGTGCGGCGGCGCACAAAAAGACGCGCATTGTTCCCGCTCATGGGGTAGACCGGGCCACTCTGCAAGCGGAGCGGCAGAAGTTGATGGGGTTCCTGCAGCGGCGCGGTTTCGGGTGGGAGACGGTCAAGCAGGTCACGCGGGAGTGTCTGCCCGCGCCCGGCGAGGCCGATGACGAGGACGTTGATGAATGGGACGAACCGCGCTAAAGCGAAAAGCAGGAATTGCCGACGCGCGTGTGCAATAATAAGTCGTTAGTCTGCCAGGACACAAGACGGAAACACGCAACCCATGACAATCGGCCTTCAACTCTCCGTTTGATGAGCCTGTCATAGAAAGCCAACTGCCGTCCGCTCTACCTCAAAAGACAAACCAAATTTGGGGGAGAGGGAACGATGCCTATTATCACGCAACTGGCAGTGCTGGCGGCGGTCTTCGTGGCCGCTCTGGCTGGCATTGCCGTCCTTTACGTCAAGCCGCAACGCGCGCGCCTGCTCACTCAGGCTAAAGAGATAGAAGGCGAGCGCGCCGCCCTGCAAAAGCAGACTGAGACGCGCCAGAAAGAACTGCTGATTGAGGCCCGCGAAGAGGCCCATCGCCTGCGCGACGAAGTGGAACAGGAAAACAAAGAAAAGCGGCATGAGCTGCAACGGTTAGAGCGAAAACTGGCACAAAAAGAAGAAGCATTAGACGAAAAGCTGATGGGCCTGGACGCACAGCGCGAGGCGCTGGCCGTCCAGGAGCGGGCAAGCAGCCGCCACTTGCAGGAAGTGTGGGACCTTAAAGAGCAGCAAAAGCAGGAATTACAGCGTATCAGCGGCCTGAGTACCGAAGATGCCAAAAGCGTTTTGTTCAAGGACGTAGAAGACCAGACGCGCCATGAGGCGGCCCGGCTCATTCAGCGCATTGAAGAGGAAGCCAAAGCCGAAGGCGACAAGCGCGCCCGCAGCATTGTCACGACCGCCATTCAGCGCATTGCTGCCGACCATGTGTCCGAAACCACTGTTTCGGTGGTGTCATTGCCGTCAGATGATGTCAAAGGCCGCATTATCGGACGCGAAGGGCGCAACATCCGCGCTTTTGAGACGCTGACCGGCGTAGACGTGATTATTGACGACACGCCGGAAGCGGTCGTGCTGTCGTCATTTGACCCTGTGCGCCGCGAGATTGCCCGCATTGCGCTGACCAGCCTGATTGTGGACGGACGCATTCATCCGGGGCGCATTGAGGAAACCGTTCTCAAGGCACAGGAGGACGTGGACGCCATGATTAAAGAGGCGGGCGAGCGTGCCGTCATGGAGTCGGGCGTGACCGGTCTGCACGCGGAACTGGTGAAGTTGCTGGGGCGAATGCGTTATCGCACGTCCTACGGGCAGAACCTGCTGGATCACTCTATCGAAGTCTGTTTGATTGGCACGTCCATTGCCGCCGAGTTGGGGGCTAACGTCACCGTTGCCAAGCGCGCTTCACTGCTCCATGACCTGGGTAAAATCGTCCCGGATGGCGAAGGCCCGCACGCTTTGCTGTCGCAGGAATTGATGCTGCGCTACGGCGAGAGCGCGGCGGCGGCGCACGCGGCAGGCGCGCACCATGATGAAATCCCGCGTCTGACGGTGGAAGACAACATTGTCCAGATGGCAGACGCCATCTCTGCGGCCCGCCCTGGCGCGCGGCGTGAAGCGCTGGAAAGCTACGTCAAGCGCCTGCAAAAACTGGAAATGATTGCTGAGTCCCTGCCAGGCGTGGAAAAAACTTATGCGGTGCAGGCGGGCCGCGAGATACGCCTGATGGTGCGCCCGGAGATCATTGATGACGCGGCGGCTCACAAATTGGCGCGTGACGCCGCTCGCCGCATTGAGGAAGAAACCAGTTACCCCGGTCAGATTAAAGTGACTGTTATCCGTGAAACCCGTGCCATTGACTATGCGAAGTAAAGCAGCAAACCCGGTTAGAGAGCGACGCGAGATGTGCGTATTCTGATGCTCGGCGACCTTGTCGGCAAGGCGGGCAGAGAAGCCGCCCTGACAATGCTTCCGACGCTGCACGAGATGTACGCACCGCACCTGGTGATTGTCAACGGCGAGAATGCGGCGGCGGGCCTCGGCATCACACCGGAAATTGCGGATGCGCTTTTAGAGAGCGGCGTTCACGCCATTACGCTGGGCAACCATGCCTGGAGCAAGCGCGCCATCTTAGACTATTTGGAGTACGAGCCGCGCGTGCTTCGGCCTGCCAATTATCCGGCAGGGACGCCGGGACGGGGCTTTCGCGTTTTCGCCGCGTCCGACGGCACACGGGTGGGGGTAGCAAACGTGATGGGCCGCACGTTCATGGAGCCATTAGACGACCCGTTCCGGCTGGCAGATACTATACTGGATGCGTTTCGCGGGCAGGCCGCTGTGACATTCTTTGACTTTCATGCCGAGGCAACGTCCGAGAAGATGGCCTTTGGCAATTATCTGGACGGACGCGCGAGCGTCGTGGTGGGAACTCACACGCACGTGCAGACCGCCGACGAGCGCCTGCTGCCGCGCGGCACGGCTTATCTCACCGATGTGGGCATGGTCGGGCCGCAGGACTCCATTCTGGGCATGGACAGCGGCATGGTGGTCAAGCGGTTTGTGACTCAGATGCCGCATCGTCTGGAAGTCGCGTGCGGTCCGGTCGTGCTGTGCGGGATGGTGGCCGATGTGGACGCGCAGACCGGGCGCGCAGCCCACATTGAGCGCATCCAGATACGAGATATTTATTGAGCCAGTCTCCTATGGAGCCATTCGCTAAAGGGAACCGATTGCCGATGATTGCTATGTACCCCGCCCGCGCCCTGCTTTGCGCTTTCTTAAACCTCAGCATGATGGGTGCGGCCCTGGCCGCGCCACCCAAGTCGCCTGCGTCCCTGCCGCCGCTGCCGCTTCCAACTTCCCCCGCTGCCGCGCCTGCTGCTTCCGTGCCGACGGCTCCCGCGCCTGCTGCCAGCGATGTTGCTTTGTATGATGGGCGTTCTCTGGCGGATGTGGGCCTCTCCGTGTCGGCCTGGGGCGGCGGCAGCGCCGAGGAAAGCACCGCTATCTCGCTGGCGCACGGGCACGCGCTCAAAATCACGACCCTCAGCCCTTATGAGGGCGCGACTGTCACCTTCAGCGCGCCCGTGAGCCTTGACCCCGGCCCCAATAAAGATCGGACGCTGCTCCTGACCCTGCGCTTGACAACCGTTTCCCGCCATTTCGCGCTGCCGCCCGCCGCGCCCGGAGGCACGCCTCAGACTCCTGACAATGCCGCGCCCGGCGGCGACAACGGCGGCGATAACGGGCAAACCAACGGGGCCGCATTTCGCACGGAGCCGGGCGGCGCGCGCTTTCGGCTGGCGCAAGCCATGCCGCCTGGCGTGATGCCACCCGGCATGATGCCGCCGCCCAACATGACGCTTCCCGCCGCGCCGCCCGCGTCCGGCAGCAGCACGCAGGACTTTACAGGGGTCTCTGCCTTGAGTGCGCTGCGCCTGGTGTTCACACTGCAGAATGGAACGCAGGTAGACGTGCTGCGTCCGTTCCCTGACCTCAATGAAAGTGACGCGGGCGCAGACAGCGAGCAGTGGGTGACGCTGGGCGTGCCGCTGGCGGCTCTGCATTTCCCGGCATCGGCAGCAGCCTCACCGTTGAGAAGCATCACGATAGGCGGTGACGATTATGCCGTCTTCTACCTGGGCCAAATCAAGATTGCGAGCGACAGCGCCCCCATTACCTGCTCTGCGGGCGACCAACAAACAGCGGCGGCAGGCGATGTGGTCACTCTGCATGGCAACGCTTCGGGCGGGGCGTCTTCGCTTCAGTTCAACTGGGATTTTGACGCTTCCGATGGCGTGACCGCGCAGGCGAGCGGGCAGACCGTGACCACGCAGTACCTGACGGGCGGGCGCGATTACAAAGTGACGCTAACCGTCAGTGACATTGACGGCCTCAAGAAGCCGGCAGTGTCCACCACGATTGTTCATGTTGAGTGAGCCTGCTCCCGTTCCAACTGAGTTCGCTTCTCCCCGGCGGCGCGGCCCGCTGCTGGCTCTGCTGACCGCGCTGCGCCCCAAGCAGTGGACGAAAAACCTGCTGCTGCTGGCGGGCCTGCTATTCACGCTAGACGCAAAGCACGGCGCGCATGACTTCCAAAGGGCGGCGCTCGGCTTTGTGCTGTTTTCCCTGCTGTCCAGTGTCGTGTACCTTGTCAACGATGTAGTTGACCGAGACAGTGACCGTTTGCACCCGAAAAAGCGCCGCCGCCCGATTGCGACCGGCGAACTCAGCGTGACAACGGCGCTGACAGCGGCGGCGGCGCTCGGCACAGTCGCGCTTGTCGGCAGTTTCCTGCTGGGACGGCTGTTCGGGCTGACGGCGCTGGCGTACTTTCTGCTCACCCTGCTGTATTCGTTCGCGCTCAAGCACGTGGTCATTCTGGATGTGCTGGCGCTGGCGGCGGGCTTTGTGCTGCGGGCGATTGCGGGCGCGGTGCTGATCGGCGTGAGCATCTCCGCCTGGCTGATTCTCTGCACCCTGATGCTGGCGCTGTTTCTGGGCTTGTCCAAGCGGCGCGCGGAGTTGATTGCCGTCCAGCAATCGGGGACGGCAGGGACGCGGCGCATTCTGGACGAGTATTCCGCCGAGATGCTCGACCAGATGATTGTGATTGTTACGTCGGCGTGTTTGATGTCCTATACGCTTTACACGGTGGAGTCGCCTGCCGCCAACCGCCACCATTACCTGATGCTGACTATCCCCTTCGTGCTGTATGGCATTTTTCGCTACCTGTACCTGATGCACCGGCGCGCGCTGGGCGAGTCGCCCGATGCCGTGCTGCTGGAAGACCGCCCCATGCTGGTCAACGTCCTGCTGTGGGGGCTGACAACGGCCCTGATTGTCACGCAGGCCGTTCCCCGGTTGATTTCCCTGTTTTCCCACTGAGCGCGCCTGCGTGCGCCGTTCCTGCGTTTGCCCCTGCCCGCCGCCGGGTAGAGTGAAACGTCTTGCCGCGCAGGTGCGGCAGAGTAAGGAGTTTAATCCAATGGCAGACGAACTGGAAAAAGACGCCCTGCGGGCGCAGCGCGATGCCGCGCTGGACGCGGCGGGCGAGACGTTAGACCACAGCGCGCAGACAGCAGCAGAGCGTGACGCCGCCCTGAATATCGCGGCAGGGGCGGCAGCCGAGCGGGACGTGGCGCTCGCCGCGCGCCATAACGCGATGCAGGACAGCCTCACGGCGGCCCAGCAGCGCGATGCGGCCAATCACCTGGCGTACATGGAGCACGAAGAAGCGCGGTCGTCGTCTTCAGCGTTCTATGTGCTGCTGGTGGTAGTCGCGCTGATTTTGTTCGGCATCGTGGCGTTCTCGCTGAACCATTCCCAGACACCGCCTCCAACCACGACTGTCATTAACCGCCCCGCCCCGGCAGCCGCGCCCGCGCCGACTGAACTGCCCGCGCACGGCGCGTCTCTCCCGTCCAGCATCGGGCAGGAAACGCCGGTCGTCGCTGTGCCGGTTCCCGCCCCCGCGCCGCCTCCGGTCGTCGTGCGAACGCCCGCGCCTGCGCCGCTCGTGGTCAATTCCGCGCCGCCGGTCGTCGTTGTCAACACGCCGCCTGCCGCGTCATCGGCCCCGCGCGCATCCTCAGGTACGGCCAGCGCTCCCGCCTCCAACTCTGCCCCCGCTTCGGGCAGCAGCGACACCACTGCGCCCTCCACCACAACTCCGACGACTACTACCAGCGGCGGGCCGTAACGCCCGCCGCCCCTGTCGGGCTTCCTGCCGTGTCCCCGGTAAAGTGCCGGTCTTAATGGCCGCCGGGCGTAATTCGCCCCATTCTGCGCGGAAACCGGGTACAACTCTGGCACAGTTTGGAAGTGCAGGAGTTTCTATCGTGAAAGTTGGCTTGATTGGTCTGCCGCAGGCGGGCAAGACGACTCTATTTCATGCCCTGACGCGCGGCGAAGGCAGTCCCGCCGGGGGCGGCAGCACAGCGATTGTCTCGGTCGTGCCCGTGCCAGATGCCCGCTACGACTTCGCTATCGCCCTGTTCCACCCCAAGAAGCGCACGCCTGCCACCATTGAGTTCACGGACGGCGCGGCCCAACTTTCGGCGGGGGAGGGCCGCACGGCGCAGAAGTTCGGCTCGGACTTCTTTGTCGGCATCCGCTCGGTGGACGCCCTCGTGCTGGCTGTGCGCGCGTTCCAAACGCCTTCCCTGCCGCCCCCCGATAGCGGCCTGAACCCCCTGCGCGACTACCAGACCATTACGGAAGAACTGCTCCTGGGTGATCTGGGCGTGATTGAAAACCCGCTTGGAGCGTATAGACAGGCAGTTAAAAACCCGCAAATCGGGTACGCCCTCCCCGGAAGTCGCCGAGCGCGAAGTCCTGCTCAAGATTAAAGCCGCGCTGGATGAGTTCAAGCCTGTCGCGTCGGTGGAGATGACCGAGGACGAGCGGCGCATCGTCAAGAACTTTGACTTTCTCACGG
>CAWIET010000004.1:0-2160728 GCA_963835235.1 uncultured Armatimonadota bacterium
TTGATCCCGGAGGAGCGTTTGAGGCAGGAGACAAAGACGGTGCGAATGGCAATGCCGCAATCTCCCAAAGCATCACAGCAGGAGCTGGGCGCGCCTGCTCCCCTGGATGACAGCGCGGAAGCAGAACAGCGACCGACACAGATACGCTGGAGGCTGCTGCTGGCGGTCGCGCTGCCGCTCATTGTCCTCAACACCGGCTGGATCGCAAACTCGGAGATGAAGACCAACGTCACCGAACTGACCATTTCCAGCCTGTTCATCGGCGTCACCTTCCTGCTTTTTGTGGTCTCACTCATCAACCTTCTCGTACGCCGCCGCGCCCAGGCCGCCGCCCTCAGCCAGCCGGAGATGATGGCGCTCTACGCGCTGCTCTCGATGTCCAGTGTGGTCGCGGGCGTCGGGCACTTCGGTTTCTTCACCCCCTTCCTGACCAACCCGTTCTACTACGCCAACGCTGCCAATGGCTGGAGCCGTTTCTGGTATCTGCTCCCCTGGTACATCGGCCCGCGCGACCCCGCCATCTTCAAAGGCTTCTACGAGGGCCATGCGACCTTCTTCCAGCCCCGCATCATGGCGGCTTGGGCCGGGCCGCTCTCGGTGTGGTGCCTTTTCTTTCTGGTGCTGCTCTGGACGATGCTCTGCCTGTCCATCATCGTGCGCCGACGGTGGGCGGACGAGGAGCATCTTCCGTTTCCCGTTCTGGCCCTGCCGCTGGAAATGACCCGCGAGGGCGCGCCCATTTACAAAAACAAACTGCTGTGGGCTGGCTTTGCGGTGCCGTGCCTGCTGCACTCGCTCAATTCGCTCCACAGCGTCATTCCAACCTTGCCGTCGCTGCCGATTAACTCCATGCACGACCTGGTGCCCGACGCCTCCCTTCATTTCCCGCTGACCGGAGTGGACGCGCTGTTTTATATGCTCCACCCGGCGGGGGTCGGCTTTGGCTACCTCATCAACACCGATGTCTCCTTCTCGCTCTGGTTCTTCTACCTGCTGAAAAAAGCCCTCAATGTCTGGGGCGTGATGCAGGGATGGCGGGATGCGGGCCAGGGGTGGACCGGTGACCTCGCGCCGCAATTCCCATTTACGGGTTATCAGGGATATGGCGCGTGGCTGGCGCTGGGCCTGACGACGCTCTGGACAGGGCGCGTTTATTACGGCGAGTATCTGCGGCAAGCCTGGCGCGGGGGCAGCGGCGCGGGGAGTGACCGCCAGCGGAAGGAAGACGAGCCGCTGAGCGCCCGCGCCGCGGTTCTGGGGTTTCTGGGGGGCTACCTGGCGCTGTGCGTGTTCGTCTGGTCTTCGGGCGGCTCCTGGTGGCTGCCGCTTGCGTTTCTGGGCATCACCCTCTTGATCACGGTGGCCCTGGCGCGCATCCGCGCCGAAACCGCCGTGCTTTCCACGGAACTGGGCTGGATCAGCCCGCAAAACATTCTGCCGGATGTGGTGGGCACGATGGGCCTGTCGCACATGGACAAGGTGCACATGGGGATGCTGTCCTGGTTCAACTCGGATTACCGGGCGTCGCCCATGCCGCATGAACTGGAGGGCATGGTCGGAGTGGAGCGCGCGGGGGGGCGTTTGCGTCCTCTGGTGGCTGTGCTGCTGCTCGGCGCGGCGGTGGCGATGGTGAGCGCATTGGTGTGGGATTTGCAGCTGTACTACGCGCACGGCGCGGCCACCGGCAATGTCAACCAGTGGCGGGCCGCCTCCAAGGCGAGTGACCCCTGGAGCAGCGTGGCGAACTGGCTGCACAATCCCAAGGCTGGCAAGCCCAGCGCGCTGCTGGGGATGCTGGCAGGCTTCGCGATAACGGCTCTGCTGACGGCGCTGCGGGTGCGGTTTGTTTCGTTCCCGCTGCACCCGGCGGCCTACGTGCTGAACACAAGCTTCGCCAACGACTTCTTCTGGGGCGATATGTTCGTGGCGTGGGCTTTGAAGACGCTGCTGCTGCGCTATGGCGGCATGCAGATGTTCCGGCAGGCGCTGCCGCTGTTTCTGGGGCTGATCCTGGGGGACTTTGTGACCGGGGCGGTTTGGAGCCTGATTGGCACGGCGTTCCATCTCCAGCTTTTCCGCACGTTTGCGACGTGATGCTCGCGTTCCATCTCCGCTTTCTCCGCGCCCTCACGCAGCGCGCGCAAGCAAGAGAGGACAATATATGCCCAAGCACTTCGGTGCCCTGTTTCTGGCGCCGCTTCAGTTACTGACAGGCTGCGCGGCGAAACCCGCTGTGGTGCGCCCCTCAGCCGTGTCGGCTTCTCCTCGCGCGGTGCCGGTTCGCGAACCGGCGCAGCCCCTCTCATTGGTCATGATGGGCCTCGCCACCGACAAGGCACGCTACAGCCCACGCGAACCTGTCCGGCTCACGGTGTCGCTGACAAACAAGACGGGTAAGTCCTTCGCGAACTGTACCGTCAGCCTCGTGTGCCAGCATTTGGCGGCCACTCTAGCCCACGGCCCGGCTTCCCAGCGCTTCCGCCTCGCGTCGGGAGAAACAAAACGCATTCAGTTTGTGTGGCAGCCGCCTGCGGCGGATTTCCAGGGCTACCGGGTGGAAGCCGCCGCACAGGACACCTCGCGCGCGCTCGGCCATGCGGCGACCGCCGTGGACGTTTCCTCAGATTGGACACGGTTCCCGCGCTACGGGTTTCTTTCCGAGTACCCGGCACAGCCGCGCTCGGCATCGCGCGCGCTCATCCAGCAGATGAAAGATTTTCATCTCAACGCTATCCAGTTTTACGACTGGCAATGGCGGCATGAGAAGCCGCTGGCAGGAACCGTGGCCAGCCCGGCGGCCTCCTGGAAGGATCTTGCCAACCGCCCGACCTATCGCCAGACAATTCTGGACTTCATCGGAAGCGGGCATGACTGTGGCATGGCGTCTATGAACTACAACCTGCTGTATGGCGCCTGGAGCGGCTACTCCGATTATGGCGTAGACTACCGCTGGGGGCTGTGGACTAAAACAAATGGAACCGACCAATATTCCATCCCCCTGCCGCAGAGTTGGCAGACATCGCAGATCTATTTTTTCAACCCCGCCGATCCTGGCTGGCAGAAGTATTTAATCGGAGAGGAAGCCAAAGTGTTTGCCGCATATCCCTATGACGGCTGGCATATCGACCAGATCGGCTCGCCGCCGGAGAAGGTGTATGACTATTCCGGGAACTTTGTGGACGTGTGGAAAACGTTCAAGCCATTCCTGAATGCGGCCAAACCAGCCTTGAAGAAGAAGATTATCTTCAATAATGTCGGCGGTTACGGCCTGTACGATACTGCCGCCAACACCGGCGAGGACGCGGTCTATGTCGAGTGCTGGCCGTTTGCAGGCCAAAAGACCTACAATGACCTTAAGACCACCGCTGACCAAATTGTCCAGTGGAGTCACGGAAAGGGGATCATCCTCGCCGCCTATATGGACTCGGACTACGCAAATACGTTCGCCAATCGCCCCCCAGGCACATTCAATGCCCCCGGAATACTTCTCACGGACGCCGCGATCTTCGCGGCGGGGGCGTCCCATATTGAAATGGGAGATGGCTCCAATCTGTTGGATAACGAATACTACCCGAACCGCAATTTAGTCCCATCTGCCGCACTTAAGAGCAGCCTGCGCTCATATTATGACTTTCAGGTCGCGTACGAGAACCTTCTGCACGGAACACCTGCACCCGCCAGCGAGGCGGCCGCGCTCAGTGTTGCCTCCAGCGCGGATGCGAGTCCCAACACGGTCTGGGCCTTTTCCAAGACCACTGGCCCTTATCATGTTCTGAGCCTGATCAACTTGCTGGGGGAAGCGGACAATTCCTGGGCAGACAAGGACGCCAAGTACCCCGCGCCCACGCCGCAAGCGAATATCACCGTTAAATATTATGGCGTTACCGGCACTGTCACCGGAGTGAATTGGGCCACTCCCGATTCACAAAATGGCAAGTCCGAGCCGCTGCCGTTTACGATAAGCTCTGATGCGAGGGGCCAGTATCTCCAGTTTACCGTGCCTCGACTGGCTTATTGGGATACGATCTTTGTGTCTACGACCTGAGTTTTCACACCGGAGCATACTTGCTATTCGTCCCACTATCAGGCACTTCTGCTAGAGGTTATTTCAAAACGGTGTTTAACCTGCCTGCATGAGCAGACACCTGAGCGAGGCGCAGTGGGCACTGATTGCCCCGCATCTGCCGCCGCCCAAAAAGACAGGCCGCAAACGCGCCGACGACCGCACGACGCTGGAAGGCATCCTCTTCATCCTGCGGACAGGCTGCCCCTGGTCTGACTTGCCCCGCGAGTACGGCTCCCCGACCACCGTCTGGCGCAGATTGCGGCAGTGGGAAGAAGCGGGCGTGTGGGAGCGCATCTGGCGGGCGATGCTGTCCACGCTGGACGCACAGGGCAAACTGGAATGGGCGCAGGCGTTTCTGGATGGCTCGTTCGTCCCAGCCAAAAAGGGGGATGTGGCGTTGGGCTGACGCGCAAGGGCAAAGGCACCAAGTGGATGCTTGTGGGGGATGGCAACGGCCTGCCGATTGGCTTTCACCTGGACAGCGCGCAGAAGGCCGAAGTGAAACTGGCCGAGCAAACGCTGGCAACGGTGCGCGTTCAGGGCAAAGCAGGCAGGCCCAGGACGCGGCCCGCCCTGCTGGTCGCCGACCGAGGCTATGACAGCGGGGCGTTTCGGCAGTCGCTGCGGGCGCGGGGCATTGGCATCTGTATTCCGCCCCGTCGCAGGCCCAAGACGTGGAAGCCAAAGCGGGGCAGACCCGTCACTTATGACGCCGCGGCTTAGGAAAACGCGGGGCCGCTCCAAGCCATTTTTTGGGTCACGGAAAACGGGTGTTTTCCGTGACCCAAACGAGCAGAGGAAGAAGTCGGAAGATGCCCAACTACAGGTTATTTCAAAACTATCCTTGCCGTCACTTCCCAGCATTCTGAACCACTAAACTCGGATGATATTACTCTGCCATCAAGACGAGGAGCAGCCATTCCAGGGCAACAAAATGGCACTCGAACGAGTTTTGAAATAACCTGTAGACCTTTTCGGTGCGATGGGCAAATAACCCCAGATTGAAGGATTATCCTATCTCACAATTCTACTCTGATTGTTTTGATCTCATAGGGTCTGAAGGAGAAGAAAACGCGCGTGCTCTCCACCGTGATGCCCTGAGCGCGCGTCTCATCCGTTTCTTCCTCCATCAAGTTGACTTCCACCGCGCTGCGGACAGGCCGGCAAAAGACAATGGACGCCTTGCCCCGCTGTCCGTACGTCTCGAACAGCCGCAGGATCAGAGCGCCATCGTCCTCCGCCTTCTTGACCGTTTCCAAGATCAGGTTCGGCTGGTCCAGCGCCGCCAAAGACACCGAAGCGGCAAGCGGCGCTCCCACCGGCCCGTCTCGTCTGCCGACACGCGCCCATTGCACCGGGACATTGAACTCATAAGCGCGCCGCACCGTCTCGGCGGCCCGCCAGTCCCCGGCGTGCGGGTACAGCGAGTACGCGAACCGATGCCGGCCCCGATCGGCGTCCGGATCAGGACTGATCGCCCCTTTGAGCAGGGTCAAGCGCAGGACGTTACCTTTTATGTCCCAGCCGTACTTACTGTCCGACAGGAGCGAAACGCCATAATCCCCCTCGCTCAGGTCGGCCCATTTGTGGCCGCAGACCTCGAAGCGCGCCCAGTCCCAGCTCGTGTTCCAGTGCGTGGGACGCTCCAGCGTGCCGAACTGGACATCGTACGTGGCGCGCGCCGAATGGATCGTCACCGGGAACGCGACCTTGAGCAACGTCTGCCGCTCCTGCCATTCGATCTCGGTGTCGAAATCGAGCCGCGGGATGTCCCGGTACAGGCTGATGCGCTGCGTGATCCGGCTTCCGGCTCCAAATGAGCGTCGGACTTCCACCGTCGCCCGCAACGGCCCCTGTTCCCTTACGGTGAAGGATTCCAACTGCCGCACGGGGATCATCTTGTCCTGGTAGAAAATGTCGATATCCCAGGCGTCGTAGCTGAGCGGCTTGTCTTCAAACGTCAGCAGGGCGTTTCCCCGGCAGTATGACGCCCCGTCAATAACCTCCCGCTGATGGGTCTTGTCCCAGAGCGAGACGATCTCGCCGCAGTCGTCGAAAGTGATTTTGAAGAACCGATTTTCTAACCCCGCCGTGGATACGGAAAGGCCGCTGCCGCCATTTGCGTCGTCCAGCAGCGGCCCCGCCTTCAGCGTATCGTACCCGAGCGACGGCAGGTCCGTCAATTGCACCAGCGTCTGCGCTGCCCCGTCGAGATCGGTGACATGCTGACCGGGCAGATGCAGGTCACGTGGCAACACGGCAAGATCGGAGCGGGGCCACGACAGCGGATTGTACAGGACGACGTCCCCTGCCGAGGCCGGGATGCGGTCCGCGATTTCCCGGAGCGCCGCGGCGGCGGCGTCCGCGCCGAGACCGAGGATCGTTTGGTAATCTCGGTCGCTGTCTTCATAGACGGCATGGATGCTGGAGCCGGGGATGATGTCGTGGAACTGGTTGAGCAGTGTCAGCTTCCACGCCCGGTCGAGCGCCTCCTGCGGGTATGCCGCCCCTGTCACCAGCAAAGCAAGCGCGGCGATCTGTTCCGCCGTTTGCAGCAGGATCTCGCTTTGCCGGTTGAACTTCTTGTTGCGGGCCTGGGACGTGTAGGTGCCGCGATGATACTCCAGGTACAACTCACCGACCCATCGGGGCAGCATCGGATCGCCCGCGACCTGCCGTTCCAGATCCTCAAAGAACGCTTCATTGGTGGTCGGCTTGACGCGGGGCATGCCGGGGAAGTCCGCCAGCCGCCGGGCGCGCTCCAGCATCTGCCGGGTCGGACCACCGCTCCCATCGCCATAGCCGTAAATGTACAGGCTGGAGTCCGTCAGTGACTTCTGCTTGTAGTCCGTCCAGTTTCGCCGCACCTGCTCGGGCGTCATGACTGCGTTGTAGTCGCCCAGCGGCGAGAAATGGGTCAGCACGGTGGTGCCGTCCAGTCCCTCCCACTCAAAAGTTTGGTAGGGCGGCTTGTTGATCTGGCTCCAGAAGATCTTGATTGTCATAAAATACTTCATGCCGGCCTTTTTGATGATCTGCGGGAAGGCTGCCGAATAGCCGAAGACGTCGGGCAGCCAGACGACGCGGCTGCGCTTGCCGAATTCCCGCTCGCAGAAGCGCTGCCCCACCAGGAACTGGCGGACCAGCGACTCGCCGGAGACGACATTGCAGTCCGCCTCGACCCACATGCCGCCCACCACCTCCCATTGCCCGCGCTCCACCGCTTCCTGCACGCGCGCATAAACTTCCGGGTTATCCTCCTGGAGGTACGCATACTGCTGGGGCTGGGACGCCGAGAAACGGTACTCGGGGTACTGCTCCATCAAGGCCAGCTGGGTGGTGAAGGTGCGCTCGATCTTTTTGCGCGTATGATCGAGCCGCCACAGCCAGGCCGTGTCGATGTGGGCATGCCCCGTGGCCCAGAGGACTGGGGAGAAGTCGGGGTCGGCGTGATATTTGCGATACAGTTCCGTCTGCACATACGCCCGCGCTTTTTCGACGGACGCATAAAAGGCATCGTCGTGCCTCCCGCGCGAGAAGTCCAGCAGGTTTGTCGCCGTGTCCAGCACCCCCATAATCACCAGGGAAGGGCGGCTGTCGGGATCAATGGTCTTGGCGGACTCGAAGGCGATATGCATGTCGTAGAACAAGCCCTCGGCTTCGCGGCTCACCCACTGAAGCTCGGCGGTCTTGAGCATCACCTGAACGGTATCGTCCGTGACGGACGCACCCCCGGCCCCGGACCAGCCGCCTCGCTTCTGAGCATCGGTTGTCCCGGTGTAGGCGGCTAGGGAGAGTGCATACGCCCTGCCGCCCTCGGCAGGGTCGGCGAGCAGCATCTCATGGTGCTGGTAGTCGATGGACTGCGCTGGAATGCCGTCCAGGCGCACTAGAGTCTCCGCGCCGCCGAGTTCCAAGCCCAGGAAAACGCGCCGTCCGCTCCATTTTTCCGGCACGGTCACCGTGCCTTGCAGGAGCACTGTCTCTGCGCAGGCAGGATACGTTCCGCCGGCGACCACGGTGCCGCTTTGCCTGCCACCTTCGCGGATGATGTCCAGGGGAGGCAAGGGCCGCCGCTCCCGCACGACGGCCTCGCCGATCTCCTGGATGCGCGCCGCGATCTTTTCGGCGGTATAGTGCCAGCTCATACTTGTCTCCTCTCACGGGCCGCTTGACTCATCTTACCCTTCCAAATACTTTGATGTTGCCGCAGGAAATTATAATTAAGTACTTGTTCTGAAATAGGTTAAACTGTTGTGACTGTCTTGAAAGGGGAGAACTTAATACTCAACGATTTTCCGACGGCTTTGAGGGCCTGCCAAACAGCATAACGCAGCGTGTCTTCATCCGCATAGTCTTGGGGACGCAGCCATTCATACTTGAGTTTACGCCACAGCACTTCGGCAATGTTGAGGTGCGGCGAGTACGTCGGCAGGAACCAGACGAACAACCCCCGCTCCTGCCAGAGCGCCCCCCGCTCTCTGACCGCTTTGGTATGCACCCGCGCATTGTCTAAAACCAGCACCGTCAGGCGGCGCAGGGAACGCGAAACGGTGTCTAACCGCTCGCTGAGCCACTCGGCGGTGATGGCCCCTCTGGTCAGGAAGGATTGGCATTGGCTCGTGCGCGAAATCAAGGCCAGACAATTGACGCCTCCACCTTGCTGGCTGGGCATAACGACCTGCTCACCCATGAACTGCCAGCCGTAGGGAATGCACGGCAGCAGAGACACGCGGCTTTCATCGCCGTACACCAGGTCAATGTGGCCCTGCTCAGTCAGGGCCTCCAGTTGGGCGAGAACCTCACGCTTGAGCGTGTAGACATCGGCATTAGGCGCGTGCTTCACCCGCCTTCTAATACGTTTGTAGCGTCCACCGTTTTTTTGAGGAAGCGGCGCAGCGTCAGTTGGGAGAACTGCTTGCCCAGTTCTTGCTCCAGTTCGGCTTTGGCAAGGGAAAGGCGCTGGCGGCTGCCCTCTACCGCGCGGCGTACGGCGGCAAGGTCGGTGTCTGCTTGGAGGATGGCTTTGCGTCCTCGGCCTGTTTTGAGCTGGAGGCCCGCAAGGCCCTGCTGCTGGTAGCGTTTGAGCCACGTGTTGAGGGCGACTTCGCAACAGCCGAGTTGGTGGGCAACGTCTGCCGAGGGCCGCTTCTGTGTTTTGAGCAGAACGGCCTGGCAGCGCAGGCGCAACGAGGGTGTGGAGCCGTACTTTGCGGCTTTTTCCAGCGCGGCGCGTTCCTGGGCGGTGAGCGTGATGACGATGGTTTTCGGCATGACTACAGTTTAACACATTTCTGAATGATTACTTATCAAACAACGTTTGATTTAAGCACTGTAGACCTGAGCAGTATTGAGATTACCGGGACTTTCACGGCTGACAACTCAGCAACCATCTTTATTAATGATAAGTCGGTGCCTTAATCGTCTATATCTGATCGCGCCTATACCAAGGCATATCCCTTTGTCAGTAGCAGTGGGTTTGTCGCAGGAAAAAAACGCTCGATTTTGTGGTCAATCACGCTGTATATGAAGGTTTTCCCAACCCAACAGGATTTCGTGTAGACAACCTACAGGTTATTTCAAAACTCGTTCGAGTGCCATTTTGTTGCCCTGGAATGGCTGCTCCTCGTCTTGATGGCAGAGTAATATCATCCGAGTTTAGTGGTTCAGAATGCTGGGAAGTGACGGCAAGGATAGTTTTGAAATAACCTGTTATGTGCAGCGGTACAAGGTGGAGCGCAGTTTCGCCTGGCTTGGCAACTGTCGTCGTCTGCTGGTGCGCTGGGAGCGTCATCGGGAAGTATATCGTGCCTTTTTCACGTTTGCCGTCATGCTTCTCTGCATCAACCACGTTTTGAAATAACCTGTAGTCAATGCCGCCAGTGGCCTAGAGATGACAATCAACAGTGGTTCCCTCAGTCGGGGCGGGGCAATTGACCTCTGGATCAACATTCCCGGTGCGGCTTTCCTGCACTGGACTTATGCGCCTTTGAGCTGAAATTATTCGCCTTGTGCCTGTCGGATGGACGTAGAAACAGCAGCCAGATGCCGGAAGCCGCAGAGCATAAAAAATAGTAGGCAGGGGCATTTGACAAAATTAAAAAAGTGTGTTATAGTTAATACGGCGCAGGTAATACGCTTTATGAAAGCTTACAGGCCTGTTCTCTGTCTTCATGCGTTATCATTCAACAGCGCCGGGGCTGCTTTGTTTTTTTCACATTGACCCAGTCTCGCCGTCGCGACCGTTCGTTAGGGATACAGGATATCTACTCATGCAAAACACATCTCTCACACCTGCCTTACAGCCTGCACTGAAGCGGCGCGACTTTAGGGCTGCCGCAGCCCTGGGCACGGCAGCCGCGCTTTTGCTGGGAGTGCTCCCCGCGCAGGCAGGGACAGCCTACACCGACGGCGGCTCGACTAACGTGTTTTCTACCGCCATCGCGCCCACGATCGTGTCGGGTTCATCCGCCGCGAACGGCGATACGCTCACCTTCAGCGGAACCTCTTACACGCAGACCGATGACATTGCCAGCTTGCTCAGCTTCAATGCGCTGACGTTCGCCAACACCGGCGCGGTGACCCTTAATCAAGGAGCAGGAACCACTATTACCCTGGCCTCCACCAGCGGCAACACTTTGCCGACTGTGGCTCTCAACAACAGCGGCACATTGAATTTCAATCTGAACCTGGCGCTTGCGAACACAACGACCTTCAGCGGCACCGGCTCGGCAACTTTCGGCGGCGGCATCAGCGGTGCGGGCGGTTTGACCCAAAGCGGGACCGGAACCCTCACCCTTTCTGCCAATAACTCGTTCAGCGGCGGCTTGACGATCAACAGCGGTAAAGTAATCTCCACAACCAGCGGAGGCTCTACATCACTCGGTACGGGCAACGTCACCGTCAATACCGGCGGAACCCTGCAAGGCAATGCAGGCGACTCCTTCGGCTACAATGGTGGCAGTTCCCCGGCGCTCATCACCATTGCGGGCGGCACCGTGACTTCGGGAACAAACGGAAACTACACCGTCACGCTGCCAGACCTTACCTTCAGCGGCGGCGGCACCCTCTCCGCCGGGTCGGGCAATGGGGGGGGCGGCAACGGCAACTTCTCGACACACTCCCAGAATGCTGGCACGGCCAAGTTCACCGTGACCAATGCCGGTAGCGACGACGGCGCTTATTAGTGCGGGGACAAAAATCGGCATCCAACATACGGCTCTGGATTTTGTGGTCGGTGCCGGAACAGCCGCCTCGCAACTGACGGTTTCCGGCACCCTTGAGGATGTCAACGGAACGGGGAAAAACGTGATAAAGGACGGCCTCGGCACGCTGACCTTTACCACAAGTCAAACTTATACCGGCACAACCACCGTGAATGCTGGCACATTGGCGCTGAACGGTGGATACATCGACCACACGAGCGCCGTGAACATCAACAGCGGCGGGACGATCAGTGTCCTGGGGTCTAATCAATACCTGTTCACCAATCCCACACAGACGACGACCATCAGTTCCGGCGGACTGCTGACAATCACTGCCAACAACGCGACTGCTCACCTCGGCCCGCTTGCGCTGGCCGGAGGAACGCTGGGAAGCACCGGGACGCCCGGTGGCGATGGGCTGACTTACGGAAGCTGGAATTTGGACAAAGGGGTGACTGCGGGCGGCACGACCGCGACTTCAATTATCAGCGCACAGAGCGTGGCGCTCACCCAGACGGGCGGCACGATCTTCAATGTCGCATCCGGCGCGACCAACGGTATTGACCTGGATGTGACGGGAACATTGCAGCACGCCACAGGCGCTGCCGATACCGGCATAATCAAGAATGGCAATGGCGTGATGCGGCTCGACAGCATCAACACGTTCACGGGCGGCTTGACGATCAACAGCGGCACAGTCATCTCCACCACCGGCGGCAGCTCCACATCACTGGGCACGGGCAACGTCATCGTCAACGCTGGCGGAACGCTGCAAGGCAATGCGGGCGACGCCTTCGGCTACAACGCAGGCAGTTCCCCCGCCCTCATCACCATCAAGGGCGGCACCGTGACCACCGGCGCGAACGCCAATTACCGCGTCACGCTCCCCAACCTCACCTTCGACGGCGGCGGCACCCTCTCCTCCGGGTCGAACAACAGCGGTGATGGAAATGGCAACTTTTCCCCATACGGTCAGGGTGCGGCCACGCCTACCATCACCGTGACCAATGCCGGTGCGACGACGGCGCTCATCAGCGCGGCGACAGTCGGCCTGCCGCAAAACGGCATCAACTTTGTTATCGGCACCGGTACAGCCGCCTCGCAGCTTATGGTCACTGGCGCCCTTGTCAATACCAACAGTGCAAGCAGAACCATGACCAAAAGCGGCCTTGGCACGATGACGCTAACGGCAGCCAACACCTACACCGGTGCAACCAACATTAGCGCAGGCACCTTGCAACTGGGCAATGGGGGCACCACCGGCACACTGGCTACCGGCAGCGCCATCGCGGACAGCGGCACATTCGCCATCAACCGCTCCAACCCGGTCTCGCAGGGCACCGACTTCAGCGGGGCGGCTATTACCGGCACGGGCGGCTTCACGCAGGCAGGCAGCGGCACCACCACCCTGACTGCTGCGAACACCTACAGCGGCGGCACAACTGTCAACAGTGGCATCCTGCAACTGGGCAATGCCACCGCCCTCGGCTCCCAAACCGGCCCGCTGGCTGTAAACACAGGCGGCGTCCTGGACTTACACGGCAACAATCAGACCGTCGGCAGCTTTAGTGGCACCGGTGGGCAGATCAGCAACAGCGTCAACGGCAACACTGCTACCCTGACCGTTGGCAACGGCGGGGGCAGCGGCGGCTACGCAGGCACGATTGCCGACCACAACAGCGGCACCGGCCTGGTTGCTCTGAGTAAGATTGGCAGCGGTACGGAGACACTGACAGGCACGGACACGTACACGGGTACAACCACCGTCAGCGCAGGCACCCTGGCCCTGAACACGGCAGGAACAACATCCGCTCAAACTACCGGTGCAGTCGTCGGCAGCAACATCATCATTTCCGGTGACGGCACAGTCGGCACAATCGCCGCGTCCGCCACAAACGGGGTTGTGTCCCTGTCTGCCAGCAACCAGATTGGCAACAGCACCAATGTCACTCTCGCAGGCGGCACGCTCGCCCTCAATGGCAACAGCGAAGGCACGACAACCAATTCCTCTGTCACACGCACAGGCGGCAATCAGGGCGTCACGGAAACGGGGCCATCTGGCGCAGGTCAATTGTCGGTGACCACCGGCAGCGGCATCTCGTACCTGGACTTTGGCGCGAGCAACAGCGGGGCGGTGTTCACCTTCTCCTCGTATGACTTTTCCAACACGGGCACGCTTTACATCGTCAACTACAATGACGGCAACTTCACCGGCACATACTCGCCTGCAACCGGAGGCGGCATTGACCAGTTGTTCTTCGGCACCAACGGGCAGTACAGCGCGCAGGAGCTGCTTCATGTGTTCTTTGTTGACCCGATTGGGGCAGGTGGGACGGCGAAGACGGGCATCTGGGAGGCCAAACTGCTGGCAACGGGTGAGGTGGTGGCGCCGGAGCCTTCTGAGTGGGTCTCTCTGCTGGTGGGAGCGCTGGGGCTGTCCGGGCTGGCACTGAAGGCGAAGAAGCGCAAGGCAAACGAAGCCTCCGCCGCGTAACGGCGCCCCAGCCCGCAAATCACTGAAACCAGCCCTCACCCTTGCGGGTGGGGGCTGTATTCTTGGCACCTTATATGCGGCCTGGGAGTGATGCTATCGGGAGCGCACACTGTCATCTGGATCATGTTGCGTCGAATCGGACGGTCTAAAAGCCCGGCTGTAGAAGGGCAGAATGTCCGCCTGCACGGACGAGGAAGTGGCTTCGCGGGCGAAATGAGTGCGTCCCAGAGAAACCTTTTTCTTTGTCATAGCCCCGGAATAGAAATCCGGGGAGACTGACGCAAGGTGTTTATTCAATGTTGAGTTGGACGTTGTCGATATTGATCCACTGTCCAGCGGTGGCGACAGAATAAAAGCCGATCTCGCATTGGCCGCTCGTCACGTGAATGTTGGGAATGGAAATTTTCGTCCAATTTGCTGCCGCCGGAATAGGCGCGTGCGCGACAGCTCCAGATCCATCAAAATACTTCACCTGCATCTCGGACGTGCTTTGCCCGCCGCTGCTCTTGACCCACGCGGACACTGTGTAAATCCCAGCCACAAGCTGAGGCTCCTCCTGATAAGTATAGACCTGATAGGGTGACGACGCAGCGTGTTCCAGATAATACTTTCCGCTGTAGGCGCCTCCCGCTATCGTCGAGTCGGCTTCTGGGTTGGCGCCCCAGGTGTTCCATCCGGCAGGGGTTTGGGATGCGTCTGCCTCAAAGCCGCCATTGACGCAGACGTTTCCATTGAGCAGCGCCATGATCTCAGGGCTGGTCTGGGTTGTTGCGACAGAGGCGCAGAAATCGTGGATATAGCCATCGGCCTGCGACGGCACCACGGCTTGTGTGGGCTGCGGGCCTTTTCCATTCCAATAATTTGTCAGACTGCTCCAATACTGTGTGATGAGGTCGAAGCCCTGGCCCGCAGACGGAAATGGCCATAGATAATACGCCGCGCCGGACGGGTTGGGCTTTTTGTAATGCCACAGCAGCATGCCGGATGCGATGCCGAAGTCGACTGGGTCGGTGGAACGGCGCAGCAGAAGGCTCTGTTTTTGCAGGAAATCATTGCCGTTGTTCCCGGCTTCGCCACACAGCAGAGGCAGATTTGCCAGGGCCGCCAGTTTTTTCTGATGCTGTATAGTCCACAGGTATTGGGGAGAACTGCTGTCGTAGCTGGAGCCATCTGGCCCCTTGTCCTGCATAGGGTCGTAGGCATCAGGCAAAGTTCCTCCATAGCGATGAAACTCAAATGCCAGATTGTTTGCCGGATCGGTGACTTGCAGCGCACCAGTCAGAGCGCCTGTGCTGGGATTATAGAAATAGCAATCCAGCCGATCAGCCCAGGGTACCCCTTCCAGAAAGATCAGATGATTCTTATCTACCTGCCTGATGGCATTGATCAACTGCTGATGGACATACACTGTAGTCGCGTTCTGGTTGGACTTGAGAGAAAATCCTCCGTCAGCCCCATTGGGTTCGTTCCAGAGATCGTACCCCGCGACGAAAGCATTCGTGCTGTAACGCGCCGCGATAGCTTTCCACAACGCGGCTTGAGATTCCAGGGTCGTGGCGCTATCAGTGAGGCCCCATAAGAATATATGCATATCCAGAATTGCGTACACATGAGAGGCGCTGCACCAGGTCAGCAGTTTGTCCAAATAATCAAACCCCTGCGCGCTGGGATTGATGTCTATGACTTGATAGCCGCCCGCTGTTGTATGTACTGTCCCGAAAAGCCGCGCATCGATGTTGACCCGCACACAATTTAAGCCATTGGCCGCCATGGTGGCAATGTCCTGCGCTGTGATTTTGTTGTCGCGCCAGGTTTTTTTGTTGCCCTCAATCCCATACACCGCTTTTGTGCCAAATCCAAAGGCGTCCATGCTCAACTGTACGCTGCTGCTGGCTGCATTCTTATTGCCGCTGACTTTGACGGTGAGCGTGTGGGATTTCAGCGTCAATCCAGTAGCCGTGTAGAGGATTTCATTGTAGTAAGGCGTGGCGTGATAGCAGTCAACCGAGGCTTTTAGAACGCCGTCTATGTAAACATCAGCGATCCCCAGATCACTACGCTTGAAGCCATAAACGCGGACTTGGTTTCCCGTGAAGGTGAAGGAGACTGCCGCGCCCGGTGTGTTGGACCAGTGCGAAGAATTCAGATACCCGGGATCGCCGCCGTAATTGGTGATCTGGTTCCAGCCGGGCGAATAGAAAGCGGCAGGATCGGAGTCATCCACTTTTTTCCAGTCCCCTGTCGTTTCGCCGAGTTGTCCCGTAATAGAATGTGTAAACGGCCATGACCCGTCAGCCGGTGGCTGGTTCCAGGTACCACTCAGAGGGACGCCATCCGTCCAGAAGGGGTCGAAAAGAAGCCAGGACTCGGTGTTGCCGCCGGAAAGAAGGATAGGCTGTCCTGTCGCGTCCACGATTTTCGTACCGGAACGGTGCAGGTAACCGACCTCGGCACATTGCCCAGCGCTGACGGACAGCAAAAACAATCCCGCTATGAACAGGGCCGCCCGTGTTCCAATTCGTCCATTCCGCAGTGGTTTCATCTTCAAAATCTCCTTTTTGGCGCAACTTTCCAGACAAAAGTTGTCAGCCAATTTTCCGGCAGTTCCGAGGCAATGTATCGTTCCCGGCGGGATTTGACACCCGATTGTGTTCAGCAACCCCTTCCCAAGTTGGGTCAACTCAATGCGGCTCGCGCCGGGGCGCACGGGGGAACCAGCATTCCAGATAGCAGTCGTTCCAGACGTTTTCCTGCATTGCCCGTCGTGATCCATTCTCTGACTTGTCCCTTGGGGAGCCGATTGTGACCAAGCCATAGGGACGCAGCACAGCAGCAATGCTGCCGCTGTCATCAGCCGCAAAAGTGACACGAAACAACCTCTTTAGTCTTTAGTCACAATCTTGACGTAATACGTATAACTCTTGAAAAGCCGAACGGCGATGTCCGCAAGGAGGGGGCAGATGGGAACGAAGTTACACGGAAACGAAGTTATACGGACTCGCGCTTGACATACTGCGCGGAAACCACGGCGTGACGATGTGGGTCAGCCGGATTGGCGATGCGGTTTTGCAGGAATTGCCACGCAAGGGCGCTGATCTGCTTGCGCGGATGCACGATTGTGTTGAGCGGTGGTTCCATAAACCGCGCCTCTTCCACATCATCACAGCCGACAAGCGCGACGTCTTCAGGCAGGCGAAGACCTGCGGCGTGCAACGCCCGGTTGGCTCCAATCGCCATGTCGTCATTGTAACACAACAGGGCCTCTGGAAACGATCCCTCGGCTACCCGGTCGGCCACAGCCTCCAGAGCTTCTTGATGCAGCTGACCGGTAGATAAGATAATCTCCGGCGGCAGACCTGCCTCATTCATAAAGGAAGTATAGGTGAGCAGGCGCTCGCCGCCTCCGACACTGTAGCTTGGCTGGTCGATCAAATAAGCGATCCGGCGGCGGCCCGTTGCATACATATGCTCCAGGGCGGTGCGTGTGGCCGTTACAAGCTCCACGACGACGGCATCGGCAGATTCGGTGACATGAGAGCCAACATTGACAATCGGGGTGCGTGACCGCAGTTCGGATACGAAGTTGTCTACCGTTTCGGGAATGTCCACCGCAATGATTCCATCCACGGAGGACAGAGGAAATTCCTGCATGAAGGAAAACGTGTCGGAAATCGTGACATTGCGCGTGATGATGGTGACGTAAGAACTCCCGGTGATCACATCATCAATGTCATGCACGAGTTGCATATAAAATGACGAATGCAGCGAGCGAATCCACAACCCGATTGTGTTGGTATGCCCTTTGGCCAGAGCACGCGCTAATTGGTTTGGGCGATACCCAAGTTCTCTGGCCGTTGCAACAACCCGTTCACGCGTGGAATCGGAAATAAGCGAACCATTTCGCTTATTGAGAACCAAAGACACGGTTGTCTGCGAGACACTCGCCGCGTTCGCGATGTCCTGCATTGTGACTAACTTATGAATGTCGGATTGAGTACGCTTACGCAATTTCACCAAGACCTTTGTAATAGATTTCTGAACTATTGACGTTTGATAATTAGGTAGCGGTCTAGTTTAGACTGTTGTATTATGTTCATGCAAGAACAACCGCAGGCAACTCTCGTGCATCTGGTTGGTTTTGGAGAGCGAAAGCGTTCTCCTGACAAAACGCGCCAGCCGTTGGCGCAGGATGTTGTTGAAGCGTTCCACATGACAGGTTTGCCCATCGCCCTTCCCTGTGGCCCGGTGCTGGGCTTGGGGCAGCGCTTTGGAATGCGCCGCCAAAGAAGGCGGCACTCCCTCTGGCCACGCCCGCCGATGACGTAAGCCATAACTTGGCGCGTTCGCCTGCATTGAGCCAGCCAGACCCATCGTCTGTGCTTGCGCTGTCGGATGAATGACCACGTCTCGTCTAATTCCAGCACATCATCAGGTAGGGCTGGGGCCAGCGTGTCGCCCAAGGGCGGCAGCAGTGCGGCTTTTGTTTTGAGCCAGGTAATCAAGGTCTGGCGACTGATGTGTCCAACTGCGTTAGCAAAGATACGGCAGACGCCGCGCAGCGAGCAACGCTCATGGTAGGCAGCCAGAACACGAGATTGGAAGTCGGTGCCATAGGCGCGCACCCCGGAATTGTGTCGGCTGCTCTTGCCGTAGCCTTTGCAGCGGTACTTCTGCTTGCCATTGGGAGTGTGTCCATTGCGCGTTAGGTTGATTGCGCCGCAGTGGATGCAAGAGACTGTGAGTGTAACCATGCACCCAGTATACACAAAACAGTCAAACTAGACCACTACCAAAAATTATTGGTCAGCAGGCTTCAACTCCCATTCCTGATTTTGACCGCCGTTCGCCGTCCATTGCGTGATCCGCCCTCCCGGCTCTTTGGAGGACGCATACACATCCAGTAATTTGCCGCTGGCTTTGTTTGTCAGCGTACAGGTGGCGGCATCCAGAGCGGTCAGCCGCCAGATTTGACTTGCCGCGCCCGGTTGCGGGGTCTCAGCCCGCGCCAGTGCGCCGTTTTCCGTAGACGCTTCTGCGACACCCAGCGCCAACCCCTGCGTATCGGTCAAGATGACATTATTACCGCCCAAATTCGTCACATGCCAAACCATCGGGGGCGCATCGGAAGCCTGCTGCACCAGCGCAGGGCTTCCCTGATAAGTACCTGTCGCCGCGCCCAGGCCACTGTTTTCATTGGTCAGCGTATAATTTCCATCCGGGAACAGCAGCCCGCCCGGCGGCGCGACTTTATAGGCAATGGCATCGTCGGAAAAGCATGCTCTGCCGTTTTTGGCTGCCGTCACGGTCAAATACAATTCCGCGCTGGCAGCGGGCGTTTGGAACGACACTGGCAGCATCGCCATCTCGCCAAGTGGGACATGCAGGTCGGATTGCCCGGACGCAAGCACCGCGCCGGTGCGCGTTTCCTGATGCAGTTTCCATGTGATGCGGAGATGCTCACCGGAAAACTCGTCATTAAAAACAGCCAGAGTGCGCGTCACTGACGTACTGGGGTCAACTCGTGACGGAATCACCGGCCAGTCACCGTGCCGATTGCTGCGCTTATTGTCCTGATCAAATCCAATATCGCAGACGCAGACCGGGGCAAAACACTGCTGCATCAATTGAATATGGACATCATGCCAGGGATCGGCAATGGACGGCAGTATGCGGGCGTTTTTGTCTCCCTTGACAAAGGCTTCCAAAATCTCGTTGCCGGGGTTCTCACCCGGTACATAGTTCGGCCAGGCATTGTTTAGAATATAGTTACGGATATCATCGTTGCGCTTTAAGCGCCGGAGCCGAGTTCCGGTCGCCATCCAGGCGAAGCCGCGCAGGGAATTGTCGGCGGGCCAAAGTGCCTCTCCCTCGCCATAAGGACGATCTGTACGCGGGGTGCCGCCATTCTGCGCTAACGCGCCGAGGCCATCCGTGTAGTGCTGAATGTTAATGTACGGAAACCCAAGGTCGCCGCTTCCGTCTGCAATGATTGGGCGCGTGTCATCTACTTTTTGGATGACGACCACAGCATCTTTGATAGGATCAGACCACTCATTCGCCGCACTCCAAATAATGGTGGATGGATGGTTACGATCACGCAGTACCAGTTCCCTGTCCATGTTCAGCATGTTGTCGCGCCCATGCTGATAATCTTCTCCACCCTCCGACCCGCGCAGTGGCGACTCTTCAATCAGCATCAGGCCCTTCTCGTCACAAACATCCAACATATATGGCGTGGCGGGGATTTGATGAATGCGGATCACGTTGAAGTTCAGCCGCTGCAAGTTATCGACGGCTTGAGGCCATCCGGGATTGCCGGACGATGGCGGACCAAAGCCAGGGCGGACACCGTAAGCGTCGGTGCCGAAGTCGGCTTCCTGTTGATTGTCCCCGCGAAGATTGCAGCGGACGCCGTTGAGGTAATAATGATTGCCGCGCACCCGAAACTGCCGAAATCCAAACCGCTGCCGGTATTGTTGCACAGGCAGCCCGGCGACTGTCAACTGGACTGTCAATTGATGCATCTGCGCCTGGTAACCACTTTTATACGGCACATTCGGCCACCAAAGACTTTTCGGCCCCAGCGTCCACGGAATTGCGCCTATATCTAGCGTCCTGCTGCCTGGGAATACAGTTGCTTCAATGAGGGGAATCTTGGGATACTGAAAACGTTCCCCATTCGCCGAAGAAAGGCTGGGACGCAGGACGACCTTCACCGGTGCTTTCGTTCCATTTGTGACGCTAATTTGTGCGTTGAGTTTCCGGGCGCCTACATCCGTTTGCACAAACACATCCGACACGCGCACGAGAGGCGACATTACCAAGTGGACACCGCGCAGTATGCCTTCTTCAATGTACGGATCCCAGGTAGCCCCTTCCGGCACGGTGTATTTTCCGTTGACCTGAAACTTTTTCCGGCCCGCCACAGCAACCAGAAGATGGAGGACCTCGCCCGGCGTTACCAGGCGTGTGACATCGGCGGTGACCGGAACCCAGCCATCGATGTGCGAGATGACCGGAGTAAGATGGTCGTTGTCAAGCCCAGCAGAAATGTCTGCCCCAAAATTGACTGCATCAAAGACAATGCTTACTTCGCATCCGGCGGCCTCTTTGGGTATGGGAATATCGGCGCGATAGGTTCCGGCATCGCAGTCATACCCTTGCGAACGCCAGCCGCCACCAGGAACCTCAATCTTGCCCCACGCCCCGTTTTGCGGCTGAAACTGCCAGACAACGCCGCTGCGACTCGACAAATCTTTGCTCATTGTGACCGGAGCATTACCGCTGGCTTGCGCGGCCTGAATAGTAATCAGTAGCAGAATTAGGAAGAACAAACGTTTCATAGATTTCGTAATTTCACAGTTTCTCCCGACAGAGAGCGAGGAAGCCGGGACAGATGCAGACCTGCTTCATGGAGCAGAGCCTCTTCGTGCTGGTCAAGATAACCCGCATCAGCAAAGAGAAACGCTTCTTGCGGCGGGCCAAGCGGCAAACGCCGAAACGCGCTGATGTCGGCCTCTGCGCCAGGGGCAAGCATTACCTCAACGGGCAGGCCGCTGGTGGTCATCAGCAGGTAAACGCGCAGGCCGTAGAAGAAGCGACGCTTGCTGGCAACGTAGCCTCAAGACGCCGAGGAAAATCGTTCGTCTCAAAAGGATCATCGAAATATGGTCCTCGCACTCCAAAACAGTGGGCAGCCCTGCAGGGGAGAATCGCAGGGCCGCTGGGAAACATCCGAACACCAGACGCTTAATTCAGCGGTGCGAATGTCCAGTGTTCATTGGGTGCGCCGGGAACATCCGCCCACTGATCAATCGCTGCTCCCTGGCTTTGTGACGCGCCCGCGACTTCCATGTCCAGCCCGCTATAGTCATTGACGAGTTTATAGGTTCCATCGCCGACGGGAACGAGTGTCCATTCCTGATCGACGCCACCGGTACTCGGCCACTGAATCACTGCCGTGCCGTTGGTCGTGCCGGAGCCGGAGTCGTCCAGGATCAGTCCCCCGAAATTGGCAAATGTCCACTTGCCGTCACTGAGCTGGGTTGCCAGCCAGTGAACATTTATACCATTGTTCGGCGAGGTAGTTGCCTGATACTGAGTGGGCTGGGTTCCCTGACTGCCACCCGTGGAATCAAGCACGCGCCCGCTGTTGAAATTGACCAATTCGTAGCTTATCCCGCTGACCAGCGGCGGATTGACATAGGAAGCTGCTCCCTGCTGTAAACCGGCGATGATGTCAGTTTTCAGGTAATAGTTGATGGGGTTGGCCGGGTTCTGCCACTGCGACAATGAAGCTGTCCATTTCGTCAAGATAGAACTGTACGAATCGGTAGTCAGATTATAGTTCAACGAGCCATCATAGTCAAATAAAGCCCATCCGCCGACATTGACCCCTTTATAAGTCCATGTCGTCCAAGCCCAGCCGAGATGGTCGAAGCCTTGGGTCATATCCGCCGCGTTCTGAGTGACATTGCTGGTATCGTCACTCTTGCACTCACCGACATAGCAGGGAAAGACGGTGGAGTATTCCGGGTGCGCGGAAAGATTGGCGACAAAAGTGGCGAGGTCCGCTTTGTTTCCGGCGGGATAGTGGCCGGAACACATCGTGTTTGTCCAGCCGAGGCCGGAAAAGTCGGCTGTGTTGACCCATTCTGCCACCAGCATACGATTTGGGTCGGCGCCCCGGATCGCAGCATAAAAGGCCCGATGCGCGTCGTAGTAGTCGTTGGAGCCGGTTGGCTCATTGATCAAGTCAAACGCGGCCACCGTGCCATTGCCCTTGAAATGCGCCGCCAGGGCCGACCAAATCGCCGCGCTCTGGATGCGCTGCGTGTTGCCGGGTTCGCCCGCCTGGCAAATATCGCCGCCATTCTGCTGCTGTCCGGGCCAGACATGGAAGTCGAAGATGACATAGATGCCGCGTTTGGCGGCTTCCTGCACGACCCAGTCGAAGCGGGAGAAGTCAATGTTTCCCTGAGAGTCTTTGTACCAGTTTCCCTGGGCGTCCTGCAAGTTTCGCCAGGAGAAGGGAACGCGGATGAGGTTGAAGCCGTAACTGCTGATGTTGTCCAGATCGCGGTCGGTGAACCAGTTGTCGCGCCAGGCATTGATGAGTGTGGACGCCTGTGCGGTACCGAACCGGGCTTCGAGCTGTTCCAGCGCGAACCGGCCGCCGTTGTCGCTCTGGCCGCACATCCAGCCTTCGGTGACCAGCCACCCGCCGATATTGGTGCCGCGCAGGGTGACAAGCTGCCCGGCGGCATTGCGGATTTCATTACTTTGCGTGTGCAGATACCGGCCATCGACATCGGGTGTCACGGCAAAGTTGGTGAATGTGCTGACGCTCAGGGCAGACGTGTTGTGAGATGTGACTGCGATGCCAGCCAGCGCTGCCGTGCCTAGGGGGATCGTATGCGCCGCGCCGATCTGTGTCCAATGAACGCCATCCGTGCCGTAATATCCATTGATGCTGCTGCCTGTCCGGCTGACTTTGACCCAGATCGGCGCTTTGATGCCGGAAATTTGCGTGCTGCCGCACGACCTACCGGCAGCGGTTCGCCATTGAAAGGCAAGGCCGTTGCTCGGCGACACGACCACATCGGCGAACGTGGCGCCTGATGAAGAATCGCTTCGGAGCATGACGCCGCTTTTTGCCCGGGAATTTGTATTGCCGACGCTGGTAACACGAGCCGTCACTGTGCCGCTGCCTGTGAGTATGCCTTTATTGAAGTGAAACTGATCGGTATGGTTCCAGATGTCTGCCCCGCAGCCGGATACGGTGTAGACTCCAGCCCTAAAGGAGGTTCCGCCTGCGATGTTTGGCGTGCCGATGTCCAGGTCATCGCTTGAGGTCGCGTGTGATGGTGCGGCAGTCACCAGCAGAGCCAAAAGGCTCAGCAGGGTAGCAATGAAATCACGACGCTGCCTGGTTACAAGGCGCTCAGGCGCTGTGATTAGCGTTCTGTGATTGACGGCGTTCATACTTCCTCCATTGGTCGGTGCATAAATGAGGGCCAGAGGCAGAAAAGAAGGGTAGGGACAAAAAGGCGTGTCAACACCCGCCTTCCCATGTAAAAATTTGCAATGTGTTAGCTGCCGGGGTGCCGTGAGCGTATCGGATCACGCTATCTGGTGCAGAATGTTGCCGCATGCTTGCTGTTCTGAGTGCCTTCTGCCGTGTAGGGTCTCGAGTTCGGAGCGCCGCCCGCGCCAGACTGGTCGTCAGTTGCGGTTACTGCATCGCTGTCGCCGGGCGAGACCTGAGCGCCGCGCAGCCACTTAACATGACCGTCGCCGAGCAGGCAGTTTGAGCCGTTCGAATGCAGCCAGCGGTCTTGCTGTAAGAATCGGTGTTGGGCTGCCGCCCATTGGGCCGGTCGTGTAGAATGCTGTCGCTTTCGGCTGGAGATTTACGGAAGTGCTGTATCCGTTACCAACGCCGGAATTGAAATCGGCGAGTGAAGTGACATTGGCCGGAGTTCCGCTGACTTCGAATAAGTGTACAGTTTCGGCAGGGGAGCTTTGAGCAGACAGTGCAACGCCGGGCCGGTCCGACTGATTCACATTCTGATTGACGGCATAGGAGACGGGCACCTGAGTAGCAACTGGGGCGGTACTGTCATCCGGGCACTTGTAAAATCTGGTGCTTTTCGTATACTGGTAAAGCTGGCTGGCCCACTGGGAAGTACGGGTGTCGCCAAGGAACATCGTTACCGGCGTTTTCTCGTCATAATCCTGAACATATTGAGTGAACGCAAGGCCAAACTGCTTCATGTTAGACAGACAAGAGGGCTGGCGGGCCTTTGCGCGGGCATTTGCGAAGACGAGAAAAGACTCCCAGGCGGAATTGCAATAATAGTGATGACAACAAGCAGTCCGATGAGTGAGAAGCCACGCCGTTTCCTCGTTACCATTCTTGGTTCTCATTTGTGCCTGTGCCGTTCGCATAGGGCCGCTTGCTTTCCCTGTTCGGCAAATTAAACGCTATACGTAAAGCGCATGACTACTCGAAATTATATCACGCCTGCGCGGGTTTGTCAAGTAGCCGTGTATTCAGGGACTGCCTATAATAAATCGACAACGAACTCCCAGATATGGGCAGGCAACTTAGGGTACTGCCGTTTGAAGTGTTGCCTGCGGTTCCAGGCATACATAAACAATGCAACGGCACGGGGCAACGCCGACAAGCAGCGCGAAAAGCAGCGGCTCTTCCTGCCCAGGCGCGCCGAATGATGACGCAACTCGGCGTTGTCCCCTCCACGCTGTAGGTCTGACTTTTGTCGTTCATCTGCGTATAGGCACTGCCCGTCAGGTACATGACGTGTGCATAGGTCAGGAGGCCGCCGGAAAAGTAGGCGTGGGCAGGCCGAGCATCTGTCACTAGGCTTTGCAGGCTGTTCCAGTCACGCTCGCTGCCCACGCCAAAGCGCAGGATGCAGCGCATGGTGCGCTCCACGCACGTCAGGATATAGGCTGGCTTTTTTTGGCCGATGAAGGTGAATAGTTGGTCCATCTCGAGCGTGTCCACTGCCTGCTCCTGACGGCGCTCTTGGGGCGACGGCGGCGCAGGCAGATTGGCAGCAGCGGCGTCTACCCAGTTGACGACAGTCTGTGGGTTCACGCCCAGATGCCGGGCGATGCGCCGAAAATTGGTGTCGACTACGCAGAGTTTGAGGGCTTGGCGGCGCACTTCTGCTGGATAGCCATGCTGTTTAGGCTCTGGTGTGTACGTGCGCCCGCCGTGTTGGCATTCACGGCGCCGCCTGGATGTTTATCCTTCGATTGCTGATAATTCAGTTCGGGCGCACGGCTTGGACTATCGCCGACGCGACCGACGCGGTGAATCGGGAGCAGTACGTTCGGGTACTCGTCTGGTTTGTTATCGCTCCGCCCCTATGGATCATGGGCACTGCCGTGGATGCGGAAGCCCACCTGCTGTGGTGGGCACTGACCGCCGGTATTGAGCTGGTTGGCACATGGCTGGCGCACCCCCTTCCCGGGCGGCTCGTTTCGGAGAACGTTGCCTTCGACGCCAACCATATGTTAGAGCGGTGCCGCCTATTTCTGCTTATCGCTCTGGCGAGACAGTGCTCACGACCGGTGTGGCAATTTCTCAGGCTCCCGTAACGCTGATGACCTTCGTCGCGGGCACTTTCGCCCTGGCAGGATCGGGAGCCCTGTGGTCGCTGATTTTTGGGCATCTCACTCTCTCATCGCACGCTATGTGGAAGAAACAGAGAACCTCATCCGCGCTAGCCGCTACGCGGTGAACGTGATGATGGTGACGGTCATCGGGCTCGTCGCCGTAACGGTTGCCAACGAAACGGCGATTGCTCACCCTACTGGACACACTAACAATCTATAACGAAACTGTCTCAGGACTTGCTTTTGTGCTTTGCGCACTGCTTTGCAGACGGTGCAATCTACGGAACCAGAGCAGCGCACACGCCAGTTTCACCTAGGCTAAATAACATTCTGCCTTCTTATCCCAGCGGATGAGCAAGGCGCGGCAACGAGACAGCCAAGAAAACGTCCGCTCCACCACCCAGCGACGCGCAGGATGACGCTTCTGGCCCTGTGCATCCTGCTTCTCCTCGCCAATGCGCCGAATGTGAGGCACATACCCCATTGCCTGGGCTACGGCATACCCTGTGCGGTTGTCGTAGCCCTTGTCCAGACACAAGTGCTGCGGGGCATCCTCGGTCGGAGAAGGCCGCTCCACTACAACCGCCTCCAGCGTGGAAGCCAGCAGGCTTATGTCAGCAGCGTTGGCCCCTGCGATGCACACCGCAAGCGGGCCGCCATTTCCCTCGACAAGCAAGCTCTTCTTGACGCCTGCTTTGGCACGGTCAGTCGGGTTCCTGCCGACACACTCTGCGGTGTCACAAGCGCCCCCTTTTGTGCTACAGGGTTCTGCGCCCTGTCCTGCACACGCGGCACACCCCGCGCTTTGCCCAGGCACCCATCCGCTGCCTGCCACTGCCAGTCCACGCCGCCCAGTTCCTCACATTCCAGCAGAAGCAATGCCCGCAATCGGCCCCAGAAGCATGGCGATGAGCATGGCCCCGATGACCACTGCGGCGCTGTTTCCAGCAGGCCGTAGCACGCCACGACTGTCGTCAGCACGTTCATCACGGCGTAGGGCGCATCCAGAGCGGCCCCCTCTGCGATTTGCGCGCGCACGTCCGGGTGCCGTTCCGCGGTGGGGGCATCGGCGCGCGGGCTGGCAGAATTGGGCGCATTGCCTGGCTGGGAAGCGGTCATGCTGCTATCCTGGCGCATTGAGGAAAGTTTTCCTGCATACCTGCCTCAGTTCCGGCCCGCTACGCTTCCTGCGTCAGTTCCACCAGGCTGAAGCCTTTGCGCTCAATTTGCAGCACGTGTCCCGCCTCAAACTGCGCCCCGTCAAGCAGCCCGAGGTCCTGCCATTTGCTCAGCAAACTGTCAAATCGGCGCACCCGGTATGCACCCGAAAGCGGCGCGCGCACCCGCACCGAAGTGGTCACGGTTTCGTCGGCGGTGCTTCCCACGAACAGCAGCAAATCGTTTCCCTGACGCAGCCCTAGCACACAAATCGCGTCGCCGCGCGCTTCCAACTGATCGGTGATGTCTTCTTCGTAGGCGCGGTACGGCGCGGACTTCTGCATGGTAAACGACGTATACAGCGTCATGTCCGGCGCGCGCACAGCCAGCCATGTCAGCATTTGCCCGCGATAAGGCAGGTTTTGCACGCCCAGCCACTTCCAATCCGGGGCCAGACACGGGCTGAGAAACAAGTCGTCATCGCTTAAATCTAAGCCTGCTGCGCCTTCCAGGGCCGCCCACAGGTATCTTGGCGGGAACCAGGGCGAGAGCATCATGCCCTGATTGACCAAAGTTTCCCCGTGCAGCCATTCGGAAAACTGGCCCGGAACCGTGTTGTTGCGTCGCGGGTCGGTGGAATAGTTGCGAAACGAATCCGACAGGGCCATGTCCATAAATGCCGTGTTGTAGCGGGCGGCGGCGAACGCAAACCAGAACGAGACGCCCACCCACACGCCGCCCAGCAGCCCGTAAGGGCCGCTCGTGCTGCCGTCGGGGTCGTAGTCAATCGCATCGCGGGGGACAGTGCGGAGGCCCGCCGTTGTCCAGAAGTCCCGGTCGCTCAGGCGGCTCACAATGCGCGCGCAGGTTTCGTCATCGGCCACCCCGTACATCACCGGAAACACTAAATCGCTCGTCACGTCCGTTCGGGGTGTGCCGTCCAAATCAATGTTGAGATAGTACAGGCCGTTTTCCGGGTTGGCTAGATGCGTGTTGATGGCGTCTTTGAGCGCCTCGGCGTCCTGCATGAACGCGGCGCTTTCGTCGTGCTTTTTCAGAATGCGCGCCATGTGCGAAACGGTTTTCAGGGCCGCGTAGCACTCGGAATTCAGTTCCGTCGTCGCTCCCGATAGGCGATAATCGCTGATGACGTTGCGCCAGCCGACAATGCCCCAGTCCGAAGTTCCCGTCGCGCTGCACCAGACCAGCCCCTGCGCGTTGCGCTGCGAGAGAATGCGCCCGGCGGCTTTTTTGGCTGCCGGGTAAATCTCTGCCAGAAACGCGCTGTCTCCGGTGGTGTTGTAGTGATGCCACAGGCCCAGAATCACCAGGGGCGTGTTGTCGTTGATGTTGAGTTTGTAGTCGGCGGTTTTGCCTGTCCGCAGGTCGTAATACTCGACCATCAGGCCGTTTTTTTCCTGATTATGGACATAGGCCAGCAGCGACTCGCGGCTGAACTGGGGGCGAATGTAGTCCGCGCCATACGCGAACCACGCCGTGTCGCGGGCGACGCTGTTGTTGGAGCGAGTGGGGTCATTGACAAAGCCCCAGCCTGTCGGGGCTTTGATGAGTATCCGCAGCATATTGGCTTTGGCCCACAGGACGCCCCGGTTGACTTCTTCGGACGGCGTGAATACCACCGCGCGCCGCAAAACATCATGGTAATAGGAGCGGGTGCGATTTAACGCGGCGTCGGCGCGGGGGCAGTGTTCGTAGTTGGCGCTCGCTTCGGCGCGGCCTTTGCCGAACGACATGAGATAGGCGATTTGGCGGGTCTCGCCGGGTTTGAGGGTGAGCGTATGATGCAGCGCGCCCAGCGGCTGTCGGACGCTTTGTATCTGCCGGGACAACGGGCCGGGGCAGCGTCCCGCGACCACCTTGCCGTGATTTTGTGTGACTTCGTAACTATCGGGCCTGAGGGAGCAGCCGAGAAGGCGGGTTTGTTCGGGCGCACTTTCGTTCCACGCGACCAGGGCATTGTGCGCGTCATCATATTCGGCGACGACATCGTGTTCGGTGTTGCCGCGCAGCTGGCAGAAGGCGTACAGCGCCAGGTGGATTGGCTCGTTTTCCGTGTTGGCAAGCATGACGCAGTAATACACGCCGGGCGGGTCAACGCTGCCGTCGTCGCCGGGCGTGCCGGACAGCGCGAACACGTCTTCATGGGCCGCGATGCCGCCGTCGAGCGTAAAGCGATGCTCTTGATGCTCCGGGTGAATAAGGAACTTGCCGCCTTTTTGCCGCGACAGGTGCATTCCTGATGTGCGGTCATACGCGCGCCACAGGAACGTGCCGAACAGTTCCATGCCGAGTTCGGTGCTGTAGACTTTCTCCAGCGCGCCGCTTGCCTTCAGGATGCACACGGCCGTGGGGCTGCCCAGGGTGCTGCCGACCGCGAGTTCATCATCAGGCACCTCGTACTGCGCGACGCGCTCGCTTTGTCCCATCGAGATGGCGACTGCCATTGGCGTATGTTCTTCCTTTCGCGTCTGCGCGCGCTGCAAGAGAGACACGTGAGTGACACACGATATCGTAGGGCGGGGTGTCAGCGCTGCTCCCTCCCTACATCCTCCCTGGAGTTTCCATCTGGCCCTGCGGGGACTACTACATCTTGTGTGAGGGACTCTACAGGCTCCCGGATTGGCGCAGCAGCCCGCCGTCAATAAAGTACGTGCTGCCCGTCACATACGCCGCCGCGTCCGATGCCAGAAACACCGCCAGTTTTGCCACTTCTTCGGGCTGCCCCATGCGCCCCAGCGGGATTTCCGACAGCAGCGCTTTGTATTTGGCCGGGTCGTCTTTGGTGGGCTTGTCCAGAGGCGTGTCTATCGCGCCGGGGCCGATATTGTTCACCGTAATCTTGTGCGGAGCCAACTCCACCGCAATGGTTCGCATCAGCATCCGCAGGCCGCCTTTGGTGGCGCAGTACGGCGCATTGGTCGGCATGGGCAGGTCTTCATGGACACTGGAAATGTTGATGATGCGCCCGCCAACCCCCTGTTTGAGCATCTGTTTGGCCGCCGCCTGCGCGCAAAAAAACGGCCCGGACAAGTTGACGCCGATGATGCTCTGCCACAATTCCACCGGCACGTCCCAGAACGGCATCTCTTTTTCAATGCCCGCATTGTTGACAAGAATGTCCAGACGCCCAAACGCGGCGGCGGTTTGCGCCACCATGCTCTGCGCGGCGTCCGGGTTGGACACATCCGCTTTTATGGCGATGGCCTGCCCGCCGGACTTCTCAATCGCCCCAACGACCACGTCGGCTTTGTCGGAGTTATCCACGTAGTCAACGGCGACGGCAGCGCCTTCGCGCGCCAGATGGAAGGCGATTTCCCGCCCGATTCCAGTTGCCGCCCCGGTGACCAGGGCGACCTTCTGCTGCAACTGCATCGTGTGCTCCTTTCTGTGATCGTTCAGATGTCGTTGGCCCCGGCGTCGGCATCGTCCATGCGCTGCGCTTCGGCGCGTCCGTTGTCGCTGCCGGGGCTGGCCGCGCCCAGTTCGTTGCCGTCGGCGTCCAACCCGCCGGTGTCGGTTTGAGACGCGCCCGCGCCAGCGCCCTGCGTGGACAGGTCATCGGGATTGATGCGGCCAAACGGCATTTTCAGCGTGTCGTGTTCGCTCATTTCTCTTTTCCCCCGATCTCTTGCCATGCGGCGCGCGCTTCCGGCAGCGCGAGCGGCACGGCGGCCAGAGTCGCCAGCGCGGCGCACACGCACCACGCGGAGTAGGCTCTGTATTTAGTGGGCTGTTCAATCAGCAGTTTCACGGCCAGAGCCGCGTCCGCCAGCGTTTTGACACCCATGCCGAGCGCCGCCAGCGGCAGCGTTTGCGCCCGATCGGGCGGCCCCATCGCCGCCGTCGCCGCATACGAGCCAATCGCCAACACGGCGTCTGGAGTCTGCAACAGCGCGTAAGCCTGCGCGGAACCGTTCACTTTATCGGCGTCCGCGCCCGGCAGGGGCAGTTCCGGGACGCGCCTGAGAAGGCCCATCTGAAACAATGCAATGGCCCCCATCGCCACCACATTGAACAGAGCCAACCCGACAATCCCGCGCCGCTTTTGCAGAAACGGCTCGCCGCCTTCGCGCAGGGCCTCACCGAGTTCTTCCGGGGTCATGCGCTGTCCTTTCCTGTTTTCATCAGATACGCGGCAGCCGCGCCCGCCAGACCGAGGGCTGCGAATAGCGGCTTGCGGTGCAGCGAAAGCCACAACTGCGCGCTGAATGTTTTCGCTTTGCCGTCAAAGTCGCCGTGCGCGCCCCGGTCGCCGGGTAAAGGGTTGTAAAGATTGTCGGGGGCGTTTTTCTCTTTGGGCTGGCCCTTGCGCTGCTGCGATCCAAAGCCCGTGCGGGATAAATACCAGTCGCCAATCTGGGGAAACACTTTGTTGCCCATGATGGCAATATCCGTCGAGCCGCCCACGAAGATTTCGCGCCTTCTGTGGTGCGCCGCCCAGTAAACGGCTTCGGCGGCGACTTCCGGCTGATAAATCGGCGGCACGGGCTGAGGCTTGTCGGGCAGCAGGTTTTTGACCCAATCAAACTGCGGCGTGTTCATGGCGGGCATCTGCACCATGCACACATGAATGCCGCTTTTGTCATGCAAAAGTTCGGCGCGCAAACTGTCCGCGAAGCCCTGAATGGCGTGCTTGGAGCCGCAGTAGGCGCTTTGCAGCGGAATGCCGCGATAGGCGAGCGCGCTGCCGACCAAAACGATATGGCCTTTGTCGCGCGTCTTCATGCGCTTCAGGGCGCTCATCGTGCCGTACACCTGGCCCAGGTAAGTGACTTCGGTGACGCGCTTGAAGTCACCGGGCGCAATCTCATGGACGGGGCCAAACACCGAAGTCATGGCGTCGTTGACCCACACATCAATGGGGCCGAGTTCGTCTTCGGCTTTCTGCGCGGCGGCCTCCACCTGCGAGGCGTCGGCCACGTCGCAGGGCAGCATCAAGGCTTTGCCGCCCAATGCTTCCACGTCACGCTTCGCGCCTTCCAGTCCGTCCAGCCCCGCGCCGCCGCGCGCGATTAATCCAACCGATGCTCCGCGTTTGGCGAAGGCGCAGGCAATTGCCCGTCCCAGACCTGCGCTCGCGCCGGTGACGACCACGACTTCTGCATGAGTGTTCATTCTGCCGTTCCTTTCAGCCGACCCGGTGACGCTGGCCAGTGCTCAAGTCTTCGTAATACATTTTGCCTTGATAACGGTAATACTTCTTGCCATCACGGACATAACTGCCGCTGTGACGATGGTAGCGCGCGCGGGCACGCTTGCGCTCATCCTGATGCTTGCGCTCCTGCTCGTAGCGGTTGGCGGAATAGGCCGCGCCCGCCGCGCCCAGCAGGGTGGCGGTTTTGTTGCCTTTCAGCAGGCCGTAGCCCGCGACGGCGGCCCCCGCAATGGCTCCGTTGCGCCAGCCGTTCTTTTTCTTCTGGCGCGTGCCGTCGGCGAGCGCGGACATCGGGGCGAGCAACGCGCCCGTCAGCACAACGGTGATGCCCCACAGGGCAAGGGGGTTGGGTGTCTTCATTGTCTTCTCCTTTGGTCGTTTTGCATCAGTCTTTGCGGCGGGACAGGGCACGCGCGAGCACGGCGGCGGCAAGCAGGCCCACACCGGCCCACACAAATGGGCGTACTCTGGCGGCGGGGTCTGGGTTGGTAATGTGCCCGCGTTCGGGATAGTCGCCGGACGGTCCGTGCGGGCCTTCATTCATCGCCATTTTGATGATTTCGGCCATGTGCAAAGCGTGCCGGTCGGTGTTCTGGGAAATCATCTCGCGGCACGAAAAGCCGTCGGCGACAAGCAGCGTGTCTTTATTCGTTTTGGCGAGCGTCGGCAGCAAAACGCGCTCGCCGCACTTCTGGGCCACATCAAAATGCTCGGTTTCAAAGCCGAACGCGCCCGCCATGCCGCAGCAGCCGTCTTCGGGCGTCTGCGTGTCCAGGCTCATCTTGTCCAGAATGGTCTTTTCTGCGCCGAAGTCCAGCACGGTTTTGTGGTGACAGTGGCCGTGAACAACGGCTTTGCGCTTCAGGGGATACTGCTTCACGAAGTCGGGCGAGTGCTTTTCCAGAAAGTCGGAAAGTAAATAAACGTTCTTGTTGAGACGCTTGGCGTTCTCGTCGGCGGGCATGAGTTTCATCATGTCGTCCTGGAACACCGACCCGCAGGACGGCTCCAGGAACACAAATGGCAACTCTTCCTGTATCTCATCGCCCACAGTGACGAGAATGTTCTGCATCCAGCGTTCCGCCGCGTCCATGAAGCCGTAGTCATACAAGGGACGCCCGCAGCACATATCTTGAAGCGGAACGATAACCTGCCAGCCCGCCGCTTCCAGCACTTCGGCGGCGGCTTTGGCGACTTCGGGATGGAAGTAGTTGTTGAAGGTGTCGGGGAACAAGACGACTTTCAGCTTGTCCGTGTTCTTCTTTGGGCGCTTCGCCCACCATTTCGTAAATGGTTCCGGCGCGAACGGCGGGATTTTGCGGGACTGCTCCATGTCCGCGAGCCAACTGGCCCCGGCGCGCAGGCCGGGCGTGCTGGTGACAACATTGGCAAGCAGGGCAAGGCCGGGAACTTTGCTGATTAGCCGCGCCCACACGTGAATAAAGCCGAAAGCGTAGTGCGCGCGCGGGTGCAAACGGCCCTCAAAGTAGTGCGCGCGGAACTCCGCTTTGTAAGTCGGCATATCCACGTTGACCGGGCACTGCGCGGTGCAGCCTTTGCAGGCAAGACACAAATCAAGCGCGTCGTACACGGACTGATCGCGCCAGCCGTCGGCGATGGGCGAGCCTTGCAGCATCTCAAACAAGAGGTGCGCGCGCCCTCTGGTGCTGTCGGCCTCTTCTTTTGTCACCATGTAGGACGGGCACATGACGCCACCTTCGTGACGGCGGCACTTTCCGACGCCAACGCAGCGCAGGGTGGCCTCGGCAAAGGAGCCGTCGTCTTCAGCGAACTTGAAATGCGTCTTGTACTGCGGCGGATTGTAGTGCGCGCCCAGGCGCAGGTTGTCGTCCACGGCGTAAGCGTCAATGACTTTGCCGGGGTTCATCTTCCAGTCGGGGTCAAAGAGCCGCTTGAACTGGCGCATCGCGTCTAAAAGTTCATCGCCGAACATAATGGGCAAAAGTTGCGCGCGGGCCTGCCCGTCGCCGTGCTCGCCGGAGAGAGAGCCGCCAAAGCTCACCACGAGATGGGCGGCTTCCACGAGAAAACGCTTCCATTTGTCAATGCCGTCCTGCGTTTTCAGGTCAAATGGCAAACGGCAATGGATGCAGCCCTGCCCGAAATGGCCGTACAGCGACGTGTTGTAATCGTACTTTTTATAGAGTTCACGCAGTTTGCGGAGGTATGGCCCCACTTTGTCGGGCGGCACGGCGCTGTCTTCCCAGCCGGGCCACTGCGCGGGGACGCCGGGAATGTCGGCGGTGGCGGCGAGGCCCGCTTCGCGCACTTCCCATATCTGTTGTTCCTCGGTGGGGTCATCAAAGAGTTTATGCGTGGGCTTCGGGTCGTGGTTTTTCTCCAAATCGGCGACCATCTTTTTGGCTTTGGCATCGCTCTCGTCTTTGGTGTCGCCGCCGAACTCGCAGAGCAGCCAGCCTTTGCCGTCGGGCAAGAGTTTCACGTCGGACGGGTGCAAACCCTTCTGCGTCATCCAGTCAATCAGAATGTCGTCCAGCCCTTCCAGGCCGATGGGCATATGGGTCATCACTTTCGGGGCGGCGTCGCCCGCGTCGGCGACATCGGGAAAGCCAAGAACGACCAAACTGCGGGCCTTTGGCGCGGGAATAAGCTTGCAGGTGGCTTCTAAAACCGTGACCAATGTGCCTTCGGAGCCAACTAAGGCGGCGGCGACATTGAACTTCTTTTCAGGCAGCAGTTCCGCGAGGTTGTAGCCGGACACGCGGCGCGGGATTTGCGGGTACTTTTCGCGGATCAAGTCAGCGTATTTGTCGCGCAGGTCGCGCAGGCCCTTGTAAATCTCGCCTTTGCGCCCGCCCGCGTCAATAATCTGCTGCAACTCGTCTTCGGTGGTTTCGCCAACGGTCATGCGCGTGCCGTCGTACAGCAGAATGTCCATAGACGCGATGTTGTCGGCGGTGCGCGCGCCGGTTCCGGCATGAGCGGCCATGACGGAGTGGACGCCGCAGGAGTCGTTTCCAATCATGCCGCCAAGCGTGTTGTGAGAATGGGTGGCGGGGTCGGGGCCGAAGGTGATGCCGTACTTTTCGGCGGCATTTCGCAGGTCGTCAAGCACGCATCCGGGCTGCACCGTGCCGAGTTTTTTGTCGGCGTCTATGTGCAAGACTTTGTTGAGGTACTTTGACCAGTCAATCACGACGGCGACATTGCAGCATTCGCCCGCAAGGGACGTGCCGCCGCCGCGTGACAGCACGGGCGCGTCAAACTTGCGGCAGGCAGCGACGGTTTTGACCACGTCGTCCACGCTTTTGGGGATGACGACGCCGATGGGCACCTGACGATAGTTGGAACCGTCGGTGGCATAGAGGGCGCGCGAGCCGTTGTCAAAGCGCACTTCGCCGGTGACGGTTTGTTTGAGCAGGCTTTCCAGCCCTTTGGCGTCTACATTGGAGGCGTTGACGGCATCAATGCGAATGCTGGTGCCGCTGCGGTCGCCGACCTGCCCGTTTTTGCCGCGCGTGCCGGGCGGCATTTTGGCGTTGGAGCGGCGGGTGATTTCTTCTTTGGAAATCAAGTTGCTGGTGGGCATCTCGGCCATATTTACGGTTCCTTTGGTGCGGTCAATGGTAAAAAAGGTCACGCATTCCTTACAAAACGTCACGCATTCTTTAAGGAATGTCTCATCTTTCTTACCAAATGTCACGCATTCCTTACCAAACGTGACGTTTTTCTTACCAAACGTGACGGGCTTAGGCTAAACAGCGAAGCGTTCGGCGTCCTTTTCCTTGAATGTGAGGCCCATGCCGGGGCGCGACAGGTCGGGAACGAGAACGCCGTTGACAGGCGTCAACGCTCCGTCAAAAAGCATATGCTCAATGCGCGCGTGGTCGTGAAAATACTCTAAATGCACGAAGTTTTCCGCCGCGCAGCCCGGCGCGACGTGCAGCGACGGCGCGCAATGCGCGGAAAGCGGCACGTCGGCGGCATGACACAGCGCGGCGGCTCCCAGAAACCCGGTAATTCCGGCGCAGCGCGACGCATCGGCCTGCAAAACGTCAACGGCTTCGGCCTGAAGCATCCGGCGAAAGTACGACAGCGAGTAGCCGTATTCCCCGGCGGCGATGTCCATGCCCGCAGGCCCGCGATTTCGCAGAAGATGCAGGCCGTTTAAGTCATCGGACGGGCGCGGTTCTTCAAACCATTTCACGCCGAGCGCGGCGTACTTGTCGGCAAACGCCAATGCCTGCTTGCGGGTGTACGCGCCGTTGGCGTCCACGAACAACTCAACGTCCGGGCCGATGGCGTCTCGCGCCCATTGCACGCGCGTTAGGTCATCTTCGGGGCGGGTTCCGACCTTCATCTTGACGCGCGGAATGCCCATGTCCGCCCAGCCGCCGAGTTGCTGTTGGAGTTGCTCTCTGCTGTACGATGTGAAGCCGCCGGAGCCGTACACGGGAGCGCCGTCGCGCCGCCTGCCGAGCAGCCCGGCCAGGGAGACGTTCAGCAATTTGGCTTTCACGTCCCACAGCGCCACGTCCACGGCGGCAATCGCCATGGAGCAGATGCCGGGCCGCCCAAGATTGCGAATGGCGGCATCCATCGCGTGCCATGCGCCGGGAATGTCCAGCGCGTCGCGCCCGTTCACTTTCTCCGCGAGCGTTTTGTTGACAAGCACGGCAGCAGACTCGTCGGCATACGTGTAGCCAACGCCCGTTTCTCCGCCCGCCGCGACATGAACCACGACCAGTGTCGTAGAGTCCCACGCGAACGTGCCGTCGGCTTCGGGCGCGTCGGTGGGAATGGTGTACGCGCGGGCGTTAACGGCTGTAATCGGGCAGCCTGTGGCAGCCATGATGTCGTGCTTTCTTCCGCAGGCGCGGCGTTAAATGACTTCGCGGAGTTTGTCCTTAAAGACGGTCTTGATGATGTCCGCGCGGTCTTTCTCGCCCCGGAGAAGGGACTTGGCGAAGTTAACGGCCTGCGTGGTGTTGACATGACCGGGCATGGGCGGCTCGTTGGCATCCACGACACATTGAATGACGGCAGGGCCATCGTAGGCAAGCGCCTCGCGCAAGACGGCTTCGGCCTGCCCCGGCTCGTCAATGGTGAAGCCGCCCGCCCCGCACGCCTTCGCAACGGCGGCAAAGTCAATGGGTTCCAGTTCAACGCCGAACTGCGGGTTGCCGTCCAGGATCATTTGCTCCCATTTAATCTGCCCCAGCACGTTGTTTTTAATCACAACGACCTTGACGGGAAGTTTGTATTTGACCAGCGTGGCGATTTCGCCCATCAGCATGGTGAGGCCGCCGTCGCCGACGACGCAGACGACCTGACGACCGGGGAACGCGACGGCAGCGCCGATGGAATACGGCAGACCGTTTGCCATCGTGGCGAGAAGCCCGGAAAGCGAGAACTGCATCGTGCCGCGCATTTCAATATAACGCGCCGTCCATGTCGCAATCGTGCCGCTGTCGGACGACACAATGGCGTCATCGTTGAGAAGTTTGTTCAGGTTCCACGTCACCACCTGCGGCTTCATGGGCACGTCGTCGCGCGTACCACGTTCTTCCATGAGGCTGTTCCAGTCCTTCATGTTGCTTTGCGCTTTTTCCAGGAATGCGCGGTCGCTTTTGCGCTCAATCAGGGGCAAAAGCAGGCCCAGCACGGTTTTGGCGTCGCCGGTCAGCCCGACTTCGACGGGATGGCGCAAACCGATGTGGGCAGGCTCCACGTCAATCTGAACAGTGCGCGCCTGACCGGGCTTCGGGTAGAACTCCATGTAAGGAAAGCGCGTGCCCGCGATAATCAGCGTGTCGCATTCGCCCATCGCGTCCATAGATGGCGCGGTTCCCAGCAAGCCGAGGCCGCCGGTGGTGAAGGGGCTGTGGTCGGGCACAACGGCCTTGCCCAGAAGCGGCTTGACGACGGGGCCGCCGACCTTATCGGCGAGCTGCAGCACCTCTTCGCGGCAGCCCAGGCAGCCGCGCCCGGCGAGGATCACAACTTTCTTGCCTTCGTTGATGAGCTTGGCGGCGGCTTCAATCTGAGAGGACGGCGGCTGCGGATAAGCGGCGGCGAATACGTCTGCGCTGTGCCTGGCGATGTTGGCATTGGAACGCTCGGCGTCGTCGGTCGTCCAGTTCTGGATGTCTTTGGGGATGGTGATGTGGCTGACGCCGCGCCGCGCCATCGCGGTTTTGATGGCTTCGTCCACGACGTTGACGACATGGGCTGGCCCCATGACCCGTTGATTGTAAACGCACACGTCCATGAAGAGTTTATCTAAGTCAACGTCCTGCTGATACTGCGTTCCGATTAAATCATGGAAGGTATGCCCGGTAATGGCGAGCACCGGCTGCCCGTCGCACTTGGCGTCGTAAAGGCCATTGAGCAGATGGACGCCGCCGGGGCCGCTCGTGGCGAGACAGACACCGAGCCTGCCGGTATACTTGGCATAGCCGCAGGCGGCGAAGGCGGCTGCTTCCTCGTGGCGCACCTGAATGAACTTGAGTTTGTCCTGATGCGTGCGAAGACCCTCAAAGATGCCATCCACGCCATCGCCGGGGAAGCCGAAGATGGTGTCGACGCCCCATTCAATCAACCGTTCCGCCAGAAGGTCGGCGACTGTTTTCTTTGCCATTGTGTTTCTCCCTGTGTTTGATAAAGTTGTTGTGGCTTATGCCAGAGCGTTTTGCCAGGCGCGCTCAAACCCGGCCTTGCTGTCCAGGATAACCTGTTCCAAATCGCCCTCCCAGAGCGCATCCGGCACGCCCTGTGAGAAGATTTCCACTGAATACGCCCCGGCAAAACCGGTCAAGCGCACGGAGCGCAGGAAATCCGCCAGCGGAATGTCGCCCGTGCCGGGAACCAGCCTGTCCATAAATGAGCGCGGCACGCGCCAGTCGCTAATTTGCACAACAAAGATGCGGTCGCCGCTGTCTTTGATGGCATCATCCAAATCCGCGTTCTGCCACACGTTCCAGCAGTCCAGGCAAAGCCCAAAGTTGTCCCGATTGACAGCGTTGATGATTTGCATGGCCTGCGGCACTGTCCAGACAGCCGACTCAATGTTCATAATGGACGCGCTGAGCGGCTCCAATGCGACGCGCACGCCATGCTCGGCGGCAAAATCGGCCAGTTTGCCGTACTCGTCTACAGCTGAATCCAGCACATATTGAATGTTGCCGTCGGGCGCGATGCCGGTGTTGGTGACAAACGCGACGCCGGGCGCGAACGGGCTGAATTGCTCAATCGTTTTGCGGAAGCGGGCCATGCGCGCGGGAACATCTTTCGGCTCCGGCTGCGATTTGCTGGGAAACAGCGTGCGAACGGACGGCTGCACGCTGGTAATTTGCAGACCGTGCGCGCCGGGCAGACGCATTTGCTCGCTTATCTTTTCCGGGTCTATCTTGAACTCGCAGACTTCAATGGCCTGCGCGCCCAATCGGGCAAAGGTTTCCACGTCCCGCTCAAAACTCCAGGGGTGCGTGGTGAACTCGCTGACGCCGAAGATTGGTTTACTCACAACGTCTCCTTCACGCCTTTCTTGATCAGCCACCGGTTCATAGGGTACGAAGTGGCGAAGCCGACAATCATGGCAATCTGCACACATAAGCCAGCGCGAAATCGGCAAGGAACACGGGCCTGATAGCCGCGCCTGCAAGGGTCAGGCCCAGAAAGAACACGCCGAACTCCGCGAGCACGTCTCCCAGCGTACACCCTGCGTCGCAGTGCGTGACGCCGGTGAAAACGCTCTGCCAGGAGGGATTGCTTTTGCCGCTTTTCTTGTCGCTCTTTTGCTTTTCCACGCCCTGCGCGCCCTTGCTGCTGCGCCGTCCCAGAGAAAAGTAAGCCCGCAGGCCGACGGGGCCAAGATATAGCGGTGTAATCGGCCAGACTATGTTCATAATGGTCATCTTCTGCGGATGGGCGACCACATCGGCAAGAACAACCAGGGCGCGCACCCCTGCCAGCGCAAGCGAAATGTCGGCAATCAAACTGAGCCAGGGCGGTGGCAAGGAAGTGCTCCATAAAAAACAGCTGTATTCTTATATATCAATATGCGAATGTAATCAAACATCAGAGGTAAACTAAAGGGGCGAGAGCGCAGAAAGGCGGAAACGATGCATACGGACGAAGGCAGCTCCATGTCCTTGATGGATGAGCGGATGATAGACTTTACGGTGACGCTGTTTGCGGCGCTGGCGCACCCCACGCGCCTGCGGATGGTGGAACTGCTGGCCGAGCGCGCGCGCACGGTTAATGAAGTGGCGGAAGCCCTGGGGCTTTTGCAGCCCAATGCCTCGCAGCATCTGGCGATCCTTAGCCGGGCGGGCATCGTGGCGGCAGCGCGGGAAGGAGCGACGCGCTGCTACGGGCTTCGCGGGCCGCGCATTGCCCTTATTCTGCGCCTGGTTAGCGAGTTTCGGGCGCGGCACGCGGCAGCCTTGCAGGAAGAAGCCGGGATACATGAGTGACACCAAACCAGCCCTGCGCGGCGAAACACCCCGTCCTGGCGCGGCGTCGGGGAGAGAAGACGTTCTTCTTGAAGACCAGGGGCCGCAGTTGGCTGATGAGTATCACTGGTACAGCGAGCACACCGCCCTGCTGGTCAGCACCTTGAAATGGGCCGTGCTGGGCGCTGTCTCCGGCCTGTGCGTCGGGCTCGGCACAAAAGCGTTCCTGGCCGTGCTGGGATGGGCGACACACGCTGCCCTGCGGCTCAACATTGGCCCGCTGCGTTCCTACGACCTGCTCCCGCTGGCGCTGCCGCTGTGTGTCTGGCTGGTGCGAACCTTCGCGCCTTCTGCGCGAGGGCATGGGACAGAAGCGGTCATCACCGCAGTGCATACGCAGAATGGCCGCATCAATCTGGCCGTCGCCCCGGTTAAACTGCTGGCGACTGTGCTCACGCTTTCTTTTGGCGGCTCGGTGGGCAAGGAAGGGCCGTGCGCCCAGATCGGAGCTTCGATTACCAGCGGGTTCGCCGACCTTCTGCGGCTGAGAGACGAAGACAGGCGGCGGCTGGTCATTTGCGGTATCGGGGCGGGGTTCGGAGCCGTCTTCGGCACGCCGGTTTCCGGGGCGCTGTTTGGGATAGAGGTGCTGTACCTGGGGCGCATTGAGTACAGCGTGCTGTTTCCCTGTTTGATTGCCAGCATCGTGGCACATCTGGTCTGCGGAGTCGCGCCGCCTGTTCCGCTGCTGAACGGCGGGCTGGGTCGGCTAGGCTCCGGCGAGCTGGTGCTGCTGTCTATTTTCTTTGGCGCGCTGTGCGGGCTGCTTGCCCTTGTCCTGATCGAGTCAATGCGGGGATTAGAGCGCGGGCTGCGCCGTGCGGCGGGGCAGCCTTACTGGGTCGCCGCCGGGGGCGGTCTGCTTCTGGCGCTGCTGTACCGGGTGTTCGGCACCGCCTATGCGGGCCTCGGAGTGGATACCATTGAGGGGGCGCTTTCCGGCACGCTTCATCTGTTCCTGCTCGGTTTCGCCGTGAAAATTGTCGCGACCTCTGTTTCGCTGGAGACTGGCGGCAGCGGCGGCATCATTACGCCCTTGTTTTTCATCGGCAGCACGGCTGGCTTCGCGTTTGCCACTTTGTTCCACCTGCCTGCTGCGGCGTTCGCGGCATTCGGTTTCGTGGCTGTGGTGGCTGCCGCAGCGAACACGCCTATCGCCGCTGCGGTCATGGGAATGGAAATGCTGCACGGCCCGATTGGTGTTTACGCCGCGCTGTGCGCAGGCACGGCCTATCTGCTGGTGGGGCATCGCAGTGTCTACGCCAGCCAAAAGCTAGGTTTGTCTAAGTCCGCCGGGCTGGAAGTGCCGCTGGGCAACACGATGGGAAGCCTGTCTCCCGGCCAGGTACGCATTCGTCCCGGCTCAATGACTGCGCGTTTGCACAACCTGCGCCCCCCGAAGCGGATACGGCGTCAGCGACCGCCTCCAAACCCGTGAAATCCTCAATGAAAACGCAGACATTCTCGTACCTCGTGTCAGTCAATACCGCCACGCCTTGCCTCGCCGTGTAAAAGATCATCCTACATTCCTATAGCGTCCTGCATTCCTATTTGTGGCATCTTGCCATATTACAACAGAAATCTCTTGAGACCTTCCTACCAATTCACCCTTTCCGGTTTCACCCGCGCAACGCCATTTGCTCTCCGGCGGCACGTGAGTTAGGCTGGCTCCTGAAGAGTGTCACAGGCTCAAAGTCTGCGATAAATCCCGCTCTTCACCCGCTCTTTAACAACTTCCCTGTAAGAAGAAACGCAGAGAAGAACAAGAGCTCGAAGGAGCCACATATGGAGACCCTTTCTCCACCCCCAGCGCAGCCAGGCTTTGCGTTGTCTCTCCCTCCCACGCTTCCCAGGCAATTCAGCCTGGGCCTTGCCCACAGCCGTCCCCTAGACGACGTGCTGGACAGCAGCCAGGCCGATGACCGCGGCAATCGGGACAGCCTCGCCTCCCGGCAAGACCTGTTCCTGCAGGGAGGACGCATCCAGCTTCCCCGCGACTACGAAGACGATTGCCCCACTACGCTTACACCCACCTCTTGGGCTACCAGTCAGCTCTGCACCCGATTGGGCATCCCCGCCGGCTACTTTCGCAAGTGCCCCGCGCATTTGCAGGACGAGCAGTTCAACTGGTGGATCAAGCAGACACGCGCTCGTGCAGACGAAAGCAGCGAGGGTGAGGAAGACACCTGCCTCGACTGCGCCGCTCTGCAGACAGTCAGCGAGAGCAGTGTCACGGCGGCCAGGGCTGAAACCTGGCTGCTGCGGGGCAAAGGCAGCCGCGTGCCCTGTCGTCCCACTTGCCCCGCACGAGTTTGCAACGGTGCGCGGTGGCGTTGTCCAGCAGCCAGAACCGCCGGACACGACCCAAAGGTCTTGCGCCGTGTCTGGTAGGTTATTTGCGCTGCCGCGCAAAAAAAAGCCCGCTCGTGCCAGCAGGAGCCGGGCTTCTGTTAGGGGCATGCGGAGAGCAGCCTCACGGGGTCAATTTCAGCGGCGCGCTGAGGTGGCGGCGGGGTTAGCGATGCCTGGATTGCTGGTTCTGGTCAGAACACGATGCCGCCCGCAGGCGTGGGACTGCTGATTGTCCCTTCTGTACGTGGTGGCAGAACCACGTGAACTGATTGCGATGGAGAAAACGGGCGAGTTTCGGGGCGTCTACCATGTGCTGCACGGGGTGATTTCGCCGCTGGAGGGCGTGGGGCCGGAGAAACTGTTCATCAAGGACTTGCAGCAGCGCATTGTGGGGGACACGGTGAAGGAAGTCATCTTAGCCACGAACTCAACCGTAGAGGGCGACACGACTTCGCTGTACCTGGCGGGCCTCCTGAAGTCATTAGGCGCGAAAGTCACCCGCACCATGCGCGGAATGCCGGTCGGCGGCGATTTGGACTATGCTGACCAGGCCACGCTCATTCAGGCATTAGAGTATCGGCACGAGTGGTAGCCTGCCCGCAAAGTGAAAGCAAAAGAAAGCCCCCGCTCCTGGTTAATGGGGAGCGGGGGGCTTTGATTGTGTCAGCCTACGCTGAGAGGCTACGGCGTGACTTTGAGCGTGGTCGTGACGGTCTTGCCGTTGTAAGCCGCGCCCATCGTGTACGACGTGGTGGCCGTCACCGTTGCGGGCGTGAAGGTGAAGGTGGTCTTGGTCTGGCCCGCCGCCACCAACACAGAGCCAAGCGCTGTGCCGTTCTGGGTAATGGTCGTCAGCGCACCGCCCGCCGGAGCCGCCGCCGTCAGTTTCACCGTGCCCGTTGTGGTCGTGCCGCCCTTCACCGGGTTCGGCGTGAACGCCAGCGACAGCGGCTTAACCGTCGTCGGCTTGACCGTGAGCACAGTGCTGACTGTAGCGCCATTCAGGGTCGCGTCAATGGTGAACGTGACCGTGCTGGTCTCGGTGGGCAGGCCCAGCGAATACGTCCCGCTGGTCTGGCCTGCGGCAATCATCAGCGTCAGGATGGTGGAGCCGCCGCTGCTGATGTCCACGCTCGCGCCGCCAGCCGGTGCGGCTTTGGAGATGGTCACCGTGCCGATGGTTTCCCCGCTGCTGAAAGCCGGGTTCGGGTTGAAGACCTGCTTGGTGGGCACGGGCTTCGTGGAAGCAGGCGTCACCGTCAGCACGGCGGTCTTGCTGACGCCTTTATAGGTCGCCATAATGGTGACGTTGGTGCTGGCTGTGACCGTCTTAGTCATCACTGTGAAGGTCTTGGTGGTGGCCCCCGCTGCAACGGTGACGCTGGCAGGCACGGTGGCCGCGCTGGTCTTGCTGCTCATGAGCGTGATAACTGCCCCGCCCGCCGGAGCCGCCGCCGAGAGCGTGATTGTGCCCGTGCTGGCTGTGCCAGATGTCACCGAGGTGGGGGACAGCGTGAGCTTGGCTAGCACCGGACTTGTTGACCCCGTGCTGAAGGAGACGCCGGCGGACGCGATGCCGTTGGCGACCACTTTCAGGGTATATGTGCCCGTTGGCAGACCGGCAGGCAGGGTGAAGTTGGTGGAAACGACCGTGCTTCCCGTCGCCACGCCCATCGTGCTGTGATTGAAGGTGCGGGCGTAGTAGACATGGCCGCCGCTGCTCGTCAGCCGCACGAGTGGGTAGTTGGACGCCACCTGCACGTCATCGCCGTAATTGCCGCCATCCGAAAGGCCGTTGAGTTGCGTGCCTTTGACCAGATACGAGCCGTCGCCGTTGGCCGTGACGCTGCTGATGGTGGGCAGCCAGGACGCATCAGGGCCGCTGTCGGGGGTGTAGACGAACAGGCCATTATCGTAAGTGTTGCAAAACAGAACCTGCCCGTTGGGCAATTGCGTCATCCGGCCCACATAGGCGGGATTATTGGTGCTGTACCCTGCCGCAGTGGCGGGGTGAGCAACTTCCACGAGCGAGCCGCCATTGGCGTCCGGGGTGTATTCCAGGAAATGCTGTCCAGTGGGATAATCCCCGGCGCTGCCGTCACCATTCGGCGCGGCGAGCAGCAGCGCTTTGCCATTGACTTCCACGCAGCCAGGCGCGTCTTTCATTGCCAGCAGAGTGGTCGTGTCATTGCCGATGAGATTTGGCGCGAGCGACCACACGCCGCTGGAAGCCGCATACAGGGCGCAATGCCCGGTGGCTCCCGCGAACAGCACGCTGCCACTGGGCAGCAGCATTCCCGGCCCAATCTCAGCGGACGACGATTCCACCAGCACATCGGGCGTCTTGCCCGCCTGCACCCAGGTATCGCTGCTGGGAAGATAACGCTCGGCGGTGTTGTGTCCAGCGGGCGGGGTGTTGAGCGTATTCACCGCCAGCACCGAGCCATTGGGGAGCAGCGCCCAGCTTTCCTCATCAGTGCCGCCATTCAGGGGCTGTGCAGAAGGTGTCCAGGTGTTGGTGGTGTAATCATAAAGCGCGGTTGGCGACGCGAAAAGGTTGCCCAGCAGCACAGTGCCATTGGGCAGGGTGTGCGCGACCGAGTCGCCAATATCGGCCCATTCCGAGCCATCGGGGTAGGTAGGTGTGGGCACGGCTCCCCAGGTGTTGGTTTTGGTGTGGTAAATCTCGCACGTATTGGTGAAATCACTCTTGAACGTGCCGCTGGAGTTTGAGTATTCGCCGCCTGCAATCAGCACATCGCCGTTTTGCAGCACTTGCGAGGTAAAGAACAGGCGCTGGTACTGCATGGGGGCCAGCGTGCTCCACGTTCCATTGGCATAACTGCCGGTAGCGTCGGGGGTAAGTGCATACCAGGTGTTATCCTGCGTGCCCTGCGCCATAATGCGCCCATCGGTGAGCACCAGCATCAGGCCGATAGTTTCCGGTGGCGCGTTGGTGAGGGTCGTCCAGGTTCCGGCGGCGCGAGCCGAGGGAGCCATGCCGCAGGCCAGCGTCAGCGCCAGCACGGCAGAAGCAATCAATTTTTTCCAGTTTACAGTCGTCAGCATGGGGTATTTCCTTATCTTTGAAAGCGCAGGCATTGCGCTGCGGACGGCGGCGAACCGTCTTCAGTGGCGTGTTTCTCTCGCGTGGCTTACCGGGGCATGATTTGCAGTGTGGCTCTCAGACTCCTTTCCCAGCGAACCGCTAGCCCGCCGACCATGAAAAGCCCGCCTGTCATACCGAGCGTGACGAAGCAAGCCTTAAGGCTCAGACGTACCTTTGCAGGGACGCTTTAGGTGGACTGTTTCTTCGGGACTGCCCTGCATCAACAGGAGAAGGGCATCCGAAACAGGGCACAGTGGCCAGCAAACTACGGCATCAAAATTGCTAATGCGGCTGTTGATTAGAGCGGCTTGCGTTGAAGGCTATGTAAGCAGGAGAGCCGTTGAGGTTAATTATAACACGGCTTCCCGAAAAAAACAAGCGGAAGCAGGAGTATTGTCAGTTTTTGCGTGGATGGGGAGCGGATACAGACTGATTCAGCGTCAGTGGGGCGACGAAGCGGCGGACAGTTGGAATGGTGATGCAGAAAGTGGTGTGCGAGAAAGAAAGGGCGAAGATGCTCTTCGTGCCCGGTCTCTTTTGGGAGAATACCGGGCACGAAGAGGCAAGCCGTCAATCTTGTTATACGACCTGCATGGGCATCAAAACGCACAGGTAGTCGGCATCGCCGGTGGGACGCACGACGCCGGGACGCAAAGGCTCGGTGAGTTCAATACGCAGGCCCTCGCTTTCCAGAACGCCTAGCACGTCGGAAAGGTACTTGGCGTTGAAGGCAATTTCTACGGGGCTGTCGTCGCCTTCGCGAGCGACTTCTATTTCTTCGTAAGCATTGCCGACGCTGCCCGACTCGGCAGTGATGGTGAGTTTGTCGCTTTCCCCTTCGGCAGTGCGGAGCACGACCCGGTTAGCAGAGTCGCGGGCGACAATGGCGGCGCGTTTGACAGCGGCAACCAGCGGGTCGCGCTCAATGGTGAGCGTTTTGGTGGCCTGCGCGGGAATGACGCGCTCGTAGTTGGGGAACTGGCCGTCAATCAGGCGCGAGATGAGCGTCGTGTTGCCGTTCTTTTCGTCGGCAATATGGAACTGGATTTGATTGGACGAGAGGGTGACTTCCACGTCGCCGTCGTCGCTGCCGACAATGCGAGACAGTTCGCTCATGGCGCGCGCCGGGACAATGGCGCTGGCGCTGCCGCTGCCGTTTTTGACCGCGCAGTCGCGCACGGCGAGGCGGTGGGTGTCTGTGGCGACAAAGCGCAGGCTGTCGCCCTGAAAGACAACCAGAACACCCGTGAGAATGGCGCGGGTCTCATCGGAGGACGTGGCGAACAGGGTTTGCTTGATGGCGTCGCGCAGGGTGGCGCGGTCAATGGTGAAGCGGGACTCTTCCTTGACCTGCGGCAGAAGCGGGAACTCCTCGGCGGGCAGGCCCAGCAGCTTGTAATTCGCCCGGTTGCAGCGCAGTCGCAGAGCGTGCGTGTCGGGTTCCAGAGAGAACTCCACGTCGGCATCGGGCATGGCGGCCAGAAGCTCAGTGAAGTTGCGGGCGGGCGCGGTGGCCGCGCCGTCGGCGGAGAGGGTAGGGGTGGGAAGCGTGTGTTCCATCCACATCTCCAAATCCGTTGCCATGAGCGAGACGCGCCCGTCCTGCGCGGTCAGGCGGACATGGGTGAGGATGGGCAGAGAAGAGCGGGTGGCGACCGCTTTGCCGACTGTCTGAATGCCTTCCAGTAATTCTTTGCGCGGGCTGCTTGCTTTCAGTGCATCCGGCGTAATGGTTTTCGCTGCCATGATGTTTGTTTCTCCTTGTGTGTCGTGTGATAAAGTGAAAGTGCGAGAGGAACCTATCCCTGTCTCGTCAGGGGGAGGGTCGCCCGCAGCAATTCGTTACGAAGTGCCGGGAGGGGTTCCTCTGCCCCGTAATGCTCCCGCAGAAGGCTGTCCAGCGCGCGCTCCACAAACCAGCCATCAGGGCGGGCGGCGGACGCGGCATGGAGGCGGGTAACGGTTTCGCGCAGAGTAGATGCGTCGCGGGCGGCGTCCGGGTGAGCAGCAAGATACGCCTCCAGGCGCGCGCGCAAGGCTTCTGGAAGGGCGTCGTCAACATATAAGTCAACCAACTCGGCCAATTCTGTTGCCGTCATATCGCTTTCTGTCATGCGCGTTCGTCCTCCCTTTGCCGAAGCAAAACGTCCCGCAGGGCGCGGCGCGCGCGTCCGTGCAAGGATTTCACAGCCGCCGCCGAACGGCCCAAAAGCGGCGCGGCCTCCTGTGCCGTGAAGCCCTGCAAGTCGCACAGGGTCAGCACAAGACGGTGGTCATCCGAGAGCGCCGCCAGCGCGTCATCCAATTCGCTCGCGGCTTCCGGCGCAGGCGCGAACAGCACCCAGTCGCCGCGCCCATTTTCGGTCAAACCGTCCAGCGACAGAGTAGGCAGGCGCGGCTGGCGTCCCCGCTCGCGGCAGACATTGCGCGCGACGCCCAGCAGCCACGTCTTGAACTGGCTTTCGCCGCGCCAGCCGCCCGCGCGCAGCGAACGAAACACGCGCAGCCAGCACTCGGAGACGGCTTCCTCGGCATCCTCGCGCGCGGGCAGAAATTGCCGCGCAAACCCATACGTCGCTCCCACATGACGCCGAAACAGGGTTTCCAGCGCAAGCGGGTCGTGGGTGTCGGCATAGCGGCGCGCAAGCCGTTCGTCATCGTCCCAATCGGGCATTGTCTTTCTCTTAGTGGCGAGTTTGGCATGAAAAGCGCCGCACCACCGCGCTCAGTTTACACTTTTTTGCCGCTCTTTTCCATGTATTGCTAGCAGGGGAACTCTTTGCTTGCTGTTTTCGCTTCCGGGGGAGAATACACCGTCAGAGATGACGCACCAGAAAGGGACATGTCCAGAATGAAAGCATTTGCTCGCCTCTCCGCCCTCGTCGGCCTCGCTGCCGTCTTCGGAGGCACGGCGCTCGCGCAGGCCCCGACCACCGCGCCCGCCGCCGCCCCGACCATGACCAAGTCCACGACCGTCAAGACGACCACCGTCAAGGGCTACACCAAAAAGCTCAAGAATGGCAAGACCGTCGCCGTCAAGGGCTACACCCGCAAACCCAAAGGCGCGATGCCGATGGCGTCCACGCCCGCGCCGGTCGTGATGACCTCGCCCGCCGCGCCGCCCGCCAACACCGTCGCCGTTAAGGGCTACACCAGGAAGACCAAGAGCGGCAAAATGGTCACAGTCAAGGGCTACACCCGCAAGGCCGCGACCAAAAAGCCTGCGGCGTCCGCCACGCCTGCCGCGCCCAAGATGTAGCGCAGGGCGCACGCCATAAAAAAGGGCGGCCTTTCCTATCAGGAAAGGCCGCCCTTTTTTCTTATTCCACCTTGCGCTGCTTTTCCTCAATCACGCTGCCCAGCAGCGTGTTGCCGAACCTGCCTTCGGGCCGCACCGTGCCCTTGAGACCTACTTTGTCGCCTTTGACCGGCGCTCCCGCCCGGCTCACCACCCAGATTTGTCCGGTGCCGTCGCTGATGCGGTAAGCGGCGACACTCGCGATGCCCAGCGGCAGTTCATACACCTGGTTGACTTCCCCCGCGACAGTCACGTCTTTGTTGGCGTACCCTGACGGGTTGTTCATGATGTCGCTCAGTTTCTGCGTGTGCTGGTCGCACCCGGCCAGCATCAGCAGGACGAATAAGCCAATCAACGCGAAGGCAGGCTTCAGCCCTTTATTCCCTGTTTTCGTCATCGTTTACGCTCCTTTCCGGCGCCTGCGCGCCGCGTTTGTGTGACGCGCGCTTGCGGCATGAAGTTCCCCGCCCCGCCTGTGAAAAAAAACTTGCCGCGCCACGCGCGTTTGGGAACTCTTTGGCAGGCAGGCGCGCTTCCAGCCCTGACCGACTATCCCGCAGGAGGAAATGCAATGAACTTGTCCCGCACCATTCTGGCGACCACTCTGGTTGCCGCGCTCGCTGTGCCTGTCTTCGCGCAGGCCCCGGCTGCTCCGACCGCCGCCCCCGCGCCGATGGCTTCCCCAATGGCGAAAAAGCCTATGATGATGAAGAAGCCCATGATGAAGAAAAGCATGAGCAAGAAAACGATGATGCACAAGAAGATGATGAGCAAGAAGCCCATGATGAGCAAGAAGCCCATGATGAAGAAGGCTATGTAGTCCTGCGCCCCGGCGCACGCAAACGGCCCGCCCTCCCCTGTGGAAGGCGAGCCGTTTCTTTGTCTCCTGAATCTCTCCCTGCCGCTCAGACCAGATTGAGGGCCAGCAGACGCAGTTCGGTCATTTCCTCCATCGCATAGCGCACGCCCTCGCGTCCGAAGCCGGAGTTTTTGACCCCGCCGTAAGGCATATGGTCAATGCGGTAAATGGGCGCGTCGTTGCCGATCACGCCGCCGACTTCCAGCGTGCGGAACGCCTCAAACAAACGCCCCGCGTCCCGCGTGAACACCCCTGCCTGCAAGCCGTACTGCGACGCATTCACCTCCGCCAGCGCGTCCACGTAGTCTTGATAGGGCGCGACGCAGACCACCGGCCCGAATGCTTCTTCCGTCCAGACGCGCGCATCCGGCGGCACACCCGTGAGAATAACGGGAGCCATGAAGGGGCCTTCGGCTTCGCCCGTGCCCAACCGCAAGCGCGCCCCGCCCGCTGCCGCCTCGCGCACCCACTCCGACACGCGCCGGGCCGCGTCCTCCGAAATCAGGGGGCCAATGTCCGTTGCCTCATCCTGCGGGTCGCCCGCCCTGAGTTGACGTGCCCCCTCGGTCAGCGCGTCCAGAAAGGCATCGTAGACGCTTTCCTGGACGAACACGCGCTGCACGGAGATGCACACCTGCCCGCTGTAGGCGAACGCGCCCGCGACGCATCGGGCGGCGGCGAAGGGAATGTCGGCGTCCTCGCACACAATCGCCGCCGCATTGCCGCCTAGTTCCAATGTCACGCGCTTGGTGTTGGCGAGCGCCTTCAGTTCCCAGCCCACGCCCGCGCTGCCCGTGAACGACAAGACAGCGATGCGGGGGTCAGTTGCTAATCGTTCGCCTAGCGCCGGGGCGCAGTGAATGACATTGAACGCGCCGGGCGGCAAACCTGCTGCGTCAACCGCCTCAGCCAGCGCGAACGCGGTCAGCGGGGTTTGGTGCGCGGGCTTCAGCACAACGGGGCAGCCCGCCGCGAGCGCGGGCGCAACTTTGTGCGCCACCAGATTGAGGGGAAAGTTGAACGGCGTGATAGCTCCTACCACGCCTGCCGGGAAGCGCCGCGTCAGGCCCACGCGCCCGGCGGAGCCTTCTAGTCTCTCCAGCGGGATGAGGTTGCCTTCCCCGAAGCGGCGCGCTTCCTCGGCGGCAATCTGGAACACATGGAGGGCGCGTTCCAACTCTACGCGCGCGTCTTTGAGCGGCTTGCCCGACTCAGCGCACAGCGTCCGCGCAATCGCCTCGCGCCGGGCTGTCAGCCCTTCGCGTATTTTGTCTAACGCCGCCCCGCGCGCTGCGTTGGTCAAGTTGGCTAATGGGGCGCGTGCGGCATGGGCGGCGGCGATGGCGGCCTCCACTTGCGGCTCGCCACCCACCGACACCTGCCCCACTATCTCGCCGTTGTAGGGGTTGGTGACGGCTTCCGTCTGTGTCACAGCCTGCCAGCGCCCGCCAATGTAAAGGGAAATAGGGAGAACAGGGTCTTGCATGGGGGAATTGTACCCATGCTGAGGGAAAGTCTTATTCGGTGTCGTCTGCGCCGAACAGAGAGCGTAGGCCGCGCCGCGCGCCATTGGCGCGGGGTTCTTCCGCAGGCGTTTCCGGCTCAAGAGGGGATGTTTCGCCGTGCCCGGAGGAAAGGGGACGGTGATCAAGGCGAATGCCCATCAGCGTCCGCTCCTGTCCGTTGCTGGCAAGGTGGTCGTCAGAGTCATGCGGGGCGGGCAGCAGGGCCGCAGGCGCGCTCGTGGTAAGGTGCGGATAATACGCCGCGTGGTAGTAATAAGAGTCCACCAGCTCTGGCTTCACGCCATTCAGGACGACGCCGACCACATTGGCCCGCGCCTTGCTGAGAATATCCTTGATACGCGCTTCGCCGCCGCGCGGGGCTTCCTGCGCCCGCATGACCAGCAGCACGGCGTCCATAAACGACGCGAGAATGGCGGAGTCGCTGAACGCAATGGCCGAGGGCGTGTCTACTAAAATGAAGTCCGTGTGCGGCTTCAGGCGCTCATGGAGCACGCGCATCTTGTGCGACGCCAACAGTTCCGATGGGTTCAAGGGCAGCGGGCCAGACGGCAGCAGCAGCAGATTGTCCACATCGGTAATCTTGAGCGCTTCCTCCATCTCGCACTCGCCGTGCAGCAGGCTGGTGAGGCCGGTGTCATTGGCGACGCCGAAGAACTCGTGCAGTTTGGGGCGGCGCAGGTCGGCATCAATGAGAATGACCCGCTTGCCGGTCTGCGCCAGCGCGACGGCCAGATTGCAGAGCGTCGTGGTCGCGCCCTGACCCGGCTTGGCGGTCGCGCCCATGAGCGACTTGAACGGCTTGTCTTCTGCGGTAAACAGCAGGTCGGTGCGGAGCAAGCGATAGGCTTCGGCGGCGGGGGACAGCGGGTCGGAAAGCAGAAGCCGGGTTTGGGAGGCCGGGTCGCCGGGTGGCAGGGCGGGAATAACGGCGGAAATCGGCATCCCCAGCAGCCGTTCGGCATCGGGGACGGTCTGTACGCGCGTGTCCAGGGCGTCCAGTCCCAGGGCGGCGGCGATGCCGACAATCAGGCTGAGGATGGCGGCGTACAGCAGCAGCGCGGGCAGCGACGGCCCGTTGGTGTCCGGCTCCGCGTAGTCGGCGGCGCGGGTGAGGGTAATCAGGCCCCTGTCTACGGCCTGACTGGTTTGCAGGAGCGCGTGGTAAGCGTCGTCCGCCGCGTGCTTGTTGCTTTCTGCGGTGTCGTAGGCGTTTTGCAGCGACACCAGCTGCTTCTGCGCTTCCGGCAGGGTGCTGCTGTTGGACTGCTGAAGCGCGTGTATCTGCGCGTTCAGGGCGGACAAGGTGGCCTGCGCGCGGGCCGCTTCGGTTTGCTCGGCTTCGCTTTGCTGCTGAAGCGCGGCGTACTGCGGGTTCTCGTGGGTCTGGATATAGGGCTGTTTGAGCAGCGCGGCGTACTGGCGCTTTTCGGCGTCCAGCGCGGCCTGCGCGTGCTGATAAGTCGGGTTGTCAGAGGTGTAGCGCGAGGCCAGCACTTCCAATGCGGCCTGGTCGCGCCCGATCGGCCTCTTGCAGCGCGACCGCCTGTGGACGCCCGCGCGGGTCAAGGTTGACAACAGTGAGCGGCCCGGCGGATTTGGCAAGGCGCGCGTCGGTAGCGGCGGCTTCGTTGGCGGCCTGCAACTGCACCTGCGCGTTGTTGCGCGCGCGCGTCAGGGCCTCCAGGTCGGTGACGGCGGCAGTCGTCTGCGCGTTGAGGTTGAGGATGCCGGTGCGCCGCTGGAAGTCTACGAGCCGCCCCTGGGCGCGGTCAACCGCCCGGTTGGCCTCGCGCTGCGTGTCGGCCAGTTGCGTGGAGGAGACGCGCGACTCCTGCGTGCCGCTGTCGGTGTAGCCGTTGACAAAGGCGGCGGCGGTGAGGGTGGCAATCTGCTGGGCGAGCGGGGCATTGGCGGAATGAACGCTCACTTGCAGAAAGTCCGTAGTGGTGGGCGTGGGGTTCGTGCCGCCCGGCGTCTGGTTGACTTCCGTGTCGTAGACGGGCGCGGCCTCAAAGCCGTCTCGGATTTGCTGGCGCAGGGCAGGCGTGACACTGCGCGGCGTCCAGATGGCGGCATCGGTGGGGACGCGGAAGGCCCGCAGAATGCTGTCCAGTTCGGCGTCGGTGGCTTCGGGTTGTGCCCAGAGGAAGCGTTCGGGGCCGGTGAGTTGATTGGACAGGGCACGCGCGACGGCCCTTTTCTGCTCCCGCGCGGGCTGCGAGGCGAGGTCTAAGGCGTCCTCCTGCTGCTGCTCTAAGCGTGTTCGCAGCATCGCGAGGCGGGAAAAGCGGTCGTAGGTGGGGGATAGGAGGCCGGTCTTGTTGTCACGGTACAGGCCGCCGGTATCCATCGCGCGCGCCGAAGGCAGCACAGTGGCCGTTGCGACGTACTGCCGCTGCTGGTCGGCGACATAATGGGCAGCCAGCACGGCTAAAAGCGCAAATGCCACGAGACCCAGCACAACATTGCGGCGGGCCATGACTGCACGGTAGTATTTCCAGAACTCCATAGGCTGTTATTATCGGCAGGCTGCGCCCGGAGCGAGAGGGCCGCTGCGCGGCTTATTCTACAGTGACGGACTTTGCCAGGTTGCGCGGCTGGTCTATTTCGCGGCCCAGAGCGTCCGCAATAAAGTAGGCGAGCAATTGCATGGGCACAATGGACAGCACCGGCATGAAGCGTGTCGTGGGTGGCGGGCACGCGCAGGAGTGTAGTCCACCAAGCGCTGCGTCTAAGCCCTCATCGCCTTCTTTGACCAATGCGACGGCGCTCCGTCGCGCGCGTTGACCTGTTTGACACTGGACAGCATCTTGTCGTACAGCGCGGACTGCGTGGCGAAGCAGACCACGGACACGCCCGGCTCCACCAGCGCCAGCGGGCCGTGCTTCATTTCGCCTGCGGGGTACGCTTCGGCATGAATATAGGACACTTCTTTGAGCTTGAGCGCGGCTTCCATCGCCACAGCATAGTCAAAGCCGCGTCCCAGGAAGAAGAACGACGACGACTTCGCCAGCGCGCGCCCAACTTCGCGCGATGGGTATCGGTATCTGAGGATGCTTTCTACTTGGCCGGGCAGGGCGCGCAGATCTTCCACGCGTCTGCGCGACAACGCCCGCGTCCGAGCTTGTTCTCCTGCTGGGCGATAAACAGGCCAATCAAATACAGGGCAATCAGCTGGGTCACATAGGCTTTGGTAGAGGCGACGCTGATTTCCGGCCCGGCATAGGTGTAGATCACTTCGTCGGCTTCGCGGGCGATGACTGGATCCGACGACATTGACAATCGGCCAGCGTCGTCGCGCCCTTGCACTTTGGCTTCGCGCAGGGCGGCGAATGTGTCGGCGGTTTCGCCCGACTGCGAGATGATAATCGCCAGCGTCTGCTGGTCCACAATCGGGTCGCTGTAGCGAAACTCACTGGCGACCTGCACTTCGACCGGGCGGCGCAGCAAGTGCTCATAGAAGCCTCTTGCCGACCATGCCCGCATGGTACGCCGTGCCGCAGGCGACAATCACAATGCGGTTGAAGTCCAGCAGCTTCTGCGTATCGCATCGTCAGTTCGGGAACATGACTTGCCGTCAGGCGAGACAGGCGCCCGCGCAGGGTGTCGCGGATGGTCTGCGGCTCCTCGTGGATTTCTTTAAGCATGAAGTGCGGCATAGCCGCCCTTTTCCGCGGTCTGCACAGTCCCAGGTCACTTCAAACACATCGCGGTGTAAGAGGCTGCCCGCCAGGGTCGTCAGAGTGACGCCGTCAGGGGTGATAACGCGCAAAGTCGCCGTCCTGCAGCACCAGCACGCGCCGCGTGTGGCCCATCACAGCGGGGATATCGGATGCGAGGAAGTTCTCGCCTTCGCCGAGCCCGATAATCAACGGGCGAAGCGGTCTTGGCGGCATAGATCGTATCCGGCTCATGCTCGCTCACGACGCCCATGCGAATACGCCCCGGTGACCTGCCGGAGCGCGGCGCGCACGGCCTGCTTCCATATCCGGGTGTTTGGCATACTCGGCCTCAATCAGATGCGCGACAACTTCCGTATCCGTGTCCGACTTGAAGACATGCCCCTGCGCGATCAGCTCGGCTTTCAGGGGCAGATAGTTCTCAATAATGCCGTTGTGGATAATAGCGATCTTGCCGCCGCAGTCGGTCTGCGGGTGCGCATTGGCGTCAGAGGGACGACCATGCGTCGCCCAGCGCGTGTGGGCAATCACGGTCCCGCTCGCCGCGCCCAGGCCATCGAGTGCCCCGACCAGGTTGGCCAGCTTGCCCGCCTGCTTGAGCACCGTGACCTGCTCGCTGCCCGGCTCCACCACAGCGACGCCTGCCGAGTCATAGCCCCGGTATTCCAGCCGCTTCAAGTTATCCAGAACAAGGCGCACACTGCCCCGCGCCCGCCGACATAGCCTGTTATTCCACACATAAGGGTCTTGCCTTGCTCCTGAGAGACAGGTTGAACTCCCAGTATACCACACCGGCCCTCACCGGGGAAGGAGGTGGGCCTCACCCCGCATCGGAGGCGCTCACGCCGCGCGTAAGAGGCCCTCACCCCGCCCTCGGAAGGGCGACCCTCTCCCGTTGGCACGGGCGAGGGTGAGGATAAGATAACTCCCCCCTCGCTCTTATTTCCTACCCTCGCCTGCGTTAGCAGGCTCCTCTTCCTCACCCTCGCCTGCGCCCTCCGGGTCTGCCAGTGCAGAAGCGGGCGTCTTATCTCCTACCCTCGCCTGCGAAGCGGGAGAGGGTCGCCTTTCTGAAGGCGGGGTGAGGGCCTCCTTCCCTGCGCGTGAGCGCCTCTTCTGCGCTTCTTAAGGGCTTCTTCTGCGCTTCTTGGGGGCGGCTCCCGGCGACTTTTGCGCGACTACTCCGCGACTTTTGCGCGACTTAAGGGCGACTACTCCGCGACTTAAGGGCGGCTCCGGGCAGGATTTGGGCCAACCCCGGCAGCCAGGGCGCGTCCGAGGGTGTTACTTCTTGGCCCCCGACGGGAGCAGTTTCTTCAGGCGGCCCAGTTCGTCGCGCAGTTCGGCGGCCCGCTCAAATTCCAGGGCGCGCGCGGCCTGCTTCATTTCCTTTTCCATGTCGGCGAGGGCAGACATCAACTGGTCAAGCGGCAGGGTTTCCGGGGCGCGGGAGCGGGAAACGTTGTAATACGACTTCTGCTCAGCGATCTTTTTGGCTTCCAGGACTTCGCGCACGGCTTTGTGACGGTGTACGGCGTGATGTTGTGCTCCACATTGTAGGCTTCCTGAACGGTGCGCCGCCGGTTTGTCTCATCGATAGCGCGCTGCATGGAGCCAGTGACGTTGTCGGCGTACATGATCACCTGCCCGCCGACGTTGCGCGCGGCGCGTCCGATAGTCTGAATAAGGGACGTTTCCGAGCGCAGGAAACCCTCTTTGTCGGCATCCAGAATGGCAACCAGCGAGACTTCGGGCAGGTCTAGCCCCTCGCGCAGGAGGTTGATGCCAATCACAACATCATAGACGCCGAGACGCAGATCTCTCAGTATCTCGGTGCGCTCCAATGTATGCACGTCCGAGTGCAGATACTGGACTTTGATGTTCAAGTCCATCAGGTATTCGGTGAGGTCTTCGGCCATCTTCTTGGTGAGAGTCGTCACCAGGACGCGCTCTCCCTTCGCAGTGCGGGCGCGCAGTTCGCCGAGCAGGTCATCAATCTGGCCTTTGGTGGGGCGCAGGAGAATATCCGGGTCGGTGAGGCCGGTGGGCCGGATAATCTGCTGGACTATTTGTGCGGAGTGCTCGCGCTCAAAGGCGGCAGGCGTCGCGGACACAAAGATGCCCTGTCCGATGCGCTCCTGAAACTCCTCAAACTTGAGGGGGCGGTTGTCCCCCGCCGACGGCAGGCGGAAGCCCCATTCTATGAGCGTGTCTTTGCGTGCCTTGTCGCCGTTGTACATGGCGCGCAGTTGGGGAAGCGTCTGGTGGCTTTCGTCTATCACTAAGAGCCAGTCTTTGGGGAAGTAATCTAAAAGCGTGCTGGGAGCCGTGCCGGGCGCGCGCCCGTCAAACCAACGGGAGTAGTTTTCTATGCCGGAGCAGTAGCCGACTTCCTTGATCATCTCTAAATCAAAGCGGGTGCGCTGTTCTATTCTCTGGGCTTCCAAGAGTTTGCCCTGCTGCTTGAAGAAGGCGACGCGCTCGTGCATTTCATTTTCAATGCCAATCATGGCGGCATCAATGCGCTCCGGCCCGGCGACGAAGTGCGAGGCGGGGTAAACGGTAATCTCGTCTTTGGACGACTGCACTTCGCCGGTGAGCGGGTCAACCACCGTGATCTTTTCTACTTCGTCCCCGAAGAACTCCACGCGCACGACAATCTCTTCGTCAGCGGGCTGGAGTTCCAGCACGTCGCCGCGCACGCGGAACGTGGAGCGGGTCAGCACCAAGTCGTTGCGGGTGAACTGCATATCCACCAGGCGTCGCAGCAGGTCGTTGCGGTCATACTCCTGCCCGCGCACGAGTTTCAGGATAATGCGGGCGTACTCTTCCGGTGCGCCGAGGCCGTAAATGCAGGACACCGACGCGACCACAATCACGTCGCGGCGTTCCAGCACGGCTTGCGTTGCGGAGTGGCGCAGGCGGTCAATTTCGTCGTTGATGGCCGAGTCTTTTTCAATAAACGTGTCGGTGGAGGGGATATACGCTTCCGGCTGGTAGTAATCGTAGTACGAGACAAAGTATTCTACGGCGTTCTTGCCGAAGAAGTCCCGGAACTCAGAGCAGAGTTGGGCCGCGAGGGTCTTGTTGTGCGCGATAACCAGTGTGGGCCGCTGCACTTTCTCCACCACATTGGCGATGGTGAACGTCTTGCCGGTTCCCGTCGCGCCGAGCAACGTCTGGAAATGGTCGCCGCGCCGCAAGCCGTCGGTGAGTTTACGGATAGCGTCCGGCTGGTCGCCCGACGGCGTATAATTGCTGACAACTTGAAAGTCGGTCATATCGCGTTCCCTTTGTTTGCCGCAAGCCATGCGGCGGGCGTCTGCACCGTCACGGCCCCCGCGCCGCGCGCGAGCATTTCACTGTCCCATGTCACCAGCACGGCCCCCGACTCCTGCGCGACGGCCACGTACACGGCATCCGCCCCGCGCAGCCGCAGCGAGAGTGTGATTTGCACGGCTTGACGCGCCCGCTGCTGTGTGAGAGAAACGAAGCGGCTTTCCGGGATTTGCTGCATCGTTGTCACTGTCTCGGCAGCCAGAAGGAAATTGTTGGTGGCACGGTAAATGCCCGCCGATGTTTCTGGCAGCACAAGCGCCGGACAAAGGACGGCAATCCGGTTTTGCGTGATGTGCTGCACGAAAGCCAGGCTGGAAGTGTACTGCACCTCTGCCGTGCTGGCCGCAGACACAAAGACAATGGCAACCATAGTGACCATCAACGACGCATCTCTGCGATAATTTCTGCGGCAGATTTATCCGTGTTCCACGCTGCGCCAACCCGCTCCGATAATGCTTTCCATTGTCGTCCCCATTCATCGGGCGAGAGGGCATCGGAGGCAGGCTCGGCATCGTCTGGAACGTGACCCGTTTGCGGGCGCAGGGTCAGCGTCGTGCCGTGTGCTTCTACGACGTAAGCCGTGTGGGGCGGCGCGCTGTTCAGCAGTTCGGCGGGCAGCACAAGCGCGCCGTGTTCGTTTGTTTCAACCACAGTGATGACGGGGGAAGGCATCGCTTGTTCCTCTTTTCTTAACACGAAACGGGCAGGCTTCGTGCCCTAAACTGCCGCAAACTGACGTTCTATTATACCCGCTGCAACCCTCACTCCGCACGCGCCCGAATGTTAAGAGAATGTTAAGAAGGGGTAAAGCGCACCGTGAAAGAGGCTGAAAGCGCCATGCTGATGCTCGCTGTTGCCGCGCCGCCGGAAAGACGGCAAAAAGAGAAAAAGCCGCCCGTTTTGAAGCCGCCGCCTGCGCTCTCAGACCGGCTGCGTCCCGTGCTGGCGGAGACACTGGGGACGTTCGCGCTGACGCTGGTGGCCGCTGGCGGGGAAGTCATCGGCGCGCTGTCGCACGACGAAGTGGGGCACGCGGCCCGTGCCGTCGCGCCGGGAATGCTGGTCATGGCGCTGATTTATGCGCTCGGTGATGCGTCCGGGGCGCATTTTAATCCGGCGGTGACGTTCGCGTTTGCTGCGCGCCGTGATTTTCCCTGGTCGCGCGTGCCCGGCTACTGGGCGGCGCAGATGGCGGGGGCGACGCTCGCCGCCGCGCTGCTGCGTTCGCTGTTTGGCCCGGTAGCCCATTTAGGGGCAACGCTGCCGCGCTTTGGCGAGTGGCCCGCGTTTGTCATGGAAGTGGCGCTTTCCACGCTGCTCCTGCTGGTGATACTCGGCACGGCGACGCGCTATTCGCTGGTGGGGCCGAACGCGGCCATCGCGGTGGGGGCTACTATCGCGCTGTGCGGCCTGTTTGCCGGGCCGGTGAGCGGGGCGTCCATGAACCCGGCCCGCTCGCTGGGGCCTGCCATCGTGAGCGGGGACGTGGGGCACGTCTGGATTTACGTTCTCGCGCCCCTGCTCGGCAGCGCGCTGGCGACGGTGCTGGTGTGCATTCTGCACGGGCCACATGACCCCAAAGAGGGTGAGGCCGCGCAGGGGGACGGGGAGCACAAAGAGGGAGGAAACAAAACGTGACAACGGCTGACTTTGGCGGCCTGCGCGCCGTTGACCCGCATACCGGACATCTGAACGTGCTGATAGAGACGCCCAAAGGCCATCGTTCCAAGTTCAAGTACGACCCGGCCCGCCACCTGTATGAACTGGGCAAACTGCTGCCGCTGGGCATGGAGTTCCCGTTTGACTTCGGCTTTCTGCCCGCAACGCAGGGGCAGGACGGCGACCCGCTGGACGTGCTGGTGCTGATGGATGAGCCGACATTCACGGGCTGTCTGGTGCGGGCGCGCTTGATTGGGGTGATTGAAGCGGAGCAGTCGGAGAAGGGCGAACCCACCGTGCGGAACGACCGCTTAGTTGCTGTCGCCGAGCAGTCCTACGCGCACAGCGCGGCGCAGTCCCTCAAAGACCTGGACGAGACGTTTGTGGGCCAGATTGAACAGTTCTTCGTGGCCTACAATGCGCTGGAAAAGCGCAAGTTCACGCCCACCGGACGCTTCGGCCCCGACCGCGCGCGCAAACTCATAGACGAAGGCGTGCGCCGCTTTGACGCCGCGCGCGGCTAAAGCCTTCACTGGCCCTTCACTTGCAGGGAATTGGTGACAGTCTTGCCTGGCCCTAATGTGTCGGACGCGATGCGCCCGGCGCGGGCTTTGTCGGCGGGCGTGTCCACCGTGCCGCGCAGGGTGACGCCGTTTACGTCAGCGTCCACGCGGACATTGTGAAGGTTGGCGGCTTGCAGCGCCGCCGTCACCCGCGCGCCGAGGCCCAGTTTTTGCAGTTGCGGTTTGGCTTCCTGCGCCGCCTGCGCGGTTGTCTTCTGCACCGTCGCCGCGTCGCGCTGCGCGTCCTGCCCGGCGCTTTGCAGGGTGCGCTGCGAGCAGCCCGCGCCCATAAGAAGAAGCAGCGCCGCCAGGAAAAGAAATTCGTGTTTGCCCATGCGTGATTATCCCCACTGCGCGTGATGGATTAACAGCCACGCGATGCGGCCCGCACCAACCAGCAGGAACACCGCCAGCGCGAGGGCAGTCAGCCCTTTTGTCAGGCGCGGCGATAAAGGCAGCACGGCGCGTCCCAGCCTCCACGAAAGCCCCGCGCGCAGGCACGCGGCGACACACAGCGCGTAGGCAAGCCCGCCCAGCGGATGCCAGCGTTCGGCGTCTTCCCAGCGCCCGTGTCCCAGGCACACAAACGCGCGTGTCAGGCCGCAGCCGGGGCAGGGCAGACCGGTCAAAACGAGAAACGGGCACAGCGGCGGCAGGTGCGCCAGACGCCCGTCCGGGCCGGGCAGGGGCAGAAGCGCGCTCGCCAGCAGCACGGCAGAAAGCGCCAGGCAGGTTTGCTGGAATACGTGCCTTGCGTTTACGCCCTCGGACGCGCGGGTACTTTGTTTGCAGGTGAGTAAACTCTGATGGGAAATACGCTGTGGAACTGGCATTGGAAAGCCATCACTAATCTGGACACATCCGTCAAGGGCCGACGGGGAAAGACGAGGGGCGCGATGACAACAGTCGGCTCACACGGACAAACGGCCCGGCAGGGGCCGCTTCCGCCGGGAGAGCCGCTGCTGGAATTGTGGCTGCCCGCCGACCCACACTCTGTGCCGGTCGCCCGGCGTGAGGCGCGGCGTGCGTGCCGGGAAGTCGGCATCACCGACGAAGAATGCGCCGCGCTGGATTTGGCGCTGGGAGAGGCGCTCGCCAATGCGGTCGTGCATGGCTCGCCTGCTGCGCCGCCGCTGGAAGGCAGCACGCCGCCGCATATCTGCCTGTCTTTATGGCGCTATCAAGACCAACTCATCGTCAAGGTGCATGACACGGGGCCGGGCTTTGAGCCGCCCCCGCCGCCTTACGCCCTGCCGCCGGATATTGAGTCCACGCACGGGCGCGGCCTGCCTTTGATGCAGGCGCTCACCGATGCCATGATTGTCTGCCAGGGCGATGCGAGCGAGGGCGGCTCATCGGTGTATCTGGTCAAGAAAGTAGGCGGGGCTTAATTCCCGCCCACCCGCTGAACCTACGGTGCGTGCGGCCCCGGCTCCGGCCCGCTCACCTGCTCGCCGGTTGCCTCCGGGTCGCCTAAGTTCTGGCCGTGCCCCTCGCGTATCTTCATCAGGGCTTTGGGCAGGAACGGGATTACAATGAGGCAGATAAGCGTCGTGCCTGCGTTCAGAAGCACCAGGTCATTCCAGGGGAAATGCTTGAACGTGTCCAGTATCTTGGAACCCACCACGTCCGCCCCGAACAGGGCCACATTGCGCGCGCTCATCATCAGCGCGTAGCCCATGCCTTCGCCGCCCAGCGGCGTGCCCCGCGTCGCTAAATCGTACAGCGGCAGCGCGCCAAACACGGCGAGATAGCCTGCTACAAACTCAATTCCCATTGCTATTGTGTGTGTCGGGTGATAACTCAGGTAAAGCAGAGACGACGCCGCCGTCAGGACGATGCCGAGGTTCAAGAGCGGCTTGAGTTGGAAGCGGCGGCAAACGACGCCATATGTCAGCGCCCCCAGTATTTGCCCGATGCCGCTTACGGTGGTCAGCGTCCCCAGAAACACAGGCGAAAAGTGCAGCATATCGGTCTGCCGGTACAAGAGCGGCGTGGAAAAGCCGGGCGTGAAGAAGTAAAGCACAATCAGTCCGGCGGCGGCCCACAGCGTCTTGGAAGCAAACACGAGCCGCAACTGTTGCCCTGCTTCCTGCCAGACACTTGCATTGCGCTGCGCCAGCGGCTTTTCCTTCAGAAAAAAGAACGCGGCCACCGCCAAACTCACGAGCAGCGTCGCGCCAATCCCCGCCGTCACGCCAAACGCCTGCAATGCCAGCCACCCGGAAATGGGGCCGGTGATGATGTAGCAGCCGTCCTGCACAAACTCGCGCACTGCGCTCACCCGCCCGGTCGCGCCATACTTTTGGCCCGCTTCCACCAGCATCGCGCCCATGATCGTAGACCCAAACACCATCATCACGCCCAGCAGCACGGCTCCCGCCAGAAACGTGTTATACTGCGCCTGCCCCAGCGACATGACGATCCAGGCAACCGCCGCCAGCAGCGACGCGCCAATCATGTACCAGCGCCGCCGCGTCCCAAAAATAGGAAACGCATCGGCAATCAGCCCGAACACGGGCTTGATGTACCACGCGAAGCCCGAAATGAAGGCAAATGTGGCAACCTGCGTGCGGTCGCAGTGCAGGTGGTCTTTGAGCCACAGCCGGATGGGGAATAAGCCGAGAACTTTGTCCTGCGCCAGAGTCGTGATAAACGCGGCGTAAGCAATAAAAAACAGGTCGCGGCTCAGGTTGCGCGGCGCGGCGGTGACTGCGGGCGTCGGGGATGTGGGCGAAGGGGGCCAGGCCCCTGCCGGGTCGGCGGGGTCGGTAGTCGTTTGGCTCATGGGGAAAACCCTTTCAGTGCGAACAGCATTCCGTCCTTCTTTCGCCTATTATAACGCACAAATGCGTATTCTTGCACACGCCCCCGCCGGGTACAATAACAGAAGGAGAAGCAGCACAACGCAAAAGCGGGGACGCACAGCCGCCCAAACCGTCAAAAGCGTAGTCTGAACTACCAAACGCCTAGGTCATGCCTAGGTCGCATCTAGGTCATGCCTAGGTCGTACCTACAATTTACCTAGGTCGCGCCTACAAGTTGCTTACGAACGCGGTACGAAAGGAACCATCCATGCTGCCCGAACGAGTACACAATTACGCCCTGCAATCGCTCGCAGGCTCCCCCGACGTATTCCTTGCCCTCACGCGCGGCATGACCGACGAAGAAGCCGACCGGCGTCCCGACCCGGCCCGTTTCACAATCCGGGAGGCCATTGCCCACCTTGCCGACTGGGAAGGCGTGTTCCTGAAGCGCATGACCGACACCCGCGACACCGACAACGCCACGCTTCAGGGCTACGATGAAGGGCAGTGGGCCATAGACCACGACTACGCCCATTCCGACTGGCAAACCGAACTGGAACGGTTCCGCGAGGGCCGTGCCCGCTGCCTGGAGTTTTTGCGCGCGCTTTCCCCGGCGCAGCGCGCCCGCATCGGCCAGCACACTGAGGCGGGGCCGATTACATTGGAGGAGCAGATGCTCCTGATGACCGTCCATGACGGCTACCATCTGGCGCAGGTCGCTCAATGGCGCGCGGGCTAACGCGGCCCGTTAGCTTTCGGGGCGCGGGTCGCCGCCGATGCCCTCCGCGATGCCCTGGTGCTGCAAGTATTCCAGTTCCAGTTCCAGAATGCGCTCTATGAGTTCGGGCGGCACGGTCATGCCGTCCATGTCTAAAGCGGCCTGAATGTAGCCGACCAGCCGGGCCTGGTCAACAAAAAGCAACTCTTCGTCCATTAGTGCGTGCTCCTGCCGTCTGGTTCACCCTGCCGGGCGCATTGTCCTGCAAACCCGTTATGCGACCGGTACTTTTCGCCTGCAATCGGGGTCACAATCAGCAAAGGGAACTTCGCAGGCCGCGCGGCCCGTTAGAAAACGACCCACATGGCAACTCATGCAAGCGCAATCCGTTCCGATACGCTGGCTGGCACGCTGGCGCGCGCCCGTCATGGCGACCGTCGCGCCTTCAGCCGCCTGATGGAGCCGTATCGCCGGGAGTTGATCGCCTACTGCTACCGGCTTTCGGGGTCGCTCTCCGAGGCGGAGGACTTGACGCAGGAAGCGTTCGTGCGCGCCTTCCGCGCATTAGACGGCTTTGAGGAACGGGCCACGCCGCGCGCCTGGCTGTACCGCATCGCGCACAATCTGTGCGTCAACCACGTGCAGCGCCGCCCCGCGCCCTGGGAGCCACTGGACGAGCGTCACGTCGCGCCTGCCGCGCCAACGCAGGGGCGCGAGGATGTGCGGCTGGGCTTTGTGGCTCTCATGCAAAGCCTGCCGCCGCGTCAGCGCGCTGCGCTGGTGCTGCGCGACGTGCTGGGATGGAGCGCCGAGGAAACCGCGCGCATTTTGGAAACGACGGTTCCTGCTGTCAAGAATGCGCTGGGGCGCGCGCGGCAGACATTGGCGCGTCACCCATCCGGCGGCAACCCAGACGACGTGCGCGACCTGGCGGCGCAGGATGCTGGGGCGCAGGCATTAGTTGCCGAGTGGGTAGACGCCTTTGAGAAGGGCAACACGGCGCGCATGGTGGCCCTGCTGACCGGTGAGCGCGCCCTGTCTGCCGCGCCGGGCAAAGGCGGCCAAACCGGGTACAATAAGAACGAGAGTGACGGAAAGGCAAGTGGGTATGGCAAGTGACAAAGAACGCGGCGGCAACGGGCGGCGCGGCAATGACAATAATCGGGGAAACGAGCGAAGCGGCGGCAGCGGCGTCCCGCGCGGGCAGGAAACCAATGTCCGCGCGCTGACCGTGCTGGACGAAGTGCTGTCCAAAACCGACCCGCTTGACCCGAACTATCAGTATTTACTGCTCCTGCGCCATCAGTTGCAGGTGGACGAGCAGCAGTTTTCCGAAGCGCAGGAGATGATCCAGAAGTACGATGAAGCGTACACCAAACTGACTCAGCCCGCCAACCGCATCGCCGTGTTCCTGTCCGGCAACGAGGACGGCACGGCGAACATCGCTCTCGGCGACAACGACTTCTACACCAACGTTGACCCCAACGTGGAATTGGACAGCCTGCAAACCGGCACGCGCGTCAAAGTCAACGACTCGTATGCCATTGTCGGCGACCTCGGCCCCGCACAGAACGGACAGGTCGTCAAAGTCACCGAAGCCTTAGAAGATGGACGCCTCCGCATCGGCGGTGACCAGCAGGGCCAAAACACGCGAGTCGTGCAGCGCGGTGCGGCCCTCACTGACGCCGTGATTAAAACCGGCACGGAAGTCCGCATGGAGCCAAACTTTCGCGTGGCATTAGAGGCATTCGCGGGCAAAGACACACAGGACTTCTTCCTGGATACCGTGACCGAAATCCCCTGGGACAAGATTGGCGGCCAGCAGGAGGCCATCGGCGTCATCAAGGACGCGATTGAACTGCCTCTGCTGTATCCTGAACTCTACGAGCGGTTCGGCAAGCGCCCGCTCAAGGGCATTCTGCTGTACGGCCCTCCTGGCTGCGGCAAGACGCTGATTGGCAAGGCCACCGCCTACAACATCACGCAGGAGTACAAAGCGCGCACCAAGCGGGACGTAAAAGAGTACTTCATGTACATTAACGGCCCCAAGATACTCAATATGTGGCTGGGCGAGTCGGAGCGGCAGGTGCGCGAAATCTTCTCCACCGCCCGCGAGAAGGCCAAAGAAGGCTACCTCGTTTTCATCTTCATAGACGAAGCGGAAAGCATTCTCCGCACGCGATCGTCGGGCCGGTTTACTAACATCAGCAACACGGTCGTGCCACAGTTCTGCGCCGAAATGGATGGGTTAGTGTCACTGGAAAACGTCGTGGTCATGCTGACCTCCAACCGCCCGGACTACATTGACCCGGCCATCCTGCGCCCGGAGCGCATTGACCGCAAAGTCAAAGTCGTGCGCCCCGACAAGCCCTCCACGCATGACATTCTGGGCATCTATCTGCACCCCGACCTGCCGCTGGACTACAAAACTGTAGACGAGCAGGGCGGCGAAGACAAAGCCCGTGAATATCTCATAGACAAAACCACCGAACTTATCTGGGCCAGAACCCACGAGACCGAGTTCCTGGAAGTCTATCTTCGCAACGGCAGCGTAGACACTCTCTACTGGAAGGATTTGGTCTCCGGCGCGCTGCTCACCAGCGTTGTGGAGCGCGCCAAAGACTATGCCATCAAGCGCTCCATTGACGTGAAAAGCACCAAAGAGGGCGTCTCCTGGGACGATTTGGAGCGCGCCGTCCGCACCGAGTACAAGGAAAACGAAATCTTTCCCAAGACCGACAACCTGGAAGACTGGCTCAAACTGTTAGACTATGAGCCGGAGAACGTCGTGCGCCTCAACCCCATCAAGGCTAAAAAGGGCAGCCAGGTCACGCGCAGGAACGTGATTTAATGCCGTCACGTTGCGTCATACTAGGTGTTCTGCTGAGTGGGACTGTAGTCGGCCCCACCCTCTCTGCACCACCCGCAGCCGTCCCGAAGGCTGCGGCCATCAACCCGCTTTCGGAAGCCGCCTACACTGCGTTGGCCGGAGCGTGGGTGGGAGCGTTAACATATCGCGACTATTCCAGCAATGCGCGGGTCGCCCTGCCGACCATCCTGCACGTCCGCAAAACGAATGACGGTAAGTCGCTGACGCTGCACTACATCTATGACGACGGCTCGACAAAGGTAGTGCAGGATTTTGAGACGGTGACAATTGACCCGGCGGCGGGCACATTTGTTATGGTCTCCGGGGATAAGAAAGAAACAGATACCAACACTTTGACCGGACTGGCCGACTTTGTAAAGTCCGGGCAGGGGAGTTTGATTCGCCTGGGCAAGAGCACGGAAAATGACAAGCCGGTGAATGTTCGCACGACCATGACCTTCTCCCCGCAGACGCTGACTATTCTCAAGGAAACACAGGTGTCCGGGCAGGCTTTTTTGTTCCGTGACCAATACACATTGACGCGGGTTGCTCCCGTCACGACAGGACAATAAACGTGCCTCTTTTTGGCATTGAAACAGAATATGGTATTGCCGTAGAGGGCAAGGGCGCGAGCGACCTGGTGGCGGAAGCGCGGGCGGTCGTGCGCGCTTATCCCGGCAGGGCCGCTGGCCCCTGGCATTATCGGGGCGAAGACCCGCGCAACGATATGCGTGGCTTCCATGTGGACAAACTCTCGCAAGACCCCGACGACGCGCAGTTTGACGACCCGCACCAGAAGCCCTTGCCGGTGGAGGAAGAACGCGCCGACCGCGTGCTTGCCAACGGCGCGCGCCTGTATAATGATCACGGACACCCGGAATATGCGACGCCCGAATGCGCGTCTCTCTTAGACCTGGTGACGCACGACAAGGCGGGGGAGCGCATCGTCTGGGAAGCGGCGCAGGCGCGCATGACGGAAAGTGGCGTCGGGCGCATCCAGATATTCAAAAACAACACGGACTTTCACGGTTCGTCCTACGGCACGCATGAAAACTATCTCGTTAAGCGTGACACGCCGTTCGGGGAACTGCTTCAAGGGCTGCTGCCGTTCTTCGCCACGCGCATTCTGTATGCCGGGGCGGGCAAGATGGGCGTGGAGCCGCATGGCGACAAAGGCGTTTATCAACTGTCGCAGCGCGCCGACTTCTTCACCGAGGAAGCCAGCGTAGACACGCTGCACCGGCGGCCCTTAGTCAACACGCGCGACGAGCCGCACGCTGACCCGCGTGAATGGCGGCGGCTCCATGTCATCTGCGGCGACGCCAACATGAGCGAGTACGCCACCGCCCTCAAAGTCGGCACGACCTATCTGGTCACCTCGCTCTTGGAAACAGGCTGGCGGCCCGCTGTGCGCCTCAAGAACCCGGTGCAAGCCATTAAAGACATCTCGCGCGACCAATCGTACAGGTGGCTGGTAGACGCGGAGAATGTTGGCTCCATGCCCGCTGTAGACGTGCAGCGCGTTTACCTGCAAGCCGCGCAGGACTGCCTTGCCGGGCGCGGGGCTGACACAGATTGGATCTTAACGGAATGGGCCGCCACGCTGGACGCTTTAGAGCACGCCCCGCTATCCCTGTCTCACAAATTGGACTGGGCCGCCAAGCGCGCTCTGCTGGCCGATTATGTAGACGCCGAAGGCATCCGTTGGAGCGACGAAACCCTGCCATCGTTTGACCTGGCCTACCACAATGTAGACCCGGACGAAAGTCTCTATTACGCATTAGAGCAAGCGGGAGAGATGGTACGCCTCACCGATGACGCTGCCATTGACGACTCACGCGCACAGGCTCCGCAGAACACGCGGGCGGCTATTCGCGGCCTGCTTGTCCACAAGTTCACGGAGCAAATCGGCGTTCTCGGCTGGAACCGGGTCGTGCTCCGCACAGATACCGACTCCTGGCTCGCCGATTTAGATGACTACCTGACGCCTGAAAGCGTCGCGCCCGTGCTGGCTAAACTCGCCGCCGCCGACACTCTTGCCGACCTCCTGCGCGCCTTCCCGGAAGGTCGCAAGTAACTTTCAAACACACCGAAGGAGAACGAACCGATGCCCGCAATGGAAGATGACCGCGCCACCCGGCCCGCTGGCCCCGCCGACCCGCTCCGCAAGGATGGCGACGAGACCGGCCCCTCCAAGCCCGATGTGGAGCGCCCCGACCGTTCCGACCTGCTCAAGCGCATGAAGCGCGTTGACCCCGACCAGGCCCGCCGCTACCGTCAGCGCAGCGGCGAATAAGAAACGACAAGTAACACCATGCTGAACCTCTCACACGGGGCGGGCAGCTTCAGCGACCTGCTGGAGCGCGAGCGCCTGCCCCTGCCAACGCCTGTTCCCGCCGTGCCTGGGGCGCGCGACATAGACACGCACGGCACCACCGTCATTGCCGTCAAGTATAAAGACGGCCTCATCAACGTTGCCGACCGCCGCGCGACGGCGGGTTATTCCGTCATGTACGACCAGGCCGAGAAGGTGCTGGCGCTGGACGACTACACGCTCATTTCTATCTCCGGCTCGTTCGCCAAGAGCGTGGAAGTCGTGCGCTATCTGCGCCACACGTTCAAATATTTTGAGCGCTCTCAGCTGCAGCCCATGTCGCAGGAGGGCAAACTGATGGAATTGCAGCGCGTTATCGCCAACAATGTCCCCGCCGCGCTCAACGGCATCGGCGCGTTCATCCCCGTGCTCTCTACTTTTGACCGAGAGATGGGGCAGGGGCGCATTTACTTTTACGACGTGCTTGGCGGCCAGTTTGAGACCGCCGAATACGGCGCGGCAGGCAGCGGCTCGGCCCCGATTAAGGGCGCGTTTGAGTATATTCTCAAGACCAAAGGCCCGTTCCGGGACATGGATCGCGAGACCGCGCTCACCGAAACGCTCACCCTGCTGGACATCGCTGCTGATCTGGACACCGCCACCGGCGGCTCATCCAAGTTCCTGCCCGCCGCCAAGTATATCACCGCCGACGGCATCCGCGACTTCACGGATAAAGAAATCAAAGCCGCGCTTGGCCGCCCTTAACGAAAGAATTACCCTGTGCCTTCCTACAGCCCCTACGACTGGAACGAAAGTATCCAGCAGCGCAACGAATACATTGAAGATCGATTAAAAGACGGCAGCCCCGTTGTCGCCCTCACCTACGACGGTGGCCTGCTTCTCTTGACGGCCCGCCAGACCCAGCGCAAAGTCTATGAAGTCTACGACAAATTGATGTTCGCCGCCATCGGCAATCAGTCCGACGTGGAGCAAATCCGCGTCGCCGCCATTGATGTCGCCCATGCCGAAGGGTTTCAGCGCTCGCCCGATGACGTGAGCGTGCAAAGATTGGTCGGCTTTCGCATTTCCCCCGCCATCAAGAAAGTTTATAGTGACCCGTTTGCCCAGCCTATTGTGTTCAAGGGTGTGTTTGCGGAGATGGGGAAGACCCCCGACCGCGACCAGATTATGACCCTTTCCTATGACGGCGAGTTTTCCACAACGCCTGGCATGGCCGTTGTCGCGGGCACGGCGTATGCCGAAGACCGAATGCGCGAGCACCTGAAAACCGAGATGGACAGCAGCACGCTGTCATTAAACGCCGCCCTGCGCGCCGCGCTGTTCGCATGGGGCGTCGGCATGAAGCACTTGGAGGCCGAAGACCGCGAAGACGCCGATTATTCCACTGACGGCGAGGGCAAGAAAGACGTGTCGGCGTTCATCACCGAGCACCTAGAAAAGGGCTGGCAGGTGGAAGCGGGCGTGCTAGAGCGCGAAACCACCCGCGAAAGCCGCTTCCGTCTGCTGGGTGACAAAGAACTGACCGAAACCGTCGCACGTTATCGCTGATTTTCGTAGGGGCAAGGCTTGCCTTGCCCTGTATTAAACCCGCCCGGCCCTGTATTCAATCCGGCTGGCCTCTTCAAGGACGCACTCATGGACAAACGCATCTTTGGCATTGAAACCGAGTTCGGCTGCCTCGTCAATGACGATGCCGTCGGCACGGCGGAAATGGTGGTGGAGCAGGTCAAAGACCACGCCTTCTACAAGGACAAAGTGGGCCTCATTGATATGCACGCCCGCGACTACGCATTTGAGCCTGCCCGGTGCGGCGGCTTTCTGCGTTCCGGGGGACGCTTGTATATTGATGCCGTTGGCTCGCACATGGAGTACGCGACGCCGGAATGCACGGACTTCGTGGACGCGGTTGCCTATGATAAAGCGGGCCGCGTCATCTTGCAGCGCCTTTTGCGCGAACTGGGACTGCAAGACCAGGTGTCGTTTCACTCCAATTCAGTGGATCACTTCGGCGGGCACACGTTTGGCTGCCATGAGAACTACTTAGTCGCCATAGATGACCGGTTCTTTCTGGAAGCCCTGTCGTATCTGCTGCCGTTTCTGGTGACGCGGCAGATATTCGCGGGGGTGGGGCGCGTTGGCGGGCACAGATTAAACTACAAGTCGCTCAAAAACAACATTATGACCATCTCCGATTACGAGGTTGACTACCAATGGGTGGGCAACTTCTACGGAGTGGAAGTAGACCCCACCATTGACTTTCAACTCTCGCAGCGCGCCGACCATATCGTCAAGACGATTAGTTCCCGTGTGCGCTTCAACCGCGCGATTATCAACCCGAAGTGGGATTCTTACTACAACTATTCCAACCTGCATCGGCTGCACATTCTCTTTGGCGAGTGCAACATGAGCGAGTACGCCACGCTGATGAAGATTGGCACGACTTCCATCGTCTTAGACCTCATTGAAGACGGCGTTCTGCTGCATGATGTGGAACTGCGCGACCCATTGGAAGCGTTAAAGTCCGTTTCGCGCGACCCCTCGTGGAAATGGATTGTGCATCGCAAGGACGGGCAGTCTATCGGGGCCGTTGACCTTCAGCGCCTTTACTTGCGCGCCGCGCAGAAGCGATACACGGGCCGCGACGCGCAGACGGATTACGTTCTTGGCGAGTGGGAAGCGTGTTTAGATGCGTTGGAGCGCGACCCTTACGAACTCGCCACCAAATTGGACTGGGTTGCCAAGCGCAAACTCATGGAAGACTTCATGGACGCCGAAGGCGGCGCGGTGAAGTGGGGCGACGATATTCTGCATTCACTGGATTTGGAATATCACAACGTCAACCCCGAAACGTCCCTCTACTATGGCCTGGAGCAAGCCGGGCAAATGGAGCGCGCCGTCACCGACCGCCGCATTTTTGAGGCCACCGTGATGCCGCCCGCCAACACGCGCGCTGCCGGACGGGGCGTTGTTATCAACAAACTGCTGCAAAACAACTCGCGCGATTATGTCATTGACTGGGACTTGATTTACATCAACAAGCGCCTGCACTTAGAACTCAAAAACCCCTTCCAAACCTACACCGACGAAGCCGCCCTCTTCGCCGCCTCCCTGTAAGCCGCGCGTTTTCTGTGGCTGGCCCTCACCCCGCCATCAGAATGGCGACCCTCTCCCGCTGACGCAGGCGAGGGTGGGGAAAAAGCTGTCTTACCCTCGCCCGTGACAACGGGAGAGGGTGGCGCGTCAGCGCCGGGTGAGGGCCTGCGGCTTTGCGAATGCCGGGTGAGGGCCGCTTTAGCGACGGCGCGGGCCATCGTTCCCTTGACACGCCGTTCCCATTTTGCTACAATGGGCGCACAAGGAGCCATTATGTCCTCTGCGCCCGACTTTTCCCATCCTGACGACCACGTTGACATTCCCGCCGGGCCATTGGGCCGCGAGGATTTGGAAGACGCGCCCTTCTGGGCCGAAGTGTCCGCGTTCAATCAAATGCCGCAAAGCGCCTCTGACCGCTACTTCGGCCAGTACGTCGCCGTCTACGGCGGCAACATCGTGGACGCCGACCCCGACGAAGGCGAACTCGCGCTTCGTTTCTACCGCACGTTCGGCTACGTCCCCGTTTACATCCACAAAGTCGGCACCGAGGAAGGCTTGGTGGACGTAGAGGACGTGTAACGAGACTATGAAAACAGAAACGCTGAATAAGCCCGCGCCCAACGGCGAAAAGCGGCTGGAAATGCCCAACGACGACCTCTTGCCCGAATACGATTTTGATTACAGCAAGTCCAAGCCGAACCCGTATGTCGGCAAAATCAAGCCGCGTTCGCCCAAACCCGCCGAACCCGCGCCCGCGCCCGACGCCGACGCTCCCAAACCCGCCGATTAAGTTTCACTTACGCGCCCCGTTATGCACACGACGCTTCATCTTGTCCTGAGCGAAGACCAAATCAGCAACTTATTTTACTCGCTTGTGGACACCGCTGGCTGTGTTTTGCTTTGGCTTGCGCTCCATGCCGCGCGCAGGGCGCAGAACGGGCGCATGGCCTATTGGATTATGCCGCTGTTGATTGGCTTTGCCTGCGATTGGGTGGATAACGTGGTCAACGCGGCCATTCGTTTGACCGGCGCGTATGAGAAAGACCCGCTTTACACCATCACGGACGTGGTTTCGGACATCGGCGTGGCGCTGATTGCCGTTGGCGCATACCGTTTGTGGAAGTTGCTGCAAAGCACGCCTGTTCCCGCGCCCGCGTTTCCCGATTACGGCCCCGCAGAGCAGGGCATTTGGCCCCCGCCGCCCCAAAAGCCGCCCGTTGACGCCAACGATGTACCCATGTCCTGAAGCGACCTTATCCCTATGCGTGTTTTGCTTTATATGATTGCTGGTGCGGTGGGCCTGGCTGCTTTGGGCTTTGTATTCAACTACGCGGTCATTGGCGATAATGTCTACGACTTGAACGACCCGCTTCCTTTCGGAATACGCTTTTTCCTGAACCTGCTGTTTGGCGGCTTGATTGGCGGCGTCGCAGGAGTCGGCGTGCGGCAAATGCAAAACAAGCAGCGGAAAAAGGCGGCGCGCACCTGTTTTTTCGGTGGCCTTGTTCCCGCCGTCTTCATTTACGCCTGGCTTATCGCAGGCCGCAGTGACCTTAGTTTTACAGAGAACCTGACAGTTGGCACACTGATTTTCTTTTTCCCCTTGTTCGGCTTGGGCGCGCTGCTTTTGACCGGCGTCGTTTTGTATTTTACGCCGCTACGCGCCCGATAAGTTTTCCTCGTCCGTAAAAAAGCCTGCTTGCAGGACAAAAAAGCTAACTTATTTCACAAATATGCTGGCTTGAAAACAAAATAAGTTGGCTTTGGCGTTGCCAGAGCCAACTTATTTGTGAACAAAGTCGGCTTGGACGAGAAAAAAGCAGACTTCGGCTAAAGAAATCGGCGCGAATTGCCGAAGAAAGGAGTGACCGAATACTGACCACGAAAGGAGTACGTTGTGAATAACAACTACTTTCCCTCCAACGATGCCAGGTATGCCGCCTGGCTCGCGATTTTCAACAGCGTTGCTGGCACCAACGCGACGACCCTGGGCCTTTCGCCCAGCGACCTGACGGCGCTCAACGCCTCTTTGACCAACTTCAACGCCGCCGTGTCCAACGCGACGGCGACGCGCAACGCGGCCAAAGCCGCCATGCTGTCCAAGCAGACCAACCGCAAAAACAGCAGCGCGCTCGTGCGCGGTTACGCCCGACGCATTCAGGCCAACCCGAATGTGTCCGTCGCCATCAAGCAGCAGTTGGGATTGCCCATTCACAAAACGCCGTCCGGCGCAGTGGTTCCTACCGTTCCCGCCGCCCTTGTGGCGACGCCGCACGCCGCTGGGTTCAACGCCCTGAAGTGGAAGCCGAACGGCAATACGCAGGGCACGGTGTATGTCGTGGAAGTCTCGCTTTCGGGCAGCACGCAATGGACGCAGGTGGGAGCCGTCACCAAAACGCGCTTTGACCATCAGGGCGTCACGCCCGGCCAGACGCTTTATTACCGCGTCTCCGCGCAGCGCGGCAAAGAAACCAGCGCGCCGTCCAACGATGCAGTCGTGTACCGCAAGCAAAGCACGGCAACAGCCGCCAAAGCCGTCGCGCAGGAAACCGCTCCGGCAGAAACGGTCACAACCACCCCCATGCTGCTCCTGCCCTCCGTCAAAACGGCCTGAAAAAGCGAGAAAGCCCCCCCAGCCCCCCAAGTTTGGGGGGAGGAAACACCAGAAAGCCTGCTTTGCTTCGCCCGGTTCCCACAGGAACGGGTGAAACGGAGACAGTTTATGGTACATCCTCCCCCCAAACTTGGGGGGCCGGGGGGGCTTCTTTTTGTTACGGGCAGGCGGGGTCGGCGCAAAACCATTTGTCGGCGGGGGATTGGCCGACATAGAAGGCTTCGGGGCGCAGCGCTTTCGCGTGGCCGTCCATCAGCGCGACGTTCACAAAGCCGGAATGCCGATTGGAAGGGCGCGCGTCGGCGTTGTCGTTGAGGTCATTGTCGGGCGCGGTGAGTTTGTAGCCATTGGCGCGCACGGTGGACAAATCCGCAAGGACGCCGGGCCGACCCGTGCCGAGTTCGCCCAGCATGACGGTAGAAGTGGGCTGAACAAAGACGCTCAGGGACGCGGGCGGCGGGTGAACGGCATCGCCCATGTCCACAAACGTCAGTTCATTGAGGCCATACGAATTGTTTTCGCCGGAAACGTCGGACGGGCAGACGCGGATTTGCGCGTTTTTGACATAAGCGTTCACGATATCCGGCCACAGCAAATCGTTTCCCACCGCAACGCTTTCATCGGTGGGCGGCAGGAACTCGTCAAAGTCATTCGCGTACATCAACACGCCAAGCGCGAGTTGTTTCTCGTTGGATAAACACACGGTTTGACGCGCTTTCTCGCGAGCGCGGGCAAACACGGGGAAAAGAAGCGCCGCGAGCACGGCAATCACGGCCACCACGACTAAGAGTTTAATCAGCGTGAACCCGGCGCGGGAACGTTTCATGGCGTTTCAGGCAGCCTGTGGCCCTAACGTGAGCACGGTCACTTCGGGCGGGCAAAAGAGGCGCACGGGCGGGCCGAGCGTCCCCACGCCGCGCGTCGTGTACACGGGATGATGGGGGCCAAATTGCAAGCCTTCGGGGTAATGCTGCCCGTAGCGGGGACAATGCATGGGCGGCAGGCCGGGAACGCGGATTTGTCCCGCGTGCGAGTGCCCGGAAAACTGGAGCGCGAAGCCGGGCGGCGCTTCATCCGCGAAGTCCGGCTCGTGAATGAGCAGGAGTTTGCAGGCATCGGCGGGAACGCCGCGCAGGGCTTCGGAAACGTCCTGCTTGCCCATGCAGCGGTCATCTAAACCGACCACCCACACGCCCGCCGCGCCGGGCAAGGGCACCGACTTGTTTTGCAGAACGACAATTCCGGCCCGATGCAGCGCGCGCGGCACGCGCACCGATCCCTGCCCCCACCAATCGTGGTTGCCCAGCACGGCGAACACGCGCCCCGGCAGGGCGTGGGCGAGCGGCGCAAGCGCCTCCGCGCATGGTTCCGCCCAGTGATGCGCCTTTTCGCTGATAAAGTCGCCGGTGAGAAACACGGCCTGCGGCTTTTGCGCGAGCAGCAGGCGCACCGCGCGCCCGGTGCGTTCCAGCGCGTGGGCGCAGTCGCAGTGCAAGTCACTGAGTTGACCGACGCGCAGGGCAGGCGTCGTCTGCGGCCACTGCGAAAGGGGAACGTCATGCTCCGTCACGGTCAGTTTATCCGCCTCGCCGCGCTGCGACAAACCGACAATGGGGACGCCGACCAGCGCCGCCGCGCTGAAAGCCCGCTTGAGAAAGCGCCGTCGTGCAAGTGAGTTTGGCTGAGTGAGTGTCATAACGTGCGAATGGCAAGACGCGCGCGCAGGGCGTCTGCGGAAGGCAGGTCGTTTGGACGCGGCAGCGTGATCGTGCGCGTTTCCCCGGCCCGCAGGGGAAAGAAGTTGTCCGTCAGCCCGGTCAAAGGCGCGTTGTCCGTGCGGCGCACCCAGACGCAGGGCGCGAACCGCTCCGCGCGCACCATGATTTGGATTGTATACGGGCTTATGTCACTGACTGTTACCGACACGCCGGAACTGGCAAGGCGCAAATCCTTTGGCTCGGCCAGCAGCAGCAGATTGGTGACTGGCTCGCCTTCTTCGCCCGGCTGGAACTGCGCGTAAACGAAAACATCCCGCTCGCGGCCTCGCGCCGTCGCAAGCGAAAACGAAGCGACTTCTTCGGCCCCGTTCGCGCCGACTGAGACCGCGTGCGTCTCCTGCGCCAGCCGTTCCCCGTCAAACGTCTCCAGTGTGAGAATGAGCATGCCTGCCACCGTGTGCAGATGGTCATTGATGAGGTGCGCCCGCACGCGCTCCCCGTCGCGCACCAGCGAGAGCAGCAGGGGCGCATAAAACCGCTTGCAGGCGAAATAGGCCGCCTTTGGCTCGCCCAAACTGTCTATGATCGCCCACGACTGCACGGGCCAGCAGTCGTTAATCTGCCAGAACAGCGTGCCCCAGCAATGCCCCTTGCGGCGGCGGTAATGCTCCACGCCGCACTTGAGCGCCTCGGCCTGGTTCCACTGGCTGTAGTAAACCAAGTCCTCCAATGTCTGCGGCACGGGGAAGTGCAAACCGATGTAGCCCAAGTAAGTGTCGTAGCCCTTGCGCGTCTTGTCGTGCCAGCGCACGGCGAGCGACTGTGGATGCTTGTCTTCGGGCGCGAGGCAGGTGTCCCACGCCGCCAGCCCGCACGAGGACGCGAACCCGAACTCGGAGCAGAAGCGGGCGTCGTTTTCCGGGTAGTGCGTCCAGTCGCCGCGCCCGTGCCACACGTCCCAATTGTGGCAGTCGCCGTGCGTTTCAGAGTTGCTGTCCGGCCCGCCGAAAGGCGACGACGGCCAGTAGGGAGTTTTGGGGTCTTCGGCGGCAACGACGGCAGGGAGCACTTCATGGTAGAGCGGGTCGCCCAGCAGATGCGGGGGCCGCTGCCCTGTCCAGTTGGTGTCCCACATCATCTGGTTTTCGTTGTTGCCGCACCAGAGCGCCAGCGACGGGTGATTGCGAATGCGGCGCACGGCGGCGACGGCTTCCACGCGGGCCGCCTCTTGATAGTGTGCGTCATCGGGATAATAGGCGCAGCCATACGCGAAGTCCTGCCAGACGAGAATACCGTGCAGTGAGCAATTTAGATAGAAGTACTCTGACTCGTAGAGGCCGCCGCCCCAGACCCGCAACATATTGAAGCCTGCGTCGCGCGCTTGTCTTACCCGTCGTTGTTCTTCTGGCTCCTTCGTCTCTGGTGCCGCCGAAGGGAAAGAGCGTTCCGGTATCCAGTTCGCGCCCTTGATAAAGATGTCCACGCCGTTGACGCGGAACTTAAATCCTTCGCCGCTGCCGTCCGCGTCCGGCTCGCGCACAAGTTCAATGGTACGCAGACCAATCAAGCCGCCGTCTTCGTCAACCTTGTCCTTATCCGTCTTATCTTCTTCGCTCTCCTCCCCAACATGAAGTGCCATATCGAGGGCGTAGCAGCGGGCAAAGCCGTAGCCACGCGGCCACCACAGTTCCGGCTCATCTATTGTCAAGGTGGCGCGAGCCTTATTGCCAATCACGGCTTCCGTGATGTAATCGGCAGGCTCCTCATACTTAGACATCCTCATGGTGAAGGTCAACGGCGTGTCTTCGTGTCCGGGCGCGCGCTCCACGTCTGCCGTCACGGTGACAAGGGCCTTGCCATCGTCGGTGAACTCTACGTCGTGCTTCCAGTTGCCCAGACGGGCGACGGGAACGGTGACTAACTCCACCGGACGCCACAGGCCGCAGGAGCGCAAGACCGGCCCCCAGTCCCAGCCATACATATACTGCGCCTTGCGGACAAACGCCCGCTCTGCCCAGTTGTCCCAATGGTAAGCGGTTGTGTCGTTTCCTGCCGCGTCCCACGCAGCGTGACGCTCCGCGCCGATGCGCTTTGCCGAATGAAATGTCACCCGCAGCGTGTTGTCGCCGTCCGCGCCGTCGCCCGCTTTGAGTTTCCCGGTGACAGGGAACTCGTGCGGGATAAACATATTGTCGGTTGTGCCAAGCCGTTCGCCGTTCAGCGTGATGTCTGCCACCGTGTCCAGCCCCAGAAAGCGCAGGAAGGCGTTCGGCGGCGCGGGGGCGTCCACATGGAACGTCGTCTCGTACTCCCAATCGGAGTCGTCCACCCATTGCACGTCGCGCTCGTGCAGGCGCACAAACGGGTCGGGAATGACGCCCGCGCGCTGCAAATCCAGATGCACATGGCTGGGCACGACGGCGGGCAGCCAGGGCAGTTGGTTGTGGGCGGGGATGCCCGCAAGCGGCGCTTCGCGGACGCGCCAGCCGGTGTCCAGCGTGCGCGTGGTGGTCTCAAGAGAAGTCATGCGGACAGGGTTTCCTTTGCGGGAGTGCCTTCGGGAGCGGGGACAGGTGGCACGGCCAGCGCGTTTCGCCCCGCCAGCGCCGCCAGAAAGCACAGCGTCATCACGAGGCACGCGCACCAGTACGGGGCGGTCTGCCCGACGTTGTTGTACAGCCAGCCGCCCGCCGCCGGGCCGGTGGCGCGGGCGAGGCTGTCAAACGACGCCGACAGACCCAGCGTTGCCCCCTGCACGCTCGCAGCCGACTTGCGGGACACCAGCGCGCGCAGGGATGGCCCGTTCAAGCCGTTGCCAACGGAGACAGCCAGCAGTGGCCCCGCGAGCAGCACGGACAGCCACCCTGCGAAGGGGAACACGAGAAAGCCCAGCGCCATCAGGCCGATGCCTGTGACCACCAGCCGAGGCTCGCCGTACTTCTTCACCAGCGGACGAATCGCCCCGCCCTGAATGAGCACAATCAAAATGCCGACGTAGGCAAAGACGCCGCCTGCGACGGCTACGTTGTTGCGCGCATACCCGAAGTGTTGTTTCAGGTACACCGTGAACGTGCCCTCTAAATTGGCAAAGGCGAAGGTGACCGCGAACGTCAGCAGGTACAAAAAGCCCATCGGCCCCGCCAGCGACTGCGCCATCAGCCCAAACCGGCGCAGGGGCGAAGAGGGCGGGCCGCTCGCGGCTTGTTTGTCCCGCTTCGGCTCCGGCAGGTATTTGATAATGTACGCCATGTTGCCCAGCGCCAGGGCAGCAGACACGAACAGCGGCCACGCGAGATTGAAGTGTCCAATCAGGCCGCCCAGCGCCGGGCCGAACACAAAGCCGACGCCGAATGCCGCGCCCAGATAGCCCAATCCCATCGCGCGCAGGTGGGGTGGCGTGATGTCGGCGGCATATGCCTGTGCCACCGACAGCGACGCCGACGAGAAGATGCCTGCCAGGATGCGCGCGGCGAAAAGGCCCGCCAGCGAGTGCTGCGATAGGCCGAACAGCGTGTAAAACACGGCGTCACCGACCAGCGAGCCAATCAAAATGGGCTTGCGGCCTACGCGGTCAGAGAGCGCCCCCCAGAACGGCGCAAAGAAGAACTGCATCAGCGCGTAGGACGCAATCAGCCATCCGCCCACTTCGCCCAGGCGCGGGTCGGCGGGCGACGTGTGCAGGGCGTTTTGCACGTATTCCGGCACGAGGGGGAAGATAATGGAAAAGCCGAGAATATCAATCATCACGGCCAGCGCGAGCAGGGCCAAATTGATGTGCATCTGCCGGTCTTCGGGGCTGAGGGGCGGCTTTGCAGACGGGTCTTTGCTTGTTTTAGGCATACGCTGTGTCGGGTTCGGGAATGGCGTTCGCCTCACAGTATACCAGAAACGGCCTCCGGCGCGGCAGGAATTATCCCCGCGCAGGGTGAATGAGCCTGCATTCTGAAAGCCGCACAAGGAGAACGATATGGCGCAGTATCCTACCGATCCATCCGGCGGCGTGTGGCCGCCCCCGCCGACCAACGCTACCTACTCCGACCAGCCGGACGAAGGCATCAATACGAGCGGCATGAAGTCCACCGTGCCGCCCGAAATCGCGGCCCTCAAATGGAACTGGGGAGCATTCTTTCTTCCATTTCTGTGGACGGCCAATCACAAGATGGCCTGGGGGTGGGGGATATTCGTTTTGGGTCTTTTCATGCGGCTGCCTTCGCTGCTGGGCGGCTTCTTTGCCCTGCTTTATTTCGCCGCTGCCGTCTACGTAGGCCTGAAGGGTCATACGCTTGGCTGGCAGAACCGGCATTTTGAGGGAGGCTTTCCGCAGTATATCGCCGTGCAAAAGAGATGGCTTGCGTGGGGCCTCGCCATCTTCGTGCTGTCGGTGCTGGTGGGACTGGGCCAGGTGGGAAACAACCTGCCGGGAGCAGCCCATTGACAAACGCGCGCGCCGTATGCTATACTGCCGGGTCATTCCGAAAGTAGTGGAGAAACGACTATGGCGAAAGTTTGTGCATATAGCGGGCGCAAGGCGCAGGCGGGACGATGGACGCGCCATCCCCATTCGGGCGGGTGGGCGCACCGCGCGCCTCAGAAAGCGCGCCGCTTCCAGGTGAACTTGCAGACGGTAACTATTCAAACGCCGTCCGGCAGGAAGAAGATACAGGTCGCCGCGCGGATGCTGACTTCGCGGGGCTTTCAGGCGGTGCTGAACGGCCAAAAGCCGCTGCCCAAGAAAGTCAAGAAGTAGCCGGGCCATTTCCCAGAGGGGCCGCAGGAGCAATGCTCCTGCGGCCCTTTTGTTTGCGTCAGGCATCTTCAGCCGCTTTGCGGCGGGCGGGGCGGCGACGCCAGTCGGGGGGCAAGAGTTGCTCCAGCGTGTCGTCAATGGTGATGATGCCCTGCAAGCGGTTCTCGTCGTCCACAACGGGCAGGGCGAGCAGTTTGTAACGCTCAAACGTGTGGGCAACCTGCTCAATATCGGCATCCAGAGGCAGAGAGCGCGCGGCGGAAATCATAAACTCCGCAACGGGGGCAGTGGGCGGGGCAACAATCAAATCGCGCAGGGAGATGACCCCGGTGAGGTGTTCTTCTAAATCAGTGACGTAGACATAGTAGATAGTTTCGGCTTCTGGCTCCAGGGCGCGCAGGCGTTCAATGGTCTCCTGAGCCGTCAAGTCCTGCGGGATGGCGACGTATTCATTGGTCATCAGGCCGCCTGCGGTTTTATCGTGGTAGGTGAGCAGTTCTTCCACGTCCTCGCGGTCATCCTGCTCCATGCGGCCTAATAACTCTTCGCGGTGCGCCCTGTCCATGTCGCCCAGCACGTCGGCGGCTTCATCAGCGGGCATCTCTTCCAGAATGTCAGCGGCTCGTTCCTCATCCATGTGCTGCAAGGCGGAGACCTGCACGGCATCGTCGGCTTCGGCGAGCGCGTCGGCGGCGGTCTCCAAATCCAGCGTTTCCAGCACTTCCCGCCGATGGGCGGGGTCAAGCTGGTTGAGAATGTCGCCAATGTCGGCGGGGTGGAGCTTGGCAAGTTTCTCATGGGAGACCTTGAGCTTCAATGGCTCCCCGGCGTTGTGCGTGGGCAGGCTTTCCACGTCGTCCCAGGAGATGAACGACGCCGACGACGGCGGGCGATGCAGCAAGCGCCCCAGACTTTGCGCCGCGTTCTCCAGCCCCAGACGGCGTAAAAGTCCGTGCAGGCCGGGGTCTACACCCAGCAGCGCGAGCCGCCCATTGCTCAGGGGTTCCAGGCGAATATCGTTGACGCGCACCACGCGGTAGTCATGCACGTCCACAATCTGCTTGTCCAGCACGTCGCGGGCCAGCGAGAAGTCGGCGTCCGCTATCCGATACGGGGGGATTTGCGAGATGGGGCGCGCGAGGGTCAATTCGCGGGCGTCCTCGGCGGGCCGAAGCGCATCCCAGGGCACGAACACCGCGCCGTCCTCGGTTTTCACCTGATAGGCGGACACGAGCGGCAGCGGGTCAGCGGGGGAAACCACGACTTCAATGACTTTGCCGAACCGCTCGCCGTCGGCGTCGGCAACCGTTTTGCCCAGAAGCTGCGTGAGATAATGCATCGCTTACGGGCGATTATACCCGCTCCTGCCGCCCGGCTGAGTTTGTTCGGCGGCGTTTGCCGGTACAATGGGGCCATTGCCGCGCGCACAGGGCCACAAAACCCGACATGGCAGGCTGCTTGGCGATGCCCATGACATTCTTATGACACTTCATGTTCTTCTGCTTTTCGGGGCGGCGCTCGCCGCCGGAGCCATTAATTCCGTCGCTGGTGGCGGCACTCTGCTGACATTTCCGGCGCTGCTGGCAGTGGGAATTGCCCCTGTTGCGGCCAACGCGACAAGCACGGTGGCGCTGGTTCCGGGGTCGTTATCAGCATTCTGGGGCTATCGGAGCGCACTGCCTACCGACCGGCGTTCTCTTGTGTGGCTGGGCCTGCCCAGTGTAGCCGGAGGCGCTCTGGGGGCGTGGCTGGTGATTCGGGCGGGCGATGCGCTGTTTGCGCATCTGGTTCCCTGGCTGATTTTGGGCGCGACGGCCCTGTTTCTGGCGCAGGGGCCGGTGCGCGCCTGGCTGGATAAACGGGGTGGCGCGGGCGAGCCGTCGGGACGTTTTCCGGTGGGCGCAGTCTTGTTTCAGTTCGCAGTCGCTCTGTATGGCGGCTTCTTTGGGGCGGGCATCGGCATTCTCATGCTGGCGGCATTAGGGCTGATGGGCCTGCGAAACATTCACCAGATGAACGGATTGAAGAACTACGCCGCCGTGTGCATCAACGGGGTAGCAGCGCTGGCGTTCATTCTGAGCCGCCGCGTCCAGTGGCATCTGGCTCTCTTGATGATGGTGGGCGCGATTGTGGGCGGCTACGGGGGGGCAGGTCTGGCGCAGCGATTGGGTCAGGTGAACGTGCGCCGCCTGGTGGTCGTTATCGGGTTAAGCATGGGGCTTTACACGCTCCTGAAAGGGTACCGGCTGCTGTGAGAGGGTTCCCAAAGTCTGCCTCGTCGGAGCCGCGCGCGTTTCCTGTGCCGGAACCGGACGACCCGGAGCCGCGCTGGCCTGCGCTGGTCGGGCTGCTGGCGGCGGCGGGCCTGTATGCCGCGCTGCCGAGGGCGCTGATTATCGGCCCGCGCTGGCTGCTGCTGACAATGGTCGTTGTGCTGCTCGTGCCGACTGTGCTAGCGTATCGCCGGGGACATCACGCGCTGAACCGGGTTCTGGGCCTGATTGTCGCGGGCATCGTGACGGTCGGTATGGTGGTTTCCCTGGCGCTGCTCATTCACGCCCTGCCGCGTTATGCCGAAGCGCCAGGCGTTCCAGGGGGGCTGACGCCGCAGCGTCTTCTGCGCTCCGCCGTATCGCTGTGGCTGACCAATGTGCTGGTGTTCGCGCTCTGGTACTGGCATTTAGATGCAGGCGGGCCGTATCAGAGAGACCTGCGCGTGCGCCACGCGGAAGGCGCGTTTTTGTTTCCTCAAATGACGATGAGCGCAGAAACGCGCGCCCAGGCCGGGCAGGAGCGATGGTCGCCGGGCTTTGTGGATTATCTGTTTCTGGCGTTCAACACGAGCACGGCGCTGTCGCCTGCGGATACGGCGGCGCTCTCGCGCTGGGCCAAAGTCTTGATGATGGTGCAGGCGTCTATTTCGCTGGCAATTGTGGCGTTCCTGGCGGCGCGGGCAGTGAATATCCTGTAGCCTGCGGCACAAAGTATGGTATATTCCTCATTAAGAGCGGCAAATGGCTGTAACGATTTGCTGCCGCCGCGCCGATAATGAGGCTGCTGACTAGGAGTGCGGCATCTTTGCTGCGGGGCTGGCCCTTGCGCTGCTGCCTGCGGCGCAGTTTGGAAGAACGTGTGAAGCAAGAAAGACCGCCCTCCTTCCCTCTGAATACGCCTGCGGCACGCCGACGCGAGGCGCGGCGCCTGCAATCCCTGCGTCGCTATGCCATTCTGGATACGCCGCCAGAGCCTGCATTTGACCGCATCACGGCTCTGGCCGCCCGTGTGTTCCATGCCCCGTTTGCGCTTATCAGTCTGGTGGACACCGACCGCCAATGGTTTAAGTCCTGTTTCGGCACGGATATCCGCCAGACTAAGCGGAGCGTCGGGTTTTGCCCGCAGGCCATTCAATCTCCGGGCGGGCTGGTAGTTCCCGATACGCTGTGTGACCCGCGCTTTGCGGACAACATGCTGGTGACAGGGCCGCCGCACGTTCGGTTTTATGCGGGCGCTCCCTTGATTGCCTCCGATGGGGCGGCGCTGGGCACTTTGTGCGTTCTGGATGTCGAGCCGCGCGCGTTTTCCGCCGAGCAGCAGGCGACGCTGGCTGACCTGGCCGCGATGGTGATGCGGGAGATAGAACTGCGCCTGGCCGCTGCCGCCGCGCAGCAGAGTCGGGAAGAATATCGCCTGCTTTTTGAGGCCAGCCCGCAGCCCCTCTGGGTGTTTGACGTGCAGACCCTGCGCTTTCTGGCAGTCAACGAGACGGCAATCGCGCATTATGGCTACACGCGCGACGAGTTTCTCAGCATGACCATTGCCGATATTCGCCCTGCTGAAGACGTTGAGCGAATCAGAGACACGGTGCGGCGGCATGGGCAGAACACGGAAAACGTGGGCACATGGCGTCATCGCCGCAAAGACGGCTCGCTGGCCTGGGTAGAAGTGCGCTCGCATTCCATTGACTTTGAGGGCCGGGCCGCCCGCATGGTGGTAGTCAACAACATTACCAAGCGGCACCAGACGCAGGAAGCCCTGCGCGAAAGCGAGCAGCGCTTCCAGGCGTTCATGGACAACAGCCCGGCGGTCGCGTTTATGAAGGACGAGCAGGGCCGCTATGTTTACATGAACAAGCCGTTTGAGCGGGCGTTTCAGATGACGCGCGCGGACTGGCTGGGCAAAACCGTGTTTGACCTGTTCCCGCCGGACGTGGCCGAGACGCTGCACCAGGGCAATCAAAGGGTGCTGGAATCAGGCCGCGCCTGCGCGCTGATGGAAACCGTGCCCACCCCCGATGGGCAGGAGCGCTGGTGGCAAGCCTACAAGTTTCCCTTTCAAAGCAACGCCGGTCAGCGCTATCTGGGCAGCGTCGCAGTCGATGTCACCGAGCAGAAGCAGGCGGAGGCCGCCCTGCGCCATGCTGAGGAAAAGTACCGCGCCATCTTTGAGCACACGGCGGAAGGCATTTTCCAGACCGACGCCGAGGGGCGCTATCTTTCCGCCAATCCCGCCCTGGCCCGCCTGTACGGATACGACAGCCCGGACGCGCTGATGGCCCAGGCGCGCAATGTCGCCCAGCAGCTGTACGTAGAGCCGGGCCGCCGTATGGAGTTCGTGCGCTTGATGGAAGCGCAGGACATAGTGACTGACTTTGAGTCGGAAGTCCACTGCCAGAACGGCACGCGGGTCTGGATCAGCGAAAGCGCGCGGGCGGTGCGCGACGAAGCCGGAACCCTGCTTTGCTATGAAGGCACCGTGCAAGACATCACCGAACGCAAGGCGCTGGAAGCCGAACGCGAAAGCCAGCTCGCCGAAGCCCTTGCGCGCGCTGACCGCGACCCGCTGACCGGGCTGTTGAACCATCGGGCCTTTCACAAGCGTCTGGAGCAGGAAGCCGACCGCGCCCGGCGCGAAGGAACGATGCTGGCGGTTGCCGTAATGGACATGGACAACTTCAAGTTCTTCAATGACGCTTACGGCCATGCCGTTGGCGACGACGTTTTGCGTCAGGTGGCGACGGCCCTGTCCGGCTGCTGCCGCTCATATGACACGCTGGCCCGCTTCGGCGGCGACGAGTTCGCTCTGCTTCTGCCCGGCGCGGGGCCTGCCAAAGCGGAAGACACGGCCCGGCGGCTGCGCGAGGCCGTCCAGCAACTGGGGTACCGCCCGCCCGGCTACGACAGCCCGATCCCGCTGGCGCTGTCGGTCGGCCTCGCTGTGTTCCCGGACGACGGGCCGGGCCGCCTGGACGCGCTGACGACGGCGGACGCGCGCTTGCTCCTTGCCAAATCCGGCGGCGGTGGGGAGCAGGCCGAACGGCTGCGGGCGTCGCTGAACCATTCTCTGGAAGGCTTTTCCATGCTGGATGCGCTGGTGACGGCGGTGGACAACAAAGACCGCTACACGCGCAAGCACTCCGAAGACGTGATGCAGTATTGCGTTGCCATCGCCTGCGCTCTGGGTTTGGACGAAGCGACACGGCAGACGGTGCGCGTGGCCGCCCTCTTGCACGACGTAGGCAAAATCGGCGTGCCTGATGCCATTCTCCGAAAGCCGGGCAAACTCAGCGAGACTGAGTTTCAGGCCATTCAGCGTCACCCGATGATGGGGGCGGTAATTATGGGGGCGGTTCCGGGCTTTGAAGAGACGCTGGACGCGGTGCGCCATCACCATGAGCGCTGGGACGGGGAGGGGTATCCGTTTGGCCTGCGGGGAGAGGAGACGCCGCTTCTAGCGCGCATCATGGCGGTGGCAGACGCTTATTCTGCCATGACCACAGACCGCCCTTACCGCAAGGGAATGGGACAAGCGCGGGCGCTCTCTATTCTGGAAGCAGGCGCGGGAACGCAGTGGGACGCGGAGTGCGTGCAGGCGCTTCTCAGCACGCGGCGAGAGGATGCGCCTTCGCTCTGCGAGGCCGAACAGGAACGGCTGCAAGCGCGCCAGGAAGCGCAGGCTGCACGGAGAACCGCCGCGCAAACTCGCCTTGCCGCGCTCCAGGCCAGACGGCTCGCCGGGGAAGCGCGCGAAGCGACCATTCAAGGGCAGCAGGCGCACGTTCAGGCTCATCTGGAGTTGCTTCGCGCCCGTCAGGAAGCGCTCGCGGCGCGTCAAGCCTCTCAAGAAAGTGAGTCGGCGGGCCGGAATGGCAGGCTCGCCCGTTCCCGCAGCGCGTCGGCTAATTCGTCCACAGACGTCAGCATCTGAACTGGCCCGCGCGCAGGCGGTGTCTGCCAGCGCAGCGTGTGCATCCCCGGCTGATTTTCTGTCTCCTCGTCCCCGACTTGCACGCGCTCCAGCGGTTTGCGCCGCGCTCCCACGATAGCAGGCAAGGGCAGCGGTGGTAAAGCGTGAAGGCGCAGGTCGCAGGTTATCACGGCAGGCAGGGGAACTTCCCACGTTTCCGTGCCGCGTGCGCCGTCGCGGGTGACAAACGCGCGCTGTTCGTTTTCTTCCCATTCAATCGCCGTGGCCCCAGTGATTTGCGGCAGTTCCAGCAGCGCCGCGAGACGCGGGCCAACCTGCCCGTCCCCTGTGTCCGGGGCTTGCCGACCCATCAGCACCAGATTTGCTCCCATGTCCCGGTATGCTTGCGCCAGCAGACGCGCGACATGGCGGCTGTCTGACGGGTTAGCGTGTCCCATCCACCCTTTGTATTCGGGGTGTGTCAGCAGCAGAGCGCGGTCGGCTCCGCGTGCTAAGGCCGCTCGCAGAACGTCCTCGCTTTCAGGCGGCCCCACTGTGACGGCCACGACTTCTTCTTTCTTGCCCCGCAAGGCGCGCAGGCGGCACGCTTCCAGGAGGGCGGCTTCATCGGCGGGGCTGGCAACCCACTTGATGCTGCCTGTGTCGGGCTGCCCTTCTGCGTTTAATCGGACACGCTGATACGGGTCAGGCACGCGCTTGATGGGGCACAATATCACCATTGTCTTGTTCTCCCTGCGGCTTTGTTCGCCGCCTGCGTCCCTTCTTCCTGCCCGCAGCGGCGCTTTGCTTGACAGCCTGCCCCCGCCGTGTTACAATGCGCCTATGCTGTTTCCTGAAGAAAGGACGCCCTTGCCATGAACTGTCTTATGCGCCTCGCTCTCTCCTGCGCCGCGCTTTTCGTTTGTCTTGCTTCTTTGTGCGCTCCTGCGCTGGCCCAAGCGCCGCCTGCGTATGCCACCATCAAAGACCTGGGGACGCTTGGCGGCAACTTCTCTGTAGGATTGGGGGTCAATGACAGCGGCGAAGTGTGTGGTTATTCTTTTTTGCCGCATGACCATGTTCTGCACCCGTTCCTTTATAAGAATGGGCATTTGAATGATTTGGGGGCGTTCGGGCATGACCCTAATGAAGCGCGCGCTATCAATGACGCGGAACAGGTCGTGGGCTTTTGTGCTGTGACAGACCCCTATTTCACGTTTATTGCCGTTCGCTGGCAGGCTCATACGGCCCGTAATCTGGGTTCTCTGGGAAACGGGGACGCTACGGCGTATGCCATCAACAGCAGCGGCCAAATCGTAGGCGGTTCCTACAACCGCAACGTCAACTACCATGCGTTTCTGTACACGCACGGTCAAATGCAGGATTTAGGGACACTGAGCGGGCGGTGGAGCGTTGCGTATGCTGTCAACAACATGAGGCAAGTCGTCGGGTACTCTCACATACGCCATACCACAACCGGCCATGCGTTTCTCTGGCAGAATGGGAAGATGACGGACCTGGGAACCCTCGGTGAGCCGGACAGTTATGCTTACGGCATCAACAATCTGGGGCAGGTGGTTGGCTTTTCTGGCACTCCCAATGCGGTGCGCGCCCATGCCGTTCTGTGGGAAAATGGAACCATTACTGATTTAGGCTCGCTTGGTGGCACCAGCACACGCGCCAATGCCATCAATGACAGCAGTCAGGTTGTAGGACAGGGCCGTTTGTCTAACAACGCTACACTCCATGCGTTCCTCTGGGAGAATGGCACGATAACCGATATGAACACGCTGATTGACACGGCCTCAAACTGGGTCTTGCTGCGTGCTACCAGCATTAGCAACGCGGGCTATGTCACCGGCGAAGGTGTTCACAACGGTCAGCGTCGCGCGTTTCTGCTGTCCCTGCCTTCTGGCTCCTGACACGTTCACGCCGTTTGGCAGAACAGGTGCGCGGGTACAGTGTCAGGGTGAGATGCGCCCCGTTTCTGTTTCGCGTCTCGCTGAGGAGGCTGCCGGTATGAGCGTCGTGGAAGTTGCCGTTCCCCAGATGGGGGAAGGCTTGCAGGAAGTGCGCGTCGTTTCCCTCTCTAAAAAGCCCGGCGAGAGTGTCAAGCGGGACGAAACCCTTTATGTCATGGAGACCGACAAGGCCATGATGGAGGTGGAAAGCCCCTATGATGGCGTGCTTCAGGAATGGCTTGCCGCCGAGGATGACGTGCTTGCGATTGGCGCTCCCATCTGCCGGATAGATGCTGCCGAGCACGTCGCCGACCCTGATGTTCCTCAGCCGCAGGGAGCGTCGTTTGCCCCGTCCCACTCGCAAGCGTCGTCCTCCCCAGTATTGGGGGCCGGGGGGCCATCTGTGCCGGGCCGCCCCGTTGTCATTCCCCCGCGCACCCGCGCAATCGCCAGAGAGCATGGCCTCACCGAAGAAGATTTGGCGCAAATCCCCGCGCCTTCCGGCAAACTGATGCCCGATGACGTGCTGGCATTTCTGGCCGACAGAGAAGGCTCCACGAAGGCGGGAAAAGACCCTCTGGCTCCCCCATTATTGGGGGCGGGGGGGGCCTTAGCCTTCACCGAGAAGCGTCTTTCCCCGCAGCAGCGGGGCCTGGCGTTCCATATGCGCCGCAGCGCCCTGAGCGTTATTCCCGCCACCATGCGCCGCTTCTGCAACTGGGAACCCCTGCGCCGCTTTGTGTCCGAGGCCCGCGCTGCCGATACGACAAGGCGCCCCACCGAGTTTCAGACCCTTGCCTACGCCATTGCCCGCGCAGCGCAGGTTCATCCCAAGTTCCGGTCTACACTTGCGGGAGACGACACCGTGCATGAGTACCCGCACGTCAATTTGGGCATTGCCGTTGCCCGCGCCGACGGGGATTTAGTGACCGCAGTCGTGCCTGCTGCCGACACGCTTTCGTACACCGAGTTCATAGACGCGGCGCAGGCGCGCATTCAGTCCGCTCGCGAAGGCCAGAACCAGGCGGCGTCCGACACGCAGTTGGTGCTCACGTATCTGGGCGCTTTGGACATTGTGGACGGCATTCCGGTGCTGGTGTCGCCCGCTATCGGGACGCTGTTTGTGGGAGCGCCGCACACCCACGACGGGCGCACGGTTGCCAATCTCGCCCTGACGTTTGACCATCGGCTGATTAACGGCATGGAAGCCGCCGAGTTTTTGCGGACAGTGGTGGAGATGTCCGCGCAAGCGCCCGCATAAGTCGGAAATGTCTTCCATTTAACGTTTCCTCATGTATGGGGAACCAGTCTTGAACCAGAAACCCGCCATGCCCAAATCAACCCTCGCTGACCGTCTGAGCGCCTACGCCCATGCCCTGCGGTACGAAGATTTACCCCCTGAAACCGTCCATGAAGTTAAGCGCCGCTTGCTGGACACGCTGGGCTGCGCGATGGGAGCATTTGCCAGTGAACCGGCGTCCATCGCCCGCAAACTGGCATCCGCCGTCACGTCAACACAGCCCGCCACCGTGATTGGCACGGGCCATTCCACGTCCCCGGAGATGGCAGCGTTCGCCAACGGCGTTGGCTTCCGCTATTTAGACTACAACGACACCTATCTTTCCAAAGAACCCGCTCACCCGTCGGACAACTTTGCCGCCGTGCTTGCTGTTGCCGAGCCGAGCCATTCTTCCGGCAGGGAGATTATTACGGCGGCAGTTCTCGCCTATGAAGTCCAATGCAGGCTGTGTGACGCCGCCTCTATTCGAGCGCGCGGCTGGGATCATGTCACCTACGGTTCTTTTTCCACGTCGCTTGCCTGCGGCAAGTTATTGGGCCTCACGCCGGAACAACTCACGCACGCGCAGGGGCTTGCGGGCGTTCCCAACAACGCCATGCGCCAAACTCGCGTGGGGATGCTCTCGCACTGGAAAGGGTGTGCGTTCGCCAATGCCTCCCGCAACGGCGTCTTTGCCGCGCAGTTGGCTGCTTTGGGCATGACCGGAGCGTCGGAAGTGTTTGAAGGCGAAATGGGCTTTTTCGCGCAGGTGTCCGGGCCTTTTGACCTGCCAACTCTGGGGGGCAATGGCGTGCCCTTTATGATAAACCAGACCTATATCAAGTACTTCCCCGCCGAATACCATTCCCAATCCGCCATTGATGCCGCCCTGACCCTGCGCCCGCAAATCCCTTCGGTGGATGCCATAGAAAGCATCACCATTGAAACCTTCAATGCGGCTGTGGAGATTATCGGCGGTGAACCGGAAAAGTGGCGTCCCACAACCCGCGAAACCGCAGACCATTCGCTGCCTTACTGCGTTGCTGTCGCCCTTGTGGATGGCAAAGTCACCCTGTCCTCGTTTGACCAGGCGCACCTGCGCGACGAAAGCCTGCTCACGCTGGTGCAAAGAATAGAAGTCAAAGCGTCCCCTGCGCTGAACGCCAAGTACCCGGAAGGCATTCCCAATTTAGTCCGTATCCGCCTCAAAGACGGGCGCACGGTGGAGCAGGAAGTGACCTTCCCGCCCGGTCATGCCCGCAACCCCATGACCGACGCGCAGGTAGAAGCCAAGTTCCGCGCCCTCGCCGCTCCGTTGTTGTCGGAAACGGCCCTCACCGAGATATTAGACCGCTGCTGGAACTTAGACAGCCAGACCGAAATCGGCCCGCTCCTGCGCCTGTTCACGGTGGCGGGGTAGGAGGCCCCTGGCCCCCCGAAGTTTGGCCCCTGCTCGCAGAGCCTCGGCAGCGGGGAAAAGGGGAAGATGGTCTACAGCGTGTGCCGTGCGTTGCACAGTTCCGGCAAGGCCGGGACAAGCGAGAACTGCGCCGCAGTGTTTCCTCCCCCCAAACTTGGGGCCGGGGAGGAGGGGGCGATATTTATCTTACCCTTCCCCTCTGGGGAGGGGTCGCCATTCCGATGGCGGGGGTAGGTTCCTCCGGGCCGCTTATGGAAACATGATGACACAGCCAACGGCAGGTGCACAATTTCGCGCCCGACTTCAGCAGGGGCCGACCGTGATGCCGGGCGTCTTCAATGCGATTACGGCGATGCTGGCGCAGGACGCCGGGTTTGACGCACTCTACCTCAGTGGCGCGGGCGTCACCAACGCGCTCACGGGCTTTCCCGACATTGCGCTGCTCACGCTCACCGAGATGGCGCAGCAGGCGCGTTATGTGGCCCGCGCAGTCAGCATTCCCGTTATCGCTGATGCCGACACGGGTTATGGCGAGATCCTCAATGTGGCGCGGGCCGTAGAGGAAATGGAGCACGCGGGTCTGGCGGGCATTCATCTGGAAGACCAACTCGCCCCCAAACGCTGCGGGCATTTAGACGGCAAATCGGTCATTACGCCTGCTGAAATGGCGGCTAAAGTGCGCGCCGCCGTCCGCGCGAGAAGCGACAGCGGCTTCTATCTCATCGCCCGCACGGACGCCCGCGCCGTCAACGGCCTGGACGACGCTATCGGCCGCGCTAAGCGTTATTTGGACGCCGGAGCCGATGCCATCTTCCCGGAAGGGCTAAGGAGCAAAGACGAGTTTGCCCGCTTCGCTCAAGAAGTCCGTGCGCCGCTGCTCGCCAACATGACCGAGTTTGGCAAGACGCCTCTCCTCACGGCAGCGGAGTTTGCCGACATGGGCTACGCGATGACCATCTTCCCCATGTCCGCGTTCCGCGTGATGATGGGCGTGGCCCGCGCGTTTTACGCTCAGTTGCGGGAAACCGGCACGCAGGCCGCGTTTGTGGACAGGATGCAGACCCGCGCCGAACTTTACCAACTCATTCGCTACGCCGACTTTGACGCCTTTGACCGCGCCGTTGCTGAAGGAGACACTTGACATGGCAGACGAGACAAAAGCCGCCGACTATCGCCCCGGCCTTGAAGGGGTCATTGCGGGCATTTCCGCCATCTCGGAAGTGGATGCCGAGCGCAACGCTCTCATTTACCGTGGCTATGACATTCACGACCTGGTGCAGGAATGCACGTTTGATGAAGTGGCCTACCTGCTTCTCTTTGGCTCCTTGCCCAACCGGGCGGAAGTGGTCTCGTTCCAGAAGAAGACGGCGGCTCTGCGCGACGCGCCCGGCTACGTGTATGATTTACTCCGTCAGTTCCCGGCGGACGCGCACCCGATGGACACCCTGAAAGCCGCCGTCGCCGCGCTCGCCCCCAACGACCCGTTGCGCGACGACAATTCCCCCGACGCCTGCCGCGAGAAAGCCACGCGCCTGTATGCGGTCATCCCGACGCTGGTAGTGAACGCCTACCGCATCGCGCAGGGCCAGACGCCTGCAACGCCGGACGCTTCGCTGACGCATTCCGCCAACTTCTTCCATATGCTTCGGAGGGCGAGACGGGCACGCAGCCTGACCCGGAGCAGGTCGGCGTCTTTGACATCATCCAGACGCTGTACGCCGAGCACGGCTACAATGCCAGCACGTTTGCTGCCCGCGTCACCGTGTCCACGCTCAGTGATTTATATTCCGGCGTCGTGTCCGCAATTGGCGCATTGAAAGGCCCCCTGCACGGCGGGGCGAATGAAGCGGCGGCGGCCATGCTGGGTGAAATCTGCGGCCCCGACACAGCGGCGCAGTGGGTGAAAGACGCGCTGGCGTCCAAGAGCAAGATTATGGGCTTCGGGCACCGCGAATACAAACACGGCGACGAGCGGGCCAAGATCGTCAAGCAGTATGCGACCGACCTGGCGCAGAAGTCGGGAAACACGCAATGGCGAAACGTGTCGCAGGTCGTGGAAGACGAGATGCTGCGCGCCAAGAACCTTTACCCCAACTTAGACTTTCCTGTCGCCCATGCGTATCATTTAATGGGCCTGCCGGTTCCGCTTTACACGCCTATCTTCGTGATGAGCCGCATTACCGGCTGGAGCGCGCACATCATGGAGCAGCTGGAAAACAACCGACTGATACGCCCTGGCAGCCTGTATAACGGCCCTACCGGCAAGCGTGTCGTTCCGCTCGCTGACCGCGCCTGAGCGCCGTGTTTGGAGAACAACGATGTTCCTCACGGAACGCAGCACAACCGGGCGCGGCGTCGTGATTGGCGCGGGCACGATGGGCGGCGGCATCGCCGCGCAATTGGCAAACGCGGGCTGGCGCGTCACGCTCTTAGATGTCACCCGCGACGCCGCCCGTTCAGGGTGGGAGCGTCTGCAATCACGCAAGCCGCCACTGCTGTTTCTGCCGGAGTACGCCGAGCGCATCACGCCAGGCAGTTTGCGCGAGGACGCCGCGCGTCTCGCTGACGCCGATTGGGTGGTGGAAGCCGTCGCGGAGGACATGGGAGCCAAGCAAAGCGTGCTGGCGCTCATAGAGATGCACGCGCCGCCGACCTGCGTGGTCAGCTCCAACACGAGCGGCCTTTCTCTGCGCGAGATGAGTGCAGGCCGCTCGCCTGCGTTCCAGTCCCGCTTTCTGGGCACGCACTTTCTGAACCCGCCCCGCTACCTGAAACTGCTGGAAGTCGTGCCTGTCCTGCCAGGCAGCGAGCCAGTGGTAGACGGCTTTACCCGGTGGGCTGAAGCCGTGCTCGGCCACCGGGTCGTGCGGGCGCGCGACACGCCCGGTTTTATTTCCACTCGCGTTGGCATTCGGCATCTGTTAGATTGTCTGCATCTCGCGCTGGAACTGGGCCTCACGCCGGAAGAAGCGGACGCCGTAACGGGCGCGTTTCTGGGGCGCCCGCGCACGGGCACGTTCCGCCTCGCCGATGTGGTCGGTCTGGACATTGTGGCGGCTATCGGGGAAGATATGCATTCCCGTCTTCCGAATGATCCGCAGCGGGAACACTGGCTGCCCCCGGCGATTGTGACGCAGTTGATGGCTCAGGGCAGGGTAGGGGACAAAAGCGGCGGCGGCTTCTACGCCAAGCGGGACGGCCAATCGCTCGTGCTGGACACGCAAAAGGGTAACGATCGCCCGCTCGCGCGCCCCGCTATTTCTGAACTGGACGCCCTGCTTGCCCTGCCACTCCCGGAGCGTCTAGCCGCGCTGTCTTCCGTGCCGGACGCCCCCTGGTTGCGCTACGCCGTTGCCGTGCTGGACGCGCTGGCGGGCTACGTGAACGCTGTCGGCCCCGCCATTGCGGACAACCCCGCCGACATTGACCGCGTGATGCAGTGGGGCTTCGGCTGGGAACTGGGGCCATTCGCGATGGAGGCGGCACGCGGTGCGGCCCCCCCTGCCCCCCAAGTCTGGGGGGAGGACGCTCTACAGCCCGTTCCCGCTTCACCTGTTCCGAGAGGCATGGTGCGAAGCAAAGAAAGCAACATGGAACTTACTCCCCCCAGACTTGGGGGGCAGGGGGGGCGTATGTCACCCTCGCCGACGTGCAGGATGCGGGCGGGCTTATCCGTGAAGACGACACGTCCGCGCTGTATGACTTCGGCGACGGCGTGATGGGGCTGGAACTGCGCGGCAAGCTCAATGTGTTTCATCCACAGATGACGCGCGCCGTAGATGACGCCCGCGAGCAGGCCGAGCAGGACGGGGCTGCGCTGGTCATCATGGGTGCGGGCGCGAACTTCAGCGCGGGCTACAACCTGCGCCGTTTTCTGCCGCTGATTGAAGCAGGCGATTGGGCGGGCATTGATGCCGAGATGGCGGATATTCAGCAGGTGTTTCTGCGTCTCAAGTATGCCCGCATTCCGGTTGTCGGCGCGGCGCGCGGGTTCGCGCTGGGCGCAGGGTGCGAATGTTTGCTCCATTGCGCGTGCGTTGTCGCCGCGCCCGAACTCAAGATGGGCCTGCCGGAAACGGCGGTTGGGTTAGTCCCCACCGGCGGCGGGGCGAAAGAATTGATTATTCGTGCCCGCCTTGTCACAGAAGGCGGCGACGCGGACGGCTTCGCGGCGACGCAGGCAGTCTGGGAAGTCCTGACAAGCGCGCGGCGCTCAGATAACGCACACGAGGCTCGCAAGTGGGGTCTTTTGCGCCCGTCCGACACGGTGATTGCCAACAGCGACCGCCTGCTCCATGACGCCGTCAGCGCGGCGCGTCAAATGGCGGCAAACGGCTATGCGCCGCCGGAACTGCCTGCCGTTCTGCCGGTGGGGGCCACCTGGGAAGCGCGCTTGCTGGCGCTCGTGGACGCGCAGGCTGCCGCGCGCGGCTGGACGGAGTTTGACCGCGTGGTTGCAGCGCAATGCGCCCGTCTTGTCTGTGGCGGCGACGCGGGGGCGGCGGGCGCAGTGACCGAGCAGAACTGGCTGGACGCGGAGCGGGCGGCGTTTCTTGAATTGGCCCGCCGCCCGGAAACCGTTGCTCGCATAGAGCATACGCTGGCGACGGGCAAACCGCTGAAGAACTAGGAAAGGGAGAAGGCCATGAGAGACGTTGTGATTGTTTCCGGGGCGCGTACAGCGATTGGGCGCGCGGTCAAGGGCACGCTGCGCGCTGTGCGCCCGGATGATTTGGCGGCCATCGCCATTGAAGGGGCATTAGGCCGCGCGCCCGGCGTTGACCCCAATGCCATTGACGACGTAATCATGGGCTGCGCGTCCCCGGAAGGCGAGCAGGGACTGAACGTGGCGCGTATCGCGGCCCTGCGGGCGGGGCTGCCACATTCCATTCCGGGGCTGACCATTAATCGCTTTTGCGCGTCGGGGCTGGAAGCGATCGCGCTGGGCGCGGCTAAGATTGCATCCGGGCAGGCGGACGTTGTAGTGGCGGGCGGCACGGAGTTTATGTCGCACGTGCCGTTTATGGGGGACACGACGCGCCCGAACCCGTACCTCACGGAGAACGCGCCGGACACGTATCTGAACATGGGGCTGTCTGTAGAAGCATTGGCGCGCAAGTTTGATGTGACGCGGGAGCAGTCCGACGAGTACGCGCTCCAATCGCACCAGAAGGCGCTGGCGGCGCAGGACGCGGGCCGCTTTGACGCGGAAATCGTGCCGGTGTGCGCGCCGGGCATGGACACGCCGCTTGTGACGGATGAAGGGCCGCGCCGCTCCACCACATTGGAAGCGTTGGCGGGCCTCAGAACGGCGTTCGCGCCGGACGGCGTGATTACCGCAGGCAATGCGTCTCCCCTGTCTGACGGAGCCGCCGCCGTTGTCTTGATGGACAGCGAGACAGCGGCGCGTCTGGGACTGACCCCGCTAGCGCGGTTCGTGGGGTACGCCGTCGCCGCCGTCGCGCCCATAGACTTCGGGATTGCGCCCGCCTACGCGCTCCCGAAAGCGTTAGCGCGGGCGGGCCTCACGCTGGAAGACATCGGATTAATAGAGTTCAATGAGGCGTTTGCGGCGCAGGTGCTGGCGTCCGGCAAGGTGTATCCGTTGCCCGCGGAGAAAGTGAACGTGAACGGCGGGGCCGTCGCATTGGGCCACCCGCTCGGCGCGACAGGTGCGCGTCAGACGGTGACTTTGCTGTATGAGGGCCAACGCCGGGGCATTCGCTACGGGGCAGTGAGCATGTGCGCGGCGCTCGGCATGGGGGCGGCAGGCCTGTACGAACTGCTGTAGCGCGCAGTGAAACAAAACGCCCCCGGCCCTGATTTGCTGTCAGAGCCGGGGGCGTTTTGCTGTCCGTGCGTCCGCGAGGGCTAATGGGGAATGTGGCTGTAGCTTTCGCTCTTGCTCTGGGGCTGGCCAAACGCTTCGGGGGCGAGAGATGTGCCCTTCGCATTGTCCGGCTTTTCTTGTTCCACCACGAGCGGGTGGACGCGCGCAAAGGCGTCATGGCGCACGCCGGTCACCATCCAGCAGACTTTGAGGCCCGGCTTGCCGCCCGCGATGGCGAAGCGGCCCCCGGTGACTTCCTGGCTGATGTAGACCGGCGCGTAGCCGCCCACGCAGGTCAGTTGGTAGTCAAAGTCCTCGTTGAGGGCTTCAAACCAGGACGGCATGGTGACGCTCGCCTTACCCTGCGCGTCCAGGGTGACGTGGCCGCGATAGACGTTCATCATCTGGTCGCTTTCCACGCTGGCATGGACTAGATACTTGCCGGACGGGTCTTGCGGGTGGTCAATCTTAAGGGCTGACACTGCATTAGAGAAGGTGCCGCTGACATGGACGCTGCCGTTGAAGTATCCGGCGTAGCCATGACCGTCGGTGTTGATGCCGTAAACGCCGTAGGGCGTGCCGCCCGTGCTGTCTTCCGCGTCGCCCACGACAGCGTTGCCGCCGTTGTTGACGGCGGAGCCGGAAACGGCGTTGTAGCCGACGCCGTAGACGCCGGTGGCCGCGCTGCTGCCGTAGACGCCGATGCCGCCGCCGCTGCCGAAGACCCCGGTGCTGCTCGCGCCGTTGCCACTGCCGTTGACGCCGATGCTGGTGCCGCTGCCGTTGACGCCGATGCTGCCGCTGCCGTAAAGGCCGGAGCCGCTGCCGGTGTTGGTGCTGCTGACGACGGAACTGCTGCTGGAGCCGGAGAGCGCGAGGGGCACGGCAATCTTGCCTGCGGTGACGGCGTGGGCCGCAATCATGCTGGCAACGACGCCGCTGGCCTTGATGGAGAAGACGTTGGTGTTGCTCAGCGCGAGGCCCGCGCCTGCCGTGTACGTGCCGGTGGGCGGGGGTGGAAGGAGCGGCGCGGGTTTGGCCGCGTCAGGCGTCTGGGCATGCGCGCCGGAGGCGAGCAGGAGGCCGAGTGGGGAAAGCGCCAGCGCGAGGCGGGCGACGCGCGAGGGGGTGTGCATGACTTCTGTCCTTTCAAGGTGTGGGCGAGAGAGACAGACGGATTGGGTAGTGCACGAATGGAAAGCGCCGTCACCGTCCGCAGGCGACGCAAGCCTCAGTATAGCGCATCTGCCTGCTTTTTTCTGTGTTTATGGTTACATTTAAGGGAAATAGCCGCACCCGCGCGAGTCTGGAGAACGCGCGAGCCGCTCGCGGGGACGCGGGGAGTGTTTGTGTCCTTTTTAGGGAACAGCAACCGAGTGACGTCCCACTGAGGCGGGAATTAGGCGGGAGGGACACTGGGGACGGGTACACTGCTTCCAGGACACAGGGGAGAACAGTCTATGACAATGCGAAAGGCGCTCTTGGTGGGCGCAGGCGGCATGGGGCGCGCATGGGGGCGCACTCTGCTGGGCTGCGACGGTGTTCAACTCGCCGGGTGGATAGACATTCAGCCGGACGCGGCGGCGCGGGCGGCGGACGAGTTGGGCATTTCGGGCCTGCACGCAGGCGACGATTTAAGCCGTGCGCTGGCAGATGTTAAGCCTGACTTTGTGGTAGACGTGACGGTTCCGCAGGCGCACCGGGGCGTGACCGAGCAGGCATTGGCGGCGGGCGTGCCGGTGCTGGGTGAAAAGCCGATGGCGACCACAATGGACGACGCCCGCGCAATGGTGGCGGCGTCTGAGCGTGCGGGCCTGCTTTATATGGTGAGTCAATCCCGGCGTTATGACCCTCGCCTGTGGGCGTTCCGCCGGTTGATTGTGGAGCAGACGGGAACGCCGGGCATTCTCAATTCCGATTTCTATATTGGCGCGCACTTCGGCGGCTTCCGGGACGCGATGAACAGCCCGCTGCTCTTAGACATGGCAATTCATACGTTTGATGCCGCGCGCTTCCTGTCGGGGACTGACCCGGTGAGCGTCTATTGCGAGGAGTTCAACCCCGCCTGGTCGTGGTACAAAGGCGCGGCCTGCGCGACGGCGCTCTTTGAGATGACCGGGAGCCTGCGCTACACGTATCGCGGCTCGTGGTGTGCGGAAGGCCGCCCGACAAGCTGGGAAGGCGAGTGGCGTGCGGTCGGCCCGCAGGGCACGGCGGTCTGGGACGGCAGCAGCGTGCCTGCCGCCGAAGTCGTGGTCGCGCCGGGCGGCTTCCATTCCAAAACGGAGACGTGTCAGGGCGCTGTGGAGGAGAACGGCGCGAGCGGAATCAGCGGTTCACTGCGTGATTTCCTTCACGCGCTGGACACGGGGCAGACGCCGATGGGCGAGTGCCACGACAACATCAAGTCGCTGGCAATGGTCTTTGCGGCAGCGGAGTCGGCGCGCAGCGGGCAGCGTGTTAGTCTGAACACGCTAGCGTGAATGGCGCTGGCGCATGACCTCAAACGCGAGCACGGCGGCAGCGGACGCTGTTCCCAGCGACAGGGGCAGGCGCGGGCGTCCGTAGGGAATGCACAGTTGCAGCGTTGCCCCGTCCCGAAATGAGCGCGTGATGCCGCGCTTTTCGCCGCCAATCAGCAGAAACAGCGGCCCGCGCAGGTCAGCGTCATAAAGCGAAGTCGCGCCCGGTGCGTCGCCGACGGCACAGGCAATTGTCACACCGCGCCCCCGGAAAAAGTCGGCAGCCTCTCCTGCGCTTTCGGCGATGGCGGTCGGCAGCCGCTCCGACGCCCCCGCCGACGCTCGTGCGACGACGCCTACCGCCGACAGCCAGTTGCGGGGGCGCACGACCAGACCGTTCGCGCCTGCCGCGTACAAACAGCGCACGGCAGCCCCGAAGTTGAACGGGTCTTCCACGCCGTCCAGCATGGCAACAAACGCAGGCTCGCCTGCGGCGGGAAGCAGGGCTTCTAAAGAAGACACGAAGCGTCGCGAACCAACTTCCGCGAGCAGGCCGCCGTGCGTCTTGCCCTGCGCGCGAGCGTCAATTTCGGCGTCCGGCACGCGCAGCACGCGCGCTCCGGCGTCGCGTGCTGCGCGTTCCAGGCGGCGCGTGTCGGCGTCGTCTTTGCCCTGCCGGATAAAGAGCGCGCGCACCGGGCGGCTTCCGGCCTCCAGAGCCGCGCGAATGGAAATCATTCCTTCCAGCGCGGCGTAATCTTCTTCAGAGGAATGTTCATCCATGCGTTTCAGTGTACCCGCAAAGCGGGAACGCACACAGCGAGGTGTGACGCAAAAAAAGGGGCCGCGACCGGGGGAAGTCGCGGCCCTAATCTCTAGGGGATGAGCAATGGGAGGCTTCCGCAGCCTCAAGCCACGAGGAGAGTATATCCCTCTTTTGTTAAGACAGCATTAACCCCGGATTAAGTTTCGGTTAAGCCTGGAAAGGAAGAACTGTGGAGACAAACACACGCATCGCGCGCACGAGTAAGGCGCTGACCGCGACCGCGCTGGGCGGGCTGGCGCTGCTGGCCGGGTGTCTCAGCCGCCCCTCCGCGCCTGCTGCCGCCGCGCCGTCCGGGCAGAATACCATCGGCATGGCCCGGCGCATTCGCCCGTCCGATTTGCCGCCGCTCTATGCGACGCCTTCCGCCAACAACGGCCCTGGCGTGGTGGCCCGCCCGCCGGGAGCGTCGCTTCATGTGCCGCCCGGCTTTGAGATTGGGGAATGGGCGACCGGCCTGAACAACCCGCGCGCGCTGGCCGTCGCCCCGAACGGCGACGTGTTTGTCGCCGAAAGCGGCCCCAACCGTGTGCTTGTCCTGCGGGACGGCGCAAATAGCGGCCCGCCGCAGCGGTCGGTCTTCGCTGACGGCCTGCGGCAGCCGTTCGGCATCGCGTTTTATCCGCCTGGCCCCGCGCCCCGCTTTGTGTACGTTGCGAACACCAACTCGGTGGTGCGCTTCCCGTATGCTAGAGGCGATCTGAAAGCGTCCGGCACGCCTCAGACCATTGTGCCTGACCTGCCCGGCGGCGGCTACCATCAGCACTGGACGCGGCGCATTGTGTTTCGGCCTGATGGCAAGAAACTGTATGTGTCCGTCGGCTCGCAAAGCAATGTCGGCGAGGAAGAAGAACGTCGCGCGGCCATTCTGGAGTTCAACCCGGATGGCTCCGGCTACCGGGTCTTTGCATCCGGTTTACGCAATCCGGTGGGCCTTGCGTTCAGCCCCGTCACCGGGCAATTGTGGGCGGCGGTCAACGAGCGCGACGGTCTCGGCGACGATTTAGTCCCTGATTACGCCACGTCCGTCAAAGACGGCGGCTTTTACGGCTGGCCGTATTATTACATCGGCGCGCACCATGACCCCCGGATGCCCGAAAAGCCCGAATTGGCAGCGAAGGCCATCGTGCCGGACGTGCTGCTGGAAGCGCACAGCGCAGCGCTTTCGGTGCTGTTTTATACAGGGCATCAGTTTCCGGCGTCCTATCAGGACGCGGCTTTTGTCGGGCTGCACGGCTCCTGGAACCGCTCCGAGCGTTCCGGCTACAAAGTGGTGCGGCTGCTGCTGGACAAAAGCGGACGCGCGACCGGCGCTTACGAAGACTTCGTGACTGGCTGGGCCTTGCCGGACGGCTCCGTGTGGGGCCGTCCGGTAGACGTGGCGCAGGCCGGGGACGGCTCCCTGCTCATCAGCGATGACGGCGGCGGCAAAATCTGGCGCGTCCGTGCCAGCCGCCCGTCGTCTGCCTCCCACTGAAAAAGGTTTCTCCCTTCTCTTGACAGGAAGGCGAAATCATGTTGCCATACACTATCCTGTTGCACTAGGTAGAGGCCGGAGAAGCAAACGTTCCCACAATGCAGGCACAGAAATACAAGCACGAGCAGTTGACCGCTGCCCTGCGCGCGATGGGGGAGGCGTTGCGGCCCGGCGACCGCTTCCCCTCACAGAACGAGTTGATGCGCCGCTTCAATGTCTCCGACCGCACAGTGCTGCGTTCTCTGGATGACTTGCGCCGCTGTGGAGAATACGCTCATGTCCTGATCCGCATCTCATGTCAGCAGGAATGGCTTTACTTTAGTTGATCTTCTGGTAGTCATCGCCCTACTCGCCGCCGATCCCACTGCCCCCGCCGCCAAATCCGCCAGTACCGCAAAGTAACCGGAAAACTTAATCTTCCCTTAACGGAAATTGCGGCGGCGCTTCGGTATCATGGCTTTCAGGAGGAACGAAGACCATGACAACGAAACGTCACGCCGCCGCCCTGCTTTGCCTGCTTGGGTGCGCCGCGCTGTCCAGGCCGACGCTGGCCCAGACTTCTGTCCCCGATAACGCAAGCCCCGATGGGGCGAGCCGTCCTGCCATTCACCGCGTCCTGCTACTCAGTATTGACGGGATGCACGCCCTTGACCTGGCGAACCTAGTGCAGCATTACGCCCACACGACGCTCGCGGACTTAAGCCGCGCGGGTGTCACCTACACCAATGCGTCGTCGTCCAAACCGTCCGAACTCGTTTCCCGGTCTGCTGGCAATTGTGACCGGCGGCAGCCCCATCTCCACCGGCGTCTTTTATGACGCCTCGTATGACAGGGCGCTTTCCCCTCCCGGCTCCAACTGCACAACGCTGGGCACTCCCGTCACCTACGATAGCTCCATTGACATCAATCCGAAGGGGATTTATGGGGGCGGCGGCATCAACCGGGCCGCGCTGCCGCTGAACCCACGCGACAACTGCCAGCCCGTGTACCCGCACAGCTATTTGCGCGTCAACACCATCTTTGAGGTTATCAAAGCCAGCGGCAAGCGCACCGCGTGGGCGGACAAGCACCCGGCCTACGAAATCCTGAATGGCCCCTCCGGGCATGGCGTAGACGATCTGTACACGCCGGAGATTGACGCCAACAACAGCCTCGCGACCAGCAGTGTCCCCCTCGCCGAGGCCAACGACGACCTGAAAGTGCTCGCCGTCCTTAATGAGATTGACGGCAAGAATCATGGGGCCACCAAGACGGTCGGCGTGCCCGCCATCTTCGGCATGAACTTCCAGGCGGTCAGCGTCGGCGAGAAGCTCGCGGGCGATGGCTACGTCAACGGCAGCGGCCAGCCCAGCGCGGGCCTGCTGGATGCCATGCTCCACACCGACCATTCCATCGGGCGCATGGTGAGCGAGCTGAAGGCGCGCGGCCTGTTCAGCGACACACTGATTATCATCACCGCCAAGCACGGCCAGTCGCCCATTGACCGGGCCAAAGTCATGCACATTGACCCGGCGCTCGTGGCCGCCGCCGTCAACAACGTGCAGAGCGGCCTCTTGGCGAACCTCACGGCGGACGACGTGGCGCTTATCTGGCTGACTGACCCCACCAAAGCGCCGCAGGTGGCGCAGGCCCTGCGGAATGACCAGGCGTCGCTGGGCATTCAGGAAGTGCTGGCGGGCAGCAGCCTGCGGCTGCTGTTCAACAGCCCGGTGGGCGACCCGCGCACCCCGGACGTGATTGCGATTGTCAATCAGGGTGTCATTTACACCACCGGCAGCAAGGTTGCCGAGCATGGCGGCTTCAGCATGGACGACACCCATGTCGCGCTGCTGGTCGCGGGCGCGGGCGTGACGCCGAGCACCATCAAGTCCCCGGTGGAGACCATGCAGATTGCGCCCACCATTCTGCAAGCCCTGGGGCTAGACCCACAGTCGCTTCAGGCGGTGCAGAAAGAAAAGACCGCCGTGCTGCCCGGCTTCTAGGAAGCCCGATGGCACTCCGCCCCCGCGCCTCTGCTCTTTGCGGCAGGCGCGGGGGCTTTTCTTATGCGTGGAACCCGCGCCGCCTGCCCCGTGTTGAAACCGCATTCACTGCCCATGCCGAAGGAGAATCCGCCCATGTCTGCCCCCTGCACGCACCTTGACCAGATACAGAACGTCGCCCCGCGCACGCCGGAAGGCTGCGAGGAATGCCTCCAAATGGGAAGCCGCTGGGTGCATCTGCGCCTGTGCCTGATTTGCGGGCACGTCGGCTGCTGCGACTCATCGCCCCACAAGCACGCGACGGCCCACTTCCACGCCACTTCGCACCCCATCATGCAGTCGTTTGAGCCGGGCGAAGACTGGCGCTGGTGCTACGTGGACAACGCGCAAGTTTAAAGCCGCGAGCGGCCCTGCTCTTTCGGGCAGGGCCGCTCCCTCCCCATTTGGCGGATGCGCGCGCCCCGTCCGATGCAGTATCATCTCCCTGTATCGTTTGATGCACAAGGAGACAGAATATGACATCGGAAACATCCCACGCAGACGCGCCCATGGGCGCGCTGGCTCATCTTTCGGGCGAACTCGCGGCACTCGTGGAGCGGGTCGGCCCGTCCGTCGTGCGCGTGGACGACGGCAGCCGCCTGACCGCCACCGGCCTCATCTGGTCGGCAGACGGCTTCATCCTCACCACGTCGCACGGCACGGAGCGAGACGACGGCTTGTTTGTAGAAATGGCGGACGGCGCGCGCCACGCCGCCACAGTCGTTGGCCGTGATGACGACACGGACATTGCCCTCCTGCGCGTTGAGGCGCAGAACCTTTCTCCTATTACCCCCTCCCCGGAAGGGGACGCGCAGGTCGGGCATCTGGTGCTCGCGCTGGGACGGCCTGGCACGGGTGGTTTACAGGCGACGCTGGGGATACTCTCCGCGCGGCTGGAAGCGCAAAGCGACGGCCAGCCTGAGTTTATCCTGCACACGGACGCCAATCTCTACCCCGGCTTCTCCGGCGGGCCTTTAGTCAACATGGCGGGGCAGGTGGTCGGCATGGCAAATCTGGCGCTGGGACGCGGGCAGGGCGTCGCGCTCGGCGTGTCCATTCTCACACATGTCGCGCAGAACTTGCAACAGGGTGGGGGCCGTTCGCGCGGTTATTTAGGCATCAGCACGCAGCCCGTGACGCTGGGCGTGGCCGCACAAAGCGCGGCAGGCGGGACGCAGGAGCACGCCCTTTTGATTGTGCAGGTGCAGGACGGCAGCCCGGCGGCGTCCGGCGGCCTCTTGCTGGGCGACATTCTGCTTGGCATAGATGACGTGACCGTAGACGACCCCGACGCCCTGCGCCGCCGTCTGCATTCCCTTGCTGCCGGGCAGAGCGTCGCTCTCAAACTCCTGCGGGCAGGCCAGCCGCAGACCGTCACCGCCACTTTAGGCGCACAGGAGCAAGCGAATGAGAAACACGAATATCATGGCAGGCATGGGCGGCATGGCGGCGGCGGACGCGGCCCGGTGGGTGGCCCGTCTGCGCCGCAGCGTCGTGGTGGTCGGGGCCGGTGATGGGCACGGCTCCGGCGTCGTGTGGGACAGCCGGGGCCTGGTCGTTACCAATGCTCATGTGGCGACGGGCCGCGAAGCCTGGATAGAGACGGAAAGCGGCGCGCGCTTCACCGCGCCCGTCGTCGCCCGTGACCGGGAGCGCGATTTGGCCCTCTTGCGCGTCCGTTCGGGCGGGACAGGCGAAGCGTTTGCCCCGCCCGCCGCGCCGATTGGCAATTCCCGCGTTCTGCGCGTGGGGGAGTGGATTGTGGCGGTCGGCAATCCGCACGGCGTGCGCGGCACGGCGACATTCGGGATTATCAGCGCGGCGGGCGGGGAACAGGGCTGGCTGCAAGCCGATGTCGCGCTCGCGCCGGGCAACTCCGGTGGGCCGCTGGCGAACGTCTGGGGCGAAGTCGTGGGCATCGCGTCCATGATGATGTCGCCGGGCATTGCGCTCGCCGTGCCGAGCCATCTGGTGCAGGAGTTCGTGCGCGAAGCGGCAGGGTTAGAGACAGCGCGGCAGAGGGCGGCATGAGCGACGGCGAACGGGCCGAGGACGCGGCAACGCGCGTGCTGGTGGTCGCCGCGTATGCATCGGTGCGCGCGGGCCTGCGCGCCCTGCTGGACGGCGCGGCGGGGTGCGAGGTGGTCGGGCAGGCGAGCGGCAGCGGGGACATGGACACGCTGCTGCCCGCCCTGTGCCCTGCGGTTATTCTGGCGGACGACGCCCCCGATGACCGCGCGCGCGTCCTGTCGCTGTCTGCCGAAATAGGCGCGGGCGTCGTGCTGCTCGCCGAAGACGCCGGGTCGCTTCCCTCCCTGAACGCCCTGCCCGCATGGGCCTTGCTCCCCAAAGACGCGGGCGGCCCCGAAGTGTCTGCCGCCGTGCAATCCGTCGCGGCGGGCCTGATTGCCTTAGACCGCGCCTTTCTGCCCGCCCTGTCCCTCCCTCAGACAACGCGCGAAATCCTGCCCGGCGACACTCTCACCGCGCGCGAGCGGGAAGTGCTGCAACTGCTCACGTCCGGCCTGCCCAACAAGCAAATCGCTGCGCGGCTTGGCATCAGCGCGCACACGGTCAAGTTCCATGTCGCCTCCCTGTTGGCAAAGTTAGGCGCGTCCAGTCGCACCGAAGCCGTAACTTTAGGCGCGCGGCGTGGCGATGTGCTGCTGTAGCGGCGTGCCATAGCATTTTTGTCCGTGTTGCCTCTGTTTGGTGTCCGATTGACGTCCGGGCGAAGACAGGCTCACTCAGCCTTTACGCCCGGCGAAGTCGCGCAGTAAATCGGCCAGCGCCTGCACGCCATCGGCTGGGAAGGCGTTGTAAATAGACGCCCGGAAGCCGCCCACGCTGCGATGCCCTTTGAGGCCATCCATGCCGTGCGCTTTGGCTTCGGCGAGGAAGTCGGCTTCCAGGGCCGGGTTGGTCAGCCGCCACGTGACGTTCATCAGGGAGCGGTCGGCCTTTTCCGTCACGGTGGGCGCGTACAGCGGCGTCTCGTCCAGCGCGTTGTAAAGAACAGCCGCCTTCTGACGGTTGCGCGCTTCCACGCCGTTCAGCCCGCCCTGCTCCTCCACCCATTTCAGCACCAGCCCGACCACGTAAATGGCAAAGCACGGCGGCGTATTATACAGCGAGTGGGCGTCGGCGTGTGTCTGATACGCCATAATCTTGGGCAGGCTGGTGTTCGCCGTCGCCAGAAACGCTTTCTTGACCAACACCATCGTCACGCCCGCAGGCCCGGCATTCTTCTGCGCCCCGGCGTACAGCAGGGAAAACTTGGAATAATCGCGGCGCAGCGCCAGAAAGTCGGACGAGCTATCGGCGACAAGCGGCGTGTCACCCACATCGGGCAGGGCGAAGTATTCCGTGCCTTCAATGGTGTTGTTGGTGGTGATGTGAACGTAGCGTGCGTCCGGCGTTCGCGTCCACTCTTTGGGAATGAACGAATACCCGGCGGCTTTGGATGAGGCCGCTTCGCGCGCGTCCCCGAAGAACTTCGCTTCTTTGAGGGCTTTCGCTCCCCAATCGCCGCTGACGACGTAATCCGCCGCCTGCCCCACCGTCAGAAAGTTCTGCGGAACCATCGCGAACTGCAAACTCGCGCCGCCCTGCAAGAATAACGGAACGTAGTCGGCATCGGAAAGTCCCAGCACGCGCAAAAGCCGCGCTTCGGCGTCGGCATGAATGGCCTCATACTGCTTGCCCCGGTGGGACACTTCCAGAATGGACATTCCCGACCCGGCAATCTCGCGCACGCCCTCGGCGGCTTCTTGGAGGACGGGTTCAGGCAAAATGGCTGGCCCGGCGCTGAAGTTAAAGATGCGATGGCTCATGGGGTAAGGTTCTCCTGTGAAAGTGTCTCTTCAGTGTACCCGCCGGGTGGGGCGGGCTGTCAAGGTGCGGACGCAAAGGCAGCCCTTCCCCGGCACGGGAACGGCCCTCACCCGGTCTTAGAACGGCCCTCACCCCGCGCCTTGCGGCGCGACCCTCTCCCGTTTCACGGGAGAGGGTCGGAACAAGTTATCCCTTCACCCTCGCCTGCGACAGCGGGAGAGGGTGGCGCAGAACGAACGTGATGCGCCGGGTGAGGGCAGTTCCCGTGCCGGGGAAGGGCTGCCACAGGAAAGCGTGAGGGCCGCCTTACAAAATGGTTTCCACGAAGCGGCGGGAGGGGGCATCTAACGCTTTCACGTCCACAATCTCAAAGCGGTTGCCGTCCACATCTAAAAGCAGCAGGTGCGTGTCGGACAGCCACACGGCGTTCTCCTGCAAGTTCTGCGTCACAAAGTCGCGGTGGCCCCGGTCGGTGTCCACGCTCCAATAAGTCGCGCCAAACTCCTGCTTCGCATGGACAATCGCCTTCACGGTGGCCGTAAGGTATCGCCGTGCCAGCTCCTCCCGCGCTGCCGCCAGCGACTCGGCGGGCAGAACGGCGGGGTCGGGCAGCGTCACAATCTCCTGCCCCTTGCCATCCAGCAGCGCCAGATACGTGTTCGGCCGGCTGAGTGGCGCGGCCCACACCGGCTTCACCGTCGGGTACGACCGGTCGCCATCCACCGTCAGGCGCAGTCTGTCCTTCGGCTCAAAGAACAATTTCAATGTTTCTGGCTGCATCGGTTTCTCCTGTGTGTTCGCTCCTCAGCCTTGCCCGGCCCTGAAGGGCAGGCCTGGCGATGAGGCTTCCTGCCGGGCGGGCCTCTGTGCCTGCTTACAATTACCGCGCCTCGCGCAGAGGGCGATAACTCTGCGCCGCCACCGCCAGCAAGAGTTGCGGCACGAACAAAAGCCAGATAGTGCGCGTCACGCCCTGCGTCTCTAGCAGCCATCCCGTCAGCGCCATGCCCAGCGGGGAGCAGCCGAACGCGACCAGCCGGAACACCGAATTGACGCGCCCCTGAAGCGCGTCCGGTATCTGACGCAGACGCCACGCATACTGCGTTGCAAAGTAGATGGGGACGGCAGGGAACGTTAGCGCGTTGAACACGCCCAGCCACAGCAAAGATGGGGCCAGCACGAACAGCGGCCAGGTCAACGCCAGAAACCACAGCGCCCCCAGAATGAGTTTGCCGAACGGCACGCGCTTCTGCAAGGGCACGGCCAGCGCCGCCCCGATGATGCTGCCGATGCCGCTTGCCGCCATCAGCAGGCCAATCTGCCGGGGGGATGCGCCCAGCCCCTGCGCCCGCACAATCACAATCAGCGCCCAACCCGCGCCGGGAATGCACAGGGCCGCCGTTTGCAGCGCGACAAAGCGCACTAGGCGATTGTTCCACAGCCAGCGCACGCCTTCGGCAATTTCCTCGCCCAGATGCGTGTCTTCCGTGCGCTCCGCCGCGCGCAGGTCGGTCTTGATGAGAAATACGGACAGCGCCGACAGCAGATACGTGATGCCGTTCGCCAGAAACGGCACGGCGTGCCCCAGCGCGTACAGCACGCCGCCCAGCGACGGCCCGACCAGCCCGGAAGTCGCGTCAATCGCCTGCGCCTGCGCCGTTGCCTGCGGCAGAAGGCGTTTGTCCACCACGCGCACCATGCACACGGTCTCGGTCATGTTGTAAAACACGAACAGCGTGCCCTCAATTAAAGTCGCCACGTACAACAGCCACAGCGTCAGATGCCCTCCCGCCGCCAGCACGGGAATGGACAGCAGAGCGAGCGAGCGCCCCACCTCGCAAAAGACCATCGTGCGCCGCCGGTTCCATCGGTCGGCGAGCGCGCCTGCGGGCAGGGACAAAAGGACATACGGAATGCCACGCGCCGCCGCCAGCAGCCCTGCCTGCGCCGGGGAATGAGTCAGGGCCAGTATCAGGAGTGGCAGGGCCAGTTCCGACACCTGCGTCCCGACCGACGACACAGCCTGCCCGCCCGCCAGCAGCCAGTAATCGGCATTGCGTCCTAATGGCCGGGGCCGCTCCGCCGCCGTTTTCGGCATTGTTTCTTCGCGTGTCTGCACCGTTGTAGACATAGTTGTTCCTCACCTCATAGGGGGCAGGGCTTGCCCTGCCCCCACAGTCAGCCTAGTCCGATAATCTGCGTGACCTGCGATTGGGTTTCTACTAACTTGTAGAAGTCGCCTTTCTTTTCCATCAGTTCGGCGTGCGTGCCCATCTCCACAATCGTGCCTTTGTCCAGCACAATCAGGCGGTTCGCGTTGCGTAACGTAGACAGGCGGTGCGCGATGGCGAACGTCGTGCGGCCCGCCGTCAGACGGCCCAACGCTTCCTGTATCTGCTTCTCGGTTTCCACGTCTACTGACGAAGTGGCCTCGTCCAGTATCAGTATCTTCGGGTTGTGCAGAATGGCGCGCGCAATGGACACACGCTGACGTTCGCCGCCGGAGAGTTTCGCGCCGCGCTCGCCCACCAGCGTGTCGTAGCCATCGGGCTTGCCGAGGATAAACGAGTGCGCGTTGGCGGCGCGGGCGGCCTCAATAATCTCCTCAAACGCCGCGCCCGGCTTGCCGTAGGCGATATTCTCGGCGATGGAGCCATTAAAGAGAAACGGCTCTTGAAGCACAATCCCGATCTGCTGGCGCAGGTCTTGCAGGCTTAACTCACGGTAGTCAATGCCATCTATTTTCAATGTCCCGGCGTCGGGTTCGTAGAAGCGGCAGATGAGATTGATGGTCGTGGACTTGCCCGCGCCCGACTTCCCCACCAGCCCTATCATCTCGCCGGGCGACGCCGTGAACGTCAGCCCTTTGAGCACCGGGTTGGACTTGTCGTAGCCGAAGCGCACGCCGTCAAACTCCACCGTGCCGCCAATCGCATGGTGCGGCGTCGCTGCGTTCTGGGCGTACTTTTCCGGCTCGGTGTCCATCACCTCAAAGATGCGCTCCGCGCCCGCCATCGCCCGGCTGAACCATTGATTGACCTGCGCGAACCACTCCAAAGGGCCGTAGACCAGCGTCAGCAGGGCATTAATCTTGACGAACGCGCCCAGCGTCATCTCGTGGTGGTAGACCATCGCGCCGCCTACTGTCCAGTTGATGAGCAGGCCCAGGCTCATAAACAGCGTGAGATAACCCTCCAATGTGTACCAGCGCGTGTCTACCGCCACGCCAGCATCGCGCAACTCTTTATTGCGGCGGGCGAACTTGGCATTCTCGCCGTCCTCCTGCGCGAACGCTTTCACCACGCGGATACCGGTCAGGCTTTCATTGAGATGCGCGTGGAAGCGGGCCATCTTCTGCCCGACCCGGTGAAACATGGTCGCCATCGGCTTCCAGAACAGCGCGGCAATCAGGGCAATCACGGGAATGGGCGCGAGCAAACACAGCGCCAAATGCCAGTTGATGCGAAACAGCAGGCACACAATGCCCAGCATGAGCAGCCCGTTGGAGATGATATACGGCAGGCCGTCTACCAAGAAGCCCCATACCCGATCCGTATCTTGAGTCACCCGCGATGCAATCGCCCCCACCTGCTTTTTGTCAAAGTAGCCCAGCTGCAGGAACTCAATGGCCCGGTACAGCGCGGCGCGCAGGTCGGCGGCAATGTTTCCCGCAAGAAACGCCGTCAGCCGCCCCGACCCAATCCGCACGCCCACATTGATGGCGAGCACCCCCAGCCACAGCCCAATCAGCGCGTACAGGTGGCCCAGATTGCGGTGCGTTTGCAGCACCGTGTCCACCAAGTTGCCTTGAATAAGCGGCGGGGCCAGGTTCAGCCCGGTCGTCACCAGCGACAGCAGGGCCAGCATAATCGCCTGCGCTTTGTAGGGGCCGAGATAGCCGCCAATGCGCTCCAGCGTCTTGCGGCGGTTGATGCACACCGGGCAGATGCCGTCTTTTTCCGGCAGCAAACGTCCGCACTTCTCGCAGCGCGTCTTCTCGTGCTTCTGCTTGATGGCGAACGGCTCGCCCTTTGCCAGTTGCTCAATGCCGCGCGCCGCCTCGCTGAACTTCGCCGCCAGCGTCTGTGAGTACGTGATAATGGGCAGGATTTCGCCTGTTTTGGCCGTCACTTCCAGCCGCCCGCCGCCAACTAATGGCTCGTTGCGGGCCGTCTGTATATCCGCAATCGGCATCTGGAACAGGATGGCTCCGTGCGCGTCCCGCACCTGCACCTGTTCGGCGGTGACCGTGAGCGTGCGCGTCCCAAAGCGGCCTTCGGGGTCAAAATCAGCCGCCATCTCCACGAGCGGCTTTGCGGCGTGTTCCTCAGATGGGGGCAATGCCTCCAAAGTTGCCATGCGTGTTCTCCTTGCGTGTGAGCGGGCCAACAAAAAAGCCCTCGGACTATCCGGGCATCTCTTGGGAGATGCGGGGGAAGCCCAGGGCCTTTGGTGCGCGTGAGGTGTGCAGGTTCGTCTAGGTGAAGCGGCAGCCTCCAAAGGACAGTGGGCTAACGAGACGGGCAGCGCCCGCGCCTGCGGACGGAAGAATGGCGGACGGCGCGGCAGAGCGCGCAGACAGACGCCAGCCGTCGGCATAAAGCGGGGTCGTCAGGTTAATTGTGGTATTCATGGTCAGCATAGTCGTGTTACGCGGGGGCCTCGCCGTCACCGGCAGCCATCCTCCTTCCGTTGAAATGGGTTCCGTGCTAGTATGACCGCCCGCACAGGCGTTTGTCAACCCCTGCGGGAAACTCTTTTTCACGGCAGGGAAAACTGGCTGAGATACACCCAGCAGTCGTGGTTCACGGCGTCTTCCACCGCGCCATAATTGTGGTCTTGATGGGCAAGTTCCACGTAATGCACCGGGAACTGGTGGGAAACGAGCAGGTCGCGCGTGCGCCGCCCCTGCGCGAGCGTGAAGAACTGGTCGTGGTCGCCCAGGTAGAGCGCAATCGGCGTCTTGCGGGTCGCCTGCGTCACAATGCTGTCATAATCGGGCGTGATGATGCCCGCAAACACGCCCACGCCCGCGAAGTATTCCGAGTCAAACATGGCGGCATCAAATGTCACGTAGCCGCCCGCCGAATAGCCGAACACGTACAGGCGCTTCGGGTCAACAGACACGTCTGTTTTAGTCGCCTCCATGAGCGCGCGAAAGAGGGCGGGCGCGGACGGCTCAAAGTCGGCTCCCAGCGGCACGGTCGGGGCGACCAGCGCGATGCCGCTCGTTTCCGCCTGCGTCTGCCATGCGTGAATGAAATCTTTGCCGTTGCCGCCCGCCCCGTGTACCATCAACAGTGCGGGCAGAGGGCGTCCGGCAGGCGCGGAACGCGGCACATACAAAAAGTAGGGAACCGTGATGCCGCGAAACGCCAACTGCCGCGCGGCCACCACGCCGGGCGTGAGCGGCCCGCCGAGCGCGGGCGCTGTCCCTCCGGCAGAGCTGCCGCCGCAGCCCACGCCGCCCGCTGTCACAATCAGAACGCAGGCCGCAAACAGGGCCGCCCGCGCAGACTTCGCTGCAAACTTTGTTCTCATGGCACCCTCCTTTCGTCCGGCTGAAGTGTCAGAATGAACTCGGCGGTCTCCCTGCCGCGCGCATGGGCAAAGCCGCTGTCCTCGCCGGTAATGACGAAGCCGCACTTTTGCAGCACCCGCAGGGAAGCGGCATTATCCTGCGCGGCGCGGGCGAACAAAGGGCGCATCGGTTCATGCCGCAGGAACTGCGAAAGCGCATCGGTCGCGATGCCCCGGCCCCAGTATTCGCGGCCAAGCCAGTAGGTGACTTCTGGCTCGCCGTCCTGCACGAAGCGCGCAATGTGCCCGGCGACCGCGCCGCCCGCCACAATCGTCTGGTTGACAATGCTCGCGTCGCCGCGAATGCGCGTCCAGTGCGCGAGAAAAGCGTCCCAATCCGCCGGTTCGCGGGACGTAAAGGCGGCCATGCGATTGGCTTCCGCGTCCTGCTGGTGCGCGAAGAACACAGGCAGGTCACTGTCCCAAACGTCGCGCAGTTGGACGCCGTCTGTCATGGATTAACCGTGCGTCTTTCGGCGAAATAGCCGCACATATCCACGCTGTGCGTGTCCCAATGGTAGGCGTTCTTAGGGTCATCATAGCGCAGGCGCAGGATGTAGCGTTCCGACATCGCGGCCTCAAACTCCGCTTTGGGCAGCATCGTGAGCGGGATTTGCAGGCTTAAATCCGCCATGCCGGGGGGAAGCGGCCCGGCGGGAGCGTGGTCAGACAGGCGAAAATCCTTGAGGCGCGTGATGAGTTCATGCCCTTCAGTCGTGAGGGGAACGCGGCGCAGGTGCAGAAAGGGAGCGGCTAAGTTCATCAAGTCGCGCAGGGTGTCCAGGGGGCGCGGGACGCATTGCAGCGCGCCATCCGAGTAAACGAGGTCGGGCGGGCCGCCGAGGGCTTCACGGGCAGCAGCGAGGGTAGGGAAGAAGCGCAGGGAGCCGTCCTCAAGTTCCCGGCCCGCGTCGCACACCAAGGGCATTTCTACGACGTGCCACCGGAGAGAATAGGACGCTCCGAGCGCGGCGCGCGCAATCCAGTAGTGCGTGCCGAGCGCGCCGCCAAAGTCTATCACGGTCAGCGTCTGAGCGCGCAGGGCAGGGGCAACGCCTGTCAGGACGCGCATGACCGGCGGCGTGACTTCTAGCGGCCTCTGGCTGTCTAAAAGGGCACGAAAGGCGCGGGTCTTGGCAAGGACGGCCTCGGTGACGCGGGCGTCGGTGTAGTCTTGATTGGCGCAGGCGCGGGCGGCGGCGTCAAAGGACGCATAGTTTCCCGCGCAATTGGGGCCGTGCGCGCCGGGCAGGACGGCTTTGAGTGCGGTTTTGAGCAGGGACATGGGAGGAAGTTCGCCGTGCGGGGCGCGGTTTCCTGCGTGGGTGTCGGGAGGAAGGAGGCGCTCAGGCGCAGGGAAGGAGGCGCTCACCCGGCGCTTAAGACGCGCTGCGCGCGCCCTCACCCCGCTCGCCGGGCGAGCGACCCTCTCCCGCTTCGCAGGCGAGGGTGGGAGTTATTCTCTCTTTACTCTCGCCCATTTAAGACCCGCTATGCGGGCGGGAGAGGGTGGCACGAGGCTTTGCAAGTGCCGGGTGATGGCCTCCTCTAGCCACCAATGGCCCCGCGTTAAATCGCCAGCGGCACATGGAACGATTGCAGCAGCAGCAGGACGTTCAAGACAATAATCACGGCGGCGGCGGCGTAGGCAAGCACATTGGTAAAGGAGCGGTTGACGTGCTCGCGCATCAAGTCCCGGCGGCGCGTGAACAGGAGCAGCGGAACCACCGCAAACGGCAGCGCGAGCGAGAGAAACACCTGCGAGACAACCAGAACGTCCGTGTCGCGCCAGCCCAGGCGGGGCATGAGATAAATAACAAGGAGGGCCGGAACCATTGTCAAAAGCCGCGTGGCCCACAACGGAAAGGCGCGGCGCAGGAAGCCTTCCATGACCATCTGCCCCGCCAGCGTTCCCGTCACGGAGGAAGACAGCCCCGCCGCCAGCAGCCCGACGCCGAAGGCGCGCGGGGCCGCATCACCCAGAAGCGGGGCCAATGTCCGCTGCGCTTCGCTCAGGCTTGCAACAGGCAGGCGGGCGTGGAAGAATGCGGCGGCGGCGACCACAATCATGGCTGAGTTAATCAGCCAGGCGATGTTGAGCGCCAGCACGCTGTCCAGCAGGGCAAAACGCACCAGTTTGCGCGTGTGAACGTCGCGCGGGCGGCCCTTTTTGTCCACGTCACCGGGCACGTCCACATTGTCCTCAAAGCCCACGCGCGACTTGATCACGCCCGAATGCAGGAACAAATTGTGCGGCATCACCGTCGCGCCCAGCATTCCAATCGCCACCAGCAGGGCCGATTGGCCTGCGCCCGCGAACGCAGGACGGGCAGGCAGGGTGGGGACAAGGACGCCGTGCAGCACGGCAGGCCACACAATCAGGGCGCGCGCCGTCGCAATCTCTACCACATAGCAGACGCCAATAGTCGCTACCAGCGCAATCACCATCGCCTCAAAAGGCCGAAAGCCCAACTTATACAGGCCCAGAATGAGAAACACAACGACGCCAGTCAGCAGCGCGGCGGGGAACAGCGGCAGATGGAACAGCAGTTGAAAGCCAATCGCCGCGCCTAGAAACTCCGCCAGGTCGGTGGCAAGCATGGCGGCTTCCGTCACCAGCCACAGGCCGATAGCCACAGGGGAGGAAAACTGGTCGCGGCAGTTCTCGGCGAGCGTCCGCCCCGTGACAATCCCCAGTTTGGCGGCCAGCGTTTGCAGCAGCAGCGCCATGCCGTTGGACAGCAGCAGCACCCAGAGAAGCGCATAGCCAAAGGTCGCGCCGCCCGCGATATTGGTCGCCCAGTTGCCGGGATCCATATAGCCGACGCTGACCAGAAACGCGGGGCCAAGATACGGCGCGAACGCCTGCCAGCGCGCCTTCAGGGACGGCTGCCGGGGCGGAGGGAACAGCGCAGAGTTGAGCGAAGCATCAGGTTCAGACGAAGGCATCACAGGACAATTCAACCGCCCCCATCATACCCCAAACACGCGGCCTTTCTCACCCCCGGAGAGGGCTTGCAAGGGGCTGCTGGCTGAGGTATGATAACCCTGCGTCGCCCTTCCGGGAGAAACACACGCCTATGCCTGCCTTGTTCTGCTCGCACTGCGGCAAAGAAATCCCGTCCAACGCGCAGTTTTGCTCCCACTGCGGCGCACGGGTCGGCGGCGCGGAAGCGTCCGCTCCTAATTCTGTTGCCAGCAGCGTGGAAACCGCCGTGCGCGCCACGCGCCGTTTGCTGTTGCCGACCGCATTGCTGGCGGTAGCGACCCTGGCCGCGCTGGTCGCCATTCTGCTGTCCAAACCGCGCCCCCAGGCCCCGATTGTCGCCGCCGCGCCCCCGCCGCCTCCGCCCGCCGCCGCACCCCTGACCGCCGCGCCGACGGTTCCTCTGCCCGCCGCGCCCGCTGTCACCAGCGCGCCCGCGCCGCCTGCGCCGACCTTGCCCGCCGATGCCGCCGCCTACGTCAAGTTCCTGGGCGAGATAGAAACCCGCCGCGCGGCTTTAGAAAACGACCTGTCCGGCGCGACAACCATGATGCAGACCGCGCACGGAATGCAAGGCGCGGCGGCAGACGACGACCCGGATGGCAAGAACAAGGCGACGCAAAGCGGCGTGAGCAAGGTCAATCAGGGCTTCACAGACTACGTTGCCAAATGGCAGGCGCTTACGAAAGACTTTCGCGCGCAGACGCCGCCGCAGTCGTGTTCCCTGCTGGCGAATGCGTATCTGGCGTATTTGACCGACTACGCGGCGACCATCAGCAAACTGCAAGTTTCGCTCCTCAACGGGGATTTAGGCGGCGCGATGGGGGCGCAGGGCGCGCAAAAGCAGGTGGACGCCGATGCCGCCGCCGCGGACAGCCAATTATCCGACCTGTGCGCCCGCTACGGCGTCCCCAAGCCGTTTTCCATCGGCTCCGGCAACGGCGGGTCTTCGGTGGTGGGGATGTAGGCTTGCCGATGGCGGCCCTCACCCCGCCATCGGAATGGCGACCCTCACCCCGCCATCGGAATGGCGACCCTCACCCCGCCATCGGAATGGCGACCCTCTCCCGCTTCGCAGGCGAGGGTGAAGAATAAGAGCCTGCTGGTGCAGGCGAGGGTGAGAGTGAGGACAGTCTCCTAACCCTCGCCCGTGACAACGGGCGAGGGTGGCATTCTGATGCCGGGTGAGGGCCTCCGGGCTTTGCGATGCACCGGGTGAGGGCCTCCTGCCCCATGCAGGAAAAGCGCGTGCCCGCGCCGAACACCCTGGCAGAAATACCGTGTTTGGAGGTCTGCCTCATGCTTCGCTTCACTTTTTCCCGCCTTGCCGCGCTCTTCACAGCGTCGCTCTTGTACTCGCCTCTGCCTGCCTCGGCGCAATCGCCTGCATCTCAGATGCCTGCGCCCGTGACGAAGCCGTTCACATTTGCCACGACGCCGGGCCAACTGCCCCGCGTCGCGCGGCCTGTTTCTTATGCCATCCGCATTGCCCCCGACATCAAGACCATGACCACGCACGGCTCTGAAACCGTGACCGTGAACGTGCTGAACCCCACGCGCGCGCTCACGCTGAACGCGCTCAACATGACCGTGCTCGGCGCGCGCCTCGTGAATGGGAAAACATCTACGCCTGCCGTCGTCACGCAGAATGCCAAAGGCGAAACGGCGACGCTCACGTTCCCGCGCGTGCTGGCAAAAGGCCCGCAGACAATTGCTATTCAGTTTGCTGGGAAGATTATTGAGCAGTCGGCAGGTCTGTATTACGCCAAATACCAGTCGCCCACCGGCCCCAAAGTCATGCTCGGCACGCAGATGGAGCCGACCGATGCCCGACGCTTTTTCCCCTGCTGGGATGAGCCGGTGTACCGGGCTTCTTATCAATTGACCGTGCAGGTTCCCCAAAAGTGGATGGCCGTCTCCAATATGCCGGTGCAGAAGGAAAAGCCCGGCGGGGCAGGCATGAAAACTGTTGCATTCTTGCCGACCCCGCCGATGGCGTCGTATCTGGTGGCATTCGTTGCCGGGGAACTGGAAGCGGTCAAGGGCACGGCAGACGGCATCCCCGTGCGCGTTGTCACCACGCAGGGCAAAGGGCCGCAGGCCCAATATGCTCTTTCCGTGATTGAGAAACTTCTGCCCTTCTACGACACGTACTTCGGGGTCAAGTTCCCCCTGCCCAAAATGGACTTAATCGCCGTGCCCGGCGGCTTTGATGGCGCAATGGAGAACTGGGGCTGCATTGTCTACAACGAGGGCGTGCTGCTATGGAACCCGAAGACGGCCTCCCAGGGCGACAAAGAGCAAGTCTTTCACGTCATCGCGCACGAAACCGCGCACCAGTGGTTCGGGGACTTGGTCACAATGGCCTGGTGGGACGACCTCTGGCTCAATGAAGGCTTCGCGTCGTGGATGGACTTGAAGGCGACTGACCACTTCAACCCGGACTGGCAGGTCTGGTTGCGCTCCGCCGCTGACCGCCGCCAGGCTATGGGTGCCGACGCCCGCATCACGACGCACCCGATTGAGCAGCCGATTGCGACGCCCGCGCAGGCGGAGCAGGCGTTTGACAACATCACTTATCTCAAGGGCCAGTCGGTCATCCGTATGGTGGAAACTTATCTGGGGGCCGACACGTTCCGGCAGGGCATTCGGGCCTACATGGCGGCGCACAAGTATTCCAGCGCGACAACCGCCGACCTCTGGGCCGCGCTGTCTGCCGCGTCCGGCAAGGACATTGCCCCCGTCGCCGGGTCGTTTACGTCGCAGCCTGGCTTCCCGCTTGTCACGGCCTCGCTTGCCGCCGACGGCACGTCGCTCACGCTCGCGCAGCAGCGGTTTTTTGTGGACGGCACGCCGCCCGGAGATACGCTGTGGCAGGTTCCGGTGGCCCTCTCCTCGGATACAAGTGTGCCCACGATGACGGTGCTGACCGGACGCAGCGCAACGCTGCCTTCTAATGCCCTCATCGTCAATGCTGGCGGGGTGGGTTATTACCGGGTCAACTACACCGGGGCGCTTTGGGACACGGTGCAAAAGGCCGCGCCGTCCCTGTCTCCCGATGACCAGGTGACGCTGCTGGGTGACCGATGGGCGCTGGCGCAGGCTGGAACCGTCTCTGCCGCCGACTATCTGGCCCTGGCAGACGCGCTTCATGGCAGCACCAATCTCGCCGTGTGGCAGCAAATCGGCGCAACGCTGGGGAACCTGGACAATCTGGAACGGGGCGAACCGGGACGCCCGGCGCTGCAAGGCCTAATGCGGGCGCGTCTCCATCCCCTGTTGGCTACGCTGGGCTATGAAGCCCGCTCCGGCGAGGACGACAACACCGTGCTCCTCCGCACGCTGTTGATTGGCGCGCTGGCTGGCCTGGACGACCCGGACACCAAAGCATGGGCACAGGCCAAGTTCGCGGCATTTGTCCAGAACCCGGCCTCGCTGCCCGGCAGCCAGCGTGATCTGGTTCTCGGCACCGTGGGCCGCTATGCGGATCAGGCCACCTACGACCAGCTGCTGAAACTGGCCCGCACCGCCACTGACTATACCGACAAGCAGGCCTTCTACGGCGCGCTGTCCGGCGCGCTTGACCCGAAACTGGCGTCACAAACAATGGCCCTCTCCCTCACAGACGAACTGCCGGGCGCGGCGGGCGTGTTTCTGCTGTTCGGGGTGGGGTTCGGCGGCGAGCACCTGGATATGGTGAAGGATTTCGTGCTGGCGCACAACAGCGCCCTGTCCGCCAAAATGGACGCCATTACGAGCATCACTCTCGTGCCCACCGTGTTCCAGGGCTTCACGGATAATGCCCATGCGGACGAATTGCAGGCGTGGGCGAAAGCGCATCTGCCCCCGGATGCCGCGCCGCTCGTGGCGCGTTCCGTGAATGCCATCCGCACGAATGCGGCTATCAAGCAGCGAATGGTGCCGCAGGTCGACACCTGGGTCGCGGCGCACGCGGCGGCTTCCGCGCAGGGAGGCTAACGCCCCGCCCTTCAGGGTGAGGCTTTCAGCGCCCGGCGAACATCTGCCAGGGATTGGGAGCGTCTTCCGAAGGGGCAGGGGGCGTGAAGTTCAGGAGCGCTTCCTCAAAGTCGGCGCGGGTGAGGGCGCGCACGGCATCGCCGTCTGCGCCCGCTTCCGACAGGCGAATGAGGGCTTGCAGGCCCGCTTCGTTCACTGCCGCCTTGACGTTGGCGCCCGAATAGCCGTCCGTGCGGGCCGCCAGGTCGTCCAGGTCAACGTCTTCAGCGAGTTTGGCGCTCACCGTTGCCAGCGCGAAGAGGGCGCGGCGGGCGTCTAAATCAGGCAGGGGGATTTCAATTTCACGCGACAGACGCCCCCCGCGCAGCAGGGCCGGGTCAAGCATATCGCGCCGGTTGGTGGCCCCGACCACGAAGATGCGCCGGTTCTTAATCAGACCGTCCATCTCGTGCAGGAACTGGTTCACCACTTTGTCGGAGTATTGATTGACCCCGCCGGAGCGCGACGGCAAGAGAGCGTCAATCTCATCCAGAAAGACAATGGCGGGCGCTTTGGCGCGAGCCTCGTCAAAAAGCCGCTTGACCGCCTTCTCGCTTTCCCCCAGCCACATAGAGTTTATCTCCGCAGGTGACGTGGCAAGGAAGTGGCAATGGGACTCGTGCGCCAGCACCCGCGCGATAGTCGTCTTGCCCGTGCCCGGCGGCCCGTACAAAAGCAGGCCCGTCGGCGGCTCAATCCCCAGTTCGCGCGAGAGGGCCGGGTTTTCCAGCAGCAACTGCATTTGTTTCAGTTCCCGCTTGGTGCGGGTGGGCAGCACCACATCATCCCAGGTGACACCGGTTGCGGCAGCCGCGCCGCTTTTCTTCTGCGCTTCGCGTGAGACGGACTGCTCAAATGCCTGCGCCCGTTCCGTATAGGCAGGCTCGGCGGGGCGCATCGCGGCGGCGCGGGCGGCGGCGGCTGCCGCCTCCTCATTCTGGCCCAGATAGCGCAGGGTGAGAGCGAGCGCGTGATGGGGGCGCGGGTCATCGGGGGCAAGGGCAATCGCCCTGCGAAAGAGCGTGGCGGACTCGCGGAAGGAGTCCCGGTACTGCACAATCCAGTCGGTCTGCCCGATGGCTTTGGATGCGGCCAGCACGCCGAGGCCCAGCACGGACGCGGCTAAATCCCCCAGCGTCGTGCCCGTGCCCTTCTCGTGAAGCGTGGGAGGCAGAATGGTTTCCGCCCGCTGCTGGTAAACCAGCCCCAGTTGATACGGCCCTTCGACGTCTTCCGGGAAGCGCGCGATGGCGGCCTCAAACGCGGCGATGGCACCCGCATACTGGCCGCGCAGGGAAAACTCCAATCCTGCCAGAAATGCCGGGTCGTGGGCGATGCTCATTGTGTCATAATTATACCCATGCGCGCGGCTTCTGCGAATGCGTTTTGCGAAGGGGCGCGTCTAGCTCCGTTTCAGGAACAGCAGCAGCAGGAACAGCATGGCACACAAGCGAAAGCGAAAAACGTCCCGTAATGTCATAGACCTGCTTGACATTCTCCTTGCGCGCTCGGACAGGGCGGAGCGCGACACAGCGAAATCGCCCCCGCCGTTTGCCTCGCCTGCTGGCCCGCCGCGCCCTGCCCCGCGTCCTTTTCTGCCCGCGCAAATCCCCGCCGACGATTTCTGGGTTCCTGCCGGACACGCGGTCACGGTGCGAGGGCGGGACATTCCGCATGGCCTGGTTTATGTCGGCAGCGGTCTCAGCCGGGTCAATGGCAGCGGCCCCGAACCGGCGCTCCTTGACCCGGCGCTCCTTGCCGAAGAACCGCGTTATCTTTACCGCAGCCGGGAAAGTGTTCGCACCTACAGCCTGTCCTATAAAGAGATGACCGAAGATTGGCGGGCCGGGTACTTGAACTGGCTGGCCGCCGGGCGCGGCGCGCGGCAAGTCAACCCCGGCTACCCGCTGCTGTTTTTCTACGGCCTGGAGCGGCGCGCGCTCACCGATGCCCCTGCGTCGGAAGCGGCGCACGCCGACCTGCCCGCCATTGAAGACGAACTGCGGCGGCTGCTGTCGTGCTACGGCGGGCAGCAGGGGCACGGGATGCTGGAACAGCACGCGGGTCACTTGCTGGACATTCTGCGCGCGCGGCGGCAGGAATGTTTGTATGAAGTCAGAGCGCCCGTGCTGCCGCGTCACTGGCAGGAATTGCCGCCGCTGGCGCACATTGTCGCCGCGCAGCTGGCCGCCGACGACAAGCCGCTGCCTGCGGCCTGGGCGCTCGCCATCGTGCGCTCGGATGCCAACTGTCCTTTGCGGACGTCCGCCGAGCGCTGCCGCGCGGAGTTTGACGCCCTGTTCGCGCTGCGCTATGCACAAGCGTGGCCGGATGGCATTCCGCTCAAGGCGGTGGCAGCAACAGGGCCGCTCACGCTCTTTTATGTTGCCGCCAATCCCTCGTTTTCCCCGCCGCTCGGCTTCATGCTCGCCTCGGTACCGGTGGACTTGTCGCCCCTGCCTGCCGTCTCGCTGTCTGCTGCGCGGCGCGCGGCGCTGCGCGAAATGGCGATGGCCTGCTGCGCCGAACTGGATGCGTACAGCCGATGGCGGAGCCGAAACGCCGCCCGCAAAGGCCACCGGGATTGTCTGGAAGGGTGGGCGCTGCTGCCCGCTGACCTGCGCCAATCCGAGCCGCACCCGCGCTGGGCGTCGCTGTCGGCTCAATTAGAAAGCACGCTGAGAGAAAGCAAACTGGGCGGCGCTGCCTTTGCTGACGTGCCCACCGACACGCTGCTCCGTGCCTGGCGGGGACAGGCTGAAGGCGCGCTGTCGCCGACGGTCGCGCGGGCGCTGCTGGCGTTTCTGGCCGAAAACGGCTACGGCGTAGAGCCGGACGCCCGCTTTGGCCGCCCCGCGCTGCTGCCGGAAACGCAGGTGGTGCTGTTCCGGCAGCCTGCCGCGCCTGATTTCACAGTTCCCGATTTGGCCGCTGCTCATATGTCTCGCAGTGCCGTTGTTGCTCTCGCTGTCGCGCTCGCCTGCATGGGTAAGGATTTCCCCGAAGACGAATGGGACACCCTTTACGCCCTTGTTGACCCCTGGCTGGGCGCGCGCGGCGGGGAGGCCCTGCGCCTGCGCGCGCTTTTGCGCTGGCTGCTGCGCGCGCCCGCGCCGCCTAAAGTGGACAAAAGAACAACCGCGCGCATCGCCGAGGCAGATCGCGCCGACGCTCTGGGAGTGCTGACGCGAGTAGTCGCGCGCTTGGAGCCACTGCTTCCGGCGCGATTGGCGCGGCTGGAAACGCTGTACGAGGAGATGGGACGCGCTCCCGGCGAAGCGTCCTGCGCCGTTTACGCCGCGCAGGAAGATGCTCTGCGCGAACATGACGGCGGCCCCGTTACTGTGCGGCCCGCGTTGAGGGTCGCGGCAGGCTTTGCCGTTCCGCCCCCACCGGAAACGCGCGACGCGGTGGACAGCGCGCTGACGCTGGCCGTGCAGGCCGCCAAAGCCCTGATGCTGGATCAGGCGCAGGTGGCAGCGCGGGCGCATGAGACGGCGGAAGTGGCGCGCGTGCTGGGCGAGATTTTCGCCGAAGAAGAAGACAACACGCCCTTTGCGGGACGCGACACGCTTTTTATGGTAAAAGAAGAAGGGGCAACTGCCGCACCCGGCAGCATTCTTTCTGACAACAGCCTCAGCGGGCCGCTGCGCGTGTTTTTGGGGCAGTTAAGCCAGCAGCCGCAGTGGGGGCGCGCGGAGTGGGAAGCCGTCGCCGCCCGCCTTGATTTGATGCCGGACGCGGCGTTTGATGCTGTCAACGAGGCCGCCTGGGACGCCTTCGGCGAGCCTGTGCTGGAGGGCGAAGACCCGCTGTGCGTCCAACTTTCCCTGGCCGGAGAACTTGCGTTATGAGCTTATTTGACTTATCCGAAGCCGTGCGGCCCAGAGACCGCGAAACCATCGTGCAGGCTTTGCGCGCCGGAGTCGTACCCCGGCAGGGCTTTCAGCACGTGCAGGTGGGGCGCAAAGCCGAAGTGGGCGCGCTCGTGAGCGACATCGCCCGCATCGCGGATGGCGGCTCCGCCGTGCGCTTTGTGATTGGCGAGTACGGCTCCGGCAAAACGTTCTTTCTGCATCTGGTGCGCTCGGTGGCGCTGGAAAAGAAACTGGTGACAGTCCATGCGGATTTGAACCCCGACCGGCGTCTGCACGCCACCGGCGGTCAGGCGCGGGCGCTGTATGCGGAACTTATGCACAATCTTGCCACGCGCGCGCGGCCCGATGGCGGCGCGCTGCCTGCGGTTGTGGAACGCTTTATCACGCTGGCCCTGTCCGAAGCGGACGCGCGCGGCGTCTCGCCTCAGACGGTGCTGGCTGAACGATTGGGGGCGCTGTCTGAGATGGTGGGCGGCTATGATTTCGCGCAGGTTGTTCAAGCCTACTGGCGCGGACACGACACCGGCGACGCCCGCCTAAAAGATGACGCCGTGCGCTGGCTGCGCGGCGAGTTTTCTACCCGCACCGATGCCCGCGCCGCGCTGGGCGTGCGCGCCATCGTGGACGATGACACGTTCTACGACCAGATTAAACTCATGGCCCGTTTTGTGCGGCTCGCGGGCTTTGGCGGCCTGCTGGTCTGCCTGGATGAGATGGTCAACCTGTATAAAATCACCAACACGCAGGCGCGCAATGCCAATTATGAGCAGGTGCTTCGCATTGTCAACGACACGCTGCAAGGCGCGGCGGAAGGCTTCGGCTTTGTCCTGAGTGGCACGCCGGAGTTTCTGCTGGACACGCGGCGCGGCCTCTACAGTTATGCCGCGCTTGCGTCGCGCCTCACTGAGAACCAGTTTGCGAAGGGAAGCCTGGTGGACTTCAGCGGCCCGGTTCTCCGTCTGGCGAGCCTGACGCCAGAGGACTTTTACGTGCTGCTCCTGCGTCTGCGCCATGTCGCGGCTTACGGCGACCCCGCCCGCTACGCCCTGCCCGACGAAGCCCTCGCCGCGTTCATGGCCCACTGCGCCCGGCGCATCGGCGACGCTTATTTCCGCACGCCGCGCACGACTATCACGGCCTTCCTGAACCTGCTGGCCGTGTTGGAGCAAAACCCGCACGTCGCGTGGACAGACCTGCTGGCGCGCGTGGACGTGCAGCCCGATGTCAACCCCGACCTCGCGCCGCTCGCTTTGGACAAGCAGGACGCGCCGAATGGCCCGACCGGGGAGGATGAACTTGCCTCCTTCCGTCTCTGACGCCCCGCCGCCCGCGCTGCCGCCTTCCACCGCGTTTGACCGCCTGGACGCCCGTCTTCAGCGCTGGGTCTGGGAGCGCGGCTGGACAACGCTCCACGACATTCAGGAAGCGGCCATTGACGCCATTCTGAACGCGCCGCAGAAGGGCGCACAGGATGTCATCATCATGGCGGCGACGGCGGGCGGCAAGACCGAGGCCGCCTTTCTGCCCATCTGCTCCCATCTCGCCGCCTCGCCCCAAAGCAGCCTGGGCGCGCTGTACGTCGCCCCCCTGAAAGCCCTGATTAACGACCAGCACGCGCGCCTGCGCGAACTGTGCGAACGGCTGGACATTCCCCTGTGCGCCTGGCACGGCGACATCGGCGCAGGCCCCAAGCAGCGCTTTCTGGCGCAGCCGGGCGGCATTCTGCTGATTACGCCGGAAGCGCTGGAAGCCCTGTTTGTGCGTCAGGGTTCGAGTTTGCCGTCCATCTTCGGCGCGCTGTCTTTTGTAGTGATTGATGAACTACACTCGTTTCTGGGCACTGAGCGTGGGCGTCAGCTGCAGTCGCTTTTGCGGCGTTTAGAGGCTGTGCGCGGCGGCTTTGTCCCGCGCATCGGCCTCAGCGCCACGCTGGGCGATTTGCATCTGGCCGCCGCCGCCCTGCGTCCCGACGCGCCGCAGAACGTGCGCCTCATTCAGTCGCAGGAGGGCGGGCAGGAATTGCGCTGCCAGATACGCGGCTACCGGACGCCCGCGCTGCCGGAGGAGCCAGATGACGCCGCAAGCGACCCAGACGGCGATGCCGAGATGGACGCCGAAACAGACGCCGGAAGCGACGTGGAGGCCATCGCCGCCCATCTGTTTGCGATGCTGCGCGGGACAGATAATCTCATCTTTGCCAACCGCCGCTCTGATGTGGAACTGTACGCCGACCGTCTGGCCCGCCTGTGCGCCGACGCCCGCGTGCCCAACGAGTTTTTCCCCCATCACGGCAGCCTGGCCCGCGACCTGCGCGAAGGCGGCGAGCGCCGCTTGAAAGCGAGCGACGCGCCCGCAAGCGCGGTTTGCACCAGCACGCTGGAAATGGGAATAGACATCGGCACGGTCGCCAGCATCGCGCAAATCGGCCCGCCGCCGTCAGTGGCGAGCCTGCGCCAGCGTTTGGGCCGCTCCGGGCGGCGCGGCGAGCCTGCCGTGCTGCGCGTCTACATCCGCGAACCGGAACTGACGCCGCAGACACATCTCCTAGACCGCCTGCGTCCGACGCTTTTTGAGGCGGCGGCGATGCTGCGCCTGCTCGCGGCGGGCTGGTGCGAGCCGCCCGCGCACGGCGCGCTGCACCTGTCCACGCTGACCCAGCAGACGCTTTCCGTCCTGGCGCAATACGGCGGCGCGGGCGCGTCATTTTTGTGGGAACTCTTGTGCCGGACGGGGCCGTTTGGTGCGGTCACGCAGTCCATGTTCGCCGGGTTTCTGCGCGCGCTCGCCGAGCACGATCTTGTCCAGCAGTCGGGGGACGGCGTGCTCGCTCTGGGCCGGGTGGGGGAGCGTTTGGTCAACTTTTACGGCTTTTATGCCGCGTTCGCCACGCCCGATGAGTACCGGCTGGTCGCGGACGGCAAAACGCTGGGAACGCTGCCGGTTGCCGCGCCGCTGACAGTGGGAATGCTGCTGCTGTTTGCAGGCCGCCGCTGGCGTATCACGGAACTAGACGACACGCGCCGCGTCTTGACGCTGGAAGCGGCGGCAAAGGGGCGCGCGCCGTCGTTTCACGGTTTGGGGCCGCGCCTGCACCCGCGCGTGCGTCAGGAAATGAAGGCGCTGTACGCCGAAACTGCCGTGCCCGCTTATTGTGACCCCGAAGCGCGCCGCCTGCTCGCGGAAGGGCGCGACACGTTCCGAGAGTTTGGGCTGGAACGCGAAACGCTCGTGTCCTGGGGCGACGACTGCCTGCTTTTCCATTGGAGCGGCGACAAAATCGGGGCCACTCTGAGCCTGCTGCTGCGCCGCCGGGGGCTGTTTGCGATGGAAAATGGCCCGGCGCTCCTCGTGGCGTCCGTCACCCGCGCCGCCCTGCGCCGTCACCTGCGCGCGCTGGCGCAGGCTGGCCCGGTGGACGGCGCGGCTTTGGCGGCGCTGGCGTCCAATCCGGGGGCGGAAAAATACGACCGGTATCTTCCCGACAGTTTGCGGGCGCGCGACTACGCTTCCCAATCCCTTGACCCGGATGGGGCATGGCGGGCGCTGTCCGCCCTTGTCTGACGGCCCGCGCAAAGAAAACACCCGGCAGGAAACTTGCGTCTCCTGCCGGGTGGGGTTGCCTGCGGCTCGCAGGAAGTGAGTAACCTTTACGGGCGAATGCGCCGAGCACGAATGCTAATCGGCGAATTGCGCTTCGTAAGGGATTAGCCCCAGACGGGTGGCGCGGCGGAAGGCCTGCACGCGATTGTTAACGTGCAGTTTGTCGTACACATTCGCCAGGTGGAAATCCACCGTGCGCTTGCTGACAAACAGCGTATCCGCTACTTCCCGACTTGACTTGCCCTGAATCACATGGGTGAGCACTTCAATCTCCCGTTTGGTCAACTTAACGTCCTGATGGGCGTCCAAGCCAGCCGAAGAAGAAACCGAAGGATGCTGCACCAGAGGTGTGTTCGGGGCCATTGACATGGCTGCCATAGAACTCGCTCCTTTTGTATGCCGCCTCCGAGAGCAATTATCGGATAGATGCTTCGATTTCTTTACCCCGCATCTTTACCGGCGTTTCTATGGCACATGGAACTCTACAATTGGGCTGACGCTGACCGCGCTGCCATCCGAAGTCCCGGCGGCGACGACAACCCACCAATCGCCGGACGGCAGGCCGGGAAGCGTGTAACTTGTCGCGCCGCCTGCATCATACTGCGTGCCGGAGACGCCGACGCCGGGGAATGCGGGATACAGGAACACAGAATAACTGGCTGCGCCGCTCACGCCGCTCCAGGCGACGACAACGGGGTTTCCCACCGTCTGCCCCGACTGCGGCTGCGCGAGCTGGAGCAGGTCTAATGGCACAACCGACGATGCGGGCGAAATGCCGCTTTCTGTGCCGTCGGTGCTGATGCCGCTGGCGGCGAAGTTGTACTGCTGCCCGGCCACATAGAAGGGGTCAAGGTCGGTGTAGTAGTCGGTGAGCGGGTCTTGCAGGAAGTCGTAGGGCGTGGGCGGGTTCTGCCCTGCGCTATTGTAGATGCGGAACCCCGACAGGCTGTCCGGCTGGGCGTTGTCAAAAAACACGTCCATCTGGATGGCATATGCGCCGAAGCCGCCTGAAGCATGAGGCATTTTGCGCGCGGACGCATGAGGCGAGCCACGCTCAGACGCGGCGCGGCGGGCGTAAGCAGGAGACAGCGCGCGATGAATGCGCTCGTAGGCAGACGCAGGCGATGCGCTCGCACTTGCCTTCCGCGCATTGGGCAGCAGAATTGCGCTCGGCTGCGTGAACGAGAACGCCTGCACGTTGGTGGGCGTCAGCACGCTTTGCCCGAACGAGCCGCTCAGGGTGAAATCCTGCCGCCGCGACTCCCCGGCTTGCAGGGCGGAAAGCGTCACGCGGCTGTTCTGGTAGCCCTGCGCGGAGGCGTCTGCGGTATACTGCGTGACGGGCGCGGGCACATTCGGCATCTGGTAATTGCCGCCGTTGTCCGTAAAGGCGACGAGGCCGGAGACGCTGCCGCCTGCGCCGGTGCTGCCGGACGTGGCGAACACGCCGACAAAGACGCGCACGCCGGGCAGGGCGCGGCCCGATTGGTCACGCACTGTGCCGTACACCGTCGCCTGCTGATTGGCGGGCGCAACGGCGATGACGGCATTGGAAACCGTCGTGTCCGACACGACAAGCGCCTGCGTGCTCCCTGTATAATTCGTCCCATTCTCGGACAGGCTTGCCGTGACGCGGTGGACGCCGGGCGTCACGCTCGCAATCTGGTAGCCGCCCTGCGAAAGCGTTGCCGCCGACGCGCCGGTGTCTGCCCGCACCGTCGCGCCGGGTACGGCATTACCGCTCGCGTCCACCACTTTGCCAATCAGCGCGCCACTGTTTCCGCTGCCCGGCCCGCCGTTGCCGTCATTGCTGCTGTTTCCGCCCCCGCCGCACCCGGCGAGCACAAGGGCGCAAAATGCGGCCAGAACTGCCGCTGCCGTTTTTGCCGTTCCCATTGGTTGTTCACTTTCTCTTATCAAGCGACCCCCTCGCCTCAGCCAGAAACCTACCTCTGCCATCAGAATGGGCGACCCCTCCCCCGCACAGCGGGTCTTGAATGGGGAAGGGGAGGTTCCTCATCACAGAAGCCCCCGCGCAATCTGCGCCGTCCGCCTCGCCAGCGCGCGCAAGGCGGGCAGGCGAGCGCGCAGGGCTTCGGCGCGCGCCTGCCGTGTTTCCCAAACTTGCGCCAGCAGCCCCGCCAGCGCGTCCGCGTCAAAGTCTTTCAAGTCCTTCACGGTGTCCGCCTGCCCGGACTGCATCATAAACGCTGCCACCTTCGGGTCATAAGACAGCGCGACAGATGGCACGCCGCACGCGGCGGCGAGAATGAGCGCGTGCAGACGCATTCCGACAACCATCTCGCACGACGCCAGTGTTTCCATCAGACTCGCAAGCGGCATGGCGTCCGCCCGCCTGCTGTCTGTTGGTAGCCGCTCGGCGGCGAATTGTTCCCCGATGTCCGTGTCGGAAGTCGGCTGCATGGGAACCAGCACAGGAATGGCGGCAGGCGGCAGGGCGCGGCGGCAGGCATCGGCGACAACGGAGCCGAGGTTCGCGTGCCCCGGCCACGCGCGCAGGGCGACGGCGAATTGGGGAGGGAAAGAAGCGGAAACGGGCACGGCGGGAGGGGACAGCAGAAGCGCGGGGTCGGCGACGACTTCTATGGATGGGCGCGTCACCCCAATTTCCCGAAGCAGCGCGGCGGACGCGGGGTCACGCACGGTGATGGCGTCCACACGGTTGGCGACGGCGGCAGTGAGTTTGCGCGAGCGGGGGCGCACGAGCGGCCCGATGCCCTGCGCCGCAAACATGGTGCGCTTGCCCAGCATTTGCGCCAGCCGCACGATGCCTAAGTAATAAAAGATGCCGTGCGCGCTAGTTACATCCTGAAGCAGGCTGCCCCCGCCGGATAGCAGCAAGTCCGTCTTGAGGAGCGCGGGGATTAACTCCGACGGATGGTAACGGTGAGCGGCAGAAATGCCGTGCGCCGCGCGCGTCTTCTGGGGAGCAATGCTGAGGGCGCAAATGTCTAAATCGCCTGCCTCCGCGCGCAGCGATTGGACAAGACCCGCCAGCACAGCCTCGTCGCCTGCGTTGCCGAAGCCGTAGTAGCCAGAAATAGTTACGCAGGGCGTGGTCACGCGGGGCATGAGGGAGAAGACGCCGCCTGAGCGCGCGAAGCGAGAAGAAAGATGCCCGCGCCGATAGCCGCGCCGAGCAGCCAGCCAATCAAGGCGCGCAGGAGAGAGATGAACAGCGGCGTGTGCAGATGGCAGAACGTGTCCATAATATCCGCCTGCCCGATAGCCCCCACAATCAGCAGGGGCAGCACCCAGCGTCCGAAGCGGCCCGATGCGCTCGCGCACAGGGCGAAAAACAGGGCCGGATGACCCAGCAAAAACTCCTTCGTGCGCGGGCGCACCAGCAGGTATTTGTCCATCAGGGCGCGCGTCTTGAGTTCCAGCGCGCTGACAGCGACCCCGCTGTCGTTGCCGGAGCGGGCGACAAACACGGCCAAAGCCGCCAGCGCCACCAGTCCCAGAACGACCTGCCCGACCCGAAGCGGCTGCCCCGAAAGCGCCCCCAACTTTTCTCGCAGGCGGGCGCGGCGGGCGTCCCAACTTGCGTTCGGGCCGAGCGACGCGAGGCCCAGTCCATAGAAAGCAGCGACCAGAAGAAGCGGCGCGACGAGCACCAACTTGACGCCCAGAAATGACTCTACTTTCAGCAGGAACACCCGCCCGGACAGCAGCCCGACCACAAAAACCACGCCCGCCAGCGTCAGCAGCGTCATGCGAACATACGCCCCCAGCGCGCGCCGCAGAACTTGACCGCTAGACTGCGACGGCAGCGCCGTCGGCAGCGCCAGCGCGCACAATCCCAGCGCGGGAAACGCGCACGCGGCCAGAAGCGCCAGCAGTTCCCGCCCCTTCGGGCTGACACCGGGCACGGCGAGCAGCGCGCCCAGCAGCAGGGCTAAAATGGTGAGGATGAGGAACGCGCGCCCGTCTAAGTTGGTCAGCGTTCGCAGGAGAAGCAGGCCGCCGGACACCACGCCCATCGCCATCAGCACGCGCAGAACCCGATTGGGAGTTGGGTCGTCGCGGTACGGGTGGGCCTGCCCCAGCGTGAAGCGAGCCTCCTGAAGGCCCTTTACTATCTTGCCCACAAACTGCGTGTTGGCGTTTAAGACATCCGGGTTATCCGTTAAGCCGCTGAGAAACAGGCGCACGTAGCAGACCCGAATGTTGCGCTCGCGGGCCGCGCGCACGAACCGTTCCACAGCGGTCGGCTCGTCCATCGCGCCCATCTCATCGGTGCCGATGGAATGGACGCGCACGGTGCAGTCGGCGGCGAGGCGGGACAGGTCGTCGTCGCCCAGCATCTTGCCCAGTTCCACGCTGCCGTAAGTGAGGCTGCCCGCGCGCAGGGCGTCCGCCGTCGCCGTCAACTGCCCCCGGTTGCCCAGAACGGACGCCCCGGCGAAAATCACCGGCCCGGTGGATGCTTTCCCTATCTGCGCCTGCGTCTGCGCCAGTTCCCATGGGATATTAGCAGGCGTCACGCCTGTGTAGTTCAGCAAGCGCGGCGCGACCAGAAAGCCTGCGCCCCGCACGGCAGACACGGCATCGTTATCTAATCCAATGGGGAGCGCGCTGAACTGCGGCCAGGGAGCGCCGACTCGCAGGGTATTCGTGCCCTCCTGACGCACCGGCAGGCCCGGCGCTTTGTGCGCGAACATCTCCTGCACCCGCGCCATCTGGGAGGAAAAGCCGGGCGCGAACGCCAAAAGCGTGTCCGCGCCGTCCCGCCGATAGGCCAGAACGCCGTTCGTATTCAGCGTGCCAACGGCATCTTCCGTGACAGCGACAGTAGTGATGCCTGCCCCGCGCAGATGGGCCAAAACTTCCGCTGTAGACCGCTGCGCCGTGTTTGCCACTGCCTGCACGTCCGCCCAGTCCACCACGAGTTCCACGCGCCGGTTATGCGCTTCCGCCGCCCAGCGGTGGGCAAACGACACCAGCCCCGCCAGCAGGCCAATGGCAATCAAGATAACGAGCAGTTTGTCTCTTTGCACGATAGTTAATAACGGGGCGGCGAATAGGCCGCGCGGCGCTGCTGACGGGCCACCAGACGCTTGCCGCCCATCAGCGTAATTAGCAGAAAACCTGCCGCGAAGCCGCCTAAATGGGCGAAGTACGCCACGCCGCCCCCGCCGCGCTGCATCTCGCCCAGGCCCGGCACGAACGCAGGCAGCACGTCCACCACGACCCACAGCACCAGCACCCAGAACGCCCTGATGCTGGCAAGGAACCCGAACCCGAAAATCGGCACGATACTGAGCACCCGCGCATCCGGGTACAGAATGAGATACGCGCCCAGCACTCCCGCAATCGCCCCCGACGCGCCCAGATTGGGCACAATGGAATTTGGGTCGGTGGCGATTTGCAAAGCCCCTGCTGCCAGCCCGCAGACGAAGTAAAACAGCAGGTAGCGCACCTTGCCGAGTGCGTCCTCAATGTTGTTGCCGAATATCCACAGGTACAGCATATTGCCGCCGATATGCAGCCAGCCCGCATGGAGAAACATGGACGAAAAGATAGTCAGCCACAAGGGATGCGGGCTGGGGCCATACACAAACTCTACCTCCCCATTGGGGCCGCGCAGCACGCGATGGGCAATATCTACATGGTGCGTCACTTCGTAGGGGACAAGCGCGAACGAGCTATCTAAAGGCAAGACCTGCTGCCCCAGAAACACCAGCACGTTCACGGCAATCAGCAGCACCGTGACAATGGGGAACGTGGAAGTCGGCTGGTCGTCGCGCAGGGGTATCACGGGGAAACAGTCCTTTTCGGCACGCGCTATTCTAGCACACGGCAGGTCTTGGTGTCAATGCGCGAGCCTGGCCGCAAGCCCCCGCCAAGCCTCTGCACAGCCCCCTTACAACCACGTGCCTGTGAAAGTGCAGAGTAAATGACGCGAAAGTGAAAGAAAATGCACCCGAAGAAGCACGGCAAATTGTCCCCATCCGTGCCGTCCCCGCTTGACACAGACGCCCTGCGCGACTATACTAAACGCGACCGTTCGCGAGCGCAGCCTATGTCAGACAACCCCATCGGTGAAATTGTGGAAGCGGGCACGACCCAGTTTGTCGCGCAGTGTCTGGAAGTGCCGCGCCAGATTGTCCCGCGCCTGTACGACCCGCCCCCGCTCGGAACCTGGGTCAAGATTGCCAGGCCGCAGGAGACAAATTCCGCCGCGCCTGCCCCTGCGCCGCCCGCCGACCCCGACGAAGCCGACCCGTTCGCGGCCCCCGTCCCCGCCGCGCCCGTCGTTTTGCCCGCCGCCGTTTACGCGCTGGTCTGCGGCGCGAGCACGTCGTCTCTGGAACCCAATCGTCGCCCCTCGGCCCTCGGATACGCTGACGAAGACGAAATGCGCCGCCAGCAGCCCCAAATCTTTGAGCTTCTCCGCACCGAGTTTTCCGGCCTGCTGCTTGCTTACAGCCCCGGCGACGGCAAGCCCCTGCGACGCCATCTGCCGCCGCGCCCGCCGCGCATTCATGCCCGCGTCTACGAATGCGCCCCAGACGAAGTGCGCGCGCTCACGTCCGATTTGTCGTTCCTCCGCGTCATTCTGCTGCCAAGCGGGGGAACGCTGCCCGGCGTGCCCGCCGACGAACTGGCCGCCGCCTGTCTGCGTCAGGCCCGCGACGCCCATGCGGACGACGCTGACTTCCTGCTGCGCGCGGGTAAAACCCTCGCCCTGCTGCTGTCGGAAGACTACGACCGGCTGCGCGCCCTCCTCCAGAACGTCTTATGAGAACACTTGTTGCCCTGTGCGCGCTGCTCTGGCTTGCGGGAAGCGCGAAAGCAGCCCCCCAAGTTTGGCACAGAGAGGCCCCCCCGGCCCCCCAGGTTTGGGGGAAGGAAGTTCTACAGCCTGTTTCTGTTTCACCGCACCTTGCAGGACAGGGGCGAAGCACGGGAAGCGATACAAACAATCCTCCCCCCAAACCTGGGGGGCCTCTTTGTCCTCGCCTCACGGACACGCGGGAGCAGGCATACCGCGCCGCCCTGCCACTCTATCAGGACGCGCCCGCCGTCCCGCTCGCCGTGCAAAGCGTAGAAACCCGCGCGTTCCCCGACTGCCGCATGACCCGCCTTTCCTACACGGGTGGTCACGGACAGCGTGTCCCCGCCCTGCTGTTCATGCCCCTCACGGCGTCGCGCACGAATCCGGCTCCTGCGCTCATGCTCCTGCCCGGCCTCGGCACGGGGAAAGAAGTGCTGGCGGGCACGGCGCGCTGGCTGGCATCAAAGGGATACGCCTCGCTCGCCATTGATTTAGCGACGCAGGGCGAACGCGCCCCTGTGCATCCGTCCGCTACCGTCAGCGCGAGCCAACTGGAAGAGCAGTTAAAAGACGGCATTCCGCAATCCGTGCTGGACACGCGGCGGGGAGTGGACTTGCTGCAAGGGCGGCCCAACATCAATCCCCATCGGCTTGGGCTGATAGGCGTCTCGCTGGGGGCTTTGGTGGGAACCGTGACGGCGGGCACAGACACCCGCCTGCGCGCAACAATCCTGATTGCCGGGGGCGGCGACTGGCGGGTCATCCTGCAAGCGCTGTCCCGCAAAGGCGCGACCCTGGGCGGACGCGCTGTCACCGGGCGAGACAACATCAACTGGGACGGGCTAAACGCGCGCCTGGCCTTCTGCGATCCTGCGACCTTCGCGCCGCATATCGCCCCCCGCGCCCTGCTCATGGAAAACGGTGCGCTGGACGCAACCATTGCCCCCGAAGCCGCTGACATCCTCTACAACGCCGCCCGCGCCGCGCCCGGCTCCCGCGTTCACCGCGACGTGTTCCCGCACGCGGGCCACATTCCCCCGCCGGAGATGCTGTACGCGAACGTCGCGCCCTGGCTGGCGTCGCATTTGTAGCCAGTGCAGACGGCCCGCGCCGCCCTTAAGAGCCGCTGCGCGCCATACCCGGAGGCCCTCACCCCGCGCGAAGGCGGCCCTCACCCCGCCCCGTTGGGGCGACCCTCTCCCGCTTCGCAGGCGAGGGTGGGAGATAAGAGCCTGCTGGCGCAGGCGAGGGTTTAAGACAGGCTGTGCCTGACCCTCGCCCGTGACAACGGGAGAGGGTGGCTCCGAAGGAGCCGGGTGAGGGCGCGCGCAGCGCGTCTTAATCGCAGGGTGAGCGCCTCCGGGCATGGCGTGCAGCGCGCTAGTCGCCCATGCCGCCTTCCATGCCGGGCATTCCGGGCATGGCATTGGTTCCCGGCGGCGTCTGCGTATAACCCGCAGGAACGGCAAACAAAGACGCGGACAGCATTCCCTGCGACACGGCAGTCGCCACCGTCTTGACCGTCATGTCCCCTGTCGGTGCGCCAATTACCTTCACATTGGTCAGCAGCGGCAGGCCCTTGATCTTGCTGTAAACGCCCCGGAGCGCGCCTACTGGCCCCGCCTGCGCCACCGGCGCGGGCAAAGAAGGCAGGTCGGGCGCGGCCCACAAATCCCCCACAATCTCCCCGCCTGGCAGGTTCGGCGACGTGGCGCGGAACGTGTAATGACGACACGCATGGCCTAAAACGCTCTTGCTGCCCGCCACACTCTTGACGGTGGTCTGCGTGCCCGCCGCCTCGCGCGTCCGGTCAATCTTCTGTCCGCTGTAGGTGTGCGCCGAACGGTTGATGGTGACAATCTGCCCCGCGCCCGCATCGTACACGAATGACAGCAGCCCCAAATCCGCCCGTGCTTTCGGGCCGCGCGCGTACAGCGTTGCCTGCGTCGGCCTGCCGGACATCATGCCCATGCCCATCTCGTTCATGCGCTGCCGCTGCTGGGGCGACAAACTCTCCATCATCGCCTTCATCTGTGGGCTGTCAATTGTCACGCGCTGCACCACCTTCAAGTCCGCGCGGGACGCTTGCGGCAGCGTCAGCAACACCAGCGCGCCCAGCAGGGCCGCCATCGGAAAACGTGTCATAAACTTGCTCCTCATGTCTTCTCTACGCAGCAAACGCCCCGCGCGTTACGCCTGTTCCCGGTACAATTTATCCAGCAGCGCGGGCGGCAAGAGCCTCAGCATCCCCATTGCCACCGATGCCGCGCGGGGAAAGCGAATAACCCGCCGCCCTTTGGCTAACCCATCCAGAATGTAAACCGCGCTCTGCTCCGCTGTCACCAGCGCCGGGAGAAATCCCATGCCTGCGGTCATCGGCGTCTGCACAAACCCCGGCGAGACCGTGACTAACGTGATGCCCTGCCTGGCAAACCCTGCCCGCAGCCCGTCGCACAACTGCGACACGGCGGCTTTAGACGCCGAGTACCCCGCCCCGCCGCCGGGAAACGCCCTGTCCGCTGAGAGCGAGGAGATAACGGCTATCGTGCCGCCGCCCTCCTGCGCCACCATGACAGGCTGCAAGGCTTCAATCCAGTGCGCCACGCCCATCACATTGGTTTGGATGATTTCTTCTAATGCCTGCGCCTTGAACGCCTTCAGGTCTACGCTTTCGGCAATCCCCGACGACAGAAACGCCGTGTCCACCCGCCCCCATGTCTGCATCACCTGCCCCAATGCTTCGTGAACAGACGCCGTGTCGCGCACATCCGACACAAGCGCCATCGCCTCCCCGCCGAACATCTCCACTTCCCGCGCCACCCTTGTCAGGCGCTCTGGATTGCGCCCGACCAGCGCCACGCGCCCCCGCTCTCGCGCCAGCGCATTCGCCAGCGCCCGCCCGATGCCACTGCTCGCTCCCACCACCAGCGACACGTTCTCAGTCAAGCCCCACCTCATATTTCATGGCGGCAATCTGTTCCCCATAGTATGTCTAGCCGCACGGCCTCCTGCAATACGCGGTCACGAATGTACCAGTGCAGGGCGTTCACAGTTGCCACGTCAACAGGGTGGCCCAGCAGGTCTTGCAGGTCATCAATTAAACCCACAGGAAACCATGCAGAGGTGTGCGGGCCAGCCTCAACCAGCAGATCAATGTCGCTGTCCGGGCCTGCTTCGCCGCGCGCGACGGAGCCGAACACCCGCACATTGGACGCGCCGTGCTTGGCCGCCACGCGCAGAATGTCGGCGCGTTTCTCATCCAGCAGTTCGTGAATGCCCATTGTCCTGCTCCTCCTGCGGCAGCGTGCTTCCGTCCCATTCGTGCGCCGGGTCGGGGTAGAAGAACGCGCTTTCCCCCGCCTTTACGAACCAGCCGCCGGGCACTTTGGCCCGCAACAGCATGGCTGCGCCCGCTGCGCGCCCATTGAACAGATCAAGAGTGCTTACTGCTACCGGGTTCGCGACGGGAATGCCCTCCCAATGAAATAAAACAGCGTCAGCCTTGTTCGGCGTGGTCTGTAGTTTCCAGCCCATTAAGTTGCTCCTCTCATGGCTGCGGGAAAGTCAGCGTGAACTGATTGCGGGGGCCGTTGTAGGTGAACACCGTCTGCTGCAAGATGTCGCGCCCAATCAGGCATTGCACGTTTTGGCCGCCCATTGGGGCTTCGGCCACATCAGTCTCAAAGGCAAGGTTGTCTGCCAGAACAAGCCGAACACGGTATTCCAAACTTTCCAGCGGCTCCGTGGTGGAGGGCGTGGAAAAGAACACCGTGCGCGTAGGGGCCAAACCCAACTGGCGCAGCAACGCGGTTTGAATGACCGTGCCGGACGCGCCTGTGTCAACAAGCGCCGTCAAAGTCAGCGAAGGAACCAGACGGCCTGCCTGCCGCAGCAGGGCTTGAACGTCCAGCGCAGGCTCCAGACGCAGAGACAGCAGCGGGCCATTTCGCCGCAGCGCGGGCTGCGTTCGCTGTACGCGGCGGCGCATGGTCACAGTTGCCAGTCCAGCGCGGAGCCGCCGACAGTGTAGACTTTCTCGCCCTCGCTGACTTCGCGCAGCAGGAATGAGGTTAACCCTAACTGCCGGTATGCCTGACGAAAAGCTTCGTCCTGGTCGTCAAAGAGGCCGATTATCTCCTTGCCCTTGATGACAACGTACTTGCCGCGCGCGGTTTGCAAGAGTTCGGCTTTGCGGGCGTAGTAGGTTTCCAGTTCTTCGGCTAGCTGCGGTGCGGCGGCAATGATGTCCTGCTCGGTAATCATGGCAGTCCCTCTGCGCTTATTGTACCTGTTCCCCTACAAACGCTCCGTAGATGGCGCGGATGGCGCGCTCGTAGTCGTCGGCGGCAACGCCCACGATGATGTTGAGTTCACTGGAACCCTGGTTAATCATGCGGATGTTGATGTTCTCTGTGGCAAGGGCCGTGAACACGCGGGCGGCGACCCCGACATGGTGCACCATGCCCTGACCCACAACGGCCACCATTGCCATGTCCCGCTGCACTTCCATGCGGTCGGGCTGGACGGCGCGGCGAATATCCGCCACCACTTCGTCGGCCTTGCCGTCCAGTTCTTCGTCGGTGACAATCACCGAGAGCGTGTCTATGGATGTGGGGGAATGCTCATACGAGATGCCGTGCATTTCCAGTATCTCTAAAATGCGCCGCCCGTAGCCGCGCTCCTGGTTCATTAACGCTTTCTCGGTAAAGAGCGTGGCAAAGCCCTTGCGTCCCGCGACGCCGACAATGCTGGCCCCGTGCGGGTCGCGCGTGGGGAGAATGCGCGTGCCGGGGGCGTCGGGAGAGTTGGTGTTGCGAATGTGAATGGGAATGCCTGCTTCGCGCACCGGGAACACGGCTTCATCGTGCAATACCGTCGCGCCCATGTAACTTAACTCGCGCTGCTCCCGATACGTGATTTCTTCTATGGGCAGGGGCGACGGGACAATGCGCGGGTCGGCCATCAGCATTCCCGAAACGTCTGTCCAGTTCTCGTACATCTGGGCATGGACAGCGCGGGCGACCACCGCCCCGGTCACGTCAGAACCGCCGCGCGAGAAGCATACCACGTCGCCGGTTGTGTTCTGCCCGTAAAAGCCGGGCACGACGGCTACTCGCCCGGCGGGAATGGACGACAATCGCGCATGGAGACGCGCATAACTCTCGGACGGACGGAAACGCCCGTCGGCAGAGAAGCGTATCCCATCGGCGGCGTCCACAAACTCGGCGTCTAAATAGGCGGCGATGATGCGCGCCGACAGCCATTCCCCCCGTGATGCCACCCAGTCTTTGTCGGCTCCGGCGGCGATGCGCTGCCCGATGTCGTGCAGCCAGTCCCATGCGCCTTCTACGCCCAGTTCGGTGGCGATGCCTAAGTACCGTTCTTTAATCACGGCAAATGGCGCGGCGGCGTCCAATCCCTGCTCGCCGAGCGAATGACACAGGTACAAGAGGTCGGTAATCTTCTTGTCGGCGGGGGTGCGCTTGCCGGGTGCGGACACGACGACAAAGCGTCGGCGCGGGTCGCTGGCAATGATGGCGGCGGTCTTTTTAATCTGCCCGGCATCGGCGACGCTTGAGCCGCCGAACTTGGCGACGATGGGCCGGGACGTGTCGCCCGCTTTGGCGACGATGGGACGTTCTTTGTCTGTCATGGTTTGTTCCTGCCCCCTCGCCCCGCTCGCAAGAGGCCCTGACCGGGGAAGAAGGAGGCCCTCACGTAAAGGGAAGGAGGCCCTCACCCGGCTCCTTCGGAGCCACCCTCTCCCGTTGTCACGGGCGAGGGTTAAGAAAGAATATCTCTCGCTCTCGCCTGTGAACGGCCCTCACCGTAAGGGAAGGAGGCCCTCACCGTAAGGGAAAGAGGCCCTCACCGTAAGGGAAGGAGGCCCTCACCCCGCTCGCAGGGCGAGCGACCCTGCCTGTGAACGGCCCTCACCCCGCTCGCAGGGCGAGCGACCCTCTCCCGTTGTCACGGGCGAGGGTAAGAGATTAAGTTGTCTTCACCCTCGCCTGCGAAGCGGGCGTCTTACTTCTTACCCTCGCCTGCGAAGCGGGAGAGGGTCGCTGCGGAGCAGCGGGGTGAGGGCCTCTTACGCACGGGGTGAGGGCCTCTTACGCACGGGGTGAGGGCCTCTTACGCACGGGGTGAGGGCCTCCTGCGCGGGTGAGCGCCGCCTCACCATTCCCACTCCCGCAGGGCGGGCAGAAGCGTGCAGGCTGTCATGTCTAAATGAATGGGGGTCACGGACACAAAACCGTCGGCCACAGCCCGCACGTCGGTTCCCGCGTCTGCGCCTGCGGCTTCCTCGGCAAGCGAGCCGCCCAGCCAGAAGTAATCGCGCCCCGTCGGGTCGGCGCGTTTTTCAATTCTGTCCACGTATTGGCGACGCCCCTGCGTGGTGATTTGCACGCCTTTGATATGCTCGGCAGGGATATTGGGCGCGTTGACATTGAGAATGGTGAACGGGGGCAGGGGCGTTTCCTGCACCTGCCGGGCGAGACGGACGGCATAACGGGCCGCCGTGTCCCAGTGAATGTCCGCGTCCCACGAAGCAACGGAAACGGCTATCGCGGGAGCGCCCAGAACGCTCGCTTCCACCGCCGCCGCCACCGTGCCGGAATAATGCACGTCCCAGCCGAGATTGGGGCCGTGATTGATGCCGGAGACGACTAAATCCGCGCGTCCCCCCATCGCTTCCAGCAGTCCCAGTGTGGCGCAGTCGGCGGGCGTGCCATTGGATGCAAACGCGGGCGTCCCGTCGCGCAGGGTGACAGCATGAAGGCGCAGGGGCTTGTGCAGGGTAATCGCGTGGCTGGCCGCGCTGCGGGGCCGTTCGGGAGCAACCACCGTGACTTCCCCCAGCACGCGCAAGGCTTTTTGCAAGGCAAACAAACCGTCGGCCTGCACGCCATCATCATTGGTCACGAGTATCCGCATGGCGTGTTGACTATAGCCGGAAACGGGGGGCTGTGTCAAGTTCATCGGGGCCGCGCGGGGCGGGAAACCATTCCGGCAGGTCTGCCAGACTACTCCTTGACTACTCCTTGACTACTCCTTGACTACTGCTAGACTACTGCTGGACTACTGCTGGACTACAAACTGCCTGCCGGGGAACGGGTATAATACGTCAGCGCGCCCTCCGCGCAAGGAGAATGAAACCACTCATGCGCCGCTTCTGCCCCTTTGTTTTGCTGCTCCTGCTCCTGCTGCGCCCGGCGGCGGCGGCTCCCCTGACCGTGTTCCCGGCGTCGGCGCACCCCCACGCGCTCGTGGAATGGTGGTATGTCAACGCGCACGTCACCACCCGCACAGGGCGTCACCTTGCGATAGTCGGCTCCTTCTTCCGGTTCGGCAACGGCCTGTCGCCCTTTGACGGGAAGACGCCAACGCCCCGCGCGCACTATCTTATCTACGCTGTCACCGATTTGGACAAGCACGCGCAGCGCGCGTATTCGCTGGCAGACACGCACATGGCGGCCTCTTTGAAACAACTCGCGCCCCTGCTGGCGAGCAATCCCAAAGACCCGCACGCCCGCGCCTTGCTGTCTGCGCTCAAGCGGGGAACCCTCCCCGCGCCCCACAAACTGCTGCACGGTGACGCCACCGTGAGCGCCACTGGCTCTCTGCGCCTCGCCTACGGCACGGAAAACACCCTGCAATCCGCCAATGAAACGAATACCGCCTACACACTCACGCTGGGCGGCGGAACCGACAAACTCCATCTGACACTGGTCTCCACCAAGCCGCCGATGGCAGTGGGCGGCAGCGGCGAAACAGGACTTGTCCGCCCTGACGATATGTTCTACTACTCGCTGACCCGGTGCGCCGTCACCGGAACGATAGACACAGGAGCGGGCTTGGAGGCTGTCACAACCGGAACGGGCTGGCTAGACCACCAGTGGGGCAGCAGTTGGGGCGCATCCAACAACGGCTGGGACTGGTGGGGCATCCAACTGAACGACGGCACAGACATCTTGGCGTTCCGCCAGCGCAACCTCTCTACGGGCACTGTTTTCTTCCCGCTCGCCACCTTCATGGACAAAGACGGCAGGCAAAGCGTCACCCGGAACATTCAGTTCACGCCTTACAACACTTGGAAAAGCCCCACAACAGGCGCGCGCTACCCCCTGCGCTGGCGTCTCACGTTCCCTGACAAGCGCCTTGCGCTGGATATTTCGGCAGCCGTCGCATCCCAAGAGATGCCGGTTCTGGCATCGGGCGGGGCCATCTGGGAGGGCACGTGCCGCGTCAGTGCCCCCGGCATGACGGGCACGGCGTACATGGAACTGGTTGGCTACAATTCCCCTGCGGTCAGGAAGCAGATGCAGAAACGGCCATGACCGAAAGCGAGCGCGTCCAACTCAAGCGGCGCACGACCTGCTGGGCGCTGGTGTCCAACAGCAGCCTGCTCGCGCTCAAAGTCACGGTGGCCGCGCTCACCGGCAGCGTCGGCATTCTCGCCGAAGTGGTCAACTCCGCCGCCGACCTGCTTGGCTCGCTGGTGGCGTGGCTGTCGGTGAGAGCGTCGGATGAGCCGCCCGATGAGACCCACGCCTACGGGCACGGTAAGATAGAAAATATGTCGGGCGCGGCAACGGCGGGCCTGGTGATTGGCGGCGGCGCGTTTGCTATTCAGGAAGCCCTGCATCAACTGCTGCATGGCTCGCACCTGCACCCTCTCACAGTCGGCTGGGCGATGGGCACGATGACATTCAGCGCTGTTGTCAACGCCCTTGTCTCGCGCCGCCTGTTGCGCGTGGGAAAGCAGACTGACTCGCCCGCCCTGGTTGCCGACGGCCACCATCTGCAAACTGACGTGCTGACTTCGCTCGGCGTGCTGCTTGGCCTCGTGCTGGTGCGAACGACAGGAGCGCGCTGGTGGGACGCAGCAGCGGCGCTGGTGGTTTCCGCGCTCATTCTGTGGGTCGGCTTTGGGCTGGCCCGCGACGCCCTTCGCACGCTCGCTGATGTCACCCTGCCCGCGCAGGAGGAAAAGAAACTTGCGGACGTGCTGCGCGCTCATCCTGCCGTGCTGGGCTTTCACAAACTGCGCTCCCGCAAGTCCGGCTCGCATCGCCATGTGGATGTCCACGTGCAGATTGCCGACACGCACACCTTTGTGGAGGCGCACCGTTTGACGGAAGAACTGGAAGACGACCTGCGCGCCGCCCTCCCCAACCTGCACCCGATTATCCACATGGAGCCGTATGAGGACGAAGAAGCCCACCAGCGCGAACAGCATGGCCTGCGGTAACGTACTTTAACCGTTTCATGGCTTGACAGCCTGCCTAAAACCCCGTATACTGACGTATTGCAAAGCCGCATGCACCCGTTCTCGGCGTCACAGGGAGTGCATTCGCCATTCTTGCTCCAGGTCTTGCTCAGGCACCAAGCAAATCCCGCGCCTCCGCGCGGCGTCGGGGACGGCTGCTGGCCTCCGGCGCGGCCTTTTTGCTCGCGTGCCTCGTGACAGGGGGGCTGCGCGACGCGGGGAGCGCCGACCGCATGGACAGCTGGCTGTTGCGCGCGCGCTTCTCCGTGCGCGAATGGCTGCGGCCCCCCCTCCAATCCGACCCCCACATTGTTCTGGTAGAGATAGACGACCGCAGTCTGAATGCCTGGCCGGAACCTCTGGAAGCCTGGGGGCCGCACCTGGCCGATGCCATAGACCGCCTGCGGCAGAGCGGCGCGCGCGTGATCGCGCTGGATTGGGTGCAGCCCAACTCCACCGCCCGCTGGTTCCCCGGCGCGGATGACCGGCTGGCGCAAGCGTTAAGCCACACGCCCGCTGTCGTGCTGGCAAAAGAACTTCGCCAAAGGCCGGGCCGCCCGGCAGAATGGCTGCTCCCGACTCCCGAACTGCTGTATGCGCTGCCCGATGCTTACGCCGACCCGGAAAGCGCGCTCGGTTACGCGGAAGTGGGAAGCCGGGACAGCGTGGTGGCCGCCGTGCCCCCCGCGCTGCCGGGCGAGAACGGCAAGCCCCCGGAAACCAGCTTCGCGGCGCGCGTGGTGGAGCGTTACTGCGCCGCGCCGGGGACACCCGTGTCGGGAACGCTCAGTTCGGAACATTGGACTGTTCCCAGTCACCCGGCCACGCCTCTGCGCGCAGACGGAACCGCGCTGGTCAACTTCGCGAACGGCACGGGCAGCGCACGCGCCTTTGCGCGCTTCTCCCTGTGCGATGTGGCCCGCCTGCCCTCTGTCCCGGATGCGCGGTTTCGGGGCAAGATTGTGCTCATCGGAGCGACGTATTCCGGGTGCAGCGACCAATGCTACGTTCCCTTCCTGCAGACGCCGCTCGCGCAGGGCGCACGGTTCTCCCATCTGAGCGAGCCGCGCCTCGTTTCTGGCGTGGAACTGCAAGCCAACCTGACGCGGACGCTGCTTTCCGGGCGGGCCATTCGGGAGCCAGGGGCAACTGCTGTGTGGGGACTGTCTGTGCTGCTCAGTTTGATCGGGCTAGCGGCCTTCAGCCGCCTGCGCTGGGCACCGGCGGCGGGCGTTTGTCTGCTGGTCGGCGCGGCATGGACTGCGCTTTCGTTCGCGCTGTTCGTGGCGCACGGCTACGCGCTGCCCATTTTGCTGCCCCTTCTCGGCTTGCTGCTGACGGGGGGCGTTTTGGGCGGCTACCGGGCCTTTTTTGAGGAGCGGGAGCGGCAAAAGGTGCTGGGTCTGTGGGGACGCTATCAAGACCCGCGCCTGGTGGAGTATCTGCTGGAGCACCCAGAAGCGCGGGGCGGGCAGGGACGCGAAGAAGCCGTGACCGTGCTGTTCGCCGACTTGATGAACTTCACGCGCACGGTGGAGCACCTGACGCCGACGGACGCGCTGCAAACATTGAACTGCTATCTGGCGCTCATCTCGGAAGTCGTCCTCAGTCATGGCGGGGTGGTGGACAAATACCTGGGCGATGGGCTGATGGCATTATGGGGCGGGCCAGCGCCCCGGCCAGACCATGCGGCAGCCGCCGTGCGCGCCTGCCTCGCGCTCCAACATCGCGCGGACGCGCTGTCGGCTTCCTGCACCCGTGAGGAGGATATTCGCTTCGCCTTGCGCCTGACCCTCCACACCGGCAGGGCTGTTGCGGGCTGGGTGGGCGCGGAGCGCCTGGAGTTCACGATTATCGGCGACACGGTGAATGTCACCGCGCGCTTGCAGGAGACAGCCAAAGAGCTGAACTGCGCCTTTCTTGTCAGCGAGACAACCTACCGGGCCGTGCCCGATGAATTGGAAATCGGCCAGACAGCGGCGGTCGTTATCCGCGGGCGGCAGCAGCCCTTGCGCGTCTATGAAGTGCTAGGCGAGGCCACGCCTGGCGAGGCCGTTCCGCACCGGGAGACGAGTTTGGCGGAACCCGCCGTTCTCCCCGGCAGGAGGACGCCATGAGACTTTTGCGCGTGACAATGGCGCTGCTGCTTTTCTCTGTGATGACGCTTTCCGCAGGGGCCGCGCCGGTTGGCATGGTGTGCCACATGACGGGCCAGCCGCAGATGCGCTCCGGCGCGGCTGGCGCGTGGCAGCCCGCGCGCCTGCTGCAAAAACTGGATGCGGGCGACGCCCTGCGCTGTGGGCCGGGAGCCGAAGCGGTGGTCGTTCTGTTCGCGGGCGGGCAGCGTTTCCAGGTGGGTGCGGGCGCGGATGCGGTTGTGGGAGCGAACAGCGTTCAAGGCGCGCGTTCGCTGGGCGCGCTGGACGGGCCGTCGTCCCGCGTCGCCGCAACGCTGGGCGGGTCGCGCGCGGCGGCAGTGCTGGCGCGTCCGGCTCAGTCGCATGAGCGTTTGACGCCCACGTCGCCCGGCTGGCATTTAGCAAGCGAGCGCGTCTTCTCGTGGCCGCCCCTCGCGAATGCGGACGCTTACACGTTCACCCTGTTTGATGGGAACGACAACGTGGTGTGGAGCGCGCGCGTGTCCGAGGCGAGCGCCGCGTATCCTGACGACCTGCCCGCGCTGGCGCAAAAGCGCCCTTATGTCTGGCGGCTTGTGCCGTTCGGCAGGAGTGGCAAGCCGCTGCCGGAGGCGCGCTGGGGCATTCTTGCGTTTCTGACACAGGCCGATGCCGACCGGTTGAGCGCGGACGCGCAGGAATTGCAGCGTCAAGACCAGGCAAATCCGCAGGATGTCACGGCGCTGCTGCTGCTGGCAGAATTGTATCGCTCCTACGGCGTGCTGGAAAAGACGCTGGAAACGCTGGAAGACCTGCGTCTGAAAGACGAACCTGGCATCACGCAGGCCCTAGACGAGACTTACGGGCAGGTCAGCGCGTATGCGCGCACGCTCGCCCACCCGCCCGACACGGAGGAACATTGACATGAAAGCCGCACCGATTATTGGAATGCTGCTGCTGTGGGGAAGCGCGGCGGGCACGGCAAATGCCGCCCCGCCCGCCAAACATAAGCCCCATGCCGCCGCAAAGCCAAATGCTGCCGCGAAGTCAAAGCCCGCCGCGCCTGCTCTGGTGACGCCCGCTACAGCAGCGCCCGTCACCAACACGTGGGCGCTGCTGGTGGGCGTCAGCAAATACCAGACCGCGCATATTGGCTCGCTGCGCTTTCCTGCGGATGACGCCACCGCCCTACGCGACGCCCTGGTTGACCCGCAGTTGGGCAATATTGCCCGCGATCATGTGCGCCTGCTCGTGGATGGCGACGCGACGCGGGCCAACATTCTGGACGCCGTGGATAACTTTCTGAAGCCTCATGTGCAGCCGGGCGACCATGTGCTGCTGTTTCTGGCCGGGCACGGCGTTACCAAAGGCGTCAATGTCACTGCGAAAGGCTTTCTGCTGCCGACCGATGTGCAGGGGACAACAACCGCCGCGCTGGAAGAGTTTGCGATTGACTTCACCCAACTGTCTTCCCGGTTGAGCGCGCTTCCGGCATCGCAGTTTATCGTGTTTGTGGACGCCTGCCGCGAAGACCCGACGCCGGGCCGGGGCTTGAAAGCCAACACTTTAAGCGATATTCTCAGCCGGGGCATTGAAATCAACTCGCCGACGGCTTCCTCCGTGACCTTTTTCGCGTGCAGCATCGGACAGCGGGCGTTTGAAGACCCGGCTCTCGCGCACGGCGTTTTTACCTACTGGATATTGGACGGCATCAAAAACGCGGCCCTCGCTGAGAAGCCCGCAGGCGCGATTAACATGGGGCGGCTGGCAAACTATGTGACCGGGCACGTGGAAGATTGGGCGAAGAAGAGTACCGACAGTGGTCAGTTTGAGGTGGAGCAGACGCCGCAGATTGTGTCCCGCGATGTCAATGACAAGGGCGTCATCTTGATGAATGTGCATCGCCCGCTGCCGGACGCGCCGCTGCCCGCCGGGCCAGCCACGTTAACCGTGTCCACATCTCCCGAAGGCGCGATTGTCAGTGTTAATGGACAGTCTGTTGGCGCGGGAACCGTCACCAGCGCGCTGCCGCAGGAGGGTCTGGTGAGCGTCAAAGTGGCTGCGCCGGGCTACAAGCCGGTGGAAACGTCGCTTGCGGTGCTTGGGGGTTACGGGGAGCAGGTGACGGTTGCCTTGCAGCCCGGCACGGGCGACGCGGCGTCTGTTGACGCGCAGACAATTGATTATTACAACCGCGCGGTTCTGGCCGAAGCGCAGGAGCAATGGGAGGTCGCGGCAGGGGGCTACAGCACCGTGATTTCTACAAATCCCAAGTTCGCGCCCGCCTACGAGCGATTGGCAGACTTGCAGGAGCGGCACGGTCAGCCGCGCGCGGCCATTACGACGCTGGTCAGCCTTCTCGCGCAGGCTCCTGATGTGCAGGCTTACAGCGCGCTTGCCCGTCTGGATGCGACGTATGCCGAGTCGCTGGCGGCTGCCGGACAAATCAGCCCAACAGGGGACGACCAGGGGAAAAAGTCCAACCCATTTGGCGGGCTGTTCGGCAGAAAGCGCGATGCGAAAAAAGACGACAGCGCCCCGTTTACCGTTCCCAATGATGCCACAGACGCGGCGCTGCAATCTCTGCGCGCCGCCCATGCCGCCGTGAAGCAGGACGCCAATGCCCCGCAAGCGCAGGCCGCGCTGGGGTTTGCGCTGGTCGTCACAGACCGCAAGGGCAGCAGCAAAGACGACGCGCTGGCTGCTTTCGGGCGGGCCGTCTTTCTTGACCCGAAGGACGCCGCCAATCACTATGGCCTCGGCTACGGCCTCCGCTTCTTCGCCGCTCTTCTGGACGATGAAAGCGCGCGCAATGCCGAGCTTCAGCGCGCCGTTGTTTCGCTCAAAACGGCTCTTGCTTTGCGCCCGGACTACTATGAGGCGCACCGGGAACTGGCATTCTGCTACCATGTTCTGGGCGACACGAGCCATGCCATGCAGGAGTATGAAGTGGCCGACGCGCACCGCGAAAGCGCCGACACCAATGATGTGGCGGCCTACAACTGCGCTCTTGCCAGCCTGCATCAAGAAGAAGCGAATAAATCCTCCGGCAGCGGCAGGCAGCAGAACCAGCAGGCCGCGGACGCCTACTTGAAAGATGCGCGGGAAATCCAGCCGGACTTAACTGCGGCGCTGGCGACACTGGGCCGCGTCGGTCTTCTCAGCCGCCTGCGAATCAGCCTGCCGTCGGATTTGCAGCGTTTGCTGAACCTGCCGCGCACCGGGCTGATGGGTATCCTGGAGTTGTCCGGCGCAGCCAATCTGTCATTCCCAAAGTTGTAAACGCCCACAGCGACATTTGAACGCCAATGGCAACATTGAACGCCAACGGCAACATTGCGGCGAATGCTTGACAAAGCCGCGCGGGATATGCTATTATGACTTTCAGACACCGAGCAGGGGGCGCACCCCCTGTTCTTTTTTTGCCCAAGACGAAGGGCGAAGGCTCGACACAGACTATGGCTACGCCGCCTAAAAATCCACCGGTTCCGCCGGGGCCGAAGAAAGCCCCCTCTGCCAGCAGCGCGCGTATGGATGACATTCAGAAGCGCGCGCAGGCCATGGCGAACCGCAAGCCCACCGACCCGCAAACGTTCCTCAAAGAAGCCTGGCGGGAACTCAAACTCACCAAATGGCCTGACCAGTCCACGCTCACCAAATCTACCACAGTGGTGCTGGCGCTGGTGCTGGCAGTGGCCGTCTGGGTGGGCGGCCTGGACGCCATCTTAACCAAACTGATGAACCCGTTGTTCACGCACTAGCCTCCCATCCCGTAGAGAGAGATATGCAGAAGCACTGGTACGCCGTCCATACTTACTCCGGCCACGAGAACAAGGTCAAAACCAACATAGAACGCCGCGCGGAGACGATGGGGATGAAGAGTAAAATCTTTGACATCCTCATGCCGACTGAGAAAGAGTCGCGCGTCCGGCAGGGCAAGAAAAGCGAGATTAATCGCAAAGTCTTTCCCGGCTACGTGTTCGTAGAGATGGTGCTGGACGATAACACGTGGTACCTTGTCAAAAGCACAACGGGCGTTATTGGCTTCGTGGGCGACGCCAAGCCGACCATTGTCAAGGACAGTGAAATCCGTGAAATCCGGCGCGCATTGGAAGAGTCGGAAACCAAGCCGCTCCTCAAGCCGCAGTGGTCGGTGGGGCAGGCTGTGCGCGTGATGTCCGGGCCGTTCGCGGACTTCACGGGGTCTATTCAGGAAATCAACGCGCCCAAAGACAAAGTCAAGGTGCTTATCTCCATCTTCGGGCGCGACACGCCTGTAGAATTAGAGTTCAGCCAGATAGAAAAGATTAGTTAGCCCGCACCCCATATGTAAAGAAGGCCCTCACCCCGCCATCGGAATGGCGACCCTCTCCCGTGAAGCACAGGCGAGGGTAAGAGAGAATTAGTCCGAACCCTCGCCCGTGACAACGGGAGAGGGTCGCCATTCCGATGGCGGGGTGAGGGTCGTCACAGGAGAGGGTGCGGGCCGCTGGGGTACTAAACAGACACGAAGGACGATAACAGACAATGGCAAAGAAAATCACAGGCGTCGTGAAGCTGCAAATTAACGCGGGCAAAGCGACGCCCGCGCCCCCGGTTGGCCCCGCGCTCGGCGGCTACGGCATCAACATGATGGAGTTTATCAAGAGCTACAACGAGAAAACGGCTCCCATGATTGGCTCCATTGTCCCTGTAGAAATCACCATCTACGAAGACCGCTCGTTTACGTTCGTCACCAAGACGCCGCCTGCGGCGGACTTGCTGAAGAAAGCGGCGGGCATTCCGTCGGGTTCCGGCACGCCCAACAAGACCAAAGTGGCGAAGATAAGCCAGGCCCAACTGCGCGAGATAGCCGAAACCAAAGCGCCCGACTTGAACGCCAACGATACCGAAGCCGCCATGAAAATCATCGCGGGCACGGCGCGTTCCATGGGCATCGACATCGGGTAAACTTCCTGTCGGCTGCGTCTGCCCTGCTGTTGGCAGGATTTGGGCGCGTCTAACGAGACTCACAGATAAAGCGGCGCACCAGGAGTATGGGCATCGGCTAAAGGGGCGTCAAAGTGCCGTGATTTACCTTGATGTATACTTGGTTTCACTTGCAATCACTTAAAACTACTTATAAAGTCTTCTGGCTTACATAAGTGACGCTGTGGGAGGCCCGCAGGCCGTTTGCACCACAAGGAAACACCATGAGAAAACAAGACCGAGTTCACGTTGACGGCAAGCGTTATGCCGCCCTCGTCAAGCAGACCAACAAAGACGAGTTATTGGAACCCTTAGCCGCTTTAGAAAAAGTGAAAGGCATGGCGTCCACCAAGTTTGACGAGACCATAGATGCCGCTATTAACCTGGGCGTAGACCCGCGTCATGGCGACCAGATGGTGCGCGGCGTGACTTCGTTGCCGAACGGCACGGGTAAAAGCCGCAAAGTGATGGTGTTCGCCAAAGGCGATAAAGCCACTGCCGCTGAAGAAGCCGGAGCCGATTTAGTGGGCGCAGAAGAGCTGGTAGCCGAAGTGCAGCAGGGCAAAGTGGACTGGAAACAGTACGATCTTATTCTTGCTACGCCCGATATGATGGGCCAGGTAGGGCGATTAGGCGCGACCTTCAAGCAGAAGATGCCGAACCCCAAAGCAGGCACGGTGTCTCCCAACATCGGGCAGGCCGTCACCGACATCAAGAAGGCGACCCGCGTGGAGTACCGCGTGGAAAAGGCGGGCATTGTTCATGTGCCGCTGGGCAAAGCGTCGTTCACCACCGAGCAGTTGATGCAGAACATGAATGTTCTCGTAGATGCCTTGCTGAAAGCCAAGCCGTCAGCGTCTAAGGGCCGCTACCTGAAGCGCATCGCGATTTCTACGACGATGGGGCCGAGTGTTCGCATTGACCCGCTGCGCGCGCAGGCCATCGCACAGGGCAAGCCGTAGCCTACGTTAACTGAATAAAGTTTGTGCCGCAGACAGCCGGTCTTGCGCGAGCAAGTTAATGGGAAAACCTTCCCGCCTGCCGAGGTGACAGAGACGCACGCGACGCTCCTTTATAGGGGCGTCCCCGCGCCCTGCGACTTGCCTCCTATGTCTGAGGGCAGTCGCAGGGCGCTTTTATTTTGCCTCTCTTACCCTCTCCCTATGGGGGAGGGTCGCCCGCCAAAAGCGGGCGGGAAGGGGTTCGCAAAGGAGGTGAATAAATTATGGCACAAGACTACACTATTGAGCCTGCCACAGCCAAAGTGGAACTGGTCGCCGAACTGCGCGCACTGGTTGGGCAGACGCAGGCGGCTATCCTGACGGACTATCGCGGCCTGTCGGTGGCGGAACTGACTGACCTGCGTAAGAAATTGCGCGGGGCCGATGCTGAGTTCCGCGTGGTCAAGAACACGCTGTTCAAGCTGGCGGCAGACGGTTTGATGCCGGTTGCCGATTTGGACGCGCATCTTTCGGGGCCAACAGCGATTGGCTTCGCGAAGGGCGACCCGGTGGCGGCCAGCAAGGTGCTGGTGGACTTCGTGCGCGACCACAAGGCCATTTCGCTCAAAGCAGGCGTGATGGGTGGCCGCGTCTTTGACGCCGCACAGGTGGAGGCGCTTTCCAAGACGCCGCCGCGCGAGGTGCTCATTTCGCAGATGCTCGGCTCGCTTCAATCGCCCATCGCGGGCTTTGTGGGCACGCTGAACGGCATCGTTTCTAATTTCGTCTTTACGCTTCAGGCTGTCGCCGACCAAAAAGGCGCGGCAGGGGCGGCTTAACCGACAGACAACAAGGAGAACAAGAACAATGGCTGATACCGCACAACTGATGGACACCATCAAGAGCATGACCGTGCTGGAGCTAAGCGACTTTGTGAAGCAGCTTCAGGAAGAGTTTGGCGTCACTGCCGCCGCGCCCGTCGCCGCTGCCGCCCCCGGTGGCGGGGGTGATAGCGCGGCTCCTGCCGCCGCTGAGGAGCCGACCGCGTTCAACGTCATTTTGACCGCCGCAGGCGAGAAGAAGATTAACGTGATTAAGGTCGTGCGCGAAGTGACTGCGCTGGGTCTCAAAGAAGCCAAAGACCTGGTAGAAGCCGCCCCGAAGGCGGTCAAGGAAGGCTTGACCAAAGAGGATGCCGAAGCCCTGAAAGCCAAACTGACCGCCGAAGGCGCGTCGGTGGACGTGAAAGCGGCGTAACGGACACGCTCTCGCGCCTGTTCTGGCGCAATAAAGCGAGGGGTTTCAACCCCTCGTGGAATGGCCCTCGCCGCCAGCGGAAGAAAGCCGAGGGGTTTCAACCCCTCGCTGAATGCCGGAAAAGCCCTCGCTCCCTCTGGGGAGGCGGGGGCTTTTTTGTGCGCGCACCCCATCGGGTACAATAAAGGGCATGAGCACGCTGACTGTTGACGCGCCCGTCGTTCCCACGCCCCATGACACTCTGGCCCGCATGGATGACCCCATTAATGCCCGTATTCTCGCCATCTCCGAAGACCGCTTGCAGGGCTTTCAAGCCGACCCGCTGGGCGAAATCGCCGCGCAGTCCGGCGTGCCGCTGGGTGTTGTCACGGAGCGTATTCAACTCATGCTGCGGGCCGGAACCATTCGCCGCGTCCGGCAAACGCTGATGGCGACGAACCTTGCGGCAGGCTCGTTGGTGGCGTGGCAGGTTCCCGCAGACCGCCTGGATGCCGCGTTTGACTTCCTCTTTCACGAAGACCCGTTCTCTGGTCATGTGGTCGTGCGCTCCACCGACAGCGCGCAGACGCCCGGTTCTCGTTACAAATTGTGGACGACGCTGAAAGTCCCGCCGGGCTTTTCGCTGGCGAAGCACGCTGACTACCTGCAAAGAGAAATTGGCGCGGAAAGTTACCGTTTAATGCCTGCAAAGTGTCTGTTCGCGCTCGGTGTAGGGCACGTGCGCCGTCAAAATCTGCCCGTCGGCAGCAAAGCGGACGCTTTAGCCGACGTGGTAGACACGCAGATTGTGTCGCTCAGTGACCTGGAATGGCGCGTTTTGACGGCCCTGAAGCGCGAGTTCACCCCCGAAGAACTGGCTGGCAATCTCTGGGCAGCGCGCGCAAACGAGGCTGAAGTGCCACTGGGCGTGTTCTTAGACGTGGCGCGCTCCCTGAATGAGCGCGGCGTGGTGGGGCGTTTTTCTACGTTTCTGGAGCACGTCAAGCCTGCCGCAGGCGGCCTGCGCGCCACTCGTTACAACGCGCTGTTTCACTGGGCCGTGCCTGCGGGACGGGAAATTGACGCCGGGCGCGAAGTGGGCCGCTTCCACATTATGACGCACGCCTACTGGCGCGAAGGCGGCCCGGAGTTTAACGGCGTCAACATCATGGGCGTCGCGCATGGGTTAGACAAAGACGTGCTGCTGGCGCACAAAGCCGCCATGGACGCGCATTTGGCGGCATGCGGCATTGCGGTCGGCTACACCAACGTCTTCTGGGGCGGGCGCAGCGAGATTAAACCGTCCGAGATTAGCCCGCTGGCGTATGGGAAGTTCTGCCAGGCGCAGGGAATTGGCTTGGAGGCCATGCGGGAATAGTCTCACGTTCAGCGAGGGGGTGAAACACCTTGCTGTGTGACGGTGTTACCAGTACCCCAGCCGCTGCAGGCCGTACAGTACGCCAATGACAGCCAAACTCATCAGGGACATACTGAGAATGGTAGCGGCAAAGAACGTCACCGCGAGGATGGCTAATCCGCCCAGGCCGACAAAAATCTCCCCGCGCTTGCGGGCATACGAAATCATGCCTGCGCCCACCGCGCTCCACACCAAGCCCGCGATGAGATAGTTCGGATTGAGCCAGTTCCCCAAATCCACGACAGTGTGCCTTAAACGAAGTCCAGATGGGGAAACGCGCCGCCCAGCACCGCCGCCGACTTCGCGCCCAGCCATTTATCTAACAGCGTCGCGTAGACGCTGCGGAAGTCCGTGTGGAAGCGCAGGTCGCCGTCGTCCAAATCCGACAGGCTGGGGTAGTCGCCCACGACGCCCCCCTTGACCCCGCCGCCGAGCGCCAGCATCACGCTCGCTGCCCCATGATCGGTGCCCGCCGAACCGTTCTCTTTCACCCGCCGCCCGAACTCCGAGAATGTGAGCACAGTCACGTCACTTGCGCGTCCCTGCTGCGCGAGGTCTGCGTAGAAGGCGGCAAGGCCATCGGCCAGGTTTCCCAAAAGATTGGCGTGCTGGCGCGGCTGGTTGGCATGGGTGTCAAACCCGCCCAGTGAGAGGTAATACACGCGCGTCCCCACGCCCCCGGTAATCAGTTTAGCGATGGTCTGCAAGCCAGATGCGAACCCGTTCCCCTGTGGGTACTTCGCCGCATGGCTGGAGTGACTATCATAGTCCTGAAAGGCGCGCTTCAATTCCTGCGAACTCGCATACGCTTGACTGCCCACATTGCGGACAAACTCCGCATGGCTGCCCGCCACCGTGCCCTCGCCGTACAGGGCATGAAGCGCCCCCTGCTGACGATGTCGGTCGCCGCCTGCGTTCCCGAACCCGTAATCCTGACCGTTGCCAATCACCGACGCGGGCACGTCCCCGGAAAACAGGGTCAGGGGCAGCGACGAGCCGAGCGTAATGCCCGACAGCGGATTGCCGAGGAAGTGGCCGTCGCTGTCAAAGTAGCGCGCGAGCCACCCTGTTCGGTCTGAGAAAGTGACAGCGGGGTTTCCGGTCTGCCAAATGTCCATAGACTGAAAGTGCGAGCGGTTGGGGTTGGGGTATCCCACGCCGGTCAGCACGGACAGATGGCCCTGCTCAAACAAGGGCTGTAATGCCTTCATAGACGGGTGCAGGCCCGCTGTCGCGCTGAGTTTCACCACATCACCAGCGGGCAGGCCAATAGTCGGGCGCGCTTTGGCATAAGCGGCATCGGCATAGGGAATGACCGTGTTCAGGCCGTCATTGCCGCCCGACATCTCCACAACCACTAGGATTTTGCCCTGCGGGATTGGCGGCAGGCCCGGCATGGAAGCCGTATCTCCTGACACCGCTGCCTGCGCCGCCTGCATCAGAAACGCGGGCATCGCCAAGCCGAACGAGACAAACGCCAGCCCGTTCTGGATAAACTCGCGGCGCGTAGTGGGGTGGAACATGGAAGTTTCCTCAGCAATTCCTCTTCTAGGCCAACTGGTATTCGGGGGCAGAGACAACAAGCGATAGCAGGCCCGCCGCGCGGCTCTCAAAGTGCGCCGTGCCGGGGTGGGCATCGTCCTGCACGAAGGCGGCCAGCGTGGCGCGGGTCTTTTCCGATGGCGCACGGCCCGGCATGAATGCCGCCCAGAGCGCGAGGGCAATCTGGTCGGGCGTGGCTAACTGTCCTGGCCCGCCGAGGCCCTGCGCGCGCAGGCAGGCGTGCAGGCGATCCGACAGCAGGCCACGCTGGTCTAAATCCGACGCCAGGCGGGACGCAAAGTTGAAGCGTGCCATGAGCGTCAATGTGTTCACCCACGCTTTGCCTTCCGGCCAGCCCTTCACATTGGGCGGGTTGAACAAGTCCTGCCCCATCGCGCGCACGGTCTGCGACACCGGCCCATTGCCGCTGGCCGCCGTCATGGGCACGTCCAAAGTTCGCAGGAGCGTGACCACATACTCGGTGGGGCTTTTCATCTTGGCGTAGCGCGCGGTGTCGGAATAAAACGCGGGGGACTGCAGCAGCGTTCCCATCACGGCGCGAATGTCATAGCCGCTGGCGAAGTATGCGCGGGTGAGCGGGGCCAATTCCGCAGGGCTAGGGTCGTCATGCACGAAGAACCGAAATAGTTTCGTGCAGAGGAAGCGCGCCGTAGACGGGTGACGCGCCACAATGTCAATGATGTCGTCGCCCGTGAAGGGGCCGGTCTGCCCCAGAAACGTCTTGGGGCCATCGTCATGCTGCGCGGCATCAAAGACAAACGCGCCCGTGTCCCGGTCAAAGCGTCCGCCGGTGAACGCGCGGGCGGCTTCTTTTACGTCGGTTTCGGTGTAGCCGCCGCCGATGCCCAGCGTGAACAGTTCCAGCAGTTCGCGCCCGTAGTTCTCGTTGGGCTTGCCTTTGCGGTTTTCCACGCCGTCCAGCCAGATGAGCATGGCCGGGTCGCGGGAGACGCCTTGCAGCAGGGTACGGAAATTGCCGAGGGCATGGGCGCGGAACAGCTGGTTCTGCTGCCACATCCAGCGCGGGTTGTCCACTTTGTACGTCGCCGTGGCGAAGTGCCCGTGCCAGAACAGCGTCATTTTCTCTTCCAGCGGGCGGGACGTGTGGAGCATCCGGTAGAGCCACCACTGGCGCACGCTGTCTAAATTGGTGAAGTCCACATAGTCGCCGCCAATATCGACGAGCACGGCGTCCAGATGATCGGGGACGCGCTCCGGGTGCAGCAGGAGGTCAGTCGTGCCCGCGACGCCCAGCGCGGCGCAGGATGTCCATTCGTCCGGGCGCGCGCCAAATCCCGCGCGGCGCAGCAGATGGGCGAGACGGTGCGTGTCTTCCACAGAAAGCGACATGATAAATGTCCTTATGCGAGCAATGCAGGCCAAGCGGCAGGCCGTCCGAACTGTGAGACGCAGTGAGCGGCGGCAATGTTCAGCAATTACTAGTGTTCAGCAATTACTCCTGCACGCTGTTCTCGTCGCCCGCAGGCGGCGCGTTCGGCGTTCGGGCGCGGCGGGGCGGCAGGCCCGGCAGCAGGGTTTCCATATCTACGGGCGCGCTCGCGGCGGTCGTTTCGGCAGGCCCTTCGCCGGTGCGGGCCAGGCGATCAGCGTCGCGGCGGGCGCGCAGGGCGGCGCGGCGACGCTGCCAGCGGCTGCGGGAAGCCGATACGGGAGCAGGTGCGTCGGAGCCGTCGGCGATGCTGTCTTCCTCGCTTGCTCCCTCGCTGTCCGAGATGCTGCCATCTAACACGGGGAGCAGGCTCTCGTCATCGTCCGGGCTGCTCTGGCTTTCGGCGGCTGTTTCCGGCGCGAAGACGACGGGCGGTGCGTCTTCTGCCATGCCGCCTGCTTCGGCTTCGGGCAGTTCCAACCCGGTGGCGGCGGCAACGGCTTCGGCGTCGCCGCACAAAAATAGGCGCGTCGTGCGGGCGCGCAGGAACGCCCGGAACCGGGTGACGCCGGTGGCGAGGATGCGGTCTTCAGCCACATCGTACACCGTCGCGCGGGACGGTAGGGAGAATGTGCGCTGCCCTGTGTAGGGCGCATGAACCAGCAACACGCCGTCGCGGGCATACACCACATCGTCCTGCGCGTCGTACAGCGGGACGCCCGCGTAAGCATACAGGCCGCGCAGAAGTTCTACCGATAGGTGCGGGTCGCCCAGAAACACCGATTTCCAGCCGTCCGGGTGCTCGCGCACGGCCAGACTTGCCGCGCCGGTCTGCGCGTATTCCGCCAGCACGACGGCCTGCGGGTCGCTGACGGCAAAGGAAGGGTTGACTACTTCGTCCTGCCCAATCGCGCGCTTCGCTGTCCGAAGTCGCTCCGTGATGGGATGGCGCACTTCAGTCAATTGACTGCCCAGGCGTGCATTCCAGGGCTGCGCGCGCAGGGCCATGCCCACCGTGTCGCCGATTTCCTCTTCGGCAGGGCCGCGCTCATCAAAGATGCCGGGCGCGTACAGCCACGCCAGCGTTTTGCCGTGCCGGTGCAGGCGCTCCCGAATGGCCCGTCGCTCCCCGGTGGTGACGCGCAGGGCGTTCACGAAGAGATACAGCGCGCAGTCCGGGAAGTCCGCCCGCGTCACGTCGCTTTGCAGATAAAAGCCGACCGATGCGCCCGCGCGCAGGAGCAGGTCGCGAGTCTTGCCGACCAGATTCTGTCCCAGCCCCGCCGGATTGCTTTTGAGGTACGCGAGCGATGCTTCGTCCACCAGAACGGCGACATCAGGCGGCGTGGCGCGGCCCGCGCCAATCTTCCCCAGACGTGCGGCCTGGTCGCGCAGCGTACCCAGTTCCCGCCAAATGTCCGGGCTGTCCAGCCAGCCCTGCCCCCACAAGTCCATCCACGTGACGCCCGCTCCATGCGCGAGCGCGGCCCCGAAATGGCGCTCATGGGCGGCGCGGGTGTCCGCGCCCCCGGCGATTTTCGGGTTGTAAGTATCGTCCGTCTCGCCTTCCGCCAGGAACGTCTTGGTGTCGTCCTCCACCAGCCACAGTTTGCCGTGCAGAGCGACGGAGTCGACTGGAGCGCTAAATGCCCCGGCGCTGCCCGCGCCCCGGCTGCTGTAAGAGTTCGGCCCCGCCAGAATGTCCACCGACGGTGACTGAAGCACCTGCGCGAGCGCGAGATGCCCGGAGTCGTTGCGCGCGGCGAACTCCAGCGTGTAGCCATAGGACACGGCGACCAGCAGGCGGCCTTCGGAAAGCGTCTTGATGGCGTCCGCCAGCCCGGTAATGGCCTGCGCGACCAGTTGCGACGAAAACAGGGCGAAGTCTGGCCAGCGGCCTTCGCGCGCAGAAAGGTAAACCGGCGCGTCGCCGGTTTTGGGAGCCGCGCCCGGCCAGGCGGGAACAGCGGCGTCCTCAAAGGTGACGGAGCCATCAAACCACGCGGCGCGCAGGGCGTAGGGGAACTGATACCGGGCGTGGAGCCAGTTCTGGAACGCCAATTTATTTGGCTCGGACAGGTCGTGCCCGGCGGCAGCATCATAGAACCACTCGCCCCGGTCAATCTGAAAACCTATTACGCGGTCGCCGCCGGGCGTCGCCGGGTCGCTCAAGTGCGCGATGAGGGCATCCAGTGCGTCCACGCAGTCGGCCCAGAACTCGGTGGACGCGAGCGACACGTCGCCATTGGAGCCATCGGCATAACGTGCCATCTGGTCGGGATGAGTGCGCGCCCAGAAGTTGGTGGGGACGCATTGCAGGCGCGGCAGAATGAACGCTTCCGGGTCGGCATGAAGTATCTGCTGGATGAGCGCGTCTGTCGCGCCAAACGAGCGGTCGCCGTAGGCATTCTTCAGCGGCAGGTACATCACCCCCGAAAACAGGTGAATGCCCGCCTCTGCCGCCCCCCGGATTTGGGCGTCTACCACTTCGCCGCTGTGGGCCGTTTCCGCATTCACGAAGAATAGGAACGGGGGGTAGGGCGTCTCGTCCACCACGATTTGCGGCAGGCCCGGCCCGCTCGTGTCCACTCGCGCCTGAACGCGTGGCAGGAGCGCGCCCTCTGCAGGAGACTGTGCAGGCGGAACGAGAAACGGGGCGACATAAGTCGGCGCGGGCGGCGCAATGGGAAGAAGCAGGCCGTCTTCCTCCGGCTCTTCTTCCCCTTCTGGCAGAAGCAGCGCGCCGTCGTCCGCAATCAGGCTGTCTGTGGCAATCTCGGCGTCTTCGTTGCGCCGCCGCCCGCGCCGTCCGCTTCGTCGCCCGCCGCCAGGGGCTTCCGCCGCCGTGTTCGGTTCAGTTTGCCCGGCGGCCTCTGCGGGCGTTGCTGTTTCGGGGGCCTCAACAGGAATGGCGTCTGCTGTCGCGCGCCGCCGACCCCGCCGCCGCGCCGTCCCTTCGCCCTCCTGGGAGGGAGCCGCTGGGACAGAAGCCTCCGTCGTGGCTTCCGCCGCTGCCATGTCTGAACTGGTCGCCCGCCGCCTGCCGCCGCGCCGCCGGGCTGGCAGAGACTGCCCGGCAGCCTCTTCGAGGGGCGACGGTTCCGGCAGAACCGGGGTTTCAGCGGAAGGCGACCGGCGCGAGCGTCCACGCCGCGCGGGCACAGGCGCAGTTTCGGGCGCAGGCGCAGTTTCGGGCGCAGCATCGGGCGCAGGCGCAGTTTCAGGCGCGCTGACTTCCTGAGCGGCCCCGGCAGGCGGTTGCGGAATGGCGCTTTCCGTGACCTTGCGACGTGGACGGCCCCGGCGCGCGGGGGGCGGAGCCGTTTCTCCAGGAGGTTCCGTTGCGGCAGGCTGCGTGGCGGCGGCTGTTTCCCTGGCAATAAGAGCCGGTTCTGCCTCGGCAGCAGGCCGGGCACGCCGTCCGCCGCGCCGCTTTGCCGGAGGCGCGTCCGGGTCGGACACCTTTACGGGAGCGGCTTCGGCTGCGGGAGCGGCTTCAACAGCAGCGGCTGACAGGGCGGCATCAATGACTGGCTTGACGCGCCGTCGCCGCGCGGGGGGAGGAGATGAAACAGATGGCTCTGCGAGAGGAGCCGCTGTGGGCGTCGTGTCTGACTGAGCAGCGTCTTTCTGCGCCGCATCCGGGGCGGCGTCAGGCGCGGCAGCGCGTCGTGTCCTGGGCATAATTTGGCAATATCTCCGTGCTCACTTATAGTGCGCGGCAGGGCGCGAGCAAAGCAGCCTCGCCGAAGGAAAGCGTCGCATTCCTGAAAATGCTGTCTCCATTATACTCACAGTTGTCTCTGCTGTCAAAGATGTGTCAGGTAAAGAAATAGGCAGCCCCGCAAAATCTTTTTATTTGGGCGGGTAAGTTAACTGAATAACCGCACAAAACCGTGTTACAATACATATGTAAAGTGCCTGCTGACAATTTGCCACGCGGTTATTTTTGCTGCTGCTGAAGCAGGCTGCCAAGTTGGCACGCTTTTTGCAGGGTTCTCAGGCAGCAAAGCCCGCGCCAATGCTGAGCGTTGTTAACGGAAATAACATCGTATGGGAGGTTGCCCTGCGGGGCAGGCAAAGAGATGGACACATCAATGCAATCATCGTCACGATTGGTGATGACTTCGCTGGAGACGCCCTCTGCAGCGGACACGCCCGTCAGACCGCCTCTGTGGGATAGCGGGTGCCAGACAGGTATCGGGGAAACCATTTCGCTGGGCGTCCTGCCCGTGCAGCATCGCGCCACACGCCTTGTGCAGCGCGCGTTTGATGTCCTCGCTTCCCTGTTCTTTCTGCTGCTGCTGCTGCCGCTGTTTCTGCTTCTCGCGGCTTTGGTGAAAGCAAGCAGCCCCGGCCCGGTGCTGTTTATCCAGAAGCGGGTGGGCAAGGACGGCAAAGAGTTTCCTTTGTTCAAGTTCCGCTCGATGGTGCAGGACGCCGAGCGTCTGCGCCGGGCGCTGGAAGCCCAGAACGAGCGCAGCGGCCCTGTGTTCAAGATGAAGAACGACCCGCGCATCACGCCGGTTGGCAACGTTCTGCGCCGGTTTTCGCTGGACGAACTGCCGCAGCTCTTCAATGTTCTCAAAGGTGAGATGAGCATGATTGGCCCGCGTCCCGCGCTGCCTTCGGAAGTTGCCAACTACACGCCGCGCCAGATGCAGCGCCTGTCGGTCACTCCGGGCCTGACCGGGCTGTGGCAGGTATCGGGACGCGCCGCCGTTTCCTTTGAGCACAGCGTGGAACTTGACCTGCATTATATCCAGAACCAGTCGGTCGGGCTGAACCTGCGGATTATCCTGATGACTATTCCTGCCGTGCTGGGCGGCGACGGCGCGTATTAGGGCACGCCGCACCGTCTGTACTTTTCCGCCCGTGATTGCAGTAAAGATGCTGCCGTCACGGGCGTTTTCATGCGGGGCATCGTAACCTGGCCCACGCATCATTACCAGTTTTTGGCCTCTGGCACGTTCTAAACCTGAGAATGAAGCGGGCTTTACCCACAATCATCACAGCAGCCACCGTGCTGCCTGAAAAGTCTACGTGAAAAGTCATCGTTCATATTGAGGAGCATATCATGTCTCAGCGCGCGCCCATTTTAGGCCGCATCACCAATTCGTTTTTCCGGCACCGCTGGCTGTTTCTGGCCGCCCTGATTGCGGTCAGCAGCCTGACCAGCGGGGTTTTGTACCTGAAAAGCAAGGCGTATGTCGCTACCGCGCTCACGCAGGTCGTCACGGAAGATGTCGCCACCGAACTGGGGGTCACGTCCAGCACGCCGTCCTACATCTCGCCCGCCCAGCAGAACGTCAATCACTTCAACGACCTGGTGAACGACAACCTGCCCGGCGGCTTTCTGGACAGCGCGATCCAGAACGCCCATCTGGACAAGCCGATTAATGTTGACCCTAAAGCCAACGACCCGCGCTACGCACTCTTGAAAAAGAACCTGTCGGCGGGTGTGCAGAGCGACCCTACCTCCGGCCAATCGGACAGCCTGTGGACAATCTCGCTGACCTGGCCCAATCCTGCCGAAAGCGAGCGCATCGTCGCTGCCCTGCAGCAGCAGTATATTGAAGCGGTAGGGCAGGGCCGCTCCGCGCAGGCCCACGCCACCGGGCGCTTTTTAGACAGTCAGATAGCCGACTACGAAACCCGTATGCGGAAGGCTGAACAGGCCCTGATTGATTACAAAAAGCAGAACTCCGGCGAACTGCCCAAATCGCAGAGCGCCGACATCAGCCAGTTGTCCAATCTGAAGGCGGAACTAGACAACCTGCAAATCACCGCGCGCGACAATTCGCTTCGCAAGGCCGAACTGCAAAAGCGCATTGCGGAAATCAAGCCGCTGTCTATTCTGGAGCAGACTTCTACCGACAGCCCGTATGCCCTGCAAATCAAAGCGCTTATGGCAAAGCGCGATGCTCTGCTGGCAGGCAATAAACTGCCCACCCACCCGGATGTCGTCGCCCTCACCGAGCAGATTGACACGCTGGAAAAAGGGCTGGCGTCCAAGCAGAAAGCGCACTCCCCGGAAACGGATACGGTCATGCAGACTAAATTGCAGGACAATCCGGAGTATCAGGCGCTTCAGCAGCAGTTGACCGATGCCACCATCGCCGAGCAGACGCAGACGGCCCAGATTGCCCATTTGCAGCAGGCAATTGCCCAGTATGAGACGCGCATCGCCGCCATTCCCGCCGAGCAGCGCACGCTGACCGACAAGACCCGCGATTACAGCATCCTCAAGGAGCAGTACGAGAACCTGCTGCAGCGGCGCGAGCAGATTAAAATCAAGGGCGACCTAGATAAAGTGTCGGCGTCGTCCACGCTTACCCCCATCGGGCAGGTGTACGCCGAACCGACTACTGGCAAGGCCAAATTGCTCGGCCTCATCTTCGCCAGCATCGTGCTGGGCGCGATTGTCGGCATCATCCTGGTGGTGCTAAGCGAATGGGCCGACCATTCCCTGCGCTATGAAAGCGACGCCGCCCGGCTGCTCGGCGTGCCTGTGCTGGCCTCGCTGCCGGAAACCGCCGCGCTGCGCTATCATTCTGCTCCAACCGCCCTGACTCACTCTGGCGGACAGCCTGCGCTGTCCGCCCCGCAAGGAGACCCCGCCCCATGAGCCGCTCTCGCCGAAATGGAACCGAGCCGTCCGAGGCTCCGCATGACCTGCCCGTGCCTTGGCAGGAGCGCACCCTGCGCTATGATGAGTTTGAGGCAATCCAGCGCCGTCACCGCGAAGAGCAGCCCGCCATTCCTGTGGAGCAAGCCGCTATTCCCGTGACGCGGCCTGAAGCCGGGATGCAGCCTGAAGCGCCGCACGCCCGGCGCGCGCGGCCTAATCGCACGCTGCTCCCCGAAGAGTTCGCCGCGCTGCTGCAAACTGGCGCGGAACAGGAAGACGGGAGCGACGACGCTTCGGCACAGCACTCCCCGGCGGCAACTCCCGCGCCGACCCTGCTAGACTTGCGCGTGGAGCAGACGCCTGCCGAGTTCTCCCATCTGTACGCCTCGCTGGAGCGGCAGGCGACCGGCCTGGGCAACGTGACCCTGCTTCCCGGCGACGGGCTGGGGGCGACCGCGCCCTATGTGCTGGGCGTCACCAGCGCCGTGGCAGGCGAAGGCAAGACTACCGTTGCGCTGCATCTGGCAATGACCATTGCGCGCGACACGTTCAAGAAGGTCTGCCTGCTGGAAATGAGTCTGGGGCACAGTGATTTAGTCGCCCGCCTGGGCGTTCCCGAAACCGGAGACGGCGTGGTAGCCGTGCTGGAAGGCTCCGGCACGGTGGTTCCCACCTTGCAGCTGGCAGGCTGCGAGAACCTGGTCATTATCCCCGCAGGCAAAGCGCCCATGCAGCCCGCCAAACTGGCCCGCTCGCCGCGCGTGGAGCAATTGATTGTGTCGGCCCGATATGCGTTTGACGTGATTATCGTTGACCTGCCCGCCGTGTCCTCCGACAACGTGCTGCCGCTCGCGCGCCCGCTGGACGGTCTGCTCATGGTGGTGCGCGCCGGGGCGACCCCGCAGGACGTGGTGAACAGCGCGCTGGACATGGTGGGCCGCGACAAAGTGCTGGGCGTCACCCTGAACCGCGTGCCGCCGCCCCACAAGTCCTGGCCTCTCCCCGCCTGGCTGCGCGGCGGCAAGAACGGCGCGTGAGGAAACACGATGGCCCCGGTGCTGTTTACCATTCTGACTACTCTGATTGGCCTCGTGGTGGCTGCCAGCGTCACGTATCTGCTCGTGATTGAAGCCGCCGCCGCGCTCGCCCAGCGCCGCGCCGCGCGCAAGGAGCCGAAGCCATGAACGCTGCTGACGCGCTTTCGCTGGTGGTGGTCGTTCCCGCGCACGATGAAGAACTGGTGCTGGCCGCGACCCTGGGCAGTTTGCGTGCCCAAAACTATCCTGCCGCCTGCTATGAAGTCGTGGTGGTCGCCGACAACTGCGCCGACGCGACTTCCGCTATTGCCCGGGCGCACGGCGCGATTGTGCTGGAGCGCGTTGACCCGCAGCAGCGCGGCAAGGGCTACGCGCTGGATTGGGCGTTTTCCCATCTGCTCCATGCGCCTGTGCCCGCCGACGCCTACGTGATTGTGGATGCCGACACCTGGGCCGCGCCCGATTTCCTGACGCGCATGACGGAGCGCCTCACAACCGACACCGATGCCGATGGCCTGTGCGCTTTGCAGGGCCGCTATGGAGTGCTGAACTCCGGCGAAGGCTGGCGGGCCGCGCTGATGACCGCCGCGTTTGATTTGGTCAACCATGTGCGCCCGCTGGGGCGCGACCGCCTGGGTCTGGGCGTCGGGCTGAAAGGCAACGGCATGGCATTCACCCGCGCAACGCTTCAGCAGGCGCGCTGGCGCGGCGACAGCGTGACCGAGGATTTGGACTACGGGTTAGACCTGGCCCGCAATCTGGGCCTGCGCGTGCGCTATGTCCCTGAAGCGCGCGTCCTGGCGCAGATGCCGACTTCTGCGAAACAGGCGACTTCCCAGCGACAGCGCTGGGAGACGGGCCGCTACAAGTTGGTTCGTGAGCGTGCCCTGCCGCTTTTGTGGGAGGGCATTCGCCGCCGCCGCGCGCTTCTCTGCGATGCCGCGTGGGATTTGCTGATGCCGCCGCTGGCGGAACTGTGCGGCCTCCTGGCGCTCTGGCTGACCTTGATTGGCTTTGGCGCGTACCTGGGGTGGCTGCCCCATGCACTTCTCTGGGCGCAGGCGGCGACGCTGTGCGCGGTCGGTCTGGCGGGTTACGTTCTGGGCGGTCTGCGTCTGGCGGGCGCTCCCGCTGAGGCTTACGCCGCTCTCCTGCGCGCCCCGTTTTATGCCGTGTGGAAAGTGTGTCTGTACGCCCGCCCCCGGCAAACAACGAAGGCAGGCGACGAATGGGTACGCACGGCGCGCGCCCCAATTGCCCCGCCTGCCTCCGCCGCGCCGCTCGCGTCGGAGGAACCGCCTGCGCCGGAGGAGCGTATCGCATGAATATCGTGCTCCCCATTATCTTTGTCGCCGTCGGCATGGGCCTGTGGGTGCGGCGCATGACTCCGACCCACTGGGGCGCGCTGGCCCTGTGGATTGCGCTCGTGATTGCCTATACCTATGTCAAACACTAAAGCCGTGCGCGCGGCAGGCGCGGCTTTGCTCCTGCTGGCAGCAGGGGGCGGCGTTCTGGCCGGACACCACAATCTGCGCGGGCGTCTGCATGACAGCGCGCGCACGCTGTATCATACGCTCAAGGCGGCGCAGGCGAAAAAGGCGCTCGCTGCAGACGCGCCCCCCGCCGAGCGCGCCGACGAACCGCTTGTTATCTATGCCGACAACCTGGGTGACGGCTGGCAGGACTGGTCGTGGGCGGCGCATGAACTCCAATCTCATGCGGCGGTTCACGCGGGCGCGGCGTCCCTTCGCATGACCCCGACGGAGAACAAGGGCGTTTATCTGCACCACGACGGCGTGGGCACGCTCGGCTACGGTGCGCTGCAATTTTATGTGCGCGGCCATTCCGCCCTGAATGTCTGCCTCGTGGACGGGGACAGGAAGTTCCAGAAGTATGCGTCCCTGCGCCATTATGTCACGTCCGGCGGCGAGTGGGAGCGCGTCCGCATTCCGCTGGCCGATTTGGACGCGCCCAAAGACGGCGAAACCATCACCGGCGTCGTCTTTCAGGCGGCAGGCATGGCCGCGCAGCCCGCCGTGTTTCTGGACGACATCACGCTTCAGCCGGATTTAACCCTGCCGCCCGCGCCTACAACGGCGACGGTGACAGTCACGGTGGACGAGCGCGCCGACCTGCACCCCATCTCGCGCCTGATTTATGGCATGGCGTTCGCCCCGCCCGACTATCTGACCGACCTGCATTTAGGCGTCAACCGCTGGGGCGGCAATGACAAGTCTCGCTACAACTGGGTTCTGGGCAACGCCGACAACGCCGCCCGCGACTGGCAGTTCCGCAACCGCAAGGCCGTAGACGTCGACCTGCCCCCCGCGCCGTCCTCTGCCGCCGATGCCTTCGTGCGCCAGAACATCGCGGCGGATTCGCTCACCCTGCTCACGGTTCCCACGCTGGGGTGGGTTGCCAGCAGCGCGGACAACAACACGCTCTCGCAGAATGTCCCGGACAGCGGCGCGTCCCCCACAGGAAGCGCGGACGGAGCCATCGCGGGCTACGACCCCACCGCCAACAGGCAAAAGACTTCCGTGCGCTCCCTGCCCCGCAAAGGCAGTCCCTTTACGGACAATCCGACACTGACGCCCGGCGGCGCGGTTTATCAGGACGAATGGGTGCATCACCTGGTCGCGCACTTCGGCGACGCGGCGCACGGCGGCGTGCGCCTGTACGCGATGGACAACGAACCTGACCTGTGGGACAACACGCACACCGATGTTCACCCCGCCCGCATGGGCTACGACGACACGCTTCGGGAGTTTGTCACCTACGCCGACGCCGTGAAGGATGTTGACCCGACCGCCCAAATCACCGGCCCGGTTTCGTGGGGCTGGCCCGGCTACAAGTGTTCGGCTTTAGACCGAGGCACAGACAACTTCAAGTCCCACCCCGACTTCAATCGGCACGGCGGGCAGTGGTTCCTGCCCTGGTTTCTGGCGCAGGTGCGCGTCCATGACGAGAAAACCGGGCGGCGCACGCTGGACGTTTTAGACGTGCATTACTACCCGCAGGGCAATGGATTATATGGCGGGCAGGACGACAAGGACGCGCAGGCTCGCCGCCTCCGCTCCGTGCGCTCACTCTGGGACGCCTCCTACACCGACGAAAGTTGGATTGGCGAGCCGGTGCGCCTGCTGCCGCGCCTCAAAGAGTGGGTGGCGTCCAGCTATCCCGGCACGAAAATCGGCATCACCGAATGGAACTTCGGCGCGGACGACAAAATGGACGGCGGCCTTGCCGTGTGCGACGCGCTGGGCATCTTTGGCCGCGACGGGCTGTACCTCGCCAACTACTGGGCCTACCCGCCGAAGAACTCGCCGAGCTACTTGGCGTTCAAGCTGTACCGCAATGCCGACGGCGCTGGGCTGGGCTTCGGAGACCTCAGTTGCCGGGCCGTCAGCGCTGACCCGAACCGTTTGTCCTGTTACGCGGGCGTGGACTCGCGCACCGGGGCGCTCACGCTCATGCTGATTAATAAAATGCCGCGCGCCACGGTCACCGCGCCCCTCATGCTGGGCGGGCCAACATTTCCCGCGTCAAGTGTCCAGTCCTGGCGCTGTTCTGCCGACAATGCAAAGGAGATTGTCGTCCTGCCGCAGAAACGGACGCAGGGCGGGCATCTCACCGTGATCCTGCCGCCGTATTCTATGACCCTGCTGCGCGTGCCTAAAGACTGAGTGACCGAGTGAGAAGAATATACCGATGACAGATGGGGCCGCCTTGCACAATCCGCCCAGCGCCGATGATTACGTCCGCTCCGCCCGCCGCCGCGCCCGCATTTTTCTCGTGGGCGGGCTGGCATTCGCTCTGCTGGTGGGCGGCACGTTCGCCGCTTTCGCCGCTGACTATCCATTTCTGCCGCTGGCGCTGCTGGTTGTCCTGCTGACCCCGGTGCTGCTGTGGCGCTTCCCGCGTCTTGCGCTGTATATCACGCTGGCCGCCGCGTGCCTGTTTGAGCTGGGGATAGTCACCGACCCCAATGGCATCCCTTACCCGGACTCGCTGACCGACCGAGTGCCGCTCTTTTGGAACGTCAACACCATTTTCCAGGTGTACGCGCACACGGACTTCAAGGGCATTCCGCTGAACCTGTTTGAAGTGTTCATTCTCATCGCCGGGGCCTGCTCCGTCGTGCGCGCCGTATATACCCGCACGACCAACCTGCGCGGCGGGCCGCTGCTCTTGCCGATTGGCGTTTACACGGGGTTTGTGCTGCTGGGCTGGATGAACGGCGTCTTGACCGGCGGCGACTTCAAGATTTCCCTTCAGGAAGTGCGCTCGCAGCTTTACTTTGGGCTGGCCTATCTCATGGCGGTCAACATTGTCCGCACGCGCCGTGACTTGCGCGCTGTGATTGGCATCACCGTCGGCTGCATCGGCGTCAAGGCGCTGCTGCTCTCGTTTCGCCGCTTTGTGACCCTGCACGGGCAGCCCCTGCCGGATCAGGGTGTTGGCGTGCATGAAGAAGCGTTCTTTTTTGACGCCTTCGCGCTGCTCCTGCTGACTCTCGTGCTGTGCAAAGCCCTGCCGCGCCTGCGCCGCTGGATGTGGGTCTTGCTGCCATTTGTGGAGATTGCCAATCTCGCCCTGAACCGCCGGGCGGCGACGGCAGCGATGCTGATTGTGGTTCCCATTCTGCTGGCGGCGGCGTATCAAGCCCTCCCGGAGCGGCGGCGGGGCATTCTGACATTCGCGGTGTGCCTCACGGTCGGGTTTTCCATCTATTACCCCCTGTTCAAGAATACATCGGGGACGCTAGGACAGCCCGCGCGCGCCATTCAATCCAACTTTGCCCCCGACGCCCGCGATGCCTCGTCCAACGCGGCCCGCGACGCCGAGAATGCCAATCTTATGGCGACCATCAAGACGTTCCCCGTGCAGGGCTACGGCTACGGGCGTCCGTATTTCCATGTGGTGCAGATGGCAGACATCAGCACCATTTATGCGCTGGAAGACTACATCCCGCACAACCAGATACTCTGGGTCTGGGAGCGGGTCGGCTCGTTCGGCTTTCTAGCCTTCTGGATGATGATTGCGGCCATTCTTATCTTCGCGGGGCAAACCCTGCGCGCGCCGGACGCAGACAGCCTGACCCGCGCGGTTGCCATCTTCGCGTTGCTGACCACCGTGCTGCTGGTTGTCTTTGGCCTGCTGGACTTGCAGTTGTCCAACTTCCGCGACGTGCTGTTTGCGGGCATCTGGGCAGGCGTGCTGGCCGTCCTGCCTGGCCTGCCGGACGCCGCCGCGCTGCCGTCTCCTGCGAAACTCCCCGCCGGGAGGGCCGGAAGATGACCCCGACGCTCGCTCCGGCACTCGCGCCTGCCTCGCCCGCCCCGGAAAAGACAGCCGCCCGCACGCCGCTTTCCATTCCCTCGCTGGACGGCCTGCGCGCCCTGTCGTTCCTGGTCGTGTTTCTGGCCCACGCCAGCCCCAAACGCTGGATACCGGGTGATTTAGGGCTGGTCGTCTTCTTTTTCCTGAGCGGCTATCTAATTACCACGCTCCTGCGGCTGGAATGCGACCAGACCGGCGGCATTTCGTTCCGCGACTTCTACCTGCGCCGCGTTTTGCGTATCTTTCCACCCTTTTATCTGGTGCTCGCGCTCGCCTACGGGCTGACGTGGACGCACGCGCTGGACAACCCGCCCACATGGGGCGCGATGGCGGCGCAGTTGGGCCACTTCACCAATTACTACATTGTGCGGCACGGCTGGTGGACGGGGATTGCGCCCGGCACGTGGGTTTACTGGTCGCTGGCGGTGGAGGAGCACTTTTACTTGATCTTCCCGCTGGTGTATCTGTTCATGCGGCGGCGCGGTTTGACCGGGCGGCAGCAGATGACGGTTCTCTTGAGCCTGTGCGGATTGACGCTCCTGTGGCGCTGCGTGCTGGTGTTTGGCCTGCACGCCGGGCACGAGCGGCTATACGTCGCCACCGACACGCGCGTGGACTCTATTCTCTTTGGCTGCGCGCTCGCCGTGTATGGCAACCCCGCGCTGCCCGACGCGCCCGTGTTTTCCGAGCGTCGCTTGAAGACGTTCTGGCTGCCGCTGGCGCTGGTGACGCTGCTGGCGAGTTTTGCCGTGCGCGCGTTCTGGTTCCAGCACACGGTATCGTTCACATTGCAGGGGCTGGCGCTCGCGCCCATCTTCATGGCCGCCATTCGCTTTCCTGTGTGGGGTGCGTTCCGCTGGCTCAACGCGCGCCCGGTGCGCTTTGTGGGGCTGCTGTCATACTCGCTGTATCTGGTGCATACGACCGTGCTGTACGGCATGAGCCACTGGACGCGCTGGCCGACGGCGCTGTCCGCCGCCGCGTCGCTGGCGGTGTGTTTGCTGCTGTCCACCGGCATTTACTATGGAATAGAGCGGCCCGCCGCGCGCCTCCGCAAGCGTCTGGCCCATGCGCTCGCGCCGAAGCCGCGCTCCGGGCCACCCGGCGGGAACGCAGCAGACGCGGCTGTGCCGCCCGTGACTGCCAGCCCCGCGCACCAGAAAGTGGCCCGCAATGTGGCGACGACGCTGGCAACCCAATTGCTTTCGTGGGGACTGACGTTTGTGGTCACGCTGTACCTGCCGCGCTATATTGGCGACGTGGGGCTGGGGGCCGTGACGCTTGCCGGGTCGTTTGCGGTTGTGATGAGCCTGCTGGTGTCGCTGGGCACGTCCACCGTGCTGGTGAAAGATATTGCCCGCGACCACGCCCGCACCGGGGAATGGGTGCTGGCGGCGCTCGCGCTGCGTGTCCCACTGGGGCTGTTCGCCATCGCGTTAGGGTGGGGCGTTTCGCATCTGCTCGGCTACGACGCGCACCTGCGGCTTCTCATCTGGGTCGCGCTGGGCGTGATGATGGTGGCGCAGATTGGTGACGTGCTGGCGAGCGCGCTGCGCGGCCTGGAGGAAATCCCCCGGCAGAACGCGGCGGCCCTGGCGGAAAAAGTGACGACGGGCGTCCTGACTATCGCGCTGGTAGTGGCCCGCGCGCCCCTGTGGACAATTGTAGCGGCGGCGGGCGCGGGCGTCTTTGTGGCGCTGGGGATGAACGCTTTCGGCCTGCGCGGGCATCTGGGCCGCGTCACGCTTCCTGCGCGGGAAACGATGGTGTCGCTGACGCGGGCGGGCCTGCCGTTTCTGACGACCGCCGTCTTTGTTTCCGTGTACGGGCAGGCCGACGCGCTGCTGCTTTCCAAGATGAGCACGGTGGCGGCGATTGGCTGGTACGGGCTGGCGAAGCGTCTGGGCGGCACGACAATGGTCATTCCCGTCGCGCTGACCGGGGCGATGCTGCCGACGCTCGCGCGCCTGTTCCATGAGGACGAGCGGGCGTTTCAGGCCGCCGTGCGGCGCTTGTTTAATCTCATGCTGGTGAGCGTCGTGCCGTTCGCCGTTCTCCTGGTGCTGGCTCCGGCGCGCATTTTAAGCCTGCTGCATTATCCCGCGTCGTTTGCGCCCTCGATTCCGGTTTTGATGCTGATGGGCGGCGCGGTGGTTCTCTGGTTTCTGTCGCAGGTCGCGGGCACGGCCCTGATTGCTTCTGACCGGCAGGGCGTGGTGAGCCGCGTCGCCGGAGTCGCCGCGCTGGTCAGCGTACCGCTGTGCGCGGCGTGCATTTACCTCACGCAGCACGGCTGGCACAACGGCGCAATTGGGGCGATGCTGTCGGATGTGCTGCTGGAAGTCTACATGGTCGCCGCTTACGTGCGCGCTCTGCCGCCGGGCTTGCTGACATGGGGCAGCGCGGGCGTGCTAGGCCGTGCGACCCTGGGCGCGCTGCCGTTGGTGGCACTGTTTCTGCTGGCGCAGGGACGCTGGGGCGTCTTGCTGCTCGTGCCGGGCCTTCTCGTTTATGTTCCCCTGTGCGCCGTGCTCGGCTGCCTGCACCCATCGGATATGCAGATGGCGCGGCAGATGTTGGCGCGCTTCACGGCAAGGCAGGCCGCCGCATGAAACCGTGCCTGTCTGTAATTATCTGCACTCGCAACCGCCCCCAGGACATTTCCCTGTGCCTGCCAACCGTGCTGGCCTGCGTCACGCCGGGCACAGAAGTCCTGCTGGTTGATCAGAGCGACACGGACGACACCGGGCAAATCGTCCGTGCGCTGGCGCGTGAGTTTCCCGCGCTGCGGCATCTCCCGACGGCGACAGTAGGCAAGACGCGCGCGTTAGAGATTGGCATTCGGGAGGCGCAGGGCGACGTTCTCGCCTTCACGGATGACGACTGCGAAGTGCCGCCCGACTGGCTGGAACGCATACAGCAGGAAATGGCCGCCGCGCCTGCCGTAGATGTCTTCTTTGGCCCGGTGCTGCCGTCGCCAGCCATTGCGGGGAAAAAGGACATTTGCATCCCTTCCTGGACATTCGCCGAGGCCCGCGATTTGTTTCCCGGCGAGGTGTGCGGCATGGGCGCGAACATGGCTCTGCGTTGCTCGGTGCTGTCCCGTCTGCCCGCAGGGCCTTTGTTTGACCCGCTGCTTGGCCCCGGCGCTCCGTTTCCTGCTGCCGAGGAAGGCGACTTCGTGTACCGTCTGCGCCGGGCGGGAGCGCGCGCCGCGCTGCGCCCGTCGCTGAAAGTGTGGCACCGGGCGTTTCGCTTGCCCGCGCACTGGCAGAATGTTTTGTACGGCTACGGCGTGGGCGACGCGGCGTTTCACCTGAAGCACGCCCGCTGCGGCGACCGCTGGGCCTGGGGCGCGATTGGGCGGACACTGGCGCGTTTCGGGACGCGCGCGGCAGGGAAAGCCCTTTTGCGCCGCCGCCCCAACAGCGATTGGAGTTCTCTGCGCGGGTACTGGCACGGCTTGCAAGTCAGCCGCGCGCGGGCCGTTGACCCCCAAACGCGGCTGTACCGAGGCCCGCAGGAGGAAACGGCTCCCTCTTTGGCGAAGGCACGGGCATGATGCGAGTGGCGTTTATTATGGAAAAAGGACTGGGGCATACCACGCACTTCGCCAATTTGCAGGCGGCGGTTGCCGCCGCGCCCGACCTTGACGCCACCTGGCTGCCCATCACGTTTGACGGCGGAGACTTCCTGAGCCGCGTGCCTAAACTCCGCAACGACATCGTGCTGCGCGGCGGCGTCATGGGCCGTAATGCTCTGCGGGCCGCCCTGCGCCGCGCCGGGAGCCGCGCTCCCTTTGACGCCCTGTTTTTTCACACACAGATGCCCGCGGTCTTTTGCGCCGACATCATGGCCCGCATTCCCGCTGCCATCAGTCTGGATGCCACGCCCAGGCAGTTTCTTGCGATGGGCGCGGCTTACGGCCTCACGGCAGACCCACAGGGCGCACAGGAGCGCCGCCGCGACCGCTGGTACCGGCGGGCGTTCGGGGCCGCGCGGCGCGTCTTTCCCTGGTCGGCATGGGCGGGCCAATCAGTGGTGAACGATTACGGCGTCGCTCCCGGAAAAGTGCAGGTCTTCCCGCCCGGCGTGGATTTGACGCAGTGGACGCCCGCGTCGGAAATGCCTGCGTCGGGGACGCCCGCCCCCCGCGCCGCGCGAGAAGACGTGCGCGTGCTGTTTGTCGGCGGCGACCTGAAGCGCAAGGGCGGCGACTTGCTTTTGCGCTGGATGGCGGAAGCGGCCCCGGCGAACGTCTCTCTGGACATGGTGACGCGCGACCCCGTGCCCCCAACCCCGCGCGTGACGGTTCATGCCGACTTGACCGCCAACGACCCGCGCCTTGTCGCGCTGTATCAGCAGGCGGACGTGTTTGCCTTGCCCACCCGCGCCGACTGCTTTTCCCTGGTCGCAGTGGAAGCGATGGCGTCGGGCCTGCCTGTCATCACCACGCGCGTGGGCGGCATCAGCGAAATCGTGCGGCATGGGCAAACGGGCTTTCTGCTGGAACCGGACGATTACCCATCGCTGGCGGCGCATTTAGACCAACTCGTTGCCGACGCCGCGCTGCGCCGGGAAATGGGCCGCGCCGCCCACGCCCGCGCCGAAGCCCATTACGACGGCCCGCGCACGCTGGCCTGCCTCCTGGACAGCCTGCGCGACATGGCATCGGAAGGGACGGCACGCTAAATGTCCCTGACTTCTTTGGAAGCGGCCCCCAAAATGAACCCGGCGCGGGCAGTGCTGGCAAAGCCCGGCAAAGCGCTCCAGATGCTGTGGCCCTGGCTGCGGAGCCGCTGGATGCTGCGACGGTGCGCCTCGGTGGGCGCGTTCTCGCTGGTGATGAACGGGCGGGTGGTCATTGACGCGCAGGGCGACATTCGCATCGGGTCGCGCGTCCGCATTCGGGCGGCGCACCTGCCAGTGGAACTGGCCGCGCTGCCCGGCGGCGTGCTCACCATCGGTGACCGGACATTTATCAACAGCGGGGCGTCCATTTGCGCCCAGAAGTCTGTCACCATTGGGACGAACTGCGCGATTGGCAACCTGACGCTGATTATGGACACTGATTTCCACACGCCCGGCGACCACACGCGCTGGCCGGAAGCCAAGCCTGTCGTGCTGGAAGACGACGTGTGGCTCGGCGCGCGCGTGACGGTGCTGAAAGGCGTCACCATCGGCAAGGGCGCGGTGGTCGCGGCGGGCGCGGTGGTCACCAAAGACGTGCCGCCGCGCACGGTGGCGGCGGGTGTGCCCGCCAAAGTGATTCGCTATTTGGATGGCCCTCCGGCCTCAGAAGGCCCCCCCCGCCCCCCAAACTTGGGGGGAGCCTCTTCCTCCAATACCGGGGGAACCGCGTGATGTTCCTGAGCGTGGTCGTTCCCACCTTCAACCGCAAAGACAGCCTGCGCGCGACGCTGGACGCGCTGGCCTGCCAAACCTACCCGGCAGGTCAGTGGGAAGCCTTGGTTGTCTCCGACGGCGCGACGGACGGCACGGAGGCGTTTGTATGCGGCTATGCATCCCGCGCGCCGTTTTCCCTGCGCCTGCTCACACAGGACAACAGCGGCCCGGCACGCGCCCGCAATCGCGGGATTGACGCAGCGCGCGGCGAGGTAATTGTCTTTACCGATGATGATGTCGCGCCCGTCCCCGATTGGCTGGCCGCGCACGCCGCCCACCACGCCCAAGACCCTCAAATCGTGGTGATTGGCCCGCTGTCCCCCGACCCGGCGCGGCGGCGCGCGGAGCCGCCCTGGATTGCCTGGGAGCACGCCATGCTGCAAAAGCAGTACAATGGGTGGCGCACCGGCGCATGGAAAACAATCGGCCCCAACAACTTTTATTCCGGCAATGCGTCCGTGCGGCGGGAATACCTGCAAGCCGTCGGGGGGTTTGACGAGGGCTTCACGCGGCAGGAAGACGTGGAACTGGCGCACCGACTCGTGCGCGCCTGCGGCGTTCATTTCGTATACGAAGACAGCGCGGACGCCCTGCATCGGCCCCTGCGGACATTCGCGTCGTGGCTGGCCGTGCCCTACGCTTACGGCCAGTTAGACGTGACGCGGGCGCAGCGTGGCGACGCGCCCTGGGACGCCGTGCGGCACGGCTATCGCTCCCGCTCCGTGCCGACTCGCGCGCTGGCCCGCCTGATTCTCGCCGTGCCTGCCTGCGCCCCGCCTTTGCGCGCCGCCTTGCGTTCCGGGGCGCAGGTTTCGCATCGCTTACACGCGCTCCCGGCGAGTTTGGCAGCCCTCAGCGTTTTGTTCAACCTGCGCTATCTGGAGGGGGCCTCGGCGGCGCTCGGCTCGCCCCGCGACCTGCGGCGGGTGCTGTTTGCGCCGGTTCCGTCTTCGCGGGGGGCGGCATGACCCGATTGCTGGGTGTTCATATCGCGCACGGCTGTTCGTCGGAGGCGCGCGTCTTTGCAGGCCTGCTGGCGCACCGCGACGGCGACGTAGACGCGCACGTTCTCTGCCACAATTGGCGGGGCGACACTCAGACCGCCGCGCGCTTTGCGGAAACCGGCGCAGCCGTTCACCCAATGGACTTCGGCTGGCGCTCCGCCGCGCCGGGCCGTCCGGTAGCGCAGAAGGTCGGCCCGCGCCTGCATTTGCTGGCGTCGCTGCGCGCGGCGCTCACACAGGCGCGGGAAATCAACCCCGATGTGGTGTATTCCAACCAGCAGGTCTGGGACTGCCTGGCGGCAACCCGGATTGCCCGTGCGCTGGGCAAGCCGCATATCGTGCATCTGCACTATATTGTCGGCCCCTGGCTGCGCCGCGCCCCCCTGCGCCGCCTGAGAACGTGCGCGCGGGTGCTGGCGGTCAGCGACTACATACGCGGCGAGGCGCTCCGGCACGGCGTCCTGCCGGAGCGCGTGGAGACGCTTCGTAACACGGTGAACGTGCCGCCCGCCGACCCGGCTCTGCGCGACGACGTGCGCCGGGAGCTGGGCATCGCGCTCGACGCCCCGCTTCTCGGAATAGTCGCCCGCCTTGACCCCGACAAAGGGCAGGCGGACACGCTGCGCGCGCTGGCGCACATTGCGCCCGCGTTTCCCGCAGCGCGGCTTCTCCTTGTCGGCAGCCCGACGCCCTGGCATCCCGGTTGCGAGGCCAAACTGCGCGCGCTGGCCCAATCTCTCGGCGTCTCCGGGCGTGTCCTGTTTCTGGGGCAGCGCGGGGACGTGCCGCGCCTTTTGGCCGCGCTGGACATATTCGTTCACCCGTCGCGCCGCGACCCATGCCCGCTGGCTCTGCTGGAGGCGTCTGCGGCGGGCCTGCCTGTTGTCGCGTATGCCGAAGGCGGCGCATTGGAAATCGTGCAGGATGAGATGACGGGCCTGCTGGCCTCGCCGGGCGACGAGGACGAACTGGCAGCGTGTCTGGCGGCCTTGCTTCGAGACCCGGTGGGCGCGGCGCACATGGGCGTGGCAGGCCGGGAGCGTATGGCGCGGGAGTTCCGGCCCGAAGACGCAGGCCGCGCTTTTTCCCATGCGGTGCGGCAGATGGCGGCGGCGCCGAGCGAGCCAGCAGGCGCACGCGCGCAGGAAGTGTTTTTATGAACACGGCGACGGTGAAACTGGGCTTCGTGCTGGAACACTCGCTGGGGCACACGACCCACGCGCACAACCTCAAGCGCGCGTTGCAAAGCGATCCGTCGGTGCAGCCATCGTATATTGACCTTCCGTATCACGATACGCCCGGCTGGTGGGCGAGGCTGCCGGGCGTGCGCTCCAACTGGTCGGCGCGGGCATCGCTGGGGGCGTATCTCGCGCTCAGGCCGCAGGCGCGCGCGCTTCAGGGCGCGCTGTTTCACACGCAGGTTACGTCTTTGTTCTCAGCAGGGCTAATGCGGCAGGTGCCGTCGGTGATTTCGTTAGATGCCACGCCCGTTCAGTACGACGCGCTGGGCGCGTTTTACGGGCACGTGCCAGCGGGCAATGCTCGATTGGAGGCGGTCAAGAAGCGGCTCAATCAGCGCGCGCTCAGTGCTGCGCGCCATCTGGTCACATGGTCGGAATGGGCCAAAGCGTCGCTGGCGGCGGATTACGGCGTCGCGCCGGAAAAAGTGACGGTTATTCCGCCTGGCATAGACACCGGCCTGTGGGATTTCCCTGCCCGCCCGCAGACAACAGGGCCGCTGAGATTGTTGTTTGTCGGCGGCGACTTCGCGCGCAAGGGGGGCGACACGCTGCTGAAAGCATTGACGCTTTTGCCGCCGTCGCTGCCCGTGCATCTGGATATTGCGACCCAGACGGAGGGCGTGGGAGACGGCCTTGCGAACGTCGCCGTGCATTGCGGGCTGACGGCCAATTCCCCCGCGCTGCGGGAGTTGTACGCGCAGGCCGACGTGTTCGCCTTCCCCACGCAGGCGGACTGCCTGCCGCTGGCGGTTATGGAGGCGCTTGCCGCCGGTCTGCCCGTCGTCACAACCCATGTCGGCGCGCTGCCTGAAGCGGTCACGCACGGCGAAACAGGTCTGGTCGTGCCGCCCGCCGACCCCGCCGCGCTCGCCGCCGCCCTCGCTGACCTCGCTGCCGACCCTGCCGCGCGACGGCGCATGGGCGCGCAGGCGCGGGAAGTCGCCCGCCAACGCTTCCGGGCCGCTCACAATTACGGGGCTTTGGCTCTTCTGGTAAAAAGCCTGGCCGCCTAGCCCCAAATTGGCACGCTTTGTGCCTTTGTAACAGACACTATGAAGACGCTGCTGCTGATACCCAGTGTGGTCAAAACGGAGATAACGGAAGCCATCGCGCAGGGCCGCCATCCGCTGATGGATTACGATGCTCTCGCGCAAGCCCTGCGCGCCCAGCCGAACGGCGACGTGGACATATTGGATTATGCCGTCGCCGAGCGCGACACCACGCCCGCCGTGCGCCTCGCCCGCAAACTGGGCGGGCTGGATGCCGCGCTCGCTATGATGGGCTTTCTGCGCCGCAAGCAGTACGACGCCGTGTTCTCCAATGGCGAGAATGTGGGCATTCCGCTCGCGCTCTTGTTTCACCTTGTGCCGCGCCGCCCTGGTCATGTCTGCATCGGGCATCGGCTGTCGGCGGGTAAGAAGCGTCCGTTTTTCACCGTCTTGAAAGCCCATCAAGGCATGGACACCGTGTTCGTGTACGCGCAGGCCCAGCGCGACTTTGCTGAAGACTGCCTCGGTATCCCATTTGAGAAGCTGGCTTTGATTGCGTTCCATGCCGACGAGCGCTTTTACCGGCCCTGCGCGGATGTGCCCGTCCTGACCCGCCAAATCTGCGCCGCCGGGCTGGAATGGCGCGATTATCCCACGCTGATTGAAGCGGTCGGCCCTCTAACTCATCTGTCCGTGAAACTGGCCGCCGCATCGCCCTGGTCAAAGCACGAGAACGAGACTGAAAAGCGCGTCCTGCCGCCCCATGTGCAGGCTCGCCGCTACGAATACAGCGAACTGCGCCATTTATACGCGCAGTCGTCGTTTGTGGTCGTGCCCCTGCGCGAGACAGACTTCCAGGCGGGCGTGACGACTATTCTGGAAGCGATGGCGATGGGAAAAGCCGTCATCACCACTCGCACGACCGGCCAGACCGATGTGGTCGTGGAAGGCGAAACCGGCCTCACCGTGCCGCCCGGCGACGTGGCAGGCTGGCGGCGCGCCATCACGCTGCTTTCCACAGACCACGCCCTGCGCGAGCGTTTGGGCCGCAATGCCCGCCGCTGGCTGGAAGAAAATGCCACCCTTGACCACTGGACGGCGCATATGGCGAACGCGCTGCGCGCCTCTGCCTCCTTCCCTCCCATCCCGGAAACCGCTCCCGCCCCGGAAGAAGCCGAGCCGCGCAAGACCGCCAACGGCTTCTCCTGAAGCGGCTCCCCCGGAAATCACCCGAAACCGTGTTATAATAAACGTGCAATAACGGACAGCAGCCCCGCCTTTGTGCGCCGCTGCCGTCTTTCACAGAGGTGCTTTCCATGAACCGGTTTCTTGTCCCTGCGCTCGTCGCAGTGTCCATAATCTCGCTCCTGACCGCCGTGCTGACTTATCTGCGCTTTACGCCGCGTCGCCCCATCGTGACGGTCGGCAATGAACCCATCAGCCGCTATGAATATGAGTTGGTGCTGGACGAAAAGGCGGGCAGGTCCATTCTGACCAAACTGGTGTATAGCGCGCTGGTGACGCAGGCCGCCACCAAAGCAGGCGTGATGCCCACCAAACAGGACGTAGACGCGCGCATGGCCGACTTGCAGCGCCGCTCGCCCCAGCTAGCCTCCACCGCGCAAGACCCGACAGCCTTGAAAGAGTTGCGAGACGACGTGACCACCGACCTGGCCCTGGAAAACCTGCGTATGCAGGGCGTCACTGCCTCTGATGCCGAGATTGCCGCCTTTTATGCGCGCAACAGAGCCGCCTTCACCACGCCCAGCCAGGTGCAGACGACGATGGTGGTGGCCGAGAGCGCTCTGGATGTCCAATCCGCCGTGCATCTGCTGACCCAGAATGTCGCCCCTGCCCTGATTGCCCGCCAGCCTCGCCTGCGCGTCGCGGGCATCGACGGCTTCAACGTAGACATGACCCAGCTGCCGCCCGCCGTCCGCCAGACCATCGGCAAGCAAGTTCTCACCATGAAGCCGGGCCAAATCAAGGCCGTACCGGTGGGACGCTACACCTTTATCTTCAAGGCTAAAGGCGTCCAGCCTGCACAAACCCCGTCGCTGGCGCAGATACGCGGCGAAGTGACTCGCCAGGTCAAACTGCAAAAAGCGCTTTCCCCGCAGCAGGAGATTGCCGCGCTGTACGAGGCCAATCCGCCTAACTTCAATGTGGATCGGTACAGCACGTTCTTTTCCGACATCCAGAACTATAACGCTCAGACAATGAGCCGGAAAAAGGTTGCCAGCACGCAGCCGTGACGCTGTGCTGAACCCGCAAAGCAAGCTGCCCCGTCGCCCGATTATTTCGGCGGCGGGGTTTTTCTTTTGCGCCATTTTCCATTTAACGGGCACTTGGCATGAAACTTGCAGGAACAGAAAGCAGGCAAAAGGGCCGGGCGAGGCGGGGCAATTCATGCTATAATTACCTATGATGCTCTGCACCTTCCTTGCCATAATCTTGAGTATGGCGACCCTTCTGGAACAGCCTTCCGTAAACGGAGAGGCAGGGACGGCTCTCCCGGCGGCTGCCATGCCTGCGCGCCCGAAACGCCTGGATTGGGCAACCTGGCTGCCATTTGTTGGCGCGCTGGCGCTGCTGGCGGCGCTGACCCGGCCTCTTTTGCAGGATTGGTACTGGGAATGGACGGCCCCGGAGTCGTATTACGCGCACGCGCCGCTCATTCCGGTGATTGTCGCCTTGATGTTCTGGCACCGACGGGAAGGGCTAAAGTCGGTGCCCAAAGCGCCCTGCTGGGGCGCGCTGCTGGTGCTGGTGCCGTCGCTCGCGCTGTATGTGTTCGCGTCCAAGTCGTTCGCGCTGGCGCTGATGTCGCTTTCGTTTCTGCTCGTTGTGTGGAGCGGGGTGTGGGCCACGTTGGGCACAAAGTTTGTGCAGGCGTTCTGGTTTCCGCTGGGGTTTCTGCTCTTGATGGCCCCACTGCCCGGCCCGCTTTTGAATGACGCGACGCTGCGCCTGCAAATGACTTCTACGGCCTTCGCCGACAAGATTTTGCACGCAATGCTGTTCAATACGACCTTGCAGGGCAATGTCATTCAGATGGACAACTTCTCGTTGTTCATAGACGTGCCCTGCTCCGGGTTCAAGCTGCTGCTGTCATTGCTGACATTCAGCGCGGCCTTCGCGTACCTGGTGGACGGAACGCGAAAGCGGCGCATCGCCATCTTGATTTTGAGCGTGCCGCTGGCCCTTTTGGTCAACTCGGTGCGGATTGCATTGATTGGGGTTGTCGGGGAGTGCGTCGGCGCTCCCGCCGCCCATGTCTTCCATGACTGGAGCGGGATACTCACGCTGGTACTGGGCTTCACGGCCCTGTTTTCGGTGGCAAAGGGTTTCGGATGTCGCACATTCGCTGGATGGGCTATCTTTTAGTGCTGCTGGTGGGCGCGGCGCTCCTGAGCGCGATGGTCTGGCGGCCCGCTCCCCCGAAGCCCTTTATGGGGCTGACAACGGACGCCGTGCCGCGCGCCGTCGGCGGCTACGAGGCCCCGACCGATTACGAGATGTCGGCGGAGACCAAAGCGGCGCTGTCCACCGCAGACATCGTGTCCCGCACGTATCAGCGCGGGCCGGACATGATTGACTTTGTGCTGCTGGGCGGCACGAGCCGCGAGGCGCTGCACGACCCGCGCGCCTGCCTGACCGGGGCAGGCTGGCTGCTGGCGGAAGACCACACGGAACGCCTGCCGCAGACCAATGTGGAAGTCCATGCCTGCCATGCCATCGGGCTGCCCGGCACGACCGGCTATGACCTGCTGTATCTGTATGTGGTGGACGGCGAACGCATTTCTTCGGTCAGCCAGATACGCGCGCAGATGCTCCTGAGCGCGCTGCTGGGCAAAAAGAACGCGCCGGTGTATATGCTGCGGTTCATGGAGCCGCTGGCAACCGACCGGCAGGAGATGGCCGCCAATCACGCCAAGATGGTTGCGTTTGCGGCGCAGATGTGGACGGCGATGCAGCCCAAGTTAGGCACTCAGATGTAGGCCATTCCGTTAACGCTGTGCGCGGCAAGTTGGCGCAGGAAGCGGACGAGAACAGGAAGTTCCTTATGAAAGCAACAATCGCGGGCATTGCCTTTGATGACGTAACCATGCCGGAAGCCGTCGTGCGCCTTTCCCAGATGGCGCAAAAGACCGACCGCCCCCGGCACATCTGCACAGGCAATTTAGACCATCTGGTGATGCTGCAGCGCGACCCGGAGTTTCGGGCCATCTACGCCGCCGCCGATCTGGTGCTGGCCGATGGCGCTCCCATTGTGTGGCTGTCGCGGCTGACCGGGGACGGCGCTCCCCTCCGCGAGCGCGTCACCGGCAGCGACCTGTTCTGGGAACTGGGGCGGGCGTCTGCGGCAACCGGCCTGCGCCTGTTTTTTCTGGGCGGAGCGCCCGGCGCGGCAGAGCGGGCGGCTGAAAACCTGTGCGCGAAGCATCCGGGGGCAATTGTGTGCGGCACGGACTGCCCGGAACGAAGCGTCTTTGCCCTGCCCGAAGAGCAGGAGCGCATTCATGCCCGCATTCGGGCGGCGCAGCCGGATATTCTGCTGGTGGGGCTGGGCGCTCCCAAGCAGGAAAAGTGGATTGCGGCCAACAAAGAGGCCCTCGGCGTCCCCGTTGCGATTGGGGTGGGCGGCACGTTTGAGATGGCGAGTGGCGTGGTGCGCCGCGCCCCCCTGTGGATGCAGCGCACGGGGCTGGAATGGGTTTATCGGTGCGGGCAGGAGCCAGGGCGTCTGTTTCGCCGCTACTTCCTGCACGACCTGCCGTTTCTATGCCTGCTGACCGCGCGGACGTTGGCCGCGCGCGTAGGCAAGTCGGTGCAGATGCGCCGGGCATTATAGAAGAAGGCCCTCCTCCGGCGAGAGCCGCCCATGCTGGTATAATAGGGCATGGCGGCAATTCGGCAACCAGAACTTCCCCCTTTGGGCAACCCGCTTGCCCTGAGTGCCGCGCTTCTCCCCGTAGCCCGGCGGCTGCGGCTGGCGCGCTGGCTGCATCATGCCACACGCGGCGCACTCGCTGCCGTGCTGCTGTCCCTGCTGTGCGTGGGGCTTGCCCGCGTCAATCTGCTTTCTCCGCGTTTCCCTCTGGAATTGATTGTTCCCCTGTTGCTGGCGCTGGGCGTCGCGGCGGGAACGGTCACGGCCTTCTGGCGTCCCATTGCGCCTGCTGACGCCGCGCGGCTGGCGGAAACGCGATTGGGCTTGAAGGAGCGTTTGTCTTCAGCATGGGAGTTCGCGCAGTCGGCGCCTCCTGCCGATCCCGAAGCCGCCCTCCTGCGCCGCTTGCAGCAGGAAGACGCCGCCGCCCATGCCCGCGCGCTATCCCTCCGCGACGCCGTTCCTCTGCGCCTGACCGGGGAAATGAAGGCGCTGCTGACCACCCTGCTGGTTCTCCTGCTTGCGCTTCTTTTGCCGTCGCTGCCCGTGTTCCAATCGTCTGCCGAGCGCACCGAGCGGGCGATTGTGCAGAAAGAAGGGGATAAACTGACGCGGGCGGCGCGCATGCTGGAAAAGCAGGCGGGGGAACGCAATCTGCCCGAAGCGCGGCGCGCGGCGCAGGACTTGCAGCAGCAGGCGCAGCGCATGGCGCAGGGGCGCACCGACAAGCGCGACGCCCTGCGTCAGATGTTCCAGTTGGACAAGTCGCTGGCAGCGCGGCAAGCGCAAGCGGCGCGGGCGGCAGGACAGGGGACGGCAAAGACGCTGGCGCAGGTCGGGCAGCAGCTCGCGCGGTCGCCTGGGCGTGAAAAGCCTGCGTCCGTCGGGGCGGCGGGGGTGCAGGGCGCGGCGGGAGCCATGCAGCGCGGCGACCCGTCCGGCCTGAGCGGGGCGCTCAGACAGATGGCGGGGCAGGCGGGGTCGGGCCACCAAACGCCCGCGCAACAGCAAAAAGCCGCGCAGGAAGCGCAAAAGATAGCCGACGCGCTGAAAGGCACGCCTCTCACCGAAACGCAGCGGCACGCGCAGGCAGCCGCTGATGCGTTGAAGCGCGGCGACGGGGCGAAAGCGGCAGACGAACTGCGTCAAGCCGCCGCCTCTGCCGACCGCGAATCTCGGCAGGACGCACAGCGGCAAGCGCAGCAGGCGGCTTCGCAAAACGACGCGCAGGGCGTGCAGCAGGCGCGCGACGCTTTAAAAAATGCCCGGCAGGAAACGGCGCAAGCCGACCGTCCCGATGATGTTTCTCCAGATAACAGCGGTCAGCCGGGCCAATCCGGTCAGCAGGCGAACTCTCCATCAGGCGGGCAGGGGCAGCAGCCGGGCCAAAGCAGTCAGTCAGGACAGGGGAGCCAATCAGGACAGTCGGCGGGGCAGGGGAAGGAATGCGGCGCGGGCAGCCCATCGCAGAGCGGCAGCAAACCCGGCGCGGGAACGCAGTCGCAGAGCGGAGCGCCTGGCAACGGGCATGGCGGCGAAGGCCGTTCCCGCGCCAACACGCCCGGCCCCGGTCATAATGCCCCCGATTCCGGCACTGGCGAGCGCGCCTCGAAACGCGACCCCGGCATTGCGTCTGGCGCTCCGCACCCCTTGAACCCGCAGTTTGACCCGCGCAAAAGCCCCGGCTACGGCCAGATTTCTCTGGGAACGGGCAGCGGGCCGGGCGACAGGCGCACCGTGCTGGGCGGCGCGAACGGCCCGGCGCCGCTGCGCCCTGTCAGCCGTGTCCCCTATCAAAACGCCCTGCCGTCCTACCGCAAAAGCGCCGAAACCGCTGTAGACCAGGAAGACATTCCCCCCGCAGACCGTGCCCGCATCCGCGACTATTTCAATTCCCTTCAGCCCCCGCCGCGCTGAAGCCCCCTACTTGACAAAATCCCGCGCCTGTGCTACCATAGCAAACTACTTTGTGAAATAAAGCAAGGAACTGGCCCGCGCGCGTTGACAGCACGGGGTCAGGTGGGTACTATACTACCATGCCGCTCCAAGACATCAACAGCCCCGCTGACCTCAAGAGCCTTTCGCTGGAACAGATGCGCGCGCTCGCGCAGGAGATACGCGCCTATCTTACCGAATGCGTCGCCAAAACCGGCGGACACTTGGCCCCGTCGCTCGGCGTGGTGGAACTCACGCTTGCCCTGCACCGGGTTTATGACGTTCCCAAAGACAAGCTCATCTGGGACGTGGGGCATCAGGGCTACGTGCATAAAATCCTCACCGGGCGGCGCGACCAGTTGCCCACCATCCGGCAGCATGGGGGGCTGTCCGGCTTTCTGCGGATTGATGAGAGCCAATATGATCTGTACGGCGCGGGTCATGCGTCCACATCCATCTCGGCAGCGATGGGCTTTGCGAAGGCGCGCGACTTTCGCGGGCAGCGCCACTCGGTGCTCGCGCTCATCGGCGACGGCGCGCTCACCGGCGGCCTCGCGCTGGAAGGCATGAACAACGCCGCCGACGACGGCACCGACATTACTGTCGTTCTCAACGACAACGAGATGTCTATCGCGGAGAATGTCGGCGCGCTCGCCACCTACCTTGCCAAACTGCGGATGCAGCCTCTCTACCAATCGGCGGAAAACACCGCCAAAGCCGCGCTGAAGGGCCTGCCGATGGGCAGCCACTTTGCCACCAAAGCCGCCAAAGCCGCCAAGCACACCGCCACCCACTTCGCCACGCCCGCGCACACGGGCCTGCTGTTTGAGGAGATGGGCTTTACCTATATCGGCCCGGTAGACGGGCACAACTTGGAAAGCCTGCTCAACACGTTCCAGCACGTCAAGCGGCTCCGAGGCCCCGTTCTCGTTCATGTGCTCACGGTCAAGGGCAAGGGCATTCCCTATGCCGAAGCCGACAGCCGCACCTATCACGGCCTGGCCCGCTTCAGCCCCGACGACGGCAGGGTGGAAGCCAAATCTGCGGGAGTCACGTACACACAGGCGTTTGTGGAAACCCTCAACGACCTGGCCGAAACGGACGACCAGATTGTGGGCATCACCGCCGCCATGCCGGACGGCACGGGATTAAACAAGTTCGCCGCCCTGCACCCGGAGCGCTGCTTTGATGTAGGGATTGCCGAGCAGCACGCGGTCACGTTTGCGGCGGGCCTTGCCGCCGAGGGCATGAAGCCCGTGTGCGCCATCTACTCCACGTTCCTGCAAAGGGCGTACGACCCCATCATTCACGATGTAGCTTTGCAGCATCTCCCCGTTCGGTTCTTCTTAGACCGCGCCGGGCTGGTGGGCGACGACGGTGGCACGCATCATGGCGTGTTTGACCTGGCGTACCTGCGCTGCGTGCCTAATTTAGTTGTTATGGCCCCCGCTGACGTGGACGAAATGCGCGCTATGACCCGCTTCGCGCTGGATTATGACGCTGGCCCCGTCGCCGTGCGCTACCCGCGCGGGGGGTCGCGCCGCGACGGGGGAAACGGTGCGGGGAGAGACGCCATCCCGCTGGGCCGGGCGGAAACCCGACGGGACGGCGGCGACGTGGCCCTGATCGCGCTCGGCGCGGGCGTGGAGATTGCCGAAGACGCCGCCGACCTGCTGGCCGCGCAGGGCATCGAAGCCACCGTCCTCAATGCCCGCTTCTGCAAGCCGCTGGATGAAGACGCCATTCTGAACGCCGCCCGTCGGTGCGGGCGCATCGTCACTGTAGAAGATGGCGTGGTGACCGGCGGCTTCGGCTCTGCCGTGCTGGAACTCTTCGCCGCGCGCGGTATAGCCGTTCCTATCGCCATTGTTGGCCTGCCGGATGAGTTTGTGGAGCATGGCCCCGTGCCCGTCCTGCGCGAGATGGTGGGTCTGACTGCGGACGAAGTGGTTCGCCGCGCCCGGCTGCTGCCGTCCGACGCGACGCAACGCACCCGCCGCGCTCCGGCGCGCGACAAAACGCCTGCGGGCGTCGCCTAGCCATGCCGCGCAAGACTCGCCGCCCCGTGCTGCTGCCCGCCTCTGCGCCTCATCCCGTGCGCTCCCGCTGGCCCGGTTATCTCCTGACAGCCGTACTGGCCGCCGCGCTCGGCTCCGGGGCAACGTATCTTGCTGTGCGGCCCCGGCTGACCGCCCCGCCCTCTGCATCCCCTCTTGCTCCCCCATTATTGGGGGCGGGGGGGGCTTCTCCGCCCGCGTCCCTGACGTCAGGACAGCCGCCCGCGCAGGCCGCCCTGACCCTCGCCAACTGGTACGAAGACCGTCAGCAATGGCCGCAAAGTATCGCCGCATATCAGCAAGCCCTCGCGGGCGGTTTAGATAACCCCGACATTCGCACTGACTACGGCGTCGCCCTCTTTCAATCCGGGCAGCCGCAGAAGGCGCTGGCGCAGTATCAAATGGCGCAGCGCATGAACCCTGCCCATGAGAACAGCCTGTTCAATCAAGGCAGCGCGTATCTGCTCCTGCATGACACGGCTCATGCCCGTGCCGCCTGGCAGGACTACTTGAGACGCTTCCCGGCGGGCCAGCACGTCGCCGATGCCCGCCAGTTCTTGCAGCAGACCCCTGCGCGCTAGCCGCCTTCTGGGGTATCATTACCCTCATGCCGTACTTTCCCGCCGGTCAGGGACGCGCGTTTGCCGCGCCCCATTTGCTGCAAATCGCCATGCCGATGGGCGGCCTCGGCGCGGGCTGTGTCTGCCTGAACGGGCACGGCGGCGTGCAGGACTTTTCCCTTCAAAACCGTCCGGCGACCACCGCCCTGCCCGACGGGCACGGCGTGCAGGACGCGGCTTTTGCTCTGCTTCATGTGAAGGGCGCGTCACCCGTCACGCGGCTATTGGAAGGGCCGCTGCCCCCGGAAAAGGTGTACGACCAGGGCCTGCAGGCGCAGGGCTACCGACATGGCGGCCATGAAGGGCTGCCGCGCTTCGCGCAAGCGGCATTTGTGGCGCGCTACCCGTTCGGGCAGGTGACGTTGACAGACGGCCAGGTGCCGCTGCGGGCCACTGTCACCGGGTGGAGTCCGTTCATTCCGCTGGATGATGTTTCCTCCGGGCTGCCCGCCGCCGTGCTGGAATATACGTTCCACAATACGTCGCTGGAGACGGTGGACTTTGAGTTCTCTTATCACCTGTCCCATCTGGCCGTGTCCGGGGAAAACTGGAACGAGACGCGCAACGCCGTGCTGGACGGGCAGGAAGGCAGCGGGGGCGGCGTCTTTTTCACCAACACGTCCCCGCCCCGCGCGGAAGAGCATGGCAGCGCCGCGCTGTACGGGGTCGGGCACGCGCCGCAGGTCAAGGCCATGTGGTTCCGGGGCGGCTGGTTTGACGCCCTTTCCGTTCTGTGGCGCGAAGTCTCCACCGGGCAGTTCACCGCGAACGACGGCAGCCGCGCCGAGGGGGAAAACGGGCGAAATGGCGGCTCCCTGCTGGTGCCGGGCACGCTGGCTCCGGGCGAGAGCGTCACATACCCCGTCGTCATCGCCTGGCACTTCCCCAATTCCTTCCTGCGGCAGGACGCTCCGGCCCCGGAGACTGCCGCCTCCTGCAGCCCCGGCTGTGACTGCGGCCCGCTGCAAATCAATGCGCCCGCCTGGCGGCCCTTTTATGCGAAGCACTGGGCCGATGCGTCCGCCGTCGCGCTCCATGTCGCCGCGCACTACCACACGCTGCGCGCGCGGACAGAAGCGTTCGCGGACGCCCTGCACGGCTCCACTCTGCCCGCCTGCGTCCGAGATGCCGTTGCGTCCAACCTTGCCATTTTGAAGTCCCCCACCGTGCTGCGCCAGGAAAACGGCAGCGTGTGGGGCTGGGAAGGGTGCTTCACCCAGAGCGGCTGCTGCTCCGGCTCCTGCACCCATGTGTGGAATTACGCGCAGGCCCTGCCGCACCTGTTTCCCGCGCTGGAACGGACGCTGCGCGAGCAGGAATGGGAACGCTCCCAGGACGAGCGCGGGCATGTCAATTTCCGCGCCGCGCTGCCCGATGGCCCTGCCTCCCATGCGTTCCACGCCGCCGCCGATGGGCAATTGGGCGGCGTCTTGAAACTCTTTCGCGACTGGCACATTTGCGGCGACCGCGAGTGGCTGGAGCGGCTTTACCCGCTCGCCCGGCGCAGCCTGAATTATTGCATTGGCGTCTGGGACACCCGGCGCGAGGGTCTTCTTCGCGAGCCGCATCACAACACGTATGACATTGAGTTCTGGGGGCCGGACGGCATGTGCGGCAGCATTTACATTGCCGCCCTCTCCGCAATGGCACAAATGGCGCGCGCTCTCGACCGCCCCGAAGACGCCGCGCCGTATGAAGAACTCGCCGCGCGCGGGGCGGCGTCAATGGACGCCCTGCTGTTCAACGGCGCATATTATCAGCAGGCCGTGCAGTGGGAAGGCTTGCACGACACATCCTTCGCGGATAAGATTGCAGGCGTCACAGACGAAAGCCGCGAAGAACTGCGCCTGCTTCAGGCCGAAGGCCCCCCATACCAGTACGGCTCCGGCTGCCTTTCCGATGGCGTCATCGGCGCGTGGATGGCGCAGATTTACGGGGTGGACACGCCGCTTTCGCGCGCGCACGTTCGCAGCACGCTGCAAGCCATCGTGCGGCACAACTTCCAGCCTGACCTGTCCGGCCATGCCTGCGCGCAGCGTCCCGGCTATGCGCTGGGGCACGAAGCAGGCCTGCTGGTTTGCACCTGGCCGCGCGGCGGCAAATTGACTCTGCCGTTTCCCTACTCCGATGAAGTCTGGACGGGAATAGAGTATCAGGTGGCGTCACACTTGATGGAGGAAGGCTTCGTGGACAACGCCCTTGCTCTCGTGGAAGCCGCGCGCGCCCGCTACGATGGCAGGACGCGCAACCCGTTCAACGAGTACGAGTGCGGCAGCTACTACGCTCGCGCGATGGCGTCCTACGCCCTGCTCGGCTCGCTGTCCGGCTTTCGCTATTCAGCAGTCACGCGCACGCTCTCGCTCGCTCCGAAGCCGCTTGCGGCGAAGGGGGGCGAAGGGGAGTTCCGCACGTTCTTCTGCACGGCAAGCGGCTTTGGCACTCTCGCGCTAACGGACACGCATCTGGCCCTGCATCTGCTGGAAGGCACGCTTGCCGTAGACCGCGTGCGCCTCACGCGCAGGAATGGCGACACGCGCGAAGCCATCTGGAACACCGTCGCGCACGCTGGGCACACACTGACTCAGGAGATATAAATGGCACGCTTCAACGGCCTCGGCATGAACCTCGGCACGCTTTCGCGGCTGTCGGACGCGCAGACACGCTCGCTGTCCCCGGAGAACTTCAACGGCGCAAAGGGCGGCGGCGGCAGGGCGACGGAGGGAACCGGAGCCGACTGCGCCCGCGATTTAGGCGTCGGCTGGAAAGTCTCTCCCTGCATTGTCCTTGCCCCCGGCGAAACGCGCATGCTCGCCGCCATAGATGGCCCCGGAGCCATTCAGCAAATCTGGATGACCGCGACGGGCGTCTGGCGCTCGTCCATTCTGCGTGTCTACTGGGACAATCAGGAACAGCCTTCCGTGGAGTGTCCCCTCGGCGACTTCTTCTGCTGCGGCTGGAACAGGTTTGCGCCCGTGAACAGCCTTCCTGTGTGCGTCAACCCTGGCTCGGCGTTCAACTGCTATTGGGAGATGCCCTTTCGCAAACACTGCCGCATGACCTTCACCAACACCGCCGATACCGAGATGCGCCTCTATTATCAGGTCAACTACACCCTCACCGATGTGCCCGATGACTGCGCGTACTTCCACGCGCAGTTCCGCCGGGTCAACCCGCTGCCCTACAAAGATGTTTACACCCTTCTGGACGGCGTGCAGGGGCAGGGGCAGTATGTCGGGACATACATGGCGTGGGGGGTCAACAACTGCGGCTGGTGGGGCGAAGGGGAAATCAAGTTCTATCTGGACGGTGACGGCGAGTTTCCCACCCTCTGCGGCACGGGAACAGAGGACTACTTTTGCGGCTCGTACAATTTTGAGAACCCGGCCACAAAGCAGTACCAGGAATACATGACCGCCTACGCGGGCCTGCCGCAAGTCATTCGGCCCGACGGCGTATACCAATCACAGACGCGCTTCGGGATGTACCGCTGGCACATTCCCGATCCCGTCCGCTTCACGCACGACCTGCGCGTGACGATTCAGGCCCTCGGCTGGCGCTCCGGGGTGCGCTACCTGCCCTTGCAGGACGACATTGCGTCCGTGGCGTACTGGTATCAGGCGCTTCCCACTGCGCCGTTCCCGCCCTTGCCGGAGCGCGACGCGCTGGAAATCATTTAGCAGCCCAGACCGCGCATCAGGCTCAGAGGCCATAACAAGAATACTTTTTTCTGCCTGTGGATAGGCCGCCGGGTATACTCACAAAGACATGGAAATCAACGAAACGTCGGCGGCGCAGTTTCGCGCAGACTTTGCGCGAGTGCGCGCGGAAGTGGGCAAAGTCATTGTCGGGCACTCCGACATTGTGGACGGCGTGCTCCTTTGTCTGCTGGCGGGCGGTCATGCGCTCCTGGAGGGCGTGCCGGGATTAGGTAAAACGCTGCTGGTGCGGACGCTGGCGCAGGCGCTGCAACTGTCGTTCAACCGCGTGCAGTTCACCCCGGATTTGATGCCCGCCGACATCACCGGCACGAACCTTTTGGCGGAAGATGCGTCCGGGCGCAAAGTGTTTCAATTCCAGCCCGGCCCCGTGTTCGCGCAGATTGTGCTCGCCGACGAGATTAACCGCGCGACCCCCAAAACGCAGTCCGCCATGCTGGAAGCCATGCAGGAGCACTCCGTCACGGTTGCCGGGCGCACGTACCCTTTGCAGGAGCCGTTTATCGTCCTTGCCACGCAGAACCCGATTGAGATGGATGGTACGTACCCCCTGCCCGAAGCGCAGTTGGACAGGTTCCTGTTTAAGCTTCTGGTTCCCTCGCCCAGCATGGCCGAGCTATCCGCCATCGTGGACAGGACAACAGGAACCGCCTTCGCCCCCATCTCCCCGGCCCTCACCGGCGAGCAGATACTTGCCATGAGACGGCTTGCGCGCGAAGTGCCGATTGCCTCTCATGTGCGCGACTACGCGGCCCGCGTGACCCTGGCGACCCATCCCCGTTCCGAAGCGGCAACGCAGATGGTGAACCAGTATGTGCGCTACGGGGCGTCGCCGCGCGGGGCGCAGGCATTGGTGCTGGCGGGCAAAATCACGGCGCTGCTGGACGGGCGCTATAATGTCGCCTATGACGACATTGCCCGCGTCGCCCTTTCTGCCCTGCGCCACCGTGTCTTGCTCTCGTTTGAGGGAGAAGCCGAAGGGGTCACGACGGACACGGTGATACGTGACGTGCTGACCCGGCTGGCGTCTACCCGCCCGATGGCGGCGTAAGCGGGAACGCTGCCATGACCGTTTCTCCTTACTGGCTGGCCATTCTGCTGCTGCCCCTTCCCACCGGCACCGACCGCCCCCTGCGCCGCGTTCCCTGGGTGACTTATGCGCTCATTGGAATAAACGTCTGCGTCTTTTGTGCCACCCGCGCCGACCCGACCATCTACACCCGCTGGGGCTTTGTGCCCGCGTCCCCTGCGTTCTCCCATCTCGTCACCGGGCAGTTCCTCCATGTCAGCGTGGAGCACCTGTTCTGGAACATGGCCTTCTTGTGGCTGTTCGGCCCGCACGTGGAGGATGCCGTAGGCCGCGTCAAGTTTCTCGTGCTGTACGCGGGCGGGGGGATTGTGGCGGGGCTGCTGCACATGGCGATTTCCGTCTTGCTCCTTCTGCACGGCGCAGGCAGCGTGGGGCAGTCGCCATTGGTGGGCGCATCGGGCGCGATTTCGGCTATTCTCGCTCCCTTCGCCGTGCGCTTTCACCGGGCGCAATTGCGCTTGTTCTGGCTGCCGGGGCTGCTGCTGCCAGGCGGGTGGGGGCGGCTGGAGATGCCGTCAGTGGCGGGCCTGTCGGTGTGGCTGGCACAAAACATCGCCGGGGCGCTGGTTTCACTGGCGCGGCCCGAAGGCGGCGGCACGGCGTACTGGGCGCATCTGGGCGGCTTTGCGTTTGGGCTGGTGGCGGCGCAGGCGGCGGGGCTTCTGCCACGCGGGCGTCAGGATTATCTTTTGCAGGACGCCCGCATCGCCGCCGGGCGGGGGCAAACGCTGCTTGCCGAGGCCATCCGCCACTATCGCATTTACTTAGACCGCGCTCCCGATGATGCCCCGGTGCGCCTGGAACTGGCGCGCGCTCTGACCCAGAGCGTGGACGGCGGCGGGGACGGCTCCCGTGAGGAAGCGTCGCTGGAGATGCTGGCCGTCGTGCGGGGCTTTCTGGGGCAAGGAAACGGGGCAGACGCGGCGCGGGCCGTCGCCGAAGCCGATTCCCTCGGCCTGCCCCTGCTTTTAACCGCGCGCGAGCGTCTGCGCCTGGCGGGTCTCGCGGAAGAAGCGGGCGACCCGGAGACCGCCGTGCGCCTGCTGCGCCTGCTTTTGCGCGAAACCCCCGATGCCCCCGAAGACGAGATGGCCCGCCTCAAACTGGGCGGGCTGCTCTGTCCGGCTGCCCCCGACGAAGCCCGCGCTGTGCTGGAAAGTCTTCTGCAAAAGTACCCCCACAGCGACTGGAAGGCCCGCGTCCGGGCGCTTCTGCTGCAAAGGTAGGCTTGACTTGCGATCCGGTTCATGCGAAACGGTTGTTTGTGGATGCGGGAAACCGAGGGCAGCAGCACCAGCGCCAGTGCCTGAAACTGCCTGCGTGTTTATGGATGACTTCTTCCAGACACTTCCCACGCGAAAAAGCCTCTCCCGCCTGCCGGGAGAGGCTTTTTGCTGAGGGCGGCATGGAAATGCGCTACTGCCCCAGGTCTATGCGGAACAGGGTGCCTTTGCCCTGCGTGCCGCCGCCGGAGGCCGTGCCGTAGAGTTTGCTGTCAAAGCCCTGCACGAGCGCGGCGGTGGGATATGCGCCGTCGGAATTGGCGTTGCTGCCGTTGGTATCTGTGAAGTAATGCAGAAACGTCACCGTCACGGGCAGCGTGGCCATGAGTTTGAACACGGAGCCGCGCTGATGCGGCCCGCCGCCGCGCGTGGTGCCATAGAATGCGCCGTCGCTGCCCAGAATGAGCGGGGCAAACGGCGACGTGCCGTCAGTATCGTGACCCTGGAATGAATACAGCGTAGTGAGGGCGTGCGTGCCCGTCGGGGCAATGCGGAAAACCGTGCCGAGGCCGCTGTCCCCGCCCGCGACGGTAGTGCCGTACAGCAGGCCGTCCGTGCCGGGCACAAGCGGCGCTTCGGGCTGGTTGCCTTCGGCGGCAGTGAAGGAATGCAGCGTGGTCAGCATGAACGGGGCCGTCGTGCCAATCTTGAACACGACGCCCTGCCCGTTCGCGCCGCCTGCAGACGCTGTGCCGTAAAGTTTGCCGTTTGCTTCCGTGAGCGCGGCATAGGGATTTGCGCCGTCGGCGTTGCTGCCATTGACGGGGGCCGTGAACGAGTGGAGCGTGGCGAAGGTGAATGGCGCGGCGGGGTTCACCCGAAACACGACGCCCGCGCCATGCTTGCCGCCCGCGATGGTTGTGCCGTAAAACTTGCCATCGGCGGCCTGAACAAGCGCGCCATTGGGGGCCGCGCCGTCCGCGTTGATGCCGCTGGAGTCGGTGGCGGTGAACGAGTGCAGAGTGGTGAGCGTGAAGGGGGCTGTCGCGCTCATCCTGAACACGGTTCCCTTGCCGCCCGCGCCCCCGCCGATGGTGACGCCGTAGAAATTGCCGTCCATGCCCATGACGAGCGGGGCGAAAGGCGCGGAACCGTCCGTGCCGCTGAATGCATGGCGCACGACCGGCGAGCCGCCTGCGACATAAGAAAAGACCACGCCGTTGTTGCTTGTCCCACCCTGAATGCAGGTGCCGTAAAATGTGCCGTTGGGGGCTTGCACAAGCGCGGCATGGGGCAGCGCGCCGTCGCCACTTCCGCCCGCAAATGAGTGCAGCGCGGCGAACGTGACAGTGGGCGGGTCAGCCGGGGCTTGCTGCGCGGCAGCGTCCTGCGCGGCGGCGTGCCGCAGAGGAGCAAGCACGAGGCCAAGCGCAAGAGCGTACAGGCGGGTTGCACGTCGGGTCGCACTGCGGCGGACAAATGAGATGGGCATAATGAGTTCTCCTGAGCGTCTTTGACTGTGCCCATTGTAACAGATGCCCGCCTGCCTGTCAAGTTTGTGCGGGGCAAGACAACAATTACATCCCGGCGGGCAGTTTCATCACATAGGCACGGGTGTGGTGGCGATATTCACCGTACCCGGCGATGTAGCCGTTGTCGCTGATGTCGCTTACGCCGTCAATCTTCCAGCCGGACGCAGGGTTGACCAGACTTTGCAGTTTGACCATGACGCCGTGCTGCCAGAGAAACGGGCTATAGTAGCCGTTGGGCTTCTGCGCGTCGCCGACCACCTGGCCCGCATTGTTGATCGCCACAGCATCGCTGAACTTGCCGCCCAGCGTTCCCAGGCTTTTCATGTGCCCGCCCAGCCACAGGAAGGCCTGGTACGGGCCGTCGTTGGCAAGGTCTGCCCTGCCGACCACCGCGCCCCGGTCATTGATGCTGGATGCAAAGCTTTCCGGCCCGCCCAGCGTCCCCAAATCCTGCATCACGCCGTTTCGGTACAAAAAGGCGTGGTAGCGCTGATTGCCCGCAATGAGCGAATAGCCGACCACCTGACTGAGATTGTTGATACCCTCGCCAAAGCTCCCGTTGCCGCCCAGCGTTCCCAAATCCTGCATGGCGCCGTCGGTGAAGCGAAAGGCGTGAAACAGCATGGTGTCACTGGTCACGTTGGCGTAGCCCGTGACCTGGCTGATGCCATTCAGGTCGGTGGCGTAACTGTAGGAGCCGCCGAGCGTGCCTAAATCCTGCATTGCGCCCTGCGCGTACAAAAAAGCGTGCGTCAGGCTGCCGCTGGCGAGGTCGGCGTTTCCGGCCACCTGCCCGATGCTGTTGATGCTGATGGCCTCGCTGTTGCTGCCGCCCAGCGTGCCCAGGTCTTGCAAATGTCCAGGGCTGTCGTAGCGGAACGCATGAAAGGTAACCACGTCATGGAATGTAGAGTTTCCGGCGACCTGGCCGCTGCCGTTGATACCCGCGCCGGTGCTTTGATCGCCGTCCAGTGTGCCCACCGCCCAGATGGCCGCATAGGCAGGCGGGGCCTGGGCGACGGAGGGCGGCGCGGCAGAAGCGAGCAGCACCGCAAAAGACAAGGCAAGAGCGGCGCTGCAAAAAGCGTTGCGCCGAGCGTGGCCGAAGGCGTTCGGGGGCGCGTACCGAGAAAGCATGTGCATGGCAAGGTATCCTTTCACAGACAAAAGCAGATTGGGACTTGCACGCGACGTTCTCGGAACGTGCTTTGGGAAGCGTCGCGGGAGCATTGTATCACGCTTTTGCCGGGCTGTCAAGCAGGCGTGACATCAAAGCGGCCCCCGCCTTTCCACAGGGGAGAAGCGAGGGCCGCAGGAGGGAGCGAGACCGCGTTACGGGGTGTCAGGCAGTTTCTTGTCCAGATGGGGCAGAATGACTGTGCTGGGAACCGTATCGCGGTACGGGTACGGCGTGGTGGAGAAGCCCGCCGCGCCGGACTGCACGAACGGCGTGAGCGCGCCGATGATGTCGTTGATGGTGCGAAGTGGCGGCTCAAAGCGGCGCTCGTAGGCAATGTTGTTGACGGCGGCATGGGGGCCGTCCACAAACTCATGGTGCCCGGACAGGCCGGTGGTGTAGTGCAGCGAAAGGTCGGCGGCGACCACGCGGCCCAGCGCGCGGTGCTCGGCTTCCACGCCCATAATCTGGCTCGCCAGCACGCGCAGGTTGGACGTGGAGAAGTCACGCACGCCAATCATGTAGGCCGCGATAAACGCATCTTCCAGCGTGATGAGCGTGTTCACGGTCGTGTGGTAGGTGCTGCTGTCGCCGAACATTCCGGTCGGGAAGTAGAACGTGTCCGCGAGAGGCTGCCCGCCCGCGCCGACCAGGAACTCGTAGTGCAGTTTCTCCTGCTCAAAGCCCGCCGCCAGATACGACTTGTCATTGGCGTTGCCCTTGAGGCCGTCGACAAACAGGGGCGAGTCGAATGATGTTGGCGTACATGGTGGTGGCGAGCGCTTCGGCGGTGGCTGCCGCTGAGATAATCAGCGCGTTCAACTGCTGATGCGTGCGCGTGTCGGGTTCCGCTTCGGATGCGGCGGCGGGGCGCGAAGCCAACAGGCTCATTCCCGCAAGGCCCAGCCCGGCGGCCCCGGCCTGCGCGAGAAAGCGTCGGCGGCTGCCCGGTTCGGCGTCTTTGATGGTGTCAGTCATGGTTTGTGTCTCTCTTTTCCTGCCTCTGCGACAATAGTGATGTGCGTGTTTGACTGCGCGGGATCGGGAAACTGAGGCTCCTGCTTCCCTCCGCCACAGACAGCGTACCCAGTCAAGCGAACGAATACACAGACAGGCGGTTACGGTGTGGTTACAATTGGGCGCACGTGGCTGCCGCCGTAAGATGCGTTACGCAATACTATCGGAAATCCGCTTTTGGCAGGGAAAAGCCGGGGGCAGACAGATCAGAGAAGGGCCGCCCTGTGCAGGACGGCCCTTCTCGCAGACGAAAACACGCAGCGCGCTACTTATGGACGCTGAGGCCCTTCACGTCCTGGGCGGCCTCCATGATGGCTTCCGACAGGGTGGGGTGCGCGTGAATGGTGTGCATCAACTCCTCAATGGTGCTTTCCAGTTTGATAGACACACACGCCTCATGGATTAAATCCGTTGCGTGCGGCCCCACAATATGCACGCCCAGTATCTCCCCATACTTGGCATCGGTGACAATCTTCACCAGTCCCACGTTCTCGTTAATCGCCATCGCCTTGCCCAGCGACTTGAACGTGAACTTGCCGACTTCCACATCGTAGCCCTTGTCGCGGGCCTCCTTCTCGGTCAGTCCCGTCGCCGCAATCTCCGGTTCCGTGTAGACGCACATCGGGATAGCGCGCCAGTCCATCTTGTCTGGGTGGCCCATTGCGTTGGACGCCGCCACTTCCCCTTCGCGCGTGGCAACATGGGCCAGCCCGCCCGCATACGTCCCGTGAAACGGCTGGTCATGCGCGGCGGCGTCCCCGATAGCGTAGATGTGCGGGACATTGGTATGCAGATAGTCGTCCGTTGGGATGGCCTTGCCGTCAAACTTCACGCCCGCCGCCTCTAAGTTCACGCCGTCCACAAAGGCCCGCCGCCCCACTGCGACCAGTATCTTGTCAAACGCCAACTCGCCGTCGCCCTTCTCGCTGACGTACTTGAGCTTCTTGCCGGGCACGTCCACGCCGACCACCTTCGTGCCGGTCATAAATGTAATGCCGGACTTCGCCAATAACTTCTGCAATTCGGAACTGATGTCCGCGTCAAACGGCGGCAGAATGGACGGCAGGAACTCCAGCACGGTGACTTCCGACCCGAGGCCCCGGTATGTGTACGCGAACTCGCACCCAATCACGCCGCCGCCGATGATGGCAAGGCGCTTCGGCACGTCCAGCGCGGACACGGCCTCATTGCTCGTCCACACCGTCGTTCCCGCCAGCTTGCCCGCCGCCCGTCGGTCACGCGCCTCTTTGTTCGTGATAAACACGTCGCTGTCCGCCCCGCCGCCATCTAAGCCGGGAATGGGAACCTTCGCGGGCACGCTCCCCGTCGCCAAAATGATATTGGCCGCCGTAATGCGCTCCGTCTTGCCGTCCTCCGTCGTCGCCTCCACCGTATGCGGGTCAACCAATTTCCCCATGCCCCTGATAAAGCGCACGCCGTTCTTCTTGAACAAAAACTCCACGCCGCCCACCAGCGTCTTCACCACTTTGTCCTTGCGGGCCATCACCGCGCCGAAGTCGTACTCTACCGGGCCATTGATTTTGAGGCCAAAGTCCGCGCCATGCTTTGCCTGCTCCAATGCGGCGACGCTGCCAATCATGGTTTTGGTGGGAATGCAGCCCCAGTTGAGGCACGTTCCCCCGGCGTTGTCAAAGTCAATGCAGACCACCTTGCCGCCCAATTTAGCCGCCGTTATCGCCGCCGGGTAGCCTCCCGGCCCGCCGCCAATCACGATTACATCCACGTCATATTGCTCTGCCATTGTGTGCTCCCTTCGCCATAAAAAGAGGGCGAACCGCTCCGTTCGCCCACTACCGTCACTGTGTATAACACATTCCGCTCACGCTGTGTGCCCAGGGCGGGACTCGAACCCGCATGGATTTCTCCGAGGGATTTTACCTGCCACTACCGCTTTCGCGGCCAGCCTTCCTCCAATTTGGGAAGAAGCCTGTTTGTGGTCTGGACTCTCTCTTCACCATGTCCTCTACTCTGTAGAGGGTTTAGGCGGCTCCTGTAGAGTCTCTACACATTTCCGGCCTGTGGGCCGGGTTAGTTCGGGATTGCCATGCCTTTCTTGCGAAAGGCGAAGGGTTCCCCGAATTAGGGAGCTGCTACGACGGGGTTTCCCCCGCCGCGACCTGTTTTTCCAAGTCCCTTGTGTCTGCCGTTCCACCACCTGGGCGAACGCAAACAAGTATAGCATAGGGCGGTGCGGCAAGTCAAACCGGAGACAGCCCGCGAGCAGGTACAATAGCCCGGTAAGGCCATCTTGTTCCGCAAGGAGACACACGCCCATGCTGACCCGCCGCGACCTTCTGCGCGCCGCCCTGCTTGGCAGCGCTGCACTGACCGCCCTGCCTGCCCGCGCACAGCAGCCGCCTTCTGGGACGCTGCCCCCGCCGCCCGGCGCGGTCGTGCCGCCCGGCGCGGCGGCTGCCACCGGCCCCTTCTTTCTGCCGCCGCTACCCTATGACTACAATGCGCTGGAGCCGCATATAGACGCGCTCACCATGCAAATCCACCATGACAAGCACCACGCCGCCTATGTTGCCAATCTCAACAAGGCCATTGCCAGCAGGCCAGACCTGGCAAACAAATCCCTTGACGACCTGCTGCGCGGGCTGCTCACCGACGCCAAGCGCGACCAGACTGACCCGACGTTTAAGGCCATCCGCAACAACGGGGGCGGGCATTACAACCATTCTCTGTTCTGGCTTCTGATGAAGAAAGACGGAGGTGGCGCTCCGACCGGCGAGTTCGCCGCCGCTCTAGACAAACAGTTCGGCACGTTCGCCGCCTTCCAGACGCAGTTCACGGACGCCGCCGCCAAAGTCTTCGGCTCCGGCTGGGCATGGCTCAGTGCCAGCCCTGATGGCACGCTGAAACTGGAAACCACCCCCAATCAGGACAGCCCGCTCATGTACGGGCGCGCGCCCCTGCTGGGCCTGGACATATGGGAGCACGCTTATTACCTCAAGCACCAGAACCGCCGCCCGGAATACATCGCCGCATGGTGGAACGTCGTCAACTGGGACTTCGTGTCCGAGCGCTACGCCAAGTCCCGCACGGCCTAGACTGCCCGCCCATGTTCAAGAAGCGCCGCAATTCAACTCCCCCGGACGTCATGCCGGACAGCATCGCGCCCTGGGAGATGCTCCACGAGGACGAGATTGCCTCGGTCAGCGTGCGCCTGCGCGAAGACGACCCGGAGCGTCCCCTCACGGCATTCGCCCGCCGCACCGACACGGGAGCCTTTGCCTGCTTTGACAAGGGTGTGGACGGCACGGGCAAAGGCGTGGTCGTCTTGAAGCACGATGGTTCCGAGAAGCCGTTCCCGTCGTTCACGGCCTGGTTTGACCAAGCCCTCAAAGATGCTCGTCTGTAAGGACTGTAGTGGAAAGGCTTCCGCCATGACCGCCAGAGAGTGAGGAGGAAACCGGGGGAGCGGAAGACGCTGTTGTCTCTGATGCCTGCCGTGACACGGCATGACACGACACTGCTTGCTTTTGCTCTTGCTGTGCGGCCTGATGCTGCTGAATGGCTGTGCGCCGCGCCGTTCCGTGCCGCCCGCTCCCACGCCGTTTGTTCCTGCGCCCCGGCTGCCGCTGACGGACGTGACGGTCGTGCTTGACCCCGGACACGGCGGCGAAGACCCCGGCGCGCGCTGCGGGGGCGTGACGGAAGCCGCGCTGGCCTACCGCACGGCGGGGGAAGTGGCGGCGGGCCTGCGCGCGCAGGGCGCGTCCGTCGTGTTCACGGTCAGCAGTGCCGCGCTGCGTGTCCCGCTCTGGCCTGATGAGCCGCTTCTGCCGGAGCCGCCTCTCCTGGAGCCGACGGACGCCGCGCTCACCGCCACCGGGCAGCCTATTCGCAGGCGTGACTCGGCCCGTCCTCTGTGGGCGCGAGCCGAAACCGCCGCCCGCGTCTGGCAGGGGCGCGGCAGGCATGACGTGTTCTTCCTCTCCCTGCATTATGATGACTCTGCACAACCCGACGTGCGCGGCGGGCTAGTCTGCATTGACCGGCGACGCCCCGTGCCGCGCCTCGCGCGCCTGCTCTGCCAGCAGATGACGACGGCGAACCTGAACCGCCCGCGCTGCGTGCTGCACGGCATGACGCCGCTCGCTCAGGAGCGATTGGGCGTGCTTGACCCCGCGTTCAACCCGGTGCCGCAAAGCGTCCTGCTGGAAGCCGCTACCCTGTCCAACCCCGCCGACCGCGCCGCCGCGCTTGCCCCGGCGTGGCGCGCATCGCTGGCAAATTGCGTCGTGCGGGCCATTGGGGAAGCGCACAGTTCTCCCTGAACGCAAAAAAGGCCGCCGGGCGCGATGCCCGGCGGCCTCTGGCTTGCAAGTGATTAGGAAGCCAGCGACTTGGCCTTGTCGGTCTGCTCCCACCCGAACTCGGCGTGCCCGAAGTGGCCGTTTTTGGCGGTCTGGGCGTAGATAGGGCGGGCCAGGTTCAGCAGTTGATTGATGCCGTAGGGGGTCAAATCAAAGGTCTGGCGGACGCGGCGGCTGATTTCATCCGGGTCTACTTTGTGCGTGCCAAATGTTTCCACCAGCACGGACACGGGTTCAGCGACACCGATGGCGTAGGCGAGTTGTATTTCTACTTTGTCGGCCAGGCCCGCTGCCACAATCTGCTTTGCCACAAAGCGGGCCGCATACGCCGCCGAGCGGTCTACTTTGGACGGGTCTTTGCCGGAGAATGCGCCGCCGCCGTGCCGCGCGTAGCCACCGTAGGTGTCCACAATAATCTTGCGGCCCGTGACGCCCGTATCCGCCTGCGGCCCGCCAATGACGAATTTGCCGGTCGGGTTGACAAAGTACTTAATATCGTGCGTGATGTACGGCTCGTAGGCCGCCAGTACCGGGCGAATGACCTGCTCCTGCACCACGTTCTGCACGTCGGCCTGCGAAAGTTCAGGGTTGTGCTGGGCAGAAAACACGATGGCGTCAATGGATTGGGGCCTGTCGGTGGCGGGGTCATACGCAATCGTCACCTGCGACTTGGCATCAGGGCGCAATCCCAAACTCTCATTGCGGCGCACCTGCGCGTAGCGGGCGGTGAGTTCATGGGCGATGGTGATAGGCAGGGGCATCAGTTCCGGCGTCTCATTGACGGCAAAGCCGAACATCATTCCCTGGTCGCCCGCGCCCTGTGCTTTGGCGTTCTCGCGGTCAACGCCCTGATTGATGTCCGGGGACTGCTTTTGCAGGGCAACCAACACGCCCGTCGTGTCCCCGTCAAAGCCGTAATCGGTGTGCGTGTAGCCCGCGTCATTGATGGCGCGGCGCACAATGTCGGGGATTTCCACATAGGTCTTGGTGGTGACTTCGCCCGCAATCACGGCGAGGCCGCGCGTGAGGAGGGTTTCCACAGCGACGCGGCTTTGCGGGTCTTCGCGCAGCATGGCGTCTAAGATGGCGTCACTGATCTGGTCAGCGAGCTTGTCGGGGTGTCCTTCCGAGACGGACTCGGAGGTAAAGAGTTTGACATCAGGCATGAGTGTGCTTCCTTTTTGGTGCGTGTGCGTTCAAGGATAGCAGGCGTCGCCGGAGTTATCAAGAGTAAAGCAAGAAATGCCAAGATGCGGGGCAAGCGGGGACAAAGGGTTCGCTTGCTCTTATCTTGCGTGGCTCTTTGTCTCTAGGAGACAGAAAGCGACGCCGGATTTAGCACCTGCCCCGGTGTCTTTTGGGGAAAAGACCGGCGGGGTGGTTGTTGTGGTTTCACAGGGCCGTATCCCTCCACCACTCTTGATAAGAACGTCGTGCGTCGGCTATGCAGTTGTGGGGTTATGATAACACAGTTCGCGCGCTTTGTCAAGCCGCCTCGCCAGCGACATCGGTTTGCCAGCACTGCTTCCACAGTGCAGCCCCGGTTCTCCCCTGGTTCTCCCGCGGTGCATCCCCACTGCTTTCCCGGTGCATCATTGCTTGTGCGCGGCGCTTAATAGGAACGGCAGGAAATAGTACCCGGCACGGCGAACTTTCCCCTGCCTGCGCGTTCGGTGTTGGCGGCAACGGGAACGCAGAAAGTGTGCAAACATGGACATCAAGCGAAGCGGCTCACAGCCTTCCGGCAAAGGGCCAGCCGACTGGTTCACCGGCACGGTACGCATTGACCCGCTCTTTCAGGCCCCCGAACCGGCCCGCGTCGCGGGAGCCAGCGTCACATTTGAACCCGGCGCGCGCACCTTCTGGCACGTCCACCCGCTCGGCCAGACGCTCATTGTCACGGCAGGCTGCGGCCTCGCGCAGTGCGAAGGCGGCCCGATAGAAACCATTCGTCCCGGCGACACCCTCTGGTTCCCGCCCGGCGAAAAGCACTGGCACGGCGCAACCCCCACCACCGCCATGACCCACATCGCCATTCAGGAACAACTCAATGGCAAGGCCGTTGACTGGCTGGAACAGGTCAGCGACGAGCAGTACCGCGCCGTCTGACGCCCTTCAATGCGGCCCCATTGACGCCTGCGCCGTGCCGCATGGCCCGCCGCCTGTCGCGGGGGCGATAGACACAATCTCGCCGTCAAACGTGGTCGGGCTTTTGTACCATTCCGACAACTCCTGCGAGAAGCGCGGCACGTAGTGGAAGATGAGCGAGCGGCGGAACCTGTCCTGGCTCGTGTTAGGCGTGGAGCCGTGAATGACGCTGCCGTTGAAAAACAGCGCGTCGCCCGGCTTCATGTCCACGTGAACCGCTTCCATGCCATCGGGGATGGGAACGTGCTCACTGGTAAAGTAAAGCGCCGGGTCGGACGCCTGCGGGCACACAACTTCGGTGTGATTGGAGCCGGGAACCGCCATCATGCCGCCGTTCCCCGTGTCCACATCGTCCACCGCAATCCACGCCGCCAGGCACGTTCCGGGGGCGACGCGCAGGTAAAAGTTGTCCTGGTGCAAGTCCTGCCCGCGCGCGCCGGGCGGCTTGAAGTAGAACATGGACTGCACCGCAAGCGGTTCTTCCCCCATCATCTCCGTCAACGGCCCGCGCAGGCGAGCGTCCAGCATGAACGTGCGGGCGACCTGTCCGACTTCCCGGTCAGCGTGGCTGTGCGGGTTCATCATGCGCGGGAAGAACGCCAGCGGGTCAGATGGGTCATATTCGCCCGTTGCGGCTTTCATCTCGGACAGGCCCGGAACGGGGCCGTTTTGGGCCTGCGCCATAAACACGTCCCGAATGGCGTCGGCCTCGTCAGGGGAAAACAGGCCGCGCAGGACAACAAAGCCGTCGCGCTCAAACTGCATCATTTGCGTGTCGGTCAGCGCCGCGCGCTGCTGTGTGGGCATGGGGGTACTCCTTCGTCGAATCCGGCTGCCCCTATTTTAGCCTTTCGCCCTGCCATGCGCCATCAACGCGCGCGCTAACGGGCTATAATATCCTGCTATGCAGGAACCCCTTCCCGAAACGCCAGGCGTCCATGCCGACCCGCTGCTCACCGGCCATTTCCATGAACGCGGCGCTTATCGTACCTGGCGGACGCGCGGCACGAACGACTACCTGCTCATTTACACGGTGAGCGGACAGGGGCGCTTCGGCTCTGAAAACGGCGCGTTTGTGGCAAATGCGGGCGACGCCGTGCTGCTCCTCCCCGGCGCGCGCCACGACTATGGAACAGCCGCGCCGAATGGAACGTGGGAACTGCTGTGGACGCACTTTCACCCGCGCCCGCACTGGCACGAATGGTTGCGCTGGCCCCTTGCCACGCCCGGCCTCCTGCGCCTGACGCTCCTTGACCCGCTGCTGCGCCAGAAAGCCGATGCTGCCCTGCGCGCCATGCACCGACAGGCCACCGGCGCGGGCCGCAATCGGGACGCCTTTGCCATGAACTCGCTGGAAGAGGCCCTCTTGTGGTGCGACGCCGCCCGCCCCCGCGCCGCGCTGGATGCCCGCGTGCAAACGGCGATGGACTTTTTGTGCGGGCAGATGGGTCGCTCGGTGTCGCTAAACGAGGCGGCAAAAGCGTCGGGGCTGTCAGGGTCGCGTCTGGCGCACCTGTTCAAGGCGGAAGTGGGGCAGACGGTGGGGCAGTTTTTGGAGGCGCAGCGATTGGAGCGGGCGCGTCGCCTGCTGGCGCGCACGGACTTGCCGGTGCAGTCGGTTGCCGCCGATGTGGGCTACGAGAGCGCGTTTTACTTCACGCAGCGGTTCAAGAAGGCCACTGGCCTCAGCCCGACGGACCATCGCCGCCGCGCGCGTTTAGAAGAAGACGCCCAATCAATGGGGGAGTAGGGGCGGGGCAATCCCCGCCCTGTGTCCCAATCGGCCCGTTCTGTTATCGGGAGCCGTTTACCAGTAGGTGTCAAACAGTTCGCTCACGCTGTCGTCGTGGTGGATACGGCGAATGGCATTGGCGAGCAGGGGCGCGACGGAAATCACAGTGACTTTGGGGAAGCGCACGCGCTTGGCGTCGTCTAAGGGAATCGTGTCAGTGATGACCAACTCGCAGAGAGGCGAGTCTTCAATGCGCTCCAATGCGCTTTGCGACAAGACCGGATGGGTGCAGCACGCGAACACGCGCCGCGCCCCGCGCTGCATCAGGGCGCACGCGCCGGAGACAATCGAACCGCCCGTGTCTATCATGTCGTCCACCATGACGCACGTTTTGCCCGCGATGTCCCCAATAATCTCCATCACTTCCACTTTGTTCGGCTCCGGGCGTCGCTTGGCGATAATGGCGAGCGGCGCATGAAGCATTTCCGCCATGCCGCGCGCCCGTGCCACGCCGCCCACGTCGGGTGAGACGACAACGGTATCCCCATCGGTGAGGCCGCGCTCGGCGAAGTGAGACGCAAGCAGTGGCCCCGCGTACAGGTGGTCAAGGGGCAGTTGGAAAAAGCCCTGTATCTGCCCGGCATGGAGGTCAACGGCGAGCACCCGATTGGCCCCGGCAGTGGTGATGAGGTCGGCAATGAGGCGGGCGGTGACAGGTTCGCGCGGCTTAACTTTCTTATCCTGGCGCGCATAGCCGAAGTAGGGCATGACCAGCGTGATGCGCTGCGCCGACGCCCGCCGGAAGGCGTCCACGAGGATAAGCAGTTCCATCAGGCTGTCATTGACGGGAGCGCACGTCGGCTGCACAATGAACACGTCCATGCCGCGCGCGCTTTCCTCAATCTTGACACGGATTTCCCCGTCTGCGAAGTGGGATAAATGCAGGCGTCCGAGGGGCAGGCCGAGATGCTGCGCGATGCTGGCGGCAAGGTCTGGGTTCGTCGTCCCGCTGAACAGGCGCAAGGCTCCCTGACCGTGCGGGCTTTGGCGCACCGGGCCATCCGGCATGGTTCCCGCCTGCGCGCGCTCGCCGCTGCTGTAGGTGACTTCCATCGCTGCTTCCCCCTGTCTGAACACGGCCCTCACCCGTAAGAGGCCCTCACCCGGCTCCTTCGGAGCCACCCTCTCCCGTTGTCACGGGCGAGGGTTAGGAGACTGTCCTCACTCTTACCCTCGCCTGCGCCAGCAGGCTCTTATTCTTCACCCTCGCCTGCGAAGCGGGAGAGGGTCGCCCGTCTCGGGCGGGGTGAGGGCCTCCTTCAGACACGGTGAGGGCCTCCTTCCCTGCGCGTGAGGGACTCCGGGCCTTACCCCTTGCGCCGCTTTTTGGCCGCCCAGCCGTCTTTGTTGACCTGACGGGCGCGTCCGATGCCCAGAGCATCAGCGGGCACATCGTCGGTGATGACGGAACCGGCGGCGGTGTACGCGCCGTCGCCAATCGTCACGGGGGCGACCAGGGTAGAATTCGTGCCGATGAAGGCGTTCGCGCCGACGACGGTGGGGTTCTTGGATGGCTCGCGCAAGGGGTCAAAGTTGCAGGTGATTGTTCCCGCCCCGATATTAGCGCGCGCCCCGATTGCCGCGTCCCCGATGTAGGCAAGGTGACTGGCGGACACGCCATCAGCCAGAGTCGCGTTTTTGAGTTCCACGAAGTCGCCAATCTTGACGCCCACGCCGAGTTTGCAGCCGGGGCGAAGGTTGGCATACGGCCCGATGCGGCAGTTGTTGCCCACTTCGGACGCCGTGACGTAAGAGTCCCGCACGTTTACATTCGCGCCAAGCTGCGCGTCGGCAATGCGCGCGCCGGGGCCAATCTCGCACCCTTCGCCAATGTCGGTGACGCCGGACAAAATGGAGAAAGGGCGAATGGTGGTATCGGCTCCTATCTTCACGTCGGCGTCAATGCGCGTGGTGCCGGGGTCGTCTATGGTGACGCCTGCCAACTGGTGCTGCTGAATGATACGGGTTTGCAGCACTTGCGCCATGTCGCTCAGTTCAGCGCGGGTGTTGACGCCGCGCACGATGTCGGGGTCGGGGGAAAGGTGAGCCGCCACCGTGTGGCCTTCGGTGGACAGACGGGCAATGGTGTCTGTCAGATACAGTTCGCCCTGCGCGTTGTCGGGGGTGATTTGCGCGAGCGCGGCGAACAGCGCGGCGGGCTGGAACGCATACACGGCGGCGTTGATTTCCCTTACGGCCAGTTGCAGGGGCGTGGCGTCGCGGGCTTCCACAATCGCCTGCACGTTTCCGTTTGCGCCCCGCAGGACGCGCCCGTAACTTCCTGCGTCAGTGTCTAACACGGCGGTCAGCAGGGTGGCGGCGGCCTGGGATTGCGCGTGTTCATGGAGCAGGGCGCGCAGCGTCTCTGGTGACAGCAGAGGAGCATCGCCGGGCAGCACGACAAGCGGGCCTTCCCAATCGCTCAGGAGGGGGCGGGCCATCTGCACGGCGTGCCCGGTGCCCTTTTGTTCGGCTTGCAGGACGTACTCCCATTCCGGCCCCATCGCGTCTTTGACAGCTTCGGCCTCATGCCCCACGACAATGACGGTGCGGGCTGCGCCTGCCTCACGGGCGGCATCTAAAGCCCAGCGGAGCAGGGGCTTGCCGAGCAGGGGATGGAGGGCTTTGGGCGTGCGGGATTTCATGCGGGTGCTCCGTCCGGCGGCAAGCACGAGCACGGCGAAGGGGGGCAGCGCGTGCGTGTCAGAGCCAGATTGGACGGGGCCTAGCATGGCTCCTATTATAGCCCTTTGAGGGGCGAGAGTCAAGCAGAATTGCGGGGAGTTTGGGGAAGTGGGAAGCCCTCACGCGCAGGGAAGGAGGCTCTCACCGTGTCTGAAGGAGGCCCTCACCCCGCCATAGGAATGGCGACCCTTTCCCGCTTCGCAGGCGAGGGTGAAGAATAAGAGCCTGCTGGCGCAGGCGAGGGTGAGAGTGAGGACAGTCTCCTAACCCTCGCCCGTGCCAACGGGAGAGGGTGGCATTCTGATGCCGGGTGAGGGCCTCCGGGCTTTGCGACGCGCCGGGTGAGGGCCGCCAGAGTATCGGGTGAGGGCCTCCTTCCCTGCGCTGAGGGCTTTTTACGGCTGGAACTTAAACGCGCCCACGTCAGGCGCATTGGGGTCGCGGGGATTGCCTGCCCGGTCATAGGGAGGTGCGCGGTTATAGGGCGGTGCGCCGTCTGGTGTTCCCGCGTCAATGCAGGGCGAGTTGGCTTGCAGGCGCAGGTCATAGGGAACGCTCGCGCTGACAAACTGCGGGTCGGCGTCAAAGTTGCCCGTGCCCGCGTAGCCGCCCTGCACGTCGCAGTATTGCACGGTGACGTTGCCACTGTTGTTATAAATCTCGTTGCCACTGCTTTTGGCAGTGTCGCCATAGAAGATGTCATTGGTAAGAGTGGTCTGGTCGCCATAGTGGTAGAAGCCGCCGCCAAATTGCGTTGCGCTGTTTCCAGCAAAGGTACAGTTGGTCAGTGATAAGGAACCATTCATCTTAGAAATGCCGCCGCCACTAGTGGCATGATTGTTGGTAAAGATGCAATTCGTGACTATTGCCGGGCTGCGTGTGCTCACGAAAAGGCCGCCCGCCGCCTCAGCGTGATTTCGGCTGAAGGTGCAGCGGTGCAGACGCATTAAACCACCGAGGGTACTGATACCGCCGCCGATGCCGAAGGCAGTATTGACCGTGATGGTGCAGTTTGTAAGATAGAGCGTCCCGTTGTTATTGGAAATACCCCCGCCGTTGCTGCCGGTGCTGCTGTTGCCTATAAGAGTGCAGTCGGCAAGTATTGCTGTTCCACTACTGAAAAAGCCGCCGCCGCCTTCGCTGGCCGTGTTGTACGCGAGAGTGCAATTCTTCAGTGAGACCGCGCCCCGGTTGGAAAAGCCGCCGCCCAAGCCGCCTGAATTGCTGCCATGCCGCAGGGTCAGGTTGGCGAGCGTGACAGGGCGCGACGCCGTGCCTGCCGTGATAGTGAGGATTTGGAAGGCGCGGCTGCCGTCAAGGAAAATGCCGCCGCCGGTTGGCCCGACAATGTGCAGCACTTTGCCGATGGGCAATGAACCCTGCGTCAGGGTAATGACCGTGCGCGGGGCGAGGGCAAAGGTGATGGTGTCGCCAGCCGAGGCACTCGCGAGAACGGCGCGCAGAGTTCCCGCCGAGCCATCATCGGCGGCGGATGTGACGGTGAGGGTGGCGGCATGGGTGGGCGCGAGAAGCGCGAGGCAGGCGCATAAAGTCGCTGTGACAGGGGCAAAACGGGCGAAGCGAGCGGCGCTCATGGCAGAATCCTTTCCGGGCAGAGGGGCGTGAATACCCCGGCGGCGTAAGTGCCGCATGAGAATTATAGCAGTTGGCGGGGAAAGTGTCAAGAACAGGCTGTTTGGAGTGAGTAAATGCGCTCAGGCTGCGCGCTGACACATGGGAGAGTGTATAGCAGGTGCAGAGGAGTTTGATAGGAGGTGTATAGGGAGGGTATAGACATCCTATAGAGAAGGTATAGGGAGGGTATAGGAAAACAGGCTGGAACCTTGCAGGGGCGCGCGCCCGTCTTGGAAGGAGGGGAAGCAGGATTGGTGACGCGCGACGACCGACGGTTTACGGCCTGCGTGGGCGTCTCGGTGGTGCTGAACGCGCTGCTGTGGACGCTCTTTGGCTGGCGGGCCATGCCGCCCCCGGAGCCTGCCGCCGCCGCGCCGCGTTATCTGCGCGTCGTGGTGCTGCCCCCGCCTGTGCGTCCTCCGCGCATTGTGGCGAAGCCGCCCGCACCGCGCCCGGTGGTTCACAGGAAGCCTCCGCCGAAGCCGCGCCCGCGTCCCGTGCGCCTTGTTGCCCTGCCAAAACAGGCAAACGAGCTGGCTCCCTCGCGTCGCCGCACCCATTCGCATTCGTCTCATAACGCCGCACCGGGCCGGGCAGGTTCAACGGGAGCGCCGCAGATGGTAGCGCGGGCGACAGACGCCGCCGTGTCTGCGGCCCCGATGCAGACGCTCGCCGCGCCGCTGTCGCCCAATGGGACTTTGCCCGCGCTCGCGGCGGCAGGCGTGGACGTGACGCCTCCCGCGCTGCCGTCGTCGGGAAGCGGCGGCGCGCATGGAAACGGTCAGGGGAAGGGAACAGGAAGTGGCGCGGGGAATGGGACAGGCGCGGGTGGCGGGCCGTTCGGGGTGGGCGCGGGCGGCACGGGAAGCGGATTGGGCCTGCGGCATATCGTGTATTTATTGGACATTTCCGGCTCTATGGTCAGCCGCATAGACCGCGCCCGGCAGGAGTTGAAGAACGCGCTCGCGGGCCTCGTGCCGGGCGAGACGTTCAATATCATCGCGTTCAGCACGCGGGTGCGCCCGTTTGACTCAGTCCTTGACCCACCGACCCCGGAGATGCGGGCACGCGCCGACTTCTTTTTGAGTACCCTGGAACCAGACGGCGGCACCAACCTGGAAGGCGCGCTGACCGAGGCGCTGGCCCTGCCGAGCGTCAATGTCGTGGTGCTCATCACGGACGGCGTGCCGACACAAACTCCCGATGGACAGGGCATCAAGGATAAGGACTATCCCGCGTATTTAAGCAACCTGCCGCCCCGTATTCGTGCCCTCAATGTCCGCCATGCTCGTATTGACACCGTTGGGCTGGTCGGCAAAGACCAGGACGGCAAAGACCAGACTTTTCCCGCCTCCCGCTTGCTTCAGCAGATTGCAGCAGGCAGCGGCGGCACGTTTCGCGTGGTTCCCCTCGGCATTGCCGCCCTTTGAGACCCTTCCCGATTGGCCCCGCAAAAAATAATCGTGAGAACTGGCCGCAAGTATGGAATAAAGAAGAGGGACGTTTTCAGCGCCCCGCATTCTTGCTATCCTGTGAAGGGTAATGCCTGTGGCCGCTGTTCTCTCACAAAGCGAAATTGAAGCCCTGCTTTCCGCCATGACGACGGTGGAGGAAGAAGAACCCGTCGCCATTGCCGCGCCGTCCGCTCCTTCCGTCCCAAATGGGGGGCCTGCGGCGACCCGCGTCGCTTCCGGCAAGGTGGTGCTGCCGCTGCACAAGCGGCGGCGGGCGGCGGCGGAAAAGACGATGGCGGGCGCGTCCGGGAGCGGGTCGTTGTCCTATGAAGCCTACGACTTCCGCCGCCCGGATAAGCTCTCCAAAGAGAACCTGCGGAGCCTGCAAATCCTGCATGAGACGTTCTGCAATTATCTCACATCGTCGCTGGCGGGCTACCTGCGCGCGCAGGTGCAGATTGAAGTCATCTCGGTGGAGCAGGTTCCCTACGAGGAATACACCAAATCTGTCACGGCGTCCCTGCTCAACATTCTGGACGTGTCGCCTTTAGCGGGGCAGGCCATTCTGGAAGTGGACTTCGGCATCTTGTTTTCCATGATGGATCGCCTGCTGGGGGGCAGCGGGGCCGCCGGAAAAGTCATGCGCGACCTGACCGACATTGAGAAGGTGCTGACGGAAAACATCATTCAACTCGCCTTGAACGACCTGAAGACCGCATGGGACACCATCAACCCGCTAGACTTTCATGTCGCATCTACTGATACGAGTTCGCAGTTCGTGCAGATTGTCCCCGGCAACGACACGGTGGCCCTGATCTTGTTCCAAATCCGTATGGGCGAGCATCAGGGCGCGATGAGCATCTGCATTCCCTACCTGCTGATTAAGCCTATCTTGGGCAAGCTCAGTTCGCAGCGCTGGCTAACCAGCGCTCGCAAGCCGTCGCCGCTTCATGCGGCAGGATTGGCGCAGCGCCTGCGGACAAGCCGCGTGGCGTGTGTCGCGCGCCTCGGCACGGCAAGTTTGTCAGTGGACGGCCTCGCGCGCCTTCAGGTCGGCCAGGTGCTGCCGATGGACGTGCCGTCTGTCGCAGACGAGCACGAGAACGCCGCCGGACGCCTCGGCACGGTGGATTTGCTGGTGGGCGGGCAGGTCAAGTTTCAAGGCCGCACCGGCCTGCGCGGCAAGCGTCTGGCGGTGCAGATTGAGCGGGTCATCGCCCCGCCTGCCGAATTGGTCACGCATAAAGAGATTTCTTAATTCCCGATACAGGAGACACGCATGGCAGACAAAGAAGCAACAGCCCCAATGGGCGAGACGGAATTGGGCGAAGCGCCGCTGGGCGAAGACGGGATGCTGTCCCCGGCGGCGCTGGATGCGCTTCTGGCGGCGGCGCAGTCAGAAGAAGGGTTAGACACAAGCGGGTGGGGCGCGTCGCCCGAAGTTGAGGCAGACATTCTGCCCGAAGCGGACGCATTTCCGTCTGCTGGGGCGGAAGAAACGGCGGAAGCCGCCGTTCCCGGTTCCAACTCAGTCGGCTCCGGCGCGGTGAGTTTGCCGTCGTTTGACGCGCCTGCGGCTCCCTCCGGCGGGCCGGGCGGCTCCGGCATGACCCGTGTGCGGGATATTCCGCTGGAAGTGACGGTGGAACTGGGGCGCACGCGCCTGCTGATTAAAGACATCCTGGATTTGGGCGCAGGCTCCATCATTGAACTGGACAAACTGGCGGGCGAGCCGGTAGACCTGTTTGCCAACGGCCTGCTGGTCGCGCGCGGCGAGGTGATTGTGATTGACGACAACTTCGGCGTGCGCGTCACCGAGATTATCACTGCCGCCGATCGTGACCACATGAAGGAAGCCAATGCGCTCGCTGCTTAAACTTGCCGTTTTGCTGCTGGCCGTCAGCGCGGGGCAGCCTGCCAACGCACAAAACGGCGCGCGGCCCGCGCCGCCCAAAGCGTCTGTGCCGCGCGCGGCGGCCATTCCCGACTACGGTGGACGCGACAGCGGCCCGCTTGTTCCGATGTCTTCAGCGCCTGTGGCGGCGTCTTCTGACACGGCGGTCGGGGCTGCCGCGCTGAACCCGCTGGCGCAGGCCGGGCGCGCGCTGGAAGCATTAGTCGTCGTGCTCGCGCTTGTGGTCGGTGGGCTGGCGCTCTTGAAACGCTCCGGCTTGCTTTCCGCCGAGGGCGGGCAGGCTGCCGCGTCCTTTGTTCCAGGCGCAGTGGCCGGGCGCTTGTTCCGTCTGCGCGGCCCGCAGCCTTCTCCTGCGCCATCTGCTGCTGTCAAGCCGGACATGATGACGCTGCTTGGCTCGCAGACCCTTCCCCATGCGCCGGGCGCGGGGCTGCACGTGGTTTCTGTGGCGGGCCGCACGCTTCTTTTAGGAGCAACCGCGCAATCCGTGACGCTGCTGGCGGAACTGGACGCCGATTGGGAGCCTGATATTGACGCCGCGCCGTCTGCGTTCGCCGACCACTTGCGGCAGGCCGACCCGGTGGCGGCGACCGCTGACCGCCTGCAAGCCCTGCTGGCCCGCAGCCGGGCGAATGGAGACTTGTGATGCGTTCCCGTTTTCCCACGCGCTTTGCGCTCGCCGTGCTTCAACTAGCGCTGGCGCTCGCGCTGGCCGCCTGCGTGCTTCCCGCCGACGCGCAGAGCGCTTCTTCATCCAGTGGGGCGCTGCCTGCCAATTTCACCCTTCCTACCATTCCAGGCAGCGTGCCTGCGACAAGCCATCAGCAGGTGGCAAATACGCTGCAAATCCTGCTTCTGATGACGGTGCTGACGCTTGCGCCCGCCCTGCTGATTATGACGACGGCGTTCACGCGCATTGTTATCGTTCTCTCGTTTCTGCGCTCGGCGCTGGGGACGCAAAGCATTCCGCCCAATCAAATCATGCTGGGGCTGGCGCTGTTCCTCACGTTCTTTGTGATGGCCCCGACATTCAACCTGATGAACCGGGACGCTATCCAGCCCTATCTGTCCAACAAGATGGACTTTGGCACAGCCGTCGCGCGCGGGGAAACGCCCCTGCGCCGCTTTATGGTGGCGCAAACCTACAAAGACGACCTGAAACTTTTCGTGCAGATGAGCCGCACGCCGCCGCCTCAAATCACTGACCCCAACCATCCGGCGGACTCGTTGCCCATGCAAGTGGTCATTCCGGCGTTCGTTATCTCCGAACTCAAGACGGGGTTCATCTTCGGGTTCATTGTGTATATCCCGTTCATCATCATTGACCTGGTGGTGTCGTCCCTGCTGATGAGCATGGGCATGATGATGCTGCCGCCGACGGTCATTTCCCTGCCTGCCAAAGTGCTTGTATTCATCCTCGCGGACGGCTGGCACGTCATTGCCGGTTCGCTGGCGGCGTCTTACCGCTAGGCTAAGAAGGAAAATGCGCCGCGCGAGGCGTATCTGAGGGCGGCGTGCCCTAAGGACGCCGGGCGGCAGCAGAGGGAGGCGCACTTGGAACTGGGCGTGATGGTCTTAATTCGCGACGATACCGATGTCGCGCAGGCATTCGCGGACGCGCGCAAGGCGGGGTTCGCGCGTGGGCAGGTCACGTCGTTTATTCACGGCATCACTCCGGAAGAAGTGCGGCAAATGGCGGTGGCCGCCCGCTACAGCGACTTCCATGTGGACGCTATCGGCTGCTACGTTAACCCCCTGCGCCTGGACGACCATTCCCTGCAATCCGCCGATGTCACCGATTGGCTGACCCTGGCGTCCAACATGGGCATGATGAACGGCTGCGAGCGCATTGTCTGCTGGAGCGGCACTCTGAGCAAGACGCTGGGCACGCCCAATTTGCTGAACGCCGAAGAAGACACGTTCAACTCGGTCTTTGTCGCCGTGTCCGGCCTCTTGGAACAGGTGCGCGGCCTGCCCGTGCAGGTGATTCTGGAGCCGTATACCGCGCAGGTCTTATTTGACCCGCGCTCCTGCCTGCGGATGGCGCAAAAGTTCCCCGGCGGCGAAGTGCGAGTCGTGCTGGACGCCCCCAATATCATTCCCTCCGCCGACTATGCCGCCCGCGATGCCCGCGTGCAGCAAGTCGTGGCCGAGATGGCCCCGGCGGTCGGGCTGGTGCATCTGAAAGACATGGCCCGCGCGGGCAGCGGCGAGCGCACGTATGCCCCGCCCGGACGCGGGACGCTCGCCTACGGTTCCTATCTCAAAGCCATCGCGGAGCACGTCCCGGAAGTGCCTGTCGTCATTGAAAGCGCCTACACGGTGGAGGAGATGCGCTCGGCGCGGCTGTACGTGGAAAGCGTTCTGCGGGAATACGGCTTGTGACCCCTGCGGGGCTGGCGCTGATTGCGCTGGGCGGCGCTCTCGGCGCGCTGGCCCGCTACGGCGTTGGAACCTGGGTGCAGGGGCGTCTGCATTCGTCTACGTTTCCCTGGGGGACGTTTGTCATCAACGCGAGCGGTTCTCTGATACTGGGCTTCGTGGCAACCCTGCTGGCGGCGCGCTTCCTCAATCACCCCGGCTGGCGGCCTTTTGTCACCATTGGTTTCGTGGGCGCGTACACCACTTTTAGCACGTTTGAGTATGAGACGGCGCAATTGCAGTCGTCCTGGCAGGCATTGGGAAACTTGGTCGGCAGCGTTGTGGTCGGCTATGGGTGCGTGTGGGTGGGCATCGCGCTGGCGCGGCTCCTGCTGTCGTCAAGGGGATAAAAGACAGAGGCCATGAAGCAGGAATACGCAGCGCAGCGTCTCACCATCTACCTCAGCGAGCGTGACCAATGGCGCGGCGGGCCGCTGTATGCGGCTCTGGTTGCCCGTCTGCACGAGGCGGGCATCGCGGGCGTAACTGTGCTGCACGGCATAGAAAGAAGGCTACGGCGCACATGGCAAAGTCCACACCGAGCGCATTGAAGTGCTTTTTAATGGCCTGCCCATAGTCATTGACGCGGTGGACACGCCGGAGCGCATCGCCGCCGCCCTGCCCATCTTAGACGAGATCGTACAAGACGGGCTGGTCACGCTCTCCGACGTGCAGGCCATCCGCTACCGCAAAGACAGCCCGCGATAATCCTTCAACGCAGCACCGACAAGAGCAGCGGAACCGTTGCCGCAGACAGCACCGTCGCCGCGAACACGACGCTGACCGCGTAATCCCCCGCTAGGTCATTCTCCGCAGACAGCACCGAGGCCATCACCGCCGTCGGCATCGCCGCCATCAAGACGCCCACCGATAGCAGCCCGCCGTGCAGCCCCAAAGCCCGGCACGCCGCCCACATCGCCACCGGACACGCAACGAGCTTCACCATGCACGCCGCCAGCAAAGGCGAAACATGCAGGCGAGCCGCCCCAGGACGCAAAGCCACCCCCAGCGCCAGAAGCACCACCGGCGTCGTGCCCTGTCCCAGATAGGTGAGACACTGCGACAGCGCCGCCCCCAAAGCACGCAGCGCAGGCCAGTGTGAAAGGCCCGCAGGCGCGGGCAGCAGCCGCAGCCCAACGCCCACAACCACCGACAGAAACAGCGGCGAACGGAAGAAACGCCCTACAGATGCCCGCGCCGCGCCCTTCTTGCCGGACGAATGTCCCAGCCGCGCCCCCAGCAGGGCCGCCGCGATATACATGGCAATCGTCATGCCGAACTGGTCAACTAAGATAGCCTGTGGAAAGAACGACGGCAGGAGAGCCAGCGTCATAGGGTAGCCGAGAAAGCCGGTATTGCCGTGCGCCCCCGTCATCATCAGCGCGCCCCGCACGGGGTCTGTCAACTGAAGCGCGCGCCCAAGCCCCCATGCCAGCGCCAGGCACAGCATTTGCGCCCCAATCATTGCTACCGGCAGCAAGAGCGATTGATGCGACAGGCGCGGCGCACCCATCAACCCCTTGATAATCAAGGCAGGCATGGTCACATTCATCACCAGCCCATTGAAGACGGGAACGTGGGCGGAATGGAGCAAACGTGCCCGTTTCAGCGCGTAGCCCAGCACAATCAACAGAAACAGGGGCAGGAGCGCATGGAGCGTGACAACGAAAAGGCTCATCGGCACAGCGCGCCGGGAAGCGGCCTGAATACCCCGCAGATACCCTTTACATAGGGTTTACATAGGAGGCGCATAGGGTTTACATAGGGTTTACATAGGAAATGGCTAGTTTGTGCAGAGTAAATGCCCCGAAAATGAAAGGAAAATGCACGGCAATTGGAAGCCCCGCGCTGCCCCTGCGAAGCCTCCCCGAAGCCCTTTTGCTACTTTCGTGCAGAATAAATGCCCCGAAAATGAACGATTTTTGACACGTTTTTGCCCGTTCCTACGCAGGATCGGAACGCCGCGCGAGGGCCGCTTCAATGAGGCCCGCGAACAGCGGATGCGCCCGGTTCGGGCGGCTCTTAAACTCCGGGTGAAACTGCGTCGCCACAAAGTACGGGTGCGTGCCTGCGGGCAGTTCAATGATTTCTACCAGGCGATAATCGGGGGAAACGCCCGAAAACACCATGCCCGCTTTGGCTAATTGCTCCCGGTACTCGTTGTTGACTTCATACCGGTGCCGGTGGCGCTCGCTGATGACATCCGTTCCGTAGAGGCACGCCGCGCGGCTGCCCTGTGTCAGGCGGCACGGGTATGCCCCCAGCCTCATGCTCGCGCCCTTGTCAGTCACGCTGCGCTGCTCCGGCAGGATATGCACTACCGGGTGGGGCGTATGAATGTCCACTTCTTCCGTGTTGGCGTCCTTCAAATGGCACACGGAGCGCGCGTACTCAATCACCGCCATTTGCAGCCCGTAGCAAATGCCGAAGAACGGCAGACCGCTCTCCCGCGCAAAGCGTATCGCGCTGATTTTGCCTTCCACGCCCCGCCCGCCGAAGCCTGGCGCGACCACCAGCGCATCCGCATTGGCAAGACGCTCCGGCAGGGACAAACCCGGTTCCTCTAAACTGTCGCTTTCAATCCAGTCAATGTGGACGCGGGCGTCGCTGGCAATGCCCCCGTGCTTCAGGGCTTCCGCAATAGAGATATAAGCGTCCCCGTTGCCTGTATACTTTCCTACCACCGCCACCGTCACGTCCGATGCGGGCTGCTTGACACGCCGCACCAGTTGACGCCACTCATCCATCTCCGAGGGCGTATCGGGCAGATGCAGCCGCTTGACGACGAGTTCCGCCAGCCCTTCCTCCTCAAACACAACCGGCACTTCGTAGATGGTTTCCGTGTCTTTGGCCTCAATGACAGCCTCTTTGTCCACGTCGCAAAACAGCGACAATTTCTCCTTCATGTCGTTGTCAATGGTGAGTTTCGTGCGGCAAATCAGCACGTCCGGCTGGATGCCTATCTCGCGCAGCTTGATGACCGAGTGCTGCGTCGGCTTGGTCTTGACCTCTCCCCAGGGGCCAACATAAGGAATCAGCGTCACATGAACGAACAGCGCATTGTCATGCCCCACATCCTTCCGCATCTGGCGTATGGCTTCCAGGAACGGCAGCCCTTCAATATCGCCCACCGTGCCGCCGATCTCCGCAATCACCACATCCGCCCCGGACTTCTGGCCCAGCGCGACCACGCGCTCTTTAATCTCATTGGTGATGTGCGGAATCATCTGCACCGTGCCGCCCAGATAATCGCCCCGGCGCTCTTTCGCGATGACCGTAGAATACACGCCGCCCGTTGTGACGGTGCTGTCACGGGTCAGGCTGATATCCACGAACCGCTCGTAATGGCCCAGGTCTAAATCCGTCTCGGCCCCGTCGTCAGTCACAAACACTTCGCCGTGCTGGTACGGGTTCATCGTGCCCGCGTCCACATTGATGTAGGGGTCTAACTTGGTCATGGTGACGGCGAACCCGCGATTACGTAGCAATCTGCCCAGGCTCGCTGTTGTTATGCCCTTGCCGATGGAAGAAACGACGCCGCCCGTCACAAAGATATACTTGGTTGCCATGCTGCTCCTGATGTGTAAGCGGCCCCGTGCGCGGTGCGAGAGAGGCCCTCATCCCGCACGTAGGAGGCCCTCACCCCGCTGCTTCGCAGCGACCCTCTCCCGCTTCGCAGGCGAGGGTGGGAGAGAAGTCACTCTGACCCTCGCCCGTGCCGACGGGGACTTATTCTTAACCCTCGCCCGTGCCAACGGGAGAGGGTGGCTCCGAAGGAGCCGGGTGAGGGCCTCCTTCCCTTACGGTGAGGGCCTCTTACGGGTGAGAGCCTCCTACGTGCCGGACGCGGAAGAATGCGCTCGCGGGAAGCCAAAACAAGCCGCTGCCTTGCCCCGCGCGCCCGACTATTGTAACACATTGGGGCGCAGTTTGGCAATGCAGGCAAGCAGGAAACCGCCTGCCTGTGGTAGAATAAGAGCACAAGCAAACCAACGCAGGAGAAAAGTTCTATGGCATCTTACGAAACCCAGATTGCAGGCCACACCGTCACCGTCAACCACCAGCAGGGCGGAACCAACCAGATCGGGGTCAAGAAAAGCAGCCGGGTCAAGGCGTGGGCGCTGTGCCCGGTAACCCAAAAGCGCGTGGAGCAGGCCGCCAACTCCGTGGGGGAAGCGACGCGGGGCGTGGAAGGCAAGATTGCCGAAAGCATTGAAGCCGCCGCCGCCCAACCCGTAGAAGCCTGAGCCGCTGTCCACATGGGGCGGGCGCACGCGCCCGCCCTCTCTTTGTGCCTCAACCGTTCTGTGCCGCCTGCCGCTCCCGCTCCAGCAGAACGCGCTTGCGCTCCGGCCCCCACCGATACCCGGACAGCGCGCCGCCTTCCCTGACCACCCGGTGACAGGGAACGGCGAGCGCAACCTTGTTGGCCGCGCACGCCCTCGCTACCGCCCGCGCCCCGCCCGGCTGCCCCAATTGCGCGGCAATCGCGCCATAGGAGCGCGTCTCTCCCACGGGAATAGCGCGCAGGGCGTCCCACACGCGCGCCTCAAATGCCGTCCCCTGAATGTCCAATGGCAGCGACGGGTTCACCCCTGCGCCCTCCAGAGCGGCGAGCAGGGGCTGCGCCCATTGCGCCAGCGCCCCCATGTCCTCCGTCAACCGTGCCGCTGGAAACTCGCGCCGCAGGCCGTCTTCCAGCACGTCTGGACTGTCCCCCAAACTGACCGCGCAGAGGCCCGTTTCCGTCGCCGCGACCAGCAGCCACCCCAGCGCGCAGGGAACGGTTGTAAACGCAATTTCCCGGCCTGCGCCGCCCTTGCGGTAGGCGGAAGGCGTCATGCCCAGGCGCTCCGGCGTGCGCTCGTACACCCGACTGGTGGAGCCGTACCCGGCATCAAAGATAGCCTCCGTGATCGGCTGACCGTCGCGCAGGCCGCTCTTAAATCGGCGCATTCGCAGGGCGTCGGCGTACTGTCTGGGCGAGACGCCCATGCATTTGACAAACACACGCTGCGCGTGCGCCGCGCTTAAGTTCGCTTCCCTGCCAAGTTGCGCCAGTGAAAGCGGCTTGTCGGCGTGGGCCTCTATCAACGCGCACAAACGCGCCGCCATCTGCGCCTGCGGCGCGGCCTCCTGCGGGCGGCAGCGCAAGCAGGCGCGAAACCCCTGCGCCTCGGCGTCGGCGGGAGCAGTCAGAAAGAGAACATTCTCAGGCCGCGCGCGGCGGGCCGGGCACGATGGGCGGCAGTAAATGCCCGTCGTGCGAATGGCGACCACAAACGTGCCATCTGCGCGGGCGTCATGCGCGGCGTAAGCGTCCCAGCAAGCGTCGGTGTCTTGTGCCGAGGGGACTGAAAGAGTAGGTGTCATGGCGGGCCTCCTGTTGATGGAAATGATGATACTCCCATCCGCAAGGGCAAATCACTCCGAAACGTGCGTTCAAACTTATCGGGCGCGATGGGCGACTATTGGTAACGCAGAACGTACACAGTCGGCGTCTTCGGCAGGGTCTTCGGGGACAAACGCAGGTCGCGCGTCTTCATCGTGACAATCTGCGCGTGGCCCTTCATTGCTGCCAGAAATGGCGCGGCAGGGGCCAGTTTCGCCTGCAAATCGGCAGACAGCGCAGGCGTCGCGTAATGCATGGGAAGTATCACGCGCGGCTTCAATTGTTCCACCAACGCCGCCGCCTGCGGGCCATCCACCGTAAAGAAGCCCCCGACCGGCAGCATCAGAACGTCCACGCGGCCAATGGCTGTTACCTGCTCCGGCGTCAACTGCAATTGCCCGATGTCGCCCATGTGGACGATGCGCAGGCCGCCCGTTTCTATCACTGTGAGGGTGTCCGGGCCGCGCTCCTTGCCGCCGTTGTTGTCATGGAAGGCAGAAAGACGCTCAAACGTCACCTTGTCCACTTCCGCGCCGGTTGGCCCGAACGAATACGCGCCGCTGGTTTCCTGCAGCGTCGCGCTCAGGGGAAGCGGCTGCTCCACATGGGGGATGTTTCCCGCGATGGGCGCGGCGGCCTCCACAAAGTTGTGGTCAAAGTGCGTGTGGCTGACAAACACCAGATTGGCGGGAACCGAATGGGCCGCGATGGCATAGCCCACCTGCGGGTGCGGCGGGTCAATCAAGATGCGCGTGCCCATCAGGGTCGTGAGAAGAAAGCAGGCTTGCCCCAGCCAGCGAAACATAGTCATGGTGAACCTCGCCCCGTAAAGATAACCCAGTGTACCCGAAAGTCCTTCCCTCTTTCTCTTCCCTGCCTGTGCGGGTGGCTCCCGCCGCCGTCTGCGGCGTAAAACAGAGGCGTCTGCGCGGCCTGTATACGGCAGATGCACGGCAGCCTAAATCCCCATGCCGTATATCATCCACGCCCACGCCCACTTTTCATACACCGTTCGCCTGCTTTTCCCGCCCCCTTATGGTGTTCTTGTGGCACGCGCATGGTACGCATTCGGTCAACACGCCCCCGCACCGCCTGTTTCCCCCGCCGCGCCGTCCAAAAGCAGGCTTGACACCCTGCCCAAAGCGTGATAAAATGGCCTCACGATGTTCTGCTTTGCCCCGCGCCGTCGGCAATCGGGCCGTGTTCGTCTCAACCTGTCTTTTGGAAAGGACACCTGTCATGCACATCGTTCTGTCTTCTCTCACCCGGCGCGTCGCGCCCCTTGTTTCGCTTGCCCTCTGTCTTGCCGCCTTCTCTCCCGCGCCTGCTCGCGCCAGCGGCGACACGCTCGCCACGCTGCACGCCTTCAGCGCCACTGCCAATGGGCATAATCCCGATGGGGCTAATCCCGTTTCTGCTGTCACGCTGGATGGGCAGGGCCATCTGTACGGAACGACCAACTCCGGCGGCACGAGCGGCTTTGGCACGCTCTTTGAGTACGACCTCGCCACGCACACCTTTACCACGCTGGTTGATTTCACCAAAAGCAACGGGTCTCGCCCGCAAGCCGCAGTGACCCTGGACGGGCAGGGCCATCTTTACGGCACAACGGCTTATGGCGGCGGCAGCAACAAGGGCACTGTCTTTGCGTATGACCTTTCCAGCGGCACTCTGACGACGCTTGTCACGTTCAACGGCGCGAACGGCTCCGACCCTACGGCCTCAGTCAGCCTGGATGGAGCGGGCCATCTCTATGGCACGACCTACGCGGGCGGCAGCAAGAATGACGGCACTGTGTTTGAGTACGACCTTGCCAGCAGCACGCTTTCCACCCTGGTCACGTTCAACGGCAGCAATGGAGCCTCGCCGTTAGCCGGAGTCACTCTGGACGGGCAGGGGCATCTGTATGGGACAACCGACATCGGGGAAACGCTTTACAAACTCAACCTTGCCACGCACACTCTCACGACGCTTTTTACCTTCACCAGCAGCACCGGGCAAGCCCCCGTCGCCTCAGTCACCCTGGACGGGCAGGGGCATCTTTATGGCACGTGCAGCATTGGCGGCATAAACGGTCGCGGCACGGTCTACAAATTCAATCTCGCCACCCGCAGCCTGACGATGCTCATCAACTTCACCGGCAGCAACGGCGAAGAGTTCCCCCGCGCCCCCATCACGCTGGACGCGAAGGGGATTTTGTATGGCACCACGGCGGGCGGCAGCGCGGGCATCTATGGCGCGGTCTTCAAGTTCAACCCGGCAACGCATTACTTAACGACGTTTGTCACCTTCAAGAACCGCGACTTCAACGGAGAGAACCCCGAAGCAGGCGTCACGCTGGACGGCAGCGGCACCCTCTACGGCACTACGGCAAACGGCGGGAGCGCGAACGGCAGCGGCACGGTGTATGAGTTGACGCCCAATCCGTAGGCGGCCCTCACCCGGTACGTCACAAAGCCTCGTGCCACCCTCTGCACTGGCAGACCTAGAAGACTCCCGTTGTCACGGGCGAAGGTTAAGACAAGTGTGTTTCTTACCCTCGCCTGCGCTAGCGGGAGAGGGTCGCCATTCCGATGGCGGGGTGAGGGCTTCTTAGGGGTGAGGGCCGCCTGCGCGGGCACGCTTCGCCTTGACGCCGCACAGCCCGCACGGGTACACTGTCCCCACAAAGGACGCCATTCCCGTATTGCCGGGCACTCTGGACGCCCCGCGCGTGTTGGAACCCGTGATGAACGCTATTCTTCCTGCCAAGTCCACTCTCGCCTATGATGTGAAGCGCGTGCGAGCCGACTTCCCGCTGCTGCGCCAGACTGTGCACGGCAAGCCGCTGGTGTATCTGGATAACGCCAACACCACGCAAAAGCCGCAGGCCGTCATAGACGCCCTGACCGACTATTACACGTCGTACAACGCCAACATTCACCGCGCCAGCCACACTCTCGGCGACCGCGCCACTCGCGCTTATGAAGGCGCGCGCGCGACGGTGCAGGTGTTCCTCCATGCCGCTCATTCTGAGGAAATCATCTTCACCCGCTCTGCCACCGAAGGCATCAATCTGGTCGCGCAGACATGGGGGCGGGCAAATATCAATGCAGGCGACGAGATTATCCTGTCCGCGATGGAGCACCACGCCAACATTGTCCCCTGGCAAATGCTGTGCCAGGAGCGCGGGGCGTCCCTGCGCGTCATCCCTATGAACGACGCGGGCGAATTGGACTTGGACGCCTACGCCGCCCTGTTTACAGAACGCACCAAACTGGTCGGCATTGTCCATATGTCCAACGCGCTGGGAACCATCAACCCGGTCAAATCCATGATTGCGACGGCCCGCGCGAAAGGTGTCCCCGTGCTGGTAGACGCGGCGCAGTCGGCGTACCACCTGCCGCTTGACGTGCAGGATATGGACTGCGACTTTCTCGTCTTCTCCGGGCATAAACTCTACGGCCCGACGGGGATTGGCGTTCTCTACGGCAAGCGCGCTCTTTTAGAGGCCATGCCTCCCTATCAGGGTGGGGGCGATATGATTTTGTCCGTGAGTTGGGAGAAGACGGTCTACAACGACCTGCCGCACAAGTTTGAGGCCGGGACACCGCATATCGCAGGCGCGATTGGCCTCGGCGCAGCCATTGACTACCTTGCGGAACTCGGCATGGACAGCATTGCCGCCCACGAAGCCGAACTGATGGCCTACGGAACACAAGCGTTGTCCGAAGTACCCGGCCTGCGTCTGATAGGCACGGCGCGGGAGAAAGCAAGTGTCTGGTCGTTCGTGCTGGACGGCGCGCATCCGCAGGATTTGGGCGTCCTGCTGGATATGCAGGGCATCGCCATTCGCACCGGGCAGCACTGCGCGCACCCTGCTCTGCAAAGGCTGGGCGTGACAGCAACAGCGCGCGCGTCTCTGGGCTGCTACAACACGCGGGAAGAACTGGACGCGCTGGCGCAGGGGCTTATTCGCGCGCGGGAGCGCCTGCAATGACCACAACTGCTTCTCCCAATACTTCGCTGGAACAGGCGCAGGAGGCCGTCGCCGCCGACATGGCGCTGTTTGATGACCCCGAAGCGCGCTACGACTACATCATTGAAACGGGCCGCGCCCTGCCCCCGCTGCCCCCAGAGTTGAAGACCGACGCGCACAAAGTCGCGGGCTGCCAATCGCAGGTCTGGCTCGCGCCGTCTGTGGAGAACGGCAGGGTCTTCTTTCAGGGCGATAGCGACGCGCTGATTGTGCGCGGCCTTGTCGCGCTGGCCCTGCGCGTTTACTCAGGCCATACGCCCGCTGCCATTCTCGCTGCGCCGCCGAACTTCACCGAAGCGATTGGATTGGGTGGGCAGATTTCCATGACGCGCGTGCAAGGCTTGCAGTCGGTTATCAAAACCATGCAGGCGTATGCGCGCGCCCTGTCCGAAGGAGACGCACCATGACGGCAACTGTCTATCCGCTGGCGCTGGAAGCCGAAATCATTGAAGCCCTCCGCACGGTGTACGACCCCGAAATCCCGGTCAACATCTACGATTTGGGCCTGATTTATGACATAGACGTGGACGAACACGGCGGCGTGGAGATAGAAATGACCTTGACTTCCCCCGCCTGCCCCGTCGCAGGCTCCCTGCCCGGCGACGTGGAGCGCAAAGCGCGCCAGGTGGAAGGCGTCACCGATGTTCACGTGGAACTGGTCTGGGAGCCTGCGTGGAGTATGGACAGAATGTCCGAAGAGGCCCGCCTGGAACTGGGCTTCTTCTGAAAGCGTTACCGTGATATGGAAACCTTGACCCCCACACAAATGCCGCTTGTCACCATCACGCCCGCCGCCGTGCAGCAGGTCAAGCGGCTGCGCGAGAAGAAGGGCAACTCCAACTTGGGCCTGCGAATTGGCGTCAAAGGCGGTGGCTGCTCCGGCCTTTCATACACCATCGGCATGGAAGAAGCCCCCGTTGAGGGCGACATTGTGACCGAGACAGATGGCCTCACGGTGATGATTGATCCGCGTTCCGCCCGCTTCTTAGAGGGCCTCACGCTGGACTACAGCCTCGCCAATCTCTTAGAGGGCGGCTGGAAGTTTGTCAACCCCAATGCCGCCAAGTCCTGCGGCTGCGGCACGTCCTTCACTCCCAAGCGCTGACCCAGAACGTGACACTAAAAAAGGGCCGCGCCGGAAGGCGCGGCCCTTTTGCACGGGCAGCCGCTACTTGGCGGCCCCAATCTGGAACATCTTGGTTCCGCAATGCGCGCACGTTCCGCTGGTCGCGGGCTTGCCGTTCTTCATGGTGACGGCGGTCGGGTTCTTCATTTCGCGCTTTTCTTTGCACTTGACGCAGTAGGCTTGCATTCTTTCCTCCTTCATCCCAATCTAGTTGATACGTGAACACTCCTTCTATTCGCCGCCGCGCGCGCAATTCCTTCCTGCCTGCGTGCTTAAAACCCGGTATTTTCAATCCCCGTGAACGGCGGCAGGGGCGGCGGCGCAATCCCCTGCTGCGTCAGAACAGCGCGCTGGCGGCGCACATCGTCTAAAAGGCCCGGCGCGAGATTGGGCGGCGCAGCAGGCGCGGCGGCAAACGCCTCAGCCAGAACGTGCCACCAGTCATAGTCCACAATCTGCGACAGGTCAAATACCATCACCCCTTGCGTGGACGCTCCTGCTGCCGCAATCGCCCGCGCGAACTGCTCCGGGTGGTCTTTGTAGACGGCGGCGTACAGGCCCGCATAAGTCCAGCAGGCATCGGCGGCGACCCGATTGGATACCTGTCCCGCGCCCTCTACGGTTGCCCCCGGATCGCCTGTGCGCGCCGCCACCGCGTCCGCCAGCGTCGCTTCGGGGTAGTAGCACCCGGTTGTCAGCCAGTCCAGCAGGCCCGCGTAGGCCGTTTTCCTGTAATCGGGCGTGAGCCACGCATAGGGGGCCTGAAAGTCCGGCCCGGCCCAGTTGGAGCCAACTTTCTCGTAGTCGCCGTACCAGGAGCCGACATACACGGCCACCTGCGCCGCCGGGCGGGTCGTGCGAACAATGCGGGTGGCTTCGGTCAGCCACGACGTGATATTCCCCGCGCGCCACGCCAGCCATGTGTGATACAGCGGGCCGGGCAGGATGTCCTGGCCAGGGTAAGGCGACAGGCGAAACACATCGTCCGGCCAGGCAACCGGATGTCCAACACTGGCCTCAAACGCCGCGCGGCTGTTTGGGCCGAAGTCCGCCGTTTGCGCCGCGTAGCGCAGGCGATCATCAAACACGACGCCGTCTACCGGGTAGCGGGTCACAATTTCGCGCACGATGTCCCATTCATGCTGGCGCACGGCAGGGTTGGCGGGGTCAACAAACAGCGTGTACTTTTGCTCTGGCACGGCGGCGACAGGCAGGTACTTCGGGGAAGCGTGAAACGTCAGGATTTGGCCCAATGGGGCGTTTCGGCGCAGCCACTCCGCGCTTGCGCCGGAGCCAAGCAGGGCCGAGCCACGCGGCGGGATTTGGAGATGCCCGGCAGCCAGCGTCGCGCCGTCCTGCACAGCCACCACGCGGGCGTCAAAGTTGAGGATAGCGGCAAAGCAGCCCGGCCTGTCCGCATGAAGCAGGGAAGTATCCGTGAGCGCCGCCAGCGCGTCCGGGCCGGGCGGCAGGGCATCGGTGACAGCAATTGGGGCGACGGTGCCGTCACGGGCGACGGTTCTGTCCACGTCGTACAGCACGGTCTGCCAGTCGGGGTGCGCGTAAGCCAGCCCGCGCCCGACCAGTTTGTGCCCCTCGCCGAAGGTGCTCATGTTGGCGTAAACGGGCAGCCCGGCGGCGTGGGCCGCCGAAAGCATCTGGCCCAGCACGTCAAAGTCGGCGGCGACCGTCTGGCCCTTCCACATGGTCAATTTGGGCGCGTAGGCGCTCGGATACACCGTCTCGCCGACAATCGGTTTCACGTCCAGCACAATCATGTTCATGCCGCACGCTTTGGTTTTGCTCACGATGTCGGCAATCTTTTCCGGGGAGTTGAGGCTGCCGACATTGGCCCCGGCGTCCATCCAGAGAATGCGCGCCTGCAAGCCCTGGTCGCGCGCCGCCTGCTGCGCGAGGCCCACATTGTCGCCAAACATATCCAAAACAAGAGGCGGCCCCCCGGTCGCAGATGCCCCCCTGTCCCCCAATAATGGGGGGGCCAGAGTTTCCCCTCCTATCCCCCCATTATTGGGGGCGGGGGGGGCATTGGGGGTGGGGGGAGCGGGCTGCTGCGCCGAGGCGGGCAGGACAAGCAGAAGGCCCAGCAGGGCAAAAAGAGACAGGCGCAAAGAAACTTCCTCACTGGCAAACGTCATAAAGAGCGCGGCGCTGCCAGAAAGCACTGTACCACCGGACGGGAAAAGTTAACCGTTACGGCGCAGGAGGCGCGGCAATCGGGGTCAAGCGCCAGACGGGGCCGCGCGGCCCCGTCCATGCCAGAGCGCGGCGGTACGGGGCGCACAGCGTTTGCAGGTCGGCGCGGCCCCATTCCGGGTGACGCTGCTGAAGGGCAATCCATGTCCGTCGGTTGTGCCACAGCTCATCTAACGCATAAACGGCATGGCCCGACGCAAGCGTCTGCGCCATCTGCGCCTGCCCGACTGCCAGCGCGCGCGTCTTGTCTTCGCGGGCGCGGGTCAGTGTCGTGTGCAGGCTCAAAACGTCCCGGTCGGCAAAGTAAGGCACGTTGACTTCTAAATCCGCCCCGTCGCCTGCCCCGGCAACCAATACCAAATCGCCCGGCTGCGTGTGCGCGCGAATGTCTTCGGCGGCCCGGCGGAACGGGCTGGCGTTCGGGCGGCAATGCGGAGCAATAGACGCCTGCACGTTGAGCGCGGCGGACAGCGCAATCCAGAGGCCCAGTGTCCAGTTGACCAGCAGGCCCGCCCGCCCCGCGCGACGCTGCGCCAGCACCAGCGCCAGTAGCAGACTGATCGGAGCCAGTACCGGAACCCAGAACACGAAGTAGCCCGGCGACCACACCGTAAAGAAGGCCGCGTACAGAGCAATCCAGAGCAGGCAGACAACCGACACGGCGCGATGGTGCGCCCGCCACAGCAGGGGCAGCGCGACACAGAAAGCATACGCCGCGACAAGCCACCCGGCGAGCGTCGCAAAGTAAAGCGCGCGCAAGGCTTCTGGCACGGCGTGAGAAACGTAAAATGTGCCCTGCTTGCCGGGCGGCTCCACAAACGCCGCGTGGCGCAGGGCGTAAGCGTCCAGGCGCAGATTGTGTCCCACCCGGAAGTCCCACCACCAGCCCAGTTCCGAGTACGTTTCCGACCAGTGGCGGAAGGCGGCAACGGAATGCAGCCCCAGACCCAGCGTCCCCACAAGAAGATAAGGCACGATGACGACTGCCGCCCAGGGTCCCGCGTAGGCCGCGAGGGTCTTTGCCCGCGCGCGCCGCTTTGCATCTGGCAAGGTCATCGGGTCGGATGGAGACAGCAGCGTGCCTGCCAGCCCGACAAAAAGGAACAAGCCCGCGCTTTCATGGAACAGCACGGCGGCTGCGGCCAGCGCGCCGGTCAGGGCGGCGCGGCGCGGCGACGGGTTTTCCATCAGGCCAACCAGCGCGTAAAGAGCCGCCAGCAGCAGCGCGATGCTGGGCATATTCACGCGCCCGTCGGTGGCGCAAATCCAGTAGCCGAATGACAGCGCGAGGCTGAGGGACACGAGAAGCGGCAGCCAGCGCGAGCGATGCATCAATCGCCGCAGGGTCAGATAAAACAGGGCGACGCCGCCCGCGCCCAGCACGCAGTTCAGGCTTTGCAGCACGACCAAAGGGCCGCCGCCGTAGCCAAAGAACTGCGCCGCGCGCCACAGCGCGTAGCCAAGGGCGTTGAACAGCAGATGGTGGGGATGAAACAGCCAGTGCCGGTCGCCGGTGCGCGGGTACAGATGGGCAATCTGGTTGGCGTAGGACACCGCGTCAAACGTGTTAACCTGCGTGCGGGTCAGTCCGTACAGCAGCAGCGTCACAACAAACAAAACAAAGGCCATAAGCGGGCGCTCGTGCCGGGCGGCTGGCCGGGAAGCGGGCGGGTGCGCCGCCCTCCGCGAGTGCGGAGCGCGCGGCGGCCAGGGCATCGGAATGGGGTCGGTTGCCATAGGGTCACAAACGAAGGCGTTTTGCCCTTATTCGCGACGACGGCCCCGTATTCCTGCCTGGCTTACAAAGAATGTACGATAAGCGCCGCGGGATAGAAGGAGCCGTTCAGGGGAATGGTCTGCACGCGCACCCGACGGGTTTCGCCCGGCGCAAGCGTCAGGCGGGCCAAAAGCGGCTCCTGGGGCGGGGAAGTTGGGTCAAGTTCCACCAGCAGGCCATCGTCCACGCGGAACACGCCTGCCGCCGCGCCCGCCTGCGGCGCGAAATACAGGCCGACAGGCTTTGCTGCTGTGGTCGGGTTGCTCAGGGTGAACACAATCTCATAATCCGCGCCGTAGTTGCCCCACAGGGTCAGTTTGCCAGAAGCGTCATGCAGGGAATCCCGGTCGCCGAAGCGCACGTAGCCCCACTGCCCGCCAACTGCGTAGGAGCCGGAGAGCGCGACGGACGGCGCGGGAAACACGGTCGGCGACGGCGCGGGCAGCGCGGCCCCGTGCCCGTAATCGGTCGGCTGGTCGGGCAGCGGCGACGTTCCCCGACCTGCATCGCCCAGAGCGGTCAAGATGACACGTCCAATGGGAGATTGAAGCGCCTGCCCGTCGCTGTCTGCGGCCACCTGGACGCTCAGAGCGTTCGCGCGCCCGTCCGTTTGCTGCAATTGCACGAGGCCGCTCACAGTCAGGCCGGACGCGAACCGCTGCGTGACAACGGGCACGCGGGCGTGTGGCGGCACGAGGAGCACAATGCCCTGCTCGCTGTTCATCGCGCGCAGAAAGGCGGCTCCCGCGCGGCGTCCCACCTGTACGGTATCCGTGCCGGGCAGGGAGATGCCGGAAACAACCTGCACGGCGGCAGGCGCGTCGCTGCCGTTTATCACATCGGCATGGAAGACCAGCGCGCCCGCGCTTTCGTTCTGGTGGTGGTACACAAGGCGCGCGGGCTGGAACGGCTGCAAGCGCCCGAAGAACAAGGGCTGCGCGCTTTTCACCTGCTCCGGGCTGTTGGAATAAAACAGGACGGCGACAGCGCGCGCGGGCAAGGCTTCGTTGCTGATGGTTACGATGGGCGCGGCAGACACCGGCAGCAGGCCCGGCCCCCCAATCTGCACCGGAACCCGCACCGTTGTCTGCGCGCCCTGCGCGAGCGCGCTGGTGATTTGAGGCGGGCTTATGAGCCGCACGAACGCGCCGTCCTGCGCGTTGACGGCTTGCGCGAGGCCCGCGTACACGGCCTGCGCCACCCATTCCGCTGGGGCGTCCGGCCTGCCGGTGATGGTGACGGTGACGGCGGGGGAGATTTGCGCCGCGTAGGGCATGACGGACACGGGCAGCGCGATGGCGGCTCCATCGGTGGTGATTTGCACTGAAGTGCGTCCCGCCGCGAGGCCGCGCACCGTAAGCGTGCGCCGCTGCGGGTCAAACTGCGAGTGGGAGACGTTGGCGTTCTCATCGGAGGCGGCAAGAGAAGCGGCGGAAGCGGCCCCGCCGACCGTCACCGTGCGCGTCTCGTTCAGGGGGACAACCAATCCCGGCAGGGACAAGGACAGCGGGGGCAGCGCGAGCAGGCGGCGCAGGCTTCCCGTCCAGGCGCGTGCCAGGGCTTCTGAAGTCTGCCCGTGCGCGCGGGCCTCATCGGGCAGGGCTTGCAGCAGCACCGTGCCGCGCGCCGCGACGCCCCACACACGGGAGGAAACGTGCCGGGGGACGACTTCGCCGGGCAGCAGGCCCGCGCCTACGAGGGCTGTTAGGCGCTTGGCGACAAGCGCGGCGCGGCCTTCCGGCCCGTGCCCGCTAATCATCGCCCGCAATGTTACGGCGGGCTGGTCGTTCACCGTCACCGTCGCCTGCGGTTTGCCGGGGAGCGTCACCACCGCGATGCGCGCCCGGAAGCCTGCCCCGGCGTGCGCGGGCAAAGCCATCAGCGCGCAGGCTGCCGCCATCACCCCTTGTGCCTGCCATCGTGCCCGGTTGTTTCCCTGCGTTCGCACGTTGTCTTTGTTCCTGTCTGCTGAGCCTGCCTGTCGGCCCCGCCGATTATACCCGCCGACGCAGGCAAAACGCCCCCGGCCCGTTGCCTTTGCGGGCGGCGTAGGGTAACATAGCCGCACTGCCCGTCCACAAAAGAGGCCCTTCATGCCCGACCCTGCTGCCGCTCCCGATACCCTTCCCGCGCACCGCCTGCGCCGCGCGTCTGAACCAAAGCGTGTTGCTATTATCGGCAGCGGCCCTGCCGGACTGGAGGCCGCTCTGTATTCCCTGCGTTTGGGCTGCAAAACGTGGGTTTTTGAGCGCGAAGCCGAAGCCGCGCCCGATGTTCGCAAGTGGGCGCACGTTTCCATGTTTACTCCCTGGGCGTCCAACCGCACGCCGCTGGGGGAACTGATGCTGGCCGAAGCCGCCCGTGCCCGCGACCAATCCCCCCGCCCGCTGCCTGCCCCGTCGCTGTATCCCACTGGCGGCGAGTTGATAGACGACTATCTGGAGCCTCTGGCCGGGATGCTGGGCGGCGCGCTCCTGCTTGAAACCCGCGTGGTGGGCGTGGGACGCTCGTATTTGTTTCCCGATGAACGCGCCGAAGACCCATCTCAGCGGGAAACAAGGCGCTTTCGTTTGCTGACACGCTCGCCCCGCGAGGAGCGCATCTTCACGGCAGATTACGTTGTGGACGCTTCCGGCGTGACCCATTCTCCGCGCTGGATGGGCGTCGGCGGGCTGCCTGCTTTGGGCGAAATGGGCGGGCGCGGGCACGTTTTCACGCATATTCCCGACATTTTAGGGCGTGACCGCATTCACTTTCTGGGCAAACGAACGCTTCTTGTCGGCGATGGCGCGTCGGCAGCGACCTCTGCGGTGTGGCTTTCCGAACTGCTGGACAAAGACCCGCCCGCGTCTTTTGTGTGGGCTGTCAAGTCTTCGGACGCGCTGGCGGTGCCGCTGGTTCCTTCTGATCCGCTTTCCCGGCGCGATGTGCTGCTGAAAAAGGCCAATCTCCTGGCGGCTTCCGGGCATCAGGGGGTGGAGTTTCTGCGGAAAACGCAGGTGGAAGCGGTGCAATATGCGCTGGCAACGGGGCGTTTTCAGGTGACTTTGCAGGTGGATCACGTGACCCGGCGCATGGCCTTTGATGCTGTGATCGCCAATGTCGGCTTCCGCGCCGCGCCGTTGACGTTTGAGCGGGCGCTTCGCGGGGAGGAGCCGGGGTTCTTCGCGCTAGGCGCGCGGGCCTTTCCCGCAGACGCGGCGGCGATTGCGGCGTCTCACGCGCAGATACGGGACGCTTTTCGGACAATTTCCGGGGACATGGAACTGGATTTGTACGCGCAGGCCCGGCGTGAATTGGGGGCATAGGCGGCCTTCACCCGCCGGAAGGAGGCCCTCACCCGGCACTCGCAAAGCCTCGTGCCACCCTCTCCCGCTTCGCAGGCGAGGGTTAAGAGGGACTTATTTCCTACCCTCGCCTGCATCAGCAGGCTCTTATTCCTCACCCTCGCCCGTGACAACGGGCGAGGGTCGCCATTCCGATGGCGGGGTGAGGGCCTCCTTCCCTTCCGGTGAGGGCCTCTTATCCGCTGACGAGGGCGTGCGTTCCGCCATTCGTTGCGTCATGCGCGCTTTGATTTGCGCTTCAAAGCCGCGCTCCGTCGGCTCGTAATAAGGCTGCGTCGGCAGGCCGTCTGGCAGGTAGGCTTGCGACACCCAGCCGTCCGGCGCGTCGTGGGGATTCTGGTAGGCGGCGTCGCCTTTGGCAGGGCGGCCTGTGGCGCTTCGGCTGTCCCGTAAAGGCTTCGGGACGGGACGCTGGGCCTGCGTCTGCGCGTCCGAGAGGGCGCGCTGGAGGGCGACGTAGGACGCATTGGACTTGGGCGCGGCGGCCAGATAAGTCACGGCCTGCGCTAAATTGAGCCGGGCTTCGGGCAAACCGACATATTCTACGGCGTGCGCGGCGGCATTGGCGATGAGCAGGGCCATCGGGTCGGCGTTGCCGATGTCTTCAGACGCCAGTATCACCAGTCTTCGGGCGATAAAGCGGGCGTCCTCTCCGGCGGTCAGCATGCGGGCGAGATAATATAATGCGGCGTCGGGGTCGCTCCCACGCAGGCTTTTGATGAATGCCGAGATGGTGTCGTAGTGCGTATCGCCCGTTTTATCGTAGGTCAGGGCGCGCTGCTGAAGGGCTTCTTCGGCGAGAGCGCGGGTGATGGTGCGCGGGGCGTCCTTGGCGCGGGACAGCGGACGGGCGGCGAGCGCGGCCATTTCCAGTCCCGACAGGGCGGAACGAGCGTCGCCGGACGCTTTGTCGGCAAGATGGGCGCGGGCATCGGGGTCTAGTTGCAGGTTCAGATGGCCCAATCCGCGTTCTTTGTCCTGCGCGGCGCGGTCTAAGAGTTCCCCAATCTGCTCCTCCGAGAGAGGCCCGAAGGTGAACACGCGGGCGCGGGACAGCAGCGGGGCATTTACCTCAAAGTACGGGTTTTCTGTGGTGGCCCCAATCAGCGTCACCGTGCCGTTTTCCACGTGTGGCAGAAGCGCGTCCTGCTGGGTTTTGTTGAACCGATGGATTTCATCGACGAACAAAATGGTCTTCGCGCCGTAAAGGCGGCGGCGCAGGGCGGCGGCCTCAATGACTTTTCGCAGGTCGGGGATGCCTTGCGTGACAGCGGAAAACGGCTCAAAATGGGCTTTTGTGGCGTGGGCGATGAGATGGGCGAGGGTGCTTTTTCCCACTCCGGGGGGGCCATAAAAGATGACCGACGTGAGGGTGTCGGTTTCAATGGCGGTTCGCAGCAGGGTTCCGTCGCCGACCAGGGCGGTCTGCCCGATGAACTCCTCTAAAGTGCGGGGGCGCATTCGGGCGGCGAGGGGCATATGGGGCGGGTTTGCGTCGGGCGCGTGGGGGGTGTCATCAAAGAGGCTCATGGGGGTATTGTAGCATACGGGGGCCGGGAAGAGAGGCCCTCACCCGGCACTTGCAGGGCGTCAGAGGCCCTCACCCGGCACATCGCATTCGCTCTGTGCCACCCTCTCCCGCTTCGCAGGCGAGGGTAAGAGATTAAGTTGTCTTTACCCTCGCCCGTGACAACGGGAGAGGGTCGCCGCGAAGCGGCGGGGTGAGGGCCTCCTTCCTGCACGGTGAGGGCCTCCGCCGCGCTTCTTTCAGGCTTCTTTTGCGCTTCTTTTGCGCTTCTTTCGGGCGTCTCTTGCGGGGCCGTGCCCTTGCCGTGCCCTTGCCGTGCCCTTACTGTGCCCTTGCCGCATAACAGCACGCCCACGCCCGCGCCACAGCGCGCCTACGCCCGCCCTACAGCACTCGCTGAAGATTGCCGCGCAAAATGCCGACAATACCCCCGTGCGACAAGCGGAACAGCAGCCGCCCGCAGCAAACCCGATACAACGCCCATACAACAGGAGAACATCATGCCCAGGCCACAACAGACCGCTTCCGCCCTGCCCCGAAAACGCCGTCGCACACCCCGACCCTTGCTTCATGCCACCGGGCTGATGCGGCAAATCGCAGCAACATGGCAGTTTTTAGCCGAAGACACCCGTCTGGCATGGTGCGCGCTTGCCGCGAAAATGCCCGGCGCGTCCCCCCTGCTAAGCGGCCCGGCGGGATACCGCCTGTTTGTGAGCGTCAACAGCCTGCGCGACGCCCTGAAACTGCCCTTTGTGGACGCGCCACTGGCCGTGCCGGATATCCCTTCGTCCCTGCCTTTGCTGTCCCTGACAGCCTCAGGTCAAGCCAATGCAGCCTCGCAGCACGCCAATGCGTTCACGCTGACAGTCCACAGTGACGCGCCGTACAGCGGCCCGGTTCAGGTATGGGCCGCCCCGCCGCGCCTTTCGGATGCCCCGCCCGCCAGCGACCATGCCTACAAATCGCTGGGAATACTGCCTGATTTAGCGTTGCAAACCGCCTCGCTGAGCGCATTATGGGCAACGGGGTACTATCCTGCGCGCGCCGGGAAATGCCTGTGGCTGCGGTTTGTGCCGCTGTCGCAGTCCGGCTTTCGCGGCTTGCCGCAGGCGGCGAGCGCCCGTGTCGCGCTGAGGCCGTAGGCAGAAAGCCCGAAGAGGCCCCCGCGCCCCCGCAGGGGCCGGCGATAGGTCTCTCACGGGCCGGGGACAGGTCTCTCACGGGCCGGGGATAGGTTGCTCGCGGGCCGGGGATAGGTTGCTCACGGCAGCGAAACGCACCGCAGGCCGCGCGCCCGCAGGCCGTCCAACAGCAGTGGCAGGGCCTCCATCGCCGCGCTTTGCCCCGGCCCATCGTGCAAAAGCGCCACCATGCCGGGCCGCGCCTCCCGCAGCACGCGCAAAGCAACCCCCTGCGGCGTCTGCGAAGGCGCGTAATCCCGCCCGTTGACGCTCCACGCCGCCATTTTATACCCCGCGCGCCGCGCCACAAACGGCAGCGTGACGCTCTTGAAGCCATGCGGAGGGCGAAACCAGACGCACTGCGCCCCCGCCGGGCCGCACGCTTCCCGCACGGACTGCGCCGCCCGCGCCAGTTCCCCGCGCACGTCCCCCGGCGACGCCAGCACAAGCGCGCGATGCGTCTCGCCATGCAGGCCAATCGCGTGCCCTTCTGCCGCCATGCGCCGGATCAGATGGGGAAAACGCCGCGCCTGCTCCCCCAGAACAAAGAACGTGGCCTGCGCCCCGTGCGCCTGAAGAATGTCTAAGATGCGCTCCGTGTGCGGCGAAGGGCCATCATCAAAGGTCAGCGCAAGCGTGCGTTCCCGCGTGGAGAAGCGCGTCAAAATTGGCAGTCCCCATGTCCAGGGCGCATAAAACGCGAACACGAAGTAGACGCACAGCGCAGGCGTCACGAACAGCCCTAGCGCGTGCGGCCCCGTGAGCGGCCAATGGAGCAGCAAATGCCCCAGCAGGCCCACAACGCTCGCCTGCGCCGTCCGCACAACCACGATAGGATAAACGGGATTGGTCACCAGTTCACGATGCGCGCCTTTGTCGCGGACGCCATCAGCCTTCCCGCAAGCCCTGTCGGGCGGAAGTATTCGCCCAAACCGTGCCCTTCCTGCGCCCTGCCGCGCCCTGTGACCCGCGCATGGCAGAGCGCGCGCACGTAAAAAGGCGCGCTGTCCAAGCGCGGGCCAAAGTCAAACACGGCGCAAGTGTCCTCTGTTTGCGCCGTCACGCGGCTCGCATACACCAATCCAAAGGCATTGATGCGCGTCTGTGCCCGCGTGATACAGGCGTCCTGCACCGTGATTGTGCCCCCTTCGCAGCGCAACAGGCGTCCTGATGCGCCTGCGCCGCGTCCTGATGCGCCTGCGCCGCCGAGCGCGTACAGCACAACCGCCTGTTCCGGCCCCAGCGAAGCCCGTGCCCAGTGCCAATCCCGCGCGTCAAACGGCAATGCGCCGCCGTTGTGGTCGTGATAACCATGTCCCTTGAAGGCCAGAGTTTCCCCGACAGCATTCTGCTTCTCGCGCAAAACAACGGTTCCTGAGACGCGGCAGGCGGGCGCGGCAGGCAGCCAGATGTGGGATGGGTCGCTGTTGCCGCCTGTTTGCTCCCCGCGCGCCGCAAGAGGCGGGCCGGTGAACACAAAGTCCGCGCAAAGGGTGCGGCGATTGGCGTTCTCGTCCCGCAGGGAGAGTTGATAAACCCCCGGCGCGCTCTGCGAGACACGGCAAGGGCCAAAGCGAAGGGCCAGCGGCACGGCTTCGGCGGCGCGGATTTCATGGCGGGGAAAGCGCGTGAAATGGTAGGCATGAAGGCGGGCGTCTTTGTAGAGCGCGAAGAACACCGCGTTGTGCGCGAAGGGGTCGGCGGGGCGTCCCAGAGAGGCCAGGCGGTAATAAGGCGAGAACGGATTGCCCAGAAACCAGACAGCGGCGAAGGCCCATTGGCCGTCGTCAGAGCAGGCGTCAAAGTACCACCATTCGTAAGCGCCGGGTGTTTCGCGCAGATGGTCGCCGTGCGCGCGGTTTTCTTCCGGGTCAAGAAGCAGGCGCATGGCGGTTAAGAAGCAGGCGTATGGCGGAGGCGTTCGGCAAGGTCGGGGCGGGTGGGGAGCAGGTTGTCGGCGTCGGGGGCGTTCCAGTCTAAGAGCAAATCGGAGCCATCGGGGAGAAAGCCGCGCGTCAGGGAATAACGTCCATCAAATGCCATGCGCCACGCGCCGGAGCCGGAGAAGGCTGTTTTGCGCGTCGCAGGGGCGTCGTTTCCCCCTAAAAGCGGGCGCAAAGACAGGCTTTCGGCATGAGGAAGCGGGGCGGCGTCGGCATAGTCTAAAAGCGTCGCGCCGATGTCTATGAGGCTGACAGGGGCGTCGCAGACGTTCCCGGCGGCGACTTCGGGGCCTGCCACGAGCAGCGGGACATGAACCGAAGGCGCATACGGCACGTTTTTGCCCCATCGTCCCCGGTCGCCGAGCATTTCGCCGTGATCGCTGGCGTAGACAACAAGGGTGTTGTTGGCGTCGCCGCGCGCGTGAACGGCGTCGCGCAGGGTTCCCATCCAGGTGTCCAGGTTGGTAATCATGGCCGCATAGTTTCTTCGGGCGGCCTGATGCTGGGGCGGGGTGAACTCCGGGCCGGGCAGCAGGGGCGGCGGGAAGGTGGTATCGGCATACGGGAGAAGCATGGAGGCGGTCACGTCCATTGGTTCGTGGGGGCCGGAGAAGTTTGCCAGCAGGAACCAGGGCTGTTTTGCGGGGGCCGCAGACAGCAAATGCAGGGCTTTTCGGCCTATCCAGTTGTCCCCGTAGGCGTCGTCGGGCAGCGGCGTGGGCCACGTTCCTTCGTAAGGGGCGCGTTTCAGCATATCATCGCGATGGATTTGGGCTAATCCGCGCTCTGTCAGGTAGGCCATGTAGGGGTCTTGCGGGCCATTGTTGGAACTGTAAACGGCGTCCCACTTGCCTGCGCTGTCTTGTCCGGCGCAGAACCCCCAGTCTTGGAGGCGATACTGGCCTTCGGTTCCCCAGGAATAGTGCGCTTTGTGGAGGTCAAACTTGCCGCACCCCAGCGTCCAGTAGCCTGCATCGCGCAGGGCTTGATAGACAGTAGGAAGTGAAAGCGGATAATCTTCGGTATGGTCTGCAACCCCGCAATGGTCGTATTCGCGCCCCGAAGCAAGGCAGGCGCGGCTTGGGCCGCACAACGGCGCATTGCAGACAGCACGGGTGAAGCGTGTTCCCTGCATGGCGAGCGCGTCTAAGTGGGGCGTTTGCAGGGGCAGGGCGGGGTTTGCGCCGCCCAGCCAGTCGCCCCGGTGCTGGTCGGCGAGCACAAACAGGATGTTGGGGCAGGCCCTCACGGGGTCGGCTCCGGCTTTTTATGGGTTAAAGACGCGGCGGCGACGTACACCGTCTGGCCGCGATAGGGGCCATCGGTGATGTCTACGAGACGCCAGGGGCCTTTCACGTCCATGATGCGGGCGGGCGTGCCGGGCTGCACGAGCAGAATATGGCCGCTCAGGTAGAGATGCACGGTGTCATTGTAGGACTTTGCGGCGGCTTTGCTGCCGGTTGGCGGGGGGCCGGACGGCGGCGCGGGCTGCCATTGGAGCCATTGCTGAAGGTCAGACAGGGCGTGCGGGGCGGCGGGCGCGAGCCTCTGGGTGGGCGTGGACGCGAACACAAAGTCTGCGGCGGCTGTCACAGGCGGCGCGGGCGGCGTTTTGGCTGCCGTCGCCGTGGTCGCGGGCAGGGTTTTGGCTGCCGTCGCCGTTGTCGCGGGCGGCGCAGGAAGCGTTTGCGCGTCGGCGTCGGCGGAAACGGGGGTCGCAGACGCGGCGGCGCGCAGGATTGCCGGGAACAGTTGGCGCGAAACGCGGTGCCGATGCGGGTGCAGCCTTGTGGGCGCGGCGTCCTGGCCGCTCATCGCGAGCAGCACGGCGAGGGTTCCGATGGCCCAGGCGAGCGCGCGCGGGGCCTTTGCGGGAACATTCCGGGAAACTGCGGGGACATTCGCAGTCACAGTGGGCGGTTTTAAGGGCAGTTCCGCAGGGGGCGCGGGGCGCGCAAGGGCGGCGTCCAGCACATCGCGGGGGATGCTCAGGGTTTTTTCCGTCTCCGCCGGGGTTTGCAGGGAGCGGTATTGGTAGCCGCAGCGGGGGCAAAACAGGGTGTCCAGCGCGGTTGTCATCTGGCAGCGCGGGCAGAACTTGACATAGGTGATGCTCACAGGCGTATTATACCCGCCCTGAGAAAGCCCCCTGGCCCCAATGGGGAGCCAGGGGGCCTCTCCTAGCGTCCCCGGCGGCGCGTCGTAGAGGCTGACGGGCGGGACTGCACGGCAGGACGGGGCGGCGGGAGGGCGTGGAAGGGCGCACCGTCTACCAGCAGCGTGTCGGAAAGCACGTCTACGGAGGCCATCTTCCAGCCGTCGGCGTATTTCGCCCAGTGCATCCGGTACGTGGAGGTTTCACTGATGGCGTGCGTCTTTCCTTTCGGGCCGACAACGCCGTTGGGGTCGGCTTTCGTGCCGGTTTCCGTGCGGGTTCCCATCTCTTCTGCGGTGTCCCGTTTGACTTTGACGCTCTGCGTGGTGAATGTGTCTTTGAGGCCCTTGACGTTTGCCATGAAGTCTTTTTCGGCGGCTAAATACTGCGTGTAGTCCATCGTCGCGCCGCCATGCGGGGGCTTGATGGTGAATGTCGGGGCGAACAGGGTGTCGGCGAGGGCGTCAAACGCGAGCACATTGCCCTTTGTTTCGGCTGCCACAAGTTTGGCGTGGTCGGCATCAAGGAGCGTGCGGAGCGTGGCAGAGGCGTCGTCGGCGCGGGCGGCGGGGGCAAAGCACAGCAGCAGCAGGGACAAAGCGGCGCATTTTCGGGGGTTCATGGGCATTCTCCTGTGAAGATAAGGTCTGAAATAAGAGGTTGGTTGAAGAAGCGTTCGCGGCGTGCCGGAAGTTCCCCGCGCATCTTTTGCGCTTCTTTGGGGCATCTTTGGGGGACTGTTGCGCTTCTCTGGGGGACTGTTGCGCGGTATTTACCTTGCATTTACGTTACATTTGCCTTACATTTGCCTTGCGCGGTAAGGGCACGGTAAGGGCACGGCCCCGCAACAGTCCCCGAAAAGTCCCCCAAGAGACGCGCAAAAGTCCCGCAAAAGAAGCGCAAAAGAAGCGCAAAAGAAGCGCAAAAGACGCCGCGCGGTTCAGCGGCAGGCAACTGTGGAATAACAACAACGCCGCACTGCAACGCCGCAAGGCAGCGGGCGGACGCGGGAAAGGGACAGCGGAATTGGCAAGCACCATCCTGGAAGACGAGGCATTTGACGAGGAACGGCGCGAAACGTGCCTGCACGAGGAAGCGGAAGAGGTCATTGCGCCCGCCGCAACGCCCGTGCCCGCGCTTGCAAACGGCCACGCGCCGCCTGCAAGCAGCCACGCGCCGCCCGCGTCACCCGCCAAAAAACCCGGTGCGTTCCGGGCATTGCGCCATCGCAACTTCCGTTTGTTCTGGACAGGACAACTCATTTCCCTGATTGGCACCTGGGCGCAGAACCTGGCGCAAGGCTGGCTCATCGTGCTGTTAGTAGACCCGGTAGGCCGCGCGCTCCTGCGGCATGGCGGCGCGGCAGCGGGGGCCGCCGTCAACACGCAAGACCCCTCCGTAGAAGCCGCCGCCAATATCTATTCGGGATGGGTAAACTTCGTCGGCGGGCTGCCCATTTTGCTGTTTACACTGCTCGCAGGCGTCGTCGCAGACCGCGTAGACAAGCGCAAAATGCTCCTCGTCACGCAGACGTGCCTTATTTTATGCGCCGTCGGGCTGGGCGTATTAAGCGTATTGGGGCGCGTGCAAATCTGGCACGTTCTGCTATTTGCGGGCTTATCAGGCACGGCGGCGGCGTTTGACCTGCCCACGCGCCAGTCTTTTGTGGCGGAAATGGTTCCCAAAGAAGACCTGCCGAGCGCGGTAGCTCTCAATTCGTCCATCTTTAATGCGGCGCGGGCTTTGGGGCCTGCCGTTGCGGGCCTGCTGTTAGCCGCCAATGTCAGCATCGGGGCCGCCTTTTTAGGCAACGCGGCCCTGACGCTTGCCGTGATTGCCAGCCTTTTGCTGGTGCGCGTGCCTCGCCGAACGCCTGCGCCCGCGCGCGCCGAGGGGGAAAACTCGCTGGCAGGCGTCTGGCGCTCCACAAAAGAGGGCTTTTCCTACGTGAAATCCAACCCAACGGTGCGTAATTTAGTCGTATTGGTCGGCTCATTCGGTACGTTCGCCTTCTCGTTCAACGTGCTTATCCCCGTGTTTGTGCGCTTCACGCTGCTGCCCCATGCGTCTGATGCGACGCAGGTCAAGGCATTTGGCTTCATGGAGACAGTGCGCGGGGTCGGGGCGCTCGGCGGCGCGCTCACGGTGGCCGTGCTGGGAAACGCGAAACGTCAGCGTTCCATGCTGATTACAGGCAGCCTGCTGGCGACAATCGTCCTGGTGGTCTTCGGTTTGTCCCGCACATTATGGGTCGCGTATGCCGCCATGATTGTGGTTTCTTACGGCTTCGTGCTGTGCTTTGCGACCAGCAACACGCTGATGCAGCTGAATGTGCCGGATGCCCTCCGGGGACGAGTGATGAGCATCTACACACTCATGTTTATCGGCACCATTCCCTTCGGTTCGCTCTTTGCAGGCTGGCTGGCCCGCTTCATTGGAGCGCCTTCCACCATCCTAACCTGCGCCGTTATCTCCCTGGCAACCACGCTGGTGCTGATTTTACGTCCCGGCGGCCTGCGCGACCTGCGCGTCACGCCTGCCCGCGCCGCTCCTGCCTCCTGAGCGTTACAGCGGGCCAAGCAGTTCCGTCACCGCCGCCCCGATGTCCGGCGCGCGCATAAACGTTTCGCCCACCAGAACGGCCCTTGCGCCTGCCGCCCTGACCCGCGCGACATCGGCAGGCGTTCGCAGGCCGCTTTCCGCCACCAGAAAAGCCGCCGGAGCCATCGGCGCCAATCGCTCCACAACGCCTAAATCCGTCGCAAACGTCCCCAAATCCCGGCTATTGATGCCGACGAACTCCGCGCCGGAAGCGACGGCGGCCTCCATTTCGCCTTCTGTATGAACCTCCGTCAAGGCCGCCATGCCCAGAGAACGCGCCATCTGCCCGTATTCCTGCACCTGCGACGGCGACAAAGCCGCCGCAATCAGCAGCACGGCATCCGCCCCCAAAGCGCGCAACTCGTAGATTTGCCACGCATCCACCACGAAGTCCTTGCGAAGAACAGGCAAACGAACTGCCCCGCGCGCCTCCTCCAGGAACCCATCATGCCCCTGAAAGAAGCGTTCATCGGTCAAAACAGACAGGCAATCGGCCCCGCTGTTCTCATAAGCACGCGCCAGAGCATCCGACTGAAAGTCGGCCCGGATAACGCCTGCTGACGGCGACGCCTTCTTGATTTCCGCAATCAGCGCCATTTTCATGCGTCGGGGGGAGCGCAAAGCGGCCCCAAAGTCGCGTGGCGGGGCCGCGTCTGCCGCCCGCTTTGCGATCTCACTGTCCGAAACAGACGCCCGCCGCGCCGCGACTTCCTCCCGCTTGTGCGCGAGAATAACGTCCAACACGCTCTCAGCCATTGGAAAACTCCCGCAAATGGGTTAAAGTATGCCACGCCGCGCCACTCTCAATCAGCGCCAAAGCGCGCAAGAAGCCTTCCGCGAGCGTCTCCACGCAGCCGCTGACCATGAGCACGCCCGCCGCATTCAAGGCCACAATGTCCCGGCGCGGGCCAACGTCGTCGCCGCGCAGGATTTGGGCCAGCAGGACAGCGTTCTCCTGCGGCGTGCTGCCCCCCGCTAAGTCCTCAATGCAGGCGCGCGGCAGGCCCAAATCCCGCTCCGCATCCAGCGTGTACGACGTCACGGCTCCGTCTCGCAGTTCGCTCACGGCGGTTGGCCCCAGCGTGGAGAGTTCATCCAATCCGTCCAGCCCATGCACGAGAAGCGCGCGGCGGCTGCCCAGATTATGCAGGACATGGGCCAGCGTCTCGCACACCGCGCCGTCATACACGCCAATCAGCTGCACGCTCGCCCCCGCCGGGTTGGTAAGCGGCCCCAATAGATTGAACACGGTGCGTATGCCAATCTCCCGGCGCGGCCCGGCGGCGTACTTGAACGACGGGTGCATCGCGGGCGCGAACAGAAACCCGATGCCGACCGTTTCCACGCACGCGCCCACCCGTGCGGGGGGCAGGTCTAGCCGCACGCCAAGAGCCTCCAGCACGTCCGCCGAGCCGCATTTGCTCGTCGCCGCCCGGTTGCCGTGCTTGGCGACAGCCAGCCTCCCGTCGGCAGCGACTACCAGAGCCGCCGCCGTAGACACATTGAACGTGCCTAAACTGTCGCCGCCGGTGCCGCAGGTGTCCACAATCACTTTGTCGGTCTGCACGGGCACGGCGACGGCGTATTCGCGCATGACGCGGGCGAAGCCGGTGATTTCGTCCACCGTTTCGCCCTTCATGCGGAGCGCAACCGCGAGCGCGGCAATCTGAGCAGGCGTCGCCGTGCCGTCCATGATTTGTGTCATGGCCGCCGCCGCCTCCGTCTGCGTCAGGTGCTGCCCCTCAATGATGTGCTGAATGGCCTGCTTCACGCTACAGTTTCCAAACGCCGTTCTCTTGAATGCATTCGCCGTCGGCGTAGATGGCCCCGCCGGAGCGCAAATCGCACACCATGTCCCAGTGTAGCGCCGACTGCACCTGCCCGCCGGTTCCGGGGATGCTCGCCCCCACCGCCAGATGGCACGTGCCGCCTATCTTCTCATCAAACAGAATGTTCTTGGTGAATGTCGGGATGGCAAAGTTGTTGCCGAGGGCGAACTCGCCCAGATGCCGCGCCCCGTCGTCCATCGCGAACAGTTCATCCAATAACTCTTTGCCCCGGCGCGCTTCCCAGCGCGTCACCACGCCGTCCGTGAACCACAGATGCACGTCCTCAGCCTCGCGCCCGGCGTACACGGTGGGGAAGGAATAACGGATAGAGCCGTTGACGCTGGTCTCAAGAGGGCCGGTAAACACTTCGCCATCGGGGAAGTTGAGATGGCCATCTGCGTTAATCCAGGTGCGGCCTTTCGTGCTGACGGTTAAATCCGTATCTTCCGCCACCACGCGAATCACGTCATGCGCGGAAAGAACCTCTTTGATGTGCTCCTGCTTGCGGCTGAAGTCGCGCCACGCCTGCACAGGGTCAGGCGTGTCCAGCATCATGGCATGGTACACAAAGTCCTCGTAGTCCGACAGGGACAGATGAGCGTCCTGCGCGAGCGCGTGGCTGGGAAATAATGTGCCGCACCAGCGCATCGGGTCTTCCGGCGCGAGGGCGCGTTCCATTAAACGCTGCGAATACGGGCGGGACGCTTTGGCGGCGCGGGCCATGCGCGCGGGCGGCACGCCGGACAACTCCTGCGTATTGGTTTCGCCCCAGAGAGTAAGAATCGCCGTCGCCTGTTCCACTTCATACTGCAAGAGGGGCGACAGCCAGTCTAAAGCGCCTTCCGGGGACTCTTTGAGCACCGTCTCGCGGACGCCGGGCAGGGTGAGCCGCAGGATGGGGTGCGCGCCTTTGCGGGCCGCCTGCCGCACGACTTCATGGACGAGGGGCGCGGAAACGGCTTCGGCGTTGATGAGAAGCAGGTCGCCCGCCTCAATGGACAGCGAGTAATCCACCAGCACATGGGCGAGTTGTTCCACGCGGGGGTCGGTCATGGGATAGCCTCCTTCGGGTTTGCCTCCATGATACCTGCTTCTGTCCCAAACAATTGCTGGTTTTGTTACCCTATGTTTAACCGCGCAGGCAAACGGGCATAAGCGTAGTGTCAGAAGAATAGTCCTTCTGGCCTTTAACACAAGACAGAAACAAAAACGGAGGAAACCCAATGGGTATTTTAGGCTGGATCGTAGTCGGATTTCTGGCGGGCCTGCTCGCCAAGGCGGTCGTTCCGGGCAACGCGGATGAACCGGGCGGCTTTGTCGGCACCACCATTCTGGGCATAGTCGGCGCGGTGATTGGCGGCTTCGTCTACCATCTCGTGACGGGCAGCGCCAACTTCGCCACGCGCTTTGACCTTGCCAGCATTCTCTGGGCGGCCATCGGCGCGATTGTCGTGGTCTTCGTCGCCCGCATGATTAACGGTCGCCGCACCGTCTAGCGCGCAAGCGTTATCAAGCATTGAAGCGCCGGGAGCGAGGGATTTAAATCCCTCGCTCCTTTTTGCGTTACTCCATGCGCCACAGAAAGTAAACGCCCAGCGCGGCAAACAGAATGTCCGGTGACCAGGCCGCCAGCACCGGCGGCATCTTCCCCGACAGCCCCAGAAACTTGGTCAGCAAGAGCGTGTTCCACGCCACCCACACCATCACGATAGACAGGAAAATGCCCGTGTACGCCCCCGTGCGCGCGAACCGCAGGGCCAGCGGCGGGGCGCACAGCGCGAATGCCAGGCATACAAACGGCAGGGCGATGCGCGTGTAATAGTTCACGGCCACGATGGTGTCGTCCTGCCCGGTGCGAACAAGCGCGTCCCGCTGCGCGCCGAGTTCGCTCAAGGTCAATTCTTCCGGCATGGACGCTGCGTTCTCCGCTAGCCCCGTAAGGGGAACCGCTAAATTGAGGGTCATCGTGCGCCCCGCCACCTCAAACCGCTCGGAGCCGTCCGGCGCGAGCGTATGCACCACAAACCGCCGCAATGTCCACACGCCCCGGTTGAAGCCTGCGCTTTGCGCGGTATACAGGGTGGGGAAACCGTCGGGGTCAGGCGCGTTCTGGTAGATAGTCACGCCTAAGAGTTGCAGTTTGTTGGGGTCGCCGCCGGGGTCTTTCCGCATTTCGCGGATATGGAACGCATAGTCTTGATACGTAAACACGCGGTTGACGGCCAGCGCGGGCGACGCTTGCAGGGCATACGCAATCATCTGCCCCTGCGTCCTCTGGAATTGCTGCTGCGCGCGCGGCTCCACGCGGTCGCCAATCCAGAAAGACAGCAGGCTCACCAACAGGCCTAGCAGCACAATGGGCAGAAACAAGCGGCGGAGGGGAACTCCTGCCATGCGAATCACGGTAATCTCAGAGTCGCGCGCCAGACGGTTGACGGCCCACGCCGCCGACAGCGCCATGCCTGCCGGAAGCGTCAGGGTGAGCAAAGTGGGAATGTTGAACGCCACCAACTTGGCGACCACCAGAAACGGAATGCCGTTCTTGACAATCGTTTCAATGAGCGGGAACAGCGTGTTGCCCACCAGCATCACCACAATGAGCAGCACGCCGCCCAGGAACGGCAGCACCATTTCGCCCAGCAGATAACGGTCAAGTCGCTTCATAGTGATGCGTGCGAACTAAATGGGCGCGGCAGTCGTCACCCTTCAGTAAAGATACCTGATAATCGGGATACAGGAGACGGAAGATATGAAACCAATCACACGCATCGGCTGGAGCGTCGCGGCGCTCGCCATCGCGTTGCCCTGTGCCTGTCGCCAGCCGCAGGCAAAGGCTCAGGCGGGCGGAAACGTCGTTTCCGTCGCGCAGTACGGCGCGACGCCCAACGACACTCAGGACGACACGCAGGCCGTTCAGGAGGCCATTTCCCACCTGAGCCAGAGCGGGCCATCCACGCTGGTGTTTCCCACCGGCACGTACAACTTCAGCGGGCGGCAAAGCGGCCTGACCGGCGGCGGTGGAGGCGGTCAGGGCAACGGCGGCGGCAATGGTCAGGGCCGAGGCAACGGTCAGGGACGCGGGCGTGGTCGCAATGGCCGGGGTAACGGCGGCGGCTTTGGCGGCGGTGGAGGCCGGGGCAACGGGAACGGCGGCGGTCAAGGGAATGGCGGCGGTGGAGGCAATGGTGGCGGGCAGGGCGGAGGCGGCGGGCAGGAGAACGGCGCGCTGGACTTCCAGGGCCTCAGCAATGTCACCGTAGACGGGCAAGGTTCCACGCTCATGTTTAACGGGCTGGTGAACCCCGTGACGGCAGCAGGCTGCCGGGGCATCACGCTCAAGAACCTCACGATTGACTGGGTGCGGCCCCTCTACTCGCAGGGCAAAGTCACTTCGGTGGAAGATGGCGGGCGCACGCTCACCGTGCAGGTTGACCCCGCATTTCCTCTGCCGGACAGTGGGCGCGTTCCCGTGCCTGCGCTGATGGAATATGATCCCAGGGAGGGTATTCCCGCCAACGGCGCGTCGGCCATCTACCAGTACGGCAGCATGGCGGATATTGTTGGCCCGCAGCAGCTGCGCGTCCCGCTCACGCACGCGCACCCGGAGATTGCCGTCGGCAGCACGCTTGTCCTGCGCCATCAGGTTTACGGGCACAACGGGTTCACGTTCTACCAGTGCTCCAATGTCACGCTGTCCAATGTCAACATCTACACCTGCCCCGGCATGGGCATTATGGCGAACTATTGCGACACAGTGACGCTGAACGGCTTCCGGGTCGCGCCCAAAGCAGGCACCGGACGGCTGATGTCGGCGACAGCGGACGCTTCGCACTTCCTGCGCTGCCGGGGCGTGGTGACTGTCACCAACTCCGTGTTCGCCAACTCCGGCGATGACGGCCTCAACGTACATGGCGAGTATTTCACCATTCAAGGCCAGCCGAGCGGCGACACCATTCAGATTGGCAAAGGGCAGCAGGGCATCAGCGCCAAAGCTATGCCCGCTGTGGGCGACACCATAGAGTTCACCGATGCCAGCACGCTGGGCGTCTATGGCACCGGGGTCATCAAAGCGGCTGACCACCAGGGGGGACGGGGGGCAGGGACGATTCAATTTACGCAGCCCGTGCCGAGCAATGTCCCGGCGGGCGCGCTGGTGATTGACTCCACCTGGATGCCCTCGCAGGTTGTTCTCACGCATAACACCCTGCGCGGCATTCGCGGGCGCGGCTTTGTCATCAAAGCGCGCAGCGCGATTGTGGAGGATAACACGTTCACGCGCATCAGCGGGCCGGGCATCATGGCCGCCGCGAGTGAGGACGACATGGAAGGCCCGCCCCCGCAGAATGTCACGATTAAGGGCAACACGTTTGACGAGTGCAACAACGCGCTGTCCGCCCGCCAGCCGGGAACCATCAGTGTGCTCGTTGCCCTCACGGGCCATCAGACCGGCGTGTATCCCGTCAACCGCAACATCGTGATTACGGGCAACACGATTAAGAACACCAACCGGGCAGGCATCTATGTCAACGGCACGCAGGGCTGCGTCATCTCCGGCAATCACCTTGTGGACACCAACCGCACGGCATCTCGCGATGGGGACGGCGACGGCAACATAGACATTCGCCAGTCCGCCGATGTCAAGGTGCAGGACAACACGTACACGTCCACGCGGGGTCAGAAGGGCAAGATTAGCCAGAGCAGCGTTTCCGGCCTTGCGACCACCAACAATGCAGGGTTGAGCCAGTAAGAGACCTACCCTAAGCCTCCTCCCCGGTGGGGAGGGGGCTTTTTAGGTTCTCGGCCCTACTGGCAGCCTGAACGGAGAATTGGTCGCGGTCAGCAGTCCTGCCAGCGCCGTGTACCACGCGATAAACGCGGTCAGCAGGCCCAGATAGCCGCCAATCTGGTCGGTTCCCGCGCCAAAGGCTCCCGCCGTCAGCAGGATAAATGTCAGGAACAGGGAGCCGAAGAGGGCAATGAGCGCCCCGCTCAGGCGAAACGTGCAGAGGAACAGCATCCCCGTGAAGATTGTCCAGCCGAGCAAGAAGAACGCGAAGCCGTTTGTGCCCTCTTTGATGAGGCCCAGATGCAGCGTGGCGGCAACCGCCATCCAGAACGCGCCGTAGGACGTGAAGGCGGTCGCCCCAAAGGTGTTGCCGGTCTTGAACTCCCACATTCCCGCGAGCACCTGCGCCAGTCCCCCGTAAAAGAGAGCGAGGCCGATGACTACTTCTGCGCCGGTCATCAGTTTGGCGTTGGCGGCGCTCAGGACGAATGTGGTGAGGGCGAAGGCGCACAATCCCAGTGGGGCGGGATTGGCGATGGCGGGGCTTGCGGTGGATGGCACCGTGTCTGCGTCGTTGGTTGGCATGGGTTTCTCCTTGTGTTGTCTGTCGTTGTTCCTTCTAGGGGGCGGCGGCTTCGGCGCGGCGCTTCAGGTCGTACAGGGCGGTGTGGAGGCGCACGAACGCTTCTACGACCGTGCCGTAGGCAGAAAAGTATTGATGCACGTCGCCGTCGCTCATGGCCTTGCTGGAAATGTAGTACAGGTGGTCACTCGTCTGCATCAAGCGCCAGACATGGAGGTATTCAGCATTGCCCGTCGCTTTGATGGCGGCCTCCATGCGCTTCATCTCCTCAAAGCAGTATTGCTGCATCTCGTTGCCCAGCCATGCGCTCGTATCCCGCTCCTGGTCGGCCCAGGAGATAGTGGAAAACACGGGCACGTCTATCTCGCCCTGCACGGGGACGCGCGCAATCGCATCGGAAGGCGTGGCCCACTCTAATTGCGGGAATGGGGCAACCTGACCGGGGAGCGCGCCGATGAAGTCAAAGATGCCGGTGTCTGCCCACATATGCTCGCCGATGGCCTCGTAGTCCATTGCCAGCAGCACAAGCGGGTCGGTGTTGCCCGCCAGCCACCCGGCGAACTTCTCGGCGGTAAGCGGATAGCCTTCCCAACTCTGGTTGGAGAACCGGTAGCCCACGTCATCGGAGAGGCGGTAATTTCGCAGGAGAACGGGCAGGCCCGACGTGCTCTGGTAGACGAAATCGGGGGAGCGCCAGCCTGCCATCAGCCAGTCCACGCCTTCCGTCAGGATGCCCCGGAAGCCTAACTCTTGCGCGCAGGCGGCGACGGCGTTGTTGTAAAGCATCTCCGTGTTGCGGAACACGGTGGTTTCCTGCCCGAAGTGGCGGCGCACGGCGTCTTTGTGCATTCCGATTTGCTCGCGGAACTCGGTGCGCTGGTCGTCAAAGAGACCCGACAGGCTGTGATAATAGGTTTCGCCAGTGAACTCCACGCTTCCCGTGTCGGCCATCTGCTTCCATAAGTCCAGCAGTTCAGGGGCATAGCGCGCGGCCTGCGCGAGCAGCGTGCCCGAAAGCCCGTAGGCGCAGCGGAATGGTTTGTCGTGGTTTTTGGTATTGGTCACCAGTTCCAGCATGAGGCGGGTGGCGGGGAAGTAGCACTTGTGGGCGACTTTGAGGAATATCTCCCTGTCCAGCGCGTCGTCAAAGTAGGCGTCTTCCAGCGCGGCGGGTGGCACGGGGGCTTGCGGGCGCGCTTCGGCGGGCTTCAGACGGAAGGGCTGGTGGGCGAAAAAGTAGGGAAGCAGAAGTGTCATAAGGGTATACTTTTCTGGGTTAATGGTCTCAGGCGGTGCGTAGGAGGCCCTCACCCCCGCAGGAGGCTCTCACCGTGTTGGAAGGAGGCCCTCACCCCGCCATCGGAATGGCGACCCTCTCCCGTTTCACGGGCGAGGGTTAAGAGGGAGTCCCTGTTCTCACGGGCGAGGGTTAAGAATGACTTAACTCTTACCCTCGCCTGCGAAGCGGGAGAGGGTCGCCATTCCGATGGCGGGGTGAGGGCCTCCTCTGTCATAGGAGAGGGCCTCCTCTGTCATAGGAGAGGGCCTCCTACGCGCCGGGTGAGGGCTTCTTTTGCGCTTCTTTTGCGCTTTTTAGGTTAGTCGCGCACCTCTACGCGCCAGTTGACAATGTCTAAGTCCGGGTTGTCGGCGGTTTGGAACGTGCCGTTGCCCGCCTGCGTGACATCGCCGGAAGGTTCCAGCAGTTTGTCGCTGTTCTGATAGACGCCCGACTGCATGGTCGGGATGGAGATAAAGTCGTTGATGCTGCCAACTTCGTTGGATGTGCCGAGGGCATCAAAGAGTTTCGTGCCGGAATACGGGTCAAGCGGGATGGCGTCGGTAGCGAGAAAGTTGATTTGCACACTGGTAATGGACGCCACTGGAATGCTGGCCGTTGCCAGAAACGAGAGCGGTATCTGAAACTGCAAGGTCGTGCCGCCGGTCTGGGGCGGGACGGCATTGGGCAGGGCGAATTGGCCGGGCGCGTAGGTGCGAAGGGTGGGGTCGGCGGGGTTCACGACATTGAACAGGTACGTGTTGCCCGTCCATTCCACGAAACTGGTGATGGCTCCGGTGGCGAAGCCGTTGCCCCAGGGGGACGCGACGACGGGAATGGGGCCGGTTGCGCCGCCGACGCCTGCCGTGTTGTTGACATTGAACAGCACAAAGTAGAAGTCGGCGGGGTTAATCTGGCCCTTCACGGTCATCGTAATGAATAATTGCGGGCCAACTCCGCCGTTGGCGGTAGTGGGCGTTTTGGCGCAACCGGCGGCCAGCAGAAGAAACAGCATCAGAGTGAGAAGCCCGCGCGGGCCATTGCGTTGCAGGAAAGCGGACAGCATCGTGCCCCATTATAGCCGAAAACAGGCGGGCTTGGCTACGGGTGCCAACCGTCGCCGCCTTATCTCGGCTATATGTTGGCTATATCTCGGCTATATAGTCGCGCTCTCCTCACATGCGCGTCGCGCGTATTGAAACCATGCTGAAAATCCCTGCCGAAACGGTTCCTGATGCGCCAAACGCCTTGCGCGGGCTGCGTTCTTCCCGCCGGACGCTCTGGCTGGCGTCGCTTTCGGGCCTCTTGCTGGTCGGGGCGTTCCCGCATTTGGATTGGGGCTGGCTGGCGTGGGTCGCGCTGGTTCCCTTTCTGCTGACGTTTCCGCACGCCTCTCTGCGGGGGGCGCTGGCGCACGGAGCGGCGTTCGGGCTGGTGTTCTTTGGCGGTTTGTTTTACTGGATAGGGCTGTTTGCGGCGCACGCGGTTGGCCCCCCGCTGGGGATGGTGACATGGGCGGGCGTGATGCTGTCGCAGGCGGCGACGTGCGTGGTGTTCGCCGCCGGAGCGTGGGGCTTGCGGCGGTGCGTGGGAAGCGGGTGGGGGTGGCGTCTGGGGGTTCCCGCGCTGTGGACGGTGCTGGAATGGGCGCGTCAGTTCGGGACGCTGGGCACGGCGTGGGGGGACGTGGCGTTCACGCAGCATCATGCGCTGGTTTTGCTGCAAACAACGAAACTCACCGGGACATGGGGGCTGACGTTTGGGATTGTGCTGACGAACGTGTGCCTCGCCGACGCAATTCAGGCGCGGCAGTGGCGTCCCTTGCTGCTGCCTGCGCTGCTGCTAGGCGCGGCACTTGTGTACGGAACTGTCACATTGCGGACGGAACGCCTGCATCCGGGGTTTGTCGCGGCAGCCCTGCAAGGCAACATCAACCAGAACGTGCCCTTGACGCCGGAGTATACGCAAAGGGTGATGGCGACGTTTCGGCGTCAGGGCCGGGAGGCGGCGGCGCGGGGCGCGGTGCTGACGGTGTGGCCGGAGACGGCTCTGCCGGGTTACCTGCGCTCCACTCTTGCCCTGTCGCTGCCGCTCATGCAGGACGCGCGGACGCTGCATCAGGCGATGCTGGTGGGCGGTCGGGAGTTTGTGTCTGTGCAGGGCAAAGACGCTAATGCGCTGACGCTGATTACAGCGCAGGGTCGGATTGCGAGCAGTTATGCCAAGCAGCGATTGGTTCCGTTCGGCGAATACGTGCCGGGGCGCGCGCAGTTCCCTGTGTTGGATAAACTGCACCTGTCGGTGTACGACATGGCCCCCGGCGCGGCGCATCAGCCGCTTCTGGACGCAGGGCCGCCGGTAGGCAAGGTCGGCGCGGCTATCTGCTATGATTCTACCTACGGGGAGTTAATGCGGGACGAAACCGCGCGCGGGGCGAACCTTCTGGTGGTGACGACGGATGATACGTGGTTCGGGCGCACGGCGGCGGCGTCTCAGCACGCGGCAATGGCGGCAGTGGACGCCGCTGAAACCGACCGCTACCTGGTGCGGTGCGCGGCGACGGGCGTCTCGCAGGTGATTGACCCGACCGGGCGGGTAATTGCACAGGCGCCGCTGTTCACGCAGCGGGTGGTCGCCGCGCCTGTGGAGGCCCGCCGGACGCAGACGTTCTACGTGCGCTTCAGCGATTGGTTTATCTGGCTGTGCGGGCTTGGGCTGGTCGGGATCGCAACTAGTGCGCGTGTTCGGCGCGGCCAAACTTCTCGTAATTCGGCCCGGTAACGCCGCAGTCGTAGCGCGCATCGCCCCGGCGCAGTTCCAGACCCGTCCGCAGGCCACCGGGCGCGAAGAGCGAAACGAATTGGAACAGCCCCTGCGTTCCCGGCGCGAGCGTGCCGTGCCAGGCGAGATAGGTGGGCGTGTCTGGCTCGTCATGGGCGACTTCCCAGCGCAAACGCGACCATCCGCGCGGCGCGCGCTTGTGCATCCAGAAGGCGCTTTCGGGGCCGCCGCTAGTCAGTCCCAGCACAAACGGGTGCGGCTGATGCTCCGGGCGAAAGAAGTAGGGGCCAAGCCGAACCCGAGTAATGGCGGGCTGGCCTTCGGCGGCGCGCAAGACCAGTTCGTACAGGAAGCCGTCGGGGCTGGCTGTGCAGGTCAGCATCGGGGCGACTTCGGGAATAATCATGCAGTCCTCCTGCGGGTCAATCAGTCCGGTCAATCAATCAAGGGCGATGTTGCCCTCCATTATAGCACAGGATTTGCATAGCACAGGATGTGCGCGCAGAGTGCGCTGTGCAGAACCGCGAAGTGCCCCCTGACGCGGCAGGCGGCTTGACAGGAACAGCCTGCCGTGCTAGAATGAAACCGCCTGCTTGCCGCAACGTTCGCTCCGTTCCCGCTTTCTCGCGCGCCCAGCACAGTCCATACCGAATGATGCCCCGCTCGAAAGGACACTGCCATGTCTGCTATGAAACTCTCGCGTCTCGCCCTTATCCTCGCGGCCTGCGTTGCGCTCGCCCGCCCTGCGCCCGCCGCGCCCTCCTACGCCATCACCGATTTGGGCAAAGTTGGCGCGGGCCGCACGGTGGTTGGGCTGAATGACAGCGGGCAGTCTACCGGTTCGCAGACTGACTCCACAGGCACTCATGCGTTTGTTTTAGACGCGGGCGTGCAGACCTATCTCACCGATGCGCGCGGCAAGCGTGTTACCGGTCTTGCCTCCGCCCTCAACAACGCCACCCAGATTGTCAGCGCCTCGTTCCTGTACGACAACGGGCAGGTGCTTCCGGTGAACTTCAGCGACCCCAATAAAGACATCGGCGGCGGAATACCGAGCGGCATCAATGATGCCGTGCAAATTGTGGGAACGCTTCAGTATCAATACGGGCACAACGCTTTTCTATACGACTACCCTTCCGCCACGCTCATCGATTTAGGAACAATTGGGGGTGGCGGTTACCATGAGGACAGCGGCGCAAGCGCTGTCAATGGCAACGGCCATGTGACAGGCTACTCATCGTATTACGGGGCTGTATATGCCTTTTTAGACAAAGACGGCTATATGAGCAGCCTCGGTGTCATCGGTTCCAGCACTTCTGTTGCTGATAGAAGCCTCGGCAACGGCATCAACAATGACGATGAGGTTGTCGGGCAATCGTCTGTCGGGCACGTGAATGCGAACCAGGACGCGCCTATCATGCACGCCTTTTTCTGGCATAGCGGGAAGATGGGGGATTTAGGCACGCTCGGCGGCATCAACAGCGACGCCAGCTCCGTCAACGACAGCCATCAGATAGTCGGCAATGCGGACACAGAGAACAAAGAAACGCACGCCTGCCTGTGGGAAAACCACATTGCTGCCGACTTAAACAACCTTGCCGGGAAAACGTGGACGCCGCGCACTGGCATCTGCACGACGCGCAGAACATCAACGCTTCCGGGCAAATCATGGGACTGGGCATCTATCGCGGGCAGCAGCACGCTTTCCTGCTGACGCCAGTTGCCCCGCTCGCGTACCTGTCCCTGTCGCGCTACAGCAACACGAGCGGGCAGGCTATCACAGGAACAGTTATTCTCACGCAGGCCGCGCCCGCAGGCGGCACCACCATTACGCTTATAAGCGATCATCCCGGCCATGCCGCCGTGCCCGCCCGCATCACGATTGCCGAAGGGCAGACAGGCGCGACGTTCCCCGTTGAAACGCAGGTGGTCGGGTTCAAGACAAAGGTCGCCCTCACCGCCAGTGACGGCCATATCACGCGCACCCAGACGCTCACGCTCAACCCGTAGCAATTACGGCAGCGACGCGACGCGCTCGCGCATCAACGAAAGCAGAACGGCCTGCCCGCCGTGATACGCTTCGTGCAGGGCGACATGGGCGAGCAGCCAGCGCCGGGTGAACTGTCTGCCGTGCCGGTCGGGTTGAGTGACTTCTTCGGCGTCCCATGTCTTCACTAAGGCGCGGGTGCGAACGCGGATGGCCTCGTGCTGCGCGTAGTACCATTCTAAGGGCTGCATGGGCGGCACGGGCCACGACACCAAGTCCTGCCGGGTTTCCTCCGATAGCAGCAGGGCCAACTGCTCCGGCGAGCGCGCTTCTCCTGACCCGATGTCATGCAGCCAGTGCGCTTCCACGTCCGCGTTATGCAGGATCAGCGCGCCGATGCTGTGCCCGCCGGGGAACGGCTGCCATGTTACCATGTCGGGCGGCACGTCTTCCAGCATTTCGCGCCACTCGTTTGTGGCTTCCTCCAATGCAGACAGCAGAACGCGCACCTGCGGGTCGGGCGCATCGGCTTCGGGCACATCTTTGACGGGGACGCTCATTGGTTTGACGGGGACGCTCATTGGACGGCCTCCGCGATGGCATTAAAGGACGGCTTCAGCGCCGGGTACAGCGCGCGGTACACGGGATAGAACTTCGCATACGCTGCCTGCGTGTCAGGCCGGGGCGGGGTGGCGGCGACGGTCTGAATGGCGGCGCGGCAGGCAGCGGCGACGGTGGGATACGCGCCTGTGCCCACCATCGCGAGAAGGGCCGCGCCCAGCGCCGGGCCTTCGTCCACAGAGAGCGTGACGTGCTCGTGCCCAGTCACGTCGGCGTGGATTTGACGCCAGACTGCACTTTTGGCCCCCCCTCCTGACGCGCGCACCTGCGTGATAGGAACGCCCATTTCTCCGAAGATAGTGAACGTGTCGTTGAGCGCGTATGCGACGCCCTCCATGACGGCGCGGGCGCAGTGCGCGCGCGTGTGCCGCAGGGTCAGGCCGACAAAAGCCCCGCGCGCGTTCGGGTCGGGGTGCGGCGTCCTTTCGCCAGTCAGATACGGCAGGAACAGCAGCCCTTCCGAGCCGGGCGCAGTCAGTTCTGCTTCGCGGGCCATGAACTCATACGGGTCGGTCTGTATGAACTTGCCGACCACCATTTCGGGCTGGAAGAACGTGTCCCGCAGCCAGCGCAAACTCCCGCCTGCCGAAAGCGTCACCCCCATGACGTGCCACTTTTCCGGCACAGCATGGCAGAACGTATGGACGCGCAATTCCGGGTCAGTGGCAGGCGCGTCGGCGTAGGCAAATACCACGCCGCTTGTGCCTACCGTGCTGGACACGATGCCGGTCTCCACGATGCCGCTGCCGACTGCCCCTGCCGCCTGGTCGCCGCCCCCGCCTGCAACCGGCGTCCCCGCCGCCAGACCCGTGAGACGTGCCGCGTTCGGGCTAACGCGCCCCGTGATTTCAATGCTCTCGGCGCAGTCCGGCATCCATTGGCGAGGGATGTCGGCGGCAGTGAGCACCCCGTCCGACCATTCGCGGCGGGCGACATTAAACAGGGCCGTGCCGCTCGCGTCCGACACCTCCGTTGCGTACACGCCGGTCAATAAGTACCGAATATAGTCTTTGGGGAGCAGCACTTTGGCGACCTGAGCATATATCTCAGGCTCATGGTTGCGAAGCCAGACGATCTTGGGAGCCGTGAAGCCGGTCAGCACGGGGTTGCTGATTTCCTTGACCAGGTTCTCCCGCCCCGCCTGCGCGGTGATCCAGTCGCACTCCAATTGCGTGCGCTGGTCGCACCACAAGAGCGCGGGCCGCAAGACTTCACCGTGCGCGTTCAGGAACACCGAGCCGTGCATTTGCCCTGATAGCCCGACGCCCAGCACGTCGTCCCCGCGCACGTTTGCTTTGGAAAGCACGTTTCGCGTGGCCTGAAGGCAGGCGTGCCACCAATCGGCAGGGTTTTGTTCCGCCCACAATGGGCGCGGCGTGGAGAGCGGGTACTCCTGCGTGTCCGAGGCGACCGGGCGGCCCGTCTCCGTGACAAGCAGGGCTTTGGTGCCTGATGTCCCAACATCCAGTCCGAGATAATAGGGCATGGTGAGGCTTCTTTCCGGGGGCAATCACAGAAGCAGGCGCACCCATTCGGTAATCAAATGGGCGGCGTCTAAGTGACGCTGTGCGGTGTCGCGGTCATACATCTGCGCGGGGACGCCCATCGCCGTCTCCACAGAGCGCGACGTGAGAAAGTCGGCATTGAGTTCCGCCGCCGCGTTCATAACGTCCAAAGGGGCGTGCAGGTCATTCGCGCTTTGGATGATATTGTGCCCGCGCGGGTTCTTTTCCAATCGGACAATGCACCCGGCCCGCAATGCTTTTTCAGCGGCCTGCTGCCCGAAGAAGACGGCGGCATAGTAAATCCCGGCGTCTAAGAGCGTGGTCGCCGTCGCCAAATCCGACTTGGACTGCGACCAGTTATTCTGTGCGGTAGCGCGTTCCGTGAGCCAGGCGTCGCGGTCTTGTTCTTCAGGCATAGGAGTCTTGGGCTTCCAGCATGGGTCTTGGCGGGCTGTTCGGCGCGGGTGCGGGGTTTTCCTCCTGCGCCTGCTGTGTGCCAGAAGGACACAATCCAGGGCAATAAGACGCTCCGTCAAGGTCTTGTCACGGTTTGAACACGGTTTGTTCACGGTCAGATACGGTTCAAACACTATCAGATACGGTCAGATACGGTTTAAACACGGTTAAACGCGGGTTCGGCTCTTGACACAATGCGCCCCCGTGTGCTACAAAGAGCCGGAAATGGAGACAACCCCGTGAAGAACCCAACCACCCTTGCCCTGTCCCTTGCCCTCGGCGGCTGCCTCGCGCTCGCCGCCACCGGCAAAGCGCCCGCGACTGTGCATCATGCTGCGCCCATGATGAGCGGCGCGGCGGCAGTGGCGCATGGCAAGGCCCTCAGCGCGAGCCTGCACTGCAACTCCTGCCATGCCGCCGACATGAACGGCAAAAAAGGCTTCTCGCCGTCCCTGCACACGGCGGGGGTTCTGCGCGAATACAACGCGAAGACCTGGGCGCGCGTCTTAGATACAGGCGTCACCAATGACGGCGGCATGGTCAAGAAACCCATGCCTGTCTATCACCTGAAGCCCAAAGACAGCGCGGCGCTCTGGGCGTACTGCAAGACGCTGAAGTAAATCTGAAATAAACACGGCGTTGACGACCCCCGGCGATAACTTGCAGCAGGCGCATCTGCCCGTGCTGGAAAAGCAGTTGGAACGGATGCGTGCCATGCACTATGGCTACTACGTCCAGTTCTTTCAAGCGACGCATCTTTTTACCGTCCTGCTGCTGGCCGGGTTCGCGCTCAGTTTGACCGCCCCGTACCGGGCGGTCATCTTCCTTGTGCCCTTCTTTGTCGTTTATGCGGGCTTCTTCACGTCGTACCTGCTGACCTATAACCTCTTCGCCCGCATCTACGCGACGGCTTTGGAGCGAAAGATAAACGACTTGGTAGGCGCGCGGGTATTAGTCGCTCACGAGATGGAAGCCGTCTACTTTTACCGCGCTCCCGGCCTCAAGTTCAGCGCGTTTGACCTCACGCAGCCCTGGACATTCATCAGCGCGTCCACGCTGTCGTTTACCTTCGGGGGCGTGGTCTTGTACGCGCTCGCGGCCTATCGCGCCGCGCAGCTGCTGCCGGTTTTGGCCCCGAAGTTCCCGCCCCTGCACCTGTTCTGGCCCCTGCTCGCCGTGTGGACGCTGGGGCATTTATGGTATCTCCTGTGGTTCTTCGTCGGCGGCAAGCCGGAACGCGAACTGGCTCGCATCGTGAACGAAGCCTACTCGGTGGGAGAATAGCCCCGGTTCAAGACTAGCCCTGCTGTGACTGCAAAGGAGCACGCCTCCCGATGTCCGTCCTGCCGACTGCGCCCGCCCGCCCCCTGATGGGCCTGAGCCGAACTCAGTGGATTGTGCTGCTTGCCGCCTGGCTTGGGTGGGGCTTTGATGTGTTTGACGGCCTGCTGTTCAATTATGTCGCCCCCAATGCCGTCCCGACCCTGCTGGGCCTGCCATTGGACTCCAAAGCGGCAAGCGACGCCACCAAGCAGTGGACGGGCGCGCTGACTTCCGTGCTGCTGCTGGGATGGGCGGCGGGAGGTATCGTATTCGGGCAGATCGCCGACCGGATAGGCCGCACCCGCACCCTGATGCTGACCATGCTGGTGTACGCTATCGGGACAGCAGCCTGCGCGCTGGCTCCCAATCTCGCTGTGCTCGCCCTGTGCCGTTTTCTTGCCGGGCTGGGCATCGGAGGAGAATGGGCGGCGGGCGCGTCCCTGGTCGCCGAAGCCGTACCCGAAGAGCGGCGCGTGGAAGCGGGCGCGCTGCTGTATACGTCGGCTCCCATCGGGCTGTTTCTGGCGACCGGCGTCAATGCCGCCATTGCGGGCAATCTTCTGCGGGACAGCCCGGAAACGTCCTGGCGGTGGGTGCTGGCCTGTGGGTTAATTCCGGCGTTCTTCGCGCTGTTCGTGCGGTCATTTGTGAAGGAACCCGTGCGCTGGGCTGAGGACAGGGGCAGGCGCTCCCCGCCCCGCCTGCGCGAATTGTTTTACCTTCAGAATGTCGCCGCCACCCGCTCCGGCCTCGTGACCGCCATCACTATCTTGATTACCTGGTGGAGCTGCAATGCGTTTCTGTCGGTGCTGGCAACGGGGCTGGCGCAGCAGCACGCGGCGGGCCTCTCTAAACTCGCTGCCCGCCATCTGGCCGAGCAGTGGAAAGCGACGGCCAATTATGCGTTCAACTGGGGCGGTTTAGTCGGCACGCTGCTGACAATCCCCTGCGCCAAGCGCCTCGGACGCAAGAAGACGTTCGCGCTTTACTTAGTCCTGGCGTCGGCGTCCTTCTTTGTGACGTTTGGATTAGACTGGCCTCCCCTGACGCGCCTGCGGCTGTTGTTTCTGGAAGGGCTGACCATCTTCGGCATCTTCGGGGCGTTTCCATTCTATCTGCCGGAACTGTTTCCCACGCGGCTGCGCGCGACGGGCGCGGGCTTCTGCTACAACATCGGGCGGGTGGCGGCGGCTGTCGGGCCGTTCGTAGTGGGGCAAATTGCCGCGCGCGGCACGCAGTCGGTGACGCAGACTTTGTTGTATATCGGCTTCGTCCCCCTGATTGGCCTGCTTTTCTTCCCCTGGGTGATAGAAACCAAAGGCCGCCCCCTGCCAGAATAGGAGGCCCTCACCCGGCACTTGCAAAGCCTCGTGCCCCCCTCTCCCGTTGTCACGGGTGAGGGTAAGAAAGATACAAGCGTCACTTATCTCTCACCCTCGCCTGCGAAGCGGGAGAGGGTCGCCCCGTTGGGGCGGGGTGAGGGTCTTCTCCCGCCCCGCGAAAGGACAACACCCATGATACTGGTCGGCAGCGCCAATGGCAGCGTCGGAATGGCGGCAGGCATGGCCGTGCTGCGCGCCGGGGGAACCGCTTTAGACGCCGTAGAAGCCGCCACGCGGGACGTGGAAGCCAACCCGGAAGACCATTCCGTTGGCGTCGGCGGCTACCCGAACGCCCTGGGGCAGGTGGAACTGGACGCCTCGGTCATGGACGGCACATCGCGGCGCGCGGGCGCGGTCGCAGCCCTGTCCGGCGGCTTTCCCCACCCGGTTTCGGTGGCGCGCGCCATCCTGGAACATCTGCCCGAACACGTTTTGTTGGTCGGTGACGGCGCGGCCCGCTTTGCCCGCGAACAGGGCTTCGCCCCATCGGGCACATGGACGCCGGAAGCCGAACAAGCATGGCAGGACAAGAAACGGGGCATTGTCAACGAGGACGTGGCGGGCCTGTCTTACACCGCGCGTCAGGCGCAGGCGGGCGTTTCCCCTGCCGGAACCGTGAACTTTCTGGCGCAGGACAGCGCAGGCCATCTGGCGTCCGCCGTGAGCACGTCGGGCTGGGCCTTCAAGTATCCCGGTCGCGCGGGAGACAGCCCGCAGATTGGCGCGGGGAACTACTGCGACGGGCGCTGGGGCGCGTGCGCGTGTACGGGCCTCGGAGAATGGGCCGTGCGGGGGAGCACCGCGCGCACGGTGGTGCTGCTGATGGAAATGGGGTTAGGCTTGAACGACGCCTGCCGTCGCGCGCTGGACGACTTGCAGAGCATTCCCCTGCCGCCGGGGATAGACCCGATTATGAACCTGGTGGCGCTGGGCAAAGACGGCCAGCACGCCGCGTACTCTACGTCCCCTGATCGCTTTTATGTCTGGCAGCGGGGCGACATGGACACTTACGAGACGACGCCCCGGCGCACCCCCTGACAAAAGAAAACAGCCTCCCCTTGCAGGAAGGCCGTCATGGACGCGGAAATGAGCAGAGCCGCTACGCGGCGGGCGCAGGCTCCGGCACGGTGGCAGGCTTGTCGGGGTAAACGCTGATGCGCCGGGACGCTTTGCTATGCCCCTCAAACTTCACATAGCCGTCAATCAGGGAAAAGAGAGTGTGGTCTCGCCCCATGCCGACATTGACGCCGGGGTCAAACTGCGTGCCGCGCTGCCGAATCAGAATATGGCCCGCTTTCACCTGCTCCCCGGCGTACTCTTTGACGCCGAGCATCTTGGGGTTGGAATCGCGCCCGTTGCGGGTGGAGCCGACGCCCTTTTTATGTGCCATGATGAACTTCTCCTGCGCGCCTAGCTGCCGGGCGCGATGCTTTCAATGCGAACGCGGGTGAGTTGCTGACGGTGGCCCCAGTGCCTGTGGACATTCTTTTTGGGCTTGAACGTGAAGCCGTCTATCTTCTTGCCCTTCGCGTGCTCCACGATGGTGGCGGTGACGCTCGCGCCCGCGACGACGGGCTTGCCCCACTGCGGCGTGTCGGTGCCGCCGACAAACAGCACTTCGCCCAGGGTCACGGTGTCGCCCGCTTCCCCGTCAAACTTGTCTACGGTGACAAGGCCCTTTTCTTCCACCCGGTATTGTTTGCCGCCCGCGCGGACAATGGCATACATAGTCGCAGTTCCTTTCGTCTTAAAGACAACGCCAATCAGTATGACAGATTTGCAGCAGGTTTGTCAAGCCGGGCTGCCTGTTTGCGCCAGAAGGCCCTGTCGGTGGAGCGCACCCACTGCAAAGCCGCTCGGTGAACTTTCCCGCGCTGCGGCTGGTATACTGGGGCATGGCAGATGATTTTGAGGATGCGTCGCCGTCCTTGTCTGAGCGGCTTGCGGAAAAAGCGCCCGCGCCGATTATCGTGCCCCGGCGCACGTTAAACCGGGTCACGCGGCGGGATTTTCTGGTGTACGGCGCAGGGGTCGCGGCGGCGGCGGCGGGCTTCTGGGCGGCGCTGCCGCCGGAAACGCAGGAGCGTCTGGGCCGCAAAGGGGCGCACACGTTTGCTGCCAAAGAGCGGTTCCTGAATGGTTCGCTGTCGTTTGACGACGACGTGGCTGCCGCGTTTTATTCCCCCGACCGGCTGGTTCCCACGTACAGCCGCGCCGACATTACCCCGAACCTCAGAAACAACTATGATGGTCAGACGCCCGACCCGGACTACATCGCCAACTGGCATTTGACGGTGACGGGGCTGGCTTCGGGTGCGACCGAGCAGTTCGCGGCGTCGGACATCGCGGGACTGGCGCGGCGCTATGAGCGTCACGAGCAGATTACGCGGCTGGTGTGCGTGGAGGGCTGGAGCGCGATTGCGTGGTGGGCGGGCCTGCGCTTCGCGGACTTTTTGACGGAGTTTCCGCCAGCCCCGGATGCACTGTGGGCGCGCTTAGACTCGTCCGTCAATTTAGACAGCGACGGCAATTCCGACCCCTATTACGTTTCCATTGACCTGCCGACTGCGCGCCACCCGCAGACCTTGCTGGCGACGCATCAGAACGACGTGCCCCTGACCGTAGAGCATGGCGCTCCCCTGCGGTTAGTGGCCCCCATGAAACTGGGCCTGAAGAATATCAAGGCCATTACCAAGATTACCTATATGTCCTCCCGCCCCGCCGACTACTGGAACGAGCGCGGGTACTCGCAGTATGACGGCCTGTAGCGCGAAAGTGTGGGGACGGGAACCCGCCTGCGGGAACCTTTTGGGTTCCCGCTTACGAATAACAGGCATGACTTCGCCGCAGCCGCATCTTTCGCACCCCTCTGCTGCACAGGACGCGCCGCCCCCCTCAGACGCACTGACGCTCCATGTCGCGCCTGCGCCAATCCCCCCGCCCGCGCCGCAAAGCGAGATAGGCCGCCGCCCGTTCCTGTGGCTGGTCGTGGTTCTGCTGGGCGTGGTCTTCGCGCTGGACTTGACGACGGCGGAAAACCTGCACGCGAGCAGCCTGTTTGTCGTCTGCATCGCCCTCACGCTGTGGACATGGCGTCCGGGCTGGGTGGTCGGCGTAACCCTGCTCAGTCTTGTGATGCGCCTGACCGCGCACGCCCTGGAACCCAACATTCACGCGGAAGAAGCGCCGATGGTGGACAGGTTCAACCTGTGCGTGGGCCTCTCGGTGCAGACGCTGACCGGGGCGCTCATCTGGCGTCATGTGCAGGTGCAAAAAGAATGGGACGCGGCCCGGCGCGACGCTATAGAAAAGGCGCGGGAGTTAGCCGCAGCACTCACAGACGCGCAGGCCGCGACGGAGCGCGAGCACCAAGCGCGTCTGCGCGAAGGGGAATCGCGGCGGCGCGAGCGGGCGACATTCAAGGCGCTGGAACGGGTCAAGAACCTGTCGGTCGCGCTGCACCGGGCCGTGCTGCCCGACGTACCCGCGCAGGCGGCGGGGGGACGGCTGCATTTGAGCGCGCGCTATATGCCCGCCGAGCACGAAATGCAGATTGGCGGCGACTTCTATGATTTATTCGCCCTCAACGCCGCGCAGACGCGCTGGGGGCTGGTGATTGGCGACGTAGCCGGGCACGGCGTGGACGCCGCCGCGCAGACGGCATTAGTCACCACCACTCTGCGCGTATGCGCTTTAGAAGACGGAGCCGGGCCTGCCTATGTGCTCACTCGCCTGGAGCGAATGCTGGACGGGCAGATGGAGTCGTTCGTGTCCCTGTTCTACGGGGTGTACGACGCCGACGCGGGCTTATTGGTGTACGCGAGCGCGGGCCATGAGCCGCCTATCCTTCTGCGGGAGGGCGCGCACGCGGGGCCGGTCGCGCTGCTGCCAACCGGGGCCATCTTAGGCGTGGGCTTGTCCGAGTTCACCGAAGCGCAATGGGCCGTTGCGCCGGGCGACATTCTGGTGCTGATGACGGACGGGCTGACCGAAGTGCGCCCCGCCGCAGGCGAGATGCTCGGCTGGGACGGCTTGGCCGCCATTGCCGCGTGGCAGGCGGCGCAAAGCCGGGACGTGGAACAGATTGCGGACGGCATCGTGTCGGAGGCGCGCGCGCTGGCCCCGCAGTGCCAGTTTGTGGACGACATTGCTCTGCTGGTGGCCCGCTTCGGCGCGTGAGGCGCGCGCTTATTCCTCGTAATTGACCGCCGCGCCGTCGGAAGAAGCAGTCAGTTCGGCGGCGAGTTCCTGAATGCTTTCGCCGTGCGCGAGAGAGACTTCCAGCGCGGTTAGGACGGCATGCGGATCGGCGGCCTCGGTCATGGCCTCGGCTTCCGGGTCGTGGCGGTCACGCACCGTAGGCATATCGCGGCGCAGTTCTTCCATCAGCGCAATCAGTTTGGAAAGCTTCTGCTCCGCGAGCAGGTTGATTTGCAAATCCAACTGCGCCCGCTGCTCGGCGAGATGCGCCTGCCGGTTCTGCGTAATCAGCACCATGATGGTCATTAACAGCGCGCTCAGTCCCACCAGCCCTTGCAGCCAGTAGAATGGCGGCGCGTCCCAGGGCGCATGACCACAGAAGCGCGCCGCGAGATTGCCTCCTATCCATGCGCTCACAATCAGCAGGACGACGTAAAAGAAGCCGGGACGCCCCAGCAGGGCGGTCAGAAACTCCACGATGCGCTGGTGGCGGCTGACGTGCTGCTCGGCGCGCGCATGGAGCGAGGCAATGGTTTCCACTGTCTGCGCGACCGGGTCGGAGAGGGCACCGGTCGCCGAGTTGAGCGAGACGCTCATTACGACTTGCCCCAGGTGGCGAACAGGGCGACGGCGGCGGCCAGCATCACGGCGGTTGCCGCCCAGCCGAAGACCTTCTGGCGCGTGTTCAGCGTAAACTGCCCCATGACTTTGGGGTTGGAAGTCAGCAGCATCATCAAAATCATAATGGGGCCAGCCACCACGCCGTTGAGCACGGCAGACCAGAACAGGGCTTTGATGGGGTTGATGTGGAAGTGCCCGACATGGATGTTCATGGCAAGCCCCAGTACCGTCGCCGCCGCGAGCACGAAGTAGAAGCCTTTCGCGTGCAGGGCGTCGCGGGAAAGGCCGACGGGCCAGTGCAGAGCCTCCCCAACGGCGTAAGCGGCGGAACCCGCCAGCACCGGCACGGCAAGCAGGCCCGTGCCCACAATCCCCAGCGCGAACAACAGGAACGCAAACCGTCCCGCGATGGGGCGCAAGGCTTCTGCCGCCTGCGCCGCGGTCTGAATGTCGCGGACGCCGTGCGCGTACAGCACGGTGGCGGCGGTGAGCATGATGAAATACGCCACCAAATTGGAGACGCCCATGCCCAGATAGGTGTCAATCTGAATGCGGTGCAGCTGGGAAGGAGCCTGGCGCGGGTCGCGACGCAACGGCTTTTCGTCCGGGGCGGCTTTCTCTATTTCTACTTCTTCTTCCGCCTGCCAGAAGAAGAGATATGGGCTGATGGTCGTGCCTAACACGGCGACAATAGACGTAATGAACGTCGTGTTGAACGTGAACGTGGGCGAAACAGTCGCGTGCAGCGCATGGCCCCAGGGTACATGAATGACAAACACCGTGGCGATATAGGCCATGAGCGCCACCGTCATCCACTTGAGAATTCGGGCATAGCGGTCATAGGGCGCGAAGATTTGCAGCAGCAGCGAGCCGAACGCGAACAGGGCGGCGAACAGGAGCGGCGGGCCGGGCACAAGCAGGGCGGCGGCGGCTCCCATCGCGCCGATGTCCGCGCCAATGTTGATGATGTTGGCGGCGAGCACCAGGAGCACGATACCATACAGGAGCCAGCGCGGGTAATGACGGCGGATATTGCCCGCAATGCCGCGCCCGGTGACGCGGCCTATGAGCGCGCTGATTTCCTGAATGCCGGACATCAGGGGATACGAAAACAGCATTGTCCACAGCATTCCGTAGCCGAACTGCGCGCCGACTTGAGAATATGTGGCGATGCCAGATGGGTCATCGTCGGAGGCTCCGGTCACCAACCCCGGCCCTAATGCTTTGAGCAGGCCGAACTTGGTGGCCCCTTTCGGCGGGGTCGGCTGGCGTGGATCATCGGGGGCGAAGCCCTGGGCGGGCGGCGTGCTTTGTGTGGCTGCCATGGGTTATTTTCCTGTTCCCCCTGCGCCGGAGGTGGGTTTGGCCTGTGACGGCGGCGAGCCGGAGGCGCGCGCGCCGCCTTTCAGGTGAAAGACATATGCGAAATTGACGACGTAGCCGCATGGGTTTGTTCCATTGTCGGGCGAATTGGGGCGGGCATACGCGACGTTCAGGGTGAGCGTGGGCGAGAGGCTGTCAATAAATCCGAGCGTTGCATAATCGGCATGACCGCCAATCGCGTCGGTGACAATCTCAAAACGGGGCGTGAGATTATAGGAAATGCCGCCCATAACTTCGTAGGACGCCGCCGGACGAATCACGCCGAGCGAGAAGCCTGTCGCGCGCGGCTGCGTGGTGGCGACCAGGTACGGCACGGCTTTATAGCCCACAGCGATATTCTGCACGCCGACGGCCACATCGGGCAGGCGTGCGGGCGAGTGGACGATGAGCGCCTTGATGTTGCCAAGCAGCGTTTGCTGGGAAGACGGGGCGGACTGGTAATCTGCGCCTAACTCTATCTGATTGCCGATGCCGTATTGCGTGGTGAAGACCGTCACCTGACTGCTTTGCGCGGCTCTCTCCAGAGAGAAGGCGGCGACGCCGTCCCCGAAGACTTTGGCAAGGGGTATCTGCGTCAGGCCGTTGGGAGCGGCACGCGAAATCTGTCCGCAGAGAAGCAGCAGGGCGCTGCACAGGAATGTCTGCCGCAGACGGGAAACAACGCAAAATCGCATATGTTCAGCAATGACCGGCCTTTCCGCAGACGGGGAAAAGTCTGCGCGCCTGGCTTAGTGTTCCCATCGCGCGGGGAAATTAAGCAGGGAACCAGTTAACGCGCAATGACCAGCACGGGCGGGTTCGCGGCGGCCTCGCGCGAACATGAGAGACACAGACGGGCCGCCCGACGGCGACACAGCGGGCGCACGCAGGCAAAGCGACACCGAACGCGCCCCCTTCGCCCGCTGCGCCTGCACATACGCCGTGACATTCCACGAGTAAATGACGGGCGTCGTTCCCGAAATCGTCGGTTTGCTCAACAGCGAAGTCGTGGTTTTGGGCGCGGTGTTGAACGTAATTCCGCCCTCCTGCCTGAGCGCGTTGCCGATCCCATAGACGCCCACTGTGACGCCGGAAGACGCCGCGCGGCTCTCAGTGAGCCGGAAACTTGCAGGGTCGCCTTGCTGACCGGCGTGACGCCTTTCAGCGCGAACGTGAAGTACGCATTGCGCTTCGCCCCGGCTGCATTCTTGACCGCGAGCAGAAGCGCTGCCGCGTGCCGCACGGGAAAACAAGCATAGAAAGGCCCTTTCGGGCGCAGGCACCATGCGCGTCTGTTGCAACAGGTTATCCCTACCGTAACACAGGAAAGCGCGTTGTCAAGGGATAACAGCCCGGCAGCCGAAAAAGCCTAACTGATGGCGTCGCGCACCTCGCGCTCTGTCGTGCGCGCCTGCTCCGCGGCCTCCAGCGTGTCAGCGGATTCCACATAGTCCATCGGCTCCGTTTCCTGAGCCAGCGCCGGATTCGGGGGAATGCGCGCCGGAGTCGCGGGCATCACAACAGGAGGCGAAACGGCGTCCACCCCTATGCCAGCCTGCGCCGCGCTGTCGTCCACGCTCACCGCATTGTATTTCAGCAGAAGACGCTTGATGTCATCGTACTGCGCCGGGTCAATGGCGATGGAAAGCAGATAATCGCCTTCGCGCAGGCGGTCGGCCACCTGCTGGGCCGCGTGCTCCGGCATTCCCATGTCGCGCAGGTAGCCCGCCGCGCCCCCGGCGACCGCCCCCGCCGCTGTCGCCGCGACGGTTGCGCCCAGCGCGGACGCCAGCGCGCCGCCCGCCAGCACCAGCCCGACGCCGGGCACGGTCAGCGCTGCCGCCGCCGCGAGAAGCCCGGCGACCAGGCCGACCCCGCTGCCGACTGCCGCGCCTGCCGCCGCATCCTGCGGAGTCGTGGTGGTTAGCCCTTCTTTGCCGACGGCCTCCACATTCTGAGGCGTGTCCGCGCTGCTGGCCGGAATGCTCGTACCCGCCAGCGCGGCGGGCTGCGTGGTTCCCGGCAGCGGCACATAGCCGACTTCCGGCTCGTTCTGCCGAAGGCTCTGCGGGTCAGCAAGGCGGGCATAGTCAGCGCGCACGCGCTCCCCTTCCGGCTGTTCGGCGGCGCGGCGCGCGACCACGCCAATGTGATCGCGCCCAACGCCGTGATCGGCCAGAGCGCCAATCGCGCGCTCGGCATCGGCTACGTCCTGAAACAAAGCGTAAATCTGCTGCATTGCCATCTTGGAAACCCTCCTGCGGGTGTTGGCAGAGTACCCGCAGGCAGGCACAGGGTAAACGCCGCGCCCCTAGAGATGCCGGGCGTTTCTGCCGAAAATGCAAAGGAGAAGCCGCCCGTCCGTTCTGCGGCGAGGCGCTGCCGTTCAAGGAAATTTCATTCATGCACAGCCTGCCGCGTGCCGCACAGGGTTACTTAATCTTCGTTTGCCTGCTGGGAGCCGCCGTTGCCGCAACGGCGCTGGCATCGCTGTGCCAGCCTGGCAGCGTGAGCCTGCCGGGGCAGCACTGGGAACTGGCGCTGTTTCTGGTGCTGGCAATCCTGGCAGGCGGCAAGAAAATCCACCTGCTGCCGCAGCAGTCCGACAAAGACGCGGGTTCCATGAACCTGCTGTTTCCCATCACGTTTGCCGCCATGCTGCATTTCGGCCCGGCGGCAGGCGTGCTGACCGTGATAGCCGGATGCCTTTCCGGCGGTCTGTACCCCCGGCGGCAGGCGGCGCACCAGCTCTTGTTTAATCTGGCGCTGGCCGCTTTCTATGTCTGGTGCTCCGGCTGGGTCTTTTTCGCGCTCAACGACCACACGCTCACCCTGAACCCGGTTGGCTCGTTTCCGGCGATTGCCGCATCGTGTTTGACTTATTACGCGCTCAACACGATGGGGGTAGCCATGATTATCGCCCTCTGCACGGCGCAGCAGCCGCTGGCGCTGTGGCGGCAGACATTCCTGTGGACAGCGCCGTCCTACTTTGCCGGAGCCTGTCTGAGCGCGGTCGCGCTGCTGGTATTTGGCAGCCAGATGGGGGTCGCGCTGCTGTTTATTTCCCCAGTGGCGTACCTGATTTACCAGTCGTATTCCATTTATACCGGGCGCGCGTTAGAAAAGCAGAAGCACATTGAGGAACTGCAGGAAAAGCAGGCGCACCTGGCCGATTTGTACCTCGCAACCATCAAAAGCCTCGCGCTCGCCATTGACGCCAAAGACCAGTACACCCATCAGCACATTCTGCGGGTGCAGCGCTACGCGGTCGCCACCGCCGAGCAAATGGGTTTGGACGGCGACGAACTGGAAGGCCTGCGAACCGGCGCGCTCCTGCACGACATCGGCAAACTGGGCGTCCCCGAATATGTGCTCTTGAAGCCGGGCCGCCTCACCGAGGAGGAGTTCGCCAAGATTAAAAAGCACCCGGAGATTGGCGCGGCAATCTTAGACCCGGTGGAGTTCCCCTGGCCCGTGCTGCCGGTTGTCAAGTCGCACCACGAGAAGTGGGACGGAACAGGCTACCCGGAAGGCTTGAAAGGCACCGACATCCCGCGCACCGCGCGCGTGCTGGCCGTCGCCGACGTGTATGACGCGCTCACGTCCAATCGCTCCTACCGCAACGCCTGGACGCATGAGCGCGCTCTGGAAGTCATCCGGCAGGATCGCGGGACGCACTTTGACCCGGAGGTCGTGGATGCCTTCCTGGCAATCGTCGAGGGCATCGCCGCGCAGATGGCCCAGGAAAAGCAGGAAAGCGCCGCCGTGCCCGCTGAAGGCAGCGCAGAAGGCGCAGCGACCAGCCGCGCCGACCAGGCCGTGCGCGCCATTCAGCGCGCATCTTCGGAACTGTGGGCGCTGTATGAAGTCGTGCAAACGCTGTCTTCCAGCCTGGGGCTTCAGGAGACGCTGGAAATCCTGTCCCGCAAACTGGAAGCCATTATGCCCGGAACGGCTTGTTTGTTCCTGCTCAAAGAAGATGGCGGCGACGCGCTTGTGGCCCGCACTGCTGTGGGCGTCAACCATGAGTTCTTTCTGGGGGCGCGCACGCTGGGGGCCGACAGCATTTCCGCGCAAGTGGCCGCCTCGCGCGAGTCTTACGCGGGCGGCTACGAACCGGACGATTTGCTGCCCGCTTCCTCGCAGTCAGCACAGTGGACGGCGCTCCATTCCGCGCTGATTGTGCCCATTGTCCATCAGGGCGAGGTTCTGGGAACCATTAATCTATATCATCCGCAGGAAAATGCGTTCGGCCCGCACGACCGCCAGCTCTTGGAAACCATCGCCGAGCGCGCCGCGATGGCCCTTTACAACGGTCTGCTGTTTGACCGCACGCGCAGCCATGCGCTCACCGACTCGCTGACCGGGCTGTCCAATGTCCGCCATGTCACCGAGTACGTGGAAGACCACTGCAAGGCAACCACCGGCCCGCCCGCGCCGTTTGCTCTGCTGTGCCTTGACCTGGACAGCTTCAAGCCCATCAACGACAACTTCGGCCACCAAAAGGGCGACGAAGTTCTGCGCGACCTGAGCGCCCTGTTCCGCTCATGCGTGCGGGATACCGACGTGGTCGCCCGCTATGGCGGCGACGAGTTCCTGATTGTGCTGCACGGGGCAGGCTCCGAGGAAGCGGAAGCGATGTCGCAGCGTGTCCAGAATGCGGTTGCCGATTACGACCCCGGCTTGGTTCACCCGCGCCTGGGCCGCCTGCGTTTGGGTGTCAGCATCGGCTTTGGATGCTTCCCCGCCGACGGCCAGAACTGCGCCGCGCTCCTGTCCGCCGCCGACGGCCAGATGTACCACAACAAGATGGAGCGCAAACTCGGCAGCCTTGCCAGTCCTGCTCCTGAACCTCGCGAGGGGGAACCCGCTCCGCAGGACTTGCCGCGCGCCGCTTAAAGAACGGCTCCTGCTCGATTTGCGGGCTTTGCGTCCTACCCTCCTTTTTTGCTCGCTTTCCAGCAATTCCCTCAGTAACCCCCCTCTGGCCCCGCGCCACAATCTGAAGTAGATGATCTGAACACCCGCCCCGAACGAAGTGCGGTTGGCCTTTTCCTAACAAAGGAGCAAGCCGCAGAAAGGCATACCTGTCGCGAGGCAGGGACGCAAAGCCATCGGGTCTCCGCCCGCTGCCGCCGCCAGGCCGCAGTCGCGAACCAAAAGTTCCGGGCCGAGACAGCCGGGCCGCCGAAACGGGCGCACTTTCTCTTTTCTCTCGTCGGGCAGGACGGACGATCATCCCGGCCAGCGGCAGCCATTTCTGATGGAGGCCGCTGGGCCAAAGGGCGCGCGGTGCTTTTGCAATTCCAACCGCGCCGCCCCTGTCCTTCGCATACCGAGAAACGCAAACCACCGGAAACGGTGGGACGCAAAGCCACAGGGCCTTCCTGCTTCTTCGGAAGCACTGGCAGCCTGGCCGCCGAACGGCGATTACGAGGGAGAACCATATTATGCATCGCACACACGCAGGCTGCCCCGCGCAGCCTTCGCAGCCGACCCGCCCGGCCTTTGCCGGACGGAGCAGGGCGACCGCCGCTCTGCTGACTTTCTCGCTGGCCGCTGCCGCCTTTGCGGGCCTGCCCCGCACGGCGCACGCCGACGCTCTGTCCGCCAAAGCGGACTCGTTCCTGACCCACGCGGCTGCCAAGCCGGGCCGCGCTTCGGTCATTGTCAAGACAAACGGCGCTTTGACCGCTTCGCAGGAAGCGCAGGTGCGCTCGCTGGGCGGCGACGTTTACCGCCACCTCCCCATCATTCAGTCCTGCGCGGTGCGGCTTCCCGCCCGCAACCTGGGCAAACTGGCCGCGCTTCCCTTCGTGACTCACCTCTCCGATGACGTAAGCGTCAAAAAGAGCGATGAGTTCACGGTTGGCTCGTCGCTGGCGTCTGCTGGCTGGACGCAGTACGCGACCGCCGGGTTGGGCGTCACCGTTGCTGTTGTAGACAGCGGAATGCGCGCCTGCCCCGACCTGAAGATGCCTGCCAGCATTCCGGTGGCCTACACGCCTACGGTTGCGGCTACTCTGCCATTGTCGGGCATCTATCCGGCAATCGGCGCGAGCCGCGTGCTGACCGGCAAAAGCTTTGTGCCTGCTCTACCCGGCACGACGCTCAGCCCGCTGGACGACCAGTGCGGGCACGGCACGCACGTTTCCGGCATCATCGGCGGTGACGGCGCGCAGTCCACCGGCGCGCAGTATTTCCGCACGTTCTACGGGGTCGCCCCCATGTGCAATCTGGTGAACGTGCGCGTGCTGGACGCCAACGGCTCCGGCGCAGTGAGCACCGTCATCGCGGGCCTGCAATGGGTTGTTTCCAACAAGGCCAAGTACAACATTCGCGTGCTGAACCTGTCTCTGGGCCATCCGGTCGGCGAGTCGTACACCACTGACCCGCTCTGCCAGGCCGTAGAAGCCGCGTGGAAAGCGGGCATCGTCGTCGTGTGCGCCGCAGGCAACTACGGACGCATTCAGAACACGCCCGACCCGACGCTAGACAACGAGGGCTACGGACGCAACTACGGCTCCATTCAGTCGCCGGGCAACGACCCTTATGTGATTACGGTCGGGGCCATGAAGTCCACCGACGGCCAGCGCGCCGACGACAAAATCGCCACGTATTCCAGCCGAGGCCCCTCGCGTCTGGACTTCGTGCTCAAGCCTGACCTGGTCGCTCCCGGCAACCAGATTATCTCGCTAGACGCCAACGGCAGCACGCTGGACACCTTCGCCAATGGCACCAATGACATTCCCTACTCGGCCTATCAGACCGGCGGCTCCGCGCAGCCTTCCGGGCAGTATTTCTGCCTGTCGGGCACGAGCATGGCGGCTCCGGTGGTGTCGGGCGCGGCGGCTCTCTTGCTGCAAGCCAACCCGCTGCTATCGCCGGATACCATCAAGGCTCGCCTGATGCTGTCCGCCGACAAACTGAGCGCGTCCAACGGCACTGCCGACATCTGCACCTACGGCGCGGGCTACCTCAACATCCCCGCCGCGCTGGGCAGCACGGTTGTGGCGACGCAGCCCGCGTTCAGCCCGACCCTGGTCAAGAACGCGGACGGCAGCATTTCCATCTCCAACAGCAATGCCGTTTGGGGCAACAACGCGGTCTGGGGCAACGGCACTGGCCTGTGGGGTTCTGGGATTACCAACCTGAACGCGGTGTGGGGCAACAACGCGGTGTGGGGCAACAACGCGGTGTGGGGCAACAACGCGGTGTGGGGCAACAACGCGGTGTGGGGCAACAACGCGGTCTGGGGCAACAACGCGGTCTGGGGCAACAACGCTGTGTGGGGCAACAACGCGGTCTGGGGCAACAATGCCGTCTGGGGCAACACCTACAGCGGAGTTGACCTGTCCTCTACGGTACTCAAAGGAGAGCACTAACCTTTCTGACGCAATCTAACCGGCAAACCATCGGAAACGGTGGGACGCAAAGCGAAAGGGCCGTCCTGTCTGGGCACAACACTCAATGCAGACGGCAGCCTCGCCGCCGGAACGCTGTATAACGCAGTTAAGAAAGACAGCATCCGATCATGAACACATACGACAACATACAACTGAATAAGACACAACTGAATAAGACCCGGCAGGCTGTTCCTGCCTTCGTGCTGGGGCTTCTTGCCCTGGCGGGCGCGCTGCCCGCGCAGGCGGGCCATGTCACCCCCAACGCGGTCTGGGGCAAGCGGGCGGCGGGCAAAGCCGACGAGACCGTTGCCCGCGAACTGGCCGCTCCCGCCAAAAACGGCTGGGCCAGCCTGATTGTCAAGACGGACGGCGGCGCGCTGACCGCGTCTCAGGAGGCGCAGGTGCGCTCTCTGGGCGGCGACATCACCCGCCGCCTACCGATTGTCGGCTCGGTCGCCCTGCGCGTCCCGGCCCGCAATCTCGCCCAACTCGCCGCGCTTCCCTTTGTCGCGCATCTTTCCGATGACGCCCAAATCAAGAAGTGCGACGACTTCACCGAAAACAGCAGCGAAGCCAATGTCGCTGCCGCCCAGTACGCGGTAGACGGCTCCGGCGTCACCGTCGCGGTCGTAGACAGCGGCGTTCAGCCCAACCTGGACTTGATGGACTCCGCGCTCACCCTGTCGCGCATCAAGGCGTCAGTGGACTTCGTTTCCGGCAACGGGTTAACCGTCACCGGGCCGGGAACGCTCAACGATCTGTACAGCCTGATGAACCTCATCACGGCGCAGTACACGGTGAAGCCGGGAGCCGTTAACCCCTACGATCCCTGCGGTCATGGCACCCATGTCGCGGGCATCATTGGCGGCGACGGCTATGCTTCCACCGGCTCCATGTTCACGCACACATTTACCGGCATCGCCCCCAAAGCGAGTCTGGTCAGCGTGCGTGTTCTGGACGCCAACGGGCAAAGCACAGTCAGCCGGGTGCTGGCGGGCATCCAGTGGGTGGTCGCCAACAAAGCGGCCTACAACATTCGCGTGCTGAACCTGTCTCTGGGCCATCCGGTCGGCGAGTCGTACACGACCGATCCGCTCTGCCAGGCCGTAGAAGCCGCCTGGAAAGCGGGCATCGTCGTCGTCTGCGCCGCAGGCAACGACGGACGCCTCAACCCGACTCTGGCAGGCAAGCCCGATAATGAAGGCTTTGGCACTGCCTACGGCAGCATCTGCTCGCCTGGCAACGACCCGTATGTCATTACAGTCGGGGCGACCAAGAACATGGACGGCCAGCGTGCCGACGACCACGTTGCCACGTATTCCGGGCGCGGCCCGTCCCGCCTGGACATGGTGCTCAAGCCTGACCTGGTTGCCCCCGGCAACAAGGTTGTCTCCACCGTCGCCATTGCCAGCAACCTCAGCCTCGCTTACGGGGGCACCAATGCGGTTCCCTGGCAGTCTTACTGCAAGACGGCTTCCAGCAACCCTTCGCTGTGCTACTTCCAGTTGTCGGGCACGAGCATGGCGGCTCCAGTGGTGTCGGGCGCGGCGGCCCTGCTGCTGCAAAAGTACCCGACGCTTTCGCCGGACTCCATCAAGGCTCGCCTGATGCTGGCCGCCGACAAGTGGGCCGCTCCCAATGGCAGCTTTGACCCCTGCACCTACGGCGCGGGCTACCTGGACATTCCGGCGGCTCTGGCAAACACGGTCTCGCTCACCACCACGAAGGCGATCAGCCCCAAATTGAAGCGCGACACCGCAGGCTATGTTGGCTTTGTCACCGACACCAACGTCGTGTGGGGCAAGAACGTCGTCTGGGGCAAGGACATCAGCACGCTGATGGGAACCAACGTCGTCTGGGGAACCAATGTCGTCTGGGGCAAAAACGTGGTCTGGGGAACCAGCACGGTGGGCACCAACGGCCTGCTGTCTTCCAGCAACGTGGTGTGGGGCACAAGCGTCTGGACGAACAACAGCGTCAGCGCCATGAGCACCAGCGCTGTTGATCTGTCCGCACGGGCCATTCAGGGAGAATAATCTGGCGCTTCACGACAGCAAGCAGCCTGGATGCGCTCCCGTCTGCCTGGACACGACATTCAGGCAGACGTGCGGCCCAAACCCTGCTTCCGCATAGATAAAGACACTCTACAACCATGGATAGGATACCAACACAATTGAATAAACTTGCTTTCAAGAAAGCCTCGCCGCTTGTTGCGCTGGGTCTGCTGGCGCTGGCAGGCACGCTGCCCGTTCAGGCCGACGCCCCGCAGAGCAAGGCCGACGAGACGGTTGCCCGCGCTCTGGCCGCTCCCGCCCAAAAGGGCTGGGCGAGCCTGATCGTGAAGACGAACAGCACGCTCTCCGCTTCTCAGGAAGCACAGGTGAGCGCGCTGGGCGGCGACATCACCCGCCGCCTGCCGATTGTTCAGTCGTTCGCGGTGCGCGTTCCGGCCCGCAATCTGGGCAAACTGGCCGCGCTTCCCTTCGTGACCCATCTGTCTGCGGACAGCCTGGTCAAAAAAAGCGACGAGTTCACGGTCGGCTCCAGCCTCGCCAGCACCGCCTGGACGCAGTACCGCGATGGGGGCCAGGGTGTCACCGTCGCCGTTGTGGATAGCGGCATACGCGACGACCACGCCGACCTGAAAATGCCCTCTGGCAGCCTGCTGGGCATCCTCCCACTCCCCGGCGACAAGCGTGTGCTGGCCGACGTCAGCTTCGCGCTTGACCCGAGCAACAACCACCTGCTCCCCACAGACGATCAGTGCGGGCATGGCACGCACGTCGCGGGCATTTTGGGAGGCAATGGCACTCAGTCCAAAGGTGGCCACTGTTTCCGCACCTTCTACGGGATCGCGCCCCTGTGCAATCTGGTGAACGTGCGCGTGCTGGATCAAAATGGCTCTGCCACAGTCAGCACGGTGCTGGCGGGCTTGCAATGGGTGGTCGCCAACAAGGCGCTCTACAACATTCGCGTGCTGAACCTGTCTCTGGGGCATCCGGTGGGCGAGTCCTACAGGACTGACCCGCTCTGCCAGGCCGTAGAAGCCGCCTGGAAAGCAGGCATCGTCGTCGTCTGCGCCGCCGGAAACACCGGGCGCATGCAGAACACGGTGAACGCCAGCCTCAACAACGAGGGCTACGGGGCCAACTACGGCTCCATTCAGTCGCCTGCCAACGACCCGTTTGTCATTACTGTTGGGGCGACCAAAAGCACCGATGGCAAGCGCGCCGACGACAAGGTTGCCACCTATTCCAGTCGTGGGCCGTCCCGCCTGGACTTCGTGCTTAAGCCCGACATTCTGGCTCCCGGCAACAAGGTCATCTCGCTGGACGCTCACGACAGCACACTGGACAAGTACGCGGGCCACGCGAACGGCATCCCCAATTCGTGCTACACAACTGACGGCGGCACCAATCTGTCCGCCCAGTACTTCCGTCTGTCCGGCACGAGCATGGCTGCGCCGGTCGTCGCCGGAGCCGCCGCCCTGCTGCTGCAAAAGTACCCGACGCTTTCGCCAGACACCATCAAGGCTCGCCTGATGCTGTCCGCCGACAAACTGAGCGCGTCCGATGGCACTGCCGACATCTGCACCTACGGCGCAGGCTACCTCAACATCCCCGCCGCAATGGCCTCCAATATTGTGGCGAAGCAGCCTGCATTCAGCCCGACGCTGGTTCAGAACGCGGACGGCAGCATTTCCATCTCCAACAGCAACGCTGTCTGGGGCAACAACGCTGTCTGGGGCAACGGCACCGGCCTGTGGGGAACGGGCATCTCCAACCTGAACGCTGTGTGGGGCAACAATGCCGTGTGGGGCAACAACGCGGTCTGGGGCAACAACGCGGTCTGGGGCAACAACGCGGTCTGGGGCAACAATGCCGTGTGGGGCAACAATGCCGTGTGGGGCAACAACGCGGTCTGGGGCAACAACGCGGTCTGGGGCAACAACGCCATCTGGGGCAACAATGCCAGCGGGGTTGACCTCTCTGCAACGGCCATTGGAGGAGAATAAAACAAATGACCGACTTCACGCAGCGGCGCGGGCCGTTCCCGCCCGACGACGGCACAGCGTAATCGCCGCCCCGTCTTGATGGCATCGGCCCTGTTTCCCTTAAGCGGGAGGCAGGGCCGTTTTTTTGCTTCGCAGGCAGGTACAATAACGTCTATGGAACGACCCAGGCTCATCACGGCGGCGCTGCTGGCGGTTGTGGCCTTCGGCTTTTTATTTCTGAGCGTCCGCTCGGCCCGCGTCGCCGATGACGGGCAAACGGCGGCGGCCCCGCTGCCGCCCGCGCAGGTCAAGCACGCGCCCGACTTTTCCCTGCCCGACGCTGCCTCCGGCCAGATAGTGCGCCTTTCCGAGCAAACCAAACTCGGCCCGGTCGTGTTCGCGTTCTGGGCCACCTGGTGCGGCCCCTGCCATGACGAACTGCCGCATTTAGAGCAGGTTTCGCGCCGCTATAAGGGGCGCGTTGCCTTCTACGGCATCAATTCCGACGACCCGCCTGCCGCCGTGCTGCACTACGCCTTTCAGAACAGCCTGACGTTTCCCATGCTCAGTGATGCCGCGCGGCAGGCGGCGACGCGCTACGGCGTGGACGCCATCCCCATGCTTGTCGTCGTGGATACAAAAGGCAACGCGCGCGCCGTCACCGTCGGCTACGACCCCTCTGAGAACCTGGAAACCGTCCTGCCCAAACTGCTGGACACGCTGCTCGCCGGGCATTAAACCCTGGCAAAGGAACCCCGCCCATGAAACCTGTCTTCATGCTCGCCGCTCTGTTTTTATTTGCTGTGCTGCCCGCCGGGGCCGTGCCCACCAAAAAGCCCGCTGCCAAAAAGCCGCCGCAGATGCTTGCCGTGCCTCTTGCCGCCGCGCAGACGGTGCAGGTCACGGAGACGGTCGCCGGGGCGTCCGGCGGGTCGGAGTCGCTGGGCGCTCCGGTCACGATTACGGTTGTCGTGCAGCGCCCCAGCCAGTTTCACATAGAGGAAACAGGCAAGGACGGTGCGCCAGCCCATGCGCTTGTTTCGGATGCCAAAACACTGGTCTTCTATGATGGCGCGCGCAAGGAGTACCGCAAGCAGGATGCGCCGCAGGGCGAATGGCCCGGCCCGGTGCGGGAAGTGATGAGTCTGCCCGCGAAAGTGCCGGTCACGCCCGCAACGCTGAACGGCACGCCGCGCTTGCTGTTCCTTGTTCCCTCAAGCGGCGGTCAGCCCGCCCTCACGCGCAAGTTCTGGCTGGACGCCAAAACCGGCCTGCCCGTGCGCGAAAGCCTGTACGTGGGAACCCATGAAGCCGAGCGCATTGACTTTTCCCACTGGGTGCTGAACCAGCCCATTCCGGCGTCGCAGTTCGCATTTGTGCCCCCTGCCGACGCCAAAGAGCACGTAGACCCGCCCGCGCCCGTCCTGCTGGCAAACGGCGTCGCCGCCCCCGACTTCACCGTGCAGGACAAAGACGGCAAACCCGTCAAACTCTCTGATTACAAGGGCAAAGTGGTCGTGCTGGACTTCTGGGCGACATGGTGCGGCCCGTGCCAGCAGTCCTTGCCGCACACGCAGGCCGTCGCCAAACAATTCGCCGCGCAGGGTGTCACCGTCTTGGCCGTCAACGTCTCCGACAGCAAAGATGCCTTCCTGAAATGGCTGCCCCAGCACCCGGAATATGACGCCATCACGTTTGCCATTGACCCTTCTCCGCCCGACAAAAGCGTCGCGGCGACCCTCTACGGCGTGGATGGCATTCCCACGCAGTACGTCATCAGCAAAGACGGCAAGATTGCAACGCACTTTGTCGGCTACAACGGCCCCACCGACGACCTTGCCAACGCCGTTACCGCCGCCCTGAAGGGCTAGCCGCCGTTTATGCCCCCGGCGGCGCGGGTAAACCATTCGCGAGGAGAACCGAAGTTATGCCGCAGGATACCGACAAGAAACACCAGTACGAGCAGGAAGCCCGTCAGCACAAAACCGCCCGTGAGGATGCCCAGACGGACGCGCAGGTTAACGAGGCCGCTCTGGGCGCAGACAGCCACACCGGGCAGCAGGGCCTGATGCGTCAGGACAGCGAAGGCGTGGAAGGCGACCACGTCAAGAAACTGTATGCGCTGCTCCCGGACTGGCACAAGGACGAACTGCGCCGCCTGACGGTCGTGCCGCAGGGCACGCGGCTCAAGCAGGGTGGGGTGTACGCCGACCTTCGCAACCCGACGGCGGGGGAGTTAGTCGCGCACGGCGAAGAAGAAGTCCACGACGAACTCTTAGTCGCCAAGCACGGCACGGACTACGAAATCTGGAACAAGCTGCTGGGCAAGTCCCAATAGCGCCTGTAGGGGCAGGGCTTGCCCTGCCCTGAGCCTCTCCGTTCCTGCCCTGAGCCTCTCCGTTCTGGCGAGACAAAGCCCCAGTAAGAAAAGGCAGGGCAAGCCCTGCCCCTACGGAGTGCCATACAGGGCAGCCATTTTTTGTGCCGCTTCCGCCACCGCCGCGCGCAGGGGGACGGGTTCCAAAACCTCAGCCTGCGCCCCGAATGAGAGCGCCCAATACAGCATTTCCTCGTACCCTGCCACCGTCACCTTGAATAGAATGCGCCCGTCGGGAAGGCGCTCAATCTGCTGAGTCGGGTGCCACTGCCCCCCGGCAATCCAGTCAGCGATGCTCTGTTCAAAGCGGATGGCGACTTCGGTCGGCTCGCCGCCCGCCTGCAGCTGCCAGCCTTTGGCGAGCCATTCTCCCAAATCAAAGTCTTTCGGGTAGGGAAAGTGCGTTTCTGCCGCCACCCGCAGCCATTTAATTCTGTCCAGGCCGAAGGTGCGGATGCCCTGGCGCAAGTGGCAGAAGCCCACCAGATACCAGCCGCCGATTTTGTAAGTCAGGCCATACGGGTCAACTCGCCGTTTGGTGGGTTCCGGGCGCGTGCGCGAGCGGTAGGTGATGTCTACCGGGTGATGATGCAAAATGGCTTCATACAGGTCTTGATACACATGGGCGGCAAAGTCGCGCACGACCGGCAGGCGCACGGAGACGCGCTCGCCGGTCTTCCTGATTTCCGCCGCTGTGCGCCGGGGCAGGACTAAATCTATCTTCTTGAGCGCGGATTGGAGCGCATCTTTGTAGGCGGCTCCGGCCTGCGCGTCAAACGCCGTGCCCGCCAGCCGCAGGGCCAGCGCTTCGGGCGGCGTGAACGACGTGGGCAGAAACTTCATTTCGGCGAGCGCGAACTTGCCGCCTTTGCGCCGCACCTGCCCCCACTGACGCAGCACAGCAATGTCGCGCTCAATCGTGGCGCGGGACACGTCGAAGCGCGCTTCCAGCCCCGCCGCGTCCCATTGGAGCGGCTCACGTTCAATGAGCTGCAATATCTGAATGAGGCGCGAGAACTGCTCTTCCAGGGTCATGGGGCGAACAATTCCTGGTTGAAATGCACGTCCCCGGTGTTTGTAAGGATATAGCCGACTTTGCGGACGGCCTGCTCGTAGTCCCAGTCGGTCATGGCGTCGTTGGTGATAACGGGCGCGCTGAGACGCTTGGCTTCGCGCAGCAGCGCGACATCGGCCACCGTGCCCGCATCCACCAGCCGCACTTCCTGCCGTGCCCGCATCTGCGCCAGCGCGTCCGGCTCGTCTACCAGATACGGCAGGTTGGCATCGGCGATGAAGATGACCGGGAACCCGCCAAGCAGGCGCAGAGCGCGGCGCATGGCGCGCAGATGGCGCAAACGCGGGCGCGGCTCGGCGAGGTCTTCCTGCCCGAAATAGGCGACATTGCTGCTGTCCACGAGCACCGGGCCGCGCGGCGCGTTCCATAGCGGGTGCAGCGCGGACGGGTCATCGGCGGCGGCGCGCTCCAATGCAATGCGAATGCGGGCGTGGTCATCCGGGGCTTCGGCAGCGACGCGGCGCAGGGCGTCGCGCACGCGGGCAACGCTATCCTCCTCGCCGGAACTGACAGCCGCCAGCACCTGCGTGACGGACGGTGCGCGAGGCAGGCCGAGCGGCAGCGGGTCGTCCGGCCCCAGCGCGCCAGGCGGGGGCAGCAGGGCTTCCGCCAGCGCCATCGGGGTCTGCGCCAAGATGAGTGCGGACAGCGCTTCGTGCGTTTCGGGGGCCGTTGCGCGCAGGCGATGGAGCGCGGCGCGCAGGGCAGCGATGCCGTCCGCGTCGTCCGGGCGCAGGGCGCGCAGCAGGGCGCGCACATCGCCTTCCGCGTCGGCAGGGGACGACACCAGACGCAGCAAACGCAGCAGGGCTTCGGCGGCCTGCGGCGCGTGCCCGCGTTTCACATGAACCGTCAGCAACCGGCGCACAGGGACAATCGCGCCGCGCGCATCGCCTTTGCCTTCGGCGGCGCGGGCGGCGATGTCCAGCGCGGCAGGGTCGTTGGGGGCAGCGCGGAGCACGTCTTCGGCGAGCGCGCGGGCGGCATCAAAGCGCCCTTTGTCCAGCAGGTGAACGACGGCTTGCTGCCAGCGCGACCCGTCGCCGCTGTCAGCAGATGTCCCCCCCGCCCCAATTCTGGGGAGCCGGGCGGGGGGGGCCTCATTGGGGGCAGGGAGGCCGTCTTCGGAGGCGGCTGGCATTTGCTTCAAGCGGCGCAGCAGTTCCGTCTGCTGAGATTGCAGGCGGGTAACCTGACGCTTGAGGCGCGCCACCGCCTGCGCCTGACGTTCTGCGGCTTTCTGCGCGTCGTCGCGCTCGGCTTCCGCGCGGGCACGGGCTAGGTCGGCGGCGTCGCGGGCGGCTGCCGCCTGTCCCTGCGCGGCGCGGGCTTCATCGCGTTCCTGAAGCAGATGGGCGCGGCGCGCGCGGGCTTTTTCTATCTCGGCGCGCTCCGGCGCAGGCACTTTCGGCGGCGCGACGGGGGCAGTGGGCGTCTCCGGGGCAGGCGAAGGTTTTGGGGCAGGCGACGCGGGGAACAGGGGGGCGGCTTGCTGAACGAAGGCGCGCAGGCGGTCGGCGAACTCTGTGTCGCGCACGACGATCTGTGCCAGACGGCTTCGCACCAGCGGGTGTGCAAAGTTTTGCGCGTTCATGCGGAAGCCTGCGAATGCCCCCGCTGTGAGAAACACAAAATCCGGCTCGCGCAGCAAGACCCGCGCGGCGATGGAGGGAAGCGAGGCCAGCAGGGCGTGCGCTTCTTCCGGCGTGGGCGGCTCGCGCGGCTCTTCGGCGTCAGCCGTATCCGCAGGCGGAGTTTCCGCTTCGGGAGCGGCGTCCTGTTCCACGTTGTCTAAGTCTGGGACGGCGGCTTCAGGAGCATCCATGTCAGGCGGCTCCTGACAGCATCGGCAGGGCGTGCTGGGCTGGCCGCGAACGGGCGGCTTCCGTCACCAACTGGCCGCAGGCGGCGGCAATCTGCTGCCCGCGCTCCCGGCGCTGCGTGACCGTGACGCCTGCATCTTCCAATATCCGACGAAACGCGGCAATGCGAGACGGCTCCGGGCGCTGAAATGCTTCGGTGACGGCAGTCGGGTTGTAGGGAATGATGTTGACCGCGCCGGGCGTTTCCCTCAGCAGGGCGGCGAGGGCACGGGCGTCTTCGGGCCGGTCGTTGACTTCGCGCAGGAGCACGTATTCCCATGTCAGCCGCCGCCCGGTGGACTCGGCGTAGCGGCGGCAGGCGGGCAGAAGCCGTTCTAGAGGGTAGGTCTTGTTGACCGGCACGAGGCGCGAGCGCAGTTCATTTGTCGGGGCATGGAGGGAGACGGCCAGCGTGAGCTGCAAGTTCTCCTGCGCTAACTTCTCAATGGCGGGCACGATGCCGACGGTGGACAGCGTGACATGACGCATGGCAAGGCCGCACTCGCCCGTGAGAACGCGAATGGCCTGCAAAACGGCGTCATAATTCAGGAGCGGCTCGCCCATGCCCATCAGCACGATATGGGAAATGCGCCGGGGCGAGCGGGCCTGAAGCAGCAGAAACTGGGCAACAATCTCGCCCGCCGTCAGGTTGCGCGTGAGGCCCTGCGTCCCCGTCGCGCAGAACGCGCAGGCCATCGGGCAGCCCGCCTGCGTGGACAAACACACGGAAACGCGCCGCGCGTCGGGCAGCAGCACGCATTCAATGGCATGGCCGCCGTCGTTGAGCCGCGCGAGAAGTTTGACTGTGCCGTCGCGCGCATCGGTCTGCTCGGTTATGACCGTAAGCGGCGACAACGTGAACGAGGCACCCAGAAGCCGCCGCGCCTCACGGGGCAGGTCAGCCATGCGTTCCCAATCGGCTACGGCCCCGCCGCCCTGTCCCGGCCCGGTGCGGCGGTACAGCCAGTCGGCGATTTGCGTCCCCCGGTACGCGGGCAGGCCGAAAGCCGTCACGTCCTCGCGGATTTGCGCTGCCGTGCGCCCCATCAAACTGTTGGAAGTGTCCTGCACAGGGAAAGTATACCCCTGCCCCGCGTGTCGGCGTCAACAACCAGACGCAGCAGGCAGCAGCAGGCCGCGCGGCGCGGGAACTTTTGGCCGCGCGTGTGCGCTGTGGAGCGTGGAGGTACGAAAACTCAATGACCACTCGCAACCCAAAGGCAGTGCTTGCCTTGATCCCCGCCCTGTTCGCGCTTGCCGTTCCGGCAGGGGCGCAGACGGCAGCCACCACCGCGCCGACCGCGCCCGCTCATGCCCCGAATGCTATTCAGCGGCATCCGACCATGACCGGCATCGCTGCCGGTGTCGCCACCCATCACGCGCTGAAAGTGGCAGCACGCAACGCCAAGATGCATCACAAGCATCTCAACTTCGCCGAGCGTCACCCGACCCTGACTGGCATCGCGGCGGGCGTTGCCACGCATCACGAAATCAAGGCGCACACCGCCCACTAGGGCCTATAAAAAGCGCCCACCGGAAAACTCCGGTGGGCGCTTTTCTTGTTTCTGCCCGTCTTATTCTTCCATGCTGAAGCCGACTTTGCGCTGCACGTCGTCCAGCGTCGTCAGGCCCTGGCTCGCTTTTTCCAGCCCGTCCCCCAGCATCGGCACCATGCCGCCTTCCAGCGCCGCCTGCCGAATGGCTCCGGTTTCCGCCCGCTCCATCATTAAACGCTGAATGCGCGAATTGACCGTCATCACTTCATGCACCGCGAGACGCCCCTTCATGCCCACTTTGCCGCACTGCACGCACCCCACCGGCTCAAACACGCGCAAATCCGGCGGGGCCTGCAAACCGGTGTGGCGGAACAGGGCCAGCGTGCCCGCGTCCGGGGTCGTTTCCTGACGGCAATGCGGACAAAGCCGCCGCACCAGCCTTTGCGCGACTGCGCCAATCAGCGTGGACGCAATCAAGAACGGCTGCACACCCATGTCCAAGAGGCGCGACGCTGCTCCCGCCGCCTCGTTGCAGTGCAGCGTGGACAGCACCAAATGGCCCGTCAGCGCGGCCCGAAACGCGATTTCCGCCGTCTCCTGGTCGCGGATTTCGCCGACCAGCACCACGTCCGGGTCTTGCCGCAGAATGGCGCGCAGTTGACGCGCGAACGTCAATCCCGCGCGCTCGTTCACATTGGACTGACTGATGCCTTCCAGTTCGTATTCAATCGGGTCTTCGCAGGTGATGATGTTGGTGGTGGGCGACTTCAGCGCGTTCAGCGCGGCGTACAACGTGGTCGTTTTGCCGGAACCCGTCGGCCCCGTCACCAGAATGATGCCGTGCGGCCTGGTAATCAGCCCCTCAAACGCCGTCCGGTTGCTTTGCGAGAAGCCCAACTGGTCAAGCCCTAAACACGCCGCGCTGCGGTCTAGGATACGCATGACCACGCGCTCGCCGTACTGGGTCGGCAGGGTGGACACGCGCAAATCTACGCCTTTGCCTTCCACGCGCAGGGAGATGCGCCCGTCCAGCGGCAAACGACGCTCGGAGATGTCCATGTCCGCCATGATTTTGATGCGGCTCGTGGTCGCCGCCAGCAGCGAGCGCGGAATGGTGTTAATCAGTTGCAGATGGCCGTCAATACGGTAGCGTATCTGAAAGTCTTTCTTGCGCGGCTCAATGTGAATGTCCGACGCGCGCCTTCTTATAGCCTCCGAAAAGAGCGTGTTCACCAGACGGATGACGGGAGCCTGGTCGCTCTGGCGCAGCGCCTCGCCCACGTCCTGGTCTTCATGGCTTTCGGTGACTTCGGCTCCGTCCGTGCCCGCCAGCGTCGCCTGCGCGATGGAATCGCTCATCTGCGACTCGCTGGCGTCGCCCTGCGATTCCTGGTACGCCCGCTCCAGCGCGGCCAGCAGCCCGCCTTCGCTGGCAAGCAGCGGCTCAATGCGGCGGCGCGTTTCGCGCTGCACCAGGTCAATGGCCTCCACGTCCCAGGGGTCAACCATCGCGACCCGCAGGCGCTCCACGCTTTCGCCTTCGCGCGTTTCCAAACTCAGCGGCAGCAGCAGGCAGCGCTGCGCCATCTCAAACGACACCAGCGCGACGACAAACGGGTCAGGCGTCTCGCGCCCGACCGCGACATACGGCACGTCCATCTGCACGGCGCGGGCGCGGGTGATTTCCTCCTCGGTGGCCCATTCCTGCGTCATCAGAATCGTGCCCAGGCGCTGGCGCGTGGACGCCTGCTGCTCCAGCGCCTGCTGAAGCTGCTCCGGGGTGACGACCCCCTGTGATACCAGAATGTCCCCCAATCGGGGCGTTGTAAGCGTTGTCTGCATTTGTGTGGCTGAAACTTTCCCTCAATCCACTTCCAAAGATGAGAACCCGTTCTAAAGATGAGAACCCGTCAAAGTCGGCGCTGTCCGTCCGTCCAAATTCATCGTCACTGTGCCCTGCGCGTCGGTGCGCCAGACTTCCGCGCCTGCCGCGCTGAGGCGGTGCAGAGTCAAAAGCGATGGCGGGCTGCTCGCCTGCGTGGGCACGACAACAATGGATGGCGCGGCGCGGCGCAAGAGTTCCGCCGACGGCGCGGCCTCGTCGCCCGCCGCAGATGCCTGCAAAACAAGGTCGCTGCACGCGCCCGCGTCGCACCCCAGCGCGTCGCCCAGCGCCGCTGTCAGATGGCTTTGCGTTTCCTGGCTGGCGGGGCCAAGAAACATAGCGCGCGTCGCGCCAAAACTGAGACGGCAAATCAGCGTGTCCTGCCGAGCCGCTGTTCCCTGTTCCGGTGGCCACAGCGCCGTCCAGAACGTTGCCGCGCCAATTTGAATGGCGTCGCCCGCGTGCGCCGCCCGCGCGAAAACGTGCCGCCGCCGAATGGCCTCCAGCGCGGCTCGGCGCTCCTCGGTTTGATTGCCTGCGGCGTTGTCCCAGACCGCATGAACCGGAAACGCCGCCAGTACGGCAGGCACGCCGCCGATGCTGCCTTCGGCAGGCGCACAGAGTACCAGCAAATCAATCGCCTGCACCCGCAGGTTGTGCAATCGGCGCACCACGTCGGGGCCGGACGATGCGCTGCCCGCGTCCACCACAATGGTTTCTCCCGTGACCGTGCGGACAAGGGCGCAGTCGCCCTGTGCGATGTCCAGAACGACAATCTGCGCCTGCGGCGCGGGGCGCGGCGGGCGCTGCCGTCGCAGCCAGACGCCCACCAGCGCGCTCGCCAGCGCCAGCGCCACCAGCAGAACGGCGGCGACCGCTTTTTGCAGCAGGGCACGGTTCATGGCGTCCTCACCAGGGCCAGTCTGGTTCTTATTATTGGCAAAAGCAAGAAAAAATGCAGGGGGTACACCCGGTCATTATAACACCCTCGCCCGGCGAACGCGCCGCGCCACACCGTGATTTCTTTCACAAAGGAGGCCGGGAACCTTCCCTTTCGCCGGGCGCGTCAGGTATAATGGGGGCGAGATGCCTGCTCTGACACTGAACCGGGTTGCCATGCGTTTCGGCCCGCGCGCCCTGTTCGCGGAGATCAGTGCCTCGGTCGGGGCAGGCGATGTGCTCGTCGTCACGGGAGCCAACGGCGCGGGCAAAAGCACCCTGCTCAAGATTGCAGTCGGGCTGGCGCGTCCCTCCAGGGGAAGCGTGCAGCGCAGGGGCGCGGTGGGCTACGCGGCCCCCGACGCCAGTTTATACGGGGAACTGACCGGCACGGAGAACCTGTGCTTTTTTGCGCGCCTGCGCGGGCTGGCCCTCCCCGATGACGGCGCGGCGCTTCTGGCGCGCGTGGGGCTGCCCGCCGCGCGCGGGGCCGATTGGGTGTCCGCATACTCCTCAGGAATGCGGCAGCGATTGAAACTGGCCGTGTCGCTTTTAGGAGACCCGCCCCTGCTGGTGTGGGACGAGCCAGCCGGGATGCTGGACGCCGGGGGAGCGCGCCATGTGGAAGACATTCTGGAACGCCACCGGCGCGCAGGCGGCCTGGCCGTTGTCGCCACCAATGACGCCGCCGAAGCCGAACGCTGGGGCACGCAGCGCGTCCACATTGGACAGTAAACCCGCGTGGAACGCGGACGCGCGGCACTGGATGCGTTGCGCGGGAGCCGTGTTCGCCAAAGACGCGCAGACCGAATGGCGCACCCGCCACGCGCTCGGCAGTGTTCTGCTGTTCGCAGTGACGACCCTGGTGATGGTTTCGGGGGCGGTCAGCGCGACGCTGGTCAAGTCGGACGTGAAGGCCGCGCTCCTGTGGATTGTGCTCTTGTTTTCGGCCCTGTCGGGCTTGAGCCGGTCGTTCGTGCGCGAGGAAGAAGCGGGCACGGCGGCCCTTTTGCGCCTGAGCGCGCCTGCGACGGCGGTGTATGCGGGCAAGTGGCTGGGCAGCGCGGCGCTGGTGCTGGCAGTAGAGATGGTCGGCGTGCCACTGTTTCTGGTCGTCCTGCCGCCCGAAACCGTGAACTTTGGGCTGCTGCTCGGTGTTTTGCTTTTAGGCGGGGCGGGGCTGGCCGGGGCGGCGACATTTGTGGCTGCGTTGGTCGCGCAGGCGTCGGCGGGCAAGAGCGCATTGTTCTTCATTGTGGCCTTTCCCATTCTGCTGCCCCTGCTGCTGACGGCGACCCAGGCAACGGTGGGGGCATTTGACGCGCTGCCTTCCCATGCCGCCCGCGCGCTGGGCGATTTGCGCGTGTTGGGAACCTACGGCGTGGTGATGACAACCGCTTCGTTTCTGTTGTTTGGCACGGTCTGGCATGACTAATTGGCTGGGCAAACTGGCGCTGCTTCTGCTGCTGTGCGGCACAACGGCAGCGGGCTTTTTGTGGCTGCCGCCTGCGGTGGGCTTTCGCAACCCTGCGCTGGCGCGCATTGTGGTGTTCCATGTGCCGTGCGCGATTGTCGCCTACCTGCCGACCACGGTGGCGACGTGGTACGCCGTGCGCTACCTGCGCGGGCGCGAATTAGAAGACGACATCAAGTCCCGCGTGGCGTTTGCGCTGGGGCTGCTGCTGTGGGGGCTTGCCGCTGTCACCGGGGCCGTGTTCGCCAAAGCGCAGTGGGGGGCGTACTGGAACTGGGACATCAAGCAAGGCTCCATTCTCATGCTGCTGCTCATATTTGCCGCCTACTTTGCCCTGCGCGCCGCTGTGGACGACCCGCGCAAGGCGGCGACATTGGGGGCGGCTTACGCTGTGTTCGCGCTGCTGGCCGCGCCCTACTTGACCGTCATTCTGCCTAATTCCACCCCCGACACTCTGCACCCGAAAGGGACGCTGGAAGGCGGCCTGGACTTGCCGTACAACCTGGTGCTGTGGAGCGGCGTCGTGGGCTTGAGCCTTGTCTTTGTCTGGGCGTTCCGGCTTCAGGTGCGGCTGGAACTGATGCAGGCGCGGTGGGAAACACTCTCTCTGCGGCCCGTAGCGGAGCCGCAGGCGGCGGAGGCTGTCCGATGAACACGCTCTTGCCCTTGATGCTGGTGCCGCTGCTGGTGTGGGTGGCCGTATGGGGCTACCTGTGCAGCCTGGATGCCAAAGTGAAGCGTCTGGAACAGGCCCTTCTGCGGGCGGAGCAGGCGCGCGAGGAAGACAACGCATGAAGAACAAGGGAGCCGTGCTGGGGCTGGTGATTATTGTCGCCGCCCTTGCGTTCAGCGCGACGGCGTTCAAGGGCGCGCTGATTAACTACGTCCCGTTTGCGGAGGCGGCGCGCGCGACGGATACCACCGTGCAGATTATGGGCGCTCCGGTGGCGGGAACAATGCAGTATGATATGGCCTCGCACGCTCTGCGCTTTACGATGCGCGACACGCAGGGAGCCGTCATGCCGGTCGTCTTTCACGGCCCCAAGCCGGAAGATTTGGACACGGCGATGAGCAAGGCGAGCCGAATTACCGCGCAGGGGTCGTACAGCCCGCAGCAGGGCGCGTTTCTGGCGGAAAACCTGCTGGTGAAGTGTCCCTCCAAGTATCAGGGCACGGGCGTCGCAGGCAGTGACCGCTCTTACAGTTCTTCCTAAACACGATGCTGTTTGGCTCACTCACAATCTGGACGGCGCTGCTGGCGCTCCTGGCTTCCATTGGCTGTTACCTCGCGGCGGGCAAGGCGCGTGATGCGGAAGGGCGCACGCGGCTGACGCGCCTAGGACGCGGGGCGTTTACGCTGGCGGCCCTGAGCATTGTTGCCGCCGCCGCGACGCTGGGCACGCTCTTGGTCACGCATCGGTTTGACGTGGCGTATGTGTACCAGCACTCGGCGCGCGCGATGGCCCCGCTGTACTGGTTCCCGTCGTTTTGGGCGGGGCAGGAAGGCTCGTTTCTGCTATGGGCCTTCTGGACAAGCGTCTTGGGCGTCGTGCTGACGCGCACGGCGGGCCATGCCGAACGGCGCGTTGTGCCTATTTACAGCACGGTGCTGCTGTTCCTCGTCTCCATGCTGCTCTTGCGCTCGCCGTTTGTGCCCTTAGACACGCAGGGCCTGCCGACACCCACCGAAGGGCTTGGCCTCAATCCTAACTTGGAAAACCCCTGGATGGTCATCCACCCGCCGACGCTGTTCCTGGGGTTTGCGTCACTGGCCGTGCCATTCGCGTTCGCCCTGTCTGCCCTCCTGTGGCGCGACTGGGACGGCTGGCTGCGGCGCGCGCTGCCCTGGGGCTTGTTCGGGTTCGCTGTTTTAGGGCTAGCCATGATGATGGGCGGCTACTGGGCGTATGAAATGCTCGGCTGGGGCGGCTTCTGGGAGTGGGATCCTGTGGAGAACGGCCCGTTTATTCCCTGGATGGGGCTGGTGGCGTTTCTCCATGCGGCGCAGATTAGCCGCGTGCGCGGCGGCTTCGGCAGGCCCACGCTGTTTTTTGGAATGCTGCCGTTCGCGGGCGTGCTGTATGAGTCTTATCTCACACGCTCCGGCGCGCTGAGCGACTTCAGCGTCCACTCGTTTTCGGCGCTGGGCGGCATCGGCAACGGGTTGCTGCTGGGAGCGCTGCTTGGCGTGGTCGCCGTCTCTATCGGGCTGCTCCTGTGGCGGGCGCGCATGATTGGCAGGCACGAAGGAGCGCAAGAGAGCGTCTGGGACGTTCCCAACACGCGCGAGTACGGCTACACGCTCGCCGTGACGCTTCTCACGCTCTGCGCCGTGATTGCGGCAGTGGGAATGTCTGCGCCGCTTCTCACGGGGCTGGGCGTGAAACTGCACATTGCCAAATACGCAGCATCCGTGAGCGAGGACTATCATAACCGGGTGATGTTCCCGCTAGCCGTGCTGCTGGCGATTGGCATGGGCATTGGGCCGCATCTAGCGTGGCGCGGGCGCGGCGTGCCTGATGGAAAACGTCTGGTGGCGGCTTATGCCATCTCAGTGGCGGCGGCATTGGTGTTTGTGGGGCTGGCGCGTTGGGTGGGTGGCACGGGATTAACGGGCGTGAAACTGGCTCCGCAGTTGGTGCTGTGGACGGCGTGCGTGTTTGCCCTTGTCTCCAATGGAATGCTGTTGTGGAGGAAATTGGCAGGAGGTCCCCCCGGCCCCCCAAGTTTGGGGGGAGGAAACTCCGTAGAGCCTGCCGTGCTGCGCGCAGTTCCCCCAGGGACAGGGGAAACGGAACTCGGCGGGAGAACATCCTCCCCCCAAACTTGGGGGGCCGGGGGGGGCCTCTGCCCGTGTCTGGACAGTCGGCGGCACGCTGGCCCATCTAGGCGCGGCGCTGCTGCTGCTGGGCATTGTCTGTTTAGTCGTCTTCACGCACAAGCAGACCGATGTGCTGCTGGTGAAGAACCTGCCTGTGAGCGTGCTTGGCGGCGCGTACCGCATGACTTATCTGGGGCAGACCAGTGACTTTCAGACGGACAGGAACAATGCCCTCTTATTCCACGTCGTCTCCCGCGATGGCAGAGAACACTTCACGGCGCGCTTGCCGTTTGCCCTGCGCGCGATGGAGGGCGGCGACAAGAAACTAATTGGTCATCCGGCGATTGTGCATCATGCGGGCGGGGACTTATATTTAGCCCTCAAAGACGGCCCCGACCAGTTTTATCCGCGCGGGCGCTTTGTGGAGAAGATTGGGCTGGGCAAAACGGGAAAGTTTGGCCCGTATGCCATTGAGTTTGTGCGCTTTGAGCGCGACCCGCACGCGGCGGCGATGGCGATGGCAGGTCAGATGCCGGAACGGTTCCCTGTGTGGGCTGACCTGCGCGTGACGTACAAAGGCCAGACGACGAGCCTGCGCCCGCAGTTTGTCATGCGCCGCGATAGTCCTGGTTCGCCCGATGCGCCCGAAATTGCGCTTCCCGGCGGCTGGCTTCTCGCATTCCAGAACATGAACGCGGGCAGCGCGGACAAGAACAACCCCAATGCAGGCGCGATGAATGAGGCCGGGTCGTTTGTTTTGCGCCCGCAGGGGCCGGTGCTGGAAGGCTTCCAGTTGGACGTGACGACCCGTCCGATGGTCAATCTTATCTGGGTGGGGACGCTTCTTCTCTTCGGCGGGGGATTGCTTTCCATGCGGCGGCGCATTCTGGAGAACCGCGCCGAGCCAGTTCCCAATTTGCCTGACCCGCTCCCAACGGGCGAAAAGGCGCGCCGCCGCGCCAAGCCGTCTGCCCGCAAGCCCTCTGCCAAGCCTGCGCCGTCGCTGGCGGCACAGCGGAAAGGATAACTGTTCATGCGCCTGCGCCAGATGCTTGCGTCTAAAATACACCGGGCCACAGTCACCGAGGCCGATGTGAATTATGTCGGCTCTATCACGATTGACCAGACGCTCATGGAGCGGGTAGATTTGCAGCCGGGCGAGTTGGTTCATGTGTGGAATGTCACCAACGGCGAGCGTCTGGAAACCTACGTCATTACGGGTGAGCCGGGGTCGGGAACAATCTGCATGAACGGCCCCGCCGCGTACCGGGCGCGCGTGGGCGACATTGTGATTATCGCGTCGTTCTGCTTTGCCGACGAGCCGGTGACGGCCAAGACTATTCTGGTGGACGAGCGCAACGAGTTCGTCCGCAATTTATAGTGTCCCCTATGCACGAAGTTTCCGTTGAGAAAACCATTGCCGCCGCGCACCGTTTGTTTGACTACAACGGCCCCTGCGAAGCCCTGCACGGGCACAACTACCGCGTGGTGGTGACGTATGCGGGCACGGAGTTAGACCGCTTCGGGATGCTGGTGGACTTCGGCGACATCAAGCGCGTCTTCCATGCCGTCTTGCAGACGCTTGACCACACGTACCTGAACGACCTGCCCGCCTTCCACGACCTGTCCCCCTCCGCCGAGAACATTGCCGCTCATATCTTCCGCGAGATGCAGCAGGCGGCGACGTTTGACCGCGCCCGCCTGCGCCGCGTCGCCGTGTGGGAAACCCCCACGCAGGTCGCCACTTACTCCGAAGACTAGCCTTTCCCCGCCTGTTGCGCTTGCCGCATTTCCCTGTCAAGGGCCTGGCGCCGGGGCTTTCCCCAGCCCGCAGACGGCTTTCACAGCTCCGCAGCCTTGTTGTGAGCGCCTCTTAAGTTTGCTTTGTAGGTGCTTTGATTTGCTTTGTAGGTGCTTTGCGGTAGGCTCTAGGAAGGTACAAGATAGGCTCTGGGGAGGTTGATGGGAAGTAGATTGCTGCCTTGTGAAGAGTAGATGAGCGGCTTGTGGCCGGTAAGCGCGTGGCAAAACATGGAATAATCCCTTTACCGGAGGAACTCCATGCACGAGAACGAAGCCCTGGAACTGGCGCGGCGGGCCATTCTGCTGGCGCTGCAACTGTCCTTGCCCATCCTCACGCTGTCGCTGGTGATTGGCGTGTTAGTCAGTTTGTTTCAGGCTGTGACGAGCATTCAAGAGCAGACATTGACGTTTGTGCCCAAGATTATCGTGCTGTCGCTGGCCCTGATTGTGCTTGGCCCCTGGATGCTGCACACGCTGGTTGGCTTCACGAGCGGGCTTTTGAGCAGCCTGCCCACCGTCATTCACTGAGGCCACCCCCATGCTGGATTTAGCCGCGTTCTCTGCGGATGCGTTCTGGGCCTTTTTGCAGGTGTTCGCGCGCGTGGCATCGCTGTTTGTGTCCGCGCCCGTGTTTGGGAGCCGGGAAATCCCTGCGCCTGCCAAGATTGGGCTGGCGGGAGTTCTCTCGCTGGCGCTGCTGCCCTTAGTCAAGCCTACGCTGGCGGCGACTGTTCCGTCTACGGTGTACGGCATGGCGGCGTGCCTTTTGGGGCAGGCGCTTATTGGTTTGCTGATGGGGCTGGCGGCGTCGCTGCTGTTTGCCGCGGTGCGCGTGGGCGGCGACATCATAGACTACCAGATGGGCTTCACGCAGGCTTCCACGTTTAACCCGCAGTTTAACGAAACAATCTCGCCCATTGCCAACTTCCAGTATCGGTACGCGCTCCTGCTGTACCTGATTGGCAACGGACACTGGCTGCTGCTGGCATCGCTGGAGCGCTCGTTTGTCAAACTCCCGGTGGGGCATCTTGTGCTGGGCGGCGGGGCAGTCGGCGCGTACACGGACTTAACCTTCCAAATGCTGATTGCGGGCGTTCAGATTGCCGCGCCGGGGGCCGCTGTGCTGCTGGTGACGGACATCGCGTTCGCGTTCCTCAACAAAGCCGTGCCGCAGATGCAGGTGTTTTATGTCGGAATGCCCGTGAAAGTGATGGTGGGGCTGGTGATTGTCGCCGCCACGCTGCCCGTGCTGACCGAAGTGACGGGCCACTTGGTCATGTCCATGCCCGACGATTTATATACACTGCTGCGGGGGCTGGCGCATGGCTGACGGCCCTTGCCTGGCAAGAAGGAGGCCCTCACCCGGCACTTGCAAAGCCTCGTGCCCCCCTCGCCCGTTGTCACGGGCGAGGGTAAGAACTGTCTGTCTTCCACCCTCGCCTGCTTTAGCGGGAGAGGGTCGCCATTCTTATGGCGGGGTGAGGGCCTCTTAATCTATGGCTGACGGCGAGGAGAAAACACTTCCGGCGACGCCCAAAAAGCGGGCCGAGGCGCGCAAGCAGGGGCAGGTCGCCCGCTCTGCCGAGTTTGGGGCAGCGGCAACCCTGCTGGCGCTGATGCTGGTGCTTCACGCCACGCTGCCCGGAGAGGCGGGGCAATCGCTGGTGCGCGATATGCGCGGCGCGCTCGCGTTCAGCCCCCACGACAGCGCGTTCGGCTTTGGGACAGTGGCGCGCTGGCAGACAACCGGGCTGCTCTGGGCGGCGCGTTTGGTGGTGCCGACACTGGCGCTGGCAGTCATGATGGGGCTGGCAGTCAACATCGGGCAGGTGGGGCTGCAAATCACCCCGGAGGCGCTGGCCCCCAAGTTTGAGCGGCTGAACCCGGTGGCGGGCTTTCAGCGTTTGCTGTCCACGCGCGGCGCAGTGGAGTTGGTGAAGGGCCTGCTGAAGATGGCGATTATCGCTCAAATCTGCTGGGCCACGCTGTCGCAGGCGGTGCAGTCGGGCGACATTCTGCGAACCATGCGAATGCCTTTGTCAGACACGCTCACCACCGTTGGCGGCCTGCTGTGGACACTGGGGCTGCGCGTGTCCGTCGCGCTGCTGCTTCTCGCCGTCGCCGACTTTGCCTATCAAAAGTTCCAGTTTGAGAAGACGCTCAAGATGAGCCTGAGTGAAGTCAAGCAGGAGTCCCGCCAGTCGGAGGGCAGCCCGGAGACCAAGCAGCGCGTGCGGAGAATGCAGCGTGAGATGGCGAAAAAGCGCATGATGACGGACGTTCCCAAAGCGGACGTCGTGGTGACGAACCCGACGCACTTCGCCGTCGCCTTGCAATACGAGGACGGCGCGCCCGCCCCGAAAGTGGTCGCCAAAGGGCAGGATGAGATGGCCCGCCTGATACGCGAACTGGCGCAAGAGCACCATATTCCTCTGGTGGAAAACAAGCCGCTGGCGCGCACCCTCTACGCGACGGTGGAAGTGGGCCGTCTCGTTCCCCCCGATTTGTATGAAGCCGTCGCGCAGGTGTTGGCGTTCGTATACCGCACGCACGGACGCCGTGCCCGCCGTTAACCGCGTCCGCCGCCTGCAAAGCAGGGAAATGGGCAAAGCAGGGAAACGGGCAGGCGGCGGCGAATGAACGCGCTATGACGGAACTGTTTCTGTGCATAGACGGAGCCTCCAAAGGCAACCCCGGCGCGGCGGGCATCGGCGCGCTCCTGACGACTCCCGACGGCGAAACGGTGGCAGAAATCGGCGAGCCGATTGGCATTGCCACCAACAATGTCGCCGAGTACAAAGCCCTCATTCGGGGACTCAGCGAAGCGCGGGCGCGCGGCGCACAGCGCGTCACGGTGCAGACCGACAGTCAACTTCTTGCCCGCCAGATGGAGGGCCGCTACAAAATCAACGCGCCGCACCTGCGGGAGTTGCAGCAGGAGGCGCGCGCCCTGTGCGGGACGTTCCCCGGTGGCGTCCGCATCACCCACATTCTGCGTGCCGGGAACGCCCGCGCCGACGCGCTCGCCAATCAGGGCGCGCGTCTGTCCGCCGAAAGGAACACCCTGTAGGGCCATTTCCCGCAATGGGGTATAATCCCCACTAGTTTCTTTCATTTCTCTTTCTGGAGCACGGCAAGTTATGGTCTGTCCTTATTGCGGCACGCGCAACATTCCGGGGTCGGTGGTGTGCGGTCATTGCGGGGCGATCCTGCGGGGCGACGCGGCGGTACGCAAAGTGGCGCGCGCGCCTGTCAAGCAAAGCACCCTGCTTCGCATCGCATTTGTGGGAGTTGCTGCCATTGTCGGCGGCGCAGTTGGCGGCTATCTGGCGCGGCAGGTGGATTATCCGCCGCTGGTGGGGGCCGCGCCGGGCGTCGTGCTCGCCGCGCTGCTGATGTATGTGGTCAGCAGCGCGCGCATTCTCTTCTTTACCAACTACTATCGGGGCAAGCAGGCTGTGCTGCAAAGCCGCATTCGGGGCGCGATTTCTCAGGCGGAAGACCGCTACGAGAAGCAGGCCAAAACGTCCGACGGCTCGCCGGAGCCGCGCCTGCGCCTGGCGACCGCGCATCTGCTGCAAGACGAGATAGAAAAAAGCGTGCAGGGTTTCCAGCAGGCCCAGAAGCAGGGCGCGGCAGGGCCGGAGTTTTACAACAACGCCGGAGTCGCGCTGGCGCGGCGCGGCAACTTCTCGCAGTCAGTGGATATGTTCGGGCGGGCCGCCCAGAGCGCGGCGGGTTCCAACGGCCTCGCCGTGCTGCCCCGCGCCAATCTGGCCCATGCGTTTGCCCGCCTGTCCGGGGGCGGCAAATCCGACTCCATTTTGCAGGCTCTGCGCGAGGCGCAGGCGGCGCTCGGCCTGGACGGCAAAAACGCCACCCTGCACAACCGCCTTGGTCTGCTGCTATGCGCGGCGGGCCGTGCCGACGACGCCCTCAAAGAGTTCGGGCAGGCGCGGGAACTGGCGGCGGGCAAACCGTCTGCCGAGGCCGACGCGCACAACAACCTGGGGATTGCTCATGCGCTCCGAGGCGACATCGGGGCAGCAGGCAAAGAGTTCGCGGCGGCGCTGCGTCTGTATCCGGGGCATGGACGCGCCCTGTGCAATCAGTCTTTGATGCTGCTGCGGCAGGGGGAAACGGATACGGCGTTGGAACGCCTGCAGAGGGCGACGCGCCTTGACCCGAAAAGCGCCATTGTTCATGGCTGCTACGGCTACGCACTGTCGCGCGTCGGGGCTATCAACGAGGGCTTGGGCGAACTCAAGCAGGCATCTACGCTGGACGGCGGCCTTTTTGAGCCGCTTTACGACCAGGGCAAAATCTACACCGACGAGAAGATTATGGATGTGGCGGAGCGCTATCTGGCCCGCGCCCTGCAAATCAATGCCCGCTCCTGGGAAGCGCTCACGGCGATGGGCGTCATCAAACTCAGTTTGGCGCAGTATCCGCAGGCCATCCAGCTGTTCCAGGCTGCTGACCAGAGTTTTCCCAATCAAATCGCCATTCTCTGCGGGCTGGGCGTCAGCCATGCGCTGTCGGGCGACGACGCCGAAGCGGAGCGCTGCTTTCAGAGGGCGGCGGAGGCCGACTCGTCCAACCCGGAAGTCAATCTGCATCTGGGCTGGCTGTATCTGCGGCAGGGGGCGGTTAGCCAGGGCCTTTCGGAGTTGCAGATTGCCCTGGAAGCCAACGACAAGCTGGCGGTCGGCCACAACAACGTGGGCCTGTGCCAGATGGAGTTAAACAGCGGCCCTGAAGCCTTGCAGCATTTCCTGCGCGCGCTGCAACTTGACCCGTCTCTGGGGCAGGTGCATTATCAATTAGGCTGCGCCTACGCCGTGCTGGGCCAGCTCAACGATGCCCTCAAGGAATGGGAGCAGACCGCTAAAATAGAAACCACCAACCCGGACTGCTTTTCCAACCTGGGCGTGGCCTTCTACAAGAAGGGCGACCTGGAACGGGCCGTCACCGAGTTCCGGCGCGTCATCAACCTGCGTACCAACCGCCTGGAAGACTTCTCCAATCTAGGGCTGGCGTATGCCAAGCAGGGTATGGCCCTGCGCGCTGGCAGCAAGAAGACCGGCGACGCCAAAGACAAAGAAGCGCAGGACAAGCAGAAGATTGCCATTGATATGTTTGACCGGGCCATCGCCATGCTGCCGTCCAACGCCATGCTGCACTCCAACCGGGGACTGGCCTGCTTCTTTGCTAACCGCGCCGAGGACGCCATGACCGAGTGGGGCCTCGTCTCCCGCTTAGACCCCAACTACGCCCGCCGCCGCGAGAAGAACCTCAAATCGGAGTTTGACGACTCCAATGTGGATTACGTGCCGCTTGACCCAATTGCGCGTGCGATGGCCGTGCCTGTCAAAACCCCGGACTATCTGTTCCAGTATGCGCCGGGTTATGACACGGATGAATGGGACTTGATGATTGACGACCCCGCGCTTGCGCCTGTGCCGCAGCTTATTCAGGAGTCCCGCCAGTTGGAGCGCACCCAGAACGCGCTGTAGGAAGCGCGCTGTAGAAGACAGAAAAAGCCCCCGCCGGTTGGCGGGGGCTTTTTGCTTGTGCCCGCGGCGTCTAGTGGCGGTTGTCGCGGTCATGCTGATTGCCAGAGCCGCGCTGCTCATAATCCTGGTCGTGATTGTCCTGGTCACGGTTTCTGTTATCGTCACGGTCACGGTTTCTGTTGTCGTCACGGTCGCGGTTGTTCATGTCGCGGTTATTCCAGTTGCGGTTGTCATGGCCCCGGTTGTCCATGTCGCGGTCTTTCTGGCTGTAGCCGTTGTTCTTCTGGTACTGGCCGTTGTTCCAATTGGCGTTGTTCTGATACTGGCCGCTGCCAGTGTTGTAGCCATTCGGATTGTAGTAGCCGTTCGGATTGTAGTAGCCCTGCGGGTTATAGTTATTCGGATTGGACGGATACTGGCGGTAGCCGCCGGAGCGGTAATCGTAGTACCGGCGGTTCTGCTGGTCGCGCTCAGAACGGCGGGCCGCTTCGTACTGCGTTTCCGCGTAGACTGCGCCCGCGCCCAGCGCCACCCCTGCGGTCGTGTTGTGCGTCAAGAGCGCGGCGACGGCGGCGGCTCCCAGCGCGATGGTGGTGTTCTTGCGTCCGTCCGCGCCTGCGCGGGCCGGTGTCAGGGGCAGCAGCGTTCCCGCCAGCGCGAGCAGCGCGATGCCTGTTCCTACCCATTTTGTTCCGGCCCATGTTGTTTTACCGTGTGTCATTGGTCTTGCTCCTTGTCACCCTGCTTGTTGTCTTCTCTTGCTTGGACGGCAGGGTTTTGGGCTTTGTTCCCGTCCCATTACGCGGGTTGAGCGGCTCAGGAATGAGGCTCTCGGAGGAAGGGTATAATTCCCCTGTGGCAAGGAGGCGCAGGAGATGGCGGCTCCCCTGAAAGCGTGAAACCCAGTGCGAATGGCAGCCGGCCCACCCGCGACGGAGCCTGTTTCTTCTTCTGCTCAGCGGCAGTATCGCGCGCTTCTGCGTCCTGCACGCGCGGCGTCCGCGTCCTCCTTCTCGTCGGGCGCGTCCGCAGAGAACGCGCTGCGGCGCATGGCGCGCGCAGGCGGGCTGGCGGCTTTGTGCCTGGGTCTGCTGGGACTGGTGGGGTGGGCCTCCGGGCAGCACATTCTTGCCAGCGTGCGCCTGAATTATATCCCGATGGCCCCCAGCACGGGCGCAGCGTTTATCCTGCTGGGGAGCGCGCTGTTTCTGCTCCTGCGTGCGCCCGCTGGAAGCAGCCCACTGCGTCCGGTCGCCGTGTGGGGCATTCTGGCCTCGCTTCTGACGCTCTCCATGAGCCTGCTGAAGCTTTACTCGTTTGTCGGCACGCCGCCGTTTGACCTGGAGGCGCTGCTGCTGCATCAGACCGGAACCTTCGGTCAGGTGGCGACAGGCCGAATGTCCCCCATTACGGCAGCCTGTTTTCTGCTGTGCTGCGGCGCACTGTTGCTGCTGTTGTCGGGGCGCGGACAGCGGGCGCGAGCCGCAAGCGCGCTGCTGGCGTCAGGAGCCGTTGCCGTGTGTGTGGTGGTGACGCTGGGCTACATTTACGGCAGCCCCCTCTTGTACGGCGGCACGACCATCCCGATGGCGCTGCCGACGGCTCTGGCGTTTCTGCTGCTGGGCGGCGGCCTCGTTGCTGCCACCGGCCCGGAGACGCTGCCCCTGCGCCCGTTTCTCGGCCCTTCCGCACGCGCCCTGCTGCTGCGCGCGTTTGTGCCGGTGACAGTGTTATTCATCTTCGCCAACCGCTACCTGGCTTATGTGGCGCTGGCCCATGTTAAAGTCAATGCGGCTTTTGTTGCGGCCCTGTGGGCGCTGGTTTCGGTGGTGATTGTGAGCCTGATTGTGTCTCGCATCGCGCACGGCATCGGCAGCGCGATTGACCGGGCCGAAGCGGAGCGCGCGCAGGCGGCGCAGGCTCTGGTGCAGGCGCATGAGGAACTGGAAACGCGGGTGGTAGAGCGCACGGCGGAACTGACCGCCACGCTGGAAGCCTTGCGCCATGCCAAAGACGATGCCGAAGCCGCCACCCGCGCCAAGTCCGAATTTCTGGCAAACATGAGCCATGAGATACGCACGCCTATGAACGGCATCATCGGCATGACCGAGTTGGCGCTGGACACTTCGCTTTCCCCGGAGCAGCACGAATACCTGGACATGGTGAAACTGTCCGCCGATGCCCTGCTGTCGCTGATTAACGACATTCTGGACTTTTCCAAGATTGAGGCGGGCAAGCTGGAACTGGACGCCGTGCCGTTCAGCCTGCGCGACTGTCTGGAAGACACGGTGCGGACGCTGGCGGTGCGGGCGTACTCCAAAGGGCTGGAACTGGCCTGCGAAGTTCCTGCTGAAGTTCCCAACGCGCTGGTGGGCGACCCTGGACGCCTGCGGCAGGTGGTCGTGAACCTGGTGGGCAACGCCATCAAGTTCACCGAGCAGGGAGAAGTCGTGGTGGAAGTCCATGCCGAAGCGCAGTCCGAGGAGGACGTTTTGCTCCATCTCGCTGTTTCCGACACCGGCATCGGCATTCCTGCCGCCAAAGCCGGGCTGATTTTTGAGGCGTTCATGCAGGCGGACAGTTCCACGACCCGTCAGTACGGCGGCACAGGGCTGGGGCTGGCGATTTCCACGCAGATTGTCGCGCTCATGGGCGGACGCATCTGGGTGGAAAGCGAAGTTGGCAGGGGCAGCGTGTTTCACTTCACCGCCCGCTTCAGGCGGCAGACGGAAGCAGCGGCTGGCCTGCCCGCCGTTCGCACAGACATTCAAGGCTTGCCGGTGCTGGTGGTGGACGACAACGCCACCAATCGACGCATCTTGCAGCAGACGCTTCTCAACTGGGGCATGACGCCGACCGTCGTAAACAGCGGACGCGCGGCTCTGGATGAGATGGAGCGCGCGGCGTCGGCGGGACAGCCGTTCCCGCTGGTGCTGACGGATGCCATGATGCCGGAAATGGATGGCTTCACGCTCGCCGCCCAAATCAAGGCGCGGCCCGCGCTGGCGGGGGCTATTCTTCTCATGCTGTCGTCGGCGGGACAGGCGAGCGACCGCGCCCACGCCCGCGACGCAGGCATTCAGGCGTATCTGACCAAGCCGGTGAAACAGTCGGAACTGCTGGAAACCATTGTGTCCAGCCTGGGGGCGTCGGTTGCCGTGCTGCTCTCTGTCCCGTCTCACTCGCCCCTGACGCCCGCCGCTCCCGCGCGCGCTCTGCATATCCTGCTGGCCGAGGACAACCCTGTCAATCAGCGATTGGGCCTGCGGCTTCTGGAAAAGTGGGGGCACACAGTCGTGATTGCGGGAACAGGCCGCGAAGCGTTAGAAGCCGTCGCCCGCGAGCAGTTTGACATTGCCCTGATGGACGTGCAGATGCCGGAAATGGACGGCTTTGAGGCCACAGCCCTCATCCGCGCGTCAGAGCGTGAACAGGGCACGGGCGCGCGCCTGCCGATTGTCGCCATGACCGCCTACGCCATGACAGGCGACCGGGAACGGTGTCTGGCGGCGGGCATGGATGAGTACGTCGCCAAGCCCCTGCGCTCGCAGCAGTTGATGGACACGCTGGCCGCGCTGACGCCCTCGTCGCTGACGCCCTCGTCGCTGACGGCAGGCGCTTCTCCTGTCGCGCCTGCTTCCCTTCCGGCGGCAGAGGCAATGCAGGAAGCGCCGCCGTTTGACCCCGACGACGCGCTGGCGCGGCTGGAAGGGGACGCCGCCCTGCTCCATGAAATTGTGGCTCTCTTCCAGGAACAGGCCCCGCTGATGCTGGTGGACATTGAAGAGGCGTGCGCCCGGCACGACAGCGACGCGCTGCACCGGGCGGCGCATTCTCTCAAAGGCACGGCGCGCAGCCTGAGCGCGGAGCCGTGCGCGCACGCGGCGCAAACGCTGGAAACGCGGGGGCAGCAGGGAAACCTTGACGGAGTGCCGCAGGCCCTTGCCGTGCTGCAAGAGCGCATTGCGGCTCTGCAAACCGCGCTGGCCGACTGGCAGGCGCAAGTCTAGCCGAGCGGACTTGTCTGGTAGCCCAGAAAGCGCAGGGCACGGTCTAATTTGGCGCGCTCGGCGGGGCTGTGGGCGGGGCCGTCCTCCGCAAGCCACCCGGCGCAGAGGCGCTGGAGGCGCTTGGCGACGTAGGCTTCGGCCCATTTCTCTACGGTCTGCGTGACGTGGGCTTTCTTGCGCGCGGGGGCGGCGCGGCGGTTCAAGTGCAGGGTGACGTGGTGTCCGACTTCGTGGAAGAGCGTGTGCGCGAGCGAAAGGCGCACCGCCCACAGGCGAGCGTCGGCGGGAACGCGCTGCGCGTCTTCCAGATGGGGCAGAAGATAGAGTTCAATGCTTTGGCCCCGGTGGTCTTGACGCCACACTCCCAGCGCCTTGCCCTTCGGGTCGCGATCATGGACGCTGACGTAGTCCAGTTGGCGCAGGTGCTCGCGGGGAATCACGGCAAGGGCGTCCTGCATGGCGGCGCGCAGCGCGTCCTGGCCGCCTGCGTCGTCGTAAGGGTCGGACGCTTCCCAGTCTAAGCGCATGGGGAACTCCGGGCGCAAAAGAGGCCCTCACCTGGCGCAGAAGCGGCCCTCACCCGGCTCCTTCGCAACAAGTTGCTTCGGAGCCACCCTCTCCCGCTTTGCAGGCGAGGGTTAGGAATAATAACTTTTACCCTCGCCTGCGCCCGCAGGCTCCTATTCCCCCCCCTCGCCTGCAAGGCGGGAGAGGGTCGTCCCAAAGGGGTGGGGTGAGGGTCTTCTTGTCCGTTCTAGCCTAAGATGTGCAGGCCGTTGTCCACGTAGATGACTTCGCCGGTGATGCCGCGCGCCCAGTCGGACACGAGGAAGGCGGCGGCGTCGCCTACTTCCCCGATGGTGGTGTTGCGGCGCAAGGGGGCGCGCGAGACGCTTTCCTTGAACATCTCGGTGAAGCCTGCGATGCCGCGCGCGGAGAGCGTCATGGTTGGCCCGGCGCTGATGGCGTTGACGCGCACGTTCTGCGGCCCCATGTCGGCGGCCAGATACCGCACGGACGCCTCTAATGCGGCTTTGGCGACGCCCATCACGTTGTAGTTGGGCACGACGCGCTCGGAGCCTAAGTACGTGAGGGTGAGCAGGCTGCCGCCTTCGGTCATCAGGGGTTCGGCGGCGCGGGCGGCGGCGGTGAGGGTGAACGCGCTGATGTCCAGAGCCTGCTTGAAGCCGTCGCGGCTTGTGTCTACAAACCGCCCGGAGAGGTCGTCGCGGTGGGCAAAGGCGACGGCATGGAGCACAAAGTCCACGCGGCCCATGTCCTTGCGGACAGCATCATGCAGGGCGGCGATGTCGTCGTCTTTGGTGAGGTCGCACGGGTGAACAAGCACGTTCTCGCCGCCGGGCAGGGTGGGGGCGAGCTTACGCACGTCCTTTTCTTCCCGTTCGCCGAGGAACGCGAGGGTGAGGCGCGCGCCTTCCCGCGCCATGCTCTGCGCGCAGCCCCACGCCAGCGAGCGCTCGTTGCGAACGCCGTAAAGAATGCCCTGCTTGCCGTCCAGGATGCCCATAACGTAGTCTCCTTTGTCCCTGCCAGTGTAGCAGGGCGGGGCGCGCGTTGTCAAGAGAGGGACAGGGCGGGCCTGCCACGCGAAAAACTGGTATCGGCAAAAATACCAGTTTTTCGCCGGTCAGCGTCCCGGTTTTGTGGGCGTGTTCTTCGGTTATTCTCCGCTATGTCTCCGCTATGTCTCCGCTATGTCTCCGCTATGTCTCCGCTATGTCTCCGGTTGTTCTTCGCTATTCCTTCGGTGACGCTTCGGTGAAAACAGCCTTCGCCGGGGGAAAATCGCCCCGCAAGACACCCTGAAGAACCCCTGCGCTTTTGCCGACAATTGTCCATAGACCCCCCCCAACGCCCCCCAATCAGCGACTACTCCGCGACTTGAGGGTGGAAACGGGCGGCTTTTATTCCCCGCCGGGCAGGCCGCCGGAATAATCCGCGCCGACAATGCGCCAGACTTTGGCGGGGATAATGAAAAGGCGCGTGCCGTCTTCGCGACGCCAGTGCAGAGTGATGGGGGCGTCATAGACGGGCGTGGGGAACGGGCCGCTGCGGACGGTGACGCGGGTGGTAGACGTGGCGGTGTCGCCGGTGACGGTCACGTCGGGCGGGGAGAAAGCGACGCGCACGTGCCCGCTATCGCGGAGGGCGCGGGCCAAATACAGATGGATGGCGTCCACATGGAGGCCGTTGCTGTCGGCGTAGTCGGCGGAAATGACGCGCATAATGCCGGATGAGTCGCGGCGTTCGGCAGCCTGCCGCGCGCTTTCCATCTGGCCCAGGATTTGCTCCTGCGCGGTCTGCGGGGGCTGGCGCAGGAGAAAGTATCCTGCGAGGAGGGCGGCGAGCGCGAGCGCAATGGCTAACAGCCGCTTGGAAGATTGCTGCATAATCTAAGGTTCCGGGCGGGCGTCCTTCCACAGGCGCACACGCCACCAGAAGTTGAGCGCGCCGATGCCATAAGTGAGGGACACGGGCGGCACATGATGCACTGAAAGGCGCGGCAGCCTGAGCAGGTCGTCGCCAACGCGCACGCGGCCCGTTTGCGTGGTGACAGCCATGCGAAAGCCCAAAGCGCGGGCGGCGTCCGCAACGGCTTCGCTGACGCTGCCATACGGATAGCAGAGAACATCGGCAGGGCTGCCCGTTTGCTGCTCTACGGCGTCTTTGGAGCGGGCCATTTCTTCGCGCGCGTCTTCAATCGGCAGGTCGGCCAGGCGCGGGTGCGTCTCCGTGTGCGGCTGAAGCGAGGCTCCTTCCTGCGCCAGGCGCTTTGCGGCGTCCCATGAAAGAAGCGGCGCGGGGGCATAGCCTTTGTGCGTGTCCCAGTCGTTTATGGTTCCCATTTTGCCGGTGACAAGAAACACGGTGTAGGCGAAGCCGCATTCTCGCAGAACGGGATGGGCATGGCGCTCCAAATCGGCATAGCCATCGTCAAAGGTCAGCAGGACGGGGCGGGGCGGCAACAAAGTTCTGCCATTGAGGGCGTCGCGCAGGGCGTCAAACGTGACGGCCTGATAGCCCGCTTTCTTGAGAGCGCGCATTTGGAACGCGAAGGCTTTCGTTTGCACGTATAGATGCTTTTCGCGGGGCGGGCGCGGGGCGTCTTCTATGGCGTGGTACATCAAAATGGGAACAGGACGCCAGCGCGCGCGCGACGGCCTCATCGGGGCAGGGGACATAAGTGTTGATACAGGCCGCGCAGCCGCTCGGTCTGGCGCGTCAGGGAGAACTCCTGCTCGGCTCGCAGGCGTCCGGCGCGGCCCATGCGGGCACGGAGGGCGTCGCTGCCGGATTCCAGCAGCAAGCGAGACAGTGCGGCGCAGAGAGCGGGCAGGTCGCCGGGCGGAACAAGCAGGCCGGTCACGCCGCCCATGACAACTTCGCGGCAGCCGCCGATGTCGGTGGCGACGGCAGGCAGGCCCGCCGCCATGCCTTCCGCCAGAGACAGCCCGAAGGCTTCGTCCTGCGGCAGATGCGCCAGCAGGTCGCAGGCAGCCAGCACGGCGGGAACATCGTCGCGCGGCCCCGTGAAGTGGACACACTTCCCGATGCCCAGTGCCGCTGCCTGCGCCGTCAGCCGCGCGCGCTCGCCGGGAACGCCGTCGGCACCGACGAGCACGATGCGAACACGCGGGCAGCGCGCCAGAAGCGCCGGGGCGGCTTCCACAAGCGCAGCCTGTCCCTTCGCGTCCAGACGGCCTATCATGCCGACCACGAGCGCGTCGTCTTCCAGCCCCCATTCCCGGCGGCGCGACTGCCGCCATTCCCGCGCGACGGGCGTGCCGGGGAGCGCGAAGGCGTCCAAATCAACACCGTTGTGCAGGAGGCGCACGAACGAAGCGGGCAGGTCGTGCTCCTGAAGCACACGGGCGCGCACGGCCTCGGAGACGGCCAGCACGCCGTCAGCGCAACGCGCGAACGCCCATCCGGCCAGTCGCGGCGGCGTTCCCAGCGGGCGCAGCATATGGGCATGGAGCAGCAGGCGCACCGGATGGCGCGTCCGCTGCCGGGCGAGCAGGACGCCCCCCAGCGCGGGCAGGTAGTCGCGGCGCGAGTGAACATGGACAATCTCGGCGCACTCAGTTCGTATCAGATGCGCCAGCGCGCGTGCCGCGCGCACGTCGGCGCTGTTGCGAATGCTCAGGGGACGGGCGGGAATGCCTGCCGCACGGCACTGGTCATGGATAATTTCCTCTGGTTCGCAGGCGTAGGCTAGCGGCGTTCCCTGCGCGCGCAGGCAGGCGGCGAGGCGCACGGAATAACGCTCAATGCCGCCGTCGTTGCGGGATGTGGCGACAAACAAAACGCGCGGCCCCGCAGGGACGCAATGGAGCGCGCCCTGTGTTTCGTCTTGTACCGGGGCCAACAGCGCGGTCTGCATTAGCGGCGCTCCGCGTACCACTGCTGCATGAACTGTTTGTATTCCTGCTGTTTGTCTTTGATGGCCCGCCACCACTGCGGGTGGGCGATGTACCAGTCTACCGTCTCCTGCAAGCGCTGCTCAAACGGCGCGGCGGGCGCAAATCCCAGGGCCGCAATCTTCGCGGTGTCCACCGAATAGCGCCGGTCGTGGCCGGGCCTGTCTGTGACGTAATGGAGCAGTGTCTCCGGCTTGCCGAGCATGGTCAGCAGCAGATGGGTGACTTCTTTGTTGGTGCGCTCGTTGCCGCCGCCCACGTTGTAGACTTCGCCCGGCTCGCCGCTGTGCAGGGCGATGTCAATGCCCCGGCAATGGTCAAGCACGTACATCCAGTCGCGCACCTGAAGGCCGTCGCCATAGACCGGCACGGGCAGGTCATCAATTAAATTGGTAATGAACAGGGGAATAAGCTTTTCCGGGTAGTGATAGGGGCCGAACGTGTTGGAGCCGCGCGTCACAATCGCCGGGAGGCCGTAGGTCTGGTGATACGCGCGCACCATCATTTCGCCGCCCGCTTTGGACGCCGAGTACGGCGAATTGGGACGCAGGGCGTCGCTTTCAGTAAAGGAGCCAGCATCAATGGAGCCGTAGACTTCATCGGTGGACACATGAAGAAAGCGGCTGTGCGAATGGGTGCGAGCCGCTTCTAAGAGCGTCCAGACGCCGATAACGTCGGTTTGCAGGAAGGCTCCGGGGTCAACAATTGAGCGGTCAACATGGGTTTCGGCGGCGAAGTTGACGAAGGCGTCGGCGTTCTGTGCCAGTTGGCCCACCAATTCGGCATCGTTGATGGAACCTTGCACGAACGAGAAGCGCGGGTCTTGCCACACATCGGCGAGGTTGTCCAGATTGCCCGCGTAAGTGAGCGCGTCCAGCACGACCACTTTGTAATCGGGGTACTGCGTCAGAATATGCCGCACGAAGTTGGAGCCGATGAAGCCCGCGCCGCCGGTGACAATCACTGTGTGCATGGAAGATTATAGCACACCGAACGCCGCACCGCCGTTGTCGCAGTCTTCCTGAAGCGCGACCCGAAGCGGCGCGGGCGGCTCCGTCAAAAGCCCCTGCGCGAATGCTTTCTGCCCGAAGGCTGTGAGCGCCGCAAGATGCTCGCCGCCCAAATCATAATCCATCACGTCTTGCAGATAATGCAGGCACAATGCGGGAGCGACGCCTAATACTTCGGCCTGCTCTGCGGCAATGGCGTCAAACTGCGTCAGGCCCCATTCTTTGGCGCGGCGCAAAGCGTGCGTCAACGGCGGCGTCAGGCGTTCAGGCCGTCCCAGCCATACGGCGTACACGAAGGGCAGGCCGGTCAGCAAGCGCCATTCTGTTCCCAAATCCAGCACGCGCAGGCCGCTGCTTTGGGCAAGCCAGCCTTTGTCCCCAATCAGCAGGGCGGCGTCTGCAATGTGGAGCATCGCATCCAAATCGGGCGCATGGTTGACCCACGCCGGATGCGATTGGTGACGTTCCGCCAGCACAACCTTGAGCAAAGCCGCTGAAGTCAGCGACGATGTGTCCAGCGCAAGCGTCTGCACCGCGCGCCAGGACAGACGGGAAAACGCCCGCACGCTTTCAATCTCGTCCTGCCCGGAGATAGACACATCGGGAGCAATCGCATACCCCGGCGTGCGAAAGAACTCAAAGGACGACACCAGCGCGGCGTCAATCTCGCCCGCCGCCAGCATTCGCGCCAATTCGGATGGCACAGCGTAAACGACTTCTGCGCCGGACGCGCGGCCTTCGTCGGTGTGCGTGAACCAGCGCGTCAGGGGCTTTTCGTTGAGATACGGCACGCTGCCAATTGCAGTGGGCATGAAAGGGTCTTTCTAACGCAGCAGAACGTCGGCCAGCGTGAAGACGAACAGGCCGACACTGATATAGCCATTCAGCGTGAAGAACGCCAGGTTTAGCCGGGACAGGTCATCGGCCTTCACCAGAGACTGCTCCCACCCAATTAGCAAGGCCACCAGAGCCACCGCCACAAAGTAAATAAACCCCAGATGCGCCGCCACGCCTGTTCCCGCCAGCAGCAGCACCATCACGGCATGAGCCGCGCGGGAGAACAGCAAAGCCTTTGCGTTTCCCAGCCATGCAGGCAGCGAATACAGGCCATTAGCACGGTCAAACTCGGTGTCCTGAAGCGCGTACAGCACGTCAAAGCCGAACAGCCAGCACACAACCGCCCCGCCAAGCCACAGAGCGGGCGGGTCAATATGCCCGGTCACGGCAATCCAGGCTCCCACCGGAGCCACTGCAAGCGCAAGCCCCAGAAAGAAATGGGAGAATGGCGTGAACCGCTTCGTGTAAGAGTACCCCAGCGCAAGGGCAAGAGCGACGGGGGACAAAGCAAACGCCAGCGGGTTGAGTTCATACGCGGCCCAGATGAGCAATCCGGCGGAAACCACCGTGAAAGCCGTCACCTGCGGCGCGGAAAGAAGACCGGCAGGCAGTGCGCGCGACGCTGTGCGGGGGTTCAGGGCGTCGTAGCGGGCGTCTACCAGGCGGTTAAAGGCCATCGCTGCTGACCGCGCCCCGACCATTGCCAGCAGCACCCAGGGCAGTTTATGCCAGAACAAAGGCCAGTGGCCCCGCGCCGCAAGAATGGTCGCCATCAGCGCGAACGGCAGCATGAACACCGTGTGTTCAACCTTGATCATCTCCAGAATGATTTTTGTCTGCCGCGCGCCCCGCAGGACAGGGTTTGCGGAACTTGTCGGCATCATGCGGCATGGTTCCTCTTGCCGTCATTTTACCCCTTCTCCCGCAACATTGCAACTTATTTCACAAAGGAAGAATGCCACGCGAAAGGCAGGCGCAAGGCACGTTAGAGGGCGGCAAAGAGAGGGGTATACTGTGTCCAGCCATTCACCCAGAAACGAGACCCTGACCGTGACTTCAAGCACTCTGCAGGAAACTGATGCCGCCGACTTGCTCAATGACGTGCGCTGGAACCTGGATGACCTGTATTCCGGCATGGACGACCCGCGCATCAACGAGACATTGGACGCTGCGCAAAAGCGCGCCGAAGCGTTCCAGGCTGCGTACAAAGGCAGGCTGAACAGCCCGGAGTTAACCGCGTCCCTGCTGGCCGAAGCCGTGCAGGAGTATGAACGCATTCAGCAGGAAGCCGATAAGCCTGCTTATTTTGCGTCGCTGCTTTTTACCACCGATACGGGCGACCCGGCGCGTGGAGCGTTCATGCAGCGCATTCGCGAGCGCGGCACCCAGATGGCAATTCCTCTTTTGTTCTTTGACTTAGAGTTAGCCGCCGTGCCGGAAAGCGTGATTGGGCCGCTGATGGAGACGCCGGAAGTGCTGCCCTACAGGCACTTTTTAGAAACCGTGCGGCTGTATAAAGACCATCTGCTGCCGGAAGAGCAGGAGCGTCTTCTGGAAGAAACAGCCAACACCGGGGCGCGTGCCTTTCGCCGCTTATTCAGCGAAACGACCTCCAATCAGGTGTTCCATTTAGACGGGCAGGAGATGACACAGGCGCAGGTGCTGTCGCGCCTTTACTCGCCGGAGCGGGACACGCGCCGCGCGGCGTCCGCGGCCTTCTCTGCGGGGCTTCAGGGGAACCTGCGTACCACCACGTTTATCTTCAACACGCTGCTTCAGGATAAGAATGTCAAGGATCGGCTGCGCGGCTATGCGTACCCGGAGCAGTCGCGGCATCTGGCAAACGAACTGCCTGCCGAAACCGTGCAACTCGTCACCGACACGGTGGTTCATAACTATCCGTTAGTGGCTCGCTTTTACCGGGTGAAGCGCGAAATACTGGGTTTAGACACGCTGACGCACTATGACCGTTACGCGCCCTTGTTTGAGGCGGATGGCATCGTGACGTTTCCTGATGCGCGGCAGATTGTGCTGGATGCTTTTGGCGACTTTTCCCCCGTGATGCGCGAGCGCGCGGGCGAGTTCTTTGATAAGGGCTGGATAGACGCGCCCTCCGTGAAGGGGAAAGAAGGCGGGGCCTATTGCCAGTATGTGACGCCGGATTTGCACCCCTACGTCTTTATGAACTATCTGGGGCGAATGCGCGACGTGATGACCCTGGCGCATGAACTGGGGCACGGCGTCCATGCGTCGCTGTCGCGCGAGCAGTCGCTGCTGAACTTTCACGGGACACTGCCGCTGGCCGAGCTCGCGTCCACGTTTGGCGAAATGCTGGTCTTTGAAAAGGTGCTGGCGCGCGCGTCCCTGAAGGACAGATTGGCGCTGTATGCCGACAAGATAGCCGATTCGTTTGCGACTATTCCGCGTCAAACGGCGCTTTATCGCTTTGAGCAGGCTATTCACCGGCATCGCCGCGAGAAGGGCGAACTGACCTCGGAGGAGTTCGGCGAGCACTGGCAGCGCGAGATACAACTGATGTTCGGGGACTCGGTAGCGCTGGGGGAAGAGCATCGCATCTGGTGGTCATATATTTCGCACTTCATTTCCTCGCCGTTCTACGTGTATGCGTATTCGTTCGGGGAACTGCTGGCGCTGTCTTTGTATCGTCAGGCACAGACCGGCGGGGCCGATTTCGCGGAACGTTATTTAGACACCCTGCGCGCGGGCGGCAGTTTGACCCCGCAGCAGCTCGTCGCCAAAGTGGGCATCCAGTTGGACGACCCGGCGTTCTGGCAGGGCGGCTTTGACGTGTTGGAAAGCCTTGTTTCTCGCTTTGAGTCGCTCTGGCAGCAGTATCAGCAGTCTCAGGCAGGGCAAAGCAGGGTAAATGAAGGGTGAATGCAAGGTCAAAGAAGAGTGAATTAAAGGGGAAACACAAGGGGCGGAACAAGGGCGGAACAATGCCGAACAAGGGCGGAACAATGTTTTCCTTGTTCCGCCCCCGCTATTCGCGTGATAATCGGGCGCTCCGCGTCCTTTAATTCACACTTTATTCACACTTAATTCCCCTTCAGTTCCCCTTTCTTTGCCTTTCCCCTCTCCCTGAAGACACGTTATGCGCCTGCTCCTGATCGATATTGACTCCCTGCGCCCCGACCACCTGGGCTGCTACGGCTACGCCCGCCCTACGTCCCCGCACATTGACCAACTGGCTCGCGACGGCGTGCGCTTCAGCGAAATGTACGCATCGGACACGCCCTGCCTGCCTTCGCGCACAGCCTTATGGAGCGGTCAATTCGGCATTCGCAACGGGGTCGTCAATCATGGCGGCGTCGCGGCAGAGCCATTCGGGGACAGCGCGCGCCGCGAAATGCAGACTGTGCTGGGCAAAACTTGCTGGATGCGCTGCCTGCGCGAGTTCAGGCTACAAGACAGTCACCGTCAGCCCCTTTGCCGAGCGCCATAGCGCGTGGCACTGGTACGCGGGCTTCAACGAAGTTTACAACACCGGGCGGCGCGGCATGGAACGTGCCGACGAAATCAGCGCAGTGGCATTAGACTGGCTGGCGCGCGAAGGGCAGCAGGACAACTGGCTGCTTCATGTCAACCTGTGGGACACGCACACGCCCTACCGCACGCCGCTTGCGTGGGGCAATCCCTTCGCCGACGCCCCCCTGCCCGCGTGGCTCACCGAAGATGTGCGCCGCTCTCACTGGCACGGCTGCGGCCCCCATTCCGCGCAGGAGGTCTTAGGCTACGGGACTGCGTGGGAGTATGCGGGCAACACGGAGTACCCCTTGAACCCGGAGCAAATGGCCTCCATGACCGATGTGCGCCGCCTGTTTGACGGCTACGACTGCGGCCTGCGCTACGCGGACGAGCATATCGGGCGTCTTGTCAACGCGCTTTCGGACTTGGGCGTGTGGGATGAAACAGCCGTGATAGTCACTGCCGATCACGGCGAAAACTTAGGGGAACTCAACATCTACGCCGACCACCAGACAGCGGATTTGATTACCCCGCACGTTCCGCTTGTCGTGCGCTGGCCCGGTGTCACGCAAGCGGGCGGCATAGACACGGCTTTGCATTATCAACTGGATTGGGCGGCAACGGCTTTGGAATTGCTTGGCGGCGAAGTTCCCGCCCACTGGGACGGGGAAAGTTTCGCCGATGCACTGCGGCAGGGGAAGTCTGCGGGGCGCGAGTTCCTGGTTCTCTCGCAAGGTGCGTGGTGCGTGCAGCGGGCCGTGCGCTGGGCCGACTTTCTGTGCCTGCGAACCTACCACGACGCTTATCACGACTTTCCAGACACGCTTCTTTTTGACGCCGTGAACGATCCACACGAGCAGCGCGATTTAACCGCCGAACATCCTGAGTTAATCCGCGACGCTTTCGTTCACCTGCAAGAGTGGACAGACGCCATGCGCCGCGCGTCTCCGTCCCCTCAAGACCCCCTTTGGACAGCCTTAGCGGAAGGCGGCGGCCTCCACGCGCGCGGCGCTTTGCCCGCCTATCTTTCCCGCCTGCGTGAAACGGGACGCAGTGATTGTGCCGCCCGTCTGCTTGCTCGCCATCCTGACTAATCGGCGGCGGCCTGCCACTGGGGCTGAATGTCCTGCGGGACGCCGAGGGTTTGCAGAACGCGGGCGACAACGGTGTCTACCACGTCTTCTACGGTCTGGGGGCGGTTGTAGAAGGCGGGCATGGCGGGCAGGACAATCGCGCCCGCCTCGGTGACGGCGACCATATTCCGCAGATGGATTAAGTTAAGAGGGGTGTCGCGGGCGACTAAAATCAACTTGCGCCGCTCTTTGAGGCAGACATCGGCGGCGCGGGTAGTGAGGTCATTAGAAATGCCGTGCGCGATGCGTCCGAGCGTGCCCAGCGAACAGGGGATAATGACCATGCCATCATGCACAAACGAACCGGACGCAGGGGGCGTGAAGTAGTCTTTGGTGTCTAAGAACGTGATGTTGTCGCAGGGGCTGTCGCCGCCGAGGTAGGCACGGGCGTCATAAGGAGCCGACAGGCTTCCGCCTGTTTCCTGCGCGAAGACGGCGGGGGCGTTGTCGGACAGCATCACGTACACTTTGTCGTAATGCCGCGCCGCCTGACGCAGAAACCGCACCGCGTACAACGCCCCGCTCGCGCCGGTGACGGCGACGACCAGGCGTCCTAGCACTACTCGTCGTCCTTGCGGACGCGCACAGCCACGCGCTCACGGGCGGCGCGCGCCGCGCGGCCTGCGGCATCGCTGAGGATCATGCCAATGCCGAAGGGGGCAAGCGCCTGCGCGAACAGGTCATGCAGACCCGCCGCCTGCGCCGCCACCCCCGCGACAATCAGCCCGACGCCGGTTAAAACTTCCGTGCTTGCCCAATCTGCTCCACGCTGCATGAGAATGATGCCCTTTTCTAAATGCGAAGTGTTTGGAATGTGCTTATTATACAGCACATTTGGGTTGTCGGCAAAGGGAGGCGCAAACAAGAGGGTGATTTTTTCGCACGCACGGCGTCAGGCGTGGGGGACGGGGGCCGCATGAGGACTGCTGCATGTAAACTTTTCAATCACCTGATGGGCTGTCGCCACGTCCTGCCAGCCGAGCACCGTTGTTTCCTTCTCCTCCAATTCCTTGTAGATGTCAAAGAAATGGACTATTTCTTTCAGGATGTGGGCGGGCAGGTCGGAGAGGTGGGCGATGCCCTCAAAACGGGGGTCGGCGGCGGCGACGGAAAGTATCTTTTCATCGGGGCCTTTATCGTCGCGCATCATCAGCACGCCGAGGGGGCGGGCGGCAATCAGGCAGCCGGGGAATGTCGGCTGCGTGGTGATGACCAGAATATCCAGCGGGTCACCGTCTTCCGCGAGCGTGTCACACACCCAGCCATAATCAAACGGGTAAAAGAGGGGCGAATACAGCGTCCGGTCTAACTTGAAGACGCCAAGTTCGTGGTCAAACTCGTACTTGTTGGAAGACCCCTGCGGGATTTCCACAATCATGTTGACAATCTGCGGTGACAGGTCGCCGATGGGCACAGTCAAAAAGGACACACTGTTCTCCAATAGAATGCGGGCTAGATGTTGGCTCCGGCATCATTAAACACATGGAGGCCGCATTCCTTCTTGGCCCAGCCCGCCCAGCGTCCGTCGCGGTCGTCACCGCCCTCGCCGACCGCTTGCGTGCAGGGCCAGCAGCCCACCGATGGGTAGCCCTGGTCATGGAGCGGGTTGTACGGCACATCATTGGCGAGGATAAAGTTCCACACGTCCTGCTTTGTCCAGTTGGCAAGCGGGTTCACCTTAACGAGCTGGAACTTCTTGTCCCAGCCGATAATCGGCGCTTTGGCCCGCTCCGGCGTCTGGTCACGGCGAATGGCAGAAATCCACGCATCGTAGCCCTCTACGGCGGCGGCGAGCGGAACCACCTTGCGGATATGGCAGCACAGGTCGGGATTGCGGTCGTGCAGAAAGGGGCCATGCTCGTCTTCCATGTCGGCAATGCTTTGTTTGGCGCTGACTAAATGCACCAGAATGCCGTACTTGTCCATGAGCGCCTTGCGCGTTTTGAGCGTTTCAGGGAACTGATAGCCGGTGTCTAAATTGAACAAATGCACGTCGCGCGTAATCTCGGAAAGCATAGCGATAATGGCGCAGCCCTCGGCTCCGAAGGCAGTTGCCATTGTCAGTTTCGGGCCATAGGTGTCCCAGGCCCAGCGCAAAATCTCCTGCGGGGACTTGTCTTCCATGCTGTCTGACAGGTTGGTGAAATCGGGCGCGGTGCGTGTGGCAGTCATCATGTCGTTCTTAATCGCCAACGGGCCGCACAAAGTTCCCCGCTCGCCCGGCATAAGTTTTCAGAGCGCGGGGTAAACAGGGGCCGCAGACATTTCTCTCCGAAAGGACACAACCTATGGCTCAATCGTTTACCGCCGCCGACACTGGCGCTTTGACAAAAGCAAACCCCGACGCCCCGCGCCGCATTCTGGTCACGGGAGCCGCCGGACGTATCGGCTCGTACTTCGCCGAGCACGCGGGCGACAAATACGCCCTGCGCCTGATGGTGCGGGGTGATGAAGAAAACATTGAACGCTTGCGCGCGCTGGGGGAAGTTGTGCAGGCCGACTTGAGCGATTTGGACGCCCTGAAGCAGCACTGCGCGGGCATAGATACCGTTGTTCACATGGCAGGCGACCCCGCGCCCAATGCCGTGTGGAACGACCTCTTGAACACAAACATCATTGGCACGTACAACCTGTTTGTCGCCGCCAAAGCCGCCGGGGTGCGCCGCGTTGTGTATGCGTCTTCCATTCACGCCGTTTCTGGCTACCCGCCCGACGTGCAGGTGAAAACCAGCGAACCCGTCAACCCCGGCGATCTGTACGGCGTCTCCAAATGCTTTGGCGAGGCGCTCGCGCGCTACATGGCCGAAAAGGAAGGGGTGAGCGCCATCGCCATCCGCATCGGCGCGTTCCAGCCGTTAGAAGCCGCGCGCGACGCCAAAGGGCTGTCCATGCTGGATGCCTTCGTCTCGCACCGTGACCTCAACCAACTGCTGCACCGATGCATTGACGTGGAAAATGTTCAGTACGCCGTGCTGCACGGCCTGTCCGACAACCGCTTCAAGCGGCTGGACATTTCGGACGCGCGCGAACTCGTGGGCTATGCCCCCCAGGACGATGCCGCCGAAGAAAACGTCCAGACGCGAGATTTGCACCTGCGCGACACCCTGCAAACCCACTCCGCCATTGCCGACGGCGCGCAGTCCGGGCTGCGCGAGCAGGTGTAGTCCACCCACCCGCGCGGGTAAAGCAGGGGCAGAGGGAACACCATGAGTTTAATCGCAGACACCGGCGCGCGCGAACAGTCGCCCGACGCCCCCACCGATCATCAGCACACCGGCGACGGCAGCGCGTCCGCGCCCGGCGGAGGGGCCGCTCCCGCCCGCTCCACGCAGGACATGACGCACGGGCAGGAAGGCTACCCCGGCAGCCGCGCCGCCGGAGAAGCCGACAAGCCCAACGCGCCGTCGTCCGCCCATGACCCGTCGCAGAACAACGCCGACACCCCGGTTGGCGGCGACACCGACCCGGACAGCACGGCGTCCGCCGATGAGACCGGGCAGGCGGGCGTCAACGACCGCCCCGGCAAGGACAAAGCCCACCCCTGGAACGGGTAGGGGGCGTCCGGGAACCCGCCCAGCCGACGTAGGGGCGGGGCTTGCCCCGCCCTGTTATTCGCCCATATCGGGTCGCGTGTTCGCCCAGGGCGGGACGTTTATTTGCCCAGGGCGGGACGTTTATTTGCACAGGACAGGGCAAGCCCCGCCCCACGAACCAGGGTGCAGCCTCCTTTAGTAGATATTCACGCCCGCCACGATGTCGCCCGTGCTGTTGTCGTTCACAAACAGACGCGCGTGGCTGGCTTTGTCTGCGGGCGCGGCAGGGTTATTGATGGCCCTGCCGCCGTCGTCTTTTCCGTCCGGGCCGACGCTGTAGACAACGAGCGCATTGTCCCGTTTGACGGAGCGCAGGGGGCCAGAAAGCGCAAACGGGTCATCCGGCACTTTGGACAGATAGGCGGGGACAAGCGCGGCAAGCGTGTCTGGCGACCTGCCGTGTTCCACTGTGTAGGCGCGCACGGCAAGCGCGGCTGTCAGTAGGGCATTCTGCGCCTCGCTGCGATCGGCGTCAATGAGACGCGCTTTGGCATAGAGGGGCAGCATACCGCGAGTGAGGGGGTCATGGGGCAGCGGCGGCAGGGGCGGTTTTGCGGCATACGGCAGGCGGGCATTATGAACGATTTGGTTCATATAGCCTGTGTAATCGCTGAAGATGGCGCGCTTGCTCACAACCAGCATTTGCGCCCCCGCGTAAACGCGCTCAACGCCGTTGTAATTGTCACTGTCCGGCGTGACGAAGTTATCTATCACGCCCTTGCGCCAATGCGGGTCGCGAAAGACAGCCATGATGTTCGCCTCGCTGCTCCATGCCTCCTGCTGCATCGTGTCGGCGAATGGCGTGTGACGTGCTTGAATGGCCTCCAACCGCCGCGCTGCCGCCCGCGCCTGCGGAGCGGTTAATTGCGGCACTGCCGCCCAGACGGAGTTGCGCCCGATGGCTTGAACGGCGACGCCGACCAGCATTCCAATCAGCCCGCTTCCGTGCGGCATATCCTCACCCAGCCGCACCGTGTCCAAATTGCTCTCAGCCGCGCTGCCCCAATCGCCGTGCGCCGCCTTTACCTGCCCTTCCAGACGGAGCAAACGCGCAATGCCCCGCATCCTGGCATCATCGGCAAAATGGAAAATGAGGGAGCGCTCTGCAGGATGCATATATGGATACGCAAACCCGGCCCGCAGCGACGATAGCGCGGGCGCGTTCTCTCGTACCAGCGTTTCCTGCGCGGCCAGCGTCGGCGCTTCGGCTTTGTCCGGCAGGGGGAGAACCCGTCGCTTCGCTGATTTTGCGGCTGTCCACAACCGCCTTTCCTGCCCGAACGTAGTAGTCATAGGCGTTCGGGGACGGCAGAACATTGCCGGGAATAGTCACTCTTGGGTCAAGGTTGAGTTCGTGAACCGTGACGCCGACGGCCAGCACAAGCGCGAGCAGGGCCAGCATCGCAGGCCGCCATCGGGCGCGGGGAACCCTCGGTCTTCGCATGGAACGTCTCCTCTGGTATACTATAGCATCATGGACGCCACGCTGACGCCGCTGCAAACAGTTTATCAGGGCGCGACGCCCGACCCGCACACAGCCACCCGCGACGCACTGGCAGTGGCGCGCGCGGGCCAGCTGCCCGTCGTGGAGGTGTTCTACTCGCTTCAGGGGGAAGGCGGGCGCACGGGGCAGGCCACCGTGTTCGCGCGCTTTGCCGGGTGCAATCTCGCCTGCCCGTTCTGCGACACCGACTTTCGCGTGCAGGACACGCACACGGTTGACAGCCTGCGTGCCGAAATCGCGTGTGTCGGGGAAGCCTGCCAGTGGGTCTGTTTGACGGGCGGGGAGCCGACTCTCCACGAGTTGGGGCCGCTCTGCGACGCGCTTCACGCCGACGGCTATCGCCTTCAGATGGAAACCAACGGCACGCGCCCGCGCCCGGAGTGGAGGATTGACCACATCACCGTATCGCCCAAACAGCCGCAGGGCGGGCGACTGCACCCCTGGTACGAGCAGCACGCCGCCGAGTTCAAGTACGTCGTAGACAGCCCCGATGATGTGGAGCGCGCGCTGGACGGGGCGCGGGCGCACAACAAAACAACGTGGGTGCAGCCCAATGCTCTCAACCCCGATGCCGCCGCGCTCTGCGTGGACGCGGTGCAGGCGCACCCGGCGCTGCTGCGCCTGTCCCTGCAAACGCACAAACTGCTGTCTATTCGTTAGCCACGCGCGGCGTTTATGACTCTGCTTGGCAGGGGTAAAACGGCGTCAGGAGAGACTTCCATGACCATTCGCAAGACCCTGTTTCTGCTTGCGGCAGCCGCCGCCGGATACTCGTTAGTCAAGTCGCTACGCGCGCCGTCAGCCCCGTCCGCAACGCCGCGCATGTCGCCCACTCCTCCCGTGCCGCGCCATGTCGTGCAGTCCGAAGATGCCCACGCGCGCGTTGCTGCGCTGGTGGGGGACACGCTGAATGGGCATCACGGCGAAGACGCGCCCTTTGTTCATGCCTTTGAGGACGCCCTTGCCGAAGAGGAAGAGCATGAGCGCGCGCTCGCCGGTGAAATTGGCGTGACGGCGTAACGCTTCAAGCCACAAAAGCCGGGCGGCCCGCTCAGGCCGCCCGGCTTTCTTTTGTGCTCGCTACGCTTGCAGGTAATCGCGCAGGCGCTTCTTGCGCGCCGACGAGCGCAATTTGCGGAGGGCCTGGTTTTCAATCTGCCGAACACGCTCCCGCGAAATGTGCAGGTCGTCGCCAATCTGCTGCAAGACAGATTTATCGTCGGCATCAAACCCGAAGCGGCGGCGCATGACGACCTGCTCGCGGGCATCCAGCGTGCTCAAAATGGCCTCTATTTCGCCCCGCATCTCCTGCGCGATCAGTTCATCCTGCGGGTTGAGGGCGCTCCGGTCTAACACCAGCGTCCCCAGCGATGTGCTGTCTTCGCCGACAGGCATATCCAGCGAGACTGGTTCCTGCGTGGTCTGCATCAGGCTGTTGACTTTCTTAGGTGACAGGCCGACATGGGCGGCAATCTGTTCCAGGGTCGGCTCGCTGCCCTCCTGCCGCGCTCAGTTCCACGCGGGCCTTGTCCACCTTCCGCAGCGACTCGGAGATATGGGCAGGCAGGCGGATGGTTTTGGACTTGTTGTCAATCGCCCGCCCGATGCTTTGCCGTATCCACTGGGTCGCGTACGTGCTGAACCGGAAGCCCATCTGCAGGTCAAAGCGCTCGGTGGCGGTCATCAGGCCAATCGCGCCTTCCTGTATCAAATCTTCCAGAGGGATGCCGCTGGCGGCGTAGTTCTTGGCGATAGAAACAACGAGGCGCATATTGGCCTCAATCAGCCGTTCTTTGGCGGAGAAGTCGCCGCAGCGCACGCGGCGGGTGAGGGTTTTCTCCTCGCGGGCGGTCAGCAGGCGGGTGCGCGTGAGGCGATTGATATAGGACGCAAGTTCATCGTTTGCGCTGGAAGAGGCAGGCTCGGCGGCGCCCGAAGCAGGGCGCTCCGGCGGGGGACAACGGGAGTCATATTCGGCGGTCATAGCCATAGCGTGCTGTGCCTTGCCCCGGCGGGGGCCGAAAGTCCTGTTGTCACTATACCCAACTTTTCCCGTTTCGCTGTGCGCGCCCCTGCGAGGATTTGCTATACTGTGAGGGAGATGACCAGAACGCCCGGTATGATCGCTCTGCTTGCCGCCTGTGAGATAGACGCCGGGTACGCCGCCGACGCCCCGCTGGCGCTGCGCCATGTGAGCCTTAGCCTCGTTTCCGGCGAGATGGTCGGCGTCGTTGGCCCCAACGGTTCCGGCAAGTCTACGCTTGTGCGCGCCCTGTCCCGCGTGCTGCGTCCCCGCGCGGGCACGGTGCTTCTCGCCGGGAAGGACTTGTACGCGCTGGTTTCCGCCCGCGATGCCGCCCGCGCTATCGGGGTCGTGCCGCAAAGCGCGTCGCTGTCTCTGGCCTTCACCGTGCGCGAGATTGTGGGCATGGGGCGCGCGCCGTATGCGTCCCCGCGCCTGTTTGCCTCCCCTACGGCGCGGGATGCCGAAATCACGGAAGACGCCCTGCGCGCGGCGGGCGTTCACGCGCTGGCGGAGCGCGTTGCAACCACGCTTTCCGGCGGCGAATGGCAGCGCGTTTTGCTGGCCCGCGCGCTGGCGCAGCAGCCGTCGGTGCTCCTGCTGGACGAGCCGACCGCGCATTTAGACCTGGCGCATCAATGGGAAACGCTGACGCAGGCGCGCGCGCTCGCGCATGAGGGAGGCAAAGCAGTGCTCGCTGTGCTGCACGACCTGAACCTTGCCGCCGCGTTCTGCGACCGCCTCCTGCTGCTGTCCGAGGGGCGCATTGCCGCGCAGGGGACGCCCGCCGAAGTGCTCACCCCGGCGCTGCTAGAAAAGGTGTACGGCGCGCGCGTCTGGGTAGGGCCGCACCCGGTCACAGGCTGCCCGCTGGTGCTGCCTTTGTCGCCAGGTTAGAGTGTGTCTAAAAAGCCCCCTAGCCCCCACATCCGTCTTCGGATACGACGGCTCTTGCCGCGCTAATGGGAGAACCGGAAAGGAAGGCCCTCTTTTGCTCTGTTCCCCATGATTGGCCCTCAATCGCAAGCGATTGGCCCTCATGCCTGACGGCATGGAGCGGGCAACAGAGCGGGCAGGCAGCAGGGCGGGGGCCTCTTTATCACTTTTTAGACACACTCTTAGCCGGGCGCGGATTTTTCTTACTCGCCGCGCTGCTCGCGCGCGGTCGGGCCGCCCTGCTCGGCGACTGTCGGAACCGGCGCGGCGCGCTCCATCAGGAAGTGGTGCTGTAAGAGCGCAGCCAGCGCGCCCCCAATCAGCGGCCCCACCCAGTAAACCAAACCGTTGTTCCAGTGACCGGACGCCAGCGCAGGGCCAAACCAGCGCGCCGGGTTCACGGCACAGCCCGTAAGCGGGCCGAAGGCCATGATGTCAATGGCGATGGTCAGCCCGATGGCGAGCGGGTAGACATTGCGCGGCGCGCGCTCGTCCACCGCCGTGCCGAAGACTACGAGCACCAGAAAGAACGTGCCGACCGCTTCCAGCGCAATTGCCGCCCCCGTGCCGATGCTGTTGTTGGATGCCAGATCGGGCGTGCCGCCCGCAACCACCGTTGCCCCCAGTATCCCCACCAGCAGAAAGCCCGCCAGCGATGCGCCCACGAGCTGCGCGGCCCAGTAAGACAGCCCGCGTGCGAGCGGCATTCGGCCTGTGACCAGGAAGCCGAACGTCACGGCGGGATTAAAGTGCCCGCCGGAGATGGCTCCCAGCGCCGCCACCATCACCCCGATTGCCAGCCCGTGCGCCAGGCCAACAGAGGCCAGATTGGAAATCCCACTGGCTCCAGCCACGCCGGACGCTTGAATGGCAAGCACCCCGATGAAAATCAGTGCGAACGTGCCGATGGCCTCGGCCACCAGCGCCTTTGGTAAACTACTCGGCATTGTGCGTTTCCTCCCGAAAACAAAGTGTGCCGCCTGCCGTGCATAAGGGCGACAGCGACTTGTTCCACGCCGCCTGCTCGCTTTCCTTCTGTGGGGGGATTACAAAGTGCGCGCAGGGCCGACCGGAACGATGCATTCCGGGTCATCGACCACCGGCGCGTTGACGGCGCGTGAGACGGGATACGCTTCCATCCAGTCGGCGGGGTAGGGAAGCAGCAGGGAAAGAAGCGCGTCGCGGTCTGTCAGCGTGGCGTCCAGCCAGGGGGCCTCCCGGTCGGGAAGCAGAATCAGGGGCATTCGGTTGTGAATGGGGGCGACTAAAGGGTTCGGCGTGCCGGTGATAATTGTGCAGGAGCGCAGCGGGGAGCCATCGGGCGCGTGCCATTCATCCCACAGGCCCGCGAACGCGAACAGCGCGCCGTCACGACGCTTGATGTGCATGGGAGTGCGGCCCCCTTCGGCGGGATTATCGGCCTCCTGCCACTCATAAAAGCCATCGGCGGGAATGAGGCACCGGCGGCGGGAAAGCGCCGTGCGAAATGACGGCTTCTCGGCCAGCGTTTCCACGCGCGCGTTAATCAGGCGGCTGCCAATCGCCGGGTCTTTCGCCCATGAGGGCACAAGCCCCCACCGATATTGCGCTAACTGACGCGCCCCGTTTTGCGTCACGACCGTCACGGGCTGCGTGGGCGCAACATTGTAGCGCGCCGTGATGGGCGTTCCCATTTCAATGGGGGTTTCCATTTCGGCAGCAAAGCGTTCGGCAATCTCGTCCTGCGCGTGGTGCAGGGTAAAGCGTCCGCACATGGCGTTCTCCTGAAACGACGAAGCGATGACTGTTACTTTCCCCGCAACGGCTCTTGCAAAACCGCGCCGGGAGAGGGTATCATACACGAGTTCATAAACACGCGCGGGGCTATAGCTCAGCTGGGAGAGCGTTCGGTTCGCATCCGAAAGGTCAGCGGTTCGATCCCGCTTAGCTCCACCAACACGCCAGAAGGGGAGGACAACTGTCCTCCCCTTCTGTTTGTCTCTGCGTGAACGGCTCAGGTGGGCAGGCCCACCGCGCTCCGATGCTCCGCCAGCACCGAGGGCGGCACGCGCTTCAGGAAGAAGTTGATCGCCAGCAGCGCGATGCCGATGTCATCTAACGCGCCTATCACCGGAATGTACTGCGGGAAGTTGAGCGGGCTGACCGCGAACGCCACCGCGCCCGCGAGCACCGCTTTGGCAGGAGCCGGAACGCGCGGGTCGGCCAGAAGGCGCTTAAACAGCGCGATTTGCTTTGGCCCTTCCGCCGCCAGTGCGCGCCAGCCGCCCGCGCGCCGGGTCATTTTGAGTATCCGCCATATCTGTCTTGCGAGGTTCATAGGTTGCTCCTTTGGGGGACGCCAGCTCATGCCGGAGGCCCACTGTGTAGAACCCCTGACTGCCCTGCTTTGTTCCATGACGGCCCCGCGCTACACGTCAGCGAGAATGGCGGCGCGGCGGCTGTCGTGCTCTGCCTGCGTGACCAGCCCATCGTCCAGCAGAGCCTTCAGGTCAGCCAATCGTTCACGCACAGTGCGCGCGGCAGCGCCGTTCGGAGCGACGGTGACGGCGGTCTCTGACGGCGCAGGAAGCGGCGACGGTGAGGCCGCTAGGGACGCGCCCGCGTAGTTGATTTCCTCCAGGTAGCGGGTGAGCACGGCGTAGTAGGAGTCGTAGAAGCCGGGCGCGAGCGCTGTCTTCTGCGCCCCGGCGTGCTGCACCAGACGCGCGCCAAACGCCTGCGCCCCTTCCGCCCGCAGGCGCTCGTCAATGGCGGCGGCAATCTGCGCCTGCATTCGCGTGTCATCGCACAATTTCTGCACGAGGTCGCGGGCTTCGGCGGGCGGCCTCTCCGGGGCGGACGCTTCCGGCGCGAAGCCCGCGACGATGCTTTCCACCGGGTTGAACGTGCCGAGCGTATCCGACTTGGGCATCCCGAACTTGTCGGTGTAGTGGGCGACAAAGCGCACGAGGTCGCGCGTGCCGACCGAAGTGTAGCGGGCCTCGTGCTCCTCGGCAATCACCCCGGACGCCCAGCCGACCACGAACGTCCGCCACGCCTGCTTCTGGTCTTCAAACGACGGCGGCGCGATGCGGAGCCATTCTTTGACATCGGTGCGCGTGTGAATAGGATTTGCCGCCGCGCCCTGCGCCTTCACCTGGTCGTAGGCATATTTGTAGGAAGTCATGCCTTGAAGCAGGCGGAGCGGGAAGGCGGCGCGCTCGCGCAACAGAAGCACCTGGTGGGCCTCATTGGAGTTGGAGATTTGCTGCTCTTTGACGCCCTGCACGGTGTCGGTCATCATGGTCTGGAAGCGGGTTTCGCTTTCCGTGCGGGGGGCCGCGCCGTGCAGCACGCCGACAATGGTCTGTTCTTTGTTCATGTTGTGCGTGTAATTGGGCGCGTTCTCCTGAAGGTGCAGGAACGGCGTGGACAGCGACGCCACCCGGCGCAGGGTTTGCACGGTTCTGTCCGTGTCTAAGCCGTACTTGGCGAAGAACTTGTCCAGCACGCTTTCTTCTTCTACCGGGCCGAAGACGCCGCGCGCGTGCTCGTACAGTGTTTGCGAGATGCGGCCTAAGTCGCCGTCGCGCACGCCCCAGATGTCGCCTTTCGTGCCCAGCGTTTCCAGGATGTCCGCCACGAGGTTGTTGACGACGGGATTGGCGGGGTCGCGCGGGTTGCCGACATAAAACGCATAGCGCTCGTCAATGTCCCCGCCGACATAGCGGTCAATGCCGGTGGCGGGGTCGGTTTCGCGCCTGCCGGGGTTAAACAGCACTTCGCCGTTCACGTCTACGGGTTCCTGTACGGCGTGGCGCTCGGCGGCGTCAAAGCGGGCTTGCAGGGCGCTGATGCGCTCAATGTATCTGTCCATTTCGGCGCGCAGGCGGGCCACCGTATCCAGCATTCGGGCATAAAACACCAATGCGGCTTCGTTGGCTTTGGCGTCCAGGGCTTCGGCGTCCACGCGGCGGGCGGCTTGAATGTAGGCGTCCTTCTGCTCGTCAATCTCGCGCCGTTTGGCCCCGGCGATGAGCGACAGCATCATGTCCCCCGCGTAGCGGCTGATTTGAGACAGTGCCCCGTCGCGCTGATTGACTAAGGGGATTTGCGTGCCCTTACGCTCGTCGCGCTGCTTTTCCAATGTGGTAATGTAGCCCCGGAAGCGCTCGGTCATGGTGTCTAAAGCGGCGGCGGCGACGCCGTGCCGGTGGTTGGGGTCATTCACCCGCGCGGACACCCACTCGCGCAAACTCTGGTCTTTAGCGCGCAGCGCGGCCCCCAGGTTCTGCTGGATTTGGAAGGTGCTTTCGCCTAAATTAGCGCGGCGCTTGGCAAGCAGGTCGGGGTTGGGGTCGGTGTCAGCGACTTTGGCCTCGCTTTCCTTCTGCCGCGCGGACAGATACTCTACGACGCGGTTGTGGCCGGGATAGGCCGTCTCATATTGACGCCCCACGCCGTTCCAATAGGAGAGGGCGTTGTCGCGCAGGGTTTCCCCCGTTTCCGAGTTGGACAAAAGGACTTGACGCTGCACGGCATCGGGCGTCAGCCCCAGGCGGCTTAACTCCTGGTCGGCAAACGCGCCGATATTAACGGTGCGCTCTAATGGCGTTGTCCAGCGTCGCACGATGTCCCCGGCAAGGCGGTTGGCGCAGGCGGCCATCACCTTGTCTTTGGGGAAATACAAAGACGCCAGCCCGAAGCCCATGTAGTTCTGCGGGCAGCCGAGGCCATCGGTGGTGATGAGGAACTGGTCAAAGTTGTTGCGGTTGCTTTTCTTCTGCCGCTGGAACTCGGAGGTGAGGTCAAGGAAGATGGAGTGCCCAATCATCTCCACCAGGTCTTTCACTGAGTCCAGTTGGGCGGTGGGCGAGGACGTGTCCGCGAGGTACGTGTAGCGGAACGGCGGGTCGGCGTCCTCCATCGGCGGAATATCCGCCTGATATTGCGCCGTGAACGTCGTGGTGGGGTCGGTGTAGTGATTCAGTTCCACCAATGCGGCGTAAGCATTGGGGCGGTTGTCTACCGCGACGGCCTCCGAGTTCGGGGGAATGGAGAACATTCCCACCGTTTCCAGCATTCTTTGGGACTTGAACTTGTTGCGGACGGTGTACGCCAAATCCAGAAACATCCCGGAGCCGGTGCCCCCCAGAAGCGAGCCGACCACGTAGACCGTGATGCCTTCGCCGACTTGCAGCCCGTTGCGAATGGCCGTCTCTTTGGAACTGTCCTTCGTAATCTGGAGCATCTGCTCTTCCAAGCGGCGGGCGATTTGCGTGTAGTTCCAGAAGTACGCCAGCCGCCCGCGCGCGCGCACGGCTCCTGCGCCCTGGTCAATGTCTCCAGTCAGGACGCGCGGGTCTAGCCAGCCGCGCAGGTGCGGGTGTTCTTTGAGGCTCTTGCGAAGCGCGTCCACGCCATGCACGGAAGCGTGTATCTTGTCGGCGGCGTCCAGGTTGACGGCATCTTCATAGTCGGGGTTCTTGGCGAACAGCGCCTGGTCGGTGTCCAGCAGAAGAAACGCGACAATGGGCAGTTTGTCCAGTGCGCCGTACTTGGACAGAAGCCGCCGCCGGATGTCCAGCATGATTTGATGCCCCGTGCCGCCGACCCCGATAATCAGGGAGCGCGAGACGCCGCGCAGCCGCCCGTCATCGGTGGTCGTCGCGGTGGTAGACGCCGGGGCCGCAGGCCCGGCAGGAAGGGGTTGAGTTGTGTCTGGCATAGTGTGTGCTCAGTCGGGGACGGACGATACGCCGTTCGCCGTGTGGGTTGTTTTCTGTTTCCTGTCCCAATCGTGGCGAGGGCAGTTAACCGCCCGCCGTGCTATCTCTTGTTTGAGTTCTTCGGCATCGGCAATGCCGAGCCAGAAGCGAATGCGTGTGTTCTCGCCAATCACATTGCCGAATGTGAATATATCGTCGCCGCTACGGACGTAGTCCGTGATGTCCTCCCATGCCACATGACGCCTGCCGAATAGCCCATACTGCGTGAGGTCGTCGTCGCCCACGCGCACGGAGGCCACGAAGTAGCGCCACCAACCCCAGCCGAGCAGCACGGCGAGCGCGAACCCTACCGGCCAATCCACGCGCGTCACGCCCGCGCACGCCAGCAGGCCCATCGCCAGCAGAAGCGCGGTCGGTAGCCAGAGCAGCGCGCGATTTGTGCGCGTCCGATAATGGAAGACGCGCTCGCCGATGCCTTCGCAGTGCCCGCTCCAGCGTCCTTCCCGCCCGCCCAGAGCGTCGTCATCAGGCGCGCGCCATGCGGTTGGCGGCGCAGCGACGGCGCGCGCGGCAATCGCCTGACGCAGAACCAGCACCTCGCTGATGGCCTGAGTGAAGTCAAACGTACCCTGCTTTGTGCGAATGGCATGGCGCGCGGTCATGTCCCAGCCGCGACCGGCAGCGAGCGAATACGCCTGCACGTCCTCCCAGGCGGCAGCCATGCGCGCCGCGCCGTCCTCATAGCCAATTCCCTCCTGAGTCAGCGTGATGCGCTGCGCCCGCCGTTTGTACGTGTCCCGGGCGCGCAGCGCGGGCAGCAAAGAAAACAACGCTAGAGGCGCGACGCCCAGCAAAGGCGCTCCCATGTCCCACCACGTCCACCCGGCCAGCGCAACGGAGCGGGCGGCGCTCCGCGCGGAGCCCGCCGCCAGCCACGCCATCACGGCCACCAAGAATGCCAGCATGACAGGCAGCGCGCGATTGTCGGCAGTGCGGTAATGAAATGTGCGGGGCCAATCCAGCGCGGGCCGCGCGCCCCAGGTTTCCCATGAATGGGCGCGGGCCTGCGTCGCCCTTTGCGAAACGCTCTCCCGCAGGGCAGGGCAATCGGGCCAGAGACCCGCGCCGAAACAGACGCGCCCGGCGCGCGTTTCCGTCACTGCCTGCGCTTTCCCTTTTGGCAGAAGCCGGGTGTAAAAGTCCGTCACGTCCTGCCACTCCGCGACGCGCCAGCGGCCCAGCCCGCGCCAGCGCAGACCGCGTTCATCCGCGACAATGCGCGCCCGCAGCAGCCATGCCGTGAGCCATAGCGCGGGAAGGCCAAACAGCGCCGCTACGCTTGTGCTCAGAACGCGGACACTGCTGCTAGCGTGATGCCCTCCCAGCCAGTCTGCAAACCGCGGAAACAGAGCGCAGACAACCAAAAGCACGACTGACTGCCAGCCGCCGCCACCAGGGCGACACTGTATGAGAGTGGAATTATCCTCTGTCATCACGTATCAGGATTATACTTGTTTTTGCGTGTTCTCTGTGCAAAGACATGCGCGGCAGACAGCACAGCCGCTGAAAGCAGGCACAAAAAGCGGCGAATGCGCGGCCTAGCCTGGATGTCGGATTTCTACATCCACGCAAACGCCGTCTTTTCATGCGAAACCGCCCCTTTCTGCCCCGTCTCTGACGCCGGGAACTTATCTCCTGCAGGCGCGGTTTTAGCCCTGAACGAGCCTGAGCGAAGGGCGCTCAGATAACTTCGGAAAAACTCAACGCAAAGAGGCGACCCAGACATGGCTTTCAAAGACTATCGGGACATTATCCGGCAGATGGAACAGGAGATGCAGATGCTCTCCGATGAGGCGTTCCGGGGCTTCTTTGATGTCCCCTTTGGCGGCGCGGCACGGTTCTGGCAGCCGCACGTAGATGTGCATGAAACACAGACCCATCTCGTCGTCAAGATGGAACTGGCCGGGGCGCGCGCGGAAGATCTCAACGTTTCGCTGTCGCCCGATGACCGCGTTCTCACCATCTCCGGCTCCCGCACCGAAGGCCGCGCGGACAGGGAAGGGCGCGTGCGCTGTCATCAGTTGGAGATTTATTTCGGCCCATTTGAGCGCGCCATCGGCCTGCCGCCTTTGCCGGTTGACCGCGACCGCATTCATGCGGCCTATAAAGACGGCTTTCTGACCGTTTCCCTGCCCAAAAAGACGCTGCCCGCGCAGCCCGAACGCCGCACCATCATTATCAACGACGAAACGCACACACAAGAGAGCGAGGACAACTAAATGTCCGATACCGATAAAACAGAAGACCAGTCGGAAGAACAGGCTGTCACGGTCACGCCGTCGCCGACACGCTGGCAACCGACACCGCTATTGAAGGCGAAGTCGCCGAGCAGATTGTCAAGCAAATCAACGCTGACGGCGAGGCGCACCCGCCCATTCCCGATGAACTGCCGCTGCTGCCCCTGCGCGACACGGTGGTCTTTCCCGTGCTGGTGGCCCCGATTGCGGTTGGGCGCGAAAACTCTATCAAACTGGTAGACGAGGCCGTCGCGGGCGGCAATGAAATCTTGGGCGTGGTCGCCATGCGCGACGCTTCGGTCGAGACGCCCGGCGCGAAGGATATTTACCCGATTGGCGTCGCCGTCATCGTCCGCATGATGGCGAAAGTGCCAGACGGCATCCGCATGATTGTGCAGGGTGTCGCCCGCATTCAAATCCAGCAGATACTCACCGAGGAGCCGTATCTCAAGGCCCGCATCAAAGTGATTGACGCTGTGCCTGTCCCGCTCGAAGACGCGGTAGAAGTGGAAGCCTTGAAGCGCGGCCTCGGCGAGCAGTTCCGCGCCATCATTCGCCTGTCGTCGCAGATGCCGGACGAACTGGCGGGCCTCACCACGTCGGTTGACGACCCCGCCGCCATGACGGATTTGATTGCGGCGCACCTGCCCGTCTCCGCCGAGGACAAGCAGGCCATTCTGGAAACCCTGCCCCTCAAGGAGCGCATGACCAAACTCCTGGCCCTGCTGACCAAAGAACTGCAAGTGCTGGAAGTGGGAGCCAAACTGCAATCCCAGGTGTCCACCGAAATCAACAAAACGCAGCGCGATTACTACCTGCGCGAGCAGATGAAGGCCATTCAGAAAGAACTGGGCGAAGGCGACGAGCGCGGCGAAGAAATGGACGAACTCAAGAAGAAAATTGAGGACGCCCATATGCCCGAAGACGCGCTCAAGGCCGCCAATAACGAGCTAGACCGCCTTCAGCGGATGTCGCCGGGAGCGCCCGAATACACCGTCGCCCGCACCTACGTGGAGACGCTGGCCGCCCTGCCCTGGGATAAGTCCACTGTGGACAACCTGGACATTCCTTCTGTCAAGGCCGTGCTGGACGAAGACCATTCCGGCCTGGAAAAGATTAAAGACCGCATTTTGGAATATCTCTCCGTGCGGAAGTTCAAGCCGGAAGGCGACCTGCGCCAGCCGATACTCTGCCTGGTCGGGCCTCCCGGCGTAGGCAAAACGTCGCTTGCCAAGTCCATTGCCCGCGCGATGGGCAAGAAGTTCGTCCGCATTTCGCTGGGCGGCGTGCATGATGAAAGCGAGATACGCGGCCACCGGCGCACGTACATTGGCGCGCTGCCGGGCCAAATCATTCAGGGCCTCCGCCGGGCGGAAAGCAACAACCCGCTGTTTGTGCTGGACGAAATAGACAAAGTGGGCGCGGACTTCCGGGGCGACCCGTCTTCCGCCTTGCTGGAAGTGCTTGACCCGGAGCAGAACGCCACGTTCCGCGACAACTATCTTGACCTGGACTTTGACCTGTCCCGCGTGCTGTTCCTGACAACGGCGAATATGCTGGACACCATTCAGCCCGCCCTGCGCGACCGCATGGAGATTATTGAACTGTCCGGCTACACCGAGGAAGAGAAAGCGCAGATTGGCCTTAAGCACCTCGTGCCCAAGCAATTGGCCGAGCATGGCCTCACGCCCGAACAGGTGGATTGGACGCCGGGCGGCGTGAAAGCCGTTATTCGCGGCTACACCCGCGAGGCGGGCGTGCGCTCATTAGAAAGGGAAATCGCCAAAGTCTGCCGCAAGGCCACCCGCGCCTTCGCGGAAGGCCGCACCGAGCGCGTCACGGTGGACGCCGCGCAGGTGGAAGCATACTTAGGCTCGCCCCGCTTTGAGTACGAGGAAGTGATGGAGCGCACCGAGCAGCCCGGCGTCGTGACCGGCCTGGTGTGGACGCCCGTCGGCGGCGACGTGGTGTTCATTGAAGCCTCTCAAATGGCGGGCGGCAAGTCGCTTCAACTCACGGGCCAACTTGGGGACGTGATGAAAGAGTCCGCGCAGGCCGCGCTGTCTTACGTGCGGGCGCACGCCGCCGCTCTGCACATCGCGCCGGACTTCTACGAGACACACGACCTGCACATTCACGTTCCGGCGGGCGGCGTCCCCAAAGACGGCCCTTCGGCGGGCGTCACCATGACTTCGGCGATTGCGTCGCTCCTGTCGGGCCGTCCCATTAAGCCCGCGCTTGCCATGACTGGCGAAGTGACGCTTTCCGGCAAAGTGCTGCCGGTGGGCGGCATCAAGGAGAAAGTGCTGGCGGCGCGTCGGGCGGGCATCAAGACGGTCATCCTGCCGGAGCGCAACAGGAAGGACTTGCTGGAAGACATCCCGGAAGACCTGCGCCGGGATATGTCCTTCATCTTCGCTTCCAACGTCAACGAAGTGCTGGATGCGGCCTTGCAGCCAATGGACGCGCCCAAAGCTAGGCGGCCTGCATCCGTGAAGGTGAAAACGGCAGAAAGCGCCCCGCCGTCCATTGACCAGATCGGCGGCAGCGTTCCTTCCAGCGCCTGACGGATGGCAGAGTTCAGCCCCGTCTGCTCATAATAGCAGACGGGGCTTTTTTCGTTGTCAGTTCACCAAAAAACGTTGGGGGTTGACATTGCCTGCCTGCTGCGGGTATCATGGGCCTGCAAGCGCTCTTCGCGCTGCAACGGTACCCGTTCGCTAGAAATTGTGCAGAAGCGTTCTGCTTCCGCCGGAGGACAGGCCCCGCCTGCCGGAAAGGACTCTGTGATGCTCACCGCCCCTCGCCGTTTCACGGCACGTCTCGCGTCGACTTTCGCCGCCGCTCTCCTTCTCTCTGGCCTTGTGGTCGCTCCCCCCGCCGCCCGCGCGCAGGACGCCAGTTCGGGCGTCACCAAATACCAATATTTCCCGTTTGATGTGCCTGCCTCGCTTGGCTCCGTCACCATCCCGCGCGCTGTCAACAACAAGGGCGCGATTGCAGGCCGCTTCTTCAATCCCAGCACGGGCAACCTGGACGGGTTTCTCTACGAGCAAGGGAAGTTCACCGATGTGGTCGTCCCTGCCTCCGGCTCCGTCGTCACCACGTTGCGCGCGCTCAACAACAATGGCGAGGCGGTTGGGCAGTATGCGACCACTGCCGATGACAGCGTTGCCACGCACCTGTTCCGGCGCGCGAACAATGGCACCGTCACGCTGATTCCCGACCCCGTAGCTGGCTCTGAGATTTATGCGCCCTATCAAATCAACGACTTCGGCACGGTCGTCGGCTACTACTTTGATGCCAACTTCAATCAGCACGGTTTCATTCTGGACAAAGCAGGCCATTGCCGCACGTATGACTATCCCGGTTCAGCGGGCGGCACGAGTTTGGGCGGCATCAACAACGCCGGCCAGATGACCGGGTCATACCTGGACGCCAACTTTCACCCGCACGGCTTCTTGCTTGATAACAACCTGCACATCATCCGCACCATTGACAATCCCGCAGCCAGGGCCACTGTCCCGCTGAACCTCAACAACGCAGGCCAAACCGTCGGATATGATTTCCGAGGCCCCTCCTATCAGCGCGGTCAGGGCTTCCTGCTGGACTTGAACACGGGCGGCTTCAGCCCCGTGATGTTCCCTGCAACGCGCTACTATACGACCTGCTTCGGCATCAATGACGCGGGGTTGGTGGTCGGCAATTGGATTGCCGCTGACGGTACCGAGGGCGGCTTCCTCGCTGTCCCTGTTGCCAGCCTATAGAAGAACAAAAAACGGCGGAAAGCGCCCCGCCGTCGGTTGACCAGATCGGCGGCAGCGTCCCTTCCAGCGTCTAGCCAGAACGAGTTTAGCCCCGCTTGCTCTGGGAGCAAGCGGGGCTTTTTGTCATCCCATCAGGCTGTGCCGATGACACTGGGTGGCACGGGTATACTTCCCCTATGAACCCGTCAGGCGGCGCAATTTTAGACCTGCTGATTGTGGGCGCGGGGCCAGCAGGGCTGGCGGCAGGGTGCGCGGCGCAGGACGCCGGGCTGTCGTTTCAGATTATAGAACGCGCCGGGCCGGTGCAGTCGCTGGTGATGCATCCCCAGCAAATCCGCTACTTTTCGCCTGCCGATGAACTCGCGATTGGCGGCATTCCGTTCCCGATGGCGGGAGGACACAAGCCAACCCGCGAGGACGCCCTTGCTTATTACCGTGCTGTCGCCGCCGCGCGCCGCTTGCCGCTGGCAACCTGGGAGGAAGTGACCGACGTGCGCCGCGACGAGAGGAACGGCAGCGTCTTCCACATCCGCTCCGTGCGCCGCGTGGCCGGGGAAGGTGAGGCACGGGACTGGCAGGCGCGGTTTCTGCTGGTCTGCTCCGGCACGTTCCAGAACCCGCGCCCGCTGGACGCGCCGGGCGGCAGTCTCGCCAAAGTCCTGCTCAAACTGGACGACCCGACGCCGTTCTTCGGGCGCGACGTGCTGGTAGTCGGCGGCGGCAACTCGGCCCTCACTGCCGCCATGACGCTGGCTGAAGCCGGAGCGCGCACAACGCTCGCCATGCGCCGCCCGCCTGCCGACTTTCAAAGCCATCTGCGCCCCTTCATTGTGCGCGACCTGACCATCATGGCGCAGGAAAAGCGGCTCGCGCTGCTGACCGATGTGCGCGTCCGAAGCGTGCAGCCGACCTGCGTGGAACTGACGCGCGCGCCCTACGGCCAGCAGCCGGGGCCGGACGCTGAGACGTTCTGCCTGCCCAACGACTTCGTGTTCGCCCTGCTCGGCCAGACTGCCGACGTTCCCCTGTTCGCGCATCTAGGCGTCCCGCTCGCCCCCGACGGTCTGCCCGTCTACAACGACGAGACCGCCGAAACGGACGTGCCCGGCCTGTACGTCGCCGGTTCCCTCTCACGCGCCAACATCATTCTGGAGTCCCGCCGCCGCGCGGTGGAGATTGTCGCCCGCGTCGCCGCCCTTCTGGGAAAGCAGCCCTGAAAGCCTATGGAAGAACTTGCCGAAGACCCGTTAAACGAGCCGTCCGCGTCGCACGAGGAGCACTTTTGCATTGACAACGAAGAGCGGGCCAACTGGCTCTTGCGTAAGTTAGCCAATCTGGACGCGGAAAAGGCGCGCGTGAAGGCGCAGGCCGCCGACATCCTGCAAAGCCTGACGGCGGAAGAAAACCGCCTGCGCGCCCGCTTTGAGACGGAACTGATAGAATGGGCGCAGCGAGAAATCACCCGGCGCGGCGGCAAAGGGAAATCGCTGAAACTGCTGCAAGGGACGTGCGCGTTCCGCACCGTGCCTGCCGGAGTGCGCGTCGTCAGCCCCGCCGAAGCCATAGACTACGCGCGGGCGCAGGGCTGGGACATGATTCGCACCGTGGAGTCATTGGACGCGGACGCCTACAAGCGGGAAGCCCTGACCGCGCTTCTGACCACCGGAGAAGCCCTGCCCGGCGTGGAAGGCGTGCCAGAGCGCGAGAGTTTCAGCGTCAAGTTCCTGCCCGGCAGGGCCACAGGACAGGGTGACGCCGAGCCAGGCAGCCCCGCCGACGGCTGAAGAACTGGTCAATGAACTCTTCTTGCCCGGAGCGCTGGCTCTGATTCAACGAAGCGCGCTTTGGCCTTTTCCTTCATTTCGGCCCCCCTGCCGCGTGGGGGCGGGGCGAGCAGGTCTTGCTGCGGGAGTGGATGGATCAGAGCATCAAACTGAAACTGACCAGCCCGCCGGTGCTGACCCGACGCAGCCAGCAGGGACAATGGAGCGGCGACCCGCGCCGCTGCGCCGCGGCACGGGGCAGCAGCGTCTTTGCCGATGAAACACAGTCACCCTGACTTCTTACAGAGGCGGGTAGAGTTCGACATCCCGTATCCGAACCGGATCATCAGATTGAAGCACGCTCAAGCGGAACGTTTGTGCAGTCACCGGCGTAAACTCCTTGAGGACGGTATACTGGTGCAGGCCGACCATTTCCCCCGTCAAAATCGGCTTCCAGGCGTCGCCGTCTTTGTATTCCAGCGTGTAATCGCCGATCTTGTGGTAGGCGGCGGTCATCCGCAGGCAGTTTACCGTTACCGGCTTCGGCAGGTCAAACTCCAGCCAGCCAGTGGTGTCCGGCGACTGCCACGCGGTTTGCTCGCTGTCGTCTACCGTCATGGCAGCCCATTCTGGCTTGGCGGACGCTTTCACCGGGCAGTTCAAGAGCAGCGAGCGGTAGTCGGTGTTCGGCTCGCCGTCTATCGTCAGGGCGACGACGCTCACGACCGGATCAGGAGCGGCGGCAGGCAAATTCACAATCAGCCGATTGGGGTCGTCATGCGAAACCGTCAGAGTGCGCGGGCCGCCGGGGCCAAGCAGCACGGCCTTTTTGACTGTGTTGGACAGCGGCACGTTCAGATGACCATCGGCGGGCCATCGGAAAATCTGGAGGTACAGGGTATTGCCCTTGCGGGTTGCCGTACCCCAGGGAAGATAATCAAATGGGCCAGCGGTGCTGCCGTAAATGGAGTTTCCATAGGTGTGCAGCCACGCGCCGACTTCGTGCAGGCGGGCCGCGCTGTCTTCGGGAATGACGCCTTCGGCGGTCGGCCCCACATTCAGGAGCACGTTCCCGCCTTTGCCCCAGGCCGAGACGATATAAGGCAAGAGGACGTTGAGCGGTTTGGCGGGGGCGGGTGTGTAGCCCCAGGAGGGATTGGTGGTGCCGCAGAGTTCCCAATCGCCCTTGGGCGTGGAGAGGGGCACGTCCATTTCGACGGAGCCATAGTCGCCTTTCACGCCCCGCAGGCGGGGATTGACAATCATTTGCGGCTGGGTCTGCATGAGTTGCAGAACCTGGGACGACTCTTCCGGCGTGATGCCCTGAGAGCCATCGGTGTCAAACCACAGGACAGCGAGAGGCCCGTAATGCGTGAGCAGCTCCTTCGTCTGGGGCAAGGCGACATCGCGGATGTAGGCGTGCAGGTCGCCGCCCTGCAATGCTGGATCCCAGTGGGGGCCACCGCTGCCGCCGCCCTTGTGGCCCCAGTCAGCGAGGAACGAGTAGTATGTGCCAAAGCGAACATCATGCTTGGGGCAGGCTTGGGCCAGTTCTTTCACCACATCGCGCTTGAACGGAGTCGCGTCCACAACGTTGTAGGCGCTGGCATCTGATTTGAACATAGCAAAGCCGTCGTGATGTTTGGCGGTCAGCACCATATACTTCATCCCGGCGTCGTGGGCGAGCGCGGCCCATTGGTCGGCGTCAAACTTCACGGGGTTGAACTGCGCGGCGTATTTCGAGTACTCGGCAAAAGTTTCCTGCTTTGCGCGCATATACCATTCACCCTGGGCCGGAATGCTGTAAATGCCCCAGTGGATGAACATTCCAAACTTGGCCTGCCGAAACCAGGCCATGCGGGCATCGTGCTGGGCGGCGGTTTCACCAGGCAGCCAACTGGTGCTCGTGTCGGGGGCGGCTAAAGCGGGCCGGGCGGTCGCCATTGCCAGCGCGACAGCCGCAAGCAGAAACAGCCGTATGCGATTAGTGTTTATGGAAGAAGTCATGGGGAGGCTTTCGCTTTCTTGATTTGCGGGAGCAATGATGCGTCACCGTCCAGTGTCAATTTTACCACCTGAACCGGAGCGGGTGAAGCAGGTTCGGCAAGGTGAATGTTCAAGCCGCCGGGAGTGCTGTCAACTTTCACCGTGCCGCCGCCTATCAGGGACGAACGGAGAACACGGGCGGGCAGCGGGGGCAAGACAACCGCGTTGTTTTCGTGCGGATATAAGAAAAGATAAACCGTGCTGCCCCGACGGGTGGACGTGCAGGAAGACGTTGGAGCGTAGGGGCCGCCGCGCGTGCCGTAAATCGCTTCCCCGTGGACTTTCAGCCATGCGCCCACTGCTTTGAGCCGGTCAATGGATTCCTGCGGGAATGTGCCTTCGGCGGTTGGCCCGACATTGAGCAGCAGATTGCCTCCTTTGCCCGCAACGTCCACCAGCATTCGGATGAGGTCTTCCGCGCTTTTCCAGTAGTGGTCGTTTGCCATGAAGCCCCAGGTGTCGTTCATGGTCATGCAGGCTTCCCAGTCGGCTTCCTGGGGGCCGCTTTCGGGGATGTGTTGCTCCGGCGTGCCGAGGTGTCCCGCATATCCGCCGCCAAGCCGATTGTTGCTGACAAGTTGGGACTGGGACTGAATAAGTTCCACAAAAGGCTGCGCGCGTTCCGGCGTGATGTTCTGGGCGTAATCCCACCAGATCATGTCGGGCTGGTAATGGACGAGAAGTTCACGCACCTGCGGCACGGACACCGTGCGAAGGTAGTCATCAAAGTCTCCCTCCTGCGCTGAGTCCCATTTGCCGCCCACGCTGACATATGTCCCGTCCGGCAGTTTCTCCATCATGCCGCCGCCGCCGCCCGGATGCACCCAATCAAGGTCGTGGGAGTAATAAAGCCCCACGTTTAAGCCCTCCGCGCGCGCAGCACTGACCAGAGGCTCAATCAGGTCTTTGCCATAGGGCGTGGCCTGAACCGCATTCCAGTCGCTGACCTGAGAGTCAAACAGCGCGAAGCCGTCGTGGTGCTTGGTGGTGATGACGACATACTTCATCCCGGCCTCTTTTGCGAGGGCCATCCATTGCGCGGGATCGTACTGCACCGGATTGAACTGCCTTGCGAGTTCGCGGTATTCCGCCACCGGAATGCGGGCGTAGTTCATAATCCACTCGCCCGTGCCAGACGTGACTTCTTTGCCTTTGTAGACACCAGCAGGCACGGCGTAAACGCCCCAGTGGATAAACAGGCCGAACCTGGCATCACGGAACCACTGCATACGGGTGTCAGCGGCTATTGCCGGAGGGATTTGATTGAGTGTCATGGGTGGTTTCCCGCTTTGATGATACCCCACCGTGCAAAAACATGACGCGCGCAGGGCGGCTCAGGCGGCTTTGGCGGCCATCGGCAGCATTTTGGCGGCCTGCGCTTCGTACTTGGGCTTGTAGTCGGGGCACTTGTACGACTTGGAGTATTCTTTTGGGTTCTCGGCTTCCGAGACATACACCTGCGCGCTGTTGACCCCGCAGCGTTCTTTGGCGCGGTCGTAGTTGCCGCAATCGTAGCAGCGGCGCAGGATTGTCCAGCAGACCGAGCAGCGCAGCGAGCCGACTAATTCCACGCGCCCGCACAGGGGGCAGTGAATGTACGTTTCCTGAAAACCGTATTCTTTGGACTTGAGCGCGAGCCGCACCTTGCGGTTGAACTCATCTAAGGCGCGCTGAAGTTCGGCGCAGGTGGCCAGCATCTGGTTCATCTGGACGTTGGACAGGTACTCTACCACACGCTCGTCCAGCAGGTCAGAAAGTTGGGTGCCGATTTTGTCAATCGCCTTCATGTGCTGCTCCGCCGTTTGCGGGCGGTACGGCTTGGCCCGCTCAGCCCGCAAACCCAGCGACTTCAATATCTGCTCGGTGACATGGAGCGGCACGCGCAGAAAGGCTTCCCGCTTGTCCGGGTACTTGACGATAGCGTCCATGATGCGCTCGGCGTCGCCCAGATTAAGTTTCTCGCTCTTGATTTTGTCCAGCATCCGCTTCTGCGATGCCGGGTCATGGGCAAGGGCGGCGAGCGCGCGGGCGTGCCCTTCAGACAGCAAAGATTGTCCGGGAACGGCAGTCCGCAGGGTCAGTTCATGCTGCACGAACTGGGGCAGTTCCAGCAGTTCCAGCGAGCGCCGCAGGGTGGTTTCCGAGACGCCCAGCGTTTTGCCGCACTTCTCCCACGACATGAATGTGAGCAATCCCTGAATGGCGCGGGCCTTCTCAATGGGGTTCAGGTCTTCGCGCTGGAAGTTCTCTAAAAGGGCATCGGCCTGCGCGTCCTCGTCGCTCATTTCTTTCACAAGCGCAGGAATAGTCGCCTTGCCCGCCAGTTTGGACGCCCGGAAGCGGCGTTCCCCCATGACAATCTGGAACCGAGGGCTGCCATCCGGCGCGGCGGCAACGGGGCGCACGACAATGGGTTCCAGCACGCCGCGCTCCTGGATGGAGGCAGCCAATTCTTTCAGACTGTCCTCGTAGAATGCCTTGCGGGGCTGGCCTTCGCAGGTGACAATCTGGTTCAGCGGCAGATGGTAAACGGTTTCCTGAGCGGTAACTTGAGTAGCGGGCATGACTTTCTCCCCGGACAAATGGTGTAACTCCATTGTCGGCATGGGGTACGCGCTTTTGCAGGGCGAAAAATGCGGGGTTTAGCGTTCTTACAGAGAAGTACGGCTAAAACGAACGCGGCAGCGCCGATTGGAGACGCCACCGGCGCGGCGTGAAGCCGGTCGCGGCGCGAAAAGCGCGGGCGAAGTAGCTGGCTTCGCCAAAACCGGACAATTCGGCAATCTGGGCCGCAGGCAGAGACGTGGACGCGAGCAGGGATTTGGCCCGTTCCAGACGCAGGTAGCGCAGATAATCGCGCGGGGTGCGGCCCATGGTTTGAGAAAAGACTTCGGTGAAGTGGTCGGCGGACAAAAATACGGATGCGGCGACTTGCTCAATCCGCAGCGGCCCGGCAAAGTGGGCCTCCATGTAGCGCACGGCGGCGGCGACCGTCGTGTCGTGGGCAAGCGGGCCGGATGGCCCGGAAGGACGCTGTGCATAATAGCGAGCCAGCGACACAAGCAGGCGCAAAAACAGGCCGCGCGTCAGCAGCGCGCCGTCCGGCGTGCCCGCGCTCCATTCCGCGCGCAGTTCGGTGATTTGCGCGTCCGTCTGCGCGTGCTGCTCCGGCGTCAGGTGCAGCCAGCGCCCGCCTTCGCCGCTCGTTTCAGGGCGGCGCAGCGGCTCTTCCACAAAGAGCGACTGAAAACCCGGCGTCTGTGCCAGCGCGTCCAGGGCGGGCGGGTCAAACACGGACGGTGCGAAATGAAGCGTGTCCAGAGTGAGGTTAGCGCTGTCCGTAAACCAGTGCGCCTGCCCCAGGCCCATCGCGTACACGTCCCCGCGCGCGACGCTGTAGGGCACCGCGTCAATCCAGTGCGTGCCTCGTCCCTGCCGCACCACATAAAGCGAAAAGAAGTCCAGATGGCAGTAGCCGAATGGGGCCGCACGCCCGTCCACCCTGTCACGCAGCAGCACCAGCGGCAGAGATGCCGCATTCGGCCAGGCCGCCGCCAGCGACGCAAACGGGGTCGCGTGCAGGGGAATGTCTCCGCCTGGTTCAGCCATCACAGGCCCATCTTACCCGCCGCCCCCGGAAACGTGCAAGTTTATCCCGAAAACGGCTCTTGGCAGCCGCCCGCCAATCTGCTAGACTGAGCGTGTCACTTACTCTAGCAGGAGCAAACCATGCTGAAGCAAACTCTGCTGACTGAGCAGCAAGTGCAGTCGTTTCGCAATAACGGCTTCCTCAATTATGGGCGCGTGCTGTCCGACGCGCAGCTTACAGAACTGCGTGACGCGCTGGCGCGCGTGCTGTCCGGCCAAAGCGCCGCCTTGCCTGACCGAATCAGCAACATTGGCGGGGGCGACAGCAGCGTCGTCACGCAGGTTGTCAATGTCTGGGAGGCTGAACCAGCGTTCCGCCGCCATCTGTTCCACCCACGCATTGTGCCTCTGGTGGCGCAGCTCATGGGCACGGACACCGTGCGCGTCTGGCATGACCAGATGCAGCTCAAGCCGCCTCGCATCGGCGGGCCGACCTTGTGGCATCAAGACTACCCGTACTGGCCGATCATTCAGCCAGCCGAGTTAGTCAGCGCGTGGGTCGCTCTGGAAGACGCGACGGTGGACAATGGCTGCATGAGCATGACTCCGCGCAGCCACCTTTGGGGCGACTGCCATGCCGGACGCGGCCAGATTGGGACAAATCCCGAAACGCATGGCCCTGCGCCCGACCCTTCTGTCGTGCCGGATGGCGAGACAGTGGAAACAGTGGCGTGCGAAGTGAAGGCCGGATCGGTTGTGTTTCATCACTGCCTGTGCTGGCATGGCGCTCCGCCCAACCGTTCCGAACGCCCCCGTCCGGCGATTGCCGTTCACTATATACCGGGCTGGACGCGCTACCAGCCGCACGGCCAAACTCATGTCGTGGAGCAGCACGTCCAGGTGGCTCCTGGCGAAACGCTTCAAGGCGCGCACTTTCCGACCGTCTACGCTGAAGGGAGATTGATGGCACCATGACACACTTTGCTTATCGCCAGCCAACCTTTGCGCTGGAAGACACCACAGGGCAGGCGCGCGCGCTGCACGACGACGGCTTTGCGCTTGTGCCGGGCGTGCTGGGTGCGGACGAGTGCGCCGCGGCCCGCGCCGCCATTGACCATTTGGAACCGTTCGGCTTTGACCACAAGGGGCCGCTTCAGGAGCATTTCAAGTGCGTCTTCAACCGCAGTCGTCTGTTCCTGGACTTTGTTGACCGGCCCGGCATTGTTGACCTGGCCGAGCAGACAATGGGCGCGCAGTGTCATATCATCGGCCAAACCGCCTGGCGCAGCCATCCCGGTTACAATGGCTGGGGCAACCACGTCGACAAACTCTTCGTGCCTCTGCCAGAGGAAACGTTTGACGCGCCGGGCTTCCAATTGCCCCTTCTGCTTTGCACCGCGCACTATTACCTGAACGACATCCCCACCGAAGACCACTGCCCCACTTATGTCATCCCCGGCAGCCACAAATCGGGCCGCGCCCCGGATAAAGGCGAGGAAGTCTGGCACGGACGCGAGTTAGAACCTGTCTTAGTGCAGGCAGGCGACGTGCTGTTCTTCCGCAGCGAAGTGTGGCACTCCGGCAGCGCCAACCGGGCAGACGCCCCGCGCTATCTGCTGCAAGTTCACTATTCGCACCGGGACGTGGCGCAAAAATTCTCTCCCTGGCCCTGGCAGTACAACCCGGAGATATTGGCTGTTGCGACGCCCCGTCAGCGCCGCCTGCTGGGGGAACACCCGGAGAGCGCCTATGGCTAAAGAAATGGCGGCTCACCCGCCCCTGCTGGACTTAACCGGGCAGCACGTCTTTGTGGTCGGCGGCAGCCGGGGCATCGGGGCGGCGACCGCCCGTATAGCGGCGCGGGCGGGCGCGGCAGTCAGCATCAACTACGTGCGGAACGCGGAAGCCGCAGGCCGGGTTGCGGCGGAAATAGAAGGCGCAGGCGGGCGCGCTTTTTGCGTGCAGGCAGACGCGGCGGAAGACGGCGCATTGGAGCCCGCAACCGATGCCGCCGCCGCCCAACTGGGGCCATTGACAGGAATGGTCGTCTCCGCAGGCATCTTTGAAGGGGCTTTCCTGCCGGACATGACCGCCGCTTTCTGGGACAGAACGCTGGCCGTGAACCTGCGCGGCACGTTTCTCGCTCTCCGGGCCGCCGCACGGCATCTGCGCGCGGGCGGGCAGGGCGGCAGCATCGTTGTTTATACGTCCACAGCGGGGCAGCGCGGCTCATCGGAATATTCGGCGTATGCGGCCAGCAAAGGCGCGCAGATTGTGTTCATGCGCTCTATGGCAAAAGAACTCGCCGCCGACGGCATCCGGGTGAACTGCGTTGCGCCCGCATGGACGGAAACGGACATGGCTGCGCCGTCTTTGGACGCTCTGGGGCGGGCGGACGTGGCGAAGGGCTTTCCGCTGGGACGCATCGGCCTGCCAGACGATGTGGCGGGCGCAGCATGCTTTCTGTTGAGCAGCCTTGCGTCCTTCGTGACCGGCATCACGCTGACCGTAGACGGCGGCATGGATATGCGCGGTTAATCACGGTCTCACGGCAGCCGGGCAGAGCGCAGAGGTTGACAACCTGCCGGGCTTGCCTTACAATGTGTGCATGGCTGTCTGTCATACTCAGCTTTGGGTCGGGACTGCGCTTCTCGCCGCGCTGCTCTGCGGCAGGCTGGAAGCAACGCAGGCGTCCACACCCGCAGACCCGCTTGTGCGCGCCTGCCAGACGCTTTACAACTCCGATTGGAGCACAGATATTAGCCCGCAGGCATGTCGGGCTAAAGCCATGCGTGAGCAGGCTGCCGGGCGCGTGCTTAACCGGATGCCGCAGGCGGCTCTGTGCCGTCGTCTTGTGTCTTTACTGACGCGCCTGAAGCCTGGTTCGGATGCCTATGTCAGCGTCGCTTACGTGCTTGCCTATGACGGAGTAGAGGTCGTGTCTAATTTGCGGCGCATGGCGCTGGCCGCGACCCAGGCGGGCGCAGACGAAGAGAGTGCCTGGGTGAACCTGCCTGACAAACTGGCAAAGGTCTACTGGGCGCACCCATCGGAGGCGGCTTTGCGCGTGGTGTTGCGCGTGCAGGGCGATGGGGAGCTGAGCGAAGACCTTGCTTCCGTGCGCGGCGGCCTGTTTCTGGCGCACCCGTGCGCCGCCCTGCACGTCGCGGCGCAGGACAAAGTAGCGCTCTCGCGATTGGCGGGCGACCTGGCCTATGAAACCGTCGGGGAGGATGGGGGCACGCGCGCCCGGTCCCTTCGCCGCGTCCTGCGCCGCTTGGCCCGCGCTGCGGCTCTTTCCAATGCCGCGCGCGTCTGCCTGAGCCGTATTCGCAGTGCGGAACGGGAGGAGCGGCAGTTTCCGCGTTAGCAGATTACGGCAGCCGGGCGGAGCGCACGGGGGCGGGAACGGGGACGCCGGGCTTCAGCGCGCGCCAGAGAATGCCGTTCAAGGCATCAGGGTCGGCGCGATCAGGGGCGGAGAAGTCCAGTTTGGCGGAGGCGGCGGCTCCCGGCCCGGCGGACGGGTTGCGTGCGTCTAAATCGGTCTGCGGAGGGCGCAGCGTGAAGGGCGTCAGGTCGGGGCGGCTGGCGAATGAAGCAAAGAGCGGCTGCGCCGCCGCGTCAAACTGGGTCATGGGGGGCAGGCCGAGGCACAGTTCCATTGTCCGCACGAAGGAGGCGGTGGAATACAGCGTGCTGTCCGTTGTGCCACGCCGCGTGTAGGGGGAAATGAAAAACCCTTCGGTGCGGTGCGCGTCCACATGGTCGGGGCCGTTCTGGGCGTCGTCTTCAATCACGAAGATAGCGGTGGACGGCCAGAAACGTGAGTGCGAGACAGCCTGCACGACCTGCCCCAGCGCCTGGTCATTCGACGCGACGGACGCAATCGGCGTGTACGCGCCTGCTTTCAGCCCTTGCGTGTGGTCTTCCGACAGCCACATCACGGTAAATTGGGGCCATTGCCCGGTGGCCTGCGCCTTCTGGAAATCACTCAGGAACAGGGCGACGCGCTGCGGGTCGCGCCCGACACCAAACGGGTACTTGACGCTCCAATCCGTGTTGACGTGGCCCGTCAGTCCCGCGCTGCCCGTAAACACCGGTGGCGCGTTCGGCGTGGACGTGAAATCCGCTTGCTCGCCGTAGGAATAGAAAGAAAGATGGTGGCGCGCGCAGTTGTCCCACAGATACCCGGCGGGCGACGCGGTGAGGCGCGCATCGGCATCGGGTTCGCCGCGCCCGCTGTAATTGGACGGCCAGGCGCGCTCCACGAAGTCAGTGGCGTAGGCGGAATCGCACCACTCGTGCCCGTCTTCGGAGACTTCGCCGTTGCAGTAAAGGTTGTCCAGCAGCACAAACTGGCGGGCCAGCGCGTGCGCGTTGGGCGTGATGTTTTCCCCAAACAGCGTCAGTGACGGGTTACCGTTGCCTGCCTTCATGTCCCCCAGCACCTGATCATACGTGCGGTTTTCCCGAATGATATACAGAACGTGCGTGATGGCGGCGAATGCCTGCGGCGCGGAAGCAGTCGCCCCCGTCCCCGCCACTGTTAACGCGGGAGGAGCCAGCGGCACGTTGGCGCGCACCTGCCGGGTGTACGCAGCCAGTTGCGCCGCAGTGGGCACGGGGACAATGGACACGGCCCCGTTCAGGGTGTCGCCGATGTAGTCGTACTTGCGCGCGCCGTCGTAAGTGGTCTTGGGAGCGAAACTGAGGGCGGGCACGTTGGGCCGGGAATGCAGGCCCTTGCCGACGCCGACATACAGCGTCTTGCCATCGGGAGCAACGGCCAGCGCGCTCGGATACCAGCCTGTCGGGATGAAGCCCAGCACCCGCGACTCGACAGGGCGGGAGATGTCCACAACAGCCACATCGTTGTTGTCGGCGTTGGCGACGTACAGGCGCGCGCCGTCTGGGGAAACGCACAGCGCATCGGGCGTGGAGCCAACCGGAGCCGTCGGGGTCAGCGAAGTTTTAATCACTTCCCGGACGTGCGGCCCGCGCAGAACGTACACCGCGTTGGAGCCGGAACACGCGACAAACAAGCGTCCATCGGGGCTGTACGCCAGGTCGTTGGGGTGTGAGCCAACGGGGACGCGCGCCAATTCCACCATTGCCCGCGCATACAGCAGGGACACCGACTTATCGCCCCAGTTGGACACCGCAATGGTCTCCCCGCCGGGTGAAACGGCCACGCTGTCAGGCCGGTAGCCTACTTTGGCGGACACCTGCGGCACGTGCGGGTTGCCGGACAGGCGGTACACTGTGTCGGTGTTGATGTTGACCGCATAAAAGTAGTACGGCCCGGACGCCAGCCCCGAAATAAAACGCTGGCTCTCTGGCAGGCCCAGAATGTCCAGCGGAAACGGCGGCGTCAGGCTGTCCTGATCCTCCACGAAGAAGCCCAGCAGCGGGTGATGGAACAGGTTCATCTGAACCAGGGACGCGCCCTGACGCGCCGCGCCCATCAGGAAGCTTTCTTCGGGAGCGCCCCCGCCAGAAACATACACCGCGTCGCCGGATGGGGACAGGCACAGGCCCGCGCCGACTTTGCCGACACCGATCTTTTCTGTAATCTGCCCCGTCGCGCAGTTCATCACGTCAACGCCCTGGTCATGGTAACCGCCTGTGACCACAATCAAGTCCTTGCCGTCGCGCGTCACGGCCATCTTGAGCGGCAGGTCGCCAGGCAGGGGAATGGCTTCTCCGGCAGGCGTAATCTGCCAGCCGTTGGGCAGAAGCATCGCGCTGTTTGTGCCGCGCGGCAGGTCAGGCAGGACAACCGGCTTTTGCGCCGTCAGTGGGCGAAGAGAGCAGAAGCCCATAACGGCTATCAGGAGCGCAGCAAGGGCGGCGGCAAAGCGGGCAGGGCGTGTCATGCCGGGGCTATTCACCGTCTGCGGCAGGGTTTCCTGCCCCGCGCAGGGCGCGCAGCAAGTCGGCGTGAACGGTTTCCATCTGGCGCAGCAGGCGGCGAATACGGCGCAGGGTGTCTTCGGGCAGGTTGGCGTACATGGGGCCGCAAACGTAAGTTGTGCAGCCGAACGGGCGCAAATCATCGGGGAATGTGCAGCGCCCCCGGTGCAGGTAGCCGCAGAAGACAGGCGCAGGTGGCGTGTCCATCATGGGAAGGGACAGCGGCAGCAGGCGCGCTCCGGCATAATCCAGCGCAGGCGCGTAAGGGTCGGCCTCACGGAGATGGGGAAACGTGTGGCCCATGCCCAGAGCAAGCGACACGTCTACCGGCGTCACCCGTGTCGGCTGGACACAGCAGGGGGCGGCGCAGCCGGGACAGTGTTTGTCTGTAAACGGGTCGTACAGCGAGCGCAGTTCACGCTGAAGCCGCCGGTACTCGCGCAGGGGAGACGTGCGGCGCTTCATCTATTTTGCCCAGTCCCAGGCGGCCTGTCCTGTTCGCACCGGCAGTTGGTAGCAGTTGCCAGTGGCAATGTCGGCGTAAAATAATTCATCCTCAAAGGGCGGCTTGCTGACTGAGTAGGCGACATACTTCCCGTCGGGCGACCAGCGCAGGGCGGAAATGTGCCGTCCGCCCCACACCGACCATCCCCAGTGGACGTTGAGGTGCGACAGGGGCAGGCTCGCTCCCCGCAGAACCAGACGGGTTCCTTCGGCAAGGGCAAGCCTGCCATCAGGACGGCGGGCTTCCGCTGCGGGAAGCACCGAAAAAGCCACTGACCCATCCGGCAGAACGGCGGGGCGTTGCGTGGTGGAAATGCTCGGCTGCACGGTTAAACTCGCCGCGCCCGGCAGGGGGCGCTTGGTTGATCTGCCGTCCCCCATGGACACAAAGTGAGCCGTCGCATCTTCCAGAAAGACAACGGCGCGGCTGTCCGGTGTCCAGGCGAGGCCGACAAACTGTTTCAGGCCCGCTTTGCCCAAGTCCAAAAGCAGGCGGGGGCGGGGATGTTTTCCATTCAACGGCACAAGCCAGAGTTGATTGTCCGTTGCCTGCTTTTCCTCGCTGAGAGTGATGACCTGCTTTTCGTAGGCGAGCCAGTGACCATCAGGAGACGCGCAGGGCTGCGTCAGCCATGTCCGGTCGCCCGCGTCGGTGTCCTGCGGCTCGGTTTCATGCAGCAATTCGCGCTCCGTGCCATCAGGGGCCAAGACGCGCAGGCCGCGCAGAAGCGTTGTCTTTTCGGAAGGCTGGTCGGCTTCTAAATACACAATGCGCCCCGTTGGAGGGCCTTTGACGTGCGGCGGCGACGTGAGCGCGCCCGCCAGTGTCAGAGCAAGGGGAACCAGCAGGGCGAGCAGGAGCAGAAGCCAGATGGCCCTCACCCGGCGCGTCGCGCCACCCTCTCCCGCTTCGCAGGCGAGGGTAAGAGGTCTTTCTTGCTCCCCCTCGCCTGCGTGAGCGGGAGAGGGGGCCGGGGGGTGAGGGCCTCCTCCCACAGCGGAGGCCGGGGGGTGAGGGCCTTCTGGGGGCGGGTTATTCGCGGGTGAGGGCATAATCGTTCAAGTTCGGGCGCAGAAAGCGGGCGGCAAGCGGGTAGGCTTCGGCGACTACCGAGTATAAATCCTGCGCTACTTTGCGATAGGATGGGTGGCCCTGCCGGGCAGAGCGCAGTTCAATGAAGTGGGCGGCGGCGCGCAGGTTCCAGGTGAACAGGGCGCGCACGCGCGTTGCCAGGGGCAGAATGTAGGCGGCTTCGGTGTCTAAACCGGCGTCCGTTATCTGCTGGTAGGTGTCGGCAGCCTGCGCCATCAGCGCATGGAAGGGTTCCGCGTAGCCGAAGCGCGTGACAAGCGGCGGCGTCTCATAGCCCAAAGCGGGCGTCAAGGGCTGAATTGTCTGGGTGGCAATGCGGTGACGCTGCACGTCACGGAAAGCGCCGTAGTCCATTGTCATTTCTACGGTGATGTGCAGACGTTCCAGAGCGCGTCCCGGCGCATCGTGTTTGCCCCGGCGGGACAGGTACTCGTCGGCGACGCGAGCCTTGTCGTCCGGCGTCATGTGTCGCACGCGGGCTAAGAGTTCCGCCATCGGCAGGCCCGCGTGGGCATACAGAATGGACGCGGCGAGCGTGTCGTCGGCATCGGGGTCGGCAGAAATGAGCGTGACGGATGAGGCCCTCACCCCGCCCGCTCGTGGCGGGCGACCCTCTCCCGCTTCGCAGGCGAGGGTAGGATTATCTTTCTGCTCCCCCTCGCCTGCGCCCGCAGGTCTTTCTTGCTCCCCCTCGCCTGCGTGAGCGGGAGAGGGGGCCGGGGGGTGAGGGCCTTCTTCCCCAACGGGGGCCGGGGGGTGAGGGCCTCCTCCCCCAGCGGGGGCCGGGGGGTGAGGGCCTCCTCCCCCAGCGGGGGCCGGGGGGGGAGGGCCTTCTTCCCCAGCGGGGGCCTCTCTCCCCCTCTCCCGCGCCAGAACCCCGATTGCCGTGTCGGTGTCCGCCCGGTAAGGGTTATAGTCAGCATACTTGAGCAGGGTGGGGACGATGTGCTCGGCTTCTGTTTTCATGCGCTGGCCCAGTTCCCGGCCTTCGGGAAGGGGCTGAGACAGCAGTTTGGTAAGGAGCGTTTCCAGAGACCGGGCGTTGACGGTGACGCCGATGTTGGTGTGGGTGGCCGTCGGCAGCAGGTAGCGCAGGCTGTCAAACGCCGTCGCGCGCAGGGCGTTTTCATAACCGCGCTCGGTCTGCTTGTCGCCGCGCGGGGTGATGGCGCGCAGTTGGCGCACGAAGTCGTCTGCCCAGCCGCAGTAAGCGTCTAAAAGGGCCGTTACCGTTTCGCGGTAGGCGGCGGCCAGCGCGGGCCGTTCCCTGATGGCAGGCGGATGATACACTTTGCCGGGGTCAAACGCCACGTAGCGCGTGCTTTTCTCGGTGTACGACGCTAAACGCGCGTCTTCCACCAACTTGGAGGCGAGAATGGAAACATTCTCCAGTGCCAGATGCACGCACCCGTGCTCGGCCACAGACGCATGGCCGTAGCCGACCACCCACTTCTCGTGAAAGGCGCGGGCCTTTTCGCGGGCCTGCGCCAGACGGCCTTCATCGGGCGCGTGGGCCGGAGCGTCGCTGTCCGCAAGGTCTAAGTCGCCCTCTTGCAGCAGGCGCAGCAGGTTGCGGCGCAGGGAATGGGGCGAGCGGGAGTAGTAGGCGAACAGCACGGCGACGACTTCTTCGGGCAGGTGGCGCAGGGCGAAGACGGGAGCATTTAAGTTTGTGACATAGGGCGCGAGGGCCGCGCGCTCGGCAGGGGAGAAGTCGTCTGTTGGGGCGTCCGTCATGCCTGTTATGATACCCGGCGGGGGGCGAAAAGAGGCCCTCACCTGCACAGGAGGCCGCACGCGCCGGGGAGGAGACCCTGACCGGGTAGGAAGGAGGCCCTCACCCAGTCTGAAGGAGGCCCTCGCGCAAAGGGAAGGAGGCCCTCACCCGGCTCCTGCGGAGCCACCCTCTCCCGTTTCACGGGCGAGGGTTAAGACTAAGATAACTCCTACCCTCGCCCGTGACAACGGGAGAGGGTCGCCCTTCCGAGGGCGGGGTGAGGGCCTCCTTCAGACTGGGTGAGGGCCTCTTACACGCGGGGTGAGGGCGCACGGAGCGCGTCTTAATCGCGGGGCTTCTTCTCCTACGCCGGGCCGGGGAATGCCCGCCAGCGATGCGAGATACCGCCCTTCGTACGCGGTCATCTGCTGAAGGTCGTTGTTGACAATCCGTTCCTGCGAGAGCGTGGCGCGCGCGAGGCCGCCGTACAGCAGCAGCAGCGCGGAGGCAGGGGGAACCGCCCCCGCGCAAGCCCCCGCACGACCGCCGCCGTTGCCGGAACGCGGCGCGCGCGCCCGGTGAGGCTGACAACGAGCAGCATCAGAAGGGGGAAAGTTGGCCCGGCAGAGACAGCGAGAAGGCGGGCGACGCCCAGCGGAGACGGCGCGTTGGGGTCGTCACTGCGGCCTCCTGTCCGCGCAAGGCTTGTTCCCTCTGCGCCATTGTCCGTGATGCTCTGTGATTGCGCGTGCAGGGCGAGCGCGAGCAGGCCCAGCGTCAACACCTGCCAGCAGCAGTTTGGGTGTGGAAAAGGTCGTCATGGTTTCTCCTGTGCATCGCTGTCAAAAGCAGGCCGCGCCTTAGTCGTGACTAGGTCGTGACTAGGTCGAGACTAGGTCGAGACTAGGTCGAGACTAGGTCGAGACTAGGTCGTGACTAGGTCGTGACTAGGTCGTGACTATAACTTGACTATGGTCAACCTATGGTCAACCGATGACGAGACGATGAACTGCCTCTCACGGCACGGTTTTTCAAGCAGTCAAACAGGACGGCGGCAGGCCCGATGCCATTCTGCGGGGCGGCTCGGCGACGGGCGGCGGGGCAGCCGTCATGGAAAGCGTTCCTCACAGAGCAAGACGGGGCATGGGGGCCGGAAAGTTCGGCGGCGCAGGCACAGCGGCAGGAAAGACGGCCAATCAGGGTGAACGGGAGGCCAATGAGAAAAGAACGACTGACCGCGTTCAGCGACGGCGTGCTGGCGATTATCATCACCATCATGGTGCTGGAACTTCATGTGCCGCAGGGCGTGACGCTTGCCGCGCTGCGCCCGCTGCTGCCGTCCTTGCTCAGTTACGTGCTGAGTTTCATCTACATCGGCATCTATTGGAACAACCACCACCATCTGTTCCAGGTGACGGAGCGGGTCAACGGGGCTATTTTGTGGGCGAATATGCATCTCTTGCTGTGGCTGTCGCTGGTGCCGGTTGCAACGGCGTGGGTAGGGGAACACCCCTTCGCGCCCGTCCCGACCGCCGTGTACGGCGTGCTGCTTCTGGGCGCGGGTATGGCGTACTGGATTTTGCAGCAGACGATTATCACCGACCAGGGCGCTGGCTCGGTGCTGGCGCGTGCCGTCGGCAGCGACATCAAGGGAAAACTGTCTGTTATTCTCTACGCCCTCAGTATTGCGCTGGCGTGGGCGCACCCCGCCCTATCGGATACTCTGTTTGTTGTTGTTGCGCTGATGTGGCTGCTTCCCGACCGCCGCATTGAGCGCGTTGTTTCGGATAATCCGGGCGAGAGCGACGCGCCCGCCTGAGCCGCTTCGCGTTGGGGCAGGAAACGCAAGCGGGCGTGGCGAACAGGCCGCAAGGAGGATAAACATAAATGGGAGCGGAACCCTGGGATTACTTTGTCCCTTACGAAGTAGATGTGCAGGCAGCACTAGAGAAGTTGCGTCAGCGTGAGTTTCAAGCAGGCCACTACCGCAATTACAGCAGAGTCAAGCCAGCAACAATTAGTGCGGCTGTTGAGAACGCAGACGCAAGTGGAACGGCTTCTATTCTGGACATGGAACGCATTGGAGATAAGCCTGCCTATAGTACAATAGTGCCTTTGTCAGACGCTGAACTTGTTCGTTGCTTTGGCACGACCAAGCCGACGCGCGAAATGATTGAAGATAACATGGCCGAGGCTGCTGACGAAGAAAATGACCTATACGAGAATATTGGCCGAGGGCATGGCATTTACGTTATCGCTTACAAAGATGATAAGCCCTCAGAGATATTCTTCGGCGGCTATTCCTTCGACTGAAGATGTCAAAGGGCACAAGCCGGGAACGGCTCAGTAACCCAGGGCGAGGCCATCGGTGCGGGGGTCGGAGCCGCCTTGCAGCGCGCCGGTGTCGGGGGCAAGCGCGATGACCTGGGCAGCGCACTCACCTGACCAGGGGCCGTTAATCGTGAGGTGGTGGCCCATTTGACGCAGTTGATAGCAGGTGTCCAGCGGCAGGCGGTCTTCTGCGATGAACTCCGGGCCGTCCGGCGGGACGTGCCATTTCGGGCTTTCTATGGCCTCCTGCGGCGAGCGCGCGTGGTCAATCATCTGGGTAATCACCTGCGCGTTGGTTTGCACCTGCACATCGCCGCCGGGCGTGCCGCCGACGGCCCACAGCGCGCCGTCTTTGACCAGCAGCCAGGTGTTCAGCGTGTGCATGGTGCGCTTGCCGGGAGCCAGCGCGTTGGGGGACGCCGGGTCTAAATGGAAGCCGGTCATGCGGTTGTTGAGCAGCACGCCTGTGCCGGGAACCACGACGCCGCTGCCCCACCCGTGAAAGACGCTCTGAATGAGCGACACGGCGTTGCCGCGCGCGTCCACCACGCACAGGCTCGTGGTGTCCGTGCCAGACGCGGGGGCAGGCAGGCGTCCCGGCGAGTAGCGCGCGGCGGCAGACGCATGAATGCGCGCCCGTTGCTGCGCGGCGTAATCTTTAGAGAGAAGCATTGCTAATGGCGTTTCGGGCACGTCGCCCATGTAGGCCAGTCGGTCGGCGAAGGCAAGTTTCTTGGCTTCCGCCATGAGATGCACGGTTTCCGCCGACTCCGCGGGGCGGGCGGAAAGGTCAAAGCCCTCCAAGATGTTCAGCATTTGCAGGAGCAGATGCCCCTGCGAGACGGGCGGCTGCTCGCAGACGGTGACGCCCCGGTAAGTGGTCGTGATGGGGTCAAGAACCTGCGCGCGCTGCCCGGCAAGGTCGGCGCGGGCGAAAAAGCCGCCGTTCTCGTAAGAGTAGTCCAGTATCTTTTCGGCTATCTCGCCCTCATAGAATGCCGCCCGGCCTCCCGCGGCAATCGCGCGCAGGGTTTGGGCCAGCACGGGCTGATACAGCGTCGCGCCCGGACGCAGGTCATCCGGCACGAGCGCCGCGCCGCTTTCCGGGAACTCATTCCACAGGTCTTCATGCGCGCGCAACAGTTCAACGTGCCAAGCGGGAAGCGCAAAGCCTTCTTCGGCGAGCGCAATCGCAGGCGCAAAGACTTCCCCAACCGTGAGGCTGCCCCACAACTCCAAAGCGCGCAGCCATCCGTCCACAGCCCCCGGCACCGACGCCGCCCGAATGCCGCGCATAGGAATTGCGCCTTGCATGGCCTCAATGGTCGCGCCCGCCGGAGCCGCGCCGCTGCCGTTCAGGGCGTGCGATTTGCCTTCCTGCGCGTCCCAGAATTGCAGAAACACATCGCCGCCCAGATGCGAGCGGTGCGGCTCCGTGACCGCCATCGCCGCGCCCATCGCGATTGCCGCGTCTATGGCATTGCCGCCCTTTCGCAGGGTTTCGGTGCCAATCAGCGAAACCAGTGCGCTGCCGGACGCGACCATTGCCGTGCGGGCCACGCGCGCGGGCGTGCGGGTAGGCAGGTTCATGCCTCGTCGTCCTCCTCGCCAATCACGGGGTTGGACAGGACGCCAATTTCCGGGATGGCGACTTCCACCGTGTCGCCCGCGTGCAAAGGGCCGACGCCAGGCGGCGTTCCCGTCGCAATCACGTCGCCGGGCAGGAGCGCCAGATGCCGGGACAGATAGGCAATCAACTGCGGCAGGGTGAAAATCATGTCGCCCGTAGACGCCTGCTGCTTGATTTCCCCGTTGACGGAGAGCGTCAGGGTGAGCGCGTGCGGGTCTTTAATCTCATCGGGCGTCACCAAGCACGGCCCCATCGGGCAGAACGTGTCATAACTTTTGGACAGGAACCAGGGGAGGCCCTTCGCCTGCGCCCGCTTCTGCTCGTCGCGCGCGGTGATGTCATTGAGAAGCGTGTAGCCCGCTATCAGCGTCATGGCCTCGCCTTCGGGGACGTTTTTGCCGCCCTGCCCGATAACAACGGCAAGTTCCCCCTCAAAGTCCACGCGGCCTGCGTGGGGCGGCAGGACTATCGGCTGGCCGTCAGCAATCACGCAGGACGACGCTTTGAGGAACACAATCGGCTCGGTGGGAGCCTCGTTGCCCAGTTCGGCGGCGTGCTCGGCGTAGTTGCGCCCGATGGCAAGAATGCGATTGGGGCGCGGCACGGGGGCGGCGAGCGTGACGCCCGCTTCCTCCCAGAGTTGGTCTAAGAACTTGCGCTTCTCTAAATCCCGCAGGGCCGTCGCAAATGATGGCAGCCGCCCCAGCAGGGCGAAGAAGTCGTCCGGCACGGCCAGCCCACGCGGGTGGAACGCTTCCGCGAGGGCCGCGACGCGCGCCAGCGGCAGGGTCTTGCCCTTGTGGAGCACGCCGGGCAGGGTCGGCTCGGCGGGGTCGTCAAACTCTTTGTAGCACACGAACTTCACGGCGGCGTTCTCCTTGATCGGGCACGGCTTAGCGGCTTTTGCCCATGTTCCCGCAATGGGGGCCGATTTCCTGCACGCGCGGCGGGTATACTGCGTTCGCTATGAACTTATCCCCGCTTCTCGCGCCGCCTGAGCCGTTCGCCGCGCTCATCTTTGACTGCGACGGCACGCTCGCCGACACCATGCCCCACCATTACCGCGCCTGGAAAGCGTCCCTCCAATCGTTCGGGGCGGACATGAACGAGGCCCGCTTCTATCAACTGGGCGGAATGCCTACCGATGACATCGTGCGCCTGCTCAACCGGGAGCGGGGCTACGCGCTTGATGTGGACATTACCCATGCCGACAAAGAGCGGCGCTACGTGGAAACGCTGCATTCCATTGCGGAGGTACGGGCAGTCGCGGACATCGCGCGTGCTTATGCAGGGAAAGTGCCGATGGCGGTGGCTTCGGGCGGCATTCGCTCTGTGGTGGAGGCAACGCTGAAGGCTATTGACCTGCGGGATTTGTTTCCGGTGGTCGTTACTGCCGATGACGTGACGCATGGCAAGCCCGCCCCTGACATTTTCCTGCTGGCGGCAGAAAGACTGGGCGTCGCCCCGGAAGGCTGCATTGTCTACGAAGATGGGGACTTGGGGCTGGAAGCCGCCCGCCGCGCCGGAATGCGCGCCCTGGACGTGCGCGTCCTGTGGCAGCCGGAAGCGACCACGCCTACTCGTTGAGGCGCTCGGCGGCGGCAAAGCCTAAAGCAGTCACAGTGTCGCGGGCTTTGGAAGGGTTCTGGGCGCGCACCTGCGCGCCCGTTTTCGTTGCCGTGTCGTCCTCGGACGGAGGCGGCAGGATGCGATTGGCCCAGCCTGCCAGGTCTGCCGTGAGGCCAGGAAATAAACCCGCGAAGCGCGCCGCCAGATAAAACGGCAGCCCCAGCACGCGCTCCGCCTCGCCCCGGCGCGTCGCCTGCACAACCTGCCGCGCCGCGTTCTCGGCAGGCACGGAGCCGCCCGGCAGGTTGTCGCTGACGCTGAACCAGGCGTATTCCCCGCCCTGATGACCCTTAAAGAGTGCGTGGAGGAACGACCCCGTGCGTAAAAGCCCCGGCGCGATGGTCGTGACTGTGATGCCGTCGCGCGCCAGTTCTGCCCGCAAGCCCACTGAGAGGCCCGTCGCGGCGAACTTGGCGCACGAGTAGGGCAGCAGATGCGGCACGCTGATTTTGCCGCCAATGGAAGTCACATTGACAATGCGGCCCGCCCGTCGCTGCTGCATTTGCGGCAGGACGGCAAGAACGGGGTACAGCGTGCCCCAAAAGTCGGATTGCAGGGCGTCGGCGAAGTCGGATGCGGTCATGTTCTGCACCGGGCCAACCTGAATAATGCCCGCGTTGTTGACCAGAATGTCTATCTGCCCGTAGCGCGCAGTGACGGCGGCCACCATGTCATTGACCGACTCCTGCTCGCGCACGTCGCAGGGGACGGTGAAGATTTCCGCGCCAGTGTCTGCGAGACTTGCCTGCGCCTGTTGCAGTTCTTCGGGGTCGCGGGCGCACAGGGCAAGGCGGCAGCCTTGCCGGGCGAACTCGCGGGCAAGCGCCAGTCCCAGCCCCCGCGAGCCGCCCGTAATCAGCGCGACCTGCCCGTCCAGGTTCTCCGCGCGCAACCGCGCCCACGCTTCCCGCCCCGCGAGCGCCAGCCCTGCCGCCAGCAGCAGTTTTTGCGTGTTTGTCATGGGTTTCTTGAGCGGTCCGCCATTTAGGAACCTACCCCTGACCCGTCGCCCTCGCAACCAAGTTGCTTCGCTCCGGCTCTGTCCCCTCCCCCGCACAGCGGGTCTTGAATGGGGAGGGGGAGAAGACTTGGGGACACTTGCCCTTACCCTTCCCCTTTGGGGAGGGGTCGCCCATTCTGATGGCTGGGGTAGGTTCCTCTGGAGATAGGGTCCTACGGCGTCAGCACCACTTTGATGCAGTCGTCTTTCTTGTTCTTGAACAGTTCGTACATGGCGGGCGCTTCTTCCAGTTTCTTGCGGTGCGTGATGATAAAGCGCGGGTCAATGTCGCCTTTGACGACGTGTTCCAGCAGAGGCTTCAGGTAGCGGTGAACGTGCGTCTGGCCCATCTTGAAGGTCAGGCCCTTGTTCATAGCCGCGCCGAAGGGGATTTTGTCTATCAGGCCGCCGTAGACGCCAGGCACGGAGACGGTTCCCCCCTTGCGGCAGTTGAGAATGGCCTGCCGCAGCACATTAGGGCGGTCGGTCGCCATTCTCATGCCCATTTTGGCCCAGTCGTAGAGTTCGCCGGGCGACGTGCCGTGCGCTTCCATGCCGACGGCATCAATGCAGGCATCAGGGCCGCGCCCGCCGGTCATCTCCTGCAATTGGGCGTTCAAGTTCTCGTCCATGAAGTTGATGGTCTCCACGCCGCTGTTGTTGGCCTGGGCGAGCGCCAGGCGTTCGGGCACGCTGTCAATGGCAATCACCTTCTCCGCGCCCAGCAGGAACGCGCTCTTGATGGCGAACTGCCCCACCGGGCCGCATCCCCACACGGCGATGGTGTCGCCGGGCTGAATATCACAATTCTCGGCGGCCATGTAGCCAGTCGGGTAGATGTCGGTGAGGAAGACGACCTGCTCATCGGTAAGGCTGTCGGGGACTTTGTAGGGGCCGACATCGGCGAACGGGACGCGCGCATATTCGGCCTGCCCGCCCGCGTAGCCGCCCAGCATATGCGTGTAGCCGAACAATCCTGATGGCGAGTGCCCCATCATCTGCGCGGCAATCTCATAATTGGGGTTGGAGTTGTCGCACAGCGAGAACAGTTGGCGCGAGCAGAAGAAGCAGGAGCCGCAGGCGATGGTGAAGGGAACCACCACGCGGTCGCCTTTTTTGAGGTTCTTGACGCCGGGGCCGACTTCCTCCACGATGCCCATGAACTCATGGCCTACAATATCGCCCGCTTCCATTGTGGGCATAACGCCGTCGTAGAGGTGCAGGTCGGAGCCACAGATGCAGGTGGTTGTAATCTTGATAATGGCGTCGCGCGGGTTCAGTATCGTGGGGTCGGGAACATTGTCCACGCTGACGTTGTGCTTGCCGTGCCAGACAAGTGCTTTCATGGTGTGCCTTTCAGTAACGTAATGTGTTGCAGCCTTTGCGTGTGGCGGCCCTCACCCCCGTAGGAGGCCCTCACCCCGCCATCGGAATGGCGACCCTCTCCCGCTTCGCAGGCGAGGGTCAGGACAAGTGGGTTTCCCACCCTCGCCTGCGTCAGCAGGAACTTATTCTTCACCCTCGCCTGCGCTAGCGGGAGAGGGTGGCTCCGAAGGAGCCGGGTGAGGGCCTCTTACAGATGAGAACCTCCTAAGCAGGCTGCACAGACTTGATTTTGTTTTCTACGGCGGCTTGCAGGGCCTTCGCGCTGACGCTGCGCTTGCCCGCCGACTGGCCGTCGGTGGTGGGCAGTTCGCCCGTCTCCATGAGGTTGCGGAAGTGGCGCAGGTCGTTGTCTATCTGCTGGGCGGGTTCTTCGCCAAAGAGTTTGGCGACGGCGGCCCCAATCTGGCCTGCCGGGGGCTGATAAGACAGCGACACGTGGACTTCCGTGCCACGCCCGCCGGGAGCGGGCTTGAAGTGGACGGAGCCTGCGCTATCCACGTCGGCTCCGGGTAGGGAGCGCCAGGCAATCATCTTGCCGGGTTCCTCGTTGACAATCTCAGCGTCCCATTCTACGGTGCGGCCAAAGGGGGCTTTCGCGACCCAGTGGGACTTGGAGCCGTCCAAGACCTGCACGCTCTCTAAATGGTTCATAAAGCGGGGCAGGTTAGTGAAGTCGCGCCAGAACGAATACAGTTCCTCGGCGGGGTGACCGATAGTGACAGCTTTGTTGACTTTGATGCCGCTTTCGTGTCGGACGCCAGGAGCTTTTTCGCCGTTCCCGCTTGCCGCGCCGTTCCCGTCTTCCATGTCGGCGGTGTTGACGCCCGCTTTTTCGTATACGGCGCAGTGCCCGGTGGAGCCGCGATACAGCAGGCTGCCGCCCAGAGCCGCCAGCGCGAGGCCGATTTTATCCCGGCGCAGGAGGCCATACGTGATGGCCGCCCCGCCGCCAATCGCCGAAGCCCAGCGTTCGGTGGAACCGACATTGACCGGCTTGTCTTGCGAAGTGTCTGTCATGGTGAAATCTCCTCCAAGAGTGCTGTACGGCAGGTTATCCCACCGGAGAAATCAGGCTAAACCGGGCAGGCAGGAATGGCAGGCAGGCGCGGCGAACCTGCCGCTATGGATATGCCCTCTTCCACGCCCCCCTGCACGCTGCGCGCGTTTTTGCTGTATTTTCTGCGATTGGGCACATTCGGCTTTGGCGGGCCGATTGCGCTGGTGGGGGCGATGCAGCGCGATTTGGTAGACGACCGCCGCTGGGTCAGCAAACAAGATTATGTGGAAGGGCTGGCGCTGGCGCAGCTGGCTCCGGGGCCGCTGGCGGCGCAGTTGGCGATATATTTAGGCTGGGTGCGCGCGGGCGTGGCGGGGGCGACGTGGGTCAGTCTGGCGTTCGTGCTGCCGTCGTTTCTGATGGTGCTGGCGCTGTCAGCGCTGTATGTGCGGTTCGGCGGGCTGGCATGGATGCAGGGCGCGTTTTATGGGGTGGGGGCCGCCGTGATTGCCATTGTCGGGCGCAGCGTGTGGAAATTGGTGCAAACAACGATTGCGCGCGACCGGGTGCTGTGGCCGCTGTTTGCCGTGAGCGCGCTGGTGACGGCATGGACACAAACTGAGTGGGTCTGGCTGTTCGTGGCGTGCGGCTTTGTCTCGCTGTGGGTGAAAGCGCCGCCCCGCCTGTCGCGCAAGCCCGGCGTGCTGGGCGTTGCTGTCCCCGCCTGGCTGCTGACGGGGCTGCATGGCATGGCCTCCCGCGCGCTGCTGGGCAAACTGTTTGTTTACTTCGCGCAGGCGGGGGCGCTGGTATTTGGAAGCGGGCTGGCGATTGTGCCGTTTCTGCATGGCGGCGTCGTGAACGGCTTCCACTGGCTGACCGAGCGGCAGTTTTTAGATGCGGTGGCGGTGGCGATGATTACGCCGGGGCCAGTAGTGATTACGGTGGCGTTTATCGGGTATCTGGTGGCGGGGCCTGTGGGGGCGAGCGTGGCGGCGCTGGGGGTGTTTCTGCCTTGCTACCTGCTGGTGGTGCTGCCCGCCCGTCACTTTCGGCGCTGGGCGCAGAACCGGCGCATTCAGGCGTTCATCGTGGGCGTGACAGCGGCGGCGACCGGGGCGATTGCGGGCGCAGCGTGGGTGCTGGGCCGACGCGCCCTCACCGACTGGCCGACGGTTCTGATTGCGCTGGCGACGCTGTTGCTTCTGACGCGCACCCGGCGCGTAACGGAACCGGGAGTCATTCTGCTTGCAGGCGCGGTCGGGCTGGCTCTGCGCGCGGCGCGCTAGTGCGGCCTATTCAATGTGTTGGTCGGGTTGGTATAACTTTTCCACACAGACAGAATGAAGCCACGCCACAGGTTTTGGAGGCGGACAGCGAACGTTCTCAGCGGAACCTGCCCCGGCTTCGGCTTTGTGGCGGCAGGCGGCAGTTGTTTCTTCACCTTGGCAGGTTTTCTCCCTGTTTCCCTCACACCGCCGACTTGCGCCCGCGCGCGAAGTAAGCCAGCGGCCCAAAGAAGTTGACGAACAAAGCAGGGAGCCACCACGCTTTATGCCCCCGCACCTCATTGGCCGGACGCCGCGCCAAATCCACCAGCGCCGCGCCGAGCAGCCCAAACTGCACCACGCCGCCGACCACGACCGCTGTTTGCTGCGCGGCGGTCAATTCGTTCCATTGCGCGTTTGCCACTGCTGTTGCTCCTTTCCGCGAATACACTGGCTGAGACACGCGGCGCGCGGTTTTGTTGCAGGGGTTTGCTTCATCAGGCATCGTGGGGCGAGGCGGGTGGGGCAGGCAGGACAGAGGGGGCTGCGCCGTGCGCGAGCAGGCGTTTCACGGTTTGCGCGTGCCCGGCGGAAGCGGCGCGCATAAGGGACGTCGTGCCGTGCCAATTGGGGGCATTTACATCTGCGCTGTCATCGGCTGCGCCCAGCGCGTGCAGAGAATGGGCACGGTTTCTTTTGCGTTCCGAGAGCAGCATGAGTGCTACCCGAAGAGGGTATTGACCAATCCGCCGTCCACGCAGAGGGTCTGGCCGGTGATGTAGGCGGCTTTATCGGAAACAAGAAAGGCGACAAGATGGCCCAGTTCCGACGGCTCGCCCAGACGCCCCAGCGGAATGGATTTGACGCCCTGCGCGGTCGCGTCTTCTACCGAGATGCCCTGCGCTTTGGCCCGCGCTTCGTAAACATGCTTGATGCGGTCGGTGTCAAACGAGCCGGGGCAAACATTGTTGACCAGAATGCCGTCGCCAGCAAGTTCATTGGCAAGGGTCTTGGCAAGGCCAATCACGGCGGGCCGCACCGCGTTGGACAGCATCAGCCCCCCAATCGGCTGCTTGACGCTAGTAGACACGATGTTGACAATGCGCCCGCCGCCGCGCTCCTTTGCAGCCTGCAAATGCGGCAAACACAGGCGCACCAGACGCACCACCGGCCACAGCGTGCCGTCTAAAGCGTCCTGCCACTGCTCTTCCCCCATGTCGGCGAACTTGCCGGGCGGAGGCCCGCCGCCGTTGGTGACAAGAATGTCCAGCTGCCCGAAGCGCGCCACCGTTGCCTTCACCAGCCGCGAAATGTCATCCAGAGAGGACACGTCGCCGCTGACCGTGTGAACGTCCGCGCCCGGCCCCATCACCTGCCGCAGTTCCGACGCCGTGCGGGCCAGCAAATCAGGCCGTCGCCCATTGATAACGACTTTCGCGCCTTCCCGCGCCAATGCTTCGGCGCACGCGCGCCCCAGTCCCGCCGAAGACGCCGCGACCAGCGCGACTTTGCCGTCTAATCCTAAGTTCATGCGCCGATTGTACCCGGTGCAGGGGGAGAAGCCCTCACCCCGCCATCGGGAAGGGATGAGGGCCGTTTTCCGAAAAACAGGTATCGGTGAAAATACCAGTTTATTTGCTCCTGGGTAGGGCCTGCGAACTGGCCCGAAACTGGCCTGCGGCACGCTCAAAAGGCTATTTCACACCTGCCGATGTTAATGATTTGTTATTGACAAGATAATAACAAGACCTTGACAAGATAATAACAAGACCCTGTTACGACCCTGTGACAAGCCAGCGACAAACGGCAAAATGCGCCCTAAAGAGGGTGGGGAAATCTGCCATAATGGGGAATAGCGTGGGTCTACGCCGCGCGGCTCCTCCTTTCGCCCCTTCATTGGCCCTGCTTGTGGCGGCCCTCACCCGGCGCGTCGCAAAGCCTCGCGCCACCCTCTCCCGTTGTCACGGGCGAGGGTAAGAGTGACTTCTCTCCCACCCTCGCCTGCGAAGCGGGCGTCTTATCTCCCACCCTCGCCTCCTACGCGGGAGAGGGTCGCCCCAACGGGGCGGGGTGAGGGCCTCCTACGCGGGAGAGGGTCGCCCGTCTGCGGGCGGGGTGAGGGCCTTTCCTCTCGCGGCTAAGGGCCACTTTTAGACAGGCTGAGGGCGTCCTGCCACATCAACTTCCCAATCAGCGCATCGTAGGCGGCGCGCACGAACCACGCGGGCAGCGCGTAATGCCAGCCCATGAAGTTGAGCACGGGCGCATACGAAAGAAATAAAAACGCCCACGCCGCCCCCGTTGGCGCGTCACGGCGGCGTTTCCACAGCAGCCACGTTCCGTACAGCGTCACGCACAGAAACAGCAGGTCGTGGGGATAAATCAGCGCCGAATTGCCGTCCACAAACAGCCACAGCGTCGCCGCTGCCGACCCCGTTGCCAGTGTCAGATACAGCCACACGGCGGCAAGGCTGCCTCCAATCCACGCGGACAGGCGCAGCCGCCCTCCCCAGCGTCGCGCCGCGCCCACCAGGACGCACAGGAGAACGGCTAATCCTGCCAGCCACCATTCCCCCGACAGCGCCACCCGGTACACCGTGTTGTACAGATACAGCAGCGCCATCTCCGCCACGCCCGCCGCGTGCGGGTGCGGGTTGCGCGGGTGAGCAATCACCGACGCCCGGTAAACCCACAATGCGCCAACAGTCAATGCCATCAAACCCGCCTGCGCCGCGCCCTGACGCCGCCGCGCTTTGTCTGTGCCGGGCCACAGAAGCGCGTCTGCCAGCGCCAGCAATGGGAAGATATAGACGTGTTCTTTTGCCAGCGCGCCCAGCACAAAGCAAACCCAGCAGCCCAGCAGCGCGCGGCGCGACGCCGTTTGCCGCCACCGGTCAAACTGCAAAAGCGCGCCCAGCAGGAGCGCGCTCATCAGCAAGTCTTGATGCACCGGGAACCAGATGAGCCATTGCCGGGGCTGAGACGCATTGAACAAAACAGGCTGCGTCGCCAGCCCTCCTGCCAGAAGCAGACACGCGCGCGACTGCGTGAGCCGCCACGCCAGCACGCTACTCAAGCACGCATTGACAACCAGCAGTGCGTACCCAATCCATCCGTTCCACACCCACCCGGCGTGCATTCCAATCCAGCACTCGCTCCAATACAGATACGCCGACACCGGACGGAACGCGGGAATGTTGACCTGTATCCACTGCCCGCGCCACCAGCGCACACTCTCAGGAAACAAGTGCGGCGTCTGCGCGTAGCCCGCCAGAATGGACGGCACGTCGTTCATCGCGCGCATCTGCCCTGTTGTCCAGTGATGAACAAACGCCGCATTGCCTGCCAGCGCCGCCATGCAGAGGAAGACAAATAAGGCCCACCGTCGCCACCCAACAGGAACGCTCACGGCCAGCCGCGCCAGTCGCCGACGTACAGCACTTCCTCTTCCAGCGCAACGTCAAACTGCGCCTGCACGCGCGCCTTGATTTGTTCCGCCAGGCGGCGCAGGTCGCTCGCCGTCGCGCCGCCCGCGTTAATCAGGAAGTTCGCGTGCTTTTCCGAAGCCTGCGCGCCGCCTTCCTGCAAGCCCTTCAAGCCGCACGCTTCAATCAAAAAGCCCGCTGGCACAACCCCCGCCGCGCGCATCCCGTCCGACAAACCGGGCATCGTCTGCGCCAAATCTCTGTCCACCACGTTCTTGAAGAACGACCCCGCCGACGGCGCATACGGCTGCTTGCTGCGCCGCTGCGCCTGATACTCCTTCGCGCGTGCCATGATAACAGCAGGTTCGCCCCGCTCCGTCAGATGCAGACAGCACGACAGCACCACCGGGGGCACGCTTTGTGCCTCCTGTGACGTACCCCGGCGCAGGCGGCTGTCCCGATAGGAGAACTCCATCCATTCCGGCCCAACCGTCTGGTCAATGCCCTCTGCAAACACCCGCACCGACGAAACCAATGGCCCAATATTGCCCCGGTACGCGCCCGCATTAGAAACAAGCGCCCCGCCCACCGTGCCGGGAATGCCAATCGCCCACTCTAAGCCCACGAAACCCGCCCGCGCCGTCTGCTGAAACAGCGACCCGAACGACACGCCGCTTTCTGCTAAAGTCTCTGCGCTAATCTCCGTGCGCTTGCACCGGTTTTGTATCACCAGCCCGTCAAAGCCCGCGTCGCTCATCAGCAAATTAGACCCGTGCCCCACAAACAGCGTCGGCACGCCTTCGTTCGCGCATGCCGCCAGCGCTCGCGCCAGTTCGTCCACATCGCTCGCAGCCCAGAACCAGCGCGCCGGGCCGCCCACCTTCAGCGTCGTGTGCCGCGCCATCGGTTCATTCTCGCGCAGCGCGTCGCCCACAATCGCGCGCAAAACCCGTTCCTTGCTCATGCCCCAAGTGTAACACAAAGCGCCGCCCATTGGCAACTGCCACCCCGTCCCTCCAGCCCTTTGCCGTCCCGTGAATACCTGACCGCTATACAAGGACTGTTCCCGGAGCGAGTTTTCGCCCCCCGCGCAGGCGAGGCGGCGGCAGGAAACACGGGCGGGCACGGCCAACAAGCAAGAGAAATATGCTCGATCTTCTCCTCATGCTCTCACCTGTTTTCCTCTTGGTCATCATCAGCCTGATTGCCTACGGCTGGATAGCGCGTACCGTCAAACGTGAAGACAAGCAACAGAGGGCTATTCGTCAGAGCCGCGCCGGGCAATTCGTGGAGAACGCATCTCAGAAGCGTACTCCGGGTTCACAAGCCAAGCGGATGGTCTGGGGCGTGATGTCAGGCATTGTTTGGATGGCACTGGCGATTGCTCTTACCCTGTTGCTGGTCGTGGTAGGGAACTGGAACCAATATCAGCATGTCTTCTCCGGGCCTGAAGGACGCTGACGCAACTGACCCCCGCAACCTTACCAGAATATAACCCCCGCCGCCAAAAACAACCCCCGACTATGGTACAATAAAGGCCGTGACGGAGCAAGACGGGCCAATATCAACTATTGACGCCCTGCACGCGCAGATACGCGCCTGCCGAAAATGCGAGGCGGACGGCTTCCCGATTGCGCCCCCGCCGCTGGTTTGGGGCGAAGCGCCCGCGCCGTTTCTGTTAATCGGGCAGGCTCCGGGGCTTTCGGACTGGCGCGGCGACCGGATGTATCTTGGCCCCGCCGCCCGCAAACTGATTAGCTGGCTCGCGCAGGCAGGCTTCGCAGACACCGACATTGGCACTCTTGTGTATATGACCGCACTCACCAAATGCTTCCCAGGACGCTTGCCCGGCAAAAGCACCGACCGCGCGCCCTCTCCCAAAGAACGCGCCAACTGCCGTCCCTGGCTCAACGCCCAATGGGAGTTAGTCAGCCCCCAGGTCGTCATTCTATTCGGTAAGATGGCCCTGGACACGTTCCTGCCCCGCAAGACGCTGGACGAAGCCGTTGGCCGCACGTTCGCGCAGGACGGCGTGACCTACGTTCCCCTGCCGCACTCATCGGGCGCGAGCACCTGGCTCAATTATCCAGCCCACCAAGACTTGCTCGCGCAGGCCATTGACCAACTACGCGCCGAGCGCACCCGGCTTCAACAAGAAGGCCCTCACCCCGCCATAAGAGGCCCTCACCCCGCCCCTGTCGGGGCGACCCTCTCCCGCTCTGCACTGGCAGACCCGGAGGGCGCAGGCGAGGGTAAAACAATTCTTTCCGAACCCTCGCCCGTTCCGACGGGAGAGGGTGGCGCGCAGCAACTTGTTGCGAAGCGCCGGGTGAGGGCCTCTTCAGATCCCATGTCCACTACACAACTCAAGGAGAACACATGACCACTATCGCGCCGCACGGCGGCACACTCATCAACCGCGTCGTCCCTGCCGACCAGAAGGACGCCCTGACTTCCAAAGCGTCCTCGCTCCCGCAAATCGCTCTTTCCGAGCGGCAGGTGTCCGACGTGGAAATGCTCGCCATCGGCGCGTATTCCCCCCTCACGGGCTTTATGACCGAAGCCGACTACAACGGCGTCGTGTCCCACATGAAACTAGGGAGCGGCCTGCCCTGGTCAATTCCCATCACGCTGGCGTTAGATGAAGCCACCGCCGGGACAATCCAAACGGGACAGGACGTAGCCCTCAACGCCCCCGACGGCACGCTTCTCGCCATTATGCACGTCACGGACAAGTTCGGCTACGACAAGTCCAAAGAAGCCGAAATGGTCTACCGCACCACCGACGAAGCCCATCCCGGCGTCGCCACCGTCTACGCGCAGGGTGACACCCTCATCGGCGGCCCGATTGACGTGGTGAACGTCCCCGCCCACGACGACTTCGCGCCTTACCGCATGACCCCCGCCCAGACCCGCAAGTATATGGCGGACAGCAATTGGAACAGCATGGTCGGCTTCCAGACCCGCAACCCGGTTCACCGCGCCCACGAATACATCATCAAGTGCGCGATGGAGATTGTGGACGGCCTGCTCCTGCACCCGCTTGTCGGGGCCACCAAAGGCGACGACATCGCCCCCGACATCCGCATGCGCTGCTACGAGGCCCTGCTGGAAAACTACTTCCCGTCCGACCGCGTGCTGCTCTCGGTGAACCCCGCCGCCATGCGCTACGCCGGGCCGCGCGAGGCCATCTTCCACGCGCTCATTCGCAAAAACTACGGCTGCACCCACTTCATCGTGGGCCGCGACCATGCGGGCGTCGGCAACTACTACGGCACCTACGACGCGCAGACAATCTTCAACGAGATTGACCCGCAGGCATTGGGCATCGTCCCGCTCATGTTTGAGCACTCCTTCTGGAGCACCTTAGACGGCGGCATGGCAACATCCAAGACCAGCAAAGCGACCCCGGAGCAGCGCATCTCGCTGTCTGGCACAAAGGTGCGCGAAATGCTCCGCGCGGGCCAAATCCCGCCACCGGAGTTCACCCGCCCGGAAGTCGCCACCGTGCTCATTGAAGCCATGAAAACGGACTAGCCGTGTTCCCCACAGGTGGCCCTCACCCCGCCCTCAGAAGGGCGACCCTCTCCCGCTTCGCAGGCGAGGGTGGGAACAAGACACTCTTAACCCTCGCCCGCCTGCGGGAGAGGGTGGCGCGAATGCGCCGGGTGAGGGCCTTCCTGCTCCTCTCGCTCTTACTCACCGGGTGCGGTGACGACCAAACTGCTCCACCGCCCCCGTCCACGCCGCCGCAGGTGGCACAAACCCCCGCGCCTGACACCGCCCCGTCCGCTGACCCCGTGACCGGCCAGCCTTCCGCAGATGTTTCCGCTCCAACGGGCACGTCCACAACTGCCAACTCTTCGGCCCCGGATGACCCGCTCACGGCGGGGCAGGACGCGCTCACCGGGGGAAAGGCAACGCCGGATAAAGACCCCCTGGAAAGCGGCAAGGACACCCTCGGTGGCGCGAGCGGCCCTGCCATGCCGACGCAGCATTCGCACTGGCTTCGGGGCGGCATCTTCAATGCCCGCGTGAAAGTGCGCGTCAACGGCCTCTTCTTGGGAGAATATGGCGCGCCCGTAGACAAAGACATCACCATGCGCCTGCGCGCCGGAGTGAACACCGTCACGTTTGCGTATAAGCCCCTGTCGCCGACGGCTTCGGCTCGCTTGGACGTTCTGGAAAGCGAGCATGACCCGCCTATTCCGCCGCTCGCCTCGTTCCGCAGCCCCATGCCGGATGAGGGAGCCGCGCCCGCTCCTGCGTCCGGCAGCCCGCAAGTCCTCACGCAGACGTTCTCGTTTATGGCCCGCTAAACGCTGCCTTCCGGCACGTCTGACAGCGTGTCCAGTATTTCCCGCACCGAGAAGCGCGCCCCGCAAATCACCTCATCCGACGCGCCGTAATACACGGTCACCGTGTCTCCGTCGCGCACATGGCCGTTGGTGAACACGACATTGCCGAAGAACCCCGTCTGCTCATACGGCGCGAGCGGCTCCATGAGGGGCGTAAACGAGCGCGCCAGCACTTTGGATGGGTCGTTCAAGTCCAGCAGCAGCGCCCCCAGGCAGTAGCGGTTCTTCTCATTTGCCCCGTGATAAATCACCAGCCAGCCTTGCTGCGTTTCAATGGGTTCCGCGCCTGCGCCCACGCGCGCCGAGTCCCACATCCCCGGACGCGACCATGCGATGCACTTTGTGCTGCCCCCAGTGAATTAAATCCGGCGAGCGCGCCAGCCAGATGTAATGCCCGCCGATATACACGTTAGACGGGCGGTGCAGGCACAGATACTCCCCGTTCACGCGGCGCGGGAACAGCGCGCAGTCTTTATTAGACGGCGGGAGAATGACGCCGTGCCGCGTGAATGTCTGCCAGTCTGTCGTGCTCGTCATGCCGACCGCGACGCCGGAGGGGGAAACTGCCGTATACGTCAGGTAATAACGCCCATCTAATAAACTCACGCGGGCATCTTCAATGCCGAAGGACTCCAAATCCCCCAGCCCCAACAGCGTTGGCTTTGGTTCCACCACAAAGCGCTCGCCGCCGTCGTCCGACCACGCCAGACGCAGGTGAGAAAGCGTCGTCAGGTACGTTTGCCCCCTGTATTGGAAAACGCGCGGGTCGCCTTCACGCAACTCCGGGTCATCCGTGCGGACGCGCATAATCGCCATGCCGGAAGGCTCTAATGGGTCTATGATGGGCGTGGAGCGCCACCCATCTTCCTGATGAGGCCGCTCGGCGACGCGCAACAAAAGCCCAATTCTGCCATTGAAGCGAAACACGCCGGGGTTCAGCAAACACTCCACTTCCAGCCCGTCCCGGCTGGGAACAACATCGGCGGGGCGCAAAAGCGGGTTTTTGGGAAAGCGTTGAGCAAGGTCGGGCATGAATGTCTCCTCCGCGCCCAGTGTACCCGCTCTGGCGCACGGGTGGTTTTTGCCAGTTTATTGGCAGGAAGTTAGCCGGTTGTTAAGGGGTTGTTATAGGGTTGTTAAAGGGTGATTAAAGGGGTGTTAAAGGGTGTACTATCGCTGTCTACTGGTTTTCTCGCTCGTTTGTTCGGTTCGGGGCATCGCGGATATTGGTTTTGGACGCTGAGTTTCAGGCGGCTTGACAAAGCCGGTCGGGTGCGTTATCATGGAATTGTGATACGCTGGCTTGTGCCTCTGAAACACAAAATGCTGGCTGCGACGCTGTGCGTGCTGCTGTATGTCGCAATTTACGAGAATGTTTCTCTTTCCGCGTTTCTGCACCCGCCGCCGCCCTGCAATCTCTACAATTGCTGCGGCGGGGGAGGCTCCTGCATTGGCTCCGTGCCGCCTTCGCCCGCATTCATGGCAAAAGAAGCGAAATCGTACCGTCTCTGGCGGCGGGCGGCGGTGGAGATAGACAACGGCCAGTACCGACAGGCCGAAGCCGATGCCCGGCAATGCCTCGCGCTGGGCCGCGACCCGTTAATGGCGCAGAAGTTTCTGGCGGAGGCGCTGGACGGGGAGGGGAAAACCGCCGAAGCCCTGCAAGCCTATCACGCCCTGCGAACCCATGATGCCCATGACCTTTTGCGCCGTTCCCTGCTGCTGCTTCGCGTCGGGCGTTGGGCGCAGGCTGTCGATGTGTACGAGGACGCCCTGCCCTCGGTGGGCGAGCCGTTCATCGGGGCCGATGCCGCCCTGCAATCAGCCTGCGGCCACTTTTCGCCCGCCGTACACCGGGCCGCGCACCCTCGCGGGAACGCCAAACCAGCGGCAGAAAAGCGCCTGCGCTGACGCGCTTTCCACGCTTTCACTCTCGCCGCCCGCTTCGTTTGCGCCCGTCCTGCCCATCTCATTCACGGGCGCGGCGGGCATCTTGTTGTCCCCGGAAAAAAAGTTTCCACGCAGGCCCTCAATCCCTAAAGAAAACCGGCACAGGTTCCGATACTGTGAACAATACCGGACTGAGGCCGCACATGGACAGTCAGACCGGCAGGGCGCGGGCCAACTTTCAGCCCGGCGACGCGCCATGTGTTTACAGGAGTTTTCGTCATGTCTTCTGCTCTTCGTCTGGTCAACGGCGCGGCCTCGTCCGCTGCCACGTCTGTCGTTTCGCCCGCGCAGGCGGCGGCCCAAACCGTCGCACGGCGCGCGCCCAGCCCTCGCCAGCAGATCGTCAATCAACGGCTGCGTATGCTCTCAAAATTGTGGCCTCAGTTGTCTGATTCGGAACGGCAAAGCTTTGTCCGCCTGGGCCAGCGCTACAGCGTCAACGCCACCAAGTCCACATCGTCGGGCAAATCGCTGTTTGTTTCCTTGAACTTCACGCGCCTGATTGCGGGAATGGACATCCTGCGCTCGGTGGGCGTGCTCCCGGAAGCCACCATCGAAATCCCCGATTACACGCTGGCCGCCACCCGCACCGGGGACGCGCTGGCAATCACCATCGCCCCCGCCATCGCCTATGCCGGGCTGGCGCGGCTCATGGCGATTAGGCCGCAAAGCCCCGGCGTCACCGTGCTGGACAAGTCCAAATATCAGGACATTGAAGTGTTCAGCTCCCTGCCGGGCGGCGCAACTCTGGACATCACCTCCGCGTTCACCGCCGTATTCGGCCCGGCGGACGTGGGCAACCGGGTGGGCGTCTGCCTGACCCCCATCTCGCCAATGGGCTTTCTGGGCGCGCCGCTCTACCACGACACGCTTGTTGTGGCAGGGTAAGCAAAAACGCCCTTTGCCAGAGCCAGAAGCCGCCTGCCCGAAACGAGCAGGCGGCTTTTTCTGTGTCGCTCCTCCGGCGTCCTCTGGATGCTTATGTTTGAGAACGGACGCCAGAGGGATACAATGGCCTCACGCAAGACCCTCTCCCACGGCGAGAGAAAGGAGCGCCACGCTTTTGAACACACCCATTCGCACCGCTGCCCGCGCGACAGCCGCCCTCGCGCTCGCGCTCACCCTGACCCGCACCGCCGTCGCCGCGCCCATTCAGGTCACAGTGAACGGCACGCCGATTGCATTCACGGGCACGCCCCCGACGGAGGTAAACGGCTCCGTGCTCGTCCCCCTGCGCGGCGTCTTTGAGGCGCTGGGGGCCAGTGTCAACTACGACGGCCCTTCGCGCACCATCTTCGCCAAAAAGGGCGCGGCCTCCATTGTGCTCCCGCTCGGCGCGCTGACCGCCACTGTCAACGGCCAGCCGCAAACGCTCGCGCAGCCCGCCCAGACCGTCAACGGCACGACGCTGGTTCCCTTGCGCTTTGTCGCGCAATCGCTGGGGGCGTATGTGGAATGGCTCGCCGCGCAGTCTACCGTGCAGATTAAGACTTCCGAGCCGCATCTTGCCACGCTTCCTGCCCCGCCCGGCTCCGGGCAAGTCGTCGGACAACTCACCGGCATCTATGCCAACGCCAACCCGCAGCAGGTGACGGTGCGGGTCAACGGCGTAGATACTGTCCTGCCGCTCGCCCCGAATGCGATTGTTTTGCGCGCTGTCCCCGGCCAGCCTGCCGTGCAGGTCAGCCTGTCAGCACTTCAGGCGGGCGACCAGGTGACCGTGCAGCGCGACGGGAATGGCGCGGCCCAGAGCGTCACCGCCACGTATGGCGAAGTGCGCGGCACGGTGAAAAGCATCGGCAAACTCGCGTCCGGCAACTCCGTCGTCACCCTCAATGACGGCACGACGGTAGAACTTGCCCCCGGCGTTCCCATCAGCATGGCCGGGCGCGACATGAGTTTATCCGACATCAAGCCCGACGAAAGCGTTGTCATTCGCACCAACCCGGCCAACAATTTAGGCTTCGGAGTCGCCGTCGCGGAGGCGGGCAGCCCGAACCCAACGCCGCCTGCGCCCGTCCCCGCGCCCGGCTCGCCCATTCCGCCCACCAATGTCGTCGTCACGTCGTTCACCGACGATCTCAAAGGCCCGCTCAAGACGGGCAGCGTGCTGACCGTCATTCTGGAAGGGACGCCGGGCGGGCAGGCCATTCTCGCCATTCCGGGCGTCGCTGAACGGCTGGTGATGCGGGAGTTCTCCCCCGGACGCTACCGGGGAACCTACACCGCCGTGAAAGGCGTGAACGTCACCGGCGCTGCCGTGCTGGGCAAACTCACGGCGAACGGCGTCACGTCCGCGCTGATACAGGCGGCAGGGCTGGTCACGATAGACACGCAGGCTCCCACCGTCACCGACTTTGCTCCCGCCAAAGGCGCGACGGTTGCCAGCGCGCAGCCGCTCATTTACGCCACCTTCAGCGATGGTGGCGGGGTGGGGGTTTCTCCTGCCGCCACGCGCATCCGTCTGGACGGCGCGGACGTGACAGGGCAGGCGACCATCACGCCCGGCTTCTTCAACGTCCGGCCCGCCGCGCCGCTTGCCAATGGGCCGCACACCGTCTTCGTTGCCGTTGCCGATAACATCGGCAATGCCGAAACCACGTCCTGGACTTTCACCGTGACCGGCAGCGCGCTGGTGCAGAACTTCACGTCCAGCGCCCCGGCAGGGCAGGCCGTCGGCGTCGGGCAGACAGTGCGCTTCACGCTCAATGGCCCGCCGGGGGGCACGGGAAGCGTCGCCATCGGCAAACTGGCGTCTGCCATTCCCCTGCGCGAAGGCAAGCCGGGCGTTTACACGGGCGAATACACCGTCATCGCCGGGGACAGCGTGCAGGATGCCCCCGTGACCGCACAGTTCACGCAGGGCGGCCAGACCGTGACTACGACCCTTGCGTCGGGTCTGACCATCGCCGCCGGGCCGCCCAAAGCGCCGCGCATTCTTGACCCGCCCGATGACGTGCTCGTGGGGGACACCGTGACGCTTATCGGCAAGGCTGTGCCGGGAGCCACCGTGCGCCTGACCACCAATTACGTTTCCAAAGCCCTCGGCGGCCTGCTGTCTGCGTCCGGCTCTGCCGGGACAAAAGACGTTGTGGCCGACAAGAACGGCAACTGGCGCGCGGACAATCTGCCGCTCAAGACAAACAGCCTGTTTTCCAGCGCCCTGGACACCGTGTTCACCATCACCGCCGTCACCGTAGACGCCAGCGGCACGGCGTCCGCGCCCGCCACGCTCACAGTGCGGCGGGGGTAGGTTTTTGGCGGGAACCTACCCCGCCCATCAGAATGGGGCGACGGAGAAACCTACCCCCGCCCGAAGACGGGGCGACCCCTCCCCCCTCCGGGCACGCTAGTGCGTGAAGGGGAAGGTTGAAGACCAGTGAAACTCCCCGTGACCCGCACCCCTTCCCCTCCTCACTGGGAAGGGGACAGACACGGAACGAAGCAACTTGTTGCGAATGTGACGTGTCAGGGGTAGGTCTCTGGCAGGGTCAGGCTCTATCGCGCAACTGGGAGACTATGAACGCATTGCTCGCGCGCCTGCGGCGCATCTTCTGGATACGGTTCACGCTGGATGTGTTCACGCGCTTCGGCAAGGACAACGGCGGCCTGCTCGCAGCGGGCCTGGCGTTCTTCATGGTACTGGCCTTTGTGCCTCTCCTGCTGGTAGGCCTCTGGGCGCTGGGGCATATCTATGCGTCCAAGCCTGACGAAGCCGTGCAAAAGATTTACGGCCTGCTCCAGACGCAGGTGCTTCCCGGCGCCGCGGGCGACGAAGTGCGTCACCTGATGGAGCGCGCCCAGATTGCCACCGAAAGCCCGGAAAAGTCTCTGCACGCCGGGGCGACGCTCCTCAACATCCTGCACAAGCGCGGTTTCGCGGGCATTGTCGGCGTGCTGGGGCTGGTATGGGCCGCCCTGCAAATCTTTATCAACGGCTCCACTGCCATGAACGCCGCATGGGAAACAACCGAAAAGCGCGGCTGGGTCGCCCTGCGCCTCATCGCGCTGGGGCTGCTGGTGGCAGTAGGCGTCTTGATTGTGCTGTCGCTGGCGGCCACTGCCGCGTCTACCGCCATTTCCGCCAGCACGTTCGCGCACGAAGTTCCTTTCAGCGGCGCGGCTCTGAGCCTGCTGACGGAACTGGGCGCGGTTCTGGTGAGCGCGCTGATGTACGCGGTGGTTTACAAGTTCCTGCCGTCGGCGCAAGTCACGTGGAAAGCGGCGTTCGTGGGCGGCTTCGCGGCGTCGGTGGCGTGGGAAGTGGCGAAAAAGGGCCTGTCGGTTTATCTGCTGAAGGCGAACCACTCGCTGTACGGCGACCTTGCTAATCTGATTGTGTTCATCCTGTGGGTGCTGTATTCCATGACCATTCTGCTGCTGGGAGCCGAAACGTCGGCCACTTACGCCGCCGAAGTGGAGAAAAAGAGCGCGGCGCAGTGGAAGCGGGCGTCACTGGCGACCCCGGCTGCGGATGCGTCGGCGGGCAACCCGGCCCTGCTGAGGGCGAAAGAACGCAATCGCGCCCAGCGTGCGCGTCAGGCGCAGGAGCCACGCAAACCGGGGCGGCGTCCGTAGGGTCAGGCGGCCCTCACCGGGGAAGAAGGCGGCCCTCACCCCGCCCCGTTGGGGCGACCCTCTCCCGCTTCGCAGGCGAGGGTGAGGAATAGAGTTGTCTTAACCCTCGCCCGTGACAACGGGAGAGGGTGGCTCCGAAGGAGCCGGGTGAGGGCCTCCTTCCCTGCGCGTGAGGGGGCGCGCAGCGCCTCTTCAGGGTGAGGGCCTCTTCCGCGCCAGCCCCTAGAACAATCCCCAGCGCTTCTTGCGCGGGCCGCCCTCGTCGTCGGAGGGTGGGGGGCCGAGGTTGTCAAACTCCTGCTGCGCGTAGCGTCCAGGGTCGCTGTCGGGGTCAATTTGGGCGGCGCGGGCGAACTCCCGGCGCGCGTCTTCGGTCTGCCCCGCCGCCAGATAACAGCCTCCCAGAATAGAGCGGCGCAGGGCGTCTCCGGCTGCAATTCAGCGCGCGCTCATACAGAGGGATGGCTTTGTCTAATATGCCCGCGCATGGCATGAAGCCGGGCGAGGTTCACAATCGCTTTGTGATGGTCCGGGAAATCGCGCGACGGCTATTTCGTTCCAGCGGACCGCTTCCGCCAGGTTTTCTTCCTGCTCGTAGGTTCCCGCCATGTTGACATACAGAGGACGGGTTTTCTGCGCCGTACTCCAATGCTTTCTCCCAGAAGTTGCGCGCCGTCTTCGGGTCGCCAAGAGAGACCGAGCACAGGCCCAGTTCAAAGTACAGTTCCGCCAGCGATGCCGGGTCGTTGGTGAGTGTGATGGCATGGGAGAAGCGGCTGGCGCGCGCCGTGATAGTCTGTCCCGCTTTTGAGCAAGATCGCCGCTGTTGAGCAGCGCCAGAAGGAAATCCGGGTCGCTGCTGCATGGCCTGCTCGTAGCAGCCCTGCTTGGTTTCCGGCGTCTTGGCGACGCGCTTGCCGTGCAAAAACGGCATGTACGCGTCCCAGTCGCGCGTGATTTGCAGGGCGTCGGTGGTGAACGCCGGGGGAATGTTGACGCCCAGCGTGTCCAGCAGCAGGACGCACAGGCGATATTGCAGGGCGATGTACAGGTCATAATCCAGCGCCAGCGTGTCCGGGCGGCCTTCCGGGAAAAAAGCGCGAAACGTCAGCGCATCGGGCGCGGCCCATTCGTCTGTCGCGCGGGAAAAAGACGCGCAGGGCGACGGTCGATGTCCGTCAGCGCGCCCGTTGCGGCATCGCGCGTTGCGGACAACAGTCCGTCTATAAACGCCTCGCAATCGGCGCGCGCGGCAAGTTGGCGCGCATGTCGCCTTCGTTGAAGGCGGGCACGGGCCGCTGCGCTTGTCCGGGCCGCCGGTCTGCGCGTGGATGTCGGCATAGGTGAAGCCGCCTGCGAACTTCCGCCGCCGTTTCGAGCGCAAACAGCAGCCCGTGCTCAAACAGCAGAACATCCTCGCCGTCAGTCATCGGAGCCAAACGGCGCAAAGACCAGTTTCCGGGGCGTGTCAGGCATGATAACCGTGTGGCTAAGGCAGTGTCTGGAAGCCAGCCTGTGCAAAGTGATGGTCAAAAGTGAGGGCAGTGGAAATGCCCCGCCGATGCATCACGATAAAAGAGATGCAGTCAGTCAGCGAATACTGCTTGTCGTGGTGCTGCTGGAAGTAGGCCCAGCCGTCTTGAAACAATGGTTCCTCTACGTGGACAATCTCTACAGAGGGGCTGTGGAGCAGGCCGTTGCCCACCTGAACGGCTTTAGCGTGCAGTCCGCGACTGTTGAGAAAAGTAACCGTTTCATCTACCACAAAGGACGTGGTGAGCAAGGGCGGCATGGCCGCGCTCAAACTCTGCCAGTGTGACAAAGCCGCCGCATGGCGACTGTCGTTGGCAAGTTCCAAAGCGAGCAGGTGGCTTGTATCCCAGAACAGCATTGTCATGGGGTGTAAAGGTACTCGTCATGCCGCTCGGAAGCATCGTTGATGCCGGGAAGTGTGACAGGGTTCTTTCCGAACTGCGAGATTGGGTCTTCAGCAGCAACGGGCACAATGGTCACGGCGCCCCGCTCGCGGCGGATTTCCACTGTGTCCATTCCTTCCAGCAAAGATTTCGGTATCAGCAAGCCTTCCTCGGTGACGTGTGTAATCATGGTGTATTCCTCCTGTTATTGTACCCAACAGGCGGCGGGGGACTGCGCGCATTCCCCCCCGCCAGGCATTCAGGGCGCAAACACCAATTTCCGCACGGATTGTGATTAAGTGTCAGAAGGCATGGCGTTATCACGGAGTGTAGTCGTAATACAGGTACCAGTTTCCTTCAATATGCCGGTAGGCTACAATCCCGTTTACTTCAAAGCCGCACTCATCCAGGCTGGAAAGCGTGTGCGCGGGCGGTGGGGTCAAATACACATATCCTTTATCTGAATGAGTGGAGGTGGCGGGGCCATATCTCCAGTTCTCAAAATAGATGCCTCCATTGTCACTGTTTTGCGTGAAACCCTCCGGCACGCCCGCCGCGTTCAGCAGTTGATGGTAGCGGGCGATGCGGGCAGGGGAAACGCCAACAGTGTGTGGGTCAGTGGGGTTCGTTTCATTTCTTAGCACCCAAATCAGCCCCTCTTCGGCCTGCGCCATTTGTGCAATCTCATTCAGCGTCGCCTCATGGCGGGGAAAGTCAGCCAGAAGTTTTGCATCAGAGGGGGGATTTTGCGGGTTAAGCGGCGAGGAGGACATTCCGATTAAGATAAGGGGAACGCCGACAACCACTGCCGCAATTCGCCAGGCTGCCTGAACGCGCTGCGTTCGGTTACTCGCAGGTGTCTGCTGCCAACTGTCCCAAAAGTGCAGCGCCAGCATTGGCCCTCCAACTACTCCGGCCATCAAGGCGAAAGAGCCAACGGCGAACCCAACGAGTAGTTCTGCGGAGGCGCTGTATTCCCCTGTCATTTGGGCAAGCAGCAACGCGAGTGTGCAAAAAAACAAACACGCTCCAATGGCCCCCATAATGCCCCAAAGAACCCGCACGGCTTCCGCTCCCTTTCCCGACGATGCAACTTGCGCCGCTCTGCCAGTATACCCGCCGCGCGAAAGCGTGTGCCATAATAGCCATTGTGTCCGTTCGCGCTGTGATGCTTTGCCTGCTGATAATGGCCTGCCTTCTGAACCCGGCAGCAGGCCGCGCCGCGCCGCCCAACCCGAAGCCGCCCGCCGCGTCCGTGCAGACGCAATCGGTGCGCCTTCCTGCCCGCACGCCGCGCCTCGCCCGCTACGCCGAGACCCGTTACGCGCTGTATTTCGGCGGCACGGCGTATGCGCTGCTCTTGCTGTGGGGCGTGCTGCAAAGCGGCCTGGCGGCGCGTCTGCGGGATTGGGCCGAGCGACGCGCGCGGCGTCCGTGGGCGCAGACGGCGTTGTATTATGCGGCCCTCTCGCTGTTGCTCGCGCTCTGGCAGGCCCCGCTGACATGGTTTGGCGGCTACGCGCTGGAACACCGTTACGGGCTGTCTCACCAAGCGTTCACGGGCTGGCTGGCGGACGAAGCGAAAGCGTGGGGCGTGGACATGGTTGTTGGCGCGCTTCTGGTTGCCCTGCTGCTGGGACTGGTGCACCGCTCGCCGCGCCGCTGGGCGCTGTGGCTGTGGGCAGCGCTCGTGCCGTTAATCGCCTTCGGCATCTTCCTTGCGCCGCTCGTCATAGACCCGCTTTTTAATCGCTTCACGCCCCTTCCGCCCGGCCCCCTGCGAACGCAGATTGCACAGTTAGCCGCCCGCGCGGGCATCCCGAATGCGCCTATTTACGTGGCTGATAAAAGCAAACAAACTGACACGGCGAACGCTTATGTGACGGGGCTGGGCGGCTCGGCCCGCATTGTGATATGGGATACGACGCTGCGCGAACTGCCCGATGATGAAGTGGTCGGCATTGTGGGGCACGAGATGGGGCATTATGTCTTGAAGCACATCTACTGGGGCTTTCTGGAGAGCATTCTGGGGCTGCTTGTCGGGTTGCCGCTCCTGCAAGGGCTGGCCTCGCGCCTTGTGTCCCGCTTTGGCGCGCGCTGGCAGGTGCGCGGCCTGACGGACAGAGCGAGCGTGCCCGTGTTTCTTCTCGCGTGGACACTGCTGGCGTTTCTCGCCGACCCCCTCACCAACGGCCTGTCGCGGCGCATAGAACATCAGGCGGACGCTTACGGCCTCCAAGTCACCCACAACGGCCCCGCGATGGCGCGCGCGTTTGTGTTCTTCGCCGAGCATGACCTCTCCGACCCCGACCCGCCGCCGTTTGTGAAGTTCTGGCTGTTTTCCCACCCGCCGCTGGGCGAGCGCATTCATTTCGTGCTGGGCAGGAATAGCGCGCCCGGCGTCTAATCTTATGAAAGAAACTGTCTCACGCTAAAGGAAACGGACAATGAGTAAAATACGCTTCGGAATGGTCGGGTGCGGCGTCATTCACGAGTGGCACATGAACGTGCTCCGCAATCTCTCCGAGGACGCGGAAGCCGTCGCTGTCTATGATGTCGCGCCTGCGAAGGCGCAGGCGTCGGTGGACAAATGGGGCGTGCCCGCCTGCGCTACTTACGAAGAACTGCTTGCCCGCCCGGACATTGATGCCGTCATCATTGGCACGCCGTCGGGCCTGCACGCCGCGCAGGGCATCGCCGCCGCCCGCGCAGGCAAGCACATTCTGACCGAAAAGCCCATAGACATAGATGTGTCTGCTGCTAACGCGCTCGTGGAAGCCGCGCACGCGGCAGGGGTCGTGCTGTCGCCCGTCTCGCAGAACCGCTACGGCAAGGGCATCCGCAAACTGCACGAATGGCTGGACGAGGGAAAATTGGGGCGGCTGGTTTACGGGGAAGCCGTCATCAAGTGGTACCGCTCACAGGAGTATTATGACAGCGGCGACTGGCGCGGCACCTGGGCCTTAGATGGCGGCGGCGCGCTGATGAACCAGGGCGTCCATTACGCCGACCAGCTGCGCTGGGCGATGGGGCCAATTAAAACCCTCACGGCTAAAGCCGCCACGCTGGGCCACGAGCGCATTGAAGTGGAAGACATCGTGACCGCTTCCATTGAGTTTGCGAGCGGGGCGCTGGGAACGCTGACCGCCACCACCTGCGCCTATCCCGGCTTTGAGACCGGCCTGGAAGTCTACGGCACCGAAGGCAGTGTCCGCATCAAAGACAATGAGTTAGTCATCGCCAGGTTCAAGGATGGCACAACGGTCACGCCCGAAGACGTTGCCGCCGCTCCGGTGGGCGGGGCCGACCCCACCGCCATCGGCTACGACCTGCACACGCAGCAGTTCCGGGACTTCATTGAAGCCATTCGGGAGAAGCGCGCCCCCTGGATGACCGGCGAAATGGGCCGCGACGCCCTGGAACTCGTTGTCGGCGTCTATCAATCCGCCCGCACCGGGCAGCCGGTCACGTTTCCCCTGCCAGCAGGCACCAGGCGAGGCGACCAGCCGCTCGGAGGCAGTTGATGAAAACGTCTTTTATGACCTTTGCCTGCCCGCAGTGGCCTGCCGATGAAGTCATCGCCGGGGCCGTGCGGCACGGCTACGACGGCATTGAATGGCGCATGGACGGCGGTCACGCGCACGGCGTAGAGTTGACGCTTTCTGACGGGGAACGCGCCGTCCTGCGCGCGCGCCTTGCCGATGCGGGCGTCCAATCTGCCTGCCTTGCCACGTCCCTGAAGTTTATCGGCCCTGACGCCGTGCAGGACGCGCCCGCCCGCATTGACCTGGCGGCGGACATCGGCGCACCCGGCATGCGCGTCTTCTGCGGCCCCCTTCCCGAAGGTGTAAGCGTGGACGACGCAGTTGCCCGCGTCGCCGACCATCTCGTTCAGGTGGCCGATAAAGCGCGCGCCTGCGGGGTCGCTCTGTGGCTGGAAACCCATGACAGCATGAACCGGGGCGCTCCCGTCGCCGCCGTCCTGGAGCGGGCCAATCATCCCGCGCTTCAAGCCAACTGGGACAATATGCACCCGTTCTTCAACGGTGAACCGTTCCCGCTCACGCAAAGCGTCCTGCACGGGCGCATCGCCCACGCGCACTTCCATGACGCCCTTTCTGGCGACCCCAGCACCATTGTCCCGTTCGGGCAGGGAAACCTGCCCTGCGCGGAGATGCTGGCGTTCCTGCGCGCCGAAGGCTTTGATGGCTATCTTTCGGGCGAATGGTTCAATGACCGCATGGGTGCGACGCCCGATGACGCGCTGTCTACGTATATTTTCGGCCTGCGCGAACTGCTGGCCCAAGTGGCTGCCTTATGAACCCTGTTGTTATTCGCCGGGCCGAGCGCGCCGACGCTCAAGCGTTGCTTGCTTTGATTGCCGCCCTTGCCGACTTTGAGCGTCTGCCGCCGCCTGACGCCGCCGCGCAGGCGCGTTTGATTGAAGACGGCTTCGGCGACGCCCCGCCCCGCTACGAGGCCTGGCTCGCCGAGTGCGAGGGCCAGACAGTCGGCTACGCCTTTCTCATTCAGACGTACTCCACGTTTCTGGCCCTGCCGACGCTGTACCTGGAAGACCTGTTCGTGCGGGAAGACTGGCGCGGGCGGGGCATCGGGACGGCGCTTTTGCGCCACTGCGTCGGGCTGGCCCATGCGCGTGGCTGCGGGCGCATGGAATGGACGTGCCTGGACTGGAACACACGCGCGCAGGCCGTCTACGAGAAGATGGGGGCACAGCGCATGAGCGAGTGGTTCCTGTACCGCCTCACCCGCGACGCGATGGCCGCGTTTTTAGGGGACGCCGCCCCGTGAACCGGGCAAGGTATACTGCGTCTATGACTTCAGCCCCGGCGGTGAGATAGATGGCGCTTGCCCTGCACTGGCCGACCGCACTGGCGGCGTTTCTGGCGTCGCTGGTGGAGTTTGTGGAGGCGCTTACTATCGTGCTCGCGGTAGGCGCGGTGCGCGGGTGGCGTCCCGCGCTGGCGGGCGCGGGCGCGGCGGCTCTGGTGCTGACCGTGCTGGTGCTTGCGTTCGGGCCGTCCCTGACGCACTGGAACGTGCCCGCGTTCAAGCTGGTCATCGGCACGCTCTTGCTGCTGTTCGGCCTGCGCTGGCTGCGAAAAGCCATTTTGCGGGCGGGCGGCGCGCTCGCCCTGCATGACGAAGGGCAGGCGTTCGCGAAGGAAACCGATGCCCTGCGCGCGCAGGCTCCGACGGCAGGCGCGGCGTTTGATCTGGGAGCGGCGACGGCTTCCTTCAACGGCGTTTTCATTGAGGGCGTGGAAGTGGTGTTTATCGTGCTGGCAATTGGCGCGGCAGGCGGGAGCGCGACGCTTCTCCCGGCGTCGCTTGGCGCGGGCGCGGCGGCCCTGCTGGTCATTGGGCTAGGCGTCGCCGCCCGGCAGCCGCTGACCCGCGTGCCGGAGAATGCCCTGAAGATGGCGGTGGGCGTGCTGGTGTCCGCGTTCGGCACGTTCTGGACGGGGGAAGGCCTGGAGTTGCAGTGGCCCGGCGGCGACTGGGCGACCATCGCGCTGGCGCTGGGGTATCTGGCGGTGGCAGGCGTCGGCGTCGCGCTGGTGCGGAGCCTCGTGACGCGCTCGGCGTCTTCCGCAGGAGCGCGCCCATGAACACGCTGCGCGCGGCCCTGAGCGAGATTGTCGGGCTGTTTGTGGACGACTGGGCGTTCGCGCTGGGGCTGGTGGCCTGGGTAGGGGCGATGGACGCGGCGCGTCACTGGCAGCCGCAGGGAGCGCTCGTGCCCACGCTGCTGTTCGGGGGGCTGGCCGCGCTCCTTCTTGTGTTTGTTGTCCGCAAAGCCCGCTCTCTCCACGGTGCGCCGCCGCGCCAATAAGCAGCAGTACCCTATGAAACTTATCCCGCGCTCGAACGCTTTGCCGCCCTGGGCCGCCGTGCTGCTGTCGCCGCTGCTGGTGGCAATGACGACCGCCGCCTTGTTCCGCTTGCAGGAGTTCCTGAAGGCATATGACCACCTGCACACCATTCGCCCGTTTGACATCGGCTATCTCCTTCCCCTCGTGGTTGTGACTGCGCTGGCCGGGCGCGCGGCAGGCTTTGCGACGCTGGCGCTGTCGGCGCTGGCCTCCGTGTGCGTGCTGTCCGAGCCGCATTACACCTGGCGACTGCTGCACGCGCGCGACTGGGTGGAGCAGATGTTCTTCCTCGTCGTCGGCAGCCTGGTCGTGATGACAGTGGACACGCTGCGGGCTGGTCAGAAGCCGCTGGAAGATGTGTCCGACACGCCGACCGCGCGCGAGATGGAGGCGCAAATCCGCCATGTGGCCGAAGAAGTGGAAGGCGTGCAGGGGGTAGGCCGCTGCCTGATTCGCAGGCGCGGCCTGGATTACGCGGTAGATATGGACGTGCTGGTCAGCGGCGATTTGTCCGTGCGCGATGGGCGCGTTATCGCCCGTCATGTGGAAGAAGCCCTGTGCCGCGCCAACCCATTCATTCTGCGTGTGCGGGTGCATATTGAGACCCAGGACAGCTGGGCGCATCCTCCGTAATGGCCTGACCTGTGACTGCGCGTGCCGGGGCATTTGACTGCCCCGTCATGGTCTTGTCAAGGTTCAAACATGGTTTTGTTATGGTTAAAACATGGGTTGTTATGGTCAGATGAGGGACATCGCAGGGGAAACGCGACGTTTTTGGCCCTGATTTTTACCTGTCAAGGAGACTCCTATGAGCAAAGAAGTTATTCTCATCGCCAGCGGCGACCTGCGCCTGTCCGCCAACCAGAAGTGCTGGCCCGCGCAGGAGGCGATGGAGCGGCAGATTGCCGCCGCGTTCGCCGCAGAAGGCGCGACGGTGAAACGCGGCCATGTGTTTGACCCCGCAAAGAAGCACGGCTTCATAGACAGCCAGAAGCGCGGCATGGAAGTCTTTCGCACGATTGACCCCGCCGCGCCCCTGGTGGTGGCCGAGGCCGTGTGGCAGTATTCCCATCACGTTTTAGCGGGATTAACTTCGCACACCGGCCCTATTTTGACGCTCGCCAACTGGAGCGGCGAATGGCCCGGCCTGGTAGGAATGCTCAATTTAAATGGCTCGCTCACCAAAGCAGGCGTGACTTACTCCACCCTGTGGAGCGAGGATTTCAAGGACACGTTCTTTGTGGGCGGCCTGCGCGCGTGGCTGCGCGACGGGCGCGTGCGCCGCAACACCGGGCACGTTCATTCGCTGGAAACGATTGGCAGCCCGCGCGAGGCGGTGGCGTTGGGCGAACAGGTAGCCGAGGACTTGAAGCGCGACAAGGCGATTATGGGCATCTTTGACGAGGGCTGCATGGGGATGTTTAACGCCATCATTCCTGATCATCTCCTGCACCCGACGGGTGTCTACAAAGAACGACTGTCGCAATCCGCCCTGTACGCCAAAATGCTCACCGTGTCCGACGCCGACGCCCGCGCGGTGTATCAGTGGCTTGTAGACAAGGGAATGACGTTCCACTTTGGCAAAGCCGAAGCGACGGAACTGACCGAAGCGCAGGTCTTGACGCAGTGTAAAATGTATGTCGCCGCCGTGCGAATAGCCGACGAGTTCGGGTGCGCGGCCATCGGCATTCAGTATCAGCAGGGGTTAAAAGACCTGTGCCCGGCGTCCGATTTAGTGGAAGGGCTGCTCAACAATGTTGTTCGGCCCCCCGTGCGGCACGAGGACACCGGTGCGGAGCTGTACGCGGGCGACGCCCTGCCGCACTTCAACGAGGTAGACGAGTGCGCGGGCTTGGACGCGCTTGTCACCCATCGTTTGTGGAAAAAGATGGGCTATCCGCCCGAAAACACTTTGCATGACCTGCGCTGGGGACGCCATTACACCGGCCCCGCCGGGGACGAGGAGGATGCCAAAGAGATTGACGACTACGTGTGGGTGTTTGAGATTTCCGGCGCGGCTCCCCCGGAGCATTTTGTGGGCGGCTACGCGGGGGCGCAGTCTTATCGCCAGCCATCCATGTATTTCCCCAACGGCGGCGGCACGTGCAGCGGTATCAGCAAGCCGGGGAAGATTGTGTGGAGCCGCGTTTTCATAGAAGACGGCGTTCTGAAGGCCGACTTAGGCTTGGGCGAAGCCGTTTCGCTGCCTGCCGCCGAGACGCAGGAGCGTCTGGATTTGACTACTCCGGTGTGGCCCATCATGCACGCCGTCCTAAAAGGTGTCTCCCGCGACCAGATGATGACGCGCCACAAAGCCAACCATATTCAGGTGGTGTACGCTCCCGACGAAGAAGCCGCCCGCATGGGCCTGTACGCCAAAGCCGCCGCCTTCCGCGCTCTGGGTTTAGATGTGTCCCTGTGCGGCAGCGTGTGAAGAGAAAGCGTAGGAGACGCACAAGCGGCTGAAGCCGCTGCGCGATGCCTGCCTGTCTCTCCTTCCGTCGTAGAAACCGTGCTAATGCAGTTCGCGGGTAGCGTCTAACTCGTCATCGGTCGCGCGGGGGCGGCGCGGGATAATAGGAATGCGGTCAGGCGTTGGCTCCGCGGCACGGGTGGGGGAGACGGCATTGAAGCCTGGCTCGGAGGCGCGGCTTAAATCGGGGTCAGCATCGTATTTGCCTTCGCCGTCGTCATCGTAGTCGTCTAATTCTTCCCCTTCGGCGACGGGGCGTCCCTGAAAGCGCAGGGCGCGGTCGGGGAGTTCCTCCACCTGAAAGCCGCCCCGCCCCAAATCCTGCGGCAGATGCGTCCCGAAGCCGCGCGCGATGCCTTCCACCGTGCCGGTCTGGTCGGTGGCAAACACCTGGTCTTCGTCCCCTGCCGAGTACAGGTCGCCTGCGTCCATGCCTTCACCCTCTGCAGGATCGGCTTCATTCATCTCGTCTATGAAATCAGACTCGCCGCCATCTGCCCCGCCGACGCTTCTTTCGGCAGGAGTGAGAAAGACGGCATCTCCGGCGTGTTTTTCCACCAGGTCGCCGAGGCTGCCGACCTGGGCGGTGTCCTCATCAAAAAGTTCATGGTGGATTTTGCTATGTTTGTCCAGGCGTTCTTCGGCCATAAGTTTCTGCGGCTCCTCGCGGCGTTTGCACTTGTTTTACCCGCAAGCCACCGGGCGGCAAACCCACCAGCGAGCGGCCTTTCTTGACAAATACCTCCCCCATCGGCTAGAATAGCCCTTATGGAACTCGCCGTCATTACCGATGAAATAGACAGCGATTTGGAACGCGCTCTCAATGTCATGGCGGAATACGGCGTTCGCCATGCCGAACTACGCGGGCTGTGGAACAAGAACATCGCCGACATGGAGCCTCAAGATTGGCAGCGCGCCAAAGACCTACTGGACGCGCGCGGAATGCAAGTTGTCAGCATTGCGTCGCCGTTCTTCAAGTGCGACCTGCCCGGTGAAGTCCATGAAGGAGAGACTGGGCCATTGCATTCCGCGTCCGCGCGCGGCCTCGGCGACCAGATGGCTCTGCTGGCACACTGCATTGCTGCCGCCCGCTTCTTCGGTACAAACCTCATTCGCGTGTTTTCCTTCTGGAAGCGCGGCCCGCTGACGCCCGACCTTGAAGACCAGATTGTAGACGCCTTCGCCGAACCGGTTGCCCTTGCGGAGCGCGAGGGGATGGTTCTGGGGCTGGAAAACGAGCACGCCTGTTATCTGGGCACCGGAGCGCAGGCGGCACGTGTGCTGGCGGAAGTCAATTCCCCGGCTTTCCGCGCCATCTGGGATCCTGGCAACGCCTTCATGGACGGCGAAGTGCCCTTTCCAACTGGCTACGACGCCGTCAAGCCGTTTATCACCCATGTTCATGTCAAGGATGCTGCCGTCCTGCCCGGCGCGGCGCAGCCGGAGTGGACGCTTGTGGGCGCGGGCCAAATAGATTACAAAGGCCAGATTGCCGCCCTGCGCGCCGATGGCTACAACGGCTTTCTCTCACTGGAAACGCACTGGAAAGGGCTGGGGAGCGCAGAAGCCTCCTCGCGCGCCTGCCTGCAAGCCCTGCAAACTCTGCTGGGGCAAGAGCAGGGCGTCCCGGCCTCTTAGGAAACCATACCACAACGATGTCACTGAACTCTTTTCGGCACGGCCTGGGGCGCGTCACCAGCGGCCCGGTTGGCAAATGGACGATCTTTCTTGTCGGCGCGCTGCTTGTCTTCAGCCTCGTCTTTTCCGGCCTCGGCAACAACCTGGGACGTGGGCGTGGCGGCGCCGCTGCCGGGCCGAGCGGGGCGGGGAGTGAAACCATTGCCACTGTCAATGGCGACCCCATCACGCGCGCCGACTACGCGCAGGCTGTAGACAACTTCACCAATCAAATGCAGATGATGGGGCAGTCGCCGTCCATTCTGCGCGCCGCCTCGCTGCACCAGTATGCGTTAGACCAGCTTGTCACGCGCGCCCTGCAATTGCAGCAGGCCAAAAAGATGGGCCTTACGGCGTCGGACAGCGAAATCGCCCGCCAGCGTCAGCAAATGGTCAACGAAGCGGGCCTCGCCGAAAAACTGTCTCTCAAGCCCGGCGCGTCCATCACCGATATTGACGCTGCTCTTGCCAAAGACGGGCAGTCGTCCATTGAAGACCGCCTGCCCGATGACACCGTGCGCCAGTATGTCCTGCTGGACAAACTGCAAACTGTGCAGGCGTCCAAAACGCAGGTCACGGAAGCCGACGCGCGGGCGTCTTACAAACAGTGGCATACGCGCCACATTCTTGTTGACACCAAAAAGCGCTCCGACGCGCAGGCACAGGTGCAGGCCCAGCAGATTTTAGCGAAGGCCAAAGCGCCCGGAGCCGACTTCGCCGCGCTCGCCAAACTTTATTCCGATGACCCCGGCACCAAGCCCGCAGGCGGCGACGACGGTTGGATAGACCAGAACACCGGCTACGTCCCGGAGTTCAAGACCGCCGCCTTTGCCCTCAAGCCGGGCGAAATCACGCTGGTCAAGTCGCCCCAGTACGGCTACTTCATCATCAAAGCCGACGCCGTGCGCGACAACGTGCCCAAAGACTTTGACAAGAACAAGGCTCAGTACATCGCGCAAGTCAAACAGCAACGGCAAAGCCAAGACCAACAGACGGCGCTGGAAGCCCTGAAAGCCGCCGCCAAGATTGTTGTCAGCGACCCGCAACTCCGCGCTGACCGCGAGATGGCCGCCGCTGCCGCTCTCACCGACCCCGCCGCGCAGCAGGCTGCGTACAAAACCGCGCTCACCGACTACCAGAAGGCATTGGCCGCAAACCCGCCCCTGTCGCAGTCCGGGGAAATCAACGCGCAAATCGCCAGCATCTATCAAGCCCTGCACCAGACGCCGCAGGCGATTGTGGCTTACCAGGCCGCTCTCAAATCTACCGACGACCCTGACCTCCGCATGGAACTCGGCAATCTCTACCTGCAAACCAAAGAGCAGAAGGCCGCGCTGGCGCAGTTCCAGGCCGCCTCTCAGGAAGCGTGGGACAATCAGCAATTGCACCAGCAGTTGATGATGACCTACCTACAAATGAAGCGCCCCGACCTGTTCGCCAAAGAGCAAGCCTGGCTGAAGCAGTACACGGCACGGCAAAAGCCGTCTCCCTTCACCCTCGGCGCAAGCGCCGTCGCCGGTCAAACTCCCGGCCCGAATGGTCAGCCCATTCCTGTGACAACACAAACCGGGAAGCCACACAGCGGCAAGCCGCAGGCCATCAAAGTCGTGCCGGGAATGCCTGCCAAACCCACGCCCGCGCCGGTTCAGTAACAGTGCCCGGCACATTGTACGTGGTCGCCACGCCCATCGGCAATTTAGAGGACATCACCCTGCGCGCCCTGCGCGTCCTCAAAGAAGCCGATCTGATTGCCGCCGAAGACACGCGCCACACCCGCAAATTGCTGTCGCATTTTGGGATAACTACCCCGACCGCTGCTTATCACCAGCACAGCAATGAAGCCCGCACCGAAGGGCTGGTGGCGCGCATGGCGGAAGCGGGCCAATCCATCGCTCTCGTAACCGATGCGGGCACACCGGGCGTTTCTGATCCCGGCAGCGAACTGGTGCAGGCCGCCATTGACGCAGGCGTTTCTGTTGTGCCCCTGCCCGGCGCGAGCGCGGTGTTGTGTGCGCTCGTCGGCAGCGGCCTGCCCCTGACCCGCTTCGCGTTTGAGGGCTTTCTGCCGCGCGCCAAAGTCGCCTGCCGCGATAAGCTGACGCGACTGGCGCGCGACCCGCGCACGCTGGTCTTTTACGAAGCGGGCAATCGGACAGCGGATACTTTGCGCGAGATGGCGGAAGCGTTTGGTACAAAGCGGCCCGCGTGTGTCGGGCGCGAACTCACCAAAGCGCATGAGCAGTTCGCGCGCGGGCCGTTGGCACAGTTAGCGGCTCTGTTTGCCGCCGTCCCCGCGCGCGGCGAAGTGACACTGGTGGTTGCCGGTGCGCCCGAAGGAGACGATGCTCTGCCGGTTGACGACGCGCCGCCCGACATGAACGCCGCCCTCGCCGCCGCGCTGGCGAGCGGCCTGTCCGAGCGGGACGCGGCGCGTCAGGTCAGTCAAACCCTCCATCTGTCCCGGCGCGAAGTCTACGCGGCCCTGCTCGCCCGCAAAAAGTAATCCCAGTGTGCTATAATAGGCCGACTTTCCCAAAGGAGAACTGCGCCCCTTATGGAGCGGAAACTGCATCACGAGCCGAACTTTGACACCGACGCCCTGCGCTCCAAATGCGACGCCTGGAAAACAGGCGGCGCGACCCGCATCGTGCTGGAATGGAGCACGGGGACTGGCCCGGTCGTTTTTTACTACCCCGCTGGCGAGCGCCGCTTCGGGGTGAAGTGGACGGTCGCCGTGGAAACCTACAACTACAATGAAGTATACGCCGACTTCATTGAGCACACCCTCCTCCCCCGCCTGACTGAGATTATCACCGCGCGCGGCTTGCAATCCAGCGTTCTGTGCGTGGACTTGCAGCCCTTGCAGGTGCAGCGGTCACGCCGCCGCCAGTTGGAGCGTCTCCAAACTGCTGCCGCGCCGCATTAGCCCCTGCCTCTTTTCGCGCCTTTGGGACGCGCTTTCCCGGTGGAGGCGCGTCCCACTGCACGTCTGCCCGCGCCGCTGCTATTCTGTGCCCGCCTTTCCCCCGTTCTGCCCTATATCTTGTGGCGAACATCCGTGCGCTCACAAGATTTAGCGTCCCGCCGCCCTAAAATAATTTCCCAAAAAGAGTGCCCGAAGCCTTGACAAGTACCCGCCTCATGCCGTATAGTGGTACGCAAGTGGGGAGCAGTGGTTACCCAGTGGAGGCCAGGTGGTGTTTCAGGGCGAGTTTGACCACAGCGTAGATGATAAAGGGCGCGTCATCATCCCCAACCGGTTTCGGTCGTCGCTGGGGGAGCGCTTCTACATGACCAAAGGGGTCGGCGGCTGCATCTTCGTCTACACAGAGGGCGCGTACAAAGACCTGAGCGACACCCTGCAAAGCCAGCGCCAACTGGACGAGCACACCATGCGCCTCCAGCGGTTCTTCACGTCCACTGAGGCCAGCGTCGACGGGCAGGGGCGGGTCGCCATTCCGTCCAAACTGCGCGATTGGGCCAAAATTGGCGAGCAGGGCGACGTGGTGATTGTCGGCACGGGCAGCCGCATTGAGATTTGGGGCCGCGAAGCCTGGAACCGCTACAACGACGAATTGAGCGACGCCATGATCACCGAGTCCGCGCGCGAGATCGGCATTGCTTAGGGACGGCGCGCTGCCCTATCATGTGCCCGCGCTGCTGACGGAGACGCTTGCGCTGCTTGAGCCGCAGCCGGGTCAGGTGATTTTAGACGCGACTGTCGGGGGCGGCGGGCACGCGCGGGCCATTTTGGAAAGACTGCTGCCCGGCGGCAGGCTGATTGGCATTGACCAGGATGCCGAGGCGCTGGCGGAAGCGGGCCGAACGCTCGCAGAGTTTGGGGAAGCCGTTACGCTCCGGCAGGCCCGCTTTGATGCGCTGGGAGCCGTGCTGGACACGCTCGGCGTGGGTGAGGTGCATGGCGCGCTGTTTGATTTGGGCGTCTCGTCCCATCAACTGGATACGCCGGAGCGCGGCTTTTCGTTCAAAGACCCGGACGCTCGTCTGGATATGAGAATGAACCCGGCGGGCGGGGGCGCGACGGCTGCCGACCTGCTGAACACGCTGGACGAGCGCGCGCTCGCGCACCTGATACGGGCTAACTCAGATGAAATCTGGGCGGCGCGCATCGCGCAGTTTGCAGTCAAGAGGCGGCAGGAACGGCCTTACGAGACAGTGGGCCAACTGGTGGAAACGGTGCTGGCGGCCATGCCCGCCCGCGCCCGGCCTGATGACAAGCACGCCGCGACCCGCACGTTTCAGGCCCTGCGGATCGCGGTGAACGACGAATTGACGGTTCTCGGACACGCGCTGGGGAGCGCGGCAGACCGCCTCGCGAAAGGCGGCACCCTCACCGCGCTCTCCTATCACTCTCTGGAAGACCGGATTGTCAAGCAAGTCTTTGCGCGGCTTTCCGGACGTGGCCCCGGCGAAGGGCCATTTGGAACGCGGCCTCCGGCGCGGCTGGAAACGCTGACCCGGAAGCCCATTGCGGCCTCTGCCGAAGAGATCGCCGCCAACCCGCGCGCGCGCAGCGCCTTGCTGCGGGCCGCGCGGCGTTTATGACACACTCAAGTTAGCCCGGAAACGGGCGCAGAAAGCGGCAGGGGAATGAAGGGGAACGCTATGCTGGAGACCACCAGGCAGCCGTCGCTGGGGACGACGGCGCGCTCGGCTGTGCCACAATCCTCACTGTCTTCACCCATGCCGCGCGCGCGGGCCACGCCTGCCCGTGAGGCGACCCGGCGCGAAGCCGCCGCCGCGCCCATGCGCCGCGCTCCGGGCCGCTCTGGGGGGCGCGCGCCGCTCAGTGCATCTGCGCGGCTGGCCCGCTCGGAGGCGCGGCTTCTGGCGCTTGCCATTTCCGGCACGGCGCTGGTCTGCGGGCTGCTGGTGGTGTATCTGGCCGCTTACGCCCATGTCACGCTGCTTGGCATTGACCAGGCGCAGATACGGGTTGCCGTGCGCCAGAAGCGTTTGGACAATGAGACCCTGCGCGCTGACCTGGCTGCATTGCAAAGCCCTGACCGCATTGCCGCCGCCGCTCAGGGCACCCTCGGCATGACCCGCGCGCCCCGCCGCGTGGATTACATTGTGCCGCCCCTGCCGCAAGCGTCTTTGTCGCAAGCGACTGCGCCGCAGGCCCTTTCTCTTGAAACTCGTACCCCGCAGGTGGCAACTCGTGGCGCAGCCCCCGAAGACAACGCTTTCCAGCATTAGGGCGCGCAGCTCGGTCGTGTTCGGGCTGGTGGCGCTATTTTATCTGGGGCTGGCCGGGCGGCTGGTGTACCTTCAGGCCGTGCGGCACGCTTACTTTCAGCATGAGGCCGACACGTACCGGGTCAGCAAAAGCCTGCTGCCCGCACGGCGCGGGCTGCTTTTAGACAACAGCGGCGAGCCGCTCGCCATCAATGTCCCCGCCAATGAAGTATACGCCGACCCGCTGGACGTGCTGGATAAGCCCGGCACGGCGGCTCGTCTTGCCCCCTTGCTGGACATGGACGCCGCCCGTCTGCAAATCCTGCTGACCCCGCGCTCGCCCAAGAACCATTACGCTTCGCTGAAGCGGCGTGTGGCGCTCTCGGTGGGCGCGCGGGTCAAAGCCCTCAACTTGCAGGGCGTCGCCGTCGGCCCGGACACGCGCCGCGCCTACCCGAATGACACGCTGGCCTGTCATGCGCTGGGCTTCACCGACCGCGATGGCAATGGCGTGGAAGGGTTGGAACACAGTCAGGACGCCCTTCTGTGCGGGCACGACGGCAGGATGGTGGGCGAGATTGACCGGCAGGGGCGCTTTCTGCCCGGCACGCTGCGCCGCCGCGTGGAGCCGCAGAACGGGCGCGATTTGGTGCTGACGCTGGACACGCAGCTGCAGCACGTTGCCGATGTGGAACTGGCGAAGGCCATTGCCGACCACCACGCGCAGAAGGGCGTCGTGGTCATTCTAGACCCCGCCAATGGGGAGATACGCGCCCTGTCGGACGCGCCCGCGTACAACCCGAATGTGCCGCGCCCTGTGGGAACGGTGTCGCAAGCCGAAGGGCTGGCCATCGCCGCCCGGTGGCGGGACAGCGCCGTGTCTGATTTATATGAGCCGGGTTCTACGCTCAAGACCATCACGGCGTCGGCGGTCTTGCAGGAACAGGGTTTGGGCATGATGGACAAGACCGTCTATTGCAGCCCGACTTTGCAGATTGGCAATCATGCCATTCACGAGGCGGCGGACGCGCTCACCAAGAACCTGGGTTCTCAAAACCTGCGCGGCATCCTGCGCGTGTCGTCTAACGTCGGCATGGCGCAGTTCGGCATTGGGTTAGGGGCGGAGCGATTGTACAAATATGAGCAGGCGTTCGGCTTTCTGGACTACCCGAAAAGCGGGCTGCCGGGCGAGCAGAAGTCATGGCTGCAATCGCCCGACACCTTCAATCGGTTCACGGGCAGCGTGGGCTGGTCTAAAATCCAGTTGGCAAATATCTCGTTCGGGCAGGGCATTTCGGTCACGCCGTTACAGTTAGCGGCGGCATATGCGGCGGTTGCCAACGGCGGCGTGCTGATGCGCCCGCACATTGTTCATGCCGTGCGGGTGAACGGGGTGGAGACGACCGTTGCTCCCGAAGCCATTCGCCGGGTGCTGTCGCCCGAAGTGGCAGCGACGGTGCGGTCTATGCTCGGCACGGTGGTGCAGGACGGCACCGGCAAACCGGCGCAGATTGCGGCCTATTCGGTGGGCGGCAAGACGGGTTCCGCGCAGGTGGCGGGGCGGCACGGCTACGAAAGCGGCCATTACGTGGCGTCATTTGTGGGGATGTACCCGCTGTCCGCGCCGCGCCTGGTGATATTGTGCGCCGTGTTTGAGCCGCAGGGCATTCACTGGGGCGCGGCGGTGGCGGCCCCCGTCGTCCACAACATTGCGAAGCAGGCCATGCTTTTGATGCACGTCCCGCCCGACGACCCACAGGCGGTGGACTGGGACGACCACCTGAAGCGCAGCCCTGTTGACCGCGAGCAGGTCGCGCAACTGCGGCAATAATTCGGCATTTATTTGGTAGTCTGTTCCTAGCCATTTCCTAGCCAGTTGGTAGCCTGTTCCTAGCCTCTTGGTAGGGTGTCGGTAGCCGCGCGGCATGAGCCGTGTCATAATACAACCATGAAACTCAGTGATTTGTGCGCCCGCCTTTCCGATTGCCGGAGGGCGGGCGCGGATTTAGACGTACTTTCGCTCGCCTACGACTCCCGCGCGGTGACGCCCGGCGCGCTGTTTGTCGCCCTGCGCGGGGCCAAAACCGATGGGCACGACTTCATTCCCCTCGCCCTCAAGCACGGCGCGACGGCCCTGATGGTGGACGCCCTCCATGCCAACTGGCGCGGTCAGGGGACGCTGCCGACGCTTTCCGTGCCCGATACCCGCGCCGCGCTGCCTGCGCTCGCGGCGGCGTTCTACGGCGAGCCGTCGCGCGCCTTAGACGTAATCGGCGTCACCGGAACCAACGGCAAGACCACCACGACCTACATGATGGAAAGCATTCTGCGGGCGGCGGGCACACGTGTCGGGCTGATTGGGACACTGGGCGCGCGCATTGACGGCGACCCGGTTCCGCTGGAGCGCACCACGCCGGAAAGCGTGGACTTGCAGCGTTTGTTTGCCCGAATGCAAAGCGTGGGCGTGGCGGCCTGCGTGATGGAAGTGTCGTCGCAGGGCATTGAGCAACGCCGCACCGAGGGCGTCGCGTTCCGCACGGGCGTCTTTACCAACCTGACCCAAGACCATCTGGACACGCACGGCACGATGGACGCCTACTTCGCTGAGAAGTTGAAGTTGTTCACCGAGTACCCGGACGCCTTCCCCGACGTGCCGTTCGCGGGCGTGGTGAACGCCGACGACCCTTACGGCCAGCGCGTGATTGACGCTTTGGAGACAGCAAACCGCCCCGTTCTGCGCTACGGCCTCCATGCCTCCGACGCTGTTCTGCGCGCCGACATTGCCGAAGCCCGGCCCGATGGCACGCGCTTCGCGGTGACGTATCGGCCCCCTGACGGGGACGCGGTGACGTTCCCCGTCGCCCTGCGCTTAGGGGGACTGTTTCAGGTGTCCAACGCGCTCGCCGCAATTGGGGTTGCCTTGCAGCGCAGCCTCGCCCCCGATGCCATTGCGTCTGGTCTGGAAGCCCTGACAGGCGTGCCGGGCCGCTTTGAGTTAGTCCCCAGCGAAGGGCGCGGCTTCACGGTCGTCGTGGATTATGCCCATTCCCCCGACGGCTTAGAAAACGTCCTGCGCTCCGCGCGCGCCCTGAACCCGACGCGGCTGGTGTGCGTCTTCGGGTGCGGCGGCGACCGTGACCCGGTGAAGCGCCCGATTATGGGTCGCATCGCGTCTGAGATGGCCGACGTGGTGGTTGTCACAAGCGACAACCCGCGCACGGAAGACCCAGACGCCATCCTCGCGCAGATTGTGGCAGGCATCGGCGGCGCGGCGCGTCCCCCGTTGACTGTGCAGGTGGACAGGCGCGAGGCCATTCGAATCGCCCTGTGCGAACTGGCCCGCCCCGGCGATTTAATTGTCATCGCGGGCAAGGGGCACGAGACGGGGCAGCAGTTCGCGCACCACACCATGCCGTTTGATGACCGGCAGGTAGCACGGGAGGTCTTGGCCCAATGCCCCTGACACGAGTGTCCCTGACGCTGGATAACGTGCGCGCGGCGCTTTCCGGCGCAGAGGCCTCCCCCGCCCCCGGCGACAGAAGAGGCCCTCACCCCCCAACCCCCTCTCCCGCTTCGCAGGAGAGGGGGAGCCAGAATAGTTTCCTACCCTCGCCCGTTCCGACGGGAAAGGGTGACGCGCATCGCCAAGTGAGGGCCGCCAACGCGCCGGGTGAGGGCCTCCTCTTCCCCTCCGTCTCCACCGACACGCGCACACTCGCGCCCGGCGCGCTCTTTGTCGCCCTGCAAAGCGACAAGGTTGACGGGCACGACTTCATCCCGCAGGCGCTGGCGGCGGGCGCGGCGGGCCTCGTCGTCTCGCGCGACATAGCCGCCCCGGGCGGCGTACCTGTTCTCCGTGTTCCTGACACGCTTGTTGCCTACGGACAGATTGCCCGCGCGTGGCGCGAGAAGCATTCGCTGCCCGTCATCGGCGTGACGGGCAGCGTGGGCAAGACGACGCTCAAAGAGATGCTCGCCGCCGCGCTGTCCCCGCTGGGGCCGGTCTTGAAGACAGCGGCATCGCAGAACAACGAGAGCGGCGTCCCGAAAGCCTTGCTGCAACTCAACGAAACGCACCGGGCGGCGGTAATTGAGATGGGAATGCGCGGCGCGGGCCAGATTGCCTATCTCTGCGAAGTCGCCCGCCCGACAGTGGGTATCCTCACCGTGATTGGCGACAACCACGCCGAACTGCTCGGCTCCCGCGACGCCATTGCCGACGCCAAAGGCGAACTGCTCGCCGCCCTGCCCGCAGAAGGGCTTGCCGTCCTGAACGCTGACGACCCGTACCTGCCGCGCCTGCGCGCGCGCACAACGGCGCGGGTGGTCACTTACGGCGTGGCATCAAAGGCCGATTACCGCGCCGAAAGCGCGTGCCGTGCCGAAAGCGGCTGGCGCTTCACGGTGCAGGGCGTCCCCGTAGAGATTGCGTCGCCCGCGCGCCATGACGTATCCAACGCGCTGGCGGCCCTTGCCGTTGCCGCCGAGTTAGGCGTTCCCCTTGCTGACGCGGCCCGCGCCGTAGCAGACTATGCGCCCCCGCCCATGCGGATGCAGGTTGTGCCGACAGGGTGGGGCGGTACGGTCTTGAACGATGCCTACAATGCGGCCCCGGCGTCCGTGCGAAGCGCATTACAAACTCTTGCGGCTCACGGCGGGCGCAGGATTGCGTTTCTGGGCGATATGCGCGAATTGGGGGAATTGAGCGAAGCCGCGCACCGAGAATTGGGCACGCACACGGCAGGGTTGGACGCGCTCTACACAGTCGGGCCGCTCGCGGCGCTCGTTCCCGGTGCGGCGGCGCGCTTTGGGGACAGCGACGAAGCCGCCCAATTTGTGCGAAAGCAGTTCACGCCGCAGGCGGGGGACGTGGTGCTGGTGAAAGGCTCGCGGGCGATGGCGATGGAGCGTGTCGCCGACGCCCTGTTGGAATGCGCCAATGGACATTAGCGTCTCTCTGAGAAACGAAGTGCCCATTCTGCTGACTGCGTTTGCGGCGAGCGTGCTGGCGGGGCCGCGCGTGATTACAGCCCTGCGCGCCCTGAAGTTCGGGCAGAACATCAACACGGACGCACCCGCGTCGCACTTGCAGAAGCAGGGGACGCCGAGCATGGGCGGCGCGCTGCTCGTGCTCGGTGTGACGGTGGCGCTGATAGTCGGCAGCACCGGCCATGCGGTGAGCGCACCGTTAATAGCCGTGTATCTGGTCTTTATCGCTCATGCGGGACTGGGCTTCGCGGACGACTATCTCAGCATCCGGCGCGGCAAGTCGCTGGGGCTGAAGGCGCGGCAGAAGTTGGCGGGGCAGTTGGCAATCGGGCTGGCGTTCGTGGTCTGGCTCGCGCTGACGGCGCAGCCGGGCTACACAACCGTGCTCACGCTGGGGCGCGCAACGGTGGATTTGGGCGTGGCGTATTACCCGCTTGTTTTATTGCTCATAGTGGGGCTTTCCAATGCGACCAACTTGACGGACGGCTTAGACGGCTTGGCGGGCGGATTGGCGACCTTGAGCGCGCTCGGCCTCGCGTGGACGGTCTTCACGGCGCACGCGGGCTTGGAACGCTTGCCGGAGTTCGGGTACGCGGTGGCGGGCGCGTGTCTGGGGTTTTTGTGGTTTAACGCGCACCCGGCGCGGGTGTTCATGGGGGACACCGGGTCGCTGGCGTTGGGTTCGGGCTTTGCGGCGATGGCGGTGGTCGGCAAGCAGGAAGTGTTGCTGCTGGTCTTCGCCCTTGTCTTTTTAGCCGAATTGGTGAGCGTGATGGTGCAAGTGAGCGTCTTTCAGTTGACGGGCGGCAAGGCGGGCGGCGGGCGGCGCGTGTTCAAGATGTCGCCGCTGCACCATCATTTTGAGTTGTCCGGGTGGCCGGAGACGCAGGTGGTGGCGCGGTTCTGGATTGTGGGCGCGCTGGCTTTGGCGGCGGGATTGTGGCTGGCGTCGCCGCTGGCGGTGTCCCGATGAGCGAGTTTGCACACAAGACAGTGGCGGTGGTGGGGTTGGCGCGGAGCGGAGTGGCGTGCGCGCGCGTGCTGACGGAGTTAGGCGCGACGGTGCAAGTGTATGACAGCAAGCCCGAAAGCGCCCTTGACCCGGTGCACGTTGCGGCGGCGCGGGCGCTGGGGGTGGAGTTGCGGTTGGGCGGCGTGCCCGTTGACTACGTCGAGTTGGATTATCTCATCACCAGCCCCGGCGTGCCGAAGTCCGCGCCCGTCTTGCAGGACGCGGTGGCGGCGGGCGTGCCGGTGCTGGGGGAGATTGAGGCGGCGTATCGGGTGGCCCGCGCGCCTATTCTGGCGATTACGGGAACGAACGGCAAGACGACGACGACGGTGCTGCTGGGCGAGATGCTGCGGGCGGCGGGGATTGAGACGTTTGTGGCGGGCAACATTGCGGCGGGCGAGATTGCGTTGCCCCTGATTGAGGCGGCGCACAAGGCTCCGGCGGGGGCGGCGATTGTGGCGGAGATTTCGTCGTTTCAGTTGGAGTGGGTGACGACGTTCCGCCCGAAGGTGGCGGCGCTGCTGAATATCACGCCTGACCACCAAGACCGGCAGACGTGGGACGAGTATGTTGCCGCCAAGTGGCGCATCTTCGCCTTTCAGGGCGCGGACGGCTTTGCCGTGCTGAATTGGACGTTGCTCAAGGACAAGCATCTCGCCCATGCTATAGACCCTAACGTCACTTGGTTTACTGTCGTAGGGCCGGGCGCAAACGTCCATCTCGGTGATTTGGGCGAGGAATATACGGTCTATTGTTCGCATCGGGAAGATGATGTTGTCTTGATACGCTTCGGCTGGTTTGAGAGTGACGGCAAGACCTTCCATGCACAGGAGGACACTTGCTTATGCAATGCGTCTGAGGTGAAACTGCCGGGGGCGCATAACTTGGATAATATTTGCGCGGCGGCGGCGATGGCGACGGCGTTCGGGGTGGGGGTGGAACCTATTCAGCGGGTGGCGACGACGTTTACGGGGGTAGTGCATCGGCTGGAATATGTGGACACGGTGGACGGCGCGCGCTATGTCAACAATTCTATGTGTACGAATGCGGCGGCGTTCGCGCGCTCGCTGGAAGCCCTGCCGGAGCCGAAGGTGGTCATCGCGGGCGGCGTCTGGAAGGGCGGGGCGCTTGCGCCATTAGTCGACGCCGTGAAGGACAATAACACGCGCGCCGTTGTGCTGATAGGCAAGTCGGCGGGGGAGATGGAAGCAGCCTTGCGCGGCGCGGGTTATGCGAACGTGGTGAATGCGGGGACGCTGGCGACGGCAGTCAGTGAGGCGCGGCGGTTGGCGCAGGTGGGCGACACCGTTCTCTTGGCTCCCGCGTGCGCGTCGTTTGACCAGTTCCGGGACTTTGAGGACAGGGGCGAGCAGTTCAAGGCGCTGGTCAGGGCGGCAGGCGCGTAGGGGCGGGGCTTGCCCCGCCCTGTTCTGCCCGATAGGCGTTTGTCAGACAGGAAGGCGTTTGTCAGACAGGGCAGGGCAAGCCCTGCCCCTACGAGGGGGTAGGTTCCTTCCGCGTTGGGGCGAGGGGGCCTTTTGGAGACACCATGAGCACAGTGACACAACGAACAATGCAGGCGCGCGCGACGGCGCAAACAGCGGCCCCGGCATCGGTCAAGAAGCCGATGGATAGGCTGCTGTTTCTGCTGACGCTGATGCTGCTGGGCGTCGGCATCGTGACTGTGTTTGATGCGTCGTATGCGCTCGCGCTGGAACACCGGCACGGCGATGCGTTTTATTATGTCAAATTGCAGGCGCTCTGGGGAGCAGCGGGGCTGGCCGTGCTGCTCGGCGCGTGGCGCGTTCCGTATTGGAAGTGGCGGGCGTGGGCGACGCCGCTTGTCTCCGTTTCCATGATGCTGCTGGTGGCGGTGCTGGTGCCGCATTTAGGCATCAGCGTCGGCGGCGCGCGCCGCTGGGTAGGGCACGGGCCGGTGCGCGTGCAGCCGTCGGAGATGGCGAAGCTGGCGCTGGTGCTGTATTTGGCCCATGTGTGCGCGGGGCGGCCCAGAGTGATGCGCTCGTTTCAGTTCGGGCTGCTGCCGCCGCTCATCGTGATGGGGCTGCTTGCGGTTCTCATTGCGCTGGAACCGGATTTAGGGACGGCGATTGTGCTGGCCGGAACGGGGTTTGTCATGCTGTTCATGGCGGGCGGGCGCAAGACCCATTTGGGGGCGATGATGCTGGCGGGCGCGCTGGCTGTTGGCGGCTACGCCGTGTCTAAACCCTATCGCCTGCACCGATTGACGGCGTTTGTGAACCCGAAAGCCGACCAATATCACACGGGCTATCAGGTGTGGCACGCTTTGATTGCGCTGGGGTCGGGGGGCGTCACCGGGCTGGGGCTGGGCGAAGGGCGGGAGAAACTGTATCTGCCAATGGCGCGCACGGACTTCATTTTTCCTGTGATTGCGGAGGAATGGGGGCTGATTGGGACGCTCGCGCTGGTGACGGTGTTTCTTTTGCTGGCGGCGCGGGGCTTTGCGATTGCGTATCGCACCCGCGACCCGTTCGGGATGCTGCTGGCGGCGGGTATTACGACAATGGTGAGTTTGCAGGCGCTGGTCAATATCGCAGTGGCGACGGCTTCGCTTCCCAACACGGGCGTCCCCCTGCCGTTTATCTCTTACGGTGGCTCGTCGCTGCTGTTGATGATGGCGGGCATCGGCATTCTGCTGAACATTTCGTCGTACCCGGACGGCCCGCACGGGCCAAAGCGCGAGCCGCCGACGCCGGACGCCGTCCTGTTCCATCGCCCCGCGCGCGCCCGTCCCCTGCGCCGCGCGCCGCTGCTGCGGGAGGAGTAGCGTCACGCGGCGGGCCGTGCGTTGCGGGGCCGATACCCGTGTTTGAGGCATCGTTGACCAAGCGTTGAGGCGGCAAATACGCGGTCTGTACGCGGTCTGGAGGCGGCAGAGGCCCCCCTGGCCCCCCAAGTTTGGGGGGAAGATGGGCTGCGGCGCAGTTGCATTTCACAATCTCTTGCGGGAACTGGGCGAAGTACGGCAGGCATCATGGTGTTTCCTCCCCCCAAACTTGGGGGGCCGGGGGGGCATCGTTGACGCATCGTTGACGCGGGCTTGAGGCGGAATTGACTAAAAATTGACCGAGCGCGCAGTGCGAATACTCGTGACCGGCGGCGGCACCGGAGGACACGTCAGCCCCGCGCTGGCCGTCGTGCAGACCCTGCGGGAGCAGGCGCAGGGGAGCGATTGGACGCCCGTGTTTCTGTATGTGGGGAGCGCGGGCGGCGTGGAAAAGCGTCTCGCGGAGGACGCGGGTTTGCCGTTTGTGGCGGTGCAGACCGGGAAACTGAGAAGGGCGGCGCACTGGCGCGGGCTGCTGTCCCGGCAGAACATCGTGGACGCGGGGCGCGTGCCGATAGGCGTTGTGCAATCGCTGGGGGTTATTCGCCGCTTCCGGCCCGCTGTGGTGTTCGCCACCGGGGGCTACGTGTCCGTGCCGCCCGTGCTGGCCGCGCGGCTTCTGGGCGTTCCCGTGCTGATACACGAGCAGACTGTGCAGGTGGGCCTGGCGAACCGTCTGACAGCCGGAGCGGCGACGCGCATCGCCCTCAGTTATGACGGCAGCGAAATGCTTTTGCCCCGCGCGGCGCGCGCCAAAGCGTTCGTGACGGGCAACCCGGTGCGCGCGCAGGTGTTTGGGGGCGACCGGGCGCGCGGCGTCGCCCGTTTCGGCCTGAGTGAGAGTGACAACGCGCTGCCCTGCGTGTATGTGACGGGCGGGGCGCAGGGGGCGCAGGCGATTAACTGCGCGGTGTCGGACGCCCTGCCGGAGTTGCTGCAAGTATGCCGCGTGCTGCACCAATGCGGGCAAAGCGATTGGGAAGACATGACGGCGCGGGCGCGAACGCTGCCGCCTAATCTGGCCCGGCGTCTCTGGCTGACAGCGTTTGTGCGCGAGGAGATTGCCGATGCTTACGCTCTTGCCGACCTGGTTGTTGGGCGCAGCGGGGCGGGCACGGTGGCAGAATTGTGCGCGCTCGGCAAGCCATCGCTGCTCGTGCCGCTGGTTCCGACAGGCGGCGATGAGCAGACGAAGAACGCCCGTCGTCTGGCTGAAGCGGGCGCGGCGGCCCTGCTGCCCGGCGCGGAACTCAGTGGCGCGCGGCTGCTGTCAGAAATGACCGGACTGCTGAACGACCGGGCGCGTCTGGCAGCGATGGGACAGGCGGCGCTTGCTTTGGCGCGTCCCGACGCGGCGCGCGATTTAGCACGGGCCATTTTGCAACTAGTGCGGCAGAATTGATGGTACAATTACATATTGCACGTAGGCAGACCGGAAGGCACAGGAGGCGAGCATTCAGCATGACAGACAGCATTCATTTCGTGGGGATCGGCGGGGCGGGCATGAGCGGCATGGCGCGCGTGCTGGCGCGGCAGGGCGTCTGCGTCACTGGCTCCGACCTGCGCGAGTCGCCCGTGCTGGACTCGCTGCGCTCTGAATACGGCATTCCCGTGCAGGCGGGCCATTCGGAAGCGCACCTGAATGGCGCAACGCTGGTCGTCGCGTCTGCCGCCGTCAAGAAGGACAACCCGGAACTCAAAGCGGCACAGGCACGCGGCCTCCCGGTCATTTCCCGCGCCGAGATGCTGGGCCGCCTGATGAAACGCTACCGCCGCTCTGTGGCCGTCTCCGGCACGCATGGCAAGACGACAACCACCGGCATGACCGCCCTGATTTTAGAGGCCGCCGGGCTTGACCCCACCGTGCTGCTGGGCGGCGATTTGCCTGCGCTGGGCGGCAACGCCCGCCTGGGCGCAAGCGACGTGTTCCTCGCCGAAGCCTGCGAGGCCTATGACTCCTTTCTGGACTTAGACCCGCAGACCGCCGTGATTACCAACGTGGAAGCCGACCACCTGGATTACTACGGCAATTTGGACAACATTCTGCGCTCGTTCCGCAAGTTTCTGTCCCAGGTGACGGGCACGGCTATTCTTTGCGGCGACAGCCCTGCCGCGCGCCAGTTGGCAGAAGAGATGGCCGCCCGCGACGCCCCGCGCGTTCTCTTGTATGGTCTGGGCGAGAACGTCACCCTGCGCGCGCGCGACATCGCGCAGCAGGGGCAGGAAACGACCTGCGCCGTGCTGTGGAACGCGACCCAATTGGGCGCGCTGCGCCTGCGCGTTCCGGGTCTGCACAACGTCGCCAATGCGCTGGCTGCCACTGCTGTCGGCCTGACTTTGGCCGTGCCGTTTGACGTGATTGCCGCCGGTTTGGACGCCTTTGGGGGCACGGGACGCCGGTTTGAGCATCTGGGCGAAACCTGGAGCGGCGTCACGGTCATAGACGATTATGCTCATCACCCCACCGAAATCCGGGCGACGCTGGCGGCGGCGCGCGCGGCCTATCCGGGCCGCCGCGTCCTTGCCATCTTTCAGCCGCACCTGCCTTCCCGCACGCGCGACTTCGCCCCGCAGTTTGCCGAAAGCTTCGGCGACGCCGACTTCGTGGTGCTGACCGAAATCTACCATGCGCGCGAGCAGCCGATTGAAGGCGTCACCGGCGCGGCGCTGGCGGCGCTGACCGCCGACCGGCGCGGGGCGGAATGGGTGACTTACGTCGCCGAACAATCCGCTTTGCCTGCTCGGATTGCGGAAATCGCGCGTTCCGGCGACGTGGTGCTGACACTGGGCGCAGGCGACATTCGCCGCGTGGCGCTGGCGCTTCTGGCGGGGCCGGGCGCAGAAACGAGCGCAGCCGCATGAGCGTTCCAAAACTAAGCGTGGCAGTCTTGATGGGGGGAACCAGCGCGGAACGGGCGGTTTCCCTGTCCACCGGCGCGCAGATTTTGGGCACGCTGGATGAGTCAAAGTATCGCGTCTCGCATCTGGACACCGCCGACTCCGCCGCGCTGCTGAAAGGGCTGACTCAGGAGCCGCCGGATGTCGCTGTGATTGCCCTGCATGGGCCGGGCGGCGAGGACGGCACGGTGCAGGGACTTTTGGAGACGCTTCGCGTTCCGTACACCGGCAGCGGCGTGCTGGCGAGCGCGCTGGCGATGGATAAGTCCATGTGCAAGCGCGTGCTGGTTCCGGCGTCCGTGGCGATGCCGCAGGACGTGATGCTGACGCGCGGCAGCAAGAAGCCGCGTGATTGTGTTGGCTCGCTCCCGCTGCCCTGGATTGTCAAGCCGAACGCGCAAGGCTCCACAATTGGCATGGCAGTGGTGCAGGAGCCAAGCGACCTGGATGCTGCTCTCGCCAATGCGTTTGAGTACGGCGACACGGTGCTCGTGGAGCAGTTCATCACCGGGGTAGAAATCACCGTCCCCATTCTGGGCAATACGGAACTCGAAGTGCTGCCCATCGTGGAAATTGTGCCGCATAGCGGCTTCTACGACTACCACGATAAATACACGCCCGGCGCGACCGATGAGATTGTTCCCGCGCGCCTGCCGAACGCGGTCGCGGACGAAGCGCGGCGCATTGCCTGTCTGTGCCACCGAACGCTGGGCTGTCGGGGGATGTCCCGCTCGGACATGATTGTGGACAGTCGGGGCATGATTTGGACGCTGGAAGTCAACACTATTCCTGGCATGACGCCAACGAGCCTGCTGCCGCGCTCGGCGCAGGCCGCCGGGTACTCATTTAGTCAATTGCTGGACAAACTCATTGCCCTGGCGCTCGCGCGCGAGTAACACCATGCTCAAAGACACGCCGGTAAATCCGCCCGCGAAAACTCTTCGCCCCAGCCGCCGCCCTAAAAAGCGCGCCAACCGCAAGCGGCGCGACTGGAACCGCCCCCTGCGCCGCGCCGCTGTTCTGCTGCTCGTGCTGGAAATCGGCGCCGCGCTGTTTGCTTCCCCGCGCCTGCGGGTCACGCAGGTGCGCGTGGACGGGGCGCAAACGCTGACCACGCAGCAGGTCTTTGCAGAAGCGCAGGTTCCCGCGCGCGCCAACATTTTCTGGCTGGCCCTGCGCGCCCCGTTTGTGCGGCGTTTGCAGGCCGACCCGGTAATTGACCACGCCGCACGCCGCATTGAATTGCCAAATACGCTGGTGCTGCAAGTGTGGGAGCGTCAGCCGTATGCGACGCTGGCGCTGAACGGCGCGTTCTGGCTGCTGGACAGGCGCGGCGTCCCGTATCGCAGGCTGGACGCGCCCGCGCGCGGCGTGCCGCTGATTGCGTTTCAGCCCACGGCTTCCGCGCGGGACGCAGCGGTCTCGCACGCGCCGATGCTGAACATTGTGCCGGGGCAGCCGCTTTCTGCGCGCTGGCTTGTGCAGTCTTACGCGCTTCTTGCGCTTCTTGCCCGTGACCCTGCTCTGGCGGGGGCCAAAATAAAGGTTGACCAAACCGCGAATATATGCTTAAATAGAAGGGACAGCCTGCAAATCCGCCTCGGCCAGCCGGACGCCCTGCCGCAGAAAGTGGCGCTGGCGCGCGCAGCGCTGGTCGCCGATGGGGGCGAGATTTCCCGCCGCGCCGCCTACATTGATGTCAGCTGCCCGGAGCAGCCGGTCTGGAAGCCGCGCCCCGGCTTGGACAAAGCCGCTCAGGACAATTAAATGGAACTGTCGTCTACATCGCTCAGCACACACCGCCCCGCGCCCCGAAATGAACGCGCGGGCTGGTGGCTAAGTTTGTTCGTGCTGTGCGCTATTCTGGGAGCCATGATGGGGCTTTCCGTGAAGACCCAGAACATTGTTCGCAGGCAGACACAGGCGGCTGCCGGGGCGGGCTATCAGGTCTTGAACAAGCAGGTGTCCGACCAGCAGCGCACGATTACTGCCTTGCAGCAGAACATTGCCAAACTGGAAAACGACCTCGCGAGCGGCACGTCCAGAGCGCAGGCGCTGGGGGAAGACCTCAAGAAAGCCAAGTTCTTGGCGGGCCTGACCGATGTGCAGGGGCCGGGCATTTTGGTCACGCTCAATGACAGCAAGAACCGCATTCCTGGAGCGCCCGCCGCCGCCATCATGCCGGGCCTTATTCACGACACCGACATCAACCAGACCGTTAATGAACTCAAGGCGGCGGGCGCGGAAGCCATCGCGGTCAACAACCAGCGCCTTGTTGCCATCAGCCCCATTCGCTGCGCCGGGCCGACCATTTATGTCAACAACACGCCGCAAACCCCGGCTTATGTCATTCGGGCGATTGGCGACCCGGCGACCCTGCAAAACGCGCTCAACCTGCCCGGCGGCGTCGCCGACCAACTGCGTCAGATTGACCCATCCATGATCCAGCTGCATAAAGTGGCGCGCGTGGTGGTTCCGGCCTTTTCGGGAGCAACGCAGCCCCGCTATGCTGTGCCCGTAAGCGCGCCCGGTGCGGCGAAGGCAGCGGGTTAAGGCAAAAAGGGCACAAAGGGAACGCGCACATGGGCTGGTTCGCGCTGCTGGCAGGGATACTCGGCTTCGCCGCCGCGTACTTTTCCAATGTTTCCGTTCCCACCGGCGATGGAGAGTATCTGTCGCTGGCGGCTCTGGCGGGCATCGACTCGCTTGTTGGCGGCGTGCGTGCGGGCACGGAAGGCAAGTTCCGCAGCAATGTGTTCGTGTCAGGCTTTCTGGTCAACACGCTGCTGGCGGCGTTTCTGGCCTATCTGGGCGAGCGATTAGGGCAGCCACTCGCGCTGGCGGCAGTGGTCGCGCTGGGCGGGCGCATTTTCGTCAATCTGTCCATTATCCGCCGCCGCTGGCTGGATGGGCACGACGAGTCCCATACAGTCCGCGCCCAGGCTCCCGCAGAACACGAGTCAGTGGAGCGCGAGGCTGCCGCGCCCGCCGGCGGGCCGTCAGTTTAGAACACGGAACTGCCCGCTCACGCGCGGGCTGGAGCAGGGGGAAACAGGAGGTGGCGAGGGAATGCGTTGTGGGGCTGGACATCGGAACGACAAAGGTCTGTACCCTTGTCGCCGAAGTGGAGGAGCACGACCGCATCAACATTGTCGGCGTGGGCACGAGCGTTTCCAGCGGCATCCGCAAAGGCGTGGTCATTGACATTGACAGCGCGGCGCAGGCCATCATGGAAAGCGTGGAGAAAGCACGCGCCATGTCCGGCTATGAAATCAACCGGGTCATTGTGGGCGTCACCGGGGAGCACGTTGCGTCCCTGAACTCGCGCGGCGTTATCGCCATCACCCATGCCAACCGCGAGATTACCGAGGATGACCTAGCCCGCGTCCACGATCAGAGCCGCGTGATTGTGCTGCCGCCCGACCGGGAGATTATTCATGCCATTCCGCGCTCCTATGCCATTGATGGGCAGAACGGCATCCGATTTCCCGTTGGCATGAGCGGCACCCGTTTGGAAGTGGAAACGCACATTGTCACGGGGGCCGTCACGTTCCTGCAAAACGTCGCCAAGTGCGTCCACAAAGCAGGATTGGAGATTGAAGCCACCGTTCTGGAGCCGATTGCCACCGCCGAAGCCGTGCTGCTGGACGATGAGAAGCAGCTGGGCGTCGCCATCGCCGACATCGGCGGCGGCACCACTGACATCGCCATCTTCGTGGACGGCGACATTTACTTTTCGTCGGCTATCCCTGTCGGCGGCAGCCATGTCACCCGCGACATCAGTGTCGGCCTGCGAACGTCTTATGAGGAGTCCGAGCGCATCAAACTCACCGAAGCGGCGGCGGCGGGCAGCCTGATTGGACCAGATGACGTATTTGAAGTCACCATGCTCGGCCAGGATGCGCCGCGTTTGCTGCCCCGGCGCATCCTGGCGGAGATTGTGGAGCCGCGCATGAATGAATTGTTTGCGCTAGTGAAGCAGGAAATCCTGAAGTCGGGGTATTATAATCTCTTACCGGCAGGCATTGTGCTGTCGGGCGGCGGCTCGCAGTTGGCGGGCGCGGCGGAACTGTGCCAGCAGGTGACGGGAATGCCGACCCGCGTGGGCAGCCCGCGCAATGTCGGGGGCGTCGCGGACACGCTCCATTCGCCGGTGTACGCCACCGCCGTCGGGCTGGTGCAATACGGCGCGCACGCGCACCAGAAGTCCTTGCAGTCCGTGCGCGACACAACATTGATAGGCCGTTTGCAGCGCTTCTTCGCGCGCATCATGGGACGCGCGCCGGGCGCATCATAACTTTTTCGCAATTATACACCTCTTACCCAAAGGGAGACACACATTATGGCAACTCCACTGCACGACGGCGAGCCGTTCGCGCGCATCAAAGTCATCGGCTGCGGCGGCGGCGGCACCAATGCCGTCAACCGCATGATTGACGCCGGTCTCACGGGTGTTGAGTTCATCGCCATGAACACCGACATCCAGGTTCTGGACATCTCCGCCGCCGACTACAAACTCCAACTGGGCGAGAACCTGACGCGGGGCCTGGGCGCGGGCGGCAACCCGGAAGTGGGGCGCTCCGCCGCCGAGGAAAGCAAAAGCGACATCAAGAAGGCGCTGGAAGGCGCGGACATGGTGTTTATCACGGCGGGCATGGGCGGCGGCACGGGAACGGGGGCCGCGCCCGTGATTGCCGAGATTGCCAAAGAACTGGGCGTGCTCACGGTAGCCGTCGTTACCAAGCCGTTCAAGTTTGAGGGGCCGCGCCGCGCGCGTTTGGCGGAAGAGGGCGTGGACAACCTCAAAGACAAAGTGGACACGGTGATTATCATTCCCAATGACAGATTATTGGGCGTGGTGGAAAAGCGCGCCACACTGGTGGAAGCCTTCAAGGAGGCCGACGACGTGCTGCGGCAGGGGGTGCAGGGCATCTCCGACATCATCATGATACCGGGCATCATCAACGTGGACTTCGCGGACGTGCGGGCCATCATGCTGAACGCGGGCACGGCGCTCATGGGCATCGGCGTCGCGTCCGGTGACCACCGCGCCATTGACGCCGCGCAGGCCGCGATTGCATCCCCCTTGCTGGAAACCAGCATTGAAGGCGCGCGCGCCGCATTGATTAACATCACGGGCGGCCCGGACTTGACGCTCGCGGAAGTGAACGAGGCGACGGAGTTAATCCAGCAGGCCACCGACGCCGAGGACGCCAACATCATCTTCGGCATCGTGCAAGACCCCCGTCTGGTGGACGAAGTGCGGATTACCGTGCTGGCAACGGGATTTGACCAGCGGCCTACCGCCGGGAGCAGCGCGCCTACCGCCCGCGCTCAGGTTCCGCAGCGCGCTCCTGTAACCGCCAACACGCGGCAGGGCGGCACGGAAACGCAGACTGCGGACACGACCGCTCCGGCCCGCGCCGCCGCTGACAACGACGTGGACATCCCCGCCTTCCTGCGCCGCCGCTAGCAACAAGGAAAAGCCCCCGGCACAGCGCGTGCCAGGGGCTTTCGTGTGTTTCTAGGACTGCGCCTGTGCCCACGCCTGCTCCGCGAGGCGCTTCATCACGAGGCTTTGCTGCCAGCGGTCGGAGAACTCCCGTCCATTCGGGACGGTGATGGCGTAACGCGGCGGGCCAAGTTCACTGGCGAAGGGGAATACGTCGCCCGGCCCCGCGTCCTTCAGCCAGCAGCGCATCGCCGCCTCCCAGATACGCACGAAGAACTGCGCTGTGTCCCCTGTGCCGTCGCCCACGTCTACCTGCACCTGCTCGCCGTTGGAAATGCGCCCGTGCAGATGGCAGGTGCGCTCTAACACAGGCATCATGCGTTCCACAGCCCGTTCGTCTTCCCAGCCGTAGAACTCGCCGACCACGACAAAGTGCGAGAAGTCCCCGGTGAAACGAATTTCCGGCATCGCGTCTATCAGCGCCAGCGCTTGATTGAGGCTTTCCGGGAGGTTGCCCCGGTGCGTTTCTATGAAGAAGGGCATGCCCGCGTCATTTCCTATCTTGACCGCTTCGCGCAGGAACGGCACGGCTTCGGAGAGCGGCGCGTAGGGCGTCAAAGGCTGCGCGAATACAAATTGGGCGTTAAGGCGCACGGCCTGAGCGACCGTGCGGCGCACGTCGTCTAAAGAGTGCGGGTGATGGCCTAAAGTCAGGCGCAGGCCGTGCCTGTCCAGCGCGTCCTTGTGCGCCTGCTCTTCTTCGGGAGACAGCCAGCACTCCACGCCCGCGAAGCCCGCTTCACGCACACGCGCGAACTTCTCGTCCAGTGTCCATTCCGTCGGCGCGTTCATCGGCAATTTGAGCAGCGACCACAGGGAGTGCTGCACTTGCAGGCGCGGCGAATTGCGCGTGCCGTCGTTGAGGCGTTCGCAGCGGGTAGGCATAGAAGGTTTCTTCCTGCCCTATGTGCCGTTGCGAAGCGTCGCATCGGCGGAGATGGCGGGCGTCGTGGGGGAAGCGGTGGCGGCTTTGGTCTCCAATCGGCTGACGCGGCCTTCCATGCGGGTGAGGGCGGCGTCAAAGGAGATGTCAAATTGGTGGCCGGTGCTTTGCATCTCGCTGACCTGCTCTTTGAGGGCGCGCAATTCCGCGAGCACAGCGTCGCTTTGCGGCGTCACAATCATGGGCTGGCGCTCCTTCATATCCTGCACCCGGTGCATGAGTTTGGCGCGAGCGGAGGCCATAATGACGAGCGCGATGCCGCCGAATACCGCCAAAGGCTGCAAGACATCGTTGATCATTGTTTCCATTGTGTTGGTTCCTAGCGCCCGCCGAGGCGCTGCACTTCTTCACCGAGGGAGGGCGGGGCGGCCTGCGACGCGGCTCTGGTTTCCATCCGTCCCATGCGTTCTTCCAATCGCTGCACGCTTTGTTCTAATGACACGTCAAACTGCGTGGACGTATCGCGCAGGGCCGCAACCTCCTGCTTCAGCGCCGCAATCTGCTGTGCCGTCGCTTCATTCGTGCCCTGCTGCGCGCGCAAACGCATCTCGGTCTGCCGCTCCAGAGAGTTGAGAATGCTTTTGACGATGCCCGCGCCAATGGCGACGATGGGAATGCTGAGAGCGATGACGCCTTCTATATCTATCATAGGATGTGAGACACCGGAGCGCGCAGAAAGTTGCGCCTATAATCGCGCGAAGTTGCCTAACAGAGTCGAATCCTACGGGGCCGGACTTCTCCGGGTGGAACTGTGTCGCCCACACATTGCCTCGGTGCAGCGCGGAGCAATACGGAGCAGGATAGTCTGTGGTCGCGGCGATGTCCCCGGCGTCGTCGGGCGCGCAGAAGTAGGAATGCAGGAAATAGGCCATCGGCGCATCCCCCAGCCCGACTGCTAACGGGGAGCCGGGCGCGAACGCGACGGTGTTCCAGCCAATCTGCGGCACTTTCAGCCCTGCGGCGGCGGGGAAGCGGCGCACGCGCCCCGGCACGATGTTCAAGCCCTGAACGCCCGTCTCGCCCTCCTCGCTCTCCGTCAGAAGCGCCTGCATCCCGACGCAGATGCCTAAAAACGGCCTGCCGGAGCAAACGAAGTCCTGCACGATTCAGGCTGCTCCCGAATGGCGCAGGGAGCGCAGGGTGGCATCAAACGCCCCGTCGCCGGGCAGCACGGCTTTGTCGGCCCGCGCAACGGCGGTGGGGTTATCGGTGACAAACGCGCCCACCGCTCCAACATGGTGAAAGGCTTTCTCCACCGAGCGCAGGTTGCCGAGGCCGTAATCTATGATGGCGATGGACTGCATCGGTCGCGTCTCCTTCTCCCGGAAAGAGACCTACCCCTGTCCCGTCACATTCGTTCCGGGTCTGTCTTCTCTCCCCCCTCTGGGCACGCCAGTGCGTGAAGGGGAAGGGACGGGCGCGGGTCACGGGACGTCTTCTCTACCTGTCTGTCACTTGTCTTTACCCTTCCCCTCTGGGGAGGGGGCGCCCCGTCTGCGGGCAGGGGTAGGTCTCTACAGGGCAGGTTCCTCCTGAGCGTTCCGTCCCTTATTTCTTCTCCCAGCGCGCCAGCAGGGGCGGGGCGGGCGCGGCTTTGGCAGGACGCAGGCGCGTGCGGGATAACACTTCCTGGGCGATGGCCTCCTGCGCGGCGAGTGGGAGCAGAAACAGCGTCATCAGTTCCTTGCCCTGCGCGTCGTGGAGCGTGTAGCGGCCCGGCTTCATCCAAAGGCTTTGCGTTCTGTCCATGCGCGCCACCTGCTTCCAGGGCACAAACGCGCGGCTGTAAAGCCAGCGCTGCGTGATGCCGTCGCCGTCCACCGAGACGCGCATGGAGGCCGTAAGCGCAAGCAGAAGCAGGTACAAAGCAGTCATGGCTCCCAGCAGTACGAAGGCTTTGGGCTGCGCCGATGCCATGTACGCGCTGCCCGCTGCGCCTACCGCGACGACGGCGGCGAGTACCCCCCAGTAAAGGGGCGCGGCGGCATAAGTGGGCGGGGCGGGAGAAGTGGGAGCGGGCGGGGCGGATGCCATGCGCTACAAGACCCCTTTCGTGGACGGAATGCCCTCAATGCGCGGGTCGCGCCGCTTCGCTTCATCCAGCGCGCGCCCAAACGCCTTAAACGCGGCTTCGGCGATATGGTGAGAATTGGCCCCGCGGTGCTGAACAAAGTGCAGCGTGAAGCCCCCGTGAGACGCCACCGCGCGGAAAAACTCGCGCGTCAGTTCCGTGTCCCATGTCCCAATCTTGGGGGAAGGGAACGAGAAGTCTTCGGTGAGCAGCCCGCGCCCGCTCCAGTCTAAAGCGCACAGCACCAGCGCCTCATCCATTGGCACGAGGGCCGCGCCGTAGCGGACAATGCCCGCTTTGTCGCCTGCCGCCTCGCGCAAGGCTTGTCCCAGCGCAATGCCTACGTCTTCTACGGTGTGGTGGTCGTCTACGTGCAAATCGCCCTGCGCCTGCACCGAGAGATGCAGCAGGCCGTGCCGGGCGACATGAGTGAGCATGTGGTCAAAAAAACCGACCTCGGTGACCACTTCGCTGCCGCCGTCGCCATCCAGCGTGACGGCAAGGGTAATGTCCGTCTCCGCCGTGCGCCGCGTGATAGTGGCCTGACGTATGGCGTCGCCGTGCTGCATGGGGGCATTGTACCTCACCAATGGGCGGCTAGTCCACTTCGGGCGCGGCCAGCCAATCCAGCACGGCGTTGACATCGGCGGCAACGACATCGGCCCCCGCATTGCGGAACAGTTTTTCGTTCGCCGTCCCCGCCGGGCCAGTCAGCACTTGCGCGGACAGAAAGCGCGCGCCGTAGTCTCCCTCGTTGAACCGCTGCACGGTACGCAGGTCGTCCAGCGTGTCGCCAATGTAGAGGGCGTTCGTGAAGCCCAGACGCTGTTGCAGAAGCGCGAGGCCGCCTGGCTCCGGTTTGTGGAAGCCATCCCGTTTGGTCACGACGTGCTCATCGGGAATGCGCGTGTCCAACTGCGTGAACTCCATGCCAAGTCGGGCTTCTTCGTAGGTGCGCCCGGTCTGCAGGCCGAGCTTCTTGGCCTCCGGCAGTTTGGCAAGGTCTAAGAGCGGGCGGTCATCGTTGATGTAGCCGCGCCCGGCGTAGAGCGACGCCGAGGAACCATACAGCCGCTCGCAATGCTCGCCTGCGAGAAGTTCCTGGAAGCACTGCTTGATAAGCGGCTTGCGGTAGTCGGTTTCCAGCGCAAGGCGGTCTTCGCGGGTGAGTTTCTCAAAGATGATGTCTTCGGCGGCGCGCAACCACCCCCCGCGTTCTTGAATGCGGGCGCCAAAGCGCGCGAGCGACGGCTGCATGACATTGAGCGTTTCTGCCGAAGCGTGCGGGTTCTCGCGCCCTTTGTGCAGGTAATGCAGGACAAGCGCGTAAGTCAAGTCCCAGTCATCGTTGAAGCCGCCCGCGTGCTTGAACCGTTCTATGTCTTCCGACGTAATTAAATCATCGGGCGCGGGCCAGTGCAGGACGGTACGCAGATAAAACGGCACGGCAAGGCAGTTGACGCGGCGAATGCTCCTCGTGATGTCCAGCAGCACGCCGTCCATGTCAAAGATAACGGCATCTATCTGCGGGCGCAGGACTTCGGCGTCGGGGGAAATGTGCAGGGTAGTCATGCGCTCCCCTTCCCGCGCAGACGCGCCGCGCGCGCGTGCCCGTCAAAGCCCTCGGCGACGGCGAAGCGGGCCACGTCCTCGGCGGCAGCCTGCGCCGCTTCCTGCGAATAATAGAGAACGCTGGTGCGCTTGAGAAACGTCGCCACCGAGAGAGGCGACGAAAAGCGGGCCGTGCCCGCCGTCGGCAGCGTGTGTGATGGCCCGGCCCAGTAGTCTCCAATCGGCGCGGATGTGTAATCACCCAGCAGTACGGCCCCGGCGCTCTTCACGAGTGGCAGCACGGCAAGCGGCTCGCGCACCATTAACTCTAAGTGTTCGGGAGCCAGCACATTGGACAGCGCGACGCTTTCCTCCACAGAGCGTGTCTTGACGAGTAGGAGATTGTTCGCGCTCTGCGTCAACACGTCCTGCCGTTTCAGGGAAGTGCGCTGCTGTGCTAGTTCACTTTTACAGTGTTCCAACACTTCGGTGGAAGAACACAGCAGCACGCCGCGATTGTCCGGGCCGTGTTCCGTCTGCGCCAGCAGGTCAGCGGCGGCGAAGGCAGGGTTGGCCCCTGCGTCGGCTATCACGGCTACTTCGCTTGGGCCTGCGAGCATATCAATGCCCACGTCGCCGTACACGAGGCGCTTGGCGGCGTTGACATAGGCGTTGCCCGGCCCGACAATCACGTCGCACTTGGGGATTGTCTCCGTGCCGTAGGCCATTGCCGCGATTGCCTGCGCCCCGCCAATGCAAAAGACCCATCTGCTTCTGCCAATTGCTTCACGGCAAAGGTAGCCTAAAGTGGCTGTAACAAGCGGCAGGAGTTGGCCTGCGGAATTGCAAGGCGTACAAAAAACAATGTCTTCTACACCGGCGACTATGGCAGGTATCGCGGCCATTAGCACTGTGCTCGGATACGCGGCCTTGCCGCCAGGAACGTAGACACCAACACGCTGTACTGGCTGTAGAATCTGCCCGAGTGCTTTGCTGCCGTGCTTTTGCCAGAGCCATTCTTCTTCGGAAAACTTCATCCATGATTGCAGATGCCCCAGTTCTGATTCGTGGAAACCTTCAATGTTTCTTTCTGCATGACCGATAATCTCATTGAAGCCTGCAGGGAGGAGATGCCACGCTTTGTCAAGCGTGTCCTGCGAGAGTTGTAGTTCTTCCTGTGTTGCCCCCGGCCAGTCAAACTTGCGCGTGTAGTCTAAGAGGGCGGCGTCGCCGCGCGCGCGCACGTCGTCCACGATGGCGCGGGCGGTGGCCTCTATGTCGGCTAGGCGCGCGGTGTCACGGGCCGTCAGAGCAGCGTGAATGGTTTCGGGAGCGTCAACCATCGTATCCAAAACGCGCATGATGGGTCAGTCTACCCGTGCGCGCCGCCGGGTGTCAAGGCAAGCGCCGCCCGTCCGCCCGTTCCCACCTTGCCAACGGTTGACCCGTCTGCTATAATCGTTCTGTGACTTTCACAGCCGCCGCGCCCGTTTGCACCCAATGACGGCGGCAGAACGAAGCAGGGGATGAAACTCTTGAACCATCATGCCAATCAACAGGGCGAACTGAAACTCTTTGCCGGAACCGGCAACCCGAAACTGTGCCAGGCCATTTCCACGCGGCTGGACATTCCGCTCGGCGACGTGCAGATTAAACGCTTCGCGGACGGCGAGACGTATGTTCAATACAAAGAAAGCGTGCGCGGCACCGATGCCTTTATCATTCAGCCGTCCTGTCCGCCCGTAGACAGCAATCTGGTGGAACTGCTGATTCTAATAGATGCCATGCGCCGCGCGTCGGCGAGCCGCATTACCGCCGTACTGCCTTACTTTGGCTATGCCCGTCAGGAGAAGAAAGACCGCCCGCGCGAGGCTATCACCGCTAAACTGATTGCCGACGTTCTCGCCGCGTCCGGCGCGGACAGGGTGATTGCCCTTGACCTGCACGCCGACGCCATTCAAGGCTTCTTCAATATTCCATTAGACCATTTGACGGCACTGGGGATGTTCGCCGACTACTTCCAGCAGAAGGCATTGAAAAACGTCGTCATTGTTTCGCCTGATGAGGGCCGCGTCAAGCAGGCCCGCAAACTGGTGCGCCAACTGGACGCCCCACTCGCCGTCGGCTACAAGCACCACGAAGGACACGGCCACACCGAGATTACCCAACTGGCGGGCGACGTGCGCGGCAAGACTCCGATTATCTTAGAGGACATGATAACAACGGGTGGCTCCATTTTAGAGTGTGTCAATGCCCTGCTTTCGCACGGGGCGAAGCCGGAAATCTATGTCGCCGCCACGCACGGCATTCTCGCCGCCAACGCTCCCGACCGCCTGCAAGACCACCCCGCCATTGCCGAAGTCGTCGTCACCGACAGCGTGCCCCTGTCTCCCGATCGGCAGCGCCCCAAGATTAAAACCCTGAGCGTCGCCTCCCTGTTCGCCGAAGCCATCCGCCGCGTCAATTTAGATGAAAGCGTCTCCAGCCTCTTTGACTAAAGGAACCCGCACCATGACCACCATCACCATTGAACTCACCGACGAACAGGCGCAGGCTGTCGCGCAGGAAGCCCAACGCTTGAAACTGCCTGCAAGCGAACTTGCCCTGCGTCGCCTGCTTGCTCCCTGGCAGCCAGTGGAGCAAACTGAAGCGCCCGACTATGAGACCCTTGCGCGTCAAATCATTGCAGAAGACCACGAACTGCTGAAGCGCCTCGCATGACACAGTTCCTGCCATTAGATGCAGTGCTGGCTACTCAGCGCATGATTATTGATGCGACGGGCGGCAATCATGGCATGATGAGCCTGAATGGGATAGAATTTGCTGTCGCACAGCCGCAAATGACGTTCGGCGGCGAGGACTTCTCCCCCACGCTTGCCGAGAAAGCCGCTGCATTGGGCTTCTCGCTCATCAACAATCACGGCTTCTCCGATGGGAACAAGCGCATTGGCTATGTCGCTATGAAGATGTTCCTGCGGCTGAACGCGCACGACCTTGTCAGTGACATTGACGATGCCGAGCGCGTCATTCTCGCTGTCGCCGCCAGCGAGATGGAGCGCGAAGCATTCACCGAACGGGTGCAGGCACACACCGTGCCGTTTGGCACAGGAAGATAAACCCATGCCCCTGTATGACTTTCACACGCACACGTTCTTCTCGGACGGCGCGCTGCTGCCGATGGAGTTGATACGCCGTGCGCGGAACAACGGGTACACCGCGTTCGCTATTACTGACCATGCGTCGGCGTCCAACATTGAGCAATTAGTAGACGCCGTGCGCCGCGACTGTCAGTTGGCATGGGAGGAGTGGGGTTTTCAAGTGCTGCCCGGCGTGGAACTCACGCACTGCCCGCCCCGAAGCATTGCACGTCTGGCGGCGCAGGCCAAACGCGCGGGGGCGCAGATTGTCGTCATTCACGGGGAAACGCTGGTGGAACCCGTGCCGCCCGGCACAAATAGAGCCAGCGTAGAATGTCCTGACGTGGACATTCTGGGCCATCCGGGATTGCTGACCGAAGAAGAAGCCACGCTTGCCGTGCAGAACAACGTCTTTCTGGAAATCACGTCCCGGCGCGGGCACTGTCTGGGGAACGGCAACACCGTCAACGTGGGCCGCGCGGCGGGCGCGTCGTTTCTGGTCAACTCGGACACGCACTCGCCGGGCGATTTGCACACGGAAGCGTTTGCGCGCACGGTGGCATTAGGCGCAGGCTTCACGGCGGTGGAGGCAGACACGGCGCTGTACGAGAACCCGTTGCGCCTGCTGGCGCGCGCGGGCGCAGACGTGGAGAAAGCCTAGCCCATGCCGCAAGTCCTGCTGGAAGTGGACAACCTGGAAACGGAGTTCGCGGGCGAGACGCGCAAAACGCCGCCCGTGCAGGCCGTGCGCGGCGTCTCGCTCGCGGTGGAGCGGGGCGAAACGCTGGGCATCGTGGGGGAAAGCGGTTCGGGAAAAAGCGTCACGGCGCTGTCTATCCTGCGCCTTGTTGCCTTGCCGGGCCGTGTGGTCGGAGGCCAAATCCTGCTGGATGGGGAAGACCTCCTGCAACTGAGCGAGCGGGAAATGCGCGCCGTGCGCGGCCCGCGCATCGCGATGGTGTTCCAAGACCCCATGACTGCGCTCAACCCGACACTCACGGTGGGCGAGCAGATTGCCGAAACCATCCGCGCTCATCAGCCCGTCTCGCGTGCCGAGGCATGGACGCAGGCTTTAGACTGGCTCAAGCGCGTGCGCGTTGCCCTCCCCGAACGGCGCATGACGCAGTATCCGCACGAGCTCTCCGGGGGAATGCGTCAGCGCGTCATGCTTGCGATTGCGTTCTCATGCCGCCCTGCGCTGCTGATTGCGGACGAACCGACCACCGCGTTGGATGTCACCGTGCAGGCGCAAATCCTTGACCTTATGGACGACCTCAAAGCGGAGTTGGGTACGGGCATTGTGCTCATCACCCATGACCTCGGCGTCGTGCGCGAGCGGTGCGACACAGTGGCGGTTATGTACGCCGGGCAGGTGGTGGAGTACGCCCCTGCCGACGCCCTCTTCGCCGACCCCAAGATGCCCTACACGCAGGCGCTCTTAGCATCGCTCCCTGATTGGCGGCGTCCCAAATCCGATAGCCCGCTGCCGTCGCTTCCGGGCCAGCCGCCATCTTTGACGCGCATTCCGCCCGGCTGCCCGTTCGCCCCGCGTTGCCCCAAAGTCTTTGACCTCTGCCCGACCCGCGCGCCCGCGGAGACCATTTTAGATGGCGGCGCACGCACCGTCCGCTGCCTGCTGTACGAGCCGGGTGTTGCGGGAAGCGCAGAGGCCCCCTAGCCCCCAATAATGGGGGGACAGGAGATGACACGCTCCTTCCGGCTCCCCCATTATTGGGGGCGGGGGAGGCCATCTTCGGGCGCGGGGGCCTCTGTCGGGTACTTCTCTATGCGCGGCGGGCGGGGCAGTGTGAACATCGTGTCGGCGTCCGCGCGGGCGTACCAGTCCGCGCCCATGCGGGCGATGTAGTCTACGCGGCGGGCGTCCAAAGCGCCGCCGTCCATCAAGGATTGGGACACGTGGAAGTAGACCACTTCCCCGATAATGTAGTTGGCAGCCAGCCAGCCTTCTCCGTGCGACACAACTTTGTAACAACAACATTCCATCGCGAGCGGGCTTTGGGCCACCCGCGCGGGCCGCACTTTGACGCATGGCGCGGGCGTGAACCCGGCTTCGTCCCACTCGCTCACGCCGTAGGGGAACTCGGCAGACGCCAGGTTCATCGGTTCGCGCAGGGCGTAAGTGACCACATTGATGACAAACTCCCCCGTTTCCTCAATGTTGCGCTGCGTGTCTTTGGGCTGCCCCGTTCGGTCGGTCAGGGGGGAAATCACCACCGACGGCGGATTGGCCCCGCCCGCCATGAAGTAGGAAAACGGGGCGAGATTAGGTTTGCCATCGGCAGACAGCGTGGACGTGAACGCGATTGGCCGGGGCGCGACGCAGTGGAGCAGCAGTTTGTGCGCCTCCGCGCGGGACAGGTTGGCAGGGTCAATGCCCATAAAGGCAGGCGCGTCCGCCATATCCGCTACGCCTTCCAACTGAACGGGTAATGCAAATCTTCCAGTCCCGCGCCCGCTTTGGTGAGACGCAGAGGGCGGAACGTGTCCACCATAACGGCAAGTTCCTCTGTGCGCGTCTTGCCCAAGCTCGCTTCTACCGCTCCCGGCTGCGGCCCGTGCGGAATGCCCGACGGGTGCAGGGTAATGGAGCCGCGCTCAATGCCCCGGCGCGATGCGAAGTTGCCGTTCACATAATAAATCATCTCGTCGCTGTCCAGGTTGGAGTGGTTGTAAGGAATGGGCACGGCGTCCGGGTGGTAATCCAGCATTCGGGGCACAAACGAGCAGACCACGTAGTTGTGCCCCTCAAACGTTTGATGCACCGGCGGCGGCTGATGCAGGCTGCCTGTGACCGGCTCAAAGTCTGCAATGTTCAAGGCCCAGGGGTACAGAAAGCCGTCCCAGCCCGCTACGTCTAAGGGGTGATGCGGGTAGAAGTAGGCTGTCAGCCTGCCGCGCGCCTTGATACGCACCTCAAATCGGCCTGCTTCATTATGGTATTCCAATGTTTCAGGCACGCGAATGTCCCGCTCGCAGTAGGGCGCGTGTTCCAGCAATTGACCATACTCGTTGCGATACCGATGGGGCGGCTCCACTGTGGAATTGGACTCCATGACCAGCATCCGGGTTTCCCCGGCATCGGCCACGACGCGGTAAATCGTGCCGCGCGGGACAACAACGTAGTCGCCCTCGCGGTAAGACAGCGTGCCAAACACCGTTTCCAGACGCCCCGTGCCCTCATGCACAAAGAGCAGATCGTCACCGTCGGCATTTTTGTAATAGTAATCCATTGGCTCCACAGGGCGGCACAGGCCAATGGAAATGTCATCATTGAGCATGAGCGGCGCGCGCCCGGTGATGGGGTCGCCGCAGGCGGGAAGGGGCTGCGTCTTGAGGTGGAAGTGCTGCAAGGGCACGTCGGGGGCCATCGGTGGCGGCGCGTAGGGCAGGGCCTCAAAGTCATCGGTCTGCGTCGGCAGGTACGCATGGTAGAGTGTGGACGCGATGCCGGAAAAGCCGCGCGTGCCGAACACTTCCTCGGTGAACAGCATGCCGTCGGGCTTCTTGAACTGCGTGTGCCGCTTGCGGGGAACCTGCCCCATCTGAACGTAATGTGCCATCGTCAAACTCCTTCGTTGGGTGACGCTAACAGACGGTGTTTTCCAGCACGCCGAGCCGCTCCACTTCCAGGCGCACCGTGTCGCCCACCTGAAGCCAGGGCCATGTGCCGGGCGCAAACTCGGTGATGCAGCCCGTGCCTGCTGTGCCAGAGCCAATTAAGTCGCCAAGCATGAGCCGCGTGTTCCGGGACGCCTGGGCAATTAACTCGGCCCATGTCCAGTGCATAGTACGCGCGTTGCCGCGCGAGTATTCCCGCCCGTTGACGGCGGCGGTCATGGCGAGATCGTAACGCCTGCCCCGGTTGCGGTCGGGGAGAACGGCGTCTTCCAGTTCGTCGGGCGTGACGAGATGGGGGCCGATGCTGGTGGCGAAGTCTTTACCTTTGGCGGGGCCGAGGCCAACTTTCATTTCCCTGCGCTGTAGGTCTCTCGCGCTCCAATCGTTGAGAATGGTGAAGCCTGCAATGTAGGCGTCCGCGTCCTGAACCGCAATGTCCCCGCCCTCTTTGCCAATCACAACAGCCCATTCCAATTCGTAGTCCAATTCTTCCGTATCCAGCGGCTTGCGGATGGGTGCGCCCGTCCCCACAATCCCCGCCACATTGGAGAAGTAGAACGCGGGCGCTTGGTACCATTCGGGAACCATGTCCAAGCCCCGGTTGCGGCGGGCATTGCGGACATGCTCCTCAAACGCATAAAAGTCCCGAAAGGACGCAATGGGCGGCAGCGGCAATTTCATAATGAGGCTCTCGTGGCCCCGCCGTGAGATACCCCGCCGTGAACGGCGAGGCATACGGCTGTGCGTTCACGGCCCGGCATGAGGGCTATCTCACAGCGTGCCGCGCTTGTCCTGCTCGCGCTCTATGGCCTCAAAGAGCGCCTTGAAGTTGCCTTTCCCAAAGGACTTGGAGCCGTGCCGCTCAATAATCTCAAAGAACACGGTGGGACGGTCTTCTACGGGCTTGGTGAAGATTTGCAGCATATAGCCTTCATCATCGCGGTCAGCGAGGATGCCCAGTTCGCGCAGGTCACTCAGGCTTTCGTTGATTTGGCCGATGCGGTCAGGCAGCATCTCGTAATAAGATGACGGGACTTTTAGGAACGACACGTCATTGTGCATGAGGGCCTTGACGGTCTTCACGATGTCGTGCGTTTCCAGGGCTAGGTGCTGCACGCCGGGGCCGCCGTAGAAGTCCAGATACTCCTCAATCTGCGACTTTTTGCGCCCCTCCGCAGGCTCGTTCAGGGGGAACTTGATGCGCCCGTTGCCGTCCTGCACCACTTTGGACATGAGGGCGGAATACTCGGTGGAGATGTCCTTGTCGTCAAAATGCACCAGTTGCTTGAAGCCCATGACGTGCTCGTAGAAGTGAACCCATTCGTCCATCTTGCCTTCTTCCACGTTGCCAACAATGTGGTCAATGGCGGTGAGGCCGACCGGGTGAAACGTGCCGGGACTGTAACGCTCCGGGTCAATGGGCTTGTAACCGGGGGCAAAGACGCCATTGTAGCGGGAGCGGTTCACAAACGAGTGCGTAGTATCCCCGTAAGCATGGATAGAGGCGTACTCGTAGACCCCGCTTTCGTCTTCCAGCAGGGTGGGGGGCGTGACGCCCTTCGCGCCGCGCCCGGTGGTGAACGCATACGCGCCTTCCACGTCGTCAACTAACAGGGCGATGTCGGCCACGCCGTCGCCGTGCAGCGCGAGCCGCCCGTTCTCCGGGTGCGACGCCCGCAGGGGCGAAGTCAACACGAACGTGATGTCACCCTGGCGCAGGACATAGCCCGCTTCGTCCTTTTTGCCGGTTTCCAGGCCCGCGTAGCCAATCACATGGAACCCGAAGGCGTTGCGGTAAAAGTATGCGGACTGGCGAGCATTGCCCACGAAGAAGCGCACATGGTCTATGGCGCGAATGGGAAGCGTTTCTGTGTTCATCAAGCGTCTCCTTTGACGGCGCAGTTGTTTGGTGCATCTATACCCAAAAAGTGGGTAGAATTGCACCGGGAGACCCCTCCATGCCTCACGACGCTGTGAATGACCCCCAGACCAACGCGCTTGTTGCCGCTGCCCGCCGCCTGCATGGGGAAAACACCCCGGCCCTGCCCGCCGAGAGCCTCCCCGCGCTGCTCTTTCAACGTGCTTCCGAGACGCCGCAGGCACTTTTCTTGGGCTTCGCGGAAGAAGGCGGCGGCTTGCCGCGCTGGTGGACATATTCGGCTTTTGCGGGCGTCGTGGCGCAGGCGGCGGCGTCTTTGCGTCAACATGGCGTCATGCCCGGCGACCGCGTGGCTGCCCTAATGGGCAATGACCCGCGCACCGTCTTTCTTTACTTCGCCGCATGGACAGTGGGCGCAACCGTTGTGCCCCTGAACGCGAGCGAGGACGACGACCGCCTGCGCTTTATTTTGGAGAACGCGCAGGCCAAAGCCCTGTTTGCCCGCGACGAGTACGTTTCCCGCGCCGAAAGCCTGTGCGCCGCGCTGCCGTCCGTTGCCTTCGCGCCGGTGGGGGCCGGGTGGCCGGGCGCGGTGGCGGCCCTCACCCCGCCCGCTCTGCGGGCGACCCTTTCCCGCTTCGCAGGCGAGAGTGAAGAACAGAAGCAGGGCGTACCTGTCTTACCCTCTCCCGCCTGGGCGGGAGAGGGTGGATTGCCAGAGGCAAGCCGGGTGAGGGCCTCCACCGAAGCCTTGCTCATTTACACATCGGGGACGACCGGGCCTCCCAAAGGCGTCGTGCTGGAACAGGGTAACCTGCTCGCGGACGCGCAGGCCATCGCTGAATGGCACGGCTTCGGGCCAGGTGACCGTGCCCTGTGCGTGCTGCCCCTGCACCATGTCAACGGCATCGTAGTGACGCTGTGCGCGCCGCTGGTGTCGGGCGGAAGCGTCTTTTTAAGCCGCAAATTTCAGGCGGGGACGTTCTGGCAGACGCTGGCAAGCGAAGGCTGCACCTGGACAAGCGTCGTACCGACCATTCTGGCGTTTCTGTGCGAGCGAGCAGAGGCCCCCCTGGCCCCCCAAGTCTGGGGGGAGGAAACCATGCAGCGTGGGGCACGTCTTACCCTCTCCCCAGACTTGGGGGGAGGGCAGGGTGGAGGGCCTTCCCCACAGCAAAGCGCCGCAGACCATCTTCCCCCCAGAATTGGGGGGCCAGGAGGGCCTCTTTTTCGCCATATCATCTGTGGCGCGGGGCCGCTCACCACCGACCTTGCCGCCCGGTTTGACCGCACGTTCGGCCTGCGCGTGGTGCATGGCTACGGCCTATCCGAGACGACCTGCTATTCGTGCTTTCTGCCGGTTGACCTGTCCCCGCAGGAGTATGCCTATTGGATGACCGAATGCGGCTTCCCCTCCATCGGCTGCCCGCTTCCTGTTAACGAGATGGCGGTTCATGACGACAGCGGTAAACCGCTGCCCGCCGAAGCGCGCGGTGAAATTGTGGCGCGCGGCCCCAATGTCATGCGCGGCTATTTCGGACGGCCCGACGCCAACGCGCAGGCGTTCGCGCACGGCTGGTTTCGTTCAGGGGACGAGGGCTTTTATCGCGTAGGGCAGGACGGCAGGGCATACTTCTTTATCACGGGTCGCCTGAAAGAGTTAATCATACGCGGCGGGGTGAACTACTCGCCGTTTGACATTGATGAAGTCTTGAATGCCATTCCCGGCGTGCGCGCGGCGATGGCGGTGGGGTTTGATCACGCGCTGTACGGCGAGGAAATCGGGGCGTATGTGCAGACCGAGCCGGGCGCGACGCTGACGGAGGCCGACATTCTGCGCGCCTGCCGGGAGAAGTTATCGTGGGCGAAAAGCCCCAAAGTGGCGCTGTTCGGGGACACGTTCCCGGTCACGTCAACGGGCAAATATCAGCGCGGCAAATTGCGCCCTTTGTTCGCCGCCTACGCCGACGCCGACTTCCGCGAGCGTGGCTAGGCTCCTACGGATTGGGCGTTAACTCATACACCGTGCCAGTCCCGTGTGCCCCGCCGCCTTCTGTCGTGCCGTAGAGGGTGCCGTTGCTGTCCAGCGTGATACCACCAAAGGGTGTATCCCCTTTGCTGCCGTTGAAGTTGAGCAGGGTGGTGAAGACTTTGTTGCCGAGATTCACCTTGAAAACGGTGCCGTTGTCATAAAAGCCGCCGGAAGTCGTTGTGCCAAAGAGGTTGCCGCTGCTGTCCAGCGTGACCGGCGCGAAGGGGCTTTGCCCGTTGGCGTAGTGGAAGGCGGCCAGCGTGGCGAAGGCGTGCGTGGCAAGGTTAATCTTGAAGATCATGCCGTAGCCCTGCGGGCCGTCCTGGGAGGTTGTGCCGTAAAGATGGCCCGCGCCGTCCAGCGTGACCGGATCGCGGGGAAAGTCTCCGGTGGCGTGGCTGAAGGCAGCCAGCGTTGTCAGATGGCCCGTTGTCAGGTTGAGCTTGAACACCGTGCCATAGCCGCCAGAGCCGCCAAGTTCGGTGGTTCCATACAGATGGCCCTGCCCGTCCAGTGTGACGCCCGCGAGCGGAATGTCGCCGTTGGCGCCGTCAAAGTTGACCAGCGTCGTGAGCGTGTTGCTGCTGAGGTCAATCTTGAAGACCGTCCCATCGCCGCTGCTGCCGCCCGCTCCGGTTGTGCCGTACAAGTTCCCCTGCCCGTCCAGCGTCACCCCACCGTAGGGGGCAGCGCCATTGGCGCGGTTGAAGGCGACCAGAGTAGTGAAGACGCCGTTGGCGAGGTCGTACTCAAAGACGGTGCCGTCGCCGTTCGTGCCGCCTTCGGTGGTCGTGCCGTAAATATGTCCTTGTCCATCCAGCGTCACCCCGGCGTTTGGGTAAGCTCCGGTGTCGGTGTAATTGAAGTCCAGCAGCGTCGTGAAGGTCTGTGTCGTCAGGTCGTACTCAAAAAGCGTGCCGCCGCCGCCCGTGCCCCCTCCCTGGGTCGTGCCGTAGAGATGACCCATGCCGTCCGAAGCCAGCGTGCCGCCGGGGCGGATGCCATCGGCGTTGTATCCATGATTATTGAGGGCGCTGAAGTCGTGCAGGACGTGGAGCGTATAACCGCTGGCGCAGGCGGGCGCGGGCAAGCAAAAGGCGGCGGCGAGGCCGAAAGCAAGCAAAATGACAGGCGCGACGCGCCGGGTGCGTGTGTGCATAAATGGGTATCTTTCAGATGGAGAGATGGGAAACAAGCGCGGCCCGTCTGCCGACCGCGCAAAGCCGCGCAGAAACAGTATAACACACGCGGGCTGCCGTGTCAAACACGCCGCCGGGCGAGGGCGTGAATGTGAGCGCCATGCGCTCATAGGGTACTATGGGACTCCTATGGGTGTATTATCAGACTCCTATCAACCTACAATGCTCCTACAATGAGGGTACTATGCGACTCCTATCAGGAACCTCGTCTCTGCGCGCCAAAGGAGACGCGCCGTTATGACAACACTGACTGAAAAGCCTGCGGGCCGCAACAACGCGGGCCTCACCACGACCCGCGCTTCGTTCATAGAAGACGCCAAAGCGCGCGGGCAGCTTTACATCCCGCAGCCATATGAACTATACAACGCCGACAACCACGAAGCCTGGCGGCGCTTATACAAGCGGCAAGCGCCCCTGTGGAAACGCTATGCCAACGCGCGCTTTTTGCAAGGGATTGCGAACCTGTGCCTTGCGCCCGACCGCGTGCCGCGTTTGGAAGACGTAAACGCCTTCCTGTGCCCCTTAACGGGCTTTCAGGCGCGGCCCGTGAGCGGGTACGTGCCCGCGTTTGTGTTCTTTGACTGCCTGCGGCGGCGCGAGTTTCCCACCACCATCACCATCCGCGACGCCGCGCACCTGGATTACCTGCCCGAACCCGACATCTTTCACGACATCGCGGGCCATGTCCCTATGCACACGGACAGGGCGTTTGCCGACACATTAGTTCGCTTCGGTGACTGCGCGCATCTGGCCGCCGAAATTGCCGCCGACATGGCCGACGAAAAGGAGCAGGCACACCGGGTGGCGTCCATCATTCGCGCGATGGCGCGCTTCTTCTGGTTCACGATAGAGTTCGGCCTGATGCGCGAAGGCGACGCGCTGAAAGCGTATGGGAGCGGGCTGCTGTCCTCGCACGGGGAACTGGAGCACGCGATTGAGGCACCGGACGTGCAGCGTTACCCGATCCAATTGGAGTGGGTAGTGAACCAGGGCTTTGAGATTGACCATTACCAGCCCTTGCTGTTCGTGGTGGAAGGCTTTGACCACCTGTTCGCGCTGGTGGGCGAGTTGGAGCAGTGGATGCGCGCCGGGCGATTGAACAACGTCGCGCCGGGCGAGCCTGCCATCTCAGAGGCGGATTTGGCGAGCTTCCTGCACGCGGCGGAGGAGAAGTAAGCCCCCCAGCCCCCAATAATGGGGGAGCCAGAGTGTTTTCTCCAACACCTCCATTATTGGGGGCCGGGGGCCATCTGCGCGCGGCGCGCGCGTTAACGCGCGTACACCAGCGGGTTCAGGTCGCTTTGCGCGACTTCTCCCGGCTTTGCGCCCATCAGCCAGCTGGTGCGGTCGGCTTCCTGAAAGACGTTCTTCGGCCCGGAAACGCGCGTGCCGTCGGCGTAATAGATAATCGTCATCACGGCGCGCACGCTGTCTTCCGGATTGCCCGGAGCGCCGTGCAGCGTCCAGCCGGCATGAAACGACGCATCGCCCGCCGCCATCGCCCCGTGCGTCATTACATCCAATTCCCTGTCTTTGAGAATCTTCTGGAACTCCGCTTCGGACTTGTCGGAGATGGGCAGGTCGCCCAGATACCCCAGCTTGTGTGACGCCGACGCGAACGACATGGTGCCCACGCGCTCGCTCACGTCCACGAGCGGCATCCACATGGTGATGGTGTTGTCGGTGTCCAGCGGCCAGTAGCCCTGGTCTTGATGCCAGGGCGTCGGCCCGCCGCCCGGCTCCTTGAAGAGCGCCTGGTCGTGGTAGAGGCGCACGCCGTCCACGCCCATCAGGTCGGCGGCGATTTTGGCGAACCGGCGCGCGAGCGTAAAGCGGCGCACGGCGTCGTCCTTTGTCCACAGGTTCATGATCTGCAGGAACGCTTTGCCGTAGGTGTCGCGCTCCTCCATCGGACGGGTCTCGTTGTTGTGGCGCTGGGCGGCTTCAATAATAACCGGGCCGTAGACGGCAATCTCGTCCGGGGCGGCGACCCCGCGCAGGGCAATGTGTCCGTCGCGCTGGTAGGCGCTGGTTTGCTCCGGCGCAATGGGGTAGTCGCTTGTCAGCGCGGGAAGCGTGGCAGCAGTGGCAGTCATGGCAGTCAGTTCCTTTCGGGTAGGCATGAACAGAATGGCCCCATTATAACGCATTGGCCGTCTGGCGTGAATAGACGGAATGGGAGCAGCTTGTATCTTCTGGCGGGGTATAACAACGGGGTATGCCGCAGGAGACCATTTTATGCCAGAACGCCCGCCCCTCTGCGCTGGGGCAGGTGACGCTGATAGCCGCCATTGAGGACGGTCGCGGCATCGTGCCCGCCACCCCGTTTCGCATTTACGGCAGTTACGCGCTGGTCTATATCACGTGCGGGCGCGGCACGTACAGCGACACGCGCGGCACGGCGCAGGACATTCATGCGGGCGACGTGATTATCGTGTTCCCCGAACTGCCCCACACGTACAGCCCGCGCCCCGGCGAGACGTGGAGCGAGCTGTATGTTGTCTTTCAAGGGGCGGCGTTTGATGCCTGGCGCGCGCTGGGGCTTTTGCACCCCCAAGTGCCGGTGCGCTCTCTCACGCCGGTGGACAAATGGGCTGCGCGCCTGCGCGCCCTCGCCAATGGGAATGCGGCCACCGAGCGCGACGCCCGCCTGCAAGTGTGCCGCCTGCTGACGCTTCTCACCGAGATTGTGTCCCTGCCGGAGCAGACGCCGCTCGCCTCCCCTGCCGTGTCTGAGACAGACCAGTGGGCCGCGCGCGCCTGCGCGCTGATGGCATCTGACCTAGGGAACGACCTTTCCCCGCCTCAGATTGCCGCGCGCGCCGGAATGTCCTACGATGCGTTCCGCAGGCGCTTCGGAGAGACGGTAGGATTATCGCCCGCGCGCTACCGCATGGGGCGGCGTTTAGAGGCGGCGTGCGATTTGATGCAGTACACCAGCATGACGGGCGCGCAAATCGCCGACGCGCTCGGCTTCAGCGACGAATACCACTTTTCCCGCCGCTTCACCCGGTGGCGCGGCGAGACGCCCACCGCCTTTCGCCGCCTGCTCCGGTAGGCCCTCTTTCCCCATACCGACCCGTTGCGCGGCCTCGCAAATGACACGGATTGGCTGCCCGACGAATAGGTAGACACGCCCGCGCCGGACAAAGAGGTTCACGAAGCAGCACAGAGGCAGGCGCAGGGGGAAATGACTTCTGCTTTTCGGCGGTTTCATGGCAGGTTTTACTCTGGCTGTTAGGGGGATGTTAAAGAGGTGATTAAAGGGTTGTTAAAGGGTGTACTATCGCTGTCTACTGGTTTTCTCGCTCGTTTGTTCGGTTCTGGAAGAAACGCTCCCGCTTCTTCCGCCTGTCCACCTGGTTAGCGCCTGTGCGCGCCTTGCCAAACCCGCCCGTCTGTGTTATAATCTTGTTGTCATCGCGGTTCGTCAGGCCGCTTGAAAGGACTTTTCCCATGTTTTCCCTGCTTCGGCGCGCTCTGCTTGCGCCCGCACTGCTACTTGCGCTCGCTGCCGCGCCACCTGCCCGCGCCCAATCTTACACGATTACTGACTTAGGTACGCTTCCCGGCTATTCCTCTAGCTTGGGCTACAGCGTTAACAGTAATGGTCAGGTTACGGGCGAGGCTGACACGAGCAACGGGAGCTATCATGCTTTCCTCTATTCTAATGGCAACATTACCGATTTAGGTACGCTAGGTGGCAACACTAGCGGCAGTAGCATCAATGCTAACGGCTATATTACTGGCTACGCCGAAACTAGCGGCGGTAACTCCCATGCCTTTCTGTACAGCACAGGCCATATAACTGATTTAGGTACTCTAGGGGGCGCGAATAGCAACGGCTATAGTATCAACGCCAACGGGCAAATTACCGGCTACGCCGATACCAGCAGTGGCAATCAGCACGCCTTTCTCTATAACAACGGCCATATGGCTGATTTAGGCACGTTTCCAAATGGTTCATACAGTGAAGGCTTTGCCCTCAACTCTAATGGTCAAATTACAGGCGACGCTGACACCAGTAGTGGCAATTCTCATGCTTTCCTCTACAGCAATGGTTATATGACTGACTTAGGCACCCTCGGCGGCAGTGGCAGCAGTGGTTATGGCATCAACCCAAGCGGGCAAATCACTGGCTATTCCAACCTCAGTGGTGGAAGCAATCATGCCTTTCTTTACTCCAACGGTCACATAGCCGACTTAGGTACATTGTCCGGTTATGTAGACAGCGAAGGCTTGGGTATTAATGTGAGCGGGCAAATTGTTGGAGACGCCTATTCTGATGGAGGAGGTGACCACGCTTTCCTCTACAGCAACGGACATATAACTGACCTAAACACGCTTCTTCCTGCCAACTCTGGCTGGGTTCTTAATCAAGCAGCCAGTATCAGCGACAATGGCTACATCACTGGATATGGTACTAATCCGCAGGGGCAGTCCCATGCGTTCCTGCTGACGCCGGTTGCCGCTCCCACGCCGTCCCCGCTTTGACTTCAATGGGGACGGCCACAATGACCTGCTCTGGCACAACACCGCCACCGGGCAGGTGCTCGTCTGGGACATGAACGACCAGACTACCCTCGCCGCAGGCAGCCCCTTCAACACCGTCACCGATACCCACTGGAACATCGCCGCTGTCGCCGACATCAACGGGGACGGACACCCTGACCTCCTGTGGGAAAACAGCCAGACCGGGCAACTCACCTACTGGCTCATGGGAGGCGCGCTGGGAACCACCGTCCTGAACTATGGCCCCGTCTTCGCCACTGTCACAGACACGCACTGGCGTGTTGTCTCCATGACCGACTTCAACGGCGACGGCAAGGCTGACCTCTTGTGGGAAAACAGCGCGACGGGTCAACTGGTTGTCTGGTACATGAACGGGGGAGCCATCCAACTCTACGGGCAGGTGTTTGCCACTGTTGCCGACACGCACTGGTCTGTGGCGGGCGCGGCGGACTTCAATGGGGACGGGCACCCTGACCTCTTGTGGCGCAACTCTCAGTCTGGGCAGGTGCTTGTCTGGGACATGACGGGCACGGCAGGAACAACGGTTTCCGGCTACGGCTCTCCGCTGGCGACGCTATCTGACCCCAATTGGCACATTGTCGGCACGGGGGACACCAACGGGGACTCTCACCCGGACATTGTGTGGCAGAACGGGAGCACAGGTCAGGTGCTGCGCTGGCTGCTGGGGGGCACGAACGGGGCAGTCGTGCAGCAGTTTGGCGCTCCGTTCACCACTGTTGCCGACACCCACTGGCAGATTGTTGGCGTGCATTGAGACGCGAGAGGCCCTCACGCGCGGGGAAGAGGCCCTCACCCCGCCCTCGGAAGGGCGACCCTCTCCCGCTTCGCAGGCGAGGGTGGGAGAAGAGCAGGCGAGGGTGGGCGAGAAGTCCGTTGTCTTAACCCTCGCCCGTGGCAACGGGAGAGGGTGGCATTCTGATGCCGGGTGAGGGCCTCCGGGCTTGGCGATGCGCCGGGTGAGGGCCTCGCACCTCCTACGCGGGCGCGCGCAGCAAGGGCAGGAGGCGCTCAATCTCAGCGCGGTGTGGCTCCAGCGTGTCGGGCAGTTTCAGGGACGCGCCTAACTCGTCTTCCCCTTCATCGGCGGTGAAGCCGGGCGGGTCGGTGGCAATCTCAAACAGGATGCCACCCGGCTCATGGTAATAGATGGAGTGGAAATACTGCCTGTCCATGACGGGTGAGACGCTCAGTTCATGCTCGGCAAGCGCGTCCTGCCAGGCCTGCTGCTGCGCGTCATCGGGCGTGCGCCACGCGACGTGGTGGATGGTTCCCGCGCCCATCAGCCCCTTGCCCATCATACCTGCCGGGTTCAGCAGAAGGTCGGCATACGCGCCCGACCCAGCGTCCCCAAACGCATAACGCATGCGCCCGGCGTCCTCAGAAACGGCGCGCGTTCCCATGATGCCCGTGAGCAGGGCGCGGGTGCGGGCCGGGTTCAGGGACGCCAGCGTGACATGGTGGACGCCGCGCACGGCGAAGTCGGCGGGCACGGGGCCGCCGGGCCAGCCGGGGCGCGCGTCGTCGCCCGCTTCCACAAGTTCCAGCGGCAGGCCGTCCGGGTCGGCGAACGACAGCACGGGCTGCCCGAAGCGGTCAGGGGCAAGCGCAGAAGCGACGCCTGCGGCGGTCAAGCGGGCCTGCCAGAAGGGGAACGAGGCAGGCGGCACGGACAACGCGGTTCCCGTTTGCTGGCCCGTTCCCACGCGGCCCGCCGCCGCGCCCGGCCAGGGGAAAAACGTCAGTATCGTGCCGGGGCGTCCCAGTCCGTCGCCGTAATAGAGGTGATAGGTGGCGGGGTCGTCAAAGTTGACCGTGCGCTTCACGAGGCGCAGACCCAGCAGGCCGCTGTAGAAGTCTAAATTACGCTGCGGGTCTCCGGCAATGGCGGTGACGTGGTGCACACCCAGTAAAGACGGTTTCATGCCCGTGTTAACAGCCGCCGCGCCCGCTCGGTTCCGTGCGCCCGCTTTCCCAAATGGGGTATTCTTATCGGCAGAACGCGGACAGCGCATTCCGCTCACCTGCGGGAAAAAGCGGGGAACGAAGGGGACGACATGACATACTGTCTGGGCATTGCGACGCGGGCGGGGCTGGTGATGGCCTCGGACTCGCGCACCAACTCCGGCCACGACCAGGCCAATGTGTTCGGCAAGATGCACACGTTCGTGCAGCCGGGCGAGCGGGTGTTTATCCTTCTGGCGAGCGGCAGCCTGTCGCTCACGCAGTCGGTAGTGACGCTTTTGCGCCGGGACTGGGAACGCGGGGAAGGTCTGGCCGCCACGCCCACGCTGTACGACGCCGCGCGCGTTATCGGTCAGCAGGTGCGGGCTGTGTCCGATCTAGACCGGGCGGCATTGGAGCGCGACGACCTCAAGTTCAATGTCAATTTGCTTCTGGGAGGGCAGGTCAAGGGGGAAGAGCCGTATCTGTATCTGGTGTATCCGCAGGGGAACCCGCTTCGCATGAGCGAGGACGCCGCGTTCCTGCAAATCGGGGACGCCAAGTACGGCAAGCCCATCTTAGACCGGGGCATCCGCTACGAGCAGACCACTTTGGAGGAGGCCGCCAAGTACGCGCTGATTTCTATGGACTCCACCATGCGCTCCAATGTGACAGTCGGCCCGCCCATTGACCTCGCCGTGTACGTGCGCGACGAGTTGGACTTGACCTGCCGCATTCGCCTGCGCGCGGGCGATCCTGTTCTGCGCGACTTCCATCAGCAGTGGGAGCAGGCTCTTTGGAAGGCCGTGCAGGAGTTGCCGCCCGTGCCGTTTACTTCTCAGGAGACGGCGTAACAGAGAGACCTACCCCTGTCCCCTCCCCCGCACAGCGGGTCTTGAATGGGGAGGGGCGCCCATTTTGATTGCGGGGATAGGTTCCTACGACTGCGCTTTGCCCGCTGTCCGGCGGCGCAGGAGAAACCGCTGACGCTTGACCGGCTTGGAGCGCCAGCCCTCGGAAGTCACCAGCGTCCCAAAGCAAATGTCGCCGAGAGGGATAAACACGTTCAGGTTCCGCAGGTAATACTTGTGGTGCAGGCGATGGTGCTCTTTCAGAAAGCGAAACCACCGGAACCGCTCCACGAAATGCCCTTTGGGGACGTGCATCAAGTAATGCGTGTATTCGTAGCCCGCGAAATACAGCACGCACCCCGCGACGCTTCCCCAGAATACCGGCCACCCGGTCGCCCATTGGATCAGCCCAAACAGCGGCATATGCGCCACAATCATCACGGGGAACGCATACCAGCGCAGCGCGACGTGCGGCGGGCGTCCCGGCCCCTGCGCTTCAAACGTCTCATTCCACTTGTACAGTTGATGGTGAACCAGCGTATGCCCCTTAAACGCCTCGTACAAGGGCACGGGCCGCTTGACGTGCATCAAGTGACGATGCACGAACCACTCAAAATAACTGGCATACACGAACCAGAACACGCACGCAAGGGCTTCAATGGCGAATGGAGTCACGCAGTATTTCCTTCCCGAACCGCAAGGCGGGCGCAGTCTCACAGCGCACCCTGTGCATTGTACCAGACGTTTGGCGTACTGTCAATGAAGCCTTTGCGGATACCGCGCGATGAAGAAGGGACAGCATCTCGGTTTTCAATGGGTTCCCAATGGGGTGTGAATGGGTTCCCAATGGGGTGTGAATGGGTCAGCAATGGGGTGTGAATGGGGTGTGAATGGGGTTTGTATGGGAATCAATGGGGTTTCATGGACATTTTCAGGCGGGCAAGGGCGTTTTACTTGGCATCTTGCGGGGCGCTGGCTCGGTGTTGCCCCGCCACGCCTTGACAGACGCCGCGCCCTGTGATAGCATAACGGCATGGAACACCTGATACTCGTATGGGCGTGGGGTTGCATCATTTTTGGCGGGATAGGGGCATCAATCTTTCTGAATATCCAATTCATTGTGGATAGGCGGCGGAACACGCCGCATCGGGCGTGGAGTACGATGTGGCGCGTCGGCTTTGGCGTGCTGATTGCAGGGCCTATTCTGATGTATCGGAGCACAAAAGATGACGATTTGCTTCAACTGGCAGTTGTAGTTATCCTGTTGACCTTAGCCAGCCTTCTGTGGATACTCGCGTGGCAACGCTGGCGCAAGTGGCAGGAAGACCCGCGCAGTCAGCCGCGCCGCGCTCCCGTTTTGCCGCCAACAGATGACAAAGACGTTTGGCCCCCGCCCCCAAAACGCCCCGCGTGACGGGGAACAAAATGTGGTACAATAACATTGTGAAGTTTAGCACGAAGTAGCATTCTTACCCCTCCTTATCAGGGAGGGGTCGCCATTCCGATGGCGGGGGTAGGTTCCGCCGAGGGCGGGGGTAGGTTCCTCACGGGCCATTAGAAATGGAGCGCGGCATGAGCGACACCATCACGCAAAGGCTGGCAGAACGGGCGGGGCTGACCGCCATTTATGACAAGGTGATGCAGGGAACGCGGCTGTCTTATGACGACGGCCTGCTGTTGTGGAACACGCCCGAACCTCAATGCCGTCGGCGCGCTCGCCAATATCGTGCGCGAGCGATTGTCCGGCGACAAGACCTATTACGTCCGCAACCAGCACATCAACTACACCAATGTCTGCAACAAAGGCTGCAAGTTCTGCGGCTTCTACGCCCAGAAGGGCGGCCCTGACCCCTACACCATGAGCCTGGAAGACGTGGCAAAGCGTCTGCGCGCGCACTTAGACATTCCCATCACCGAAGTCCACATGGTCGCGGGCATCAACCCCAAACTGCCGTACCAATACTATTTAGACCTGCTTCGCACCGTCAAGCGCGAGCGGCCCGGCGTGCATATCAAAGCGTTTACGTGCGTGGAAATAGAAGAAATACGGCGTCAGGCGAACAAGCCCCTGCCCGAAGTCTTCGCGGAACTCAAGGAAGCCGGTCTGGACTCCCTGCCGGGCGGCGGCATTGAAATCCTAAGCGACCGGGTTCACACGGAACTGTTCGGGCGCAAACTCTCCGGCGACGAGTGGCAGGAAATCTCCCGCGCCGCCGCGAAAGCAGGCCTGACCCAGTACGCCACCATGCTGTACGGGCACATTGAAACCGTTGCCGAGCGCATTGAACACCTGGTCAAAATGCGCGCCCTGCAAGATGAAACAGGCCATTTCGTGACATTCACGCCGCTTTCGTTTCACCCGGAAGGAACCCAACTCGCCCATCTGCCGCACCCAACGGGCGACGGCGACCTGCGCGCCATCGCTGTCTCGCGCCTGATGCTGGACAACTTCGCGCACATCAAGACGTTCTGGATTATGAACACGCCGCAAGTCTCGCAGGCCGCCCAGTGGTACGGCGCGGACGATTTGGACGGCACCATTCACGAATACGAAATTACCTATCAGGACGGCGCGCAGGGCAACAAGCAGCAGGTGCTGACGCGCCGCCAACTGATTGGCCTCATTGAAGAAGCGGGCCGCGTCCCCATAGAGCGCAACTCCTTCTACCGGGAAGTCCCGCAGGCCGCCGACGAGATGGACGATCCTGTGCGCCAATCACCGCCCCCGTCCAAACTGACCGTGCCGCTGGCGATGGCGTAGGAGGCCCTCACCCGGCTCCTGCGGAGCCACCCTCTCCCGCTTCGCAGGCGAGGGTAAGAGTTATCTTAGTCTTAACCCTCGCCCGTGCCAACGGGGACTTATTCTTAACCCTCGCCCGTGACAACGGGAGAGGGTCGCCGCGCAGCGGCGGGGTGAGGGCCTCTTTCAGACACGGTGAGGGCCTCCTTCCGGCGGGGTGAGGGCCTCTTTCAGACACGGTGAGGGCCTCTTATATGGGAGAAGGCCGAGGCCCGAACACCTCGTCATAAATCGGGTTCGGGAACGGCGCGGTATAGGCTTCTGTTCCATCTAAACCGAGCGCAAAGAACAGCGTGGACAGCTGCCCGTGCTTGTAAATGCAGTTCTGCACCATATGGTAGACCGAGCCGCGCACGCTCCAGTCCCAGGAGGCGTCGTTGAACTGCTGCCGCGTTTCGGCCATGCGCTCGTCCGTGAGGGACGCTAACAACTGCTCCCAGCGGTCAGTCTCAGCGGCCAGCGCGTCGCACAACGCCTGCTGGTCAGTCGGGGCGTCAGGAACGCGCGGGTGCAGCGACGCATCGGGCTGCTCAAGGTGCTGGCGGTCACACACAAGCCACTGCCAGGCGTGCGTGACCAGAATGCGCGGCGTCGGCGCGGGCGGCGCAAACGTCCAGTCAAACTTGTCAGGCGGAATAAGCCGGGCGCGGCTTACCATGCCGCGCAGGTGATTGCAGAGAATATCGGCGCAGGCTTTTGTTTCGGGCGTCATCAAACACGTCCTTTCATGACGGCAACTTAGAAGGCAACACACATGGCACTGCTTGAACGAGAACTCGCGGAACGAGAATTAGTGGTTCCCCCCTTATCAGGAGCCGCGCTCCCCTCCATTGACGACATCGCCGACAAAGTGTATGCGGGCGAACGGCTCACCGAGGGCGACGCCCTGCGCCTGTTTCACCATCCCAACCTGCTGGACTTAGCCGCGCTCGCCGACCATGTGCGCCAGCAGAAGAACCCCACAAACACCGTCACCTACATCGTGGGCCGCAACATCAACTACACCAATGTCTGCTGGGTGCGCTGCCGCTTCTGCAACTTTTACCGCGTCCCCGGCCACGAGGAAAGCTACGTCCTGCCCCGCGAAACCATCTTCCAGAAGATACAGGAGATGACTGACGCAGGCGGCATTGAGATATTGCTTCAGGGCGGCCTGAACCCCAAACTGCCCATCACCTGGTACGAAGAGTTGTTCCGCGCCATCATGGACAAGTTCCCGCAGGTGATACTGCACGCCCTCTCGCCCGCCGAAGTCATCTACATCAAGAACCGCTCCAAGTTAAGCATGGAAGAGACATTGACCCGGCTGAAAGCGGCGGGAATGCACTCCCTGCCCGGCGGCGGCGCAGAGATATTGACGGATAGAGTGCGCGAATGGATTGCGCCCTACAAAGACACCGCCGAAGAGTGGCTGGACTGTATGCGCGTCGCGCACAAAGTGGGCATGGGAACCTCCGCCACCATGATGTACGGCTCCGTAGACACATTGGAAGACCGCGTGGAGCACCTGCTGAAACTGCGCGCCCTGCAAGACGAAAGCCTTGCCAACTCGCCTGCCGCCTTCACCGCGTTCATCGCGTGGAACTACCAGCCCGACGGCACGGAACTCGGCGGCACGCGCGCCTCCGCATGGGATTATCTCCGCACCATCGCCATCGCCCGCGTCATGCTGGACAACTTCCCGCACATTCAAGCGTCGTGGGTGACGCAGGGGCCGCGCATCGGGCAGTTGTCCCTGCGCTACGGCGTAGACGACTTCGGGAGCACCATGATGGAGGAGAACGTCGTGTCCAGCGCAGGCTGCGTCTTCACCGTCCCCATTGATGAGATAGAACGGCTTATCACCGACGCGGGCTATGTCCCCAAGCGCCGCAACACGCGCTACGAACTGATTTAAGCCGCCGCATTCGGGCGGGCCGCGATTGCGAACCGAGCCAGATACGCCCGAAGCGCCTCCACGTCCTGCGCGGCGTCTGCCAGCGCGACGTAGCCATCGGGACGAACCAGATACAGCGCGTCCTGTTTCAGCCCTGTATGCGCCATCGTCTCCGCCCAGGCAAACTCGTGCAGGGGCAGGTTAGCCTCCCCTGCCGCCTCCCGCAAAGCCTGCCCCGCCTCGCCGTAGACATGAACCTGCCAGTCCAGCGATGTGAGCGGCTGGAAGTTGTCGCCGCCGTTTTCGCCCGTCTGCGCCACCCAGGGCAGGCGGTCTCCCCCGTGAACCTCGCCCGCCGCGCCCTCGCTCAATGCGCTCCCGTGATAAGCGATGCGCGTCTGCGAAACCAGCCGGAAGGCCGCCGTGCGCGCGCCGGAGAAGCCCAGCACGAAGGGGACAAGATGCGGGAACGCCGTCTCGCGGAACCATTGATGGCCGACGCCGGAGCCGGTCATCAACTGAAACATCGTGTCTGTCGTCGCCACCAGCGAGCGCGCAAACGCAATCCGTTCCGGCTCATAGGTGTCCAGGAGAGAAACGTGGGCGCGGCCCTGCGTGACGGCGGCCAGTTTCCACGCCAGGTTCACCGCGTCGCCGATGCCCGTGTTCATGCCCTGACCGCCGACGGGGCTGTGAATGTGCCCGGCATCGCCGCACACAAACACGCGGCCCTTCTGGAAATGGTCGGCGACCCGGTGATGCGCCCGGTACGTGGAGAACCAGTTCACTTTGTCCACCCGAATAGCCGCTTCTTTCTCCGCGAACGGGCGAATATCCTCAAACGTCACGTTGCTCTTGTCCCGGAACTCCGGCGGCACAACGCCAATCAGCCGGTTCATGCCGGTGCTGCGGACGGGCAGCACAATCAGAACGTCCTCTGCGCCCAGGCACAGGCTGAAAACGTGCGGGATGGCCGCCGCGCCGGTGGCTTCCACGTCAGCCACGAAATACGTCTTGTCGTAGGTTCCGCCCGCAAAGCCCAGCCCTAAACTCTGCCGAACCGTACTGCGCGCACCGTCGCAGCCGCACAAATAGGCCACCGCGCACGTCTCCTGCGTGCCGTCAGAATGACCCAATGTTGCCTGAACAGCCGCGCCGTCGTCCTGCAAAGACAGCAGTTCGGTGTTCCATTCCACCTCCACCCTAGCGTCCCGCAGATGCGCGACAAGCAGCCGCTCGTGGTCGTCCTGCGGGTAACTCAGAATGAACGGATACGGGCTTAACCCTTCCCCGAAGTCCGCAATTTGGACTTGCGAAACGACGCGCCCGTGCGCCCACAGATGCAGCGCGTCAATCCGAAGCCCGTGCTGGACAAGTTCCTCGGCGAAGCCCAATTGACGGTAGAACTCCAGCGTGCGGGCCTGTACCGCCATCGCGCGCGACGCTTGACCGGGGCCAGAGTTTTTGTCCACAATGCGCGGCTTGACGCCCGCTGCGTTCAGAAACAGCGCGAGCGCGAGGCCAGTCGGCCCCGCTCCGACAATCAACACGGGCGTTTCATTCATGGCCCTGTCCCCCTCGGTTTGGTCAGGCAGGTTCTACCCGCCCAGCAGGTCGCCCAGCACATTCCCGATGACGCCGCCCGCGTTGCCGCTGCTTCCATGCCCGCTGCCGCCGGGAAGGTGACGCGCGATTTCTTCCGCCAGATTCGACAATCGGCATGGATTGCAGCAGAATGCGCCCCGGCCCCGTCAGCGTTGCCAGAAACAGGCCGTCGCCGCCGAACAGGACGTTGCGGAAGCCGGGAATGCGCGTCAAACCAAACTGCACCGTCGCGTCCTGTACCCCCACATGGCCCACGTGAACTTGCAGCCGCTCGCCCGGCTGAAGCGTCTTCTCCACCACCTCGCCCGATAAGTCTAAAAAGACCCAGCCGGGGCCGGTGACGCGCTGCAAGATAAATCCCTCGCCCCCGAACAGGCCCGCCCCAATCTGCTGCCGGAAGAAGATGTCCACCTCAACGGTGCTTTGGGCGCACAGGAACGTCTCTTTGCGGCACACAAGCGTCTCGCCGGGGGCCAGCTCGCGGGCGATAATCGTGCCAGGGAAGCGCGGGCAGAATGCGACCAAAGCGGGATAGCCGCCCGACGCCGAGAAGTGTGTCACGAACAGCGAGCCGCCGGACAGGGAGCGCATCAGCCCTTTCAGCATCCCGCCGCGCGTGTTGGTGTCCATTGTGATGCCATCCGACATCCACGCCATCTGATGAGTCTGGCTGTAGACCATCTCGCCCGGCTGCAAAATCATTTCCAGCGTTTGCAGGGTCGTGCCCATAATCTGGTGCTGCATGACAATTCTCCTTTGGGAGCAGATGCAAAAAGCCGCCGTCCCCTGCGTGTGGGGCAGGCGAGCGGCGGCTTTCGTGGAAACAGGCGCGCTACTTGATGCGCTTCAAGATGGGCAGGCCGGTGGCGGCGTTTTCGGACACTTCGTAGCCTTCCGGCAGGGCGGGCAGGGACTTGTCCTTTTTTTCCTCTTTGGAGAAGAAATACAGTTTGGTCTTGCCGTTGGCGGCGGTGGAGGCATGGAGGAAATACTCCGTGCCGTTCTTTTTGCTTTTGACGCTGAATGCCATCGTGTCGGTTGTCCTTTCTGTGCGGGCGCTTGAAGTGGGATTGCAGGCAGACATTCACCCTGCGGCACGGTTATTCCTTCCCCGAAAGGGACTGCCACGCGCTTCTTTTTGCGCCTGCCATAAGCCGACGCCAGGGGACGCGCTCCATCACGCTGTCAAAGCCTAAATCTCCCCCAATCAGGCGGGCCGCAATGCGCGTGCCGCGCGGGTGTTTGACGCCCATTGTGTAGCACACGCGGGGGAACTGGTAAAAGAACTTCGCCAGCGTCAGCGCGGCGTCATGCGAGGCCGCCATCTCGCCTTGCAGGACACTCGTCCACTGCGCCGCGCGCCCCTCGGCAATGGTTTCTCCCGCCAGCGCGCCCGACTTGCACGCATACGAAATGCCGTCGCCAAACAACGGGTTGACCAGCCCTGCCGCGTCGCCCGCCAGCAACACGCGCCCGTTCCAAGCATCCAAAGGCTCCTGCCCGCCCCAGATGGGGAGCGGATGCCCATGAAAGACAATCTCCGATGGGGGAACCGACACGCCGAGAGCGTCTAAATAGCCTGTTATCCAGCGGGCCAGTTCCTCTTTGGACGCTTCGCCCTTGCCTTCAGCGGTGCGCCGCCCGAATGTCCCCGCGCCCACCGACAAATGCCCCGCTTTGGGAAACACCCACGCATAACCCTGCCGCACGCCGTACTCCAAGTGCGCGATGTCCGGGCGCAAACTCTCATGGCCCGCGCCCCACACGTGCGGGATTTCGGCTTCCAGCGCGATGGCGAGCAACCGATGCGGGCGCAAACCCGCCTGACGCGCGACAATGCCATTGGCCCCATCCGCGCCGACGACATGGGAAGCGTGGCAAACGTCCCCATTGCCCAGCGTGACGCGCACCTGCGTGTCCCCGTCTGGCTCTATGGCACGGACGCCCGTGCCGTCGTGCACGACGGCCCCGGCACGCGCGGCGCGCGCGGTGAGGGCGTTGTCAAACACGCTCCGCTGCACCATCCACAGCGACATAGAAGGCTCCTCCGGGTTCGGGTTCAGCGCGGCAACGTGCGCGTCCCCGAAGTTCCACGTGTGCCGCAGATGGGTGACAGTGGCCTCCACAAACGCTTCCGGCACCAGCGCGGGCAGGTCGCGCGCGACGGTGAGCGGGACGCCGCCCCCGCACGTCTTGTAGCGCGGCAGCGTCTTCTTTTCCACCAGCAGGGTTTGCAAGCCGCGCGCGGCGCACTCGTAGGCCGCGCACGCCCCCGCAGGCCCCGCGCCCACCACCACCACATCATAACGGGTGCTCATAGGGCTATTATGGCACAGCCCGTTCCCGTCCCGCGCTCTCTCAACACCGCGCTTGACCCTCCGTTCGTGCCGTGCTATAATAACAGCGGCGGCAATCAGGCCGCCCCGTTTCTCGTCTTGCCCCGGAAAGAAATCCATCATGCAAGTTGTTTTCCCGCGCATCGCGCCCCTCGTCTCGCTCGCCCTCTGCCTCGCCGCGCTTGTCTCGCCCGCGCCCGCTCATGCCAGCGGCTACACGCTCCACACGCTTTATACCTTCACTGCTACCGATGACAGCAGTCGTAATACAGACGGCGCGCACCCCCAGGCAGACGTGACGCCAGATAATCAGGGTCACCTTTTCGGGGTTACCCCTGTGGGCGGCGCATACGGTTACGGCACGCTCTTTGAGTACGACCTGGCCAGCAAAACTTTTACGACCCTAATCACGTTCAACGGCAACAACGGAGTCACACCGACAGGAGGCGTCTCCCTGGACGGGCAGGGACATCTTTACGGAACCACCCAGGGCGGCGGCACATACGGCAGCGGCATCATATTTGAGTATGACCTTGCCAGCGGCACGCTGATAACCCTCGCCAGCTTGGGCGGCACCAATGGCTTCAGCGCCCGCGCAGGCGTCACTCCCGATGGGCAAGGAAATCTTTATGGCACGACTGAATATGGTGGCAGCAACGGCTACGGCACAGTATTTAAGGTCAACCTGAGCACGCGGATGCTTACAACTCTGGTCAATTTCAACGTCACGAACGGTTCCTATCCCTACGCGGGGGTCACTCTGGACGGGCAAGGACATCTTTACGGAACGACCTCACAGGGCGGCACTGGCAGCAACAGCGGCAATACGGGTTTCGGCACGGTCTTCAAGGTCAATCTCGCCACGCGCAGCCTCACCACGCTGGTCAATTTTGACTATGTTCCTAACGGAGGCTATCTTTATGGCGGTGTCGCGCTGGACGGGCAGGGCCATCTGTACGGCACGACCGAGTATGGCGGCAGCAATGGTTATGGCATGGTCTTCAAACTGAATCTGAGCACCAGGGCACTCACGACGCTGGTGAATTTCAACCGCACGAACGGGGCCAATCCTACTGGCCTGATAGCACTCGACGGACAGGGGCACCTCTTCGGCACAACTGTGCGGGGTGGCCCCGGCAACAATGGCTACGGCTATGGCACAGTTTACAAGTTCAATCTCGCCACGCACGGCCTGACAACGCTTGTCCAACTTACCCCAAATGATGGGTCTAACCCTGATGGGGGGGTGATGCTGGACGGCAGCGGCAATCTGTATGTGACGACATCCTACGAAGGAGAGCATGGCAGCGGCACGGTCTTCGAGTTGACGCTCAATCCGTAATCCCTCCCATCAGAGAAGAACCCCGCACCCGGCGAAAAGGCGGCCCTTACCCCGCCATCGGAATGGCGACCCTCTCCCGCTGGCGCAGGCGAGGGTTATGACAGGCTTCTCTCTTACCCTCTCCTGTGAAACGGGAGAGGGTGGCATTCTGATGCCGGGTGAGGGCCGTTTCGGTGGCTTGCCTCTGGCAAGCCAAGTGAGGCCCTCGAGCCGGGTATAATAGGGGCCTATGTCCGAGGCCCACACATCACAAGACCACATTCGCAACTTCTGCATCATCGCCCACATTGATCACGGCAAGTCCACGCTCGCTGACCGGCTCTTGGAAGAAACCGGCACCGTGCAGGGGCGGCATATGCAGGAGCAATTGCTTGACAGCATGGACATTGAGCGCGAGCGCGGCATTACCATCAAGATGGCCGCCGTGCGCCTCAACTATGTCGCGTCCGACGGGCAGGGCTACCAACTCAATCTGATTGACACGCCTGGACACGTAGACTTCACCTACGAAGTGTCCCGCTCGCTCGCCGCCTGCGAAGGGGCCGTCCTGGTCGTGGACGCCGCGCAGGGCGTGGAAGCGCAGACACTGGCGAATGTCAACCTCGCGCTCAATTCCAAGCTGGAGATTATCCCGGTTATCAACAAGATAGACCTGCCTGCCGCCGAGCCTGACCGCGTGGCCGAGGAGATAGAGGAAGTTCTCGCCATTGACGCCACCGAAGCTATTCGCGCCTCCGCGAAGGCAGGCATCGGCACGCGCGAGATACTGGAAGCCGTCGTTGCCAAAGTGCCGCCGCCGCAGGGCGACCCCCGCAAGCCGTTGCGCGCGCTGGTGTTTGACAGCCACTTTGACGCCTACTTAGGGGTCGTCGCCTACATTCGGGTCATTGACGGCGAAGTCGCCCCCGGCACGCCGATTAAAATGATGGCGACCGGCAAGGTGTTTGAGGTGACGCAGGTGGGCATCTTCGCCCCGCGCATGAAGCCCGTCGATAAACTCTACACCGGCGAAGTCGGCTACGTCGTGGCGTCTATCAAGACTGTCGGCGACTGCCGGGTGGGGGACACCATGACGCTGGCGCACGGCGGCGCGACTCATGCCCTGCCCGGCTACCGGCAAGCCAAGCCGGTCGTCTTCTGCGGCCTGTACCCGGTAGACAGTTCCCAGTATCAAGACCTTAAGGAAGCCCTCGGACGCCTTCAGCTGAATGACGCCGCCCTCACGTATGAGCCGGAAACGTCCGCCGCGCTTGGCTTCGGCTACCGGTGCGGCTTTCTCGGCCTGCTCCATCTGGACATCGTGCAGGAGCGTTTGGAGCGCGAGTTTAACCTCACGCTGATTGCGACGGCTCCCAGCGTTATCTACCGCATTCACCTCACCGACGACAGCATTGTTGAGATAGACAACCCCGCCAATCTGCCGCCGCCTGCGTCGATTGCGTCTATGGATGAGCCGTATGTCAACGCGAGCGTCATTATTCCCTCCTCATTCGTTGGCACGGTGATGGACTTGGGGCGCGAGCGGCGCGGCGTGTATGTCAAGACGGAGTACCCCGCCAAAGACCGCGTGATCCTCCACTACAAACTGCCGCTCAACGAGATATTGATGGACTTCTTTGACCAGCTCAAGTCCCGTACGAAGGGCTATGCGTCGTTTGACTACGAAGTGGCGGGCTACGAAGAAGCCAAACTCGTCAAATTAGACATCCTGCTGAATGGCGACCCGGTAGACGCGCTGTCGTTCATTACGCACCGTGACAAAGCCTACGGGCGGGGGCGTCAACTGGTGGAGAAACTCAAAGAGATTATCCCGCGCCAGCAGTTTGAAGTGCGTTTGCAGGCGGCAATTGGCGCGAAAGTCATTGCCGCCGTGTCCATCTCCGCCATGCGAAAGAACGTCATCGCCAAGTGCTACGGCGGCGACATCACCCGCAAGCGCAAACTGCTGGAGAAACAAAAAGAAGGCAAGAAGCGTATGAAAGCGATTGGCAGCGTGGAAATCCCGCAGGAAGCCTTTATGAGCGTCCTTAAATTAGGCGGCGACTAAGAAGGTATGGACATGACATTGACATTGCCCCCGGAAGCGGAATCTTCCCTGCTCCGGATGGCCCGGCAGCGCGGCCTGCCGCCCGACGCGGCGCTTTCCGCAGTGCTGGCGGAAGCGGCAGAAGCCGCACAGAATACAGTTGTGGGCCGCCGCTGGAGCGATATTCGCGGCGCGGCCCCCGTGTCCCGCACCGGGCAGGACGCTTAAAAGTGGGTGTCGGCGTCACGCCAGGAGGATGAGGAACAAAGCGGCATAGCGCGATGACTGTCTCAGATGCGTTAAAGGGCGTGACAAGTCTGTTCCTGGACACGGCTCCCGTCATCTACTCTATGGAGCAAAACCCCGTTTACGCGCGGCGCGTCAATGACATCTTTGACCAGATTCATGACGGCGCTCCTCTGGCAGTCACTTCCCCGATTACGCTGGCCGAAGCGCGGGTTTATCCGCTCAGGCTGGGTTTGACACAGTGACAGCAGGGCTTTGTGGACATGATTGTTTCCGGGCAGCATACCCGTTTCCATGTTCTTGGACAGCAGGAAGCGCAGCGCGCCGCTCTCCTGCGGGCGTCCTACAACCTTTCGCTCACGGACGCGCTCCAGGTGGCTGCCGCCCTGAGCGCAGGCTGTGAGGCGTTCCTGACCAATGATTTTGGGCTGAAGCGTGTCACGGAACTGCGTGTCCTCGTGCTGGATGAAACCAATGGCTGACTTATGCGCGCGCCGTCGCGCGCGGCGAGGTCTGGCACGTCTGCTGTGCGTACTCGCTTTTGTGTATGTGGCGCTCCTGGGAGTGCTGTACGCAGCACAGCGGCAGTTGATTTTCCATGCGTACTCCACCCATCACGCGGCGCGGGAAGCGCTGCCCAAAGGCGCACGATGGGTGACGTTTTCCACTGCAAACGGCGACGCCGTGAGCGCGCTTTCCGGCACGGCCCTTCTCCCCAACGGGCAGCCTGACCCGCAGGCGGCGCGGCGTCCCACGCTGCTGTTCTTTTACGGCAAAGGGATGTGCGCCGACAAAAACCGCGCGCCCTTTGACGCGTTCCGGCGGCTGGATGCCAATGTTCTCATGCCGGATTACGTCGGCTTCGGGCGCTCCCCCGGCGAACCGTCCGAAGCGGGGTGCGAGGCCACTGCCGACGCCGCGTATCGTTTTCTGCTGTCCCGGCCCGGCATGACGCCCCGGCGCATTGTGGTGGCGGGTTTCTCGCTCGGCTCTGCCGTCGCCATTGACCTGGCCGCGCGGGCGAGCGATACCCACCGCGCCCCGGCGGGGCTGGCCGTGTTTGCCGCGTTCACGTCAATGGCAGAGACGGCGCACGCGCAGTATCCCCTGTACCCCGCGCCGCTTCTGACGCATCTGGTCAGGTCGCCGTTTGCGAGCGCCCAGAAGATGGGGCGCGTCGCGTGCCCCGTGCTTCTGGTTCACTCGCGCGCCGACCGCACCGTGCCCTACTGGATGGACGACACGCTGGCGGCGTCCTGCCGGGCCGGTGCAGCGCGCCTGACTTTGGACGGCGTGCCGCACGGCCTCCTGTTTTCCAAAGGTGGCCCGCAGGTGTACCCCGCCCTCGCCCGCTTTCTGCGGCGCGTCGCCTGAACTGCGTTCCGCGCATCCCTGCTTCTTCCTCTTGTTTTGCCACCGTTCTGCCGATAGAACACCGAGCGCGCACCGGCCCTAAGTCCTTCCCTGAGTGGAAGAATAATTATTCTTCCACTCAAAAGAGGATGTGAAGAGGGGTCAGACAGGAGCAGAAAACGATGGCGAAAGCAGAACTCAACTCCAACATTGAGGCGATGAGCGGCAAACTGGGCGACAGGGTTTACACGACGCGGGCGAGCGGCACGTATGTGCGCCCGTATGCCGCGCCTTCCAATCCCCGCACGCCCTCGCAGCAGCATACCCGTTCCAATCTGGCGACAGCAGCGGCAGTCTGGAATACGGCGACTTATGAAACCGAATTGGCGTGGGACAGATGGGCTAAAGCGCACCCGAAACGCAATCCGTTGAACGGCTACCAATACACATCCGCGCCGTACAATGCGTTTTTGTCGCTGGCAATCCCCTATTTACAACTCAATTCCGGTGGCACGCCGCCGCTTCAGCCGCCCGCCCGAAAGTTCATCGGCGACCCGGTGACGCTCGCGGCGGCGGCAGGAACGGGCGCGATTGACTGGACGGCTTCGGCAGCGAACCGCGCAGGCGTCGTCACCGTGCTGCTGGCGCAGCCTTTGCGGAAAGTCACGGGAAGACCGGCAGACGACAAGTGGCGCGTCGTGGACAGGGTGACATTCACCGACGGGCACTTGACCGCCGCGACGCCTCTGCCACCGGGACTGTACGCCGCCGCGTACCAATTCGGCTGTCTGGCAACGGGCGAAACGACGCGCCGCGTGGAACTGCCCCGCCTGTGGGTGCCAAATTAAAGCATGGCAAGGAACGGGTTCACGTCAGCGGGGGCGGCATGTTCCGGGTTGAAGACGCGCAGGCCCTCGGCTTCTGCCGCCCGCAGAAGACGCTGGTCGGCGGCAACCAAGACGCATGTTGAGGCAGGCTGTGCCTGTGAGCGCGCGAACCGCAGGAAGACGTAAAGAATGGCCGCGTCCGTCGCATTCAGCGCGTGACGGCGCATCAGAGGAAAGGCAGCGAGAAGAGCTGCATCGTCTATCGGCAGCAGGTCAAAGCCATCGGCGGCAAAAATGTCTGTCTCCAATGCGTTGGCCGCCGTGCTCCACGCCGTTTCATCTATGCGTTGACTGTGGAGTTTGCGTAGCAGCAGAGAGTAGGTCTCGGCGCAGCCTATCATGGTGCTCACCCTGCGCGGGCGAGTGGTCGCGTCAAAAAGTGCGTCGGCGGTCTCGCTTCCCGTCTCCGGCGCGTAGCGTTTCGCCAGAGCACTCGCGTCCCAAAGCAGGCTGATGGAGCGGCTTGTCTTCATGGATTACTCATCGCGCATACGGATGAGGTCGCGGGAAAACTCGTTATCCTCCGGGCGAATGCCCTGCGCGAGCATGAGGGCGCGGGCTTTTTCTGCCGTTGCGCCGGGGTCGGGCACAAAGCCCATTTCGGCGTGAACGGCGTCCAGCAGGCGGCGCAGGGCATCTTTGTCGGCCAGCAGCGGTTGGATTTCGTTCTCGGCAAGGGCCATGTGTTTTGCTCCTGCGGTCATTGTGACACAAAAGGGCAGCGGGCGTCACTACTTGCCCGCGCGCAGGCTTTGGCCGGTGAGGGCCTTTGCAAGGTAGCGGCCCGTATGCGAAGCCTGCACTTTTGCCACGTCTTCGGGCGTGCCGGATGCCACCACAAAGCCGCCGCCGTCGCCTCCTTCCGGCCCCATGTCTATCACCCAATCGGCAGTTTTCACCACGTCTAAATTGTGTTCAATCACCAGCACCGTGTTTCCGGTGTCGGCAAGGCGCTGGAGAACGGCCAGTAATTTACGAATGTCGGCGAAGTGCAGGCCCGTCGTCGGTTCGTCTAAAATATAAAGCGTGCGGCCTGTGGCGCGTTTGGCAAGTTCGGTTGCGAGTTTGACGCGCTGGGCTTCGCCCCCCGATAACTGCGTCGCGGGCTGGCCCATGCGAATGTAGTCCAGGCCAACATCATGGATGGTACGCAGTTTGCGCGTGATGGCAGGAACCGCCTCAAAGAATTGCACCGCCTGCCCGACAGTCATTTCCAGCACGTCTGCGACCGACTTTCCCTTGAACTTGACTTCCAGCGTCTCCCGATTGTAGCGTTTGCCGTGACAGATTTCGCAGGGAACGTACACGTCGGGAAGAAACTGCATCTCAATCTTGATGATGCCGTCGCCCTTGCACGCCTCGCACCTGCCGCCCTTGACATTGAAGGAGAAACGCCCTGCTTTGTAGCCGCGCATCCGGGCATCGGCGGTCTTGGCGAACAGGTCGCGTATCATATCAAAGACCCCGGTGTAGGTGGCGGGGTTGGAACGCGGCGTCCTGCCGATAGGGGACTGATCAATATCCACAATCTTGTCTAAGTGCTCCATGCCAAGCACGGCGTCGTGAGGCTCCCAGACCGTGCGGCTGTGATTTATCTCGTATTGCAGGCGCGGCCACAATGTCTCCTGAATCAGCGTGGACTTGCCCGACCCCGATACGCCCGTGACGCACACAAAGCAGCCGAGAGGAACCCGCACCGTGACGCCTTTGAGATTGTGCCCGCGCGCGTTGACGATTTCCAGCGCCTTGCCGTTGGGCGTTCTGCGTTCGGCGGGAACGTCTATCTGCTCCCTGCCGGAAAGGTAACGGCCCGTGATACTTTCCGGGTTCGCCATGACCTCCTCCGGGGTTCCCTGCGCCACAATGCGCCCGCCGTGCTCGCCTGCGCCGGGGCCGATGTCCACAATCCAGTCAGCCGCCGCCATTGTTTCTTCGTCATGCTCCACGACAATAATCGTGTTGCCCAGCCCGCGCAGGCGCATCAATGTCTCTATCAACTTGGTGTTGTCGCGCTGATGCAGGCCGATAGATGGCTCGTCCAGAATATACAGCACCCCGGTGAGGCCGGAGCCAATCTGACTTGCCAAACGGATACGCTGCGCTTCGCCGCCTGCCAGCGTGCGCGCGGCCCTGTCCAGCGTCAGATACCCCAGGCCCACATTGAGCAGAAAACCCAGCCGTGTCCGTATCTCTTTCACGATTTGACGGCCAATCAACTGCTGCCGCGCGGTGAGATGCAGCGTGTCAAACCAGTCGTAGGCAGATGCAATGCTTAACGCGCACAGGCGGGAAATGTCCAGGCCGCCCAGCAGAACCGCCAACGCTTCCGGCTTCAAACGCCGTCCACCGCACGCCGGGCAGGGCTTATCCGACTGGAACAACGCCAGCCACTCTTTGATGCCGTCGCTTTCCGTCTCCGACAAGCGCTTTTGAAGCATCCCGACCACGCCGGAATAGTCCGATGTAAACTGCCGGTTGCGCCCCCACTTGTTGCGGAAAGTCACCGTAACCGACCCCGACACGCCGTGCAAAAGCGCCTGACGCTGTTCCTCTGTCAAAGAAGCAATCGGCGCGGACGGCGAAAAGCCAAACCGTTCAGCGACCCCGCGAAACAGGCCCAACGCCCACTCATTCGTCCCGCCCGTGCTCACCGCGACGTAAGGGGCAATCGCGCCTCCCTCAATGCTTTTATTGGGGTCAGGGATAATCAAGTCCGGGTCAAACTCGGTCTTGACGCCGAGACCATGACATTCGGGGCAGGCTCCGTAGGGGGAATTGAACGAGAATAAGCGTGGTTCAATCTCCTCAAAGTTGAACGTGCTGTCGGTGGCGGCAAAGCTTTCCGTGAACTCCAAAGCGTCCCCGCCGCCCACAAGGTCTACAATCACCTGTCCTTTGCCCCACTTCACCGCCACCTCAAAGGAGTCGGCCAGGCGCTTTTCTATCCCCGTCGGTTTGACTACCAGCCGGTCTATCACAATCTCAATCGTGTGCTGCTTGTAGCGTTCCAGCGCGGGGATTTCGTCGGAAGACAGGTCATAAACAACCCCATCAATGCGGACGCGGGCGAAACCCTCCGTGCGAATGTCGTCAATTTCCTTGCGGTACTCGCCCTTGCGCCCGCGCACAAGAGGTGCGAGCACCTGAATGCGCGTGCCTTCGGGCAGTTCCAGTGTCCGGTCAACCATCTGTTCCACCGTCTGCTTGGTCAGCGGCAGGCCGGTCACGGGGTCATGGGGAACGCCCACGCGGGCGAACAGCAGGCGCAGGTAGTCGTAAATCTCGGTGACGGTTCCCACAGTCGAGCGCGGGTTCTTGGAAGTAGACTTCTGGTCTATGGACACCGCAGGGGAAAGTCCCTCAATGTGATCCACATCGGGCTTATCCATCTGCCCCAGGAACTGCCGCGCATACGCTGAGAGGGACTCCACATAACGCCGCTGCCCTTCGGCGTAGATGGTATCAAATGCCAAGGACGACTTGCCGGAACCCGAAAGCCCTGTAATCACGACAAGTTTATCGCGGGGAATGTCTAGCGAGATGTCCTTGAGGTTGTTCTGCCGCGCGCCCTGTATCTTGATGAAGTCCGCCATGCGTGATGCCCTGCCATTTCCGAAACATTTGTTCCGTTCAGTGTACCCTTTGGGGCGGGCGCGGGTCAAGCAAGCGGGGCTGCGCGCGCGCGCCAGGAACCTTTCCCACATAGCGGGCGTCACGGGAAGAAACCGTCTGCTGCGCGCGATGCGCCTGATTTTCCCGGCGAGCGGCTATAATAACAACCGTGCCTGTGTTCCTATCACGCTTCTGGCTGCTGCCTCTCGTTACCCTGTGCCTGCTGATGACACGCTCTGCGTGCGCGCAGGCTCCCTCTGCCTCCCTGACTTTGAGCGGGGCGTTCGCGACTGCCCTGCAAGTCAATCCCACCGTGCGCGCGGCGTCTCAGCAACTCGCGCAGGCGCAGGCGAAGACAGCGCAGGCGCAGGCGCAGCGCCGCCTGCAAATCACCTTCAACAGCACTGTCGGCGGCTCCAATGCCCATGTGCTTCAGCCACCGCCCGCGTCCGAAACATTTGGGACGCTGCAAAACACGCTCACCGTGCCCGTGCCGCTGGGCGCAAAGCCCCGGCTGGCGCTCGTGCAGGCGCAGGCACAGCGCGAAGCGGCGTCAGCGCAGTACGCGGGCGCGCGGCTCGCCCTCGCGCAGCAGGTTGGAGCGGCTTTCTATGATGTTTTGCGAAAGCAGGCGCTTCTCCAAATCACGGCTGATACGCTCGCGCAGGCACAGCGGGAATTGACCGACGCCCAGAAGCGCAACGCCGCCGGGGATGTGCCCGAATTAGACGTTCTGCGCGCGCAAACCCCGGTTGCTTCCGCGCAGGCCGCGCTGTACGGCGCGCAAACGACCCTGGCCGTGTCCCGGCAAACGCTGAACGGCCTGCTGGGGCGCGATTTAGACGTTCCCGTCAGCGTAGCCGAAGTGTCGCCTGTCGCTCCTGCTTTGTCGCTGACCGTGACCCTGACGCTCGCGCAGGCCCGCGCGCTGGCCGTGCAGGATAGCCCCGATGTGCGCGCCGCCGACGCAAGTATGCGCGCCGCTGATGCCGCTCTGCAAGCCGCGCGTTTGTACCGCCAGCCTGACCTGTCCCTGCAAGCCATTGACCTGCGGACAAACGACCAGACCTCGTTTTCGCGGGAGGATACCGTGCAGGCATCCGTTACCGTTCCCCTCAGTGATGGCGGGTTGGGCCGGGCGCAGGTGCAGGAGGCCGAAGCCGCGCTGGCAGGGGCGCAGGCGCAGGCGCAGGCGGCCCGGCAAGCCGCATTGATTGCGGTCAGCGGGGCCTATCTGACCGCGCAGGCCAGCCGTCAGCAGGTCAACGCCGCGACGGAAGCGGAAGCCGTCGCGCAGGCCAGTTACGATAAGACCGTGCTGGGCTACCGCAGCGGCCTGTTTCCTTTGACCGATGTACTGAGCGCGCAGACGGCGCTCGCGCAGGCCCGCATTGCTGCCACGCAGGCGCTGTACGATGCCGCCGTCGCTAACAGCGTTCTCGCCAATGCGCTGGGGAGGGAAACGCCATGACGCGACCCCTAGGGGCAGGGCTTGCCCTGCCCTGTTGCCGGTTCCTGCAAGGCAGGGCAGGGCAAGCCCTGCCCCTACGACACGGCGCGGCGTGGGGGCTGCTCCTCCTGACCGGCTGTGCCCATCATGCCGCGCCCGCCGCCAAAGAAAAAGCCGACACGCCTGCCACTCTGCCCGCCGTGCAGGTTGTGCCAGTGCGGCGAGGCACCATTGAGCAGACGCTCCCCGTGTCAGGCACGCTGATGGCGCTTCGCACGCAGGAAGCCACCGTCATGCCGCCTGTTGCCGGGGTGCTGGACGCGCTCCCCGTGCATTTCGGCCAGACCGTGCAAAAGGGCCAGATTATCGCGCAACTGTCCACTGCCGCGTTGGACGGGCAGATACGGCAGGCGCAGGCGACGCTCGGCCAGAACCGCGTGCAGGTGCAGCAGGCACAGGTGAATGCTCTCCAGCAGCAGGCGCAGACCCGCACTGCTATCGCGCAGGCCGAAGCCGCCCTCTCCGGGGCGCAGGCCAATTTGTCGGGCACGCGAGCGACGCTGGCGGGCAGTGAGGCCGCCCTCCAAAACGCCCAGCAAAGCCTTGCTCGTCAGCAGACGCTTCTCGCCAATGGCCTGGTCGCCCAGAAGGACGTAGAAGCCGCCCAACTTGCCGTCCGCACGGCAGACGCGCAGGTGCAGGCGCAGCGTCAGGCGGTCGCGGCTCAGGAGCAGACCGTTTCCGGGCAGCGCCACGCGGTTGAGGCCGCTCGCGCCGCGTCGCTGCAAGACGTGGTGAAGCGCGAAGACATCGCCGTCGCTCGCCAGCAGATGCACAATGCCGAAGGCGCGCTGCAAACCGCGCAGGCGCAGCGCGCCCTGCTGACTATCCGCGCGCCGCTCACCGGGCAAATTACCACCATCGGCGCGACGGTGGGCGAGACGGTGGACACGACGACCAAACTTGCTACCCTTGCCAACCTGAGCGTCATGCAATTGCAGATGGCCGTGCCCGGCGAGCGCGCCCGCGCCATCCATGTCGGGCAAAGCGTTTCGTTTCATTTAGAAGGGCAGGCAGGCAAGGTTTACTCCGCACAGGTCAAGTCCGTCGGCACAGCCGTAGACCCGGCGTCCAACACCGTGCCCGTGCTGGCGCTCGTGCCCAATTCCCGCCGCGCCTTCCGGGATGACAGCCCCGTGCGCGCCGAAATTGTCCTGGCCCGGCACACAGACGCCCTGCTTGTGCCGCAGGCCGCCGTGCTGTTTGACGCCGATGGCAAGGCGAGCATCGTCACCGTCGGCGCGGACGGCGTGGCTCATGTCAAAGAAGTCAAGGCGGGCCTCGCGCAGAACGGCCTGCGGGAAATGACTGCGGGCGCGGCGGCAGGCGAGCGCGTCGCCGTGTCCGGCAACTACGGCCTGCCCGACGGCACCAAAGTCTCCGTCGCCGCCCCGAACGTGAAGGGCACGCCGTGAGACTGGCCCTCTTTGTCTGGCATCACCGCAAGGCGGCCCTGACGCTGATAGTCATTTTGAGCCTGCTGGGTGTCTACTTCGCCCGCACGCTCCCGGTCGCCATCTTCCCCCAACTGACCGTGCCGCGCATTGTCGTCTCCGGGGACGCCGGGGATATTCCCATTGACGCGACGCTGGTGCGGCTCACGCGCCCGCTGGAAGCCGCCGTCAGCACCGTGCCGGGCGTGACCAAAGTGCTGTCTGATACCAGCCGGGGCAGCGACGGGCTGGATGTGACGTTCGTGCAGGGCACGGATATGCAATTGGCCTTGCAGCGCGTGCAGGGGCGCATCGGCGACGTGCGCCCTACGCTGCCCGCCGACGCCAACGTCACGGCGGCGCAGATTAACCCGTCCATTTTCCCTATCATGGGGTACAGCCTCACGTCGCCCACGTCCGATTTGACGGCTCTGCGCCGGGTCGCGCTCTATACCCTGCGCCCGCGTCTGGCCCGGCTGCCGGGAGTCGCGCAGGTGCGCGTCACCGGCGGCGACGTGCCGGAGTTTCTGGTGTCCCTGCGCCCGGCGGCGCTGGCGGCGCGTGGCCTCACTCTCTCGGACGTGCAGGACGCGCTCGCCAAAGCCAACGGCATCGCCAGCGTGGGCAACTTTGATCGCTCCGGGCAGCGCTACGAAGTGTTGGTTTCCGGCCTCCTGCGCGGCGCGGGGGACATTGAGAGCGTCACCGTGTCGGACAAAAGCGGCGTGCCCATTCCCCTGTCGGATTTGGGAAGCGTAACGCGCTCGGTGCAGCCGCCTCTCATTCTTGCCAGCGGCAGCGGCCCTGACGGGCGCAGTCATCCGTCGGTGGTCGTCAACATCATCAAGCAGCCGGACGCCAACACCATCGCCGTCGCCGACGCCGTTCATGCGGAACTGGCGAGCCTGCAAAAGTCGCTGCCGCCGGGCGTCGCCGCCACGCTCTTTTATGACCAGTCCGAGATTGTGCGCCAGTCGGAAAGCAGCGTCGTGGAGTCCATTGTCATCGGCGGCGTGCTCGCGCTCATCGTTTTGATGCTGTTCCTGGGAAACCTGCGCGCGGCGTCTGTGGTGCTGGTCATTCTGCCCCTGTCGCTGCTCATCACGTTCAGCCTGATGCGTGCGCTGGGCCAGACCCTCAACATTATGACGCTGGGCGCGCTCGCCATTGCGCTGGGGCTGGTGATAGACGACGGCATTGTCGTGGTAGAAAACATCTTCCATGAATTGGAGACGGGCCGCACGCGGCGGGCAGCGATTGCGGTGGGTCTGCACGCCATCACGCCCGCGATGGTCGGCTCGTCCTTGACGACGATGGCGGCGTTCCTGCCGCTCACCTTCCTGAGCGGCGTCACCGGGCAGTTCTTCGCGCCGCTGGCCCTGGTGATGATTGCCACTCTGAGCATTTCGCTCCTGCTGGCCCTGCTCCTGACCCCGCTGCTGGCGGACTGGCTTCTGCCCGAAGCGCACGCGCCGCGCAAAGGGGGAAAGCCGCCTGCGTTTGACCGTGTTGCCGCCGGATACGGGCGGCTGCTCTCAGCGTGTTTGCGCCGCCGTGCGTGGGTGCTGCTGGCGCTGGTTCCGCTCGCGCTGGCTGCCTACGCGCTGTTCACTCACCTGCAAACGGGCTTCTTCCCGGAGTTTGACGAGGGCGCGTTTGTGATAGACTACCGGATGCCGCCGGGCACGTCGCTGGCCGAAACAAACCGCGTGGCTCTTCAGGTGGAAAGTCTGCTGGCGCGCACGCCGGAAGTCGCCGCCTGGTCACGCCTGACGGGGGCGCTTTCCGGGTCGGGACTGGAACTCGCGGAACAGAACCAGGGCGACATTCTGGTGCGCCTGAAAGACCAGAGAACGCGCGCGTCGGACGCCATCATGGACGACGTGCGCGGGCAGATTGCGTCCGCGCAGCCCGCGCTGGAAGTGGATTTCGCGCAGATATTACAGGACGGCATCGGGGACATTGCTGGGTCGCCGTCGCCCATTGAGGCAAAGATATTTGGTGACGACACCGCCACCCTGACTGATTTGGCGCACAAGGCGGGCGACATCATCTCCAAGACACCGGGCGTGGTGGACGAAAACGACGGCATTGTGGAAAGCGGCCCCGAAGAACTGGTGCGCGTAGACGGGCAGCGCGCCGCGCGTTATGGCCTCACCAATGACGCCGTGACTTCCGCCGCCACTGCGGCCCTGCGCGGCACCATCGCCACCACCGTGCAGCAGGGCGAGGAAGGCATAGACGTGCGCGTGCGCGCCGCCGCGCCCCCGTCGGGCCTGTCGCCGGAGACGCTGCCCGACGTGCCTATAGCGTCAGCCACAACGCCTGGCGCGACGGTTCCCCTGAGCAGCCTCGCGGATTTGACGGTGCGCCCCGGCAGCCCGCAAATCACGCGCGAAAACCAGCAGCAGAGGGTCTCCGTGACCGCCCGCCTGGAAGGACGAGATTTGGGCAGCGCGGTCAAGGACGTGCAGGCGCGATTGGCACGTCAGTTACCCTTGCCGCCGGGCTATCGCATAGAATACGGCGGGCTGTATGCGTCTCAGCAGGAGTCTTTTGCTCAACTCGCCGGGGTACTGGCCCTGGCCGTTGCGCTGGTGTCCACGCTGCTGGTCATTCAATTCCGCTCGTTCCGGCAGACATTGGCGCTGCTTTTAGCCGCTATTCTCTCTCTGTTCGGCGTGCTGCTGGGGCTGTGGGTGACAAAGACGCCTCTCAATATCTCGTCGTTCACCGGGGCGATTATGATTGTGGGGATTGTGACGGAAAACGGCATTGTGCTGTTTGACTTCGTGAACCACCTGCGCCGGGAACGCCCGCAAAGGCCGCTCGCAGAACTGATGGTGGAAGCGGGCCGAATGCGCCTGCGCCCTATCTTGATGACGACGATTGGGGCCATTCTCGCCCTGTTCCCGCTGGCACTAGGGCTAGGGGCAGGCGCGGCCATGCAGCGCCCGCTGGCGATTGCCGTGATTGGCGGCCTGTCGGTCTCCACCGTGTTCACGCTGATTGTGGCCCCCACGCTGTACGTCGTGACGGAGCATTGGAGCAAAGGCCGCGCGCAAGCCGCCGAAGATGACTTCAATGCCGTAGAGCGCGAACTGGCGCAGGAGTAGGCTGCTATGGCCCGTATACCAGCACTACAAACGAGCCGGGTGCATAGGAGCGCCGCCGTGTGGGCGCGGAGCCGGGCGCAGGGGCGACGGCTTTGGCCGTCACGGTGTACAGACGGTGCGTCTTGGTGTCTATGGCGCAGGTGCGCGCTCCACTCTGAGTAGGAACCGTGGACACCACCGTAAACACAGTGGGGCTGTCTTCGTGTACCAGTGTTACCGTGCCGTCTTCGCCATTGGTGGAAAAAGCCATGCCAGTAGACGGGTCAAACGCGCACGCATCCGGGCCGTTTCCAATCGCAGGCGTCGCTACTACTTTCCCGGTGTCGGTATCTAAGACCACCATTTGCTTGTTGTCGCACACCGAGAACAGGCGATGATGCACGGCGTCTATGGCTAACCCCGACGGCCCTTCTCCCGGCGACAGGCTCCAATGCGCCAGCACGGTGCGCGCCTTGCTGTCTACCTGCACCATCTGGGACTTGTCCTCTAAGTTCACATACACATGGCCTGCGCCATCAGACGCAGCAAACTCGGGGCGGCCTCCCAGCGCAATGGTTCCGACTACTTTCATTGTCGCGGCATCAATGGCGGTGCTGTCATTGCTGCCTCCGTTCATCGTGAACACGCACCCGGACGCCGGGTCATAAATAATGGCGTCCGGGCGCGTGCCCACTGCCACCGTGCCCAGCGTCTTCAGTGTCTTCGTGTCAAACACCGTGACCGTGTTATCCCTGCCGTTAGAAGTGAAGCCCCGGCCTGCTTTGGGAGCAACCGCGATGCCATGCACGCCATTTGTGCCCGCAATGTCGCCGACAACGGCCCCCGTGTCGGCGTCAAAGACCTGCACATGAGTGCCGCGCGACACATACAGGCGGCGTGCCTGGCTGTCTAAAGTCAGATAATCCCAGCCCGTTGTGGTTGTTTCCGTAACCGGAATAGTCTTGACAAGATGGTACGAGGCGGCAGCAGGGGGTGCAGCCTGTGTCGGCGATGCGGCGGGCACGGCGAGGGCCAGTCCCGCAAGGAGAAGAGTAAAGGTTTTCATGCACGGATTATACCCCGGCACGCTCCCTCCATACTCTCTTGTTAGTCTGTTGTTACTCGTATCCTCTTGCAATCCCCTCGCGGCACTGCTGACCTGTCCCTGCTTGGAACGTCCCCCGAAGCCCTTGACGCCTGCCCGCGTTTATGTTACGATGGGCGAAGGCTGACCGTGCCGCACACTGGCGAGCCGGTGCGGGCGCTCCATCATCGTTTAAAACGCCCGCGCGCTGCAATAACCGAGCGAGAAACCCGTTGCAAAACATAGAATAATCCTTCCATAAAGAACACCGCCACCGTCACCCAACTCGCTGTCTTTGTCCCCCGCAACAGTCCGCGCCTGCGAAGCCGCCTGAGCGCGTCAGTTATTGGAGGCCCTCACCCTGCCATCGGGCGAGGGGCGTTTCCGCACTGGATGAGCGTCCACGCGGCAGGAAACGCACGGCAAAACGGGGAACATCTGGCTGTGAAATTGCTTTTGTTTCAACTTGTGAAGTGTGCCTGTGTGCTTTTTCTTGGCTTCATCGCCTTCGTTGCGCTGGAACTGGTGATGTTCAGTGCCGACTTGCGGCAGCGTGAGGCGGCTGTTCCGTTCTACACGGTTCTGTGCCTCATCATGGTGGGCGTAGTCTGGGGCCTCATCCGCGCGACAAAAGACCCCGATACGCATAAGAATGGGGAGTAAAGGCTGCGCGCAAGCGAGGGGTTGAAACCCCTCACTGTTCCACTTACTGCGTTTCCCTTCCTTGACTTGTCCCCCTCCCAATGGGTATACTAACTCCGACACATTCAGTCGGAAACACCCGGCTGTCCCCTTTGGAAAGAGAAACGTCTATGAGCGCCGCGACCGATACGTTAGAAGAGTTTGCCGCCAAAGAATACGAATACGGCTTTGTCAGCGATATTGACGCCAACAGCATTGCCCCTGGCTTGTCCGAAGATGTGGTACGCATCATCTCAGCCCGCAAGAACGAGCCGGAATGGCTGCTGGAATGGCGTCTCAAAGCCTACCGGCACTGGCTCACCATGACCGACCCATTGTGGCACAATGTCAAAGTGTCCCCCATTGATTACCAATCGGTCGTCTATTATTCCGCGCCGAAGGCCAAAAAGACGCTCGCGTCACTGGACGAAGTAGACCCCGAACTGCTCCGCACCTACGACCGACTTGGCATCTCGCTGGGCGAGCAGAAGCGCCTTAGCAACGTCGCGGTAGACGCGGTATTTGACAGCGTTTCCGTTGCCACCACGTTTCAAAGCGCGCTGGCTGAAAAGGGCATCATCTTTTGCTCCTTCTCGGAAGCCGTCAAGAACCACCCGGAACTGGTGCGGCAGTATTTAGGCTCCGTGATACCGTACTCGGATAACTTTTATGCGACACTCAATAGCGCCGTCTTTTCCGACGGCTCGTTCTGCTACATCCCCAAAGGCGTTCGCTGCCCGATGGAACTGTCCACCTATTTTCGCATCAACGCCGCTAATACGGGCCAGTTTGAGCGCACGCTCATCATCGCCGATGAAGGCGCATACGTCTCCTATCTGGAAGGCTGCACCGCCCCCATGCGCGACGAAAACCAACTGCACGCCGCCTGCGTGGAATTGGTCGCCTTGAAGGACGCGACAATCAAGTATTCCACCGTCCAGAACTGGTACCCCGGCGACAAAGAAGGCAAGGGCGGCATCTACAATTTCGTCACCAAGCGCGGCATCTGTAAAGGCGACAACGCCAAAATCTCCTGGACGCAGGTAGAGACAGGCTCCGCGATTACATGGAAGTACCCGTCCTGCATCCTGCAAGGCGACAATTCAGTCGGCGAGTTCTACTCCGTTGCGCTCACCAACAACCGCCAGCAGGCCGACACCGGCACCAAGATGATCCACCTGGGCAAAAACACGCGCTCCACCATTGTGAGCAAGGGCATCTCGGCGGGCAAAGGCCAGAATACCTATCGCGGATTGGTGAAAGTGAACCCCGGCGCACACAATGCCCGCAACTACTCGCAATGCGACAGCCTGCTTCTGGGCGACAAGTGCGGCGCGCACACTTTTCCCTACATTGAAGTCCACAATCCCACCGCCACCGTAGAGCATGAAGCGTCTACTTCTAAGATTGGCGAAGACCAGATATTCTACTGCAACCAGCGCGGTCTTTCCACCGAAGACGCCGTGAGTATGATAGTCAACGGCTTCTGCAAAGAAGTCTTCCGGGAACTGCCCATGGAGTTCGCCGTAGAAGCCCAAAAGTTGCTGGGCGTCAGCCTTGAGGGAAGCGTAGGATAAAATATGACAATGCTCCAAGTCACCAACCTGCACGCGCAAGTGGGCAGCAAAGAGATATTAAAAGGCATCAGCCTCACCGTCAACGCAGGCGAGGTTCATGCCATCATGGGCCTGAACGGGTCGGGTAAGTCTACTCTTGCCAACATTCTGGCGGGCCGGGACACTTATGAAGTCACCGGCGGCACGGCAGAGTTTGAGGGCGAAGACCTGTTAGACCTTGACCCGGAAGAACGAGCGCAAAAGGGATTATTCCTGGCGTTCCAGTATCCCGTAGAGATACCCGGCGTCAACAACACGTACTTTCTGCGCGCCGCCCTGAACTCGGTTCGCAAGTACCGCGAACAGGAACCCGTAGACTCGGCTCAATTCCTGCGCCTCGTGCGGGAAAAGATGAGCGTGCTCCATATTGACCAGAGCCTTCTTAATCGCCCCGTCAATGAGGGCTTTTCCGGCGGCGAGAAGAAGCGCAACGAAATCTTCCAGATGGCCGTGCTTGACCCCAAACTCGCCATCTTAGATGAGACGGATAGCGGCCTGGACATTGATGCCCTGCGTACCGTCGCCGATGGCGTCAATGCCCTGCGCTCTCCCGAACGCGCCATGATTGTGGTTACGCACTACCAGAGATTGCTGAACTTCATTGTGCCCGACTTCGTGCATATTATGATTGACGGGCGCATTGTGCGCTCCGGTGGCAAGGAACTCGCGCTGGAAGTGGAAGAAAAGGGCTACGATTGGCTTCGCCCCGATGCCCCGCAGCTGGCCGCCGTCTGAAAGAAAACTTCATGCAAGACACGCTTCCCATCAACAGTTATTTGCAGGACTTTGTCGGCGCTCCCTCCCGAACTCTTCCCGCGTGGGTGCAGGCCGTGCGCGCCGAGGCAGGCGCGCGCTTCGGCGCAGTCGGTTTCCCGACACGCAGGGATGAAGAATGGCGCTTTACCAATGTCGCGCCCATTTTGGAGATACCCTTCCGACCCGCGGGCAGAGAAGCAAGTCAACTCACGCCTTCACAGCTCGTGCCCTTCACCTATGACGGGCTAAACGGCGCGCATCTCGTGTTTGTCAATGGGCACTACGCGCCGCACCTGTCTCGCACAAACGGCCTGCCGGAAGGCGTCACGGTCAGCAGCCTCGCCGACGCGATGGACACGCACACGGCGCTGGTGCAGGAGCATCTCGCGCAGTCAGCGAAATTTGACGCGCAGGCATTTGTGGCGCTGGGCACGGCGGCATTGGATGACGGCGCATTTGTCCATATCCCGCGCGGCGTTGTGTTGGAACAGCCCCTTCATCTGCTGTTTGTCTCGTCCCCGACTGACGGGCCGACCCTCTCGCACCCGCGCACGCTCATTGTGGCAGAGGACAACAGCCAATGCACCCTTGTGGAAAGTTATGCCGGGCCTGCGGAAGCCGTCTACTTCACCAACGCCGTAACCGAAGTTGCAGTCGGCGAGAACGCCGTTGTTGACCACTATAAAGTGCAGCGGGAAAGTCTGGCGGCGTTTCATGTGGCAACCATGCAGGTGACGCTGGCGCGGGCCGCAAACTTCTCGTCCCACTCCATCGGCCTGGGCGGACGGCTCGTTCGCAATGACGCAAACGCTTATTTGGGCGCGGAGGGCATTGAATGCACGCTCAACGGCCTGTATCGCGCGGGCGGTCGTCAACTGGTGGACAATCACACGGCGATTGACCATGCGTATCCGCACTGCAACAGCCATGAAGTTTATAAAGGCATCCTGGACGGCCGCGCGCGCGGCGTGTTCAACGGCAAGATTTACGTCCGGCCCGACGCCCAGAAGACCGATGCCAAGCAGACCAATCAGACGCTTTTGCTGTCCCCCGACGCGCAGATAGATACCAAGCCCCAATTAGAGATATTCGCGGATGACGTGAAGTGTACGCACGGCGCGACCATCGGCCAGTTGTCCGGGGAGGCCCTCTTTTACCTGCGCGCGCGCGGCATTCCCGAAGTGGAAGCGCGTTCTTTATTGGTCTACGCCTTCGCCGCCGACATCGTGCGCCGCATCAAAGTGGACGCCGTGCGCGCCCAATTAGACCATGCCCTGCTCGCCGAACGCTCTCTGGAAGGCTTGCAGTCCTGAGCATTCGCCTTGCGGCTCTGTTACAGTAGCGGCCATTCTTTCGTTCTTTCAGAGGAGAGCGGCGGGTGACCGCTTCTTTTTGCGCCCGCGCGGGCCTGCATGGTGACGCTTTGCGAGCAGGAAAAGCAGGCGCGGGCGGCGAACCGGGCGCTATGAGCACTCAAACCCGCACCGTGCAGCTTCATTACCCCCTGGAGCGCCTCACTGAGCCGATTGTCACGCGCCTGGTGACTGACTTTGACCTGTCTCCCAACCTGCTGCGCGCCGATGTAGACGCGCGCACCGGCGGCTGGCTGGTCGTGCAGCTCACGGGCGACGCGGAGCGCATGGACACGGCCCTGAACTGGCTGCGCGCGCAGGGCCTGGCTGTCACAGACGCGCATGTCACCGACGCGCAGTAAGGCGGCTTCATGCTCGGCGTCCTGCTGCGTATCCGCGTTCAGATGGCGTCTCATTCTGTGCGCGCCGCTTCCGCCCGGCACAAAATAGTTGTCGGGCTGCTGGGCGCGTTTGGCCTGGGGCTGTTCACGCTCCTGGCGGCTCTGTGCGCGGGTCTGGTTCTGCTGGCGCAGGGCGGCGTGCCCGTCGCCGATGGCTTGTCCCCTGCCGCTCATTCTCTGGCTGCCCGCCTTTACGATTACTTGTTCTTCTTTCTGCTGGCCGGTTCCGCACCCTTCATGGCGGGCACGCTGTTTGGAGCGGACGACGTTCCCCTGCTTCTGGCAACGCCAATTTCCCTGCGCGTGGTGGTCGCCGCCAAGCTGTTGGACGCCATCGGGGTCAATGCCGCGCAGTTTGTGGCGCTGGGCGTGCCGGTGCTGGCGGGCGCGGGCTGGGCGGTCGGATTGAATGCCGGAGGCTGGCTGTGGCTGACGGTCGCAACGCTGCTCCTGCTAACCCTGCCGCCGTCCGCGACGGCTTTGGCGCTTTTGGTGTCGGCCCGCTGGCTGGGAATGCGGCGCGTGCGGTCGGCTGTCACTCTGGTCAGCATTGGATTAGGGCTGGCAATCACGGGGCTGGCCGTCGTCGGCGCGAGCCGCGCCGCCCGCTCCGGCGCATTGGACATCGGGCGCGTTCAGGCTGCCCTGCGCGGGGCAGGTGGCCTCGGCGAGGAACCTATCCCGGCCCAGAAACCTGCCCCCACCATTAGAGAAACCTACCCCCGTCCATCGGAATGGGGCGACCCCTCCACCGCACAGCGAGTCTTGAATGGGAAGGGTGAAGACGAGTTCCCGTACCCTGCACCCTCCCCCTCTCCACCGGGGAGGGGACAGGCCCGGAGCGCACGCGACGGGACAGGAGTAGGTTCCTCCGGGCCAGGTTCCGAGGGCGGCGAACTGACCTGGCTGCCGTCGTCGTGGGCGGCGGCGATGCTGGAGTCCACTGCGGGCGGACGCTCTCTGCATGGCCGCGGCGTTCTGGGACTGGGCGCGCTGACCGGCGCGACCGCGCTGCTCGTGGCTCTCTGTCTGGCGGTCGGGCCGGGCGTCATTACGTCCGATGCGTTCCTGGAACAAACTAGCATGGCGCGTCGGCGCGCGCGGCGCGACAGTTTCCGGCTGCCGGGTCTGTCATTGCCGGTCGCCGGGCTGCTGGCGAAAGACGGCAAGTATGTCGCCCGCGACCTCGTTCTGCTGGGGCAGATTGGGACGGCGCTCATCTTGTTTCTGGTGCCCTTTCTCTTGAAGATGGCGCAGGGCGCGGCGTCGGGCCTGGAAGACCTGTACGGCGCGCTCGCGCTCGCGATGGTGGGCATGATTGTTTACATGGTGACAAGCATCGTGTCCCTGTCTTCGGTGGGGCTGGAAGGGCGCGGCTTCTGGATGGTGCTGGCGTCGCCGGTGTCTGTCAGCGCGTTTCTGCGGGCAAAATGGCTGGGCGCATTTGGCCTGTCAGCAACAGTCTCCGGCGTTCTTCTGCTCGTGGCGTGGCCCGCGTTTGCGCTGTCCGCGCCGCTGACCCTGACCGCGCTGGCCGTTTCCCTGTGCGCCTGCTTCGCGCTGTCTGGCCTCGGCGTCGGGCTGGCAGGATTATTTCCGCGCTTTGTGTACGAGAACCCGGCGCACCGAGCGAGCGTCTCGGCGCTGATTTCAGGCTTCGTGCTGGCGACGGGCTACGTGGCGCTTTCGGGGCTGCTGGCGGGCGCGGCGTACCTGCTGACGACCCTGAATGCCGTGCCGCCAACGCTGGCATGGGCGGGTGCAGCCGTTTTGTTTCTGCTGCTTTCTGGCGTCACAGGCGCACTGCCGCTGGCGCTGGCGACGCGCCGTTTGCGCGACTACGAATGGGAGGCCTAGATGGACACAATTCGGGTGGGCATGATTGGGGTGGGGGACATCGCGCAGGGCCACATAGAACGCCTGCTGGCCCTGCCTGACGCGCAGATTGTAGGTTTGGCTGATGTGAGCGCGCAAAGTTTGGAAAAGACGCAGGCACGGCACGGCGCGCGTCTTTCGGGCACGCCTGTCTTCGCGGACTACCGCGAAATGCTGCACGCCATTCGGCCTGACGCGGTGGTTATCTGCACGCCGCACACGCTGCATTTCCCGCAGGCGATGGACGCGCTGGACGCCGGAGCGCACGTGCTCATTGAAAAACCGATGGTCACCCGCGTACCGGACGCTCACGCGCTGATGGCAAAGATTGAACACACGCAGAAGGTGGTCGGCCTTGCCTACCAGCGTCACACACAGCCGCAGTTTCGCTTTATTCGGGATAAGATTGCTTCGGGTGAGTTCGGCGCGGTGCAGTCTGTCAGCGCACTTCAGCAGCAGGACTGGGCGAAAGGGACGCGCGGCACCTGGCGTCAAGACCCGGCCCAATCGGGCGGCGGGCAAATCAACGACAGCGGCTCGCACCTGCTGGACATCGTGCTCTGGGTGACAAATCTTACGCCACAAAACGTGTGCGCGTTCATGGACAATCGGGGCACGCCGGTGGACATTAATACGGCGCTCGCGGTGCAGTTTGCGGGCGGGGCGCAGGGCACTTTCTCCGTCGTCGGCGACGCCGCCGGGTGGCATGAGGACATCACCATTTGGTGCGAGCAGGGCACGTTTTATGTTCGCAACGGGGGCCAGTTTCAGGTGCAGGGGACAGATGGCACGGTGTTCACGCCGGAACTTTCGGAAATGCCGCCCCAGTCGGACATAGACGCCAACTTCATCGGGGCCATTCAGGGCCGGGAGGAGATTGCCGCGCCGCCCGTGTGCGGCCTGCGTACCATTGAACTCACGGAAGCCGCCTGGCAGTCAGGCGCCGCAGGCGGGCAGTTGACCCCTGTGCAGCGCGGCTAGTCATCCAGGTCGGACGGCAGGATGGGTTTGCTGTCGGCCAGCGAGAAGCGGCCTGTGGAAAACTGTGCCCCAAGCCAGCCGCCCAGCGCCCCGAACGCCAGCGCGGGGAGCGGGTTATACAGCAAGTAGTGCATCAGGCCGCTGCGGACGGAATGGGGAGACACCAGCGGAATGCGCCACAGCGGGTGCAGGAAGCCGACAACGCAGAACAAGGCGAACGTGCCGACGGCAACAAATAGCCCCGCGCCGCGCGCTATGAGGCCGCTCGCGGCCCCGCCCACGAGCGCAGGCAGGACGAGCGTCAGAAGGGCCGCGCAGCCGTCATAAAAGGCATCGGAGGCGAACTCGGTGGCCCGCAGCCACCAGACGCCTGCCGCGTTGACGGCAAAGAAGACGGCAAGGCCCAGCGCGCCTGCTCCGAATGGCCTCACCCGGATGCGCCTTCCAGCACGGTAATCTGCGACCCGGCAGGCGTTTTGGTCACTTCAATACGCGCGGCGAAGGCATCTTTCAGCTCGTCAATGTGGGTAATCACAATGATGCGCTCAAACTCGGAGCCGATGACATGAAGCGCGTCTACTAATTTCTCGCGGCCTTTGCCGTCCTGCGTGCCGAAGCCTTCGTCAATAATCAGGGTTTGCAGGCGCGCGCCCGCCCGCCGCGCCAGCAGTTTGGAAAGCGCGAGCCGCAGGGCGAAGGCCGCGCGAAAGCCCTCGCCGCCGCTATACATTTCCAGCGGGCGCGTCCCTAAACTGTCGCTGACTTTGATGTCTAATGTCTCAATGGGCGCGTTTCCCTTCCCCTTCGCCTCGCGCACGGTGTCAAAAAAGAGCGACATATCGCCGTCGGTGAGCCGTTCCAGCAGGCGATTGGCTTCTTCCTGCAATTCCGGGACGGCATTCTCAATAATCAAGGCCTGCACGCCCTTTTTGCCGAATGCTTTGGCAAGCTGGTCATGGACTTCGTGCTGAGACAGCGCCGCTGCGAGCGCAGTGTCTTTCTCCCCGCGCTGGACGCGCAGTCCCGCGCACCGCGCCAGTTCCCGCTCGTGGCTGCCGATGTCTTGATGCAAACTGCCTTCCGTGCGGCGGCGTTCGGCTTCCAAAGCCTTTAACTCGTCCCGGCGAGCCGTGAGACTTGCCTGCTTGTTTTCCACGTCCGCGAGCGATGCCACTTGCCGGGCCAGTTCCTCGCGCGCTTTGCGCCGCTGTTCCCCTTGTTCCTGCGCGCGGGCCAGTCGGCTTTCGGCTCCGGCCAGCGTTTTCTCGGCCTGCGCGAGTTCCAGCATCTCGCGCTCGGCAGAACTCAAAGCGGCCTGTTCCTGTTTGGCCTGCGCCTGCGCGTCCTCGGCTCCGGCATAGCGCGTGAGCGCGGCCCCGATTTTCTCAATTTTGGCGCGCAGTTCCGGCGCGAACTGCCCGCCTTGCAGCACGCCCGTCACTTCCGCCAGATGCGCGGCCCGTTTGGGAGCCTGCGCCGCCAGTTCCTCAATGCGCTGTGTCTGCTGTTCCACCAGCAAAAGGCGTTCGCGGGCGGCCTGCGCGTCCCGGCTGACCGCTTTAAACGCCGCCACGCGGCCCTGCAGCGCGGCGACCTCGGCTTTGGCGCGCGCGCCTTCGCCGCGCAGGTCTTTGCGGCGGGCAATCAGATCATCTAACGCGGCCTGATACTCCTGACGCACGGCGGCGGCGCGCTCTTCTTTCAAGGGCGCGTTGCAGACCTGACACACTCCCTGCTGCTGCGCCAGCGCCGCAAGCCGCTCCTGCCAGACGACAATTTGCGCGCCAATGCTGGCGTCCTCCTCTTTCAGCGCCGACAGGTGTTCCTGCGCGTCGGGCAGGTGCGCTTCGGCGTCGGCGGCCTCGCGCGCAAGCGGGTCATGCGCCTGCGTCTGCGCGATGCACGCGGCGCGTTCGCTGTGCAGGCGGGGCAGTTCCTTGACGCTTTGCGCGGCCTCTTCGTGCGCGTCGGCGGCGCGCTGCACCTGCAACCGCAGGCTGTGTTCGGCGGCGTCCCATTCGCGCTGGGCGGCGGCCAACGCCTGCTGGCCCCGGTTCCATTGCGTGACGTTTTCGGCTAACTGTTCCAATCGGGCGCGCACGTCCAGCAGCGCGGCGTGGCGGGCCTCAATATCAACGCGGCGGGCGAGCAGGGCGCGGTCTTTGCCAATGTCCAGTTGCAGGGCGGCGACATCGCGGGCGTAGTCGTCCATCTCGCGCGCGTAAGTCGCAATCTGCGCGTGCAGGGCGTCGGCGGCCTTCTTCTGCGCGTCCAGTTCCTGCAAGCGGGCCAGGGTCGCGTACATCTCCGTTTTGAGGCTCTCGCCCTGCGCGGTCACATCGGCAAGCTGGGCTTGAAGCAGCACCCGCGCGTCGCGGTGGCCCGCTTCGCCCGCAAGTTCGGCGTCCAAGACGTGCAGGGTGCGCTCTAAATCAACGGCTTCGGCTTTGGCGTCATTAGCCCGTTCTTTGGCTTTTTGCTCTAATTGGTCATAACGCGAGAGGTCAAGAATGTCGGCGAGTATCTCTTTGCGCTTGCCGGGAGTTTGCTTGACGAACTGGTCGGCCTGCCCCTGCCGCAGATAGGCGGAGTTGAGGAACGTGTCATAACTCATTCGCAGGAGCTTCTGAATGGCCTTCTCGGTCTCGCCTGCATTGTTGCCGGACAGCGCGCGCCAGCCGGTTCCAAGCCCCGCGTCGGGCGTCTCCTGCTGCAACTCCCACTGGTTGCCGGACGCCCGCTTGGAGCGCTTCCGCAGCACGCGATAGATTTGGCCGTCCATCGCAAACGTCAGCGTGACGCTCATCTCGTCCGCGCCGAGGCGCACCAACTCGTCATGCTTGTTTTTGCCCGCGCGCGACTCGCCCCAGAGCGCCCAGGTGATGGCGTCTAAGAGCGCGCTTTTGCCGTTGCCGTTTTCCCCGGACAGGCAGACGGTGTGCATTCCCGACAGGTCAAGGGCGGGCACGTCCGCGCCGTAGGACATGAAGTTTTTGAGTTCCAGCCGAATGGGGATCATGGGTCAATTATACCGCAACGTCTCGTTGCATCGTGTTGCGGCTCACCCAACAGCAGAGTATTCAGCACCAAAGGCGCACCCAGCGTGATTTAAGAAGCGGGCGGCGCGGGGGCATCACAGGCTGAGGCTGATTTGGCCTGTGCGGAAGTTGACAACAAGTTCCTGGCCGCGCAGGAAGTCCAGGCCAAGCAGGCCATCCACGCCCGCACTCGGCGGCAGGGTATGGCACAAAACGGGAAACTCCGTGCGCGTCTGACCGAGCGCGACAATCTGGCTGACAGGGACGCGCGCCACAAACTCCACGCCGCTTCCAGTGGTGATTTGCTGGCGGTCAGGCTGAGACGCCGGGTCGTAGCCAAGCTGCATCAGGCGGCTCTGATTGAGGAGCGTGCCGGTGGCTCCCGTATCCAGCGCGAGCGACACAACGGCGCTCCCGAACGGCCCAAACACTTCTGTCTGCACGAGTATCAGCCCGCGCCGGGCGTTGAACGGGAACGTCACAGGACAAACTCCATGTCCTCCTGCGGCCCTCCGGTGAACAGCACCGCAAACCGCTTCGGGCGGAACTCCAAGACCTTGCGGTCAAACTCATCGCGGTTGCGGCTGTGGTACAGCACTTTGCCGCTTTCCACTTCCAGCGCCGCGTTGGTCTGCGGGTCTTCCACCAGCACCCATTCAGACGCATACTGCGCTTCCATTTGTGAAAGGGTGAGCATCGTATCTGCCATTGTTTCCATCGCTGACCTCCAACCCGGCTTTTCTCTAATAGGGCCTGCCCGCATCAGTGCCATGTAGCACATTATCTTGCTTGAAATGTTGTCATATCATGCCGAAATATTTTAGTGCTTCTTGAATATAGTCAATGCTTTTTTGAGGACTATAGGTACTTCTTTTGTCAGGATTTATTCTGTTATGAGCCATTCTTGGTTTCAAGCCAGCTTTCTCTTTTGCCTCTGCTATCTCATTCCCGCCTACTTTAATGCCATACTTGTTGAAAACATAATAATAAATGTCCGAGTAACTCGCATTACTTTTAGCCATAGTGAAGCCTCTTAAAAACAGCCACCAGAAACGAATTCTGTTTCACCTGTCTTCCCAGCTAAATCCGCACTCTTTGCATACATTGAGGTTTTTCGTAGGGTTGCCGACACCAAACGCCATTAAGATGGGAAATGTTAGAGCCAACCCGACACCCATCATATCATGTTTGCCACGAAGCACTGTGAGATTTCTACCGTCGCAACGCGGGCATTTCTTCCCGCTCATCGCCATCAAAGCGTTGACGAACCCTGTTGGTTTGAGGACTGTTGAAGCAGCCTGTGGTGCAGATGACTTGAAATTAGTTCGGAATTGGTGATTGCAGTTGAGGCACATTCTTGCCTCCAGTGGAGATTGACGCTGACACTGCGGGCAAAGTTTTAGACGTATGGGTGTAGACATCACAGGTTCGGTAATAAAGCGGTACAAGAATAAACTGTTAGTCCATTATAACACAGACGGCAGCCGCCTGCAAGCCGCCGCGCGTTATGCGTGCCGCTCCTGTGTCACAGAGTGGAAACGTCATTGAACTGGCGGTGCGCTGCCGTGCAAACGTACTGGAAGCGCTGTTGAAATGCAGTAGAAATGCTGTACGCTACTGCATGAATGGCTGTGCGTGTGTCGTGCGAAGTCTGGTGTCAACGCCCTGCGGTTACTTAATCGCTTCTTCGTCTTCCAATTGGCGCAGAAGGGGGGTGGCGGCGGCAACCAACTCGTCGCGGCGGGCGCGCAGAGTGTCGCGGGTGTCGCAGTAGAGGGCGAGCGCCTGCAAGGGATCAAGCGCCTCGGTGAACGCTTTGGAACGCACGGCGTCAGTGTCGCGCGCCACGTCTTTGTGCAGGGACACAATCATAAATGCCGCGTCCATCGCGCCGCGAATGTCTCCCTCGCGCAGATGGGGAACCTGTTCGGAACGCAAGGTCAGGGTCATTTTGACAACGGCATTACGCACATCGTGCTTGGCGACGGCCTCTAAGGCGCGTTCGGTGGGCTGCTCGCCCGCATGGGTGAGGTCGGCGTCAATCTCCACAAACGGGCGCGTGGGCACGACGACGTGCTTGACCTGCGTGTCGCCTTTGACCAGTTCCACCAGCGCGAAGCCTTTGTCCTCTTTGCGCTCGCCGAAGTCTATGCGCTCAATGGAGCCGCAGTAGACTACGGGCGGCTGCTGGCCTTTATGGAGGTCTTGAAAGCGGTGAATGTGGCCGAGCGCCACGTAGTCAAACGGCGGCTGCGCCAGCGCGGACAAGGGCACTTCGGGTTCGTTGGTCAAGTAGCCGACCTGCCCCGCAGAGAGTTTGGCATTGGCAACGGAGAAGTGCCCCATGAGCACAGTCGGCAGGGACGGATCACACTGCGCCGCCAGCGCGTTGATGCCGGAAACGTATTTGTCCACAATCAACTGGGTCGTTTCCTGCACGCCCTTGTCTTTGTTTTCCTCGCGGGACAGCACCAAACTCTTGATGAGGTACGGCATGGCGGCAATCTGCACCGCATGGCCCCGCGCCGTTGTCACCACGCCGAGGCCGGGCGTGTCAAAGACGCGCAGGCGCTCTCCGGCCAGCGCGCCGAAGATTTCAATCGCATTGGCGCGTCCGCGCGTGTTGGGGATGTCGTGGTTGCCCGCCAGCAGCACAATGGGAATGCCCGCGCTCGTGAGGCGCGACAGGCAGCCCGCGAACTCGCGCTGATGGGTCTGGTTGGGTTCGCGGGTCTTGTAGGCGTCGCCCGCGAAGACGGCGAGTTCTATGTTCGCTTCCAGCGCGATGTCAATGGCGGCATTGAGGGCATTGCGAAAGTCCACCAGGCGCGATGGCAGGCCGGTCTGCGGGTCAAAGCGTCCGTAGTTCTCCACGCCGAAGTGGACATCGGCAAAGTGCATCAGGCGAAGGGGTGGGGTTTTGGGCATGACCCATTATACCTGCGGCGGAACGCAAGAAAAGCCGTGCCAGGACAGGGCAAAGTCCCTGCATTTTCCTTGCAAAGTGGCTGTCGGAGGCTGTGTGGAGGCTGTCGGAGGCTGCAAAGTGGCTGTCGGAGTCGGGTTCCGTCACCATTTCAGGTATACTCCGGCAAGAAACGGAGCCGCCGATGGTACTCACCTGGGATCAAGACCCCGCTGAACTCTATCCCGCCCTGTCCATTGCCCCGACCGTTCGGCGATTGCTGGACGGGCAACTGCAATCCCACACCGACGAAGCCCGCGCGCGCGAGCCGGAGTTCCCCGAAGCTAATATCCGCGCTCTCGCCGCCGAAGGCTTGTTGGGCATGAAGACGCCCATTGAATACGGCGGACTGGGGCTGGACACGCTGCAAGTCACCTACGCCGTAGAGCAAATCGCGCGGGTCGCCCCGGCGACGGCATTTGTGCTGCTCCTGCACACGCTTACGGCCAATCGCATCGCCCGCGCCGGAACCAACGCGCAGAAGCGCCGCTATCTGCCGTTGATTTCCCGCGAAACGCTCGGCGCGTCCGCATGGTCGGAAAGCGGCGTCGGGGCCGACAAAGCCGTGCTGAACACGAAAGCGTACTGCGAAAATGGGCAGTGGCACCTGAACGGCCAGAAAGCGTTCTGCACGGGTGCGGGCCATGCGGGCGTCTACATGGTGATGACCGACACCACCGACGGCAAAGGCTTCTTTCTGGTCGGCGCCGACAACCCCGGTTTGCGTATCGGCGAGCCGATGGATTCGATGGGCTTGCAGGGCACGCATTCCGGCGTTGTGGGCTTGGACAACGCCATCGTGCCCGACAGCGAGCGTGTGGGCGAGCCGGGACACATCGGCCCCATCATCAACCTGGATATGCAGAGCGGCCTGCATTCTGGCATTGTCGCTGCGGGCATCGCCCTCGGCGCATTCGGACGGCTGGTGGACATCGTGAAGGCCAACAACTCCTTTGATAAGTATGAAAGCGTGCGCGTGCGCGTCTCCCAACTGGCTGCCACGCTCTCCGTCATGCGAACGCACGTGTACGCGCTGGCGCAAATGGCGTCCCTGCCGGACGCACCGCCCGTAGAAGCGGCCACCATGACCGCCAAATTGTTCCTCTCGGAAAGCGCCCTGCAAATGACCACCGACGCCATCGCCATCGCGGGCAAAGCGGGCTACCTGCGCGAAAACGGCCTGGAACGACTGCACCGCGACGCGCTCGGCATTGTGATTGCCGCCCCCATCAACGGGCAGGTGCTCGGTTCCATTGGCGAGTCTCTGCGCGCGCACGACCGCTCATCTCATCTCTACAAAGTGTGAGGCGCATGAACCCCTCCCCATCCATTGCTCCCGTTATTCTGGGCGTCATTCCTGCCCGCCTGAACTCCACGCGGCTGCCCGGCAAGGCTTTGCGGCTCATTGCGGGACGCCCCATGATCCACCGGGTATACGAAAACGCCCGCCGCTCGCCGCTGCTGTCCGCGCTCACCGTCGCCACCGACAGCCCGGAAATTGAGCAGTCCTGCCGGGACGCGGGCATTCCCGTGATGCTGACTGGCGAACACCCGTCGGGCGGCGACCGCCTGCATGAAGTGCTGACTCGCACGCAGGCCGACATCTATGTCAACATTCAGGGCGACGAGCCGACCCTGCGTCCTGACCATCTGGACGCGCTCCTGACGCCGCTGCTGAACGGCAACGGGGCGCAGGTAACAACCCTCAAAGTCGCCCTAGACGCTCAGGCGGCGCAAGACCCAAACACGGTCAAAGTAGTCACGGCTGATGACGGACGCGCGCTTTACTTTTCGCGCTACGCGATCCCATTTGACCGGGATGGCGCGGGCAATGTCGCTTATTTCAAGCACATCGGCCTGTATGCCTATACGCGCGCAGCCCTGAGCCTGTTTCACAGCCTGCCCCAATCCCCGCTGGAGAAGGCCGAAAGCCTGGAACAACTGCGCTTTCTGCAAAACAACGTACCCCTGTATGTCTCCGAAACGCCGCACGACACAGTGGGCGTGGACACCGAAGCCGACCTGCAGCGGGTCATCGCCCTCTTTGCAGAAACCTGCTCCTGTTCGTGAAGAGCCTGTCCCTGTCCCGTCACATTCGCAACCGAGTTGCTTTATTCCATTCTTTCCCCTCTCCATTCAAGACCCGCTGTGTGGGGGAGGGGGCGCCCATTCTGAGGGCGGGGGCAGGTTCCTCACGAGGCAGGGTGGGGTGCCTGAGATGCTTCCACGTCCACCAGGGGCGGCAGCAGGATGGACTGCGGGTTGGTGGCGGCGGAAACAGCGGGCACGCCGTTCAGAAAGTGCCAGCAGACGCCAAACGTCGCCGGTTCATGGGTGCTTTCTCCCAGCGTGAAGTCAACGGCAACGTCTCCATTTGCGCCCAGTGTCACGGTTAACGCGCGGCAGGACGCGGGGACATGGGTGATGGCGACGGCTAATGCTTTATTGCTGTCTATCACATGGAACCATTGCGCCGCGTGGTAAGCGTCGCGCTGTGCTGCTCCCGCGTAGTCTGTGCGCCCGTTGAGGGCGATTGACCACTTGACCGTTCCCTCGTCGCTAAACTGCGTGCGCCAAGTAATTGTTTCACTGCTCGCTGCTTGCAGTTTCCCATACGTTCCTCCGCCCGCCCCAAAGTCGCACAGGAGCGTTGGCGCGTGGACAGCAAGCGGCAGGGTAAACGTCACGCAGTCGCCTGCTTTCGGAGTTTCCAGCGTATGCGTCGCATTCACCCACGATTTGCAGGCAGTCAGTTCGCAGTTCGTGACGGCATTTACCCTATCAGGATATTGGCCGCGCGCTGTAGCCCATGCAGAAAGATGGGCACGGTTTGCCGGGCTTTGCGTCGGGAATCCTATTGCTTGCGCTGTGCATCCGTTGCGGGTGAGAGTAAACAAGTCACGGGTGGCATCTATACCATCATAGGTCACATCACGCAGTAAGGCATTCCCAGTCACGGCAATCACCAGCCGCTTCTGCGTACTGACAAAAAGCACTTTCTCTGTTTGTGGCTCCAACTGGAGTGGGTCGTCTACGGCAGCCTGCGGGCCGGTACGCGAGAGGGTGAGCGTCATTTGCTCAAAGGGGGCGAGAAAGACGGCGAAGTCTAATCGGGGCGCATCAGTTCCTGCCTGCGTCAACTGGCAGGGAACAGGGGTTCCGTCAGGGAGCGCAAGCGAAACGGCAGCCAACTCCACGCTGTCGGGAAGCGGCGGGAGGCTGACATGGAGCGGGTACAGGAAGCGCCGGATGCCGCTGGTTTCCCGAACGTGAATGCGTGCCAAAGCGTTGGTGATAAAGTCGGTCATGGGGCAAGGGCCTTTTCATACAGCACGGCAAGGTGGTCTACGGTGAACTGCGTCGCGCCCTGTGACGCTTGGAAGATTGACCGGGCGGCGTTCCCCATGCGTTCCCGCTCCGCAGGGTCTTGCAGAAGGCGGGCAAAGGCGTCGGTCAGTTGGGCGCGCTGCGCTTCTTGGTCGGCGTCGGTGGCGGCAATCTGCACGATGGCCCCGGCGTCCCGGAAGTCGTCAATGATGCCGGGGAAGTTGTCCATAGACGGGCCAACCACGATAGGCTTGCCGTGCAGAGCGGGTTCCATGATGCTTTGCCCGCCGTGCGAAATGAGCGTCCCTCCCACAAAAGCGACGGTGGCGAACCCGTAGGCGGCGGTCAGTTCGCCGAGGGTGTCTAGCAGGAGGACGGGCGGGGGGGCATCGGTGGAACTCCTCGCTTCGGGAGTTGAACCCCGCGCTTCTCCTTCCCGGTTCCCCGTTGTTGGGGCGGGGGGGCCATCTGATGGGACGCCGTTCTCGGAACGTCGGCGAACGGGGAAGCCTTCACGGCGAGCCAGTTCTGCGACGGCGGCGAACCGTTCCGGGTGGCGCGGGACAAGCAGCAGGCGCGTTCCCGCAAGGCCTGGCAGGGCGCGCAGACGCTTCAAGACAGCCAGCAGCACGGCTTCTTCGCCAGGATGGGTGCTGCCCGCCACAATCAGGGGGCCGACTGAGGGCGAAAGCGCGAGCGCGGCGTCCAGAGCGCGGGCCTGCGCGTCCAGCGTGGCGGCTTCGGCAAGGCCCCGGTCGTATTTGAGGTTGCCGCTCACCAGTGTCCGTGCGGGGGGCGCTCCCAGGCGCTTCGCCCGCTGTGCGTCTTCGGTGGACTTCATAAGCAGCAGCGCATAGTTTTGGAACACGGCGCGAAGCGCCCACGCCACTTTGATGTACCAGCGGAAACTTTCCGCCGAAATCCGTCCGTTGCAGAGCGCAATGGGGATGCTTCGGCGGTGAGCCTCGTGCAGTAAATTGGGCCATATCTCGGTGTCAATGGTCACAAGGAGCGTGGGCTGCACCCAGTCCAGCACCCGGTTCGCGATGGAAGCGAGGTCAACAGGGAAATAAAACGTGCAGCCTGCGCCATAAACGGCGAACCGTTCGGACGCGATGGCCTGCCCGGTGCGCGTGATGGTGGAAAAAACAAAGCGCGCATCGGGAAAGCGTTGATGAAGGGCCTGCGCGAGTGGGACAACGGATAGGGTTTCGCCCACCGAACAGGAGTGTATCCAGATGGTCGGCTTGTGTTTGTCTCCCCGGACGCTTTCGGGCAGGTGTCCCAGGCGCTGACGCAGGGCGGGGAGATATTTCTGATGCCGCCACGCCTGGTACAGAAAGAACGGGGCCATGACCATGACCCAGAGTGTGAACAAAAGCGAGTAGAAAAAATACAGCACCGGCCTTGATTGTACCCCAAAGCCCTTCCTGGTGAGGAACCTGCCCCCGCCATCCGAATGGGCGATCCCTCCCCCGCATAGCGGGTCTTAGACGGGGAGGGGACAGGCCCGGAGCGCGCACGATGGGACAGGGGCAGGCTTCTGCCTGCGAACACTAATGCGTCTTGGATGTGCGCGTGTCCGCAGTCGGTGCGCTCTTTCCCTGCGTCGCGCGCATCTGGGCAAGTTCCGCCTTGCGCTCCTCGCCCATCTTCTTCAGGGCTTCCTCCCATTCGCCTTTGTAGGGCCGAAGCGTGTCCACCAGGGTCTGCGCGATAGCCAGGTTGCGGTACCACTTATGGTTGGCGGGGACAATGTACCAGGGAGCGTACTTTTGTGCGGTGTGGGACAGCGCCGCTTCGTAGGCCTGCGTGTAGTCGTCCCAGAACGAGCGCTCTTCCCAGTCGCCGGTGGAGAGTTTCCATGCCTTTTCCTCGTCGTTCTCTCTCGCCAGAAGACGTTCTCCCTGCTCCTCCTTGCTGATATGCAGAAAGAACTTGAGTACAATAGTTTTGCTGTCCGACAGTAGTTTCTCCCAGTCCCGAATGTGCCCGTAGCGCGCCTGGCACTGTTCCTTGCTGATGAGGTCATGGACGCGGGTGACGAGCACGTCTTCATAGTGCGAGCGGTTGAAGATGGTCATCATGCCCTTCATCGGAGCCTGAGCGTGGACGCGCCAGAGGAAGTCGTGCGCGGCTTCGGTCGGGGTCGGCACCTTGAACGATGCTACTTCGCACCCCTGCGGGTTGACATGGGAGCACACATGGGCAATCGTGCCGTCTTTGCCGGAGGTATCTAAGCCTTGAAGCACAATCAAGACGCTGTGAGTCTGGGCGGCATACAGCCATTCTTGCAGGGCGGCCAGTTCTTCGCCGAGCGCGGAGAGTTCTTCTTTGGAGCCGTCCTTGTCCTTGTGGCCGGTATCGCCGGGGTCGTAGTCGTCTAAGTTGACGCTTTTGTCGGTGTCCAGTTTGATGGCGTAAGGCATTGCGGTGCTCCTGACGTTCTTTCAGCGTAATAAGGCGTTTGCCGCCGCAGTGGGCGTCCGTTCTATGACGCGCACCCGGCGACCAATGGCGCGTTCCAGCGCGGGCAGTGTCATGTCATCTAAGAATATATCTCGGTCGGGATCGCGCAGCATGATAGATGGCACGAGAACGTCCTGGCCGGTTGCTGCGCCCATGTTGTTTATGGCGCGGGCGATGTCCCCGCCCGTGAGCAGTCCCGCGACGGAGATGTTGCCTTCAAAGAAGGTGTTGTGGACGACGCAGACGTTCACGGACAGCCCTTGCACGCGGTTGAGCGTGTCCGCCAGCCCTTGAAGCAGCGGCCCCGCCAGTTCTCCGGTGACCAGCGTGGCCGCGCGCGGCATGGGAGGGGACGCCGGGAGCCGCCGGGCCAGACGTTTCAGGTCGTCTAAGAACTGCCGCACCAGCCCCACGCCGTCTTCCAACTGCGGAAAGCCTTCATACCGAGCAGCCGGGGGAACAGGGACGCCCGCCGCAAGGTAAAACTCGTCGCTCAAAAAGACAAATGACGTGTCCAGCGCCGTTCGGAACGCCTTCTGCCACGCTTCTGCCTGTTGCACAAGCGCGGCGCAAAACGCAGGGTCGCAGGTTCGCAGCGCGGCCAATCGGTCTCGGAACTGGGTCAACCCCACGGGCACGACGGCTACAGACAGGACGCCGCCCCGGTTCCGGGCCGATGGATGCAGGGATGCCAACTCCTGCACGGTTTGTTCCAAGACGGAGCCGTCGTTGTAGCCGGGGCACAGCACGACCTGACAGTGGGTCTGGATGCCTACTTCGGCAAGCATGGCAAGGCGCGGGAGAATAGGTTCAGGGTTTTTGCGGCCCAGCATCCGGCCCCGCACGTCGGGGTCGGTGGCGTGAACGGACACAAACAGGGGCGAAAGACGCTGCTCGGCAATACGCGCGAACTCCCCGTCGCCCATATTGGTGAGGGTCAGATAGTTGCCGTGCAGGAAAGACAGGCGGTAGTCGTCGTCCTTGATGTAGAGAGAGGGGCGCAATCCCTTCGGCTGCTGGTACAAAAAGCAGAACACGCACTTGTTTTTGCAGATATGAACGCGGTCAAACAGGTCGTCGCCGAACTCCACGCCGATGTCTTCATCGTAGCCTTTGGCAATGTCAACGGTGACAGAACCGGCTTCGGGCCGCTGCACGGTAAGGGAAATGCGCTCGCCTGCGGTCAGAAACGCCCAGTCTACGATGTCTAAAACGGGCGCGCCGCTGACATGAGTGACGACATCGCCGACCAAAAGGCCCGCCTCCTGCGCCGCGCTTTCGGGTTCAACAGAAGTGATTCGGGCGCGTTCGGCCCGTGCGCGGGGCGCGACGCGGCTTTCATCGGCCATCGGCAGGGACAGGGAGCGAGGCGAAACGAGGCTTTCGGAGTTCATTGCCATGACGCAATAGTATACCCGATAGCGTGTCAGGGGGGCTTCGGGGGCAGGTCAAGGGCGACTTTTGCGCGACTCTTGCGCGGCTTGGGGGAGGGCGAAGCGTGGCTAGCCTGCGTCGGTGCAGCGCGTTGTTAGGCCGCACGGTTGTGGTCTTTGCGCGATAGAAGACTCCGCACGACCCAAAACACAAAGTAGATGAAGCAGCCGCCTGCCCAGCCGAAAAACAGGGTGATGAGCCACATCATGTGTTCTGTCCACCAGATGCTCAGGCTATCTACGGCTAATGGCCCCCGCAGCAGATGGTGGACTTTTTGATACCAGTATTGTATCTGTGTCTCTGCCGTGAGCAGGATAGCCACTGCCACGCTGCACAATAACATGGCGCGTGTCTCACGGTTTGTCATCGTTTCAGTGTTGCCTTTCGGGTGCGGTCTAACGGTCAAGTTCAGCCGCGCCCGCACCAGCCCGGTGCAAGGCGAGGGCCACGAAGCCGCCGCAAGAGTACGCCGTGTGGCGTCGGCTGCAGCGCGTGTTGGGCCGCGCCGGGTCAGCCTCGTGTTCCAAAACGTACTATTCCAGTTCAGCCTTGTATGAATCCTCCTTGACACGCACTCGCGTCGATTTGCCTTCATCGCCGAACTTCGAGCCGGACAGTCACTTCGTTTCCTTCTTCCAGCGTTTCCGCTTTTCGGACACTGTCTTTGAGAGGCACGATGTAAGAGCCGTCTTTAGGGAACAGGGAGGTCTTCCACTCAGTCTTGCCAATCTGCACCATGACCGGAATCATCCCCCATCCGTAAGTCACGAGTGCTGCGAGGTCTTTCAGTTCGCGGCACAAGTCTGCTGGAACAGTGACGAAGTAAAAGGGGGCCGGCCCTTTCCAGAACCAGATATTGCCAGTAAACTCAATGTCCATGGAGATACACTCTCTCGAATGTCCGACTGTAATACTGCCTGGTTTGTGCCGCATCCTTTGCCCGGAACACCGCGCCGTCCATGCAGGATTGTTCTCCCCACTGCTCACGTCTGACCTTCAGATAACATCAACGTCGCCGCGCATGGAGCGCGGCCTAACGGGCAAGCTCAGCGGCGACAAACGGAGTGACCGAGCCTGCGAGGGAGCGCAGTTTGGCGTCCGATGCAGCGGTTGTTATGCCGCGCCCGCTTCAGGCTTGCGACCATTGTGGCTGCGGAAGCCGAAGTCCTCCAGGGCCAGTTTGCGGCTCAGCCCGTCTTTCCGCATGGCAATGAAATGAGTGCCAGCCGCCGAACAGGTGTTACACACCGGCTCTGCCTCGACCTCTCCCGCCCGTTCGTAGACTACAACGAAGTAGTCGGTCCTCTGCCGCTTACACCAGGGGCAGATGTCCAGTTTCAGGCCGGGAACGGCGTGAACGCCCTCCCACGGTTTCCAGTCCGGGTTCTCATCCATCGCGGCGGTTCCAAATGAAGGCTCGGGTAGTGCGGCATAACTAACATTGTGCCGCGCGAGTGCGGCATAACACGCAGAAAGCGCATTGTTTGCCGCATTCTGCTTCTCAATACGCAGGGCGGCGCTTCTGCCGCCATTTCTGCGGTAAAAGACTCCGCTGCCGCGCATTATCTGTATTATAACACAGTCAGCCCGCGCCATCAACGCAAGGCAAGCGACGCAAGGCAGACCGCGCCGGACGCAGCGGGGGAGCAGGAAAAGCCTTGCCGGGAAGGGGCAAAGTCCTTGCAAAGACCTTGTGTGGAATAGGAAAAGAATAGGCTTGAATAGGTGTGGAATAGGCTTGAATAGGATGGGAATAGGTGGGAGTATATTGGCTTACAGTTTTGAGCGGGGAAACGGCCCTTAAAAGGCGCGGCCCAATCGCTCGGTAAGAAAGGCCGCAGGCAAGATGCCTGCGGCCTTGATGCTCACGCCGCGCGTGTCACCAGGCGTAGTCTTCGGGGGCGGGCTTGTGGCCGGGGAAGATGGTGTCCAGTTTGGTCTTGGTGTCGTCGGAGAGGGTAATCTCTAAGGCACGCAGGCTTCCGTCTAACTGCTCCATCGTGCGCGGGCCAATGATAGGAGCCGTCACGACGGGATTAGACAGGAGCCATGCGAGCGCAACGTCGGCGGGCTTCTCGCCCAGGTCTTTGCAAAGGGCCTCCCATTGCTCCAACTTGGGCCGGTTCTCATCAATGCTTTTCTGAATGCGCTCCGAGGCGCGTCGTCCTTCGCTGGCCTTTTGCAAAACGCCGCCCAATAATCCCCCGCCCAGCGGCGACCAGGGGATTAACCCTAATCCGTACTTCTGGCACGCGGGAACAACTTCCAGTTCCACCATGCGCGCATTGAGATTATAAAGGCTTTGCTCGCTCACAAGACCCAGAAAGCCGCGCTGCCTGGCCTGTTCGCTCGCCTGCGCGATGTGCCACCCGGCGAAGTTGGACGAGCCGAAGTAAAGCACTTTGCCCTGCTGCACCAGCGTTTCAAATGCCTGATAAATCTCGTCCCAGGGCGTGTCGCGGTCAATGTGGTGCATCTGGTAAACATCAATGTAATCGGTTTGGAGGCGCTGAAGACTGGCGTCGCACGCCTGCCGAATGTTTTTGGCAGACAAATCACTCGTGTTGGGCCAGTCTTTGGTGACGCCTTTGCCCATGTTGCCGTAAAGTTTGGTCGCAATGACGACGCGCTCGCGCCGCTCGCCCCCTTGTGCGAAGTAACGGCCAATAATCTGTTCGGTAAAGCCCTCGCCGGGCTTCCCGCCATACACGTTCGCCGTGTCCCAGAAGTTGATGCCCTTTTCCAGTGCATGATCCATAATCGCGAAACTATCGGGTTCGGTGGTTTCCGGCCCGAAGTTCATGGTTCCCAAACACAGGCGACTGACTTTCAGGCCTGTGCGGCCCAGATGAGTATATTGCATTCTTTTTTCCTCCAATACAGTATAGACCCGCTCGTCAGTGAATTAAAACATGCCCCTTGGACGACGCTGGGTAAACTCACGAGTTCTCTGTCTCCGGCTCTGCACGTTATGCTGGCACAGTCGGCGTCCACGCAGGACAAACGCCCCCTCGCCGCGAATAAGCCGCCTATGAACCCTAACGACCCCGAACAACAGCGCATGAACGACTGCACCGCCAAGAAGCCCGGCGCGCACTGGAAACGCTGGGGGCCGTACCTGTCGGAACGCTCCTGGGGGACGGTGCGCGAGGACTATTCCGCCGACGGCGCCGCCTGGGACTTCCTGCCCCACGACTGGGCGCGCTCCAAAGCGTACCGCTGGGGCGAGGATGGGCTTTTAGGCATCTGTGACGACACGCAGCATCTGTGCTTTGCGCTCGCCCTCTGGAACGGCGTTGACCCCATTCTCAAAGAGCGTCCTTTCGGGCTTTCGGGGCCGCAGGGCAATCACGGCGAGGATGTGAAAGAATACTATTTCTTCTTGGACAGCACCCCCACTCATTCCTACATGAAGGCGCTGTATAAGTACCCGCAGGCCCCCTTTCCCTACGCCGATTTAGTCAACACCAACGCCGCGCGCGGCAAGCATGACCCCGAATATGAACTGCTGGACACGGGCGCGTTCACCGACAATCGCTACTGGGACATCACGGCGGAGTACGCCAAAGCGGCCCCCGACGACGTGCTGATACAGATAACAGCCTCCAATCGTGGCCCCGACACGGCGACACTGGAGATATTGCCGACGCTTTGGTTTCGCAACACCTGGGCCTGGGGATGGGAAACGAACAAGGGAACGCTGAAGGCCGAGACGGGCGGCAGCCCCGTCGTCACCGTCTCCCATGACCAGATTGGGGTGATGCGCCTGCTTTGCGACGGCTCGCCTGCCCTCCTGTTCACCGAGAACGAGACCAACAACAAGCGTCTGTACGGCAGTTCCGAGAACCCCGCGCACCATGTCAAAGACGCCTTCCATGAGTTTGTAATTGAGGGAATTGAGGGCGCGGTCAGTTCCACTGGGGAAGGGACGAAAGCCTGCGCCCGTTATATTCTCACAGTGGACGGCGGGCAGGAAACCATCATTCGTCTGCGGCTGACTAATGCGGTGGCATCGGCAGGCGCGTTCGGGCCAGGCTTCGGGGCCGTCATGGACGCCCGCCGCGCCGAAGCGGACACGTTTTATGCCCGCATCGGCTCCCCGGAGTTGTCAGCAGACACGCGCATGGTGCAGCGTCAGGCATTTGCGGGCCTGCTGTGGAGCAAGCAGTTCTACAAATACGATGTGACGCACTGGCTGGACGGCGACCCGGCATTTCCGCCCCCCCCGGCTGTCCGCAAAACGGGGCGCAACAAGGACTGGCGGCATCTCAACGCCAACGACATCATCTCCATGCCCGATACGTGGGAATATCCCTGGTTCGCGGCGTGGGACTTGGCGTTCCACTGCATCCCGTTTGCCGTCATTGACCCGCAGTTTGCGAAAGACCAGTTGTTATTGCTCACGCACGAATGGTATCAGCACCCATCGGGCCAGCTGCCCGCGTATGAATGGGCCTTCGGCGATGTGAACCCGCCTGTGCAGACATGGGCAGCCCTGCGAACCTACCAGATAGACCGGCGCGTGCGCGGCGGCCCCGGCGACTTTCAGTTCCTGGAAAAGAAGTTCCAGAAGATGCTGCTGACGTTTACGTGGTGGGTCAACCGCAAGGATATGGAGGGCAAGAACGTCTTCCAGGGCGGCTTTCTGGGCCTGGACAACATCGGCGTCTTTGACCGTTCGCAGCCTCTGCCCACCGGCGGCTACCTGGAACAATCCGACGGCACATCGTGGATGGCGATGTTCTGCCTGAATATGCTGTCTATGGCGCTGGAACTGGCTCATCACGACATGGCCTACGAGGACATGGCAATCAAGTTCTTTGAGCACTTCGTTTATATCGCCCACGCCATGAACAACTTCGGCGAGATGGACGAAGACCTGTGGGACAGCGACGACGGCTTCTTTTACGACGTGCTGCACCGGCCCGACGGCACGCACGAGTTTATGAAGGTGCGCTCGGTGGTGGGCCTCATTCCGCTGCTGGCAGTCAACACATTGGAAGCGTCGGAATACGAAGGGCTGCCCGACTTCAAGGCGCGCGTTGAGTGGTTCCTCCAGAACCGTCCGGAGCTGTGCAGGAACGTTGCCGACATGACCATGACCGGCCAGCACTCGCGCCGCCTGCTGTCCATTGTTGACCCGGAACGCCTGCGCGTCATTCTCAGCAAGATGCTGGATGAAACGGAGTTTCTGTCGCCGCACGGCATCCGCGCCCTGTCCCGCTTCCACAAAGACCACCCGTATGTGATGAACGTCAACGGCACCGAATACCGCGTGGACTACGAGCCTGCCGAAAGCACAACGGGTCTGTTCGGGGGCAATTCTAATTGGCGCGGCCCGGTCTGGTTTCCCATCAACTACCTGCTGATTGAGGCCCTGCAGAAGTTTGACTACTATTTAGGGCCGGGCTTCACCGTGCCATTCCCGACGGGTTCCGGCAACCTGCTTTCGCTGGGACAGGTCGCCGCCGAACTGTCCCGCAGGCTCACGCGCACGTTCCTGCAAGATGAAACCGGGCGTCGCCCCTGCTATGGCGGCACGGAAGTCTTCCAAACTGACACCTTCTGGCGCGACCTCATCACCTTCAGCGAATACTTTCACGGCGACAACGGCGCGGGCCTCGGAGCCTCCCACCAAACTGGCTGGACAGGGTTAGTTGCCAAACTCATTGAGCAAAGCGGGGAATAAAAGCAGCAAGAAAAGAGCAGCACTTTTTGCTGCCTTTTTCCTTGCTGGGAGTGTCTAGAATAGGTCAGCAACAAACTCTGCAGACAGGGGCGGGCAGTTTTGAATACTGGCGCTTGTGCTCCTGTCTTTGGTTCCAGGCATACGCAAACAGCGCTACCGCCCGTGCCAGCGCGATGCCGTTTGGTGCTCGCTCCGCAACTCGGATAGGCCAGCATGACCTACTATAGTACAAGACGACACTATTCTAGACACTCCCCGGTGCAGCAAATAAAACGAAATAAAACGGGTCTTGAGTTAAAGAAGGTACATTTACGGTGTTTGGCGAACAGACAGATTAGGGTACACTATGTCACATTTTCTCGCACGAAGAAGGCTTTTGCCTGCCGCCACAAGGGACACACTTTGATTTCAACTTTCGCCAGATTGACTGCGGTTCTCTCTGCCGCATTCCTCATCAGTGCAGCGCTGCTTGATACGCCTGGTCAGGCTGCGCCGACAGCCAGCAAAGCCGCCTCCTACATCCCTGGGGTGTCGCTGGTGCCGGACGTGTTTCAGCCGGATGGGGTGACGCCGCGCACCTACAATACGGCACAGGGGCCGTCGCTGTGGACACCGGGGCTGCCTGTCTTGCAAGGCGACAAAATTAAACTCAATGTGTTCGCGGCCACCGGGGGGGTGGAACTGCGGGTGATTATCGTGCGGCTGGATAATGTCAAGATTGCCGATGTGAGCGCCGCGCCTTGGAACACAGTTCTGGACAGTGCGCGTCTTGCGCCAGGGTCGCACATGGTGGAAGTCTGGGCGCAAAGCGGCGGCGACCGCCCGCAAGCCGTGACAAAGACGCTTAGTTTCTATGTCGCCCGGCAACTGGACGCCAAATATCTGGTGCAAGGGACACAGCAACTTCTTTCCAATGGGACAGTGGCGACTTTGCCGCTGGATGCTCCTGGGCAGATAAGCCTGCTTGCGCCCGACGCCGCGCCGGAGCCGCCCGCTTTTCTGAAGGGGCAAACAGCAGACAGCGAGGCGCAAATTGCCGTGTATGCGCGCTCTGCCGCCTCGGTCGCGCCGCTCGCCACAAGCGGCGTGCCGGTCACCGGGATCGCAGTGACAATCAACGAGCCGACATTGTTTGCCGTTCAGCCGACGCTGGGCAGCACGGCGACGCGCTATGCGTATGCGATTGTGCGAGATGGGCAGGTCAGCAGCGTCAGCGAGCAGCCTTTAGACTTCCAATCACAGATGGTGCGTATTCAGCGATACGCTAACGGGCAGGGATTGCACCCAGGGACGCTCACCCTGTGGTTCTGGGGCATTGATACAGCGGGGCGGCCTTCCGCACCCGTGAAAGCACAAATACAGATACCGGGATAAGCGGGCAGGGCGCATCGTTTTGATGCCTCCTGGGGAGATATTGATGGCTCTTTTTCGTTCTCATCTCGCGACCACACTGGCTTGCTGCGCGGCAGCAGCTGGCGCGTTCCTATTCGGCGCATCCGCGCAGGCTGCGCCGCGAGTCCACACCGTGCCCCGCACCCAAACGCATCGCCCTACGCCCCCAGATTCCTATCTTCAGTACAAAGTCTACAGCGTTGACCAACTCATTCAGCAGGTTTCCAGCAACGCGGCGGTGCGTCAACGGTTCGCGCGTCATTTCCAGATACCCGAAAGCCGCGTCGTCAGCTATATGCGCGCCAATCTGGTAGAAAGCTACGTCCCCCGCACCGACCATTACACGGTCTACTGCGTCCGGCGCAACGGGCAGTTTTATCCGGTGCGGCAGACATTCAAGCGAGGCACCAAAGTGTTTGCGCTGCGGAATGGCGACCCGGTGATGAAGTGGGTCTGCGGCAACCCCTTGTCCAAGTTTCTGCCTGCGGTGCAGGTAAGAAACCTGCCCGCGCCCCGCCTGCCGTACAAAGTTTCTCCTTCCATTCAGGAACTCATGCCCGCAGATACGGTCAATGTGATTGTCCCAACCGAAATTGCCGCTCCGGTCGTGCAGCCATTGGTTCCTATTCCCGTCTCCATTGCCTCCTCGCTTGCCGCGCCTCTGGTCGGGCACGCGGGCGGCTCGCTGCTGCCGTTCCTGCTTCCCGTGGCGCTGCTGGGTGTCCATTCTGGTAGTTCTTCCGGGGGTGGCGTTCCCATCGCTGCCGTGCCCGAACCCGGCACGCTGGCTTATGCGCTGGCTGCTCTGCCATTGATGCTGGCCGCAATGCGGCGGCGCAGAGCACAGGCGAAGCAGGGATAATTCCCGCTCAGAGCGGGTATAAAACCGTACCGGCAGTCGGGCGGAACAATTCCCGCCGGGAGAAAGTCCGAGAATGGAGCAAGGCAGCTATCTGTTGATTGAGCGCGGAATGGCCGTGAAGGGCACGGACGGCGAACTGGGAACGGTGAGCGAACTGGTTGCCGACCCTGAAGTAGACGTGTTTCGCGGCATTCTCGTCTCGCATGGACTGCTCTTGCCCAAACAACTTTTCATTCCGGCAGCGTACGTCGTTCAGGTTGCTGAACGCACCGTGCAGGTCAATCTCAGCAAAGCCGAAGCCGATGCGCTGACGCCGCCTGTGACCGGGCTGCCGGGCCGATGAAATACGGAAAGAAGGAACACTTATGAAACTGCACATGAAAGTTACGGCGCTGGCTGTCCTCGCCTCGGTTGCGACAGCGGCCCTGTCGCCGCTGGTTCTCGCCGACCCTGCCAGCCAGCAGAAGAACAAGAATGACTGGCGCAACCTTGCCACTGCTGGCGCGGCTGTTGCGGGCTATGGCCTGCTCAAGCACAACACCACAGCGACGGTGATTGGAGCCGCAGGCGCGGCCTACTCTGCGAAGCGCTATGAAGACGAGCGCCACAGCCAGAGCCAAGCGAAAGCTGCCCGCGACCGCGCTCGCTACCATCGCTCCTATTACTACCAGGGACGCCATTACTTCCGTTCCAACGGCCATCTGTATTACATCCAGAATGGCACCCGCCATCAGGTGAACTAACTGGAACGCTGTGAAAGACCCGCCGCACACCCGGCGGGTCTTTTTCTTGTCGCCATGAAGCCTCCTGCTTTTCGTTACTTGCTTCCGCTCGCTGCCTGGATGGGCGTTATCTTTTTCCTGTCTACCACTGCCGGAGCGGCTTCCAATTCCAGTTATCTGCTGGACTCGCTTCTGGGCCGCTTCACGCCGCGCTGGTATCTCACGCTGAATGCAGTGCAGAAGGACGCGCTGGACTTTTACCTACGCAAGACGGCTCACGTGACCGAATATGCCGTCCTCGGCGTGTTGATGGCGCGCGCGTTAAGGCGGGGGCGTTCGTTGCCGTTTCCGGGCTTTTTGCTGTTGGGTTGGCTATTCGCGACGGTTTACGCGGCTACCGATGAGTTCCACCAGAGCTTTGTGCCGGGCCGAACGCCCAAAGTGACAGATGTCGCGCTGGACTCGTGCGGCGCGGCGCTTGGCACGGTGCTGTATGCGCTCCTCCTGCGACGACGCGCCCGCTGAAGCCAAAGCAGGAAAACACGTGCCCGGCGGCGAACTTATTTCCCATGAAACTGGGAACCAGCACGCTGGGCTGTCCTGAATGGACACTGCCCGAAATCCTGACCCGCGTCAAGGCTTACGGATTTGACGGCGTGGAGCTGCGCGGCATCGGCCCCGATGTCAACCTGACTCAATCGCCCCATTTCGCTACCCCGGCGGCAGTCGCACAGACGCGGCGCGCGTTTGCCGAGGCGGGCCTTGCGATTTGCTCGCTGGACACATCGGCGTCCTTTGCCGACCCGCAGAAAGTCGCCGCCGGGCAGCACGAAGCCCGCGCCGTCCTTCACCTTGCGGACGAACTGGGCGTGCCGTTTATCCGCGTCTTTGGCGGGGACGTGCCCGATGGCGGCTCCCGTGCTGACGCGACGCGGCGGCTGGCGGACAATCTGCGCGCGCTGGGGGAATACGCCCAATCTGCGGGCGAAGTGACGGTTCTGCTGGAAACGCACGACGCTTTTTCCACCGGCGCGCAGGCGGCGGAAGCGCTGGCGCTGGCAAATCACCCGCGCGTGGCCGCCCTGTGGGACTTGCATCACCCGTACCGGCAGGGCGAAGCGCCCTCAGACACGTATGCCGCACTGGCCCCGTTTGTCCGCATGGCTCATGTCAAGGACAGCCACCCCCCCAATCACTACTGCCTGCTTGGCGAGGGCGATGTGCCCATTCCCGAAATGCTGCGCCTGCTCCATTCCGGCGGCTTTGACGGCTGGATGAATCTGGAATGGGAGAAGCGGTGGAATCCGGCGCTGCTTGACCCTTCTGTTGCGTTCCCGCAGTATGCTGCTGCCCTGCGCGCGCTATGGTCGCAGCTTTAGCGGCTTGACAACCCGCCGCCCTGCCGTCATACTAACCCCATGATTAACACCACCAACGCAGCGAAAAAGCCCTATGTCGTGGGCATAGATTTGGGCGGCACCAACGTGCGTGCCGCCGTGATGGAGCGAGCCACCGAGAAGATTGTGGCGCGCGGGGCGAACCTGCCGTCGCGCGCATCAGATGGCCCGCAGGAGACCGCCGGACAGATCGCGCAGGCCGCGCACATCGCGCTGCAAGAGGCAGGAGCGTCCCTGGCGGACGTGCTGGGGGTGGGGGTCGCCGTGCCAGGCCATGTGAAAGCGAGCGAAGGTCTGGTCAAATGGGCGCCCAACTTCAAAGACCAGTGGAAGAACGTTCCCATTGCCCAACTCGTGCAGGACACGCTGGGCCTGCCGGTTTCGCTGGGCAATGATGCCAACCTCGCCGCCCTGGGCGAGTTTACCTTTGGAGCGGGGCGTGACGTGCGCCATTTAGTCATGGTGACGCTGGGCACAGGCATCGGCGGCGGCATCATTGTAGACGGCAAACTGATAGAAGGCGCAGATGGCGGCGCGGGGGAAATCGGACACATGATTGTCAACCCCGGCGGACGCGGCGGCAATGGGGCATTCGGCTCGGTGGAAGGCGAAACGCAGCGCGACGCGATTGTGGAGCGTGCCGCCCGTAAAGTGCAGGAAGGCTTTCCCACGACACTGGGAGAACTCACCGACTATGACCGCTTCGCGCTCACTCCGGCCCTGATTGCCGAAGAAGCCGCCAAAGGCGACGCGGTAGCCCTGGAAGTATTTGAGGAAACCGGCTACTATCTGGGGCTGTGCGTCGCCAATCTCATCAACCTGTTCAACCCGGAAATGGTCGTCATCGGCGGCGGCATCGCCCAGGCGGGCGACATCATCTTAGGCCCGATTAAACGCACCGCGACCGCCTGCGCCATCCGTTCTCTTTCCCGCACCTGCGCGATTGTGCCCGCAGAACTGGGCGACAATGCAGGCATCTACGGCGGCTTCGCGCTGGTCTTGCAAAAAACGGTGTCGCAAGGCTGACTACGCGCGGCGCGGGTTCTCAAAAGCGTCTGTTTCTTCCTCAAAAGGACGCGCATGAAGGCAGGCGAAGTCCTTTTCCACCAGAATGCGTAGCACTTGGCCGTCGCCCGCGTCCTGCACGGCGTCGGTTCCCACAGCCTCGGTGCCCGATAGCCGCGCAAGTGCGTCCGTGCGAATGGAAATCTCCAAACGTCCGTCCGTGAAGGCGGCGCGCAGGGCGATTTCTTGCTCCGGCACGGCGCGGAGTGCATACACGAAGCGCGTTTTCGGAGAGAACGACACGCTGTCTTCCACGTTCCCCGTTTCGGCGAGAAACGCAAGCTCGTGCCGCTCCAATCTCAGGCGCACGGAATTGCCCCGTATTCGCAGTTTCACGGCTTATTCTCCCACAAGCGCGTTCCATTCGCCCGGCGTGTTGACATTCACCAGTTGTCCTTCCAGCCATTGCGGGGCAGGGACAAATGCAAAGCGAGAGTGGCTGACTAATTTCGCCATTGCCAGGTCGCCCCCGCCCAGGTTCTTCTCGGCCTGCGCGCGGCAGGCAGGAAAATAGGCGGAAAACAACGGCTCCAGGCGGTTATGATGGACAACTCCTAACCCATTGGCGTCATGGTGGCGCGCGGCTTCACCGGCTAGCCAGACAAAGGCGTCGCTTTGGAGCAGGGGCATATCGCACCCGGCGAGCAGAACGCCGCGCGGCGCGAAATGGGCGAGCGCGGCGGCAAGCCCTCCCAACGGCCCGCAGTCAGGGGCAAAGTCCGGCAGAAAGGGGACACTGCCTCCTGTCCAGTCGGCAGGGCATTCGCGCCCGACAACGCACGCGGGCAGTCCCGCGCCTAGAGCCGCGCGCGTGACCCGTTCCAGCAGCGTCTGGCCCGCGTACACTAAAGCCGCTTTATCGCGTCCTATGCGGCGGCTTTTGCCCCCGGCCACAATCGCAATCCCGAACTGCATGGAAACTCACTCCGAACGGCGCAGGCTGATGACAACTGATTTGGACGTGGGCGTATTGCTCCCATCGGCGACGCTTTGGAGCGGCACGAGCACATTGGTTTCCGGGTAATAAGTCGCTGCGCAGCGGCGGGGAATGGAGTAAGGAACAACCGTGAAGCCGGGCGCGTGCCGCTGCTCGCTGCCGAAGTGGCTGGTAATATCCACCCTGTCGCCAGGCGCGAAGCCTGCGTCCCGCACGTCGTCAGGATGAAGGAAAATGACGCGCCGCCCGTTGTGAATGCCGCGATAGCGGTCGTCTAATCCATAAATGGTCGTGTTGAACTGGTCATGCGAGCGGATGGTCATCGTCAAGAACTGGCCGGGCGCTAACTCATGGCGCGGAATGGGGTGAACCGTGAACTGCGCTTTGCCGGTCGGTGTGGGAAAAACGCGCTCACGGGCGGGGTTCCCCAGATAAAAGCCGCCTGCTTTGGCGACGCGGGCGTTGAAATCATGGAAGCCAGGTACGACATGAGAAATGTGCTCGCGAATGCGATGGTAATCGGCAGCGAGGGCGAGCCAGTCCGTGCGGCTCTTGCCTGCCTGACCGAAAACGGCGTTCGCCAGCCCTGCGACAATAGCCGTTTCCGAGCGCAAATGCTCTGATGCAGGCGGAAGCGTGCCCCGTGACGCATGCACCCAGCACAGCGAGTCTTCTACGGTGACAAACTGCTCGCCGCTTTGCTGAATGTCGCGTTCGGTTCTGCCCAGACACGGCAGAATGAGGGCTTCCCGGCCCGTAATCAAATGGCCCCGATTAAGTTTGGTGGAAATCTGCACGGTCAGCGCGCAGTTTCGGAGCGCGCGGGCAGTCACCTCGGTGTCGGGGGTGGCGGACAGGAAATTTCCTCCCATGCCCACAAAGACTTTGACTTTGCCATCCCGCATGGCTTCAAGGGATTGGACAGTATCCAGACCGTGACGGCGCGGGGCAGTGAAGCCGAACTCGTTTTCTAACGATTGCAGGAACGTTTCTGGCATCTTTTCCCAGATGCCCATAGAACGGTCGCCCTGCACATTGGAATGTCCGCGCACGCAGCACAACCCTGCGCCAGAATTGCCAATCATGCCCAGCATCAGGACAAGGTTCACCAACTCCTGCACATTGGCGACGCCGTTTTTATGCTGTGTCAGGCCCATCGCCCAGCACAAAATCAACCTTTGGGCGTGGGCGGCGATGTCGGCAGCCTTTTCTATCTCCGCACGGGCAAGGCCGCTGCCTTCGGTGATGTCGTCCCAGGACGTTTCTCGTAAATCATGGGCGAAGGCGGCAAAGCCTTCGGTGTGCTCGGCAACGAAGTCGCCATCTAACACATGGCCGGGGCGGGCGTCTTCGCGTTCCAGCAGCGTTTTCGTCACGCCCTTCAGAAACGCCACGTCGCCGTTGATGCGGACGGGCAGATGCAGCGTCGCCAGTACGGTTCCCCGGCCCAGCATTCCAAGAGGCTCCTGCGGGTGGGCGAAGCGCGTGGTTCCCGTCTCAGGAAGCGGGTTCACGGACATAATCTTCGCGCCGTTTCGGACGGCTTTTTGCAGCGAAGACAGCATACGTGGGTGATTGGTGCCGGGGTTCTGGCCGATGATAAAAAGCGCGTCGGCGTGTTCTATCTCCTCCAGCGTGACGGTGCTTTTTCCGGTGCCGAGTGTTTCACCCATGCCATAGCCGCTGCTTTCATGGCACATATTGGAGCAATCCGGCAGGTTGTTTGTCCCGAATTGCCGCACGAACAGTTGATACAAGAACGCGGCTTCGTTGGACGTGCGCCCCGACGTGTAGAAAGCCGCCTCGTCCGGGCTGTCCAAGCCATTGAGTTCGGCGGCGATGCGGGCGAAAGCGTCGTCCCAACTGACAGGTTCGTAATGCTCGCTTCCGGAGCAGAGATACAGGGGGTGCGTGAGCCTGCCGCTTTTGCCCATTTCCATGTCCGACCAGCCTGTTAACTCGCTGACTGAGTGGCGGGCGAAAAACTCCGGCGTCGCGCGCTTCAAGGTCGCTTCTTCGGCGACGGCTTTCGCGCCGTTCTCGCAGAACTCCGTGTGCGCTCGGCTGTCTTCCGGGTCGGGCCAAGCGCAGCCGGGGCAGTCAAATCCGTTGGTCTGGTTGGTTTGAGGGAGAAGCGTGAGCGTGCGGACAATGCCCATCTCGCGGACGGCGTGTTTCAGCGACGAAACGACAGCAGGCAGGCCGCCCGCCATGTCTTTCGGGGGAGTAACAGTAGCTGGCTTGCCTTCCATAGGCGTTTGCGCGTGACGTTCGTTGTCAGGCATAGCGGTTTTTCTTTCACGCGCGGGCGGCTTCAGCAATGCGCCAGGGGCTTGAATAGATATTGAAGCGGTTTTCCCGTACAAAGCCCAGAAGCGTTAAATCAAACTCCTGCGCCAGTGTAACCGCGAGCGACGACGGCGCTCCAATCGCCGTAAGTATCGGGAAACCCGCGCGCACGGCTTTCTGCACTATCTCAAAACTTGTCCGTCCGCTCACCAGGAGTATCCGTTCGGAGAGGGGCAGTTGGTTTTCGCGCAGGGCTTTCCCCACAAGTTTGTCTAAAGCGTTATGGCGGCCCACGTCTTCCGCCAAATCCAGCAGGGTTCCCCTTGTGTCAAAGCACGCCGATGCATGGAGGCCGCCGGTTTGCGTGAAAACGGTTTGCGCTTCCCGAAGCGTGCGCGCCAGCCCGTGAATGATGGACGCCGACACAATCGGTTTGCCCTTCAACGGTGGCAAAGGGCACGGCAGGGACGCGATGGCGTCCAAAGAGGCTTTCCCGCAGACGCCGCAGGACGAAGAAGCGTAGAAATGGCGCGTCAGCCGTGCCGGGTCAAACGACACTTCGGGCGTAAGCGTCACCGTCACCGTGTTGCTTCCCACTGAAACGCCCGCGATGTCCCCTGTTTTTGTGATGATTCCCTCACTGTAAAGGAAGCCGCACGCCAAATCTGCGTCATTTCCCGGCGTCCGCATGGTGATGGAGACGCTTCCCGCGCCGTGCAGCACGATTTCGAGTGGCTCTTCCGCCGCCAGCGCGTCTATGTGCGAAGAAACACCCTCCGCGCTCACTTTCCACACGCAGACAGTTGCAATGCCAGGGTCTTTCATGGCAAAAACAGCGTTCGCCACCAAAGACGCCGTTTCCTGCTTCGCGCTTTCGGTTTCGCCCGGCGTCACAATGGGCAAAACGAAGGGAACTTCACTCAGGAGGCCCGTAATGGCAGACGAACCCGATACCAAAACCGAGACACACGACGTTCCCGGTGGCACCGAAACCACCAAAACAACCCATTCCGAAGGCGGCAACGGCAACAGTTCCGTTTCCGAGACGACCGAAGTCACCACCGACAGCAAAAGCAGTTAAAGCGCGAGCGAATTACCCACCCTTGCCGCCGCGCCCCAACGAAAACATCAGCGCGGGGACTTCCGCCAGCAGTTCGCGGGCGAGAAACCCCAGAGGGCCGATGCGTTTAGCGAGGCGCTCTCCCGCTGTCGCGTGCAAATGGACGCCCCACGCCGCCGCTTGAATGGGAGACGCGCCGCGCGCGGCTAGACCCGCCACTATTCCGGCAAGCGTATCGCCGGAACCGGAAGTCGCAAGGCCCACATTTCCCGTTTTGTTGCAGAAAAGCGCGCCATCCGGGGCGGCAATATAAGTTGTGGAGCCTTTCAAGGTGACTGTTGCGCCAAGTTCTTGGGCGGCGCGCTGCACTGTTCCAATCGGGTCGGACGAAACGGTGTCCTGCTCTAAGTGGCGCATGAGAGACATCTCGATGGCATGAGGAGTCAGCACGGCGTTTCCGTTCAGCGGGCGCAGTATCGCGCTGTCTTCGGACGGGGCGGCGAGCGCGGCGGCGTCTAACACGAGCGTCGCGTCGCCCAGATGAGGAACAAGGGCGCGGATTAACTCCACCACAAGCGGTTCCTCCACCATCCCCGGCCCAATCAAGACGGAATGGGCGGCTTCGGCAAACTCCGCAATGAGTTTTGCGCCATTCGGGTCAATGGCCCCATTCTTTTCCGGCAAAGCGAGAACGTAGGCTTCGGGAATGGCGACGGCGAGCGCCTGTGCGACGCTTTTCGCGGTCGCGATTTGCAGTTTTCCTGCGCCTGCTCTCAGAGCGGCAGTGGCAGCGAGGAGAACCGCGCCGGGCATCATGGCAGAGCCGCCGACAATCAACACTCTGCCGCGCCCGTCTTTGTCGCCGCCTTCGTCGGGCTGGGGAAGCGGCCACGATTTGAGAAGCGCGGGCGTGATGATTTTCATAATGGGCTACTTGGGGGCAACGGGAACGTCCGGTTTGGCGGTAACCGTTTCGTGGGCTTCTTCCATCGGGGCGGCGAAGTTGAACAAACGCAGCGCCATTTTGCCATGCCGCCCTTTACTCCCGTCAAACTCGTAAAGCGTCACGGCGCAGTTGGCGATCTGGGTTTCTTTGTCAATGGCGAGTACCTGTTCCTCGGTCATGCGCTCCATCAAATAGCGGAAGCACAGGACAACGACCTGATGGGCGACCAGAAACACGCGCTCGCCCCGGTGCTCGCGCGTGAGCGTGTCTAAAACCGACCGCAGGCGGAGGATCACGTCGCACCAGCTCTCGCCGCCGGGGGGCCGGTGATAAAACTTTCCCAGCGCTTTGCGAAACGCCGCCTGCTCCGGGTAGTGCTCCTGAATGCCGAGGGGAGTTAATCTGTCCAGAACCCCGAACTCTTTCTCGCGCAGTCGCTCATCCACAATCAAAGGCACGCTGCCGTCGCCCAATCCGGCGGCATTTAACGCAATTTGGGCGGTGTCGCGGGCGCGTTTGTAGGGAGAACACAGTGCGACGGTGGGTCTGCCGCCTTCTTCCAGACGAAACAGCCACTCGCCCAATGCGTTCGCCTGACGTTCTCCCAGTTCCGACAGCGGAACATCCATATCCCGACCGGCAATGTCAATCACGGCGAGGTTTTGGGCTTCGGCGGCGTCGCGGGCGACGTTTCCGGCGCTTTGTCCATGACGAGCGAGGAGCAGGCTTGCGGGCCATTTGGCGTGTTCAGCGTTGTCTTGTATGGTTTCGGCCATCGTTCGTTACGGAGGGGCGGGGCTTGCCCTATCCCTACAGGGAAAAGGCATCGTTTACAAGTTCACCCCGTTAATTTTCAGGTGGAACTTGCAGTGCAGAAAGTCGGCGGCCCGGCGGCAAAGAACCATGCGAAGCACGAATATCTCGAAATACTCGGTGACAGTGGCGTGCGCGGTGTCAATCTCCAAATCCAGCGTGATGGTCTTGCCCTCGCCGTCCACATGGAGATAACTCTTCTGCACAGCGTAGTTCACCCGGTCGTGAATGTCAAACTTCACCGGGTCTTTCTCCTGAACACGCGATGAATGCACGTCGGATTTGTCGGCCAGTATCACCGCAGCGGACGCGGGGGAAATCGGTGTTCCGTTGGGTTCCTCGTGGTTGCCAATCGCCCCGATAATGGTGGCGATTTCCCCCGGCGGCATTCCCATTGTGGTGAGAATGTCATAGGCAATCAGCGCGCCCGCCTCCACATGGGCGACGCGGTTGACGACGCATCCCATATCGTGCAGATAACCGGCAATGGCGGCGAGTTCCGCTTCGCGCTCCGTGTGGCCGAGGTTAAGCAAAATGGTGCGCGCAATGGTACTCACAATGCCCGCATGACGGTGACCATGCTCGGTATAACCAATCGCCTGCATTTGGTCATTGGCGCGCAGAATATAGGTGCGAACGCGCGCATCATGGCGCACTTCCTTGAGCGTAACAGCTTTCACGGCATCGGGAAGGGGAGAAACGGGTTCTAACATGGTGTTATTGTGCCCAATTTCGGCGGGAAAGTCACCGGGTTGGATGACGTTTCCCGGACGAAGTTTCAGAGCGGTTTCCCCCCACCCGCCGGGACAGCGGAAACGGGACGCACCACAATAATGGTACGCATTCCGGCGGGATTGACAGCAACGCTGCCGCCTGCCGTTTCATTCCAGACAATCGGGACGGAAATGCTGCCGTCGGCGTCAGTTGTCACGTCGGTTTTATCCGCAGTGCCGCCAGCGACAACAAGATGCACGGGCGCGTTGGCGAGCGGCTTTCCGGTCTGGTCAACGATCCGCACCGTGAGTTGCGTGTCCCTCGCAAATGTGGCGTGAACGGCATACACAGGCACAAAGTCTTTGCCGACAACGCTGATTAGCCCCGTCACAAGTGTCCCCTTCCACAGCGCGGTGACGACGCCCGTGCCGGGTTTGACTGCCATAAAGTACCCGTTCTGGGAAACAAAGCCGACGCCGTTGGAAACCAGCCCCTGCCAGAGCAAATGCGGGTCGGTGCGGGAAACCATTTCGCCGCCAACGGCCAGGTGCAGGGGCGTTTGGACGCCAACGGCCAGCGGAACGGCGGGCAGGACGAGCGAAACGAGCGGGTCGGGAGGGCTTACTTCTCCTGTTCCCCTCTCGGAAATAGGCGCAATCATACGCGCGTCGCTATCCACCGTGAGCATATCGGCGACAGGCCGTTCCGCGCCGCTGGCTTCCGGGTTATTCACCGTCAAACCGGCAACAGACATCGCCGTGCTCCCGCCGCCGTCCAGGTTGATGGCGTTCCATGCGCCGTAACGGAGAAGCAGCGCGGCCAAATCGGTCAAAGAAACGCCGCGCGAGAGCGATTGCCGCCCGTCCACTGTGACCAGAAACAGTCGTTTCCCATCGCGCGAGACGCCGACGGCAGTACGCGGATTGGGCTGGGTGATAAACCCCGCCGCGAAGCCTTCTGCACCGCCGTCAATCGCGATGTTCCCGTTGACAAGCAAGCGCGGCCCGCCGCCGACGGCATTCACCATATTCGCCCAAACAAAGGCCGCGCGCGAAACCCCGTCCCCGGAGCGCGAAGGGAGGTCGTTTGCGGTACGCGGAACGGCAGCGAGGCGCACAGCCCCGCTCGTCTCGCCGGGAAGGGCAACCGCGCAGACAAATCCAACACGCTCCCCGGCGTGAAGATGACCACGCAGGAAGTCGGCTCCCTTTCCCGGCGCGGCCACGAGCACAAAGCCGTCGGAAGGGACAGGAACCGGAGCCGGAGGGTTGTCAAGCACCTGAGAAACGATGCCTGTCACCAGTTTATTGACGCGCACGGGAAGATTGGCAGCGTGAACGGCGACTACAATGCCCCCTTTAGGGTCGCTGGAGACGGGGCCATAGAGCGCCGTCTGGCAGACAATCTCATTTGTCCCGCCGGGGCGGTTGAGGCCGCTCAGAACCGCGCGGGTTCCATCACTGCTTTGCAAGTCCCCCAGATAATCCAGCGCATCAAACACCACGCGCCCGTCGGCAGTGACTCCGAATGCGACGCGCGGCCCGCCCTTTTGCCCGGTTCCATACGGTTCCGAGAACAATTTCCCGTCCTGAATGCCTACTCCGAGAGGGTCGCCGGTATACGGGAAGAAATCAGCGTTCACGGCGGCCAAAGTCCCGTGCCGACGGGCGTAGCGGGACACGTCTTCCCGGCCATGCGACGGGTCGTCCCCGCTGATTGTGTCCTGTCCGATGCCCACGCCCACATGAACAGCGGGGTTGGTGAGGTCAACGGTGAGAATGCTGACCAGAAGAGGCGTCTTTTTGTCTACGTCCTGAGACAGCGTGACGCCGGGGGCGAGCGTTTTGGTGAAAACATCGCCGCGCGCGGAGGAAACAGCAAGCAGCGCAGCGAGCAGAATGACAACGGAGCGAGGAACGGTCATAACATCCTGATCAATGGCGACGCCGGGGCAATGAAATGCCCCGGCGCAGCAGAAGGGCGCAAAACCCTTACGGTGAGACGGAAGCCGGGCGCGGCTGCAAGTTGTCCAAGAGCGCGCCGGTGTGGGACACGATGTCTTCTTCAATCAGTTGGCGCAACACGTAGGGCAAAATGCCGCCGTGCAGATAGTAGTCTACTTCAATGGGCGTGTCTATGCGAAGAATGACGGGCACTTCCTGCGTTTTCCCGTCAACGCGGCGCACGATGAGAGTAACGTCCATCTGCGGCTTGAGGCCGTCTTCTAAGCCGACCAAATCAAACGTCTCGGAGCCGTCCAATTTGAGGCTTTGGGCGGAAACGCCGGGCTTGAACTGGCACGGCAGGACGCCCATTCCCACTAAATTGGAGCGGTGAATGCGCTCAAACGATTGGGCGATAACCGCCTTGACTCCCAAGAGGCGCGTGCCCTTCGCGGCCCAGTCACGCGACGAGCCAGTGCCGTACTCCTGCCCGGCGAAGATGAGAAGCGGGATACCGGCAGACTGATACTTGATAGACGCATCGTAAATGCTCATCTGCAAGCCGTCGGGGTGGGTGACAGTAACGCCGCCCTCCACGCCGGGAACCATCAAGTTCTTGATGCGGACATTGGCGAATGTCCCACGCATCATAATGCGGTCGTTGCCCCGGCGCGAGCCGTAGGAGTTGAAGTCCTCTACGGGCACGCCCTGCACTTGCAGATAGAACCCGGCGGGAGACGACGGCTTAATGGCCCCGGCGGGGCTGATATGGTCGGTGGTCACGCTGTCGCCGAAAAGGGCCAGAGGCCGGGCGTTCTTGATGTCACGCGCGATTCCGGCTTCCATGCTGAAGCGGTCAAAGTAGGGCGGCTCCTGAATGTAGGTGGAGGCGGCGTCCCACTCATACACCTGCCCGACACTGCTGGGCACTTCCTGCCACAAGGGGTTCTGGTCGGCGAAGTCACTGTACAGACGGCGATAGGTTTCCGGGTCGTTGGCGGCGGCGAGAACGCTGCCGATTTCGTCTAAAGAGGGCCACAGGTCAGCGAGAAAGACATCGGCTCCGGCCTGGTCTTTGCCGAGAGGTTCGGTGGTCAGGTCAATGTCCACGCGGCCCGCCAGCGCGAAGGCGACAACCAGCGGCGGCGACATGAGGAAGTTGGCTTTGACGTTCTGATGCACGCGCGCTTCAAAGTTGCGGTTGCCGGAAAGGACAGAAGCGACCACCAAATCGTTGTCGGTGATGGTCTTCTCTAAATGCGGCTCCAGCGGGCCGGAGTTGCCGATGCACGTGGTGCAGCCATAGCCGACCGTTTGGAAGCCCAACTGGTCAAGATAGGGGGTTAAACCCGTTGCGTTCAGATACTCGGTGACGACGCGGGAGCCGGGCGCGAGCGACGTTTTCACCTGCTTGGGAACGTGCAAACCGCGCTCTACGGCTTTCTTGGCAAGCAGCCCGGCGGCGAGCATGACAGAGGGGTTGCTGGTGTTGGTACACGAGGTAATGGCGGCAATCACGACATCGCCGTGTTTAAGCCGCACGATGCCTTTGGGGAACTCTTCGGCGGGAACGTCCTCCACGCGGTCAGGGGTGGGGCGGTTCTGCATCATCTCCACTTCCGTGTCGGTGGACGTGTCTTTCGTGCTCTCATGGGGAATGTCGGTGGCGAGCGGAGCAGTCGCCGGGTCTTGCTCCCCGCCGCCCGTGAGCGGCACAGTGGCAAGGCTGCTGCCGTTCATGCCGGTGAGCACGACAAACTTCTTGTTGATGTCCGCCAATGTCTTGTTGTAGCCGGACGGCTCTTGAAGCAGCGCGTCAAACTTGGACTTGATTTCGGGCAGATTGATGCGGTCTTGCGGACGCTTGGGGCCAGCGACGGACGGGGTGACAGTCGCCAAATCCAGTTCAATCAGTTGCGAGTAGGCGATGTCGCCCGACTTGGGCATTCCGAACAGGCCCTGCGCCATGAAGTATTGCCGGAAAGCGTCTACCTGCTCATCGGTGCGCCCGGTGGCTGTCAGGTAGCGGCAAGATTCCTCGTCTACCGGGAAGAAGCCCATGGTCGCGCCGTATTCGGGAGCCATGTTTCCTAATGTGGCCCGGTCGGTGAGAGACAGGGACGCCGCGCCGTCGCCGTGAAACTCCACAAACTTGCCGACCACTTTGGCCGCCCGCAGCAGTTCGGTGACGGTGAGGACTAAATCGGTGGCGGTGACGCCGGGCTGAAGCGCGCCTTTCAGATGCACGCCTACCACATCGGGCGTGAGGAAATACACGGGCTGTCCGAGCATTCCCGCTTCGGCCTCAATGCCGCCGACGCCCCAGCCGACAATGCCGAGGCCGTTAATCATGGTGGTGTGCGAGTCGGTGCCGACCAGCGTGTCCGGGTAGTAAACGCCGTCTTTGTGGAGCACGCCTTTGGCGAGATACTCTAAATTGACCTGATGGACAATGCCAATTCCGGGCGGCACGACGGAAAAGCCATGAAACGCCTGCATTCCCCACTTGAGAAACTGGTAGCGGGCGCGGTTGCGCTTGAACTCCATGTCCATATTGCGCTGCAAGGCGTCGCTGGTTTCCGCGAAGTCCACCTGCACGGAGTGATCTATGACTAAATCTACAGGCACGAGCGGCTCAATGATGCCCGCGTTGCGTCCGAGGCGCGCGACGGTGGAGCGCATGGCGGCCAAATCCACCAGCAGCGGGACGCCGGTAAAGTCCTGCAACACAATGCGGGCGACAATGAAGGGGATTTCCTCGGTGCGCTCGGCTTTGGGCTTCCAGTTGGCGAGCGTGCGGATGTCGTTTTCGGTGATGCGCTTGCCGTCGCAGTTGCGGAGCACGCTTTCCAGCACGATACGAATAGAAACGGGCAGTTTGGAGAGGGGGCCGACACCCTCTTTCTCTAACTGCGGCAGGGAATAAAACTGCCCGGTCTGCCCGCCCGCGAACGAAAACTCTTGCACTGCGTTGAAGGGAGAAGAAGAATCCGGCATGGGTTGTGTGTCCTTTGCGCCCGCTCGTTCGGGCAGAGTGGAATGGTGTTTGCTTACTGTCAGTATAGCCGACCGCGCAGGCGTAGTCAAGCGAAAAGGGGTCTAGGAGGGCGATGCACTCGAAAAGACACAAAGGGAGGTGGGGGCGGGGCTTGACAAAGAAAAGGCCGGGAGCGCGCGAGGCGTCCCGGCCTTCTGTTCTATGCGCTTGCCTTACGGTGCATGAAACACGCCGAGGCCGGGCGAACTGGAACTATAAATGCCTCCCGCCGCAAAGCCATAGTTGGCGTTGTTAATGACGTAGTAGCCGCCGCTGACGGAAGCGCCGGAAGTGTTGAAGACGTTGCCGTCCCCTGCCGTGTTATATTCCCCGCCGCTGACGCTGGTATCATAACCGCTGGCGGTGTTGCCGTAACCGCCACTGATGCTGCTATTGGTAGCGCTCGCCGTATTAAATGCGCCGCCGCTGACGGTGCTGCCATCGTAGCCGCTGGCGGTATTGTGATAGCCTCCACTCACTGAGCAAAGGAAGCCAACGGCCTGGTTCTCGTTGCCGCCAGTGACGCTGGCCGCATCACCGCTGGCAATATTGGATGCTCCACCGGTGACACTGCCGAAGTCAAAGGTGGCTTTGTTGCTCTCGCCGCCGCTGATACTGGTCGTATTGCCGCTGGCCGCGTTGTAGGCGCCTCCACTGACGGCAGCATACGGGCCACTCGCCGTGTTATTTCGCCCGCCGCTGACCGATGACTGCACGCCGCTGGCGGTGTTATACTGCCCACCGGAAACGACGGCCCAGTGTCCAATGGCGGGAACTGTGTTGAAGTAGCCGAACACGACACTGCCGTATGAGCCGTAGTTGTTCTTGGTTCCCACAATCAGGTTGTGACTGCCCTTGTGGTTATCGGTGTTGCCGCTGCCCCGGCTCTCATTGTAACCGACAATGAGGTTGCCGAGGCCGGTGAGCGTGCCGCCGTGATTGGTGTTGTCGTTGGTGTAGCCGGAGCCGTCAACCACATGGACGTTGACGCCGGTGAAATACATCTCGGTGGACTGCGCGCCGTCTGCGCGGGCGGTGTCGGTGGCAAGAATGATGGGCGCGGTCTTCTTCTGAAGCGTGTTAATTGTCACCTGCTGACGCTGCACCGTGTTTTGCAGACCGGCGACCTGCGCCTGCAACTGAGACAGAGCGGCCTGCATGGTCGCCATGTTCGGCGATGGCTCCGACGCGGCGACGTGACCGGACGAGACAAAGGCGGCAGACACAAGGCAGGCCGCGACGAGAGCAAGGGGCGCAAGAGCGCGCCGGGCGAGGAAGTTCATGGGGTTTTCTCCTGTGTTGATGGCTTCATTATAACGCACATTCGGGTGGTTTCCAGCGCGCGAACGGCAAGGGCAACTGCCTTGCAAAACGCTTCCACAAGGCTTTTAAGCCCTATTGCGGTGCTTCTTGTTGCTTTATAGGTGCTTCTTGTTGCTTTACAGGTGCTTCTAGGTGCTTTACAGGTGCTTTATGGAGGCTTGAAAAGAGGCTCCGCAGCGCATATGCTATACTAACGGTTATGGGACATGATATTCGCGAACTGCTGGCGCAGCGCATTCTGATTTTAGACGGCGCGATGGGGACGATGGTGCAGCGCCACAAGTTTGAGGAGCATCATTATCGCGGCGAGCGGTTCCAGCAGCACCCGATTCGACCTCAAAAACAACAACGAAGCGCTCATGCTGGTGCGCCCGGATGTCATTGAAGACATTCATGTGGCCTATTTAGAGGCAGGCGCGGACATTATTGAGACCAACACGTTCAACGCCAACGCCGTCTCTATGAGCGACTTCGGCATGACCCATCTTGTGCGCGAAATGAACCTCGTTGCCGCCCAAGTGGCACAACGGGCGGTGGCGCGAGTTGTGGCAAAAGACACGTCGCGCGTCTGCTTTGTCGCCGGGGCGCTGGGGCCGCAGACACGTTCCGCCACTGTCATGGTCAACCCGGAGCGCCCCGCTGACCGCAATGTGACCTGGGAGGAACTCGTCGCCGGGTACGGGGAGCAGGCGTCGGCCCTGCTGGACGGCGGCGTTGACCTGCTTCTGTGCGAGACGACATTTGACACGCTCAACCTCAAGGCCGCGCTGTTCGCCATTCAAACGCTCTTTGCAGAAGGCGCGCGCGCCGTGCCGATTATGGCTTCGCTGACCATTACTGACCTCGCTGGGGGCAATCTCTCCGGGCAGAACGTGGAGGCCATGTGGAACTCCATTTCGCACGTTCCCTTGCTCTCAGTGGGCTTAAACTGCGCCTTCGGCCCCGACTTGATGCGCCCGTTTATGGAAGAACTGTCGGGGATTGCGCCCGTTTACCTTTCCGCTTATCCCAATGCGGGCCTGCCCGATCCGCTTTCCGAGACTGGCTTCCCGGAGACGCCGGAAAGCCTTGCGCCGCAGCTGGGCGAGTGGGCCAGAAACGGCTGGCTCAACATTGTCGGCGGCTGCTGCGGCACGACCCCCGCGCATATCAAAGCCATCACCGACGCCGTGCGTCCCTACGCACCGCGCGTCGTGCCGTCTGTGCCTGCGCTGACGCGGCTTTCTGGCACGAAGGCGTTCACGATACGCCCCGACACCAACTTCGTCAATGTGGGCGAGCGCAACAACATCACGGGTTCTCCCCAGTTCAAGAAGTTGATCTTAAACGGCGACTACGAAGCCGCCCTGTCCGTCGCGCAGCAGCAGGTGGACAACGGCGCGCAAATAATAGACATCAACATGGACGAGGGAATGCTGGATGGCGTGGCCGCCATGACCCACTTTCTCACTCTGATACAGGGTGAACCCGGCATCAACACCGCGCCCATCATGGTGGACTCGTCCAAATGGGAAGTTCTGGAGGCGGGCCTCCAATGTCTGCCCGGCAAAGGGATTGTTAATTCCATCTCCCTCAAAGGCGGCGAGGAGGAGTTTTTGCGTCAGGCGGGTTTAGTGCGAAGATACGGGGCCGCCGTCGTCGTCATGGCCTTTGATGAGCAGGGTCAGGCCGACACTGTGGAGCGCAAAGTCGCCATCTGCACCCGCGCGTACCATCTGCTCACGGAGCGGGTCGGCTTCCCGCCGGAAGACATCATCTTTGACCCGAACATTCTCACCATCGCCACCGGCATAGAGGAGCACAGTCCTTACGCTGTCAACTTCATTGAAGCGACGCGCCAGATTAAACAAACCCTGCCCGGCTGCAAAGTGTCGGGCGGCGTGTCCAATATCTCCTTCTCGTTCCGGGGTAACAACGTGGTGCGCGAGGCCATGCACTCCGTGTTTCTGTTTCACGCCATTCAAGCGGGACTGGACATGGGCATTGTCAATGCCGGGATGCTCGCCGTCTATGAAAGCATCCCCGCCGACCTGAAAGAGTTGGTGGAAGACGCCATTCTCAATCGCCGTCCTGACGCCACCGAAAGACTGCTCGCGTTTGCCGATACCGTGAAGGGCGATAAGGGCAAAGCGCGCGTGTCCGACGACGCCTGGCGCTCCGGCACGGTGGAAGAGCGCCTTTCTCATGCGCTCGTGAAGGGCATCACTGACTTCATAGACGCCGACACGGAAGAAGCGCGCTTGAAATACGACAAGCCGCTCCACGTCATTGAAGGCCCGCTCATGGACGGCATGAACATCGTCGGGGACTTGTTCGGCTCCGGCAAGATGTTCCTCCCGCAGGTCGTGAAGTCCGCCCGCGTGATGAAGAAAGCCGTTGCGATTTTATTGCCCTACATGGAAGCGGAGAAAGCCGCCACCGGAAATTATCAGGCGCAGGGAAAAGTGCTGCTCGCCACCGTCAAGGGCGACGTGCATGACATCGGCAAGAACATTGTCGGCGTGGTTCTGGGCTGCAACAATTACGAAGTGATAGATTTGGGCGTCATGGTGTCGGCAGAAACCATTCTCCGCACGGCGCGTGAGCAGAATGTGAATGTTATCGGCCTGTCCGGGCTGATTACGCCGTCTTTGGACGAAATGGCGCACGTCGCCCGCGAAATGAAGCGGGAGAACTTCACCGTGCCGCTTCTCATTGGCGGGGCAACGACTTCGCGCACGCACACCGCCGTCAAGATTGCGCCGCACTACGACAACTCTGTGGTTCACGTGTTGGACGCTTCGCGGGCCGTCGGCGTCGTTTCCAATCTCCTAAGCGATGAGCATAAGCCCGCGTATGTTGCCGAACTCGCACGGGAGCAGGAGGCCGCCCGCGAAGCGCACGCGGGCAAGCAGCGCGACAAGAAGACGCTGCCATTGTCCGAAGCCCGCGCACGCCGCACTGTTCTGAAATGGGACAATCTTGCCGTGCCGTCGTTTACCGGCGTGCGCGTGCTGCACGACTTCCCGTTAAGTGAACTCGTGCCCTACATTGACTGGTCGCCCTTCTTCCGCGCGTGGGAATTGCACGGACGTTACCCGGAGATATTGGATGACCCCGTTGTGGGCGACAAGGCGCGCGAAGTGTACGACGACGCCCGTGCGTTACTGAGTGAGATTGTCGCGAATAAGTCCCTCACCGCCCGGGGCGTTTATGGCTTCTGGCCTGCGAACAGCGTGGGGGACGACATTGAGTTGTACACGGACGACACCCGCGAAAGCGTTCTTGCGACTATTCACACGTTGCGGCAGCAGGGGGAAAAGACGGGCGAGCACGCCAATAAAGCTTTGGCCGATTATGTTGCGCCCAAAGCGACGGGCCTTGCTGATTATCTCGGCGGCTTTGCAGTGACGGCGGGGCTGGGCGTGGAGAACTTGGTCGCGCACTTCAAGCGCGAGCATGACGACTACAACGCCATTCAAGTCTCGGCCCTCGCGGACAGATTAGCGGAAGCCTTTGCCGAGCGTCTGCATAAGCAGGCGCGCGACGATTGGGGCTATGGCGTGGGGGAGAACCTCACAAGCGAAGACCTTATCAAAGAACGGTATCGGGGCATTCGGCCCGCGCCGGGTTATCCCGCCTGCCCCGACCACACGGAGAAGTGGACGCTGTTCCAATTGCTCCGTGCCGAGACCAACGCAGGCATGGAACTGACTGAAAGTCTCGCCATGACTCCGGCGTCCTCGGTGTGCGGCTTTTACTTCGCGCACCCGCAGGCCCAATACTTCTCCGTCGGCAAGATAGAGCGCGACCAGGTGGAAGACCTCGCCCGCCGCAAGCGAATGCCCCTGCCCGAACTGGAACGCTGGCTGTCGCCCGTGCTGAACTACGACCCGGACTGATGTTCCCTTTCACGGGGCCGCAGGGAGGCTTGCCGCAGGCTGCGGAACGCCGAGCCGGGTCAATGCGGCATTAATCTGGCGGGCTGCCTGCGGGTCGTCGCCGACTAGCGCGGTGGCAACATGGCCATCTTTGTCTATGATATAGACAGTGGGAATGCCGTAAACGTGGTACTGCGTGACGGCAACCGACTGGTCGGCGGGGGTCGGGTCGCACAGGAACGTGGTGGTGTAATTGGGGTGCGTCTTGATAAACGCCGCCATGCGCGGGGGCGTGTCCCAGGTGTTGATGGAGAGAATGGTCAGCCCTTTGCCCCCATCGCGCGATTGTAGTTCCTGAATGTGCGGCATGGTCTTTTTGCAGGGGCGGCACCAGGAGGCCCAGAAGTCCAGCAGGACAACCTGCCCTTTGAGCGAGGACAGCGTGAGCGTGTCGGGCAGGACGCCTGTGCCGCTTGCGTGGTGCAGCGTAAAGTCGGGGGCGGGCGTGCCCGCCGCGAGCAGGGTGGGCGGGGGCGGCGCGACGTACTGGTTCAGCCCGGCGGGGCGTGTCGGCGTGATGCCGTTGACCACGAACGGGCTGAAATGATAGTCCCGCAGGGCGATGGTTCTGTCGTGATGCCCACCTGTATAAACGGCGCGCAGGGGGAGCGCAGTTTTATCGGACAGCCAGAACGTGGCGGTGTCGGCGTCTTCAATACTCTGGACTTTGTGGGCGCGCTGGCCGTCCACGGTGACAATGCCCAAATCGCGCAGGTGCGCGTAGTCGGTGATGGAGGTCGGGTCAGTTAACAGCGATGCGGCAATGGAGGCTGCCGCGCCGGTGGGGAGCGGCGTGTCCATATCTGCCAAAGACTTCGGGGCGGGCGACTGCGCGTACTGTTTGTCGTCCCATTGGGTGACAGTCTTGCCATCGCAGACGGTGGTAGACAGCGCCTTGCCCTTCACGGTGGAGACGAGCAGCAATTTGTTGGGCGGGGACAGGCGCAGGGTGGCGGTGTCAGTGGTGTCCGGCCCGGCAATCTGCGCGGCCTGCACCGTGAGCGCGGGCAGGTGGCGCACGGTGTTGACGTACTTCTGCACGATTGCGGGCAAAGAGGGCGCGGGTGGTGGCGCGTCGGCGCGGGCTGTCATAGGCAAAAGCGCCAGAAGGATAACAAGCCCGTGAAACGGGTTAGTTTTCATAGTTGCACGCGCCTCCGCAGCAGCCGCCGGGAGCGCCGCAGTCCATTGGCACCGGAGCGGAACTGCCCCCCTCAGCGACAACGGGCCGGGCCATCAAGGAAATCTTGCGGGCGGTTTTGCGCTCGCCGCAGTGGGGACAGGCGGTTTCTGCGGCGTCGCGATGGGCGGCGGGCACGAGCGCCTCAAAGTCGGTGCGGCAGGCGCGGCAAAGGTATTCGTAGAGCGGCATGACGAGCGTCTCCTGAACAGTCAGTTTGGCTCATTATACCCCTTGACACCCGCACGGCGCGCGGGTACACTAATTGGGTAGAAAGGGACACACTCCATGCGTTCCCCGTTTGTTTTCTCCCGTTCCGGTTTCCTGCTGGGGGCAGCCCTGGCGCTCGTCGCCGCTGTGCTGAAAGTGTTGCTCGTGCGCCGCGCTGAAGAACTGCCGGTCGCCCCGTGAGCCTTTCCGCCGTGCGCGCGGAGTACGACCTTCTCCATCAGCCGGGCGGCGCGGGCTTTTTTGTGCGCCCGGAGCGCGCGCTGGTGGAACTGGCTGGCCCTGATCGCGCCTCGTTTCTGCAAGGGCTGGTGTCCAACAACGTACTCAACCTGACACCGGGGCAGAGCGTCCGTGCCGCCCTCTTGGACAGCACGGCGCATCTGCTTGCCCTTTTGCGCGTCCATGCCCGCCCCGACTGCTTTCTGCTTGAGACGGACGCGCGCTGCCTGCCGCGCCTGCTGGACACGCTGGACTTCTATCACATCATGGAGCAGGTGCAGGTACGCGACGTGTCGGGCGAGTGGGCCTGCTGCGCGGTGCTGGGCGATGGCGCAGGCGCGGCGCTCGACGCTTTGCCGCCCGGCGAGGGCTTTGCCGCCGCTCTCCATAAAGACGTGCCCGGCGCGGATTTGTGGGTGCAGGCAGACGCGCTTCCCGCCAGGCAGTCGGCGCTTCTGACTGCGGGGGCATTTCCCCTGAGCGCGGAAACCGCTGAAACCCTGCGCGTGGAAGCGGGCGAAGCCGCGTGGGGCCTCGAACTCACGGAAGGCTTGCTGCTGCCCGAAGCCGATTTGCCCGACGTGGTGTCTTACACGAAGGGCTGCTATGTGGGGCAGGAAGTAATTGCCCGCATTCATGCGCGCGGCCATGCCAATCGTGTGCTGCGCGGCGTTCTGCTCGGCCATGACGCGCCGGTTCCCACAGGCGGCGGCACGGTTCATGTTCCAGCAAATAACCCGCGAGTGGGCGAAGAAGCAGGCCGCGAGATAGGACGGCTCACGAGCGCTGTCGCTTCGCCCCGCTTTGACGGGCGCGCGCTTTGCCTGGCATTCGTGCGCTCCGAGTACGCCGCGAATGGAACGCCGGTGGCGGTTCATCTGCCCCAGCCGGACGGCATGGTGTTCCCCTTCGCCGCCCGCGTGCTCGCCCGGCCCTTTCGGGCGGTTTAGTTTCCCCTGCCCATGCCCTATTCGCCGGTCGCCTTGTTTGCTTTTGGCGCGCTGCTAGCTGCTTTGGTGGCCGGGGCCGCGTGGCGCATGGGCGCGCTGACCCGCAATGGGGCGCTGTCGGCTGCGCTTGTGGGAGCCTTTGTCTTTGGGGCGACGAATGGACGTGGGGCAGCGCCACTGCTTGTCTTCTTTCTCACATCTACGCTTCTCAGCCGGTGGCGCAAGCGCGTCAAAGATGCTCTGGGCTTCGCGAAAGGCGGGCAGCGGGATGCCGGGCAAGTGTGGGCCAACGGCGGGGTCGCCGTTTTCTGTGCGTGTTTGCCCTGGCTGGTGCCGCTCGTGTCTGCCGCTCATGCGTTTCTTCTTGTTCTCGCGGCGCTGTCGGCGGCCAACGCTGACACGTGGGCGACGGAAATTGGGGCCGCATGGGGCGGCAGTCCTTTTTTGCTGACAACCGGGAAGCGCGTGCCGCCGGGCACATCGGGCGCGGTCAGCGTTGCGGGTCTGCTGGCCGCGCTTGCCGGAGCGTCACTTATCGGCGCGTTCGCAGGCCGCGCGTTCTGGGTGGTCACGCTGGCCGGATGGAGCGGCGCACTGGCAGACAGTTTGCTGGGGGCAGCCGCGCAGGCGCAGTGGCAGGACGAACTGGGCCGCTGGACGGAACAATCCCCGTTTCCCGGCGCACGGCCCGCGCGCGGCTGGTCTTGGATGGACAACGATGTTGTGAACGGGTTTTGCACGCTGCTGGCGGCTCTTTTGTGCGCGTTTGTGCTGGGAAAATAGGGGGAAAGTGGCGCGTCTTCCCGGGGCGTGGAAAGATGTTGCTTTTTTGCCGGGAATGGGGTATAATGGGCCAGCGTCGGGTTTCCCCCGGCGAACCTTGCCTTCTGCGTCTCAGTCTGATGCCTTTCTCTGCGATGTCCTCAGCCTCTTTGGTTCGCTTTCCCTGTGTAACCTGTCGGAGTGTCTTTCAGTCGTCTTTCAGTGCGGGCCTGTGCTGCCACAGAAGGCTCTCACCCGAAATGGGTGTTCACTCGAAAGGAGCCATATTGTCATGGCAACCAAACTCTACGTCGGCAACCTGAGCTATCAGATGACCGACGCTCAACTGTCCGAACTGTTCTCAGAAGCGGGCAATGTCACCAGCGCGCAGGTCGTCACCGACCGGGACACGCAGCAGTCACGCGGCTTCGGCTTCGTGGAAATGGCGACCGAAGACGAAGCCAAGCAGGCGATTGCGGCCATCAATGGCCGCACCGTCGGCAGCCGTGCCCTGGTCGTCAACGAGTCTCGTCCCCGTGAAGGGGGAGGCGGCGGCGGACGCAGCGGCGGCTACGGCGGTGGTAATCGCGGCGGTGGCGGCGGCTACGGCGGCGGCAACCGGGGCGGTGGCGGCGGCGACTACGGCAGCGGTTCCCGCTACTAACTCGTCCTCCTGCTGATGCAGCAAAAAGCGCGGCTGGTCTGAACAAGACTGGCCGCGCTTTTTGGCGTGTGACTGTGTGGAATGGGCCAGGGAGAACAGCGAGGGGTTTAAATCTTTCGCCGTCGCGTGTTCGTGGGGCGTCTTAACTCGCTGTCACCACTGTCTCCTGGCTGAGGGCGGGGCCGGGGAATCTGTTGTCAAGGTTGACCAGTCTCCGAGAACCATCGTCGGCATTTTTGCGGGGAAACTTGCGGGACTGACCGGAATTATTTTTGGCGGGGCGTCGTTTGTGGCGCGAACGGGGGCCATCTTGTCCCGCACGGGGACATCCAGCGGGGGCACGCACACCCGACGCAGATCGCACGGCAGGGCACGCGGGGCTGTAACCCCGTGCTGGCATCACGAAACCCGCCGCTGCGGGTTGGGAGAATATGCGTTGGGGCCAGGTGATGGCCGTCATGCGGTAAAGCCGCAACGCAGCAGGAAGTTTTATCTTCACTATGGAACAAGAAGGCACGGGCGGGCAGCCCTGTCACGCAAGGGCGCAGGGACGGCGTGTTATGCCGCATGGTGGCGCGGGGACACTGCTTTCTCAGACTTAGAGGGGGTGTGCGGTCTCGTTTAGGCAGTCCATTCTTGAGGTCGGAGCGTGTGGCCTCACGTCCTGCGGGGTAATTGGCTCATCAGCCTCGTAGTGTAACAACTCGTTGCAGCGGACGCTAACGCATCGCTGAACTCAGCCGTTATACCGCAGAGCCAGAGGCTACCCTTTGGCTTACAGAGGAAGAAATGGAGGACTCAGAAGCATGGTCCCCGCCTCCTAAGATAGAGCGGCTACAGGTGGCGAGCAAGTCGCCGCGCTCGGCTTGGTTCTGGCTAGGGATGGTACTTGCTATCGTCGTCTTAACTGCGGTGTTAGTGTTCGTGGGGTGAGTGTAGGCACTGGGCGCAGCCTGCTCGCACGGGCCGTGCCTGTGACGAATAGGCAGAGCATTTCTACGGTATAACAACAACGGCTGCACCGGACGGCCCTTTTGCGTGTGTCTCTGTGCAGCCTCGGGCGCGGCTAAGTTTGGCTGTTCGGGGGGCCTGTGAATGCTTGCGGCACAGGGACGGCGCATCTGTTCCGCAGTTAAGTTTCCCCTAATAACCCTCAAGTGCCTCCCAAGTCCCGCCTAAATCGGGGCTTTGTTGCGCCCGTAAAAACCCCTTACTGCGCCCCTTTACAAATCGCCTAATCTCTGTTACAATAGGGCAGACGGCACAAGATATAGCAATGTGCCCTGCGCGTCATCTATATCTAGTAGCCGCAAACAGACTGCGTTAACGCGCAAGAACTGTCAAGGAACGCCATGCCCACACCCGCCCCCGACTTTGTTCACCTGCATCTACACTCCGAATACTCGCTGCTGGACGGCGCGTGCCGCATTGACGGTTTAGTCAACAAAGCCGTCGAACTGGAAATGCCCGCCATCAGCCTCACCGATCACGGCGTCATGTACGGGTCAATGGAGTTTTATCACAAGTGCAAAAAGGCGGGCATCAAGCCGCTCGTGGGCAACGAAGTGTATGTCGCCACCCGCGCCCGCCACCAGCGCGAAAGCAAGAAACTGGACGACTCGCGTCACCTCGTCCTGCTGGCGATGAACGAGATTGGGTATCGCAACCTGCTCAAACTCACCACCTACGCTTCATTGGAGGGAATGTATTACAAGCCGCGCATTGACCGCGAACTGCTGCAAACCTACAATGAAGGGCTGATTTGCCTGTCCGCGTGCCTCGGCGCGGAAGTTCCCCATCACCTGCTGGCGGGCGATTACGCCGCCGCCAAGTACGCCGCCTGCGAGTTCCGGGAAATCTTCGGCGACCGCTATTATTTGGAACTGCAAGACCACCAACTAGAGAAGCAGTGGGCGGTCAACGGGCAGATTACCAAACTGGCGCGCGAGTTAAATATCCCTCTGGTCGCCACCAATGACGTGCATTACTTAGACGCCGATGACGCCGGGCCGCATCAAGTCCTGCTGTGCGTGCAAACCGGCACGACAATGGACGACCCCAAGAAGCTGGAATACGGCTCCAAAGACTTTTACCTCAAGTCGCAGGGGGAGATGCATGAGCGGTTCGCCCGCATAGACGGCGGCCCGGAAGCATTGGCGCGCACCCGCGAAGTCGCTGACCGCTGCGACCTGCATTTGGAGTTCGGACGGCTTGACCTGCCGTCGCCGGGCGACACGCCGGAAGGCATGAACGCGCAGGCATATTTGCAAACGCTGGCGTTTGACGGCATGAAGCGCCGCTACGGGCAGTTCAGCGAGGAGCAGGAGGAACGGCTCCGGTTTGAACTTTCCGTCATTGAGCAAACCGGCTTCGGCCAGTACTTTCTGATTGTGCGTGACTTCGCCAACTTCGCCCGGCGCGAGGGCATCTTCTTCGGGGTGCGCGGCTCGGCGGCAGGGTCTATGGCGTCGTATTGCATCGGCATCACCGACATTGACCCGTTGGAATACGGCCTGACGTTTGAGCGGTTCCTCAACCCCGAACGCCTGTCCATGCCCGATATTGACATGGACTTTGAGGACGGACGCCGCGCGGACGTGATAGAATACGTGCGGAAAAAATACGGCAAAGAAAACGTCGCGCAGGTGGCGACGTTCGGCACCATGGCCGCGCGCGCCGCCATCCGCGACTGCGGGCGGGCTATGAACAAGATGCCCATGCCGGAAGTGGACAAACTGTGCAAGATGGTTCCCACGCTCCCCGTCGGCATGAAACTGCGAACCGCGCTGGAAGTCTCCCCGGAACTGGGCGCGGCCTACAAGACCAACCCGCAGGCGCGTGAACTCATAGACACCGCCCTGCGCCTAGAAGGGCTGACGCGCCATGACAGCGTTCACGCCGCCGCCATTGTGATTGCCGCCGACCCTTTGATTGAGCACACGCCTCTGCAAAAGTCCGACGACGGCGAAATGTACGTCACGCAGTACCCGGCGTCCATGCTGGAGAAGATTGGCCTGCTCAAGATGGACTTCCTGGGCCTCGCCAACCTGACCATTCTCGCCCGCGCCGTCCGCAACGTCAAGCAATCGCACGGCGTTGACATTGACGTGCTCAACCTGCCGTTAGATGACCGCAAGACCTACGACCTGCTGGGGCGGGGCGAGTGCTCTGGCGTCTTCCAACTAGAAGGCGGGCAGATGCGCCGCTACATCGCGGAACTGCGGCCCAACAACGTCGGGGAAGTCGCCGCAATGGTGGCGCTGTATCGTCCCGGCCCGATGGCGCAAATCCCCAAATACATCAAGTGCAAACTGGGCATGGAGAAGATTGCCTACCCGCACCCGTCGCTCGCGCCCATTTTGGAGGAAACCTACGGCATTATCGTCTATCAAGACCAGGTGCTTCGCATCGTGCAGGCGGTTGCGGGCTTCACGCTCGGCCACGCAGACATTCTCCGCAAGGCGATGGGCAAAAAGAGCCTGAAAGAGATGGCGCAGCAGCGCGAGAACTTTCTGGCAGGCGCGGCGGAAAAGGGCGTTGTGGACGAAGCGACCGCCGTTGAATTGTTTAATCTGATAGAGCCGTTTGCGGGTTATGCGTTCAACAAGGCCCATGCGTTCTGTTACGCGATGGTCGCGTATCAAACGGCTTATCTCAAAGCCAACTACCCGGTGGAATACTTCGCCGCGCTGATGGCGACGCAGGCCGACGACACTGACAAGTTAGTGGCCTTTATTGAAGACGCCCGCCGCACCTATTTAGACGACTACAAGCAGCGCATAGAAATTTTGCCGCCTGATGTTAACCACAGCGCGGCGGAGTTCACAGGCGCAGGCGCGACTATCCGGTTTGGCCTGCTTGCTATCAAAAACGTCGGGAAATCTCCCATTGAGGCCGTGCTCGCCGCCCGCGCAGAAGGCGGCCCCTTCATGTCGCTCCACGACTTCTGCGCGCGCGTCGCCGAGCGCGGTCTCACCAGCAAAGGCGCGATGGAAACGCTGGTGAAAGCAGGCGCGCTGGCAAGCATTGAGCCGAACCGCGCGCGCCTGCTGGCGGGTCTGGAAGGGGCTATGCACAGCGCGCTTTCCATTGCGCGCGACCGCAAAAGCGGGCAGGTGGCCCTATTTGGCGATGCATCCGACGCGGAAAGTCTGGCCCACGTCGCGCCGCCGCTTCCCGATGTTCCCCCGCTGCCCGCGCAGGAACTCACGGCGATGGAGAAGGAACTGCTTGGCCTGTATCTGTCCGACCACCCGCTAGACCAGTTCACCGACAAACTGCGCGGCGTCGTCACGCACACTGTGGAAGAATGCCGCAGTTTGGGAGACAAGGAACACGTCACGCTGGCGGGCGTTCTCACCAATGTGCGCCCCTACTACACGCGCGGCGAAAACAAGCAGATGTTCTTTCTGACGCTGGAAGACAAAACGGGCACTATCAGCGTCACGCTTTTCCCGCGCGCGGCGGCGGAACTGAGCGAGCCGCCTCAGAAAGACAGCGTGGTCTTAGTGACGGGCCGCGCCTCGCACCGCGACCGCATCGGCAAGGGCGGCCAATCCGACGAAGAAGGCGGCGCGTCCGCCGCCAGCGTGGAAATCGCCGCCGACAAACTGCAACTCGTCAAAGACGCAGGCGCGCTCCTGCAAACCACGCCGCGCGACGACAAGCCCGCGTTCTCCTGCCTTCATATCCGGCTGGACAACACCATGCGCGACAAAGTACGCCGCCTGCAAAGCTCCCTGAGCCGCTACGCTTCTCCCGGCGGTAGCCGTCTGCTCCTGCACATTGATGAAGGCGGCAGCGCGCCGCGCCGCGTCCAGCCGCCCCTCACCGTCGCGCCTGACGCGCAGATGGTGAACCTGCTCCGCAACCTGCTCGGCAGCCCCCACGCCGTCTGGACGGAATAATCCCATTCTCCTTCTTGACAAGGCGGAGCCGCGGTGTTATACTGGTGTGCGACGCCAAGGACGGTGACGGCACTTCTCGTGCGAGTTCAATTCCGTCTGTCTCGCTTGTTCTCACATGGAAAGGACAGAAGTCGTGTTTACTTTCTCCCCTGGCATCCGCCGCGCGAACGCTTTTCCCTCTCTCGCTTTGTTTTTCGCTGGGCTTGCTGGCCGGGCGCGGCGCGCTCGCCCAAACGCCCGCGCCGCTTGTGCCGCCCCCGCCCACCGGCACGTACTCAGCGGGCGCGGGCCTGCAGCTGAGCAATGCCAATGTGTTCTCCATCGCGCCGCTCGGTGTCACGGCGTCCATGCTCGCCAAAGGCGCGGTGTCGGCGGGCAAGATTGCGCTGCCGCTGGCGTTTTCGGCGGCGAGCGGCAGCCCGCTGATTTCGGCCATGAATACCGGCTCCGGCTACGGCGTTTCCGGCAGTATCCCCAATGAGAAAGGCGTCCTCGGCGGCGTCGTGACTTTCAATGCGCCGATTGTAGGCACGATTACTGATAAAGTGGGGGTTTACGGAAATGACAGCAGTAGTGCAGGCACCCTTACAAATGGCAGTGCCGCCATAGTTGGTGTCAGCAGCAACAGCACCGGCATCTTAGGTGTCAGCAACGATGCCGTACAAGACCCCAACACAGCCGGGGTTGGTGTCGTCGGCGTCGGATACAACGGCAATGGTATCAACGGCTTCAGTGTCAACAATTCTGCAATCTACGGCGAAAGCAGCAGCAACTATTCTGGGGAGTTCAACGGCGACGTTGAGGTTTACAGTGATAAGGGTGAACAAGGCAACCTGACTGTACAGGGAACGCTTTCCGCCGGGGCGAAGCACTTCAAGATTGACCACCCGCAAGACCCCACCGGCAAGTACTTAGTCCATGCCAGCGTGGAAAGCGACCAGATGATGGACATCTACGACGGCGTGGTAACCCTTGACCGCACGGGCGCGGCCACTGTGACCATGCCGTCATGGTTTGAGGCGCTCAATCAGGATTTCCGCTACCAACTGACCTGCATCGGCGGCTACGCCCCTGTCTATATCAGTCAAGAGGTGACAGCGGGCCGCTTCGCTATCGCGGGCGGTAAACCGGGCCTGCGCGTCTCATGGCAGGTGACAGGCGCGCGCCATGACGCTTTTGCCCGCGCCCATCCGCTCGTGGTAGAAGAAGAAAAGCCGGAACGGGCGCAGGGAACCTACCTTGACCCCGCAGACTTCGGCCAGCCTGCCAGCAAAGGCGAAACCTACGGCCATCATCTGCTCCCGACACTAGCGCAGCCTGCTAACCCATAATCTGTGCGTCCCTGCCCAGAGGCCGAATGAGGGGCCGGAGCAGTTACGCTCCGGCCCGTTATTTGCCTCGGTCGGCCAGCAGCAGGCATATCAGCGCCAGCGCAATTTGCGACGCCGGGCTTTCCACGCGCGCGCCGTGCCCGATGTACCAGGGGGCGCTTTTGTTGTGCGTGGGGAACAGGGTCTTGTCTTCGGGCAGGGAGCCAAAGAGAGCCAGCGCGTTCTCCGCGTCGGGCAGCACGGCTCCGACGGCTCCCCAGAACTGCGGGGACTTCGGGCCATAGCGCCATAGGAGATAGCCGAACATCAAGCCCGCGAGCGGGGCTTCAATCTTGATGTTGTAATCCCGGTGGGGGATTAAGTCGCACAGCAGGTGCGACGCGCCGCCGCCCGGCACGGCCTGAACAGGCTTGCCGATGCCCGCTCCCAGCATCGCGCCGACTGCGGCATGAACGCACACCATCATAGATAATTGTCTCCACGTCTTCACCCTCTCCCTGTGGGGGAGGGTCGCCCGCTTCGGGCGGGGAGGGGTTCTTCCAGCCCTAATCGCCCAGGCCGCACATTCGCTTGTAGAGGGCCGAGACGCGCGCCACATAGCGTCGCGTCTCGCGGTAGGGAGGCACGCCGTGATACTTGCGGACGGCTCCCGGCCCGGCGTTGTAGGCCGCCATCGTCAGGGCAATCTGGTCAAAGGGAATAATGCCCGCGCCCGCAGGAGCGCCGCCGTAATTGTCCAGATGGCCCCGGAGCAGATGCACCGATGCCGCAATGTTTTGAATGGGATCGTAGGCATCGGTGACGCCGAGGCCGCGCGCGGTTCCCGGCATCAGTTGGCCCAGCCCCATCGCTCCCGTGCGGGACGTGGAGTAAAGATTAAAGCCGGACTCGGCAATCACCATCGCCATCACGAGGCGCGGGTCTATGTCGCTATGGTCGCTGAAGTAGAGGATGGACGACGTGATTTTGTCCACATCCCCGGACGCAAGGCGCGGGTTCATGCCCTGCACCGCCGCCCGATAAGGCGCGTAGACCGCCAGCGCGCGCGCCGACAGGCCGGAAAGCGGCGTGCCGACAACAGGATAAGCAGCCGCCATGTCCTCTGTGCGGGTCGTTCCATACGCCAAACTGCGTGAAGGGGACGCGCCCCGGCTCGCCCATTGACGCTCGGCGTAGGCCACGTCGCCCTCCGGGGCGGCCCGCAGCAGGGTAAGATTGGAGAGCGTCAGGTCGTTGCCCGTGCGCTCCACCATAATTAAGGCCCGCACCCGCATTCCCGCGTTCAGCCACGAGGCTTCCTGCGTAGACGACCCGACGCGCACCGGCAGCGAGACGCGCCCGCCTGCGACGGTGAGCAGTGCCGTCTGCGCGTCGCCCATTGTGACCAGGCCGCCCACGATGGCCGTCACCTCCAATGTCCGCCCTAGAAAGTCGGCGGGCCGCTGCTGCGCGGAGCCGAGCGCGCCTTCTGTCAGCGGCGGGCAGGGCAGCGCGGCCCGCGCAGACAGGTATGCGCTTCCCGCGCCGGGCGGCGCAGCCCCGGCAGCAACGGCCCCCCCCAGCAAAGAAACAAACACGGCAATCAAAGTGCGGCGACGCATAACGATTTCCCCAACCCGGCAGTGACGATACTCCATGATAACATAGTCGGCACTCCCTGTCAAGAACAGGAGGGCGAAAGGCCCAAACGCGCTGTGGTATAATCGGGTTATGGCAGCAGGGCACGTGCATGGGGCGACAAGCGGGCGGCTTTTGTGGGTGTCTCTGGCGCTCACGCTCGCATTCGTAACGGCGGAAACGGCGCTGGGCCTGCGGGCGCGCTCGCTCGCGCTGCTGTCCGATGCCGGGCACAACGTCTCCGACGCGCTTGCGCTGGGATTGGCGGCTTATGCCATCTGGGTGGCCCGGCGGCCCGCCACGCCCGGCAAGACGTTCGGCTACCACCGGGTCGCCATTTTGTCCGCGCTGGCGAATGCGCTCACGCTGGTCGTGATTGCCGTGCTTATTCTCGCGCAAGCGGCCCGCTCGCTGCGTCACCCGGAACTGCCCAACGGCGTCACCATGATGGCAGTCGCCGCCGTCGCCGTCGTGATGAACACCGTCATTGCCTACTGGCTGCGCGGCGACGGGGCGCATTCCCTGAATGTGCGCGCCGCCTACGTTCACATGGCGGGCGACGCGCTGTCCTCGCTGGGCGTCGTGCTGGCGGGTCTGGTCGTTCACTTCACCGGCTGGCCCTACGCCGATACGCTCGCGTCGTGCTTGATTGCGGCGTTTATCCTATTCTCCTCGTGGGGCATTATTCGCGACGCCGTGAACGTCCTGCTGGAAGGCACGCCCAAAGGCTTGGATGTAAACGCGCTGGTAGACGCCATTCGCGCCACCGCGCCAGTGGAGGACGTGCATGACCTGCACCTGTGGACGGTGGGGGACGGCCTGCACTTCCTATCGTGCCACATCGTGCTGCCGGAAGCCTGCACGATGGCGCAGAGCGCGAGTGCCGTCGCTGTCTTGAACGCCCGCCTGCATGACGACTTCGGCATCAGGCACGCTACTATTCAGACCGAAGCCGCCGGGTGCGACCCCTGCCGCCAGGACAGCGACGCGCTTCTGTGCGGCTCGCTGGAAGTTCACGCCCCCGGCTGCGCGCACGGCTAGAGGCTATCAGCCCAGAAGCCATTGCAGCGTCTCGGCATTGCGGACGGCATGGCCCTCGCCGTCATTGTTGAAGTAGGCGAACACGTCTTTGCCCATCGCCTGCCACTCCCGGAACCGCTCCGCCCACCAGCGCAGGTCATCGTCGGAGTAGGAGCCTGCGTACAGATAATCCGTGCTCGGCCCGTGCAGGCGCACGTACACAAACGGCGCAGTCGCCCGCAGGACGCACGGCAGGTTCGCGCCGCTCATCACGCAGTACGCCGCGCCGCGTTCTTCCAGCAGAGCATACACGTCTTCCTGCTGCCACGACGGGTGACGCAGTTCCACCGCCGTCTTTTGATGGGGAGGCAGACCGCGCAGGAAGTAATCCAAACGGGGAAGATCGTATTCAAAAGCGGGCGGCAGCTGCACCAGCAGCACGCCCAGCTTGTCTTGCAGAAGGCGCAAACCCGCGTCCATGCGCGCCAGCCAGCGTTCCGGGGCATACAGGCGCGCGCCGTGCGTCAGGCCGCGCGGGGCTTTCACCGTCATCAAAAAGCCATCGGGGAGACGCTCATGCCAGCGCGCGAACGCCGCATCAGGGGGCCAGCGGTAGAAGGTGCTGTTGATTTCAGTCGTGCGGAAGCGCCGAGCGTAGCAGTCCAAACGCTGCGCGGGCGGCAAATCGTGCGGATACAGCACGCCGTTCCAATGGTCGTAGCTCCAGCCGGACGTGCCAATCCAGAAGGTCATGGGAGAGAATAAAGGCGCAAATAGAAAAGGGCCGAAGGCAGCAATGCCCCCGGCCCTTCTGGGTTTTTTGGCTACACGGTGTCCCGGCTGGCAGCCCTGGCCGAAGCATCCGGCGTAACGCCATCGCCGAGGCCGCTCACGGTGTCATCATTGTCCACGCGGTCAACCGCCGCCACGCCCGCGCCGCTGGCGGCTCCGCCCGCCACTGCGCCGATGACCGCGCCTACCGGCCCGCCTGCCAGCGCGCCCACGATGGCCCCGCCAACCGCGCCGCCCGCCGCGCCCTTTTTGGCGTCGTTGTTCGGGTTATCGTCAATGCCATGCTGAATGCCGTCATCGGCACGAGTTGTCGTATCTGTGTAGTCTGCCATTGTCAGAGGTCTCCTTTGATGTTCCCAGAAGTTCTGGAACACCTCATCTTTCCCCAAAGAGGCAGATTTCAAGCCTCCCCGCGCGGCGGCTGTGCTACAAAACTTTCGCGAACCCGGCCACGCCGGTCACGATGAACGTCACCATGTAAAACAAAAAGCGGCGCAAAGACATTCTTTGTTCTCCTTTCGGGGACAAGGGAAACGCCTCTTTGCGCCGTTGCGGTATCGGTTAAGTTGTCTGCCATCGCGGCAGTTGTCAGGCTTTCCTGCAAGAACCATGCCAGGGAGCCGGGCTTGCTTCTGTATCGGCACGTTCGCCCAAAATCTTCAGGGCCGCGTTCCTCTTATACCCGTTATACCCGCATGTCTGCGTGAAACGCACCTACATCGCGGCCTGCCTGCTGTTTGCTGCCCGGTATTGAAGACGGCGCATTGAGGGCGCAGGCGCAGGCTGTCTCAAGCGGTTTGCTGGTGGACGAATGCACCGGCTGCCAGGGCGGGAGGCAGCTTTAATTTGTGAGCCCCTCTAAAGAAAACAGCGGCGGTTGCCGACAAACAACAGGAATACAGGCAGACAAGTAAGCGTTCATAGATACGCGGCTCGCACGGCAAGGCTTTCCGGCGGCTGCTTTTGAGGAGAAGACTGCTGTTGAATACTAGTGACTTACGTCCTCGTCTTCGCGCGACCTGCGCGGCACTCGCGCTTTGTGCGGGGATTTTGATGCCTCTGCGGGGAGCGGCAGACCCGCCTGCCACCCCCGCATCCGCTCCCGCGCCGACCCTTGCCCCCGCCGTGCCCAGCGTTACCGGCGGCTACAGCCTGGACTGCAACAGCCGCTACCTCTGGCGCGGCCTCACTTACAGCCGGAACTCCGTCGCGCAGCCATCCGTCTGGATTACCCATTCCAACCTGACCCTCTCGTTCTGGGGAAACGGCGCTCTGGCACAGGCCGATGGGCGCGCGTGGAACGAGTCCGACTGGACGGTTTCCGACACCGCTCCCTGGGGTCATGCAACTGTGGAGGCGGATTTTCAGAGTTACACGTATCCCCATCAGCAGAACTCGCCGTCTACGAGCGAGGCCACGCTGAAACTGTCCCTGCCTCTCGGAAGCCTGCGCGTGTTCACTACCCAGAACCTGGACGTGATGCGCTATCCCGGCTCCTATTATGCCGAGGCAGGCATCAGCGGCGAGCGCCGCTTCCGCGCGAATTGGAGTGGGGATGCCGCTGTGACCGTCGGGATTGGCTCCGCCCGCTTCAACCAGACTTATCTGGGGCTGCACAGGGCGGCGCTCAACATGGCGGGCCTGGAACTGGGATTATCCCACCCGCTCGGCGCGCTGACTGTGCGCCCGCACATCACCGCCTCGTCCCTTCTGGATCGCGCGCTGCGTCATCAGGAAAGCAAGCCGGATTTGGTCGCCTTCGGCTTCTCGGTTGAACGCGACTGGTAGTGACCAGACGCTCCCCCTGAGGCATATGAACACTCACGTCTTCCGAAAACTGCCGGTTCGCACGCGCATCCTGATGCTGCTGGTCACCCTGGCTCTGGCGTTTATCGGCATCGCCTGCGGCCTGCTGCTGCTTGACCGTCATCAGGCGCTGGTGCTGTCCCGGCACACGCAAAGCGAGCGTGCGGTCTTTTATGATCGGCTGCTGACCCTGCGCGCCAATTCCCTGCGAACGATGGTATACGACAACAGCTACTGGGATGAAATAGTCACGTTCGTCCACACTGGCAGCAAGCTCTGGGCAAAGCAGAACATAGACACGACCCTCACGACTTACGATCTGGACGGCTGCTGGGTCTTCCGTCCGAACATGACCTCCCTCTATGGAGCTGTGAGCCACGACGCGCGCCATCTTCAGCATCTTTCGCTTTCTGCCGCCGCCGCCCAAAGCTTGCTGCATCATGGCGCTTACGACCACTTTTTCCTGCACACGCGGGATGGGCTGCTGGAACTGCGTTCAGCGTCCATTCACGACAGCGATGACGTCGCGCACACCGGCCCCGCCAAAGGGTATCTGCTGGCGGGTCGCCTGTGGGACAAAGAATACCTCGGCGAACTGGCGGGCCTGACCGGTTCGCGCGCGGAGATGCTCGGCGCGCTGCCCACTCTGGACACCCTGCCGAAAAGCGTTTCGGGCGGAAGCCCACAAATGCGTTTCTACCAGTCCTGTCTGGGCTGGGACGGCAAGCCTGTCGCCTGCCTCCTGCTGGTCAGCGACGACCCGACTCTCAGTCTCCTGCAAATGTCTGCGGTGCGCGTCATGGTGCTTCTGGGCGTTTTTTCGCTTCTGCTTGTGGCATTGGTATCGGCGTGCCTGCTGCACTGGGTGAGCATTCCGCTCTGGATTCTGTCACGGGCAATGACGGCGGAAAAACCGGAAGCGCTGACGCCGTTGAAAACAGACCGCGCTGAGTTTGGGACGCTGGCCCGTTTAATCAGTGACTTTTTCTCGCAGCGCGAAGAACTGCAGGCTGCCCGCAACGAGTTGGAGCAGCGCGTCGCCGCGCGAACCGAAGAGCTGGCGGAGGCCAATCAGCAGCTTCAAGCGGCCTATGATGCCACTATCGCGGGATGGAGCCGTGCGCTGGATTTGCGCGACAACGAAACCGAAGGGCACAGTCATCGGGTGACAGACATCACACTGCGCCTGGCTCGGACACTGGGCGTGCCGGAGGAAGATCTGGTGCATATTCGGCGCGGGGCGCTGCTGCATGACATCGGCAAGATGGGTATTCCTGACCGTATTCTGCTAAAAAACGGCCCGCTCAACGCGGACGAGATGGACGCGATGCGCCAGCATCCCCTCTATGCGTTTGAGATGCTTTACCCCATTGAGTTCCTGCAGCCTGCACTGGACATTCCGTATTCTCACCATGAGCAATGGAATGGCAGCGGCTACCCGCGCGGTCTGCAGCAAGACGCAATTCCGCTGTCTGCGCGGATATTTGCTGTTGCGGACGTTTGGGATGCGTTGCGCTCAGATCGGCCCTACCGAAAGGCGTGGTCAGAAGAAGAGGTATGCGCGCACATCCAGTCGCTATCAGGCTCCCATTTTGACCCGGACATCGTGGACGTGTTTCTGAGCATGATGCAGATAAACTCCGCGCTGCAGCGTGCCGCGTGAGTGCTCCCTGCTTTGCTAGGGAAGCAAGCCCTCTTCTGCCGAAACCTTGACATTCGCCCGCGCGTAACGGTAGAATGAAACGTCCTGTCAGAGTTGCAGGCGCAGGGGAAACAGCCACACGTGAAACGCGAAAAGATTTGGGCCTTAGTCATTCTCGTTCCTCATGGCGCTCTCGGTCTGGGTGCTGGTCGGCACGCACCGTGACGCCAAAACCCATCACACGGTTGCCAATTATCCCATCCGCTACGGGCTGGACATCAAAGGCGGCGTCCGCGCCGTCTTGCAGGCCGCACGGACAAACTGCCGCCGGGCGTTGTCTACGACGGCCCCACCGTGCTGCGCATTTTGGAAAACCGCATCAACGGCGCGGGCGTCGGCGAGGCCACCGTGCAGCGCAAGGGCGACACGCAGTTTATCATCGAACTGCCGGATGTCAAGGACAAAAACGCCATCCTGGAGCGACTGGGCACGACGGCGCAGATGACGTTCTACTACTTCCGCGACGTGCAAAGCGAGCGCAATCCCAATGCGCGCCCATCACGATGGACGTCAAGCACGACCCGCAGGGCAACGAAGCTGTACACGTTCTTTAGACAAGCGCAACGGGCAGATCGTTCCGCGACGGCGCGCAGGTCGCAAGCCGACTTCACCAATTCTGCTGGCGCAGGGCACGGACGCCGCGCACCGGCGCGACGCCGTTCACCGTGCCCGCGCCGCTGTCCGCCAGCCTGCCGTGCGGGCACGAACGTCTATCTTCACGCCCGACCAGCAGAAGAAAGCCGCCGCGCTGAACAACGAACTGACGGCGTGGAACACGCTCATCGCCGACTCGCCCCGCATTCTCGGCGGCGCGGACATCCTGACCCAAGTCTACCGCGCATATGGGCGGGCAGCTCGGCACGGAACCTGCCGTCTCGCAGGTGTTCACGCCCAATGGTGCGGCGGCCTTCGCCGACTTCACGCGCAACCATGTCGGCGAAATCAAGGGCATCGTGCTGGACGACCAGGTGATTACTGCCCCCAATATCAACGATCCGCCATCCTGGACGGCGAAGGCGAAATCAGCGGCGGCTTCAACAGCCTTGCCGAAGCGCAGCAGTTGGCGAATTTGCTCAACGCGGGCGCGCTGCCCGTGCCGCTGGAGCAGGTGCAGACTGAAAGCGTGGAAGCCAGCCTCGGCGCAGGGGCCGTGCATAAAAGCGTCAATGCGGGCATGGTGGGCCTCGCGCTTGTGCTGCTGTTTATGCTGCTCTATTACCGCCTGCCGGGTTTGGTTGCCGACATCGCGCTGCTCATTTATGCGCTGTTCACGCTCGCCATCTTCAAGGGCGGCCTGGGCTGGCTGGGCGTCCCCGCCGTCACGCTGACCCTGCCGGGCATCGCGGGCTTTATTCTCTCCATCGGCATGGCGGTGGATGCCAATATCCTTATCTTTGAGCGCCTCAAAGAAGAACTGCGCGCGGGCAAAAGTCCCTGCGCGGCGCGATTGATGCGGGCTTCAAGCGCGCGTTCACCGCCATCCGCGACTAGCAACATCTGTACCGCGATTACGTGCATCGTGCTGCTGTCACTGGGAACGGCCATCGTGCGCGGCTTCGCCCTGACGCTCTGATCGGCGTCATCGTCTCGCTGTTCTCGGCGATCACGGTCACGCGCACTCTGCTTTATCTGCTGGTGGACGCGGGCATCGGCAACAACCCCGCGCTGTTCGGCCTCAACGTCCGCTCCGTCGGCGGGCAGACCGCCGCAGGCGACACGCAGGCCACGCGCGCGCAGTCTGAATATCATCGGCCGTCGCACGCTTCTTTTACGCCCTCAGCGCCTTGATTATCGTGCCCGGCATCATCTTCTGGGCGATGGGCGGCCTGAAGCGTTCCATTGAGTTCACCGGCGGCACGCAGATTGAAGTCAAGTACGCGCAACCCGTCACGTCGCGCAGGCGGTAGAAAGCGCCCTGCGTGGCGTCGGCTACGACAAGCCCCATATTCAGATGGCCGAAGGCGGCACCGTCGCCATCGTCAGCGTTGCAGCAGCGTTCGCCGGTCGCCAACCCTGCGCTTAACCCGGTGCATCAGCAATTGGCGACTGCGCTGGGCACGCTTGGCCCGAACACCGAGCAGCAGTTCGGCAATGTCGGCGGGGTCATCTCCGCCGAACTGACACCGCGCGCTATCCAGGCTGTGATTATCGCGTCTCTGCTGATTGTGCTTGTACCTGGCGACCGTGTTTGGCATCGGCGGCTTCGTCGCGGGCTTGCGTCTGGGAACATCCGCCGTCGCCGCGCTGCTGCATGACGTGCTCGTCCTGATCGGCGCGTTCGCCATCCTCGGCTACTTCCTAGGGTGGGAGATTGACAGCCTGTTTGTGACTGCGCTGCTCACCGTGATTGGTTTCTCCGTCCACGATACGGTGGTTATCTTCGACCGCGTGCGCGAGAACCTGCGCCACAAGGCGCGCGGCGAGGCGTTTGAGCCACTGGTCAACCGCAGCATCAATCAAACGCTGGCGCGTTCGCTGAACACATCGCTGACGGTCATGATGACGCTGGTCGCGCTGGTCGTGCTGGGCGGGCAGACGACGCGCCTGCTGAACGTCGCCCTGCTGATTGGCATCATCAGCGGAACGTACTCGTCCATCTTCAACGCGGCCTCCATTCTGGTGGACTGGGAAAACTGGCTGGCGCGGCGTCAGGCGGCGGCCCGCCCTGTGCTGGCGACTGCAGGTCGGAGCACAGCTCCGATTGTTTCCAACGGCGGCTCTGCGCGCCCGCTTCCGTCGCGCCCGGCGGCTCCGGTGGCAGCCGTGCGCGAAAGCGACAACTTTACTCGCCCCGCCGCCGTAGCAGACGACACTGAAGCCAGCCGCCTGCGCCCCAAAAAGAAGCGTCCGGCGCGGAGGTTCTAGGAGAAACCTACTCCCGCCCTCAGAAGGGCGACCCCTCCCCGAAGGGGAAGGGTAGAAACAAATTAGCCCCTTGCCCCTGGGGAGGGAGTTGGGGGTAGTTCCTTTATGACCATCCGTGACGCCGCCGAAGCCGACCTGCCTGCCATTGTCGCCATCTACAACGCTAGCGTGCCGGGGCGCATGGCGACCTGTGACACCGAGCCGGTGACGGTGGACGAGCGCCGCGCCTGGTTCGCCAAACACGACCCCAAGCGTCGCCCCCTCTGGGTGATGGAGACGGATGACGGCGCAATTGCAGGCTGGCTGGGCTTCAGCGACTATGTGAACCCCCGGCCCGGCTACCACGCGACGGCGGAACTGAGCGTCTACGTCGCCCCGCAGCAGCAGGGCAGGGGAGTGGGGCACGCGCTCTGCGCGGAAGCCATTCGGCGCGGGCCGGAACTGGGTCTGCGGAACCTGGTGTCCATTGTGTTCGCGCACAACGCGCCCAGCATCGCCCTGTGCGAAAAGTTCGGCTTCACGCGCTGGGGCTTCCTGCCCCGCGTGGCCGAGATGGACGGCGTGGAGCGTGACGTGGTGATAATGGGCCTGCGCCTGAGACGAGTAATATGTCCCCCCAAACCCGATGGATTGAGCCGGAGCGTCAGCCCAAAGCCGAAGACGCGCTGGTGCGGGAACTGCGCCTGCACCCGCTTACCGCGCGCCTGCTGATCAATCGCAGCATCACCGACCCGGCGGATGCCTTCGCGTTCCTCAACCCCGACCTGCGCGCCCTGCATGACCCGTTTGGCCTGCCGGATATGGACAAAGCCGCGCGCCGCATCGCCGATGCCGTGCAAGCCAAAGAGAAGATATTCGTCTACGGCGATTATGACGTGGACGGCGTCACAGTCTACGGCTCTTTACGTGCGCGCGCTGACGGCTCTCGGTGCGAACCTCATCTATCGCGTCCCCCACCGCAAGAAGGACGGCTACGACCTGCGGACGGTCGGCGTGCAGTGGGCGCATGAGCAGGGCGCGTCATTTAGTCGTCACGTCCGACTGTGGCATTCAGTCCCATGAGGCCGTGACGCTGGCCAACTCTCTGGGCATGACGGTCATCGTCACCGACCACCATGAGCCGGGGCCGACCCTGCCGCCCGCCTATGCCGTCGTAAACCCGCACCGCCATGATTCCACTTACCCGTTCCCGTATCTGGCAGGCGTGGGGGTCGCGTTCAAGGTAATGCAGGCCGTCACCCGCCTGCTTCAGCCCGCGCACGAGAACGGCTTCGTGCAGAAGTTCCTTGACCTTACCGCCTGTGGCACGGTCGCCGACGTGATGCCTCTGCTGGGCGAGAACCGCATTCTCGCCTCCTATGGCCTGAAGGCGCTGGCTCGCACGCGCAAAGTCGGCCTGCGCGCGCTTCTGGACGGCGCGGGCATTGACCTTTCCAAGCCCCTGACGGCAGACACGGTGGGCTTCGGCATCGGCCCGCGCATCAACGCTGTCGGGCGCATGGACGACGCCGCCAAAGCCCTGGATTTAATGCTGACCACCGATCCCGAAGAAGCCCTGCGCCTTGTGACGGAACTCAATGCGCTCAACATGGAGCGACAGCAGGAGCAGAAGCGCATTACGTCGGAGGCTGTCGCGCTCCTTGCCGGACGCGACATGGCTTCGGTGAAGGTGCTGGTGCTGGCGTCGCCGGGGTGGAACGCGGGCGTGGTGGGTATTGTCGCAGGCAAATTGGTAGACACTTATCACCGCCCCGCCATCGTGATTGGGGTCAATGACGCCGGGGACGTGGGGCAAAGGCTCGGCGCGCTCCATCGCGGGCTTTGACCTGTTCGCGGCTATTCAAGCGTGCCGCGACCTGCTGGAAACCTGCGGCGGACATGAGATGGCAGCGGGAATGTCGCTGCAAATGGATAACTTCGGGGCGTTTGAGGAGCGCATCAACGCGCACGCCGCCGGAGTGCTCACCGACGACGATTTAGTGCCCAAACTGGCGCACGACGGCTGCATTGACCCATCCCAGTTGACCCTGTCCCTGATTGAAGACTGGGACGCGCTGGCCCCGTTCGGCCATGCCAACCCCGCCCCGCGCTTTGCGTCGGAGAACCTGCTGATCTGCGAAGCAAAGCGCATGGGCAAAGATATGTCGCACTTGAAACTGCGCGTGCGCGCCGAGGCGCTTGACCCGACGGATTGCGTCGCGTGGGGTCAGGGCGAGTGGACGGAGCGCGTCGGGCCAGGCGACCGTTTGCACGCCGTGTACGCGCCCCAAATCAACGAGTGGAACGGGCGTCGCTCCCTGCAATTGCTGCTCAAAGACCTGCGCCGCGCGGAGTAGGCAAAGAAAAGGCCCCGACGCTTGGCGTCGGGGCCTTTTGGCTATCCGGGCTATTCCATTGTCACCCGAATGGCGTCTAAGACCTGCTCCAGCGTCGGCAGGGCGGCGTATTCCCAAATCGGGTTGTAGCCGATATGCACATCCTGCCGAGCCACCAACTGCGGCGGGGCCAGCAGCAGGTTAAAGCGTTCGGGCTTGCTCGTCATTTCGGTGATAATGCTCTGGCCGAAACCTGTCGTGCGCCCATCTTCATGGACAACGACCAGGCGGCCTGTCTTGCCCAGAGAAGAGGCGACGGTCTCGTAATCACAGGGCGCGATGCAGCGCAGGTCAATAATCTCCACGCCGACATCTTCTGCTTCTATCTGCGCGGCGGCTTCTTCAGCCAGTTCGGTGCAGTTTCCCCATGTCACCAGGGTTACATCGGCTCCCTGACGGCGCACAATGGCTTTGCCCAGAGGCACCGCAGCCAGTTCCGGCGACACAGGGAGGCGTTTGCGGAAGATGTGCTTGGGCAGCAGAAACAGGGTAGGGTCGCTGCCATGAATGGCAGTCCAGAGCAGGCCCGCCGCGTCTTCAGCCGTAGACGGAATCACCACGTTCAGTCCGTGTATGTGCGCCCACATTCCTTCGTTGCTTTCCGAGTGCCACAAACTGCCGCCGGGCAGATACGCCCCGTAAGGCGCAATCAGCGTCAGAGGGCACGACCAATCACTGCCAGTGCGCCACCGAAGCGAAGCCACCTGCGACATCAGTTGATTGAGTGCCGGAGGCAGGAAATCGGTAAACTGCACCTCAAAGATAGGATGCCAGCCGACCGCAGCCAGCCCCACAGCCGTTCCCAGAATAGTCGCTTCCGCCAGCGGGGAGTTGCACACGCGCTCCGGGAAGGCTTGCGACAGCCCTTTGGTGAGGCCGAAAACCCCGCCTTTGGGGTCTTCAATGTCCTCGCCGAACAGCAGGACTTGCTCGTTTTCCTCCAAAGCCTTCAGCAAGGTCTGGTTAACGGCGGACACCATTGTAGACGAACTGTCCAGGCGCAGCGGGGGTGCAGATAAAGGGGCAGAGGGGCCAAAGAGATGCGTCATCACGTCGGCAGGGTCTGGGTCAGGGGCGGTTTCGGCGCGGCGGTAGTCATCATCCACTTGCTTGGCTATCGCGGCCTGCTCGGTTTCCCATTCGTCTTGTGTTAACTGGCCTTCGTCAATCAGCCGACGAGCCAGCATGGTGATGGGGTCGGCTTCCATTCCGGCGGCGAGGTCTGCTGAGTCACGGTACAAACGCTGGTCATCGCTGGATGTATGGGAGCACAATCTGTCTACTTCGCACCAGAGAACCGTTGGGCCGTCCCCGCTGCGCGCTCTTTCGGCGCACTCCAGGCCCACTTCGTATAATTTGTAGGGGTCGCGGCCATCTAAATGGAGCAGGTTCTTTTCCCCCAGCGCCCCCAGCCGATAGGGAAAGAACTTGGAAGTCGGCGTGCTGATACCGTAATGGTTGTCTTCTATCACAAACAGCACCGGGAGGCGCTCCTGCATGGCAAACGCGACGGCTTCATAAAACTCTCCCTCGCGGGCGGCGGCATCGCCGAGCGTGCAGAGGGCTACTTGACCGGTCTTTCCCATCTGAAACGCCCACGCTGCGCCGCAGGCAGGAAGACATTGGGATGCGGTCGGCGTCGCCACTGAAAACAAGTTGTGCGCGCGGGAGGAGAAATGGCCCGGCATTTGACGCCCCAGGCTGCTGCTGCCGTCTTTGGCCAGGTAAGCGAGCGCCAGGTCATAATTGGTGATGCCGCGCGCGAGGGACATCGCACGGTCGCGGTAGTAGGGGAACAGGTAATCGTCATCGCGCAGGGCGTATACAAGAGCCGCAAGGCTCTCATGTCCCATGCCGGAGACTTGAAACCAGCCTTTCCCCTGACGCAGAAGTATCCCTTCGCGGCGGTCTCCCTCACGGGACAGGGCCATATGCGAAAGCAATTGACGGGCGGGCAGGCCCTCGGCGCGCGCGCTGAGCGGCGAAAGCGGCTTATCCAGTGTCAGCGTCATAGCTGTGTCTTTCTTTCTGTGGGAGGCGTTCATCTTACATAACAGTGTCCGGTCAGGAACCTGCCCTCGCCCGAAGACGGAGAGGCTCTTCCTGCGCGGCGCAGGTGTCTATATACGTCACGCGCGGCCGATTTTCCTCCCGTTTGGCCGGAAAGTTGGCCCGAAAAGGCGGCGGAGCGCATCTGTGAAACCGTGACAAAGCGCCAGCCGCGATGACGCAGGGCGTCAATCAGCGTTGGCAGGGCTTCTGCCGTATGCCAGCCCCGCCCGTTGATGTGCATAATCACAATGGAACCGGGCCGGACGCGCGTCCGCACCGTCCGCACGATGTCGGACGCAGAGATATGCGGATCGGGGTCGCCGGTCACCACGTCCCAAGTGAATGTCGTCAGGCCCATGCGAGCGGCGGTTTGCACCAGAAGGGGGTTGTATTCCCCGTAAGGGGGACGAAACAGCGTCCCCTGACGACCTGTGAGACGCCACTGCGCGTCCTGCGTAGACTGCAATTCCAATTCCATCTGCGCCGCCGACAGCCTCGCCATATGGGGATGCCAGTACGAATGGCTGCCCATCTCAAACAGGGGGTTCGCGGCCAGCGCGCGCGTCGCTTGGGGGTGCGTGTCCATCCACCGCCCGCCGAGCATCAGCGTGGCAGGAGTGCGCGTTTGCTTTAAAATATGGACAATGCGCGCGTCGTAACCGGCCATTTTGTGCGTCTGGCAGGCATCAAATGTGAGCGCGAGGAGGCGGCTATGGACGGGAAGGCGCGTCAAAACCTGCGCTTTGACCGGCGGCAGGGGCGGCGCGTGACTGCTGTCAGCCCGTGCCGGAGGCAAAAGCGCGCCTAAAGAGAGCGCGCAGACACCTGTGACCCATGTCCCCAAATGCCATTTCATAGATGCGTTGTACCCCAAAGCCCGCTGTTTGCCTCACTTGCATGATTGGCAGGGTTGGGAAGACAATAGCTTTTTCACGCGGCCCTAGGGGCTAGATGAACGCTTTCCAGGCACCGGGCAGGAACGGTTTCTGGCGGGAAGCGCGCAGGGCGGAGAGGTAGGCTTCGGCCTGCAAGGGGGAGAGCGGGCGGGCGGCGGGGGCGAACTGGCTGCCGAAGACGGTCATGTCGCCGACAGGCAAATCGCCCCGGCGGTTGCAGCGCCCGGCGCGGCGCAGCAGGCTCTCGGACGGGCAGAGCGTGGTGAGCAAGGCGGTGGCATCTAAGTCGCTGGATTCGATGGCGTCGCCGTCCGTCACGAGCAGGCAGCCCTGGCCGTCTTTTTCCCGCTGGCGCAGGTCGGCGTAGACGCGGCGGCGGGCTGCCGGGGCCTGCTCGGAATGGTACAGCAAGACGCGGCCTGAATAGGACAGCGCGAGGCGGGCATGCAGAGCTTTCGGCATCGGCGGCGGTTTCGCAGACGGCGTACACGCGCGCGTGCGGGGTTGTTGACTTGGCGCACAGCCTCGTCTATGGCAGCGAGCGGGTCAGACGCTTCCCGGTATGTGAGGGCGACGCGGGGCGGGAAATCCGGCGCGGACACGGTGTCCAGAAAACTCAGTTCTTCAATGAACGGCGCGGGCAGGGTGGATGCGCCGACCACGATGTCGGTGTCCTCGGCGTATAAAAACTCCACCAGACGGTGAAAGCGGGCAAATCCGTCCGGGTCGTAGGGCTGCGCGTCATCAAAGAAAAACAGGTTGCGGCGCAGGGCTGTGCCGTCATCGGGAGCGAACGGCGAGGGCAGGGCGTGAATGCCGCCGCCGCCAAAAAACAGGGCGCGGAAGCGCGTGAAGGTGGTCAACACCAGGTCAACATCGGCTTCCAGCGGGTTGGTTTCCACAGTCGGGTCTTCGGAGCCATCGGAAAAGAAGCGGCGGCACAGGTTGCCGGGGGCGTCCTCATCTTCGGACACATCCACGCACAGGGTGCGCGGCACGCCGTCGGCCAGCACGGACGCTTTCAGGTAGGGGACAAGGCGGTACAGGGCATCGTCTAACGTCGCGCCGTCCGGGCCAATCAAAAACAGGCGGCGGGGCGCTCCGCCGCGCTGCAAGCCCAGCGTGGGAATCACAACCGCTTCCGTCTTGCCCGCGCCGGAGGGGGCCAGCAGGAGAAAGCCCGCTTCGCTGCGCCGTGCAGAAAGCCGTTCGTAGAGCGCGCTCTGCCAGTCGGTCGCCCGCAAAATCGCGCCATCGGTGGTGAGGCGGTACGCGGCGCTCGCCACGTCCGTGATGTCCTGCTCTGTCATGTCCTGCGTTGTTGCTGTCATGTTCTCCGTGTTTTCCCATCTACACGGCCATTATAACATGACTTTACCTAATTTCACCCTCACTGCCCCATCAGCCACTCGTTGATGTCAGCGAGGCTCTGCGGACTGACTTCGTGCGCCATTGGGTACTCGCGATACGTCAGCGCGACGGGCAGGGCGGACAGCGCGTCGCGTATCTCCCGCCCAAAGGCAATGGGCAGCACGGTGTCCCGCACGCCGTGCGCCACAAAGAAGGGGAAGCCTTCCAAACGGGACGGCGGGGCCTTTTGCGCCGCCGCTTCCGGCAGCAGACGCCCGCTCATCGCCACCACGCCTGCGAACTGTTCCGGCTTGGTCAGTGCTGCCGCCAGGCTCATAATCGCGCCCTGGCTGAAGCCCATGAGATAAACGCGCCGCGCATCCGCTCCATACTCCGCGACGGCTTCCCCGGCAAACTGCTGCACGGCCTGCCAGCCTGCCTGCGCTTCGGCGGGGTCGTTCACCGGGCCGTCGGGCGTGAACTGCACCCGGTACCAGCCAAACGCGCCCGGCCCCAAAGTGATAGGGGCGCGGGCGCTGACCACGAAAAACCGCTCATCTAAATGTGGGGCGAGACCAAACAGGTCATGCTCGCTGCTGCCCACGCCATGCAGCAGCAAAAGCAGAGGCGGCGCTTCCGGCGAAGAAATGCCCGGCTCCCGCACGCGGTGAACAAGCGACAGAGCCATCGGCGTTTATTTCACCCCGGCGGCTTTCAGGGCTTTGGCAACGGACGCGATGCGCCGCCCCTGAAAATGCGCCACTTCCAAATCATCGGCTGACGGCGGCGCGTTGTTTTGCCCCGATACGCTGGACGCGCCGTAGGGCGTGCCCGCCTTGAACAGCGCGGGATCGGCATAGCCGAGCGGCACAATCACCAGCCCCAGATGCGCCATCGGGTGATACAGGGAAACGATCGTCGTCTCGTTGCCGCCGTGCGTGGATGACGTGGACGTGAACGCGCCGCCTGCTTTGCCGTTCAATTTGCCTTGAAACCACAGCCCGCCCAGCGAGTCAATGTACGCCTTCAGTTCCGAAGACACGTTGCCAAAGCGCGTGGGCGTGCCAAACAAAATCGCGTCGGCCCATTCGGCGTCGGCCTCGGTAGGCGCTTCGTACTGCGCGTTCATGCGGTCGGCGCTTTCGGCCCAGCCCGGCGCGTGCGCCATGATGTCGCGGCTGACGACCTCGCGGGCGCGGCGCAGGCGAACTTCCGCGCCTTCAGTCTGCGCGCCTTCCGCGACGGCTTTCGCCAGCGCCTCGGTGCCGCCGGTGCGCGAATAAAACGCAATCAGGACATTGACAGTGCTCATTCAGTGTTCTCGCTTTCGTGTTCGTGAAGCCGCCAGCGGCTTCTTCTTGCCCTCTGCAATGCGGCCCTGCAAAAAAAAGTTCCGGCGGCCCCTAAAGATTACCAGGCTGCCTGCCGATAAAGATACCGGGCAAGAGAGGGCCGCGTCCGGCGGCTCTTGGACGTTGCCCTTCGGTCGGAACTCTTGAAAGGAGTTTGCCATGACGACATCCGCGACCGCTGCCTCGCGCAGCGCGCACGCCGCCGAGTATGCGACAACCGCCGCATCCTCTTCGGCGACCAGCACCACCGCCGGAGGCGCTTCCTTCGGCCAGACCCCCGCTGCTGCGGTCTCCACACAGACTGCATCGACGACGCCGGGTTTGTACCATGATGAGTGGTCTTTCGTGATGAAGACCCACAGCCAGATGAATGCGCTCAAGAAGCTGGAGGCCCTGCCCACTCCGTCACAGGATCAGCAGGTGCGTATCGCCCAGCTCAAGGCCAAGCTCACCAGCGAAGCCCCTGACTTCGCCAACATGGAAGCCGAAGCCAAGACGACGATGGACGCCAACGCTGCCACAACCTGCACCATCGGCGGTCACATGATGGAAGCGGCCCTGAAAAGCACTTCCACCAAGCTGAGCAGCCTTCTGAGCGCGACGGCAGCCGCCGCCACCGACACCAGCACGTCTTAACCCGCGCTGCGTTCTGCACGGAAAAGCCCCCTGACACGTAATTCGTCAGGGGGCTTCTTTTTTCTCTTTGCCACCGGCTGCGGGCAGGAGAACGCGCACGCAGCGGCGAACAAACAAGCGGCAAAAGGAGGCAGCCATGAAAGCGACCACGCAGACACCGTTACACTGGTTCGTTTCACTCACCCTGTTTGTTTCGTGCAGCCTGCTGCTCACGCTGGCCCTCGCGGCGCAGGCTCATGCACCCAGGAAGGACGCGGCAGCGTCCCCGTCCAAAATCACGCCGGAGCAGAAAGCCGCCGCCACGCCCCGGCTCTGGGAGGCGCGCGACATTTCCGGCATGAACCTTGCCAACGCAGGAGCGCCGCCGGAACTCGCGCCGCAAGGCCCGTTTCAGTTTGTAGAGGAAGACAAGAACGCCACCGCGCCCAAACTTATCGTGCGGGATGCTGCCGGGCGCAAGTGGCGGGTCAAGCTGGCGCGTTCCGCCAAAAACAGCGAGGTTCACGCCGAGTCCGCCGCCAACCGCATCTTCTGGGCCTGCGGCTACCGCACCGAAACGACTTACTACGTGCCTGGCGGCGTTGTGACCGGCCTCACGCCCGCTGTCCGCAAGACGCTGACCCGTGTCGGCAAACTGCTCCTGCCCGACCCGCAGACGCCCGACGCAGGGCGTTTTACAGAAGCCAGTTTCCGGCTCAAGGGCCACAAAGGCATCTTAGATGACAGCGACACCTGGTCGCTCACCAACCCCCAACTGCCGTTCGCAGGCACGCCGCAGTTTTCCGGCCTGAAACTGCTGAACGTGCTGCTCAACAACTGGGACGTGACCGACCTCAACAACAAAGTGGTGTACGTGCCTGCTGAGAGCGGGAGCGGCATCGATGCCTGGTATGAAATCTCCGACGCGGGGGCCAGTTTTGGCCGCCTGCCCGCGCCGTCCGCAATGGACAAACTTACGCGCACGCTGCATTATGACAAATGGGACTTAGCCAAGTTTCGCCATACGGAAGACTTCATCAGCGGCGTGGAGGGCGGCGACATGCTGCTCAAGTTCCAGAACAACCCCTTCGGCAAGGCAGGCGACGGCGCGGCGCATCGGAAAATCCCGGTGGCCGATGTCCGCTGGTTTGTGTCGGTGATTGGAAAGGTGACGCCCGACCAGTTCCATCAGATATTTCAGGCGGCGGGCGCGTCCCCCGAAGAAGTATCCGGCTTCACCGACATTCTCCTGAACAAGATTGCGCGCCTCAAGCAGGCAGCAGGCGAGTAATTCTACAACGCAAAAAGAAGGGGCGGGCGCACGTGTGCGCCCGCCCCTTCTTTTGTTTGGCTAGCCCCCGCTGCGGGTTTCCGCCGATACAGGCGTCTGCGCCGTGTGTGCTGCCCACACATCCGCGATGGGCTGCGCGGCTTCGCTTTGCCCGGCGTAGGGCAGATGGTACATCTGCTCCATCGTTCGCAGGACATTGAAGTGCGTAATCGGCTCATCGTATTGGCCGGGCCGCACCATGGGGCCAACAAAGATGGTGGGGATTTTGTTGGCCTTGCTGCCATTGTCCTCGTCAAACGTGAGGATCAGCAGGCTGTTGTGGGTTTGCGCCCACTGGACATAGGCCCCCAGATGATCTTGCAGCCAGCGGTCGCCCTGCTCCACCGAGCCATCGTGCATATCGTTGTCTAGATTGGGAACCACAAATGCCACTGTCGGCAGTTTGGCAAAGCCTTCTGCGGTATCCGGGAAGGCGAAGCCATCGCCGTCAAACGGCAGGCTGACTGCGGGTGGCACGTCGGCGAAGTCAATCCAGGGGCAATGTTTGCGGGCGTACTTGCCAGTTTTGCTGTCGGTCGCGCCGACATGAGGCAGCCCTTCGGCATAGCCGGTGAAGGTGAAGTTTGCAGCGGCCAGTTCGCTGCCCAAATCCGGGCCGGAGAGAAGGTCTCTGGGCGTGTCATTGTTCTTGATGCCGTGATCATCGCCGCAGAACAAGTCCAGATAGTTGGGCTGGCTTGGGTGAGAAAGGCCGTGCGAGTTGGTGAACAGCGCTCCCTGCTGCGCGAGCTGATTGATGTAGGGCGCAGACGCAGAGCCGATAATGCGCGAGTAGTCTTTGTTTTCTTCCAGCACCACGATAATATGCGCGGGCTGCGGCAAGGCAATTTGAGCCTGAGCCGGGGAGCCGACAGCGGCAAGCGCGGCGAACAGTGCAAGCGCTCCCGGCAGACCAGCGCGGCTGGCCTTGAGTTGATGGTACATCACTTACTTCCCTTTCGTTCCTGACAGTGCCGTCTCGTTTCAGCCGCCGTATGCGACTGTTGTCATTATGCCCTGTGTGACCGGGAAGTGCTGTGACGAGTTCCACACCCGGAGCGTGAAATATGTCACAGGAAGCAGGAACTAATCGGGAAGCAAAAGGAGATGCGGGCGCGCGGGGGACGGCGTGTCAGGAAGCGAGAGGGAATGCAGCGCGGCGCAGCGCTCCAGAGCGGCCTGCAGCTCGCGGGGGCGGATAGGCTTGATCAGATAGTCGTCCATGCCCGCCTCGGCGCAGGCGGCACGGTCATCCGCCTGCGTGTTGGCGGTCAGCGCGACAATGCGCGGCCTCGCGCCGCTGGGCCGCAGGGCACGAATGCGGCGGGTGGCCTCCAGGCCGTCCATCTGGGGCATCTGCACATCCATCAGCACAAGATCGTAATCCTGGCGCATGAGGGCATCTAGGGCCTCCTGACCGTTGGCGGCGATGTCGGCGTGGCAGCCCAGGCGGGACAGCATGGCGCGCATCAGAAGTTGATTGACGGCAATGTCTTCCGCCACCAAAATGCGGAGCGGCAGGCGCTTGCCCAGCGTTGGATCGTATTCGGAAGCGTTGACCGGGGCAGGCGGCTCGCTGTCGGCGGCGCGTTCAAGCAGGCCCGCCAGCGTTCGGCGGAACGCGGCTTGCTTGAACGGCTGAGACAGGGCTGCCTGGAAGATTTGCCCGTCGCGGGACAAATCACGGCGGCCCGGCGGGACGAGGGCAGCGAAAGCGGGAGGGTTGGGGAGGGCGCGAAGCCGCGCGGCTACGACTTCAGCGGACATATCCAGCGGCGGGCAGAGTGTGTCATAAATCGCAATGTCGCACGGCTCGCCCCCGGCCAGTCCTGCAAGCATCTGGGCCGCGCTGCTTGTCTCGCGCGTCGTCATGCCCGCGTCCTGGGCATGACGGAAAAGTGCCCGGCAGGTCGTCTCGCTGCCGCTGGCAATCAGCAGCCTTCGGCCCGCAAGCGCCGCCGGGGGAGATAGACGCGGCGCGTCGGACGCGGCATCTGCCGCCAGGCGCAGGGTGACGTGAAAGACGGAGCCGTACCCTTCGCGGCTCGTCACGCGGATGTCGCCGCCCATCAGCATGCTCAGGCGCTTGCTGATGGCAAGTCCCAGACCGGTTCCCCCGTAGCGGCGCGTGGTGGATGCATCGGCCTGGCTGAACGACTGGAACAGCCGGTTCAGGCTTTCCGGGGCGATGCCGATGCCGGTGTCTCGCACATCCAGGTGCAGCGCGCTGTCCCCAAACGCCGCCGGGCCGCCACAGACAGCGACTTCCACTTCGCCCTGCTCCGTGAACTTGACGGCGTTGCCAATCAAGTTGATGAGTATCTGGCGCACCCGCGTCACGTCGCCGACCACGCGCTCCGGTGTGCCGGGGGCGAACGCATAGCCAAGACTGAGGCCCTTTTCGGCGGCGCGCAGGGACAGCAGGGCGAGCGCGCTTTCCACGCAGTCGCGCAGGTCAAACGGCGCGTGTTCCAGTTCCAGCCGCCCCACCTCAATCTTGGAAAAGTCCAGCACGTCATTGATGATGGTGAGCAGGGACTCGGCGCTGTCGCGGATGATGCGCGCGAAGTCCTGCTGCTCCGTGTCCAGCGGGGTTTCCAGCAGCAGGCCGGACATCCCGATCACGGCGTTCATGGGCGTGCGTATCTCGTGGCTCATGGTCGCCAGGAACTCGGATTTAGCGCGGTTGGCGACCTCAGCCAGTTCCTTCTGCTGGCGCACGCTTTCGTAGGAGAGCGCCAGCAGCCGCGACTGCGCCAGCAGCAGCGTGTGCGTGTCCAGCAGGCGCAGGCTGCCGTCGCCCTCGCCGACTACCACAACTGGCTCGTAGGCCAGCCCAACGGGACGCGACAGGGCGGTTTGCGCGGCTTCGTCTACAGGGCAGCATTCGGGGAGCCGCAGCGGCGGGAGGGAGATGGCATCCAAAATCTTCTGCACGGGGCGGCGCATATACAGTGGAAAACTGTACAGGTGGCTCATCTGCTGCAAAAAGCTCTGGCGGGAAATCATGCCCGCGAGCCGTGTGCCGTCCGCGCTCAGGACGAGGACGCCCGGCAGCTCCGGGGCGCGTTCCAGCCGCGCGGCGATGTCGTCGCAGAGAGTGTCGCCCGTGACGGCGCAATCATGGGCGGGCAAGTCGGCGAGGGTTGCCCCGGCGGTGAGGGCCGCCAGCAGGGGAGACGTTAGGATTTGCGCGCTGGCCGACATAGCCTGTCTGTTCCGGGTGCGGAATTTGGAGAGAGCCGTCAACACCGAAGGCCAAAGGCAAAATTATACAGGGGGAATGTTAAGTCTGCATTAAGAAGAGATTAAGTTTCGCCTCTTTCCGCCGAGGACAGGGGCGGCGTGAGCACGGCTAAAGGAGGACAGGCTGCCCCGTTTCCGCTGACTGATAGGCGGCGAGGGCGACTTCCAGGGCGCGCAGGCCGTCTGTGCCGGTTGCCAGGCGCGGGGCGTCTGCCCCGGACGCCAGGCGCAGAAAGTCGCTTATCAGGGCGGCGTCTATGCTGCTGCCCCAGCCGGGCCAGACGACGCGGGCGCGCGCGTCGTCGTAGTGCGTGAGGCGCTGCGCGAACATATCCATGTCTAAAACACCCGCCGTACCAACTACTTGAAGCGTCACGTCGCCCCAGGTCGGATATGTCTTCGGGCGCGACCAACTGGTGTCCAGCGTGGCGAACGCGCCGCCTTCATAACGAATGGACAGCAGGCCCGCGTCGTCCCAGTCTCGGCGCGCGAAGCCGTTGCCTATTTCAGCGTAGACTTCCGTCGCTTCCTGGCCCAGCAGCAGGCGGTTCAGGTCAGCCACATGAACCGTGTGATCCAGGACGGCCCCGCCGCCGGACAGCGCGCGGTCGGTAAACCAGCCGCCGGGGCAGGTTCCCCGATTGGTTCCCCGAATGGCGAGCACGTCGCCAATCACCCCCGTTTGCACCTGCTCGCGCAGGCGTGTGAACGCCTGAGAATAGCGGCACGGAAACGCCGTCGCCAGTTTCACGCCTTGCGCGGCGCAGGTGGCAATCATGGCCTGCGCGTCTTCCCGCGTGGTGGCGAGCGGCTTTTCGCACAGAATAGCGCGCACGCCGGACGCGGCAATCCACTCCACCAGAAGCCGATGGTGGACGTTTTCGCTGGCAACAACGGCGGCGTCCATTCCCCTTTCCAGCAGAGGCCCTGGTTCTCCATACCATGCCGTTCCATACTGCCGCGCGGCTTCCTGCCCGCGCGCGGGGTCAGGGTCATAAATGCCCGCAATCTGCACATCCGGGTGGGCCGCAAGGCACTGCGCGTAACTTTGGGCGTGCAGGTGGGCAAACGAGAAAATGCTGACTTTCATGCCAGCATGACCGCCTTTCCCGTTTTGATGCTCTCCAAAGCGGCCAGCGCGACTCGCACGGCTTCGCGCGCCTCATTGACAGTGACCGGCGGCGGCACGCCGCGCTGCACGGCATCGGCAAAGGCCGCTAACTCGCACAAATAGGGGTCGTCTGGCGGGGCGAGCGGGCTTTCCGTCACGGGCGCATGGCCCCGCCGGGTGAGCGTCAAGGGCATGTCGCGCGCGCTGTCGTAGTTAAGCATCCCGGCGTCCCCGGCAATCTCAAACGCGGAGCGCATCGGCCCGGCGTGCGCCCACGAGCCGGTGACATGTGCCAGCGCGCCGGACGCCAGACGCAGTGTCACCAGCGCGTAATCCATGCCGGGCCGCCCGTGCAGGCCGCGCGCAAAGACCCGCTCCACCGGGCCGAAGCACCACAGGAGCCAGTCAAAATCATGCAGCAGGGCATCCAGCACGACGCCGCCGCTTTTCTCCGAGTCAAGCGTACCAGCCGGGTTCACCGTGCCGGTGCGGATAGGCCATCAGCCGTTCGGCCCGAATGACGACAGGTTTGCCGACGCCGCCTGCGTCCACAAGGCGCTTTGCTTCGCGGTAAGCGGGAAACCAGCGCACGACATGGCCCGCCATGAACGGCACGCGGGCGCGGGTGATGGCTTCGGCGATGGCGTCGCAGTCGGCGAGCGTCCGGGCGAGGGGCTTTTCCACAAAGAGGGCCAATCGGTGCGCCGCGCCCTGCTCTGCCAGTTCCCGGTGGGTGGGGGTGGGGGTGCAGATGTCCAGCACTGTCGGGCGGGCGTCCCGAAGCAGGGCGTCCCAATCGGTGAAGCTAGACGCGCTGCCGCCCGGCGAGCAGTCCCGCGCCAGCGCGGAGGCGGCTTCGGCATGATGGTCTAGGACAGCGACCAGTTCGGCTCCCGCAATCGCCTGCCAGTGGCGCGCATGGGTTTGGCCCAGTTTGCCTGCGCCTGCGATGACGACACGCAGCGGCCCGCTCATGGCGCCCCTGTCGTGACGGGGGGCGTCCCGCCCAGAGAGCCTACCGGGGGCACGTCGCGAATGTTGAGCATCGCCTGCACCGAGTGCAGGTTGATGAGCGCAAGGTCGCCGCCCGCGCCGGGAAACAGGGCTTTGGAGCGGCTGCCAGGGGCGAACAGGACAGGGTATGCCGCCAGATACGTTTCGCTGCCGATGGTGACGACGGCTCCGCGCGTGGCGTAAGTGCCCGCTTTGCCCTGCAAATCTACTAAATCCACCAGATGGAACGTGCTGTCGTACTGCTCGGACTTCAGGGACGCCGGGAACGTCTTGCCGGACAGCAGGTCAGCCAGCGGCCCGGTGGCCGGAGCGGGTGTCGCTGCCGTCGCCGTCTGCGCGTGAACCGTGCTCAGGCGCGGCAAAAAGAGAAGCAGCGCGAGCAGCAGAGTGACAGCGACGATGGCGATGCCCCGGCGGGCAGGAGGCCCCCCCGGTCCCCCAGGTTTTGGGGGGGGATGTTTCCCGCGCACGCACGGCTTCGCGCCTGTCCTGCAAGGCATGGGGAGACGCACCCCACTGCTCCCGCAGGGTACAGGGCGAGGCAAGCCTTGCCCCTACAAGAGCACGGGGAAACGCGCCCTGCGCCATAGACTTTCCTCCCCCCCCAATTGGGGGGCCGGGGGCACCTCTTCTTCTCAAACATGGCTTATGGCTTCCTCAAATGGTGCGTGGAGCCGCGCTCGGTCAAGGGAATGGCGGCCAGCCAGTCCGGTACGGCGTCGGGAGCAAACTTTTCTACGTTCAGCGTCAGCAGAGCTTCCAGCGGGACGCCGAAGTCAATTGTGCCACCGGAGCGGTCGGCGAGGACGCCGATGCCAATCAACTCGCCGCCCCACTCGGCTATCACGTCCATCGTGTCGCGCACGGAGCCGCCCGTAGTCAGAATGTCGTCTACCAGCAGGACGCGCTCGCCTTCCCGTATCTCAAAGCCCCGGCGCAGGACGCGGCCTTTACCGTCTTCCCCGCCGTGCGGGTCGCCACGCTCGGCGAAGATGCCGCGCGTGCCTAAGTTTTTGGCGACTTCATAGGCGAGCAGCACGCCGCCGGTGGTGGGGCCGACCACGACCTGCACTTCGTCGGATGCGAAGCGGCGGGCGATTTCCGCGCACAACTGCTCCACGTAGCGGGGGAACTGGAGTACCTGGAACTTCTCCAAATACTGCGCGCTGTGGTACCCCGAAGCCAGCAGAAAGTGTCCTTCCAGCAAGGCCCCGGCGTCCTGAAAGATACGCAGGGCGTCGTCATTTGTCAGCATAGCGGCAGGTTCGCCGTCGCGCAGGCATATTCCTGCCGGGCGGAAGCAGCAAAAAGCCCCCGCCGCGCAGAACGCAGGGCGAGGGCTTTTGTTCGGGAACCGGCGCGTCTACTTGAAGATGTCGGTGATGGTGGTTACTTTGTTGACCTGCCCGGCATAGTTCAGGTGGTAAATGTCCTCAATGGTGCGAAGCACATTCCAGTGCGTGATGCCGTGAATGGGCTGGTAGTTGGGAGCGCCCGACGGCTGTCCGTCCGCATTCACGGTGGACGCATAGGACTTGAGCAGCGGCTCGGCGTAGTGGCCGGGCTTGATGTGTGCGCCGTAGAAGATGGTGGCGACCCGGTTGATGGAGGAGTAATCATCCTCGTCCCAGGTGACAACGAGCAGGCTATTGTGGCTGGTGGCCCACTTCGCGTAGGCGCTCAGGTTGTCGTGGAGCCATTTGTCGCCGTCGGCAATCAGTTGGTGGCCGGATGCGCCGCCAGAGACGCCGTGATCATCGTGCTGCTGGTTGGGGACGATGATGGAGACGGTCGGCAGGTTCTGGAACTGGCCCGCGCTGCTGATATTGGTGAACGGCGTGAGCGGCTGGTTGGTATCCGATGGCAGGTAATTGGAGCCGAGGTTGTCAATGGACGCAGGGGACGCATCATTCTGCCAGTTGCACCAGGCATTATGCTTGCGGGCATAGTCCTCGGTTCCGGCGGGGTCGCCGGGGGCGGCAGCGAACACATCGGTGGAGTCGCCCGCGTAGGGCAGGTCTTCCGAGTAGCCCGCGAACGTGAGGCCGTGATGCAGCAATTGCGCGCCGAGGTTTTCGCTGGAGAAGGGGAAGGTGGCAGGCACGCCGTCATCGTAGATATTCTGGTCGGCACCGGAGAACAGGTCATTGTAGTTCGGCTCGCTGGGGTGCTCGGAGCCGTAAGACTGGGTGATGACCGCGCCGTTGCGCGCCAGAAAGTTGGTGTAGGGCGCGGACGTGTTGCCGATAATCGTGTTGTACTTCTGGTTTTCCTCCATGACCAGAACAATCTTGGTGTAAGCGGGCAGCGCGGGCGCAGCAAGCGGCGCAGCGGGCGCGGCCTGAGCCGCCGGGGCCAGCAGCGCAACGGCGAGGCAGCCAGACGCGCAGGCGAGCGCCGGGAACGTCATGCGGGACAGTGTCATCGTGTAAACCCTCCGTCATTGGAAATGGTCTTCAATGAGGCAGGATCATGGTACCAGTGCAATGTTAAGAGCAGGTTAACGGAATGTTAAATTTAGCCGTCCAGAAACCCACTTTTCCTTGCCGTGCTGCCTAGTAATCACGGAGCACCGTGAATGAGAGGCTTCTTTGCCTGCCCCTTCTGCAATGCGAGCATGGCTTTTGCATAGCGCTGCCCAAACTGAGCCTGGGAGGCGCTATTGAAGTGCAGGCGGTCTCCCTTATCCGTCAGGCCCTGTGAATCGGCAAAGCCGACATTGGGCAACGCCGCTGGCATGCCAGCGATTGCCGCGCGCACGGTTTCCACAGAGGCGTAATTCTGAGGAGTGAGAAACATCCCCAGTTGCCCGACAACTATCGGCATTTTGGGCAGTCCCAAGTCCTGGCGCAGATCGGTAAACATCTGGGTCAAGCGGCTGCCGTAAGATTCTGCATTGGCCCGGTCGGAGGTATCCGACTCGCCCTGATGCCAGAGAGCGCCTTTGATTGTGCCTGCTTCTGCCGCCGCTTTTGCCCGCTCAACCGCGCGCGCATACAGGTCAGCGCCTTTGACCCAGCGGCTTAACGGCGTGCCGCCGACCGCGCAGGGGACGAGACCGATGCTGATTTTCGGGTTCGCCTTGAGCATGGCGGCGGCGAATGAAATGCCCGGCCCGATGCCGCTGCCGCCGCTGTGCATCGGCTCGCGCGCGATGACCCAGTGATTGTTGCCATCAAGGGCAAGGATGCGGGGGTTGTCCACCTGGGCGTCAATGCCGGAGGTGTCGCGCCCCACCATGTTGGACTGGCCCATCAGCAGGTAAATGTGAAACAGTGGCTTTTTGGGGAGCACGACAGCCGGGGAAGGCGTCAGTTTTGCTGCCGCAGCCGTCGCGGCGACGGCTGGCTTGTAAGCCGAGGCATCCAGTTTGAGCAGCAGCAGTCCCGCGCCGAAAACGCCTGCGCCATCAATCCGATCTGGCGGGCTGGCGAGGGTCAGGACTTTGTAGGCAATTTCTGTCCCTGCCGTGTTCTTGACCGAGATGGACTCCCCGCTCTCTTTGGCAAGGGGGAACTTGTGCTCGAATGCGGCGAGGTCGCCGACGGACACGCCGAGGACGATGGACTTCGATTTGCCGGAAAGTTCCAGTGCGCGGCTGGAACAGTTTTGCTGCGGGATCGGCCCGCTTCCGTTCAGGCTGTCCGGCACCTTGGTGAGCGACCAGACGCCAACGCGGTCAAACCAGGGGGCCGCGCCTTCAATCACGGTGAAGGTCTTCGCGTCGTCTGCGCTCGCACACAGGGGCGCTCGCCAAAAAAGCACAGCCAGCGCCAGCAGAGCCGCACAGAGAGGCCGGGAAAGCGTGGTCATGGATACCTACTTGACCGGCTTGTCTGACCCTTTGGCATCGGCGCTTTCCACCTTCAGCAGGATCAGCCCCGCGCCGTAGACTCCGCTGCCGTCAATCTTTTCCGGAGGATTGGGAACTGAGAAAATGGTGTAGTCAAGAATCGTGCCGCCGGTGTTCTTGACCGCAATCGTGTCGGTGGTCGCCTTCGCATCCGGCATCTTTGTCTTGAACTTCTCTACATCGTTGTTCTGTACGGCCACGAGAATAGACTTCGGCTTGCCCACAATGTCCAGCGAACGGCTGGAGCAGCTGCCTTGCGGCAGCGGGCCTGTGCCTTTGAGCGAGTCGGGGACTTTGGTTAAAGACCAGTTGCCAGCACGGTCATACCAGGGGAATGCCCCTTCCTGAACCATGAACGTTTTTGTGTCCTTGTCTTTGGCGGGGTCATCCGCCCGCGCCGTGTGTGCGGCCATAATCGCCAGAAGCGCAAGCAGCGTCACAACGACCTGCCTGCTGTGCTTTGTTTTCATCTTCCTACTCTCCTTTGGAACTTTATCATTGATATCCTTGCACTATATCATGTTCGCGGACGCCTGTCAAGAGAGCGCCCTTGAAAAGTTGTCATCGGGCATCGCCAGCAGCCTTCCGCACCTGGAACCGCCGCGCAGGGAAAACTGGCCCGAAAAACCCTGCAAAGAGGGCAGGAATACCGCCGCGCTTGACCCCCGCGCCCGAACCTGCTATAATGCACAGGCAGTAACACACACGCATGAGCCGCCGCGCACTTCTTATTCCAGACGCCGAAAGCGGGCGCGGCGTGGCGGCTGTGGCGGAAGTCACCGACCCGGCGGCGCTGGCGCGGCTTGCTCCCGCATGGCGAACGCTGGCTGACCGCTGTCCCGCCGCGACGGTGTTTCAGACTTACGAGTGGAACGCCGCCTGGTGGCGTCACTTCGGCGGCAGGCCGGGCCGACGCCTGCGCGTTTTATGTTTTCGCGACGCGCACGGCGGGCTGGTCGGGCTGGCCCCAATGGTCACGTCGTTTTGGCATGGAACTCCCTGGCGGCGTTTGTCGCTCATGGGGACAGGCGCGTCCGATTATCTGGACGTGCTGGCGGCGGCTGGCTGGGAGGACACGGTGGTGGAAGCATTTTACGCGCACCTGGCGCAGATGCATACGTGGCACGCCGCCGACCTGCACCAACTGCGCGAAGGCGGCGTTCTGCGCGCCCGCCCGCCGTCTCTGGCCTCCGGGCTGGACTGGATGGACACCGAGGGCGAAGCCTGTCCCTTTCTCCCGCTGCCCGCTGACTGGGAGACGCTCACGCAGTCCTGGGGCAAAAAGACGCGCGCCAATATCGGCTACTACACGCGCTCTCTGTCCAAACTGTATGAGGTGGAGATGGGGCCGGTCACGCAGCCGGAGGCGCTGGACGGGGAACTGGCATCTTTGTTTTTGCTGCACCAGCGCCGCTGGAACCAGCGCTGGTTTCCCGGCGTATTTGGAAGCAGGCGCGTGCAGCAGTTTCACCGCGATGCCGCCCGTGCGCTGCTTCAGCGAGGCTTCCTGCGCCTGTTCACGCTGAAGCTGGACGGCGAAACGCAGGCGGCTCTTTACTGCTTCGCGTTTGGTGACCGGATTTGCTACTATCAGGGCGGCTTTGAGCCGACTCTCGCTAAAATGAGCCTGGGCACGGTGCTGACCGCCCATGCCATTCAGACGGCTCTGGGCGAAGGCCGCGCTGTGTTTGACTTTCTGCGCGGCGATGAGCCGTACAAAGCCAAATGGACAGGGAACGCCGCCCGCAACGTCCGCCGCCTGCTGGTCAAAGAGGGAACCCGGCAGAACTTCGGCCCGCTTGCCCGCCGCGTCCAGAAGATAGAGGACGCTCTGGAAGCGCGCGCCAAATCGTGGGCGCGCGCCCGCCAATCGCCTTGAAGAAGCGAGCCAAATGAACCCACGCATTACTATGTTCACGCTTGTCGCTCTCTGCCTTGTCGTGCCTGCGGCAGCTTCGCCCCGTCATGTGCCGCCATGCAAGCCGCCGTCTTGCGCGGACAAGTTCGCCTGCGTGGAACTTGTTCAGGCGCAGAAAAACGTCTTTGCCGGGCACGATGGCCACGTCGGCCTGCCCGCTCCGCAGGATTGGGTGCGGTATCAACCGGCGGAAGTAAATATGTCCATTCACCGTAACCAAGCGCGCGGCAGGAGAAAACAGGCTTCTCCGTAGCCGCGCATGATACGCCGCTTCTTTGCGCGCATTCTGATGCTTGCGCTTCTCGCCGCGTGCGGGTATAACATATGGCAGGTGCATCAAATGCAGGGCGAGCTGGTGCGGCTTCGCCGCCAGATGACCGCCCTCTCGCGCCCCGCGCCGCCATTGCGCCGCGCGGCAGAAAAAGACGCGGACACGCAGGACAGCGCGCACTCCTGGCTTGACCGTGCCAGCAGAGACGCGCAGGCCGCGCGCGCTGCTCTCGCGCGCGGCGACTTCGCTCTCGCCCAGCGGGAGGGAACGCGCGGCCTGGATGCGGTGCGTCAGGCGGCGCAGGAGCCGGAAGCCAAAACGCAGGCGACGCTGCAATCTCTGCGCCGCACGCTTACAACCATGCAGGCGCAGGCTCAAACCCTGCAAGCGCAGGCCGATGCCCTCTGGCGTAAGGCGCACTCGGCTCCCATAAATGCTGCGCCCCATGCTGCTGTTCCTTGAAAGAGAAAACCATGCAAGACCCTGTTTCTCACGCTCAACGGAATACCTGCCGCGCCGGGCGGCTGCGCGCCGTCCTGCTCCTCCTGCCGCTCGCTCTGCTTGCCCTGCCGGGCTGCCAGAGCGGACGCATCAGCAACGACATGGACGCCACCCAGGAAAACGACCTGGGCAAACAATACGCCCAGCAGATTGACTCGCAGGCCAAGTTCGTCACCGACGGCAAGTACAATCGCCGCATTCTGGCAATTGCCGCGCCCGTCTTTGCGCAGGCCAACAAAGACCGCCCTGACATCTCCTTCCGCGTCCGGGTGATTGACAGCCCCGAAGTGAACGCTTTTTCCATTCCCGGCGGCTACGTGTACGTGTATCGGGGGCTGCTGGACAAACTGGGCGATGACGACGACGCCATTGCCTGCGTTATCGGCCATGAAAGCGCCCATGTCGTGCGCCGCCATGTGGTCAAGCAAATCTCTGACGCGCAGGGCAAGGGGATTTTGGTTGACCTAGCGACGCTCCTCAGCCGCAGCTATCAGGTGGGGCAGATTGGAAACGCGCTGTACGAGCTAGACCAACTGCATTACAGCCGCAGCGACGAATACGAGGCCGACCGCTGGGGCGAGCGGTTCGCCTACAATGCGGGCTACGACCCGGTGGGCATGGTGCGTACTTTCCATGTGCTGGAAGACCTGGAAAAGCGCTCGTCGGAGCCGCCGCCTTACGCGACAGATCACCCCATCAACCAGAACCGCTCTTTGCGCGCTTTAGAGCAATACCGCGAACTGCGCGCCAACGGCGGCCAGTATATCGGCGAAGTTTACAATCCCGAGGGCGACAAGCTGGCGGCCAAAAAGAACGACATTTCCTATCAGGCGCTGGTACTGGCGACCACGCCGCTTGGCCCTTCCACGCCGCTCAAGCAGACTGGTGATGATGACGCGCCGCCTCCGCCGCCTGCTCCCACGCCGCCCCCGTCTGGCACGCAGCGTAACCCGGACGGCTCGCCCGTGCAGCCGGGTACTTCTCCTGGGCAGAGCAATTCTCCTATCCTCGCAAGCCCGACACTGGACACGCGCCGATGAGTCTGCCAGCGCGGGGACGCGCCCTCCTTCGTAAGCCTGTGGTCAAATTGTCTGCCGGGCCGGGTATGGCGGCGGTCAAAGTAGCCGCTGTCGTGCCCGCCTACAACGAGGAAGGGCGCATTGAGGCCGTCCTGCGCGCGCTCAAAGACGCCCCGGAGGTGCATGAGGTGGTTGTCGTTTCCGACGGCTCCACCGACCGCACGTATGCGGTTGCCGAAGCGATGGAAGGGGTGCGCGCTATCCGCCTGCCCCGCAACAGGGGCAAGGGCGGCGCGATGCGCGAGGGCGCGGAGCGCACCGACGCCGACGTGCTGGTCTTTTTTGACGCGGATTTAGTGGGCCTCACGCCTCAGCACGTGCGCGACCTGGTGCTGCCTGTGTGCACGGGCGACGCTCACATGGCGATGGGCATTTTCAAGGGCGGACGCTGGCTCACAGACGCCGCCCAGTTCTTTTCGCCGGGCATCACTGGCCAGCGCGCCATCCGCCGCGACGTGTTTCTTGCCATTCCCAATCTGGACAGCGTCGGCTACGGTATTGAACTGGCGATCACCTACTACGTGCGGCATCATGGTCTCATTCGCAAAGATGTGACTCTGCGCGGCGTGACCCACCCCATGAAGGAAGAAAAGCTCGGCTTCGCGCGCGGCTTTGCGTCCCGCGCCGTGATGTACTGGCAGATGCTCCGCTTCCGCGTCTCCTACGAGCTGCGCGGACGCCCCCCGCGTCCCCGCAAGCCGCGCGACAAAAGAGAAAGCCCGTAGGGGCGCAATGAATTGCACCCTTACCGCGCGAGAAACGCCAGTGGCGCGGTTGCCAGCCTCTTTGCCCCCTTCAGCGCGTCCTTCGCCGCCGGAAGAAGCCTGCCGCGCCTGAGCGTCTGCCCCGCGTCCCGCAATGCGAACGCGCCTGCAAGGAACCGATCAAAGGCGATGCCGCGCCGCGTGAGCCGCTTCTGCGCGGGCGACAGAAAACTCCCCCGCAGCCAGCGTCCTTCGTAGTGCTCGCGCCAGCCGGGGTTATCCCGCCACGACGCATTCGTCTCGTGCAGCCGATACTGTACCAGCGGGCGATTGAGAAAGTGAACGGGAGCCAGAAGCGCGCATCGCAGCAGCAGGTCTTTGTCCTCGTAGACCTTGCGGCCTGTTTCTTCGTCCCAGCCGCCTGCCCGCTCGTACACCGACCGGCGAAACAGCACCGACGACGGAATGGCCTGGTGATAGGAAATCAGCGACAAGAACGGCGTTTCCGGCAGAGATGGCGGCACGCGCCCGTAGCCCCAGGGCTTCGGGACGTAGCGCTGGGCTTCCATCCAGGGTTCGGGAGCAAGCGGCGCGTCGTCCGGCCCGATGGCCGTGAACCCGCAATACACAACGCCGACTTCGGAGTGCGTGTCCAGATGCGCGCCCATCTTTTCTAAGAAGTCGGGTTCCAGCAAGTCATCATGGTCAAGAAACAGCAGGTATTCGGCGGCGGGGGAGCAGCGCGCGAAGCCGTTGTTGCGGGCATTGCAGATGTGGCCGTTGGGCTGGCGCAGAAGGTGCAGGCGCGGCTCGGTGACGGCGAGTTCTTCTACAAGCGACGCGCCGTCATCCGTGCCGCCGTCGTCCACAACCCAGTGTTCCCAACCCGTGAGCGTCTGCGCCCGAACGCTCTCCACAGTAGCACGAATGAAGCGCTGGCCGTTATACAGGGGTGTGATAACACTGAAGCGAGGCAAACTCTGAGATGCCATAACAGGACTGCTTTGCCGGGGCTATAGAAAGCCCCGGCACGCTAGGCGGCGATGCGGGCGTCCGCGTCGTCCTGAGCGTCGTCGCCCTGATACAGCAGGCGCAGTTTGTTGGAGCCGTTCAGGGCCGCCACTTTGTAGCACTCGGCCAGCGTCGGGTAGTTGAACACGTTGTTGATGAAGAAGTCTACCGTGCCGCCCAGCGCCATCACCGCCTGCCCGATATGAATAAGTTCGGTAGCCCCCGTCCCGATGGCATGGACGCCTAAAATCTGGCGCGTCTTCTCGTGAATGAGCAGTTTCAGCATTCCTACTTCGTCGCCTAAGAGTTGCCCGCGCGCGATTTCCCGGTACTGCGCGACGCCCGCTTCATACGGAATGCCTTCCTGCGTGAGCTGCGCCTCGGTTTTGCCCACCATGCTGATTTCCGGGATGGAGTAAATGCCCAGCGGGAACAATTCCGGCATGGAGACAGTTGGCTCGCCGTAAGCGTGGCACGATGCCTGACGCCCCTGTTCCATAGACGTGGACGCCAGCGCGGGAAAGCCAATCACGTCGCCCACAGCGTAAATGTGCGGCACGTCCGTCTGGTAGTGCGCGTTCACTTTCAGGCGGCCCCGGTTGTCGGGAACCAGCCCCACGTTCTCCAATCCCAGCGTGTCCGTCGTTCCCTGCCGACCGATGCAGTAAAGCAAGGTATCGGCGCGCAGGTGCTTGCCCGATTGCAGGGTCGCCTGCACCAAACCATCTGGCTGCACGCGGATTTCGTCCACGCGCTCGCCCAGGCGGAGCGTCACGCCGATGGAGCGCATGCGGTATTGCAGGGCTTCGGCAATCTCAGCGTCCACGAACTCCAGCAGGGTAGGCCGCGCTTCGGTAAGAATGACTCGCACGCCCAGCGTCGCCATCATGCAGGCGTACTCGGTGCCGATGACGCCGCCGCCGACAATGATCATGCTTTTGGGCAGCGCAGGCAGTTCCAGCAGGCTGTCGCTGTCCAAGACGCGCTCGCGGTCAAAAGGAACGTTCGTGGGGCGCGCGGGCACGGTTCCGGTGGCAATCACAATATGGTCGGCCCGGAGCGATTGGGAAGCGTGCTGGCGCGTGACATGAAGCGTGTTGGCGTCCTCAAAGCGGGCTTCGCCCCAGATGAGTTCCACGCCGTTGCGGAGCATATGCTCGCGAATGACGCCAATCTCAGTTTGAATGACCTGCCGTCCACGCGCGATGAGGTCTTCAATGGCGATTTGCTGCCCGTTGCGGTCGCTCAGGGCGGCGGAATGAAAGCCGCGCTGTTGCAATCCTGACAGGTGCAGCACGGCCTCGCGCAGCGCCTTGCTGGGAATGGTTCCCGTGTGCGTGCAGACGCCCCCGATAATGGCGTTGCGTTCTATCAGCGTCACCTGCTTGCCCAGTTTGGCGGCTTGAATAGCGGCCTTCTGGCCCGCAGGGCCGCTGCCGATGACGACCATATCTACTTGCTTCATGCCCTGCCCTCAATTCCCATAATCAGTGCTGGTATTCATACTCGGTTGTTGGGGACGTTTTCTGCACCCCTGGACGCAAAAAAGACGCCTCCGCTCCGTTTGGGGCGGTGAGACGCCTTTGCCTCGCTGCCGGTCTTGCCAATTGTTGCTGTCAATTCTGCTGGCCCATCATAACACAACGGCGGGCCGATTGTCAAGCAAAGCGTTAACTGTGCGCGCCCGGCTTCTGCGGGGAAACGGCAACAGCGGTCACGTCAGCCTTGCCATCGGACAGGCGCAGGAGGCTGCTCCCGTCTAAGTTCACGCGGCACAGGTCATGCCCGCCGCCCGCGCGCTCGCGCAGAAACAGCAGCGATTGGCCGTCGGACGTGAAGCGCGCGCCCCCTGCCGCGCCCTGAAAAACGGGATGCGGCGGCGCGCTGCCGTCGGAGGAAACGACAAACAGCCCCAGCGTGCGTCGGTGCGCTAGGTCGGGCTGCGACCACAACTCAAAGGCGATTTGCGTGCCATCGGGCGAGAAGACCGGGTTCTGCGGGCCGGTGTCGGCGTGCGGCGTCAGGGCGAGCGGACGCTGCGAGAGCGCGTGTTCCTGCGCGTCCAGCAGCACCAGCGCGGAGGCCCCTTTGCCTGGCGGCAAGCCCTTGAGGCCGAGCATGGCAACTGCCAGAATGCCGCCATCGGGCGACCACGCGAGAGAAAGGGCATCGGCGGCGGCGAGCGGCGCACCGTCCGGTTGTCCGGTCTGCGTGTCGGTGGGTGCGGCGCTCAGAGACGGGAGAAGCACGAGGGCTTCCATGCTGCCGTTGTCTTCCACAGCCGCGACGCCCTGCGCGGCGCGTTCCTGGGCGGGCTGCCACGCCCATGATGTAATTACCACCGGCAGGGAGGACGCCCCGGTGGCTTCGTCGCCCTGCGGGCGATTGGCATCGGGCGGCGGGGGCAGCAGACGCACGGTGCTGCTGGTTGCGGCGTCCGTCGCGCTGAGAGCGCCGCCTGCCAGATAGCCAATCAAGTTGGGGTCAGATGGAGCGAACGCGGGCTGCGACTTCGCGCCTGCATTGTGCGTGACCTCCACGACGTTCTGCCCGTCGGCGTCCGTCACGAACACCTGCGGCTGGCTGCCCGTCCGGTTGGAAAGAAACGCGATTTGCGCGCCGTCGGCAGACCAGGCGGGCGCGCTGTCGGTTCCCGTGCCCTGCGCCAGAGGCCGCGCGCCTTTGCCATCTGCCGATGACGCCCACAAATGCGAGCGCCCCGGCGTCCCCTGATCGGACGCAAACGCAATCTGCCCGGCAGTGGCGACAAAGCGGCGGGTATGGGGGGCAGCCAGCAGCGCGTATAGAATGGCTCCGAGACCGAGCAGCAGGCCGGGAACCACAATCCAGCGGGACACGCGGCGGTGTTTGCGCGCAGGCAGCAGGGTCGACTCGTAGACGAGGCGGCGCGGGCGGGGCGCACCGGGCGGCGCGATTCCATTGAGCGAAGGCGTGGGGGTCGGCGTCGCGAGGGGCGAGGCGGCAGGGTCAGATGGGTCATGTTCAGGCATGGCGGCTCACTGGTGGGCTAGATACCGCCGATTATACCCGATGAACAAGCCTGTGCGGAGTGGAAGTGTGCCCGCGCAGAAGTGAGCGAGGGACTGAAGTCCTCTCACGGAGACAATGGCGAGGGACTGAAGTCCTCTCACTGGGGAGCCTTCGGCTGAACGTCCGGGGAATGGGGACGCTGAGCCGCTTTAAGGTGTCCGGCACGTTCGGCGGCTCCTGCCGTCCCTCAGCGAGAAGGTTTCAACCCCTCGCTTTTCAACCTCTCGCATTTCAATGCCCCGCGCCCGTTGACTAGGCAGCCCGCCGCTTGGCAAGGTGAACAACCGTTTCGCGGCCATTAGAGGTAACGCGCACAGTGTCCATCAGCGCCTCCATGAGCGCGAAGCCGCGCCCGTGCGTTTCCTCCCATTCCGGCAGGCGGCACTGCTCGGCAAGATTGGGCGTGAAGCGCGGCCCGGTGTTTCGCACCTGAACGCGCAGGACGCCCGTTGAGGCTATGCGGCAGCAGACCGAGACGACAGCCCCGGCGTTCTCAGGGTCGCCGTAGCAGACCGCATTGCTGCACGCTTCTCCGACTGCCAGCAGCACGGCGTCCCGGTCGTCCTCCGGCCAGTTCTGGCGCAGGAGCCACGTGGCCAGCGCGCGCCGCACTTGGCCGACCTGCTCCGGCAGGGGGGCAATCTGCACCAGCAGCGTCTTTGGAAGGGGCATCGGGCGCGCTGTTTCTGGCGCGCTCTGAGGAAGCGTCAGCATCATAATGTATGTACCTGCGGCAATTATCGGTATGCGGCAGGCACAAACACAGGGCTAAAAGCCCCTTTGGCAACTGAGGGAATTGCGGGTTTTTCAGGAGGGAGTTAGCGCAGGCGCAGGCAAAGCAGGTTGGCGGCAACCGTTGCAAGACGGCGGTCGTCGGCGCTGAACGGCGCGCTGCCGGGCGCGCGGGCCAGCCGCAAGGTTCCCTGCGCGTCACCGGAGAGAGACAAAGGAACGGAGAGCGCGGGCGCGTCTTCGCGTCCCGTGTCGGCGGCGTTTTCTTCCGTGCCAGGACGCTGCCAGAGGGCGCTGAGGGCAGGCGGGGCCATGTCCAGTTGAACCGCGTCGGCCTGCATCGCCGCGCCCAGACGCGCCAGGGTTTCCGGTACGCTTTCGGGCAATGGGCCACTCGCGCACAGGTGCGCGCTCAGAGCCAGCACGGCATCTAAATCGGCGACGCGACGCCCGGCCTGCTCCACCAACCGGGCGTTTTGGAGGGCGACGCTGGCCTGAGAAGCAAAGGTAATCAGGAGGCGCATCTCGTCGGGGCGGTAGCGGCGCGGCTCGCGGGTGTAGACTTCCAGCACGCCCAGCACGTCCTTGCCGAGTTTGAGGGGAACGCCCAGATAGGAGCCAATCTTCTCGCGCTGCGCGAACGGCGGCAGGGCAAAGCGTACGTCGGCGGCCAGGTCTGCAATCATGAGAGAACGCCCGCGCCGCGCGACCCAGACAGCGGGCGTTTCCGGCGTCTTATCACTTATCTTGTCGGGCGGGTTTTCCGGGCTGCGCGGCGCGAGAGCAGCCTTGAAATTGGACGCGGCGCGCACGCTCAGGTCGCCCTGTTCGTTCGCCGCGTACAGAACGCTGCGGGCGGAGCCGGTCATTTCGGCGGCGAGATCGGCAATCACCTGCGCCGTTTCTGCCGGGTTAAGGGACGACCCCAGAGCGCGCGCGACGCGCCGCACTCCTTTGCGTATCTCATCGGACTGCTGGCGCGCTTCCTCGTACATCTGGGCGTTGGCGATGGAGGCCCCTACCTGGTTGGCAATGGTATACAAGAGTTCCATCTCGCTGACTGTGAACAGGCGGCGTCGGGTGCTCATAGCGTGGAGAACGCCAATCACCTGCTCGCGCGATTGCAGGGGAACGCTGACCAGCGAAGTCACCCCTTCGGTGTCAATGGGGCAGGAGCGGTTGCGGTGGTCGGCAGCAACATCCTGCACAGCGGTGGGGGTCTCAAACTCGGCGACCCACCCGGCGATGCCTTCGCCCATCCTGGGGCGCATGGTTTGCACCGTCTCGCGGCGGATATTGCGGGCGATTTTGATATGGAGCGCCCCGGAGGGCGGGTCAAAGAGAAACAAGGCGAATTTGTCCACATGGAGCAGCGCGAGCACGCTGTCGGCGACAAAGTGGAGCGCGCTGCTCAACTGCAAAGTCGCCCCCACTGTTTGCGAGAGTTCATACAGGGCGGTCGCTTCCTGCGCGCGCCGCGTAGCATCCTCATACAACCAGGCGTTTTCCAAAGCAACCGCGGCCTGGCTCGCCACCGCGGACAGCAGCGCGCTGTCTTCGGGGGAGTAGGCGTTGGCCTGGCGCGAGCCAACGACAATGAGGCCCTCCGGCATGGCGCGCGCGACCATTGGGGCCAGCAGCAGCGAGCGCATTCCCGGCAGGGGCAGGTCGTCCACTTCGCTTTGGAGCGTGTCGGCAATCAGCAGGGGCTGCCCAGATTGCAGCGCGCGGGCCGCCGGGCCGGGGCCATCGCCCGGCAATTGGCGGTCATGGTCATCGCCGTCCAAGCCTGCGTCCGCGCCGATATACAGACGGCTGCGCTCATCGTTGAGCAGAAAAACGGCCCCGGCGGCCATTTCCAGCGTGCCCGATACTGTAGACAGCACGTTGGACAGCACTTCCTGCACATTCAGGGACGACGACGTAGCCCGTGCCGCCTGGTACAGAATGTCTCGCTCGCGCTGCTTCTGCGCGGCCTGCCGCTTGAGACTGTCTGCGCCCAGAGCGAGCGCGGCGGCGTTAGCAAGAAGTTGCAAACGCAGCACGTCGGCCCCGGAAAAGCCCGCGTCATCCACGCGGTTGAGGGCGGCAATCGCCCCCGCCGGACGCCCGTGCAGGTAGATAGGCACGACCACCGCCGAGCGCACGCCCCATCCGCGCGCCTGCGCCGGGTCAAGCGTGGATAGCAACGGCTGAGAATGCGCGGGGTGATGGGCGAGATACAATTCCCCCGTCAGCGCGGTCTGCCCGGCGAGGGCATCTTCCACGCGCACGGTCTGGCCGATGATTTGCTCGGCATCGGCTCCAGCGACGGCGGCGAAGTCCAAGAGCGTGCGCGTCGGGTCTAACAGCGTCAGGGCGGCACTGTCCGCGTGGGCGAGAGTGCGTGCTTTCTCCGTCACGAGCGCGAGCGTCGCCCGCACATCGGTCTGGCGCGCGACGGCCTGCATCAGTTCATGGAGCGCAAAGAACTGGGCGTCGCCGCTTGTCGTGCGGCTGTCAGCGGCGCTGTCAAGGATTGTGGCGGACGGGCCGGTTGCTGAGTCCATCGGTGACGGATGCTTTGCTGCGCGAAAGGCGGCCTGTTTCGCAGGGCCGCAAGGAGCACTCTCATTGTGCCACATTCGCGCCCCTCTGTCAAGCACCTGCCCGATGCGAGGCATTTGCAAGCCGTTGCGAAGCCGTTGCACAGCAGGCGGCAAGGGGTGCAAAGCCAATCACAAGCCGATTACAAGCCAACTCCCTAGAGAATACCCGCCCATGACATGGGCATTCCGCGAACTTCCCTCATGCCGGAGGCGTCCCCGCCTGCGTAGGAGGCCCTCACCGTGTCTGTAAACGGCCCTCACCCCGCTGCTTCGCAGCGACCCTCTCCCGCTTCGCAGGCGAGGGTAAGAGTTAAGAGCCTGCTGGCGCAGGCGAGGGTAAGAGTGACTTATTCCTCACCCTCGCCCGTGACAACGGGGACTCCCTCTTAACCCTCGCCTGCGAAGCGGGAGAGGGTGGCTCCGCAGGAGCCGGGTGAGGGCCTCCTTCCTTGTGCGTGAGCGCCGTTCCCGCGCCGCCCTCCCACCCGCGCCTGCCCGCGCGCACGGCAACGGCACGATTTATGAGTTAACGCCCAATCCGTAGGCGGCCCTTACCCGTTCCTACAGAGGGCACTCACCCCGCGCGTTGCAAAGCCGCAGGAGGCCCTCACCCGCCGGAAGGAGGCCCTCACCCGGCTCCTGCGGAGCCACCCTCTCCCGCTTCGCAGGCGAGGGTAAGGACAAATAACTCCTACCCTCGCCCGTGACAACGGGAGAGGGTCGCCATTCTGATGGCGGGGTGAGGGCTTCCTTGTGCGTGAGGGCTTCCTCGTGCGTGAGGGCCTCTTCCCGCCCCCTCCCAAACGCCCCCGCAAAAACTAAAGTGTGAGACGCGCGGCAAAGTATGGAAAAATAACGGTGCCGGACTAGCGGGCAGTCGGTTCGGCAGCATCCACCCTACTGCTAAAGGAACTTTCACCATGAAGGGCAACAATCCGACGTTCGCCAAAATGCGCGGCAAGGTCGGCAGTTACGTCGTCACCCAGGTGGGGGACACGGCTGTCGTGCGCGAGCGCAACTTCCGCAACACGTCCAGCACGCCCAAGCAGCGTCGCGTCGTGGCCTCCATGATAGACCTGGGGATGGCATGGCGCGAGTGCTCGGCCAGCCAGGCGCTCGCGTGGAAGCGACTAGGCGCGCAGATGACCGACCCGCACGGCAAACGCGCCGTCAAGCACCTGTCCGGCTGGCAGTGCTTCGTGTCCGTGTGCGGCGCGCAGCAGAGCGCCAGTCTGCCCATGTCCCTGGACGCCCCGGTTCAGTATGTGCCCGCCAGCGTCCTGCCGCCGGAGAGTTTAGACGCCGCCTTGATTGACAGCGCGTTCACGCTCACCCTCACGCTCGCCGCCGCGTATCCGCACATTCTGGTTGTCAGCGCCGCCGCGCCCGCCAATATGGGACGCTTTTACTTCGGGCGCAGCCAGTTCAAGCGCCTCGCCGTGCTGATGCAGCCCGCCGCCGCGCCGATTGATTTGACCGCCGCCTACACGCAGGAGTTCGGCTTGCCGCTGCCCAATCAGAAGATTGCCGTGCTGCTGGAGCCGCTCACCGCGCAGGGCTTTCAGGGAATGCCCGTCACCGTCACCGCCGCGCTCCCTCCCGCCGCGTGAAATCCACACAGGACACCCTGCGCTCAGGCGACGCGGTTGCGCGGCTCGCCCTGCTGGAAGGCGCGCAGGTTGTCGGTGACGGCGCGCAGGAGGCGTTCGCGGGCGGCGCGGGTCGCCCACGCGATATGGGGCGTAATCAGGCAGTTCGGGGCGCGCAAAAGAGGGTTGTCGGCGGGCGGCGGCTCGGTTTCCAGCACGTCCAGCGCCGCGCCTGCCAGCCTGCCCTGCGTGAGCGCCTCCGCCAGCGCGGGCGCGTCCACTAATCCGCCCCGGCTCGTGTTCAGCAGAAACGCCGACGGGCGCATGAGGGCCAGCGACGCGGCGTCAATCAGATGCGCCGTTTCCGGCGTAAGCGGGCAATGCAGGCTCACCACGTCGCTTTCCCGCAGGAGGCTTTCGCGCTCCACGAACCGCACGGCGCGCAGGTCGTCCGGGACGCCGGAGCGCGGGCGTCGGTGGGCCAGCACAGTCATGCCAAACGCCTGCGCCAGACGCGCGACAGCCTGCCCGATGTCCCCGAAGCCGACAATGCCCAGCGTCAGGCCGCTCAGTTCGGTCAGCGGCGTGTTCCAGTAGGCAAAGTCGGGGCTGCGCGACCACTGTCCTTCGCGCACGGATTGCGCGTGCGCGCCAACGTGCAGGGTCAGTTCCAGCAAGAGCGCCATCGTCATCTGCGCCACTGACGGCGTGCCGTAGCCAGGGACATTTGTGACGGCAATGCCGCGCGCGCGGGCGGCGTCTACGTCCACGACATTGTAGCCGGTCGCCAGCACCCCGACATAGCGCAAATCGGGCAGGGCTTCCAGATGGGCGCGGGTCAGCACGGTTTTGTTGGTCAGCACGGCTTCGGCCCCGGCGGCGCGCTCCATCACCTGCTCCGGCGGCGTCCGGGGATAAACCACGCACTCGCCCAGAGCGCGCAATTCGTCCCACGACAGGTCGCCGGGGTTCAGCGCGTGGCCGTCCAGCACGGCAATTTTCATTGGGACAGGCTTTATTGCGACAGGCTGCACGTGTTCGCGAAGTTGGAATAGGACGCCGTGCCGGAATACTGGAACCAGCCGACTTGCAGTTCCGTGACGGCGAAATAGGACGTGTGGTGGTCGCTGCCCCGGCTCACTTCGCAGTAGGTGTTGAGGAAGGGGTCGTTGCCGAACATACACGGGTACGTGCCGGACGGATCCCACCACACTTTGTCCTGCGAGCCGTCGGCGGGAACCCAGCCCGCGCCGGGCAGGTAAAACTCCATCAGGCAGTGCCACTGGTCGGTTCCCTGCCACCAGCCGCAGAGCGTGCGCGCCGGAATGCCGATATGCCGCAATGCCGCCGCCAGCAAGGTGGAAAAGCCCAGACAGTTCGCGTAGCCCTGCGAAAGCGTGCCTGCCGCGCTGTCGTCAATGTCGGTGGCGTCGGTGTAGGTGGTGGCCTTTACGACGCCTAAAAACAGGGCTTCGGCGGCGGCGTAGGGGGTCATCGTGGTTTGGTAGTCGGCGGGCAGGATGCCATTGACGAAGCCGACTACAGCGGGGTTGCTAGACTGCACCAGCGGGTCAGGCTGCTCCCATTGCGTGTACGCGGACGGCAGCGCGGCAATCTGTCCCCACGTCACTGCGCCCAGTTTGGACGGGTTGACTTTGACGCTGTTGACCTGCACTTTGAATGCCTGCGTCACGTTCCACGTGTAATCCGACGACGTAGGCGCGTAATTGCTCCAATCCAATTCCCAGACCGGCTGAGAATTGGGCTGCGTGGTGACGGTCTTCGCGCCCGCAGGCTTTGTCGCAGACAGCACCTTCTGGAACGTCCCCGTTGTGGGAACGCCCTGCCAGACCAGCCCATTTGTCACCGTGCCGGAGCCGGGGTTCCAGGTGACGGAGAAGGTTTCCGCGCCGTTCCATGTTTGTGGGGCGTAGTATTGAATGGCAGCGGTCGGGGGCGTGGGCGTGAACTTGCCTTTCAGCAGGTTGTTGCCGTGATTGGTGTCCCCGGTCACGTTGTCCGGGTCAAGGGTGACGGTATAGGGAATGGAGCCGCCGAGGGGCAATTGCCAGCCGACATAGCCCCAGAACGTCCCCGTTCCCGGCTGAATGCCTGTCCACAGATAGGTTTGGTTTGCCTCCGTGAACTTGATCGAATAGGACTGCGCGGGCGTGCCCGTCACCGACCAGTTGAAGCGGACATAATACGTGTCCCCCACTTTAGGCGTGACTTTGTTGCCGTTCGTGTCGCACGGGTAGGCAGACACGACTTTGAGGTCGCAGGACGCGCGGGCGGCGGGCGCGGCCAGCATCAGGGCCAGACAAATCGGGGCCAGACAAAGCAGCAGCGAGGAGCGAAACACGGACATGGCGGGCCTCCTTTGGGGCGTGCAGGAACAGGCTCTGGTTTATTCTATCACGGGTTGGGGCGCGTGTCAAGCGAGCCAGCGGGGAGTTTTCCCGTGTGCAGGGCTACAGGCCGCCCCGCTCAGGGCCGAAGCAGGGCGCGCAGGATAAAGCCAACATTGGCGGGACGCTCGGCTAAACGCCGCATGAAGTAGGGATACCACGCCTGCCCAAAGGGGACATAGGCGCGCACGGCGTAGCCTTCGGCGGCGAGGCTTTCCTGAAGGTCGCGGCGGATGCCCAGAAGCATTTGGAACTCAAAGCCGGAGTTGTGAATGCCGCGCTCCCGGACAAACCGCTTGGCCTGCGACAGAATGGCGGGGTCGTGGGTAGCGAGCGCGGGGGAATGGCCGTGCAGCAGAAGCGTCTGCATCTGGCGGACATAGGCCGCGTCCACGTCGGCTTTGCGCGGGTAGGCGACTTCGGGCGGCTCGGCATAGGCTCCCTTCACCAGACGCACCCGAATGCCCGCCGCAATCAGCCGCCGCGCGTCCTCGTCGGTGCGATACAGGGAGGATTGCAGCACCGTGCCAACTTGCGGAAAGCGTTGGTGGGCGCGGCACACGATGTCCAGCGTGCGCTGCGTGTACGCCGAGCCTTCCATGTCCACGCGCACGAATGCGTTCGCATGAGTTTGAGCGGCAGTGAGAATGCGCTCCAGATTGCGGGCGGCCAGCGCATCGCTGAGGTCAAGGCCGAGCGCGGTCAGCTTGACGGAAACGTACGCATCCGGCAACTGCGCCTGCGCGAGGGCGTCCAGCGCGGCGATATAGGATTGCGCGGCGCTGTCCGCTTCGGCCTCCGTGCCCACGTTTTCGCCCAGAAAGTCCAGCGCGGTGCGGATGCCTTTGCTTTGCAGGGTTTGAGCGGCTTGCAGAGCATCGGGCAGCGTTTCCCCGGCGACAAAGCGGCGCACAATGCCTTTGGAGAAGCCGTAACGGGTCAGCGTGTGCTTGACGGCGGGGCTGTCGGCCAGCCGGAGCAGGAGGACGCGGGCGTTGAGAGACATGGGCGGCGAGGTCTTTCCGTCGGCTTGACATTCGGCTTTGTCGGCTTGACATTCGGCCCGGCAAGGGCCATAATAGGCGCAATGTCCGTCTCGGTGATTATACCCGCCTTCAATGAAGCCAACCGCCTGCCCCTCACGCTCGCGGCGACGTGGGACTACTTCGCGGAGCGCGGCGAAGCCTTTGAAATGCTGGTGGTAGACGACGGCTCCGCAGACGCGACGGCGCAGGTGACGGAAACGTTCGCGGCTTCCCATGTTCCGTCTTCCCCCCACTGCTCCGGCGTGCGCGTGCTGTCTTATGGCGGCAACCGGGGCAAGGGCTACGCCGTCCGCTTTGGAATGCTGCGGGCATCGGGCGATTTGCGCCTCTTTTGCGACGCCGATTTAGCCACGCCTGTTGAGGAATACGCTGTCGTTCTGGACGCCATGCGGCGCGAGGGCGCAGCGGTTGGCATTGGCTCGCGGCCCCTGCGACAGTCGCATTTGATGGTGCATCAGCCCTGGTACCGGGAGGCGCTGGGCCGGGGATTTAATAAAGCCGTGCGCCTGTTGGCCGTTCCCGGCATCAGCGACACGCAGTGCGGGTTCAAGATATTCACCGCGCAGGCGGCGGCGGAAGTGTTTTCCCGGTGCCGTTTAGACGGGTTCGCGTTTGACAGCGAGGCGCTTTTTGTCGCCCAGCGGCTTGGCTTTCGGGTGGCCGAAGTGCCCATCCGCTGGTCGCACAAGGCCGGTTCCAAAGTGAGCATGGTGCGCGACGGCACGCGAATGCTGCTGGATTTGGCGGCCATTCGGCGCATCCATCGGCGTTTGCCCTCCCTGCCGCCCGCTCCGGCGGCGTCTCCCAAGCCCACGCCGCGCGCGTAACAGAATCCCCTATGCAGCAAGAAGAATATGAGCGAATGCACCGTCTGGAAGACGGCTACTGGTGGTACGGCGCGCGCCGCGCGCTGATTGTGCGACTGCTGAAGCAGCATGGTGCGCCGGGCGGAAACGGGAAAATCCTGGACATCGGCTGCGGGACGGGCGCGATGCTGGACGACTTAGCCCCGTTCGGGGACGTGACCGGGGCGGACTTCGCGCCGGAGGCGCTCGCGTTCTGCCGCAAGCGGGGAGCGGCGATGTCTCCCGCGCGCGGGTATCAATTGGCGCGGGCCGATGTGCGAAGGCTGCCGTTTGCGTCCAATACGTTCAGGGTCGTGACCGCAATGGACATCGTGGAGCACATTGATGACGACAAAGCCGCCCTGCGCGAGATTGCCAGAGTGCTGACGCCGGGCGGCAGTGTGTTCATCACCGTGCCCGCGTTTCGTTCGCTGTGGAGCGAGCACGATGAAGCCCTGCATCACTTTCGGCGGTACACCGCGCCGCATTTGCGTGATGTGTGCCAGCGTTCCGGGCTGCGCGTGGAAAAGCTGTCGTACACAGTGACGGCGCTGTTCCCCATCATCTGGGCTTATCGGCAAGTGTCTAATCTCGTGCCAAAGCGGGCGGGGCGCGAAAAGAAGGCCAATTTAGTCGCCGTGCCGCCCGCCGTGAATGCCACCCTGCGGACGCTTTCGGATTGGGAAAGCGCACTCGTAGAGCGTGTGAACCTGCCGTTCGGCGTCACCGTCGCGTGCGTCGCGCGCAAAAGCGAGGGGTTTAAACCTCTCGCTGCGGCATCGCTGCCCCCCATCATTGGGGCGGGGGAGCGTTCTTGACCGCTCGTCCGCTGTTGGGCGGCCTCGGCGGGGCGGCGTTAGGCTTGCTTGGCTATGCCACGCTGATTGAGCCGTATCGCATTGAAGTCGTGCGCCTGCAAATCTCCGTGCCGCGCCTGCCCCGCGCGTTTGATGGCTTCTCGCTGCTTCAAGTGTCTGACCTGCATATGCGCCAACTGGGGCGGCGCGAGCGGCGGCTGCGCGACATCATCAAGACGCTTCCCACCCCCGACGTTGTGGCAGTTACGGGGGATTTGATACACACGCCGCAAGGTATCGCGCCATTTCTCTCGCTTGCCGACTGCTTTACCTCCCGCGATGGCGTGTATGCGGTGTTCGGCAATTCCGAGCACAAGAACGGCGTGCGGCCCCATCAGTTCGCGGAAACGCTGGCGGCGAACGGGATTGTCCCTCTGCTCAACCGCCATGCGCTGCTGCATCGGGACGGGCAGGCCATTGCGCTCGCGGGTGTGGACGACCCTGTGAACGACTACGACCGCCTGGGCGACGCTTTGGACGGTGTAGACCCTTTGACGTGCGTTGTCGCGCTGCTGCATTCCCCTGACCATATCGCCGAAGCCATCTTTCGGGGCGTGGATTTGGTGCTGTCCGGGCACACGCATGGCGGGCAGGTGCGCGTTCCCGGCCTCGGCCCCGTTTACACGCATTCCCGCTTGGGGCGCAGAATGAGTGACGGGTACTATCATGGAAAGCGCCTGCGCCGCGCGGTGGGCATCCGTCCGGGCCGCACGCAGCTTTACGTGACGCGCGGCATCGGGGTGAGCGGCCTCGCCCTGCGCTTCCTGACGCGCCCGGAACTGACATGGATTACCCTTCGCCCCGGCTCGCCTGCCTGCGCGCGAGTGTAGCATTTCTTCTTCTGGCCCTCGCGTTTCTTCTGTCGGCGGCGCGGGCGGCGTCTTTGCCCGTCGTCACCGTAACAGTGACAGGGCATCCCGTCCGCGCGTTTTCTGCCTTGCAGGCGTTTGGCGCGGGTGTGGACGGCCTGGAGCAAGGCGACGCGGCGCAGGTCTACACGCCCGCCAATGTCAAAGCGATGCGCGCTGTCCCTTACGGGCCGCTCACGTACCGCCTTCGCACCGAACTGGCGATTGACGCCTGGCACTGGAACCCGCGCGGCGCGTGGAGCGACGCCGCGCGCGGGCAGGGCTACTGGACTTCGGACGCGCGCGCCGCTTCTCCGCTTCTCGCTTCCTACGGCTACCGCCTGCCCCGGCGCGGCTCCACCACCGACCAGGCCGCCAACGATGGCTATTCCCGATTAGATGACGGCGATCCGCGCACGTTCTGGAAGTCTAATCCCTACCTGAGCAGCCGCTTTACCCATGAACCCGATAGCCTGCATCCGCAGTGGGTCGTGATGGATTTGGGCCGCCCGCGCCTCGTCAATGCCCTGCGCGTCCTGTGGGGCGTGCCCTACGCGACGCAGTTTCACGCCGACTACTGGCGCGGCCCGGACGACCCCAACGACGGCATCGCGCAGACGCAGGACGAAAACGGAGCCTGGCTGCCGTTTCCGCAGGGACAGTTCGCAAGCGGCAAGGGCGGCGCGGTCACGCTCCGCCTGTGCGCGCGCACCGTGCGAGCGCGCTTCGTCCGCCTCACCCTGACCGGGAGCAGCGGCACGGCTCCGCGCGGTTCCATAGACGCGCGCGACCGCCTCGGCTACGCCATTCGGGAACTGGGCGCGGGGCTTGTGGACACGCGCGGCAGATGGCATGACTGGGTGCGCCGCGCTCCCCGCCATGACGCGCAGACGGAAATGGTCGCCTCCTCTACTGACCCGTTCTATGCGGCGACGGACAGAGACCCGCGCGTGGAGCAGCCCGGCTTTGACCGCGTGTGGGCGTCGGGCCTGACGCATGGCCTGCCCGTGCTTGTTCCGGTCGGCGTGCTGTACGACACCCCCGACAACGCGGCGAGTGAACTGCGCTTCTTGAAGCAAAGGGGCTATGCGCTGCGGGGCGTGGAGTTGGGCGAAGAACCCGATGGCCAGTATGTCTCCCCCGAAGACTACGGCGCGCTGTACGTTCAGTTCGCCGATGCCCTGCGCCGCGTGGACAAAAGCGTTCCGCTGGGCGGGCCGTCTTTGCAGACTGACACCGGCGGCTGGCACGCCTGGCCCGACACGCGCGGCAATCACTCGTGGGTCAACCGCTTTCTGCGTTACCTGAAGCAGCGCGGGCGGCTAGGGGACTTCGGGTTCCTTTCCTGGGAGTGGTACCCGTTTGACGACGTGTGTGCCCCGCCTGCGCTGTTCTTAAAGCAGGAGCCAACCCTGCTCGCGGCCTGCATTGCAGGCTTTGACCAAGCGGGCCTGCCACCCTCTGTGCCCCTCGTTATTACCGAGTACGGCTATTCCGCCTTTGCCGGGCAGCCGGAGATGGACTTGCCGGGCGCGCTGTTAGACGCCGACTGCGCCGCGCAGTTTCTCACGCTGGGCGGGCAAACCGCCTTCCTGTACGGCCTGGAACCCGACGCCCCCATGCATGAGTCGCCCGCCTGCCCGACATGGGGCAACCTCGCCCTGTTTTTGTCCAATAGCGCCCGCCGCATCCGGTGTCCGCTTCCCGCATATTGGGCCGAGCAAATGCTGGCGCGCGAATGGGTAGGGCCGGGGCGAAACGCCCTGTACCGGGCGGCAGTGATGGGAGCAGCAGGAACCGTGACCGCCTACGCCCTGCGCCGTGCCACTGGAGACTGGGCCGTGCTGCTCCTGAACAAAGACCCGCATCGGGCGCAAACCATTCGGCTGCGCCTGCAAGACAGCGTGACGGGACGTGTCCGTTCTCTGCGCGGCCCGCTGACGGTTATCCAATACGGCCCGGCGCAATTCGTCTGGCACGCAGATGGAGCGCATGGCTTTCCCACGCGGAATCTGCCGCCCGCGAGGTTCCTGTCAACGGCGGCAACGCTGCGCCTGCCGCCGTACTCCCTCACGGTGGCGCGGGGAAGATGAGGCCCACGCCCCCCCCCATTTTGCGGAGAGGAAATGATATGAGGTAGGGTGCGTTTCACACTGCCTTGCCGGACAGGAGCGAAGCAAGAGTGGCGCTGTAGACTATCTTCCCCCCAGAATTGGGGGGCTAGGGGGGCCACTGCTGGAGGCCGTCGGCGTCTTCACCGTGCCCCGGCGCTCCAGTTTACCCCAGCCGACCAGCGAGCCGCGCACCGCCGTCACCAGCGACTTCACGATGACGTAATACATCAGTTGCCGGTACACGAACCGCTGCAAAAGAAGCCATCCCAGCAGGCGCTTGTCCTCCCTGTCCAGCGTGAATGCCACCCACGCGCCTGCAATCTCCACCGTAGAAAAGACGGCCCAGTAGCCCAGCAGCGTCAGCACATCCCCGTGCGCCATGCTCGGCGCGAACCACGTCCCGTAAATCAGGCTCCAGGCGATGGCAAGGTCTACAATGGGCGCGAGCGCCTGAAACGCAATCTGATACACCCACAGTGACGGCAGCGCGACCAGCCCGAATGCCCCGTAGCGCGGGCGACCCAGCACGTCCCGGTGCTTCCAAAGACATTGCAGCGTGCCGAACGCCCACCGGAATCGCTGCTTGGCGAGGCTTTGCAGGGTTTCCGGCGCTTCCGTGTAGGCCAGCGCGCTGTTGTCCGTCACGATGCGGTAGCCCAGTTTGCGTATCTTGAACGTCAGGTCGGTGTCCTCGGCCAGCGTTTGCGACGAATAAAGGCCAGCCAATATCACGGCGTCTTTGCGCCACGCGCCCACCGCGCCGGGAACCACCGTGATGCAGTTCAGGAGGTCAAAGGCCCGCCGGTCAAAGTTCTGCGAGGTGATGTATTCCACCGCCTGCCAGAGCGTAAGCGGGTTGTCCCGGTTGCCGACTTTCACATTGCCGGAGACGGCCCCAATATCGGGGTCTTGGAAGTGGCGCACGAGGCGGCTCACGGTGTCCGGCGCGAAATGCGTGTCGGCGTCCAGCGCGACGATGATGTCGCCCCGACACTCTTTAATCCCCAGGTTGAGCGCGGACGCCTTGCCGCCGTTGGATTTGGCAAGAACGGTGACGCGCGGGTCGCTGCCATACGCGGCGCGCACCACGTCCGCCGTGCCGTCGCGGGAGCCGTCGTCTACGACCACGATGTCTAAATCCGGGTAGTCGCTCGCCAGTAGCGTCGCGATGGTCTGGTTGACCACTTTAGCCTCGTTGTAAGCGGCAATTACCACCGAGACGGCGGGCCGGTAATGGGGGGCAAAGACGCGCCGCCGCTCCTGCCGGGCCTGCAAGACAGCCAGCGTGCCCATGATGAAGATGCGCCCGATGCCCAGCGCGATGGCGAGCAGAAACAGCAGGGTGAACCCGCTGCCTAGCCAGTAGGTGGCGTCAAAGCAGGCGCGGTCAAACGCTACCGTCCACAATTGACGGCCTGCGACGGGCGGGAACAGGGCCGATTTGGGCCGCCCCACCAAGGCCGACACTGGCACGAAATGGTATCCCCGCGCCCGTAGCGCGGCAACAATACGCGGCAGGGCCAGCACGGTCTGCGCGCGCGTGTCGCCGCCCGCGTCATGCAGGAGGATGCAGTTGCCGTTGTTTTTGGTCTGCACGTATTGGAGAACCGAGCGCACAATCTGGTCAGACGTGATGCCGGGCTGCCAGTCGGTCGGGTCGTTCTGCTCGCCGATAAACAGGTAGCCCAGTTTGTCCGCTTGCAGGATGGGGTCAAAGTCGGCTTCGGAGGACGGCTCCGAGTTCGGCACGGTTGGGTGCGCGGAACAGCAGGGTCATGTGCCCGGTCATGGCCTCAATCACGCGCTGCGTGGCGTCCAACTCTAATCGCCAGCGCAGGGGCTTGATGCTTTCTTCGGGGTGCGTGAAGGAGTGGTTGCCGATTTCCATGCCGTCCTGCCACTCGCGGGCGAGCAGGCCAGGATGCGCTTCGGCGTTCTTTCCCACCACAAAGAACGTGGCGGGGACGCGCTCGCGGCGCAGGATGTCCAATATCTGCGGCGTCCAGCGCGGGTCGGGGCCGTCGTCAAACGTGAGCGCGATGGCTTTGGCAGTATTCTTGCCCGTCGTCTGGTCTACCAGCCCGGTGCGGCGCACGACAAACTGCGACGGGTAGCGCAAGAACTTTTCCCCGGTGACAAGGCCATTGTCATTGGCTGCCGTAATCTGGCGCAGGCCGGGGGTGGGGGGCTGCACCACATCCAGCACGTCGCCTTCCCCCTCAAACTGCGTGCCAAAATAGGAATAGGTGACGGAGGACAGGTCTTGCGGGTTGAACGACGCGAGGCGGCTGGCGTCGCCTTTGCCGAAGAAACTCCACAGGCTGGGGTCTTCCTCGCCCAATCGCCACAGGGCCGCGCCAAGCGTGTGGGCGGGCAGGGCGGCGCGCATCTGGTTCAGCGTGGTGGTGGCGTCCATCAGCCAGACCGTGTGCTGCGCTGCCCCTGCCCCTTCGTCGTAGTAGGTGAACGTGGGGTTGAGGCTTTGCGGGTCAAGGCGGATGATGCCGTCGTCGCCGTCGCCGCTTTGTTGTGACTCCTGCGCGAGCCGGGCCGCGCTTTCAAACGAGAGTTCATTGACCGACGTTCCCTTGCCTGTCCAGTCGTAGCCGTAGTTGCCGACGCCGAGCACGGTCTTGTCGGCGGGAACCTGAGCGAGAAAGCCGCGCAGTTCGGTTTGGAACCAGTCCTGCCCGGCGATGGGGCCAGCGGGTGTGCCGTCGCCATGCTGGTCGTACAGCATGGGCACGAGAAAGTCGTTCAGGCGGGCCAGCGCGGGAAGGGCGTAGGCGTCGCTGTCGGTCTGCACGTCTTCCGTCACCAGCAGATTGCGCGCGTGGAACTGCGCCGAGAGTGCCGCCATGAACTGCGTGAGATTGGCGCGGTCGGCGCTTTTGTCCGTCTCAAAGTCCACGTTGATGCCCTGGAAATGGCCGTCCTGCACGAACGCCAACAATTGGGCAATCACCGCCGCCCGATGCGCCGGGGACGCCAGCAGGCGATGGAGCCATTCTGCATGAAAGTCGTCCTCGCCCGCGTTCTGCACGACGGGCAGAATGGCAACTCCGGCGCGGCGCGCGAGACGGAGGGCTTCCGCGTCATTGGACGGCGCGTGGTTCTGGTCAGCATCATTCGGCTCGGTCGGCCCGACGTAGCGCGTCGTAGACAGCGGCGCGGGCACGGGGCTGTCACCGTCATTGTAGACGACATTTGCGCCGTCAGTCGTCAGAAACAGCCAGGTCGGGCAGAAATGCGTGAGCGCGCCCACGTGATGGGCCAGCGAGTCCAGAGAAGGCTTATCGTAGTTGACATAAAATGCCGCCCGCACCGGCCCGGTGACCTGGCCCGGCAGGGCCGCCGCCGAGGGAATAGGCTTTTGCAGCGCGTCGCGGCGAATGACCTCGGCCAGCTGCCGCGCGGCCTCCTGCGCGGGCACGCTGCGTCGTAAAACGTGGGCGGGCGACGCCCCCAGCGAACGCGCCAGAGACAGCGCGGGCAATTGGGGATTATGCGCGATGCTGATTAAAAAGCCGATGGCGGCCCCCACGCATCCCACGCTGAGAAGAATGGAAAAAAGGGAAAACGCTCCTCCACGCCTTCGCGTGGCATCAAAAAAAATCGGCGATGGTTCGTTCACGTTCGGATTTGCTTTCTTGTGGCGTCTTCGTGCCAACTCGGTTGGGAAATAAACAGCGCGCGCGCAGGCAAAAAAGTTCCCGATTTGAGCACGAAAAGCAGGGGAGCGTTGTATGAAAAGTGGCGTATGCGTGGACGTGTGGCGGCAGTGGGATTTACACGTCCATGCATCTGCCGCACATACGCCGCAATGCCTCGCTTTTCCCGCGTACCTGACGCCGCCTCAGTCCTCTTTGTAATAAGTTTGTGAAAAAGGGCGCAAACACTGTTGACTTGAACCGCCCCGGTGTGATATACTGAACGCCGGAAACAATGAAGCAAGCGCAGGGGCGCGCGGGTTTCTGTGCAAAGGCGCGCCGACATGGCAGATACTGAGCCGACAGCCGAACAGCAGGACGAGACGCCGCAGGTTGCTGTGCCGTCGCACACGCCACTGCCCCCGCCGCCCGCCGTTTCGTACACGCGCCCGCCTCGTTCCGGCGTCTCCATGCAGAGTGGCAGCGATGCAGAAACTGGCCGAGCTGCTGCCCGTTCGGAGCAGGAATCAGGCGGCGCGAATACGGCCACCACGCTGGGCGCAGGACTGGCTGCCGCAACCACATTTGTGGCGAGTGTCGTGGCCGGGCTGCTTATCGGACAGTGGATAGATCACCGCTGGAACCACACCGGCACACTGTGGGGAACGCTGATTTTCAGCCTGCTGGGGGTCGCCGCCGGGTTTCTCAATCTGTTTCGCGTACTCTCTGCCACCGACCGCAAGCGAGGCCCGAAATGAACGCGCCGTCCCGACCTGCATTGCCCGCGTTCGGGCGTCTGGCCGCAGTTGCCGCCGCTGCCAATGCGCCGCTGCTGGCCGCTTTGCTGCTGACAGGGCACGCGCTGAACGGCCTGAGCGCACTGGCCGGGCTAGGGGTGGGGCTGGTGGTTTACGGCTCGCTGCACCTGTTTGTCGGGCGTGGCTTAGACCCGTTTGTAGCGGGCCTTCGCGGACGGGCGAGCCCGAAAACGGGCGGCGCGACCGCGCTGTTCGCTTTGCTGTTGCCGCTCAAATATCTGGCGATTGGCGGGCTGCTGTTTGTGCTGGTGCGCGCGGGGCATCTCAGCGTGCTGTGGCTGGTAGTCGGGTTTGTCATCACGCAGGCCGCCGTCACTCTTGCCGCCGTCGCACATCTGGCAAAACAGCCGCGCTGGTAGCATTTTGGCGAAAATCAAGGACTAAGGAAAACGCGCAGTGGAGCTGCAAAACTGGACAATCTATCTCGTTAATGGCCTGATTGCCGCGCTGGTGCTGCTGACGCTCGGCTATATCGGGGCCAGCCGTCGCAACCTCAAGCGTCCGGGGCGGATACAGGGCTTTTTTGAGTGGGCCATCGCGGGCTTGAGCGATTTGTTCCGGGGCGCGCTAGGGCCAAACGCCGAGCGCCACCTGCCGCTGGTGCTGTCCCTATTCTTTTACGTGCTGTTCGCCAACCTCGCGGGCCTGATACCCAGCATTCCCGGCTACCGCGGTGACAAATTGGCCGAGCCGTATATTGTGTCCGCGACTGCCGCCACGTCCATCACCGTCGCGCTGGCCCTGATTGTTTTTGTGTATGTGCAGTATGTCGGCATCCGCAACCGGGGACTGCTAGGCTACCTGAAGCACTTTCTGGGGCCGGTTCCCTTTCTGTTCTGGCTGTTTTTGCCGATTGAGATTATCGGGGAAGTGGTCAAGCCGTTCTCGCTCTCCATGCGTTTGTTCGGCAACATCTACGGCGAGGACGTGATTAACGGCCTTGCGCTCGGTGCTGGCTCGCACATCTTTCTGCCCGCGCAGGTCATTATCAACCTGCTGCAAGTCTTCACCGATGTCGTGCAGGCGTTTATCTTCGCGCTGTTGACCTGCGCCTACATTTCCATCATGTCTGAGACGCACCATGACGAAGGCGACTTTGAGGACGCCTCCGACAAACACAAAGTGGACGAACTGATGAGCGGCAAGCCGCTCTCCGAAGTCGGCGTCGCGCACGCCTGACCATTTCATCTCGCATTGCAACACAAAGGAGAACACACATGGCAAGCATTTACTTTGGTCTTCTGGCGCTCGGCGCGGCCCTGGCCGCTCCGCTGGCCGCTATCGGCGCGGGCATCGGCGAAGGCATGATCTTCGCGTCCGCCATTCAAAGCATCGCGCGGCAGCCCGAAGCGGAAGGCCGCGTCCGCACTCTCATGTTCCTGACCTTCGCGCTGGTGGAGACGCTGTTCATCTTCGGCTTCGTCATTTTCCTTATTCTGCTTGGCAAACTGCCGACAGGGGAGCAGATTACGACCATGCTGGGGGCTAAATAAGGCTTTCCAGCAGTTACGCCTATCTGGAACACTCCACCATGAACGAGAATGTCGGGCCGCTCGCGCTGAATATCCCGCTGATTGTCACGCAAATCATCGGCTTTCTGCTGCTGATTTACCTCCTGAACCGCTTCGTCTTCACGCCCATCTTCGCCATCTTAGACCAGCGGCAGAAGGACATTCAGGAAACCTACGATCAGCTTGACCGCGACCGTGCGGCGATGGAAACCACGCGCCGCGAGTACGAAGCGCGTCTCGCCGGGATTGAAGCCGAAGCGCGCGAAAAGATACAGGCCGCCGTCAAGGAAGCGCAGGCCCTCCGCGACAATCTGGTTGCCGACGCCCGCACGCAGGCGGAAAGCATTCTGGAGAAGGGTCGCACTGAAAGCGAGCGCGAGCGCCAGGCTGCCTTTCTGGAGATGCGCCAGCAGGTCGTTGCCCTCGCGGTGGCGGCGGCGGGCAAAGTGGTCGGCGCGTCGCTCAATGACGCCCGCCACACCCAGTTGGTAGATGATTTCATCACCAGTGTCGGCTCCGGCGCGGTCACCGAAGGCGGGCGCGGTCATGTCGGCGGCACGTTCGGGCACAACGGAGCCGCGCCGCAATGAAAGACCTGCGCGTCGCCAAACGCTACGCCGCCGCCCTGTTCGGCATCGCCGCGCGCGACGGCATCCTAGATGCCGTGTCGCAGGACTTGACGCTGATTGAACGTTTCCTGGCCGATGTGCCCTACCTGCGCGCCGTGCTCTTTCAGCCGCAGGTGCCGGAAGCGCGCAAAGTTGCCCTTGCCAATGAAGCGTTCGGCGACCGCATAACGGCGACTTCGCTCAACTTCCTGCGCCTGCTTGTTCACAAGCGGCGCGAGGACATGATTGGCGCGTGCATCGCGGACTTCCGCGCTCTCTACGACGCGCACTTAAACCGAGTGGAAGCAACTGCTACCACCGCCGTGCCGCTGACGCCGGAGCAGGCGGAGCGGCTGACGGCGAGCCTGCGCCAACTCACGGGCAAAACGGTGCATCTCGCGCTTCAGATAGACCCGGCCATTCTGGGCGGCACCGTCGTCCGCCTGGGCGACACGGTGATTGACGGCAGCATTCGCGGGCGTCTCGCGCGCCTGGAACAGCAGCTTTTGGGAGGAATATAGTCAAGTGGCAATCAAGCCCGAAGAAATCACGTCCATCCTGGAACGGGAACTGGACGCTTACAAAGCAGGCATAGAAGAAGTCGGCGTGGGCACCATCCTGCAAATCGGCGACGGCATCGCCCGCATCTACGGCCTGCAGGACGCGATGGTCGGCGAACTGCTGGAGTTCCCCGGCGGCGTGCAGGGCATGGCGCTCAACTTAGAGGAAGATAACGTCGGCGCGGTGCTGCTGGGCCGCGAGACGGGTATCAAAGAGGGTGATACCGTCAAGCGCACCGGCAAGATTATCCAAATCCCGGTGGGCGAGGCGCTGGTCGGGCGCGTCGTCAATGCGCTGGGCCAGCCGATTGACAACAAAGGCCCGATTGCGTCCACCGAGTTCCGCCTGCTGGAAACCAAAGCGCCCGGCGTCGTAGACCGCCAGCCTGTCAAAGAGCCTTTGCAGACCGGCATCAAGGCTATTGACTCCATGATCCCCATCGGGCGCGGCCAGCGTGAGTTGATTATCGGAGACCGGGGCACGGGCAAGACCGCCGTCGCCATTGACACCATCCTGAACCAGAAGGACACCGACGTTTACTGCATCTACGTTGCCATCGGCCAGAAGACCAGCACCGTCGCCAACATTATCCGCGTCTTGGAGCAGAACGGCGCGATGGCCTACACCACGGTGGTTGCGGCGACGGCGGACGACCCGGCCTCCCAGCAGTACATTTCGCCCTACACGGGCGCGTGCATCGGCGAGTGGTTCCGCGACAACGGCAAGCACGCCCTGATTATCTATGATGACCTGTCCAAGCAGGCCGTCGCGTATCGTCAGGTGTCCCTGCTTCTGCGCCGCCCGCCGGGCCGCGAGGCGTATCCGGGTGACGTGTTTTACCTGCACTCCCGTTTGCTGGAGCGCTCCGCCAAGATGTCCGCCGAGCGCGGCGGCGGGTCTCTCACCGCCCTGCCGATTATTGAAACGCAGGCGGGCGACGTGTCTGCTTATATCCCCACCAATGTGATTAGCATCACGGACGGGCAAATCTTCCTGGAAAGCGACCTGTTCAACGCGGGCGTGCGGCCTGCGGTCAACGTCGGCATCTCCGTCTCGCGGGTTGGCGGCAACGCGCAGACCAAAGCCATGAAGGATAAGAACGTCGCGGGCCAACTGAAGCTGGCGCTGGCGCAGTTCCGCGAAGTGCAGGCGTTCTCGCAGTTCGCGTCCGACCTGGACAAAGCGACGCAGGCGCAGCTCGCGCGCGGCCTGCGCCTTGTGGAGATATTGAAGCAGCCGCAGTACCAGCCGCTTCCATTGGAAAAGCAGGTTCCCGCTATCTTCGCCGCAAACACAGGATACTTAGATGACCTGCCAGTAGAAAGCGTGCGCCGCTTTGAGGCCGAGTTCCTGGCATTCCTCGCAGACAAGTACCCGGACGTGCCCGAAGCCATCAAGCGCGACAAAACGCTTTCCGAGGGCACGACCGACGCCCTGCGCCATGCGCTCACCGAGTTCAAGGGTCAATTCCAGCCCTGACGCCTCTTCTTCGCCCCCTCCCATCAACAGGAGGGGGCTTTATTTATAGAAAGCCTCTCTATGCTTGACCCCCGCCTCACTAAATGGGCCGATACGCTCGTCAATTACAGCCTGGAACTGAAGGCCGCCGAGCAGGTCTTTATTCGCGTGGACGAGGCCGCCATTCCCCTCGCCAAAGAAGTCTACCGGGCCGCCCTGCGCGCCGGGGCCAATCCCCATGTGCAGGTCTTAATTGACGGCCTGGACGAGATATTCCTCACGGAAGCATCTGACGCTCAGTTAGACTGGGCGTCGCCGTCGCGCCGCTTTGAGTACGCGACCATTGACGCGCTGTGCGCCATAATCGCCCCCACCAACACGGCGGAACTGGCGGGCGTGAACACAGGCCGTCAGGCGCGGGCGCAGAGGGCGAAAAGCCAGGTGCGGCACGGCCTGTTTGAGCGCGAGGCGGGCCGCTCTGCCAAGTGGACGCTGACGCTGTACCCCACTCCGGCGGCGGCGCAGAACGCCGGAATGTCGCTGACGGACTACGAGGAGTTCACGCTGCGCGCGATGCTGCTGGACAAAAACGACCCCGCGCAGGCGTGGCGAGACTTCTCGCAGGAGCAGCAGCGCTATGTGGATTATCTTAATGGCGTCAGCACGCTGCGCCTTGTCGCGCGCGACACGGACATCAGCATGAGCGTTGCCGGGCGCGCATGGATCAACTCGGACGGCCACCGCAACTTTCCGTCCGGGGAGGTGTTCACTGGCCCGGTGGAAGACAGCGTGAATGGGCGCGTGCGCTTCACGTTCCCGACGGCGCACTTAGGCCATGAAGTCCATGACGCTGCGCTCACATTTGTGAACGGGCGGGTGACTGAGGCCACAGCGTCGCGCGGGCAGGAGTTCTTAGACGCCATGCTGGACAGCGACGCCGGGGCGCGCACGCTGGGGGAAGTGGCGATTGGCAACAACTACGGCGTCCAGCGCTACACGCGCAACACACTGTACGATGAAAAGATTGGCGGCACGTTCCATCTGGCGCTGGGCAACTCGTACCCGGAGACAGGCGGCGTCAACTCCAGCGCCCTGCACTGGGACATGGTGTGCGATATGCGCCCTGAAGCGGGCGGCGGGGCCGTCTACGCCGACGGCGTGCTCATTCACCAGAACGGCCAGTGGGTGATTTAGCCTGCCGCCTCATTCGTAGAGCGTCCGTCCCGTCCCTTGTTCCAATTGGCCGTCGGTGTCCAGCATCGGGGAGCTGCCCTCGCCGATGGTCGGGTCAATGCGTTTGGCTTCCCGGAACTCGGACAGCGACTCCTGCACGCGCCCAACCCGTCGCAAGGCAAAGCCCAGGTTGAAATGTCCCCACGCATGGTCGCGGTTCAGCGTCACCGTGCGGAACCAGGATTAAATGGCCCCGTCAACCTGGCCCTCTTTGTAAAGGCAGTTGCCCAGATAAAAGTGCGCCCCCACAAACTCCGGGTCAACCTGAATGGTCTGCTGCCACTGCTGAATGGCCGCCAGAATGTGCCCTTGATTGCTCAGAACCACGCCTAAATTGAAGTGCGCCCAAGCGTTGTTGGGGTCAAGGCGAACGGCCTCGCGCAGTTCGGCCTGCGCCGTTTGGTGCTCGCCGCGCACGTAGAGCGCCGCGCCGAGATTGTGATGGGCGTCCGCGAGACGTGGCTCCAATTTCACCGCTTCCTGCCAGTGCGCGATGGCGCGATCTAACTTCCCCTGCGCCTTGAGCGCCAGCCCTAAATCGTTGTGCGCCTGCGCGTTCTGCGGGTTGACCCGCACGGCCTCCTGATAATGCGCGGCGGCTTCGTCCGGGCGGCCTAAATCCCCCAGCGCGTTGGCAAGATTGTGGCGCGCAACGGCGAGCGTCGGGTCATAAACAAGCGTCTGCTGCCATTCTTCCACCGCGCCTTCGCGGTCGCCTTTAGTGTAAAGCCCCGCGCCCAGATTGTTGCGCGCCTCGGCGAAGTCCGGCTGAAGGCGCAGGGCTTCGCGCCAGAGCGTGATGGCCCCGTTCAGGTCGCCCTGCGCCCGCAGCGCCAGCCCCAGATTGTTGTGCGCCCAGACGTGCGCGGGGTCAAGTCGGATGGCCTCTCGGTAGGCGTTCATGGCCGCCGCCTGATTGCCCTGATCGCTGAGGGCGACGCCCAGCGCGTTGTACGTGCCTGCATCGTTTGGACGCCGCTCCAGCGCCTCGCGGTACTGAATGATAGCCGGGTCAATCTGCCCGCGCGCCCGGAGCGCATGGCCCAAACTGACAAACAGGTCAGCGCTGGACGGGTCATGCTGCACCATTTTGCGCAGCTGGGCAATCTGGGCGTCCAGCTGGTTCTTGGCCCGGAGCGTCTCCGCAACTGGGTACTCCGGGTTGGTCTGGTAGGATTGGAGAATGGTTTTCATGGCAGGCCGCCCTCCTGGGGCGGCAAAAGCGAACAGGAAAACTAGCGCGTCAGCCGCCAAAGAAGCGCGGCCAGCAGCAGAAGGATGAGAACGACAAAGAAAGCGACAACCGCGAAACGGGCCGCGCGGCCCGGCGCGAAGGCAAGCGGGTCAATCGGTTCCGGGATAGGAGCGTCCTCCCGCACGGGCGCGTGGAGCAGGGTAGGCAGGGAAAACATCTGCGTTCGGTGCAGGTCGTCCGGGGGCGGGGCGAGGCCGGGCGGAACGGACGCCGCGCTGCTGTCTATCGGGCCGCTCCGAAAGAAGTGCCCGCAGACCCGGCACTGCGGAATGTCCGCGTGCGCCATCGCGCCGCATTGCGGGCAGTATTTGGCTTGCGCGGGACGGCTCATGGCGGCGTGTCACTTCTCCCCGGCGATATAATCCAGCACGACCTCGCAGGGCGCGCGCTCATACAATTCGCGGGTCAGGTCGCCTGGCAGCCCGCGCAGGCCGTCGGGACGCGCGCCCAGCACGAGCAGATCAACATTCTCCTGCCCAATCAGCTTGAGGATGCCGTCGCGCGCGCTGCGGGTGCGATGCACAAACGGCTCAACGGGCACGCGCTGCGGGCGGGCGGCCTCCTGCGCGTCCGCCAGCGCGCGGGCGGCCACTGTCTCGGAGTCCGGCAGGGACGCTTCCAGCGGCAAGGCGCGCGGCACTTCCATCACAAACGCCAGCAGCACGGTTGCGCCCGTCTCCTGCGCCAGCCGGAACGCGACTTGCAGCGAGCGCATAGAATAGGCCACGTCTACCGCAGGCACCAAAATGCGCTTCCATTGACGCTGCGTGCGCGCCTTCTCCCGCCGCAGAGCGCCTTCTTCGCGCGTTTCCTGCCCCGCGACGAGCTTCTGCGACCCCACCATTCTCTGCCACCACGACATCACGTTTCCTTTACTTCACGCGCCCCCGGCAGGTACAATCCCTGTGAGGCTTCCCAATATGACAACTTCTCCCGTCACGCCCGCGCAGGTTTTGGCTGCGCTCGGCACGGTGATTGATCCCGACTTCCACAAAGACTTAGTGACGCTGGGCATGATTAAAGACGTGCAGATAGACGGCCCGCGCGTCGCCTTCACCGTTGAACTCACCACGCCCGCCTGCCCTCTCAAAGAAGAGATAGAGCGAATGTGCCGGGAGGCCGTCGCCGCCATTCCCGGCGTCACGGACATTGCCATCACCATGACTGCTATGGTGCGCGCCAACATGGGCAAAGGCGTCCCCACGCAGCAGCCGCTGCCGGGCGTCAAAAACATTGTTGCCATTGCCTCCGGCAAGGGCGGCGTGGGCAAAAGCACCGTGTCCGCCAACATCGCCTGCGCCCTCGCGCAGATGGGAGCCAAAGTGGGCCTGATGGACGCCGACATTTACGGTCCCTCCATTCCCATTATCATGGGCGTGGAGGACGCTGCCCCGCAGACCGACGACAAGAAAGAGAAACTGCTCCCGATTGAGCAGTATGGCGTGAAAATCATCTCAATGGGCTTTTTGCAGCCGCCTGGCTCGGCGGTCATCTGGCGCGGCCCTATGATTGCCAAAGCCGTGCAGCAATTCCTGCGCGACGTGCAGTGGGGCGAAATAGATTATCTGATTGTTGACCTGCCCCCCGGCACAGGCGATGCCCAACTGACGCTCGCACAGGCCATTCCTCTCTCCGGCGCGGTGGTGGTGATGACGCCGCAGGATTTGGCCGCCGCCGTCGCTGTCAAAGCCGTCGCCATGTTCCGCCGCCTGGACGTTCCTATATTAGGCATTGTGGAGAATATGTCCTACTTTTTGTGCCCCACGTGCGGCTCCCGGCATGACATTTTCTCGCACGGGGGCGGCGAGCAGGCCGCTGAAGCCCTGCAAGTGCCTTTTTTCGGGGCTATTCCTCTTGCCTCCGACATTCGCTCCGAAGCGGACGAAGGCACGCCGTCGGTTGTGATTCACCCCAATGGCCCCTACGCGCAGATATTCCGGGAAGTGGCCGAGCGGGTCGCGCAGGCCGTTTCCGTGCGCGCCCGGACGTTTGTGCCGCTCGCGCTGGCGAAGTGAGAACGGCCCCCCTAGCCCCCCAATTCTGGGGGGACGATGCTCTACAGAGTGCAACTTGCTTCGCACGTCTTCTGCAAGGCGCAGTGAAATGGCAACAACGGCATAAAGTTTTCTCCCCCCAAACTTGGGGGGTCGGGGGGGCCTCTTCTGAGGGCGGGGTGAGGGCCTCTTCTCCATGACCCCCGTTGAGTTCCTTGTCATCCTGCTGGGCCTGCTATTCGGCGCTCTGTCTACCCTCTGGTTGACGCGCCGCTTTGACCTGCTCAGGCCCAACTTCCGGGGCGAGCGCATTCCCGCTGTGGGTGGCTTGGTGTTCGTGCTGTGCGGCGAGTGGGTGTACGCCTATGAATGGCTCGCGCAGGGCGTTCATGTGGGGTCGGCAGCAGCCTACTTCCTGGTGACGTTCGGCTTCGGCGCGCTGGGCTTCTGGGATGATGTTCATGGCGACCGAAGCGCGCGCGGCTTCCGGGGTCATCTGGGGGCGCTGCGGCGGGGCATACTGACCACCGGGGCTGCGAAAGCGATTGGCGGCGCGTTTGTGAGCGTTGTGGCGGGCCTTCTGCTGTGGTATCCGCTCCCTCTGCGGATCACGCTGGCGGCGCTTTTGATTGCCCTCTCCGCCAACGCGCTTAATCTCCTTGACCTGCGTCCGGGGCGGTGTTTGTTTGCGTTCTTTGTCGGCAGCGCCGCCGTGCTGGGGACGCTGGCCGCGACGCACGCTCTGCCTTTTGGCTTCCTGTTTTATGTCGCCCTTGCCGTCGCCCTTATTCTGTATCCCTTAGACGCCGGGGGGCGGCTGATGCTGGGCGATACGGGTTCCAACACATTTGGCGCGGTTCTGGGCGTGGCAGGCGTGCTTTACTTTTCCCCGTTCTGGCAGGCCGTCCTGATTATTCTCCTGCTCGGCTTCCAACTCTGGTGCGAGCGGCACTCGCTGTCACAAACGATTGACGCGCACCCCCTCCTACGCCGCCTTGACCGAAAAATCGGCATTCGGGAGCAAGCGAATGGCCCCTAAATACGTTGCCGCATAATCAGGGGAACGACATGGGTCAACGCGCACGCCCCCGCCCCGCGAGGACGCATGGACAAAGCGCCCGTCACCGAGCGCGAGGCCGATATGCGTTGCCCGCGTATCTTCCCGGCTGCTGAAGACGACTAAATCCCCCGGCTCCAACTGTGCCGCTGGAAGCGGCTGGCCTTCGCAGGCGGGCCAAAAGCGCCTGTCCCGCCATTGCAGGTCGGCGTCGCGCAGGAGCAGAACGCCGCTTTGCGCGTACGCGAGCTGCGTGAGGCCGGAGCAGTCGATCCCAAACGGCGTGCAGCCACCCCACAGATAGGGTGTTCCCATCAGGCGCAGGGCGACGGAAACGGCCTGCGTGCCTATCGCTTCTACCGCAAGCGTAGGCGGCTCGCGCAGGCAGGAATGACAAATAAAACCCTGTTGCCCGTCGGGAAGCGCGATGCAGAAGAAGTCGGCGTCGTCAGGAGCGGGAAGGCGGGCGACGCGGCTGCCGAGCACGAGTTTGGTCAGGAGGAGGCTTTGCAGGGCAGGGGCAGCATGAACTTCGGCAAAGAGTGTGGAGATGTGGACGGCAGGCAAGGGCGCATCAGGCAGAACTGTCAGAGCCGCCTCGCGCGCCCAGCCTGCGTAGCGGTCAGCAGTCACGAGGCGCGCGAAGCCGTCCTGCGTTTCCGCCACCTGAACGCGCGCGCCTGTGATGGCCTGCGTCACCTGCTCCGATGCCGAAGACGGCTCCCGGTAGAGCGGCAGGACGTTGGCGGCCACAACGCGCTCGGTCACTCAGGGGCACTCACTCGAACACAATCTCGGTGCGCTCGCCCACCCGAATGCGGTCGCCGTGCGCGAGGCGCGTCGGCTGGTTGGCTTTGAGCATCTGGCCGTTCAAGATGGTGCCGTTGGTGCTGCCCACGTCCACCAGATAGTAGCCGTCTTCTTGATGGCGCACTTCGGCATGGCGGCGGGACACGCCGTCGTCCAGTTCAATCTCCACGTCCGGGTAGCTCTGGATGATGCTGTCTGGGCGGCCAATGGTAATCACGTCCTTGCCAAGCGGGTAGGTGGCGGACAGATTGCCCAGGCGCAGCAAAAGCGTGTGCGTTTCCTGGTCGGGTTCGGCGGCGCTGGGAGGCAAGTCCAGCACGAACGGCGCGACGCGCGGCAGGCCCGCCTCGGTTTCATTCATCACCAGGCCGGGGGCGACTGTCTCGCGGCTGGCGAATGCATCCGGCACGTCTGTAGGGGCGAACGCGGGCAGTTCCGGCAGCATGGCAAACGCGGGCAGGGCTGGCTCCGGCGCGGCCTTCGGGGCCAGGCTTTCGGGAGCGGCGGACGGCGGCTCCGGCTGGTAGGGCGCGAAGGCGCTCAAAGAGAGCGCGGCATCAAACACAGGGGCCGTTTCCACTGCGTCCTGCGGGTGCGTGTCTGCTTCCGGCGTGGGGGGCGGAGCGGCAAAGGCTGCTTCGGACGTAAAGTCTGGTTCGGGCACAGGGGCCGGTTCCGGCGCAATGGCCGCTTCGGGGGCCGGAACGGCTCCAGGAAGCGCAATGGGTTCAGAGGCCGCAATGGGTTCAGAGGCCGGTTCCGGCGCGAAGGCAGGCTCTTCTTCCGCAGGTGCGAAGGCAGGCGCGTCCTCCATCGGGGCGAAGACGGCGGCTTCCCCGGCAGAGACGAAAGCAGGCGTTTCTTGCGGCGTGAAGACAGGGGCCTCGTTATCGGGCGTGAAGGCAGGCGCGGCGTCCAGTGCGAAAACGGCGCTGGGTGGCTCGTTCTCGTCAGGCGCGTCGGGCGCGAAGGACAGCGACGCTGGCTCGTCGGCCTGCGCTTCTTCCACCGGGGCATTATTGGGAAGGAACACGGCGTCTGCCGTATCGGAGGCGTCATCTGTGGCGCGCGTCAGGAAGGTGGGAAAGTCTTCTTCGGCGAACTCCGGCAGCGTGACTGGCTCGTCTTCCACCGGAGCGGGCTGCGTGTCGGCGGCGGGTACAGGGGGTTCTGCCGGACTGCTCAGGTCAAACACCGGCGCGGCGTGTTCTTCTGGTTCGCCCAGGTCAAACACAGGTGGCGCGTGCTCCTCCGTCTCGCTCTCCTGCGGCTCGCTCAGGTCAAACGCCGGGAGCGCGTGCGGCTCCGGTTCGCCCAGGTCAAATACGGGAGCCTCGTTGTCCGGGGGCAGCGCGAACGCAGTTCCCATTGCCAGTGGCTCGGTGGCCGCTGTCTCCATGTCCGGTGTCTCAGCAGGCGGCGGGGCCGCTTCCTGGTCAGCCCGCAGTTTGTCCTTACGCAGTTTCCAGCCCATAACTCGCGATGGCTCCTTTGACGGGATGCTGGCCGCGTCCCGTTCCCCGCGATTATACCCCAGATAGGGCAGCAGAGTCAGGGGGTTTCCTGCGGCTCGCTCTGGCGCAGGCGGTCTGCTATTTTTTGTTCAGACGCGGCGTCGCTGGCTTTGCCGTCCGCGCGCAAGGCGGCGGCCAGATAGTAATGGTAAATCCACTGGTCGGGAACAAGGCGAACAGCGACGCGCAGCTGCGTTTCGGCGTCCGCATTGTGTCCCGTTTCATGCAGGCCGCGCCCCAGCCAGTAACGCGCGGACGGCTGGTTGGGAGCCAGCGCAACAATCTGCCGAAACTCCGTTACCATCTGCGCGTCCCGCTGCATTCCCACCAGCGTGAGCGCGAGATGTGATTGATAAACGCCGTTTGTGCCGTCCAGATGGCAGGCATTATGGAATGCGGCAACGGCCTGTGGGAACTGGCGCGCATGGTAAAGCGCCAGGCCCTTCTGGTCTTGCGCGGCGGCCTGCGCGCGTGGAGAAGACGCTTTTGCTGCTTTCGCGGGCGGCGGGGTGGCAAGGCTGACGGCAGGCAGGCTGCTCAAAACAAGCGCGCCCGCCGTCAGCCATGCCTGTTTATTCGCTCGCTTTGTCATTGTCCGCGCTCCCGTGCGTGGCCCTCGGAGACAGCATTCCCATGCTGTCCATTCTCATGCTGCCGCCTGCGCCAATCGTAACGCGGTTGCCCCGGAAACCGGTGAATTGCAGGGCGCTCGGCTCGGCAAACAGCGCCACCTGGTCGTTCAAGAGGCCGATTGCTACCTGCTCGCCCAGCAGAATGGACTGGTAGTAGTCCGAGCGCCAGTGGACGCCTGCCAGGTCGCGCCCGATGCCGATGTTGCCCACCAGCTTGTTGAGTTCGCCGCCAACGGTCAAATCGGAGCCGCTGTAGGCATTCAGGGCCGAGCCGTCGCTGCTGGCAACAACGGGGTTGGGAACCAGGGCCGTTTCATCAAACCAGGCTTTCAGGATGGTGACGCACGCGCCTGCCAGCACCGAATGACCCTGCCCGTAGGACGGGTGCATGGGCGAGCCTTCCACAAAGGCCATCGGCATCAGATACGTGCCGTATTTGCTGTACGCGCCTGCGACAGCGGCGGAGTTGAGCGCGTCCGGGTGCAGCGGATAGTCTTTCTGGCCGGTCATGGTTAAGTGTACCAGTCCGCCGTAGGCTTCCGGGCGCAGACGGCGATGCACGAACCACTTTTGATACCAGATGGCGCGCAGCGCCCGCGCGGACGCTTCGGCCACCAGCGACAGCACATGGGGGCCGCCAAACGTCCCGAAGCCTTCCTGCGTGGTGGTAGTCAAATACGGGTTGCCAGGGTTGACCGGCATTTTGCTGCCCAGCAGAATCAGGCAGGCGTTGAGCGCCGCCTCGTAGGAAGAGTCGTAATGGACATAGGAGCATAAGTCGCGCGGGCACGACAGGTAGCGCCGTCCGGCAAGCGGAACCGACGCGGGAGAATAGCCATTCTGCACGGCCAGCCAGGAAGCGAAGTCAGTCATGTAGTCCGTGCTGGACGCGGCGTAGGCCGATGTCTGCGGAATGCTCAATGTGCCATAGGGGATAGGCTGCCACAGATACTGCGAGATAAACGGCCCCGCTAAATCGCCTGCGGTGCCGCCCCGAAACACGGTTGCGGGAGTCACTTCGCCGTTGTGCCGGGGCGCGGCAAGATCATGCAGTTTGTTCAGGTCGCGGCAGGCGGCGTCAATGCCTGCGTGGGTGTCAAAGTCGGTAAACGGCACATCATGGGTGAGCGCCATGCAGTAGTTTTCTACGGCTTCGGCGGCGGTGCGCGCGCTGGCAAGGGCCGGGGCGGGCGGCATATACAGCGAATGACTGTCATAGCCTTCCAGGTCAAATGCGAGGCCCGCAATGGGGTCGCTGAGTTTGCGGGAGCCGCCCAGCATGACCTGCTCTACGGCAGACACCGTGCCCGCGTTCAGGGCGTTCAAGAGCGACTGGTAGGACGCAGGCATGACTTCGCCGTACTGGTCGTGCTGCAAGCCTTTGCTGTAGGAGCCGATTTTGCTGGCATAGCGGGCTTCGTCGCCGTTGTCCGGGTGGTCGTACACTTTGTCACCGGTGAAGTGAGCCGTCGCTTCGTTGACGCGCAGGTCGCGCGCCGCCTGACGCCGCTGAAGCCGGTTCTGCGGCCCCAGGTCGTTGGCGGAAGTCGCGGCGTCCAGCGCGGCGATGCCGACAACGGTTGCGGCTGCCGCGCCGCCCGCTTTGCGAAGGAACTCACGCCGTGTGTGGCCGCTGGCGGCGGGGCCGTTTGCGGGTTGCGCCGCTGCGGGTTGGGTGTCAGGAGTCAATGGGGAGTTCATGGGGTTTTCCTTTCTATTCTGCGGAGACATTAGTCTATGACCAGCACGGGCTGATGGCTGTTGGCTTCGCGCGCGTTGAGCGTGACGGTGTAACTGGACGCAGTGGGCGCAGCCAGAGCGAAACTGACTTTGCTTTGTTTGGCGGCTTTCTGCGCCAGCACGTAAGAAGTCACGTCAAAGTCTTGATACAGCGACTTGGCAACGGTGACCGTGTCCAGCGGGTTGGCATCAGGCGCGGGCCGGTTGTTCCAGGTGATACCGCGCTCCGTCCAGGTTGTGTTTGATACGGAGTAGGCGGCCAGCGCGTCCGAACCGCTTGTGCCCACGCCGCCCCAGACGCGCAAGACGATTTGATGCACGACGGCGGGCAGGGTAGACACGTCAAACTTCAGGTACGCCTGCCGGTTGTTGCCGCTGCCGTCCACGCCATCGCTGCTGACTTTGAGCGTGGTAGCGATGCCGTTGTTGGTGTTGGCGCTGCTGCCGTCCCGCACGAAGGCGTCGGCGATGGGCAGAATTGTCGGCGCGGTGGTGTCTAGGATGGCGACAAAGGCGTCGTCATCGCCGCTGGCATTGAACGTGCGATTGATTGCGTTCGGCGTGGTCGGGTAGTCGCTGGAGATGGTGTAGCCAGTGATATAAGCGTTCTGATTAGCGTCCAGCGCGATGCCATAAACTTCGTCGTCCCCTGCGCCGCCCAGGTAGGACGAATACAGCAGTTGGGAGCCGTCGGCGTTGAACTTGACAACAGCGGCGTCAATGTAGCCGCCGAAATTGGGCTGCGCGGCATTCGGGGTGACGGGCCAGTCGCTGGACGCCGTGTAGCCGATTTCATAGGCGTTGCCATCGGCGTCCAGGCCGAGGCCGCCACCGGAGCCGTCGGACGCGCCGAGTCCGTCAAAGTTGGTGCCGCCGATGTAGGTGGAATACACTTCCGCCGTGCCGGTGGGATTGAGTTTGACGACGGCGTTGTCGCCGTTGCCGTTGGGGATGGTCGTCTGGTACGCGCCCGGCGTGACCGGGAAGTCTTTGGAGTGCGTGTGAATGGCAAGGAAAGCGTCGCCATCCGCGTCCACTTTCACGTCTTCTCCGGCGTCCTGATTGTTGCCGCCGATATAAGTGGAGTAAAGAATAGACGTGCCGGTGGGATTGATTTTCTCCACAAAGCAGTCCCAGTCGCCGCCGCCGTATTTGGACTGAAACGCGCCGGGCGTGATATACAGGTTGTTGGAACGGGTGTAGCCGGTGACATAAGCGTTGCCGCTGCTGTCAATGTCAATGCCGCGTCCCAGATCGGGGCCGCCGCCGCCAATCAGATAAGCGTACACGAGGCCGCTGCCGAGCGCGTTGAGTTTGACCACAATGGCGTCTTTGGCCCCGTGGTACGTGCCCTTTGTTTTAGGAAAGTCGGTTGAGGCGGTATAGCCGGTGAAGTAAGCGTTGCCTTCGCTGTCTAATGTCATGCCATGCGGCTCATCGTCGCCGCTGCCGCCGATATAGGTGGAATACAGCAGCGAAGAGCCATCGGCGCTCAGTTTGGTGGCGAAGATGTCTTTGCCTCCCTTGTTGGCGGTTTGATAGGCCCCCGTTGTGGTGGGAAAGTCGGTTGACGACGTGCTGCCGACAACAACGGCTTCGCCGCTGGGGTCAACCACGATGCTTTGCGCCACGTCGGCATTGCTGCCGCCTAGAAACGTGGAGTAAATGACGCTGCTCCCATCAGCGCTGAGTTTGGTAACGAAAGCGTCCGGGGAGTTGTTGCCTGCGTTGTAATGGGTGTCGTAGGCTCCGCTCGTCGTCGGGAACCCGGCAGACGACGTGTAGCCCGTCACATAGATGCTGCCATCCGGGCCGAGCGCAATGGACTTGCCGTAATCCGGGCTGTTCCCGCCGAGGTAGGTGCTGTAGAGGAGCACGGGGTCAATGGTGAGCGGCTTGGAATGGTCATACGCGCCGAGGGCAAACGCAACCTGCGTCCCCGTGACAACGTAGCGGCTTGCGACGGGGACGCGCTGACCGTCTTTGTCTTGATACGCCACCGGCGCGTGCCACTGCACGCTTCCGCCCGGCAGCGACACCGACAGGCCGCCGTCCTTTGCCTGCGCGACTTTGCTGGCCCCGTCAAAGGCAAGACGGATGCGGGCGGGGTCAGCCTTTGGAGCCAGGCGGAAGTCATATTCCAGTTGCTTCTGGCTGCCGTAGTAAACCAAATCCGTGCCGGGGTAGACGCCAGGGTAGGCGATGGCGGCAAACGTGGGCACATGGGTCACGGAAGCGGTCTTGCCCCGGAAGTAGTTGACGGTGCCGGGCAGGGGCTTCTGCGACTGGGGCTGCGTGTTGCCACTGGCTCCCACGAGATGCAGGCGCAGGGCAGATTGTTTGGTTTGAGACTGGCGGAAGGCGAAGACAGCCTGGTCTTTGGTGAGGAACAGGCCGTACCCTTTGCCTCTGGCAAGGAACTTGACCTGCGGGTCGGTTTGGCCCGCGTTGGCCTCAAAGGTCAGAGGCAGATTGCCGTAAGCGACGGCTTTGACCGGCGTGGCGGACGAAACGATGGGCGCGGCGGCGTGGGCGCCGCTGAGTGGCAGGCACGCGGCAAGCATTGCCAGCGTGGGACGAGCGAGCGGCCTCAGCCGCGAAGGACGATAGGTCATAAGTCGTTGTTCTCGCTTTCTGAAACAAGCAGCATTCGGCTGCAGAAGAGCATTCGGCTGCATAAGAGATGGAACTGCGTGTCCCTGCGCTATGCTCAATGAGAGTGCATAAGCCGTGCCAAAAGGACGAGATTGCTGCTGAGTCTATTACACATCTGGTAGATTATAACATCACTTTCCCTTTGGTGGGGCAGGCGCGGCAGGGAGCAGCGGAAGCACAGCCTCCGAGAGCGTTTTCTCCGTGACCGACGGCTTGCCTGCCAGAAACCTTGCCCGGATGACCCCGCCTGCGTCAACGACATACGTCTCAGGAAGGCTTTCGGGGTCTTTGAACCCATTGGCCTTCGCGTCGCACAGCATGGCCGCCGGGAAAGAAAATGCCTGCATCGCCTGACGCACATCGCGGCGTGCGCGGGAGCGCTCGGCGCTCAGGGCAATCATCTCAACGCCCCGGTCGTGGTATTGACGGTAGAATGTGTTGAACACCGGCATTTCCGCGCGGCAGGGCGGACACCAGGTAGCCCAGAAGTTGACAATCACCACTTTGCCGCGCAGCGCGCTCAGGTCAAACGGCTGCCCATTGAGTTCTACTCCTTGAAGCGGCGGCGCGAACTGTCCAACAGAGGGGGAGGCTGGCGCGGCCCGCGCTAGCCCCGCTGCCAGAAAAAGCAGCAGGGCGGCGCGCGATGCAGACACCGCAAACAGGTGTTTCATGGAACTGGCCCTTTCGGAAAAGCCTGCTCAAAAGTCACGGCTGAGAGCGATCTTGAAGAGCGCCGCCGCTGTGACCTGATTTCCGTTCACGTTCTGGTAAATCGGCAGCCCGACATCCGCGTGCAGTTTGTAAATGCCCGCGCGCGCTTCCAGGCCGGGCGTCAGCAAAAGCCGCTCGTAGCCGCTGTCTGATGGGTTTGACTGCGGGCCGCCATCGCGCATTCGGTAAGACCCGACCAGTTGCAGAAGCGGCGCCACCTGAGTTTTGCCGACCTGCCAGCCGTTGTACTCAATCCCGCTGACGCCGTCTGCTTCGCTGCCGGGCCGGTAGGCGTTGACATGGCGAAAGGGCAGGTCAAGAAGGCCGTTGGCAAACCCAATCCAGCGGGCATCATGGGCGAGCGCGCCGACATGAAACGCGCCCAGCAGCAGGTCTGTGCTGCCCGTCCCGATAGAGGTGTCGGGATCAAAGCCTGCATACGTGTGGTCGCCGTTCGCCAGTTTCAGGCCGAATGTGATCCCGGTGGTCATGTCCGGCGAGAACCCCGTATAAATGCCCCGGATGCGAATGTCGCCGAGTGCGGCATGGTTGAAGCCAACACTGTTGCCGCTGTCATTGGTCGTCTCAAAGTGACGCTGCCAGTAGGGCACTTCGGCCATGACGCCCCATTTGCGGTTAAATAAATACTGCGCGCCTGCTGTCCAAAAGTGGGTGCGGATTTCCTTGTCGTCGTTGTTGGCGGCGGGCGCGCGTGACGTGCCGCTCCAGTTTTTATTTTGATCCATGTAGTCGTATTCCAGAAAGGCCGTCCCGCCGGTGTCAGTAGGAAACATATCGGGGCTGCCGACATCAAACACGCCGCATCCGCAGGCGCAGGCCAGGCTTCGGCCTGTGCCGAGGCCAAAAAGGGCCAGCGCGAGCAGGCAGCCGAGAGGAAACTTCATGTGCTGCTCCTGTCTGTGTGCGCTGCCATGCGCGAGCGACCGGCAAAGCCGCCGCACGGCAGGAAATGAAAACACGGGAAAGGGAACCGCCGTTCAGACCGCGCGGGGCGGCTGTTCGGGAACTTTGGGGAGGCGAGAGCACAGGACTTCGCCTGCATGGGGAGGATAAGTTATGGGAAGCATTCGCGGCGCAAGGGCAGCCGTCACAAGCGCGGCAGGCAGGGCGCTGCGCCGCGCGCGGGCATCCGTCAAAATGGCGATGGGGCGAGGCGCAGAATGGCAAGAGCAGGCGGCACAGGAGGCGGAACCAGAGTGCGCCGCAGGAGACAGAAGGTTGCCGGGGCACATCGCCATGTGGCAGTGTCCGGGGCGGCAGCAGCAGCGTCTTGGAGCGGGGGGCGGGGCGCGGCGGGCTGCCCCCGCCGCCGGGGGCGCGGCGGGGGCAGGAACAACTGCCACGCCTGCCACAGCCAGCCAGACTAAAAGCGCCGCCAGCACGCCGGAAAGACGCCGATTGCTGTGAGAGGCTCTCATTCCTGCCATTATAGCATGACGCAGCCGGATTTGATGCAGGCAGATTTGCGGTTTGGAAGCGCGCGGCCTCCCTCAAAGCGCGAAGCGATTTGACACCCCGGCCCTCTGGGTTAAAATGCAGTGCGGAGTCTTGCTCCCGAAAACCCGCGCCGCTGCCAATGGGGATGCCTTTGTTCCGCTTCTCGCAGCCAGAAAGAACACCCCTATGATGCGAACGCTCTCGCTGCGCATTTCCTCCTGGTGCTTTTCCTCCCAGCGCGCGGCGTCTTTCCGGCGCGCGGCGTCTTTTCTGCCGCTTGCCCTCAGCCTTGCGGCCCTTGTTTCCGGTGTCGCCGCCTGCGCTCAGGGCGACACAATCAGCACAGTGTATGCTTTCAGCGCCACCAATGGCAGCGGCGACAACCCGGACGGCGCGAACCCTTACGCGCAGGCGTGACGCTGGACGGCATGGGCCATCTGTACGGCACGACATTCTACGGCGGCAAAGGCACCGTCTTTGAGTATGACCTGTCCACTGGCACGTACACCACCCTCATCAACTTTTCCGGCATCAGTGGCGCAGACCCCGGAGCGAATTCGGAAGCGGGGGGCACGCTGGACGGCAGCGGCAGCCCGTATGGAACCGCTTCTGTGGGGGCGCGCACAACAAAGGCGCGGTGTTTGTGCTCAAACCCAAGTCGTAGACGCTTCAGGCGGCCCGATTGGAAACGTGCTGCCGGGGCGGGAACCCGAAAAAAAGAGCGGGGGAGAACTTCTCCCCCGCTCTTTTGCGCTGCCTGGGTGCGCGCTAGTTGTTGATAATCAGCGTGGGCTGGTTGGTCGTCGCTTCCCGCGAGTTGAACGTGAAGGTGACGGTGCCATTGGGCGTCGGCTGGATGATGGCAAAGGAGGCTTTGCTCGCCCCTGCCGCTTTCTGTGCCAGCACATAGGCGGTCACGTCCAGGTCATAAGCCGTGACAGCATTGCCGGTCACTTTCACCTGACTAAGCGGGTTGGCGTCCGTCGCAGGCTTGTTGTTGAACGTGATGCCACGCTCCGTCCAGGTGGTATCGGGAACGGAGTAAATCGCGTAAGCCTGGCTGCCGGTGGTGTTGAGCGCGCCCCAGACGCGCACGGCGACTTTCTGAGCCGTCGCAGGCACGGAGGTGAGGTCAAACTTCAAGTAAGTTTGGCGGTTGTTGCCGCTGCCGCTCACACCGTCGCTGCTGGCCTTGAGGGTCGTCGTTGCGCCGTTGTTGGTGTTGGCGGCGCTGCCGTCGCGAACATAGGCATCGGCAATCGGCGAGAACACCAGCGGCGTGGTGCTGAACTTGGCAACGAAGCCATCCAGCATCCCGCTTGCATTGAAGTTCTGGTTGAAGGCTCCCTGCGTGGTCGGGTAGTCAATGGAGGTTGTAGAACCAGTGACATACACGTTCTGATTGGCATCCAGCGCCATGTCATACACCATGTCTACGTTGGTGCCGCCCAGGAAGGTGGAGTACAGCAGGATGGAACCCTGCGGGTTGAGCTTGGAGAGAGCCATGTCGTACTTGCCGCCAAACGAGGCCTGCGCCGCGCCGGGCGTGACCGGGTAGTTATGGGAGCGCGTGTAGCCAAGCACGTAGGCATTGCCATCGGCGTCCAAGCCGATGCCGCCGCCCGCGTTGTCGGTGGGGCCGTCGCCGTCATCCGAGAAGCCGCCGATGAGGGCGGCGTAGATCAGCGCGTTGCCTGCGGCGTTCATCTTGGTCAGGGACAGGTTGGCGTCGCCGTTGCCTGTGGGAATGCCGGGGCTGACATAAGCGCCCGCCGTCACAGGATAATTGTTCGAGTGCGAGTGCAGGGAGATGACGGCCTCGCCTGCGGAGTCCACCGCGATGCCTTCGGCGGCGTCATGGTCGCTGCCGCCCACGTAGGTGGCGTAGACCTGATTGGTGCCGGTGGAGTTGAGCTTGATGATGAACGCATCCCACTCGCCACCGCCGTAAGTGCGCTGGTAAGCGCCGGGCGTGGTGAACAGATTGCGGGAGCGGGTGTAGCCGGTAATGTAGGCATTGTTGCTGCTGTCCAGGGCGATGCCGCGCCCGACATCGGTGCCGCTACCGCCCAGCAGGAACGAGTAGACCAGGTTCGTGCCCAGCGCATTAAGTTCCACTGCAATAATATCCTGTTGGCCGTGATACGCGCCCTTGGTGTGAGGGAAGTCGGACGAAAGGGTGTAGCCGGTGAAGTAAGCGTTGCCCTCGCTGTCCAAGACGATGGAGTGCGGGATTTCATCCGCGCTGCCGCCCACAAGCGTGGAATACAGCAGGCTAGAGCCGTCGGCACTCAGTTTGGTGACAAAAGCGTCCTGCCCACCCTTGTTGACGCTCTGGTAAGCGTTTGCTGTGGTCGGGAAGTCGGTGGAAGTGGTGTTGCCCAGCACGACCGCTTCGCCGCTGGGGTCTACCGTGATGCTTTGCCCGACATCGCTGCCGCTGCCGCCGAGGTAGGTGGAGTAGACAAGGGAAGAGCCATCCGCGCTCAGTTTGGTGACGAACGCATCGGGGGCGGCGTTGGTGCTATTGTATGTGGTGCTGTAAGCCCCGGCGGTGGTGGGGAAACTGGCCGAAACGGTGTAGCCGGTGACATACGCATTGCCGCTGCTGTCTACCGTGATGCCTTTGCCTGCATCGTTGGCGTTCCCGCCGAGGTAGGTGCTGTAGAGGAGCACGGGGTCAATGGTGAGCGGCTTGGAATGGTCATACGCGCCGAGGGCAAACGCAACCTGCGTCCCCGTGACAACGTAGCGGCTTGCGACGGGGACGCGCTGACCGTCTTTGTCTTGATACGCCACCGGCGCGTGCCACTGCACGCTTCCGCCCGGCAGCGACACCGACAGGCCGCCGTCCTTTGCCTGCGCGACTTTGCTGGCCCCGTCAAAGGCAAGACGGATGCGGGCGGGGTCAGCCTTTGGAGCCAGGCGGAAGTCATATTCCAGTTGCTTCTGGCTGCCGTAGTAAACCAAATCCGTGCCGGGGTAGACGCCAGGGTAGGCGATGGCGGCAAACGTGGGCACATGGGTCACGGAAGCGGTCTTGCCCCGGAAGTAGTTGACGGTGCCGGGCAGGGGCTTCTGCGACTGGGGCTGCGTGTTGCCACTGGCTCCCACGAGATGCAGGCGCAGGGCAGATTGTTTGGTTTGAGACTGGCGGAAGGCGAAGACAGCCTGGTCTTTGGTGAGGAACAGGCCGTACCCTTTGCCTCTGGCAAGGAACTTGACCTGCGGGTCGGTTTGGCCCGCGTTGGCCTCAAAGGTCAGAGGCAGATTGCCGTAAGCGACGGCTTTGACCGGCGTGGCGGACGAAACGATGGGCGCGGCGGCGTGGGCGCCGCTGAGTGGCAGGCACGCGGCAAGCATTGCCAGCGTGGGACGGACGAGCGGCCTCAGCCGCGAAGGACGATGGGTCATAAGTCGTTGTTCTCGCTTTCTGAAAAAGCAGCATTCGGCTGCAGAAGAGCATTCGGCTGCATAAGAGATGGAACTGCGCGTCCCTGCGCTATGCTCAATGAGAGTGCATAATCCGTGCCAAGATGAGAGCGGCCCGCACGAATGCGCGGGGCGAAAAGCCCCTTTACTCTACCACGAGCAGCGCGGTTTGTCAAACCGGCCCGGTTAGGCTATAATGTCCCTGTGAGGATTTTCCCGACAACTCGCCCCCATGCTCCCCGACCGAGTATACATCTCCAGGGTGAACACCCATGAGCGACGACCGCTTTCGGTTTCTGGAAATCGGCGAGGGAAGCATAGGGGGGGCAGAAACAGCGTTCTCCCCGGCGGAGCCTGATTTGGCGAGCGCGCAGGGGACAGAGCCGCGCGGCCCCCGCGACGCCGACGGCCTGCCGCTGGCGCAGGTGCGCGCCCCCGACCTGCGCGGCTATCAGGCTGCGCTTCGGGAGACAGACGACGCCGAGGCAGTGAATGTTCCTGGCGCGCGCCGCAGCGAGTTTGTCCAGCCGCAAAATCGCCTGCGCCTGGCCGAAGTTTTTGGGAGCCGAGGCAGCGGAATGGGGCAGTTTCAGTTTCCCACCGGGCTGGCCGCAGACAGCAGCGGCAACCTCTTTGTGGCCGACTCCGTCAACCACCGCGTGCAGCGCATCACGCCGGGCGGCGGCGTTTCTGTGCTGGGCGGGCGCGGCACGGGGCGCGGACAGTTTTTGTCGCCGCAGGGCGTGGCAACCGATGCCCGCTCCGCGTTTTACATTGCCGAGCAGGGCAATCACCGTGTTCAGAAATATTCGGCGGCGGGCGTTCTGGAATTAATGTTTGGCAGGTACGGCAAAGGAAACGGCGAGTTCAGCGCCCCGACCGGCATCGCCGTCGCGCCCGGCACGGGAGATATTTATGTCGCTGACACCGGCAACAGCCGCGTGCAGCGTTTTGACCCGGCGGGCGGCTTTTTGAGCGTGATTGGCGCGCCAGGCGGTTTGTACGCTCCCCTGGTCAGCCCGCAGTCGGTTGCGGTAGACAGCCGCGACCACCTCTGGGTGGCCGACACGCTGGCGCACCGCATTGTGGAGTATGACCCGCTGGGTCGTCCGGTCGCTCGTTTGCTTCCCCTGCCGTTCCAGCAGCCGCGCGCCGTTGCCTGCGACATGAGCGGCCTGCTTTATGTCGCCGACTTCGCTCCTGTGGACGCTCTCAGTCAGCGCGCGCATGGGCGCGTGCTCGCGCTAGACCCGCACAAAGGCTTGACGCGCGCTGCAGTAGACGGCGGAAACGAGCGGGCGGCACTATCTCGTCCTGGCGGAGTCGCGCCGAGCCTGCCCGCAAGCCAGGGGGGGCTGACCGGGCGCGCGAGCAGTGACCTGTACGTTTCCGACACCCTCAGCCACCGTATTTTACGCTTTGTATGGGAGTAACGCCAATGCCTCTTTCTGAACCCTTTCCTGAGTTAGACGAACTGCTGCGCCTTGTGGGCGAAGCAGGCGCGCGCCTCGTAGAGATTGAGGCCGCCGAGGGCGCGGCGGGCAACATTTCCGTGTTTCTGGGCTGGGACGTAGACGCCGCCGCGCGCTTCCCGCTTGTGCGTCCTTACGCGCTGCCGCAGGCCGTGCCGGAACTGGCAGGCTTCACGTTTCTCGTGACCGGCTCAGGCCGCCGCCTGCGCGAAATTGGCCGCGACCCCGAAGCCAATCTCTGTGCCCTGCGAATAGAAAACGGCGGCGAAACAGCGACGCTCCGCACGTCGCCGCGCTGCCTGTTTGAGCGTCCCACGTCTGAGTTCAATTCCCATCTGGCGGTGCATCGCGAGATGATTGCCGCTGATGGTCTGAACTTCCACACGGTCATTCACGCGCAGCCGCTTTATCTGACTTACCTGAGCCACATTCCGCGCTACCAGAACACGCGCTTTCTGAACACCCATATCCTGCGCTGGCAGCCGGAAACGCTGGTCAACCTGCCCAAAGGCGTCGCGTACCTGCCGTTTCTGCTGCCCGGCTCCTCGGAACTGATGGCCGCCAATGTGAACGCCATGCGCGAAGGCTACCGCGTCGTCCTGTGGGCCAAACACGGCGTGATGGCCCGCTCCGACCAGTCCGTCAAGCGCGCCGCCGACCGCATTGAGTATGCCGAAACCGGGGCCAAGTACGAATACCTCAACATGACCAATCACGGCGTCGCCGATGGCCTCACCCCCGATGAGTTGCGCGCCATCGCCGACAAGTTCAACATTGCCCAGGATTATTTTTAACGCGCCCGCCCGCTGGGGCCGCGCACGCCATCATGGTGCTCGTGGCCCAGACGCGCCTGCCGCGCGCGTTCGGCGCGGGCCTGCTTGTGCGCATGACGCCCGTGCGCCGCGCTGTCCGGGCTGTAAATGTGGCAGGTGTTGTGCGCCATCACGACAGCGGAAATCTGCGGGTCAGGGTGGGTTTCAGCGGCCAGCAGCGCGGCAAAGGCGTCCGGGTCTGCCGTGTTCTGCGCGAACATTCCGTAGTGCATGGGAATCACCTCGCGCGGCCCGATTTGCGCGGCCAGTTTTGCAGCAGACGCGGCGTCCATGTTGCCCCACTTGCCGTTGATGGGGACTAAAAGAACGTCGGGCGCGTAGTCCTCCACCTGATGCGCCAGGCCGTCAAAGTATTCCGTGTCGCCTGTGATGTAGACGACCGGGCCGTTGGCTTCGCTCCCTGCTTCGTTGAACTCAAACACATATCCCACGCTGTCTTCGCTGTGCTGTGCGCTCACGACATGGGCGACAAAGTGGGCGAATGGCAGCGATTGGCCCGGCATCGCTGTCTGGATTTGCGCCGACGACACGCCCAGCTTCGCCAGATGGCGGGCCGATGATGGCGGGCACACAATTATGGCGTCCGGGTTGACCTGCGCGAGCAGCGGCGCGGTGTGCGGGTCGGTGTGGTCAACATGGTCATGGGTGAGGAACAAGTAGTCTAAACGCGCCTCGCGCGGCTTGATGGGAATGTCCACGAGGCGCGGCACGCTGCCGTCGGCGTTGGCGCTGTCTGACAGATACGGGTCTATGACAATCACGTCGCCCGCGTGGGCTTTGAGGGCAAAGCCGCCCTGTCCCAGCCAGTGCAGGGCGACCCGCCCCGGCTCCACTTTTGCTTTAATCAATCGCTCCATTTTATGGTGTGCTTTCCTTTCCCGAACGTTGTGCGTGAAGTGTGTTACAGAGCACTATTCTCGTTTCTCGCGCTGAATCCTCTCCGGCCTGCCTTGACCCCGCCTTGACAGGCGGGGGGCGTTGCTTGTATACTGTACCGGTTCACGGGGAGACGCGCGCCGCCCGCAGAGGAAACCATGGCTGATCAATTGATTGCTGGCGGGCTGCCGACTGCCTCGCAGGGAACGACGCGCCACTCGCCTGCCACCGAGTTTCTCACGTATGTGGGCGAGGCCGCCCTGCTGCTGGGGCGCTCTTTGCGCTTTGCGGGACAGGTAGATGCGCGCGCTCTCATGGAGCAGATGACCCGCATCGGCGCGGACTCGGTGCCGATTGCCCTCCTGACCGCGCTGATGAGCGGGGCGGTCATTTCGCTGTACTTCACGCCATTCCTGAAACAATACGGCGTAGGTGCGCTTTCCGGCGGGTTTGTGGCGCTGGCGCTTTCGCGGGAATTGGTGCCGGTGCTGACCGGGGTGGTGGTGACAAGCCGGGCGGGCAGCACGATTGCCGCCGAACTGGGCACCATGAAAGTGACCGAGCAGATTGACGCCCTGCGCGCGCTGGCGGTCAGCCCCATTCAATATTTAGTCGTGCCGCGCGTTCTGGCCGCGCTGGTAATGCTGCCGATTGTGTGTATTCTGGCCGATGCGATTGGGCTGTACGGCGGGTTTCTGGTGTCCAATTATTACGGTGTCCCGGCGGCGGCCTTTCCGCAGTCGCTGCGCCAGTTGGTGCTGCCGCGCGACTTCTATTTAGGAATGACCAAGACAGTTGTATTCGGCCTCATTCTGTCGGTGGTGGCCTGCCTGGAAGGGCTGAAAACGGAAGGCGGGGCCACCGAAGTAGGACGCGCGACCACCAACGCCGTCGTGATTAGCATTGTCTTGATTTACATCGCCAACTTCGTACTGGCAGCAATTATGTTTCCCAGAGTGACCACTCTGTGAGTGACGACCCTGTGACCGGAAACGCCGTTTCGGAACGGGGCATTACTGTCCGCGATTTGCGCTACCGGGTGGAGCGCAAAGAGATACTTCATGGCGTTAGCCTGCGCGTGGAACCGGGCGAGATTCTCTGCGTGATGGGAATGTCAGGCTGCGGCAAGACCACGCTGTTGCAGTGCATCGGCGGCCTGAACACGCCGACTTCCGGGGAAATCTGGATTGGCGATGCCCAGATTGTCGGCATGAATGAGAACGCCCTGAACCGCGTCCGCGAACGCATGGGCATGGTGTTTCAGTATGCCGCTCTCTTTGACTCGCTCAGTGTATTTGACAACGTGGCGTTCGGCTTGCGCCATCGCCGCCACATGAGCGTGGCGCAGTGCCGCCCGATTGTGGCAGAAAAGTTGGCGTTAGTGGGCCTGCCGGACACGGAAGACTTGTTTCCGTCGCAGCTCTCAGGCGGCATGGCAAAGCGGGTCGGGCTGGCGCGGGCGATTGCGCTCGCCCCGGAGATTTTGTTGTATGACGAGCCGACCAGTGGTCTTGACCCTGTTGTCGCCTCAGTCGTGGATGAGTTGATTATGCAGATGCGGGACAAACTCGGCGTCACCAGCATTGTTGTCTCGCACAACCTGCCTGGCGTGTTCCGCATTGCCGACAAGGTTGCCATGCTGCATCAGGGCCGCGTACTCGCGTTCGGCACGCCGGACGAAGTGAAGGCTGATGCTGACCCGATTGTGCAGCAGTTCATTCACGGACAGCCGCACGGGCCGATTGAAGTGGTGCAAGAGGCCGGGCGGCGCAGGGGTTAGCAAGGCGGTTTATGTCAACTCTGGGAAATGCCGGGCGCGTTGGATTGGTTGTCTTGATTGGAGCCGCGCTGTTTGGCGGAATGTGGGCGTTCTTCTTGCAGCAAAGCGTCTTAAACCATACCTACACGCTGGATGTGCTCTTTGATGATGCGTCCGGCATTACCAAAGACGCGCCCGTGGAACTGGCGGGAGTTCAGATTGGCACAGTGGACGACGTGACGCTTACTGCCAGCCACAAGGCAGACATTCGCCTGAAAATCAATGACATGATGGAGAAACGCCCGGTGCGTATTCCGCGCGGTTCGCAGTTTGTCGTGTCCACGCCCATTCTAGGCGCGACCGGCGTGCTGACAATTATTCCGCCCGCCGACGCCGTTAAACGGCCCGATGACATCATCAAGCCCGACGCAGCCAATCTTGTGGGCACGAAGACCGGGGACTTGAACGCTTCGCTGACCCGCGCCAATGCGCTCATTGATCAGTTGACCCAGACTGCGCGCACGGCGAATACTCTGCTCGCCAGCGACCAGTTGCAGCACAATTTGCAGCAGACCGTCGCCAATGTCAACGCCGCGACTGCCGGGGGGGCGGAATTGACCGCCAAACTGAGCCGCTCGCTGGACGAAGACAACGCGCAAATCAAACTTCTGCTTCAGCAGACACGCTCTGGCACGCAGGCGTCCCTGAACAACATTGCCGACGCGACCGGGCAGATTAAAGGGCTGACTACAGAAAACCGAACCCAATTGAGCGCCATCGTCGCCAACCTGCGCGACACGACCAGCGCAGTTGCGGGCATTACGTCGCAGGCCAACGATTTACTTAACAAGGGCAACGTGACCCGCAATCTGTCCCTCACCGTTGCTAATCTCAAGACGACGACCGATAAACTCAGCGCGGCGGCGGCTAATCTGCAATCTCTGACCGGCGACGCAGGCGTGCAGAGCAACCTCAAAGCCACCGTGCAGAACGTGCGCCAAACGACCGAAGAAGCCAGCCTTCTGCTGGCGCGGCTTAACAAGATAGCGGGCACTAAACGGCCCAAAACAGCCGCCGTTGTGCTCACGCCGGGCGGCGGAGTCGGCGTCATCGTGCCGCCGGGGACGCCGTCCGTCACCGTACCGAGCGTGTCAGGCAGCGCCGTTCCGCTATTTCTGCCGCGCGTGGACTTGACCCAGAACACCCGCGCCAATCATTTTCGCGTGGATGTGGATGCCCTTGTTCCCTTTGGCACGGCAGCAGACGGCACGTTCGGGCGCGCGGGCATTTACGGGGTGGGGGACGAAAGCCGCGTGATCCTGCAATACGGCAAAAGCCTCGGTCGTGGCAGCCTTCTAGACGCGCGCGGCGGCCTGTATGCGTCCAAACTGGGCGTTGGCGGCGACATCGGCCTGGGGCAGCGCCAAACGCTTTCGTTTGAGTTATATGACCCCAATAAAGCCCGTCTTGACGCGCGCGGCGTCATCAAACTCGCTCCCGCGCTGGGGCTGGTGGTCGGCGCGGAAAACATCACCCGGCGCAGCGGCCCCCTGATTGGCTTAGAGTACCAAACGACAACAAAATAACACGCACAAAGGAAACACAAAATGAAAGTCATTCTCATGCAGGACATCGCCCACCAGGGCAAGCAGGGCGACGTGGTGAACGTCGCCGACGGCTACGCGCGCAACTATCTGTTCCCGCGCAAACTGGCAACCGAAGCGGCGGGCGGCGCGCTCAAGAACCTGCAAATGAAGCACGCCTTAGAAGAACGCCGCACCGAAAAACTGCGCGCCGAAGCCGACCGCACCGCTGAAATCCTGCTGGATAAGACAGTCACGCTTCCTGTGAAAGCGGGCCAAAACAGCCGTCTTTATGGACGCATTACGTCTGCTGACATCGCTGCTGCGGTAGAAAAGTCGCTGGGCGTCAAACTGGACAAGCGCAAAGTCGGCCTGATTGACCCCATCAAAGCGGTCGGCGAGTACGAAATCCCCATCAAACTGCACCGTGATCTCACCGTGCCGCTCAAAGTGGCCGTTGTCACCGAAGGCTAGCGTCTTATGGCGGGTGACTTCAATGGTTCCGGGCGCGCATCCCGCTTTGGCGGGAGCGGCAGGCGCGGCACAAATGGCGCAGGCGACGGCGCGTCCGCTTCTCTGGGCGCACTCAGCGCTTACGTGCCGCCACAGAACATTGAAGCCGAGCAGTCCACGCTGGGGGCGATGCTGATTGAGCGGGCGGCGGTGGAAAAAGCCGCTGAAATGCTCGCCAAAGAGGACTTCTACCGCGACTCCCACCAGACCCTATTTGATGTCATCACGACGCTGGCCGAGCGCAACGAGCCGGTTGACCTCATTACCGTGCAGGAGGAACTCAAAAACCGGGAAAAACTGGAAGAGATTGGCGGCCTGTCTTATCTCACAGGCCTGTTTGACACGGTTCCCACTGCGGCCAACATTGAATACTACGCCAAGATTGTTGAAGAAAAGGCTGTCCTGCGGCGGCTGATTGAGGCGGCGTTTGAGATTGTGGGGCTGGCACGCGGCGAAGTGGAGGAAATCAGCGAAGTCATAGACCGGGCGGAGGCGCTGGTGTTCAGCGTTTCGCAGCAGAGAACGGCGGAATACTTCGCGCAGTTACGCACACTGCTCTACAATGTTTACGACAAAGCATCCGAGTTGGGCGAACTCAAGCAGCGCATTTCGGGGCTTTCCACCGGCATTCGCGACTTTGACAGCATCACGTCGGGATTGCAGGACACGGATTTAATCATTGTGGCCGCAAGGCCGTCTATGGGAAAAACGTCACTTTGTCTTTCTATCGCAGAGCACGTCGCGCTGAAGGAAAACAAGACGGTCGCTATCTTCTCGCTGGAAATGTCTAAAGAGCAGTTGGCACTGAGAATGCTCTGCTCGCAGGCGCAGGTGAACGCCCACAAACTCCGCACTGGCAATCTCTTAGAAGACGAATGGACACAGTTAGCGCAAGTCGTGCAGGGTATGTATGAAGTGCCTATCTTCATTGATGATGCCACCGAAACGAGCGCACTCACCATGCGGGCCAAGTGCAGGCGATTGATGGCGGAGCACGGGTTGGGCCTGATTATCGTGGACTATCTGCAACTCATGCGCTCGCACCGCAAGACGGAGAACCGCGTGCAGGAGATTGGGGAGATTGTGCGCGGCCTGAAGTCTTTGGGCAGGGAATTGAAAGTACCCGTGATTGCCCTGTCACAACTCTCGCGCGCGGTAGAAAGCCGTGAGAATAAGCGGCCTATGCTGTCGGACTTACGCGAAAGCGGCTCCATTGAGGCGGAGGCGGATATGGTGTGCTTTTTGTACCGGGAGGCGTATTATAAACTCAAAGAAGCCTACGCGCAGGATGAAAGCGCGCAGGTAGAACGGGCAGACATTGAGGAAACAGAAATCATCGTCAGCAAGCATCGCAACGGGCCGACGGGGATGGTCAAAGTCGGCTTCATGCCTGCGTATGCCAAGTTCGTGCAGTTAGACCACAGCCGTTCCGATGAGCCGACTGGATATTAGCGCGCTCTTTGTTTTCTCTTTGCCGGGACAGTCCCCATACATTCGGAAACACACAACAAACATGAGGAAACATTAGGAAAGGTTCCTCAAAGGTTCTGCGGACAGGCGCGAGCCATTCTCCAATAGGGCGCAAAACACCGTTTTTTTGAGGGCGCAGAGCCATGATGAAAGTGCTGATAATCGGCGGCGGCGGGCGGGAGCACGCGCTGGTCTGGAAACTGGCGCAAAGCCCGCAGGTGAGCAAACTGTATGCCGCGCCGGGCAATGCAGGCATCGCGCATCTGGCCGAATGCGTGCCTTTGGCAGTCGGCGACGTAGAGGGATTACTCCAATTTGCCGCCGACAACGCGATAGACCTCACCGTTGTCGGCCCGGAAGTACCGTTGATAGCGGGCATCGTGGATGCGTTTGAGCAGAAGGGACTGCGGATTTTTGGCCCGGCGCGCGAGCCGTCTCTTTTGGAAGGCTCCAAAGCCTATGCCAAAGGCTTGATGCTGCGCTGCGGCATTCCCACCGGGCGTTTCGCCGTGTTTTCCTCGCAGGAGGCGGCAAAGCACTACGCGCAGACCCATTTTGCCGAAAGCGGCAACACGCCGCTTGTGGTCAAAGCCGACGGCGAAGCGCAGGGCAAAGGCGTTTATATCTGCCGCTCTTTCCCGGAAGCGCGGGCCGCTTTGGAAAAACTCATGGGCGAGCGCATCTTTGGGGTGTCCGGCGATACGGTGGTGATTGAAGAGTTTCTGGAAGGGCAGGAAGCGTCCATCATGGCCTTTACGGACGGTTCTTCCATTGTGCCGATGCTGCCGGTTCAAGACCATAAACGGGCCTTAGACGGCGACTGCGGCCCCAATACCGGCGGCATGGGCTGCTTTGCTCCGGTTTCGCTGGTGACGCCGGAGTTGTACGCGCGGGCCGTGGAACAAATCCTCAAACCCGCCATTGATGCCATTCGCGAGACGGGCATTCCGTACAAAGGCGTCCTGTATGCGGGTATCATGGTGACGCCGGGCGGAGAGTTGAAGACATTGGAATTCAACTGCCGCTTTGGCGACCCGGAGACGCAGGTCGTTTTGCCGCTTTTAGAAACCGACTTGCTGGATATTTTGCTGGGCGTCACGGACGCACATTTAGAAGACGTGCCCGTGCGCTGGAAAACAGACAGCGCCGTTTGCGTCGTCTTGGCGTCAGGCGGCTATCCCGGGGCCTACGCGAAGGGCCTTCCGATTGACGGCCTGGAACAGGTGTCTCATCTTTCTGACGTGGCTGTTTTCCATGCGGGCACGGCGCAGGGGGAAAACGGACAAGTTCTCACGGACGGCGGGCGCGTCCTGGGAGTGACAGCCCTGGGAGCCGATTTTGCGCAGGCGCGGGCGCGGGCTTACGCCGCCGTCAAGAACATTTCTTTTGAGCATATGCACTACCGCACCGACATTGGAGCCAAAGAAGCCCGTGACTGAGAAGAGCAGCCCCCGCGAAGGAAAAGAAGCAAAGGGTTTAAACCCCTCGCTGGCTCCGGAAAATCCCGCGCTTGATGCTTCGGCTCCCGCCCGCGTCATCATGCTGACATGGGAATATCCGCCTAAGATTGTGGGCGGCATCTCGCCTCATGTGTTTGGCCTCGCGCACGGATTGGTCAAGCAGGGCGCGGAAGTCCATGTGATTACGTGCGAGCATCCCGGAGCGCCTGCGGAGGAAGTGGAAGACGGCATCTTCCTGTACCGGGTGATGCCGCAGGGACACGCCAACGACTTCATTCACTGGGTGCAATTACTGAACAATGCCATGCTCCAAAAGGCGCAGGAGTTAATTCCCCGCCTGCTGGACACGGCTCCAAACGCTCCGCTTTTGCTTCATGCCCATGACTGGCTGGCGCAGTTTGCCGCCGCCGCCCTCAAACACCAGTTTCATCTGCCTTTGATTGCCACCATTCACGCCACCGAATACGGGCGCAACAACGGCATCAACGGGCCGACACAAGAATATATCAACTCGGTGGAATGGAACCTGCAAAATGAAGCCTGGCGCGTCATTGTTTGCACGGACTTCATGCGCCGCGAGTGCGAACACGCGCTTTATACCCCCTGGGACAAGATGGACGTAATTTACAACGGCGTGGATGCCGCCAAGTTCCATCTGCCCGACTTTTCCCCGGAAGAACGGGTCGCATTCCGCGCCCGTTACGCCGCGCCGGAGGAAAAGATAATTTTCTTTGTGGGCCGCATGGTGCGCGAGAAGGGCGTTCAAGTTCTGATAGAAAGCCTGCCCAAAGTGCGCTGGGGCTACCACGATGCCAAACTGCTCATCTGCGGCGGGGGACACCGCGACCATCTCGTCAATTTAGCCGCGTATCTGGGCATGGAGCAGCACGTCTACTTTGCGGGCTTCGTGCCCGATGATGATTTAATGAAGATATACTCCATCATAGACATTGCCGCGTTCCCGTCGCTGTATGAGCCGTTCGGCATTGTGGCCCTGGAAGCAATGGCGGCCCATGTTCCGGTGGTGGTCTCCGATGCAGGCGGCCTTCCCGAAGTGGTGCAAAACGGGGTTACGGGCGTCACCACCTATGCGGGCAACCCTAATTCTCTGGCAGATGGCCTTTTGCGGCTTCTCCATGAACCCGGCACCGCGCGCCGCATGACGGAAGCAGCCACCCTGCGCCTGCAAACCGACTTCAACTGGGACACCATTGCCGCCCAGACAGTTGGCGTTTACGAGCGCGTCTGGCAGGAATACATGTCCTCGCTCTGGAAACTAACCGACGCGCAACCAGCGAAATAACACCTCACACCCTCAGAAAAGGAACACGCACACATCATGGCAAACGATTGGGACGACCAACTCATTGACAAGGGCGGCGACGGCTCTTACACCGGCAAGCCCATCGGGATCGGGGTTATCGGTACAGGCGGCATTGCGCAAGCCGTTCACCTGCCCGCCTACAAGAAATTGCAGGAGCAGGGCAAAGTCAAAATAGTCGCCCTGTGCGACATCAACCCCGCCAAACTCTCGGAAGCCAATTCCAAGTTCGGCCCCGCACAAGTTTATGCCGACTACAAAGAACTGCTCCAAAACCCCGAAGTAGACGCGGTAGATGTCTGCACGCCCAACTTCATGCATATGCCCCCGGTTGTGGAAGCATTCGCGGCAGGCAAAGATGTCATCTGCGAAAAGCCCATCGCCCTCAACGGCAAGCAGGGCGCGCAGATGGTGGAAGCCGCCCAGAAAGCAGGCAAGAAGTTTCAAGTCGGCCTGAATATGCGCTTCGGCTCAGGGCCGCAGGCCATCAAGCGCATGACCGACAATGGAGTACTTGGAGACATCTATTATGCCCGCGCGCAGGCGCTCAGGCGACGGGGCGTTCCGACATGGGGCGTGTTCACCGAGAAAGACAAGCAGGGCGGCGGCCCATTAATAGACATCGGCGTCCATATCTTGGACATGACCCTGTGGCTGATGGGCCACCCGAAACCGGTGTCGGTCAGCGGCAATGCCGTCACCAAGTTTGGCCATCGTTCCGGCCATGTCAATTTATTTGGCAAGTCATGGGATCCCAACAACTTCACCGTAGAAGACTTCGCCTGCGGCTTTGTGCGCTTTGCAAACGGGGCTACTTTAGTCCTGGAGTCCTCCTTTGTGCTGAACTTAGACCGGGAGCGCTTTGAAACCAGCTTGTTCGGCACCGAAGGCGGCGTCTTTTTAGACCTGCATAACGATGCCAACACGCGCATTTACCGCGAGGAAAGCGGCACTTTGACGGACAGCACGCCGGTGTTTCTGCCCAAAGTCGGCTCGCATGAGGCCGAAATATTTGCCTTTGTGCAGTCTATTATTGACGACAAGCCGGTGGCTGTTCCCGGCGAGCAGGCACTTATGGTTTCTCGCATCTTGGATGCCCTGTATGAGTCCTCCGAAACGGGCCATGAGGTCATTCTGTAGCGTTGTTCTGTGTCCCTGCTACCTTTCTTTAGGCAGCAGGGACAGAATGTTTTCCCATGAGCCAATCTCTGCCCGCCGATGCCGCTGTTCCTGCTGATGCGCCTTTGCCTCCGCCCGAAGCCGCGCCCGACAAGCACTGGCTGGCTGCCGTGCTTCCGGTTGCGCTCATTGCGGCCTGTGGGGAACTGGGCATTGCCGTTCTGAATAATTCGGCCCTGCCGGTGTATCTTAACAAAGGGCTGAAGATTGACACGGCCCTCCTGCCCGTCTTGATTGCGCCGTTCTTCCTCAGCGAACTCCTTAAGACGCCGCTGGGCGTTCTCTCCGACCGCTACGGGCGCAAGCCGCTTATTCTGGGCGGTGCGGCTGTCACAGTCTTCACGCCCATCCTCTTTATCCATCTGCATTACCACCCGTACACGGCATATGCCATTGCGGTTTTGGTAGCGTTCGGCGTCTTGCGGCTTTTGGATGGGGCGGGACAGGCGTCCCTGTGGCCCGCTTTATATGCTTACGTGGGAGACGTGATTGCGGAAAAGAAGCGCGGCGCAGCCATGAGCGTGCTGAACGCCGTTTACATGGTGGCGCTGGCGGTCAGTTTTCTGATTGGCGGCTTTGTGGACGATACGTTTGGCCCGCTTCTCACTCACGACCCTGGCATCACGCTGCGCGGGCAGGTGTCCGGTGTCGCGCACCGAATGGGACGGAATATGCGTCAGGCAGGGCATGGCTTCGCAGAGCGCCTGCATCACCCGCTGGCGCATCACCCGCTGGCCGTGACTCCTGCATCGCCGCCTGATGTTGTTGTCAACCCGGTGTTTCAGCCCGCGCATTATTTCCCCTCGTTTTACTTGACCAGCATCTTGTTTGCGTGCGCGGCAGTGGTAGCGGGACTCGCATTGCGCGATTACATTCCCCGCGCCAGAGAACACACGGGAGAAAGCGACGCAGGACACCAAATCACCTGGCAAAGTTTTCTCGCGTCGGTGCGGCTTGTGCCGCAGTATTTAGGGCTGGCTTTTGTGACGTTCTTCGGGATTGGGTGTGTGGCGCTGCTGATTAAAATCTTCGCCATTGACGAGTTCGGCTTGTCGGAACAGCAGTTCGGCACGCTGTTTCTGGGGCCAGCGCTGCTGATTGGGGCAGTTGCCGTGCCTGCGGGTCATCTGGCCGATAAATGGGGGAAAGTTCGTTCGGTGCGAGCGGGTTTTTTCTTGTGCGCGCTGGGGCTGTGGGGCATTCCGCTGCTGCATCACCTACATAAAGTTCAGGCCACCAGTTTCATTGCGGCGGCGGCGGCTATCGGGGTCGGGTTCGTGATGGCGTTTCCAGCATGGCTAGCGCTGCTGACTTCCCTGAGCGGTGAGCGTCAGCGCGGTACCGTCTTCGGGGTTGTGAGCACAGCGCAAGGGGTAGGGATGTTATTGGGTGCGCTGGTCGGCTCCACGCTTTACAGCCATGTCAGCCCCATTGCGCCCTTCGTGGCGGCAGCGTCCCTGGTAAGTTTGGGAGCCATCATCGCCCTGATCTTTATCCGCGAGCCGCCTCTCGCTCCCCGGAAAACCCAGCCCGCGCCTGCGCCCTGAGAAAGTTTGTACGAATATTCCCGAAACCGCTTGCACAATGCCGGGCGTTATGATATAATTATCATACGGCCTCTGCAGATTGCTTTTCACCAAAACCAGATCACACCAGAGCCGCAGGCGATTTTGGCGCGTTGGGACGCAGCCGAAGCGACCTGCTGCCATTGTTCCCCAATTGAGGAGAAAACGCGCGAAAAGGACAGCGTTCCGCGCATTGCAGCCTGTCTTTTTGTCTGGTGCGCGCTCCATCGGACTTACTCTTGCCTGTTCAGTCAGTGTGCGGCCCTGCGTGCCGAAGCACAGGAGTCATTAAACAGCCTTGAAATCTCAACACCCCCTTCGCAGAGCATTTCTGCATCTTATAGCGGCATCGCTTGTCCTGCTGGGCAGCGCGTCGGCGTTTTCGTCTTACGCGGCGTCCGGCGGTCATGGGAGCAGCGCCGGGCAGGATTTTATCCAGCGCCGCCCACTTTCTTCGTCCACCCTGCTTGCCGTGCCGTCAGGACGCTATGTACGCAGCCGAGCGGATTTGCTGCCACAGCCGAGCGCCCAAACAGCCAGCGCCCGGACAGCAGAGGATGCCCGCCGCCCGCTGCTGGCTTCTGCAACCAGCAACCCGAACAATGTCAACGATCAAGGCGTGCAAACCTTTGATGTCGCCGCACCGCCGTCTAACAACTTCCAGCCTATTTTCGGGAACCTGTACCCGACAAACCGTACCCCGGTCTGGTCACGCGACGAAACCTATATTCTGTTTTCGTCCAATCGCGCCTACATAGACAACGCAGGCAAGGTCGCCACAGATGGCCGCTTTCACCTGTGGTATGTTTCCGCCAGCGGCGGCATTCCTCAGCAAGTTACGACCGGGCCAAGCGGGGTGGCAGGCGTCTCCGGGGACAATTTTCCCACGCTGAACACGCCCAACAACGCCATCGCCTTCACGTCCGACGCGCAGACGCCCGGCGTTCCCAATCTGTACACGATTCCCTTCACGCCCGGTCAGGCCCTGATAGACGTTTCCACCCTGACCTCGCTGACGATCCGGCAGACGGGAAACGCCAATGTTGACCTAGTGACCGGCTTCGGCGCGGTCGGACGGCCTGCCTGGTCGCCCGGCGGGGATAAAATCGCCTTTGCCGCTGTTAGCGGCCCCAAATATTTTGACGGCACGACAGACCCCAACGCGGGTCTCAGCCACATTTATTACCTGTTTACCAGTTCCAACGGCTATCGCGACGCGAACGGCGAGTCCATCGACAACCCGCCCGCCGAACTGACGAATGGCCCTGCCAGCGACACTGACCCTGCTTGGTCGCAGGACAGCCGCTACATCGCCTTCGGCAGCACGGCATCCAGCCTCGCCAACACCGGCACGGCCATCGACCCGGAGAACGCGCCAACCATGACAGCGGTCACGGCGGGCAATGTCAACCGCAGCATCTTTCTGCTGAGCGGCGGTTTGCCGCTGCCTGACCCTTTCGGCGTGGCAGTGCAGACCGGCATCGATGTGAACAGCGCGCCCGTCTTTGGCCGCATCACCGTTGCGGGAACCGATGATTTCGGCCCCGCCTGGAGCAACTTGCGAGTCAACCAGTACATCAATCCAAGCGGGGACAACCGATTGGAATATCTGGTGTTCGCGCGCGGCGCATCGCCCGGCACCCCGCACAACATCGCGTACCTGCTGACGGTGCAGGCTGGCCCATCGGGAGCCGCGACGCTTTCCGAGGAAGGCAGCACGGTGACCATTCCCCCTGGCATGAATGGCACTTCTTCTACCAACAACGCGATCTTGCTGAACACCGATGACAATGCCAATCAAACCAGTCCCGCTGGAAACGCTTACGATGACACGTATCCGACGTTTGCGCCGTTCCAATCGGTGTTCCGAATCGCTTATCAGAGCAATCGCTCTGTCACTTACACCGATCCGACAACCGGCGCTCCCTTAGAAACCGCCCTCTCGCTGCCCCAGAGCGCAAGCGGCCCGACGGTCAGCACTACGGGCGCTGTGGGGACGGTTGGCCTCAACTACACGGGCATTCTGGAATCGCAGGCGCTTGATCTTGACCCGCCCACGCTGCTGCGCTACAGCGGCAATGAAGTCATCCATGTTACGGACACCCTCAGCGGGCGCATCACCAAAACGGTGCAGCCCGGCCAGAGCGTCACATTCACCGTGCGTCTCACCAACCGTGAGGCGGGCATTGACGACACTGGCTACAATGGCGGCCCGAAAGTCTTCCTGCAAATCAAAGACCCGGACAGCAAGTACCAGGACTCGCAGGGTTTAGAGCACAAAGTCTTCACCTCCGACACGACCCATCTGAGCATCCTGCCCGCGCAAAATCAGGACAGCGGTTCTGCTACGGCTCAACTCTATAATCTTGGCACTGCCCCTGCCGTCACCGTCATCAACAATGTGACGTATGGTCAGCGCGGCGCGGTCGGCGGCAACGATGGGAGTTTGTTCATCACAGTCGGCCATTCCAGCGACCCAACTCTTGTGGCTTCTCCGCCGATAGGCCCTATCAATCCTCCTGACACCACGGATACGACCTCCGCCAACACCGGCACTCTCAACAACTACTTTACGCCCTGGGGCCAAGAGTATGAGTGTCAATACGTGAACCCGCAGTTTGCCCTGGACGCAGGCAGCACGGGTGACACCAGCCTGACCGATTACGGCACGCCGTATTATCTCGCGGGAGTAGACGACCAGGTGCCGTTCAGCGGCTCCACCGATGTGCCCCGCCCAACCGCCAACGATACGGTCAACAACCTGCCCGCAGAATGGCTGCAAATGCAGCGCGTTCCCGATGCCAATCAGGACGGGCAGGGCGGCGTTTTGTACTCAGTCACATGGGCCACTCCCAAGTCTGCCAGTGACTACTATCTGGACGTGATTGCCTACGACAAGGCCCAGTTTCCCTCGCTGCCGCAGGGCGTGTCGCAATATGTCGGGCTGGCCGACAACTGGCGCATTTATGACAACACCGGCGGCTTTTCCACCGCCACGTTCAGCGGCGGCAATGACATTCTGGTTGTCAGCGACAACGCGCTCGGCCAGAAGTTCGGCTTCTCCGTGTTTGGCGGATTAAACGGTCAGCAAAACCTCAAGCCCACCCTTTACGGCGCGGAGTCTTACTTCACGGGCATTGATGTCAATCTTCTGCCCAATGCCGCCTACTTTATCGACTCGCGCAAAGACCCCTTGACTGGTCAGAACATGACCTCGGTAGATGTGCAGGGATTAGACTTTTCGGTAGAAAACGGCCTCGGCTTCGGCTCTTACAGCAATGATCTGAACCAGCAATACAGCCTGTGGCGCATTCTGTCTCGCGGCCCGGTTCCTGAATCGGTGCTGCGCGCTTATGAGCCGTCCTCCGAAAGCCAGCCGGGCATCGCTGACCCCGTGAGCGGCTTCCAGGCCGACCCTGCCGACGGCGGCACCGGAGCCGGGCACGCCGCAAAAGTCCTCAATGCCAACCGGTGCGTCATCTGGGTTTCGCCCTTCACGGGCGACCTGTTCACCGACGCTGGCTCGCTGGGCGACTCTACCACCCAGAATGAACTGCGCGCCTTCACCATTGGCCCGGCAGCAGGGCAAGCCAGCACGCTGACGGGCACAGGCCGCCTGTTCATCTCCGGGCAGGATGTTGCGTCCACGCTGACCCTGCAAGGCAATGCCAACAACGCCGCCGGCTCGTTCCTGCCCGACGTGCTCAATGCGACCTACCAGTCGGACAGCCAGGGCACGGTTGCTCTGGCCGCCAACGTCGCCGCGGGCAACCGCATTGCTTACGATGCTTACTTCAACCCAAACCCGCAGCTCGGCATCGTCCAGAACTTTTTTGAGGAAACCGGCACCGGCACCGTTTATCTGGCCCCCGGCCAAAGCCCGACTCTGGTGCTCACCAACAACTTCGGCCTAAACACCCCGACTGACGCGCGCTGGCGCACCGATGCTTCCGGGGATCAATTCGGCCCCTATTTCGAGTCATTCGGCACTTTCTTTGGCCCGGATGTGTTCTTCTCCACCGCGCTCGGCTCCATTGATACGATTTCGGCGCAGAACGGCGCACATACGGACATCAAGTTCAATGCTCTGGGCGCAAGCACAGGCGGCACGGGCCTGATTTACAACGAGATGGCGAATGGCAGCCGCACCATCTATGCGTCCTTCGGCCTGGAAGCGCTGGGCATTGAGTATTACACGGTCACAATTAACAACGAAAAGTTCTATGCGCCGCGCAATAACCGGCCCAATGTGCTGCACAACGTCGTCACGTACTTGCGAACGGGCCGATTTACGGGCACCATTCGTCAGGGAACGTCCGGCGGCGTGGGCGTGCCTAATGCGACCGTGTATCTTCTTGCCAATGGCGGCGTCACCATTCCCGGCTCACCTGCCAATCGGCAGACCTTCAGCGCGCTCACTGACATTAACGGAAACTACGTCATTAACGGGGTAGAGCCAGGGGCCTATATCGTCGTTGCCTACAAGCAGGGGTTCACCCGCGCAACCACCAGCACTACCAATACGACAAATGCAGTCGGCGGGGATGAGACCCAGATGGTCAATCTCAACATCTCGCCGCTGCCGCCCGGCACGCTGATGGGTAAAGTCACCGACAACGCCAATCCCGCCAATCCAGTGGACGGCGCGACCGTCACATTTACCTCTGCCGATGGCTCTACAACGCTTTCGGCGGTGACTGCCAACGGTGGCCTGTATACCATCACTAATGTCCCGACCGGCACCTACACCGGCGCCGCCTCCAAACTGCCGCAGTACGGCAAATCTGCCACGCAGAGCGATGTCGTCACCGGCGGGCAGGTCACGACCGCCAACTTTGTCATCACGCTGGTCGGAGCAAGCATCGGCGGGCGCGTTTATGATGTCACCACCGGGAAAGACATTCCCGGCGCAACGGTTTCGGTCACGCCCGGCACGGTGGCGGCGGTTACGACCGGCCCGCAGACCGATACGACCCAGAACTACGCCTTCGCGAGCGTGCCTGCGTCCGCCACTGGAACGCAGTTCACGATTACGGCAGCGAAGACAGGTTATGTGTCAGCCGCCATCACGCCGACCGTGAAAGCCGGGGACGCGCTAATCGGGCAAAACATTCCGCTCACGCCCATTCCGCCCGTGCAGAACGGGACGCTCGGCGGCCTGGTCGCCGATGCCTTCAACGGAGCGCCGCTGGGCGGAGCCACCATCACTGTCTCCGATGCCACCGGCAAGGTTGTGGCGACTGTGAAGACCAGCAGCACAACCACCAGCCCCAGCGCGCCTGCTGGCGATGGCGCTCCGATTAACTACAGCGTTGGTCTCGCGCCGGGCACGTACACGGTTGCCGTCTCCGCGTCCGGGTTCACGGCGCCCGCCGCGAAAACCGTCACAATTGCGTCGGTGGCTTTCACCCGGCTGGACTTCACGGGAAGCAGCGCGCTGCAATCGCTTCATGTCTTCACGGCAGGGTACAACTTCTTCTCGGTGCCGTACAATTACGCGGCGGCGGGCGTCACGTTTGACACGCTGTTCGGCACGCTCAACACCGGCACGACCGCCAGCCCCAGCGCCGGTTCCAACCGTTCTCATGTGGCGGTCTGGCAGCCCTTGCTGGTGCAGTATGTGCTTGACCCCACGCCGCCTGCGGATACGTTCCACCTGGGGCAGGGTTACTGGGTTTATCTGCTCACGAAACGGGAAGTGACCATCGGGCCGCCCACCGCGCCCGCCCCGACCGTCGCGACCATCTCTGTCGGGCTGCACCCGGTCTGGAACATGATTGGCGTGCCGAGCGCGACGCCCATCAGCGTTTCGCGGCTGACGTTTGCCAATCCGACCGGCGGCGGGGCGATCACATTTGATCAGGCCAGCACGACCTACCACCTGGTTTCACCAATCCTGTACGGCTACAATGGCACAAGTTACGTGACGCTTGGCGCGGGGGACACGCTTCAGCCCTGGCAGGCATATTGGATTCAGGCTTATGTGGACACTACAGTTCTGATCCCAACCGGAGGCGGCTAGTCTGCGCCGGTAAATAATATGAAAATCAGCAAAGCCGGTGCTTGCACAAAACAGGCCGGTATGTTATAATGGCGTGTCAGCCGCCTGGCATCATTGCCGGGCGGCACAGAAGTCGGGTGTGGAAACGCCCCGTCGGTGTCTTTACCCATCTTGTCCGCACCGATGCGGGCCGCGACGCGGGCGGAAAACACTGCCATGGTTTGGGACTTGAACATGATTTGGGACTTGAAGAGGAGTGCGACTGAGTGAAACACTTGAAACACCATTGGACTGCGCGCCCGATAAGCTGGCTGCTTTCGGTGGCTTTAATCTGGCCTGCCCTGCTTGTCGGTTTGCTGCAAACTCAGACTGCCTACGCGCAGACCCATACCGGGCCAGCGACCTGGGGCGTGCTGGACTTTGAGAACCATTCCGGCTACGGCGGCGCGGAAGTAGGCCGCATTGCCTCGGATGCGTTTGTGGTAGAACTGGCAAACTCCAACCGCTACAATCTTTTGACCCGTCAGGAAACGCAGCAGGGCCTGGGTAATCTGGGCCTGACGCTTCCGCTGGACGTGATTGGCCTGCAAAAACTGGGGCGTGAGCTGGGCGCGAATGCGGTCGCGACGGGTGAAGTTGCCACCATCTCGTTCAGCAGCCATCCCCGGCAGGCGACGGCCAGCGTGATTGTGCGCGTCGTGGACTCCCTGACTGGCGAACTCATCAACGGCGCGCTGGCGCAGGGCGTGTCCAACCCCCGCGCCATCAGCACCAATGATGACGACGCGCTGGTCAACGAAGCCATCAACAATGCGGCTTTTGCGGCAGTCAAGCAAATTACGACGTTCAATCTGCCCTACGCCACCGTACTGGCGAGCCGCGACCAGGACTCGGTTCTCTTGAACAAGGGAACGCGCGACGGCCTGTATAATGGCCTCAACATGGTTGTCACGCGCAACGGCGTGGAGGTAGGACGCATTCGGGTCAGCAATACGTCCGCCGACCAGTCGGATGCCGTTGTCACTGAGCGCGGCGCGGGCATCAGGCCAGAAGACCGCACGACCGCCATCTACCAGCTCCCGGCATATGTCGTCAACAACAACAGGGTGATTGCCAATTCCAGTGACATCTCCTCAGACGGCGCTTCATCGGGGGGCAGCAAGCGCAACGGCTTCAGCGGCATCACCGGCATCATTGTCGCCATTCTTGCAGGCGCGCTGCTGTTGAGCCTGATTAAGCGCGGCAACTCGCAGGGCGCGCTGGGCGGCGCGGAACTGGGCAAGCCGGTGGCTGTGGAGGGCCGTCAGGATGTGCTGGGCGGTCAGGGTGTCGCTCCCGGCATCAGTCCTGTCACGGGTAATCCTACTACGGAAGTTCCCGTCCCGCTTAACTATTTCCCCGTCGTTGTTAAAATCACGGCCTCAACGGGCAACATCCCCAATCAGTTCTTCCAGGAGTACCATATTTACCGCAGCAACTTCCCTGCCATTCTCGCTGACCCTTCTGCCGTCATTGCTTTCGGCGGCACGTCATCGGGGGGGACAAGCGGAACCACTCTCAATAACTTCGGGCAGATACCGGAGTTTGTGCAGCACGGCGCGGGGACGCTCACGGCTTATGATGATGGCGGCGACATCCTGGCTGTAAGCGCCAGCAAGCCAGCGGCTTCCATTGGCAGCGTGGGAACAGGCACCACCACGACAAGCGGCGTGGTCACGGAAACGATCACCGCAGGCGCTCTCAGCACGATCCCATTCACAGGCATTCCCGCAATAGGTGACCGGTTCCAGTATTTCATTGAGGGCCTCTATATTCAGCCCGCGACCAACGGCGGCGGGACGCAGAACCCCGGCACCAACAACAGCGGCGGAACCAACAGCACGGGCACGACTACTTCCACCAGCACGACGGGCGGCAACACGACGACGGGCGGCCATCCGTCCACGTTCCAGTTGACCGGACGCTCGGCCACCAACTTCGTCACTTACTTGGAGCCAGTTATTCTCAGCGCGGGAAGCGGCGTCGCGGGCACGGGCGGCTCGTTTGCGGGCACCGGGCCGGATAGCGTCGTCATCAGCGTGCCTTCCGTGCGCTCTGGCGACGACTACATTCTGGAACTGTCCACCAGCCCCGCCCTGTCCGGCCAGAGCGCCGTGCAGACCGTGACCGTGCGGCCCAGCAGCACCGGGCCATACAGCGCTACGCCCGCCGACCCGCGCAACGGCAATCCGGTCAGTTTCAATTTGCAGGGCACCAACAGCCTGCGGACGCTGTTCCCGACGGCAACCCAGTTGTTCGCCCGCATCGGGGTGCGCGACTCGCGCAACGGCCCCACCAACAGCCTGAACCCCTATGTTTACTGCGACCCGATCCCTGTGCCCGCAGACTTTGTGGCGGGCACTGCTGGCACCGGCCCTCCCGGCGCGCCCGGCGCAGTACGCAGGCATTGAGCGCGTTCCCCGGCGGAACAGACCCGACGGTAAAAAGGATGGTAGACCATGTTGACTGCTAAACTGAGAGCCGCGCGCCGCGCCCGGCCCGCCCTGCGCGCTCTGGCAAGCGCTCTGGCGCTGGCAATGCTGTGCCTGCCGGTGGGCGGGCTGGTGCAGGCGGCGCAGGCCGCGCCAAACAACACCGGCGTGGCAGGCGTTGCGGCCAGCAGCATTCTGCTGTTCCCCTTTGCCAACAACACCGGGAAGCCCGATGCCGATTATGTCGGCCCGCGCATTGATGACGCGCTCCGGCTCCGCCTGAATACGGTCGGCGCATTCAAGGTCACTTCCTACACGCGCTTCCTGGCCCCTGTGCAGCGGGCAGTAGACGACAAAGTCCTGACTCCGGATGCAGTGGCCGGGCCGTTCACGGACGCCCAGAAAGCAGGGCCAGTGGCCGAGCAAATTGGCACAGATGCCTACTTAATCGGGGCAGTGGAGTTGTTCTCCTCCGACCCGATGACTCGGAAGGTGAGCGTGGAAGTCAGCGCCGACTTACGCAACACAGCGACCGGCAACTCGCTTCGCACACTGGCCTTCACCGGCACAGCAGGCCCCATCAGCGCCAGCGATACGCTGGAGAATGTCACGCAGAACGCCATCAATTCCGCTGCCAGCAAGGTGGCCGCTGCGCTGAATGCCGGACGGCCCAGCCAGAGCGCGCTGCTGCCGTCCTCCCAGCGCGGTCAAAGCAATGCCGGGCAGGTGTTTCTGCTGACCGTGCTGACCGGGGCACTGCTGTATGCCATTCTGCACAACAGTTCCAATGGCAACGGCGGCGGCAGCAACTCCACAACCGTAACCGGCTCCGGCACGGGCACCAGTGGGTCATCTGGCTCGTCCGGCCCGCCCGCCCCGCCCGGCTCGTAAACACAGGGTGAGCATTTCATGGCAGTTTCTTCCTTTGCGGGCCGCTGCGTCGCCGCGTGCCTGCTGGCCCTGCTCCTGTCGGTCGGCGTGAACGGCCCGTCGCGGGCATCCGGGCGGGCCAGCCTCATGCTGTCCGCCGCGCCGGAAGTCATTCTGGCGGACGGCAAAAGCACGACCACTGTCACCGCCACCGTGCGCGATGGCAACGGCAATCTCGCGGCGGACGGCACCACAGTCCGCTTCACCACGTCATTGGGCACGCTGGACAAAGACGCCGTGACGACCAGCTCAGGCACGGCCCGCATTACGCTCACCAGCGCCGCCGCGCCTGGCATGGCGACTATTTCCGCCACGTCTTTCCTGAGCGCAACAGACGGCTCGTCTACTGGCTCCGCCCAGATTGAGTTCACCAATGACCGCGACGCCGTGTATTCCACCGGCGACTCGCGCTGGGTGCGGGTGGACTGCGCGCAGTATTTAGTTTACAGCGCAGACGCCAAAATCGTGGAGGCAGAAGGGCGGCACGGCACGGCGCATTTGGAATACAAAGGCTTAGACATCACTGCCGACGCGCTTCAACTGGATTTGCAGTCCCTGCTGCTGCTGGCACGCAATGCGACGCTTCAGCGCGGCCTCCATGTTCTTAAGGCTGCTGAACTGCGTTATGATCTGAGCGGCGGGGTCGGCACTGCCGTGTTGCTGGCCGACAGCGACCATGCCGCGCGCGGCGTCCAGATTACGGGCCTCGGCTTGCAGACCGGGCCGCTGGACGAGACGACCGCGCAGGGCAATATGCAGAGCAATCTGTATCGCTTTGCCGACATCTCCGATAGCCATGTGATTGTGTCTGCGCGCGCGCTGTCTGCGGCCCCCGGCGACCGCGTGCAGTTTCAGCGCGCCTCTATCTATTCAGACGGCAAGAAAATCGTCTCGCTGCCCTTTCAGGTGATGCCGATTGGCACGGAGCAGTTGTTCGGGCAGCAATTGGTGGGCTTCGGCTCGCAGGGCTTCTTTCTCAACGTCCCGTTTTATTACCATGTCAGCCCGCGCAGCACGGGCACGCTGTTTCTCCGCAACTCGGCAGCGGCAGGGGCCGACTCCAACGGCTTTGGCCTTTCCGCGCCCGCCTTCAGCCCCAACGGAACCCGGCCTGGCCTGGCGCTGGATTTAGACCACACCTATTCGCTGGGCAAAGGCGGCTCCGGCGACCTGTCCGTGACCGGGCTGACCCGCTCCGAATGGGGAGCGCACTGGAACCACACGCAGCGCCTTGACGACGTGACCAACAGTTATCTGTTCGTGGACTACCCCGCGCACCGCAGCCTGTATGCGTCGTCCAGCATCAGCCGTCAGTTTTCCGGCTTCTCGCTGAACCTCGCCGCCAACGGCAGCCGTGACCCTGGCTTTCTGGGCTATTCGTCATCTAACGCGACCGCTAGCGCGTACCTGCAAACGACGCCGCGTGAACTGGGGCAAAGCGGCATCAACGTTGCCGCCGACCTGACCGCGCAGCAGGGGCAGCTCGTGCAAACGACGCCTACCACCGGGCGGCAGGTGATCCCCATCTCCACGCATGGCCTGGACTTTCGGTTCTTCACCGCGCCTCTGCATCCCGACCATCACACAAACCTGACGGACGGTGTGACCGTCGGCCAAAGCTGGAACGCGAGCGGGCAGCATTCTCTAACTGTTCTAGGGACGATGGGCCTGACCCGCACCATGAGCGGGCACGGCAACTTGAACCTGAACTACACGTACCGCTACGACCCGCTGTTGAGCCAGTTGAGTGCCGCGCCAAGCCCATCTAACCCGCTGGGCAGCCTGTACCGCAGCGCCAGCCAGCAGCGGCTTTCCCTCAACTACAGCGTTGCGCCGCGCCCCCGCCTGAGTGTGTCGGTGACAGGCAGCTATGGCCTGCCACTGAGCGACAGCAACCTGTTCGCATTGATGTCCTACCGGGTCAACACCAACTGGGCGCTGGCAGTCGGCTCGTCGTGGGATCGCTATGCCAGCGCCCGGTATCAGGAAACCGACCTATCCGTGTCCCGCCGCATTCTGGGGCGAGACCTGATCCTGACGTATTCCACACAGACCAAGAAAGTGGGCTTTGACATCGGCTCTGCCGGTTTCTGACGCGCTCATTGAGAGAGAAATTGCACTATGTCTATGCTGGGGCGATTGTTCGGCTTCGGGCGGAATGAGCACTACGATGAAGGCATCCGGCTGTACGATCAGGGCCTCTATGAAGAAGCAATCGGACAACTGCGCCTGGCTGTCCAGCAGAGCGCGCGCCCGGATGCGCTGACGCAGCGGCTGGCCGCCTTCTACATTGCGGAAGCCTACGCGAACCTGGGCAGCACGGCATTGCAGCGCCATGATTACGCTCGCGCGCAGGGCGCGTTGGCCGAAGCGCTTGCGCTCAATCCCCATTACGCCGATCTCAATTACCATTACGGCTGTGCTTGCCGCAAGGTCGGTGAGTTGGACAACGCGCAGGCGGCTCTTGAAAATGCCCTTCAGGTCAATCCGCGCTTCGCCAAAGCGCACTTTGCGCTGGGGCTGCTGGCCTACCAGCGGGGGCAGCCGGACGAGGCGCTCGCGCATATTCAGCAGGCGGTCGCGCTGGATCAGGGATACCAAACTCCCGCATTGGACGAAGCGGTTGCCGCACACCATGCGGGCAGCGACGCGGCAGCCATGCTCTTTGAGCGCATCTCCGAGACCGATGTGGACGACATTGCTTACCATGCCAAATTGGGCACGGACTTGTACCGGCGCGGGATGTACGCGCAGGCTGCCGAGGAGTTTCGCCGCGCGCTGGCGCTTAATCCGGGCTACGCTGACGTGCGAAACCATCTGGCAATCGCTCTCAATGCGCTGGGGGCGTATGCCGATGCCGAGGGCGAGTTCCGGCGGGCGCTGGACATCAATCCCCGGTACGTGGAGGCGCGCGCCAATCTCGCGCTGACCTTGCTCGCCGCCGGGCAAAAGGACGAGGCGGAAACGGAGTTCCGGCGCGTGCTGGAACTTGACCCGAACAACGCCGCTGCCCTCGCCCATCTGCCTCCGTCTCCCCCACAGTAGACCGGCCTGCCGGGTATACTTGTCCCTGTGACCGCCTTCACTCTCACTCGCTGCTGCACCCAAACCGGCGCGCGCGCCGGTGTCTTGCGCCTGCCGCATTCTCCCGACCCGATTGCGACGCCCGTGTTTATGCCCGTCGGCACGCAGGGCACGGTGAAAGCCATGACGCAGGAGGAGGTTTGGGCGCTCGGCTACCGACTCATTCTGGGGAATACCTACCATCTCTATCTGAGGCCGGGCCATGAGTTAATCCGAAAGGCAGGCGGACTGCACCGGTTTATCGCCTGGGACGGAGCCATGCTCACCGATAGCGGGGGCTTCCAGGTCTTCTCGTTGGAGAGCCTTCGCACGATTACCGAAGACGGCGTGGTCTTTCAGTCACACTTGGACGGTTCGCGGCACGTCTTCAGCCCAGAGCGTTCCCTGGAGGTGCAGCACGCGTTGGGGGCGGACATAGTCATGGCATTTGACCAGTGCCCGCCGTTTCCCTCATCCTATGTGGACACGCAGCAAGCCACCCTGCGTACCCATCGCTGGCTGACCCGATGCGCCGACTACCATCAGGGGCAGGGGAGCAGTCAACTGCTGTTCGGCATCGCACAGGGCGGCGTGTATGAAGACTTGAGGGCGGAAAGCGCGCAGTTTGTCGCCGCATCGGGGACGCCAGGCGTCGCCATCGGGGGCGTGTCGGTGGGGGAACCACCGGAGATGATGCAGGCGGCGGTAGGTTGGAGCATTCCCTTTCTGCCGCCAGACAAGCCCCGTTACCTGATGGGCGTGGGGACGCCGCAGGACATTCTGGATGCCGTCGCGCAGGGGGTGGATATGTTTGACTGCGTGCTGCCCACCCGTCTGGGGCGCAACGGGACGCTGTATACCACCGACGGGCGCGTTAACATCAAGGGCAGCCGGTTCACGGAGGACTTTGGCCCTGTTGACCGGGAGTGCTCCTGCGCCGTTTGCCGCCGCTACTCGGCGGCGTACCTGCGCCATTTGTATCAAAGCAAGGAAATCTTAGCATCCCGTCTGGCAACGTATCACAACCTGGCTTATTACGCTCGCCTCATGCAGGGGATACGCGACGCTCTGCACGCGGATACGTTCCCCGCGTTTCGTCAGGCGACGCTGGCCCGCTACGCCGCGCACGAGGACACGCCATGACCCCGACGCAAGCCGCGCTGGAACAAATCCATTCCCCGCCCCGACGCCCTGCCGGGTTTGACCAGTTCTGGCAGCGCACCCTGTCGGAACTGGCCCGCATTCCGACGGAATGGGAGCGCGTTCCCAACGCGCAGCTGGCCCCGCCTGCGCTGGAACCCGACTGGCGCATAGACTGGATACGTTTCGCATCGTGGGGGGATATGACTATTCACGGCTGGCTCGCCGTCCCGCGTCAAACACAACTCGGAACGCGGAACGGCTTTGTGTGGCTTCCTGGCTATTCGCTTGGCAATCCGCCCCCGGCGCGGGAAAGTTTGTACCCGAACACGGTGACATTCGGCCTCAATCTGCATGGCAACCTGCCTGATACGCCCTATGTTCACCCGGCGACGCAGGCCGGAGCGGAATACGTCACGCAGGGCATAGACGACCCTGAGACGTACATCTTTCGGGGAATGGTGTGCCATGCCCTGCGCGCTGTGGAGGTCTTGGCGGCCCAGCCGGAAGTCGCTCCGGGAAGGAAGATGATTGCAGGAGGCATGAGCCAGGGTGGGGGGCTGGCCCTTGTTGTGGCGGCACTGGCGCAAAGCGTCGTGCGTCTGTGCCTGGCAGATATGCCCTGGGGGTGCGATTTAGACCGCTCGCTGTCCCTTATTGACCGGGAGCGGTATGCGCGCCTGCCTGGTCAGCGTATCCCGGATAGCCGCGCGCTGATTGAAGACTACGCCGATGCCCATCCCACGCGCCGCGAGCAGATATTGGACACGTTCCGATTGGTTGACCCTCTCTCGCACGCCGCCTATATCACCTGCCCCGTACAGATAAGCGCGGGGGGACGCGACCCGGCCTGTCGGCCGGCCACCATTTATGCGGTCTACAATGCTCTGCAATGCGAGAAGGAAATGCTGTTCCTCCCACACACAGGGCATGAGATTGTGTCCGCCCAGCACGACTTTCACGAAAAGTGGGTAGAACGTCTCTATCACTCTGACAGCAATTCAACAGGGAGCAGCCCATGACTGAACAGCACGTCGGCGTCGCAGACCCCAGCGCCGCCGAAATCACCACCGAAGGGGAGCGCGTCACCGGCAAACGGCTATTCGCCGATGGCGGGGACGGCCAGGAAAAGGAAGCCAACCTTCTTTCGTCCCACGCCGGAGCGTCCTCCGAGGCCGACCCTTCCAGCGGCATTCCCAGCGCGAAGCGGCAGCACGGCGTCGCCGAAGTCGCGTCCTCGCAGGACGAAACTCCTGCCGGGGGGCGCACGATTTCCACCCGTCAGAATACGCAGCCGTAAGCGGGAGCAGGTCGCACAGAACCTACCCCGCCCCGTGCTGGAACCTACCCCTGTCCCGTCACATTTGTTCCGGGTCTGTCCCCTCCCCACTGGGGAGGGTGCGGGTTACGGTGGCTAGTCCATACCCTTCCCGTTCAAGACCCGCTGTGCGGGGGAGGGGTCGCCCATTCTTATGGCGGGGAAAGGTTTCTGGGCGGGGGGAGGTTCCTTGCGGGACAGGGGCGAGGCTCCGCCCCAAAATAGTTCTTGACACTTTCCCGACTTGGTGTTATAATGACATCAAATTCGGATGACCTCCGAATGCACCAGTGGCGGTCTGAATGGGCTGCCGCGTGCAAAGAAAAGCCGTCCCGCGTTGACCCCAAGTTGACAGGCACGGCTTTTTCCCTGCGTGCCGAACGCTGGAAAGCCCCACTCGGAACGCTGAAAAGCCTCACCATGAGCGATGCGTCTATCCGTGACCACCTAGCCAACGAGCGCACGTTTCTGGCCTGGGTACGCACGTCTATCGCGCTGCTCGGCTTCGGCGTGCTGATTGCCAAACTTCGCTTTCTTGTCGGGGATGAGGCTGTTGTCGCACCTGCCGCCGGTCATGCGCTGTCGTTTCTGCCTGCCGGAACCGGGGCGCGTTCTACCCTGCTCGGTCTGGCATTCGCGTCGGGGGGCCTGCTGACCCTTCTGTTCGCCGTCGTGCATTACGAGCAGACCCGAAAGGCGATTGATGCGGAAAACTACCATGCTGCGCGCCGCGTCATTGTGCTGTTCGTGACGGTCGTATTTTTGCTGGGCCTGGCATCTATCCTCTACCTTCTGCGCCTGCATCCGGGATAAACCGTGCCACTTTTCGGGAGGGGCCGTGCAACTTTTCCCGCCCGCGCGTGTCTGATTGGGTGAACGATGAGTGAAAGTTCACGGGAGGCGCTTGCATGGAAACGGTGTTCTTTGGCGGACTGGCTCTGTTCACGCTGCTGATGATTGCGCTCGCTGTCGCCACCAGCGTGTTCTGGATTGTGGAAATAGTGGACGTGGCCCGGCGTGAGTTCCCCGACCCAAACATGAAGATTGTGTGGCTGCTGGTGATTGTCTTTTCCCACGTCGTCGGCGCGCTGGTTTACTACTTTGTGGGTAAGCCGTCGGGCAGGCTGCCGGGTTCCTACGTGCCCCCGCGCCCGTCCGCGCCCCCTGACCAATGGCCTCCGCCGCCAACGGTGTAAGCAAAACAGCCGCTCCTCTCTTGGAGCGGCTGTTTTAGCGCCAGGTACGCACTTGGAGAGGCGCACACCCTCACACGGCGATGGACACGTCCGCGCCGTTGACGGTGACGGTGTAGCCATAGGCCGCATGATAGAAGTCGGGGGGAACGTACAGCGTCCCCGCATTGACATAGGACGGTGCAGAAAAGGACACCTGTGTCCCGCTCACGTCAGCGGTCGTAGACGCTTCGGTGAAAGTGGCCGCCCACTGGCCGATGGTTCCGGTAGCGGTTTTGGTGTCGTTATCCCACGTTACCGAGCCGCCGAGGGCTTCGGTCACAGCCGCAAACGGAACGTAAAGCGTCCCCTGCTGTTCGTGGGGTTCTTCGGCAATGGTCGCAGGCTGACCGTTGAGAGTGTAGGGCATGAGGGACTGTCCTTTCGGCTAGGGTTTGACGGTCAACTGATTAATCACGCTCTTGACTCCGGTGACTTTCTTTGCGTCCGCGACAGCAGACGTTATCCCGGCCTGCGTGGGTTGGGAGCCTCTGAGCACCACCGTGTTGGACTTCGTATCCACATTGATGGCGCTGGCTTTGACGGCTTTATCGGCAATCAATCCGGTCTTCACCTTCATGGTGATGACGGCATCGCCGGGCGCTCCATTGACGTTGGCGGACTTGGTGTTCATCATTGTCCCGCCGGGGCCTCCTGGGGAGGCTGCCGGAGACGCCGTGCCCCCTGCCGGGCCGGGAGGCGTGGCGGGTGCAGCAGGAGCCGTCGCCGGGGTGGACGTGGGCGCGGGGGCGTTCGCGGTGTCGTCGCTGTCTTTATGACCGCAGCCTGCCAGCAGAAGCGCGGCAAGAGGCAGCACGGTCAGGGAGCGGGTGAACGGGGTACGCATGGGTGAAATTCTCCTTTGAGGGCAGGCACAAACAGCCTGCCTGTCAGGGAGATACCCGGCAGGGAAGGGGATTAAACGCAGGTGAAGCGCGGGAAGAGGCCCCCGGCCCCCCAAGTTTGGTGGGAGGAAGTTCTATGCAGTAGTGCGGGTTTCACGGTGCTCCCGCGCCCCGCCTTGAAGGGCAGGGCTGGAATAGGCGGCCCGTGCGGGCCGCTTTCTCGCACCCCCGTCGTTTACGGTGGGGCATGGCCTACGCTGTAGAACATCTTCCCCCCAAACTTGGGGGGCCGGGGGGCCTTCCCCTGCCAACCTGATGGGGCAAGGGGGGGCCTTCTCCCCCGGACGGGAACAGGTACGTGCTACTCATAACGCAGAGCGGTAATGGGATCTAACTTCGCTGCGCGATAAGCGGGATAAATGCCAAAAAACAACCCCACGCCGACCGCGAACGAAAACCCCATCACCATCGCCCACAAAGGTACAAACGTTGGCAAAGTCTTGTGGGCAAAGTGATCAATGAGAGCCGCAAGCCCGTACCCTCCGGCAACGCCCAACAGCCCGCCCAGCCCCGATACGGTCATGGCCTCCACCACGAACTGCAAGAGTATGGCCCCGCGCGTCGCCCCAACCGCCTTGCGTATGCCAATCTCCCGTGTGCGCTCCGTGACGGACACCAGCATGATGTTCATAATGCCGATGCCCCCTGTGAGCAGAGCCAGTGTCCCGACGCCGCCCAGAACGAGCTGAATGCCCGCCAGAAGCGTGTCAATCTGCCGAAGCAGCCCTTCCTGGGTGTCTACAATATAGTCCCGGTATCCCAGCGGATGGCGTCTCTTGACGACTCCCCATACCTGATCGGCTGCTGTTTCCACGTCACTGATAGCGCGCGAGCGCGCCGTAAAGGTGTTGATTTTATCGCTCCCCGTGAACCGCTTTTGCAGCGACGGAAGGGCCATGTAGACCGTGTTGTTGAAGTCCTCGCCGCCGCCGTTCTGGTCTTTCTCCTCCAGCACTCCGACCACCAGCAAAGACACGTTCTGCCCATTCTGAGCGCAGAGTATCTGTTTGCCCAGCGCGGGGCCGCTTCCGAACAGGTTTTCCTTCACTTTCTGTCCCACGACGCACGCTTTGCTCCACGTCGCCACATCGTCCGCCGACAGAAACCGGCCCACCGCGAGCGGGATATTGTTGACGGACGGAAAGTCGTCCAAGACCCCCCGAAGCGTGACCGATTTCTGGTTGCGTCCCACCTGCGCGATGACGCTGGCTTCCGCCGACGGACTGACACTCGTTATCAACGGACACTCGCGCTGCACGGCACGCACATCTTCCATGCTCAGACCGTCTGCGCCACCCCGGCGAATGCTGTCCGGGCGCGGAGCGTATACGGCAAAGATGAGATTCGCGCCGTTGCCGGAAAACTGGTCTAAGATTTGCTGACGGATGCCCTGCACAATCGCCACCATCACAATCACGCTGGTGACGCCGATAACCACCCCCAGCATGGTCAATCCGGTGCGGAGCTTATTGGCCCAGAGCGCATCCATTGCCACCCGTATTGATTCCCAGAGCGCCATTGAGTGTTCCCGTGACTAATTGGAGTTGATGTCTATCTTGCGCCGGTCGGAACCGGTATTGGTGGGCACCAGAAGCTTCTCGCCTCCGTGCAGGCCGCCGAGGATTTCCACATCGGTGTCGTTTCTGAGGCCCAGCGTCAGCGTCTTCTTGATGCGCGCGTTCCCCGCGGTCAGCACCGTGACGACGGCTGTGCGCCCCGTGCCGGGAACAGCCTCCAGCGGCGCGAGCACGACATGGGAATGACGTGCGCTGATGATGTCCACGTCGGCGTTCATGCCGGGACGCAGGCCCTTCCCCCCGCCTTCCAGCGCCACTTTGACGTTGAACTTGGAGACGCCGCTTTGCGCGCTTCCGCTGCTGTCGCCAAACGCATTGGTAGACGCCGGGGCGACTTCGGTTACTTTGCCCGTGAACGTGACATTGGGCAAGGCGTCCACGCGCACGGTGACGGGAGCGCCGAGCCGCACTTTGGGGATGTCCACTTCGTTGATGCCCGCCTGCACTTCCAGGCGGCTTCCCAGGGTTGCCACCAGCGATTGCGCGTCGGAGAAGCCGGTGGTCGCGCTTTGCACGATTTCATTCGGCTGCTTGTACTTCTTGAGCACGATGCCGGACGCCGGGGCGACGATGCGCGTATCGCTCAGGTTCACCATGAGCTGCGCGAGATTGTTTTGCGTCTGCTGCATGGACGCCCGCGCCTGCGCGATGTCGGAGCGGCGCACGTCGTCCTGCCCAGCGTTGGCCTGCGCGGACGCAATCTGTACGCGGGCGGCGTCCACCTGTGCCTGCGCGTCGGCGATGTCCTGCACGCGCGGCCCGGCTTGCAGCAGGGCAAGTTGCTGTTGCGCGGCGGACAGCGTGGACGCGGCGGTGTCTACGCTCACCTGCGCGCTGTCTACATCCGCCTGCGACACAAAGCCTTTGGCGAACAATGCCTCGCGCCGCGCCTGTGTGCGTTTGGCGTCATCTAACTCAATCTGCGCGCGCGAGACAGCCTGCTGCTGCTGCGCCAATTCCTGTGGGCGAGACCCGGCGCGCACGGCGTTGAGGTGCGCCTGCGCCGTGACCAAACCCGCCCGCGCCTGCGCGATAGCGCTGCGGGTTTGCTGCACCTGCAAATTGTAGGCCGCGACCGCCTGCTGCACGCGCGCCTGGTCTTGATTCATCTGGGCCTGCGTGCTGGCAATCTGCGGGTCAATCAGCGTGCGGTCAACAGTGGCAATAAGCTGGCCCTTTGTGACCGTCTGCCCTTCCTCAATGGGAATAAACAGAAGCCGCCCGGCCACTTTGCTTTTCACATCCACTTTGTCCACCGGCTGCACCGTGCCGGTTTCGGAGACTTTCACCACCATCTCCCCTACATGGGCTGTGACCGTGCGCGGCGGCGGCGGCTTTTTGTGCAGCGCCTGGTTGACCTTCGCGCCCACGCCCAGCAGCAGGGCCAGCGCGACCAGACAGATAACAAGAGGACGCAGTCTTTTTTTCACAGGGTTAACGGGCCTTTCCTGCCCGGCAGCGCGCTAGGGCAATGGGTCGTAAAGGCTGACTTTGTACGTGCCCGTGCCGCCTTGATAACCAATCACCGTCAAATCATGCGTAGCCTTGCCGCCCTCAGAGGAAAGCAGGCGGCGCACTTCGCCCAGGCCCAGCTCGGCGGCAGGCTGCCCGTCTATCTTGACCAGCGTCTGCCCCGCCTCAATGCCTGCTTTGTAGGCAGGAGAATGACGATCTACATAGACAATCAGAAGACGCCGCTTGGCGAGACCAATATCTTCCGGGTGTTGAATAACTTCCACACCGTAGTCGCGTGTGTCAAAGGGCTGCCTGGCACGCGCATTGGGGGCAAAAAAGATGCGTTGGTGTGGGTAGTCGAACGTCACCGTGAAGCGTGCCAGGAAGTCGTCGCCCAGCGCGCCTGCCAGCACTTTGGACGCGCCGCCCTTCTTGTCCAGGGCGAAGTCAGTCGGCACGCTTTGCAAGGTAATCCCTGCAATGCTGAACAACTGCGCGCGCACGCGCCGCGCTTTGGATTCGCCGCCCACGCCCATGCCGTATACATCCATGCCCCTGGGATACTTGTCCACGAGCTTGTTTTGGCTGACGTAAGGGCTATAAAGCCTGACGACCGAGGCCGCGTCACCGGTGTCCAGCAGGAAACGCGCGGGCGGCAGGCCATCAAAGGAAGCCAGCACAGAAGGCACGTTGTCCTCCAATTCCATCGGCAGCGGTGTCCCGTCGGCAGGTGTGGGCGTCCAAGTATTCGGGTCGTACAGGACAAGGTGCTGGGCTGTGTAGTCTATCTGAACAATGAACCGAGACAGCAAATTGTAGCCGCCAAAGCCGACGGTGGGCGTAGCCGCGCCGAAGTCAAACCCTTCCGGCAGGTCAATCGTAGTCGCAGTCAGGTTCTGGAAGTTGACGCCGCCTACCAGGTCAAATCCCGCCATTTTGACCGGGTAAATATTGGTGGAGCCGCCGTACCCGCGCCCTTCCAGCTGCTCTGAGCGCTTGAGTTTGAGGTAATCTGCGGCTTGCCGCGAGAGAGTGAGGTCGCTGTCGCCGCTGTCCAGCACCAGATAAGCAGGTTCGCCATTGATGGCGACATACAAGTTGATGTCGTGGTCGGCATAGTTGAAGGGAACCGTTGCCGATGGCACGGCGTCAGACGCGGCTTTGGGGTCATCCCATTCCCAGTTTTTCGGGCTGGGCGGCAGGGCAAACAGCGCGTCGGGTGCCTCTACGCCCTCATCAATCGCGGTGATATGGGTCACATCATCATACTTTTTGTCGCCATCGCTGCTGCGAATTGTGGTGGCGACGAGGCCGCTGCCCATCTGCTTGAAGTCCGCAAAAGTCGTCGTGTTCGTAAGGTCATCTTCCTCCTGCTGCTCTTTGACTAGCAGGAACGATTTGGGGTCAAAGAAGAGAGCGCAGGCTTTGCCGCCGTCGGGCACGCAGTCCACAACATAGTTGCCGGTGCGCTTTTCCGTCTGCGGGCGCAGCATGACCTTGCCGGGCATTCTGTCTGAGAAGAGATAAGAATAGGCGCTCAGGTACAGGCTGGTCTTCTCGTCCTTGAGTTCTTCGGAAGACAGCAGGCGCACGGTGCCGTTGGCGTCGCGCTCCCAGAAGAGTTTGCCGTCGGTGCCGCTGGTGTCGTCCTGAAGGCCAATCTTGACTTGCTCCCATTGCGCGCTCATGCCTTTGGTCAGGGTGATGTCGGTTCCGGTCAGGCCGCCGCGCTCCAAAGTCGCGGTGATGCGCTCGGTCGCGGGAATGGCGGCGGCTTTGGGGCCGCCGATAGCCTGCAAATCACGGGCAAGCACGTCTTGCAGCGTGAGGATGGAACGGTCGTCGGCGCGGGCGGGTGCGAGCCAAAGAAGCGGAACGCAAAGAAGCGCGAGCAGGGCGCAAGACAGAAAGCGTGGCAAGGGACAAGTTCCTCCTGAATAGACTGAAAAGGGCTAAGAAAGCGGGTCAAAGACCGTGAGCGTGACTGTGCGTGTCCCCTTCGGCGCGGCTACTGTGAGCGTGTGCGCGAAATGGCCGCCCGCCAGCGACAGCCGCCGCCGGGCTTCCAGGAGGCCAACGGCAGCGATAGGCTGTCCGTCCAGGCGCACCACTTCCTGACCGAGCGCGAGGCCATCTTTGAGGGCGGGCGTGCCGGGGGCAATATCCGCTACAACGACGTGCGTTTTGCTGCCCTTGTCGGCATACGATGCGAGCAGAACGCCATAAGTGCGCGTGTCAAAGGGCTGTGCGGTCTGCGCGTTGGGAGCGAAGAACACGCGCTGGTGCGGGTAGTCAAATGTCACCGTGAACCGGGACAGGAGGCGCGCGCCGAGCGAACCGGCTAACAATTGCGACGCGCCGCCTTTGGCATCCAGCGAGAACTCAGTGGGCAGGCCGCTCAGCGTGACGCCCGCGACCGTGAATGCATGGGTGCGGGACACATCCGAGCGGGACACGCCGCCGATGCCGCCGCCGATGGAGGGCACGAATTTGGGATAACGCGCCCGAAGGCCGTTGGCGGCGACATACGGCCCGTACAGGCGCAAAACGCCTTCATCGCCGGTGTCCAGTTGAAAACGTGCGGGAGGCAGGTCGTCAAACTGTGCGGTGAGAGAGGGAATGTCGTCATCTAAGTTGAGCGGCAAGGGCGTGCCGTCGGCGGGCGTGGGCGTGAAGGCGTTCGGAGCAGTAAGCGTCAAAGTTTGGTGGGCGAAGTCAATCTTGACGACGAACTGCGAGAGCAGGTCGTAGCCCAGAAAGCCCGCGACCGGGTGCGCGAGGCCGTCGTCAAAACCTTCCGGCAGCACAACGGCGACGGCGGTTAAATCGGACAGGCGGGCGGCGTCGCCGATGTCTACGGTGTCAATTTTCACCGGGTGCAGGTCGGTAGAGCCGCCATAGCCGCGCGCTTCCAGCGTGCCCTGCTGCGCCAGATGGAGCGCGTCCGCCGTTGTTTTAGACAGGGCGAAGCCGCTTGCGCCGCTGTCCAGAAAGACGCGCGCGGCCTGCCCGTTGAGATGCACAGGGACGCTGATTTCGCCGTCGGCGAAGTCAAAAGGGACGGTGGCGCTTGTGGCTCCCGGCTTGAGAAACAGGGCACGATGGGCGGCAGCAGCGGCAGGAGGCGCGAACAGGCTGTCTGGCACCGCGACATTGTTTTCCAGTTTGGTGACTTGAGACAGCACGTCGTAGCGCGCTTCGCCGTTAGACGTGCGCTGGCGAAAGGGAAACTGAACGCCGTCTACAGCGCGATAATCTTCGCAGGTGGTCGTGACTAACACATTGTCGTCTAAATGCTGCTCGCGGGCAATCAGATAGGTTTTGGGGTCAAGAAACAGGACACAGGGCTTGCCGTCTTCGGGGGCAACATCTAAAATCAAGTCGCCTGTGCCCGGTTCCGTCTGCGGGCGCAGCGTCACTTTGCCGGGAATGCCGCCATCAGGCAGGTCACGGTGCGACAGAACATACGAATTGGTGTCTAAATAGAGTTGCAGGCGCAGTTCGCGGCGTTCGTCGTCTCCGAGCAGGCGGGTGTTGCCGTTGGAGTCGCGCCGCCAGGCGGAATGCCCGTCGTAGCCGTCCTGCGTGTGCAGCAGGCCCAGGTCGTCCGCTTCCCATTCTTTGTCGGGGGCGGCATACACGGTGACAACGGTTCCCGTGAGGCCGCCCGTGGTGACGGTTTGGGTCATGCGGGTGCTTCGGATTGCCGCGACAGCGGCTTCCCCGCCGAGCGCGGCGAGATGATGCGCGAGCACGCTTTCCGTCGTCAGGGGCAGGGAAGCCGTCGTGTCCGTCGGCACAATCATGGAGGAAGCGGGCAGCAGCACCAGACGCCCGTGCGGATAATCCAGCGTGACCCGGAAGCGGGACAGGACGCCGTTTCCTAAGCCGCCCGCCTGCTGCGAGATGTCGGACACGCCGCCCCCAGCGACGGTGGCGACCGAAAGGCCCGTCACTTTCGCCGTGCCCAGCGTCAGCGTGTGCCCCGGCGTGAGGACTTCGGCGAGCACGCCGCCGATGCCCGCGCCCGAAACTGTCTGCGCGCCGGGCGCGTGGGCATTCGCGTCCAGCCCGTTGGCGCGGGCGTAACTGTTGAACAGGTGAATGGCCCCGCTGTCTCCCGTGTCCACCGTGAACTGCCCAACTGCTTTGCCGTCCACGCGGGCGGCCAGGGTGGGAACATGGTTTGTGAGCGACAGGGGCAGCGTGACGGCCCCGGCAGGCGGCGCGTACACAGCGGGGTCGGTCAGCGTGAGCGTGCGGGCGGCGTAGTCAATTGTGACCACAAAGCGGGCCAGCAAATCGTAGCCGAGGCCGCCGTCCACGCCGCCGCGTTCAGTCAAAGTCTGCGCCAGATGGGGGTCTTTCAGCACGTACAGCGACTGCCCCGCCAGACGCACCGCGCCCGGCACTTCCAGCGCGGCCTGCGTCGCGATGCCCGATGACGCCAGCCCGCCGTAGCCGACAGCGGGCAAATCGCCCTGAGCGGTCAGCCCCACTTGCTGCGCGGCCTGCGCGGTGATGAAACTGGAACCCGCGCCGCTGTCCAGAAGAAACTGCCGCGCGTGGCCGTTCACCGTGACCGGCACGACAATCTCATTGTGGTCGTCGGTGAAGGGAATGGTCGCCGTGTGCGCGCCCGATGTCAGGAACGCGAAGTCCGACACTGACACCGGCACGCGGAACAGCGCGGGGTCGGGCGACGACAGGAGACGCGCCTGCGTCAAGTTCGCCGTAACCGTCAGCGGCAGGCCCGCGTAGCCAATCCGCAGGCGCGACGGAATGTGCTGCCCGGCAGCCCACGTGTACGCGAGGATTTCCACCGTGCCGGAAATGCCGCCCTTCGCCGCAACCATCTTGCGGACTAAGTACGTCTGCGGGTCAAGATAGACCGTTTGCAGCGTGCCGCCGTCTGGCGCAACGTCTATGACAAAGAAGCCCGTGCCCGCTTCGCGCTGAGGCCGCAGGGTAATGCGCCCATGTCCGTGCCCGGCAAGCGGGTCGTTCATGTCCACCGAAAGCGACTGGTCGGCGCGGCTTTGGGCCAGTTCCGGCCCGCGCAGCACGCGCACATTGCCGGTGGCGTCCTGCTGCCACGCCGTTTTGCCGTCATCGGCATCGGTCTGTTTGAGCGGGCCTAAGACCATCTCCACGCGGCTTTTGCCCGGCGGCGCGGCCCATTCGGTGAGCGTCCCGGTCAGCCCGCCCGCTTCAATGGCATAGACCGCCTGCACCGCCTTCTTTTCCGTGCCGGGCGCGAGCCGCATGGCCTGCCGGTGCTTCTGAAGCAGCGCGGCCAGCGTGGGAGACGGGGACGCCGCCGACGCGGGAAAGGGACACCACGCGGCGCACAGCAAAGCAGCAGCGCGCCATGCCGCGCGGGACTTGCAGAAAACATTCACGCTCTTATTTTACCGCACTTTGGGGCCGTATTCATTCCCGCGCGTGCGTGCGGGCTTGCTGCCAAATGAGGCAGGGCCTGCGGCCTGGCAGGACTGGTGTTGAATCAGGCTGTTATAAGTCTGTTATAAGTCTGGTGTAAGTCTAACATAAGTCTAACATAAGTCTAACATAAGTCTCCGGCCTTGCTTGGGGGCAGGCGAAGGCAGGCAGGAGAATGCGCCCGGCATGGCGTAACTGAGCGGCATCATGCGCGCGCTTTTTGTGGTGCTGGACACGCTCCGCCGGGATTACCTGCCCTGCTACGGCAACGAGTGGGTGCAGGCTCCCGCGTGCGCGCGCCTGGCGTCGGAGGGCGTGACGTTTGACAATCACTGGGCCGGTTCCCTGCCGTGTATGCCTGCGCGTCGCGAGTTTCTGACAGGCAGGCACAACTTTCTGCACCGGGGTTGGGGGCCGATAGAGCCATTTGATGACGTTTTGCCCCGTCTTTTGCGGGAGGGCGCAGGCGTCTTCAGTCACTTGCTGACTGACCATGACCATTACTTTGAGTTGGGCGGCGAGAACTATCACACGGCCTACAACACCTGGGAGTTCTTTCGCGGGCAGGAGAATGACCCCTGGGTGTCGCGCGTAGACACGCTCGCTCTGCCCCACCATGAAGGGCGCTTGACCCCGCAGAACTGGGCAAACCGTCAGCGCCAGCAGGCGGAAACGGACTTCTCAGGCCCGCGCACTGTGCAGGCAGCGATGAAGTGGCTTGAAACCAATCAAAACGCCGACAACTGGCTTCTCCAAGTGGAACTGTTTGACCCGCATGAGCCATTCACCTGCCCCGCACAGTGGCGCGCGCTGTACGGCGACAGTTGGGGCGGGGCACTCTGCGACTGGCCCGTGTACGGCGCGCACGATGAAACCCCCGAAGCGACGGCCCATCTCAAAGCGTGCTACGCAGGTCTTCTGTCCATGACCGACTATTGGCTGGGGCGGCTTTGGGATACGCTGGATGCTTTGCGCCTGTGGGATGATTGTTTGATTGTGCTGACCACCGATCACGGCACGCTTCTAGGCGAGCATGGCTTCTGGATGAAGAATGTGTGCCCGGTGTATCCTGAGTTAGCCCGCCTGCCACTGATTGTGAAACGGCCCGGTGACACGCAGGGGACACAGCAGGCGGGAACCCGCGTTGCCCATCTGACGCAGACTATTGATATCATGCCGACGCTGCTGGAAGCGTTCGGCGCTGTGGCTCCGCCGCACGTTTACGGCAAGTCTTTATTGTCTGCGATGGATGGGAACGCCCTGCGCGAAGACGCCCTGTTCGGGTACTTCGGCATGGCTGTCAATATCACGGACGGGCGCACTCTCTACTTCCGCAACCCGGTGAACGGCGATGGCGGGCCGCTGTTCGCGTATACGTCCATGCCCATCAAAGGGCTGAATACGTGGTTCGCGCGAGAGGACTATCCGCGTGTGGAGATGGGGCGTTACTTTGGGCATACGTATTCGCTGCCTGTGTATCGGTTTCCCGCGCAGGGCCGCGTCCCTCTGTCACCGGCGGGCGATCCGCATGGCGCAGGCCAGCACGCGCTGTATGACCTGAGCGCAGACCCTTTGCTTCAGGCTCCGCTGCAAGATGACCGTCTGGAAGCGCACTTTGCCGAGCGTATTCGCCGTCACCTGACCGACTGCGACGCCCCGCCTGAACAATGGACACGACTGGGGTTAACGCCGTCAGGGCCGACTGACGAGAGAGCGCACTAGCGGGCGGCAGGCTCGGACTCCACGCTTTGAACGCTGTCTATGAAGCGCGTGAAGAAGCCCAACTCGCGTCCCCCATGCTGGCGCAGAATGTCCTGGAAGTGGGGCGCGTTGCGGCTGGAGGAAAGCGTGGTGACCAGGGTCGCGCCCCGCTCCACATGGGCATGGTAGGCGCGCGCGGCTTCGGGAGGAATGCCGCCCGCTGTGGTTGCCCCGATAATTGCCCCCACAATGCTGCCCAGAAGTCCGCCGCCCAGTTGCGGGGCCAATGGGTGCGCGGTCAGAAACGGCCACAGGCTGGGAAAGAACGACAGCAGGGCCACCAGAATGGAGACAATGGGGCCGCCAATCACAAAGCCGACAACCGCGCGCGCAATAGCCTCGTCGTGCGTGTTGACCACCCGCTCCACGTCATGCTCCGGCACTTCGCGCACCTCGGAAGTCAGAAACGCGCGGTCGGAATGGGGAGGCGTTGCGCCCGCCTCCTGGGGTGTGGGTGACGTATGCGCGCCGGTTTCCCCGCCCGCGTTCTTGGCGACCAGGGCAATGTCCCCCAGCGAGACGCCCTCGTCTAAAAGCGCCTGCGCCGCTTCTTCCGCCTTGTGATGGTCTGCAAACACGGCAACGACTGTTCCCGCCATATCTCCTGCTCTCCTTGAGAAAGTATGTGATTGACTATGCGTCTTTGACGCGATTATACCCGCTTACCCGCGAATGCCGCGCTTGACCGCCGCGCTCATTCGCAGGGAATTCGCATGGCACAGGGCGATGGCGAGCGCATCGGCGGCATCATCGGGTTTGGGTGTCTCCGTCAGGCCTAAGAGGCGCACCACCATGAACTGCACCTGCTTTTTGTCCGCGCGGCCTTCGCCCACGACGGCGTTCTTGACCTGCGTGGGCGTGTATTCCGTCCAGGGCAGGCTGCGCTGCGCGAGGGCGAGTAGAACGACGCCGAGCGCGCGCCCAACGGGGATGCCTGTCGTGACGTTGTTGGAGAAGAACAGCCGCTCGGTGGCGACTTCCGAGGGCGCGTGCCTGTCCAGCAGGGCGTTGAACTCGTCATAAATCAGCTTCAGGCGCGCGGGCGCGTCCAGCGTGGGCGGCGTGAGAATGACGCCGCAGGTGACGGCGCGCACCCGGTCGCCCTGCTTGTCTACGACGCCGTAGCCCGTTGTCGCCGTGCCGGGGTCAATGCCCATGACAATCATAACCGCACGACTTCGCCCGTGCGCGCGGACTGGTAGACCGCCAGCACCACTTCTACGGCGTCACGGCCTGCCTGCCCATCTACAAGCGGCGTCAGTCCCGTGCGGCAGCAGCGGATGAAGTCGGCCAACTGCGCCCGATGCGCGTCGCCCCAGACTGAAGCGGCGTTGTCGGACGCGGGAGCCGTCACGGACGCCGTCGCCGCGCGCGTGCCGCCGCTCGCGACCTGCACGGCATGGAGATTGGCGGCTTGCCCGCCAATGGCTTCGCGGCCCTGCACGGCGAGCAAATGGAGGCTGTCGCCCTCAATCACGGCGCTGCCCGACGTGCCATGCAGAGCCAGCCGCGCCGGGAAGCCGGGGTAGGCTGCCGTTGACGCCGTGAGCGTCCCAATCGCGCCGCTTTGGAAGGTCAGGGTGGCGCACGCCACGTCTTCCGTCTCCATGCGCGCGTGGGCGAGCGTGCCCATCTGTGCATAAACAGCCGCGACCGGCCCGCACAGCCAGCGCATGAGGTCTACAGTGTGAACGCCCTGGTTCATCAGCGCGCCACCGCCGTCCAAAGCCCAGGTTGCGCGCCAGTCGCCGCTGTCGTAGTACGCCTGCGTCCGGTACCAGGGAACACGGGCGTCCACCAGCACGAGCGGCCCCAAATCGGACAGGGCATCGCGCACAAGCAGGCTCGCCGGGTCAAAACGGTGCTGGGAGACGACGGCCAGCGTCTTGCCCGTTTCCCGCTGGGCGGCGAGGAGGGCATCACAGGCGGCGAGCGACACGTCCATCGGCTTTTCCACAATGACGTGCTTGCCTGCGCGCAAAGCCGGAACGCCGAGCGCGGCATGAAGGCCGCTCGGCGCGCAGATTGTCACGGCATCAATGTCCGGGTCGGCCAGCGCGTCGGCATAAGAGGGGGCGCGCGCGCCGAACTGCGCCGCCAGCGCCGCAGCGCGCTCCGGCAGAACATCGCAGCAGACGGCGAGAGAGGCTTCCGGCAGGGCGGCCAACTGCCGCGCCTGCGTCTCAGCGATAGAGCCGCAGCCGACCAAAGCAAAGCGCAAGGGGGAAATCGTCACGAGGGCACGTCTTCCTCCGATGTCGCGCCCGACCCTTCCAGGTCAAGCATGAGCACGCCCGGCAGGTATTCTTTGGAAACGGGATGGGTGACTGCCCCAAGCTGCTCCGTGAAAGCCTGAATACGGCGGCACAACTCGGCAATCCGGTTCAGCCGGGCGCGGACGCTGGCGTCTTCTTCGTACAGCAGGTTCTGCAAGAGTTCCACATTGCTGGTGATGACAAACAGGGGATTGTTAATCTCATGGCTGACCGTGAGCGCCGTTTCGGTTACGGCAGCCTGCCGCACTGTGTTCTCTCGCTGCCGGTTGCGCTCCTGCACCGGGCGCAGGTCATGCAAACACAGCAAAAAGCACGCGCCTTCGCCCCAGTTGACGGGGAACGCATTCAGAACTATGGGAACGCGCTCGCCCCTGGCGCACAGCAGGACGATTTCTTCTTCAGGGAACGCCGCGCCGTGCCGGGCGCACTGGAGCAGGCGCGCGGCCCAATCATCTTCTGGCGGGCACAGCGGGGCAAGAGGCTGCCCAATCAGCCGGTGAGAGGCATATCCAAGCAGGGACAGGGCACACGGGTTGGCGTCTGTGATGATGCCATCCTGCGACTGAATTAATAGCAGCCCCTCTGCGGTTTCCTGCACCAGCGCGCGGTACTTCGCCTCAGAGCGGAGCACCGTTTCGTAGGACGCCTGCACTTCCTGAAGGCTGTCTGTGAGCGCCTGACACAGCCGCCGCAGGGACAGCAGCGACTTCACCTGACGCAGCAGGTCGGCGGGCTGAAGCGGCAGGCAGACCACGCCGTCCGCGCCTTCGCCTTCCCCGGTTTCGCCCACCAGCAGCACAGGCAGAAAGCCGCCGCCGCTCAGGCTTTTCAGGAAGGCGGCTGTCTCCAGGCTGCTTCCATCCGGCAGGGACGTGTCCACCAGCGCAAGGTCGGGCGGCGCGGCTTCGGCGGCTTCCCGCGCGGCCTTCCCGTTGTCGGCAAGCAGCACTTCGTATCCCGCAGTCGCCAGAGGCGTTTGCAGCAAAGCGCGCAGGGCCGGGTCGCTTTCCGCCACAAGAACGCGCGCATATTGAAGCGGGGCGGCGGGCTGCCGGGCGGATAGGTCGTGATGAGCCATAAACAGGGTGGGTCTCTCGCCGGGCCATTCTCCCGGCTGGCGCAATCGTCCCTGTATTGTATTGGAAATCTGCCTGCTTGTCAAGGCCGCGCGGGGTTCTACTTGTAGCCGGGAAGGAACTCGGCCTCGGCTGCAAACATTTCCAGCGTCATGGCCTTAATCTCTGCCGGGCTGCACACTGCCGCTGTGAGCGGGTCAAGCATCAAAGCGTAGATGGCCGCCTCTTTGCTCCGCTCAATGGCCGCCGTGGCTGCCAGGTCAAACACGCTCATGTTGGACGCGCACAGCGCCGCCATTTGCGCGGGAAGACGGCCATAGCGCACCGGCTGCACGCCGTTTTGATCCACCAGGCACGCGACTTCCACGCAGCCGTCGGCGGGCAGGTTGGTGATGAGCGCCCCGGCTCCCCCGCTGTGGTTCATCACGTTGCCGTGAATGCGGTACGGGCTGTCTTTTTCGCGGGCTTCTATAATCCACGACCCGTACTCCCACGAACGGTTCCAATCGGTTGGCTTTTCCCCGCGCACCAGTTCCATGCGGTCAGCGTCCTGCTTGTCGCGCCAGGTGGGCCAGTTGTCAGCATAAAACGACGAGCCGCCGTCGTAGCCTGCACGGGCGTACTTCGCAATCAATTCCGGGCGCTTGCGGTAGTAGGGGAGGTACTCGGAAAGATGGCCGCTGCTTTCGGTGATGAACGCGCCAAAGTGGAGCATCATGTCTTTGCGGACGATGTCGGTGGGGTCGGGGCCATCGGCGTAAACGTCAGCCTGCGCTTTTTCCATCAGCAGGGGATACAAACTCTGGCCGCTGTGCTCCAAGCGCGTGAACCAGGCCAAATGATTGATGCCCGCGCACTCCCACGCCATTTCTTCATAAGGAACGCCCGCCCGCTTCGCCAAGAGATGACTTGTGCCCTGCACCGAATGACACAGCCCCACAACCGGCACTTGCGGCACGGCCCGCCCTGCCGCGAGGCACAAAATGTTCATGGGGTTGGTGTAGTTGAGGACATGAGCCTTCGGGGCCAGACGCGCGGCGTCGCGCAGAATGTCCAGAAACACCGGAGCCGTTCGCAGAGCCTTGAACAATCCGCCGGGGCCGATGGTGTCGCCGATGCACTGATCAATGCCGTACTTTTTAGGGATGTCGTTGTCAAAGCGGACGCAGGCGGTGCCGCTGACTTCAATGCAGTTGACGATGTAGTCGGAGCCGCCCATGACTTCCGTGCGGTCAGTAGAGGCGATGATTTCCCATGTCCCGATAGGGTTCTGAGCGTTTTTCTCCTGCGCCATGCGCTCCACGACCTGTTTCATGGTCGCAAGGCGCTCGGCGTCAATATCCACCAGGGCAATCGTGCCGCCGCGCGCGCCGGGGATTTGCATGATGTCGCGGGTGATGGTGGTGGTGAAAAACGACCCGGCTCCCATCATCGTGACTTTGATGGGGCGGCGCATCTCGCCGGGCAGGCCGGTGGCTTCTGCGGATTTCGTGTGAGCAGCGTGGCCTTTTTCGGTTTCTTCCCGCACTTCGGTATCGGGGGCCGTTTTTTCAGCAACGGCGGAAGCAGTGTCAGACATAGCGTCTCCTTTAAGGGGTCTTCAGTTGGCGGAAGCAGTGTTCGCGCAGGCAGGCGGCTTTTCCTCCCTGCGCGGTGGATTGATGCAGCGGGGAAGTCAGCGGGGGCGCGCGGCGGCTTCGGCGCTTGCGGCAATGTGGATGCCGGAAGCGTCATTGTGGAGCAGGCCGCTCACGTCGTCGCCGATTTCAGCCAGCGCGGGCGGGTACAGCGCGGGCGTCGTCACCGTGTTGCCGGACAGCGTGACGTTCCGGCAGTGGGCGAAGCGCAGGGGAGCGTGAACGGGCAGCGACGCCGGGCGCGCTATTGGCCCCGCGAACGTGTTTGCTGTCAAGGTCGCCCCGTCTGTCCATTCAATCTGCACGCCGCTCGCGTAGTTAGCCGTGAACGTGTTGTTTTGGACGACAATGTTGGCGTTACCCAGTGCGCCATCGCCATGCACAAAAACGGCGGCTCCGCCGTAGCCGACAAAGCCGCAGCCGGTGATGGTGTTGCCCGTGATTTGCACGTCATGCGCGTAATCGGCCTCGTTCCAGTAGTATTCGGGGCCAACCGAGATGGCGGCCTGCCCGCACCCCGTAATCGTGTTATTGGCAATGACGCCGCCGTCGGCTTTTGCGAGGATGCCCCGCGAGCGCGTGCCGCCCAGCGTGCAGCCGAGGATTTTGTAGCCTGCCCCTGCACGCTGCGGGTTGGACAGTTTCGCACCCACCGGCACGATGAAATCTTTGTCCAGTGTCAGCGTTGTGGTGCCGTCCGGGTTCCGCGTGACGGTGACGGCCTGCGCTTCGGCATAAAAGCCGTGCGTGTCGGACAGGCGCACCGGTTCATTTTGTGCCAGCAGGGGAGCCGCGCCGTCCAAAATAAGCGTGCGGCCCGTGACGCTTTTCACCGTGTAAAACGAGCCGTGAATGGCGAGGCAGTCGTCCAGCAGCACTCCCCGAAACACGCAATGTTCTATATCGGGGCCGGGGTTTGCGCCGGTGGAATGCAGACCGTCGGACGCATCGCACACGAGCGGGTCTTCGCTCGCCCCGTCCGGGCGCGGCCCCGGCAGCCAGCGGCAATGGAGAATGCGGTTGCCGCCGCCGCCCGCCTCCCGAATGGTGGCGAAGCCGTTGCGGAGAAACGTCACGTCCTGCACGGTGCAATGGGTGCTGTTTTTGAGAAAGACCTTGAACGCGCCGCCTGCTTTGTACCGCCCGACCACCCAATCCCCGACTGCAAAAGGCAGCGCTGCGCCCGCGAAATGCACCCGGAACGCACCGCCCTCACGCGCTTCCATCGGGCGGCGGTAATAGTCGGGAACGCCGACTTTGAGCAGGCGCGTGTGGGCATCCACCACATTCAGCGCGGAGGGGAATATGGCTGTGCCTGCGGGGGGGACGGGATAGCCAGCATCAGGCTTCCAGTCGCAGAACGCTGTGCCGTCTGTGTCCGTGCCGACGGCGACAACGCGCCCCTGATAATGTGTCACTTCCGGGCGCGTGATGGTTGGCCCGGTCAGGGTCACGCCGTTGCAGCCGTTGAACTGGAACACGTCATGCCCGTTCGCGCTGTCCGTCTGCACGAACGTGACGCCGGACGCGACAATGGCGGCATCTTTCCAGCCGTCCAGCACAAACGCGGCGCGTTCGGCGGGCAGCGCGTACACGCCGGGCTTGACAACAATGCGCCGCGCGCCGCCTGCGTAGGCAGCCTGAAGCGCATCCGGCAGCACATCAGCATGGGCCGGGTCGCCCACCGTGACGCTGTTTGCCGCAGGCGTGGCTTGGGTGGGCGGCGTCAGCGACAGCAGGAGCAATCCGGCGAGAAGACAGGAATAGATGTGCATAACTGTTTGCCTACAATGACCAGCGTCCAGCCTCACGCGAGTTTACAGGACGCTAAAGGTCAGCACGAAAGAGTTTCCGGCTAAGTCCTTCATGCTATTTGTGCCAGCAGCGCAACCCGCATTCAGGAAACCTTGTGCTGCATTTTCGGGATGCTGACTGACATAACTGTAACAGGTCTGCCCGCTGCTGACGCGGGAGCCGGGCAGCCACTTGGCATGGCCGTCGGCGGCGACGAAGTTGGAGCCATCACTGTGGCGCGGGGTGAAATCGGCACTCGCCGACGCGAGAAAAAAGGCAGCCCGATTTCCCATCAATCCGGTGCGATACCAGCCTAGAGGGTTTGAGTCACTATTGGTGGGATGGTTATAGCCGTCGCCTATGGGCGAGTAATCGCCCGTAGACGGCTTCATGCCCCCGTTGCAGACTTCCGTCAGAATGACCGTCAAAGCCGTAGCGTTCATGTAGGTAAGGCTGATAGGTTTCAGCGCCCCAAAGTTATACACGAAGTTCTGGTTGAAAGCATAGGAGCACCGGGTGAGGGACGGGTCGGCGGTCGTGGTTGTGTCATCGGGACAGGAATAGATATTCACATTGTTGACATACGAGTAGATTTCCCCGGCCCAGCCAGGATGCGAAGAAGTGGAAGGCATCATTTCGTCATAGTCCGACGAATACTGGAAGAAGCCAAGCCCCAATTGCTTCATGTTCGAGAGGCACGTCGTCTGCCGGGCCTTTTCGCGCGCTTTAGCGAAGACGGGAAACAGAATGGCGGCGAGCAGGGCGATAATGGCTATCACGACGAGCAACTCAATAAGAGTAAATCCGTGTTTCCGATAAGTGCTGTGCATTGTTGTTCTCCTAAGGTTGGCGGCTCTCCCGCCTGATTGGTCATGCTGCGGACGGCGTCACCGGATGGGGCTGAAGGCCAGGCCAACCGGAGCATTCAGGCCGCTGGCGGCAAACGTCGTTTTTACTCCGGCTGGAGTGATTTTCACGATTGCGGCGGGGCTTGCGGTTGTGTTGGCGACGTAAAGATTGCCTGCGCCGTCAAACGCCGCGCCATGCGGGTTGGTGAGTCCCGAAACGAACACGGCGGCCTGCCCCGCGCCGCCCACGTATTTGAGTACATTGTTTGCTCCGGCGTTCGCCGCATACAGGCTGCCTGCGCTGTCAAATGCGAGGCCATAAGCGACAACGGGCACTGTGCCATCGCTGACTTTGGACAGGGTGCCGGACGCGCCTGCCGCCGTGATCTTGACGATGCAGTTGGCGTTGACGCTCCCTTCTTTGCCAATGTTGCCGACATACAGCGCGCCGCTTTTGTCAAAGGCCAGACTGTGCGGAGCGTTCAGGGCATTCGCGCCCGTGCCGGTGTAGTAGGTCGTGCCCATATTCGCCGCCGTGATTTTGAGAATGGAATTGTTGGCGGAAGACGCGGCATACAGAGCGCCCGCGCTGTCAATTGCCAAACCCTGAAACTTAGCCCCGGCCAGCGTGTAGTACGTGCTGCACGTGCCGTCCGGGGCGAACTTGAGAATGGTTCCTACCGTGCCGTTGTTGGCGACATACAGATTGCCAGCCTTGTCAAAAGCCAGGCCCGTCGGCCCGCTCAGATTGGCTGCCGCGAACGGAGTCGCCATGCCGGTGGGCGTGATGCGTTCTAAAGCGTTGCCGCCTTTGCTCGCCACAAAGAGGTCTTGGGCGCGGGCAGGCGCGGCGAACAGGGCAGTCAGCGCCAGAAGCCCCAGCGCGAGGCGCAGAAGGAAAACGCGCAACTGTGAAATAAGAGACATGATGTCCTCCGAGAAAGGCGCAAAGCCTTATGGCGCGTAGCAGCGCACCTCAAAAAGCGCGCCGGGCGCGTTTCCCCATACGGAAATGCATTCAATAGTCAAACGGTCAGTGACGGCAGGTGGGTCAAAGGTCAGCGTCTGCCGCGTCTGGTGGTTGTTGGCATTTTCTGCCAGAACGCGCCCTGCGCCATCCCGGACGCGGAAATACTTCACACAGAACGGCATGGCCGTTTCCGGGTGTCCCCACAGCACGGTTTCCATCGGGTGCTCCCAATCTGTGTCCCAGGTCAGTTCCACGCGCCCGATTGTCTGCGGCGCAGGCCATTGCAGATGGAGCGTGGGGGCCGGGTCAGCGGGGTCGGCGGTCCAGGCGTGCGGCGCGTCCGTCGGGCGCTGAAGGCCGTCGGTGACGCTTTCCGGCGACCACACGTCCAGTGGCGGCTCCACAGACAGCGCGAAGTTATGCCCGGCGGGACGACGCTCCGGCCACCAGAAGTCAAATGCCTGCACGCCGATGTCCTCCGGGGGAAGCTGCGCGCGCTGCCGGACGACAGACAGCAGCCCTGTAACGCGCGTCTCAGAAGCCTGCACCGAAACGCGCGGGTTTGGTCCCACGCACAGGAACACGTAGCGCGACGTGTCTATTACCACGCCGAAGTCTACGGTGACGGGCTGCGCGTCTCCGGCTTTGAGGGCAACCCTTTTTTCAGCGAGAAGCACGTCCGGCGTGTGGTTGTCAGGCCGGTCGGAAGTTCGCAGTTCCAGACAAAGAACGGTGTCGGCGTCGGCGTTCACCGTCAGCGTGATTTGTGGCGTGCGCCCACCGGGCAGGGGAAGCATCTGCGCGCGTGCCCTGTCTAGCGGCAGAAGCGGGCCATCCGGGGGCAGGCAATGAAGACGGAACCGGCTGGAAGCCGTTACGGACGCGCTTTGCGCCAGGTCATCAGAGTCAGCGAGGCGCAGGCCCGGAATGTGCTGACCGGAGCGCAAAAGGTCGGATTGCAGGCGGGCAACGTCTACAGCGCGCGGCAGGACGCCCTGCGCGGCGGCCATGCCAACCGCCTGCGCCGCGTGCGCGCAGGTCGCCATGACCCGCGACGAGCCGAACGCGACGTGCGTGGCGGACAGAATGCGCCCGGCCAGAAACAGGTTGGCGATGTTGCGCGAATACAGGCAGCGATAGGGGATGCCGTACACCCCGCGACTGTGCCACTGATTGCAGCCGGGCCGCTCGGAAAACACGCCGTCCGCCGGGTGCAGGTCAATTGACCAGCCGCCAAACGCAACGGCGTCGGTAAATTGCGTTTGCTGGATAATATCCTGCTGGCGCAATATATAATCACCCTCAAAGCGGCGGCTTTCGCGCTTGCCGGGAATGTGGCCCACCCATTCCAGCGTCAGGTTTGCCGCATCAGGGAACTTGCCGGAGTTCTTGATGTAGTCCCAGACGCCGTACACCACGCGCCACAGTTCCCACTTGATGACTTCGGTGTCATGCACCGTGTCCAAGCGCCCGCCGTATTCCATCCACCACAGGCGGCAGCCGTATTCGCTCGTGTTGAACGCCCGAAAGCGGGGAATGGCGCGCTCCACGTTGGACAGGGCAAACGCAGGCGGCACAAAGCGCACCGGGCGGCCTGTGTCTTTGGAGTAAAAGTAAAGCGAGTGGCCGAGCAGTTCGCCGTACTCCTGAGAGGGGGCGAATGCCTCCCCGAACTCAGTTTGCGCTTCCGCCCCCATGCGAAACGCCGCCCCGGACAGAAAGCCAACAATGCCGTCGCCGGAAGCGTCGCAAAAGAGAGGAGCGGCAATGTCGTATAGCGTGGAGTTCTGGGAGCAAAACGCGCGCACGCTTGCGATAGTGTCCCCGTCGGCTTTGGCGGCTTCCGAGACTGCGGTATTCAGCAGCAGGGTGATGTTTGGCTCGCTGGCAACGGCTTCCAGCAAGAGCGCGTCAAACAGCAGCGGGTTGCCTTCCGGGTTGCGCCACACGTTTTCCACAAGCAGTTCATTGACCACGCCGCCTTCGCGCGCCCAGCGGTTGTTGCTTAACATATGGGACGTTGCGCCCAGCGTCCACAGGCGCACTTCGCTTGACGCATTGCCGCCCAGCACGGGCCGGTCTTGCACCAGAACCACTTTGACGCCCGCGCGCGCCGCTGTGACCGCGCAGCAGACACCTGCCATACCGCCGCCCACGACGCACAGGTCGCCTGTGAGGGCCAGGGTGCGAAGCGCGCGTTCCGGGACTGCTTGTTCATGAAGCATGGTGTTTCTGCTCGGATGCATACTGAGCAACCGATTGCCTTCTGCACTATGATAACACAGAATGCCAAAAAGCGCAAGGGGTATTTTTAACGGGGAACTGTCGTTTCGCGCAGAATCAACTGCACTGGGACGCGCACCTGCGAGAAAGGAACGGTGTCCGAGAGGGGAGCCACTATTTGCCGGTGCAGCAGGGCAACGGCGGCCTCGGCGAACGCGCGTGGGTCGGTGCGGACGGTGGTCAGCGCGGGCGTCAGAAACTGCCCCATCTCATCTAAATCGTTCCAGCCGATGAGTGAAAGATCGCCGGGAACGCGCAGCCCGCGCTCACAGGCCGCGCGCAGCGCGCCCAGAGCCATCTGGTCGTTGTAGGCGACAATTGCCGTCGCGCTGGTTCCCGACGCAAGGGCCTCGCGCATGGCCGCGAAGCCGCCTTCGGCAGTCGCCTGCCCCGCGTGCTCGGTGATGTCGCGCGCCGGGTCGCCGCCCAGCAGCGCCCAGGCTGCCCGCAGAAAGCCGTAACGCTCCGCGCCAATGTGCGACGGGTGGTTTTGCGGCCCCGTGCCCTGCAAAAGCAACAGACAGCGATGGCCCCGCTCCCACAGGTGACGGGCCACCTGCGCCGCGCCGTCTTCGTCGTGGAAGCGCACCGACGGCGCTTTGGCTTCGTCCCATTCGGGCAGCAGAAACACGATGGGGCGGCGCATCCAGGGCGAGGCGGGGTCGGCCAGTCCGGGCAGCGCGTAGGGAATGGCAAGAAGGCCGTCCACCGCGCCCGCATGGAGCAGATGCTCCTGCCCGTGATGTTCTTCCGTGCGGCCCGTGACGCACGCCAGCAGAGTGCCCCCGCGCGCGTCTACCGCGATAGCCAGTTCCAGCAGCAAAGCCGTGTAAAGCGCGTTGTTGAATTGACGGGATACCAGCCCGATGTTGCCGGAGCGCACCGCGTTCAGGGGACGCGCAGCATTGAGGGCGCGCGCGGCGGGGTTGGGCACGTAGCCGAGGTCGCGCGCGACGCGCAAAATCTCCTGCCGGGTTGCCGCCGACATACTGCCCGCGCGGTTGTTGAGGGCGCGCGAGACGGTAGACTTGTTAAGGTTCAGTTGAGACGCAATCTGCGCCAGTGTCGCCACAGGCTGTCCTTCTTTCTGCTGCGCTGAGGCCATTGTACCTGTTATGTTCTTGATAAGAACTCAACAAGAACTAGTTAAGAACTCAGCAAGAACTTGACAACGGCGCAAAACGGCCCTGCGCGGGAGGATTTGTTTCTGCCGGACGCGAACGAAGAGTTTATGAATGTGACGCTGGAAACGGACGACGTGGCCCTGGCCGCCGCGTTCGGAGCCGCGCGGGACGGCCTGCGCGCCAATTTAGACACGGCCCCTGTGTTTCCCGGCCCGGTGCTGCTGGAAGGGGGTGGGTATCAGGGTATCTGGCTGGAATGCGGCCCGCTGGAAGGGCTGTCAGGCGCGCTCTGCGGCGCGCTTGACCCGCAGGTCGCCCTGGATTGTCACCGCATCTTTTTCCAGTTGCAGCGCGAAGACGGCCAACTGCCTTGTCTTATTCGCCCGGCTACTGGCATCAGCTGGGCGCAAATCCAGATGGTCGTGCCGATTGCTGCCACTGCTTTGGAAACATACCAACTGACCGCAGACGCGGCATTTCTGGAAGACGCTTATGCGGCCTGCGCGCGCTGGGATGATTGGCTCGCGCGCTTCCGCGACACGCGCGGCACGGGTCTCTGTGAACTGTTCTGCGAGTACGACAGCGGCCACGACAATTCGCCCCGCTTCGCGCCCGGCCTGCCCAAAGAATGCGCCGAGCGCGATGCCCGCCTGTGCCCGGATTTCCCCGGCCTGCCGTATCTGGCCCCCGATTTGTCTGCAGCGGTGTACGGCGGGCGCATAGCACTGGGGAAAATAGCCCGCATTCTGGGCCGCGATGCCGAAGCCGCCGCATGGGACGAGAAAGCCGAAGCCACCCGCGCCGCGCTTCTGGCGCACTGCTTTGACGCGGAAACCGAATGCTTCTATGACGTGGACGCCGCCGGGCAATTCGTGCGCGTGCGCGGCGATGCGCTTTCGCGCGTTCTGAGCGAGCACGCGGTTGACCAGACTTTGTTTGAACGCATTTACGCCCGCCAAATCCGCGCCCCGGAAGCGTTCTGGACGCCGTACCCGCTGCCGTCGGTGGCGGCGGACGACCCCAGGTTCGTGCGCGAGATGCCGCTCAACTCGTGGGGTGGGGCGTCGCAGGCACTCACGGCTTTGCGCGCGCCGCGCTGGTTTGGGTTCTATGGCAGGCACGCCGATTTAGCGCATTTGATGTCGCAGTGGATGGACGCCCTGACGCGCGAGAATGGCTTTCGCCAGCAAATTCACCCCTGGACGGGCGCATGGACGCCTGCCCCGGATGCCTACTCGCCCGCCATGCTGTGCTTGCTGGAGTTTACGGGGCGGCTGCACGGCGTCCGGCGGGAGGGCGACGCTTTGGAATGGACGTGCCGCCTGCCCGCGCGGGCATCGCGGGCGGCGTACACTCTGGAAACGCCGCAAGGCACGGCGCGGCTGACGCAGGGCAGGGAGGGCGCGACGCTTACCGTGAACGGGCAAACAATTGCTCGCAGTTGGGGCGCGTGCCGCGTGGTGACAGACGTGCGGGGCGTCGTCACGCAGTTGGTTGGGACGGAACAGGGCACGACGGCTGTCACCCTGTCCCGTCCCGGCAGGTCGCCGCAAACGGTCACGCTCGCGCCGGACGCAGTTGTGCCCGTGCGGGAGTAACCCGTTTATCCCATCGCGCCGCCCATTGGGGCCATCCCGCCCGCCATCACGGGCTGCGGGGCGCCTGACTGTTCCCCGCCCGCCGTATCGCCAAGCGTGCCATCCGCATTCTGCGTGCGCTCCACAATTCTTCCCATACGGCCTGTCGGGTCAATTCCCGCCAGCATCATGCCCTGACCCGCCGACAGGTGCGTCTGCACCGAAGGCGCGTCTGCGGGGTCGCGCATCTGCACCAGAACGGTGGTGCGCGCCTCGCTGCTGGTGTTGACGCCCGACCCGTGAATGGTCAGATAGGAGAAGAACAGCGCGTCGCCTGCTTCGGCGGGCAGCGGCGTTGCCATGTCAATGGGAAACTCGTCGGTCGGCAGATGCCACGAGCCTTCGGAATTATGCGGCAGCATTCCCTGCTTGTGAGAACCCGGCACGACCCGCACGCACCCTTTTTCTAAGGGCGCGTCATCAAAGTGGAGGATAGCGGCAATCATGGAATGACGCTCGTGCGGGAAAAACGGCGCGTCCTGATGCAGTGGGAACGGCGAGCCTTTTTCCGGCGGCTTGATAAACATCTTGGTGTGGTGCAGCTGCACATTCGGGCCGATGATGTCGGCGGCGGCCCCGGTCAGGCGCTCGTTCACAAGGAGGCGCGAAAACGCCGCCGCATGGAATTGCACATCATGGCAATGGAGCAATTTGGTAGGAGCCGCGCCGTTCTGCCCGTTTTGTTTGGCGCTGCCCCAGGTGGCGTCTACCTCCTGCTGGCGCAGGTGGGTCAATCGCTCCATCAGGGCATGGCACGCCTGCCGGTAGGCGGCGGCCTCCTCTTTGGTGAGCAGCCCTTTGACAAGGACATAGCCGTTGTCGGCGTAAAACTGCTTTTGTGCGTCGGTCAGCATGAGAGAGTCCCTTTCTGTGTCTGTCTACTTTATCACACACGGGGCCGGAGCGCAATCCGTCGCAGTCACCATTTCAGGTGTCATTATTCACTTGTCCGTAGTGACGGCCTGCGCGTCGGCTTGACGGGCGCGCTGGTCGCGGGCCGTGTATTTCTTCTCGTTCCAGGGGAAGCGGCGGCCATCGGTGCGCGGCGCGGCGGGCGTGCCAAACCCGATAATATAGGCGCGGCGCGGCACAGTGGATGTGTTCGGCCCGGCATGATGGAGCGTGCGCCCGCCATGAATGGTGACGCCGCCCGGCGGCAGGGGGCAAGGGACTGCTCCCGATACGTCCACATCGGCGGCGACTTCCAGCCCGTGAACGCGCGTGTCGCCGCCGATGGACTGGTGCGGCACGATTTCCATCTTCTGGCTGCCCGGCACGAACTCCATGCAGCCGTTTTCGGGGGTGGCTTCCTGGAGCGGCATCCAGAACGACAGATTGTTGTAGTGGAGCGCCGGGTTCCAGTACGCTTCGTCCTGATGCCAGGGCGTCGGCGCACCCGACCCCGCAGGCTTGAAAATGGCATGGTCGCCCGTGAAGGAAGCGTCTGGGCCGAGAAGCTGCTGCGCGACGACGTGGGCGTTGGCTTCGTAGAGCGTGCAGGCGAGTTCCGGGGCATAACGCCGGGGGTTGAGGATTTGCGGCAGGGCGGCAGGCTTGCCGTCTTCGTCGGTTCCAGCCAAATCAAATTGATTGCCGTCGGCGCGTCCAGCCTGCGACGCGAATAATTCGTCATACACGACGCGCAGCCGCGTGACTTCTTCGGGCGTGGTGATGGCGGGCAGGGACAGATAGCCGTTATCGCGGAAAAACGCAATCTGGTCTTCAGTCAGCGTGACCGTCGGCGCGGGTAGGGTGGGTGTCATTATGTTTCTCCCTGTGTCCTGATTGTAGCCGTTTCTCTGCCTGCCATGCTTGCGCTTTGTGTGGCAGTCTGTGCATAATCTTCGGCATGGAGACGCAGACGCCGCAAATTTATACACGAAAGGGCACCACAATGATTGCCTCCCGCACGCCCTTCTTCGTCGCCATCCTTACAGGCGTCGCCTTTCTTACCGTTCCTGCCGCTCACGTTTGGCGCATGGGCGCTTCCCGCCGTCAAGGGCCGCCTGCTGCTGGAAGTCCCCGGCTATTTTTGACCCTTCTGTGCGCGCAAGCCGGGCGGCCTTAGCCGTCAGTTGCTTGCGGCGCGAGCACGGCAATCGTCCCCAGCGCCGTTGCGACAAGACGTTCCTCGTCCTCCCCAGCAACGAAGATGTCTGCCTCCGAGACCGTAACGGTTCTGCCAGGCCGAATGACCTGCCCCCGGCAGCGCAATTGTCGCCCCTGAATGGCCCGCAGGAAGTTGATTTTGAACTCCACGGTGACAATGCGCTCGTCCGCCGCCACCAGGGTCATGGCCGCGAACGCCAGCCCCATATCCGCCAGCGTCGCCGCCACGCCGCCATGCACGATGCCGTCATGCTGCAAGTGCTGCGGGGCCAGCGTCAGGCGCATCTCGAACCAGCCCGCGCCCGCGCCTGCTGCTTCAATTCCCAGCAGGGCCGCGAAGGGCTGTACCGAAAGAGCAGCCAGCGTGCGCTGCTCAAACTGCGGGTCGCGCGGGGTCATGCTGACTCCGTTTCATTCAGCAGGCTGTCCAAATTCAGCCGCCGCGTGTGCATTGCCAGTTCTCCCTCAGCCGTGCGCGGCCACTGGGCTTGCGGGCGATCCCAATACAGTTCCACGCCGTTGCCGTCCGGGTCGCGCAGGTAAAGCGCCTCGCTGACGCCGTGATCGCTCGCGCCATCTAAAGGAATGCCTGCCGCAAGCAATCGGCGCAGGGCGTCGGCCAGCGCGGCGCGCGTGGGGTACAGAACTGCCAGATGGTACAATCCCGTCGTGCCGGGAGGCGGGGGCGTGCCGCCTTCGCTTTCCCAGGTGTTCAGGCCGATGTGATGATGATAACCGCCTGCTGAGAGGAACGCGGCGCTGTCGCCCATGCGCTGCGTCACCTGGAAGCCCAGCACGTCGCGGTAAAAGCCCAGCGCCCGTTCCAAGTTGGCGACCTTGAGATGCACATGGCCGATGTGCGCGTGGGGATGAATAGGCGTAATAGGCGCTGCGGGAACCTCAGACATGGATAGCCTCCTGAAAACACGTTCGGCGGAAACAGCGCAACTTCCTGCATCGCTGCTCAGGAGGCTTTTGAGGGCCGGTTTACCCTCGTCAACGGCCCGCGCTTTGGGTTGTTTCCAGGCACAGAACGGACGCAATGGGGTCGGGCGCTTGCGCGGGCAGCGTGACCACAACCGCGTCGCGTGTCTGCGTCAGCGGCAGAGACGCACGCTTCGGATCAGCGAGCAAATAGGCGCGCGTCACGGAGCCGTTTACGCCGCTCAAAGCGAATGAGCCGCTGGGCCACTGGAACAGGTGAATGTAGAGTTTTCCCGGCTTCTTGGTGCAGCGCCATGCGTTTTGGGCGACAAAAAGCGGCTTGCCGTCCTTGTCCTTCTCCGTGGGGCTGTACGCGCCGAGTTCCGCGCCAAACGGGGTCGGCCCGGCCCCGTGAATGGCTTCGCCGTTGACGTGCATCCACTGCCCGATTTGCGCGAGGCGTTCCAAACTTTCCGGCGGGAACACGCCATCTGCCGTCGGGCCGACATTAAGAAGAAAGTTGCCGCCCTTGCTGGTGATGTCCACCAAGTCGCGGATGAGCGTTTCTGCCGACTTCCAGTCGTGGTCATTCTTGTTGTAGCCCCAGTGCCCGTTCATCGTCATGCAGGTCTCCCAGGGCGTCGGAATTGCTTCGTTGGGGATTTCCTGCTCCGGCGTGCCGTAGTCGCCCGGAACGCCTGCCCGGTTGTTGACAAGGCAGTTGGGCTGCAGCTGGTGAACCAGATCCACGAGTTCCTGCCCGTGCATGACCGTGCCCATGTCGTAGCCCGCAAAGCCGCCGCCGTTGTCAAACCAGAAAATGCCAAGAGGGCCGTACTGGGTCAGCAGTTCGCGCATCTGGGCCTTCATGCTCGCCAGATAAGCGTCCATGTTCGGGGTGGGGGACGGGTCGCCGTGAAACTGGCGGGGATTGTAAACAGCGGGGAAGTGAGGATCGCGCCAGTCGGTGTCGGAATAATAGACGCAGAACTTCAGGCCCGCCCTGCGGCACGCTGCGGACAGTTCTTTCACCACGTCCCGCTTGAACGGCGTCGCGCGCACCACATTGAAGGCGTTCGCCTTGCTGTCCCACAGGCTGAAGCCTTCATGGTGCTTGGTCGTCAGGACAACATAACGCATTCCGGCATTCTTGGCGGCCCGTACCCAGGCGTCCGGGTCAAAATGCGTTGGATGGAACTGTTCAGCAAAGTGGGCGTATTCCGAGGCGGGCATCTTCGTGGACAGCATGATCCATTCGCCGTAATCCGTCTTGCCCTGCCATTCGCCTGCTGGCACAGAGTAAAGCCCCCAGTGGATAAACAGGCCGAAGTGCGCGTCACGGAACCAGGCTGTGCGCGTCTTCTCGGCGGGTGTCTGCGCGACCGGCGTCTGCGGCAGCGGCGCTTGCGCGTTGACCGCCGGGCAGGCGAAAGTCAGCGCGAACATAAGAGTTAACAGCGCTTTCTTCATTGGGGAAGCCCCTTGTTGTTTGTGGTCTGCACATCGTTGCAATTTTCAAGCGCTATCTTTTTCGTGTCAGGCGGCACGGCGGCAGCCAGCGGGCCGAGGAAGTTATTCTGCATGATGACGCGCGCAGCGTTGGTGATGTGAATAGCGGGGCCGAGCGGCCACGACCAGGCAAAAACGCTGGGAACAGTGCCATACCCGCTGAACTGATTGCCTTCAATCCGAATGTCTGTGCTGTCGTGTGACGTGTTTTCCGGCGTCTCGCGCGCGTTCGTATCGGCCCTCGGCACACCTGTGTAGGGAGCCGCGCCGATGTCAATGTTGGCGTGATTGCAGTCCGTAAATGTGCAGTTCCGCACGGTCAGATTGCGAATGGGCGGGCCTTCCTCAAAATACCACTCTGGAGCCGCCGAAATCGCAGGCTGGAAACTGTTGTGGAACGCGCAGTCCTCAACAGTGCAGTTTGCGGCTTTCAGGTTGAGGCATTTGGCCCGAAATACCTGAAACCGGCAGTGGCGAATGCGGGTTTCCTGCCCAACATTGGCTGTGTTGATGAGCCTGTCTAGGCCGTCTTTTATGGCGTCTATGCCAAACGCCTGGCCCACTCCAGCCCCGACGCGCTCGGTAGTCACGTCCCGGTCTAGCGTGAGAACCCAGGTGCTATCGGGATTGCGAGCGACGTTTTTGACAAGGGCTGCCGAACGCATTTTCTTGTGCAGCCAGTCCCAGATTTCCACGCGGTCGCCGGGGCGGTAGTCATCCTGGCGCGGCTGGACGACCAGCGTGTGCGTGTCTTTCTGCGCGAGAATGCGCGTCCATGTGGAGAGAATATCTATGCCGTCATCGTCTATCTTGGAGAAGTCGCAGTCGTCAAAAAGAAGTTTTCCGCGCAGGCCGCTGATTTGACCGCCACCCCCACACGAGTAAAGACGGCCTGAGCCGGGCGGGACACCGATCACAAAACGCCGGAACGTGGTGGTTCCTTCCAGGCCGTTCACGTAAAAGCCCGCATTCGCGCCGCCGCCCCAGTCCGCGATGTCTTCCAAAGTGGTGTCGCGCAGGTTGCGGAGGCCAAACGCATGGCTGCGGCAGTTGCCTTCCATGATGAACTTCTTGCCGGGCCAGTTATCTATGTTGGGCGGCCCGGCGAGCGTCCAATGCCACGTTTGCGCGCCCGTTCTGGTCATCTGGGTCGGCTGCGGCCAGTAGCGGTCAAGTTGGTAGTAGCCCTGTTTGGGGAACACAAAGGGATGCAGATTCCCGGCTTTGATGGCTGGCACGGTCGGCTCCGGGAAGCCGGAGTCAATGGCAACTTCGCAGGTCATGTGGGCAATGTCCACGCTCTGAATTGTCCCTTGCGTGTAGCCCAGCGGGTCATGGTCAATCGCAAGGCGGCGAACAGTGACGCCTGTGCTGTCGTTGATTTGGAACACGGCGCTGTCCAAATCCCCGGACACAATCACAGTGCCCGGTTCGCCCTGAACCATCAGCCCGTTCGCGTTCTGAATGAGAATGGACTTCACGGCTCCCAGCGCCGTCCGGTAGCGCCCGGCGGGGAGAAGCACAACGGCTCCGGGGCCGAGTTTCTCCCCGGCGGCAATGGCGGCGTTGATGGCTGCCGTGTCGTCAGCAGCGCCATCCCCCTTCGCGCCGAAGTCTTTCACATTGACGGCTTTCGGGGCAATGGCTGACGCCTGCGCCGTGAGAAGCGCGGGCGCAATAATAAGGGCGAGAAGCGCGCGCGAAGCAAAACCGGAAATGCGGCTTCTTTGCTGGAAAAGTGGCATGAGTTCACGTACCTTTCAGACACTAAACGGCATGGTCGGCGGGCAGATTGGCTCCGCTGTAAATCTGCTGAGCTGTCCAGAGGGCGGGCGGGTTGCTCCAGAATGGGTCAGCGGCAGACAGGCCGAGCGGCAGGAAACCGGCAGCACACAGATACAGGCTGCCAGTGCTGATGTACGGCTCGCCGAGCGCAGGCTGTGCGCCGCAAAAGCCGATACGCAGCCAGCCGCGCGCGTCAAATGTTCCCGGAGCTTCCAGCACGCGCCGCAGAAACGCAGTCATGGCGCAGCGCACCTGGGCGGGATGCAGGGCGTCATCTAACTGATGCAGGAGCGCCATCTGCGCCAGTGTTTGCAGCGCCCCAAACCGATACGTGAGAGAACGGCCCAGCGGCGGCAGGGTTCCTTCCGGCGAAATGAGGCGCTCCAGAATGCTCGCCCAGCGCCGCGCACGGTGAAGAGCGGTTTCGGAGGAAATGCCGAACTCGCCATACTCCCCAACAGCCGCCAGCACGTCTACCAGCATAGGCTGAATGACGAAACTGTTGTAGTAGTCCCAGTGGAACTGCGCGCCGTCGCCGTACAGCCCGTCGCCCAGGTACCAGTCAGCGTGCTTGCGAACGGAATAATCCACCCGCATGGCGTCCCAGGGCTGCCCCATTTTCGCTAGGGCCGCCTCCACTGTCGCGCTGAACAAAAGCCAGTTGCATTGCGCGGGCTTGATGATGCGCGACTGTGCAAGGCACGCTGCCAAGTTGCCCTGCGCTCGTTGCGGGAGTTTATGCCAGAGTTCGTTAGGGGCGCGCAGGATGGCCTGCGCGAGAAACGCCGCATCCACCAGCGCCTGATGGGGAGCCGCGAACGCGAGCAAGTCGGGCGAGGCCGAATTTGTCGCCGCGTCAATGGCTTCGCGTGCCTGCGACGCAAAGTGGGCGCGCAAGTGTCCTTCATCAGAGCCGTCCGCGCCCAGTTCCAGCCAGGGCGCGAGGCCCATCAGCACGCGAGCCAGCGCTTCCAGATGGGTGCATTCGGCGCGGTCGTTTATGCCGGGCGCGGCTTCCACCGGCATTTTTGCTTTCAACTGCCGCGCGCTCGCGGCTTCCAGCACGGGCCGCGCAAGCATTTCTGCCTTGCTGACCCAATAAGCGCGGTCATCATTCATACCGTATTCATAGCGGGACGGCCTCTGGGCTGCGGGCAGAAAAGACATTATCGGCGATGGTGACGTTCTGGCAGTCGGTGGCCTCAAATGGCTCCCCGGGCGCGTCAGGAGCCGGGTACTCATCGGAAGGGCGGATAAGGTTGTTCGTGACCGTCAGCCCGTCCACGCAGTGCGCCTTCAGAAGATGCAGATCAAAGGCGTCAAATGTGTTGCCGTCAATTGTGATATTGCCATGGTAAAGCGCCCTGCTGCGCTGCGCGCTCTTAATTTCCGGCGTGATGTCAATCGCCGCGCGGCCCCACACCCCGAAATTGCAGTTGTCAAAGTGATTGCCGGAAATGGTTACATCCCGGACGGCCCCCGACTCAAACCAGTAATTGGCGTCGCCCGCGATGGAAATGGCCGCGCCCGGAGTATGGAACGTGTTGTTTTCCACCACAACCCGGCCCGGCGTGGAAAGCAGAAAGCCGCGCGCCCGGTTGCTGCGCGCCGTGCAGCCGCGAATGCTCACGTCTGCAACCCATCCCGTGCTGGCAACGGCGTCCCCGCAGACTGCGTTCTCCGGCAGGCCCCCGGAAACGGTCAGGAGGCTGTATTGCCTGTTCAGGCGCTCCACGTGCGTCACCTGCGCCTGATGATACGTCAGCAGGTCATGCTGGTGGACAAACTCAATGGTGTCGCCTGCCTGCGTGATGTCCACCCCGACCTGCTGCCCATGCACGAGTTCTACTTCCATCTGGCTGGAAGAAAGAAGGCGCGAGATACGCGCATAAATGCCATGCACGTTGGTCGCGTCGTCCATCTGGCCCTCAAAATGGCAGTTTGTGAGTTCAATCTGGCCCCGGCAGTTGACAAAGTGCGTGGCGTCGGCAGTTGTGGAAACTAACCTGCCTTTGTGGGCAGCAGGCGTCACCTGCACGCGCTCCAGATGAATGTCCTGGGTTCGCTGCGCGACAATGCCCATTGCGCCCGCATGGTGAATGGTGACATCGCGGATTTCAATGTTCTCGCTGTCCCCGATAGCGATGCCCGGATAGTCGCGCCCTGTATGCACGATGACAAGCACATTTCCCGGCGTGGGGATCGTTCCAAATCGCCCGGTGAGCCGAACCGTATGGGGGGCTAATTCGCGCGCCTGATGCGTGCTTCGGAGGCTGTAATTATCATGGACGCAAAATGCGGTTTCCCGGCGCACCGGGTCAAACTCCAGCGCGTTGGCGAGTGGGCACGTTGCGCCGCTCTCATTGAGAAAGTAAAGCCGCTCGTTTTGAACCACGTAAGGGTAGGCGGCGGGAATACGCATATCCACGCTGGCATGGCTGTCGTCCTGCCCGGCCCGAACGTCTCTGATTTCCACCTCACTGTGGAACGTGCGCTCCCAGTCCATCGTGAAGTTGTGCAGGCGCACAGCATGGCTGTCCCACACGGCAAATGGCATGATGCTCCCGTGAAACACGAACTCGGAGCCGTCGCCGTCTATTTCCACATTTTGGAACCCGAAGAGCGGGAACGCAATCCGCTTCAGCCCTTCGTCGTTGTTGGACACGAACAGGTAGCGCTCCGTCGCCCGTTCCGGCCAGAAGTGGTAGCAGCCTTTGGGGAAGACAATCCGTCCTCCCTGCGTTTCGTGCAGTTCTGCGAGAGCAGCGCGGACAGCAGGGGTCGTGTCGTCGGGGTGATTGGCGCGCGCGCCGTAATCCAGAATGGTTTTTGTGTGCATGATCGTTGGCGTTTCCGCAATGCGCTGAACGTAATCGCTTGCCTGCCTCAGTGTGCCGAACTGATTTGGAGGCCCGCCTGCGCGCCGTGCAGGGCCGTCACGTCCGGCGCGACCGTGATTAATGTTTTCCCAAACGGGCCGAGGCCGTCTGCTGTGTTATGGACAAGCGTCACGTTCCGACACTGAAGGATGTCAATGATGGTGGTCGGGTCAATGCCGAAGTGCGTACCGCTCTGCACATCAACCGTGTGCGCGTGCAGGAAACGGTTGCCGCGCACGACCATGCCGTCCGTATCGCGCAGGATGAGATTTGCGCCTATCACGCGGTCAAAGACGTTGTTTTCCACCACAATATTCTGATTGCCGAGGCTGCCGTTGCCCTGCACGCTGATGCCGCCCGCGACGCTGTTCCAGGGGCCGTTTTCCGCATAGCCCGTGTGCCGCACTGTGTTGCCGCGAATGACAACATTGTGCGCGTAGCCCGCTTCGCCACCCTCCGATTCAGGTGATACGACAATCCCCGCAATGGTGCTGTCTTCCACCAGATTATGCTCCACCAACCCGTCATCGGCTTTCAGCAGCATTCCGCGCGCCCGGTTGCGCCGGATGGTGCAGCCGATGATTTTGTAGCCGTGCCCGCAGCGCGCGGGGTTGGCGACTTTATACCCGGCCTGAATGCTTTGTGCATTATCTAGCGTGTATTGGAAACCGTCTGGTACTTTATCCACTTTGACAACACGCGCGTCGGCATAGTACCCGGTTTTGTCGCCCTGAACGCGCATATCGTCGCCAACGTTCCAGTTTTGCGCGCCCCGGAAGTTGGTGGCTTTGAGCAGGAGGACGTTTCCGGGCAGCACGGCGTCAATAGTTCCGTAACCGCCGTGAATGGCAATGCAGTCGTCGGGCGTGCCTTCAATGATGCAGTTTTCAATGTCCGGGCCGGGGTTGCCATACAAACAGTGCAGTCCGTCCGCCGTGCCCGATACAATGGGCAGCACGGTCGCGCCGGGAGGCGGCGGCCCGTAAGTAATTTTGCAGCCCAGATAGCGGGTCGCCTTGCCGCCAAACTCCACGATGCCGTACAATCCGTTGTTGCCAAGCGTCAGGTTGGCAAACGTCATGTGGTCGCAGTCCTTGACCGTGAAACTGAAACCTCCATTGCCGCGCAGCACGGCCCGGTCGCCCGCTACCGATTCGGGCGGCACGGTTTTGGCTGCGTACACCAAACGGAGGGTATCGGCATCATCCGTTTTGCGGACTTCACCGGGGTGGCGGTAGCCGCCTTCGCCCGACTTCCATGCGGGCCGTCCGTCTTTGCCCACAATCCTGGGGTCAAAGATGTGGACGGTAGGTCGGGGGGCAAGCAGGGCCGGGTCGGACAGATAGCCGGTATCAATCTGCACGTCCTCAAACCAGTGCGCGTCGTCCAGTAAACCATTCTTGACAATCGTGCCCTGCGTGAAGGATGGCACGGGCTTGTAGACCGTCGCGCCCTGAAACGTGGCGTGGACGCAGTTCGCAAACTCTAAATTGGTGCCGTCAATGCCCTCAAATATAAGCGTGACGCCCGATAAATCAACCACGCAGTCGCGCAGGGCGTTGTCGCCCGTGAATGACCATGTGGTGCTCTGATTTGTGCCCGCTTTGGCGGGAACTACGTACTTGCCGGGCCGGACGCGCACGACATTTGGCGTCGCCGCGCTCTGCGCGTTCTGCTTCACGGCAGCCATAATCTGCCCGAAGAGGGCCGCTGGCGTTTTCGTGTCCCCAACGGTGAGCGTCGCCGCCCGTGCGCTCTGCGCGAGCAGCACGGCCAGTGTTCCCGTTAAAACGAATGTCGCTTGTGGTGTCATGTGTATTTTCATTGGACGGTCAGCGTCACGTCGCGGAGCGCCCCCTGAATGGCGACCGTGCCAATTTTGGTCAGGGTGAACGAGACGCCGAGGCTTTTGCCTGCGTCGGCGGCTTTGGCCGTGTAAGTCAGTTCGCCGCTTCGGTCAATGCCGGATTTGGCAAGGTCAACGGTCTTCGTGTCGGTGGCGACGGGCTTGCCGTCCACGAGAAGCGACACGGCGAGCGTATACGAGCCGCCAGCGCCCTGCCCGCCGTAGAAATAGGAGAGCGTATAAACTTTGCCCGCTGTGAGGGCGGCGGTTTTGGCGTCCACTGTCTGCGAGAGCGTGCCGTTCGGGTCGCTCCAGAACAAGAAAGGCGGGCGCTCTTTCTTCCAGGACTGAATGCCGATGGAGGGCGTTCCACCCTGCACGTCAAACGTCCAGCCATCGGCTTTTGCCGCCATTCCGTCTTTTCCGGCGGGCACGGACGGCGAGGAAAAGTCGCCGTTGAGCAGCAAGCCGGACTTGTGCAGCGGCCCGGCGGGAGCGGGGGGCGCGGAAGCGGCAGGCGGCGTGGGTTTCGTGTCGTCCGCATCGGCATCCGTGCGGAACGGCGAGGCAGGCAGGCCCGCTCCGTTATAAAGATTGGCTCCTGCGGGATTGTCCGCCCAGGCGTAGCGCACGGCGACCGGGTGCGCGACCTGCGGGCTGCTGACCAGCACGCTGTCGCCGGAGATTTGGGCGTCCGCCCAGACAAACTTCCTGTCATCCCCGGCGACGGCGAAATACTTGAGCGGGCCGCCTTTGGCGACCAGGCCGCCGTCAGCGTGCGTGAACAGGAGTTTGGCGGTGTTGCCCGTGACCGTCATGCTGGAAAAGAGAGGGCCGGAATACGGCACGCTCTGTCCGTAGGTCTTGGCGAGCGCCACCAGCGCGAGCCGCTTGCCCACGTCCTGCTTGTCTTTGGGGTGAATGTTGTCGCCTTCGCCCACGTCCATTGTGACGGCAATCCCCGTGCCGGGCACGTTTTGCGCGGTCAGCAGTTGGGCTTCGCGCAGTTCGGCCCACGCGCTGCGCGACGGCTGCGGGGGATTGCCGCCGTAGTTGGCGAGTTGAACAATGTAGAAGGGAAAACGGCCCTCGCCCCAGCGCGCGCGCCAGTCGCCAATCAGCGCGGGCAAAATCTTGCGATACTGCGCGGCCCGCTGCGAGTTGTTTTCGCCTTGATACCAGATGACGCCCTTGATGGCGAAGGGCATCAGCGGGGCAATCTGCGCGTTGTAAATGTAGGTCGCGGTGTTCTGCAACTGAGCCGAAGGCGACTTGGGCAGGCTGCTCACGGCGTCCGACGACAGCGGCGGGTTCTCATGTTCCACGTTGTAGCGCCACTCGTCAGCGTCCGGCCCGTAGGTTGTGGCGGGAAAGTTCATCTTGGCCGTGCCGGGCGTGACCGTCCCATTCGCGCTGTGCGAAAAGACGCGCAGGGCGAACGTATTGAGGCCAGCGTGAACCAGGTCGGCGGGCACGGTGAACGAGTGCGGGCCGTTGACAAATTGGGGCGTCGGGGTGGAAGGCGAGACGGGCAGTTTGACGCCGTTGCAGTAGCCCGTTACGTCATCGGCAGACCAGCCCAGGTTCCAGGTGAATGCTTTGCCTGCGGCGTCGGCGGGAACATCCAGCGTCTTGCGGAACCAGGCGCTGCCGCCGCTTTTCATGCCAAGCTGCCCGAAGTTCAGCGGGACTTTGGCAGTTTTCCAGTCGGCGTCGCTGAAGTCCGGTTTGGCCCATCCCTGCGCTTCTCCCGCGTTGCCGGAGTCTTTCGCCCCGTACTTGTCTTCCCAGGCGGCAAGCAGAGTGGGGAACTGCTTTTTGTCGGCGTCATAGGACTCCATCGCGCCAATCTGCGTGTCGGCCAGCGTCTTGAGTTCAGGATTGGCGCTGAGGGCTTCGCGGCTGACCCAGGACTCGCCGTTGGTGCCACCCCACGACGAGTGAATAATGCCGATGGGTACGCCCAACTCTTTCCGCAGTTCGCGGGCGAAGAAGTAGCCAACTGCCGTAAAGCCCGGTACGGTATCCGGCGTCGCGGCCTGCCATATCTGCTGCGTTGGATTACTTGGTATCAAGTCCCCAATCGGCTGCGGGGACGTTTTGTTGGCGACGGTGAAAGAGCGCAGTTTGGGGTCGGCGGACGCGGCAATGTCGGCGGCATAATACGCTTTGTTCCACTGCATCGCGTACTGCATATTGGACTGCCCAGAGCAGAGCCACACGTCGCCGAGCAGCGCGTTTTGCGCGGTGACCGTGTTCTTGCCCGTCATGGTCAGCGTGTACGGCCCGCCCGCCGGGAGCGCAGGCAGGTTGACGCGCCAGCGCCCATCAGCACCGGCCACGGCGGACGCCGTCTCTGTGCCGAGCGTCACAGTCACTTTTTCCGATGGGTCTGCCGTGCCCCACACAGGGATTTTCATGTCGCGCTGCAAGACCATGTTGTCGCCAAACAGCGCCGCTGGATGCACGTCCGCGCGGGCAGCCACGGGGAGAAAACTTGCGACAGCGGCGCAAAGCATCAATTTTTGGAGGATGTATTTAACGTCGTTGAGCATGAAAACTTCCTTTGCTTGAAAACACTTCGGCTCAGGCCGACAGGCATGACGTTCAATTTATCGCCTGAGCATCACCGACACCGTACACCGCAAGTTCCGTGAGTGCATAGCGTTTGCCGAACGCTGGAGCGCTGCACAGCACGCGAACATACCGGCACGTCACAAACAGCCCCGGATAGTCAACGCCGCCAGTGTCCTGATATTCGCGCACACGAACCAGTGGATTAAAGTAAACGCCGTCCCCGGAAACCTGTAACTCGTAGTCCCGCGCTGGCACGCTCCAATCGAGATGGACGGTGCGAACGTCGCGATTTCGGTCTAAATCCACTTCAATCCATTGCGGGCCAGTTTCCTCGCTCATCCAGCAGGTCGCACTGCTCCCATCCCCGACACAGACGGGCAGGTGATCCGGCAGGCTGGAGGAGGCACGGGCCGACAGTCCCGCAGAAAGCAGGCTCCAGTCCACAGGCGCGGGCGCGACTGCCGCGTTCTTTTCGGCACGCGGGGAGGCCGCCACGCTGCGCGGGGGATCGGCAAGATTGACAGATATGGGCCTGCCCCGCGAGACGCTCACCGCGTAGCGGCGCTCCCCGACCGCGACACGCAGAACTTCCTGCGTTTGTGTCGGGTCGGCTATGGTGAGCAGGCCGGATGCTTGATCCAGCAGCGCGATGCAGGGAGCATCCACCGACAAAGTCGTTGGCGCCGCCGGGGCTTCCATTTGCAGGCATCCCGGTTCGTAAAATGCCACCGCCACTTGTTCGGCGCTTCGGATAGCCTGTGCCGCCCCGGAGTTTTGGAGTATCTCGGCGGGGATGCACGCGGCGGTCACGTCCTCAAATCGGATGCCGGGGAGAATACGCACCGCATAAGCCGCATCGCGCGGCTGGCTGCCATGCTCAATCCAGAGGCTGAATACCTCTTTTTCAACCGGCGTATCCGGTAAGTTCAGGTTGATCCTGTGCCAATCGCCGGACTGCATGGCATTGGAACACACAACGGTCTGCGGCTGTGGGAACAGGTATGCCGTATCGTCGTGGTGAACAAGCACGGCGTTTTCTACCGCGTGACGCCGCGATGCGGCGGGCAGAACAAACTCCTGTCCGTCGGCATCGCGAATGCGAACCGGGCCGTTCAGCCGACACTGGTTGATTGTCGTCTGCACCATGCCCGGCTCGGTGTCTGTGATAGCCGCGCCCAGGCAAAAGAATTCGTCGCCCAGGAAAAACCAGGCTTTGCGCGCGCGCAGCGTGCGTATCGCCACATCCATGCAGGCTGCGCCGTGCTGTCCATCCGAGACTCCGCCGACAAAGGTAGTTCGCCCCAGGCGTCCCACGCGCAGGCGTTCGCGTCCGTATGCCTCCTCCGCGTCCGGGTCGCGGCAGGGCAGCCAGCCGGAGTCGGCGATTTCGTCGAGGCCAACATTTGCGGTCGCTTCCACGTTTACGGTCGTGCCCGGCACCTTGTTCCAATCCCAGCAGGGAAACAAATTGTCGTACTCGTCGCCACGACGCACCAGATACAGGGAGCCTTCGCCCAGATGATGGCCCAGCCGATTGACGCCGTTGCAGATTTCGGTATTGAGCGTGCGCCGGGAGAACATCCGCACGGAGGCATAGAAACCGGGGCGCTGGTGGGTCATGTAGTCGCTGACCGTGAACATGCGGTTGCCGTCCAGCGTAGACGTTTCGCGCGCGGCATCGGCAATCAGCGCTTCCATCTCGTCCCTGCGCTTTGCGCCTGCCAGCAGGAGGTAGCGCGCGCTCACGGCCAGATACGATGCCGCCAGCCGGGGGCTGTCCTCCTGCCGGGGAACGGCGATGCTGCGGCCCAGAGCGGCGGGGTCGCAGAAGTTTGCGCCGCGCGCCATCCACCGCGACCCGTCGAGCAGGTAGCGGCTTAAAAAGTCCAGCATCTCGCCGCTGACGCCCAGGCCCGCCTCGCGCGCATACCACAGGAGGCATCCGCCTTCCTGGAGAAGCGCCGCGCCGTAGCCGTGGTTGAACAGCAAATGTCCATGTTCCCAGTGGCTGTAATCTTCGTTGACGCCATCGCCGTCTCCGTCTTTCATGCACAGGCAGCGGGCAAGGTTCAAATCGTAGAGATGGCCGACCAGCGCGGCATTGTTTTCAAACAATCCCAATGTAAGGGCGGCGCGGCAATCGTATAGACCGTTGCCGCCGCCGCGCCAGAGCGCGCTGCGCTTGACGTTGCTCCGCTCCAGAATCGCGCTTCCTTTCGCGCGCTGCGTGTCCGAGAGCCATGGCTCCATGGCCACCAGCGCCGGGCCGAGGAAGTACGCGGGCAGACCGTTGACCTGATACCACCAGTTGGGGTTTTGGAAGTCCTGCCGCAGCCAGAAATCAATCCCGTGAACGATTTTCTGCTGCAAGGCATGGTCGTTTCGGAACGAGGAGCGCGGCGCAAGAAAAGCAAAAATCAGCGGGTGCAGACCGTGCGTGAAGTGCCGGACGGCATCCCAGTTCTCCCGCAACTGACTCGCGTAATCAATCCCCGGCCACGAGCCGTTCTCGCGCATCGCGTCGGCGATACCATGAATGCGTTCGGCTTCTTCGGCATTACGGTTCGGGCAGTCGTCAAGCGCCGCCGCGCTGACGGCGCGTTCGGCCCACCGCGCAATGTTTTCGGCGCTTTGTATCCAATCGCGCAAAAACGCTTTGCGAAGATCACCCATTTGCGAGCCTGTCAGCATCATGGAATTACGGGTTCAGCAGGGGGGACAGCGCGTTTGCCAGATGCCATGCCGCTTTGAGATTGCCGACCGCATTGGGGTGAATGTTGTCGCGGAAGTCGCCGGGCTTCGTGAGCCAGCCCGTGGTGTCTACAAAATGGACGTTCTTATCCCCGGCAGTGTTCACGGTTGCGACCACCTTGCGAAGGGCATCTTCATAGGGGCCGCCAAAGGAACGCAGGGCGACAATCTGCGCCTGCGGAAACCGGGCACGCAATTTCTGCACGAAACGAATATAACTGTCCGTGAAGGTTGCGGCAGGCTCCTGCCCGCATTGGTCGTTCTGGCCCAGATTAATCACCACAATGCGCGGCGTGTACGAAAAGTCCCAGGGCGCTTGCGGAGTGTCGCGCAGGTGATTGAAGTTCTTGAGGCGGAAATACTGCGTGTCCAGCCCGGTCTTGTCGTCGGCGCAGCCGTAGCCGGTGGTGAGTGCGCGAGCGCTGAAGGCAATCTGCACGTGGTCGCAGCCCAGCATTTCTCCGGCAAGCCAGCCGTAGCCGTCCCCGACGCCGATGGAGATGGAGTCGCCGACGATTTCCAGAATGGGCCGCACCGCAACAGGCAGCGTCGTCGCCCCGGCGTCTAAAACAAGGCCCTGAAATTGAACTTCGTAGTTCTGCGCCGCGCTGCCCACCATGAGCGTGTGATTGCCCGCTTTCATGGGCGCGGCGTTCAGCGCTGTTGTTCCCTGCTCGCCGGTGAGCATTCGGAGGGGTTCGCTGTCAATGCTGACCGCAAGTTCTGTGCGTTCCGCCAGTTTGATGCCGACGGACGTGCCCGTGAAGCCGGTGCGTAAATAAACGCCGCTCCAATAGCCGTGATACACCGTCGGGCTGCTTTTATCCCAGCGTCCGATGTAGCGAATGTCAGGGTCAGCGAGCGAGCCATCCTGCGGGCCTGTCGCCTGCGCTGTGGGCAGCGCGGTCTCTGGTGCGGCGCTGCACTGCAAAGAAGTCAGTCTCAGAAGTCCCATCAGTCCCAGAAGAACTATCCATGCACAGCGGCGCAGAGGCCGCAGGAAAGCAGGGCTTGCCATGTTTTACTTGTTGCTCATTTCAGAGTGCGTCCGGGTGCCAGAGCCGAAAATTAGCGGGCGTCGTGCCGGTGGGCGGAACGTAAAGGCTGCTGTACGTCATCCAGTGGGCGTGTCCATCCGTGAACGCAACATTGGCTCCCCCGGAATGGCGGGCGTAGGGCGTCCCGAAATCCGCATTGGTCGGGTTTGTGCCCAATGACGCATCGTCTACTGTTGGCGCAAAGCATCCTGCTGCGGAGGCGCAGGCATACCAGGCGTTCGCGTAGCCAATATCCGTCGGGTTTAGTATTCCCCGATCCATGATGCCATTATAACCTGCCGATTGGCCTGCAACCACGCTCAGGCTGTCTTCCACGAACAGGCATAACTCGGCAGGCCAGTTGATGGTGGAAAGCGAAATGCCCCGATAAAGATTGCCGCCAACAGCCGGGCTTAACTTGATGTTCATGCCGTAGGATATTCTGTCTCCATAAGGCCATCCCGCAATGGGTGGCATGTCGTTGAAACCGTTGTCGTCGGGGCACTTGTAAACAGCATAATTGTTGACATTCGGGAAAATCAGCAGTGTCCAGTGCGGAGCGGAACCACCAGTGATAGGCACAAGGCACTCATCATAGTCGGCTGTATACTGCAAAACGCCCAGAACCAGTTGCTTTTCATTGCTCAGGCACGTCGTTTGCCGCGCCTTCTCCCGCGCTCGGGCAAACACGGGAAAGAGAATGGCGGCGAGCAGGGCGATAATGGCGATGACGACAAGCAACTCCACGAGAGTAAAACCCAGATTGATGTCTCTTTGCTTGCGAGGGTACATAGTTTCGTATTGTCCTACCTGCTACTGGACGGAGAAAGTCATGGCAAACGTTTTGCCTGCATTGTTCGTCATATTGCCTGTTCCGGCAGCATAATAGAACTGGCCCTGCCCCTGATATGTTGTTTCTTGCTGCGTCTTTCCATTGCTTACGTTATCTCCCCGAAGCCATTTGGCATGACCGTCTACGGCAAGAAAGTTTGACCCGTCGCTATGCCAGCCCGTTGTTTGGAAACCGTTCGCCGTACTGACAAGGCTACTTTGATAAGGGGCAGCCGCCGTGTTATAATTTCCACCCATATAACCTGTGCGGAGAACGGCCCCACAGTCAAACACAAACCCCTCTGTTGACGTAGATTGGTCACTCGTGTTCAAGCGAGTGCTTCCACTAGACGCTTCGCACAACATAACCGTTTTGCTGGGTGAATTGAGGCTGGCAATGTTAATGGGCGTGTTGCTGTTGTTGCTCTGCAAGTTGGCATTGTAGCTGTAAGAATTAGCATATGTCGAGGTGGTGTTACTCATCGTCTCATCCGGGCAGGTGATTACAGCTGTCGACTTGACATAGGCGTACATTGGGTAAAACCAGCCTTGACATATAGTTATCTGCTTAAGCATCATTTCGTCGTAATCCTGATTGTATTGCAGGATGCCGAGGCCAATCTGCTTTTCATTGCTCAGGCAGGTTGTCTGCCGTGCCTTCTCCCGCGCTTTGGCAAACACGGGAAACAAAATAGCCGCAAGCAAGGCTATGATGGCTATCACGACGAGCAGTTCAATCAGAGTGAAGCCGCGCTTTTTGGGCATATGGCTTATCTTGTTCATTTTCAGGGCCTCCTTTTAGTTGGGGCTGAAGGTGAGGACGAAAGTACTCGCAGTAGGGAGGTTGCTATCTTTCATGCTGGCAGTTCCGGCGGCGAATACAGGATTCTGTTTCCCCTGCCAGTCAGTCGGCAAAGGGGCAACGAGGGCATTGGCCGCTCCGCTGCTGACGGCTGAACTGCGTGCCCATTTCGCATGACCGTCACAGGCCAGAAAATTGGAGCCATCGGAATGGGCGGCATCGGTGTAGGTATTAGCGGGCGCATTGGCAAAAACACCACGATTGCCCATCACGCCTGTCCGGTAGCCAAAAGCATGATTAGGGGTGTAGTTGCCATCACCTGTCGGTGCGTAAACATCTTGGTACTGTATACAGGACGGACAAGGAGAAGTCAAGCCGTTCATCTGTCCTTTATAGACTTCACCTAACAACACCGTAAGCGCGGGTGCGTTGAGAGTTGCGATATTTCTGGGCTGAACCTGCCCGGTATTTTTCGTGTTCAACGCTCTATTCAGGAAGTAACTGCACACCACAGTGTAATTTGGGCCGACAGCAGCAGTATCTATATCATCTGGACAGAGGAACACTTGGATGCTTTTCACATTCGGATAAATCTGGCCTGCCCAGCCCCCTCCAAAGTTATCATTGCCACACGGTATCATCTCGTCATAATCCTGCGCGTACTGCAAGAAGCCGAGGCCAATCTGCTTTTCATTGCTCAGGCACGTTGTCTGCCGTGCCTTTTCACGCGCTTTGGCAAACACGGGAAACAAGATAGCCGCGAGCAGGGCGATGATAGCGATGACGACAAGCAGTTCTATCAAAGTGAAGCCCTGCCGCGTTTGGCGGGGGAATAAATTAGGCATTTCCTGTTCCTTCTGAGAAGACCTTTATTTCTAAAGGTTGCTAAACGTCAGAATAAAGTGTGACGTGTGGGTAGCACTATCCGTCATGCTGGTAACGCCAGCGGCGTTCCGGCAAGCGGTGTTTTCCGGCGAATTTGTTGTTATGCCGCAGGCGGTTGTAAAAGAACCCGCCCTCCCCGGACTGACCTGTGTTCCCATGAGCCATTTGGCATGACCGTCAAAAGCAAGCCAGTTGGCCCCATCGCTGTGGCGTCCCGGCGGATAAGTGGCAACGCTCTCAATGCTGGTATATTCTGTCCCGCCCAAAAATCCCGTTGCCAGCGTGATAGCGTCTGCCGTAAAACCGTCCCCCATGCCAGAGTAGTCACCTGATGTCGGCAACATTTGCGAAGCCGTGCCTTCTCCCAATTCTACGGTGCGGGATTCGGAAGTCATCTGGCTTGCCGTCACGGGCGGGATGGGACTGTTTGTGCCATTGAAGCCTGTCAGGTAAATATTTTGGAAGTACGAGCAGGTGGTCGCCTGCCCGTTTGGTGAGACGAAGGTATCGTCGGGACAGATATAGACCGCTCTGCTTTTCACATAAGTGTAGATGGGAAACGCCCATCCGGTGCTGCGAGCCAGATTAGTTCCGATAGGAAATGTCTCATCATAGTCTCCTTCATATTGGAGGAAGGCAAGGCCTAACTGCTTCATGTTAGACAGGCAGGCGGTCTGCCGTGCCTTTTCGCGGGCTTTGGCGAAGACGGGGAAGAGAATGGCGGCGAGCAAGGCGATAATGGCGATGACGACAAGAAGCTCAATCAATGTGAAGCCGCGCTGAGTGTGGCGGTTTGTCAGTGGAATAGTCATGTCTTTTTTCCTCTTCTTTGATTCTTCCGTTACATTCTTCAAGTCTTCCATCACGTTTCGTCAGCAAAGGCTCGTGGCCGCAGAAGAGCGGCTTTTATGCGATTTGTGGGCGTTTCGCCGGTGATGTTGCGGCAGATGCGTGGACGTGTAAATCCCAATGCCGTAGCATGTCCACGCATACGCCGTCTTTTCATACAACGTTCGCCTGTTTTTGCGCTCCCAATCGCCTGTTTTTGCGCGTTTGGGCGCTTCGCGCTAGCCCGGCACTGTCTTTAACCCGCTAGACACGCGCGTCGTCCCTACAGGGAGTATTCGCGTTTGGGAGCGCTGGTTAACCTTTGGCGGCTCCCGTGCTGTCGCGGACAATCAAAAGAGGCGGCACCAATTGAATGCGGCTCGGTTCCGATGCAGGGGCAGTCAGCACGTCCAGGCAGCGCGCGACTGCTTCCGCTGTGGGGTGGGCCAGGGTCGTCAAAGCAGGCGTCACATGGGCGCTGGACGCCGCGTTCTCAAAGCCCATCACCGACACGTCGCCCGGCACGGCTATTCCGCGTTCGCGCAGCCATTTCAGCACGGCCCATGCGCCCGGATCGGACACCGCGAAGATGGCGGTCGGCTTCTGGCCCGCCCACAAATCCCAGACTTCTTCCATATGCAGGGAGGCCGCCTCGTAGCCGTTTTGCCACGACTGCGTCCCGCAAACCACGACGCGCGCTTTTTGCGAAAGCTCCTGTTCCGACATTCGCACGAGAAACTCGTCAATCTTGTCCACTACGCTCTTATCGCGCAAAGGCTCGTTGACCAGCAGCACGATGCGCTGATGTCCCAGCGCGAAAAGATGTTCCAGCCCGATGCGAACGGCAGCGCGGGAATCGGTGGCGACGACATTTCCGGGATAGCCTTCCGGCATCAAGTCTGTGGAAACCGACTGGTGTCCCCGCTGACTGAGCGCCTGGAACAGACGCCCATTGATCTCGCTTCCCAGGTTGAGGATAAACGCGGTTTCTTCGGTGCGCTCCTGGCATTGCGCGAGAATATCTTCCACCGCCTCGTTCTGGTGCAGCCAGTGCAGTTTCATCTCCAGGCCGCTCTTGCGGCAGGCGGCGGCAAACTGTCCCAAAATGGCATTGGCCGCTTCCGAGTCCCAGTCCGCCGCAAATATCCCGATGGCATTCGGCTGCGTCGGGGGAAGTCGGCTGTGCCGTCCACTCTCCGGGAAGGCTTTCTCTGGGGAAACATTCGTGTCCGTCCGGGCAATCCGTACGGTGGTGCCGCCGCGCCCCACTTTGCGAACCAGATGCCCCTGCCGGGCGAGATCGTCCAGCGCCCGGCGAACGGTAATGCGCGAGACTGTCAGCGCATCCACCAGTTCCCGTTCCGCAAAGAACTGGTCGCCATGACGGAAGCCGGTCGCAATCACCCTGGCAAGCTCGTCCCGCAGCTGCGCGTGCAGAGGAACCGGGCTGTGCCGGTCAAGCCGCACCTGCTCAGCCAGCGAGCCGCACCGGGGAGCAGTCTGTGAAGGCGTCGTAATCTTTGTCATTGGTCTATAACCATTCTACACGAACAAACCGAATATGTCAAGATGGCGGAAAGAATAAAGGGGCGCGGCGCAGGCGAAATCGTCTTATCGGAGCAAGAGAACCATTTTCCCTTCCTGTCAGTCTCTTCGCCTCCCCTCTGAGCCGATTCTCCTCTTCCTGTGAAAAGGCGCGAAAATAAATATGCGCTTCGCTGCCAAAAAGCCTTGACAAATGGGAGAAAATGCCTTAGAATGGTACTGCCCCGAATAAGTTTTTTGTCATAACCATAGTGTATCTCGCAGAAGAGGCCTTATGCACGCATCAATACTTCGCGCCCTGCCTGCTTGCTCGTAGCCTGGCCCACAAAGTTGACAAACCGGCAAAAGTCTGTTAGAATGGCACACGCTCATTTCCCCAAACGGTTGGGGAGCGCCGACAGGCTGGGCCTGATCTTTTAATATCTGTTTGTCTTTCGGGCACGACAAAGCCGTTTGGCCTGGCACGCTTTCTGCATATGTCATTATCTCTTCAGGAATTATTGTTCCCTATAACGCCGCCGTTGACACCACTCAAGGAGACTTCCATGCACACGTCCGCATCCTATTCTGGCCCCCCCCGCTCTGTGGCTGGCCGCCCCGCCCCGCGTCCCCGCGCCTTCGCCTGGCGCGGGGGAGCCGCTGCCCGCTTCCTGGCGGGCCTCGCCGCCGGAGCCGCGCTCACCGCAGGCGCGCAGCCTGCCTCGGCAGGAGCAGGAGTCGTGGACACGCTGACCTTCAACACGGCGCGCAACGCTTCCTTCCGAAACATCGCCCACTGGACGCCTCTGACGAGCCAGAAGAAAGCGCATGGCTCCCTGTTCTCCAACGGCTTCGCCGTCACCAATGGCATCCCCGTTCCCGGCCAAACATGGACAGGCGGCGGGGCGTCAGGCAACTGGAGCGACAGCAACAACTGGGGCGGCGCGCAGCCCGCCTACGGCACGCTGACCTTCTCCGGCAGCACCCGGACGACCAACACCGACGACAATATCACGTCCATGAACCAACTGCTCTGGACAGGCACGAGCGCGTGGACGCTCAACCAGGGCGGCGCCACCGTGCTCTCGCTCTTTGACAACGGCGGCACGCAGGCTAAGGTGGAAAACCAGAGCACGGGGCTGGTGACAATCAATCTGCCCATCACGTTCGCGGCGACGACGGGCGCGGCTTGGGGCGAAATCAATGCAGTCAATGGCGGGCTGACCTTCGGCACCGGAACGCTGACGGTCAATGGATCGCAAGTCAATGGCATCAAGTTGTTCGGCGGCGGGCAAACCACAACGTTCAACAACACAGTGAGCGCCACCGGGAAATACTTCGCTACTACGTCTGTAGGCGACACGATTGCCATCGGCGGCACGTTCACCTCAGGCGACTTTTACCTGATGAATAACGGCATCCTGAACCTGAGTGGCAGCGGTTTTACCACCACAGCGCTGCGCCTAGGCGGCGACTTCGGCACCACGGGCAGCCAAGACCAGACAAAGGGCGCGACCTTCAACTTGGTCACCGCAACGGGTGGGCAGACTTTCAGCAGTACGATTAATCCCGTATCCGGCAACACTTCTGGTGCGCTGGCTATTAACTCTCAAAATACCAGCGGCACGAATACGCTCGGCGGTGGGTTCTTCCTGGACACCGCCAGCCAGAACAGCGGCGTCACCCCAAGCCTGACCGTCACCCAGAGCGGCACGGGCGGCACGCTGCTCATCGGCGCGGCTGCCAGCGCCAATACAGTTAGTTTCCAGAACGCCAGCAACAGAACGCTGGCTCTCAATGCCACAGCCGCAACTTCGAATATCACGGTCAATGAAGCGTTTGCGAATGTGCTGGACGGCACCGACCTACTGATTATGACCGGTGCGGGCACGACAACGATCAACAGCGACAACTCCGCCAGCACGTCGAACCTGCTTCGCTTCAACCCGGTGGGTGGCACACTGGCGATTTCCAACGCGAACAACCTTGGCTCGCCTGTCGTCGCCAGCACGGGCTACCCGGACAAAGTGCTCTTTGGCGGCCCCGGTGCGGGCACGACCTCCAGCTTGCTGATTAACGGCACGTTCTCCTACGGCTCCGCTACAGCGGGGTCGCTTCTCGGCCTTGCCGTCAATAAGGGCACCTCGGCGAACACAGCGGTCATCAATGTGAGCGGCGCGAATACCCTGACTATGAACGGCGCATTGAGCGACTTTGCCAGCGGGGCAGGGAGCGTTGTCGGCAACTGGCAAAAGGCCGGAACGGGCACATTGATTCTGAATGCAGCGAGCGCATATGGCGGCAGCACGACGATTAGTGCAGGCACACTCAAAGCGGGAAACACAAGCGCGATTCCCTCGGCCTCAGCGGTCACGCTGGCGAACGTGGCGGGCGCGACGCTGGACATCACCGGGTTCAACAACTCCATCGGCTCGCTGACTGGCGGCGGCTCGACGGGTGGCACGGTCACGCTGGGCGCGGCGACGCTCACCGTCGGCGGCAACAACACCAGCCCGGCGGCCTACGCTGGCACCATGTCCGGCACGGGCACTCTGAACAAGACTGGCAGCGGCACTTTGACGCTCGGCGGCAACGGCACATCAACAGCCGGTGGTATTCAAGTGAACGGCGGAACGTTGACCTACGGTATTGCCGGAACAGATGCGCCGAACTATACGGTTGCGACCAATAATCCTGGTGTTTTTGTCATCAGCGGCAATATGAACGTAGCCAACGGCATGCTGACGGCGACGGCCTCACAGGGCTTTGTCCTCAACGGCACGAACACCTACACGCAGACCGGCGGCGCGTTCAGCACCAATGGAATCATTGAGTTTGCAAATGGCGGCGGCAGCAGCACCGTCAACATCAGCGGCGGCACGCTCACCACGACAAGCGCAAACGGCAACGACGCGACTGACCTAGCGGTGCGCGGCACGACCACTGTCAACCTGACCGGCGGCACGTTCACCACGCCCGTGCTGAACATGAACACCAGCCAGTTGAGCGGGGGCGCGGCCACCAGCACGTTCAACCTGAACGGTGGCACGCTGGCCGTGGGCAGAACCATTCCCGGCACCAACGGCACTGGCACCTTCAACTTCAACGGCGGCACGCTGATGTCTACGGCCAGCAGCGGGGCCTTCATGACCGGGCTGACCAACGCCTTCGTCAAGTCCGGCGGGGCAGTTATTGATACCAGACACCTACCTCGACACCATCGGCCAGAACCTGTTGACCGACGCGGTCTCCACCGGCGGCGGCTTCACCAAAAACAGCGCGGGCATTCTTACCCTTTCCGGCACGAACACCTACACGGGCGCGACAACCGTCAATGCGGGCACGCTGACGGTCGGCGGGCGCGGGCAGCCTGGGGAGTGGAACTTATGCGGGGGCAGTTACCAATGCAGGCACATTCATTTACAACAGCTCGGTCGCCCAGACCCTGAGCGGGGTAGTTTCCGGGGCTGGCACTTTCACCGAATCAGGCGCGGGCACGCTCACGCTGACCAATGCGAATGCCGGGTTTACCGGGCCTACGACCATTACGGGCGGTACGCTTATAATCAGCGGCGCAGGCGGCCTGAACAGCGGTGCGTACGCGGGCACGATCACTTTCAGCGGGGGCACGGGCCTCTTCAACTACAATAGCTCAGCCGCACAGACCTTAAGCGGTAACATCACCGGCGCGGGTGCCCTGACCCAATCCGGTGCGGGCACGCTCACGCTTTCCGGCGCGAACACCTACACCGGGGCGACAAGTGTCAGCGGCGGCACTCTCAAAGCCGGTTCCGCTGCGGCGTTCGGCAACAATTCGGCGGTGACGCTGGCAAACGCGGCAAGCCGACGCTGGACATCACCGGCTTCAACAACTCCATCGGCTCGCTGACGGGCGGCGGCTCGACTGGTGGCACGGTCACCCTCGGGGCGGCCACGCTGACCGTTGGCGGGGACAACACCAGTCCGGCCTCCTACGCAGGCACCTTTTCCGGCACGGGGATTATCGCTAAAGTCGGCGGCGGCACGATGATCCTCGGTGGTAACGGCACCTCAACCGCCGGCCAGATCAAGGTGGACAACACCGTCAACAGCACCGGGGGATTGACCTTCGGCAGTACGACGGAAGCGCCGACGTTGACTTTGAGCGGCAGCGGCTTACTCATCAACAGCGTTGGCAGCACAGCCACGGCTCCCACGTTCACGATGGCGGGCGGCACCCTAGGGCTAGGATCATCCAACGGGGCCTTCACCTTAAATACGGGCACTTACACTCAAACCGGGGGGGGCGTGTCTGAAACCGGGGCCGGCATTTCCTATATCGCTAATGGCAGTTCGACCTACACAAGCGTTTTTAATCTCAGCGGTGGCACGTTTACGGTGGGAACGGGCAACTTCTACAATGCGGTGCGCGGCACCGGCACGATCAATCTGAGTGGAACCGGCAGTCTTAACGGCACCGGCGTTCACGATGGTATATGGCGGCAGCGGGAGTCTCGAACTCAGCAAATGCGACGCTTAACCTTGGTAACGGCACCGCCGGGGGCACTCTCGTTACCAATGCGATCTTGAACAACTTCAATGGCACCTCGACCGGCACGAGCACCTTCAACTTCAACGGCGGCACGCTGAAGGCATCGGCGGCCAGCACGCACCTTCATGACGGGCCTGACCAATGCTTTCGTCAAGGCGGGCGGGGCAGTTATCGACACCAACACATTCAACGACACTATCGGCCAGAACCTGTTGACCGACGCGGTCTCCACCGGCGGCGGCCTCACCAAGCAGGGCACGGGCATCCTTACCCTTTCCGGCACGAACACGTATACGGGCGCGACGGCTGTGAACGCGGGGACGCTCAAAGCCGGTTCCACGCAGGCGTTCGGCGTCAACTCTGCGGTGACGCTGGCAAACGCGGCAAGCACGACACTGGACATCACTGGCTTCAACAACTCCATCGGCTCGCTGACGGGGGGCGGCGCAACCGGCGGCAATGTCACGCTGGGCGCGGCAAAACTCACCGTCGGCGGTGACAACACCAGTCCGGCAGCCTATGCGGGCATCCTCTCTGGCACGGGCGGCGGGCTGACGAAAACCGGCACCGGCACGCTCACCCTTTCCGGCGCGAACACTTATACGGGGGCAACCAGTGTCAGCGGAGGCACGCTGGCGGTCACCGGCTCTACCGCCTCTGGCAGTGCCGTGTCAGTGGGCAATGCGACGGGCGCAACCGGCACCCTCACGGGCACCGGCACCGTCGCAGGCGCCATCACTGACCTGGCGACAGGTACCATTAACGCGGGCAGCGTGGGCACCATCGGCACCTTGAACACGGGCGCGGTCTCCTTCAACAACGGCAGCACCCTCGGCTTTGACCTCAACGCCACCGTCGCTGACCTCCTGTCCAGCACCGGTGCCCTGTCCGCCTCCCCCGGCGTCAGCGTCGTCGGCAACGCCCTCACGGCGCTGGGAGCCTCCTCCTACACTCTCGCCACTTTCGCCGGTGGATTGGGAGCCACGCCGCTGGCTGACTTCACCCTCTCCGGCATCAGCGGCTACACCCTCGCCTACAGCGGTAACAGCCTGGTCTTGAACATGATCCCGACGACCACCGCCACCACCTACACGCTGGCGGCCACAGCGGGGGCAAGCAACCTGCGCGTGGGAGCCACCACCGGCGTCACTTCTACCATCACCAACAGCGGCACCGGCACCGCCGACACCCTGAGCTTCACAGGTCTTGGCGCGACCCCCACCACCGGAAGCACCACCAGCGGCGGCCCGCTCGCACAGGGGGCCAGCGGCAATAACAGCGGCCTGACCTTCACCGCAAGCACGGTGGGCAGCCAGACCATTACCCCCACCGTCACCACCGCTACCAACGGCACGCTGGGCGGCAGTGCCACCCTGAGCGGCACGACGACCGCCAGCGTCAACGTCTACAGCGGGCAGGAAACGTATGTGGGGGCGAGCGGCGGCAACTATGTGAACGGCACGAACGCCACTGTGCAGTCTCAGTGGAACCAGGGCGGCGCTCCGGGTCTGGACGCAGGCTTCACCGGGCAGGACACAGCCACCATCAATGGCGGCAAAACGGTTGTCTTGAACGCCAGCCCAAACCTTGCGAGCCTCTCTCTTGCGGGCGGCAGTAGCCTGACGGCGGGCGGGGGCACCCTCACGCTGAACGGGACGAATGCCAGTGTCAGTGGGGGAACCAACGGCACAGCGACGGTGACGGCTTCGGGCACGGGCAACGCCATCAGTGCACCCACCGTGCTGGCGACGAGCACGACGGCGACAGTGACGAGCAGCGGTGACACGCTGACGGTGAGCGGCAACATCAGCGGGACGGGGAGCCTGACGAAGGCGGGCGCGGGCACGCTGACGTTGACGGGCGTGGACAGCGCGACGGGCACAACGGTGGTGTCGGCAGGCACACTGGCTTTAGCCAACGCCGGCGGGGGGGCCATCACCGGCAGCGGGGACAACTTCACGGTTTCGGGCAATGGCACGTTCGTGACGGCGGGGAATGCCAGCAACGGGGTGCTCTCGCTGGGGGCGGCAAACCAACTCAAGGGAGCGACCACGCGCGCCACCACCACCGGGCAGGGCGGAACGGATGTCACCCTCTCCGGGGGCACGCTGGAGTTGAACGGCACCAATCAGGGCAGCACCAGCAACTCTGGCAGCCCGCGCACGGGCGGGAACGCGGGCGTCACCGAGACGAGTTTCGGCGCAGGATTGCTGACGGTGACGGGCGGCAACTCTTACCTGGACTTCGGTGCGGGCAACACGGGTGCGGTGTTCACGTTCAGCGGGTATGACCTTTCCAGCACGGGGACCCTGTACATTGAGAACTACAACGACGGCAACTTCACGGGGACGTATGCTGGGGCTTCGGGTGGCGGGATCGACCAGTTGTTTTTTGGGAACGGTCAGTACAGTGTTCAGGAGTTGATGCACGTGTATTTCGTGAACCCGATTGGCGCGGGTGGGGGTGTGAAGACGGGCATCTGGGAGGCGAAGTTGTTGTCCACGGGTGAGGTGGTGGCCCCGGAGCCTTCTGCATGGGCGAGCCTGCTGGTGGGCACGCTGGGGCTGGCGGGGCTGGCGATCAAGGCGCGGCGGCGCAAGGCGGTGGACGCGGCGGCGGCCTAACCTGGCTTTCTGATGCAGAGAAACGCCCCCTGCCACACCGGCAAGGGGCGTTTCTCTGTGCGCGGCCAGACTGCCACTCTCGTCCTGAAAGAGTATCTGGCCCTGAAAGAGTTTCAGGAAACATTCAGTGCAGAGGCCCGCTGTTGTTGACAGACTGCCGCAGAGCCAGTATACTCATCGTATGCCTACTATGGATCAAGTCGCAAAAGAAGCAGGCGTTTCCCCGGCGACGGTATCGCGCAGCTTCTCAGACGACAGTTTGATGAACACGGCAACGCGCCAGCGCGTTCTGGAGGTCGCCCGGCGGCTGGATTACCGTCCGCCGCGCGAACGGCAGCGGCAGAGAAGCGCGCAGGCCCTGAGAACGAACGCGCACGCAGGAAAGGCAATCGGGTTCCAATTCTTCGCGCCGTCCCGCAGCGCAACTGTGCAGGGCGATGCGTTTTACGCGCCTATGCTCGCGGGCGCGCAGGCCGAGGCGCAGGAGAGCGGCGTGCATCTGCTCCTGCACACGACAAGCCGACACCAGATGTCGGTAGAGCTTCCCCGCATGGTCACCGAGCAGGCGGTCGCCGGACTGCTGCTGGTGGGCACGGCGGATCGCGAGATACTCACCGCTTTTCTGGAGCACGTGCCGCAAATTGTTCTGGTAGACAATCGGGACGCCACCGGGCGGCACGATTGCGTTTTGTCCGATGGCGTCCGGGGCGCGCTGACCGCCACACGGTACCTGCTGGAACTAGGGCATCGGCGCATTGCGTTTGTGCAGAGCGACCCGGAGACGGAGACGTTTCAAGACAGGCTGATGGGTTATCTTTCGGCTCATTACATGGCGAGCGTCCCGGTAGACCCCTCCTTAATTGCGTCCGCAAAGAAGCGGGAGGAGCTGCCTGCGCTGCTGCAAGCGCTGCTGACGCGCTCAGACCGCCCAACGGCGCTGATGGCCGCCAACGATCCCCATGCGTACCTGGCAATGCAGGTGAGCTGGAACCTGGGAGTGAGCGTTCCCGGCGACCTGAGCGTGGTCGGCTTTGATGACGACAAGTTCAGCCCACTTTCTTATCCTCCGTTGACGACTGTCCATGTGGACACGGAATATATAGGCCGCCTCGCAATTCGTCGGCTGCAGGCGCGCTTACTGGAAAGCATGACGCGCAGCGCGCCTGACCCCCCCCTCACGATTGAAGTTCCTGTCTCGCTCGTCGTGCGCGGCTCCTGCGGCCCGCCTCGCTTCTAGCCTGCGCCCCGCCTCTCTCATAGAGCGCTGCACGGCATATGAAGCCCCCGCGTCTGATTTGCGCGCTAATTGTCGGCGCACTGGGCTTCGCTGCTGCCGTCTCCTGGGCGTAGCCCCGCGCTCGTCTCACGGAAAGAATGCCATGTCACAGTTTACTCGCCTGCGCCGCGTGACAACGCTCTGCGTGATAATGCACTGGGGGATGCTGTTTGCGTTGACGCTCCCGGCGCAGGCGCAGAAACGGGAACCGCCCTTGACCCCGCTGGACGCCTACAACTTCGTGCTGGGGACGCAGACTATTGGAGCGTCTTACCAGTTTACCAGGCAGCCCCGGCTGGTGGAAACGGCGCAGGCCATTCTGGATATGGGGTCGCGCACCCTCAAGTTCGCGCTGGCGGCAGATAAAGACCTGATCCCGAAGCCGCAAACCCTCACCGACATTGTGCAGCATGATCCCGCCGTGCGGACAGCGCTCTCCATGCCCTTCGCGAATTATCTGCTGTGGGCTTACCCGCTCACGGCGGACGGGTTTCACAAAGACGCCCTTCCGGCTCAGTACCAGGAGATGTACGCGCTCGCGCGCACCCTGCTACAGACCTATGCGAACACCGGCAAAACCTTCTATCTGGGCAACTGGGAAGGCGACTGGCATCTCATCCACACAAATCCGGCCTACGCGCCGACCCCGGACGAAGTGCAGGACATGATTGCCTGGGTCAACAACCGGCAGAAAGCGGTGGACGACGCCAAACGGGACACGCCGCACTCCGGCGTTCAGGTTTATCTGTATCTGGAAGTCAACCGGGTCGTAGACGCGATGCAGGGCATGACACGCATGACCAATGCCGTGCTGCCCAAAACAAACGTGGATTTTGTGTCCTACTCGGCGTATGACTCGCTGGACGGGGACACGGAAGCCAATCTGCGGCGGGCGCTGGACTACATTCAGGCCCATCTCGCGCCGAAAGCAGGCTTCTCCGGCAAGCGGGTCTTTATCGGCGAGTTCGGCCTAGCGGCCCTGGGACGCTCGCCGCAGGAGCAGGACGCACTGACTCGGCGGGTCGCGCGCGCCGCCCTGCTGTGGGGCTGTCCGTTTGCGCTCTACTGGGAGCTTTACAACAATGAAGTCACTGCCGACGGCAGGCAAAAAGGGTACTGGCTGATTGACGACCACAATGTCAGGCAGCCCGCGTATGACACGCTGCGCGAGTTCTACGGGCGCGCGCGCCGCTTTGTCGCTGAGTTTCAGAGCCGCGCGCGCCGCCTGCCGACTGCGGAAGAGTTTGGCAGAGAGGCGTCTGCCTGGCTTGCCGACGCGCCTGCGCCACAGGCCGTGCTGTCGGTGCCTTCCGTGCTTGCCGATGGCATGGTGTTGCAGCAGCAAAAGCCGATTTCGCTCTGGGGCAAAGGCACGCCGGGCGCGACGGTCACAGCGCAGATGCAGACAGCCGACGGCGCAGTCGCGGGCCGGAGCGCGGCAGCCGTAGATGCCGCCGGGCAATGGGCGGTGACGCTGCCACCGCTCCCGGCGTCCTTCACCCCGTATCAGATCGCCATCAGCGATGGCACAACCCACCTGAGTCTGCATGACGTTCTCGTCGGCGAAGTCTGGCTGGCTGGCGGGCAGTCTAATATGCAGCTGGCCGTGCAATATATTATCGGACACGAACACCTGCTGGCCCAGGCGCACAACTCGCACCTGCGGTTCTTTTGCCAGGATCACATTCCTGATGTCTCGCGCACGGGCGGCCACTTCTCGCAAACCCCGGTTTGGGACGTTTCCGGCGGCGCCTGGGTGCGGGGCGACTCCGCCGACGCCATTCGCGCGCATCAGATTTCGGGGATTGGCTACACGTTCGCACAGGCGCTTTTTCAGGCCCTGAATGTCAGCGGCAGGCAGGTTCCGGTGGCCGTGCTCAACACCGCGACCGGCGCGACCAGCATTCAGGCATGGCTCAGTCCTGAAACCATCAAAAACGACCCGGTGCTGCGCGCACGCTACCCGAAAGACTGGTACACCGGGGAAGAATGGCTGAAAGGCTTTAATCAGGCGACGGCGGAATACAACCACAAGGTTGCGCCGCTGACCCATCTGGCCCTGCGCGGTTTTCTCTGGGCGCAGGGCGAAAACGATGTGGGCGGGGCCGATGCTGCCGCCTACTACCGTCCGGCGCTTCAGGCGCTCATTCAGGACTGGCGCGCAAGCTTTCATGCCCCGGATGCCCCGTTCATCGCGGCCCAGCTTGCCCCGCACTTCTTTTACGACGACCTGAGCACCCTGGCGGGCATTCGCGAAGCGCAGATTGAAGCCTGCGCCTCCGTGCCGAACGCGGTAGCCCTGCCGATCCATGATGTGCCGCTGACCTGGAACGTGGGGCCGTTCGGCTACAAGAACCCCATTCACCCGCTGGACAAAGCGCCTGTCGGTCAGCGCATGGCGCGTGCCGCGCTGGTGCTGGCGTACCATCAGCCGGGTGCATACACCGGCCCCCTCTACGCGAGCATGAAAGTCATGGGCAGCGCCGCCGTCCTCCGCTTCAGCCACATTGGAACCGGCCTGAAGGCAGGCGGAAGCGGCGGCATTCTGCACGGCTTCACTCTCTGCGGCTCCGACCGCGTTTTCTTCCCCGCCGAGGCGCGTATCACCGGGGCGACGGTCACAGTTTCCTGCCCGCAGATTGCTCATCCTGCCGCTGCTGCCTACGGCTATACCAGCTTAAACCAGGACGCGAACCTGTTCAGCACGGACGGCCTCCCGGCAAGCCCCTTTCGCACCGACACGCGCGCCTCCCACTATTTCCACCCCCAGCCCTGGATGGACTGCGACACCAACGCGCAGTGGATAAACGACGGCAAGACGGCGCAAACCGCGCCTTGCTGGCAGACGGCTCCGGGCAGCGCTGCGACGCTGTCTGTGGAAACCGTCAGGCACACGCAGGGGTCGGGTTCCCTGCGCCTGGTCTCTGCGTCCAGCCTGCCCGTGTCCTTCATGCCGCTCCTGCCGCACAAGACCGACTTCAGCCCCTATGGCGGCTTGCAGTGCGACTTCTACAACCCAGACGGCGGCGCGAAGACGCTCCTGCTGCAATGGACAGATAGCGCGGGGAAAGCGTCGCCGCCGGAAGCCGCGACTTCTGCCGCCCCTGGCTGGTCGCGCCTTACGTTCTCCCTGAAAGGGGCCGCAGGCGTCAATGCCGCCGAAATCACCGGCCTGACGTTTACGCTCAAGCCTGCCTCCACCGCCAGCGGATACATCCTGCTGGACAACTTTCAACTGACGCGGTGAGGTATCCCACACTTTTCTCGCGCTTTTCCCTTGACAAAGCGGCAAAGGTGCGATATACTGCCCGCAGCACCCGCAGAAAGTTCCCAGGAAATACCCCGCCTTATGGCACAAACCACGCCGCGACGAGCCCATTCGCCTCGCCCGCCCCGTTTGCCGCGTTCTATGCGCGCCGCTTCGCCCAGGCAGCCTGCCCGCCGCCCGCGTCCTACCCGCAAGACGACTGTGCGCCGCCCTGTGAAACGGCGAGGTTTTACCCTGGGCCGCGTGATCAGCACGCTTCTTGTCGTGCTGCTGGGCGCGGCGGCGCTCTGCGCGGGACTCTTGTATCGGCGCAGCGCGGCGCTGCAAACTTATCTGCCCAGCCTCTTTCGGCATGGGCTTTCCCAGCCGACGCCCGCCGAAGCGTTCCCCGGTCAGCCAACCCTGAACCTGATGGTCGTGGGGCGCGATGAAGACTACAACGATCAAGACCAGGCGCTTCACAATTCCGCGCGTTCGGATATGCTGATGGTGGCGCATTTAGAGTTCGCGCGCCATGCCGTTTCGCTGCTGTCCATTCCGCGCGACAGCCGTGTTCCTATCCCAGGACATGGCATTACCAAGATCAATGCGGCTTACAAGTACGGCGGCCCGGTCCTGTCCGAGCAGACCATTCAGCAGAACTTCGGCATCCCCAGCGATCACTACGTTGCCCTGGACTTCGCGGGTTTCCAGCAGGCAATAGACCAACTCGGCGGCGTTGACCTGACTGTAGACAAGCAGATGGATTATGACGACAACTGGGGCCATCTGCACATTCACCTGAAGCCGGGCTTCCAGCACCTCAACGGCCAGCAGGCGATGGGCTTTGTGCGCTTCCGCCATTCCGACAGTGATTTGTACCGCATTGCCCGCCAGCAGGCTTTGTTGAATGCCCTGAAAGCCAAACTGCGCGCGCCGCAGACCCTTGCCAGACTGCCCGCGCTCCTGGACACGCTGGATGCCCATGTCGCCAGCGACCTGTCCCCCGACCAGAAACTCGCGCTGGCCCGCTTTGTTCACGACACGCCGCATGAGCAGATACAAATGACAACCCTGCCGAGCGTGGAAGTCGGCGCGGGGGTGCAGACGGATTGGGCGAAAGCCGCGCCCGTCATTCAGGAGATTTTTGGGGTAGCCCTGCCACAGCAGATGGCATCGTCTCCACTGCGCCATCGCCGCCATCGCCATCACGCGCCCCGTCTGGCGGAGCTGCCACCCCCCGGCCCCCCGTAATGGGGAAGCACGAAAGACTGCGCGTTCTTCATGTCGTGCGGCCCGCGCAGGGCGGCATTCGGCAGCACGTCCTGAGCCTGCTGGAGCAGACAGGCCCTGCGCGTGTGCAGGCATCTCTCGCCGCCCCTGCCGCTTTTCTTTATTCCCTTCCAGCAGGCCTGCCGGTGCAGGAGACCTTGCCGCTGGAAATCGCCGCGCGCTTTTCCCCGCTGACCGACGCTCGCGCCGCCCTGCGCCTGCGCGTTCTGGCCCGCCCGTTTGATGTTGTCCACGCGCATGGCCTGCGCGCCGGGTGGATCGTTGCATTATCGGGCGTCCCGTTTGTGCTGACCGCGCATAATCTTGCGGAAGGCGGATTTCTGATGCGCCCGGCCCTGCGCCTCATTGGGCAGCGCGCGCGCAAAATGATTGCCGTCTCGCAGGCCGTCGCAGACAGCCTCGCGGCGTCCGGCGTGCCGCGCGGCAAAGTGATCGTCATTCCCAATGGCATCAGCCTTGCCCGGTTTTCCAGCCTGCCCGCGCGCGACGCCGCCCGACGCGCCCTGCGCCTGTCAAACAGCGCGTTTACCGTCGGATGCATTGCCCGCCTGTCACCGGAGAAAGGCGTGGACGTGCTGCTCCAAGCCGCCCTGCTCTGCCCGGACATGACCTTTCTGGCGGCAGGCGACGGCCCGGAGCGGCAGAAGTTGGAGATGTTATGCCCGCCCCATGCGCGCCTTCTGGGGCGCATCGCCGACACGCGCGATTTGCTGGCCGCCCTGGACGCGCTTGCTATCCCGTCTCGCGCGGAAGGGCAGGGGATTGTGGCGCTGGAAGCAATGGCGGCGGGGGTTCCTGTGGTGGCTTCCCGCGTGGGGGGCCTGCCAGAGATGATTACGGACGGCGAAACGGGCCTGCTCGTGCCGCCCGACGATCCTGCTGCGCTTGCCGCCGCCCTGCGCCGTATACAGTCCGATGCCGCCCTGCGGGAACGCCTGACCGACAACGCAGGCTGCCTTGTGCGCGCGCGATACGACATCAAAGAAATGGCCCGCGCGGTGGAGCAGGTGTATGGCATTTCCGGTTAAATTGTCCCGGCCTGTCGGTCTCGCGCTGCTGCTGGCTGCCGTCACCGCCGCCGTCTACCACCACGCGCTCGCCCTGCCGTTTGTCGGGTGGGACGACTTCGGGCACGTCTGCCAGAACCCGTTCCTGCACCCGGTCACGGCAGCGCACATCGCCCGTTTCTGGACAGCGCCCTACGAGTTTCTCTACATTCCGGTGGTCTACACCCTGTTCGCCGGGCTGTCGCTCGCAGCCCATCTGCCCGCGCCTGTGCCACTGCCCGGAGCGGGGACAACGGACTTGGACGCCCGCGTCTTTCATGCCGCCAATCTGATCGTGCATTGCGCCAATGTTGTGCTCGTGTTTGCGCTCGTGCGCCGCGTGGTCAAACAGGACTGGCCTGCGTTCGCCGGAGCCTTGCTGTTTGCGGCTCACCCCGTTCAGGTGGAATCGGTGGCATGGGTGAGCGAGATGCGCGGGCTGCTGTCCGCGTTCTTTTCCCTGCTCGCGCTGCTTCTGTACGCAAGGGAAGAAGGCCCCCTGACCCCCAATAATGGGGGAGCAGAAGAGTATTCCCCTCTTGCTCCCCCATTATTGGCGGCAGGAAGGGCTTTCCGCTTTGCGCTCGCCACCGTCTGCTTCGCGCTCGCCCTGCTGTGCAAGCCTTCTGCCGTGTGCCTGCCGCTGCTTGCATGGGCATGGGGACGCTGGGGCCTGGGCCGCAGCCGACGCGCCGACGCGCCGCTTTTGCTGCTGTGGCTGGCAATGGCAGCGGCATTGCTGCTGATCACCCGCTCGGTGCAGTCTCAGCCCGTGGTCGGAACCGCGCCTGCGTGGACGCGCCCCTTCGTGGCGGGCGACGCGCTGGCATGGTATCTCGCCAAAGTCGTGTGGCCCCTGCCGCTCGCCATAGACTACGGACGCACGCCCGCGTTTGTGACAGCGCACGCCTGGGGCTATCTGACCTGGCTTGTGCCCGCCGCCCTTGCCGTGCTGCTCATGCGCCTGCGCGGGCGTTTCCCGGCGCTGACAGCCGCCGGAGCCGTATTCCTGTTCGCGCTGCTGCCCGTGCTGGGCCTGTCGCCGTTTCTGTTTCAGGCGCACTCCACCGTCGCCGACCGCTATCTGTATCTGGCAATGCTTGGCCCCGCGCTCGCGCTGGCATGGCTGCTGACACGGGTAAACAGCCGACGCGCCGTCGCCGCCGTCGCCGTCTGCGTGCCCGTCTTTCTGCTGCTGGGTTTCCTCACTCTGCGCCAAATCCCCGTGTGGGACAGCACCGAAACGCTGTTCGCGCACGCCCTTTCCGTCAACCCGCGCTCGTGGATTATCTACACGCTCCGGGGGCAGTACCGCGCCCATGACGGTCTCATGGAACAGGCAATTGCCGATGACCGCGCCGCGATTGCCATTCTGCCAACCGGCAATGACGCCCGCACCGCGCTGGGTCTGGCCCTCCTGCAAACGGGCCGCGCCAATGACGCTATTGCCCTGTTTCAAGACTCCGTGCGCGTCCTCCCCGATTTCGTGGACGCCTATTACTATCTTGGAGCCGCCCTGGACACCCAGGGCCGCACCGCCGAAGCCGCTAACGCCTACGAAAACGTCCTGCGCCTCGCCCCCGCGCACGCCCTCGCCCACAACGCCCTCGGCCTTGACCTGCTGAAAGAACACCGCCCCGCCGACGCCCTCCCTCACTTTCAGCAGGCCGCGCGTTTGCGTCCCGCGTCGCCCGTGCCGCTGTTCAATGTCGGGCGCGCGCTGGACGCCCTCGGACAAACTCCCGCCGCCATTGCCGCCTACCAATCCGCCCTGCGCTGCAAGCCCGACTACGCCGAGGCCCACACCAATCTCGCCGTAGACCTAGAGGCAGCGCACCGCCCCGCCGACGCCCTGCCGCACTTTCAGGCCGCCGCCCGCCTTCAGCCCGCCAACCCGCAGGCGCAAACCAACCTGCGCCGCGCCGAAGCCGCCGCAGGCCGTTAGCCGCGCCGTACCGGGTACAATTCCCTCATGCCCATTGTGTTTTCCAATGCAGCGGCGGTCAACGAAGCCCTGCGCTTCCTCATCAAAGTCACCCGCGAGCGCGTGCGCGGCTAATTGCTTGCCGTCTGTTCAGCCATGACAACAGGAGAGTATTATGCAGCCAAAGACATTATTTCAATGGGTCTTGACGTGGACGGTATGGTGGCTCGCCTTCATTTTTGGCAGTTATGCTCTGGAATATGGGGAACACATTCTGTGGCATCACCCGTTGCAGCACGATTTGCACACGCTTTTTGACTGTCTCGCAGACACGCCGCGTGTTGTCATCAGCGCCGCAATCGGCTACAAGTGTTTGCTGCGGCAGCAGCAACGAAGCGCGTCGCAAGCGCATCATTAACAGGTTAAGGACAAGCATGAACCAGCAGCAATGGCGTATTATCTGTACGGGCGCGCTTCTCGGAGCAGTCGTCGCCTTTGCCGTTCCCGGTACACCCCTGACCGTTTATCACACTGAGACCCGGCTGACCCCGCCGCCAAACGGCGGCGCGTTTGTGATAGGCGACACGCTGGAAGTCAGGCCCAGAGGTTTCTCGCTGTTATTGGTAACGCTTGTCACAGTCGGCTTCGCTATTGCCCAACGGGACACAAAGCGTACCCCGGAGGAATAGCGAACCCTCGCCTGCCGCCTCGCAGTCCTTGCGAAGCGCGTCACAAGCGCGTCAGTAACCGTTCGCCTGCGCGTCAGTAACCCCTCACTTGCCGTACACATCTGTCTTTGAGAACAAAACAATGCTGATTCTGGGCGGCGTGCTGGGTCTGCTGACAGCGTGGATGCTTCATCTCCTGTTCGGACAACTGCGGCGGCGCTGGCCCACTCCCATCAGCGCGCTCGGTTGGATTGTGACGGTGGTGTCGGTCGTTTTTGAGGTCGGATTGACCGACGCTTACTGGGTGATGAGAAATGACCTGATGGCTCCAATGGGGCCTTTCTACGGGTTTCTGGCTGTCATGGTGGGGCTTTTGTGGCTGTTCTGCGCGGGTTTGGGACGCATTTATCGCCGCCGGTTTGGAATAACATGGGCGCAGGTGTTCGGCGTTCTGATGGCAGAAGCGGGCGCGGCATACGGGATAGTCTCTCTGCTCAATGCGTATCAATATTCGCTGGCTGATTTTCTGATTGCCCCGCGCGCGGGCACAGGACAGATTTTAGCCACGCTGGAACAGGTAGGTTACAGCGTCAACTGCTTTAACTTATCTCTGCTGGTGTCGCTTCTTCTGCTCTCCGCATTCGCCGGGAAACAGACAAAAGCCATTCCGAGGCCCGACGAGCCGCCTGCCTGACAAAGTGCTTCACCTGCCCCGCGCGCGCTGTTTTCTGCTCAAAACGCCGCCCGACAGACGCCCAAAAACCCGGCAATGGTACGGGGTAAAGATTTCCTCCACGCCTGCCAATAATACAGGGCAGAGATGGCCCGCGCGTCTCCGCTCACTGTGTGAGCGACTTTCTGCCCGCGTTTCTTGAGGAGGAAACACGCCATGACGAACAAGTCCGCAGACGCCGCCGCTTCCGGTGGCACGACCAAAAAGCGCAGCAGCGCCAACAGTCAATCCAGCCGCATGACCTTGCTGGCCCACCACTGGAACAGCCTGTCCACCGATGCCAAGTCGGCCTGGAACTTTGCCAATGCCCAGATGCAAGACCCCGCCAACCCCAACAATAACGGCGTCAAGGGGCCAACCGGCTGGACGGCGTTCTTTGCCTGCAACTCGGCCCTGATGACCGCCAACCAGCCCATGACCCACACCGCGCCGTCGGCCTATACCCCGCCCGCCGCGCTGCCGCCGCTCCATGTCAACATTGTGTTTGTCGGCGCGACGCCGGTAATGACGCTGACCCCCGACATGGCCGTGCCCGCCGGAGCCAAACTGGTCGTGTGGGCTACCAAAGCCGTCCCGAACGGCAATGCGACCTTTAAGCCGCGCGCCTACTTCAAGATTGGCGTCCTGACCGGCGGCATTCCGCTGGCGGGCGTTGGGATTGGGCCGCAGTATTTGAGCGAGTTCCCGACCCCGCCGTCGTCGGCCAAGATTGGCTTCAAGGTGATGGCGGTCTCGGCAGGCGGCTTCCATTCCAACACGGTGGAAACGTTCGGCATCACGCCCGCGCTGTCGCTTTCGGCAGACGCGAGCGGCCCCGAACCCGGCGCGGAAAACGAAAACGCCCAGCGTGCGGCGTAGGAGGCCCCCCCGGCCCCCCAAGTTTGAAGGGAAGATGCTCTACAGCGTGGGCAGGGCAAGCCCTGCCCCTACGGAGGCATGGGAAAACGCGCCCCGCTGCATAGACCTTCCTCCCCCCCCCAAACTTGGGGGGCCGGGGGGCCACGCTACGCCATCGCCAGTTCCTTTGCGAACGGCGACAACGGGGCGGCTGCGCCGTCGGGCGGTTCCATCCAGCGCCCATCGGACTTGATGAGGTCTACCAACGCGGCGACGCCCTGCTCCTGCGGGACGTTCCGCACGGCCTCGCGGCCCCGGTACAGCGTGATCACGCCGCCGCCCTTGCCCACGTAGCCGTAGTCGGCGTCGGCCATCTCGCCGGGGCCGTTGACGATGCAGCCCATCACGGCAATGTCTAAGCCCACCAAGTGCGAAGTCGCCGCCTTCACCTGCCGCAGCACCGAAGTCAACTCAAACTTGGTGCGCCCGCACGAGGGGCAGGCGATAAACTCCACTTTGGTTTTTCGCAGGCCCAGCGCTTGCAGAATATCATAACAGACGGGCAGTTCGTTGATGGGGTCTTCCGTCAGCGACACACGAATGGTGTCCCCGATGCCCTCGGCCAAAAGCGTCCCAATCCCCGCCGTGCTCTTGACACGGGCGTAGTCGCCGTCGCCCGCCTCGGTGACGCCCAGATGCAGGGGATAATCCATGCCCAGCGCGTTCATGCGGGACACCATCAAACGGTTCGCCGCCAGCATGATGGGCACGCGCGAGGCTTTGAGCGAAATCACCAGGTTCCGATACCCGTGCGCCTCGCAGATGCGAACGTATTCTAGGGCGCTTTCCACCATGCCTTCCGGCGTGTCGCCGTGCATCACCGTCAAACGCTCCGCGAGCGAGCCGTGATTGACCCCAATCCGCATGGCGATGTCCCGGTCTTTGCAGACCGTGATAACAGGCAGCAGTGACGCCTCAATCGCCTCCTGCTCTTCGGCAACCTCGGCGTCCGTGTAATCATCCGTGCGCTGCCGGGGCTTGCGGAACACGAACAGGCCGGGGTTCAAGCGGACTTTATCCACGAAGCGCGCGACGGCCACCGCAATGTCCGAGCCTTGATGGTGAACGTCGGCCACGAGCGGCACGGAGTAGCCCCGCCGCCGCACTTCAGCCTGTATCTCGCCCAAACAATGCGCTTCCTGAAGGGTGGGGGTGGTGACGCGCACAATCTCGCACCCGGCGTCCGCCATCTGGACAATCTGCGCCACGCACCCGGCGACGTTGCGCGTTTCCTCCGTAATCATGCTTTGCACCACGACAGGCGCTCCGCCCCCGACCATCACATTGCCTACCCGCACCGGGCGGGTCGCGCGCCGCGTGAATTGTGTCTGCATGAACTGTTCTCCTGCCTTCCAGTATACCCGCCGCGCCGAAGCAAAATATTTTCGCGCGGCCTGTCGCGGGCCGCCGCAATGAGCGAAAGTTATGTTACAATGCGAGAGAGTGTATCCATTGCTGTGCGCGGACGCAACGGCTCTTGCGTCTGCTGGAAAGAGTGTTCATGCCTGCGCCCGCTGCTGAGACAACATCGCAGGAGACTGCCCCGCAGGAAACTGCCGCCTCCCTGTTCCGCGACCGCCGCTTCCTGCTGCTCTGGCTGGGGCAGTTAATTTCCAGCCTGGGCGACGCGGCCCTGCTGCTTGCCATCCCGCTCACCATCTACACAGCGACCCATTCCAAAGCTGACCTTTCCTATTGGGCGATGGCAACGGCCCTGCCAGTGCTGCTGCTGGGGATGTTCGCGGGCGTCTTCGTTGACCGCTGGGACAGGCGCCGCACCATGATTGTGGCGGACTTATCGCGCGCCGCCGCCGTGTGCCTGCTGCTGCGTATTCATTCCCCCGCCGACTTCTGGGCGTTCTATCTGGCGGCCTTTCTAGTCGGCCTTTTTTCCTGCTTCTTCAACCCGGCCCGCACCGCGCTCATGGCAGCCCTGCTGCCGCGCGAGCGTTTGATGCAGGCCAATGCCGTGTCCACATCGGGAATGCAGATTATGCAGCTCGTAGGGCCGGTGCTGGGCGCGGCGCTTCTGAGCCTGATTGGGCCGCGCGGCGTGTACGGCTTTGATGCGCTCACGTTTCTCGTTTCCGCAGGGTGCATCGCGCTGGTCAGCAGCCCGGAGATTACGGCGAAGCGCCCGCGCCTGTTTGCAGGCGTGTGGAGCGAAACGCAGGAGGGATTGCGCTATGTTGCGACAAGCCAGACCATGCGGGCCGTCTTGGTGCTGCTGACTATCGCTATTCTCGGAGCAGGCATTTACAACACGCTGGAAGTTGCCTTCGCCAAAGATATGTGGCACGTCACCACGCGCCAGTTCGCCGCCCTGATGGTCTGCTACGGGGTGGGCGGCATCATCGGCGGGCTGCTGGTGTCCGGGCCGCTGCGCCGCGCCGCGCCCCCGCGCCTGATTGCCGGGGCGTTCGCGCTGATGGCGGCGGCGGGCGTGGCGTTCGCCCTGTCGCCCAATTTGATTGCGGGCGGCGCGGCCCTGCTCTTGTTCGGCCTCAGCAATATGCTGGTCAACATTCCCGTGATGACGCTGTTCCAGACGGAAGTAACCAACGAGATGCGGGGCCGGGTGACGGCGACGACCATGCTGGTGGCGCGTCTGGCAATGCTGGTGGCGGCGGCGATGGCGGGCACGCTGTCGCAGGTGGTGCCGCTGCGGCCCCTGTTTGTTGGCCTGTCTGTTGCATACCTTCTGTGCGCGGTGCTGGCCCGCCCGCTGCTTGCGCCGCGTTCCTTCGCCGAGCAATCAGCCCCCGCCGAGCCTGTCTATGCCGAGCCGCCCCGCGCGGAGACGGCTCCCGCCCGCCCTGCTTTATGACGCCGCCCGCCCCCGATAACACGCGCGGCTTTCCCGCAGATGACACGCGCGCTTTCGGTGCGGTCGCCCCGTTCTACGAGCATTTGATGGCGGGTGTCCCCTACCGCTTCTGGCTGCAATATATAGAGCAGGTCTGGGCGGCGCACCACATTGCTCCCTGTTCTGTCTTAGACCTTGCCTGCGGCACGGGCACGTTCTCGCGCCTGCTCGCGCAAAAAGGCTTTGCCGTCGTGGGTGTGGATATTTCCGATGCCATGCTGCAAATCGCGCGCATTCGGGCGCAGGAAGCCGGGCTGTCCATTCCCTTTGTCTGTCAGGACGCCGCCGAACTGTCCCTGCCGCAAGCGCCGTTTGACGCCGCGCTATCCCTGTTTGACAGCCTCAACTACATTTTACAGCCGGAGCGTCTGGCGCAGGCATTCGCGCGGGTATGCGAGCATCTCGCGCCGGGCGGCGCATTCTTGTTTGACCTGAACACGGAATACGCGCTCGCGGAAGGCTTCTTCAACCAGAGCTGCACGCGCAAAGACGAGCCGCTCCATTACCGCTGGCGCTCCCGCTATGACCCGCAGACGCGCCTGTGCGCCGTGACCATGCGCTTCACGCACACGGGGGGAAACGACGACCCGCAGACGTTTACCGAAGTCCACTGGCAGCGCGCCTATCACAAGGAGGAAATATTCCGGTGGCTGCGGGAGGCAGGCTTCACGCGCGCGCTGGCCTACGACGCCTACACGCTGGAGCCGCCGCACAAGCGCTCCGACCGGCTGTTTTATCTGGCAGTCAAATAAGAAAGGGCCGGGGGCAATTGCCCCGGCCCTTTCTTATTTGTGTTGCAATTGGGTCTTACGCCTGCTGCTGGCTATGCGCGCTCGCCTTCTGGCTGGCCTGCTGTTCGTGGCGCTGCAAGGCGAGTTCGGCGCGGCGCAGGCGCTCGCGTATCTCCTCGGCAGAGTCCGATGTGGAGGCATGGCGCAAATGCTCATGCACTTCATGCAGGTGTTGATGCTGCTGTTCAATCGTCGCGGGCATGGTGTTCCTCTCCTTTGAGGGTGTGAAGTTGCAAACGTAGTATACCCCATTTGCCCCCGAAACTCACGCCGCGCAGAGAGCCTCAAACTCGCCAATCAGCCGTTCCAGCACCCGGAAGCCGCCCTGCCAGAACGCGGCGTCGTCCAAATCCACCCCGACCATGCGCGCAAGCGCGGGCGGCGTGTCGCGTCCGCCCGCGCGCAGCAGGTCAAAGTAAACGTCTGCAAACGCCGGGCCTTCATTTTGGGACTTCTGGTACAGCGCCAGCGCGAACAGCTCTCCAAATGTGTACGGGTACGAGTAAAACGGTGACTGCACGAAATGCGGAATGAAGCTCCAGGACAGGCGCATTCGCTCGGTCATCTGCACGCTGCCGCCGTACAGCGCGTTCATTTCCGCTTCCCAGTGGTCGCAGATTTGCCCGGAAGTCAGTTCCCCGCCCTCGCGCCGCTGCCGATGAATTGTTTTTTCCAGACGGTAGCGGCCCGTCGTAGACATGATTGTCCCAATCGCGCCTTCTATCTTTTCGGCGTACAGCGAGAGCCGCGTCTCGCGCGATGCCGCCCCGCGCTGCAGGCTGTCAAAGACCAGCATCTCGCCGAACGTAGAAGCCACTTCCGCCATCGGCAGCGTGCCAAACAAATTGAGATAAGTCTGTTCGCGCGACAGGGACGCATGAACGCCATGCCCCAGTTCATGCGCCAGCGTCATTACATCGCGCGGCTTGCCCATATAATTGAGGAAGATATAGGCGTGGGTGTCCGGCGTTCCCGATGAACAGTACGCGCCGCCCTGCTTGCCCGCGCGCGGGGCGGCGTCGATCCACTGCCCGTCAAAGAACTCGGCAGCCGCCTTCTGCATCACGGGCGAGAAGGAGCCGAACGCATTCAGCACAACGGCGCGCGCCTCGTCAAATGTGCGCGTCTCGTCGGTCTGGAACAGGGGCGCGCTCAGGTCGTAATCCATCAGGGCGTCGCAGCCGAGGAGTTCGCGTTTGCGTTTGTAATAGCGCGCGGCCAGAGGGTAATGCGCCGCAGTCGTATCCGTCACCAACTCCACTGTTGCGCGCGGCAGTTCATCGCGCTGAAAGCCTGTTTCCTCCGGGGCGGCGTAGGCGCGCAGGCGGTCGGAGACGGCCTTGTCTTGCAGCAGCGTGTTCAGGATAAATGTCAGCGTCGGCAGGTTCGCGTTCGCTCCCGCCACGAATGCTTCGGCGGCGGCCTGCCGCACGGTGCGGTCAGGGGAGGAATACAGCGCGACGAGCCGCGAGAAGTTGAGTTCCAGCATCGTGCCGTCGGGCAGGATAGGGCGGAACACAGCGGCGGCGCGCACCTGCGCGGAAAGACGCACAAAGGCGCGCGCCCCGGTATCTGAAAGTTCCAGCAGCAGGCGTTCCTGATCCTGCGGCAGTTGATGCGGGCGCGCTTTGCGCGCCGTCTCCACGTAATGCCGGTAGGGCACGACGGCAGGGTCGTCCAGCAGCGGCGCAATGACCTCTTCGGGGCAGCGCGCCAGTTCCAGATGAAAGAACACGAGCGCCAGCGAGAGCGCGGTTAATCGCTCCTGCACCTTTTGCTGAAACGCGCCGCGCGCCGGGTCGCTGGTATCGGCGGTGAAGCGCAGACGGGCATAGATGCCTGGTTTGGCCGCATCCTGCCGAATGGCCTCATAGCCGCGCAGGGCCGCACCGAGCGTTGCGGCGTCCAAATCTGCATTGTCAATGCAGTCCGTGTAGCGGGCCGCGAACTGCCGGGCGCGCGCGTCCACGTCCGCCAGCGCCGCCTCAATGCGCGGGTCATCGGGCGATTGGTACAAATCGCTCAAGTCCCAGGCCACATCGGTTGTTTCTGCCAACTCCGCCATCACTTATTTGTCCTTTGCCCACGCTTCCACGCCCGCCAGCAACGCGCGCGCCATTCTTTCTTGCCCCGATGCCGTGCGAATGAAACTGTAGTCATGCGCGTTGGTCAGCACGCACATTTCCACCGTCAGCGCCGGAACGCGCGCAAAGATGGAACCGGTCAGCGCGCCCTGCCTGCCGCCCACGAATGTCGCAGAGTCCCCTTTGATGCCGCTGTCGGGCAGGATGCTCTGAAGATCGCGGGCCGCCGCCGGGTGAAATGCCTGCGCTGCCGCCCGGCTTCGCGCGATAATCTCCAGGGACGGCCCTGTCACGCCGAACCGCGTTCCCTGCCGGTCGGGATAGAAAGTGGCAATCCCCGAAGGCGCGTTGGAGTCGCAGTGCAGGCGCAGCAGCAGCGCGGCATGGGCGGCATTCGCGATTTCGGCGCGCGTGCGGTTGGCGACGACTTGCCCTTCGGCCTGTTTAGTCAGCACCACCGTCGCGCCGTCCTCCGTCAGAAGTGCCTTGAGCCTTTGCGCGACTACCCAGTTGACATGGCGCTCGGTCAATTTCCCGTCGCGGCTCTGCGTCCCCGCACTCGTTTCTGACGTGTGGCCGGGATCAACGCAGATTATCAAGCCCGCAAGCGGGGCCGCGCGCGGCAGCGTTTGCGCCTGCGCGGGGGAAAGCAGCAGGGTCAGCAGGAGCAAGATGGCTCCCCCCGCTCCTTTAGGTTGCGGGAGAGAGGCCCCCCTGTCCCCCCAATAATGGGGGGAGGAAATGAGATGCAATGGAGCGAGGGATTTAAGTGGAGCGAGGGGTTTAAATCGCTCGCTCCAGGGGATGCATCCCTCGCTTCGTTTTACCCTGCCCTGTTGGAACCGTGCGAAGCATGACAACGCTGTAGAACCTCTTCCCCCAAACTTGGGGGGCCAGGTGGGGGCCTCTCCTCCCCAACCTCACGGGGCCGGGGGCCTTCTTCTATGGCCGCAGAAGCCAGTACCCCCAGCCGGTGACGACCAGTCCCGCCACAAGCCCCCACGCCAGCGCGCGCTGGCGGGTCTTGATGGCCCCTAAAAGCGGAAACAAGGCGCAGAAGCCGACGCAGCCCCAGAACCGCGCCCCCTGCCAGCCGAACAGCAGCGCGACCATGCCGCCCAGCAGCGCGCACACCGGCAGCACGAACAGTCCTTGCAGAAAATTAGCAACGCCCTGGCGGGTCAGCACGGCGATGGTTGGGTCAGCACGGCGATGGTTACTGTGTCAGGTTATAGAACGAGTCTTTGCTGCCAAAGGTTGCCGTGTCGCCCAGGGCTTCTTCAATGCGGAGCAGTTGATTGTATTTTGCCACACGGTCAGTGCGGGCGGGCGCGCCCGTCTTAATCTGGCCCGCGTTGGTGGCAACCACGATGTCGGCAATGGTGGCGTCCTCGGTTTCGCCGGAGCGATGGGAGACGACGGCGGTGTAGCCCGCGCGCTTCGCCATTTCAATAGATGCAAGCGTCTCGGTAAGCGTTCCAATCTGGTTGACTTTCACCAGAATGGAGTTGGCGGTGTGCGATGCAATGCCGCGCTGCAAAAACTTGGTGTTGGTGACGAACAGATCGTCCCCGACCAACTGGACTTTGTGGCCGATGCGCTCGGTGAGTTTGCGCCACGTCACCCAGTCGTCTTCAGCAAGGCCGTCTTCAATGGAGATGATGGGATATTTATTGACCAGCATCTCGTAGTAATCCACCATCTCGTCGCCCGTGAGCGTGCGCCCTTCGCCCTTCAACACGTAGGAGCCGTTGTCGTAGAACTCCGATGACGCCGGATCCATGGCGATGTAAATGTCCTCGCCTGCCTTGTAGCCCGCTTTGTCAATGGCCTCCAAGATGACTTTGATGGCGTCCTCATTGGACGGCAGATTAGGCGCGAACCCGCCTTCGTCGCCGACGGCGGTGGACAAAAACTTGCCTTTCAGCACGGCTTTCAGGGCATGGTAGACTTCCGTGCCCATCTGCAAAGCCTCGCTGAACGACTTCGCGCCGACGGGCATTGCCATGAACTCCTGCATATCCACATTGGAGTCGGCATGCTTGCCGCCGTTCATAATATTCATCATGGGCACGGGCAATTGGCGCGCATTGCTGCCGCCGATATAACGGAACAGCGGCAGCCCGACAGCCTTGGCCGCAGCCTTTGCAACCGCCAAACTAACCCCCAAAATAGCGTTGGCCCCCAGTTTTCCCTTGTTGTCCGTGCCGTCCAAGTGGATCATCATCTCGTCAATGGCGACCTGCTCGGTGGCGTCTAAATCAATCAGTTCAGGGGCGATGCGCTCGTTGACGTTTTCTACGGCTTTGAGGACGCCCTTGCCGCCGTAGACCTTCTTGTCATCGTCGCGCAGTTCTACGGCTTCGTTGGCCCCGGTTGAGGCTCCTGACGGCACGGACGCGCGTCCGAGGCTGCCGTCTTCCAGGTAAACATCCACCTCCACGGTGGGATTGCCGCGCAGAGTCCAGCACTTGCCGGGCCTGAATATTGGTGATGGCGGTTGACATAGCGTGCGAGTTCTCCTAATGATGAGGAATAGGTTGTGTCAGCATGGCGCGGGCCTGATCTGCGAAAGGAGACTGGAGCGCAAGGGCGATTTGCGTCTCTATCAAGCCTTCCGGGATGCCCATGTCGTAGCGTTCGCCCTGCACTTCATTGACGAGATAGCGCCCCTGTTCCAGCAGCAATGCCTGCGCGGACGTGAGTTGAAACTCCCCTTTTTGGCGCAGGTCATGGTCAACAAGATATTTCAAGCAGGAGAAAATAGCGGGCGGAAAGACATGGATGCCGAAGAAGCACAGGTACTCGCCTTCCGGGACGCCCTCCACGCGCAGGCGAGCGCGGGCATAATCCACAGCAGGCTTTTCCGCCATCTCGCGCACGGTGTAAACCGGCGGCTGGCTGCCGGGCACAGGGGTTGCGCCAATCGTGCCGTAGCGATGAATATGGGCTTCGGGCGCGCGCATGACGGAGGACACGGGGTAGGGGTGCGCTTCATAAGCGTCTACCACCTGCCGCGTGCAGCGGGCGGGGAGCGCAGAGCGGTATACATGGTCGCCCAGCAGCAGCGCGAACGGCTCGTTGCCGACCCATTCTCGCGCCTGATAGACGGCATGGCCGTAGCCTTCCTGCGTTTCCTGCACCACAAAGGTGAGGCGATGTTCCATGTCGGCCAGCGCATCGGACAGCGGAACAGCCCAGTCTTTGCCCTTGAAATTGCTCTGTTTCTGCGCGTCGGTGAGGCCCCGGAAGTGGCGGCGCATGGGGTCAATATTGTCGGGGTTGGCGACAATGCAGACTTCTTCCATGCCGGAGGCAAAGGCTTCTTCTGCGATGATTTGCAGCGTGGGCTTGGCGTAGCCGTCCACATCCACCAGTGGAAACAACTCTTTCTGCACGGTGTTGGTCGCCGGATACTGGCGCGTCCCGCGCCCGGCGGCGGTGATAACGGCTTTTCGCACGTGGGTCATGGGCATGGTGTAGGTCGGCAGCCGAAAACAGTCAGGCCATTATAGCCCAGACAGGGCCGCGCTGTCAATTCACTGCCCCGCACCCGAAAGGCCGCTCATAGGCAAGATAGAGGCAGTTCATAGTCAGTTCATAGTCTCACCATAGTCTCACCATAGTCAAGTCATAGGCAAACCATAGGCAGGCAATAGGCGAGGGCAAGGAAAATAGGCGGAAAAAAGCCCCGCCGCAAGCACGCGGCGGGGCTTCAGCATTGCCTGCTCTATGCGTTAGCATTCTCTGCTTTCTGCATTACTGGCCGGGGCCGGGAGGCGAGCCTCCCGCTGTGGCAAGTGACGGGTCATACTGCGTCGCTGGCTCGGTCTGCGCGCCTGCCGGGACAGAAGGCGCGGGCTGACGCTGATACTGCTGGTAGTCGGGAAGATACTGCTGCACCTGGTCGGCGGGAACGGCGACAGTGCCGGAGGGGGCCGTCACCCACACGACCGTATGGCTGGGGTCGTTCTTGCGGTAATAAATGGCTCCTGCATTGGGGCCTTTTTCCTCGCGGTACAACTGCGGCTTTGCGCCCGCGCCGTTTTGCGCGGCTTTGGCATTCTGGGCAACGTCGCGCTTGTAAAGATAAAACAGCAGAGCCGCGCCTGCGAGCAGCACCACTTTCTGCTTGGTGGAAAGGCCGGGCTTGGCAGGCGGCGGCGCGCTGGTCATCGACGGCGGCGCATTGGTCGCTCCCCCGGCGCTGGTGGTGGGCGCGTTGGAATTGTCGGCCCCGTTGTTGCCGCAGCCTGCCAGCGTGGGCAGGGTCAAACAAGCGGCGAGCGCAAGGGCAATGCCCGGATGTGCGCGCGGGCCTCGGTGAAGAAGTGTCATGGCGTGATGTCGGCTCCCTTCTGGTGCCTGCCCGTCTGCCCGTTTGGATGGGCTGCGGGCAGGGTGCTCGCGGGTTTATACCCGGCCTTCACTCTGTTTAATCCCCCAACGCTACGAGACACAGGGGTGATGCGGGGCTATGGAAAGCCTGGGCAGGGGAAGCGTCCGTTGGACGGAACTGTCCGTTGGACGGGAAAGAGGGCAGCGGTGGCGTTTCCTACGTCCGTGAGGACGCTTTCCCCTGCCGCGGTATTTTATTGCCCTGGCACTGGCCCGCCCCGGTGGTTTATGATAGCCCCGCTTTGCGGTATCCTGCACCGTCAGGCTCACCCGACCAGACGAACGGGGGGCCGCAAGACGTGAATTAGAAAAGGAACCTTCCCATGACCACACGAGTCCTTGCGCTGGCCGCCCTGCTGTGCGCCGCGCTCCCCGCCGCAACTGCCGCGCAGTCCTCCATACACCACAGCGACACCGGCACGAACCAGATGGATCGCCAGTTCACCATGATGGCTGCGATGGGCGGCACCGCCGAAATCGCCCTGAGCAAAGTAGCCGTCATGCGTTCCAAGACGCCCGCCATTCAGAACTTCGCGTCCACCATGATCCATGACCACACCATTGCGGGCCACAACCTGGCGGTCACCGCGCAGTCCGTCCATCTTCCCGCGCCGATGATGCTGGACGCCAAGCACCGCGCCCTCCGCGCCAAACTGATGCGGATGTCCGGCAAGCAGTTTGACAGCGCGTACATGAGCGCCATGATTGCTGACCACGCGCAAACCGTGAGCCTCTTCCAGAAAGAGATTGCCAGCGGCGAGAACGCCCACGTCACAAACTTCGCGACCAAAGGCGTTGGCATGGTGCAGAACCACCTGCAAATGGCGCACGACATGACCGGCACGCAGAATGCGCCGTCCAAGATCAAGAATCCGCCTACCATGTAGCCGCACGGAAAGCATCTGGGAGTTTATGGAAAGCCACACCAAAGTGTTGGGCCACCCGGCCCACGCCATGTCCATCGTGTTTCCGCTGGGGCTGCTGTCGGCATCGGTTCTCTGCGACACGCTGTTCACCATAACGCGCAAGCCCAGAGCGGCAGAAGCAGCCTGGGCCATGCTGGTGGGCGGATTGCTCGGCGGGGCCGTGTCCGCGCCGCTCGGCTACCATGACTGGAAACACATTCCCGAAGGCACGCGCGCCAAGACAATAGGCCGCTGGCACGGGTGGGGGAACGTCGTCGTGATGGCGCTGTTTCTGTTCAGCGCCCTGCGGCGCAAAGGGGACACCGCCAAACCCGATGTTCTGGCCCGGACGCTTTCCCTGCTGGGCGGCGCTCTCGCGGGCGCAACCGGCTGGCTGGGCGGCGAACTCATGGACAGGCTGGGCGTCGGCATAGACGACGGCGCAAACTTGGACGCGCCGTTGTCGCTCTCCGGCCTGCCCGCCGACAGCAGCGCATAATATCACAAAAAGAAAGAGAAAAAGAACAAATGGCCGAGCATCAAGCCGCTGTGACGATCAACGCGCCCGTGCGCGACGTGTACCAACTGTTCACGCACTTCAACGACTTTCCCAAGTTCATGTCCTACATCAAGGAAGTCACCTACAAAGACGCGCAGACAAGCCACTGGGTTGCCAATGTCGTAGGTGACCATCAGTGGGACGCCGTGAACGACGGCTGGCAGGAAGGGCGGCAGATTGGCTGGCGCTCCATTGATGGGCTGGAAAACTCCGGCACCGTTACCTTTGAACTCGGTGGGAGCCGACCAAACCAAAGTGACCGCGACTATTCATTACACCCCGCCTGCGGGCCTTCTCGGTCAGATTGGCGAGAAACTGGGTGCGGGAAAGCACTTTGAGACGCGCCTTCAGGAAGATTTAGATAACTTCGCCCGCATGGTCGCCGAAGCGCCCGCAGGCTCGCTAGACCCCAATTCGTCCACGTACCTGTTCCACGAGGACAGCATGGTGGCAAAGGGCAAAACGACCCCCGCGCAGAACGCAACCATGAGCGACATGACTGAAGACGAAGACGCTGAAGCGGCCGTTCCCGCCTCCGCAATTTAAGTGCGCCGTGCTGGGCGCAGCAAAAGCCGGGTGGCCCGTAAGAGCCGCCCGGCTTTTGCGTGTGTCGGGTCAGGAGAAAGCGGCCATGCTGAATCATCTGGCGCTGCCTGCGCTGCTGGCGATCTTCGCGGGGGCGGCTGCGGTAGTATGGGTGGCGGGAATTGGCCTGTCCCACACGACCGACATTCTCGCTGACCGCTTTCATCTGGGCGAAGCGCTGGGCGGGCTGATACTGCTCGCCATCACCACCAATCTGCCAGAGATAGCCATCACCGTGAGCGCAGCCCTGAATCACTCGCTGGGGCTGGCGGTTGGCAACATTCTGGGCGGCATCGCCGTGCAGACCGTCGTGCTGGTGCTGCTGGACGTGTTCGGCGTGGGGCCGTCTGCCGCGCTGACTTATCGGGCAGCGTCGCTGTCGCTGGTCTTGGAAGCGGGGCTGGTGGCGTCCGTGCTGGCGGTGGTCATCATGGGCAGCCAGTTCCCAGCGTCGGTGCATTTCCTGCGAATGACTCCAGCGTCTCTTCTCATCGTCGTGCTGTGGCTGGCGGGCCTCTGGCTGCTCGGCAAGGCGCGCAAGGGCCTGCCCTGGCACGAGCAGGGAGAAGCGCCCGACAACCAGAGCGCCGACCCGAAAGTGCGCGAGCGCAAAACGAAGCAGCAGGAACAGCAGAAGAAGGCCAGCACCGGCAAAACAATCGCCCTGTTCGCGCTCGCGTCAGTCGCCACGCTGGCCGCCGGATGGGGGCTGGAAGAAAGTGGAAACGCGATTGCGTCCCACTGGCACATGACCGGCGTCCTGTTTGGCGCGACGGTGCTGGCTGCCGCCACGTCCCTGCCGGAAGTGTCTACGGGGCTGGCTTCGGTACGGATGGGGGACTACCAACTGGCCTTCAGCGACATCTTTGGCGGCAATGCCTTCCTGCCGGTTTTGTTTCTGGTGGCCGACTTGGTATCCGGGCAGGCCGTGCTGCCGCAGGCTCACAACAGCGACATTTACCTCACCGGCCTCGGAATGCTGCTGACAATGGTGTACGTGTTCGGCCTCATTTTTCGCCCGCAAAAGCAGATCGCGCGCATGGGCCTGGACTCGCTGACGGTGCTGGTGCTGTACGCGCTGGGCATGGCGGGCCTGTTTGCCCTGACGCGGGCGGGCGGGTAGGGGGTGTTCGCCCGCGAATTGACTTTGCCCCCGCCAGGCGGCTATAATGCTGCACCTTCTTTGCCCGATGACGAACGGAGAACGCGACACTGTGGCCGACCTTGCCGACAACCCTCAATCTGAGCCTGCTCCGCTGTGGAAAAAACGCCATACAGCGGCCCATGTCATGGCGCAGGCCGTGCTGGAAGCCTTCCCGGACGCCCGCCTCGCCATCGGCCCGCCCATTGATGACGGCTTTTACTATGACTTTGACCTGCCCCGCACGCTCACGCCGGATGATTTAACGGACATTGAAGCCCGGATGCGCCGCATTCAATCGGAAGACTTGCCGCTGGTGCGCTCCGAGAAGCCGCGCGCGGAAGCGTTGGCCTACGAAGAAGGGCGCGGGCAAATCTACAAGACCGAACTGATCCATGACCTGCCGGAAGGCGAGACCATCTCGTTTTACACGCAGGGCACGTTCACCGACCTGTGCCGGGGGCCGCACGTCGCGTCTACGGGGGAGATTGGCGAGGCGTTCAAGTTAGACCACATTGCCGGGGCATACTGGCGCGGCGATGAAAAGCGTCCCCAGCTGCAGCGCATCTACGGCGTCCTGTACGACACGCCTGAGGAGTTGGACGCGCATTTCGTGCGGCTGGAAGAAGCCCGCAAGCGCGACCATCGGGTATTAGGCAAGCAACTCGGCCTGTTCGCCTTCTCCGATGACATCGGCATTGGCATTCCTCTGTTTCTGCCCAAAGGCGAAGCACTGCGTCATGTCATGGAAAGTTACGTGCGGGATGTGCAGACAAAGTACGGCTACCAGCACGTCTGGACGGGACATATTGCCAAAGAAGAACTGTACAAGAAGTCCGGCCATTTAGACAACTACGGGGACAAAGTGGCAGGCGGAATGTTCCCTCCCATGGTGGACGCGGGCGGAGAGCGCACCCGCCTCAAGCCCATGAACTGCCCTTCCCACATGGCCCTGTTTAACACGCAGCCCCATTCGTACCGGGATTTGCCCCTGCGCTACGCCGAGTTCGCCACCCTGTACCGCCATGAAAAGAGCGGCGAACTAAACGGCCTGACCCGCGTGCGCTGTTTGACGCAGGACGACTGCCACATCTTCTGCCGCCCCGACCAGATTGAAGCCGAGTTTGCGCTCGCCCTGCGCCTCATTCGTGAAACGCTCACTCGCTACGGCTTTTCGGACTACTGGGTGCGCCTGTCCCTGCGCGATGACAACCCCGACAGCAAGTTCGTGCAGGACGACGAAAAGTGGACGCTCGCCACCGACGCCCTGCGCCGCGCGTTAGACGCCAACGGGGTTCAATACGTCGCGGCGGCGGGCGAAGCCGCCTTTTATGGCCCCAAAGCCGACTTCATCGCCCGCGACGTGCTGGGGCGCGAGTGGCAAATTTCCACCATTCAAGTGGACTTCATTCAGCCCGCGCGCCTCGGCTGCTTTTACATAGATGAGCACTCACAGCCGCAGACGCCGGTTGTGCTGCACCGCGCCGTCACCGGAACCACCGAGCGCTTCCTGGGCCTCCTGATTGAACAGTACGCGGGCGCATTCCCGACGTGGCTTGCCCCGGTGCAGGCGCTCGTGCTCCCGATTGCAGACCGCCACACCGAGTACGCGCACTCCGTCGCCAACGCTCTGCGTGACGCTCGTTTCCGCGCAGAAGTAGACGCGCGCAACGAGAAGCTCGGCAAGAAGATTGCCGAAGCCAACGCCCAAAAAGTCCCTTATATGCTGGTTGTCGGCGACCGGGACGCCGCCGCCGGAACCGTCTCCGTGCGCGAGCGCGGGGGAAATGACCTGGGCGCGCTGCCCCTGGCAGAGTTCCAGCAGCGCCTCCAAGAAGAAACGACGGCATAAAACGCGCTCCGTGCCTTGACAATCCCTCGGCTGTTCGGCTATAATGTATGAGATTTGTTGCGCCCTCATGCAGGGGAGCATCGTTAAGAAGGACACAAGCACCCTATAAACAACCGAGACTTTCGCAGAGACCCCCGCGAACCCAGGGTCAACATGAACGAGCGCATCCGCGCTCGCGAGATACGGGTCATTGATGAAGACGGCGCGCAGCTGGGCGTGATGACCCCGCGCGACGCGCTTGTTATCGCCCGCGAAAAGGGCATTGACCTGATTGAAGTCGCCCCGCAGGCACAGCCGCCTGTGTGCAAAATCATGGACTACGGCAAGTTCAAGTACGAACAAGCCAAAAAAGAGAAAGAAAGTGCCAAAAAGCACAAGCAGAGCGAACTGAAGGGCATCCAGATTGACCCGCGCTCCGGGCAGATTGGCGAGCACGACCTGCAAGTTAAAGTCCGCAACGCCATCAAGTTTCTGGAAGACGGCGACAAAGTGAAGGTGACCTACATCTTCAAGGGTCGCAATATCACGCACCCGGAGTTTGGGCGTCAGCAATTGGAGCGTGTCATTCAACTCACTGCGGAAGTGGCGCAGGTGGAAAAGATGCCCTCTATGGAAGGGCGCATGATGACGCTCATACTCAGCCCGGCCAAGACGCCGGGAGCGCCCGCTAAACCGCCCGCCGCGCCCAAGCCTGCCGCTCCCCGGCCTGCCGCGCCGCCTAAAACCGACACGGACACGCCCCCGCCGCCTGCGGGTTGAGGCGCGCAAGACGCCAGATGCTATTGACGAACCCGGAACGCCCATTCCGACGTTCCGGGTTCATGCTGTGTGAGACACGCAAGGAGAATGACCATGCCCAAGATGAAAACGCGCAAGACAGTCGCCAAGCGTTTCAAGATAACCGGTACCGGCAAGCTCATCCATGAGCACGCCCACCACAACCATCTGAATATCCACAAAAGCCCCAGCAATATGCGCGTGCTCACCAGCACCACCGAACTGTATAAAGGCAAAAAGAAAGCCATCAAGCGAATGCTGCCCAACGGCGTCGCCAAATAGCAAACGGCCCTCACCCCGCCCGTAAGAGCCGCTTCGCGGCCCCTCACCCCGCCATCAGAATGGCGACCCTCTCCCGCTCCGCAGGCGAGGGCGAAGACATAGGAGAACAAACACATGGCACGTGTCAAGCGTGGCGTCATGCGCCACAAGCGCCACCACAAGATACTCAAAGAAGCGTCCGGCTACTTCGGCGGCAAGTCCCGCCTGTTCAAGACCGCCAACGAGCAGGTGATGAAGTCCGGGCAGTACGCCTACCGCGACCGGCGCGTCCGAAAGCGCGAGTTCCGGCAGCTCTGGATCGCGCGCATCAATGCCGCCTGCCGCGCGCAGGGCGTTCAATACAGCCGCTTCATCGCCGCCCTGAATGCTTCAGGCATTGGGCTTGATCGCAAGGTGCTGTCTGAAATGGCAATCAGCGACAACGCGGCGTTTAACGCGCTCGTGGCCTCGCTCAACATCGCCGTGCCCGCGCCGACGCATTCCATCACCCTCTCCTAGCCGCGCATGACCCCCACCGAGGAGTTAGCGCAGGTCGCGGCACAGGCGGCGCAGGCAGTTTCGGACGCGCAGACCGTCGCCGTGCTGGACGCCGCCGACACCGAGTTCCTGGGGCGCAAGGGACGGCTGACCGGCCTGCTTCGCCTTGTCGGGACGCTGCCGCCTGACCAGAAGCCTTTGTTCGGGCAGGCCGTCAATGCCCGCAAGGACGAGTTAACTGCTCTGCTCGCGCAAAAGCGGGACGCCCTCGCCGCCGGGGAACGCGCCGCCCGTCTCGCCGCCGACGCGGTGGACGTGACCCTGCCCGGCGCGTCCTATGCTGTGGGCGGCCTGCACCCGCTTACGCAGCAAATCGGGGCTGTCAAAGCCGCCCTTCTCGCTCTGGGGTATGCCTTCGCGGAGTACCCGGACATTGAAGACTACCACTACAACTTTCAGACCCTCAACTATCCGCCCGACCACCCGGCGTTTGACGAGCAGATGTCGTTCTACGTGGATGCCCGCCACCTGCTCCGCACGCAGACCACTGCGTTCCAGGCGCACGTTATGGAGACGCAAAAGCCGCCCATTCGCGCCGCGACGGTAGGTCGCTGTTATCGCTACGAAGCCGTAGACGCCACCCACCTGCACACGTTCCATCAATGCGACCTGCTGGCCGTAGACGAAGGGCTAACGCTGGCCGACCTGAAAGGCACGTTCGCGCAGTTCGCCCGGCTTGTCTTTGGTGACGTGCAAATCCGCTTCCGCCCGGACTTCTTCCCGTTCGTGGAGCCGGGCGTGGAAGTCGCCATCGCGTGGAACGGCGGCTGGCTGGAACTGGGCGGCGCAGGCATGGTTCATCCCAACATTCTGCGCGAGATGGGGATAGACACCGAGCGATACACGGGCTTCGCGTGGGGCCTCGGCGTTGACCGCATCACCATGTCGCGCTACGGCATAGACGACATCCGCCTTCTCTTTGATAATGACCTGCGCTTCCTGCGCCAGTTTTAGGAGCGGTGATGCCCGACGCCGCCTCTGTTATCCTCTCTGAACCCCTCACTGACCGCCATGCTTTGGAGGCTTTCGCCGCCCGAAACCCTGAGTTAGAGCAACTTGAGCGCCTTTTGGGGCAGTTCAACATCTTTGAGGCCCTCGGCGCGGCCCGGCAGGAGTTGCGGCACTCGGACTTTCTGGCGTTCCTGCTGAACCCGAAGCAAAATCATGGGCTGGGCGCTTCGTTCCTGAAGACGTTCTTGCAGGAAGCCGCGCTTGCCGCCGACAGTGACGCAACCGACCTGCCCGTTGACCTTGATGCGTGGACATTTGAGGCGGTGGAAGTCCGGCGCGAATGGGGCCATATTGACGTTCTGGTAATAGACGAGCGCGCCCGATTTGTTGTGCTCATAGAAAACAAGATAGACACGGGCGAGGGCGCTGACCAGTTGGCCCGGTACTATCAGACCGTTCAGCAGCGATGGCCGGGGTATGCTGTGTTCGCGCTGTACCTGACCCCGGAAGGCGCGGAGCCAAGCGACCTGCGTTATCAGGCAGTGGGTTATGAACTCATCTGCCGGGTTGTGGAGGAAGTCGCAGAAAGCGCAAAGGCCACGCTTGACCAGGCGGTTCATCTGTTGATGACCCATTACGCGCAAATGCTGAGGAAGCACATTGTGAGCGATTCGCACATCAGCGCGCTGTGCCGCAGCATTTACAGCCAGCACCGGCAGGCGCTTGACCTCATCTACAAGCACAGGCCAGACCGCCGGAGCGAGATAAGGGAGATTGCCCTTCGCCTTTTGTCAGAAGGCCACGACTGGAAGATACTCAGTAAGTGGAAGAGCGGGGTATCTTTCAGGCCCCATGCATGGCAGACCAGTAGGCTTTTATGGGGTATCGTCTATTGTGCGTTTGATTGCTCTCCCACAGCACTTCACTTCTCAATCCAGATATGGAATGAGGGCACAGACCCCGCTGACTGCCGCAACCTTTGGGAAATGTCGCGGCGTCTTGGCTGGCCTGTAAGGAAAATGAGCAAGCGGAATACGTTTGTTTATGACCATTACCTTCTTCAATCCAGTGATGCCGAATTGGAAGGGGCTGAACTGGAAGCCCTCATTCAAGAGCGATGGACGGCATTCTTGAATGAGCAATACCCTGTGCTGAGAGAACAACTGCGCCAGGAGAAATGGCTGTGGGACAACGACAATGAAACTTCCTGTTGAATGGCTCCGAGAGTATGTGCAGACGCCGCTTTCCGACGCTGACTTGGCCGAGCGGCTGACAATGGCGGGACTGGAAGTGGAGGAAATTACCCATGCCGAAGGAACCGGCGCGGCGGTCTTCCATACCAAAGTGACGCCGAACCGGGGCGATTGGCTGTCGGTGCTGGGGACGGCGCGCGAGATGGCGGCGACATTAGATTTGCCCCTGCACAATGCCCCCGCGCCCTTGCCCGATGAAAGCGATGACGTGCGGCGATGGGCAGGCGTCCGCGTGGAAGCGCCCCTGCTTTGTCCCCGTTATGCGGGCAAGGTGGTGCGGAATGTGCAGATGAAGCCGTCCCCCGAATGGATGCAGGCGCGGCTGACGCAGTGCGGAATGCGGCCTATCAATGTGGTCGTGGATGTCACCAACTATGTCATGCTGGAGATGGGGCAGCCGCTTCATGCGTTTGACTATGACACGCTGCCGCAGGGCCAGATTGTCGTGCGAACGGCCCGCGACGGCGAACATATGACCACGCTGGATGGCGTGGAGCGCATTCTTACCCCTGAAATGCTGCTGATTTGTGATGTAAGCAGGCCGCTCGCGGTGGCGGGCGTCATGGGCGGCGCGGACAGCGAAGTGTCTCCGCAGACGCGCCATTTATTTATTGAGTCGGCGCACTTTGAGCCGGGCAGCGTGCGGCGCACGGCGAAGTCGTTAGCCTTGTCTACGGAGGCGTCGTATCGCTTTGAGCGGGGGGTTGACCCGGAGTTAGTCCCGCTGGCATTGGAGCGCGCCTGCGAACTGCTGGCAGACCTGGCGGGCGGCGAAGTGGTGCTGGGGCGCGTTGACCTGTATCCCGTGCCCGCTGTGACCAAAACAATCGCCCTGCGCCCGGCGCGCGTCAACGCTCTCTTAGGCACGGCGTTAGACGCAGACGCCATCGCGCGCTCCCTGCGCCGTCTGGGGCTGACGGTGACGGAAACAGAACCGTTGTCTGTCATTGTCCCCACGTTCCGGCCCGATTTAGCGGCTGAAATTGACCTGGTGGAAGAAGTCGGGCGCATGGTGGGCTACGAGACGCTGCCCGAAACCCTGCCGCCTGCCCGCAGTTCGCAAGGCGGCATGGATGCCCCCGAAGCCGTCTTCGCGGAGCGCCTGCGCGCTTTGCTCACGGGCATGGGCGCGTCCGAAGCCCTCACCAATTCGCTGGTCGCGCCGTCGCCGTTTGACGCGCCCGCCGACGCTGCGCGCCGCGTCGCCATCCGGCAGGCGCTTTCTGCCGAACTGTCCGGCCTGCGCGTGTCGCTGGTTCCCAATCTCTTGGACGCGCTCGCCCGCAACCTGCGCCGCCGTCAAAGCGACGTGCGCCTGTTTGAGTACGGCAAAACATTCGCGCGGGGCGCGGGGGAGGGGGCCTACACGGAGACGCGCCATCTGTCCGCCGTGCTGACGGGAACCGACTGTGACTACTTCACGGTTAAGGGCATGGTGGAAGCCATCGCCCGCGCCCTGCATCTGCCCGCGCTGACCTTTACGCCCGCAGAGCGCGCGCAAATGCACCCCGGACGCTGCGCCGCCGTCTCCCTCAGCGGCAGCGTCATGGGCTATGTGGCCGAAGTTGACCCGCAGGCCGTCACGGACGCTTTAGATGCGCCCGCAGGCACGGGCCGCGTCGCCGTCTTTGAGTTAGATGCCGACGCCCTGTTCGCCCTGCGCGGGACGGTTCCGCGCTTCCGCCCCCTGCCGCGCTTTCCCGCCGTCAGCCGCGACCTCGCCGTCGTGGTCAGCAAAGAGACGCCTTACGCTTTGCTCCAGGCCGCGGCGCGCGAGGCCGCCGACCCCGCGCTGCTGGAAGACGTGTCGCTGGCAAGCGTCTACGAGGGCGAGCGCGTCCCGGCAGGCAAAAAGAGCGTCGCCCTGCGCCTCACCTTTCGCGCCGACAACCGCACCCTCACCGACCCCGACGTAGACACTCAGTTGGACGCCGTGCGCGCCGCCCTGCAAGCACGCGCCTCCGCCTCCGCCCGCTGACCGTTTTCCGTCCGTTTGACAGCCGCCTTCGGCCATGTTACAATGGCTTGCTACTCACCGTTGGAAAGGACGCATCTCATCATGCACACACGCACCCGGCGCATCGCGCCCCTCGCCACCGTTGCGGCCTGTCTTGCCACAGCCGCCTTTATGTCTCCCCGTCCCATCGCCGCGTCCACAACGCCCGACCTGGCCTCTGCCGTCGCTGCCCTGCAAGCGCGTGTCGGCGCGGTGGAAGCCCAAAACGCCGCGCTGCAAAGCACCGTTCAGCGCCAGCAGGTCACTCTCAATGCGCTTCAAAAGAAGACCGCGCCCATCACCCTTGCCACCGACACGGATAGAGCAGACGGGGCGCAAAGCACCGAGATGTATTTCACCAGCGTCAACGTCCATGTCGTGGACGGAAGCGGCACAACCAATGACGGCGGCCACACGCTGACGGGCCTCGGCAACCTGATTGTCGGCTACAATGAGAAGCGCGGCAGCGGTCACATCGATAGTCGGACGGGCAGTCACAATCTGATTGTCGGCACGAAAGCCAACTATGATAGTTTTGGCGGTGTTGTCTTTGGCTACAATAATAGCGTCACCAGCGCGGGACACTACGCCGTTGTGACCGGCGGGCAGTATAACGTCTCCACTGCCCCGCGTTCCGCTATCAGTGGCGGCAGCTTCAACGTAGCGGGGGGCGACACCAGCAGCATCAGTGGTGGCGCGGACAACCACGCTGACGAACTCAACAGCAGTATCAGCGGTGGCAAATACAACACCGCCAGCGGTCAATGGAGCAGCGTCACCGGCGGACAGGGCAATGTCGCCGGAGCCGAATGGAGCAGCGTCACCGGCGGGCAGCGCAACACGGCAAACGGCCACTACAGCAGCGTCACGGGTGGCTACAACAATGGCGTTGGCAACAATTGGAGTAGTATCAGCGGAGGCGTAGAAAACAGCGCAAACAACCTCTACAGCAGCATCATGGGTGGCGCGCGCAACACGACTCTCGGCTTCGCCAGCACCATTACTGGCGGCGAATATGTGCAGGAGAGCAATATGTATGGCTTCGCGGCGGGCGGGCAATATACTCAGTCCACGCCCGGCCCCGGCGTCTTCCATTCGCCGTAGCCGCAGGGCAGGAAGACAAATCGGGGCGTCCCGTGCGCCATGCGGGACGCCCCTGTTGCACGTTTTCTGTGGGGGACGTTGGGGGGCTATGGACGATTATCGGCAAAACGCGAGCGCCTCTTCAGGGTCAGTTTGCGGCCTGTTTGCCGCATAAAACCCGTGTGATGACCGTGTCCGTACCGTCACCTGACCATCAAAGTACCGTGTCAGTACCGTGTCAGCACCGTAAACAGCCCGTCTGAAATACGCCTGTGCGCGCCAAAAAACTGGTATATTTGCCGATACCTGTTTTTGTGCAGTCGGGCGGCGAGCACACCCCCGGCGACGCAGCGGGCCAGGTTTGCACTTCCCGGCCCGCCACGCTTGACACCCGCGCCCCTTTTCGGATATACTAACCCCGATTTCGTACCCTTTTTCACAAGCACGGCGGGCAATGAACAACGCCCGTCCTTCAAGGAGACACAACACACCTCATGGGCGTCGGTAAAATCGTACAAGTGCAGGGGCCGGTCGTGGATGCCGAGTTTGACCCCGGCCAACTCCCCGACATTCTCAACGCGCTCACCATCGCGGATGCTTCGCGCGAGATTGGCCTCACCGTAGAAGTCGCGCAACATTTGGGCAACGATGTCGTGCGCTGCATCGCCATGTCCACCACGGACGGCCTCACGCGCGGCATGGATGTCAACGACACCGGCGGCCCCATCACCGTCCCCGTCGGCAACGAGACGCTGGGGCGCGTCTTTAATCTTCTCGGCCAGCCCATTGACGAGAAGGGGCCGGAGAACGCCAAACTGCGTTATCCCATTCACCGCTCCGCCCCCGGTCTGGAAGACCAGGCCGCCGCCATTGAAGTCTTAGAGACAGGCATCAAAGTCATTGACCTGCTGTGCCCGTACCCCAAAGGCGGCAAGATTGGGCTGTTCGGCGGCGCGGGCGTCGGCAAAACCGTCACCATTCAAGAGTTAATCCGCAACATCGCCACCGAGCATGGCGGCGTGTCTGTGTTCGCCGGGGTCGGGGAGCGCACCCGCGAGGGCAACGACCTGTGGCTGGAAATGGGCGAAGCGTCCTACACCGACGCCGAGGGCAACAAAGCCGTCGTGCTGGATAAGACGGCAATGGTCTTCGGGCAGATGAACGAGCCGCCTGGCGCGCGCCTGCGCGTCGCGCTGTCGGGCCTGACAATGGCGGAATACTTCCGCGACGAGCAGGGCCAGGACGTTCTGTTGTTCATTGACAACATCTTCCGCTTTGTGCAGGCCGGTTCCGAGGTGTCTGCGCTGCTGGGCCGTATGCCTTCGGCGGTCGGCTACCAGCCTACTTTGGCGTCCGAGATGGGCGCGCTGCAAGAACGCATCACCAGCACCAAGAAAGGCTCCGTCACTTCGGTGCAGGCCGTCTACGTTCCCGCCGACGACCCCACCGACCCGGCCCCCGCCACCACGTTCGCCTTTCTGGACGCCACCACGTATCTGGAACGCAGTTTAACGGCCATCGGCATCTTCCCCGCCGTTGACCCATTGGTGTCCACGTCCCGCATTCTTGACCCCAACATCGTTGGGCAGGAGCATTACGACGTGGCGCGCGGCGTCCAGCAGATTTTGCAGCGCTACAAAGAGCTGCAGGACATCATCGCCATCCTCGGCATTGACGAACTCTCCGACGAGGACAAGTTGGTCGTCGCCCGCGCCCGCAAAATCCAGCGGTTCCTGGGCCAGCCGTTCGCCGTCGCCGAGCAGTTCACCGGCGTCAAGGGCGAATACGTGCGCCGCGAGGACACCGTGCGCTCGTTCAAGGCCATCTTGAACGGCGAACACGACGACCTGCCGGAACAAGCCTTCTTCAACTGCGGCACCATTGAGCAGGCCGTAGAAAAGGCCAAAGCGCTGGGCGGGTAAAGAAAGAGGCCCTCACCCCGCCCTCGGAAGGGCGACCCTCTCCCGCTTCGCAGGCGAGGGTGGGAACGAGTCTTCTCTGAACCCTCGCCCGTTCTGACGGGCGAGGGTGGCGCGAAGCGCCGGGTGAGGGCCGCTCCCTCAAAGTTTAACTATGGCAAACACTTATACGCTGGAAGTCGTCACGCCGGAGCGCGTCATGCTCAGCGAGCGCGTCATTCAGACCATCGCCCCCGGCACCGAGGGCGAACTGGGCATTCTCGCCAACCATGCGCCCCTGATGACCGCCTTGAAACCGGGCGAAGTGCGGGTCACCCTCGCTGACGGGCGCACGACCGCGCACATTGTCATCGCGGGCGGCTTCCTGGAGATGGCAGCGGACGGTGACGGAGGCCGCGCCACCGTGCTCGCCGACAGCGCCGAGCGCGCCGACGAGATTGACATCACCCGTGCTGAAGCGGATTTAGACGCCGCCCGCCGAATGCTCGCCGAAGCCGCCGCCGGGACGCCGCAGGCAGTGGAAGCGCAGCAGGCTGTCGCCCACGCCGAAACGCGCATTCGCGTGCGGCGCGGCAGTTAATTCTGCCTTCTTCCCCCATGAGGGAATGAACGGCCTGGCTTTGCCCGTATCGGTAGATAGGAGGGCGCACCGTGTCCCACGACCATCATTCTCATACCGCGCTCAAAGTCTGGCGCGTCTTGTTCATCGCCACGCTTATTCTGCTGGGAGCCTATCTGGGCTTTCAGTTCGGTTCGTTTCTTATCCATCGCGTTCCCTTATACGGCGCGGCTTTAGGAAACGGCGCGGGGCAGTACGGCACACTGATCGGCTTCACCGTCATCGGCGGCCTGCTGACGTATCTGATTGCCGCTGCCGCCTTTCACCGGTTGGTGCAGACCGGCGAGCGTCTGAAGGGAATGCAGGCGACGGAGAAAGTCGCCGTCTTTCTGGGTCTGGCGCTCGGTTTGCTGCTGACGTTCCTGCTGTCCCCCATTCTGCTGCGCTTTGGCTCAGTGGGCGTGATGCTGACAGTGGTGATTGGCATCGCCTTTGTGTATCTGGGCGTTGTTGCCATGACCAGCATGAAGGACGAAATCCGCCTCACCATCCCCAATGACGCTGAGGAAGCCAACAAGCAGCCGGACACCTGCAAGATTTTAGACACCAATGTGATTATTGATGGGCGCGTCGCCGACATCTGCCGCACGGGCTTTCTGGAAGGCCCCATCTACGTGCCCGGCTTTGTCTTAGATGAACTCCAGCACATCGCCAACTCCGCCGACAGCCTCAAACGCGCGCGTGGGCGGCGTGGTCTGGACATCTTGAACCAGATGCGGACGGAACTCAAGATGATGATCCGCACCTACGACAGCACCGACCCCCACGACCGCGACGAAGTGGACGCCAAGCTCGTAAAACTCGCCAAGAAACTCAACGGTACCATCGTCACCAACGACTTCAACCTCAACAAAGTGGCGGAATTGCAGGGCGTCAACGTCCTCAACATCAATGAACTCGCCAACGCCGTCAAGCCAGTCGTGCTGCCGGGCGAGGAGATGACCGTCCTCATCGTGAAAGAGGGCAAGGAAATCAACCAGGGCGTCGCCTATTTAGATGACGGCACCATGATTGTGGTGGAAGGCGCGCGGCGGCACATCGGCGAAACGCTGGACGTGGTGACGAGCAGTGTCCTGCAAACATCGGCGGGCAAGATGATTTTCGCCGCTATCCGCGCTGACGATGAGGAAGAAGACGAAAACGGTGACCGGGGCCTACGCGCTTATCCCCGCAGCGGGCCTCGGCGCAAGATTCAGCACTAATTCCCCAACTCGCGGCGTGAGCAAGGTCTTCGCGCCGCTGTGCGGGCAGCCTGTCCTGCGCTGGACAGTCGCCGCGTTTGACGCGCACCCTGGCATAGACGGCATTGTGGTTGTGACCGGCGCAGAAGACATCGCCCGCTGCCGTGCGGCGCTGGCGGGATTGTCCAAAGTGTTGGCAATCGTGGCGGGCGGCGCGACCCGGCAGGAGTCGGTCAGCATCGGCCTGTTTGCATTAGGAGCGCAGCCAGACGATGTCGTGCTCGTGCATGATGGCGCGCGGCCATTAGTCACACCCGCCGTCCTTGACCACTGCCTCCGGGGAGCGCAAGAACATGGGAATGCCGTCGCCGCCTTGCCCGTTGTGGACACGCTGAAAGAGGCTAACGCGCAGAACGCCATCACCCGTACCGTGCCGCGTGCCCATCTGTGGGCCGTGCAGACCCCGCAGGCATTTCGCTTTCAGACGCTTCTCAACGCGCACGTCGCCGCCCGCGACGCAGGCTTTGACGGCACGGATGAAGCGTCTCTCGTAGAGCAGTGGGGGGACGTGCCTGTGCATCTCGTGCCCGGCGCACCGGACAACCTCAAAATCACGCGCCCGGAGGATTTGGCATTGGCAGAGGCCATTCTCATCGCCCGGCAGGGAAAACCATTGGGCGAGACGCGCATCGGCTTCGGCTACGACATTCACCGCCTTGTCCCAAATCGCGCGCTAGTGCTCGGCGGCGTCCCCGTTCCCACCCCTGATGGGCGCGGCCTGGAAGGCCACTCCGACGCGGACGTTCTGCTTCATGCACTCTGCGACGCCCTGCTTGGCGCGGCGGGCCTGCCCGATATTGGCGTCCTGTTCCCCAACACTGACCCTGCCTTTGCGGGCATCAGCAGCCTGCGCCTGTTGGAAGACGTGGCCCATCGCTTAGAGACAAGCGGCTATGTCGTTGTCAACGCAGACATGACGCTCATTGCCGAAGCCCCGAAAATCGCCCCCTATGTGCCTGCCATGCGAGAGGCAATCGCCCACGCCCTGCATATTCAGCCTGCCCGCGTGGGTATAAAGGCCACAACACACGAAGGGCTGGGCGCATTGGGACACGGCGATGGCATTGCCGCACACGCCGTCGCCGCTATCACAGACCGCCCGCCGAAGGAGTAACCCCCATTATGTCCATTGCCGTCAAAGTCAAAGGCAAGCACCTGCAGGTCACCGATGGCCTGCGCGACTACGCGCAGGAGCGCCTGCAAAAGCTGGAAAAGTACTTCGGCAATATTCGCGAGGCCATTGTCGTAGAAAGCGTGGAAGGCAATCAGCACCGCGTGGAAGTGACGCTGGAAGGCGACGGCCTGTTGCTGCGCGGGGAAGAATACACGCACGATATGTACGTCTCGCTAGACCGCGTGATGGACAAACTAGAGCAGCGCGTCAAGAAGTTCAAGGCCAAGCACACGCACCTGCGGAACCATCAGGCCAGCCTGAAAAACGTCCCGGCGACCAATGGCGCAGGCTACGAAGACCTGCTGCCCGCCACCACCGAGGACGATGTGGACGACAGCCCGCGTATTGTCCGCACCAAAGCCGTCACCATGAAGCCGATGGGCATTGACGACGCCGTGCAGATGCTTGAGTTAACTGACCACGATTGGTACGTCTATTTAGACATGGACACCCACATGACGCAGGTCGTCTACCGCCGCCGCGATGGGAATTACGGGTTAGTCGTGCCCAAGATTTAAAGGCCTGCACAGCAATGCCCTGCCGGGCTTTTCGCCGGGGATGCGAAAAGCCCGGCATCCTTCATAGCCCCGTAGCAACTGGGCGACGACATACGGCCTGCCCGGCAGGAAAGGATGCTGACGGCGCGCAATGAGAGAAGCAGGCCCGTCCTGCGGCGCAGGATAAAATCCTGTTTGCCCGTATCGCGGCGATGGACTGAGCGGCTTTTACGAACGCATGAACGCTTGATTTTCCCGCCCCAATCCTTTATAATAGGAAGTCTGTTTGCGCCCGCATATTTGCGCTTGCAAGCAAGAAGGGGATGCCCATGTACGAAGAGTTCTTCGGTCTCCGCGAAACGCCGTTTTCCGTGCAGCCTGACCCGCGCTTTGCTTACCCCAGCCCGGAGCACCGCATTGCCGTCGCCAAGATGCGCTATGCCGCCGACCAGAAGCGGGGCCTCGCCGTGCTGACCGGCACAGTCGGCATGGGCAAAACCACGCTTGCCAATCAATTGCAGATGACGTGGGACAGCGACCCCGGCAAGACGATCGCGTTCCTGCCCAGCGCGACAGTTCGCACGCCCGCGCAATTCCTGCGGCTTCTGCTGGAAAGTTTCGGCATTCCCGCCAGGCGCACCGAAGCCGAGAACCGGCGCGTCTTTGAGCGGTTCCTGCTGGACGAATACAACGCGGGCCGCCATCCCGTGCTGCTGCTAGATGAGGGACAAAACCTCGCGTCGCGCGTCATAGATATGCTTTCCGACCTGACCAACTTTCAGACCGCCCGCACCAAGCTTATCACCGTTGTCATGCTGGCGCAGGACAATCTGCCCAAAAAGCTGGAACGGCATGACGCTTTTCGCTCGCGCATTGCGGTCGTCGGCCATCTAGACCCGCTGTCTTTTGAGGAGATGCGGGATATGATTGCGTTCCGCATTGACGCGGCAGGCGGCGGAGCCATTGACTCCTATTTTGAGCCGCAGGCGTTAGCCGACTGCTATGCCATCACCAAAGGCATCCCCAGAGACATCTGCGTCTTGTGCGACGCGCTCTTTGTGAACGGCTATGTGCGCGACCAGCGCGTGATGACCTCGGCCTTAGTGCAGCGCACGCTGTCCGAAATGAGCCGTGAAAAGAAGTGGCCCGTGCAGCTCAAAGACAGCCAGAAGTGACACGTCACAAATAGGCTTTATTCCATACCTCTTCCCGAAGGAGACCCTCCATGACCACCCTTGCCGAACTGCGCCAAGCGAACTTGAAAGAGCAGAAAGAGCACCAGCCAGAGCCGACCCCCGCCTCGGAGCCGCCCCGTTCCCAGACTGCCGAGCCAGCAGCGGCTATGGAAGTGCCTGTCGCTCCGCCATCAACTCCCGCGCAGCCTTCAGTGGCATCGCCCATGCTCGTTATCTCCCAGGAGGCGGCTCCTGCGCCCACAGCGGAGGAAATGGAAGGAGCCGCTTTCCTGGCGCGCATTCGTCAAGCCCTCTCCCACAAGATGCTGCACCCGACCGGTTCCAAAGCGACAGTGGATATGTCTCCAGCCCTGTTTCACCGTGCCAAGCGCTACTGCATGGAGCATGGCAACGTCACCTTGCGCCAAGTCTTCCTGGACTTGCTGACCGCGTATTTAGAAGAAGAAGGTTACTGACCGCCTGCCACAAAGGCAGCGTCCCGCCAATCCCGTGCGGCTCTCTTGTTTGTGCCGGGGCTTATCGGGTATGATAAGTTCATGCCGCTGCTCCATGTCCAGGAATGCACCAAGCAGTTCGGGGGGCTGACCGCTGTCAGCAAGTTCACGCTCTCCCTGGACACCGGGGAGATGGTTGGGCTGATTGGCCCGAATGGGGCAGGCAAGACGACTGCGTTTAACCTGCTCACGGGCGTCTATGCCCCCACTTCCGGCTCGATTGTCTTTGACGGGGCAGACATCACCGGACGCAAGCCTTATCAGATTGCGGCCTGCGGCCTGTCTCGCACCTTTCAGAACATTCGTCTGTTCCCCACGCTGTCTGTTTTAGAGAACGTCCGCACGGGGGCGCACCTGCATTATCGCCCCTCGCTGTGGAGCGCGGTCTGGCGCGGCAAGGGCTTTCAGCAAGCCGAAGCCGTCACCGAGCGTGAGGCAATGGATTTGCTGAAGCGCCTGGGTTTAGACCGGGACGCGCAGGAGCAGGCCAGAAACCTCGCGTATGGCGAGCAGCGCCGTTTGGAGATTGCCCGCGCGCTGGCAACGAAGCCCAAGCTGCTGCTATTAGACGAACCCGCCGCAGGCATGAACCCGCAGGAAAAACAAGACTTGATGGCGCAGATACGCGCCCTGCGCGATGACTTCGGCCTCACCATCCTGCTGATTGAGCACGACATGAAGGTCGTCATGGGTATCTGCGAGCGCATTCTTGTGCTGGATTACGGGCAGGTGATTGCGCGCGGCACACCCCGCGAGATACGCGAAAACCCCAAAGTCATTGAAGCCTATCTCGGCGAGGCGAGCGCGGCATGAGCGGCCCGCTGCTGTCTGTAGACAATTTGTACGTCTCCTATGGAGCCATTCGCGCACTTACCAATCTGAGCCTGAGCATTGACGAAGGCCAGATTGTGACGCTGATTGGCGCAAACGGCGCGGGAAAAAGCACCACCCTGCGCGCCATTTCGGCGTTAGTCCCGGCGGCCAGCGGCAAAATCATGTTCCGGGGAGAAGAGATTACTGGACTGCCTGCCGACCAGATTGTCGTGCGCGGCATCGGACATTCTCCCGAAGGGCGGCGCGTGTTTGCCAACATGAGCGTGCGCGAGAACCTGGAACTCGGCGCGTATGCCCGCAAAGACGGGGCGCAGGCAGTCAAGCAAGACTTTGACCGCGCGCTGTCACTGTTCCCCCGATTGAAAGAGCGTATCGGGCAAAACGCGGGAACATTGTCCGGCGGCGAGCAGCAGATGCTGGCAATGGGCCGCGCTCTCATGGGCAGGCCGAAACTGTTACTGCTGGATGAGCCATCATTGGGCCTGGCTCCATTCTTGGTACGCGACATCTTTGCCATTATCAAGGATATTAACGCGCAGGGCACGACGGTTCTCTTAGTGGAGCAGAACGCGCATATGGCGCTGGGAGTGGCGCACAAGGGATATGTCCTGGAAACCGGACAGATTGTCATGGCCGATGACGCCCAAGCCCTGCTTGCCAACGAAGACGTGAAGAAAGCCTACCTCGGTGAGTGATTTACCACTGAAGCAAACGTCTCTGCATACGGCGCACAGAGACGCCAAAGCCACACTGGTTCCCTTTGCGGGGTGGGCGATGCCCGTTTCTTACCCGTTGGGCACGGTGAAGGAAGTGGAGGCGACGCGCACACGGGCGGGCCTGTTTGACGTGTCCCACATGGGCGAAGCGCGAGCGACAGGAAGAGGCGCATTGGACTTCGTGCAGGCAGTGACCTCCAATGATGCCGCTAAACTCACGCCGGGAAAGGCACAATACTCGCTGCTGCTGAACGAGACCGGCGGCATCATAGACGACATTATTGTTTACTGCTGCGGCACGGACAACTTCTTGATTGTCCTCAACGCTGGCTGCAAAGACAAGGACTGGCAATGGCTTTCGGCACAGGCTGCATCGTTTCCGACTGTGACTTTGACAGATGAAAGCGATAGCACCGGGCTTATTGCCGTGCAGGGGCCGTCGGCGGTGGAAACAATCGCCCAACTTTTTGACCGGGATTTAGAAGCACTGCCCCGCTTTGCCTTTGCCAGAAGCGTGCGGGAAGGCGGCGAAGTTGTGTTGTCCCGCACCGGATACACTGGCGAGGACGGCTTTGAGTTGTTCTGTTCCTGGGACGCCGCGCCGCGCCTGTGGGACGATTTCGTGGCGGCAGGCTGCACGCCCTGCGGACTAGGGGCGCGGGACGTGCTGCGACTGGAGGCGGCTTACCCGCTGTACGGGCACGAGTTGGACGACACGCACACGCCGTATGAGAGCGGCACAGGCTGGGCTGTCAAAACAAAGAAGGGCGCGTTTGTCGGCAGGGACGCTTTAGTCTCTCAGCGCGCGACAGGGGTTCCGGCGCAGTTGGTGGGGCTTCAAATGGACGAGCGGGCGATACCCCGCGATGGTTATCCCGTCTTTCAGGACGGCAGACCGATTGGAACGGTGACAAGCGGCACGTATTCGCCAACGGTGAAGGCGGGCATTGCGATGGCGCGCGTTCAGCGGGAACACGCCGCGCCTGGCACGAAGGTGAGTATTGACATACGCGGGCGTCAGGCGGGAGCACAGGTTGTCCCCTTGCCGTTCTACCGCAACGGCGTCTGAGCCGCCATTGAACAACAGTCAAACAACCATCACAATCATGACTCAACCATTCAGTAACCTTTAGGAACCATTCACTAATCATTCGGAACCATGAGGAACAGGTACTTGATGCCTTCGGGCTTGGAAAAGGAACACACGCCATGCCGGAACCCACAGATCGGAAATATGCCAAAAGCCATGAATGGGCGCGCGCCGAAGGAGACACCGCTACCCTCGGAATTACGCGCCACGCTGAAGAAGAACTTGGTGACGTAGCCCTTGTGCTTCTCCCCGAAGTAGGACGAATACTTCAGCAAGGCGAACGCTTTGGCGAGATAGAAAGCATCAAAGCCGTCTCGGATTTGTTCGCGCCGGTAGGCGGGCAAGTTGTGGAAGTCAACCCGGCTCTGCACGACGCCCCGGAAACCGTCAACGAAGACCCTTACGGCGCGGGCTGGATGCTCAAAGTCAAGATGACCAACCCTGCGGAACTGGAACAACTCATGGACAGCGCGTCTTATGAGAGCCTTGTGGCACAACTTTAGACAGGAACTCTGAGAATGTCCTACATTCCCAACACGGATGCCGACAGAGCAGAAATGTTGCAAGCCGTTGGCGTCGCTACGATAGATGAGTTATTCGCTCCCATTCCGGCGTCCTCGCGCCTGCAAGGGGAGTTAGATATTCCCGCGCGGCTTGACCAGATGGCATTGTCTCGCCATGCCGTGCGCCTGGCAAAAAAGAACGTCTCTGCCGAAGACGCGCCCTGCTTTCTGGGCGCGGGCATTTACGACCATTACGTTCCCCCCACTGTAGGGGCCATTATTGGGCGAAGCGAGTTTTACACATCGTACACGCCCTACCAGCCGGAAGTCTCGCAGGGCACGCTGCAAAGCATTTTTGAGTTCCAGACGCTTCTTTGCTCTCTCTTCGGCATGGACATCGCCAACGCATCTATGTACGACGGTGCCACGGCATTGGCGGAAGCCGCCATCATGGCGGGGGAGTTAACGGGGCGAAAGACGCTTCTCGTGCCGGACACAGTGCATCCCATTCATCGGCAGGTCTTGCAGACCTACGTGCAGCACATGAACCTTTCGGTGACAACCGTCCCGTCCCGCAGCGGCAGGGCTGACGCCGGGGCATTGGAAGCCGCCCTCACCCCCGACACCGCCGCCGTCATCATACAGCACCCCAACTTCCTGGGCAGTTTAGAGGACATGGCCCATCTATCAGAAATCGCCCAAGCCAACGGGGCCTTGCTGATTGCCAGCGTTGACCCTCTCTCTCTGGGACTGCTCGCCCCGCCGGGAGAATACGACGCCGACATTGTGGTGGGTGAAGGCCAAGCATTAGGCTGTCCGATGGGCTACGGCGGGCCGCTCTTAGGGCTGTTCGCCTGCAAAAACAAGTTTCTGCGCCGTCTTCCGGGCCGCATCGTGGGCCAAACCACCGATGAAGGCGGCAAGCGCGCTTTCGTAATGACCCTCCGCACTCGCGAGCAGGACATTCGCCGCGAACGCGCCACAAGCAACATCTGCACCAATGAAGCCCTGTACGCGCTGGCGGCAACGGTCTATCTCTCCACGATGGGCAAGCAGGGTTTGCGCCAGGTCGCCGAACTGTGCCTGCAAAAAGCCCATTACGCCGCGTCCGAGATTGTCAAACTGCCCGGCTATGCGCTCGCGTACCCCGATGTGCCCTTCTTCAAGGAGTTTGTTATCCAGACACCTTCTGACCCTGCAGCCATCAATGACGCGCTGCTGGCGCAGGGAATTATCGGCGGCCTGCCGCTTGGCCCCTATTATGACGGCATGACAAATGCCATGCTGTTGTGCGTCACCGAGCAGCGCACCCGCGAAGAGATAGACGCGCTGGTGCAAGCCCTGCGCGCACTGTGAGGAAAGCTGTCCCGCCAGAAACCTACCCTCGCCCATCGGAATGAGGCGCTCCTCCCCGAAGGGGAAGGGTGAGGACGAGTGACAGAGAACTTCCTGCGCCCTGCGCCCTCCCCATCGGGGAGGGGTAGGTTCCTCAAGCGCTGCGGGTAGGTTCCTTTTTAGAAAGCCGTATTGATGCCAAAAAGCGAAACAATCATAGAACCGCTGGTATTTGAAATCAGCCAGCCCGGACGCCTTGCGGTAGAACTGCCCGACTGCGACGTGCCCGTGCAGTTAGTCGGAGACTTACTTCCCGCTCATTCCCTGCGCGCCGAAGTTGCCCTGCCGGAACTTTCCGAGCCGGAGGTAATCAGACACTTTACGCACCTGTCGCGCCTCAACTACTCCATTGACCAGGGCTTTTATCCGTTGGGGTCATGCACCATGAAATACAACCCCAAAATCAACGAGGAAGTGGCGCGGCTTGCGGGGTTTGGCCGCCTGCACCCGTATCTGCCTGAGAACGCCGCACAGGGCGCGCTGGAAGTGCTGCACGAGATGCAGCACATCATGGCCGAGATTGCGGGCATGGATGCGTGCAGCCTTCAGCCCGCCGCAGGCGCGCATGGCGAACTGTTGGGCCTCATGCTCATTAAAGCCTATCATGCTGACCGGGGCGAAGAACATCGCGACACCATTCTCGTGCCGGAAGCCGCGCATGGGACTAATCCCGCGTCGGCGGCACGCTGCGGCTACAAGACGCTCACGGTGAAGTCAGATGGTCGCGGGCGCGTGGACATGGCCCATTTGAGAACGCTTCTCTCAGACACGGTGGCGGGCCTGATGCTCACCAATCCCAACACGCTGGGCCTCTTTGAAGACGACATCGCCGAAATCTGCCAACTCATACACGACTGCGGGGGGTTGGTCTACTGCGACGGCGCGAACATGAACGCTCTTGTTGGCAGAGCGCGCCCCGGTGACATGGGCTTTGACGTGATGCACTTCAACCTGCACAAGACATTTTCTTCCCCGCATGGGGGCGGCGGGCCGGGGTCGGGGCCGGTGGCTGTCAAAGCCATCCTGGAGCCGTTCCTGCCCGTGCCGCAGGTGGTCAAAGACGGCGACGGCTATAAAATGAACTACGCTCGGCCCAAGTCCATTGGCAAGATACACGGCTATTTCGGCTCGTTCCTGTGCATTCTGCGCGCCTACATCTACATTCTCTACTATGGACGCGAGAGATTGGCGTCCATCGCCGAGAACGCGGTGCTCAATGCCAACTATATTCGCGTCAGGCTACAGAATGCGTTTGATGTTGCCTATAATGAACTGTGTATGCATGAGTGCGTTTTCACAGCAAGGCGACAGCAGCGCGAACATGGCGTTCGGGCCTTAGATATTGCCAAGCGCCTGATGGACTTTGGCTATCACCCGCCCACCATTTACTTTCCGCTGATTGTGCCGGAAGCCCTGATGGTGGAGCCAACCGAAACCGAGAGCAAGCAAACGCTGGATGACTTCATTGCCGCCATGCAGCAAATCGCGCGCGACGCCGAAGATGACCCGGAGATTGTCAAAAGCGCGCCCCATGTCACAGTGGTGCGTAAGTTAGATGAGGCGACGGCGGCCCGTCAGCCAATTCTATCTTGGACGCCGCCCACTGTGCCGGAAGTGCCCAAAGCGATGGATAACGCGCTGGCCGTGACGCACGCCTGACAATGCAAGGCTTCTGGCAGGAAGAAACCGTGCCTGGCAGCCCGGACAGCAACATGGCGGCTGACCTGACCCTGCTGGAAGCCGTGCGCGATGGGGCGATATTTCTGCCTGTCGTGCGCGTCTACACATGGGACAGACCGGCTGTCAGTTACGGGCGTCTGCAAAGCGAACAAACAGTACGGGAAGCATTTCCCGGCTTGCCATTAGTACGCCGCCCCACCGGAGGACGCGCCGTGCGACATGGCGACGACTTGACCCTGACAGTTGCGACGCGGCAGGATTGGCTGCCGCAGACGGAAGGGCGCGGCGTCCTGTCGTCCTACCGGCAGATTGTGCGCGGTCTCGTGCGAGCGCTGCAAGCCGTTGGCATTGACGCCGCGCTGGGGACAGAGCGCACGCCCCGTCCTGACAGCGTGGACTGCTTTGCTTCCGTTGCCGCCTGCGACGTGGCGGACGCGCAGACCGGCGTCAAACTCATCGGATGCGCGCAGAGACGGGACGGTGGGGCTATTTTGCAGCAGATGAGCCTGCCCTTGAATGGAATGCTGCGGCAGGCAGAAGCCGCATTTCGGGCGCAGGTCAAGACGGAACTTGGCTGCGCGCTGGGCGTGACGGAGTGGCAGTTGGTTGACACCCGCCCGCCTGTGTGATATACTGAGGCTGCGGCAGTGAGGGAAGCAAACTATGGCGCGTAAAATCTTGACCTGCGACGACGAAAAGCACATCGTGCGGCTCATTCAAGTCAACTTGGAGCGGCAAGGCTACGAAGTGACGACGGCCTACAACGGCGTGGAGTGTCTGGAACAGGTCAAAGCCGACCGGCCTGATTTGATTGTGCTGGACGTGATGATGCCGGAAATGACCGGCTTTGAGGTGCTAGACGCGCTCAAAAAGAACCCGGAGACGGCGGACATTCCCGTCATCATGCTGACTGCCCGCGCGCAGGACGCCGACGTTCTGCGGGGCTGGCAGTCCGGCGTGGAATGCTATCTCACCAAGCCATTCAACCCGATGGAATTGATTGCGTTTGTCAAACGCATCTTTGCGATGGAAGAGAGCCAGGTTGAAGAAAAACGGTACACGCTGGAATAAACTGACCCTGGTTGACAATCAGGACAGAAAAGATGCTTTGCAGGGCAACGCCGAAGACGCCGCAGTGGACGATTGGAAGTCGGGCTTTGCAGAAGAAGGGGCGCTGTCAGCCCCGGAAACGGGCGCGCTGGAATCACCGGGGGTGCTGGTCTTTGCCCTTGTCAGCGTGGCCTGTGCCGCCGCCGCGATTGCCGCCGGGTCTTATGCCCTCTGGCTCACCCGCCGCCGCGCCGCGCAGAATGCCCTCACCGACGTACGCGACATCCTGAAAACCTGCCAGGAACGCATGGTGCAGTTGGAGAGCGACCTGAACCGTCTGCCGCAGGGCTTTTCCTCCTCGCCCGCCGCCTGAGCCTTTCCAGTCTTCAGGACAACTCTTTGGAACGGGCCGTTGCCGCTTCAATGGCGTCCATCAAAGCGGTGCGGAAGCCTGCGCGCTCCAATACAGCAAGCGCGGCAATGGTGGTGCCGCCGGGCGTCGTCACGTTGTCCTTGAGTTGAGCAGGGTGGTCTTCCGACGACAGCACCATCTGCGCGGCCCCCAGCACGGTCTGCGCCGCCAGCAGGCGAGCCGTGTCGCGTGTCAGACCCGCTTTGATGCCCCCATCCGTCATGGCCTCAATCATCAGGTACACATAGGCAGGCCCAGAACCGGACAGCCCGGTCACAGCGTCCATCAGCTTTTCTTCCACTTCCACAGACTGCCCCACCGACGCAAACAGCGCGCGTGCCATTTCCAGATGTTCGGCGGTGGCATGAGTTCCTCGGCACAGCGCGGTTGCGCCCATTCCAACCAGACAGGGCGTGTTCGGCATGGTTCGCACCACGGGGACGGAGGCGGGCAGGAGGCTTTCCATCTTCGCCAGGCGCACCCCGGCGGCGATGGAAACAACCAGATGGGCAGGCGTGAGGACAGGGGCGATGGCGGCCAGCACCTCGGGGACAATGGGAGGCTTGACCGCCAGCAGCACGACATCGGCGTTCTCGGCGGCAGCCTGCGGGGTAGGGGACGCCTGCGCGCCCTCGCCCAGCGCGCCCGCGACCTGCTGCGCGCGGGCCGTGTGCGTGTCATACAGGGCAATACTGGACGGCGGCATGGCTCCGGCGCGCACGAGGCCGCGCGCCAGGGCGCTGCCCATCATGCCCGCGCCCAGAATCGCCAGCGTTTTCTCGTGCAGCATGGCGGGTTTACAACGCGATGGTGGCGGCGTTCCCGTCAGCCCCGGTCTAAGAACGAGGCGCGCGCAGCGGGGGCAGGCTTGTCTTCCACGTCAATGGTGACGCTGCTCGGCGTGAACAGATAGACCTGCTCGCCAATCTTCTCCACGCTGCCTTCCAGGGCGTAAGTGGAACCATTCAGAAAGTCAATGATGCGCTCGCTCATGTCGGCAGGGGTCTGCTCCAGATTGACGATCTGCTGCTGGCCCTGCTTGAGGCCGTCGGCGGCGCTGCGGGCGTCATCAAAGCTTTGTACGGCGCGGCGCACGGTGACGTGCGTGTGGCGCGTTCCTTCCATGCGGAGGGGCGTCGCACCGCGCCGCAGGGGGTTCAGCGAGCCTCCGCTGGCCCGCGTGATAGCAGGCGCTTGCTGCTGAGTCTGGGGTTCCGCCACCTCGTCCTCCTCTTCGTACTCATCATGCCCGATGAAGCGGTCTTTGAGCCGCGCAAAGAAACCGTGTTTGGGTTCCTCGTAGCCGTCTGTCTCTGCGTTCTGATTGATCATGCTGCCAAGCCTCCTGTCCTCCCAAGTCCTGCTTTATCTTGCTGCTTCTTCAAGACGCGCGCGGCCCGAACAGCGCCGTGCCAACGCGCACCATCGTGCTGCCTTCCTCTATCGCCGTCTCCAAATCCGCCGTCATGCCCAGGGACAAAATGCCCTGCTGCGCCATTGGCAGAGTCTCGTAAAGCCGCCGCAGGGCGCGAAAATGCGGGCGCGGGTTTTCGCCCTGTGGCGCAATTCCCATCAGGCCATGCACCCGGACGCCGGGCATCTCGCTTATCTGCGCCGCCGCGTCTGTTATCTGCTCCGGCGGGAAGCCTGACTTGGTGGCTTCCGTCCCCAGATGCGCTTGCAGCAGAATGTCCTGCACGGCTTCCTGCTCCTGCGCCAGCTGGCTGAGGAGTTGGGCGAGCGCCACGCTGTCCACGCTCTGAATGAGATCAAATATCTGTGCGGCGTCGCGCGCTTTATTGCGCTGCAAACGCCCCAGCAGATGCCAGCGCGCGCCGGACACCGATGGCAGCTCTCGACGCTTCTGCACAGCCTCCTGCACGTAGTTCTCGCCGATGTCCGTCAGGCCCGCCGCCAGCGCGTCTGTGACAGCCGAGACGGGCTGCTTCTTGGTGACAGCGACCAGCGTGAGGGCGTCTGCCGCACGTCCCGCCCGCTCTGCCGCCGCTGCCATGCGCTCTCGCACGCGCGCGATGTTGTCAGCGACCGCGCTCATGGGAGTGAGGTTTACTCCGTGTTGTCTATCATGCGCGCGGCGGCCAGTTCCTTGCGGTGGTCGCGCGCCAGCGACTCCAGATGCCCGGTCTCCACGTAATGCACCCGCTCGGCGATATTGGTGGCATGATCGGCAATGCGCTCCAAATACACGACCGCAAGCAGCATATACGAAGCCGCCGCAGTCAGCGACGGGTCGCGCTGCGTGAGGGTGAACAGGTCTTCACGCAGGGCTTTGTAGGCGTCATCTACGCCATCGTCATCGGCGCAAATCTGGGCGGCAAGCTGGTCGTCATGGCGCACCAGGGCTTCCATAGATTGACGGAGCATGGCGCGCGCCATCTCTGCGAGCGGGCCGACATCTACCAGCGGCTTGCGGATAAATAACTGCATGGAAAGCTTGCGGCTGATTTTAGCGATGTCTACGGCGTGGTCGCCAATGCGCTCCAAATCGGTGATGACTTTAAGCGCCGTGCCAATCTGACGCAGGTCGCGCGCCATCGGCTGCTGAAGGGCCAGCAGGCGCATACAGCGCGTCTCAATGTCGATGTCAATGGCGTCCACCACGTCGTCTTTGCCTATCACGGTTTCCGCCAGAAGCACATCGCCATGCTGCAAAGAAGCGACTGCGTCCATGAGCATATCCCCGGTGAGTTGACCCATATGCAGAAGCTGCTGCTCCAACGCGGCGAGTTCTTCATGGAATGTTTGTCGTGTACCCAACATCATATCCTGCTTCTCGCGCAGGGAACCCGCGCGCCTCTCTCACCTGTTGACTTTCGTTTCCGCCCATTACAATGTTTGCCCATTATAGCACAGTTGTTGCCACTTGACAAGCATTTGCGTAAAGTTTTTACCCAAGATATACGCAATCTTATACGTTTTTCTCCTAGATATAGGAAGCAGGGGAAATAGCGAGAGAAGGTTTGTGCAAGAATAGTGTCATATCCTACACAGCCTGTCAGCGAAGGGCGGGGGAAACGACAAGATGCCCGTCCGCGATTTGCAGAGCACAGGCGTCCGGGCTGCCGGGATTAACCAGAATGGCGGCGACTTCCGCTTGCATCGCCAGCGGCACAACCATCTGGCCGGGAAGCGGCACGGCGCTGCGGCTCTGCGTGTCCCAGCGCTGCTGGGCGTCTTCGCCGGTAAAGCAGGGCAGCGCGCCGTTCAGGGTCAGCAGCGACAATTCCTGCGGCACGGGGTTGCCCGCCGCGCTTTCCTGACTGAGCACCACGCAGTCGGCCTCTTCGTCCTCTGGCCCGGCCACCGGGTAGCGGCAGAACCCTCCCAGAAAGGCGCGAATGACCGCTTCGCCCGCTGCCGCTGTCGGTTCGGCCTGCAGCGCGCGCAATGCCTGCTCCAGCGGCTCATTGCCGCGCGCGAACTGCTGCTCGGCCAGCGCCATTTGATGCGTCACAAAGGCCATCTGCTGCAATTCGGGCGTGGCAACTGCGGCGTCGGCGTCGGGGCCATGCACAAACAGCGTGTGCGGGCTGCTGCCCAGGATGTTGCCTAAATCCCCGCCGGTGAGGAACATCCCGTTTTCCGACTGCGGCAGAGCAGCGCGCAGAGCGCCCAGTGTCGTAAACGCCGGAACGCCATTTGTGCCGTCAGGCGCGGTCACGACAAGCAGAGAGATTTCGCTGCCCGGCAGAACGGCTCCATCGGGGCCGACGGCAACCGGGCGCAGGGTGGGAACGGCTAGCGTGCTGAGGCGCAGGGTGTCGAGAAAGCGGGCGCGGTTTTCCTGCGCTTCTTCGGGCGTGAGGGCCATGCGAAGGCCTAGCAGAGCGGACTCCAGGGCGACGTTACTCAGGGGTTCTCCGGTCGGGTCGTTCTGGCTCATCGGACGGCGCTTGTCATGGGAGCAGGGAGCCTCCGCTGTTTTGTTTGGCACGGCGCTTGAGACGCCCGAAAACGCCGTAGCGGGCTTCTTCCTGCACGACAGTTTCCAGGTGCGTGCGCTCGGCTTCATCACGCTGCTGACGGGTCTCGGCGGCGCGCTGCTGATAATGCGGGTCGCTGATTTTGGCCCCGCACCAGTTGCACAGGGCGCTTGTTTGGGTCAGCAGTTTGCGCTTGCAGGACGGGCAGTGCGTGATGGGTTCCGACGCAGCCTGAACGGGCGCGGCCTGAGCCGTTTCCGCTAGGGGCGGCGCGGCGTTTTGCGGCCCCGGCGGCGGAGGCCATGTTTCAGTTGAACGTTCTTCCGGCATGGCTAAACTTCCAGATGCTCAAACCGCGCATGCGTGCCGTCCTCGGCTGCGTCTGCGGAAGACGGCGGCGCGTCAGACGGGGCTGCCGCAAGCGGCGTGCCAAAGCGCGGCAGGACGACGGAGCACACGGAGGTGAGCGCCGCAAACGGCGCTGGCTGCCCGATGGGCGGCGCAGGCAGCTGGGACGCAAGCGGGACAGCGACAGCAATGCCTTCCACATTTGCCAGGCTTTGCGCGTCGTGCTGGGCCTGATGCTGGAAAAACGCGGCCCGTTCGCGCTGCGCTTCTGCCTGATACGCGGCGTCGTCAATCGCCGCGCCGCACCAGTTGCACAGCGCGCTGGCATGGGAAAGCAGCTTGCGCCCGCAATAGGAACAGGAGCTTGTCATACGGCGGCTCCTTCTGTAGACAGGGTGCGCAAGCGGCGAACAGCCTGCGTAAGGGCGTCTGCCGCGCGGTCAATCTCATCTTCGGTGGTGAAGCGCGACAGCCCGAAGCGCAGGGTGGCGCGGGCATCTGCATCACTGACACCCAGAGCCGCCAGAACGGGGCTGCCATGGGCTGCGCCGGACGCGCAGGCCGACCCGGAAGACAACGCAAGGCCGGGCAGATTGGCGAGCAGCGCGTCGCTTTCCACGCCGGGAAACGTGACATTCAGGTTGTTGGGCAAGCGCTGTGTCGGGTGGCCGTTCAAGCGAACATCGGGAATGCCATTCTGCAAAGCGCGCCACAGCCGGTCGCGCAGGCCGGTCACATGGGCGGCATCGGCTTCTCGTTCGGCCAGGGCGAGCGCGGCGGCTTTGCCGAAGCCGACAATGCCGGGAACGTTCAGCGTTCCCGACCGCACGCCTCGCTCCTGCCCGCCGCCGTGCATCTGGGGAAGAAGATGCACGCGCGGGTTGCGCCTGCGGACGTACAGTGCGCCGACGCCCTGCGGGCCGTGCATTTTGTGCGCCGACAGGGACAGCAGGTCAATGTTTTGCGCCTGCACATCAACAGCGATTTTATCTGCGCCCTGCGCCGCATCGCTGTGAAAGAGAACGCCGCGCGCGCGGCACAGGTGTCCAATCTCAGCAAGGGGCTGAAGCGTGCCAATCTCGTTGTTGGCGAGCATGACGGACACCAGCGCGGTGCGCTCCGTAAGCGCGGCTTCCAACTCTTGCAGGTCTAGCAGGCCGTCGGTGCCGACGCCCAGAAAGGTCACGGCATGGCCTGCCGATTGAAGCGCGCACGCGGTTTCCAGAATGGCCGGGTGTTCGGTCGCCACTGTCACCAGATGCGCGCCCGGCTGCTGCATCAGCACGCCCTTAAGAGCCAGGTTGTCGGCCTCGGTGGCTCCCGAAGTCCACACAATCTCGCGTGGCTCCGCGCCGACAAGCCGCGCAACATGGCCGCGCGCCTGTTCTACGGCCTCTTCCGCCTGCCAGCCGAAAGCGTGGCCCTGCGACGACGCATTGCCGTACATCTCTCCCAAAAAGGGAAGCATCGCGTCTACCACGCGCGGGTCAGGGCGAGTGGTGGCATTATTGTCCAGGTAAATGGGGGCGTGCATGGGGAAACTCAGCCGACCGGCAGACCCGCTGCGAAGCGGCGCTGCGAGAAGTCCTCAAAGGCGGGCAGGGCGGGTGGGCCGCTCACATCTGCCAGAGAGATATTTTCCAGGAGCGCCTGAACGCGGGTTTCTATTTCGGCCAGCGGGTCGCGGATGGTGCAATGGTTGTATTGCTTGCAGGCGCTTTCCTGCCCGTGCGAGCAGTGCAGCAGGGAAAGCGGGCCGTCAACCAGAGTAATCACTTCGGCGACGCTAATGTCTGCCGGGCGGCGCAGAAGGCGGTAGCCTCCAGTCGGGCCGGGATGGGAACCAATCAAGCCGTTGCGGGCCAGGATTTGCAGCAGTTTGGCGAGCAGTTCCACCGGGATTTCGTATTGCTCGGCGATTTCGCGCGTGTTGACAAGCCGCTGCGGGTCATCGGCGGCGAGCGCGGCCAGATAAGATAGGGCGAGCAGCGCATAATCAGCGCGCTTGGTCATGCTCAACATGGCCTAATTATACCAATTTAGGAGGCAGTCTGTCAATGCGGGAAACGCCCCCGACTCCTGCGCCGGGGGTGTTTGCGAATGGCGACACGCTGCGAGCCGCATTCAAGGCACAGGGCTTAACTCATACAGCGCGCCGTCATTGTGACCGCCGCTGAAGGCAGTGGTGCCGTAAAAGTTGCCTGTGCTGTCCTCAAGCACAGTGCCGAACGGCTGGCTTTCATGCACGCCGTCAAAGGAAATCAGCGTGGAGAGCGCGCCAGAGCCGGTGTTGTATTCATACACCGTGCCGTCTTCGTTGTCGCCGCCGCCGCCTGCCTGCGTGGTGCCGTACAGGTTGCCGTCGCTGCCGACAATGACCCCCGCATAAGGCGCGCTGCCATCGGAATTAACGAACTTATGCAGCACGGTGAAGGTCGTGGTGGATGGTGTGTACTGAAACAGGACGCCATTGCTGCCGGTGCCGCCAGTTTCGGTCGTTCCGTAGAAGCTGCCGCTGTCCAGCGTGAGGGAGGCGCGCGGATGCCCGCCGTTGGCTTTGTCAAACACATGAAGCACAGTGAGCGCGCGGGTAGTGATATTGAGCGCGTACAGCGTGCCAACATTGGTGCTGGAGCCGCCCAGATAGGTGGTGCCGTAGAGATTGCCCATGCCGTCGGGCGTCACTCCCGCGTAGGGCATGGTGCCGCTGAGATTGGTGAAGGAAAAAAGTGTGGTAAGCGCGTGCGTGCTCATGTTGTACCGAAAGATGGTGCCGAAGCCGTTTGCGCCACCCGCCTGCGTGACGCCGTACAGATTGCCCTGGCCGTCGGTGGAAAGGTTGCCGAGAGGCAGGGTGCCGTTGCTGCCCTTGAACGTCACCCGCGTGGTCAGCGTATGAGAAGACAGAGTGACCTGGTAAAGCGTGCCGTCATGGCTGCTGCCTCCGGTGTAGGTCGTGCCGAAGAGATGGCCCTGACCGTCCAGATAAACGCCGCCGTAAGGATTGGAGCCATTGCCGCCCGCGAACTTAACCAGCGTGGTAAGCGTGCCGGTAGAGGGAACGAACTGAAACACGGTGCCGTGCCCCCCGTTGCCGCCGTTGGACGTAGTGCCGTACAGCGTGCCCTGGCTGTCGGCGGCGAGGTCGCTGATAGGGTTCGCGCCGTGCTTGGTGCCGTCAAAGTTGAACTGCGTGGCGAGCGTGTAGGACGCCGCCTGCGCGGGCTGGGCGCAAAGAAAAGCGCAGGCGGCGGCAAAAAACGCCATTGGAAAACGGAGAAAGCGAATAAAGGAGCGCATGAGAGCAAAATGTCCTTTCCTAAGTCAGTCGACATTGGGTTGCGGCTGCTTGCCGCAACAGGCTATTATAACACGAAAAGCGCCCAATTTGCCGCATGAAAAGCGGTGCGCGGAGAAATCCCGCACAAATGGGGGCCACTTGGCATGGTTCTTGCAGGAAAATGGCAAACCGCCGTTGAATTGCTGATGCCCAGGGAGACAGGGAGTCCCGCAAAAGCATGAACATGGCCGGAACGACACTTATGGAATCTGAGGAACTGACTTCTCCTTCCCCTGACCTGGCGCAAGAAAGCGCCGCCCCTCTGCCTGATTGGCTGGATGCGCTGGCGGCGGGACAGCGCGACGCGGTTGTGCTGCTGGAAGGCGCGTCGTCCGACCCGGCTGATCTGCGCGTGGCTTATGCGAACCCGGCATTTGCGCGAATGCTGGGCGAAACTCCCGCCGACGCCTTTCTGTCCCTGGAAACGTTGCTGCAAGCGCACGTCCCCGCGCCGGAAGTCCGTGAGCAGATGCAAGCCGCCCTGCAAGCCGGACAGCGTTTTGACATGGAAACAGTGTGCCTGCGCGCGGACGGGGCCGAGTTCGCCGCGCGCCTGACGCTGGCTCCCGCGCCGAGCACGCTGTCGCCCGATGACGTGTCACGCTGGCTGCTTCTGGTGCAGGACAGCGCGCTGGCAGAGGGCAGCAGGGACGCGCAAAGCCTCCTTGATCTGGTGCAGGGCGTCAATGCCATTGTGTGGGAGGCCGATGCCGCGTCGCCACAGTTTTCCTTTGTCAGCCTTCGGGCCGAAATGCTGCTGGGCTATCCGCTGGCGCGCTGGCGGGAGGAGCCGGACTTCTGGGCCGGTATCCTTCATCCCGACGACCGCGCGCAGACAGTGGCGCAAAGCCAGATGATGGCGGCGGCGGGCGAAGATTACGAGCAGGAATACAAACTCGTCGCTGCCGACGGGCGCGTTGTGTGGGTACAGGACACGGTGCGGATTGGGCGCGACGCGCAGGGCCATGTGCGCCGCCTGCGCGGGCTGATTCTGGACATCACGGCGCGCAAAGAGGCTGAAGCGCAGACGCGCCTGCAATCGCACCTGTTGGACGCCGTGCCGCTGGCCGCTGTTGCCGCCGACCGCGAAGGCCGTATTCTTTACTGGAACCACCCTGCCGAAGAATTGTACGGCGGGCTGGCCTCCGAGGTGCTGGGCCGCTCCCTGCCGGACGTGCTGCTGCCTCCCGAAGCCCGCGCGGAAATGTCCGCTTCTTTCAGCCGCCTGGAGCCGGGCGAAGCCTGGTCGCAGCAGGTCACTTTGCGGCGGCGCGACGACGCCCTGTTTCCTGCCGCCCTCACGGTTGCGCCCCTGCTGGATGACGCAGGCGCGTCCATCGGCGTCTTCTGCGTTCTGGAAGACATCACCGAGCGCCGCCGCGTAGAGCGGCAGTTGGAGGAAAGCGAGCAGCGCTACAAGTCCCTGTTTGAGCAGAACGTGGACGCCGTGTATTCGTTTGATCTGGAAGGGCGCTTTGCCAGCGCCAATGCCGCCTGCGAAACCCTGACCGGTTACGCGCCAGCGGACTTGATAGGCCGCTCGTTTATTCCCCTGATTGCACCCGAAGATTTGGAGCGCGCGCTGCAAACCTATCTGCGCGCCCTTCAGGGCGAGCCGCAGCACGACGAGATTTCCCTGCTGCATAAAGACGGACGGCGCATTCAGGTCAACCTGACCAAAGTGCCCATCAAAATCGGCGGCAGACTGGTTGGCATTTACGGCATCGCCAAAGACGTGACCGAGCGCAGGGCGCTGGAAGCCGAGCGCGAGCGTCTGCTCCATGAAGCCACCGACCGCGCCGACCGCGACCCGCTCACCGGGCTTTTGAACCAGCGCGCCTTCCACAAGCGGTTGGAGCAGGAAGCCGACCGCGCCCGGCGTGACGGCACCCCGCTTGCCGTCGCCGTGATGGATATGGATAACTTCAAGTTCTTCAACGATGCCTACGGCCACACGGTCGGCGACGACGTTCTGCGGCAGGTGGCGTCGGCCTTGCAGGGCTGCTGCCGCTCGTATGACACCCTGGCCCGCTTCGGCGGTGACGAGTTCGCGCTGCTCATGCCGTCAGTTACGCCGGAAGAAGTGCCGCTGCTGGCAAGCCGCATCAAGTTCTGTCTGGACGCCGTTTCCTTCCACCCGCCCGGCTTCAGCGCGCCCATTCCCCTGAGCCTTTCGGTCGGCATCGCCGTCTTCCCGGATGACAGCGTGGAGCGCATGGACGTGCTGCAAGCCGCCGATTTGCGCCTGCGCCGCGCCAAGTCCAGCAACGCGGGCCGCAAGTCGCAGGCCGAGGCCGCGCGCCTGCTGCCCCCGCCCGCGCAGGAAGGCTTTGCCATGCTGGAAGCAATGGTCACGGCGGTGGACAACAAAGACCGCTACACGCGCAAGCACTCCGAAGATGTGTCCCGTTTGTGCCTGCAAATCGCCCGGCAGATGGGATTAAACGACGACACCCAAAGCACCCTGCGCGTGGCGGCTCTCCTGCACGACGTAGGCAAAATCGGCGTGCCTGATGCCATTCTCCGAAAGCCGGGCAAGTTGAGTGGGGCGGAAGTGAAGGCCATTCAGCAGCACCCGATGATGGGAGCGGTGATTGTGGGGGCGGTTCCGGGCTTTGAAGAGACGCTGGACGCGGTGCGCCATCACCATGAGCGCTGGGACGGGGAGGGGTATCCGTTCGGCTTGCGGGGAGACGAGACGCCTTTGCTGGCGCGCATCATGGCAGTGGCGGACGCTTATTCTGCCATGACCACAGACCGCCCTTACCGCAAAAGCATCACTGCCGAAGACGCCCTCGCTGTGCTTCAAGGCGGGGCCGGGGCGCAATGGGACGCGGAATGCGTCGCCGCCTTCGCGCAGTCCCGCCGCGCCTCGTCCGGCTCTTAAATCCTTCCGTTTCAGGTACAATAAAGACGCCTTGCCCTTTGCGGCAAGGGCGTCTCTTTTATTTGGAATAGGACGGAAAGACTATGGCAGAACAGCAAACAGCAACGTGGCAAACTAAAGTGGGCCTCGCCGAAATGCTCAAAGGCGGGGTCATCATGGACGTGGTCAACCCGGAACAGGCGATTATCGCCGAAGAAGCGGGCGCGGCGGCAGTCATGGCCCTGGAGCGCGTGCCCGCCGACATCCGGCGCGACGGCGGCGTGGCGCGCATGAGCGACCCGCAGATGATAAAGGGCATCATGGACGCTGTGACAATCCCCGTGATGGCGAAGGCGCGCATCGGGCACTTTGTAGAAGCGCAGATACTTCAATCCCTCGGCGTAGACTTCGTGGACGAAAGCGAAGTGCTCACGCCCGCCGATGACGCTTTTCACATCAGCAAGCACGACTTCAAGGTGCCGTTTGTATGCGGCTGCCGGGATCTAGGCGAAGCCCTGCGGCGCATCGGCGAGGGCGCGGCCATGATCCGCACCAAAGGTGAGGCGGGTTCCGGCAATGTCGTGGAGGCCGTTCGGCACATGAGAACCGTGCTCGGCGGCGTGCGGCGCATTCAGGCCATGCCGTTTGAGGAATTGATGACGGAAGCGAAGAACCTGGGCGCTCCCTATGAGTTAGTCGTCCAACTGCACAAGACAGGCAAACTGCCCGTGCCGAACTTCAGCGCGGGAGGCATCGCGACCCCCGCCGACGCCGCGCTCATGCGTCAGCTGGGAGCGGAAGCCGTCTTTGTCGGCAGCGGCATCTTCAAGTCCGGCGACCCCAAGCGCCGCGCCAAAGCGATTGTGGACGCCTGCACGCATTATGACAACCCCGCCATTCTCGCCGAAGTGTCGGCTGATTTGGGCGAACCTATGGTGGGCATCAACCTGTCCATGCTCCCCAAAGAAGAACTGCTCGCCAATCGCGGCTGGTAGTAAAAGGCCCCCGCCCCCATGATAGGGGGCCAGGGGGCCTCTTCCCTGCGACAAGAACTTATGCTCCCTGCCCCTCACACGCCCGCGCCGCCCGAACACAGTCCATCGGCGGCTTTGTCCGACATTGCCCTGTTCGTAGACTGGGAAAACCTGCGCTACAGCCTGCGCGAGCAGGAAGTGGAACCCAATATCCCCGCGCTCATGCAGGCTGTCGGACGCTACGGACGGCTTGTCATCGCGCGCGCTTACGCCGACTGGCAGGACTCGTCCCTGCGGCGCACCACCGACCAGGCCAATCTTTACTTTGCAGGCATTGAACCTGTGTTTGTCCCCTCGCGCCCCGACCCCCGCGTTGACCGGCGCAAGAACGCCGTAGACATGAAGATGAGCGCCGACGCGCTGGAAGTCTCCTTCACCAATCCGCATATCAAGACGTTCCTGCTCGTCTCCGGGGATGCCGACTTCCTGCACGTCGCCTCCTCCCTGCGAAGCCGGGGGCGGCGTGTGATAATGATTGGCGTCTCATGGAGCACGTCCAGCCGCCTCAGCGAGCGCGTGGACGACCTCATCTTTTATGACCAGGAGATTGACGCGGTGCGCCTGCCGCCCGAAGGCAGCGCGCCCCCGCCCGCAGGCGGCAGCGTGTCCGCCGACCTGAGCGCCCTCTTAGACACCATCGTGCAAGTGCTGCGCCTTCAGCGCGATGTGCAGTTTGATTATCCGCCCTCGCTGGCCTGGCTGAACCTGCACCTCAAAGGCGCTGACCACGACTTCTGGCCCGGCAAATACGGCTTCGTCAAACTGCGCGACCTGCTGCGCTACGCCGAGCAGCAGGGACGGGTGAAAACCATCACGCGGGACATGGATACCTGGGTGATGCTGCCCGAAGACAGGGCCGCTTCGGACACGGTTGCCGTTGCCAGCGGCCCGCCCCGCCAGGACATCACGGGCGGCGGGCTGCCGCAGGCGTCCGTGCGAACGGCATCCACGCCCTCCGGTGGCGGAGTGTACGCCCTGCGCGGGGGCGAGCCGCTTCTTTCCGCGCAAGACCCGCTCGCCGCGCACCCGGAAGTGTTCGCGGATTTGGCCCGCATCGCCGCGTCGCTGGAAGCCAAGCCCTGGTTCCGCTACATGACCACTTCGTTCCTGTCGCAGAACTTAGTCCGTCTGCGCTTCGCGCCCAGCGAACTCAGCGAGCCATGCGGCGTGCCGCTGTCGGCGACGTTCCGCACGCTTCGCACCAACCAAACGAATAAACTGGTAGACATGGCGCTGGAACAGGGCCTTCTGCAACTGGTGACGTACACCGACCCCGATATTGGCAGGCCGTTCCCCATCGTGCGCCTCAACCGCGCGCACCCATTCGCGCAGCAGGCGCTTGCAGGCACGCCCTGCGCCGACGTGCTCGCTGAAGCCGTCCCTGCCCCCATTGAAGCCGTCCCCGCCCCCGCTGAAGCCGACGCGCCCGAAGCCGATACCCCGGCTGGCACACGGGAAGACGCCGACACCGAAGAAGCCGACGCCTCGGACGAAGACGCCATGCCTGACAACGTGCCTGACGCCGAAGACGCCATGCCTGATGCCGAAGAAGCCGATGCTGACGCCGAAGACACTGCCGCCGTCAATGGTAGCCTGTCGCCTCCCCCAAAACCCAAAACGCGCCGCCTCATCCCGAAGAAAACCCACAAGGCCGCGCGCCGGTTTTAAGAAGCCCTCACCCGGCGTCTAAGAGGCGCTGCGCGCCCCCTCACCCCGCCCGAAGACGGGCGACCCTCGCCCGTTGTCACGGGCGAGGGTAAGAGTGGAGCGAGGGATTTAAATCCCTCGCTGGGCCTGCTGACGCAGGCGAGGGTAGCATTCTTGTGCGAAGTAGGGGTCGCTACAGCCAGGCGCGGGGCCAGAATGCTCTTGAGCAATCGCTCTTTATTTAGGCGGCGGGGCGGGCTGCATCATCAGGCGCCGCAGTTTCCAGCCGCCGCCCTCATCTCCCCTGACCCATGCCGACGCGAACCGGCCTGTCACCGTCTGCGCCGCGCCGCCCGTCGGCACGTAGGTCTCGGAGTACGTTCCCCACAGCGTCGCGCTTGCCCCGTTCACGTCCGCCGGGTCGCATTGCACCGTCACGTCGGTTACTTTGGCCTGCTTGACCAGCGGCGCGAGAAACGCTTCAATCCCCTTCGGCGTCGCCAAGGGAGCCAGGCCGGGTAGCAGCAGTTCGCCTTCGGGCGCGTAGAACGCCGCGATTTGGGCGGGCGTGCCGTCTTTGAGCGTCGTCGCGTAGGCTTGCATGGCGGCGGCCACTGGGTCAGCCGGGGCAGGCGGCGGGGCAGTTTGAGCGCGGCACGGCGTCCCCATTCCCGCAAGCAGGGCGCACAGCAGCAAAAGCGCGTACATTGTGTGTTTCATGCACCCATTATAGAGCACGAGGGTATGGGTGTCAAGGGCTGCCCCTACGAGCCTACTCACGGCGCAGGCCCATCGGCTCGCCGCCGGAGAGGGCGGCCAGGGCGTCGGGATCACGCATCTTTTTGAGGTGCGTTTTCAGTTCCAACACCTGTGCGCGCACGGCGTCCGCAAAGGCGTCGTCTAAAAGAAGCGCGCCCGCCTGCGCCCGCGAAAGGGCCGCCGCGATGAACGCTTCTTTCAGATAAGCGGGCGTGAAGCCCTTTGTCGCGTCCGCTACTTCGGTAGACAGGGCTTCCGTGTCCAATGTGAGCGACAGGCGCGACGCCAACTGCGAACGGGACAGCAGGCGGCGGCAGTATTCGGCGCGCTCCGGCTGTTCCGGCAGGCCGATGGCGAACACGCGGTCAAAGCGCGACGGGCGCTTCAAGAGCGCTTCGTCAATCTTGCCGGGGTGGTTGGACGACGCAATCACCAGCAGGCCCTCGTTGCTCTGGAAGCCGTCCATCTCGTTGAGAAAGACAGTGCGGTTGTCATCGCGCACCAGCCCGTCCATGTCCTCAAACACGAGAATGCAGGGCGTCAGACGCCGCGCCTGCGCGAAGATGGCCTTCATGGCTTCCTGCTTGTCGCAGGCCACTTCCAAATCGCGCACGTACAGGAACGGCAGGTCGGGCCGGGACGCGCCCGCCGCCTTGCCCAGCATGGTTTTGCCGGTTCCGGGTGGGCCAATCAGCAGAATGCCGCGCTTCCACGCGAACCCGAAGGCCGCGAACGCTTCCCGGTGCGCGAAGAAGCCTTCCACTGCGTCGCGCACGCCGTTGAGCACGGCGGGCGGCAGCACGATGTCGTCCCACAGGGTGCGGGCGAGTTCGGCTTCCAGTTCGGGGGCGTCGTCCCAACCCTGCGTGTAGCGCAGGCAGCGTCCGGCGGGCCGGTCGGTCATGTCCAGCACGGCGCGGGCGAGGCGTTCCACGCCGTCCCGGTCTGCGCCAACAAGAATGATGCCTTCGTAGTCGCCGATGGTGGGCGTGAGCGCGGCTTCAAACGTCTGCCCGTCCCAGTCAAACGCAAACCAGCCCGTGAGCGGGCGCACGTCCCGCTCCGAATGGGACAGGTTCATGTTCACGCCCGCCAGCAGCGACCGGACGTTGTGCGTCCTTTCGTGCAGGAACGTCACGAAGCGCAGGCGGTTGGGCCGCACGGTGAGGGTCGCTGCCTCCGGGCAGGCCCGTCGGATTTCGCGCAGGAGGGCGTCATGGATTTCGCCGTAGCCGAAGCCTTGCAGGGCTTCATTGACGGCTCCATCGCGCCAGCCCTGCGCGGTTGAAAGTATCTGTGTTTCCGTGTTCATGGTGTTCAGTTCATCTGTGAGGGCGGAGAGCAGATTGCGCTGCCCTCCGCCTGGTTGATTTTGGCGCGTTGATTATGCCGCCGCGAAATCGGCCATGAGCGCGGGCGCGGCGGCGTCAAAGCCCACCACGTCCAGCATTCCAGCATCGTCCGGGTCGGCAATCGTGAACTGCGTCGCGGTCATGCCGACCACAATCAATTTGGCCGGAATGCCCATCTTGTCGCGGTACTGGCGCAAAGCCTGCACCGGGTGAATGCTGCCCGCCCATGTCTCGTTGTCCGTGTAGACGACAAAGACATCTACTTTGGCCTTGTTCTCCAAAGCCCACAGCATCGGCAGGGCGCAGTCGGTGCCGCCCATCGGCAGGGCGCTCATCGTTTTCACCACGTCGTCCAATCGCTGCCGGGGCGAGAGCGACAGCGGAGTAATCCCCGTTGCCGCGCGCCATGCGGCCAGGCCGCCCGCCAGCGCGGACGGCGAGGCAGTGAACGCAACGGTCTGGTACGACGGCTCGGTAGCCGCCGTGACCATCGCCATTGCCGCCGACGCCATGCGCGGGGTCAGTCCCAGCACGCCCGCCACCTGCCCCGCGTCCATAGATGCGGACACGTCCAGTGCGAGCAGCCAGCGGTTGCCGGTTGGCTCCACGCTGCCGAAGGAAGCGTAGAAGGCCGCGTCCAATGCGTCCACGACCTGCGGCACGGGCGTCCACGTGTTATGGCCGCGCTCGCCGCGCCCCGCCTCGTAGGTCTTCAGGGCCGACAGCAGCGCAATGGGATGCACGCGGGCCGCTTTCAGCCGTGCCGGGTCGGTGATTTGCGCTGTCACCGTTTGCACGGCTGCCGAACCCGGCAGGAGCAGGCCGACGCGGGTCAGCGTCGCCAGGTTGCGAACCAGCGCGGTCATGGGCATCTCGGCTAGCAGCGCCTCCCAGACGCTTGCGTCCGAAAGCCACTGCGTCGGCACGGCCTCGCGGGGCAGTCGGTGCTCGCGAACAAGCGCGGCGACTTCCGCCGCCGTTCCCGCCTGCTTTGCGCGCTCCGCCGCCCACACCAGCCGCAGCGTCGTGTCCGGGTGCGGGTCATTCCCCACGCCCGGCCAGCCCTGCGTCACGTAATGGTACAGCGCGAAGTGCGCCTCATCGGCAGGCTTCGGGTGCGCCAGCCGCAGCAAGTCCCGGTGCGACCAGCCATCGCGCTGTCCGTACTTGATGGTCTGGTACGCAAGCTTTTCGGCGGGCATGGCCTCATACCACGCGGCGACGGCGGCCCGCAAACCGCGCCCCCAGCCGCGCATTCCGTCCACGAACTGCGCGAAGTGAAACAGGTGCGTCCCGATCCGCGCCACCTGCGGCAAGGCAGCCAGTGCCGCGCGCCGGGTGTCGGCGTCGCCATAAGACGCGCACATTGCTAGCGCGAACAGCGCGGGGTCATTCTTCGGTGCGCGGCCTGCATGAGAGACCGCCACAATCTCGCGCACGGCGCGGAGGCCGTCGGCATCGATGCACCGCTTGACCGCCTCGGCATTGTCTAGCGTCAGCGCGCGCTCGGCGGCGTAATACGTGCCGCCCTCGCTGCCGAGCACCAGAAAGCGGGCGAGCCGTGTCCAGTCGTCCACCGCAAACGTGTAGCCGCCCGCGCTGTTGGCGACCTGCGCCGTGCCCGGAATGGGCTGCGCCTGCGGCGTCTCTTTCTTGTTCATGGCGGTCTTCAGGTACTTCATTGTTCTTCGTCTCCTCTCGTTCGGCCCCTGTGGGGCAAATGGACAGGCAAAGTGTGCGCTGGGCGCAGGGATTGAACCTGCTCGCAGTGATGCTTACCGATAACCCAAACGCTCCGGCCCGTCCTCTGTTGTGATGGAAAGCGGCAGGACTTGCACCTGTGGCCTTGCGCTTACTGATAACCGTTGCCTAGCGGCCCGCACGCGGGCAAGGGAACGGAACGGGTATGTGCCTTGCGGCACCCGCACGCTCTGCTAATCTGAGCTACGCTTTCCATGCTGCTGTTCGGGCAAGTGTTGCAGTGGGCGGGAAACCAGCAACTGAGGCTGGCGCAGCGTTTCCGGCGCTGCCGTGTCCGATGCGGAGGATAACCCACACGCTCCGGCCCGAACAGTTGTTATTCAATTGTGGTGGAGAGCGGAGGGACTCGAACCCCCGACCTCATCGTTAATAGCGATAACCGTTGTCCATCGGCCCGCAGTGCAGGCAAAGAGCGGAAACGGATGTGCTCTGCCACTGAGCTACGCTCCCCACAGTAAGATGGCTCAGGCAAATGTCACGCATGGAGCCTAATTTTCAAGATAACCCACGCGCTCCGGCCCGAACCGGAGAAGAAAATAAACGCAAAGACGCCCCCTGCCGGGCGGAAAAGCCTTCGCAGGGGGCGTCTTGGACAATGCTGTTGTGTCGCAAACAGTGTGCTAGAAGACGGGGCCTCCTGGGAAGGGTTGGTTATAGACGCACGCGGTCAGGCGGGCGGCAGACAGGGGGCAGACATTAAAGCCGTTGCCGCCGCAGTCTTCGCCGAAGCCGTGCCGGATTGCGTTTAAGGTTATCTGGTTCGTTTGCATCACAGTGTTCGCTTCCTCTCACCAGGAGGACGCAGGAGAGCAGTATTGCATAGGAGCGCGGGCCTTGTCAAGCCCTGCGGTAAATTATTTTCAGGGGGCCGTATTGCCCGCCAATGTCTGGGCGTAGAGGCCGGAGCGCAAGGCTTTGCTCGCGGCGTCGGCGAGCGCGGCAGGGTCGGAGCCGGGAGACAGGGCGGCGTCGGCAGGCGTGAATTGGAGCACGGGGCGGTCGGCGGCGAGAAGGCGCGTGCCATCAGACTTCACCTGATACAGCATCAAGCCGTTGTCCAGCAGCGTGTTCAGCGCGGCGGCGGCGGTCTGCGCGCGCGTGCCGTCGGGGTCGGAAAGCGTTGCCAGCGTCTTGCTGGCAAACACAATCGCGCGGGTCTGCGGGGTGGGGGACAGGACGGCGGCGCGCGCGGCTCCGGTGGCCTCGCGGACGGCGCGCGCGGTTACCGGCACTTTCATTTGCGCCAGTTCCGCCTGAATGAGCGTGACGCGCTCGGTTTCATAGGGGTGGTCTTGCATGATGCCTTCCACCACGTCCGGCTGCCGCTTCTGCAAGTCGGCGAGATGCTCCATGAATGTCAGCATTCCCACCGGGTTGTAGCCTGCTTTTGCCATGAGAATGGTGCCGCCGTGATCGGCATCGCGCTCGGCGGCCTGGCTGAAGTGAATGTTCATCACGCCCTCCTGCAAGAGCGACGCGCCCTGATACAGATTGCCGATGTCGGCGGCGGGGACGTGCGCGAGAACGGCTGCCAGCAGGCCCGCCATCATCTGCGCGTTCATTTTGCTGGCTTCGTGGGAAAGGGCTTGAATATGATGGTGCGCCGCGTGCGTGATTTCATGGCCTAAGACGCCCGCAAGCTCGTCATCGGAGCGCACATTGTCCAACAATCCCTTGTAAACATAAACATAGCCGCCGGGCAGGGAAAACGCATTCACTTCTTTGTTCTGGATGACGAAGAAGCGCCAGGTGAACGGGTACACGGTGTTGTTGCCGTACTCCGCGGGATACTGCGTGGTGTTGGCGACAGCGGCCAGCTTCTGCCCGATGCTGTTCACCCGGTCAGTGACAGCCTTATCGGTGACAAACTTGGCGGTCTTGGCGATTTCGGCTGCGTCCGTTTCGCCCTGCTTGCTTTCATCAGCGGCCTGTTTCTGGTCGCGCAGCGAAAGCGGCAGCGGGGCGGGCGCTGTGGAAATGGAGGACACGGGTGCAGCGGGCGTTACGGCACGCGCGGGGCACGGGAGCATCAGGCACAAAGCCAGGGCAGCAAGGCGGACATTCATCATTCAAGCCTTTCGGGGGCAGGGTGAGGGCCTCTTTGTGTTATAATAGGGCGTGACTACCCTGCGCGCCGCCTTGCTTGCTTGTGTCTTTTGCCTGCTGACGGGGCCGCCCGCATGGGCGCAGGAGGCACTGACCCAGGACGCGCGCGCCGCCGAAGCGACAGTTTCCAATGGCCTGCCGGAGCACGTTGATGTGACGCAGTTGATCGCGCTGCCCGTAGACAGCGTTTCCCTGCCGGACGGATTGGGCACGCTGATTGTTCCCCGTCCTTACCTGCCGACGCCCGCCGACGAGCCGCAGGCAGGCGCGCGCTTCTCCAAAGCCACCTATCTGTACCTTCCCGATGGCGGCGAAGGCAGGCTGCGTTTGTTCTGCACGGTGCATTATACCCTTCCCAGCGATGCCGCCCTTGCCGGGCGCATGGCGCGTTTGTTGTCGCTGGCGCACCGGACATTGACCACGCAAACGGGGCAGCCTGCCGCCAACGGCGACGCGCCGTTCGCCGTGTGGCTGTGCCGGGACGGACGGGCAGGCGGCGAACAGTGGAACGCCAACCTTTACTTTGACGCTTTGGACGCCCCGCGCTCGTCTATTGAGTGGATACGCGAAATCCTGCACGAATATTCCCATCTCGCTCTGCCGCCGATTGGCGGCTACAAGGCCCCGGAATACTGGGCGAACGGTTACTTAGGCGAGCGGCTTCTGGTGCGCTGGCTTCAGCGCCTTCCCGATGGCCCGGCACAGGTGCAGCGCGCATGGGGCGACTTCAGCGGGGCGGCGAACTTCAGCCGTCTGCTGATTGCCCCGGCGTTAACTCTCTACGCGCGCGTTGGCCCCAATCCCAAATGGCTGGCGCGCACCGATGCGGACGGAATGCGTTATCTCATCGGGCAGGCGCTTACGGCGGATGACAAGTACGGCGGGCGCGTGCTGGGAGAAGCGTTCGCGCTGCTGCCGCGCGCCCACGAAGCCCGCGCCGCCGACCTGAGCGATGCGCTCGGCGTGGCGGCGGTTCATCACGCGCTGGCGCGGCGTCCATGACCGGGCAAAACACCGTTACGCGGGCGGCTTACGCCAAGATTAACCTCACATTGGACATTGGCGCAAGGCGTCCCGATGGGTATCACGACCTGCGCTCGGTCATGCAGACCATTGCGCTCCATGATACGGTGACAGTGACGCGCGTCCCCGACCGTCCCGGCGTCCATCTGGAAGTGACCGGGCCGGAGGCCGCAGGCGTTCCCGCCGATGCGTCCAATCTCGTTCACAAAGCCGCCGTGCGCGTGCAGAAGATGCTGGCGGCGCGCGGCAGCGTGCTGCCGAATATGTCCGGGGTGTTTATCCGTTTGGTGAAGAACGTTCCCGCGCAGGCGGGACTGGGCGGCGGGAGCAGCGATGCGGCGGCGACGCTTCTCGCCCTGATGGAAGCCTTTGGGCTGCCCGTTGATGCCGCCGAGTTAACGCGCATGGCGTCATGGCTGGGCGCGGATGTCGCGTTCTTTCTGCGCGGGGAAACGGCGCTGGTAGAAGGGATTGGCGAGAAGATAACGCCTTTGCCCGCGTTGTCCCCGGCGTGGCCGCTGGTGGTTGTGAAGCCGCGCGCGAATGTTTCCACGAAGGACGCTTATGCCGCATGGGATAATCTGCCACAGCACGCGCCGGGAACGGCAACGGAACACTGGCTTGGCGGCGTCCGGCGCGTGGGCAACAACTTCCAGGACGTAGTGTTCGCGTGCGTTCCTGAAGTGCGGGCGGTCTTTGATGCGCTTCGGGAGATAACTGCGGGAGACGTGCTGCTGTGCGGAAGCGGGTCGGCGGTGTTCTGCCGGGCGTCTTCGGATACGGATGCCGTTCGCATTGCGGAGAATGCAAGCGCGCTGCAATTGGGCAGCGTGTGGGTGACGAGGACGACGCAGGAGGGCGACATTGAGTGACACCGAAGTAGACGCCATTGTGCTGGCGGGCGGCGCGAACAGCCCGGAGATGCGCGTGAAGACGGGCGTTTCCAACCGGGCGCTGGTGCGGTTGGGCGACAAGACCATGCTGGATTATGTGGTGGCAGCCCTGCATGATGCGCCGTCAGTGGGGCGCGTGTTCGTGGTGGGGGACGTTCCCGCAAGCGACTCGTATCAGGCTGTCATGGGGGCGCGCAGTTTGGTGGACAACCTGATGGCAGGGATTCAGGCGATTGGCGTGGACAAAGAAGGGTCTGACGCGCCCGTTTTGGTAGCGACGTCGGATATTCCCTTTTTGTCGCCGGAAGCCGTGCAGGACTTTGTGAAGCGCGCGCGGGGTTTAAACGCCGACCTGTGCTATCCCATCGTGACGCTTTCGCTGTGCCGGGAGCGGTTTCCCGACATGAAACGCACGGCTGTCCGAATGCGCGAAGGACGTTTTACGGGCGGAAACCTGATGCTGCTGCGTCCCGGCGCGATAACGGCGAAGCGCAACACCATTGCGCGGGTGTATGCGGCCCGCAAATCCGTCATGCAGTTGGGAAAGTTGTTAGGGTGGGGGCTTTTGACGCGCATTGTGTGCGCGCAGGCAGTGCCGCCGCTCTTGTCTCTCGCCATGCTGGAGGCGGGCGCGTCCCATGTTCTGGGGGCGTCGTGCCGGGCTGTGGTGTCTCCGTACCCGGAAATCGGGGCGGATGTGGATAAGCCGGGCGACGTTGCCATCGCCCGCAAACTGCTTGCGCCGTAGGAGGCCCTCACCCCGCCATCAGAATGGCGACCCTCTCCCGCTTCGCAGGCGAGGGTGGGAGATAAGACGCCCGCTTCTGCACTGGCAGACCCGGAGGGCGCAGGCGAGGGTGAAGACAATGGACTTATCTCTCACCCTCGCCTGTGAACGGCCCTCACCCCGCTCGCAGGGCGAGCGACCCTCTCCCGCTAAAGCAGGCGAGGGTGAGAGATTAAGTTGTCTTTACCCTCGCCCGTGACAACGGGAGAGGGTCGCCATTCCAATGGCGGGGTGAGGGCCGCCTCATGCCGGGTGAGGGCCACTTTTCGCCTTTTCGCAAAAAGTATGCAGAAGGCTTGCAGTAAGGGTGCAGAAGGGTTGCAGTAAGGGTGCAGAAGGAAAACACGGGGAAAACAGTAGGAAAACACGGGGAAAACAGCCGCGCGGCGGCGTGTTTATGCGCGCCCGGCGGCGAAGCGCAGGTTGCGGGTGAGGCGCAGTTGGTACAATGTAAAGCCCACAAGCATGGCCCCCATCACCCACGCGGCGGCAGTCGCGTAGCCGAACTTCAGGAACAGGAAGGCGTTGTAAAAGATTTCCAATCCCAACGTGTGGGTCGCATAAGCAGGCCCGCCTCCCGTCATCACGAAGATGTTTCCCGCCGCCTGGAAAGCGCCGATTGTCGCGCCGAGCAGGTTAATCAAAATCAAGGGTTTTAGGGTGGGCAGGGTAACGTGACGCACTTTTGACCAGATACTTGCTCCGTCCAGGTCGGCGGCCTCATACATCTCGTCGGGAATAGACTTGAGCGCCGCCAGATAAATGATGCTTCCCGGCCCCGCCGACGCCCAGATTCCCGGCAGCACCACAGCCAGCATCGCCCAGCGCGGGTCGTCCAGCCACTTCACGGGGTCGGAATGTCCGTGCGCTGTGCCCAGCAAAATGCTGTTAAACAGGCCGTCCGGGGTTCCCGCCTCAAAGATTTTCCACATCAGCGAGATAGCAAGCCCCGCCGTGACAGCGGGCAGGTAGTACAACGTGCGAAAAAAGACCCTTCCGCGCGGGATTTCCGACAAACCCAGCGCGAGAAAAACAGGCAGAAAGAAGCCGAGGCACAGGTTGAGAACCGTAAACTCCACCGAGTTCCGCACCCCGTACCAGAAGGACGGCTGGTGAAAGACATCAATAAAATTGTCCAGTCCCACGTAGGTCGCCGGGCCGATGAGCCGGTAATTCTGGAACGCCATCACCAGCCCGCGCGCCAGGGGATAATACGCCCACAAGGCTACCGACCCCACTGCGGGAACCATGAAAAGCCACGCGAGAATGTGGGCGCGGCCTGTCAGTCCGGCGGGGCGGGACAGCGGGCCTGCGGGCGGCTGTCGGCGTTTTTGGGCAACAATTCGCGTGGCCCAGACTAATAATGCACAGGTTGCGAGCGCAAATGTTATCCACGCCGCGCGCCTTCGCTGCCGCATCACTGCGGGCGGGACGTAGCCGGTTAACTTGGTATTCACCTCCCGCGCGGACTGGTCTAACAGGCTTTTGGGGTCGGCATTCGGGTTGTTCTCAATCGCGGAGAGAGGCGTCGCCAGAAGAATATAGATTTGGCTCATGTTCTCGGCGTAGGGTTCCGGGTGTCCGTGCAGAAACAGCGTCTTGTTCGCCAGCAGCCACGCCCGCGATGCCCGTGTGGTGTAGTCGCCATACCCGTACTTTTGCAAACTTTCCGGGTTCACGGTGCTTCCCAGCCCGGCCTCCACATACGCCTTCGTGCGGATAGCGTCCGCCTCGTCGCTCCCCATGAAAGTAATGAACTGCCACGCCGCCTCCCGGACGCGGGCATCTTTAATCTGCGACGAGATTCCCCACATGGCGGCGTTGAGTTCGTCGGCCTGCACCCCCGTCGGGCCTTTAGGAAGCGGGGCAATGCCAATCAGCGACGGGTTGATTTGCGAGGCATCCGCCTGGTTTGCGATAATGTTGCTCTGGTATTGAAACCACATTCCGCATTTGCCCTGCACTCTGTCCAGGTCTGCGGTGGCGGAGTTTGTGGCGACGCCGCGATAGGTTTTGCCGTCCGGCCCTGTCCAGGGCGCGGTTTTCAGCTTCTTGTAGAAGTTCAGCGCGGTGACGCCCGCGGGTGAATTGAACGCCGCCTCCCATTCGCCCCGTGCGTTCCGCTGGATGACCTCGCCTCCCGCCTGCCACAGAAAGTCCACCCACCAGACCGCAGACGCTTCCGGCCCGGTCTTGAACTCAAACCCCCAGATGCCTTTAGGCTGGTCGGTTATCTTCTGCGCGTCTGCATAGAACTCGTCCCAGTTCTGCGGCGGCTTATCGGGGTCTAATCCAGCGGCTTGAAAGAGGTCTTTGCGGTAATACAAAGCCAGAACGTACTGCGCGTAGGGAACCGAGTAAACATGGCCGTGCCCCACGTCCAGCAGGACATGGCGAACGCGGGGATTGAGCCGTTTCATCACGCTGGGGTCGCGGGCTAAGTAGCCGTCCAGCGGCATCAGAAAGCCCTGCTGGATGAACGACGCCGAAGACCGGAAGTTGACATACACCACATCGGGCGCGGTTCCCCCGGCGAACGCTAATAAAAGACTGCTTTCATTCTGCGGCCCGGAGATTTGCAACCCCTGCGCTCCTTGAAGCAAAATGCCGGGATGTTCGCGCTCAAAGGCGTCTACGATGGCGCGGTTCGCACGGGATTGCGGGTCAGTCGCGTTCTTGTCCGGCAGGCGGAACGCCCCCGCGCCGCCCACACGCACAACAACAGGGCCTGCGAGCGCGGGTGTCAGGAGCGCCACGAGAAGCAGGAGGAGCACAACGGGGAGCGCGCGCTGTGAAAACATGGGCTACTGCGCCTGTCGGGGAGACGCAACCGGGTCGTCGCTGACAATCTCGCCGTCCCGGAAGCGGACAATGCGCTGACAGTGGGCCGCAATGTCCTCTTCGTGCGTGACTAAGACCACTGTTTCCCCCTCGCGGTGCAGGGCTTGAAAGATGCCCATGATTTCCTCGCCGGTGCGCGTGTCTAATGCGCCCGTAGGTTCATCGGCTAAAAGTATCGGGGGGTGGCTGACAATCGCGCGGGCGATGGCGACACGCTGCTGCTGTCCCCCGGAGAGTTGGTTGGGGCGGTGGTCGGCGCGGTCGCCCAATCCTACTCGTTCCAATGCCGCGCGCGCTTTTTCGGCGCGTCCGCGCGTCCCGGCGTAAATCAAAGGAAGTTCCACGTTGCGTTGTGCTGTGGTGCGCGGCAGCAAATTGAACTGCTGAAACACAAAGCCCAGTGTCCGATTGCGAATAGACGCCAACTCGCTGTCATCTAAACGGGCCACTTCCTGCCCGTTCAGCACATACGAGCCGGAAGTTGGGCGGTCAAGGCAGCCAATAATGTTCATCAGCGTGGACTTACCCGAACCCGATGGCCCCATAATCGCCACCATTTCGCCGCGTTCAATGTGCAGGGACACATCTTTGAGCACGGTCAAAGCCATGCTGCCCGTTTGGTAGGTCTTGACGAGTTGGGTGACGGTAATCATGCAGGCGCAAACAAAATGGCGGCAGAACGCTTTCCTGCCGCCATTTTACCCCACGCGCTCGCAGATGTCGCGCCTGCTATTCGCTGACTTGCAGCACGATTTTCCCGCGCGTGTGCCCGCTTTCGCTTTGTTCCTGCGCTTTTCGTGCGTCTGCGAGCGGCAGCACCGTGTCTACCTGCGGCTTGATAACGCCCTCGTCTGCCAGTTTCGCCACTTCTTTCAATTGCGCGCCGCTCGCGTGTGAGGAGTAAAACAGTCCTCGTTTGCCCTTCTGTTTGCCTGTGTCGCTCACTGTTGGGTCAACCAGCGAGACGAGCACGCCGTTCGGCGCGAGAACGCCCCACGAGCGCGCCTGCGTGTCGCCGCCCAGGGTGTCTAATATCACGTCTATATCGTGCAGGCCGCGCTCAAAAGGCCCTGCGCTATAGTCAATCGGCTGGTCAACTCCCAGTTCTCTCAGGTACGCTTGATTGGACGCGGACGCCGTGCCGACCACCGTCGCCCCTTTCCATTTCGCGATTTGCACGGCAAGCGAACCCACGCCGCCCGCTGCACCGTGTATCAAAACCGTTTGTCCGGCCTGCAAGTGAGCCGCGTCAAACAGGGCTTGCCAGGCCGTCAGCGCGGCAACCGGCAGCGACGCGGCCTCCACGAAACTGATGCTTTTCGGCTTCAATGCGGCGGCGGAAGCGTCAAACGTCGCGTATTCGGCGTACCCGCCGCCCGGAATGTACGCAAACACGGCGTCCCCAACTTGGAAGCCTGTCGTCCGTTCGCCCAATTCTTCTACTACACCGGACATATCCGCGCCGGGCGTGACAGGGAACTGCGCCGGATGCATGGCGGCGAACAAACCTTTGCGTATCTTCCAGTCAACGGGGTTCACGGCGGCGGCTTTCACGCGCACAAGCATCTCGCCGGGGGCGGCAGTCGGTTTGTCGGCGTCTTCATAACGCAGCACGTCCGGCCCGCCGTAACTGTGGTAGCGGACGGCTTTCATGGTGGTCATGGTCTTGTGTCCCTTTCTGTGGGCTAAGGCTGGGGCTGATACTGCGCCAACCCGCAAACGCCCCTCGGAGTTCCCGCGCCGCCCGACGGGAGTTTAGCGCCCTTTCACCGAAGGAATAGCGGTGGAATAGCGGTGACAAAGCGGTGGAATAGCGGTGACAAAGCGGTGGAATAGCGGTGACAAAGCGGTGGAATAGCGGTGACAAAGCGAAGGAATAGCAGTGACAGAACGAAGGAATAGCGGTGACAGAACGAGGTTTCACGGTCACGCGGCCCTCCCGACATTGACGACAATGCCCCGGCATGGTATAATCCTGCGTCGCTCGCTTGCAAATCACGCGAGCGCAAAAAGGGGCATGAACGATGGCGAACACGGTGGTTGTCGGCGCAATGTGGGGCGACGAAAGCAAGGGCAAACTCATTGATTTCCTCGCCCACGACAAAGATGTAGTCGTGCGCTGGGGCGGCGGCTCCAATGCGGGCCACACGGTGGTGGTGGACGACCAGGAATATAAACTTCACTTAATCCCGGCGGGCATACTCCACCCGGAGACGCTATGCGTCGTGGCCGATGGCGTGGTGCTTGACCCGGCGTCGTTTGTCGGCGAAATTGAGCGTTTGCAGGCGCGGGGCATCTCCTGCGCGAACCTGAAAATCAGCGGCAACGCCCATCTCGTGCTGCCCTACCATACCCTGCTGGACGAGTTGGAAGAAAAGCGCAAAGGCCGCAAAGCCCTCGGCACAACCGGGCGCGGCATTGGCCCTGCCTATCAGGACAAGGCTGCCCGCGTCGGCATTCGGATGCGCGAGTTCGTCAATCCCGCCCTGTTTCGCGAGCGCCTTTGCGAAGTCTTAGACTACAAAAACGAACTGCTCGTCAAAGTCTACGGCGTCGCGCCCCTCTCAGCGCAGGCCATTCTGGACAGCCTGCTGCCCCATGCCGACGCCCTGCGTCCCTACGTGGACGACACCGCGCTTCGGGTTGCTTACGCCGCCAGGTCGGGAAAGAAAGTCTTGTTTGAAGGCGCGCAGGCCACTTTGTTAGACATTGATTTGGGAACGTACCCCTACGTCACTTCGTCGCACCCGTCTGCGGGCGGCGCGTGCATCGGGACGGGTCTCGGCCCTACGCAGATTGACCGCATTATCGCCGTTTCCAAGTCGTACACCACCCGCGTGGGCGCAGGCGCATTCCCCACCGAGCAGGACAACGCCCTCGGCGCATTGATACGCGAGCGCGGCGCGGAGTACGGCACCACCACCGGACGCCCTCGCCGGTGCGGCTGGCTGGACGGCGTGGCCCTGCGCTATTCGGCCCTTGTCAACGGCCTGACCGACCTGTACCTCGGCCATTTAGACGTTCTCTCTGGCATGGACGAAGTGAAAATCGCCGTCGCCTATGAGTTAGACGGCGAAACCATAGAAGACTTCCCCTCCGACCAGGACAGATTGTGCCGCTGCCGCCCGATTTACAAGACCCTTCCCGGCTGGCACGAAGACGTAACCGAGATTAAAGACTACGCCAAACTTCCCCGCACGGCCCGTCACTTTGTGGAAGCCGTAGAAGCCCATATCGGCGTCCCGATTACCATTCTCTCCACAGGTCGCCGCCGCGACCAGACCATCTTCCGCCCGCAGTAATCAAAGGAGACTTTATGCGTAAACCCCTCATTGCCGGAAACTGGAAGATGAACAAGACCATTGCCGAGGCTGTGGCGCTGGTGGATGCCTTGAAGCCGCTTGTTGCCGCACAGGACGCTGCCGATGTCGTAATCTGCCCACCATTTACTGCGCTCGCGTCCGTGCGCGACGCCCTGCACGGCTCCGCCATTCAGTTGGGCGCGCAGAACTGCTTCTGGAAAGAAAGCGGGGCGTACACCGGGCAAATCTCCATTCCCATGCTGCAAGACGTGGGTGTTCGCTTTTGTATTGTGGGGCATTCCGAGACGCGCGGACGCTTCGGCGTTGCCGAACCGGACATGACCCCGCCTCTGCTGTCCACGCTCGCCGAGACAGACGAAGCCGTCAATGCGAAAGCGCGGGCCATTCTGTCGGCGGGTCTTGTGCCTATTATCTGCATTGGAGAGACGCTCGCCGAGCGTCAGGCGGGCCGCACGGACGCCATTGTGCAGGAGCAGACGACGCGCGCTCTGCAAGGCATTACCCCGGAGCAGATGGAAACTGTCGTGTTCGCCTATGAACCCGTGTGGGCCATCGGCACCGGCGAAGTCTGTCAGCCCGATGAAGCCAACCGGGTGTGCGGCGTCGTGCGCGCCGCCGTGCGCGAGATGGCAGGCGATACGGCAGCAGAGGGCGTTCGCATTCAATACGGCGGCTCCATGAAGCCCGACAATGCCGTTGACCTTCTCGCCCGTCCGCACATAGACGGCGGCCTCATTGGCGGGGCCAGTCTCAAAGCCGCCGACTTCGCCGCCATCGTTGCCGCCGCATAGGGTTTGCCTGCCTGGGCTTTGGGGAAGAGTAAAGCATCTGATATAAGGCAGCCGCCTTGCGCGTGTAAGAGCGAGGGGTTGAAACCCTCTCGCTCCCATGTCATTTGGAGGGATACCGTCGTGCGTCACCACATCCTGATTGCAGCCGCCTGTTTGACTTTTTGTGCTGCCCTGTCTCCGGCGCGCGCGCAGGGGGTAGACGCGCCCGCCGCGCCTGTCGCAAGCGTGCCGCTGTCGTTTGATCTGGTGCCCGCCCGCGACGCCGCCGCGCGCATCAGCGACCAGTTCGCTGTCAACATCGTGTTCAAGGGTGGCCTGGACGCGAGCCTGCCCGTTTCGTTCACTGTTTCTGACCGCTCCGGCACGCGCCTGGAGGCAATTAACGACCTGGCGAACGCCGTCGGCGCGGACTTCCAGAAGACGTTTGTCATCAGCAAAGACGATGCCGCCGCGCCATCTCCCTTGCCCAAGATAGACACCAACGGTTCCGTTGTCTTTCCATCGCTGACCATGCCTGCCGCCGAGGCCATTCGCATGGCCGCTGCCGTGGACAACGCCACCGTCCAGATATACGGCGACTTGTCCGGCACGGTCTCCCTGCCCACCCTGAATATGAGCGCGTCTGCCGCCGCTGATGAGATTGCCCGACAGACCCACACGCGGTGGAAGGCGTTTTATGCCATTCTGCCCACCGCGCAGGCGCGTCCCGTTGCGGGCCGCATCATTGACCGCACCGGCAGCGGCGCTCCCATCACGGAAGACCCGTATGTGTATTACACCCGCCCCACTCCGGTTGCACAGCAGGCCGAAGACACGACTCCCCGGCCCCTTATCCCGCAGCAGCAGGACGCGACCGCCAACACCAACCCTTACGGCCCCATCGGCGGCCCCGGCGTGAGTGGGGGCTTTCCTCCCGGCTACAACCCCTCCGAGAACAACGGCTTGAACGGAGTCACAGGGAATGGCTTCAACAACGGCGGCATGGACAACGGAGGCTACAATAACGGGGGATTTGACAACGGCAGCGGGCTGGAAATTCTTCCTGGCGGCTACGGCGCTCCCATCATTATTAATGGCGGCTCTGGCGACTGAGCGTGAGTGACTTGCTGGCGGCGGCTCTGGTGCGCGACATTCCCGACTTTCCCAAACCAGGCATTGTCTTCAAGGACATCACGCCCGTTCTGGGCAGCAGCTCTGCCTTTCAGGAAGTCATAGACGGCATGACTGAATGGGCATCTGTCCGCTCTCCTGATGTCATCGTCGGCATTGAGGCGCGTGGCTTTTTGTTCGGCGCACCGGTTGCGCTGGCATTGGGAGTGGGATTTGTTCCCATTCGCAAGTCGGGCAAACTGCCCCATCTTACTTTGCGGCAGGAATACGCGCTGGAATATGGAACAAGCGTAGTGGAAGTGCATCGGGACGCTCTGCAAGCCGGGCAGCGCGTGCTCATCATAGACGACCTGCTGGCGACGGGCGGCACGGCCCGCGCTTCGGTGCGCCTCGCAGAGCAACTCGGCGCGCATGTCGTCGGTCTTAGCTTTTTGGTGGAACTGCGGTTCCTGCCGGGGCGGGCGGCTTTGGCAGGCTACCCCGTGCAGGCGCTTCTGGCCTACGAGTGACTATGCCCCCTGCGCCTGTGAATGTTTGGCGCGACAGCAGTTCCCATTCTCCCTGTGCGCGCAAGGCAAGAAGCAGCAGCACTGCCAGCGTCGCCAGTCCGGTGCGTAAGAAGGGCGACGGCACATCCCCCGCCAGCGTCGGCAAGAGACGCGCGACGCCGCCCCCGATGAGCACACACAGCACCGGCAGCAGCACAAGCCCCATTCCCTCCGGCACGATGCCTGCGTTGATGACGCTTCCCGCGGTCACGCTTACAGCGAACCAGAGCGCAGTGGGCAGCCAGCGCGCCCGGCGCGCGGGGTCGGCGAACTCGCCTGCAAGCGGCAGCAGAAACCACAGCAGCCAGCCCATTGGCGCAGCCCACAGCGTTCGCAGCAGCCGCGTTTGCGTGTGCCAGCCGACAGCAGGAAACACGTCATGCAGGCCCCAGACCCGCGCCGCCCAGCCGCCGCCTGCAATGGCAAGAAACACCAGCGCGCCCAGCCACGCCCGTTTGCGCCCCTGTGCGAAAGACAAAAGCGCCAGCGTCAGGCCCAAAAGCGCGCCGTCAGGGACAACAACGGTGGCCAGGCCCGCCAGCGCCAGCGCCGCCAATGAAGAACCTGCCGTGAATGCAAACAGCGCGCTCATGGTCAGCAGCGCGAACAGCAGGGCAAGAGTTTCATGCGGCGCACTCAGGGCAAACGGCAGGGACGTTGCCAGCAGCAGCGCGCTCACGATGCCCGCCGTGCGGCCTGCAATGCGCCAGCCCAGCAGAAACGCAAATGCCACCGTCGCCGCTCCCAGCAGGCTGCCGGGCCATCGAGCCATCTGCGCGTTTGCTTGCGCGGCGGCGCACACGGCGAGAAGCAGTACGGGCAGCGCAATTGTCCAGAAAGCGTCTGTGCCCATGAAGCGCGGACGGTTCAGTTTGCCCGCTGGCACGCGCGCCGGGCGGCGGGGCAGGGGACGCGGCGCACCGGCAAAGGGGGTCGTAGAGAAGGGATCGGGGGAAGCCATTTGCGGCATGGTAGCACACTCGCCCCATGCCTGTCAAGCACGCGCCTGTCCTCGCCGCGCGCGGCCAGAGGCAGAGAAGCACACTGCACGTATTTTTGGGGTAAACTGTGGGTTATCATGCAACACGACGGGCCGGTCAATCTGTCCGGCTGCGGGAGGCAGAGCAATTTGGAAGTCGCGCAAAAGCAATTCCCCATTGGCGGGCGAGAGATTGAACTGGAAACCAGCGCGCAGGTCTTTTACCCCACGTCCACCAGCCAGATGATTGCCAAAGTGCTTCATATTCCCCCCGGCGCATCCGTGCTGGACATGGGGTGCGGGGTTGGCGTCCTGGCGATTTACGCTGCGCTTGCGGGCGCCGGGCACGTGGTCGCCACCGATGTCATGCCGGAAGCCTGCCGCCTTGCCGCCCTGAATGCGGAACGCAACAACGTCGCCGGGCAGGTGCAAGTCGTCTGCGGCGACCTGTGGCAGCCGCTTCAGGGGCAGCAGTTTGACGTGATTATTGATGACGTGTCCGGCATTGCCGACGAAGTGGCGCGGCTCTCGTCCTGGTTTCCCGACCCCGTGCCCACCGGCGGCCCCGATGGGACGCATCATGTGGTCAAGATGCTGGAAAGCGTGCGCGAGCACCTGCGTCCGGGCGGCGTTCTGTACCTGCCCATGTCTTCGCTTTCGCACGTCGGACGCATTCTGGCCGCCGCGAAGGGCGTCTTCGGGGAGCGCATGGAGGAACTGTCGCAGGTCAACTTCCCCTTCGGCCCTGAACTGAAAGCCCACATGGCGCGATTGGAAGAGCTGCGCGCCGAGGGCATCATAGACTTCACGAACTACAAGTCGCGCCACTTCTGGAGCCTGCACATTTACCGCGCCTGGGTGCCGTAGGGGACACCTATGAAAGGCATCATCCTTGCAGGCGGAACCGGCTCGCGGCTGCATCCCATCACGCTGGCAATCTCCAAGCAGCTCATGCCCGTCTACGACAAGCCGATGGTCTATTACCCCCTGTCTATTCTCCTGCTGGCGGGCATTCAGGACGTATTAATCATCTCTACGCCGCACGACCTGTCGCATTTCCAGCGGCTTCTGGGCGACGGCGCTTCTCTGGGCTGCCGCTTTTCCTATGCCGCGCAGCCCGTGCCCAACGGTTTAGCGCAGGCGTTTGTGATTGGGGCCGACTTCATTGGCACGGACAGCGTGGCGCTCGTTCTGGGGGATAACATCTTTTACGGGTCGGGATTGGCGGCGCTGCTGCAGGCCAATACCCACCCGGCGGGCGGCGTCGTGTTCGCCTACCATGTGCAAGACCCGGAGCGTTACGGCGTGGTGGAGTTTGACGCCGCAGGCCGCGCCATCGGCATTGAGGAGAAGCCTGCCCGCCCCAAGTCGTCGTATGCCGTGCCGGGCCTCTACTTTTACGCCGCCGACGTGGTGGACATCGCCCGTTCGCTTGCGCCTTCCGCGCGCGGCGAGTACGAGATAACCGACATCAACCGGGCGTATCTGGCGCAGGGACGCTTGCAGGTCGCCATCCTAGACCGGGGCGCGGCGTGGCTGGACACGGGCACGTTCCATTCCCTGATGCAGGCGAGCACCTTTGTGCAGGTCATAGAGGAGCGTCAGGGGTTAAAAATCGGCTGCATTGAAGAAGTAGCGTGGCGTATGGGGTACATTGACAGCGTGCAGCTGCGCCGGGTGGCCGCCCCGCTCATGAAAAGCGGCTACGGCCAGTATTTGTTAGACCTGCTGCGCGAGGACTTGCCGCGCGAGGCTTGAACGTATTGCTGTCGGCGCTCCGCCTTGCACCTGTGAAGCACTGCTAAAGCACTGCTGAAGCACTGTGCGCCCAATAACTGCCCATGAACAACGCAAGGAGAACCAACCTATGACCGAACCCACCACCACCGCCAGCGGACTGCAATATGTAGATGAAACCGTTGGAGACGGCCCTTCCCCCCAGAATGGACAAACCGTGCGCGTGCATTACACCGGCACGCTCACCGATGGCTCCCAATTTGACTCATCCCGTGATAGAGGAACACCCTTTTCATTCGTGATTGGGCGCGGCAAAGTCATCCAGGGGTGGGACGAAGGTGTCCTGACCATGAAGGTGGGCGGGCGGCGCATTCTCACGATCCCCGGCGATTTGGCCTACGGGCCGCAGGGCTACCCCGGCGTTATTCCGCCCAATGCGACGCTGGTGTTTGACGTGGAGTTACTCGGCGTTGGCTGAACCCTTGACGCCGGATGCGCTTGGTGAGCCATTCCGTTCGCATTTAAGTACCCAATCCTACGCGGGCGGCGCGCGCATTGACGGCGTGCGGCTGATAGACCTGCGGCTGCTGTCTGATGACGGCGGCTCGTTCGCGGAACTTGCTCGCCTCACCGAGACGGGGGAATTGGAGAGCGTGCCGGGCTTTCAGGTGCGGCAGTCATCGTACTCGCTCATCTTGCCGGGGGCGATTAAAGCCTTTCACCTGCATTTCCATCAGGACGACGTGTGGTTCGTGCCCCCCGACAACCGTCTTTTGGTTGGCCTGATAGACGCCCGTGCCGCCTCGCCGACATTTAATCAGTCTATGCGCCTGGTAATGGGCGGCGGGCGCGCGCAACTCTTGCATATCCCGCGCGGGGTGGGGCACGGCTGTGCCAATTTAGCCAGGGAACCGGCGACGGTGGTGTATTTCGTTAACCAGCAGTTCAATCTGGCCGACCCGGACGAGCGCCGCTTGCCATTTGATTGTCTGGGCGCGTCGTTCTGGGAGATGACCCCCGGTTAGCCATGCCCTTTTTTCCCACTGCCTACTGGCCGTTTCTGGACGCCGACGCGACCTTTTTGCCCGGCATGGAACTGCCGCCGGAGAGCGAAGGGCAGCTTTGGGCCGTTCTCGTATTCGTATTTTATGGGGACAAAGTGGCGCTCGCGGACATTGCCGGGCGCGGCTGGTGCATTCCCTCCGGGCGCATTGAAGCGGGGGAAACAGTAGACGCCGCCGCCGAGCGCGAGTGCCGGGAGGAAACCGGCGCGCGTCTGCACCCTCAGCACCGGGCGCTCATCGGCTGCTACCGGCTGGCGTTTCGGGAGGGAAAGCGCGCGGGGGACGTACTGTATTGCCCGGTGCTGGCGGCGGAAGCGCTGGGGTTTTCCGCCCTGCCGGATGGCTCCGAGTCAGATGGGCTGCTTCTGGCGGCGATTGAAGACGTGGCCGACCTTTACTTTTACTGGGATGAACTCATGGCGGCGGTCTTTGAGTACGCCGAAGCGGAGCGGGGGGCACGGTTCCCCTTTGGCACGCCGCTGGCGTCGCTGACCGGGCCGTAGACGGTTAACGCACCGACGCCAGCACCTTCTGCAATTCGTCCTGCCCCATGTTGCCAATCACCACCAGCCGCAGGCCCGCCGCGTCTCCCATCAGCACGCCCGGACGCGGCGAATGGGGCGGCTTCGGCGGCATGGCCGGGAGCGCCGTTTGGGGCGGCACGGGCGTTTCAAACAGCGACAGGACGTTCAGTCCGTTGGCATAGCGCAGGGCCGCCATCTTGTGCCCCCGAAAGTTGGACAGGGACGCCGACTGAAACGCAAACCCCGGCGGCAGGTAAGCAGGCTGCGCGAGTGGGAACCCGGCCTGCGCCTGCGCCTGCGCGACCGTTGGCAGCGGCGGGCCGATTTCCAGAGCGACGACTTTAACGTCCTTGCCCGGCTTTGGGGGGCGGAAGTCGTCCCGTTGCAGCGCCGGGTTATACGTGACGCTTGTATAGTACGATGCGGACAGGCGCGCGCCGGAAGCGTCGTACTGCTCAATCCGCAGCTGCGCGCCCGTGCTCAAATCAATCCAGAAGCGCCGACAGGGAGCCTGCGCGGTGCCCGGCATGACCCGCACGATGCCGCACAGACGCCCCGCGACCGTTTCCTGTCCTTCGCCCTGCACCCGCAGCGCGCCGCTGTCTATTTGCTTCAGCACTTGCTTGATGTGAGCGCGCAGCCGCCCGATGCGCGACGGCCCCACTTCCAGCGTACTGGACGACGGGACGAAGTGCCAGTAGAGATGCCCGTTATCCACAATCTGCTCTCCGGCCAGGCGCGGCGGGCGCTCGTAGTCCACGCGCAGCGCTGAGGCCCCGTTGCGGAGAACGCGCTGCTCGGACGACACGTCCAGCCCGGCGCGGGAAAGGCTGGTGGTCTGCTCGCCGGAAAGCACCAGTGCGTTTTCCGCTTGCAGCATCCGGCGCAGAAGGTCGCGCGCGGCGGCGTCGGCAGGCTTTGCGGCGGGAAAAGTGGGGGAAGGCAGAGCCGGAGGCGCGGCGCGGAGCGGCAGGCTCCCGCACGGCAGCAGCAAAAGCCCTGTGGTCAGGAACCGGGCAGGCAGATGAAGAGTGCGTCGCATTTACAGGGAATCATCTCCGGCGACGGCGGGCGGAGCGGCGGTGTCCAGACGCGACGCCAGGTTCTGCGCTGCCGGGTCGGAAAGCGGCTGTGCGACCGCCTCGCTGCGCTGCTGCGCGACGCAGCGCTGCACCAGCGACCGGTCAGACAGGACGGCTGAGGGCGCGGCAGACTGCGCCGTTTGCGGCGGGATGCTGATGACCTGCTGCACGGCGATGATGCCAACGGCTGCCGCCGCCGCGCCCAGCGCCAGCGCGGGCCGCAGCAGTGTGGGAGACAGGCGCACGGCGTACAGCCATTGGCCCAGATGCGCGAAGGGAGTTTGGCGGGTGCGGGCGGCTTGCAGGCGCGCGGTCAGGCTCGCCTCAAACCCGGCAGAAGTGTGCGCGGGCGGCAGGCCGCGCAGCAGGCCGCGCAGGGATTGGAACTCCCGCGCGAGCCGGGCGCATTCCGGGCAGGTGTCTAAATGGCGCTGAACCTGATGGACGGCTGCCGGGTCAAGCGTGCCGTCCGCCCACTCGGATACCAGCGGGCGGTAAAGGGTACAGGGCTGCGTGCTTTTCATAACAGATGCTTCTTCCATGTCTTAGGCTTCGGGCCGTAGATAGTCTCCCAGCTGCTGGCGCAGTTGCAGGCGCGCGTTGAACAGGCGCGACTTGACGGTTCCCAGCGGGCAGCCGAGCAGCATCGCGATTTCTTCGTAGGACATCCCGTCCAGGTCATACAAAATAATGACGGCGCGCAGTTTCTCCGGCAGACGGCTCAGTGCGGCCTGTATCTGACCCGATAACTCTTGCCGCTCCAGTTGTCGGTGCGGCTCATAAGTCGTATCGGCAATCTCGCGGGCGGGTGCGGCTCCCTCCCCGCCATCGCCGCCAGGAGCAGGCTCGTCCAGCGAGTAGGCGTGCGCGCGACGTTTTTTGTCCCGGCGGAAGTGGTCAATGCAAAGGTTCCCGGCAATGCGGAACAGCCAGGTTTGCAGGCTGGACTGACTGCGGAACGTATCCAGCGCCAGAAACATACGGACGAAAACGTCCTGCGTCAAGTCTTCCGCTTCATGCGGGTCGCTGAGCATTCGGTACAGGTAGTTGTAAATGCGCTGCTTGTAGCGAACAACAATCTCGTCAAAGGCGGCCTGGTCGCGGCGGCGGCAGCGTTCAATCAGGGCTTTGTCCGGGTCAGTCACGCCAACCCCCTGGGCAACAAAGCCAATCCCTTCCAGTGTTCCCGCAATCTGTCGTGGCATGGTGGTGCGTGTTCGGCCTGCGCGTCTCTGGCTTCCAAGACGCAAAAGAGCGCCAGGAGTTCACCGTTCGGCAGAGCGTGTCGGTCAGCAGCATGGCTTTAACAGGACTTTGGAACAAACTTTCCCGGCAGGCAGGAATTCCCCGGCCTTTCTGGTGAATAATAGCGTATAATCGTTTAGGTTGGCAAGAGGCGCGGCCTCGACTCTATTTGCGCGGAGAAACTCTTATGACATTTAACAAACCCGGCATCGCCGCCCTTGTTCCCGTTGTCCTGGCGCTGACCGCGCTGGCGGGCCGTCCGGCATTGGCGGCGGAACGGGCGCTGGCGGGCGTCAAGATTTTCAGCACCACCAGCGCCGTGCTTCAGAAGTACGGCAACCCCAGTCAGGTCATTGTGGGCCTGCCGACCCTGACCGCTGCGGGCGGCGCGTCCAGCACGGGCACAAGCGGCGCATCCCCCGCCGCGCCGGGCGGCGCTCCCGGCGCGCTTCCCCCGCTGGGCGGCATTGTCAACAGCGTGCTGGGCGGCATCCCGTCAGAACTGGGTGGGCAGGGCGTTCCAGGCGGGGCCGCGATGCCCGCTGCCAGCGCTTCCAGCGGCACGCCGGGCAGCAGCGCGACCGGGGCGGATAACGGCGAAGTCACTTGGGTGTACGACCGGCCCGGTGGCCTCGGTCTGGAGTTCACCATGTCATCGGACGGGCGCGTCATTCAGATACGGGCCACCGGCTCCAAAGGCTCCGTGCGGACTGCGAAGGGAATTGGCCTCGGCGACGGCTACGGCAAAGTGATTGGCAAGTACGGCTACCCGGAATCGCAAGACCAGCAGGGTGTCATTCTCAACGCGCACTATGAAGAAAAGGCCCATGCTACCTTCCAGTTCTACAATCAGCGCCTTGTGGGCATCATCGTGGCGGCGGTGGAATAAGCGCGGCGGCGCAGGCAGGGAAGGCGGCAGCGGCGATGAACGGCGACCGGCGCGACATTGATGAAGTGCGGGCGCGCATAGATATCGTGTCTCTGATTGAGCCATATGTGACCCTCAAGCGCGCCGGGCGCGTCTTCAAGGGCTTGTGCCCCTTCCACCAGGAAAAGACCCCTTCATTCACGGTAGACCCCGCCCTGGGCCGCTGGCACTGCTTTGGCTCTTGCAGCGAAGGCGGCGACATCTTCAAGTTCGTGCAGAAGATGGAAAGCCTCTCGTTCCCGGAGGCGCTGGAGCGGCTCGCGCTGCGGGCGGGAGTGACGCTCGCGCGGCAGCAGGCTCGTGAGGCCCGAACGCCGGGAGCTGCTGCCCCCGCGCTGTCTGAAGCGGGCGAGCGCGACCTGCTGTACCGCATCAACGCCCTCGCGCTCGGCTACTACCGCGACCGGCTGAAGCGCGCGCCGCAGGCACAGGAATATATTCGCGGGCGCGACTTGGCATACAGTGTGCAGGAAGGGTTTCTCATTGGCTTCGCGCCCGATGAGTGGGAAGGGCTGGCGACGTTTCTCGCGCAGAAGGGCGTGGCGATGGCAGACGCCGAGCGCGCCGGGTTAGTGTCGCAGTCGGAGCGGGGCGGCTGGTTTGACAAACTGCGCGGGCGTCTTATCTTTCCCATTTTAGACGTGCAGGAGCGGCCCATCGCTTTTGGAGGGCGTCTGATTGGAGACGCCAAACCCGGTCAGCCCAAATACTGGAACTCGCCGGAAACGCCGGTGTTCTCCAAAAGCCGCACGCTTTACGGCCTGTGGCGCGCGCGCAAGGCGATTGCCGCGACCGGGCAGGCGGTTGTGGTGGAAGGCTACACGGACGTGCTGGCCTGCCATCAGGCCGGGTTTGAGAACGTAGTGGCGACTTTAGGCACGTCGCTTACCGAGGAGCACGTCCGCATTCTGGCCCGGCTTGCTCCGGTCGTGCTGCTGGCGTTTGACGCCGACTCTGCGGGCCTCAAGGCCGCCGGACGTGCGGCAGAGATATTTGAGGCGCAGGAAGTGGACGTGCGCGTGCTGGACTTGCCGGAAGGCGACGACCCGGACAGCCTGCTTCGGGCGGGGAAGCGGCAGGCGTTCGCGCAGGCACTGGAAAACGCGCTGCCGCTCACGGAATACCGCATCAAGCGGCTTGTTCGGCGCGGCCCGGCGGAGAGCGAGCGCGACAAAGTGGCCTTGTTCAAGAAGGCGCTGCCCATTCTGGCGAGCGTGCCAAGCATGGTGGAGCGCGAGCAGTATGTGCGCCTTCTCGCGCCGTATCACCCGCATTATGCGGCAGGCGCGGCTTATGCTGAGGAACATATTCGGCAGGATGTGGCCTCTTATGGCAGGAGCGGACAGAGCGGAGCGGCTTCCGGCGCGGCGAATTGGACAGCAGCCCGGCGTTCTCAGCCCGCCGTTCCGCGCCCGCGCGGGGCGACCGAGCAGGCAGAGCGGCATCTGCTGCGTGCGCTCGTTGAGGGCAACCCGGAACTGGCAGGGCGCGTGCTGGCGGGCCTGTGTCCCGATGAGTTTTTGACGGCGGAAGGGCGCGCGCTGGCGGCGGCGCTGTACGCGGCCTATGATGGCTCTTACGGGACGGAAGACGCGCCCGACGCCCGCGCACTGATTGCCGCTATCGCCGACGAAAGCCTGCGGGAGCGCCTCACGATGCTGCTGATGGAGACGGAAGCCGAGCCGCTGACCCAGGCCCTGCTGGACGGGGAAATGGCGCAGCTTAAACGGCGCGCCAAAGAAGGGCATCTACGGGCGCTGAAGGCGCAGATGGATGCAGGCGCGGCAAGCGAAGAGATGATGCGCCGCTACGCCAGCCTCTACGGCGAGTTAAAAGGGACGCGGTAGGAAACCGTTCAAGGGAGAATGTGAACGTGCCGACAAAGGAAATGAGCAGCGCAGCCGCTTCGCCGATGACGGAAACAGACCGGTCTGTTGCTGTGCGTCCCGCGCTGGTGCATCTACGCGAAAGGGCGCAAGCCGCCCCGGAACGGCCCGCAAGCGTCGCCCTGCGGGACACCCCCAATGAAACCAGCATGCCTGAAATCGGGGTTGACCCGATGGAAGACGTGCTGCCATTCTTCCCCTCGGATGAGAGCCTGATGGCTGGCAAAGGCGAAGACCTGACGTTCCGCGACGGCGCGCGCGCGCAAAGCGCCGCCGGGGAAATGGGGTCTGGCGACGCCGACCTCACTGAAAACGACCTGGCAGCCTTAGAGCAGATGCCGATGGACGAACTCGGTGCGGATGTGGCTGCGCGAGATTGGCCGCACGCATCTGCTGTCGCTGGACGCCGAAATACGCCTCGCCAAGCGCATTGAACGCGGCGATGATGACGCCAAACTGGTGCTGACGCAGGCCAATCTGCGGCTGGTCGTCTCCATTGCCAAGCGCTATACTCTGCGCGGGATGTCCTTCCCCGACCTCATTCAGGAAGGCAACATTGGCCTGATACGCGCGGTGGAGAAGTTTGACTACCGCAAGGGCTACAAGTTCTCCACCTATGCCACCTGGTGGATACGGCAGGCGATCACGCGCGCCATCGCCGACCAGGGCCGCACCATTCGCATTCCCGTTCATATGGTGGAAACTATCAACCGCCTCATCCGGGCGAGCGGCCATCTGTTGCAGGAACTGGGCCGCGAACCATCGCTGGAAGAAATCGCGCGTGAGATGGACTTGTCTATGGAGCGAGTCGCCGAGATTATTCGCATTGCCCCGGAGCCTTTGTCGCTGGAGACGCCCATCGGGGAAGAAGATGACAGCCATTTGTCCGACTTCGTGCGTGATGAGGACGCCGCATCCCCCAATGAGTCCGCTATGTTCCTGATGCTGCGCGAGAAGATTGAAGAGGCGCTTGGCCTACTTGGGCCGCGCGAGCGCGACGTGCTGAAAATGCGCTTCGGACTGGACGACGGCTATCCGCACACGCTGGAAGAAGTGGGCAGGCACTTTCAGGTCACCCGCGAGCGTATCCGCCAGATTGAGGCCAAAGCCCTCAAGAAATTGCGCCACCCGACCCGCTGCCGCCGCCTGCGCGACTGCCTTGAGTAGAGCACATTTTCTCTTCGGCTGCTGTACGTTCATTGTTGCCCCTGCCTGAACGCCGCACGCTTCACGCCTGCGCTTCGTTCAGCGCGTCGCGCACGGCGGTCTCCCCTGTCATTGCGGCTCCCTGTGCCCATGCCTGCGCGAAGGCTTCTGCCCCAAGTGCCGCCTGTGCCGACAGCACCCTTTCCTGGTAGTTTGCTTCGTCGCTGGGCACGCGCGGAAAACCGACCGCTTCCCGCAGCGCCGCCGCCGCCCCCCACAGCCGGACGGCCTGTTCATCCTGCGCCTGCTCGTGACGGAGCGAGCCGATGCATTCCAGCGTTTCCGCCATCATCGCGTTGTTACCGAGGCTGCGCCGGAGCGCGAGCGCCTCGCGGAGCAAGCGTTCCGCAGACGCCATCGCGCCGCAAGCAAGGAAGATGACGCCCTGAATATGCAGCGCGCCCGCCACGCCGCGCCGATTGCCAATCTCCTGCTGCAAGGCAAACGCTTCTCCGGCAAGCGCCTGCGCCATTGTCATGTCGCCGCGCCGCGCGGCGAGAACGGCGAGATTGCAGAGGGAACTGGCCGTGCCGCGCTTGTTGCCCAGCGCGCGGAACAGCGTCAGGCTTTCTTCCGAGAGTGTTTGCGCCGTCTCGTTGTCTCCCCGTGCAATGGGCACTTCGGCCAGGTTGTTGAGGCCATTGGCGAGGCTTTGCTGATCACCCATTTCGCGCAGCAAACGCACGCTTTCGGACTGGTTCTGCCAGGCTTGTTCGTAGTCGCCTATCGCGGCGGCAGCAAACCCCAGGTTGCCTAAACCCTGCGCCACCCGGCGCGTGTCGCCGCGCTGCCGGTGCAGGGAGACCGACTCGGTATACAAGGCGCTCGCCGAGTGATAATCTGCCTGGTAATGGAACACGTTGCCCAGATGATTGAGCAGCCCCGCGATGCTGTGCGTGTCTTCTCGCTCCCGGCTCAAGGCCAGCGCCTGCTCATAAAAGGCGCGCGCCGTATCGTATTGCCCCTGCCCTACAGACATGACTCCCGCTCCGGTGAGCGCGCGAATGCGCGCCGCAGGGTCGGCCTCTTCTCCGGCAAGCATCAGCGCGGCTTGCAGCAAGCCCTGCCCTTCCGAAAGATAGCCGCGCGTGTACCAGAACGGCCACAGCAACCCGACTAATCGCAGGCTTGCCCCCGCTTCTCCCGGCACGGACAAAGACCACGCGAGCGCCGCGCGCAGATTGTCGTGCTCGCTTTCCAATCGCTCCAGCCAGACGGTTTGCTCCATGCCGCCCAGTTGTGGCTCGGCGTCTTCGGCCAGCCGCAGGAACCATTGCTGATGCCGCGCGCGCAGGGCATCGCCTTCGGCGCTCTCGTTCAGCCGCTCCTGCCCATATTGGCGCAAGGTTTCCAGCAAGCGATAGCGAGCGTCTTGCTGCTGCACCAGAGACTTGTCGATAAGATGGGACAGCAAGTCCAGCACGTCCCATTCATCAATGCCCTCGTTTCCGCCCATGCCGCCCCCAGCGCAGACCGCTTCGGCGGCGTCCAATGTCCACCCGCCTGCAAAAACTGACAGGCGGCGCAGCAGCGCGCGTTCGGGTTCCGTCAGCAGGTCATAAGACCAATCAATTGCGGCCCGCAGGGTTTGCTGGCGCGGCAGGGCGGCGCGCGAGCCGCCCGTGAGAAGCCGAAAGCGGTCGTTCAGGCGCAGGGCGATTTGCTCCACAGGAAGGGCTTTGATGCGCGCAGATGCCAGTTCAATGGCGAGCGGGATGCCGTCCAAGCGGGCGCACACTTGCGCGACCGATTGGGCGTTGCCCGCGCTTAAGGCAAACTCTGCCTTCTGCCCGCGCGCCCGCTCTACAAACAAGCGCACGCTTTCGCATTCGCCCAGGCTTTCCAGCGAAGGCAGATGCAGGGGATTGGGAACCGAAAGCGCGGGCACGGCGTACACCGTTTCGCCGCTGATGCCAAACGGCTCGCGGCTAGATGCGAGAATGTGCAGGCCGGGACAGACGCGCAGAAGGGCATCGGCGAGGCGGGCGCAGGCGTCCAATAAATGCTCGCAGTTGTCCAGCAGGAGCAGCAGACGCCGGGGGCGCAGAAAGTCGACAAGCGTTTGCTGCGCGGTTTTGCTGGCTTCCGAGCGCGCTCCCAGCGTCGCTGCGATTTCCTGCGCCACCAGCGCCGGATCGGAAAGCGTGGCGAGTTCTATCAGCCACGCGCCGTCTTCCATCTGCTCCGGCTCGTTTTCCAAGAGGGCGGCGGCGGCCTGCAAGGACAGTCGCGTTTTGCCGGTGCCGCCCGGCCCGGTCAATGTCAGCAAACGCGACTTCGGGAGCAGCGCCGTTATCTGCGCCATTTCCCGTTCGCGGCCCACGAATGACGATAACTGCTGCGGCAGGTTGTGCGGCGGCGCGATGGGGGAGCGAAGCGGGGGAAACGACGATGGCAGGGACGGATGCCACAGTTGGAACACCAGTTCCGGTTGCGTCAGGTCTTTGAGGGCGTGTCGTCCCAGTTCCCCGAAACTGACATCGGGCGGCAGCGCGCCTGCCGCGAGCAGGGAATGGGTCGTTTGCGACAGCAAAGTCTGCCCGCCGTGCGCCAGCGCCAGCAAACGGGCAGTGCGGTTCAGCGCAGGGCCAAAATAATCGCCGTCGCGCTCTTCGGCAATCCCCGTGTGCAGGACAAGGCGCACGCGCAGGGGCAGCGTTTCCGGCAGAAGCGTGAGAAGGCCCTGCTGAATGGCGAGGGCGGCCAGAAGGGCGTCGTCCGCGCGCGCAAACGCCGCGCAGAAGGCGTCTCCCACTGTCTTGAAGACGTGCCCGCCGCGCGCTTCAATCGCCGTTCGCAGAAGCGTGTCGTGGGCCTGAAGCGCGGCAGGCATGGCATCGGGCCGCTGCTCCCAGAGCCGCGTGCTGCCCTCAACGTCAGAAAACAGAAATGTGACCGTGCCGCTTGGAAGCGTACCCGGCGCAGCCATGCTTTTCCCTTTGCGTGCGCTGTGCGTTCCTGATGCGCTTGCTGAGAGGACGCTGTTAAAACGCGAACTCGTCTTTGGCCGTCCGCTCCATCAACTCCTGCACGGCGAGTGCGGGGGATTTGGCGTGGAACAGCACTTCATGCAGCGACGTGAAGACCGGCGTGGAGACCCCATAGCGTCGGCTCAACACCAGCGCGGCGCGGGCCGTCGGCACGCCTTCGGCGGCCTGCCGCAGACCCGTTAAAATCTCATCTAACGGCCTGCGTTCGGCAAGGCCCAGACCCACGCGGTAGTTGCGGGACAGGCGCGACGAGGCTGTTGCAATCAAGTCGCCCACGCCCGATAACCCTAAGAATGTCAGCGCCTTGCCGCCCGCCGCCACGCCCAGCTGGGTCATTTCCATAAGGCCGCGCGTCAAGAAGGCGGATTTGGTATTGTCCCCAAATCCCAGGCCATCGGAGATGCCCGCGCCGATTGCCAGCACGTTCTTGAGCGCGCCCCCTAACTCCACCCCGGTCACGTCGGAATGAGTGTAAACGCGCAGGGTATGTCCCGTCATCAAAAGAGTTTGCGCGCGGCGGGCGAGCGCAGGGTCGGCGCAGGCGACAACCGATGCGCTGGGCACACCCCGTACCAGTTCTCCCGACAGGTTGGGGCCGGACAGCACAGCGACGCCCGCGTGCGCCGTATCCGCCAGCAGCGTGGCGATGACTTCGGAAACAGTCAGCCCGGTCTGCGCTTCCAGCCCCTTCACGGCAGAAATCACCCCGGTCTGCGCCTCCAAAGCGGAAGCCGCTTCGCTCACCACCGCGCGCACGCCATCGGATGCCACCGCCACGATTGCCCAGTCGGCATCCGCGAGGGCATCCTTCATCTGCGCCGTCGCCGTCACCGTCTCGCCGAGAGTGATGTCGGGCAGGTAGCGCGGATTGACCCCACGCTCCGTAATAGCAGCGGTCAATTCCGGGTCGCGATCCCACAAAGTCACCGGCACGCCCTTGCCTGCCAGCAGAAACGCCAGCGCGCTGCCCCAGCTTCCCGCCCCCAGGATAGCCACTTTGGAATACGTCTCGTCTCTCATGCGCCTATTGTACCCGCCTCCTGTTGACCTGAACTCTACTCTGCTCAGTGCTGCAAACTACTACAATTCACCTATAAACGAACTGCATTTTCCCTGCACCGCACCACCAGTCCACCTCAAAGTATGTATCAAGGCAGTGAAGAAGCCCCACTCTCTGAGTATGAGGGTCAGGGGGCTTTTTAGACACACTCTTAGGGTAAACTTTCCAAAGCGATAAATGCGAAAAGGAACACCGCCATGAAAGACTTTCCGGGGCGGTACTTCAGACTGCGGCCCGCGCCGTTGGTGCTCGCTGCTGTGCTGGGGTCAGGAGGGTTTCTGGCGAGGCAGGACGTTCCGCCCGTGCCGCCTGCGCCTGCCGCGTCGCCTGCTGTGGGCATTCCTACCGTTGTCGTTCTTCCCACTCCTGCTGCCGCTCCCGCGCCGCCTTCAGCCGCTTCGTCCTCACTATTTAGCCGGTGCGCGGGGCCCATTGAACATGGTATCCTCTCCCCATCACCAACAAGACACACGAAAGGCACACTTAACATGGAACTCAACACGCACGCTTTCAACGACTACATCGCATCCCTGTTCGCGCCGTCCGACGCCGTGCTGGACGAAACGCTTGCCGCCATGCAGCGCGAGAACATTCCCGCGATCAACGTCTCCGCAACGGAAGGCAAAGTGCTGCACCTGCTGGCGCGCATGGTGGGGGCAAAGCGCATTCTGGAAGTCGGCACGCTGGGCGGCTACAGCGGCATTCATTTCGCGCGCGCCCTGCCCGAAGACGGCAAACTTGTGACATTAGAACTTGACCCGCATCATGCCGATGTGGCCCGGCGCAACTTTGAGCGGGCCGGGGTGTCCCCAAAAGCCGAAGTCCGTGTCGGCCCCGCCGCCGACAGCCTGCGTCAGATGGCGGCAGACGGCGAGCCGCTGTTTGACGTGGTGTTCATAGACGCCGACAAAGATGGCTACGTGGAGTATTTGCAGTTGTGCCTGCCGCTCCTGCGCGCGGGCGGCCTGCTGCTCGGTGACAACACCCTGCCCGATGCCGCGCTGACGGGCGAAGACAGCGGCACGAAACGCTACAACGCCGCCGTCGCCGAGCGCCCGGAACTCGTCAGCATCGTCCTCCCCGTCCTGCGTCAGCACGGCATTGACGGCCTGACCGTCTCCCTGCGCCAGTGACAGATGGCGTCAGCCTGCGCTGCGAAAAGCCCCACGCTGCTCCCGAACAAGACGTTTGAGTGGTCGCCCTATTTTGAGACGGGCGAGATTGCATTGGACTTTCTCCATCGCGCCCCAAACGTCCATCCCGCACTGCGCGCATTCGTCACGCGCTACTTCGCGTAGCAAGGCACAAATCATGGCGGGTGCGCTGCTGCCACAGCCCGCGCATCATGGCGGGATAAAGGCGGGATAGGGGCGGGATAGGGGCGGGATTAAGGCGGGATAGGGGCGGCACAGGCAAAAACAGGGCTAAAGATTTGTTTCCAGCCTGCCGACAATACGGGCAGAGATGCAGCAATGCGTCCGTTCTGCCCGCGTTTCTGTAGAAAGGAAACAGTTTATGACGAAGAAAACAACGATTGCTCTGCCCGTGTCGGTAAGCGTTGCGCCCGCACAGGCCGCTAAAAGCGTCTCCAACCGAGGCAGCGGCCTGATGCGCCACCTGAGCCAGCAGTACGACACGCTGACCGCCGATGTCAAAGCCAAGTGGAACATGGCGAACAACGCCGTCCAAAGCCCCGGCGACCCGCACAACAACGCCAAGCGCGGCGCGAACGGCTGGACACTCTTTTACACCTGCAATGCCGCGCTCCTGGGCGCGGGCCAGCCGATTGTGCATACGCCGAGCGCAGTCAATATGCCCGTCAACCTGCCGCCGGTGCGCGTCAGCATCGTGTTTGTGGGGTCAACGCCCACCATCACGCTGATCCCGAACAACGCTTACCCGGCTGGCCCGGCCATCGCGCTGTGGGCCACCGCCGCCGTGCCGCAGGGCAACGGCTCCACCGCCGCATTCAAGGCGAAAACCTACACGCGCATCGGGACACTGACCGGCGGCCTCCCTGCCGGGGGCGTCAGCATCACCGCGCAGTACCTTTCGGTGTTCCCGTCCGTGCCCGCGTCGTGCAAGATCGGGTTCAAGGTGATGGCGGTCAACCCCGGCGGCTACCGTTCCGTCAATGAGTACGCCGTCGGCCTCACTCCGATGCTGAGTCTGGCAGGCGAAGGCGCAAACGACACTCACAACGAGACCCTGCACCTCGCCGTAAAGTAGACACGCAAAAGGCCCCCGCTCCCCAGGTTTGGGGGACGGGGGCCTTCTTGTTGGCTACAGAGTGGCTACAGAAGCGTCGCGTGCAGGGTGATGGGTGTCGCCGCCAATGCTTTGGACACCGGGCAGTTGGCTTTGGCGTCTTCTGCGGTCTTCTGGAACTCCGCGTCGCTCAGGCCGGGGACGCTGGCCTCGGTGACAAGTTCAATGCCGGAAATGGCAAAGCCGCCGCCCGACGGCCCAAAGGCGACTTTGGCGGTCGTGTGAACGCGCTCCGGCACATGGCCCGCGTGCGCGAGCATGGCGGACAACTGCATGGAAAAGCAGCCCGCGTGCGCTGCCCCAATGAGTTCTTCGGGATTAGTCCCCGCGCCGTTCTCCATGCGCGACTGAAACGAATACGCGCCTTCAAACGCCCCGCTGCCCAGTTTCATCGTGCCCTTGCCCGCCTTCAAGTCCCCGCGCCATTCGGCGTCTGCCGTTCGTGTCATTGTATGCTTTCTCCTGCGATGATTTGGGCCACGTGCGTCGTGCCCGGCAATTAAAGGCCGCCACGCGCGCGTTAGTTCCCATCGGTCGGGTAAAATACTGTCTCTTAACACGGTTGAGGAGAACACGCACATGAAGATTGGAATGCTGACCGGCGGCGGCGACTGCCCCGGCTTGAACCCCGCTATTCGCGGGGCCGTCCTGCGCCTGCTGGATTACGGCGACGAAGTGATAGGCTTCACGCAGGGCTGGAAGGGACTGGTGGAAGGCAACACGGAACCCCTGACACTGGAGCGCGTGGAAGGGATTATCAACCAGGGCGGGACTATTCTGCGCTCGTCGCGCACGAACCCGTTCGGCGCGGGCAAAGAAGACCAACTCACTGCCGTGCTAGCCAATATCAAGAAGTTCCAGTTGGACGCCCTGATTGCGCTGGGCGGCGAGGACACGCTCGGCGTGGCGTCTAAACTGTACCATCAGCACGGCGTCAAGACGGTCGGCGTGCCCAAGACGATGGACAATGATTTAGACAAGACGGACTACACGTTCGGCTTTGACAGCGCGGCGTCGGTGGCATTGGAAGCAATGGACAGGCTGCGCGACACGGCCCGCTCCCATGACCGCGTGATTGTGGTGGAGATTATGGGCCGCCATGCCGGGTGGATGGCGCTGTGGGCAGGCGTCGCGGGCGGCGCGGACTGGGTGCTCATCCCTGAAGTGGAACCTGACATGGACGCCATGTGCGCCCATCTGCAAGCCATGTACGCGCGCGGCAAGACGTTTGGATTAGTCGCCGTGAGCGAAGGCGTCGTGCTGCCTGAAACAAAGACGGAAGGCGCGGCATTAGACGCCTTCGGCCATGCCCAACTGGGTGACTTCGGCATTGGCCCTGCCATTGCGAAGGAAATCGAGAAGCGCACCGGCTTCCCCACCCGTGATGTGGTGCTCGGCCACACCGTGCGCGGCGGCGCTCCCACGCTCTTTGACCGCATCTTAGGAACGCGGGTGGGCATCAAGGCCGCCGAACTGGTTCACGCGGGGCAGTTCGGGCAGATGGTGGCGCAGCAGGGCATGGAGATTGTCGCCGTGCCGATTGAAGAAGCCGTCAAGCAGTGGAAGTTAGTGCCGCGCGCCCTGTACGATGAGTTCGTGACCACGTTCAACAAGTAGGAGCGAGACGCTCATGGACTTGGTGACGCTGGGCGAAGCGCTCATTGACCTGCCCTCCCTGACGCCCGGCGTGGGTCTGGCGGACGCGGCGGCGTTCGCCAAAGTCCCCGCCGGGGCGCCCGCCAATGTCGCCGTCGCCGCCGTGCGCCTGGGGCTGACGGCGGCGTTTGTGTCCAAAGTGGGCGCAGACCCATTTGGCGAGGCCATTGTCCGTGCCTTTGCGCGGGAGGGCGTGGACACGACGCACGTTCTGCAAGACCCTGCCGGGCGCACGGGACTGGCGTTTGTGTCGGTGCCCGAACAGGGCGAGCGCCAGTTCCTGTTCTACTTTGACCCTGCGCGCGACCTGGCCCTGCGCCCCGATGAACTTCCCCGCGCCCTGCTGAGGGAAACGCGCGCCTTCCACTTTGGCTCCATCTCCCTGAGCGCCGAGCCGTGCCGCAGTGCAACAGTGGAGGCTGCTCAACTGGCCCGCGCGGGTGGGGCGCTTGTTTCCTATGACCCCAACCTGCGGCCCCGTCTGTGGCCGGACGAGAAGGCCATGCGCCGGGAAGCGCGCGCGGGCTTTTCCCATGCCGACATTGCCAAAGTGAGCGAGGAAGAGTTGACGTTCCTCATGCCGGAAGCCGCCGATGAAACCGATGCCGCCGCGCGGTTATTTGCCGAGTGTTCCTCTTTGCGTCTGCTGGCAGTCACGCGCGGCGCGAACGGCTCCACCGGCTATGCGCGAAACGGTGAGTTTGCCCCTGCGCCCGGCTTCGCGGTTCCCTTTGTGGACGCGACAGGCGCGGGCGATGCATTCATGGCGGGGCTGATTGCCTCTCAACTGCGCGGCCTGCCGCTTCCAGAGACGCTTGCGTTCGCTAACGCCTGCGGCGCGCTGGCAACAACCACGCTGGGAGCAACGGCATCTGCCCTGTCAGACAAAGCCGTGCGCCATCTTGTGCAGACGGGGAGGACATTATGATTACCATTGATTTAACCGGCATGAATGCCCTGGTGACGGGCGGGACACGCGGCATTGGACGCGCCATCACGCACCGGCTGGCGGAGGCGGGCGCGAGCACGTTCGCCACCTATCAGGCGGACGCAGAGACGGCGGCAGCATCCCTGCGCGAGCGCAGCGCTTACGACACAGGAATGCACCACAATTACCGCATCGATTTGGGAGACGCCGCGCAGATTGACGCGCTCGCGAAGCAGGCCACCGACACCTTCAGCGGGCGCGTGGATATTCTGGTGCATAACGCCGCGCTGCACGCGGGCGGGGAGGGCAGGCATCCTGTGGGGAAGATTGACCCCGCGCAGTGGCAGAGCGCGTTTGATGTCAACCTGACCGCCGTGCTGCTGCTCACGCAGGCGTTGCTGCCCTGCATGGGAACAGGCGGCAGCATCGTGAGCATTGCCAGCGGCGCAGGGCATGACCCGATGCGGGGTGGCTTCGCTACTTACGGCGCGACTAAAGCCGGGCTGGTGATGTTCACGCAAAATCTCGCGCAGGACGTGGGAGAGCGTGGCATTCGCGCTAACGTCGTCTCGCCCGGCAGCACGGACACCTCGTTTCTCGGCCCTGTTACGGAAACGCGCGTTCCGCGCCCCGCCACCCACAGCGCCTTGCGCCGCGTCGGCGTCCCGGATGACGTGGCGACTGTCGTCCTGTTCCTGTGCAGCCCGCTCGCCGGGTTTGTGACAGGGCAGGCCATTTGGGTCAACGGCGGCGCGGTTTAGGCGCTTGTTGCTAGTTCTTGCTGACGGGTTCTTCCGCGAAGACGCGCCATTTGCGGGGCTTGACATGGACGGACTCGCCGGTTCGCAGTTCCAGTTCACTGTATTGCTCGCGGGACAGTTCGGCGGCGAGGCGGTCTCCCGTGTCGCTGCGCTCCAGGTCTAAGCGCACCAGCGGGCCAACCGCGTTGATATGACGCACGATGGCCTCCACAGTGGGAGCGCCGTTGCGGTGGCGCGCGATGTCCAGTTCATGCGGGCGCACGTAGCCAATCATCTTCGCTGTCTCGTGGGCGTCGTGCGGGGCGAACGCGAAGTGTGCGTCGTGGGCGTCGTCGTGCCGCCCGTGAAACAGGTTGACGTTCCCCAGGAAACTCAGCACAAACGGGTTAGCCGGGTGGTCATACACCTCCTGCGGCGTCCCAATCTGCTCCAACTGCCCGCCGTTCATAATCACCACGCGGTCGGCGACTTCCAGCGCTTCCTCCTGATCGTGGGTCACAAAGACGCTGGTGATGTGCAGTTCATCGTGCAGGCGGCGCAGCCACGAGCGCAGTTCCTGCCGCACGCGGGCATCCAATGCGCCGAACGGCTCGTCCAGCAGCAGCACTTTTGGCTCAACAGCCAGCGCGCGGGCAAGCGCGACGCGCTGCCGCTGCCCGCCGGAGAGTTGGGACGGAAACCTTTGCGCCAGCCCGTCTAGCTGCACCAGATGCAGCAACTCCATTACGCGGTCTTTAATCTGCGTCTTGTTGGGGCGTATAGCGCGCGGGCGCACGCGCAGGCCAAACGCTACGTTCTCAAAGATGCTCATGTGCCGGAACAGCGCATAATGCTGGAACACAAACCCCACCTGACGGTTGCGGACACTGCGCGCGGTGGCGTCCTCCCCAGCGAACAGAATGGAGCCGGTGTCGGGGCTTTCCAGCCCCGCAATCAGGCGCAGAAGCGTCGTCTTGCCCGACCCCGACGGCCCCAGCAGGGCGACCAGTTCCCCGGTGTCCACGTGCAGGTTCACGTCGTTCAATGCCCGGAAGCGCCCGAACTCTTTGGTGATGCCTTTGACTTCAATGCTCATTGCCGTGCTCCTTGCCGATTTTCCATTCAATCACACTCTTGATGACCAGCGTCACAAGCGCCAGCATCGTGAGCAGGGACGCGACTGCGAACGCCCCCACAAAGTTGTAATCGTCGTACAGCGTCTCCACCTGAAGCGGCATGGTGTTGGTGATGCCGATAATCTTGCCCGACACCACCGAAACCGCCCCAAACTCGCCCATCGCGCGGGCGTTGCAGAGAATAACGCCGTACAGCAGTCCCCACCGGATATTGGGCAGCGTCACCCGCGAGAACGCCTGCCAGCCTGTCGCGCCCAGCGTCAGCGCGGCCTGCTCCTCCTCGGTTCCCTGCGCCTGCATGAGTGGGATTAACTCGCGCGCCACAAACGGGAACGTCACAAACACCGTCGCCAGCACGATGCCCGGCACGGCGAAAATCACATGGAAGTCATGCTTGGCAAGCCAGGGGCCAAACCAGCCGTGCGCCCCGAACACCAGCACGAACAGTAGTCCCGCAATCACCGGCGACACCGAATAAGGCAAATCAATCAGCGTGAGCAGCACGTTCTTGGCGCGGAACTCAAACTTGGCGATGGCCCACGCGGCGGCGACCCCGAACACCACATTCAGCGGCACGGCAATCGCCGCTGTCAGCAGGGTCAGGCGAATGGCGGAGCGCGTGTTCGGGTCAGCGAACGTCGCAAAGTACGCCGCGCGCCCCTGCTGAAACGCCTGCTGGAACACAGCCACCAGCGGCACCACGAGAAATAAGCCAAGAAACGCGAGCGCGAGCGTAATCAATATCCCGCGCACCAGAAGCGGCTCGGTGACATCGGCTCCGGCGCGGGGCTTTTCCGCCGCGCGCGGCGCAAGGGCAACAGTAGCGGCCATATTCGTCGTTATCCTTTCAGGAGGCCCCCTAGCCCTCAATAATGGGGGAACAGGAGGAAAAGGCTCTCCCCTCCTTCGCTGCTCCCCAGAGTTGGGGCGGGGGGCCTCTTTATGTCCTATGCCGACAGCGCGCCCTGACGCCTGCGGGTAATGTATTGCAGCACGTTGATGAGCAGCAGCAGCGCGAACGAGACCACCAGCATGACAACGGCAATTGCCGTCGCTCCGGTCGTGTCGTACTCCTCCAATTTGCTCATAATCACGTAAGGGACTATTTCCGTGCGAAGCGGCATATTGCCGGAAATAAACACAACGGAGCCGTACTCGCCCAGCGCCCGCGCAAAGCACAGCGCGAAGCCGGTTAGCGTCGCAGGAATGAGCGTCGGCAGCACCACGCGCTTCACGGTCTGGAAGCGGCTTGCGCCCAGCGACGCAGCGGCCTCCTCAATCTGGCAGTCCAAATCTTCCAGCACCGGCTGCACCGTGCGAACCACAAAGGGCAGGCCCACAAATGTCAGCGCAACTAAGACGCCCAGCGGCGTAAACGCCACCTTGACCCCGTGCGCCTCCAGAAAGTGCCCAATCCAGCCGTTCTGGGAGTAAACCGTCGTGAGGCAGATGCCCGCAACGGCGGTTGGCAGCGCGAACGGGAGATCAACTAATCCATCCACGAGCCGCCGCCCCGGAAACTGGTAGCGCGAAAGCACCCACGCCACCAGCAGCCCGAAGAAGACGTTCAAGACAGCGGCCCCCAGCGACGCGCCAAAACTCAGGCGGTACGCCGCCATGACGCGCGGCTCAGAGATGGAATGCCAGAAGTGAGGCCACCCCATCGTCGCCGTCTTCAGGAAGACCGTAGACAGTGGGATCAGCACCATCAGGCTCAGGTAGACAAGGGTGATGCCCATTGTCAGCCCGAAGCCAGGCAGCACTCGCCGAATAGGTCGTCTTAAAGTCAGATTCAGCATGGAGTGGCTTCTTTCTTCTGTCAGAGTGCGTGCCTAGAATTTGATTTGGAGTTCAGCGGTGGTGAGCGCTACTTTGGGAGGCTCCGCCACAGTCGGCGCGTGCGCCACCTTGCTCGGACGCTGGTAAAACACCCGAAGACGCGTTGCCTTGTCCAACCCGTAACTCGCCCCGTAACCCACGTTCTCGTCCTCATACGAGCCGTTCTCCAGCGGGCCGCTGTTGGCGCGCTTGAGCACGTCATACGACACAAACCCCGACAAAGGGTGATTGCCCAAAGGAGAAAACGTGTACCCGCCCTGCACGTAATAACCCTCTATCTTGTTCCCCAACGCCACCTTCGTCCCCAGACCAAACGGATTGGTCACCGGGTACGTGGGCGCCGGGGCCGTCAGGCTGGCCTGACCAAACGCCGTAATCTGCTCATACTTGCCCCCCTCGTACTCGCCCAGCACAAAAGGCCCTGCGTTGGAGACATACTGCGCGTCCACGCCAAACAACTGCTTCTTCAACCCCGTAAATGCCCCCTTCGCGGTCACCCCCAGAAACCCGCTCTGGCCCAAACCCGATGGCAGCTGCCCGTCATAGTAAGAGACGCCCGCCCCAAACTGCTTGTCCGTCGTCTGGTACGCAATCCGGTAAGCCTGGTCAACATGGCGGTCTACTTCCTCGGAGTTTCGGCCCGTCCCGTTCAGCAATGCCGCCGTCAGCTTCAGGCCCGCAGGCAGAAACAGCAACTGCTGCGGCGTGTTGTAGCCCAGCTGCACGCCCTTGTCGTACTCGTCCCCCGCCCAGATGCCCACGCTGCTCTCGTTGAAAGCCAACGGACGCTCCGGGGTCAAAATAGACGATGTGGATGCCGGAACTTGGTAGCCGAACGGCGTGGCAAACAGCCCTGCCGTCACCGTCGGGTTCTTGGCAGAGCCGTCCCCAAACGTGTAGGCGACGTAGCCCTCGCGCACCGTCACCTGCTGGTTGGTGGCAGACACCGCCCCGCTGGTGTCAATCTGGATGCCATAGCGGGCATTGTCGGTAGGCTGGCCGGTGAACTTGATGCGCGCCCGGCGCACCTGGAAACCATCGGGGTTTGACCCGGCGGCGTAGTCTCCGTTATAGGAACTGTTGGGCGTGTTGGCCCCCTGCGGATACAGCGACTCGGCATGGGGGCCGCCGACAAAGCGGGCCTGCACGTAGCCGGAAATGGCGAACTTGCGGGCGGAGCCTGCGCCGTAGGAATTGTTGGCCGTCGCCTGCGCCTTTGCCGCCAGGTCTTTGGTGTCCAGCACGTCCTGGCGCAGCGCGTCAATCTGATCCTGAAACGGAGACGTGGCTCCGGCAGTCACGGACTGAATGGCGTCGAGTTCCTTGCGGAAACTGTCCACCAGCGCGTTGACTTTATCTAAGTCCGCCTGCGTGACCGGCTGCCCGGTCGGGGTGACGGGGGCGGTGGGAATGGCGGCAACTTTGGTTTGCAAATCCCCCAGAGTTTGTGCGATGCGGTCAATGACGGTAGCCATTTCGTAGCGCGACAGGGCGCGTCGTCCCTGGAAAGTGCCGTCGGGATAGCCTTTGATGTAGCCTTTGGCGGCCAAGTCCTGTACGTACTCGTAAGCCCAGTGGTTAGCAGACGTGTCTGGAAAGGCAGCCTTCTGCGCGGCGGCAGGCAGCGCGGACGAAACGACGCCCAGCGCAGCAAGGCTGGCTCCGATTGCGAGCGCGGTCAGGTGCCGCTTTGTGTTGGTGTGTGTGTGCATGAACTCTCCCCTGTTGGTATTCATAATCTCTTGACTGGTCAATGGAGGGCGGGCCGTCCCACCCTCCTGCAAGAAGCGTGCCAAGTGCGTCTGCGAAGATGCCATTAGCCGCGATAGATTTGGTCAAACGTGCCGCCGTCGGCGAAGTGAGTCTTTTGGGCCGTCTTCCAGCCGCCGAACACCGTTTCCACCGTGAACAGCGGGATGCGCGGGAACTGTTTGGCGTACTGCTTGGCGACTGATGCCAGATGCGGGCGGTAGAAATGCTTGGCAGCAATGGCCTGTCCGGCAGGCGAGTAGAGGTATTGCAGATACGCTGCTGCTGCTGCGCGCGTGTTATGTTTATCTACATTTTTGTCTACCACGCTGACCGGTGGCTCGGCCAGAATGCTGACGCTGGGGTTGACAATCTGGTACTGCCCGTGCCCGATTGCCAGCGCAAGCTCGGCGTCGCTCTCCCAGGCGATCAGCACGTCCCCGATGCCGCGCTGCACGAACGTATTCGTGGAGCCGCGCGCGCCGAAGTCCAGCACCTGCACGTTCTTGTAGACGGACGCGACAAACGCTTTCGCGGCGGCTTGATTGCCATGGTTCTTTTGCAGCGCGTAGCCCCACGCCGCCAGGTAATTCCAGCGCCCGCCGGAGGACGTTTTCGGGTTCGGGGTGATGACGGCGAGGCCGGGCTTGCCCAAATCCCCCCAGTCGTGAATGCCTTTCGGGTTGCCCTTGCGGACGAGCAGCACGATGGTGGATGTGTACGGCGTGCTGTTGTACGGCAGGCGCTTTTCCCAGCCGGGCGCAATCAGGCCGGACTTCTGGATGGCGTCAATGTCATACGACAGACCGAGTGTCACGACATCGGCTTCCAGGCCGTCAATGACAGCGCGGGCCTGCTTGCCGGAGCCGCCATGCGATTGTTTGATGACAACGTTCTGGTGGGTCTTAGCTTTCCAGTATTGGGCGAACGCCTGATTGTAGTCCTGGTACAGCTCGCGGGTCGGGTCATACGAGACATTGAGCAGGGTCGTGTCCGCATGGGCGGTCACGCCGAGCATCAAGACGGCGAGGGCGCTGGCAGCCAGCCCCTTGAGAGTGAAACGCATACAAATCCTCCTGGGTAGTCTCCGGCAGAGTGACGCTCTGCTTCGGTGAGGCCCCATAGTACCCAATATTTCCCTATTTATCACCTATTTGTATGGTAAATAGGGGATAAGTAGGGAAGCAGGCAGTTTGACCGGGCGCAGGGGCGTGTGCTACAATCGCGGTTATGCGGGCGATTGACTTAATCCGGGCGAAACGTGACGGCGGGGAACACACGGACAGCGAGATTGACTTCTTGGTGCAGGGCTTCACGCAGAGCGACATTCCCGATTACCAGATGAGTGCGTGGCTAATGGCGACCCTGTGGCGCGGTCTGAGCGAACAGGAGACGTTTGCGCTCACGCGCGCGATGGCGCAGTCAGGCGAGACACTGGATTTATCGGGACTGCCCGGCGTTCCCGTTGACAAGCACAGCACGGGTGGGGTGGGGGACAAGACGACGCTGGCGGTCGTGCCCATTCTCGCGTCGGCGGGCGTGCCAGTCGCCAAGATGAGCGGGCGCGGGCTGGGGCATACTGGCGGGACGCTGGACAAACTGGAAAGCGTGCCGGGCCTGCGCGTATCGCTGTCGGCGGCAGAGATTATCGCGCAGGTGCGGGAAATTGGCGCGTGCCTCTGCGCGCAGACGGCGACGCTTGTGCCCGCCGACCGCAAACTCTATGCTCTGCGCGACGCGACGGGCACGGTGGAGTCCCTGCCGCTCATTGCAGCCTCCATTATGAGCAAGAAAATCGCGGGCGGCAGCCGCGCAGTGGTGCTGGACGTGAAAGTAGGCGGCGGCGCGTTTATGAAGACGGAGAAGGACGCCCGCGCGCTCGCCCTATTGATGACCCAAATTGGCGCGGCGCACGGAATGCGCGTCTGCGCCGTGCTGTCCGACATGAACGCGCCGCTCGGCAGGGCGGTCGGCAACGCGCTGGAACTGCGCGAAGTGGCGTCGCTCTTGCAGAACGCGCCGGGCAGCGAACCACGCCTGCTGAGGCTGACCCGAACGCTGGCGGCGGCGGGCTTCGTGCTGGCGGGGCGCGTGGAGACGATTGCGGACGGCGAGGCCCTTGCCGACGTTCAACTCAGCAGCGGCGCGGCATTCGTGAAGTTACAGCAGATTGTGGCGGCGCAGGGCGGTGATCCGGCGTTCTGGGGGACGGCAAGCCCGCCGCCGATTGCTGAAGCGCGCGCGTCCCAAAACGGCTGGGTTTCGGCGATTAACGCCCGCGCCGTCGGCGAAGCCGCCATGCGCCTGGGCGCGGGCCGCGCGGTCAAAGAAGACGCAATAGACCCGGAAGCGGGCATCGTGCTGCACAAAACGGTGGGACAGGCGGTGACAGCGGGCGAAACGCTGGCATTCCTGTACGGCTCCGCCGACCGTGACGTGCGCGCTCTTGCCGCGCAGACCGAAGCCGCGTTCACTGTTGCCGACGCCCCGCTCGCCGAAACACCCCTCGTTTATGAAACCATTGGTTGCTGACACCCTGCCCGCATCGGACGCGACGCGCCTGACGCCGGATGCCCTGCACGCCGCGCTGCTCGCCGAGTTCGGTCGGCTGAATGCGGCCCATTTCGGCGGCAGATTAGCCGTGCCCGAAATTGTGCTGTCGCGGCGCAAGACCTATGGCGGCTATTATCAGCCTGCGCGCCACCGGATTGTGCTCTCGTGGCAGGCGTATTGGGAGCACGGCTGGCCGGAGACAATCAACTGCTTCCGACACGAAATCGCGCACTGCATTCACCCCAACCACTCGCGCGCGTTCTGGGCGCTGGCAATGCATCTGGGCGCGGCGCAGCGCCATGCCCGCGCGCCGCTCTGTGCCGCCGCGCCTCGCCGCCGCTTCCTGTATGCCTGCCTCGCCTGCGGGCGTCAGTGTTTCCGTGCCCGGCGTTTGCGGGCCGCCTCCTGCGCCGCCTGCGACACGCGCTATAATCCCCGTTTTGCACTCCATCTCGTGCGGGAAGAACCGCCTGTGCGCTGACGCCGGTTTTCCCCCCCGCAGGCGCGGGTACACTCAGTTGACACAGGCTCCCGGAGACGCCGGGAGCGACAAAGGAGTACCCTATGACGCCGATTTTCCCCTTCCGCCGCGCCGCGCTTCCCGCCGCGCTGAGTATCGTCGCCGCCTGCGCGCTGGCGGGCTGTTCACAGAATGAAGCCCCGCAAAACCCGCCGCCGGTGGTTGTCAACCCTGCGCCGCCTCCGGCTTCCACGACCGTCGCCACCACGCCGGGCGGCGTGGTTTCCACGTCCTCCACGCCCGCCACCAACAACACCAATGCAGGCGCGGGCGGCGCGACCGGCGCGGACAGTCCCATCGCGGATGCCGTCAACAAGGCCATTCACAGCAACACGCAGATGACCGGCTCCCGCGTCACCGCCGTCGTAGACGCCTCCGGCACGGCCCGCCTCACGGGAACCGCCCAGAACCAGCAGCAGAAGGCGCTCGCCGAAACCACCGCCCGCCAGACTTCCGGCGTCACCAGCGTCGCCAACAAGATAGAGATTGTGCCCACCGGCGGCACGAAGTCGGCGTCGTCCAAGCCTGCCGCCGTCAAGACCAAGATTATTGTCGTCCACGACCAGGCCCCCGCCCCCTCGCCATCTGGCGCGGACACCGGCACGCCTGCCCCCGACACGACCACCGGCTCAACGACTACAACGGGCGGCGGAACGCCCACCACCACGACCACTCCCCCCGGCAGCACGCCCTAGCCCGCGTGTGAACCGCGTGTGAGCGCTCTTGCAAGGCGTCCGTTCTGTCCGCGCAGACTTCTGTTTGCCGTGCCGACCGGACGCCTGTGCTCTGCGTTTTCCATGCAAAACTGCTTTAACCCGGCAGCGCCCCGGTTTGCGGGGCTTGGAGCGCACTACTGTTGCGCGCTTCCCGCAACGGCTCTCTTGCCTTGACACTCTACGTGTTCTGTGTTACAATGCGCGCAATCCCGTGCTGCTTTGGCGGGCCGCATCCTTTCCTTTCCTGTCAGGGAGACCCGCCGCCATGCCGACCGTCCGTGCTTCTCTGCGCCGCCTACCCATTCTGCTGCTCTTGTTATGTGTTGCCGCCCCGTGTACCCTCGCGGATATTGGGAATGCAGGATTCGGCCCGGCAACTCTTCCCTACACGGGCGGTACGCTTACTTTTCAGGCCGACGTGACCTCAGCCAATGGCGTGAGCGCCGTCTACGCAACAATTTATGCCAATGGCGCGTTGCTGTACCGGTATCCGTATGGCAGTCAAAGCACTTTGTATCAGGTCGGCACCTCCAGCATTTATGCAGGCACCTTGCCGACCTATGGCAATTACAGCACGACGCCTATCGTCTATACAGCGGACATCAGTATGCAGGATGGAGCGGGCAATGTTGTCACCCTCCACGCCGCCGGTTCCTGTACGCAAGACCGGGACAGCCAGCCGCCCACAATTGCCAATGTCAGCCTGTCGCCGTCACAGATGCGCCCAAACTGGTCACAGTGCTTTGTCAGCGCCGATGTCACCGACCCATTAGGGGTTGTCTCTGTCATAGCCACCCCCTACTTAAATGGTGCGCCGCTGTCGCCAGTGACTTTGTTCCGACAGGGTTCCACTGTGACTTATGCAGGCTATGTGAATGTTTCGTCCAACAGGACAGCAGCACCCATTGTTTACACCGCATCCATCACCGCTACAGACACGCTTGGCAACGCGGTCACGGTCGCGGCTCCCGGCTCCTGCATACAGGACTTTGACAATCTCGCGCCCGTCGTCTCCAATGGAACTGTTTCCCCCGCGCAAATATCCCCCCTCAATGGTGGCTTCCAGTTCAGTGCCAACATCGTAGACCCTGCCGGGAGCGGCTTCACCACTGGCATCGAGGACGTGCAAACTGATATTTCCACCAATGGCGGCCCGCTCCAGACTTTCGATTATAATCAAGCACTACTTGGCCCGAACCTCTACGGAGGGTACATCAACTTTGCGCCTAATACTTCTACTGCCCCTAAAGTCTACACGGTATACCTTTCCGCAACGGATTGGGCTGGCAACAAGGTTGGCCCTGTCGCTATTGGCAACTGTACACAACTTAATGACAACCAGCCGCCTGTTGTTTCTCATGCCGTATTGAATACTGCCTCTCTGACGCCCGCAGGCGGCTCCATTACGGTGACAGCGACAGTCGATGACACAGGCCAAAACCCAACCGGCGTCTCCGGCGTGGGTGCTTTGATGTACATCAACGGCAAGCCTACTGGCTATTACCTCCCGCTCAATCAGGTCGGCACTAGCGATATGTACACGGGAACATACAACCCCGGCGGAAACAACTCCAACGCTCCCGAAGTGTATACGGCTCTAGTGCAAGCCGATGATTGGGTCAGCAACCGGGCAACCGTACCCGCCACCGGCTCCTGTACTCAACCCTACGACAACACGTTTCCTATCGTGACGCCTGCCCTTTCAGGCACACCAGACGGCAGTGGTTACTATCACAGCCCTGTCACTATCACCTTGACCGCCACCGACCCGGATGGCACTGTTGATATACCAAATATTTATTACAATTTAGACGGCAGCAATGGAGGCGCGCAGTCTGGCCCATTTGTCGGTTCTACTTTCTTCTCTGTCACTTCCAATGGCAGCCACAGCGTCTACTTCTACTGCGTGGATAGAGCGGGCAACGTTAACTATGCTGGCTCACCTCTCACCTTTAAGATTGGTGCCACGTCGCCCGTGACCATTGTCACGCTTTCCGGCACGCACGGCATAAATGGCTGGTACACATCGCCTGTCACCGTCACGCTGACTGCCACAGAAAATGGCGGCTCCGTCGCTGCGTCTACCACGTACAGCGTGGACAATGGAACGGCACAAACGTATTCCGCGCCGTTCACCGTCACGGGCGACGGGGCGCACACGGTCACGTTTTCCAGCACGGATAACGCGGGCTACAGCGAAACGCCGCACTCGGTCACGTTCTCCGTTGACGCCACGCCGCCTACAACCACTGCCTCGGTCAGCGGCGCAACCGTCACGATGGCGGCAGCAGATGCCACGTCCGGCGTCGCCTCCACGTCCTACAGCATTGACAACGGGGCGCAGCAAATATACACGGCTCCCATAACCCTTTCTGGCTCGCACACCATTTCCTACTTCAGCACGGACAGGGCGGGCAACGCCGAAACACCCAAAACACTCACCGTGCAAATTGCCCCGCCGCCCGTCACGACCGCTTCCCTCTCCGGTACGTCCGGCACAAACGGCTGGTACACATCGCCCGTGCAGGTCATGCTTTCCGCCACTGACTCCGGCGGCCCCGGCGTTGCCGCCACATACTACACGGTATACGGCGGCAGTCCGCAAACCTATTCAGGCACGCCAGTCACAGTCACAGGCGACGGCACGCACACCGTCACCTGTTGGAGCGCGGACACCAGCGGCATCAGCGAAACACCCCATTCCCAGACCATGATGATTGACGGCACGCCGCCGGTCACGACTGCGGCCCGCTCTGGTTCCACTGTCACGCTGACCGCCGCTGATGCCGCATCGGGCGTCGCCGCTACGTATTACCGCATCAGCGGCGGCCTGCTCTACTTTTACCGTCAGCCGTTCACCATCAACCTGTCCAATCAGCAGGCCGTGACGTTCTACAGCGTGGACAAAGCAGGCAACACCGAGACGCTTGAACATCTGCCGCCGCCTGTGCCCACCCTGAAAAGCATCACGCCCGTTACGGTGGCGGCGGGCGGGCCAGATTTGACGCTCAAAGCCTTCGGCGCGAACTTCACGAGCAGGTCTGTCATCCAGTGGAACGGCGCGGCCCTGCCGACCACCTTTGTGTCGGGAACCACGCTCACCGCCCCCATTCCCGCCGCCCTCACCGCGATGGCCAGCAAAGCGCAGGTGACGGTCATCACTCCTGCGCCGGGCGGCGGCACGTCAGTCGCAAAGCTTTTCACGGTCACCGCGATTGGCCTCAAAACGAATAGTCCCGGCGGCATCACCCGCGACCCCGTGAGCGGCATTCTTTCAGAGACGTTCACGTTCCAAAATATCGGCTACAACCCTATCAGCAGCCTGCGGGTCACGCAGGCCAAACTGGGTTCCCAGAAAACGCTCACGCCCATTCCGCTTGCTGTCGGCACGCTCGCCCTGGGCGCAAGCGGGTCGGCGACCTTAACCTTTCCCGGCTTGGCAGGCACGCCCGGCAGCAGCAAGGCGCTCAACATCACGCTTGCGTACACCGGGGGAACGTCTGTTATCTCATGGACTGAAGTCTTGCCCTGACAAAAAGCGCCCTGACGCAAATAAAAACGCCCCCAGCCTTTTGTCAAGGCCAGGGGCGTTTCTCGTTCACACGCAGCACGGGGCGTCAGCGCAAAGACGCGCCCTGACGCAGTGCGACGGGCAGGACGCGGCGCGCGCCCGCGAAGTGATTAGCGTAATACGCATCGTGCAGGTCGTCCATGCGGACGCCTTTGTGCGCGTTGGCCGCATGAATAAACTTGCCGTCGCCCGCGTAAATGCCCACATGGGAAATGCCGTGCTTGTACGTGTTCTTGAAGAACACCAAATCGCCCGGCTCCATGTCCTGCGACGCGATGGGCGCTCCGTGATAATACTGCTCCACTGCCGTGCGCGGCAGCGCGACACCATCCGTCGTGCCCAGAACATAGCGCACGAACCCGGAGCAATCAAACCCGGCGCGCGACGTGCCTCCCATCACATAGCGTGTTCCCCGCAACGAGTAGGCGGCCTGCACCACGTTTCCACTCCGCAGGGCTTCCCGCTGCATTTGCTGCTTTTCCTGCTTTTGCACGCCATGAAGACGGGCAATCGTCCGCGCCTGCGCTTGATGCTGCTGATGGGCTGCTAATCGCGCCAGGTGCGCTGCCAGCCGGGCCTGATGGCCCGCGTTGTCTGAAGCCCCCTGAGAAGCATGGCGGCCTGCAAAGGCAGGCGTGCCCGCCAAAGCCAGCGAAACGAGAAGCGCAGGAGCGTAGCCCGCCGCGCGGCGGAAAGCAAGAACAGCGCGAGACGCGCGCAAAGTTTGATGAAGCAAAAGCAAGGTTCCTTTCGGGTGCTGCCCTGGGAAAGGGCACGGAAATTGGAAAGCCTTGCTATCTTAACGCAGAGACCGCTTTTTGTCAAGGCAAAAATACGGGGTTTAGGGAGCGCGGGGCGGCGAAAAGCGGCTCGCCCCATCTGAAAATCGGGGCAATGCAGGCCGCAAAAAAATAATTGCGGGCACACGCAAAAGCGCCCGGCCTCTCGCAATGGAGACGCCGGGCGGGCAGGCAAAACGGACAAGCGCAACAGGCTTATTCCTGCTGCGCGGCCATGTCCGCAAACGTGCGATGGGAAGCGCTGTCGTTCTGGCGCTGGTAATAGCCAAGTTCCACCAGCAGGTCGCTGGGGTCGGTGTCAAAGAACTCCGAGATGGCGTGAATGAAGTCGGCGGACGGGGTGGCGTCGGCTTGGGGCAAAGACTGTTCCGGTTCCGTGTTCATGGCGTTCTCCTCAGCGCTGAATGAGCGTTTCCTGGCAAGGTCGTCTGTGGCGGGCTGTGCAGAACACGCCGAAAAACACGCAGGCGCGTCGCCCAAACCGTCGTAGTATACCACACTCTGCGCCATTGCAATCCTGTGGGCCCGGTTTCTTTTGCCCAATTCTATCCGGTATACTTGTTTCGCCAATGACGCCCGACATTATCAACAACCGAACCTTCCGATTGGCCGACTGTGTGCGTGACCTGCTGGCAGACGGCGCGACCGGAGCGCGCTTCGCGGTCGGCTATTTGTTTTTGGACGGCCTGGCCCCGCTGCGCGCCGAGTGGGAGCGACTGGACGACGTGCATCTCTTGATTGGCAATGTAGTCAGCCGCCTGACAGACGAGCAGGTGCGCGAGGAAGCCGAAGCCCGTCTGCGCGGCGGCGAGACAGGGACGCGCGATCAGGAAGACATGGCGCACGCCTTGCGCGAGGCGCACGCGCGCGCGTCCGCAATAATGGCCCTGAACCTGCGCCGCACGCTGGAAACCATGACGCGCAGCCCGGAAAACCATGCCCTGCTGCTGACGCTGGCGCGGCGCATCGCGCAAGGCGGCCTCAAGGTGCGCCTGTATACGCCAGGGCGCATTCATGCGAAAGCGGCCCTGATTGCGTATCCCGAACAGCAGATTGCGGTAATCGGCTCCAGCAATCTGACGCTGGCCGAGCCGGGCGACCCCACCGAGATGAACCTTGTGGTGCGCGACCCGCAGAGCGTCGTCGCCCTGTCTGCGTGGTATGACGAGTTGTGGGAAGCCTCGCAGGACTTTCACCGCGAGTTGTTTGAGGAGTTAGGGCAATGCTGGGCTATGCAGACGGAGCCGTCCGCGCGCATGATGGGGTAAGCCGCCTCGCCGGGCTGTCAGTGGCGCACGGGAACGTGGGCCGGGGAACGCGACGGAGCAGGACGCGGCGGTTTGGCATCGGCAGGAACGTCATCGTCCCAATCTTCGCCGGGCCAGCGCGTGTCGCGCGCGGGGGGCGTGCTGCCGGAGCCGCCTTTGAGAACGTCATCATACAACGCTTCCGCCTGCGCTGGCGGTATCTGAACTGGCATAAGTGGCTGTTTCATAAGAACCTCCTCGTCCGTTATGAGCCGGACAGTAACATTCGCGGCGACGCGGCGGCATTCCTGCCAGATTTGGGAAACATTTGGTATTAATTTCGGCGGCTGTGCTTTGCCCCCTGTGATTATTCCATGATTATCGGCAAAGTTCCCCGCCTGCATTACCCCTACCTGCACATGATCCCGCCATGCCGGACAATGCTCCATCTCTTGCTGCCTCCGATGCCCTGAACCGCCTGCTCGCCCTGCCGCACGGCGCTGCCGCGCTGGTTGTGGGCAGCACAGACACCGGCAAGACCTTCTGGCTGACAGAAGCCGCGCGCGCCCTCACTCAGGCGGGACGCTCCATCGCGGTCGTGGACTGCGACTTGGGGCAAAGCGAAATTGGCCCGCCCGGCACGGTGGGAGCGGCGTTTGTCCCTGCGGGGCACGCTTCCTTTCGCACGCTGCGGGACTTGCCGCCGCTCGCGTCCTATTTCGTGGGGGCGACTTCCCCTGTCTGTCATGGTCTGGAGACGGCTGTTGCAGCCTGTCAGATAACCCGTGCCGCGCGAAAGAAACGCCCGGATGCGTTGCTCATTGACACCGACGGCTGGATTTCCGGGCCGCAGGCCATTGCCTTCAAGCGCCGTTTGTCAGAACTCTTGCTGCCCTACGCCGTGTTTGCCTTCGCGCGCGGCACGGAGTTAGACCCGCTCCTGTCTGCGTTTCGCGGCCTCTCCGCGCCGATTGTCCACCGCGTCGCGCCCGCCTCCGAAGTGCAGCGCAAGTCCCCCGCAGTCAGGACGGCCCGCCGCACTGCCAGGTTCCAAGCGGCTCTGGACGGCGCGCGCGAAGTCACTCTGTATCTGGACAACGCGGCCCTGCTGGGCACGCAATATGGCACGGGACGGCCTCTATCGCGCCCGGAGCAGCAGTTTGTCGCCCAATCCCTGCGCGTTCCCGTGCTGCACGCCGAGCGTTTGGAAGGCGGCGCGTTATACATCGTGGCGAAAGGGGAGCGGTGGGACACGGCGGCGCTGGGAAGCATTGAAGGGTATTTTCGGACATCACAAGTAACAATTGTGCCTGCCAAAAGGTTCGCGGGCCTCTTATGCGGGCTGATAGACACCGGCGGCGCGCTGCTTTCCATCGGCCTGATTCGGCGCGTGGACTTTGAGCGGCAGGAACTGACCCTGCTCACGCCCTGCCGCCGCCCCGCCGCCGTCGCCCAACTCTGGCTGGGAACCCTGCGTCTGCGCCCCGACGGCACGGAACTTGCCGCCCTCCGTCCCGGCGACCTGTAGCCTCGCGCAATGCCCCATTTGATACGGCCTAGATACGGCCGAGATATAGCCGAGATATAGCCAACATAGGAAACAGATAGGAAACAGATAGGACTCCAAGCACTTGGAGACGACCCGGAAGGCGCTTCGCAGGGGCAAACAAGGCGGCCTGTTCGCCGCCGAACGCCGCTCTGCAAGCCCGTTTTCTCTGCAAGCCCGTTTTCTCTGCAAGCCCGTTTTCTCTGCAAGCCTATTTTGAGGTATCCTTTGTCCATGTCCCAAAATGCCCCGCTGCCCCGTCCGTTCTTCGCCGACCCCGCCCGCAGCGTCCGCCTGTATTGCGGCGATGCGCTTCTTCTTTTGCAGGACGTGCGCGATGCCTGCTTTGACGCCATCTTCGCCGACCCACCGTATTTTCTTTCCAACGGCGGCGTGACGTGCGTGGCAGGGCGCATGGTTTCTGTCAACAAGGGCGCGTGGGACAAAGCCCCGTCGCTTTCCGAAATGCACGCCTTCAACACGGCGTGGCTGTCTGAGTGCCATCGTGCCTTGAAACCCAATGGCACGCTCTGGGTGACGGGCACGGCAGATGGAAGGGAGAATAACCCCAATGCACTTTACTGAACCTGATATTGTGCGCCTGCCCCTCACGCCCGCGCAGGCAAAGGAAATCCTGTGGCGCAACTCGTCGTCCTCCATGCTCGTCATGTGCCGGGGCTACAGCGACGATGACGAGAACTTCACGGAACTGGTCTGGGAGGACGACAAAGACCTAGACTTTGGAGACAATGTAAGTTACCCGGAGTTTCAACTGTGGCTCCAATTCTGGCCTGACGGAGAACGCCACCATGCAGCATGAGGCGGTTGTAGCCGCCATGCGGCGCAATGGCGGAAGGGCAACTTTGGGCTGGCTCAATGAAAATGTGCGCGTTGCAGACTGGCCCACAAAGACACCCTTTGCTTCTATCCGACGCATCGTACAGCAGAGGCCGGAGTTCTTCAAGATACGCCCCGGTTTATGGGCGTTGGAAGAAGCGCGACCTGCCATTGAACGCGAGTTTTTACTTGGCACAGATACCGCGCCGCGAGTGCGCGAGGAGTTAGACCATACCTATTATCAGGGGCTTTTGGTAGAAGTCGGCAACTACGAAGGCTATGATACTTACGTTCCGCCGCAGGATAAAAACAGGCTGTTTCTAGGCAAACGACTTGCGGAAGTGGCGACTTTTACCACGCTTCCCCTGTTCACCTATGACCGTGTGCTTGCCAGAGCGCGCACCATTGACGTGATATGGTTCAATAAGGAAGGTTTCCCCAAAGCCTGTTACGAGATTGAGCACGCAACCGACTTTGCCAACTCGCTGGACAAGTACGTTGCTTTGCAGGACTTCTTGGTAGACTTTCGCGTTGTTGCGAATGTCGTAAAGGAACGCGACTATCAGAGCAAACGCGAGCGTACAAGTGTCCGCGACATCAAAGACCGGGTACAATTTCTGAGTTACGACCAAGCCGCCGAAATGCACACTAAGTTTGTGGCGGCTCATGCTTTGCGGCAGTTGCTCAGACTTTGAGGAAAGCCACCTGTTTACCAAACTTCGCAAGCAGGTGGTCGCCGCCCGTGTCTTTGAGAACGTGCAGGAAACCGCGTCCCTTCTGTATTCCGTGTCCGCGTTTGATTTAGACAACCCACACATTTACGCGCAGGTGAAGGCTGATTATGAGAGCGTGCGCCTTTGCCTCCGCACACGCGGCTTTGCGGCATTAACGGGCAAAATGGGCGTTCTCGTTCAGCCGCGCACCAAAGGGGCAGGACACGGCAGCACGTCACGGGCCTTTTACGCGCGGCCCGTCTTTGTCGCCCACATCATCAACCTGACCCGCTGGCCCGACCTGCCGCCGGTCGTGCCCGAAGAAGAAAACGACGCGGGACGGGCAGGAAAACCGGCCCCGCAAGGCGAACTGTCCCCGTAATTCCAATTGACTCAGCCCGCGAAGGAGCCTTTCCCATGACCAACTACACGCCGCAAAAGTCCGACAAGTTCACGTTTGGACTGTGGACGGTCGGCAATCCCGGAGCCGACCCGTTTGGCCCCGCCACCCGCACGCCCCCCGTCGTCGCCGAGCGCGTCCGCCGCCTGGGGGAACTCGGCGCGTATGGCGTCAACCTGCACGACAATGACCTCGTGCCGTTCGGCGCGTCCGCCCATGACCGGGACAAGATTGTCGCCGACTTCAAGAAGGCGCTCTCTGACGCAGGCATGGTCGTGCCGATGGCGACCACCAATTTGTTCAGTCATCCCGTGTTCAAAGACGGCGCGTTCACGTCCAACGACCCTAAAGTGCGCGCGTTCGCCCTGCAAAAAACGATGGCCTCCATGGACTTGGGCGCGGAACTCGGCGCGTCCACCTACGTCTTCTGGGGCGGGCGCGAAGGCGCGGAAGTGGACGCCGCCAAAGACGCCGTTGTCGCCACGCGCCGCTTCCGCGACGCCCTGAACTTCCTGTCCGAATACAATCTCAGCCAGAAGTACGGCTTCCAGTTCGCCCTGGAAGCCAAACCCAACGAGCCGCGCGGCGACATTTACCTGCCGACAACGGGAGCCATGCTCGGCTTCATCGCCACGCTCGCGCACCCGGAAATGTGCGGCGTCAACCCCGAATTTGCCCACGAAACGATGGCGGGCCTCAACTTCTACCACGCCGTCGCGCAGGCACTAGAGGCGGGCAAACTGTTCCACCTTGACCTCAACGGCCAGAAGCCGGGTCGCTTTGACCAGGACTTGCGCTTCGGCCAGGAGGACTACAAAACCAACTTCTTCCTTGTCAAACTGCTGGAAGACTACCACTACGCAGGCCCCAAGCATTTTGACGCGCACCCCCTGCGTACCAGCGACGGCGACGACATCTGGGAGTTCGCCAAAGGCTGTATGCGTTCTTATTTGATACTGAAAGAGAAAGCTGCGCAGTTCAACGTCGACAGCGAGATACAGGCCATACTCAAAGAACTCAACGCGGGCGACAAGACTTTAGACCCCATTCTCGGTGCCCCATTCTCCCAAGAAAACGCGCAGGCGCTCAAAGACATCAACTTCCACGCCGACGATTTAGCGTCTCAGCCCTTGCCGTATGAGAAACTAGACCAGTTGGTATTTGACCTGCTGCTCGGCGTGCGATAGCCACGATGTCCGTAGGGGCGGGGCTTGCCCCGCCCTGTCTTATCACGGGCGTCCCTGTCTTATCACGGGCGTCCCTGTCTGAATAACCGTTCTGCCCTCACGCCAAGAACAGGGCAGACTGGGAACACAGGGCAGACTGGGAACACAGGGCAGACTGGGAACACAGGGCAGGGCAAGCCCTGCCCCTACGGGTTGCGATTACACCCATAGGGAACCTTATGAACACACGCCTGACACTGCTCGCCCTGCTGACAATGCTTGCCGTCCCCGCCGGGGCGCAGGACGCCAGCAGCCCGGCGCTCACGCTCTACAACCAGAACTTCGCCGTCGTGCGCCAGAGCGTCCCGCTCACCCTGAAAGCGGGCCTCAACCAGGTGACGATGAATGACATCACCGTTCATGTGGAACTCGACAGCGTGATTTTGCGCGACCCAACGGGAAAGCGTTCCCTCTGCATCCGCGAGCAGAACTACCGCGCCGACCCGCTCACGCAGGACTTGCTGCTGTCCCTGTACGAAGGCCAAACGATCCCCTTCGTCACCACCCGCGACGGCAAAACCGTCACCGTGATGGGCCGCATCATTCGCTCCGGCTACGTCCCGCACGGCTCGTCTGCTTACGCACAGTACGGCCAGAATTATTACTACCAGCAGCAGGCGAATGCGGGCAGCGAGCAGCCGGTGATTGAAGTAGACGGCAAAATCCAGTTTGGCCTGCCCGGACAGCCGCAGTTCCCGTCTCTGCCCGAAGACACCATTCTCAAGCCCGCATTAGATTGGACTATAGAAGCCCTCTGGCTCTGTTGACATCCTCGGTTCCATTCTCGTATAGAAACTGAGGTGTCTCCCATGGCCGAAGTTGGTCTTGTTCCCTTCGCGCAGGCAGCCTTGCACATTGGCAAAGCGGCACTGCCTAACTACAAAACCAAGTTCTCCAAGCACCTGTTCACGCAGCCGCAACTGCTGGCAATTCTGAATTACTGGCGATCCTGTGCCTGATGCGCTACGAAGACTGGACGTTCCGTCAGGCAGAAGCGCGCCTGGCGGAGCATCACGAACTCAGGCAAGCCCTGGAACTCACACACGTTCCTGATTACAGCACCGTCTATCGCTTCATGCGCAGGCTCGATGACGCGGCCCTTGCCCACGCTCTGGCCCAGACCGTTGCCGCCTTGCCTGCGCCTAACACAGAAACTACCGTAGCCGTAGATGCCACAGGACTTGCGCTTGGCTCCATCAGCACGGTCTTCGTCAAGCGGGCCAAGCAAATCACTGAAGACCGTGGTGAGGGCTTGCCTTGGCGCTACTGGACAAAGTGGATCGTGGCCGTTGATGTGGAGGGGATTGATGTGGAGCGACGGGCGATCCTAGCACCGATGGCGCGGCAAGGCCCCTGGAACGATGGGCCTTCGCTTCGCCCCCTTGTACGTGCCGCGCATCAACTGACGCCTGTGCATCTGGTGCTGGCAGATGCGGAATTTGATAGCGACTTGAACCATCAGTATGTTCGCCAGCAGAATGGTGCACAAAGTATCATTTCTGCCAAACGGGGCAAGAAGACGTGGAACATCAAAGGCATCCGCAGAGAGATGCGGGATAACTTTCCCGCGTCGGCTTATGGTCAGCGTTCCCTGGTTGAGAGCGTTTTCTCTGCCGTCAAGCGCAAACTGTCTGCCAAAGCGCCTGGCCGCAGCGTGTTTACTCAGCAACGGCAGGCGTTGCTGCTGGGAATTGCCTACAACCTGTCTCTCGTATGACTCTTTATGGCAACCTTTTCAGGCAAGCAAACAATCGATATTTGACAGGATCTCAACAGAGCCAAATAGCCTGTAGTTTACTTCCTCACCCATCACCCGCTCCAACGTCAGCAGGCGCGCAAGCGTCACCTCCGGCGCATCATAATACGCCTCGTCCTGCTCCACCTGACGATAACGCGACGCCGACAGGTCATACTTGTTCGCCGCGATCTGCGCCTTGTCCACCCAGAACTGACGGGACAACTGATTGATTTCCGCCTGCAACGGGTGTATCTGCGCCTCCAATTCCCCCAAACGCGCACGGTCAGCGTCCAACAGCCCCAAAGCAGCCTCCCCGTCCCCTGCCGAAGCCACCGCGTGCTCAAATGTCAGCCGGTGAATGTCCGCCTGCATTCCCAGACGCGCCGCTTTGAGTGGCTCAATCTCCCGCCGCAACTCTTCCAAACGCGACGCCCGACGCGCCGCAAACTCCGGGTCTTTTCGCTGCCGCCAGCAGTCCAGAATGTCCGGCAGGTCATTCTCCGGCACGCGCTGCCGCTTGTCGTCCAAACTCAGGCCATCGCGCCATGTCATAAAACCACACCCGCTCCGTCCGCGCCCCCTTCGTAAACAGCACAATCGCCGTAGACACCCCCGCATACGGCTTGAACACTCCCGACGGTATAGACACCACGCCGTCCAGACGGTTCAACTCAATGAGCGCCTTGCGCGTCTCCACATGCGCCGTGCTGGAACCAAACAACACCCCATCCGGCACAATCGCCGCGCACCGCCCTCCCATCTCCAAGAGACGCAGAAACAGATGCGAAAACAACAACTCCGTCTTGCGATACGTCGGCAGGGTAGGGGACAACTCACTCGCATCAATCGCCCCCTTGAACGGCGGGTTCGCCAGTATCACATCATACCGCCGCGCCTCCGTGAATGCCTTAGACAGCGTATCCGCATACCGAAAGCGCGGCGCGCGGATGCCGTGCAGCATCAAGTTCATCGCCCCAATGCGAAGCAGCATCATGCCGGAGTCATTATCAAACCCCGTCAGCCCCTCCCCTTGCAGGAACGACACTTCCTCCGGCGTGAGCTTGTCGCCGTCTAAGTGATGCGGAAACCCATCCTCATCATACGTCAGGCTCTCCGGCGCGGTATGCGTTTCCAGCACCCGCTGATACGCATTCACCAGGAAGTCCGCCGTCCCCGCCGCCGGGTCACACACCCGCTCATGCGCCTGCGGCTCCACCATCTGCACCATGAGGCGAATAATATGGCGCGGCGTCCGAAACTGCCCATTCAGCCCCGCCGTATTCAGCCGCCCCAACAAATACTCATACAAGTCCCCCTGCACATCCTGATTGCGCTGAGAAACGTGCATCGCATCAATCAGCCCGCAACATTCCAATAACAATCCCGCACGCGGAAACTTAAACTCTGCATTCGCCATCAGCCCTTCAAACGCCCCGCCCGTATCCCCCAGCGCCCGAATGAACGGAAACACACGCTCCTTCACATGGGATAAAACACTCTCCCCCGTCATCTGCGTCCACTCCGACCACCGAAGACGAGACGGCTCCCCGTCCTTGTCCTTCTCCGGGAACAGTGACACAAACGCGGCCCCACGACGCGCCGCAGAACGTCCCCGTGCCGCGTCCTCCTCATCCAGTCGCTTCATAAACAGCAAGTACGAAATCTGCTCAATCGGATCTAACGGGTTCGTCAGCCCCCCGCTCCACAACTTGTTCCACAGTTGATCCACCTGCGCCTTCAGCGCCGCATCCGTCAGCATTCGTTCACATTCCTCCCCACCTCACGCCGCCACCGACAACTCCCGCGTCCAGCGCAGCAGTTCCTCAATCTCACGGGGTATAAAGAACCGCTCCACCGCCTCCAGCCCGAAGTTCGCTAATGGCGGCGCATCATACAAGTCTGCCCGCGACAAGCCCTTCTGCCTCAAAAAGACCTCCTGCACCGCCCTGAGAAACCGTATCTGGTCAGCCGTGTACGGGTGCTCGCCAATCCTCTGCTCAAACGCATGGCTCACCACCGCATCATAATCCGGCAGCCCTTCCAGCGCCAGCACATGACGCAGGAACGCCAGAAAACTCGTCAGGTGCAGCCCATACGCCTTGCGAATGTTTTCCGTCGTCAGGTCAACATGGGAGCCGCCCAAGCCCTCCCGCAGCGTCCGTTCCAGCGCCACCAGTTCCAAATCCGACACCGCCCGCCCCTGCTCAATGGCCCGCACCGTCGGATGGTTCTCCGCAATCTCCTGAATGCGCTGCTCTACCCGATTGCGGTACTCCGTCACATACACCCGTTCCCCGCCCTCGCTCCCCGCCCTCGCTCAAATTCACATACCTGCGTCCCTCTATCAAGTCCGCTAGGTCAAGCGCCACCAGACCCACAGGGCGCTCCGTCCGCAGTTTCATCAAGGGGGCTAATTTATCCAGCGCGTCCCGCAAGGCTGGCAGGTCGGCCTTGCCTAGCGCGGGAGCCATGCACAAATCCAGCGCGGACTTTGCCGCCGGGTCATCATGGACAAAGGCGGGCAAGCGGCTCACGTCCTCCGCGATAGACTGACGCGAGGCGGCATCGTCTTTGCCCGTCAGGATTTGGAGCCGCAGCCGCTCCATCTTGCTCGTGAATGTCCACCGGCTCACGTCCACATCGGCAGCCAAACGCAAGAGCGGCCCCACCTGCGTTCTCAGAAACTCAAGGGACGCCACCGTTAGATACGACCAGTACGGGTCACCCCACGCCCGCTCAATCTCCGGCCACACGCGCTTGACGGGAAAAGCCTCTTGCGGGATGAGCGCCAGCATCGCCCGCAAGTCGGCCTTGCTCTGCTGACCCTCCGGCCCGTTCTGCGCCGTCAGTGCCGCCGACAGGATTTTCAGCCGCGTGTTGAACACCATCACCAGCACAGGAACCGCAGACACTTCCCGATCCCCTGCCTGCCGCTCAAAGTCATTCTGCCAGAAGTCAATCACCTTGAACTCGGTTTTGCGGCCCCTCGGCAGGCGGTCTTTGAACAGGCACGCTTCATCGTTGCGCGTCCCCCGCCCAACCATCTGCCAGAGCTTGATGCGCGACTGCACCGGCTTCATAAATGCCAGGTTGACCACCTCCGGCACGTCCACGCCCGTATCCAGCATATCCACCGAAATCGCAATGCGGGGCTGGTTGTTCTTCTTGAACTGGGTCAGCAAACCGTCGCCCCAGGAGCCGTCCCGCACCCGCTCGGTATCAGATGTGATGACCTGCACCATGCCTAGGTGTTGCGGGTACATCTTCTCAAACGCGGCTCGCAATCGTTCGGCATGAGCCTGCGTCATGGCAAACACGATGCTTTTGCCTGGTTGCTGCCCCGACTCGTCCCTGAGGCATACGTCCATGAACTCTTCCCATTGCCGGTGCAGCGTGTCCTCGTTGGTGACCGTCTTCTCAATATCCGTTCCGGCATAGTCCACGTCGTCCGGGTCTAGCCCCTGTTCTATCAAGGCGTTGCGGCTTTCTTCATCCAAGTCAGCCCCTTTAATGCCCCGGCGCTGAAAGCCCGTCTGCGCTTGATACAGGCTGAAGTCCACCAGATACTTTTCGTCAACCGCCTGCTTGTAAGAGTAGAGGAAGGTCGGAGTCTTGTCCTCGCAGCCGAACAGCCGGAACGTATCCCGCTCCAAGAAATCAGCAGGCGTGGCCGTCAGCCCGATCATGCGCCCGTCAAAGTAGTTCATTACCTCGCCCAGCCGGTTGTAGACCGAACGGTGCGCCTCATCAAAGATGATCAGGTCAAAGAAGCCAGGAGAGAACCGGTCAAAGCACCGGCTCATCGTGTGCAGCGTTGCCACATACAGGCGTTTCGACAGGTCAACGTCATGCGTCCAGATGCGGTGGCGCGGCTCGTCGGGCAGGAACGCCTTGAACCCATCATTCAGGGCCTGATCCACCAGAGCGTCCCGATCCGCGAGGAAGAGGATGCGCCGGGCCTGATTCGCCCGCAGAAACAGGTCTACCAGCGCAACCGTCGTGCGCGTCTTGCCTGTTCCTGTCGCCATGACCAGCAGCGCTCGGCGCTTGTTGGCATCAAAGGCTGCGATCACGCGCCGGATCGCCTCGTGCTGGTACAGCCGCCCCGCAATGGTCGGGTTGATAGGAGTCTCAGCCAGAGGCCGCGCATTCTCACGCAGGAACAGCAGGTTGTCCAGGTCAGCAGGTGAGAAGAAGCCCGCGACCAAGCGAGGAGACGCAGCCTCTACATCCCAGAAATAGGTGTCCAAGCCATTAGTGAAGAAGCCGAAGGGCGTGAAGGTCTAAGGGACGCCGGTGGTGCGGCGTGTGGCAATATCGGTGACATACAGGCGCGTCTGCTCACGCGCCACGTTGGGGTCACGCGCCTGCTTCTTCGCCTCCACGACAGCCAGCACCTGCCCGTCATGTCGGTAGAGGCAGTAGTCCGTGACACCATTCCATGGCTCGGCGCCCTCACCGTCTACCGGAACCTCAATTCCAACCTGTGCGGGGTTCGTGACATCCCAGTCCGCATGGAGCAGGGCAGGGTCGATCAGTTCCCGACGTGTCCGCGCCTCGCTTGACGGCATCTGTCTCTCCCTGTTCCTTGGGCTTGTTCTTCGCCCCACGCGGTCGGCCTTTGCCTAGGTAGCCCTGGCGCTGGCGGCACGCCATGAATGCCTCCAGATCACTGTCTTCCACAGCAATCGCTTTGGCGTTGATCCGAATGAGGGGAACGCTGGCATTGGCGAGTGCCCGTTTGATACTCGTCGGCGTCACCCCCGCGCGCCGTGCGGCTTCTGGCATTCCAATCAGGCTCATGGAAAGAGTATAGCACAAAAGCGAAAAAATAATGCGCTATATCTTCCATTAACACTTGACATATAGTGCTAAATATACTACAATATATTTGACACATAGAGAGGCCCCGCCGGTGGTGGAACACTGACGAGGCCGGGTTTAGTGAGATGAGTAGCCCACTAACCCCATTGTACCCCAACGCTCAGAAGGAGAGCACACAGACAATGGCTGGATTATCAAACATGCAAGCCGCTTACCGCTTCTTCCATGACCGCTTCATGGACGGAATGCACCAGCGCGCACAAAACCTCTGGACAGACGGCTACCGGGTGACGCCCCAAGAGGAGGACGAGACAGCCGCCCCGCCCACCAAGTTCCTGGTGTACAAGGAAAGCGACAACGAGAACGCCGCCGAAGATGGCTATGTGGTGGATCCCATTGCAGACACCTGTACCTGCCCCTTCTTCCAAGGACAAAAAGCCGAACCGCTTGGAGAGGATGAGGGAACGGTGGCCTGCAAACACTTGCGGGGGCTGAACGCTTTAGTCGCTGAGGAAGTCGCCTACTGGAACATGAAAGCGCAGGTGACGGGCGACTACCGGCGCGAAGTGCAGTACCTCCGTATTGTGCGGGGGCTGACCGAGACTATGAAACGGATCGGCAAGTAGAAAGAAGAGCGGGGGCGGGACGAACGCCCCCAGGAGACACGCCATGAACGACACGAAGCCTTACACCTACCAGCGTTACAAGCGCACCCGCTTCTGGGCCGTGCAGGATGAACACGGTAGTCTGATCGCGGTGACGGTCTACAAGAAGGGGGCGCGGGCGGTGGCCTTGCGCCTGACGATGGAGTACGGCTACACGCTCACGGAGGCGGGGCGGCAAGCCTTGGAGGAAGCGGAGAGAGCGGCCCGCAAGTAATACAGCAAGTAACGACGAGGGGGGCCGGGCTTTCACCGGCCCCCGGAGGAACACATGGAAGAAGAACAGACAATCCAATTAGAGAAAACTCCTCTGGCTCGGTTTGAGATCAGGGACGCGGGCAGCGCGAACTGGTACTTGCGGAAGATGCGGAACCTGCAAACGGAGAAGGCCACCATCCAAGCCCAGACCGCCGCCATGCTCAAAGCGGTAGACGCCCAGATGGAGCGGCTGCGCTACCTGTACGAAGCACAGTTGCAGACGTGGGTGCAGCAGGAATTGGCCCGGCGCGGGGGCCGCAGCAAGACGCTGGCGCTGCATCAGGGAACGGTGGCCTTCCGCACGGTTCCTGAAACGCTGAGGGTGCTGAGTGCGCGGGAGGCAGTGGAGTATGCGCGGGCGCAGGGCTGGGACGTGATCAAGACGGTGGAAACGCTGGACGCGGAGCGTTACAAGCGGGAGGCGACGGCGGCGCGGGTGGAAACGGGGGAACTGCTGCCGGGCCTGGAGGTTGTTCCAGAGCGGGAGAGTTTCACCATCCAGTTTGGGGCGGCGCAGGCTGGCACTGACACCCCGGAGGAAGCGGGGTAGCGGGCGGTGACGCCAGAGGTGGGGGTTTTCCAACCCATAGTTTTTCAGTTGCCTCGTGAGGGCATGAAATAACTCGGAAAACCCCACCTTCGCCGCCTGCGACAGCCCGCATGAGTTATTCCATGTTTTCACCGAAAAAGGGCTGACAGCATGGAATAACTGGAAAAACCCGCCTGATGAGCACAAGCAAGTTATTTGATGTTTGTGTGAAAAGGGCTTAGAGCATCAAATAACTAAAAAACCTATAGCCGAGGAGGCACAGACAGACGATGAAGAAACCAATGAAGCGCACTACAGCCACAATCACCGGGCATTATGCCCTTTACTGCCGGTGCAGCACCGACGAGCAAGCCGACGGCGAGTTCACCACGCTGGACGCGCAGAAGGCTATCACGACCCGGCACGTTCTTTCGCTGGGCGGCACAGTCGCCGGCTGCTACAACGATGCAGGCAAGACCGGCACCAACCTCAACCGCTCCGGCTGGAAGGCGCTGCTGGCGGACGCGCAGGCGGGCCTCTTTGACGGCGTGTGCATCACGTACATGAGCCGCCTGGGTCGGGGTGATGCCGTGACCATTGCCGAATACCTGCTCCAAGAAGCGGGGGTGGAGGTTGTCAGCGTCCATGAGCAGTACGCCGATGATGAAGCGAGCTACGTGAAGAAAGTGGTTGACCGCATGGTGGACGGGATGTACATCATGCAGGTCAGGAAGCACACAACATCCAAGATGCAGGAGATGTTCGCCCAGGGCTTTGTGTGTGGTCATGTGCCCTTCGGCTACGCCAAAGAAGCGGTGGGAGAGCCTGTGCGTGGCAAGGATGGCAAGATCAAGGAGCCGCCCCAGCGCGCCGTGCGCCATGAGGAATACGCCGCCATTGTGCAGCACGCCTTTGCCCTGTACCTGGAAACAGGAACAGCCGCCACCGTGTGTGACTTCCTGCGCGCAGCAACGGGGCGCAAGTGGTCAATCTCTGACACGACCCGTCTTTTGGCTGATGAGCGCTATACCGGCGTGGCCTTGTTCGGCCAGTGGCGCAAGGAGGACGCACACCCGGCGATTGTAGAGCGGGAGACGTGGCAAGCAGCCCAGACGCGCGTGCGGGCGACGGCGGCGCGTTACACGGTGCGGCATGACGATGACTTCACGTACTACCTGCACGGGCGCGTGTTCTGCCCGCACTGCGGCTGCCCGTTTACACAGGCTGCACACAAGGGACGCAGCAAGCGCATCCACTACTACGTGTGTCGGCAGGCCAACAAGCGAAACGGGCGGGGCATGACGTGCCCGGTGGTGCGTGTGAATGCTGAACACCTGCACACGACGGTTCTGGGCTGCCTGCGCCGTGCCAGCAGTCACCACACGGTGATGCACAACCTGATAGCCGAGTCCGGCGGCTGGGGCGGCGCAGAGGAAGCGCTGAAGGCGTTGCGGGGGCAGATGGGCAAGCAGAAGCAGGCGCTGGAAATGCGGATCGGCAACTACATCAAGGCGATTGGGGAAGGCAGGGACAGCCCTGCGCTGATGGCTGCGCTAGACAAAGCCGAAGCAGAGCGGGCTGCACTGATTGAGCAGATGGCGGACGCGGACAACCAGATTGCGGCGGCGACGGTGAAAAGGCCGCTGGCGGGGCGTGTGCAGGAGGCATGGGGGCGTCTGCTGGAAGTATGGGACGTGCTGGACGAGAGCGAGCGGGCGGAACTGTTGGGGGCAGTGGTGCAGCGCGTAGAGGCGACAGACAAAGAGAGCGTGATGCTGGATTTGCTGCCGTTTCCGACCACAACCCAAACATCACACTCTCAAAGGTTTGCGTTAACTCAACAAGTGGGAGCGGGTCAGGAATTAATTGTTAACCATGCCTTCGCTCCCGGCCACCAATTCGCGTTTGCGCCGGACTTCCTTTCGCTTCCCATTGCAGCCTTTCACGGCGGACTGTCCCGCAAGAAGGTGCCGCGCGCAAGGTAATCAGGGTTGTCTGATGCCCAAACCAGCCACCTGTGGATTGTGAGCGCCGTGATTGAACAGCAAGGGTGCGGCATTGCTTTTCCGCCCCTTGCTGTTTTGATTAGGGGCCGGTGCAGGCTGGCCAGGAGTGTGTGCCCAGCAGGAAGGCACACCGCGAGCGGCGAACAGTTCGGCTGAAACTCGAATCAGGCGTTCTCACAGAACAATAATCTCGCCATGCGGCAGCCACAGGGACATCAAAGAGGGCATCCTATGAACATCGGGAGCACCCTGATTCGCTGTCTCTCTCTTGACTTATTATGACGCTCGCGCTATAATAGCAGCATGGCGCGAAGTATCAAGTTCTACCGAAACACACGGGGAGACAGTCCGGTAGAAGCCTTTCTCAATGGCCTGAGCGTCAAGGCGCGCACGAAGTGCTTATCTTACCTGAACTTTGTTGCCGAGCATGGTAACGCGCTACCCGCCAATTACATCAAGCACATTCAGGGCGACTTGTGGGAAGTGCGGCCTGAATATGGGGGCATGGAATACAGCTTCTTCTACGTGCTGGTGACAACCGAAGCCGTTGCCGTTCTCCATGCCTTCACGAAGAAGACGCAGAAGACTCCTACGGCGGAGATTACACGCGCCCTATCTCGGCTTGCCGAAGTGCAGGAAGAAGCCGAAGTGCAGGCGCAACAGGAACCGGAGCCACCAGAATGAAGAGCAAGCAGACCATGAGCAAAACACTCGCCACGCCCCGCAACAGGAGCCGCCCCCTCAACACGAGCCGAATGGGTGACATGGCCGACTACCTGGCCGAGCAGATGCAAGACCCGGAGTTTGCCCGTGAGTATGCGAAGGCCAAGCGGGAGACAGACTTTGCGCTCGGTCTCGTCATGCTGCGGGAAGCGCAAGGATTGACGCAAGAACAGTTGGGGGCCAAAAGCGGCATTCCCCAGGAAACCGTGTCCCGCTTGGAGCGTGGTCGTGTTCCTGCCTTACCGACCTTGAAGCGTTTGGCGAAGGCGCTGAACGCGACGGTGCTCATTCTGCCCGACGAGCGCGTTCTGCTGCAATCGGGCACGGTGGCGATTTTAGGCGGCACTTAAAGGCCCAAAGTTCAAGCCCAAAGTTCAAGCGGGGGATGCCTCGTTGCACCCGTACAGTGACAGCACCAGAGGCAGCTGCGCTCACCGACTGATTCGCCGCTCTGCTGAAATCCCTCCTGTGGTCAATTGCACGTTTTGCCCTGTGCTGCCATACAGGACAACGCCCCCGGCCTTCACCACGCAAGGCCGGGGGCGCGAGTCTGTGTGCAATGGGGAGGCCTTCACGGATTGGGCGTTACTTCATACACCACGCCGTTGTTGTGCGTGCCGCCCTGGTCAGTGGCTCCATACAGGCTGCCGCTGCTATCCAGCGCGACGCCTGCGTTGGGATTGACCCCGTTGCTGCCGCTGAATGTAGCCAGCGCAGTTAAAGCATGGGTTGCAAGGTTATATTGGAATACCTTGCCATCATTGCTGCCGCCGCCCGCTTCCGTCGTGCCATACAGAAAACCGTTGCCGTCCAACGTGACGCCTCCGTAGGGAGTAGTCCCGTTGCTGCCGTTGAAGGTGACGAGCGTGGTGAAGGTGTTGGTCGCAAGGTTGACTTTGTAAACCGTCCCATCATGGCCGCTGCCGCCCGCGCGGGTGGTTCCATACAGAAATCCGTTGCCGTCCAGCGTGACATCGCCAGAGGGGGTGGCTCCCTTGCTGCCATTGAAGGTGACAAGCGTGGTCAGCGCTTTTGTAGCAAGGTTGACTTTGTAGACGATGCCGTAGCCATTGCCATTGTTGCCGCTGCTGCCGCCGTAATAAGTGGTTCCGTACAGTTTCCCATTGCCATCCAGCGTGACACCGGCGACGGGGTAAGCTCCGTTGTTGCCATTGAAGGTGACCAGCGTGGTCAGTGCTTTTGTGGCAAGATTGACTTTGTAGACGATGCCATACCCACCGCTGCCGCCGAGGGAGGTCGTGCCGTACAGGTTGCCGCTGCCATCCAATGTGACACCAGCGTAGGGACTGGCTCCATTGTTGCCGTTGAAGTTCACCAGCGTGGTCAGGCTATGCGTGGCAAGGTTGACTTTGTAGAGTGTCCCGTTATTGCTGCCATTGTAAGTCGTTCCATACAGATGGCCCTGTCCGTCCAGCGTGACGCCTGCGTTGGGATTAGCCCCGTTGCTGCCGTTGAAGTTGACAAGCGTCGTGAAGGTGTTGGTCGCAAGGTCGAATCTCAAACAGCGTGCCCAAACCGCTCGTGCCGCCGTCGTAAGTCGTGCCGTAGAGATGGCCCATGCCATCCAATGTGACGTTTCCATCGGCGTGCGCGCCATCGGCGTTATACCCGTTGCCATTTACTGCGCTGAAGGCGTGGAGGGTGTGGAGTGTGTACCCGGCGGCGCGGGCAGGCGCGGGCGAGAGAAGGGCGGCGAGGCAAAGCGCAAGGGAGAAGAGGGGCGCGATGCGTTGCGAAAGCGTGTGCATGACAAGATGTCCTTCCTGTGGTGAGCGTGAGCCGCCTACGGATTGGGCGTCAGTTCATACACCGTGCCGTTGCCGTTCGCGCCGCCGCCGCCAGCAGTTCCGTACAAGTTGCCGCTGCTGTCCAGCGTGAGGCCAAACTGGGGATTTGCTCCATTTGCGCCATTGAAGACCACGAGCGTGCTCAGAGTTTTCGTGCTCAGGTTGAACTTGAACAAGGTGCCGTCGTTGGAAGCGCCGCCATCAAAGTTCATGCCGAACAGATGGCCCTGGCCGTCCAGCGTAATGGCTTCCGTCGAGTCGCCGTTGCTGCCGTTGAAGCGAAACAGGGTGGTGAGCGTTTTGGCGGCAAGGTTGTACTCAAACAGCGTGCCGCTGCTACCGGTGCCTCCGATGGTACTCCCGTACAAGTGTCCCTGTCCGTCCAGCACGACTGCCGTATCGGGATAGGCATTGCCGTTAGTGCCGTTGAACACAACCAGCGTGGTCAGAGCGCCGGTGGCGAGGGTGAACTTGTAAACCGTCCCCTGCGTGGGCGGCGTGCCCGACCTGGTTGGCTCGGTGGCTCCGTACAGATGGCCCTGTCCGTCCCATGCGACCCCGCCGATGGGGTTGCGCTCGTTGCTGTCGTTTTTGAACGTGTAAAGCGTGGCGAGCGTGTTGGCGCTCAAGTTGAACTTGAAAATGGTGCCGTCGTAGTGCGAGCCGCCCTGGTAGGTGTTTCCATACAGATGCCCCTGGCCGTCTAGCGTGACGCCTTCAGGAAAATCGCCATTGGTGCCGTTGAAGTTGAACAGCGTGGTGAGGGTATTGGTGGCGAGGTTAATCTTGAAAATGGTGCCGTGACTGTGGGTGCCGCCGGAGATTGTGGTGCCGTACAGAAATCCGTTGCCGTCCAGCGCGACCCCGCCATAGGGAAAACTTCCATTCGTGCCGTTGAATGTCGCGAGAACGGTGAAGGTGCCGCTGGCAAAGTCATACTCAAACACGGTGCCGTCGCCATGCGCGCCGCCATTGCCCGCCGTGCCGTAGCCATGTCCCTGCCCGTCCAGCGTAATGCGCGAATCAGGCATTGCCCCGTCCGGGTTGTGCCCGTTGGCGCTAGTCGCGCTGAAAGCGTAGAGCGTGTGGAGCGTGTATCCTGCGGCGCGGGCAGGCGCGGGCGGTAGGGTAGCGAAGCAAAGCGCAAGGGCGATGAGGGGCGTGATGCGCCGGATGAAAAGAGACGAAATGGTGTGCATGACAGGGTGTCCTTTCCAGAGACGACGTGATTTTAGACTGACGGGTACTGCACGACGGTCTCGGAACGTGCTGGAGGGCGTCGCAGGAACACTATAACACACTTTTGCGCGGGTGTCAAGAACAGCGGGAGCGTCAAGAACAGGAACAGGCCAGCGCCCTGAGAGCCAATCCCGCATTTGCCCATTACGCCAACAATGCCCTGGCAATGGCTCCTGACGCCCACAGCGCCCCATCAGAGGGAAATGTCACGGCTTCCAGGAAGGGGCCGCAGCCAAGACTGATTGTATCAAATCGCATTGTGGGGTTGCAGTCCATCAGGCGAGGCCGCAGTTCATCAGGCGAGATGGCCTTCTGTGGGTGTGGAAACGGCGGCTTCGGCAAAAAGGTGCTGCACGTGTGCCGCTGTCTGTCGCCTTTGGGTATGGTGATTGCCTTTGAGGCCGGGGGTGGGGGTGGAGATGCAGACACGGACATGCAGACGAGAACAGACGGAGCCTGCTTTCTGGCATGACTGCCGCAGGCTCCGTCTTCATCACTGGCATCCTGTTTGGAACTTAATACCCCAGCAGAAACGCATCAAGAATTAATTGTTAACCATGCCTTCGCTCCCGGCCAGCAATTCCTATTTTTGCCGGACTTCCTTTCGCTTCCTATTGCAGCCTATCACGGCGGTCTATCCCGCAAGAAGGTGCCCCGCACAAAAGGATAAGAAGTGCCTTGCGCGGGGCAGCGCTCTCACGGCAGGGTGACGCTCTGGCTGGCCTGGAAGTGGTAGGGGTCGCCCTGATACGTGCGCCGCACCAGAAGCGTCACGCTCTGCCCGCTCGTGCCCGCGCTTGATGGGAACGAAAGCGTCACCGTCTTGCTTTGGCCCGCTGTCAGCGTTCCTAACTTCACTGGCAGAGGCGTCGTCGTGCTCGCTCCGCCCAGAGAGGCGGAGAGAAGACGGGCGTTGACGGCGCTCGCGTATCCGATGTTGGTGACCGTCACCGGTACGAGGTAGCCGCCGTTGCCATCTGAGGTGACGCTACCGGGCATGACGCGCAGGCCCGTAATCGTCACCAGCAAGAAGCCCGTGTTGGAGGTGCCGCCGCCGGGAGCGGGATTGGTGACGACAACAGCAATCTTTCTGGCCGTTGCCAGGTCTGCTTTGGTGACATAGACGCGCAGTTGTGTAGCGGACACGTACTTGGTGGCGCGGGCGGTGCCGTCAAAGGAGACGACGCTGCTGGGCACAAAGCCGGTTCCCTTGATAAGCTGGGAGAAGCCGGGGCTGCCTGCGGGAATGGGGTCACCCACCTGCTTGACGATGGTGGGCGCGGGGTTGTTGATGGTCTGGTACTGTGTGCCGGACGCGCTGGGGTTGAATGATGGAAATCCGTTGTAGGCGGCGGAAACAGTGACCTGCCCGGCGGCGAAGGGGCCGACGACAATGCTGGCGGCGCCGCTGTTGGACAGGCGCACGGTCTGAGTTTGCCCGTTGACGGTGAAGTTGACGTAGCCGCCAGGTGTGCCTGCGCCGGGGGAGACGGAGGTCACTGCTGCCGCGACGGTGAATGTCTGCGTGCTGTCGGGCGTGGTGGCGGGCAGGGTCAGCGTGGTGGTGGTGTCGGTGTTGTTGATGGGCTGGTATTGCGTGCCCGTTGCGCTGCCCGTGAAGTTGGTGTCCCCGTTGTAGGCGGCGGAGATGCTGACGCTGCCGTTGGCGGAGCCGATGAAAGGGCCAATGGTGATGCTCGCCGTGCCGTTGGTCAGGGGGGCGTCCTGGGGCGTGCCGTTGACGTTGAAAGTGACGGTGCCCGTCGGCGTGCCCGCGCCGGGAGCGACAGGGGCGACGGTGGCGCTGATGCTGAAGGTCTGCGTGCTGACCGGGGTCGTGGACGGCAGGGTCAGCGTTGTCGTGGTGCTGGCCTGGTTGACGACCTGCATGAGGCTATGGCTGCTGCCACCGTAGACGCCTGTGGTGCCATCGCTGTAGGTGGCCATGATGCTGTGGCCGCCCACGCTGAGGCTGCTGGTGGAGACAGACGCCTTGCCGGTGGTGGCGTTGACGGGGACGGTGCCTAAATCCGTGCTGGTGGTGGTGTCCACAAAGTCCACATTGCCTTCTGGGACGGGCGCGGAGCCGGTTGCGGTGGTCACGGTGGCGGTGAAGGTGACGCTCTGACCAACCACCGAGGGGTTCGTGTCGGAGGCAAGCGCAGTTGTGGTGGCGATAGCGCCGAAGGCAACTGCGCTGGACGGGATGCCGTTGGCGACCACTTGCAGGCTGTAAAGGGTTGCGGGCAGACCGGCGGGCAGGGTGAAGTTCGTGGAAACAACCGTGCTGCCCGTCGCCACGCCCATCGTGCTGTGGTTGAACGTGCGGGCATAATAGACGTTGCCGGACGTGTCCGTGAGCCGCACGAGCGGGTAGTTAGAGGCTTGCTGACTGTCGTCGCCGTAGCAGCCGCCATCCGAGAGGCCATTGAACTGGGTTCCCTGAATCAGATAGGAGCCGTCGCCGTTGGGGGTGACGCTGGTGATGGTGGGCTTCCATGCGGGGTCGGGGCCACTGTCCGGCGTGTAGACGAACAGAGAGGTTTGGCCGACGTCGGCAAACAGCACTTGTCCGTTGGGCAGCTGCGTCATCCGGCTGTCATAGGCGGGTTCATCCACCACATCCAGGCCCGATGGGGGGGCAATTTCCACAAACGACCCACCATTGGCGTCCGGCGTGTATTCCAGGAAATGCTGCCCGCTCGGATAATCATCGGCGCTGCCGTTGCCGTTGGGCGCGGCGCACAGCAGGGCTTTGCCGTTGACTTCCACGCAGCCCGCCGCGTCTTTCAGCGCAAGCAGCGTCGTGCTGTCCGTCCCGTACAGGTCTGGCCCGGCTGACCACGCGCTGGTGGCGGTGTTAAACAGGGCCGTGTGGCCGGTGGCCCCGGTGAACAGCACGCTTCCGGTGGGCAGCAGCATTCCCGGCCCGATTTCCGCGGACGCCGGTTCCACCAGCATGTTGGGCGTCAGGCCCGCCTGCACCCAGGAGTCGGTGCTGGGAATATAGCGTTCGGCGGTGTTGTGTCCGGCGGGCGGGGAATTGAGCGTATCCACCGTCAGAAGCGAGCCGTTGGGCAGCAGCGCCCAGCTTTCCTCGTCGGTGCGGCCATTGAGAGGCTGGGCGGAAGGCGTCCACGTGTTTGTGGTGTAGTCATAGAGCGCGCTCTGGGCGTCTAGAATGTTGCCCATCAGCACTTTGCCATTGGGCAGCGTGTGCGCTACCGAGTCGCCGATGTATTGCCACTGGTTGCCATTGGAGTACGTGGGGGTTGGCACGGTTCCCCAGGTGTTGGTGAGCGGGTGGTAAATCTCGCACGTGTTGGTGAAGTCGCCCGCGCTGGAGTATTCGCCGCCGCCGACGAGCACGTCACCGTTTTGCAGCACCTGCGAGGCAAAATACAGCCGCGTGGCAGTCATAGAGGCGAGCTGGCTCCAGGTTCCGTTGGCGTAGGAACCGTTGGCGTCCGGGGTCAGCGCGTACCAGGTGTTATTGTACGTCCCCTGCGCCATGATGCGTCCATCGGTGAGCACCAGCATCAGGCCGATGGCCTCCGGCGGGTCGTTGGTGAGCGGCGTCCAGGTTCCGGCGGCGCGGGCAGACGTGCTGAGGGCAAGCCCGGCGCAGACGCACAGGGCGAATTGGACAAAGAAGGCAATCTGGACAAAGAGGGCAGCGCGGAGCGAGGCAGAGTGGAACGAGGCAAAGCGGGCGGCAGGCATGGCGGCATATCCTTTCAGGAGCAAGCAACTAAAAGCAACAGTATCAGGCGCAGACAAACGCGCCCGGCTCCCCTCAAGGAAAGCATTGGCCCATTATAACACAGAGTTCGGGAATTGGCAAGCCGGTATACATAGGGGACGGGTGTGCACACAGCACTTTCTTGGCTACAAACAGGGCGAGATGATGCGCCTCGTTTTTTATCTTCCGCGTGTTTTATCTTCCGCGTGTTTTATCTTCCGCGTGGCCGGAAGCGGACAAACTGACAAGGGATAATCCTCTTTGGGGAGGCGCGGGCGGGGCCATTGCAGGCGAGGGAGTGGCAGAACTGCCCTGTAGAGATTGTCTTTTAGAGATTGCCTTCGCCCCGCCCGCGCAGGATGCCGGACAGCAAAGCCCCATCTTCGCTGCCCTCTTGTTTCGCTGCCGTCTTGTTTTGACTTCGTATGACATATCCGCTATAATAGGCCCAGAGAAGAAAGCGAACGCAAATGCAATGAAAGAAAGCAAATGCAATGAAAGGCAGGCTTTTCATGGAACCATCCACCGCGCCGATTGATTTCGCCGAGCAGATAAACTTTGCCGCGCAGAAAGAACGCAACAAAGCCGCACTCGCTTTGCTGGAAGAATGGCGAAACGACACGTCCGGTTATGAGGAAGACAACGCCGCCGCCATTGACAGGGCGTTAAGCATCGCGCAAACGGAACCCTTCCGACTGCGGGAACCGTCCGCCAAGTGAGCGTTGCCTTTCCATGACCCTTGACCTGAGCCGCCCGCTCCTGCTGGACACCGGCCCACTGGGGCAGATTGCCCACCCCAGGCGCAAGCCGGAAGTCGCCGCGTGGTACGGGCAGGCTCTTGCCGCCAATGCCGCCCTCTGCGTGCCGGAGATAGCCGATTATGAAGCGCGGCGCAGTTTTCTGCTGGAAGACCTGAGCGCGGCCCTGCGCCGTCTGGACGGGCTGCGCGATGTCTTGACCTACCTGCCGCTTACGACGGCCACCATGCAGGAAGCGGCGCGGCTCTGGGCGCAGGCCCGCAAGGAGGGCAGGCCGACGGCGCACCCGTTTGCTTTGGATGGGGATGTCATTCTCGCAGCGCAGGCGCTCTCTGTGGGCGGCATTGTGGTCACGGACAACGCGGGACATCTGGCCCGGTTTGTGGAAACGCGCACCTGGCAGGAATTGGTTTTCTGAAAGTGGTGTTCTGACAGGAATTGGTTTTCTGACCCGATGCCTCCCGACACAGAAACCGACACCGAACTCCTCCCTTTAGAACTCTTCCCTTTAGAGACGCCCGGCGAGATGCTGCGCGTTGACTTCCTAGAACCGATGGGCTTGTCGGCTTACGCGCTGGCAAAGGCTGTCGGCGTGCCGCAAATCCGCATCTCCCAAATCCTGCACGGCAAACGGGCCATCACTGCCGAAACGTCCCTGTTGCTTGACCGGTACTTCGGGCTGTCGGATGGCTTCTGGTTTCGCCTGCAATCGGATTACGACCTGCGCCGCGCCCGCCGCATCATGGGCGAGCGGCTGACACGGGTGCAGCCGCTCGTGGGGGCCGCGCGTTAGACATAACAAGCCATCTGGTGCCGGGCTGTTGCGCTCCAACCGACAGGGAGTGACGGGGAATGGCTTGCGGCTGGACAGGGCGACCTGTGCGGGGCGCTTTCTATCCGCGCTGGTGCCACAAGATTTCCTGTCAATCCTTTGTTTTCGGCGGCGAGCGGTGAAGTAGTGGGCTGATATTAAAACAGCAAGTGAAAACAAGGAATGCGAAAGTGGGAGGAAATAAATGAATATCTGGCGGCTTGTCGCGCATCACGTTCACCCGGCGCAAATGGCAGAGTGGAGCCGAAAGAACGGCGTCATCGCCATCGGCTGGGGTGGCGTGGGGGATTTACGCAATCACTCTTTCGGCAGTGAACCCGAACTCAGGAGACTGATTGCCCGCGGGCATCCTGCCAGCAGCGCCAGCAATTGCGTCAACGGCGGGGCGTCGTTGTGGCGGCTCTATCGCGAGATGCAAAAAGGCGACTTGGTAATTATCAGCGCCTCCGGCTGGCGGGCGCTGACCATGCGCGTGACGGGGGATTACTACTTTGTGGACAATGACCCTTCCAACTCCTACGAGCACCGGCGCAAGGCGGAAGTTGTCTCCATTGACCCAAATCGCCTCTGGCAGAGTGCGGGCGGGATGACACCAGGCGAAAACATCCGGCGCACCCTGATTCGTTGCGCCCGCACGTTCACGGAAGCAGAGGCCCACGCGCTTACAGACTGATTCGCCGTTCTGTTGAAATATCTCCCGTGGTCAATTGACACAGCGCAGTGGCGATGCCGCAGAGCGCACGGTCATGGGCTGGCCGCGTGTCTAAACGTGCAGCAAAATCAGGTTGGATTAGGATTTAGACATCCCGGCGAAGTTGTACGTTCCAATCCGGCTGGAACCGCTGGATGAGGCGGCGTTCCAGCAGGCTGATTTCCAGCCCTCTACTTGCCGCTACGACGAACATTCCGCGCCTAGTCATCCTGTGTCAGAAAATCGCGGGCGACCCGGCCCCAATCATCACGGGTGTTTTGCGCGGCTTGCCGACGAGCGCCTTCCGGCAATTCGTCTTCATAGCGCGCCCAGGCGATGAGCAGCGTCTTTAGCCCATCACGGGCTTTCCCCAGACGCCGCCGCAATTCTTCAGGGCTGACGCCAGCGGTGCTTTCTTCCAGCACTTCAATCAGGCTGTCGTACACAGGATGGCCCGTGTTGAGCGCCAGTACGATGGAACCCGTTCCCCGATTCTTCACCTGGAAAAAGGCGGCATTGCCCAGGTCGGCGGGCACGAACTGATACTTCAGATTGTCGGAGACGATGCGCGCGGAGAGCGTGTGAACCAGTTCCGACGGCAGGCCAAAGTCGCGGAAGGTGAGTTCCGCATTGGTGAGCTTGGTATCCGGCGGCAGCCGTTCATCCTGGTCGCTTTGTCCAACATGGCCCTCCTGCTGACGCTGCCGAGTGCGGACGGTGGCTTCCTGTTCGGGGGCGGTGGCTGCGGGGGCAGCCAGCGTGCGCGCGCCAATGGTCTGGTCTTGCAGACGGCGGCGGATGCGTTTCAAGTGATTGTTGATGTCGTTGATAATGGACAGCAGCGGCCCGCGCGGGTCATCGTTGTCGCGGAACTCTTCCAGCACTTGATTGAGCGTCTTTTCCCGCAGCAGCACATCAAAATCCGTTTTGGCCAGGTCAGCGAAGTTGCGGGCGCTTTGCTTGTTGTTGGTGACGCCGAACAGGTCATCCAGCGTGGGCGGAAACTCAATCTCCGCGCCCCACCAGCGTTCGCGCGGGTCGTAGGCAATCACGAGAGATTGGTCTAAATCCAGTTCGCGCCCGGCTCGCACGATGGAGACGCCGATGTTGCCTTTGGCGTGCTTGCCGTAGGGCAAGGAACCCGCATTGGGCGCGTCACGGGCCTCGGACTTGGCCAGTGAGAAGCGCACGCGCACCGAGTGTGTCTCGTCCCGAAAGGCAATCTGAAAGGTTTTTTCGCTGTCCGGCGCGCCCGCATCGTCTTGGAGTGGCACGAACAGGGGCGTATCGTCGTAAGGGGCGGGACAGGATGTGCGGGCCATCAGGTAGCCGGGGTCATTCGGCAGGGCGTCCTGTTCCAAAAATTGGTCAGACGCATTCATATCAAAGGCGGTGAAGTGAATGCGCACGCGCCCTTCATCCAGCCAGCGGCGATACATTCGGCCCACGACGAAATGTGAGTTGTCCACGATGGCGTTCTTGGTGCGCCAGGTGCAGCGGTCAAGATTTGACCAGACGACCAGCGTCCCCGTCGGCCCGAACTCGGTGCCCGCCTCGCGCCACATCTTCGGCAGGGCTTTTTGCGTGGGGCGTGGAACATTGTTTTGGCGACGCGCTTTAATCTCGTCCAAGTCCAGATAGGTGTGAATGCTGTCCTCCACGCCGCTCTGCCACGTCCACACGTCTACGCGCGTACATTGCGACACGGACGACGCAGGCAGGCCCATGCCAAAGCGCCCGATGCCGTCGCGCTTGCCCGACTCCAGGCGCGTGCCGTTGCCGAACTGCATCGCCATCCGCAGGGTGGCCTCGTCCATGCCGCAGCCGTTGTCTAGGACGGCAATCTGCTCCACGCGCGTGCGGAAACGCTGGTTGAACTGCGCCGTCCGCTCCGCGCACAGCAGTTCCACGTCCGTTGCGCCCGCTTGAATGGCGTTGTCCATCAACTCGGCGATAGCATAAGCAGCATTCTTGTAGCCATTGTCACGCATGGCCTGCACCGCTAGGTGCGTCGGCACGATGTCAAATGCCTCATTGTTGAATGGTTCAGTCTCTTCCGCGCTCATATCTACCTCCCTGTTTAGAGCAGTGTTAATGAGTCATCTGCTTCTGCCGCTTCTTCATCAGGCGCGCTGGCACGCAGCAGTTTCATCTTATTATCCTGCGTCTCTTTTCGGTAATCGCGCAGTAATTGACGCGGCCCCGGCGCTCCTTTTAAATGAAACTGGTGCAACAAAAGATTGACTGCCAGAGCACGGGCGGCGTTGCCACTCACAATAGTACGGGTTTGCGGGTTCCATATCAATTTGACCCAAGGCACATTGTCAAGGTTGCAGGAAACTTCCTGAAAGAACTTGCTGATAAACTCTTTTTGCGGGTGGCCCTGCCGCAATGCAGCGGAAACGACTTCTGCAATGATGAACTGCCCTAGAGGGCGTGCTATAACGCTGCCTCCGCCCCCCATTTGATTGGGGATGCGAAGCGAACCCGCCTTTTTTCTCTTTTCCAGCACAGGCTTCAGGTCAGGACAAGCCTCGCAGATGTCCTTCCAGATGTCGGCCAGGAACGCATAATATGCATTCAAGTCATCATCAGAGGGGCGGGTAGCCTTGAACTTTGCGTCAACGTCCATACCGATGCTTGTTCCATCGGTGAAGGCGGTCAACAAGTCACAGTTTATCTCATACAAGGCTTGCAGGGTTGTCAGATACGGCTCATTAGCAGCAGAAGTATTAATTTGTTTTGAGTTGATGCCTGCTTTAGTAGCCTTGACCAGTCCAAGCGCGCCCAGATAAGGGTGTTCGTAAACCAAGCGGCGGGTGCAGATGGCGACAGCATCATCTTCATCAATGGCGATGTTCAGTCCTGCTTTTGTCTTTTCTGCCTTGCGGTTGAGAGTGGAAAACAGGCGGCGCGTTCTTTCCATGCCCTCTGGCGTGTTCTCATGGCCGACGATAATCACAGTTACCTCTTCATTGCGCAGGGCATCGTTTTGTTCTACTGCTAGCTGAATTGAACGCAAACGGTGCTGCCCGTCAAGAGCATAATATATTTGACTGTCATCAAAGCGCAACAAGCCAAAGCCATAACTCATCTTCTCGCTGTCATTGATGATTTCGTGCTCGGTAACTTTAACTGGCCGGAACTCCGGGTTGCCGCCATAAACAGCAACTATGAGTGCCCCATAAAAACGTTGTGACTGGTTCAGGAGATAGGGCACCATCTCTTTCTGAACACGATTACCCAGTTCACGCTGGATTTCGCTGTTCAGGTCGCTGCTTTTGTGAATTTGGCCTGCTAACTTTGTTTCTTTCGCTACCTTGCTCAGTTTCATCGTGGTGACATAGTAAACCCAGTCCCCCATTTTTCCTTTCAGAGCGGCCATATATTCAGGCATAATGTGTTCTCCTTAAAATGCGGGAAGTGATGCAACAGCAGATTTTTTGTGATTACAGCAAGGGTCAAAAGCATCAATGAGAAGGTCTTCAACCTGTGTAATCTGGTAACGGCCCAAAGTGGTAAAGGCAAACTCTACTCTGTTCTTGTAGATGTTGAGCATGGCTTTAATGTGCTTGCGGTCGGTAGGCTTCACCCCATCGCGTTCAGCAATGTATTGCTTGAAGCGTTTCCGCAGGTTTGTTGCCTCGCCAAAGTAGAGAATAATGCTGTGGTATTCAATGTTGGCGGAACGAGGCCGAACGATGAACATATAGACGCCCGGCCTGCTCGGTATCATGTTCTGATTGGCTTCCACAAACTTCTGGTACTGCCAGTCCAGATTAAATCCCTGTAGCTTGTGAGAAAGTTCATCCAGGGCGATAGGCTTAATCTGCTGGAACCCCAGATACGTATCAGAAGAATAGCCGTGAAGAGCCTGTCCTGCTTTGGCAAAATCAAACGCCACTTGTCTACTCCGTCAACTTATAAATTGCACATCTGGCAGGGGAGTGTGTCGTCATCGTCGTTCAACACATCCTCAAACATATCCAGCAGACGGGTAGGCTTATTGCGCGACGCTTCTAACGCCATCGCTTTGGCGTGGGCGGCTTTGATTTGCGCCACGCGCTCCGGCTGTTCCAACTCCGAGAGGCTTTCGCTTTGTGACCATGTGTAGCGCTTGACTTCGCCCGTCAGGGGGTCGGTTTCGGTCTTTTCGTACTGCTTGGCCCGCTCAAACAGGTCGGGGTGGCGCTCTTTGAGGCCCACCCACTCGGCCTTTCTTTGAAAGAAGCAGAAGTAGCACCCGGAGCGCGTGCGCCACTCATAATACTTGGGGACACCGAGGCCCGCGTCGTCCAGAATGCGGAACATATCGTCTTTCACCAAGCCATCTTCCTTGAACGGGTAGACGGCTTCAATGCCGGGCTTGTGGGATAGGTAGCCATCACGGTCTTCATCCGCGCGGATGGCGACATAGGTTTTCACGGGGCGGCCCGCAAACTCGCGCTCTACCCACTCCTCAAACGGCTTGAGTTTGAGTTGGGCGGTACACCAGCGCATTCGGGGGGACGGCAGGTAATTGTCGTAAATCTTGAGGTAGTGCGAGAAGGGGCGGTCGGGGTTCAGGCGCGCGATAGGCTGGCCGAGGTACGTTTCCAGCAGGGTCAGGTACTCGTAGGTTTCCGGCAGTTCGTCTCCGGTGTCGCAGAAGAAGTAGCGCATCTCCGGGACGCGCCCCTTCATGTACACGGCGAGTGCGGCGCTGTCTTTGCCGCCGGAGATGCCCAGAACGTGGGCGGTTTCGGGGGCGTCTTTGTCAGGCATGACGGTTTCTTTCCTTATGGGTTTCTGCATGATGGCGGTTTGAGTGGGCATGATGCCCGCCTGTTATCGGCCCAACATCGGCCTGACTACGGCCTGACTACGGCCTGACTACGGCCCGACTACGGCCCGACTACGGCAACACCACGTCCTGACCTCGGCCTGTTCTCGGCCTGACCATGACAACATTCCGGCCTGACTTCGGCCTGTTCTCGGCCTGACTTCGGCAGCACTACGGCCCGAACAGCGTCCGAACAGGGCAGGAACAGCGTCCGAAACGGGCCACAACCCATCAGGCGAACGGCGCGCGCAGTAGGCGCTGCATGACCTGCCCGATGACGGCAAGGCGGGCGGAAGGGTTACTTCTGGAACTTGTGGGCGCGATGCCAGGCGAGGCTTTCCGGGTCAGGGTAGCATTTGGCGGAATTGGGGAGATGAATGGACGCGCCGGGCGTCACAAAGCCCGCCGTTCCGGTGAGTTTGGGGGAGACGAGAAGGGTGTAATCGTCGGCAAGGGTGAAGCCGCCCCGGTCAAAGGCCCAGTGGTGATTAAGGCACAGGGAGAGGCCGTTGGACGGGTGGTTGTTGCCGAACAGGGAGAACTGCTTGATGTGAATGGCCTGCAACACGCGGCTTGCGCCAATCTGTACGCTCAGGGCGCACACGGCGCAGGCGTTGTTATAGACGGCGTAGACGACTTTGGGAAACAGTTCGTTGCGAAGGTATTCCACGTCGCCTTCTTTGACAGTCTTGGCAGCCTTTGGCTTTGGCAGGCTTTGGGCGTTGGCAATCAGTTTGTCCAGTTGGGCGGCTACCGGGTCGGCGGGAACGAAGGGCTGCACCTGCGCGGGGCTGATGCCGAAGCAGACTTGCAGCAGGTGGGCGTGAAGGCTCTCGCGCGCCGCCGCGTCTTGCAGCAATTCCCAGAGGTCGGGCGCAAAGCGGGCAAAGTGAATGCGGGTACGGGCGTCGGGAATGGAGTGCGGCTCCCCGACTTCCCTGCCGGTGAGGGCTTCGCCGTCTTTGATTAACTCCCAGAAGCCGTCTTGAATAAGATAACGGTAGGGGAGGTAAATACGCTCCAGCCAGTTGCCGGGCGGCAGAGGCAGGACTTGCCAGTATTCTCGGAAGGCGGCGACCAGTTCAGTCGTCAGCACTATCTCATTGTCGGTGATGTGCCCGCGCCCGATTTCGTCTAAGATGGACAAGAGCAGAACGGGCTTGTGCGGGGCCAGCCCCTTGTTGCGGTGCAGGTGTCCAAAAGCGTGCAGGTACTTGTGGAGGGCGTTCACGTCCATTGGTACAAATTAGGACACGCGGGCGGGAAAGAAGCCGCCGACCCTGTGCAGGCCCGTTTCCCCCAGCACCGACACGGACTTACACGCTTCCGGCGGCCAGCCTTCTATCCCCAGCCGCGCATCCGGCGCGCGCGTCAGCATCGCCGTAATCAGTTCACGGCGCGCGGCGGCGGCCACCGAAGTCAACTGGCGGCGGTTGATTAACTCGTTCCGCAAGGGCGGCGCAAACGGGTACGCCGCGTCACACGCCCGCGACAGCAAGGGCTGCAACGCCATGCCCTCTGCCCGCTCCCCCTGCCACAGCCAGAACGCCTCCGGCCCCGCGTCCTCGCGCAGCAATCCCTCCCACTCCGACTGAAACACCGCCGACGCCTCCGCAAGACGCTCCTCCACCTCGCGCCGCGCCACGCCGTCCCCGGCCAGTTCCGGCGTTTCCTCCTGCACCCGCTGCAATGCCTCCACATCGGCGGCGGCCCCGCGCAAAGCGTCCGTTTCCCGCGCCACGCGCAACAGCAGTTCCGGGCGGGAAAACGCCTCCACGTCCCGCAGAGGCCCCGCGTTTGGCGAAAGCGAACCGTCCCGCGTCAAACACAATGCCAACAGCCCGTCCGCGCCATCGGGAACCGCCCACGCGCCCGCGTCGCCCAACTCCGCAGCCCGGCACGCCCGCACCGCAAACGCCCGCAGCGTCCCCGTTTGATACGAATGACGCCGCGCCACAATCGACAGCGACGACAGCGCTAGACGCGACGCCACCCGCACCGGGTCAGCCTCCGTCACCGCCCGCGCGTCCCGCACCCGCGCTTCCACGTCAATATCGCTCCCCTCATACGGGCGATACGCCTTTTTGTAATGCCGATACGTCAGCAGCGTAGACGACTGCAACCCGTCCAACGCCGCGTCCACGTCTTCAATCGGGAACCCATCGCACGCAAACCGCAGCATCTCCCGTGACGCCCCCAGACGCGCCGCATCGCCCAGCGCGTGCAGCAGGCCCACCGTCTTCACCAATGCCGTCCACGCGGGCGGGCGGCTCTCGCAGCGAATGAGGGCATCCTGCGTCTGCGCCCACGCCCGCCCCGCCTGCGCGTGCGACAGCAATCCCGCCCCCAACGCATCCGCCACGTAGTCAAACAAATCGCACACGCGCAATGCAGGCGGCGCGGCCTGTGCCGTCAACGCATGACGCCCCAGAAAATCCGCGAACCCGTGCGGCCCCGCAGACGCCAGAAACCCAAACAAACTGCGCTCATTCTGCCCGAACCGCCGGAACACATGGGGCAAACAGAGCAGCGTCACCGGATGCAGTGGCCACGCCCGACGGCACACGTCCTCCCACTCACCCGCAGACAGCGTTTTCGGCTGCAATTGCAGTGCGCGGCTCGTCTCCCCGTATCGCGCGAACGTCTCCGCCAGCCATGCATCCGCCTGTGGGTGCGGCGCGCGCGCTACCGCCCCGGCGACCAATCGGGCTGCATCCTCCGCCGCATCCCCAAAGGCGATGTCCGCGAACCGCCCCTGCACCTTGCGCCATTCCGCCTGCTGCGCCCCCGGCAGACGGTGCGCGTACTCGTCAAACGCCTGATGCAGAATGGTGACAATCAGAAGCGGCGCGTCCCCGCTCCGCACCGCCGCTTCCGCCAACTCCTGCAACACCTGCACGTCGCCCCGTTCCGGGTGCAAGGCCGCGTATTCCAGGAACTTGCCCAGTTCGTCTATGACGAGCAGTAGGCCCCGGCACTGCGCGTCACGCTCCCGCACCGCCCGCGCCGCCTGCTCAAAAGCCCCGGCCACTTCCCGCGCCGAAAGGTCTGCCTCCGGCGCGGCCAAATCATTCTCGCGCAAGCCATTCTCGCGCAGGGCGCGCAGCAGAGCCGCCGCCATCGGCTCCCGCCCGCCCGTCACCAGCACGGGCCGGAAGCCTTCCGCCATCAGCGTCTTCGTCAGCCGCAGCGCCAGCGCCGACTTGCCCGTGCCATATGGCCCCGTCACGCTCCACGCGCGCTTGGCAGGCTCCGTCACCCCCGCCGTGATGCGCTCCAATGCCGACAACGCCGAAGGCGTCGGCACATATCCTTCCAGCGCGTCCGGCGTCCGAAAGTCCCGCTCCAGGTTCACCGAGCGCAAAAAGCGCGGACGCACCGACACCAACTCCGCCAGCGGCAAAGCCGCTTCCGGCGCAGACGTTTCCGGCGTAAAAGTCATCTCAGACGGAATGGTAATAGGCACGCAAATACTCCATCGGGTCAATCTCCTGCACATCCACGCGGCGAGCCACCTGACGGGTCAGCGCCGTGTCCACAAACGTCAGCCTGCCGCCCGTCATCTCGCGCAGCCCATCTAAATACGCCAGCACGCCATCTTCATCCAATCGGAACACGCGCCCCGGACTGCCCTCCCCATGCGTAATCTCGCGCAGAGACAGAGCCGGAGCCTCCGCGTGCCCCTTCTGCCAGAACTCCGTCAGGGCGAACGCAAACACCGCAGGCGGCAGCGTCGCCTTTGGCCGCCCGTTGAAGCGGTACCGCTTGCCGTCTTCCGCCTCCGCAATCAGCCCCAGCGCCGCCAGCGGGCATTCCAGCGCCTCTTCCGGCGTGGACGCCGGGCCGCGCCGTCCCGGAAGGTACGTGCGGACGAAGACCGCCACATCGCTTTTGAGCGACGCCGCCGCCAGCCGCTTCCAGCCCTGCCCTTCGGCCCAGCGCATGAGGCCCGCTTGCAGCGTCTCGCGCGTCCATTCCGCCTCACGGCAGACATTGAACGCCCAGTACCACGTGCTCGCGCGCCGGACATTGGTCACTAGCCGCCAATGCAGCAGCCACGATGAGCCATCGCGTTCCAGATACGGGTCGGCCTCGTCCAGCAGAAAGCGCCCAAAGGTGGTCGGCCCGACGCCGTTCCTGCCCTCTTTCTCCTCTAACACTCCCGCCGCCAGACACCAGTGCCGAATGGCGCGCACCATGTTCTTGCCGACGCCCAGCACGGCCACAGCATCCTCGGCAGAAAAGATGAGGGGATTAGCAGAGGTTGCGTCCAGCCCTTTTTTCAGCCAGCCGGGGCGCATGACAAACGTATCGTGCCCGGAAAACGTCCCCTGCGTGGGCGGGGACGGCGGCAGGGAAATTAGGGAGGAGTTTATCACGACGTGTAATTCAACAGGCCGCAAGGGAACTCCTGCGCGGCAGGACGCCTAGACAGGCCCTCCCCCTGAAATAGGGGGAGTTTTTTTGTCTCGCCCCACGCCTCAAACTGCCACCAATGCCAAAAATGGCGGCGTCCCACGAGGGAAATCCCAAAATTGGCCCATTTTGGTGATGCGTGCTTGCACGCCTGGATAAGCAAGCGTGCATACGGCTATTCGGCCAACGGAATTCTGTTTTCACAGTACGAAAAAAATTTCACTATTATAGGCCAGCCCCGACGGGCAGAAAGGAAATTTTAATTTTGGCAGGCATACGACGCAGGGTTTCAATCGTGGCAATCGCTTCTGACACACAGAAAAATGCGGATGAGACTATCAATGATTTGGGGCACGCGACGGGCATTTTATTAGCGATTGCACAGCGCGTTGACGGGGCCACCATTGCCCCTGCTCTGATGCAGCCCCACATCCCGCCACGGCAGGCCCCGGAGCCGGTGAGTCGGGCAAACCCAACCCCGGTGTCTGCGCCTCCTGTCGCCTGCCAGCCGCAGCGCATCCACGAACAGGAGCGCATGGCCGTGCGCGGGATTGCCCGGAGGCGGCTCGTGAAAACCCGCAAACGCCTGGGCGCTGGATTTGTACGCAGTTAATGGCCCGCTGCAAACAAAAACCCGACGCAAACAAAACGCCCACTGAAAACACAAAAAAGCTTGATTGGAAAAACTTTGTATAAACACATTAAAAGGGCCTGGTTTCTGGCAGCGCCTCGCGCCCCGCCTGAAATTGAACACTGAAGACATTTGCTCACGACCACAGAGCATCCTGTCCCGCCGCGTATCAGCGCAGCGTGGGCACTCGGCTTCCCCGCAAGTGGTCATGCTGGGGAAGCATTTCACCTGCGGATTTCACAAACGCCGCATTTGTTGACGTTTACGTCAGAAAGAAGAAAAAATGAAAAAGTTGGAAAACCCGGACTTGGAAAACCCGGACTTGGATGAGCCGGACTTGGATGACCCAGATGGCCTTGTCGTCTGCCTTTTGGATAGGGCTGAATGCGAGGAATTGATGGTGGCGGTGGAGACGGCATACGCCGCCGCTGTTGCCACCGACGCACAGGTTGGGCAGGCGTGGCAAACCTGGCTCACTGAGCCGTGTGCGGATAATCGCGCGCTCTGGCGGGAGGCGCAAGCCGCCAATATCGCGCATCAGTATGCGCTGCGTGAAGCGCATGACACCCTCACGGACGCGATTGACATGGCGGCGCACCGCGAATTGCAAAACAACCCGCCCGATGACGAGGACGTGCGCTAATGCACCCAGACGCCTCCGCATGGGATTCTCCTGCGGAGGCGTCTACTCTTGTTGGATTCACGTGTCGGATTCACGAGTGCTTATGACGGAAGGAAAACAATTATGACAAGTTATCAAATTATGATGTGCAGTTTTGGTCTGTCCGAGATTGAAGAGCGGATGGTGCGAATGGAGGCAGCTTATGCCGCCCGAACCATCGCACTCAACAACGAGGAGACCAAATGGGAGAACTGGCAGGAAACGCCGTGCGCGAATCTCCGCGCACGCTGGAAAGAGGCGATGGCAGAGACCGCGCGTGTCCAAGAGTTCTACTCCTTTGCGGCCAACGCATTGGCTGAAGTTTTTGACTTCAGCCACGACTTGAGTTTGGCTCACGTGGATTTGGATTCGCTGCCTAGCCGCACCTGAGACCGAACAGGACTGAGACCATTGAAAGGCGACTGAGGCCGAACAGGACTGAGACCAATCGGCGAAAGAGTGGTGATGCTGCCGCGGCCCTCTCAGCAATAAAACAAAAAAAACAGCATAAAAACAAAATACAAAAAATAGCCCCGGCATCACGTAGATTTCGGGGCTGACGCGCAGACGCTGCAACAGCGGGCGCGGGGAAATAGGTGAGACTGGCCGAAGCCAGCAATGGACACTCCTATTTTACCCACACCACCCTCCGTTTGTGGTCGTCTGCGCGTCTCCCCTTTTTCACGTTTTTTTTCACATATTAAGGAGACGCAATGAACTTTTACTTCGGGAACCGCGCCGTTTCCCGCACCTTTCGCGACGCCATCGCCCGTGAGCTTCCTGGCCTCGGTGAGCATCCGGCCTATTGGCGGTTTTTGCAGTATCTGTTGTTTTCTGATTTTCGTGACGAGGCGACGGGTCGCATCGCCCTGCCCCGCAGCCTTATCGCCGCGATTGAGCAGAAGCGGGATGAGCCGCATTATCGTGCGCTAACGTTTCTGGATGCCTTTCGCCGAGACGTTTTGGCTTTTGACATCGGCGAACATTTATGGACAGCGGACGGGGAAGCGCGGCAAGGCCGTGTACGCACCATTCAGCACCTTATTCTTCCGGCGGCGGTGGACGCGCTGGCGCAGGCGGAGCGGCGGCGTATCGATTCCAAGAACCAAGAGCGCGTCTGCATGGCGACGGGGAAAACATGGGACTGGCGGCAGACGAAAGCGTTGCGGGAGAGCGAACTGGCAGAAGCGAACGAACGTGCCAGCGCGGTAGAGATGTGCCCTGAAACGGCCCTCGCGTTCACCTATTTAAACAGCCTCAAACCCCACCGTTTTACAGCCGCTTTGCGGCATCTGCCCATCGCGATTGACATGGCCGACAAATGTGACCACGCCGAACGAGAATTGAATATATTACATGGCTTGCATGACAGACCGATGCCCACCTATGTCCCATCAGATAAAACTGCTAGGCTGTATACGCTGGGGCCGTCCGTGCTCCATTTGCACCGCCATCTGCGAAAAATGTTGACGCAGGACTGGGTGGTTGCCGATTTGAAATCGGCCCAGCTTGCCATTGTCGCGCGCGTGTGGGGTGTGGGCGAGATTAACGATTATCTCCAGACGGGCCAAAGCATCTGGCCTGACCTATGCGCTCATTTGGGGCTTGAGTTTACCGACGCCCATAAATCCGTGGTGAAAACGGCCCTGTACGCCATCACGTTTGGGGCAGGGCGCAGAAAACTGCAAACCATCTTTGGAGCGCTAGGAAATGGCAAAATGCATCGGGGATTATTTTTGCGTCATCCGGTTATCCAGGCTCTGCTGAAAGCGCGTGCCGTCCAGTTCAAACAAATACGGCGCGACGGGGGAGCAAGGGACGCTTGCGGGCGATTTATTCTTCTTCAGCGTGCCATGAGAAACGGCCAAGAAACCCGCTACGACAATCGTCGGGCGGTGCTGGCGTGCGTGGCGCAGAGCTATGAACTCTGTCTGCTGAAACCTGTGTTTGAAATGGCGGCAGCCCAGCGCGATGAGCCGCATGGATTCACCATCACGACGCTGCTGCACGATGGAATCACGTTTGTCGCCCATCACCCGCGGGATACAGAGATATGGAAAGAGAAAATCACGGACGCCGTGCGCGTGCAGGCGCAGGCATTGGGCATCCTCACCGAAATAGAATACTCATAATAGAATACTCATAAGGCGAAAAGACAAAGGAAAATGGAGAAAAAAAACAAAGGAGAAAGGAGAGAGAAAAAAATCCGCTGGCCTTCCCCCCTAACCCCCCATCCAAAACCCCCTGTATCACCAAGCCCAAGACATAATCCACAGCCCAGGACAAAATCCATAGCCTGGAGCATAAATACAGCCCAGGACATAAGCCACAGCCGGGAGCATAAATACAGCCCTGGGATAAAGAAAGGCAAAGAAGGAAAAAGACGCGCACAAGACTTTTCTTTTCAAATCCTCATCATAAACCGGAAGAAAGGAAGAAGAAGAACCCAGCCCTGCCTCAAAACCCCATCCAGTATATAAGCACGGATTTGTGATGGAGATGTGTGAAAAGCCCGCCAGAGGAATGGGCTAGCAGGCGAATTGAGGCGGCGGGTGGTGGGGGCAGTCGGCGAGAAAAAAACATCTGTCACGTCAGCAAAATCTATCACGCCAGCAGAAGCGGGGGCGCTTTGTAGGGTTTCTGCCAGCGCCTCCCGTTCCCGTCTGTTTATTTGCCCGTCCGATGCGCCACGACGCGCCTGAAAGCCAGTGTGTCAGGGTTGCGGAACTTCCCCACGCGCGGGCGTTTCCCTGTCAGCGACACACCTACATCGGTTCCGCGTCCATTCCAGCGCCATTGCCCAATCCGCTGCCGCCCTGCACTTTCAAGCCCGCCGTCACTGTGAAAAATAATGTATCCTGTTCGCCTGCCCCGCCTCAATTTCCATTCCCCGGTAGGATTATAGGCGGGCGCGGGAGCCAGCGTTTGAGCAACGGGGGCAGGGGCAGACAGGGCGGACGGCGGCGTGGGCGGGTTTGGCAGGTGGGCCAACCAATCCATCGCATACCAAATTAAAATCCCAATAATCACTGCACTCCATAGGCAGAAATTGTAGATGCCATTGGCCCACGCTTGCGCCGTCTTTTTCCCCCAGATGAGGGAGATTAATGCACAAAAACCCAACGCGCCAAAAATCATTATTTTTTCCTTTTATTCGTGTTTTCCAATACGGGCGTACTGATGCGCGGCTGTGCGCTGATGAAATCCCCAGCCGTCCCAGGTGACGCGCACCATGCAGACAGGGCAAACGCCAAACGCAATAACAGGGTTTGCAATAATCAGGTTTTCCTCGCCGGGAGCATTACGGGGGTCTTCGCCTGTGTCATCGTAAATGGCGTGCTCATCCATCTCTAAAAAATCCACCAGCAGGCCGCAATTCCGGCACAATTTTGCTGCCAGAAATTGGAATTCTTTCTCCGGCTGGTGGCCCGCCGGACACATTCCGTCGGGCAGGGTGTAATCATGCGGGTTCCACGCAACGTCACAATCGGGGCAAATCAGCAGCCCCACAACGTCATGCAGGCCCGCGTAACCCGGGTTATGCCGCCGCCTTGCCCGAATTTCCCGCTGCCCGTGCTCGCGGAAAAAATGCCCTGTCAGTTCCTCCACAGGCAAGCGTGTGATGCACGTGGGATGCGGGCAGGCCACAACGGAAACAGCGACAATTTCTCCCTCGTGACAGAGGGCGCAGCGGGGAGCGTCGGCCACATCACTGGCGAAACGATTGCAGATTGGACAGCGCGGCGTGTGCCCGTCGTAGGGGTCATCCAGGGAAACGAATCGGCGGGCGCAGGAATCGCACTGGAATACATAGCCCCATTCAGAGGGGCAGCCATCATTCCAGCCAGGGTAATTATCCTGGGCGGAAATCCCGCCGCACAAATTGCATTGATATTGTGTTTCCGCCGCCAGTTCCCCAAAGTCCTCGCTGGGTACCGTGAAATTCGTCTCCGGCATTTTCGACTCCTGGTTATCTTTCCCGGCAGCACGGAGGGCCGCAGCTTGGGAGCGCCGGGGCAGGGAAAAGCGGCGGCAGGGAAATGCCCTGCCGCCGCGATTGACGCCCTTACAATCAGATGCCTTTACCCGCCGCAATTGGTGCCTTTACAACCTTGCGTTGATGCGAGCAGTTTCGTGGGCAAGCAGGACTTTACCCACAGAGAGCCGGGAGCGCAGGGCTTCCAGACGGGCATCCAGGCCGCTGAGTTCGCGCACCAGTTCCGCCTCTTCGTGCTTCAATTTCTGGTGCTTGGGATGGTCTGCCAGGAGCCGTTCGGTGGTGGCTTTGCGCCGGGCCTCATTGGTACAAGCGGGGTCTTCGGCCACGTCCGTTTTGACAACGGCCTCAATGTTTGCCAGTTGTGCCCGCACGCCGTCCAGCACGCCCACGCGCGCATGGCGGTGCGTTTGCGCCTCAAAAATGCCGTCAATCAAACCATGCAGAGTTGGATGCGCCGATGCCTGAAAACCATCGGCGGGGCAATCCGTTTCGTGGGGAGCGTTCATGTGGGTTTCTCCTGTTCGGGGGTGATGCTTGTTTTATCCGCGCCTGCAATCACGCATCACAAAACGGGGGAAAATCGGGCGGCGGGCTAGCGAATAGACTCGATTTACTCGGCTTACAGGGAACGTAAGTTCGGATAAAAAGGCAAAATGCCGGGATTATTTTTGTGATTCCGCACGGGACGCGCGCCATCACCGGGGATTTTGGGGAAGGGTGCCCGCGCGTTTGCCAAAAAAGAAAATGCCTCTTTACATGAACCAGGGCACTCTACACAATTGGCAGCGGTGGAGGGGTTTCCAAAGGGTACCAGATTTTAGAGGCCGGGGGGGTGGTCTTGAAAAAAGGGCAGCGAAGGCAAACTACCGCCCGCCTACACCCCCGGCCAGTCGTCCAGGGAGCATTGACACGGATGTAGTATATGCCATTGTTGATATTTAATAATATTTAATGATATGGCTCTCCGGCAATAATCTGCATGAACTACAGAAAAAAACGCAAACACTGCCGGTTGTGGCATCAACAACTTGATATTTAATACCATTTAATCACATCGGCAACTAATATGTATCATTTGGTGATGCGTCGTTGCACGTGCGGATAAAGTTCCCCAGTGGAAGCCACGCTACGTGAATTCCACTATCATTCAATTGAAACGAGGGAATACCATGCCGAAAAAACAAAGCAGCGCGCCGAAACGTTACGCCGTCTACGCCCGGTGCAGCAGCGACGACCAGGCGCATCGGGACTTTTCTACCATTGACGTACAACTTGAAATTAATTGCGCGTATATCGCCAACAAGGGCGGCGTCTTCACACAGGCGTACACCGACGGCGGGAAGACCGGTTCCAACCTTAAACGACCCGGCTGGAAAAAATTGCTGGCCGCTGCGCGTGCCGGATTATTTGACGCCGTGTGCATCACGTATATGTCCCGTCTTGGCAGAGGCGAGGCATTTATTATTGCGGAGCATGAACTGAAGGAAGCCGGGGTCGTTGTGGAGATGGTCAAGGAAAATTTCTCCGACGACATGGCCGGGTACGTCAACAAGACCATTACCAATCTCGTCAACGGCATGGCCCGATTCCAGGCCAGCCAAAACACAAAAACCAAAATGGAGCCGATGGTGGCTCGCGGCTACGTGGTGGGGCGCAACGCCCATTTCGGATACGCCAAACAAGATGTCGTGGAACCAGGGATTTCGCACCGGAGCGACCATCGGCCTCCCCAGGTCTACGTGCCGCACCCCGAAGAAGGGCCGCTCGTGCGCCGGGCGTTTGAGTTGTACGCGGAAACTCGCCGCGCGGGGGACGTGATGGAGTATCTCAACACTGTCACGGGAAGCAAATGGACGTACACCCGCGTCATGGCCTTGTTGCGAAACGAGATGTACCGGGGCGTCCTTGTCTTCGGGGATTGGCGCAACGAAAGCGCCCATGAACCGCTTGTCTCCCAGACATTGTGGGACAAGGTGCGCGCCGCCGATGCCAAGCGCCAGCGCCAGCCCAAAGAGAACCCGAAAAACGAGTTCACCCACTATCTTAAAGGATTGGTGCGGTGTTCCCACTGTGCCTGCATGATGACGCCTGTCGTGCGCTACGGGCGCACCGGCAGCGTCTTTTACTACGAGTGCGTCAAGCATGGCAAGAAGCAAACCATGTGCCCGATAAAGCGCGTGAACGCCATCACCTTGCATGAGGCTGTCCTGGGGGAAATCCAGCGGGCGGCGGCGCATCCCACGTACATGACGGGAGTGATTCGCGAAGTCGTCAAAGCCCTGCCCACAGAAAAGCAACTGCCCGCCGACATTGTGGCGATGCAGCGCCAGTTGCGGGAACTGGACAAGGGCATTGGGAACATCCTGACAGCGATTGAACAGGGGGTTTCGCCGTTGACGTTGAGTGAACGCTTGAAGCACTTGGAGGCGCAGCGGGCGACGGTAAGCCGCAAGGCGCAGGAACTGGAAGGGAAAATCGCGGCGTCACGCAGGCCGCGCCCGACGCCGGAGTTTGTGTGCGCGCAGTGGGGGCGTTTGGGGCAGTTGTGGGCGGCGGCGACGGAAGTGGAGCGTCAGGGCATCATGCAAGGAGCCGTGCGGGGGGTGACGATGACGGACAAAGAGAAAGGAACCTGCGAAGTGGCTGTTTTGCCGCAGGTTCCTTCTGAATGGTTAACATTAACTGGCTCTTTGGGAGCGGGGCGAGGGCTAAGTTCCATATTAACTGGTTCAGCCTTTGCATTCAACACGGTGCGCTTTGTCTTCTGTGCGTTCAAGGGCGGGCAGAGCAGGAAGAAGACGCCATGCCCGGAACGTAAACAGTCATTGTGAGCATTCAGGTCTGCCGCAAAGCGTTTCTGCGGCCCGTCTTTTTGCGTGTTGCGCGAGGGGGGAACTTGTGATACAATGCGTACAGGCGGGCAGTACATAGCACCCGACCTTTGCTCACGCCGAAAGGAATACGACTATGTTCACCCGTTTCACGCTGTTTGCCGCCATCGCAGGCGCACTGTTCACCTGTTCCCTGTCGCCGACGCTTGCACTGTCGGAGAGCCAGCAAGACGCCGCGATTGCCTCCCTGCAAAGCGCCGTCAAGAGTTTGCAAAGCACCGTCAGCAGCCAGCAAACAACAATTAACAATGAGCAGGCGACCATCAATAATCAAGCCACGCAGATTGCGGCCTTGCAAAAAAAGACGAACGGGTTCTCTGTCTCCACCGACACGACGCGCACGGATGGCAAAAAGTACACGGAGCTGTATTTCAAGGGGCTGAACCTGCACATCGTCAACGGATTGGGAGCCACCAACGGCGACCCGAGCAACACGGGCACGACACAGGTCAACGGCCTCGGCAACGTCATCATCGGCTATAACGCCGTGCGCGGCAACGACTACTACGGCAACCCGCAGGATGTGCGCACGGGTTCTCACAACCTGATTGTCGGCGACAGTCAGAACTTCTCGTCGTATGGCGGCGTGGTGTTCGGGGATTTCAACACGGTCAGCGGCGCATATGCCAGTGTCAGCGGGGGGCAATACAACGGGGCCAGCGGCGACTACTCCAGTGTCAGCGGGGGAGGATTCAACGGGGCTGGCGGCGGCTTCTCCAGCATCAGCGGCGGGTACTCCAACTATGCTGGCAGCGGCTACTCCAGCATCAGCGGCGGCTTTTATAACCAGGCCCTCGGCGGCTACTCCAGCGTCACCGGAGGAGCCCACAATAAGGCCAGCGGCGAGTCTTGCAGCGTCAGTGGGGGCCAAGAGAACGTTGCGAGCAGTTACTGCGACAGCGTGAGCGGCGGCTACGGCAACACGGCCAGCGGCGGTTCCTCCAGCGTGAGCGGCGGGGATTCGAACACGGCCAGCGGCGGTGGCTCCAGCATCCTCTGCGGCTACGGCAACACAGCCAGCGGAGATGATTCCAGCGTGAGCGGCGGCTACGGCAACATCGCATCTGGCAATGATGCCAGCGTCCTCGGCGGCTATGGAAACATGGCCAAAGGGGCCACATCCTGCATCAGCGGGGGCCAGCAAAACGTGACCACTGGACAGGTGTCCAATATCAGCGGCGGCTTGTTCCTGCAGGAAAACAACACCTATGGCTTTGCGGCGGGCGGCACGTACAGCAGCAGTTCGCTCGGCCCTGGCGTGTTCCATTCGCCGTAAGCCGGGCACAGACCACTCAGAGAATGAGAAGGCCCGCCACAGTCTTATGCTGTGGCGGGCCTTTTGGCGTTACGGTCCGAAGGTGGGGAACGTGCCGACGAACTGCTGTCATGGAAGAGGAAAAGGGGGAGCGGGTCAGGAATTAATTGTTAACCATGCCTTCGCTCCCGGCCACCAATTCGCGTTTGCGCCGGATTTCCTTTCGCTCCCCATTGCAGCCTATCACGGCGGATTGTCCCGCAAGAAGATGCCCCGCACAAAAGGATAAGAACTGCCTTGCGCGGGGCAATGCTGTCACGGCAGGGTGACGCTTTGGCTAGCCTGGAAGCGGTACGGGTCGCCCTGATACGTGCGCCGCACCAGAAGCGTCACGCTCTGCCCGCTCGTGCCCGCGCTCGCCGGGAACGAAAGCGTCACCATCTTGCTTTGCCCCGCCGTCAGCGTCCCCATCTTCACCGGCAGAGGCGTCGTCGTGCTCGCTCCGCCCAGAGAGGCGGAAAGAAGACGGGCGTTGACGGCACTGACGTACCCGATGTTGGTGACGGTGACGGGGACAAGGTAGCCGCCATTGCCGTCAGAAGTGACGTTGCCCGGTGTGACGCGCAGGCCCGTAATCGTCACCAGCAGTTCGCCCGTGTTGGACACGCCGCCACCCGGAGTGGGATTGGTCACCGTCACCGCTATCTTCCTGGCCGTGGTCAGGTCGGCGCGGGTGACATAGACGCGCAGTTGTGTGGGCGAGACGTACTTGGTGGTGCGGGCTTGGCTGTCAAAGGAGACCACGCTTGTGGGCAGGAAGCCGGTGCCGTTGATCAGCTCAGAGAAGCCGGGGCTGCCTGCGGGCACGGGGTCGCCGACCTGCTTGAGGATGGTGGGCGCAGGGTTGTTGACCTGCTGGCTCTGCGTGCCCGACGCGCTGCCCGTAAAGTTGGTGTCTGCGTTGTAAGTGGCGGAGATGCTCACGCTTCCGGCGGCGAAGGGGCCAACGGTGATGCTCGCCGTGCCGTTGGTCAATGGCGCGTCCTGCGTTGTGCTGTTGACGGTGAAGGTCACGGTGCCGGTGGGCGTGCCCGCGCCGGGGGCAACGGGGGCAACCGTTGCTGACACCTGGAACGTCTGCGCGCTGGTGGGCGTGGTGGACGGCAGGGTGAGCGTCGTGGTGGTGCCTGCGCGGGCGATGGACTGGAACAGGTAGTTGTCACTGCCGGCGTAGACGCCGCCGGTGCCATCGCTGTAGGTGGCGGCGATGATGTGGCCGCCCGCGCTCAGGCTGCCAGTAGAGACGCTCGCCTGCCCGGTGGTGGTGTTGACAGGGGCGGTGCCTAAATCGGTGGTGGTGGTGGTGTCCACAAAGTCCACGCTGCCCTCAAGGACGGGTGCGCCGCCCGCCGTCGTGGTGACGGTGGCCGTCAACGTCACGCTCTGGCCGTACACCGAGGGGTTCGTGCTGCTGCCCAGCATGGTCGTGGTGCTGAGGGCGCCGACGTTGGCGGTTCCGGTCAGGACGAGGGGGCCGCCGGGGCCGGTGACGGTGGTGGTGACGGTGTACTGCCCCGGCAGGGTGTAGGTGTGAGTGCCGGAGACGGTGAACTGTCCATTGCTGCCGTTGACCGTGCCTGCGGTGGGGGTGGTGTTGTCTCCCCAGTCAATGGTGGCGGCAAAGGCGGAGGCGGGCCGGTTGGGGTTGTCGTCGTTGAAGGTGGCGACGGTTCCGTTGTAGGCGGTGAGGACGGTGGGGCCAAAGGTGGTGCCCTGCCCGCTGAGGCTGTCGGCGGTGGAAAGGGCCAGGTTGTGATAGCCGCCCCCAGCGATGGCGGACGCGCCGTAGAGAGTGGCGGGCACGTTGGTCTCGCCGTCACCGTCATAGCCCCAGGCGACGACGGTGCCGTCGCTCTTCAACGCCAGGCTGTGGTAGGCTCCTGCGCTGATGGCGACCACGCCCGTGAGACCGGCAGGCACATCCGTCTGGCCGTCGCTGTCATAGCCCCAGGCAACGACGGTTCCGTCGGACTTGAGGGCTAGGCTGTGGTAGGCTCCTCCGGCAATGGCGACCACGCCCGTCAACCCCGCAGGCACGTTGGTCTGGCCGTAGTTGTCATATCCCCAGGCGACGACCGTGCCGTCGCTCTTCAACGCCAGGCTGTGATAGCCGCCCCCGGCGATGGCGGACGCGCCGTAGAGGGTGGCGGGCACATTGGTCTCGCCGTCACCGTCATAGCCCCAGGCGACGACGGTGCCGTCGCTCTTCAACGCCAGGCTAAAGTCTTCGCCTGCGCTGATGGCAACGGCATTGGACAGACCCGCAGGCACGCTGGTCTGCCCTGCGCTGTCATTTCCCCAACCGATGACGGTGCCGTCGGACTTGAGGGCGAGGCTGTGATGGCCTCCTGCGGCAACAGCGACGACGTTGGACAGTCCTGCGGGCACGTTGGTCTCACCATCTCCGTCATATCCCCAAGCGGCGACGGTGCCGTCCGACTTCAAGGCCAGGCTGTGATAGAAGCCCCCGGCAAGGGCGACGACGCCCGTCAAGCCAGCGGGCACATTGGTCTGGCCGGCGGTGTCACTTCCCCAGGCGGTGACCAAGCTGCCGTCGGATTTGAGGGCCACGCTGTGCAAATAGCCTCCCGCAACAGCCACGACGCCCGTCAAGCCTGCGGGCACATTGGTCTGGCCGTCGCTGTCATCCCCCCAGGCAACGACGGTGCCGTCGGATTTGAGCGCGAGATTGTGGTAGTAACCTGCGCTGATGGCGACCACGCCCGTCAACCCCGCAGGCACGTTGGTCTGGCCGTAGTTGTCATTTCCCCAGGCGACGACGGTGCCGTCGCTCTTCAAGGCCAGACTGTGGTAGCCGCCCCCGGCAATGGCAACGACGTTCGTGAGGCCCGCAGGCACATCCGTCTGGCCGTCGCTGTCATAGCCCCAGGCAACGACGGTTCCGTCGGACTTGAGGGCCAGGCTGTGGTAGGCTCCTCCGGCAATGGCGACCACGCCCGTCAACCCCGCAGGCACATCGGTCTGGCCGTAGTAGTCATCTCCCCAGGCGACGACGGTGCCGTCGGATTTGAGCGCGAGATTGTGGAATTCGCCTGCGGCAACGGCGACGACATTGGACAGTCCAGCGGGCACATTGGTCTGGCCGTACTGGTCATTTCCCCAGGCAACCACTGTTCCGTCGCTCTTCAAGGCGAGGCTGTGGTAGTAACCTGCGCTGATGGCGACGACGCCCGTGAGACCATTGGGCACATCGGTCTGTCCGAAGGAGTCATTTCCCCAGGCGACGACGGTGCCATCGGATTTCAGGGCCACGTTGTGATAGGTGCCTGCACTGATAGCCGTCAGGTTCTTCAGCCCCGCCGGGGCGTCCAGTTGTCCGTAACTGTCGTTGCCCCATCCGGTGACGGAGCCGATGCCGTGATGCGCGGACGTATTCCCGGCGGCGCGGGACGGCGCACCCGTTCCCGGCGCGGCGGCGCGGGCAGACGTGCTAAGGGCAAGCCCGGCGCAGACGCACAGGGCGAATTGGACAAACAGAGCAGCGCGAAGCGAGGCAAAGCGGGCGGCTGACATGGCAAGCTTCCTTATCTTGTGGCGGCACAACGGGCGAAAAAAGCGCGACGCCAGGCATGGCAAGAACGTCGCTGGCCCATTATAACACACAAAGGGGAAATAGGCAAGCAGAAACAGACACGGGATTGGTGTGCACACGGCCCCTTTCTGGCTGCAAACAGGCGAAGGGATGCGACAAACATGGCGCGAGGATGCGGCTCGGTTTTTATCTTCCGCGTGGCCGGAAGCGAACAAACTGACAAGGGGTAATCCTCTTTGGGGAGGCGCGGGCGGGGTGATTACAGGTAGAGGAAAATCACGATGGCCCGCTAGAGAATGTCTTCACCCAGCCCGCGCAGGATGTCGGACAGAAGAGCGTCATCCGCGCGAAAACCAATGGCTTGCAGGGCGGCGAACAGGGGTTCCGCCTGCTCAATGCGCCCCGCCACGCGAGCGCGGGCGATGAGGCCCAGCGTCCCAATGCAGGCAACGCCCAGAAGACGGGCGGCGGCGCGGGCTTTGCCATCATCTAAGACAGCAGCAGCGGCGGGGAGCGTCAGAGACAGCGCGAGAACCGCGGCTTCACCGGGATCAAGGCGCAGGGAGGCAAGCGCCGGGGGCAGCGGCACATCAGCAATGACCTGCCCCCACCTGGCTTGCAGGGCCATGCGCGCCGGGTCGGTGTCGTTCCCGGCCAGCACTTCCTCGGCCACCGTCTGCGGCACCAAAACCGCCGGGGCAAACGCTGTCAGCAAGTCCAGGTGCCCAATCTTTGCCAGCACAATCAGCGGCGTGGAGTCGGTGACAAGACAGTCGGCAACCAAAACTGCCCCGGCAGGCAGGGTCACAGGCCAGCCTCAGCAAGAACTTCGGCGGCGTCGTACTGAAACGGTGAGATGCCCCGTTGGGCGAGTTCTTCCAGCAGGGCGGCACGGGAAACGCTCAGCAGACGGGCGGCCTCGCCGTGCGTGAGTTCACGGCGGGCGTAGCGGGCGAGGACAGAATCGGTGTCTGCATGGGCCGCTGTAAAGTGTTCGCGCAGACTTTCCAGCGCCAGGCGCTCCGGCGTCGTGTTCTGCGCGCGGGCTTGTTCGGAGAGGGCGTGTTCCAATTCCGGCGGCAATGTCAGTGTCATGGGGAGATTATACCGTTTTTGTCAGGCATGGCCGCTTTGGGCGCAGAGGGCAGCGTTTCAGAGCGTTTCATCTCGCAAGAAAGTCAGCCGCGCAAGGTAATTCTTAACCTATCATGCGGGGCAATGCTGTCATGGCAGGGTGACGCTCTGGCTAGCCTGGAAGTGGTACGGGTCGCCCTGATACGTGCGCCGCACCAGAAGCGTCACATGCTGCCCGCTCGTGCCCGCGCTGCCGGGGAACGAAAGCGTCACCATCTTGCTTTGCCCCGCCGTCAGCGTGCCGAGCTTGACGGGCAGCGGCGTCGTGGTATTCGCGCCGCCCAGCGAGGCGGAGAGGATGCGCGCGTTGACCGCAGTCGCGTGACCGATGTTGGTCACCGTGATGGGGACAAGGTAGCCGCCCTGCCCGTCGCTCGCGGGCGTGCCGGGCATGACGCGCAGGCCCGTGGACGTCACCAGCAGTTCGCCCGTGTTGGACACGCCGCCACCCGGAGACGGATTGGTCACCGTCACCGCTATCTTTCTAGCGGTTGCCAGATCGGCACGGGTGACATAGACGCGCAGTTGGGTGGCGGACACGAACTTGGTCGTGCGGGCTTGGCTGTCAAAGGAGACCACGCTTGTGGGCAGGAAGCCGGTGCCGTTGATGAGCTGGGAGAAGCCGGGGCTGCCTGCGGGCACGGGGTCGCCGACTTGCTTGAGGATGGTGGGCGCAGGATTGTTGACCTGCTGGCTCTGCGTGGCCTGGCTGCCGATGTAGACGCCGCTGCTGTCGCTGTAGGTGGCCGTGATGCTGTGGCCGCCAACGGCAAGGGCGGACGTGCTGACAGAAGCCTGTCCGGTGGTGGCGTTGACAGCGAAGGTGCCCAGGTCGGTGCTGGTGGTGGTGTCCACAAAGTCCACGCTGCCTTCGGTGGCAGGAGCGCCCCCCGTGGTCGTGGTGACGGTGGCGGTGAAGGTGACCGACTGGCCGGAGACGGAGGGGTTGGGATTGGCCGCGAGCGTGGTCGTGGTGCTGAGGGCGCCGACGTTTGCGGTTCCGGTCAGGACGAGGGGGCCGCCTGGGCCGGTGATGGTGGTGGTGACGGTGTATTGTCCCGGCAGGGTGTAGGTGTGAGTGCCGGAGACGGTGAACTGTCCCATGCTGCCGCTGACGGTGCCTGCTGTCGGGGTGGTGTTGTCTCCCCAGTCAATGGTGGCGGCAAAGGCGGAGGCGGGCCGGTTGGGGTTGTCGTCGTTGAAGGTGGCGACGGTTCCGTTGTAGGCGGTGAGGACGGTGGGGCCAAAGGTGGTGCCCTGCCCGCTGAGGCTGTCGGCGGTGGAAAGGGCCAGGTTGTGATAGCCGCCCCCAGCGATGGCGGACGCGCCGTAGAGAGTGGCGGGCACGTTGGTCTGGCCGTAGGCGTCATAGCCCCAGGCGACAACTGTTCCGTCGGACTTCAAGGCCAAGCTGTGGAAAACTCCCCCGGCAACAGCGACGACATTGGAAAGACCGGCAGGCACGTCGGTTTCGCCGTATTGGTCATAGCCCCAGGCGACAACCGTGCCGTCCGACTTCACGGCCAGGCTGTGGTAGTCGCCTGCGGCAAGGGCAACGACGTTGGTGAGGCCTGCAGGCACATCGGTCTGGCCCAGTGCGTCACTTCCCCAGGCGACGATGGTGCCGTCGGACTTGAGTGCGAGGCTGTGGTAGCCGCCTGCGGCAATGGCAACAACGTTCGTGAGGCCCGCAGGCACATCGGTCTCACCGTCGCCGTCATAGCCCCAGGCCGCGACAGTTCCGTCCGATTTGAGCGCGAGGCTGTGCAAGTCGCCCGCCGCGATGGCGACAACATTGGACAGTCCTGCGGGCACATTGGTCTGGCCGTAGGCGTCATAGCCCCATGCGGCGACGGTGCCGTCAGACTTCACAGCCAGGCTGTGTTGGAAGCCTCCGGCAATGGCGACGACATTAGCGAGGCCGGAAGGCACGTTGGTCTGGCCGTTGGCGTCATCTCCCCAGGCGATGACGGTGCCGTCGGATTTCAGGGCTAGGCTGTGGAAGGCTCCTGCGGCAAGGGCGATGACGTTGGAAAGACCTGCCGGGACATCGGTTTCGCCGTATTGGTCATAGCCCCAGGCGGTGATCAGGCTGCCGTCGGATTTGAGGGCCACGCTGTGGTAGGCTCCTGCGCTGATAGCGACCACATTGGACAGTCCGGCGGGCACATCCGTCTGGCTGTAGGAGTCGCTTCCCCAGGCGACCACCGTGCCGTCGCTCTTCAAGGCAAGGCTGTGTTGGAAGCCTCCGGCAACGGCCACGACGCCCGTGAGGCCAGTGGGCACATCGGTCTGGCCCTGTGAGTCACTTCCCCAGGCGACGACGGTTCCGTCGGACTTGAGGGCGAGGCAGTGGTAGTTGCCTCCGGCAATGGCGACCACGCCCGTGAGTCCTGCGGGCACATTGGTCTGGCCGAAGGTGTTATCTCCCCAGGCGACGACCGTGCCGTCCGACTTGAGGGCAAGGCTGTAGAAGGCTCCTGCGCTGATAGCGACCACATTGGACAGTCCTGCGGGCACATCCGTCTGGCCGTGGTAGTCATCTCCCCAGGCGACGACCGTGCCGTCGCTCTTCAAGGCAAGGCTGTGTCGGTAGCCTCCGGCAACGGCCACGACGCCCGTGAGGCCAGTGGGCACATCGGTCTGGCCGTAGTAGTTATCGCCCCAGGCTGTGACCGTGCCATCGGATTTGAGCGCGAGGCTGTGCAAGTCGCCCGCCGCGACGGCGACCACATTGGACAGTCCTGCGGGCACATCCGTCTGGCCCTGTGCGTCATCTCCCCAGGCGACGACGGTGCCATCGGATTTGAGCGCCACGTTGTGATAGGAACCTGCGGCAACAGCGGTCAGGTTCTTCAATCCCGCCGGGGGATTGAGTTGACCGAAAGAGTTGTTGCCCCATCCGGTGACGGAGCCGATGCCGTGATGCGCGGACGTATTCCCGGCGGCGCGGGACGGCGCACCCGTTCCCGGCGCGGCGGCGCGGGCAGACGTGCTAAGGGCAAGCCCGGCGCAGACGCACAGGGCAAATTGGACAAACAGGGCAAAGCGAAGCGAGGCAGAGTGAAACGAAGCAAAGCGAGGCATGGCAAACTTCCTTAATCTTGTGGCGGCACAACGGGCGAACAAAGAGCGCGACGCAGGGCATGGCGAGAACGTCGCTGGCCCATTATAACACAGAGTTCGGGATTTGGCAACCTGGTGAAAACGGTGGACTACTCCTCTGGGAAGAGCAGGCCGAAGCGTGTGTCAAGATGAGGAGCAGCCCTGCGCTGATGGCCGCGCTGGACAAAGCCGAAGCAGAGCGGGCCACACTGATTGAGCAGATGGCGGACGCCAACAACCAGATAGCGGCGGCGACGGTGACGTGCCCGCTGGTTTGACGGAAGAGGCCGCTGGCGGGGCGTGTGCAGGAGGCATGGGGGCGGCTGCTGGAAGTATGGGACGTGCTGGATGAGAGCGAGCGGGCGGAACTGCTGGGGGCAGTGGTGCAGCGAGTGGAGGCCACAGACAAAGAGAGCGTGATGCTGGAATTGTTGCCGTTTCCGGCACCAACCCAATCATCACACTCTCAAAGGTTTGCGTTAACTCAACAAGTGGGAGCGGGGGGCGGACTTGAACCGCCGACCTCCGGGTTATGAGCCCGACGAGCTACCAGACTGCTCTACCCCGCGACTTTGATTAGGGAGAGTATACCTGTTCTTCTTGTTCTTGTCAAGAACATTTGGCTTCGCAGGGTAGTCATTTTAGAAATGCAGCCGTAATGCGTGCTGATGTAACTGATTGTCAGCAGGGCTGTTATAGAGAACGACTATTGTCATCACAGGTTCAGAAAGGGAGTTCGCCGCCTGAACAAAGTCTTGTTTGTTCTTTATGCCGGTGGTGTTGATCTTCTCAAGGATTGCCCCTTCCAGGGGAAGCCCGTCGCTGAGAGATGCACTTTCTGCGGCTCCGCCGGAAAGAACATGGGAAATGTAGACTCCGGCTGCATCGGCGGGAAGATTAAGGGATTGCCGATCACGGGGCGTTAAATCCCGCACGGTTAAGCCCAGGCTGATCCGCGCGGGCAGCTTGGGCAGCGAGACAGGAACCGTGCTGGTTTGCAGCGGCGACGGGAAAGCGGCAATCGTCGCGGTCGCAATTTGCGTGCTGCCATCGCGAACGTAAGCGATAGGGATGCTTTGGCCGGGAGCGGCGGCAGCGATTGCTTCCCGCAGGCCGAGCGCATTGAAGATCATCTTGTGGTTGAAGGATGTGACAATATCCGTTGCCTGAAGCCCCGCTTTGCCTGCGGGACTTCCCAGAACGACATCTTCCACAAAAGCCCCTGTTTTCTGCCTGTATAACTGCTGGGCGGCGGGGGTCAGGTCTATCGGGGCCAGACCGAGGTAGCCGCGCGTCACTTTGCCCTGCGTAATCAAGGCGCTCGCGACTTGCTGCGCGATGGCGACCGGAATGGCAAAGCCGACCCCGGCGCTGCCCTCCACCGGCGACTTAATCGCCACGTTGATACCGACGACTTTGCCGTCAATGTTGAACAGCGGCCCCCCGGAATTACCGGGATTGATGGCAGCATCGGTTTGAATGAGATCAGGATAATAGCGCCCACTGCTGCCTGTCTCCCCGCCAATGTATTGCTGGCGGCCTGTTGCACTGATGATGCCGACCGTCACCGTGTTCTGCAAGTCAAAGGGGCTGCCGACCGCAATAGCCCACTGGCCGGGACGAACTTCTGACGCATCGGCAAACTCGGCCACCGGCAGCGATGCGGAGCCGGGGTCAATCTTCACGATTGCCAGGTCGCTTTTGTAATCGGGGAACACCGTGCCCTTGAACTCGCGCCCATCGGAAAGCGTCACCGTCACCTGACCGCCGATTGCGCCGTCCACCACATGATCATTGGTCAAAATATAGCCGTCGCTGCGTACAATCACACCGGAGCCGGTTGCCTCAAAGCGGTTCGGCGTGTGGGGAGGCGTTCCCGGCCCGGAGAAGGGTGTGCCGCCTTTGGGAGCAGGATGACCTGGCACCGGGGAGTCGCCTCCTTGCGCAGAGTCGAACGGAGAAGACTGACGCTCCGCTTTGATATTGACCACCGTCGGCTCCACCGTCTGGGCAATGTTGGTAAACGCATCCTGCATCTGAACAAGCAGCGTTTTCTGCTGAACGGAGTCTGTGGGCGAGACGACACTTGCAGCGGGGCGTGTCAGCGACGCCTGCGGCGCAGCGTGCGCGCTTTGCAGGGAAAGCAGCAAAAAAGAAAACGCGGCCTGCATTCTGCGCGTGTTGCCTGGCATATTACTGAGCATAAGTCCTCAACTCTCCCCGGCGCGCGGCAAGCGCCGAATGCACCCAGACACGGGCGCGCGCTTCCAACTCGTCTCGTTTTGCGGCGTCCGAAGGCAGGGCGCTGATGACCTTCGGCCAGGATGCCCCCCGCGCAAGCATCTTTCGGATGCGCCTAGCCCGCTGCTCATTGCGCTGCCCCAGCAGGGCAAGAGCGGCGATTTGCTCGTAACTCCAGCCGCGCCGCCGCAGACTGTGGGCACTGTTCACGACTGCCTCCCCAAAATCCTGCGCGAGTTGATGCACAAGACAGCGCTCCGCTTCCGGGGCGAGCGCCGCCAGCATTTCTGCGCCGAGCGCCCGCGATAACGATAAGTCGCCGCGCACAATGAAGCGGCCTGCTGGCCGCGTTTCCATCCAGGCCTGCTGACCATATTGGGACAAATTGCGGTTCATCTCGGCGAGATTTGCGCCGGGGCCGGGAGCCTCTTCCTGCACCGTGATTGTTTTGAGGCCATCGCCGTAGCGCAGCAGCAGAGCCGGGCGGCCCTGAGAGGAGCGAATGCGGGCGCATTGCAGCAGGGCGTAGCCGCGCGGCAGCCAGGCGGGCAAGGTTCCGGCAATACCGATGGCGCGAAAAGCCTGCGGCACTGCGGTCAACGCAACGGGCCGGGCTTCTGCCCTATGCTTCTGCGCCCGCAATGCATCAAGCGGCAGAGACAGCGCGCTCATGGGCAGACGAGCCGGAAAGCAAATGGTTTCATAGGAGGAAACGTACTGCCGATTGCCCTGAAAGTCATATTCCTCAGTTCGCAGAATGGCATGGTGAACGCGCTCGATCCAGCACATCTTGGAAGGGCCAGGCTGGCAGCGCGGGGTGATCGCAACCACATCACAGCAAAAACTGCCCAGCCACTCGTAGCGCACCCGTCGGCAGCAGTAATTGGCATGGAGCAGGGACAGCATGGGGGCTGTTTCCGACTCGGTCTCACCGCTCAGGGATTGTCCTATCAGGATGACGCGGCGGGATGGCTCATAAAGCGATGTTTGCGCGCCATCATCCACCAGAATGCGCCCCAATGCTTCCGCCGGATAGCAGTAGGTAATCCGGGAACGACGACCTGCGCGCGCGATGTCGGTCACGATTTCGGCCATGTCGCCGTTGGCGCACGTCCACACGATGTCCTGGCGCCCCGTGTAAACGAGCGATGTTTTCGCGTGCAATGCCCGCGCAATCAGCGTGTACCCCTCATCGGGCGCGGCACAGCACGATGCGCGGGCAAACAGCATCAAGAGCGACGTGAGCCAAATCCGCGAGCGCCAGAGGTGTGGCTGGCGCAGGCGTGCCTGGAAGACCTTTACCATAACAGAGTGCGTGAACGGGGCAGGGTATCAGGGAGTCCGGTAGTCTGCGAAAGCGGCATCGCCGCTGGCATAACCGCTGACCGCTTCATCACCTAGCGGCTCGTCGCCCGCGCCCGACAGCGGCGGCTGCGCGCTGGGCGGCATCGCCAACAATCCGTCCGGCCTGCGCTGCTCTATTCCTGATGGTAGTAGGACAGCATTTTCCGACAGGAGGGGCCGCATCGGAGTCACCCACGAAACCGTTTCCAAACGCGGGACGGCCATCGGGAAAGAGTGTGTTTCCAGTCGCCCCCCTGGACTGGGCACGGCGGGCCGGACAGCCGCAACATCGGCAAAAGGCGGAGCGAAGGGGGCTGCCACTGTGAATAAGCCCACGCATGAAAGCGCAAAAGCAGCAGCCAATCGCCGCCCCCGCTGTGGGCGCGGCCAAAGCAAAAGGGGCCACTCTGTCCGTCGGGGCCAGAATAGCAGTCCGTCCGCCTGTTCCTGCATCATGCGCTCGGCAATGCGCTGCTCCAAAGCGCGCGAAGGCGAGTGTGCGGGCAGTGCGCGCAAAAGATGCTTGATTTCCCTCGCCGCGCGAAGTTCTTCTTCGCAGGGGGAGCATTCCCGCAAGTGCCGCTGCATCGCCAGCATTTCTTCCCCCGTCATTTGGTGGTCAAGATAGGGCGATACTTGCTGTCGGAAACGGCGGCAGTTCACCGGCGCGACTCCCGTGCAGGCACAGACAGAAGCCGGGGCCACAGAGAAACGGTTTCTTCCTGCTGGAACTGAGCGATTTTACTCCGGAGCAGTTTGCGGCCCCGGTGCAGGCGCGAGCGCACCGTGCCCAGCGAGCAGCGCATGGCGGCGCTGATTTCCTCGTAGGAAAGTCCTTCAATATCGGCGAGAATGACGGTCATGCGAAAGTCTTGCGGCAGGCTGCTGAGGGCACGCTGAATGTGCTCATCCAACTCCTGCGACATCACCATGCGCTCCGGATTGGACTGCGCGTCCGGGATTTCCAGATACACGTCCTCGCCGCGTCCGCCCAGTTCCAGCGGCTGATCCAGTGATTGAAAGCGGGCTTTGGGCTTGCGGCGCAGGTCGTCCACAAACAAATTGGACATGATCTTGTAGAGCCAGTTGTCAAACGGCCAGTCACGGCGGTAGTTGCCGAAAAAGCGAAACGCGCGCACAAAGGCTTCCTGCGCCAAATCTTCCGCGTCGGCGTGGTTGCCGGTCATGCGGTAAGCAATATTGTACGCCTGCTTGTGATAGCGCTGCACCAGACCATCAAACTCCGCGCGCCGCTCTGCGGGCGTGGGTGTTTGCGCCTGTCCCAGAACCGAAAGCGGGTTTGGCGCTTCCTTGACCCATTCTGCCATTCTGTTTGCGACCTTTCTTGCCCTATACGCCTGCCCTATGGCTCATTGTTCCCCAATTTCGGGTGGGGATACTTTGACTGACTATCACAGCAACAAATAGTTCCCGTCGCCGGTTCCGAGAAACAAGGCCCGGCGCGCGAAGTGCCCGGATGCACGAAAGGGCGGAAGCCTCTGCTTCCGCCCTCTGCGCGAGAAATGTCGGGGCGACAGGATTCGAACCTGCGGCCTTACGGACCCGAACCGTACGCGCTACCAAGCTGCGCCACGCCCCGATGCCAATCACAATCCCGATTACAGCAATAGTATAGCACAGGCCGGGCCGCAAAAGCAAGCCAACGCGCGCTTTGTAAACAGCCCGCGCAACGGCGTTGCAAATGGCGCCATTTTCGGCTACAATAACCCGTCATGCCCGCCCTGCCGAACAGCCCGGACACGCTTCCCCCAATTGCCGCCGAAGGCCGCCCGCCAGGAACCGGCTGGCTGCCCGTGTTCGCGCTCCAGGCCCTGCTCAGCTTTATCGGGGCAGGCATCGCAGGCACGCTCTGGTGGGCGCATCGCGCGAATATAGACCTGCCCTGCACCGGAGACGGGCGCGGGTGCGATTTAGTCGCCCAAAGCCGCTGGGCGCACATTTCCCTCGGCCCCTGGCCTGACATTCCCATCGCGCTGGCAGGTTTGTGCGCCTATGTGTGTTTGCTGGCTTTGAGCCTGGCGAAGATGGGAGCGGAAACCCCGCGCGGCCTGCGACGCCTGCAAATCGCGTTCGCCCTCCTGTGTTCTGGCGGCACCACCTGGTCGTGGTATCTGCAATACGTCGCGCACTTTCGCATTGGCGCGTTCTGCGTCTGGTGCTTTTCTTCGGCCTGCGTGATGACTCTGCTTTTTGTTTCCGTCCTCTGGGAAGCGCGCCGTTCCGCTTCGGAAACCCCATGAACAAGAAACCCATTCTGCTCGTTGTGCTGCTGGCCTTGCTGGGCGCGCTGATGTTCGGCATTACGCATCTGGGCGGCCAGCAAAACGCGAGCAGCGGCAACACAACGCCGCCCCTGCCGGAGCCTAAACTTGACACGGCGGCCCTCGCGCGCCAGTGGCCGCAAATCGTCGCGCACGCCGCCGCCCCGCCGCGCGGCAACCCGCACGCGCGCTGGACAATCGCGGAGTTTGGCGACTTCCAGTGCCCGCAGTGCGGCAAAGCGCGTCCTCTGGTGGAGAAACTGCTGGCCCAGTATCCCGAGCAGGTCAATCTCATCTTTGTGCATCGCCCGTTTCCCTTCTACAACAATGGCGAAGTGATGCACCAGTGGGCTTTGCCATCCGCGCAGGCGTCACAGGCGGCGGCGAAGTTCGGCAAGTTCTGGCCCATGTACGACGCGCTGTATTCCCATCAGGACGATTTGGAGCCGGGCTTTTACGCCGACTACGCCGCGCAAATCGGCATTCCCAAAGCGCAGTTTCAAGCGGCAAATAACGACCCATCTGTGAAAGCCAAAGTCAACGCCGACTGGCGCTTCACCGAGAAACTGGGCATTGTGGAGACGCCCACGTTTCTCCTGCGCGACAATCAGACCGGCACAGTGAGCGCGTTTGTCGGCACGGTTGGCACGGCGCAGCAGCCGGGTATTCAGGGTTTAGCCGCCCGTCCGCCCTGGCTGTCTGGCCCCGTTGATAAAGCCCCCTGAAAGCACCTGTAAAGCACCTGTAAAGCACCTAGAAGCACCTGTAAAGCATTCTTGTAGGCTCCGAAACCCTTTGACCAGCACTGAGTAAGAAACCTATCACCATGCCACAAAGCGCCGTAGACGCCGAATTAGAAACGCTCATTCGCGCGCGTTACCCAATTATTTACGTGGTTTCGTGGGAGGAAAAGCGCGTGGAGGACGCCCTGCGCGCCATCACGCAGGCCCGCTCCAAGAAGATGTACCAGTGGACAGTCACGCAGGGCATGGTCTTGAACCCCGCCAACCGCGATGAAGGCACGCGCAACCCGCTTGCGGCGTTGGACTTCGTGTTTAACTCGCGCGACCAGGCCGTGTTTCTGTTCAAGGACTTCCATCCCTATCTCAACGATACCGCGCTCGTCCGACGCCTGCGCGATTTGACTTACGCCCTCAAAACGTCCTACAAGACCGTTGTGCTTCTGTCGCCCATTCTCAAACTGCCGCCGGAATTAGAGAAAGAAATCACGGTGGTGGACTACGCCCTGCCGTCGCTGGAGGATTTAGGCCGCCTGCTGGACAGCATCGTGGAAAGCGTCCGCGCCAACCCCCACATTCAGACGCAGATGACGACGGAGGAGCGCGAACAAGTCTTGAAAGCCGCGCAAGGACTGACGGCCACCGAAGCCGAGAACGTGTTTGCGAAATCTCTGGTGGAAAAGCGCCGCTTTGACGTGGACGTGGTGCTGTCTGAGAAAGAGCAGATTATCCGCAAGTCCGGCATTTTAGAGTATTACCGGGCGTCGGATGCCTTCGCCGACGTGGGCGGCTTAGATTTACTGAAAGATTGGATGGACAAGCGCACCATCGCCTTCACTGAGAAGGCCCGCGCGTTCGGCCTGCCCGCCCCGAAAGGCATCTTGATGTTAGGGATTCAAGGGTGCGGCAAGTCGCTGTCCAGCAAAGCCATCGCGTCGCTGTGGCGGCTGCCGCTTCTCCGCATGGACGTGGGCAAAATCTTTGGCGGCATTGTGGGACAAAGCGAAGAAAACATCCGCAAGGCCATTCGCGTCGCCGAAAGCACCGCCCCCAACATTGTCTGGATTGACGAACTGGAGAAGGGCTTCTCCGGCACGCAGTCTTCGGGCATCTCGGACGGCGGCACGACGGCGCGCGTCTTCGGCACGTTTATCACCTGGCTTCAGGACAAAACCGCGCCGTGCTTTGTCGTCGCAACGGCGAACGACGTGTCCGCTCTGCCCCCCGAACTTTTGCGAAAGGGCCGCTTTGACGAAATCTTCTTTGTAGACCTGCCCTCCGAAGAAGAGCGCCGCGAGATATTCGCCATTCACCTCAAGAAGCGCAAGCGCGACCCAGCCAACTTTGATTTAGACGCTCTCGCGCGCGCCACGCCCGGCTACTCTGGGGCTGAGATAGAACAAGCCGTCGTGTCGGCCCTGTATGATGCGTTTGACGTTGACCGCGATGTCACCACCGACGATATTGTCGCTGTCGCCCGTCAATCCGTGCCGCTGTCGCTGACCATGAAAGAGCGCATTGACGTGCTGCGCGAATGGGCCGAAACCCGCGCTCGTCCCGCCTCGTCCGCGCCGCCAGAGCCAACGGACGGCGAAGACCTCTTCGGCGAAACCGCCCCCGAAACCGGCGACGCCGCGCTTACGCAGGGAGCCGCGCCCGCGCAAAATGCAGTCCTCACTCAAAGCGTGTCTGGATAATCTGCACAGTGAACGCGGGCTGTCCGCGCACACCGTAGACGCCTACGGCAGTGATTTATCGCAATTCGCGGCGTTCCTGCACGCGCGCGGCGTCACCGACCCCCATGCGATTTCCCCGGAACACGCCGCCGCGTTTCTCTCTCAGCTGCGCCGGGAGGGTCAGTCTCCCGCGACCATCGCGCGCAAGCGCGCCGCCCTGAGCGTGTGGGCAAAATGGCTCTGCGCCGTGGACGCCGACGCGGGCGCAGACGATTTCATGGCGACGCTGGAACCGGGGCAGAAGCAAGTTCTGCGCCTGCCGACCACGCTGTCCCTGCCCGAAGTGGAGCGCCTGCTCCTTGCTCCTCCATTGAACACCCCCGAAGGCGTGCGCGACCGCGCCATGCTGGAAACGATGTACGGCAGCGGCCTGCGCGTCTCCGAGTTGGTGTCGCTTCGCACGGCAGACGTTGACCTGCGCGCGTGTCTTGTGCGTCCCTTCGGCAAAGGAAGCAAAGAACGGCAAATCCCGCTCACCGAACCGGCGCAGGAGGCCGTCACGCTGTACCTGCGCGACGCGCGCCCCCGTCTGCTGGAAAAGAAGCCGCCGTCCCCGTCGCTTTTTGTCACCAAGCAGGGCGGCCCCATGACGCGCGCGCACTTCCTTCATCTTGTGCAAACTTACGCGCAGGACGCGCAGATTGCCAAACACGTCACGCCCCACACCCTGCGCCACTCATTCGCAACCCATCTTCTCGCAGGTGGAGCCGATGTGCGCTCCATTCAGGAGATGCTCGGCCATGCCAGCGTGGAAACCACCCAGCATTACACCCGCGTTGATGTGTCCCGCCTGCGCGAAGTCTACGACAAAACCCACCCCCGCGCCTAACTTAACCCACGTTTAACCGGCACGGGAACCGCTGCCGCCCCCGCCGCGTTATCCAGTTAGCACTCGCTTGACAGGAGTGCTAAGAGCGGGTATCATAGAGAGCGAAACACGGCAAGCCCGCGTTTCCACACACGTCACCGAGGAGGTTCACACTCATGTTGAAGCCATTAGGCGACCGGATTGTCGTCAAGGCATTGGAAGCGGAAACCGCATCCGCAGGCGGCATCATTCTGCCGGATACGGCGCAGGAGAAGCCGCAGCGCGGCGAAGTGCTGGCGGTCGGCCCCGGCAAGACTTTGGACAACGGCAAACTCAGCGCCGTTGACGTGAAGGTAGGCGATAAAGTCGTTTACTCCAAGTACGGCGGCACCGAGATTAAAGTCGGCGGCGAGGAATACGTTATCCTGCGCGCTGATGACGTGCTGGGCGTCCTGAATTAGTTAACGTGCCCCTCCGGTTCCCCATTATCGGGGGGCAGGGGGCCATTGAAGGAGAAGCAAAGTTTATGGCAGCAAAAGAATTATTGTTTGATGAGCAGGCGCGGCGCGCATTGGAGCGCGGCGTCAATATCCTGGCCGACGCGGTCAAGGTTACACTGGGGCCGCGCGGTCGCTATGTCGTTTTGGAGAAGAAGTTCGGCTCCCCCTCTCTGGTGGACGATGGCGTGACCATCGCCAAAGAGATTGAAGTGGACGACAAGTTTGAGAACATGGGCGCGCAGCTTGTCCGTGAAGTGGCGTCCAAAACCAACGATGTTGCCGGTGACGGCACGACAACCGCCACCGTTCTGGCGCAGGCGATTGTGCGGGAAGGGCTGAAGAATGTCGCGGCAGGCTCCAATCCCCTCGCCGTCAAGCGCGGGTTGGACAAGGCGGTAGAGGCCGTTGTCGCGGAAATCAAGTCGCTGTCCACGCCCGTCAATTCCAAAGAGTCCATCACGCAGGTTGCCACCAATTCTGCCAAGAACACCACAATCGGCAACCTGATTGCCGAAGCGATGGACAAAGTGGGCAAAGATGGCGTCATCACGGTGGAGGAGTCTAAGGGCACCCAGACCACGATGGAACTTGTGGAAGGGATGCAGTTTGACAAAGGCTACATTTCTCCTTATTTCGTCACCGACGCCGAGCGCCTGGAAGCCGTGCTGGACGACCCGCTGATTCTGCTATATGAGAAGAAGATTTCCGCCGTGCAGGATTTGCTGCCCGTGCTGGAAAAGGTCGTGCGCCAGTCTCGCCCGCTTCTGATTATCGCCGAAGATATTGACGGCGAGGCTCTTGCGACGCTGGTTGTGAACAAACTGCGCGGCACAATTAATGTCGTTGCCGTCAAAGCGCCTGGGTTCGGCGACCGCCGGAAAGCCATGATGGAAGATATTGCCGTGCTCACTGCGGGCAAGTTCGTCACCGAAGACCTCGGCCTCAAGCTGGAGAACATTGACGAGACCTTCCTGGGCAGCGCCAAGCGGATCACCGTCACCAAAGACGAGACCACGATTGTGGAAGGCAAGGGCACTGGCTCCGCCATTCAGGGTCGCGTGGCGCAGATACGGGCGCAGATAGAGAAGTCCGACAGCGACTACGACAAAGAGAAGCTGCAAGAGCGGCTTGCCAAACTCTCCGGGGGCGTGGCAGTTATTCAGGTCGGCGCGGCCACCGAGACGGAACTCAAAGAAAAGAAGCACCGCATTGAGGACGCTCTTTCGGCCACCCGCGCCGCTGTGGAGGAAGGTGTCGTTCCCGGCGGCGGCACGACGTTGATTACAGCGATTAAAGCCCTGGACGGCCTGACGCTGCAAGGCGACGAGCAGGTCGGCGTCAACATCATCCGGCGCGCGCTGGAAGAGCCTGCTCGCCAGATTGCAAACAATGCCGGGGTCGAAGGCTCCGTGATTGTGCAGCAGATCAAAATGGGCGGCAAAGGCTACAATGCCGCGACGGGCGAGTTTGGCGATTTGGTGGCGCAGGGCATTGTTGACCCCGCCAAAGTGACCCGTTCCGCGCTGCAGAACGCGGCGTCCATCGCGGGCATGATCCTTACCACCGAGACATTGGTGGCCGAGCGCCCCGAAAAGACCCCGGCAATGCCCGCTGGCGGCGGCGGCGGAATGCCCGGCATGGGCGGCATGGGCGGAATGTACTAAAGCGCCTTCCGCGCACAGTGCGAGACGCCTGATGGAGAGGGCTGGGGGCAATTGCCCCCAGCCCTTCTTTTGGTAGGAGAAGGCTTGGTTCGCAGTGGTGGGAACTATTTTCTGTTGCGCTGCGTTTCCAATATGCGCCATGTCTCGATGCCTTTCCCACACCCCGCTTCTTTTCAGGTTTACATTGGCCCTGGCATGGGTAAACTGCGGGTTCGCCGATTAGCACCCCTTGACATTCTCACGCCGTTTCTGGTATCCTGTCTTTTCGTGCCGTCGCACAGGAGGTAATTCCCTTTTGAAAGAGATTCAGCACACCACCAAGCAAACGACCCATGTGGTCGATGTCCCCAATCTGGTGGAATTGCAGCTTGATTCCTACCGCTGGTTTCTGGAAGAAGGTCTCAAAGAACTCTTTGACTCCTTCTCCCCCATCACCGATTTCACCGGCCATCATTCCATTGAGCTGGTGGACTTTACGCTTGGCGAACCCAAATATGATTTAAGCGAGTGCCGCGCCCGCGATGTCACGCTGGAAAGCCCCATCAAAGCGCGCGTGCGCCTGACTTCGCAGGGTTCCGATGTGATTGAAAGCGAAGTCTATCTAGGCGACCTGCCCCTGATGACCGACAAAGGCACGTTCATGGTGAACGGAGCCGAGCGCGTCGTCGTGTCTCAACTGGCCCGCTCGCCCGGCGTCTACTTCAAGGACACGCTGGACTTTTCCGGGCGGCAGCTCTTTTACGCCACCATTATCCCCTCGGAAGGGGCCTGGCTGGACGTGGAAACCGACGCCACCGAAGCCATCACCGTCCGTATTGGTCAAACGCGCAAGTTCCCTATCACCACGCTCCTGCGCGCCCTGAACTTGTTCCCGGTCGCCTCGCCCGAAGGCGAGCGCATGGTTACCCTGAACGAACTGGAAGGCAAATTGCTCGCCGAACCTGTTGTTGACCAACTCACCGGCGAAGTTTTGATGGAGGCGGGAGCCTTCGTGCGCCAGGATGACCTGCGCCGCATGGAGCATTCGTCCCTGCCGGACGAGTTTGTCATTAATCTGCCCGACATTCCCTGCAACACGACCGCTGACCTCGTGCGCCTGTTTGGGGAGCCGGAAACGATTGCGTCCCCGTCGCGGGAAACACTGTTCGCCCGCGAGCGCGTGGAAACGGAAATCGTGTCCCGCAACGATGACGGCACGACCAAAGAAGAGCGCCCGCGCAAGCGCGTTCCCTATGCCGCCACCGACATTCTAGGCGACAACGGCAAACCCGTTGTCCGCGCTTACGAGAAGATTGAGCGCGAGACGGTCAAGAAGATAGAGAGCCTTGCTCTTTCTACGCTGGATGTGCTGTATCTCAACAGCTACATTGTCGCTACGCTAGACCAGGAAGGTGGGGCCATCACCAGCAAAGAAACCGCCCTGATTGACATCTACCGCAAAATCCGTCCCGGCGACCCGGCCACCCCGGAGTCGGCGCGCTCGCTGATGAACTCCATCTTCTTTGACTCGCGCCGCTATGACCTCGCCAAAGTCGGGCGTCACAAGATGAATAAGAAGCTGGGGCTTTCGCTGCCATTAAGCATTCGCAATATCACCAAAGATGATGTGGTTGCCATTATGCGATACATCATTTTGCTGGCATCGGGCCAGGGCAGCGTGGACGATATTGACCACCTGGAAAACAAGCGTGTGCGCTCCGTCGGGGAACTGCTGTATTCGCAGCTGCGCCTCGGCTTTCTGCGGATGGAGAAGGTCGCCAAAGAGCGCATGACGAGCCTGGACAGCGAAAACATCCTGCCGCAGGTCATTCTCAGCGTCAAGCCGATTAGCGCGTCCATCAAGTCGTTCTTCGGCTCGTCCCAACTCTCGCAGTTCATGGATCAAACCAATCCGCTCGCAGAACTAACCCACAAGCGCCGCTTGTCGGCGTTAGGGCCGGGCGGCCTGTCTCGTCAGAGCGCCAAACTGGAAGTGCGCGACGTTCACCACTCGCACTACGGGCGCATCTGCCCGATTGAGACGCCGGAAGGCCCGAATATCGGCCTGATTGGATCGCTGGCTGTCCATGCGCGTGTAGACCCGTTCGGCTTCATTGAGACACCCTACCGGCGTGTCTCCAATGGCCGCGTCTCGCTGGATTTGGACTGGCTGCCCGCCGATGGCGAGCACCGCTTCCGCATTGCGCCCGCTTCGGCGGTTCTCAATGAGGATGCCACCTTTGCCGACGCCCGCGTGCAGGTGCGCCACGAGAACTCCTACCCGGAAGTCAAGGCCACCGACATTGACTACATGGACGTGTCTCCGCAGCAGATTGTCTCGGTTGCGACGGCTATGATCCCGTTCCTGGAGAACGACGACGCCAACCGCGCCCTGATGGGCGCGAATATGCAGCGTCAAGCCGTCCCGACCCTGCGCCCGGACGCGCCTGTCTGCAAGACTGGCATGGAAAAGCGCGCCGCCATTGACTCCGGGGCGGTCGTCATTGCCCTCAAATCGGGCACGGTCAAGCGCGTCACCGCCGAGGAGATTGTGGTTATCGCCGACGACGGCAGCGGCGAGGACGTGTACCGCCTGCTCAATATGCTCCGTTCCAATCAGGCGACGTGCGTCACGCAGCGTCCGATTGTGGACAACGGCCAGCGTGTGCGCGAAGGTCAGGTCTTAGCCGATGGCCCCTGCACCGACCAGGGCGAGTTAGCGTTGGGGCAGAACGTCTTAGTCGCGTTCACGCCCTGGAACGGTTACAACTTTGAGGACGCCATTCTGTTGTCCCAAAGGCTCGTGCGCGATGACGTGTTCACGTCCATTCATATTGAGAAGTATGAAGTGGAAGCGCGTGACACCAAACTTGGCCCGGAGGAAATCACCCGCGACATTCCCAATGTCGGCGAGGACGCCCTCAAGGACTTAGACGAAGACGGCATCATCCGCATCGGGGCCGAAGTGCGCCCCGAAGACATCCTTGTCGGGCGTGTTGCACCCAAAGGCCAGGGCGAACTGACCGCCGAAGAGCGCCTGATTATCGCCATCTTCGGCAAGAAAGCGGAGGAAACGCGCGACGTGTCCCTGCGCGTCCCGCACGGCGAGAAAGGCAAGATCGTCGATGTGAAAGTCTTCTCGCGCTTCAAGTACCGGGATGCCAACGGCAAGGTCTTCAATTTCTCCAAGAAGCCGGACAGCCTCCATTCCGAGGACTGGGAAGGCGAACTGGAACGGCTGGCGGGAGATGAGTTGTCGGCAGGCGTCAATATGCTGGTGCGCGTCTACATCGCCCAGAAGCGCAAAGTCATGGAAGGCGACAAGATGGCCGGGCGGCACGGCAACAAGGGCGTCATCTCGCGTATTCTGCCGCAGGAAGATATGCCGTTTCTGCCGGATGGCACGCCCGTTGATATTGTCCTGAATCCGCTCGGCGTGCCGGGCCGTATGAACATCGGTCAGATACTGGAAACGCACTTAGGGCACGTCGGCAAAGCGCTCAACGTCTCGTTCGTCAACCCCATCTTTGAGGGGGCCACCGAGCGCGAGATACTGGACGACATTCACAAGTACGCCGAGTTCATGCGCTACGACAAACTCCGCACCTACGTGGAGAAGGAACTGCACATTGACCTGGAAGCGGGCAAGAAGGATGGCGTGGACTCCCTGCTGGATAAACTCAAGGCCAAACTGGGCGAACTGACGCCCCTGCGTTTGGAACAGATAGCCGCGCAGGTGGCCGCGCCGCCCGCAGTGGTGCTGCCGGAAGACTACGATGGTGCACCGTTGAACGAAGACGCCGACTTCCAAACCGTCAGCGGCTACGACTTAGACGCCATTGTGGAGCGGGTCAAGCAGAACGTGTGGCGTCGCTCCGGCATCATTGAGGAAAGCGCGAAATCGCACCTTCGGGATGGCCTGAGCGGGGACTTCTTCACGCAGCCCGTGACGGTGGGCCAGATTTATATGCTGAAACTGGCGCACCTCGTAGACGACAAAATCCATGCGCGCTCTACGGGGCCGTACTCGCTGGTGACGCAGCAGCCTTTGGGCGGCAAGGCGCAGTTCGGCGGGCAGCGCTTCGGCGAGATGGAAGTGTGGGCGCTGGAAGCCTACGGCGCGGCGTACACCTTGCAGGAGATACTCACCATTAAAAGCGACGACGTGCTGGGCCGCGTCAAGACCTACGAGTCCATTGTCAAGGGCGAGGCCATGCTGGAACCCGGTGTGCCGGAGTCCTTCAAGATACTCGTCAATGAACTGCAATCGCTGGGCCTCAAAGTTGCTGTGGAAGACGAAGACGAGAAAGAAATAGACCTCAAGGACAAGGAAGAAGACTACGGCGACGGCGAAGGCCGGGGCCGGGGCTTGCGCCCGCGCCTGCCGCGCGCCGAAGCCGAAGCCGATATGCTGTTCGGGGGATAAGCGTGACTGACGAGCCGGGGCTGGGTTCACCCGGCCCCGGCCTGAGTGCTGAGACGTTTTCAGGGGAGAAACAGAAACTACCATGACAGATGCAAGCGCATTTGACAAGATACGGATTGGGATTGCTTCGCCCGAAGAAGTTCGGGTCTGGTCATACGGCGAGGTCAAGAAGCCAGAGACTATCAACTACCGCACGTTCAAGCCGGAGCGGGACGGCCTGTTCTGCGAGCGCATCTTTGGCCCCGTCAAAGACTGGGAGTGCCATTGCGGGCGCTACAAGAAGGTCAAGTTCAAGGGCATCATCTGCGACCGCTGCGGCGTGGAAGTGACCCGTTCTAAAGTGCGCCGCGAGCGCATGGGACATATTGAACTGGCCGCGCCCGTCTGCCACATCTGGTACCTGAAGGGCGTGCCGTCGCCGCTCTCGCTCCTGCTGGACATCTCTCCGCGCCCGCTGGAGAAGGTGCTTTATTTCGCATCGTACATCGTCACTCACGTTGACCGGGGCCGCATCAACAACGAGATGAAGGATTACCATGCGGCGTTGGAAGAGAAGATACGCGACTTAGAGCAGCAGCGCGACGAGGACATTGAAGCCGCCCGCGTAGACACCGGCGCGGACATCAAGGCCCACAGCGCCGATGCCGACCCGATTGAGGTGGAGGAAGGTGAAGAGCCTTACGTGCCGGAAATCTGGGACGAAGCGCGCATTGATGAGCGCCGCCGCCAGTTGGAAGAAGAAATCAAGGACATTGAGAAGGACTCGGTGGAGCAGATGCAGGCTTTGCGCGACGCCCTCATCATGCTGGATGAGAAGGTGGAAAAGCGGATGCTGCTCGGCGAGGATGAGTACCGCAAGCTGGAAGCCCTGCTGGACGTTCTGAGCGACAAACTCTCGCGCGACATGAGCGAAGTCGTGCGCGCCGGGCTGGGCGGCATCGCCGTCAAAGAGCTGCTTCAGGAGATTGACCTGGAGAAGTTAGCGAACGAACTGCGCGGGGAAATCGCCACCACGCAGGGGCCGCGCCGCGCCCGCGCTATCAAGCGCCTGGAAGTGGCCGAAGCGTTCTTAGATTCCAAGTCCCGCCCGGAGTGGATGATTTTAGACGCCGTGCCGGTTATCTCGCCGGAACTGCGTCCAATGGTACAGTTGGACGGCGGGCGCTTCGCTACGTCCGACCTGAACGACCTGTACCGGCGCATCATCAACCGCAACAACCGCCTCAAGAAGATTACCGAGATACGCGCCCCGGAAAGCATCGTCAACCACGAGAAGCGGCTGCTGCAAGAAGCCGTTGACGCTCTGATTGACAACGGACGCCGCACGCGCCCGGTCGTGGGCAGCAACAACCGCCCGCTGAAGTCGCTTTCCGATATGCTCAAGGGCAAGGAAGGGCGCTTCCGCAAGAACCTGCTGGGCAAGCGCGTGGACTACTCAGGCCGCTCGGTCATTGTGGTCGGCCCGCGCCTGCAATTGCATCAGTGCGGTTTGCCCAAAGAGATGGCGATTGAGCTGTTCAAGCCGTTTGTGATGAAGGCGCTGGTGGAGCGCGGCTATACGTCCAACATCAAGACCGCCAAGCGCATGATTGACAAGCTCAAGCCCGAAGTGTGGGACGCGCTGGAGGAGGTCATTCGGGAGCACCCGGTGCTGCTGAACCGCGCGCCGACCCTGCACCGTTTGGGGATACAGGCGTTTGAGCCGGTGCTGGTGGACGGCAAGGCCATTCAGGTGCATCCGCTGGTATGCCATGCGTTCAATGCCGACTTTGACGGCGACCAGATGGCGGTTCATGTGCCCCTGTCGGCGTCCGCGCAGGCGGAAGCGCGCATTCTCATGCTGTCCACCAAGAACCTGTTCTCGCCTGCCGACGGCCATCCGGTTGTCGCGCCTCAGCAGGACATGATTCTGGGGTCGTACTTCCTGACGCTGATGTCGCCGGGCGAGCCGACCAAAGGCCCGATGTCCAGCCCGGACGAGACGCAGATGGCTTACGGCCTCGGCGAAATCGGGCTGCATGAGCCGCTGGAAGTGCGCTACAAGAACGCTGACGGTTCCAATCTGATGCGGCGCACGACTGCCGGGCGCATTTTGTTCACCACCATCATGCCGGAGAATATGCACGAGTATATCTTCACGATGCTGGAAAAGAAGGACAAAATCAAGCAGGGCAGCGGCAACGGCCTGGGCAAGAAGGAACTGGGCGCATTGGTCGCGGAGTGCCACCGGCGCAACGGCGACGAGCGCACCGTCATTCTGCTGGATGAACTCAAGGCGCTGGGCTTCCAGGAGGCCACCAAAGCGGGCATGACGGTTGCCATCACGGACATGGACGTGCCCGAAGAGCGCAACATGATTATCCACAAGGCCGAGGAGGAAGTGAAGAAGTTCAACCGCAACTACCAGCGCGGCCTGATTACGCAGGGCGAGCGCAAGGAGCGCGTGCTGGAACAGTGGCAGGGGGCGTCCAAAGACGTGGGCGAGGCCATCATGCGGAACATGGGCAAACCTGGTTCCATGAACCCCATCTTCCTGTTCACCGACAGCGGCGCGCGCGGCACCAAAGGCCAGGTCACGCAATTGTCGGGAATGCGCGGGGTTATGTCCGACCCGTTCGGCAACATGATTGAAGACCTGCCGGTGAAGTCCAACTTCCACGAAGGACTGTCCACGCTGGAGTATTTCGTGTCCACGCACGGCGCGCGCAAAGGTCTGGCGGACACCGCGCTTCGCACCGCCGACGCGGGGTATCTCACCCGCCGCCTGGTGGACGTGTCGCAGGAAGTCATTGTCCGCGCCGACGACTGCGGCACTGACCAGGGCATCTATGTGGAGGAGATACGCGACAACAACGAGGTCATTGAGCCGCTCAACCAGCGCATTTATGGCCGCTACGCGCTGGCCGACATCGTGTACCCGGCGGCGCACGCGCAGGCGGGCGAAACGCTGGTTCCCGCAGGCGACCTGATTACGCCGGAACTGGCCGTGCAGGTGGAGACGGCGGGCATTAGGCGGGTGGGGGTGCGCTCGCCGTTTACCTGCGATTTACGCATGGGCATCTGCGCGCGCTGCTACGGGCTAGACCTTGCCAACTCCAAGCAGGTAGAACCGGGTGTTGCCGTTGGCATTATCGCGGCGCAGTCCATCGGCGAGCCTGGGACGCAGCTCACGATGCGGACGTTCCACTCCGGCGGCATCGCGCAAAAGCAACTGGTGGGCGTCGCCAACGTCCGCCAGCGCAAGCAGGAGGCCCTGAAAGAACTGCATACGGACATCTCTACCGGCCTGGTGTCGTTTGACACGCAGGCGGCTGACGATGCCAAACCCGTCGGCACGGCGACGGCTGACCGCGAGCGCGTGCGGGCTGTGCAGGCGGTCTTGAAAGTACTGGAAGATCAGGTCGGCGGCCTTCTGCGCGTGGTGGAACTGTTTGAAGCGCGCAAGCCGAAGGGTCAGGCGATTATCACCGAGCATTCGGGCACAGTGGCTGAGATTGAGCAAAAGGGCCTGCGCCGCGTGATTATTCACACGGAAGTCCCGATTGAAGAGAACACCAACACGGGCCTCATGGGCGAAACGCTCGCCGAGGACATTTATCTCGGCCCTCATGCCGATACGGAAGGCATGACCGCCACGAAAGCGCGCCGCGCCACCGAGGTGCCGGAAACGCTGACCGCAGGCACGGAACTGACCGACAAGCACCTGCGCAAACTGCGTGAGATGGGCATCACCCGTCTCAAAGTCCGCAAAGCGAGCCTGGTTCCCTATCGCGGCCAACTTCAGGTGCAGCCGGGGCAGGTAGTGGAAGCGGGCGACCGTCTTACCGAAGGCCCGCTTGACCCGCAGAAAGTGCTAGAATTGCAGGGCATTCGCGGCGTGCAGCAGTACGTCGTGCGCGAAATCCAGGCCGTGTACAAGTCGCAGGGCGTGGACATCAACGACAAGCACATCGAGGTCATTGCGCGGCAGATGCTCCGCAAGCGGCGCATTGTGAACGCGGGAGACACCGAATTCCTGCCGGGGCAGATGGTGGATCGCTTTGAGTTTGAGGACGCCAACAAGCGCGTCCGCGAACTTGACCCGCCGGGCAGCGAAGCGACTGCCGTGTGGCTGCTGCTGGGCATCACCGAGGCGAGCCTTGCCACCGACTCATTCCTGTCAGCGGCGTCGTTCCAGAAAACGACGCGGGTGCTGACCGAGGCCGCCGTGCGCGGCAAGAAGGACTCGCTGGTGGGACTGAAAGAGAACGTGATTATCGGGCGTCTCATCCCGGCAGGCACGGGCCTGCCGCAGTACCGCAACATTGAGCCGAAATTGGAAGGCGTGGACTCGGCCACCCGGTTCGGCGCGGCGCGCGGGAGCCGCACGAACGGCAACGGCTCGGACAGCGAAACCACGCTGGATGACGATGTTACGGCTTTCATTCGCGAGCAGACCGGCGCGCGTGGCGACAGCCTTGCGCTGCTCGCCGAAAGCGAGCTGGCGACCGGCAGCGGTGCGCTCACCCTCGGCGGCGTGGACGAGCCGACCATTGACATTGACGGCGCTTCATCCATCTAGTCTGGGTGCATGGCGGGAGCGAAGCGGGGCGCAAGGCAAATGCCATGCGCCCCGCTCTCCGTAGGCACCTCTTTCTGGCCTTTCCGCATCAATGAGAGAAAGGAGGCTGATGAGAGTAGATTGAGGGTCTCTGGTTTACGCCAGCAATGCCGTGAACTCATCTTCCGTGAGTACCGGGACGTTCAAGGCGCGCGCTTTGTCTAACTTGCTGCCTGCGTTCTCTCCGGCTACCACATAACTGGTCTTTTTGGACACCGTGCCTGCTGCCCGCCCGCCCAGGCTGCGAACCAACGATTCCATCTCCTCGCGTGGCTGAGACAATGCGCCGGTGAACACGAATACTTTGCCCCTCAGTGTGTCGGCGTGCGGCGCGGCTTCGTTGGCGACGGGCTGCACTCCGGCGCGGCGTAGTTTGTCCAGCAGTTCTGTTGTTTCCGGCTGCCCGAAGAACGCCGCAATGGTTTCTGCCGTCGTTAGGCCAATCTCATGCACCGCGTCCATCTCGTCCACCGTCGTTGCCTGAAGCGCTTCCAGCGACCCGAAACGACGCGCCAGCAGTTCGGCGGCGCGCTCCCCGACCAGGCGAATGCCCAGCGCGAAGATAAGCCGCGCCAGTGTGGGACGCTTGGAACCCTCTATGGCCGCAAGAATGTTGTCTGCTAACTTCTCTCCCATGCGCTCTAGGGGGACTAACTGATCTTTGGCGAGCGCGTACAGGTCGCCCGCGTCTTTAATCAGCCCTGCGTCTATCATCTGCAAAACGTGCTTCTCGCCCACCCACTGAATGTCCATCGCCCGGCGCGAGACGAAGTGAATGACGCGCTGGGCAATCTGGCCAGGGCAATTCTGCGCGTTCGGGCAGCGCGTGACGGCTTCCCCCTCCGGGCGGATGAGCGGCGTGCCGCACAGGGGACATTCGGTCGGCAGGCGATAAGGAACCGTTCCTTCCGGGCGGGCTTCCTGCACGACCTGCACAATCTCCGGGATAACATCGCCTGCCTTCTGTATCACCACCGTGTCGCCCACGCGCACGTCCTTGCGGTCAATCTCGCTCTGATTGTGCAGCGTCGCCCGCTGCACCACTGAGTTCGGCGGCAGCGTCACGGGTTCTACCAGAGCCACCGGCGTCACTGCGCCTGTGCGCCCCACATTGACCACGATGTCGCGCACGACGGTGCGCCCCTGCTGCGCGGGGAACTTGTACGCAATCGCCCATCGGGGGCTTCTTTGCACCGCGCCCAACTCGGACTGCAAGGCAAACGAGTTGACTTTGACCACGATGCCGTCTATGTCATACGGCAGGGACGCTTTCTTTTCTGTCCATGCGGCGACATAAGCGATGACGGCGTCAATATCCGCGCACAGCGTGACGTTCGGGTTGACCCGCAGGCCCCACTTTGGGAGCGTCTCCAACAATTCTCTCTGCGAATGGGCCACCGGCGCGCTGGCGTACCCCAGCGCGTACAGAAAGACCGTCAGGCGGCGGCGGGCGGTAATCGCGCTGTCCAGTTGGCGCACGCTGCCCGCCGCCGCGTTGCGCGGGTTGGCGAACACCGGCTCACCCGATGCCTCCCGTTCCGCGTTGATGCGCGCAAACTCGGCGTGCGTCAGAAACACTTCGCCGCGCACTTCCAGGAAGGCGTGGCCTTCCTCCGTCAACTTCAGGGGCACGCTCGCCACCGTGCGGAGATTGGCCGTGATGTTCTCCCCCGTGAAGCCGTCGCCGCGCGTCGCGCCGGTTGTCAGCACGCCGTGTTCATACGTCAGGGAGATGGCGAGGCCGTCTATTTTGAGTTCCGCCACGTACTCTACCGAAGCGTCCGGCTCCATGCCTAAGTGCCGCTTGATGCGCTGGTCAAACTCGCGCAGCTCGTCATCATTGAACGCATTCGCCAGCGACAGCATAGGCAGCCGGTGCGTGTGGGGAGAAAACGCCGACAGCGGCGCGGCCCCGACGCGCTGGGTCGGGCTATCGGCCACGACAAGTTCCGGGTAGGCCGTTTCCAGTTCCGTGAGTTCCCGCAACAGGCGGTCATACTCGGCGTCGCTGATGTCGGGCTGGTCTAAAACGTGGTACTGGAAATTGGCGTGGTGCAAGCGGGCGCGCAAGGCTTCGGCACGGGCGGCCAGTGTGGGAAGAGGGTCATTCACGACCCGATTGTACCCGTCTGTCGCACGGAAAACAACGTCTGGCTTGACAGGAGACGCCCGCGCCCGCCATACTCACAGGCTATGCTGACCGCGACATTTTTGCACGCCCCCGGCGTCGGCCCCGCCACCGAGCAGGAATTGTGGAGTGGGGGAATACGCACCTGGCAGGAGTTTTTGGACAACGCGCACCGCGCGCCCGCGCGCCATCGGGAGGCGCTCACCGTCACAGTGGAAGACAGCCTGCGCGCGCTTCAGGACGCCCGCGCTGACTACTTTTCTCAGGCCCTGCCCAAAAAAGAGCACTGGCGGGCGGCGTCCCACTTTCCCCGGCTGGGCTTTCTAGACATTGAAACCAATGGTGGCATGGCCCCCAACTCTGTCACCGTCATCGGCCTCTCCGACGGCCACGAAACCAAGTTCTATGTCAAAGGCCGCAACCTCGCGGAGTTCGCCTACGACTGCCAGGACTTTGACGGCTTCGTGACGTTCTTCGGCACCGGCTTTGATGTTCCCTTCCTCAAACGCCGTTTTCCCGTACTGGAGCGCGTGTTCGCCGACCGCCTGCACATTGACCTGTGCCCCTTGCTCAAGCGGCTGGGGCATCGCGGCGGCCTGAAAAAGATTGAAGCCGCGCTCGGCATCGCGCGCGTCCCCGAAGCCGAAGGGCTGTCCGGCATGGACGCCGTGCGCCTGTGGCGGGTGTATCGCCGGGGCGGGCGGGACTCGGACGACGCCCTGCGCCTGCTTCTGGCCTACAACCGCGAGGACGTGGAGAACATGAAAACGCTGTTAGAGTACGCCGTGCCGCGCCTCACCGCGCAGGCCGGGTATAATTGCCTTATCACGTCCCCGTCACAAGGAGAACCCATCCATGTCTGAACCGATAGCCACCGCGCCCGCTGCGGACATCACCGAAGAAGTTGTTGCCGACACCGACGCCGCGCAAAACGCCGCCGCTCCCATCCTCAACCGCGCCGAGCGGCGCGCGCAGGCGCACGGCAAAAAAGGCAGCACGACTTCGAACACGGCCATGCCGCAAGCCTCCAACCTGCGCGGCCCCGGCGGGCAAAGCACTGGCAACGCAGGCGTCGCCGCCCGCTTCCAACGCAAAACCGGCGGCAAGTAGGCCGCAAGCAGCTTCTTATTCGCTCGGCAGGATGCGCGCCATGATTTCCGGCTCGCGGGCCAGCAGCCACGTTTCGGCCTGCCCCAGCAGCACCGCGTAAAGCGTCACCGAGTAGACAAGCGCGAGCGGCACAGTCAGCCCCAGCCAGAAGCGGGCAATGCCGAAATGCCCCGGCACGAACACGGCGGCAATCGCGGGCAGCAATGCCACAAACGTCGCCGCATACGTCAGCAGGTAAAGGAACACATAGACACACCCCGTGCCGTCCGCGCCGCCCGCCGCCGCGACGCCTCCCTTCTGCCAGCGCTGCCCGCGCACCAGCATCCGGTGCGGGAACCGAATGGAAACGAGATTGCCTGCCGCCAGCAGAGTCGGCGCGGCCACCAGCGTCCACACCAGCAGCAGGGGCAGGTCTGCCCAGACCCCCAGCAAAGCCGCCAGCGCCGTCAGCCCGATAACGTTGAGGCCAATCAGCACCGCGCCGTGCGCCAGGTTCTTTCCCAGAAGCAGCGCGCGGCGAGGCGTCGGCAGGGAAAACAACACGGTCACCGCCGCCCCTTCCCCGCCCCAGATGTTGAACAGCAGGGGCAGCAGGGACAGAAGCAGCGTCGCCGACAGTGCCCACAGCAGCCATTGCGGGCGCATCAACAGGCGCGAACTCGTGTCCATGCCCGCTCAGGGGCAGCAAAATGGGAACGGCAACGGCGACCAGCGTGTACACAATCTGCACCGCCATCGCCTTGAACTGCGGCTCGCGCCGAAAGTAAACCCACTCCTTCTGCGCCATCGCCGCCACCTGCGGGGAAAGCCACCGGGACAGGAAGCGCAGAACATTGACGCCAGGCAGGACACTGACGCCAGGCAGGGCAGTGACGCCGGGCAGAACATTGACGCCGGGCAGGGCAAGCCCTGCCCCTACGAGCCGCTGGTTTCCCCGTAGGGGCAACGCTTGCGTTGGCCTGTCTCGCTGCGCTGGCCTGTTTTCCCATGCGACGGCAGGCACGCGCGGCCCCGCGTCCCCCAGATACAGCGTCTTGAGCGTAGACGCCGCCGCCCACAGCGTCACAGCCCCCGCCGCAAGAAGCAAAACCAGCCATAGCAAGGCATGAAACCAATCGCCGTCCCGCGCCGACGACAGCCCGCGCGCCGCCCAGCCCGGCGGCAGATACCCCAGCGCGCGCCAGAACGGGCCGTTCAGAATGCGCTCCGGCGTCGCCGTCCCCAGTTGGGAAAAAAACACGCGCTGGCCCACGTAATACGCCATGCCCAGCAGCGGAAACAGCACAATGGTGATGTCTCGGAACCGCCGCGAGCGCAGAAAGCCGATGAGCGTCAGCGTCACCGCCTGCCCCAGCGCCAGCGTGTGCAGGAGAAACGCGGTCAGGAGCAAAAGGGAAAGAAAGAACGCAGGCACGGATGGCCCGAACAGCCACAGCAGCACGGCAAAGGTCGGCAGGGTGAGAACGACGGGTAAGTCTAAAAGGCCGCCCAGCACGCTCCCCAGAAAGATTTGCCGCGTGGACAGGGGATACGCAAACAACTTGGTCAGGTCGTAGGCTTCGTTGAGCTGGAAGCCCAGCAGCGGTGTCAGCGCCCACAGGCCGTAGACAAATCCCAGCGCGTCGCGCGCCACCAGCGGCGCAAGCCAGGGGCGCAGCGATGCCATGTAATGCACCAGCCACGCCGCGCCGACGCTGAGCGGCACGAAGACGAGCAGCATCAGCACGGTGCTCCACGCCTTCAGGCGGCTTTTGCGGTAGCCGCGCAGAATGAGCGTTCCTTTCAGCCACAGGAGCAAACGCAAGGGAGAGACAGGGGTCATGCGTCCGCGTCCGATGGCTCCTGGCCCGTCACCAGATGCACGAAGATGTCTTCCAAAGTGGCATCATGCGTCTGCGCGCGCAGGGCGTCCAGCGTGCCCTCGCCGACCAGCCGCCCTTTGGCGATAATGGCAACCCGCGTGCAGAGCTTTTCCACCACTTCCAGCACATGAGACGAGAAAAAGACCGTGACGCCGCGCCCGGTCATTTCGCGCAGCACGTCACGTATCTTGCGGGACGAGAGCGCGTCTATCCCGTTGAATGGCTCATCTAAGAACAACACGCGCGGCTCATGGATCATGGCCCCCGCAAGCGCCGTCTTCTTCTTCATGCCCATGGAAAAGTCTATAATGAGCTTGTCGCCCGTGTCCGACAGTTCCATCACGTCTAAGAGAGCAACGGCGCGAGCGCGGGCTTCGCTGGGGGCGAGGCCGTACATCTGGCCCGCGAAGAGGAGGAACTCGGACGCCGTGAGCCGCTCGTACAGATTGAGGTCTTCGGGGAGGACGCCGATACGGCGCTTGACTTCCAGCGGCTGGGCGGCGAGGTCGTGCCCGGCAATCACAATCTCGCCGGATGTGGGGCGCAAAAGCCCGGTCAGCATCTTGATGGTGGTGCTTTTGCCCGCGCCATTCGGCCCCAGGAAGCCGTAAAACTCGCCCGGCGCAACTGTCAGGTTGATGTGGTCAACGGCCACAACGTCGCCTGTCTTTTTGTCGCCTTTGTAGGTCTTGGTGAGGCCGCGCGCGAGGATGCTGGCAGTTTCGCTCATGGCGTCTCAGTGATGGGTATAATCGGCTATGCCTACCCAAACCATTGTGTTAGAAGGACACATCATCAACTCGCTTCTGCTGCCCAAAGTGCTGGATATTATTGAGGACGGCGGCGGCGACCACTACATTGAGGACATTCAGATTGGACGCACGCGGCGCGAGCCGTCACGAGCCGTCATTCGCGTGGAGGCAAAGGACGACGCGACGCTTCAGGCGATTTTGAACAGCGCGCAAGAGCATGGCGCGGCGCGCGTCTAGTGCTCGTCGTCACGGTCAGCGGGGCGCTTCTTCTCCGGGCGCGTGCCCAGAAACCAGATGGTGAGCGTGATGGTCAGCGTCAGTACGGAGACGAATGCGGCAGCGCCGCCTTGAATGGGCATAATTTAGAAGTTCCTTTCGGCAAGCAGTGTTTTCCAGAGCGCAGGGGGAATGTCCCCCACCGTGTAGAACGAACCGGTGATGCACAGCACATCATCCGGCCCACACGCGGCAAGGGCGGCGCGGGCGGCATGGACAGCCCCGCCTGCCACAATGTGAACATGAGGCACGTCATAACAGCGTGCGGCACGGGCCACGTCGGTTGCCGGACGCGGCTGAAACGACGGCTCTGTCACAAACAGCGCCGCCGGACGCAGGGCCACCAGAGGCGACAGGAATGGAAGCGGGTCGTGGTTGCGCTTCAGGCCCACCACCAGAACAAGACGGCGTTTGTCGGCCCCGTACTCGTCCCGAAGCGCGTCGGCAAGCGCCTCAGCCGCCATCTCGTTGTGCGCTCCGTCTGCTATCACAAGAGGACGCGCGCTCATCTGTTCCAGACGGCCCGGCACGAACGCCGACGCCAGCCCGCGCCGCACGGCGTCATCGCTCACGGGCAAAAGGGCGGCATCCAGTGCGGCAAGCGCGGCGGCGGCATTGTCACGCTGAAATGCGCCCCGCAAGCCCAATCGCACCCCTGTCACAGCCCGCCGGGGCGTCTGCAGCGTCAATGCGCCGTCACTTGTTTCCGTTATGTCGGCAATCGGCAATAACGGCACGCCGCGCTCTCCGCAGATTTGGGCAATCACAGCGTAAGCCTCCGTGCCCAGAGGAACACCCGTCACGCACGGAGCGCCCGGCTTCACGATGCCAGCCTTCTCGCGCGCTATCTCGCCCAGCGTATGCCCTAACAGTTCTGTGTGGTCAAACCCAATCGTCGTAATCACCGTCACCAACGGCTGTTTCACCACATTGGTCGCGTCCAGACGCCCGCCCAACCCCACTTCCAACACGGCGTAGTCTACGTTTTGCTCGGCCAGCCAGCACAAACCGATCGCCGTCTTCACTTCAAACTCAGTCGTTGCGCCGTGCTCAGTGTGTTCCAATTCTTCTACGTGGGGCTTAATCGCGCTGACCCATCGGGCAAGAGCATCGGCGGGAATGGGAACGCCGTCCAACTGAATGCGTTCACGCACGTCGTACACATAGGGGGAAAGATAACTGCCTGTGCGGAAGCCTGCCGCTGTCAGCATCGCCGCCGCCATCGCGGTGGTAGAGCCTTTGCCTTTTGTGCCTGCGATATGCAGCACGCGCAGGGCGTTTTGCGGGTTGCCCAGCCTGTCCAGCAGGGCGCAAAAGCGTTCGTTGCCCAGTTTCACTCCCAGGCGCACGCGCCCCTGCATATAGTTTAATGCCGCGTCGTAGTCCAATGGCTTCGTCTCAGGCGCATTATACCTGAACACGCGCCGCTCTTCCACTGCATAACAACGCTCTCGCAACGCTCTCATAACGCTCTCGCAACGCTCTCATAACGCTCTCATAACGCTCTCGCAACGCTTTTCCAATGCTTTCCGGGTGCATTGCGCGCCCGCCGCAAGAGCCACCCGTCCTTGACAGTTGCCGTGCCGGAGGCTATAATGAGTTGATGGCGCGCTCTTGCGTCTCTTGCCCGCTGGCCCGAAAGGATTGTCGCCATGAACACCGCCCGCTTCGCCCGTTGTCTTCCTGCCCTGTGTCTTGCCCTTGCGCTGTCTGCGCCCGCCGCCCGCGCCGCCACGCTCACTGTCACGTCTGCCGCCGATGATGGCACTGCGGGAACCCTTCGCGCCACCCTTGCCGCCGCGTCTGCGGGCGACACCATCACCTTCGCCCTCCCCCCGCGCACCGTCATCAAACTGACAAAGGGACAGTTGACTATTGACAAAGCCCTCCACGTTGTTGGGCCAATCGGCGGCGGCACTGTGATAGACGCCCACCAAGTTTCCGGCATATTTTCCATTACGGGCGGCACGGCATCTGACCCCGTTACCCTGTCCAATCTGCACCTGCGGCATGGCTACCTTCTGCGATCCGGGGGCGGCATTTCCAATAATGGCGCAGTTTCCCTCACGAACTGCACCTTCACTGGCAATACTTCTCTCTACGGCGGCGGCCTTTATAACGAGATTGGCATGGTATCGCTCACCAACTGCACGTTTTTTGAGAACAATAGTTATACCGACGGCGGCGGCATCTTCAATGCTAGCGGGCGGCTCCTGCTTGTCAACTGTCTTTTCGTCAGCAATGATGGCAGAGATGGCGGTGGCCTCATCAATTTTGGCGCTATGATTGTGCGCCAATGCACCTTCCACAGCAATCATGCTGGCCTTGGCGGTGGCCTCTACACAAGTGGGCCGACAAACGTCACCAATAGCGTTTTTTCCCGCAACCATGCTTACTTTTCGGGCGGCGGGATTGCTCACGACGGGGGTACATTCACGCTCACCAACTGTACTTTTACTGGCAACAGCGCACAACTACAAGATGCGGGCGGCTTCTTCAATGAACATGGGGCGATTTCCCTCACCAACAGCATTTTCTATGGCGACAGCGCGCGCGAATACGCCGAAATCAGCAGCGGCCCTAAAGTCGCGACTGTCAAGCACTGCGACGTGCAGGGCGGCTACGCAGGCACGGGCAACATTGACGCCGACCCGCAGTTCGTCAGCGCCAGCGTTCCCTTTGACCTGCGCCTGCAAGCCTCCTCGCTCTGCATTGACGCAGGCACGCCCAACGGCGCACCGCCCTATGACCGCGCAGGCAATCCCCGCAATGCGGCTCCCGACATCGGCGCGTTTGAGTTCCAGCCATGACGGAAAGCCACCCGCGCCCCGCCGCGCAAAAAGCATAGTCTGCCTCACTGGAAACAGCAAGGGGATTGCGTGGGTGTTCGCTGGGTGTCGCATAGATGTTGCATGGGTGTCCGTAGAGACTTGCGTGGGAATAGCGTGGGAGTCGCATGGACGCTGCGTCACAAACGGCAGGCAGCCCCCGCGATGCCCGACAGCGGAGCCTTTGAGTTCCAGCCCTGAGCGTGCCGGTTGACTTTGTGCCTCCCAGCGTGTCATACTGAGGGCGGTTTTTGACACAGACACACGCAAGACCCACCCGGCCCCTCAGAAGGAGACCCGCACATGGCAATCAAAGTCGGCATCAATGGCTTCGGACGCATCGGACGCATCACGCTTCGCGCCATCTTAGACCGCTACCCCAATGGCGAAGTGGAAGTCGTCGCCCTCAACGACCTCACCGACGCCCACACCAACGCCCACCTCTTCAAGTACGACAGCAACTATGGCCCCTTCAAGGGCACAGTCGCCGCCGCAGGCGACAACATTGTTGTCAACGGCAAGCAGTTAACCGTGTTCGCCGAAAAGAACCCCGCCGACATCCGCTGGGACGCCGAAGGCATCGACATCGTCGTGGAAAGCACCGGCTTCTTTACCGACGCCACCAAAGCCGTCGCCCACCGCGAGCACGGCGTCAAGAAAGTCGTCATCTCCGCGCCTGCCAAGAACGAAGATTTAACCATCGTCCTCGGCGTCAACGGCCATATGTACGACCCGGCCAAGCACCATGTCATTTCCAATGCGTCGTGTACCACCAATGGACTGGCCCCCGTCGCCAAAGTCATGTTTGACCGCTTCGGCATACAAAAGGGCCTGCTGACCACCATCCACGCCTACACCAACTCACAGCGCACCGTAGACACCGCCGCCAAAGATTTACGAGACGCCCGCGCCGCCGCACAAAACATCGTGCCCTCGTCTACGGGAGCCGCTAAAGCCGTTGGCCTCGTCATTCCTGAACTCAAGGGCAAGTTCACCGGCATGGCGTTCCGCGTCCCCACGCCCACCGTCTCCGTCGTAGACTTCACCGCGCTTCTGGACAAAGACGCCTCCCCGGAAGAGATAAACGCGGCCATGAAAGAGTACGCCGAAGGCCCCATGAAAGGCATTCTGCAATACTCCGACGAGCCATTAGTGTCCACCGATCTCAAAGGCAACCCCCACTCGTCCATCTTCAGCGCAATGGACACCATCGGCTTAGGCAACTTCGTCAAAGTCGTCTCCTGGTACGACAACGAATGGGGCTACTCCTGCCGCGTCGCCGACCTCTTGAAGTTCCTTGCCGACAAGGGGCTATAAGCGTCAAGTTAATAAAGGGGCAGGCCACATGGCCTGCCCCTTTGTGGTATCATTCCTGCTGAGCCGCAATGCCCATTCTTCAGCAGATAGGCCCTCAGCCGGAAACAATCACAGGATTTGAGACTGCGGCGGAAGCCAAGTACGAAGACGGTTTCAGCCTGATGACCTACGCTTCGCCGGGAAACGGCATTTATCTGATGGGCTATGCCGCCGAAATGCTGCTCAAGTCCGCTTACTTTCGTGTTGCCGGTCTTGGCCTGACTGTGCCGATTACAAGAAGCCATCTGCGGCAGGCGCGCGCCGATGCCGTGAGCCTGGCGGTCGCAGCGGGCGATGAACAGTTTCACAATCTGGCCTTTTGGAGCGAACTTCTCATCAAAAAGCGTGTGCAGCAGTCGCGGGCTATGACAGCCGCCTTAGCGGCAGAACTTGACCGGCGGGCGAAGCGATTGGCCCAGAATTGGTTTGTGGAGATGCGTTATCAGCGACTGCAAGGGGTCACCGTGCAGGACGTAGATGATGTGTTAGACGATGTTGTCTGGGTAAAAAGCAATTATCAGGCACTGTGGAGGTAGCCATGCCGATTGCGCGCACAATAGGAACGGTGAGCCAGACCAATATGGAGCGCCTTTTGGAACTCTTGTACCAGGAGTGGCGGGCGCAGAAGTCTGGCGAGGGCGAGCCGCTTATCATTGAAGAGTCACCCCATCGCGGCGAGCGTCCTAACCATCTTTATGTTGTTTGGAGCCAGTGGGGCGATTTAACGCCGATTGAACGCTCGCGATTGATCCTGCAAGCCTACGAAAAGTATCGGGGCCGCGATCTTGCTACCAGCGTCACGCTGGCAATGGGACTGACACCAGATGAAGCCGCGCGCTTGGGCATCAACTTTATTCCTGCTCAATCATAATCTCCTTTCCGTGCCTCGCGAAAGAAAACACCATGAGTTTCAGCAAAAAAACCTTAGAAGACGTAGACGTTGCGGGAAAGCGCGTGCTGGTGCGCGTGGACTTCAACGTGCCACAGGGCGACGACGGCGCTATCACCGATGACCGTCGCATTCGGGCGGCTTTGCCTACCATCAACTATCTCACAGGCAAGGGCGCGCGCGTGATATTGGCGTCCCATTTAGGCCGTCCGAAGGGTGGGCCAAACCCCAAGTATTCCCTCGCGCCTGTTGCCGCCCGCCTGTCTGAGCTGCTTGGCAAACCTGTCCCGCTCGCGCCCGACAGCGTGGGCGATGCTGTCAAAGCGCAGGTGGACGCTTTGCCAGACGGCGGCGTGCTTCTGCTGAAAAATGTGCGCTTCCACCCGGAAGAAGAAGCCAACGACCCTGCGTTCGCGCAGCAATTAGCCTCCCTTGCGGACGTGTTTGTGCTGGACGCCTTCGGCACGGCCCACCGCGCCCATGCGTCTACGGAAGGCGTCGCGCATCATCTTCCCGCTGTGGCTGGCTTCCTGCTCAAGAAGGAACTGGACTATCTGGGCGGCGCATTAGACACACCCAAGCGGCCATTTCTGGCAATCTTAGGCGGGGCCAAAGTCAAAGACAAGATACCCGTCATAGAAAGCCTGCTGCCCAAAGTGGACAGTCTTATCATCTGCGGCGGCATGGCGTACACATTCTACAAGGCAAAGGGCCATGAGATTGGAAAGTCGCTGCTGGACGCGGGCAGTCTGGAGTTTGTCACGCAGCTGCTGGCGAGCGCGGGCGACAAAATCATGCTGCCTGTAGATGTCACCGTGGCGAACGGCAACCCATTTGACGGCAACCCCGACGCTCTGCAAACGCGCATCGTTCCTGCCGACCAAATCCCTGCCGACTGGGAAGGCGTGGACATTGGCCCCGTTTCCGTCAAAGAGTTTGCCGCCGCCATCGGCCAGGCGGCTACCGTGCTGTGGAATGGGCCTGCGGGCATCTTTGAGTTTCCGCGCTTCGCGGTCGGAACGCAGGGCATCGCGCAGGCTTTGGCCGACAGCAAGGCAACCACGATTGTCGGCGGCGGGGACTCGGCAGCCGCCGTAGAGAAACTGGGCTTCGCGGACAAAATGACCCACATCTCTACCGGGGGAGGCGCGTCTTTGGAGTTCCTGGAAGGCAAAACGCTGCCCGGCGTGGCGGCTTTGCAAGATAAGTGACGTGCGGCCTGCCTTGATTGCCGACGCTCTGCCCCTGCTGTTCCTTTGGGACGCGGGGGCTTTTTGCGCCGCAAGCAGGAAAAGCCCGTGCCCTTCGGGAACAGGGGGCCATTCTTTCAAAAGGAGCGTGTGCATGAGTGTCACGCAGAGCGGCGGTTTTGGCGACGCCCCGCGCAAAGTCAACTTCAGCTGGATCGGCGAGGCATGGAACATCTTCGGCCAGGCTGCCCTGATTTGGGTTGTCGCTGTGCTTGTCTATGGCCTGATTGAAAACGGGGTGCAGGCTGGCTTCAAGGCGTTATTTCCCAATCCCGGCTATGTTGCGCCTCCGAACCCGTTCGGTCAGCAGTATCACATTGACTTCGGCGTTCACTATGGCACAGGCAATAACAGCAATTTAACGCCTCTGGGCCAGATGTTGAGTTTGCTGTTCCTATGGGTCTTTGGCTCCTTCCAAAACGCTTCCCTGTACCGCATGGCGGTCAAGCAAGTGCGCCGGGAACCGGTGTTACTTGCCGATGCAGTCGGGGGCGGGCCGGTCTTTGCGGCTATGCTGGTTTTCAATCTCTTTGCGGCGTTGGCGGCTTTGGCGGGAACGCTTCTGCTCTGCGTGGGCGTATTTTTCGCGCTGGCCTTGCTGCTCCCTGGATATGCCCTTGTTGCTGATGGTGCGGATGCCTCGTCCGCTCTTTCGCGCAGCATCACTGCCATGAAGCAGGACTTGCTTTCCGGCGCAGGCTTTGTTTTTGTGATGGGTCTCGTGCTGCTGGTCAGCATCGTTCCCTGCGGCCTGGGCCTCTTTGTGATGGTTCCCATGCTGCACATCGTTTCTGCGCTGGCTTATCGCGACATGATAGGAATGCCCGGCAGCACAGTGAGCGCGAGCGGCCCAGACTACGGAATGGCACAGCCGGGCGTGTGGCCGGCCCCGCCAACTGTGCCCCCGCCGGGAGCGTAAAAAGCGAGTTTGCGCCTGTGCACTTGCCTTTTCGCGCGGCATGGGTATACTGTAACACCATGAATGTCACTGTGGGGGCGAAAACCGACCCAGGACGACGACCCAACAACGAAGACCAGCTGGCCGTCGTAGATGTACGCCGCCACCGGCTGCGCGCTGACGGCGTGCTGGTGATTGCCGACGGCATGGGCGGGCGCAACTTCGGCGAGCGCGCGGCGCAGGCGGCGGTGGAAACCGTGCAGGACGCGCTGGTGGAACTGTTGGACGCCGACCGCACCGATGGCGTGAATGCCCGTGATGCCCTGGACTCCGCGCTCCGCAAAGCCAACGCCTGCGTCTACGAACTGGCCGGGCAGAACGAGGAAAGCAAGGGCATGGGCACGACGTGTGTCGCCGCTGTCGTGGACGGCGACCGTTTGTATGTCGCCCACGCCGGAGACAGCCGCGCCTACCTGTTCCGAGACAATGAACTTTATCGCCTCACGGACGACCATTCCTATGTCGCCGAGCAGGTGCGCCTCGGCATTCTCACCGAGGAAAACGCGCGCCGCTCCCGCTTCCGCAATGTCATCACCCGCGCCGTTGGCATTGAGCCGACTATTGCCCCCGATCTGGCCGAGCATGACATTCAGGCAGGTGACCTGCTGCTGCTCTGCACCGATGGCCTGTCCAACATGGTGCCCGAAGACGAGATCACGCAGACGCTCACGCAGGAAACGTCCGCGCAGGCTGCCGCTGACCGCCTCGTCTCGCTTGCCAACCGCAACGGCGGGCGGGACAACATCACGGCGATTGTGGCCCGGCTGGAAGTGGGCAATCGCACGCAGCGAATGCGGATTTCCGACCTGGCGCGCGCCGCCGCCCCGGAGCCATCCGACGCTCATCGCAATGGCAACGGCAGCAGCCCGACGGACGAGGCATCGGCCCTTGCTGCAAGCGCGCCGGAAGACGAAACACCCACAGTGGTGACGCCTGCACAATCGCCGATGCAGGAACCCACCCCGCCGGAAGCGCCGACAGCCGATGCATCGCCGCTCGTGTTTTCCGCGCCGCCTTCGACAGACCCGCCCGTTCCTGCCGCCGCGCCTGCGCTTTGGCCGCAGTGGGTTGCGCTCGTTCTGGCTGCGCTGTGCCTGTTGCTGCTGGCCGTTTCCATGACGCTGGGCCATGCGCTGACACGCGCGCGCTACGCGCTGCAACTGACCCCGCCATTTGCCGTTAAGCCGCCTCCGCCGCCCGCTCCGAAGCCGCCCAATCTGGCGGGCATCGTTTACAGCGCCCCTGTCCTGCTTTCCGACGCGCCCCTGCAAGGCGGCCTGCTGGCGCGCGACCCCGTCGATGGTTCGCTGACTGTTCTCACTGGCAGCAATCAAGTGCTGCGCGTCTCTGCCGGGGGCAGGGTGCTGGGTAAATATCCGCTGCCCGCCAAATATCTGCCGCCTGCCCCTGCCGTCCTATCTCCTGCGGCTGCTGTACCCTTCCTGCCGCTTTCGGTAGACAATCTCCATGTCGCCGCCGACCTGCAGGGCAACTTGTATGTGGCGGACGCCGCCCTGCGAACGCTCGCCAAATACCGGCCTGACGGCACATCGCTGGGCCTCGTCGCCAAAGGGCAGTTGACGCAGCCGGGAGCACTGGCGGTCAGCACGGATGGCACGGTGTACCTGGTGGATGGGCAGCGCCTGAAAGCCATTCCCGTTCAGCCGTCCCGTAAATAACCGCCATGCCGCTGGGAATGCTGGGCAAGTATGAGCGCCTGGATGTGCTGGGCCACGGCGCTTCTGGCATTGTCTACCTCGCCAAAGACACGCTGCTGGGGCGTCAGGTTGCCTTGAAGGAAGTCGCCGCGCAGGGCGAGGACAAAGAGCGCATCCTCGGCGAAGCGCGCGTGCTTGACCGCCTGCACCACCCGAACATCGTGCAGGTGCTCGGCATGGACGAGATTGACGGCAAGCTCGTCATTGCGATGGAATATGTGCGCGGGCGCAGCCTGCTGGACATTCTGCGCCGCACCCCTCAGCTTTCCGTCTCGCAGGCCGCCGACATCGCCGCGCAGGTCTGCGACGGCCTCGCGTTCGCCCATTCCCATCGCACCGTGCATCGTGATGTCAAGCCCGCCAACATTCTGGTGACAACGGACGGCGCGGTCAAATTGGTAGACTTCGGCCTTGCCGAAGTGCTGGGAACACATTCGCTGGCAGGCGGCGCGGGAACGTATGCGTACATGGCCCCGGAAGACTTTGGGGAGGACGCGCAGTCGGGCCGCCCGTCGGACATCTGGGCGGTCGGCGTCGTCCTGTACGAGATGCTGGCCGGGCGGCGTCCCTTTCAGGTGGCAAAGCCCAAAGACCCGTTTGCGTGGAAGCGCGTGACGGAGAGCGCACAGTACGCGCCGCTGTTGTCGCTGCGTCCCGATGCGCCGCCTGCTCTGGAAACCATCATTTCCCGTGCTCTTGCCCCCGACCCGCGCGCCCGCTACGCCGACGCTGCCGGTATGGCGAACGATTTGCGCGCTCCCATACTGAAGGAGGCGGAGGCCCCCCAACTCCCAATAATGGGGGAGCCAAACAATCTGCTCTTGCCCCCCCATTATTCGGGGCAGGGGGGGCGTCTGATGCGGAGTGGCTTTCGTCCCTGAATACCATTGACGGCTTTCTCGGCTGCGCGCCCGACCAGTGGGAGGCTGCCCGCGCTGTTCTTCTGGACGGCGCGCTCGCCCCGTGGCTGACGAACATCGGGGAAACGCCGCTCGCAGACGTGGCCGCCGAACTCGCCGCCGACACGGAGCGCGACGCCGATGACCGCCTGCGCGACTTTCTGTACCGCGCGGGCCTGGATACCGCCGACGCCGCGCGCCATGCTTTTGCCGAAGGCGAGCGCCGCCTGCACGCGGGAGCCGCCCAGGAAGCCGCGCTCTGGCTCCAGCGCGCCGTTCACCTGGAACCGTCGCAGGCGGCGTATGCGCAGGCGCTGGAACGCGCCGAGCGCGCGGGCGGGGGGCAAAGCGACGCCCCCGCTAAAACCGTCCTCCTCAGCCCTGACCGCGTAGACTTCGGCGTCCTGCGGCGCGGTCAGGGCCGCACGGCGCGGGTGACGCTTCGCAACAATGGCGGGGGCGTTTTGCAGGGGCGGGTGGCATCCGCGCCGGGATGGGTGTCTGTAGACCCATTGACGTTCTCCACGCGCCAGCGCCAGCCGCTTACGCTGACCGCCGACACGTCCGGCATCTGGCAGACGCCCGCCGCGTATTCCGAAACGGTCGTGCTGGAAACAACCGGCGGGCGTCAGGAAATCGCCGTGCTCGCCAGCATTCTTCCCGCCCGGCGCGGCCTGGGGCAGATGTTCTGGTGGTACATTCCGCTGCTTTTTGTGTGCCTGCTGCCCGCCGTTCTGGGAGTTGTGGGGCCGCCGCTTGTGGGGCTGACGCACACGGCGCACGGGCACGCTCTGCGGCAAATGCACTTTCTGTGGAAGCCGGGCTTTGCCGCGAGTGGCCTTTTGTGCGGCGCTCTGTGCCTGCTGGCGTGGGCCGCCGACGCGACGTGGGTGCTGCGCCTCGCGCCGCTGGCGCTGTCGGGCCTGTTTCTGGGCCGCTTTTTTGCATCGGCTGGCACGCTGGGCACGGAGCACGAGCAGATGGCGCGCTCGGCGCTGGTGCAAATGGGCATTCCCACGCTCCTGCTGCTGGCGATGCAGGCGTTCGCCCTTTCCGTTGCCCCGCACCGCTGGGGAAATTGGAAGATGTGGCGCTGGATTGTGGGGGCAACCGGCCTGCTTGTATCTTTTATCCTGTTTCGCCTCATCTGACGGGGACAACGGGATAAGGCAGCAGAGCTTGAGGAGGGAAATATGATGGAATTAGACCATGTGGCCGTGCCGTCGGCAGACATTGCGGCCTCCGTGCGCTGGTACGTGGAGCAATTGGGGGCGTTGGTGCTGTATCAGGACGCAACGTGGGCGTTCCTGAAACTGGGGCAGGGGAAACTGGCGCTGGTCACGCCCACGCAGCATCCGCCTCATGTGGCCGTGCGGGTGGGGCAGGCGGAACTTCAGGAAGCAGCGCAGGCTGCGGGCATTCCGGTTGACCGCCATCGGGATGGGACGCAGGGCATTTATCTTGCAGACCCCGATGGCAATCAAGTGGAACTCATTTGCTACCCGGCAGGCGAGACGGTCTACCCATAAGAAGCGCCAGTGGCTAGGCTTTGCTGGCGGCGAAGTTCCATACGGGCTGCGCGTGCGCCAGATCGGCCTCAGACGCGAACGAATACTGCACGTCCCGCCCGTCCAGCAGCGCCAGCCCGCCCCAGGGAATGCAGTAGACATCGTTGGAAAGACAACTCACCGGCCACTCCGTCACGAGGGCCGCGCATCCCTGCCTGCAATCCTGCTCCGTCCGAAACTTAATGTAGGCGTTTTTCATGGAATGCGCCCCCCCAGCGTTCCCCTCATGGCACGGCTCCTATTCATCCCTGCGTTGTTTCTGTGGTGTCACTGTGATACTCCCTACTTCCCCTGCATAAATCATGCCAACCGAGCGGCTACGCGGGCGATTGACACAATGCCTGCCCTGTGGTATGATGAGCAGGACGCAAATCCCACCGAGATGGACGCCGATGAACGACGAGATTATCCTTTCCCCGGCCAAGTACAAAGAGCTGGAAGAAGAACTGCAGCGCCTGAGCACCGTGGAGCGCAAAGCCATTGCCGAGCGCATCAAAGAAGCGCGCGCGATGGGTGACCTGAGCGAGAACTTTGACTACCACGATGCCAAGCGCCAGCAGGGCTTTCTGGAAGGCAAGATTGTCGGGCTGAAACTCACGCTGGAGCGCGCCAAGATCGCGGATTACGCGCAGGCAGGCGGCGACACCGTGACAGTCGGCTCTGTTGTCACCGTGCGCGACGCTGAGTACCCGGAGGACGGCGACACCGAATACACGATTGTGGGCGTCATGGAGGCCGATCCTGGCAACGGCAAGATTTCCAACACGTCCCCGGTCGGCAAGGCGCTTTTGGGCCGCAAAGTCGGCGACCGCGTGACCGTGCAGACCCCCGCCGGAGCCGCCGAATACGAAGTGGTAGAGGTGCGTTAGCCTGTTTTGACTGTTCCTGCCTCTGCTGCTGCCCTCACTGCGCGCGAACTCGCTGGCCCTGCTGACCACGCCGCCTGGAATGCGTTTGTCGCACGCCTGCCCGAAGGCGACGTGCTGCAAGCCTGGGAATGGGGCGCGGTCAAATCCCCCGACTGGACGCCCGTGCGCGTCGCTATCCTGCGCGATGGAGAGATTGTTGCCGGGGCCGCCGTCCTGCGCCGCTACCTGCCGGTTGTTGGCAATTTTCATTACGCCCCGCGCGGCCCGCTTCTCTCCAATTGGAACGACGAAGCGCCATTGGATGCTCTGCTTTCCATTTTGCGCGCCCGCGCCCGCGCTGACCACGCCGCCTTTCTCAAGATTGACCCCGCCGTGCCTGTGGAGCGCGTTGACATTACGGCACGCCTTGCCGCGCGCGGCTTCGCCCCGCCGTCAGGTACGGACGCGCAGGGCTTTGGAGGAACCCAGCCGCGCTGCGTGATGCAGCTGGATTTAGCGGGCCGCTCCGAAGCAGACTTGCTCGCCGCGTTCAAGCCCCAGACGCGCCGCAACATCAAGCTGTCTACGGAGAAGCACGGCGTGGAAGTGCTGTCCGACCTGCCGCGCGCCGACCTGGCTGTCTTCAATGACCTGATGCAAGTCACGGGAGAGCGTGACGGTTTCCGCCCGCGCCCGCTGTCTTATTTCCAGACGCTCTGGGATAATCTCACGCCTGCAGGCATGGCGAAACTGTTCCTGACTCGCTACGCGGACGAAACGCTTTCCGGCGCGCTGTGCTTCGCCATCGGGGACAAAGCATGGTACGTCTACGGCGCGTCCGGCAACGCACACCGCAACGTCATGCCCAACTACGCGATGCAGTGGGCCATGATCCGCTGGGCGCGGGAGCGCGGCTGCGCCTGGTACGACTTTCGCGGGGTCAGCCCCCGCCGCCGTCAGGAAGGCGAAAGCGCCGCCGCCGTGGAGAAGGAAGATCACCTGCAGGGCCTCAACCGCTTCAAGGAAGGCTTCAGCCCCCGCTACGTGGAATACATCGGCGAGTTGGATTTAGTTTATAACCGCGCGGCGTACTGGGCCTACACCACCGGCAAGCCTGCTGCTCAGACCCTCGCCCGCCGCCTCCGGGGCCGCTAACTGCCTCTGCTCTGCAAACCCGGCCACATTCTGCCGATAATCTCCGTAATTGTGCTTGGAAAGACCGCCATGCTTTGCATTGTTCTGCCGCGCCGCCTGCTTTTCCTGTGGGGAATGCTGGCCGCGCTGTTCCTTGCCGTCGCGCCTGCCCGCGCTGAAAAGAACCTCGCGCGCCCGCCGGGCACAACGCGCTATGCCCCGATGGTGGCACAACTCAATGCGCTGCTCACATTTGACCGCACGCAGGGCGCGCACCGCATGACGCTCACGTCCATCGGGCAGTCTGTTAAAGGCCGCGCGCTGTGGATGGTGACGCTGCGCGACCCGTCTCCCCTCCCTGCGGGAAGTGACGCTTTGGGAAGTGACGCGCCGAAGCGCGTGTTCTTTCTGTGCCGCCAGCACGGGCACGAACCCGCGAGCACGGAAGGCGCGCTTCAGTTCGTCACGCAGTTGGTGCAGGCCGCGCCCGGCTCGCCGCTCGCAGAACAACTCATGCGCGTCACCGTATACGTGGTTCCGATGGCGAACCCGGACGGGGCGGAAGCGTTCCGGCGTCACAACGCGCACGACGCCGACATCAACCGTGACTGGCTGCGCCGCCGGGAGCCGGAAACGCGCGCTCTGTACCATGCTGTTTTGACTGTGCGCCCCGATATGATGACCGACCAGCATGAACTTTATCCCGATGACACGCGCCCCGACTTCACCGAAGCGGCGGGTGCGGGCAGCGGCGCGTCGCTGCAGGTCGTGGACGCCTGCTCGGACGACCAGTTTGTCGTGCAGGCATGTCTGGCCGCGAGCGGCTTTTGTGTTGTCACGCACACGGTAACGGATACGCATCCGGCGCGATTGGCGCATCGTTACGGCGGCATCGTGCTTGGCATCCCGACGCTGCTGTTTGAAACCAACCGTCTGGCGGGAAGTGGGCGCACGGTTGCCGCGCGCGCGCAGGCGCATCTGCGCTTTATGCAGACCGTCCTGCGTGACCTTTCCGGCGAGCGCGCCCAGATGCTTGCGGAAGCGGCGTCCGCGCCCGGCAGCGCAGGGCGTCAGGCCATGCTGCTGGCGTCGCACAAGCAGGCGTTCACGCGGGCAGGCGTGCCCGCCGCCAAAGATGGCCCCCCCGCCCCAATAATGGGAAGCAGGGCAGGAGCAGGCCCCCTCGTCCCCAATAATGGGGGAACAGGAGAAGGCCATGACAATTCCTCCCCCCACAATTGGGGGGATGGGGGGGCCTCTTCAGAAGGAACCCGCGAGTGAACGCGCCGCCCGATATCGCCTGGGTCACAGTCAACCGCGCCGCGCTGCGCCACAATGTCGGGGCCATTCGCGCTTTGACGGAGCAGAACGGGACGCCCGTTCCGCGCCTGATTGCTGTTGTCAAAGCCAATGCGTTCGGACACGGGGCCGTTCCGACCGCGCAGACGCTGGAAGCGGCAGGCGTGGACTTTTTCGCCGTCACCACGCTCGCGGAGGCGCTGGAACTGCGGGCCGGGAGAATTAACAGCCGCATTCTGGTCTTTCTGCCCCTGCTGCCCGGTCAAACCGAAGCGGCAGTTGCGGCAGGGCTGGATGTAACAGTGTGTGACGAAGGCGGTGCGCGCGCGCTGGAATTGGAAGCGGAACGGCAGGACACAACAGTCGCCGTTCACCTGAAAGTGGACACCGGCATGGGGCGGCTTGGCGCACTGCCCGCCGACGCCCTGCCGCTCACGCGCCGGATTGCCACGTCGCCGTCCCTGCGGCTGGCGGGGCTTTACACGCACTTCGCCCGCGCGCTGGAACGCGACCCGCGTCCGACACAGGCGCAGTTTGCCGTGTTCCAGCAGGTCAGGACAAGCCTTGCGGGAGAAGGCATTCGGCCCGAACTGTGCCATTGCGCCAACTCCGCGGCGCTCGTGCGTTTCCCGGAGATGCGTTTGGACGCCGTGCGGCCCGGCACGATTTTGTACGGACAGTTTCCCAGCGCCGCTGTCCCGCGCATGCTGGATTTGCAGGACACATGGCGATTGGAAGCGCGGATTGCCGCCGTGCGTGAGGTGCCCGCCGGAACCGCCGTCGGCTACGGCGGCGAGTTCGTCACGCGCCGCCCGACGCGGTTAGCCATCCTGCCCATCGGCTACGCGGACGGCTTCACGCTTCAGCCCGCGAGCGCGACAGGTGGGAAACGGGGCCTGCAAACGCTGCTGCGCGACTTCGGACGCGGCGGCCCGCGCCTCTTTGTCACGGTGCGCGGGCAGCGCGTCCCTGTGATTGGGCGCGTCGCCATGCAGATGTGCGCGCTGGACGTAACCGACCTTCCCGGCGTCGCCGTTGGGGACGTTGCCGTTGTTCCGGCACGGCGCATTACCGCCAGCGCGCGCCTGCCGCGCGTCTACGAAGATTGATGCACACACGGAAGTGGGGGATAATCTGCGCGCTCTCGCTAATGACGCTGCCCTGCGCGGCAGCGCCGCGCGCTGCGCCGTCGCCTGTCACGTCGTACCGGCAGATGACGGCCCAGTTGACGCAGGACGCGGCGCAAAGCGATTGGGTACGGCTGGCCTCAGTGGGACATTCCACGCGCGGGCGCGCGCTCTGGCTGGCGCGTCTGGCTGACCCTGCCGCCTGCCCGTCCGACACCGTCCGGGTGCTGGTGCTGTGCCGCCAGCACGGCGACGAGCCTGCGTCCACCGAGGCCGTCCTGCGCTTCATTCACAAGACGGCTTCCGGCAATGACCCCGCTCTGCGCGCGGAACTGCGCCGCGTTACTCTCTACATTGTGCCGATGGCGAACCCGGACGGCGCGCAGGCCGGGACGCGCGCGAACAGCGCAGGCATTGACCTCAACCGCGATTGGGGCGTGTTCTCGCAGCCGGAAACGCGCGCGCTGGCCCGCGCCGCTCTTCTCCTTCAGCCGCAAGTGGTGATAGACGCGCACAATTGGGACGCCCATGACCCTTACAACGCGCACTGCCTGGAAATCGCCCGCACGATGGAAACGCCGCTTGGCAAGATAACGCACCAGATGCAGCAGGCGTGCGTGGCGGATTTGGCGGCGTCCGGCTATCAAGTTCACCCGACGGCGTTTGGCCCCGACGCCGACCCGCGTCTCGCGCACCGATGGTTCGCGCGGCAGGGGCTGCCCGCGCTTCTGGTGGAAACCCATTCCGGCGACCCGCGCGATGCGGCAGACTTTCAGCGGCGTCAGGGGCTATATTTGTCGCTCCTGCATGGTCTCGCGCGGCGTCTAGCAGCAAGCAGCCCGCGCGCGCAGGCGCAGTGGGAGCAAGCGACTTCCGCCCATACGTCACAGGACGCCGCACTGTTTCCGCCGCCTGCGGCGCGTCCCCCCCGGCTTGTGCGAGGAGGGCCGCCGCGCTATCCGTTGTGGGCGGGGGCATTGTGCGCGTGGATGTTTATCCTCTGGGCAGCAGGTGCGCCGCGAAGCGCGACGGAACCGAAACGAGTGTTTGTTCCGGCCAGCGGAATGCAGTTAAAAGCCCGCCACGGTACGCGCCGGTATCAATGTTTATCGCGTTATTCACTCGCACGGCCCGCTCCTGTGGCGTGTGGCCGTAAACGATAAACGCGGCTCCCGTGTAGCAGGCCGCCCAGTCGCGCCGCAGCGTCTTGCCTTCAGGAGACCTGCCGATTGCATCGCCGTTCAGGATAAAGCGGCGCATCTCGGCATCGGGAGGCCGTCCAATCATGTCTTCTTCCATACCCGCGTGCGCGACAATCAACTGTCCGCCGTCCAGCACCAGATACAGCGAGGCTCGTTCCAGAAGGGCGCGGAGGGCTTGCTTGAATGCCTTGCTGTCCGCCTGCGCGTCAATCTCCGCAATCGTCTGGCCCAGGCCGCCTTTGTTTAAGTCAACCGGCTGACCGTTCAGCCAGCGCAAAAGGGCATCGTCGTGATTGCCCAGCACCAGCCGCGCCCGTCCCAGATAAACAAGGCGGCAGACAAGGCGCAGCACCCGCACGCTTTCCGGCCCCCGGTCGGCTAAATCGCCCACAAAGATCAGCGTTCGCCCTTCGGAGTGCTGAAACTGGTCGTCGTAGCCGAGCGCGTTGCACAGCCGCCGCAGGGCATCAAAGCAGCCATGCACATCGCCAATGATGTCATAGGTTTCTGCGTTCATCGGCCCGTATTATGGCACAAACGCCGTCAGTTGCTATCGCCCCCGGAACTTTCGGCGCGGCCTAATTGTCTTAACGGGTGAGGAGACCCATTGATGTTACACTCTGATTTACGATATAAACTGCTTTCAGGCCGCGCCGCCGCATTCGCGGGGGTGCTGGCGTGTCTGCTTTTGTTTGCTGCGCCCGGCCAGGCCGCGCCGTCCCCGGCGGGCCAGCAGGAAACGGCGACCTTTGCCGCCGGGTGCTTTTGGAGCATGGAGGCCATCTTCAAGCAGTTGAAGGGCGTCCAAAGCGTGCAGTCGGGCTACGCGGGCGGCAAGATGGCGAACCCGTCCTACGAGCAGGTGGAAACGGGAACGACCGGCTATGCCGAAGCGCTCAACATTACGTTTGACCCCAAAGTCATCACGTACAAAGACCTGCTGGACGTGCTGCTGGTCGCGCGCAATCCCACCACGCTTAATCAGCAGGGGCCGGACGAGGGGCCGCAGTACCGCTCGGTCATCTTTTACCACACTCCCGCGCAGCAGCAGGCCGCGCGCGAGATGATCGCGAAGGTGACGACGGAGCGCATCTGGCAGGCCCCGATTGTCACTGCCGTCGCGCCGTTCACCACGTTCTACCCGGCGGAAGCATATCACAAGAATTACTACGCGCTGCACCCGGACGAGCCGTACTGCGCGAATGTGATTGCCCCGGAAATCGCGGCATTCCGCGCCAAGTTCAAGTCCAAGCTGAAGTAAGAGAGCCGGGCGGCGTTTCTGCCGCCCGGTTTCGTTTGCCCCCTCTATGCCGCATTCCCCGCGTCCTGCTCTCTTGTTTCTGGCCCATCTGCTGCCGTTTCCGCTGGACGGCGGGGCGAAGATTAAGTCGTATTACACCCTGCGCGCGCTGGCCGCCGAGTACGACATCACCCTGCTGGCGTTTGTGCGCTCCCCCGCCGAAAGGGAGCATCTGCCTGCGCTCGCGCCCTTCTGCGCGGGGGGAATGCAGACTGTTCTGCTGCCCCGTTCCCGCGTCCGCAATGCCAAAGACGCTTTGATGGCCCTGCTGACAGGCCGCTCGTTCATTGTGACGCGCGACCGGGTGGGGGCAATGCAGCAGGCCGTTGACGCCCTCCGGCGCGCGAAGCCCTTCGCTGCCGTTCACATTGACCATTTGCAGATGGCGCAGTACGCGCTGCCCCGGCGCGGCAAGGCACGTCTCCTGTTAGACCATCACAACGTAGAAAGCGTGATCCTCAAGCGGCTGGCGCAGACCACGCCTTCCCCCGCGATGCAATGGTATGCGCGGCAGGAATGGCCCAAACTGGAACGCTGCGAGATGGAAGTCTGCCGGGCGGTTGACCATGTTCTCACGGTGACGGAGGAGGACGCTGCCCTGCTGCGAACACTCGCGCCCGATTTGGCGAACGCCACGGCTGTGCCGATTGGCGTGGATTTAGACTACTTCCGGCCCGCGCCGCCCTGCCCGCAGTCCCGGACATTGCTGTCAATCGGCACGCTTTACTGGCCGCCCAATGTAGATGGCCTGCTCTGGTTTCACCGCTATGTGTACCCGCTTATTCAAACTCAGGCTCCCCATGTGCGCCTCACGCTGGCGGGCGCGAAACCCGTTGGCAGCATTCGCGCGCTCGCCGCTGACCTATCCGTGTCCGTGCTGGGGTGGATAGAGGACGTGCGCCCTCTCGCGCTGGACTGCGCGGCGTTTATCGTGCCCCTGCTTTCCGGCAGTGGAATGCGGGTCAAGATACTCAATGCGCTGGCAATGGGCCTCCCGGTCGTCTCCACCACAGTGGGCGCGGAGGGCATTGCCGCCACCGACGGCGAGGATATTCTGCTGGCAGACACGCCCCAAGCGTTTGCCGATGCCTGCCTGCGTCTTTTAAATGACCCGGCTTTGCGGGAGGAACTTGGGGCGGCAGGCCGCCGCCTTGTGGAACAGCGTTACGGGTGGGACGCCACCGGAGCGCGCCTGCTCGCCGTCTACCACGAAACGCTCGCCCGCCCGTGAGCGGGTAAAATGGCGTCATGCACGTCCTGTTTGTGACCCCTTACGTGCCGTCGCCTATTCGCGTGCGGCCCTTTCACTTTATCCGCGCCCTCGCGGAAGCGGGCCATTCTGTCACTCTGGTCGCGCTCGGCACGGACACTCTGCAAGCCGATAGGGACGCGGGCGCGGCCCTTGCGCCCTTCTGCGCGGAGGTTCACGTTGTCCCGCACTCCCGCGCGCGCGGGGCCGTGCAGAGCGCGCTGCATCTCCTTTCCCCGACTCCGTTGTGGGCTGCGTACTGCTTTTCGCCCCCAATGGAGCATCTGCTTCGGGACTTGACCGCCGCCACATCCTTCCATGTCGCGCACATAGAGCATCTGCGCGCCGCACGTTTTGTGCGCGCTTTGCCGCCCAAACTGCCTGCTGTGTTTAACTCGGTGGACTGCATCACGGATTTACAGGGGCAGTTCGCCCGCGCGCAAAGCCGGGGCTGGCTTTCCCGCGCGCTGGCCTGGGAGGAATGGGTTAAACTCCGGCGCTGGGAGCCGCGCACAGCAGCCCGTTACACACGGGTGCTGGTCACGTCACAGCATGATGCCGACGCCCTGCAACTGTTAGCCGCCGCAGAGGGCCTTTCGCTGCCCCTCACGACCCTTCCTAACGGCGTAGACAGCGAGTTTCTTTGCCCCTGACCCCGGCATCCCCGTGCGTCCGGCGCATCTCGTGCTGTCCGGGAAGATGAGTTATGCGGCCAATTCCGACGCCGCGCGCTTCTTCTGCCGGGAGATTTTTCCCCGCGTGCGCGCGCGCATTCCCTACGCAACTCTCACCATCGCCGGGAGCGGGCCGCCCCACGACCTGCTTCAAATGGCCGCCGCGCCCGGCTCCGGTGTCACCGTGACGGGGCGCGTGCCTGACCTGCGCCCGTTCCTTGCGGAAGCATCGGTGGCCGTTTGTCCGCTCCGGATCGGGGTGGGGATACAAAACAAAGTGCTGGAAGCGATGGCAATGGGGAAAGCCGTCGTCGCCACGACCCTGGCCGCGCGCGCGCTTTCGCAGGCCCCGCTGTCGGTGGCAGAGGGGCCAGAGAGGTTCGCAGAGGCCATTTTGACGCTGCTGGACAATCCCGCACTGGCACAACAAACGGGACAGGACGCTCGCCGGTACGTCCAAACGCATCATAATTGGCGCGCGCAGGCGGGCCGTTTGGCGTCCCTATACGCGGAAATCAGCGCGGCTTCGCGCTGAAAAAGCCGTACCGATGGCCTCAAAATCGCGTTCCGATGGCCTCAAAATGGCGTGATTTTGTCGCGCCCGTATCGTGGTTTTGTGCTGACTTTGTAGTAGCCGTGTACTGACTCTGTAGTCAACGGTTGCGGTTTTGGGACGTTTTCAGGCGTTATCCGCCCCGCAGCAGGGACTGATAGTTCATCGGCGTCAACGGCGGAAAACCCTGCAATGTTTTCAGCGCGGCAATGCGCTGCTGGGTATGCTGAATGCGCGTGCTGGTCAGCGGGTGGTTGCTGAGAAAGTCGCCGCCGATGCTGCCGCCGTTGCCGGACACCTTTTCCAGCATGGCAAACAAGTCCAGCATTCCCTGCGGATTATAGCCTGCGGCGGCCATGTCCTCTAACCCGCCCTGATCCGCCTGGTCTTCTTCCCCCCGCGAGAACTTCAGCCCGATGGCGCTGTCTGCCAGCCCCGCCAAAGTCTGCGCCGCGCTGCCCGCATGAAAGACCGACAACCCCAGTCCAATTAGCAAATCCCGCTGCTGCTGTTTGGCATATGCCTGCGCCCAGTGCTGCTTGCGAACATGAGTCATTTCGTGGCCCGTCACGGCGGCCAGCGCGTCATCGGAAGTCACCTTCTCGTACAGCCCCGTAAACAGAAACATATTGCCGCCGGGCAGCGCGAAGGCATTGACTTCTTTGTTGTCCAGCACATGAAACGTGTATGGCCATGTCTTCTGGTCGGACAGGGGCAGGGCAGACACGAGACGCGCGCCAATCTGCTGGAAGTGGGTCGCACGCGCATCATGCACTTCTTTGTACTGGTGCAAAATCTGCTGTGCCGCCTGAGCGCCCACTTTCTTCTGGTCGTCCACAGACGGCATGAAGTTGAACAGGCCGCCTGCCTGCGCCGCCTGCGGACTGAGCAGCAGCGGCGCGGCCATCACGCCTGCGCCCGCCAGTGCCGCCGTTCGCAAAAAGCGCCTGCGCGATGCGCTCTGCGCGTTCAGTTCGGTGTGCATAGTTGGTATCCTTTCGGGGCCAGTGTGCCGCCCCGCCGTTGTTTTTCTGTCTGTTTGGACGTTATACCCACCTTGCCGGTTCCCGATCAGGGCGAAAACGGGTAAATAGCCCCTGCGAAATGGACGAATACCGCGACAACCCTGATTGGACAGCCGCTGTTGCCGAGCGCAAAATCCAGGACGCGCTGAATGAGGGCCTGTTTGACAACCTGCCCGGCGCGGGCCAGCCGTTAGACTTAAGCGTCAACCCGTTTGAGCCGCCCGGCATGGGAGCCGTGAACCGCCTGCTCAAACGCAACAAAGCGCTTCCGCCCTGGCTTTTGCTGGAACGGGAAATTGAAGCGTTCCGCGCGCTGGCTCTGGTGACGCTGGCGCGCTGGGAAGCCGCCGAACCCGCTCTGCGCGCCTCGCCCGATTACCCGAAAGCCCGTGACGCCGCCCGCTCTGCGTATGAAAGCCACCTGCGCCGCACCAACGATTTAGTCCTCCAATACAATCTGTCCAACCCGTTTGCATTCCGTGCCCCCCTGCCCCTGATGTTGCAGACGCGCTTGCGCGAGTTTGACGCCCGTTATGGCACAGCAGAATAACGCCGTTTGCCGCACTTCCCGTAACACGCCAGAACGCAGCGCGCAACCCACCGGAACGCAGCGCGCAAAACAATGGTATAATAACGCACACACCACACCAGCCCATGTCTGCGTTCTCGCTGAACGCAAACACGGGCCGCAGGAAAAAGCAACGCATTTGAGCACTTATGTTGTCACCGGAGGGGCAGGATTTATCGGGTCGCACCTGGCGGAACGTCTGGGGCGGGCCGGGCATGACGTGCGCGTCCTGGATAACTTTTCGGCGGCTGTCTCCCGCACCCGCGCCGCGCGCCTGGCGGATTTGCCCCATGTTACGGTTCTGGAAGGCGATGTGCGCGACCCTGCTGTTTGCCATCGCGTCTGCGCCGGAGCGCAGATGGTGCTGCATCAGGCTGCCGAAGCGTCCGTCCCGCGCTCCATTGACGACCCCGCCGCTTGCGCCGCCATCAATGTCGGCGGCACGCTCCATATGCTGATGGCCGCGCAAGCGTCCGGCACGGTCACGCAGTTCGTGTTCGCGTCCTCCTGCGCCGTATACGGCGACACGCCCGCCATGACCAAGCACGAGGCCAGCTTGACCGACCCGGTTTCCCCGTATGCGTCCTCCAAACTCTCCGGCGAATACTTCTGCCGCAACTTTTTTCGCCTGCATGGGCTGCAAACCGTCGCCCTGCGCTATTTTAATGTGTACGGGCCGGGGCAGAACCCGGAGGGCGACTACGCCGCCGTCATTCCCAAGTTTTTGACTGCGCTGGCGCAGGGCCGCGCGCCCATCATTTACGGCGATGGCGAGCAGTCGCGGGACTTCATCTACATAGACGACGTGGTGGAAGCGAACTTAAGGGCCGCTTCGGGGTTGCGCGGCACGGGCGGCAAAGTGTTTAACATCGGCAGCGGGCAGCGCGTCTCGCTCAATCAACTGCTGGAAAAACTGGAAACCATCCTGCAAACCCGCATCTCCCCCGACAAACGCGAGCGCCGCCCCGGCGATATTCGCCATTCCTGCGCCGACATCGCCGCTGCCGCCGGGCTGCTGCAATTTGCCCCGTCCGTGCCGCTGGACGTCGGCTTGGCACGAACTTTGCAATGGTATCAGGCGCAGCAACAGCCTTCGCAAGAGCCTGTGCAGGAGCCGTGCCTGCCTGCTGTCCATTATTAAGCGTTTACACAAGCAAGGAGTACCGACTTTATGAACATTTGCGTGATTGGAACCGGCTATGTCGGCCTCGTCACCGGCGTCGTTTTTGCAGACCTGGGTAATGATGTGGTGTGTGTGGACAAGATTGTGTCCAAGATTGACGGCCTGAACCAGGGTGTCATGCCTATCTACGAGCCGGGCCTGGAAGAGATGGTCGCCCGCAACGTCGCCGATGGGCGGCTGGAGTTCACCACCGATTTGGACACGGCGGTCGGCAAGGCCGAAGTCGTCTTCATCGCTGTCGGCACGCCGCCGCGCGAGGACGGCTCTACTGACCTGTCTTATGTAGAGGACGCCGCCAAAGGCATCGCCCGCGCCCTTAACCGCTACAAAGTCATCGTCAACAAGTCCACCGTGCCCGTTGGCACCGGCGACTTCGTGCGCGAAGTGATTGAAACCAACAAGCGCCGCGCGGTAGACTTTGACGTGGTGTCCAACCCGGAGTTTCTGCGCGAAGGCTCCGCCATTACCGACACGCTCAAGCCCGACCGCATCGTGATTGGCGCTCCCAACCAAATCGTCGCCATGCGCCTGTTAGAGTTATACGCGCCGCTGGAGCGGCCCATGATTATCACTGACGTGGCGAGCGCCGAGATGATTAAATACGCTTCCAATGCGTTCCTCGCCACCAAAATCTCGTTTGCCAACGCCATTGCCAACATCTGCGAGTTGGCGGGTGCGGATGTGACCCACGTGGTCAAGGGCATGGGCATGGATGCGCGCATCGGGCAGGCGTTTTTGAGCGCGGGCTTAGGCTACGGCGGCTCCTGTTTCCCCAAAGACACCCGGTCTATGCTGCACACCGCGCATGACTTCGGCTGCGAGTTCCCGCTGCTGGAAGCCACCATTGACACCAACGAAAAACAGCCCAAGCGCTTCATCGCCAAAATCCATGCCGCGCTGGGCGGCGATGACCTGTCCGGCAAGACGGTCGGCGTGCTGGGCCTCGCGTTCAAGCCCAACACCGATGATATGCGCGAAGCCAAGTCGCTGGACGTAATTGCCGACCTGCTGGCGCACGGCGCATCAGTCAAGACGTATGACCCGATTGCAATGGAAAACACGCGCGGCGTTTTCCCGCACATCACCTACTGTGCCAACGCTTACGAAGTGGCGGCGGGCGCGGACGCGCTGGTCATTGTCACCGAGTGGAACGAGTTCAAGTTCCTTAACTTTGAGCGTATCAAAGACATCATGGCCCACCCGCTTATCTTAGACGGGCGCAACCTATACGACCCGGAGCGAATGCGGCGTCAGGGCTTTGAGTATCACGGCATTGGTCGCGCGCCGGTCATCCCGCCTGCCAAGCCCACCGAGCGCCGCAAGCGCCCGCAATCGTCCGCCGTCAAGGACAGCAAAGTGACTGCCCCCGTTGCTTGAGGCTGCCTTATGAGCCGACCGCAGGGGTCATCGCCGCCTTCCCCGGCATCCCCGTTCACACCCGACGCCCCGCTGCCGCTCCATCGGCGTCGGGGCGCGCGGCAGTTCGTCAAGTTCGGCATTGTCGGCGCGAGCAGCACGGCCATCAACTTCGCCGCTCTGTATCTCATGCTGACCCTGCTGCATGGGCATCGGTACATTTCCGCCACGATTGCGTTCCTGGTTTCAGTTGGCAACGGCTACATCTGGAACAAGCGGTGGACATTCAAGGAGGCGCAGGCCAAAGCGCTCCATACCCAGTTCGGGCAGTTCCTGCTGGTCAATCTGGTTGGCCTGCTGCTTGACCTGCTGATTATCCGCCTGATTTCGGTGCCGCTGGAACACGAAGTGCATCACCTCTGGGCGGCCATGACGCCCGCGCGCGTGGAAAAAGCGGCGGTTATGGGCGCGCAATTGGTGGCGACCGCTGTTGTCGTCTTCTGGAACTTCTACGCCAACCGCCGCTGGACTTTCCAGCATTAACACTCGCCCGCATTGTTACTTTCCCGTAATAAAGCGAGGCCATGCGCCTTGCTCCAACACCCGCCGCCGTGCTATAATAGCCGTGCGGCGTTTTCTTTTTTCTGCTCCCTGTCCCGCGCCGCATGATGCTGACCGCCCGTGCATCGTGCCGGGCATTGACAGTGAAAGGACGCGCTTCTATGTTTGCTGTTTCCCCTTCACGCTGCGCCCGAAGCGGCGCTTTCGCCTTCCTGCTGCTTGTGCTGTGTCTCGCGCTCGCTCCGGCAGGGCGGGCTGGCTCGCTTTTTGTTCTCCATGCGTTTCCCACGCTTGCCGGTGACGGCACCAATGCGCGCGGGGCTGTTCCTGCCGGGCCATTGGTCAAAGGGGCAGACGGCGGCTTTTACGGCATCACTGAGTTTGGCGGCGCGAACGGCTATGGCACGTTGTTTCGGGTGACGGCGCGGGGCGCGTTCACCGTCCTGCATACGTTTGCCTTCGCAGAGGGGGCTTACCCGACGGCCCGACTCGCGCTGGGGGCTGACGGCAAATTGTACGGCGCGGCGGTGCGGGGCGGCGCGTCTGGCTATGGAACCGTGTTTGCTGTTGCCGCCGACGGCAGTGGCTTTACGGTGCTGCACACGTTCACAGCGGCGGGCGATGGCGCGAACCCTGTGGGCCTGACGCGCGGGGCTAACGGCGTGTTCTATGGCGCGACTGCCGACGGCGGCCTTTATGGAAACGGCACTCTGTTTCAGATTACGGCGCAGGGGACGCTGACCACGCTGCACGCCTTCAGCGCCCTCAATAATCAGGGGCACAACGCAGACGGCCAGTTTCCACAGGCCCCCCTGCTGCGCGCCTGTGATGGAAATTTGTACGGCACGGCCAGCCGGGGCGGGGGAGGCGGCGCGGGCACAGTGTTTCGCCTCACGCCGGGAGGCCAGTTGACGCTGCTGCACTCATTTGCAGGCAAAGAAGGGGCGTATCCGCGCGCCGCGCTGACGGAAGGCAAAGACGGCCGCCTTTATGGAGTCACCGACGGCGGCGGCCTCAACGCCAGCGGCGTCGTGTATGCCTTCAACCCCGCTGCTTCCGGCGACACGCTCCAAAGGCTGTATTCGTTTGAGGCTCCTGACGGTATGATTGCCCTGGCGCCCGCGCCCCTGGATACGTCCCCCGAAGTTGGCCCGCTGGACGCTGACAACCCCGTTGTGCTGCCGGAAACGCTGGCCCTGCTCCCACACGGCGACTTTCTGGGCACAGCGTCGCACGGTGGGACGAATGGAACGGGGTTTATTTACCGCATTACGCCTAAAGGGGTCTTTACCCTCCTGCGCTCGTTTGACCCGCAGGTGCCCGACGATGGCTCACCCAACACCTACGGCGCGGCCCCCAATGGCCCGCTTGTGCCCGGCGCGAACGGTTTTTACTACGGCACAGCGACTATCGGCGGCGCAAATGCGTCTGGCACGGTCTTTCGCTTCGGCCCGGTTCCTTAACGCGCGGCCTGCGTCGGGTACAATGGGGGCATGGATGCCCTTGTTCTTTTTTCGCACGGCTCCCTGTTGTGCGGCTCCGGCGAGGCTTTAGACGCCCACGCGGAGCGTCTGCGGGCGCGTTTTCCTCTGGTAGAAGTGGGCTACCTGAACTATTCGGAGCCGACTTTCGCGCAGGCAGTGGCGCGCTGCGAGGCAGCGGGGGCGTCCCACATTGTCGTTCTCCCCTTCTTTCTGGTTCCCGGCTACTTTGTCTCCCATTCCCTGCCGGAGCAGTTGAAGGCGGCGCAGGCGGAATTTCCTTCCCTTTCGTTTGCTGTTGCTGATGCCCTCGGCTATGACACGCGCCTTGCTGATGCCCTGATAGAGAGCGCGTCCTACCCGTTGGGGCCGCAAGCGTGGCGCGACGACTTGCAGGCGGCGGCGCGCGGCTGCCGCGCCCGGCCTGATTGCCCGCTGTTCGGCACGCCCGCCTGTCCCCGCGCGCCTGCCCCCGCTACGCCTGCGCGTCCTGAAGTAGAGTAATCCCATGAAAACGGCTCTTTTGGTGATGGTTCACGGCTCGCCCCGGCCTTCCGCCAATGCGGACATCAACCGCGTGCTGGAAGATGTGCGCGCGCGCGGCGTCTTTTCCCCTGTGCAGATTGGGTTCATGGAGTGCAATGCGCCGTCTATTGCCGATGCCGTAGACCTGTGCGTCAGCGCCGGGGCGGAGCGCGTGGTGGCCGTGCCGTATTTTCTGCACACCGGGACGCACGTCGCGTCCGATTTGCCCGCTTTGCTGGACGACGCGCAGGCCCGTCACCCTTCTGTGGAGTTTGCAATGGGGCGGTATCTGGGGGCGTCGCCGCTTTTGACAGGCATTCTGGCCGACCGTGCGCGTGCTGTTTTGTAAGCGTTTTCTAAACCAGAGGAGGTTCCCCATGCCGACTGAGACGCACTCTCTGCCCGTCTGCCGGGTGGTTTCGCAGGGCGCAACGTTTGCAGGCAAGCAGGGTTTGGATTACTTTGCGGGCATCTCGGCGGAAAGCGCCGGGTCGCAGGCGCTTTGTCTGCACCTTTTGCGTATTCCCCCCGGCGGACGCGCCCGCGCTCACCTGCACGCGGGGCATGAGACGGCCATTTACGTGCTGCAAGGGGAAAGCGAGATGTGGTACGGCGAGCATTTGCAGCAGCATCTGGTCGCCCGCGCAGGGGATTTCGTGTATATTCCCGCTGGCGTGCCCCATCTTCCCGCCAACACAAGCGCGACCGAGCCGTGCGTCGCGGTGATTGCCCGCACCGACCCGAATGAACAGGAGAGCGTGGTGCTGCTTCCCCATCTGGATAACGCCTGCCCGTGAGCCATTCTCTGCCTGTTTCTTTGCTGCATTACGGCATCGCGGCGTTTGTGACTCTGCTGGTGGTGGTTGACCCGTTCGGCATTGTGCCCCTGTTTGGCGCGCTGACGGGGGGCATGGACGCGCCCCGGCGGGTGTCTACGCTGAACCGGGCGGTGGTTATCGGCTTTGGCGTCGCTTTGTTCTTCTTAGTCGCGGGCCGGGCGGCGCTGTCTTTTCTGGGCGTGACGGTGAATGCGTTCGCCATCAGCGGCGGCGTTTTGCTGTTTCTGACGGCCCTTCCCATGCTGTTCGGGCATCGCGGCGGCCTGCAAGCGCCAGAGCCGGGCGAGCAGGGCGCGGATGATGCGGACGTTTCCGTGTTCCCGCTGGCGATTCCTTTGCTTTCGGGGCCGGGCACGATTACGACTATTCTGCTTCTCACCAGCCAGGCGCGGGGGGATTGGGCGCGTCTGGGCGTGCTGGTGGCGGCGGCGCTGCTGGTGTTTGCGGCGTCCTGGGTGGTGCTTGCCGGGGGCGACTGGCTTCTCAGGCGGGTGGGGCAGAGCGGCGCGCGGGTGGCGACCCGCGTGTTAGGCATTGTGCTGGCGGCTCTGGCGGTGCAGTTTGTGCTGAACGGGGTGGCCGGGTACGCGCATTCTCTGCATTAGCGAGAGGCCCCCCGGCCCCCCAAGTTTGGGGGGAGGAAGTTCCAGGCAGTTGTTGCCGTTTCCCGTGCCCTCTGGGGCAGGAGCGAAGCATCGCACGCGCTGGAAAGCATCTTCCCCCCACGTTTGGGGGCCGAGGGGGGCCTCTCCTCCTGCGCCGGGCGGCATCATCGGGAGGGTTAACATGGAACTTGGGGAGCCTATCATCAACATTCACGGGGACAAAGTGGCGCTTGGGCCGCTGCGCCGCGACCTTTTGCCGGTGTACCTGCGCTGGATGAACGACTTTGACGTGATACGAACGCTGGGCGCTCCGCTTCGTCCCGTGACCTTAGAGGCGGAAACCGCGTGGTACGACGGCATCGTGCAGGATAAAAAGCACGTTCAGTTCACGGTATATGAGCGGGACGGAATGCGTCCTGTTGGCGGTGCGGGGTTGCATGACATTAATCACGCGCACCGCACGGCGGAGTTTGGGATACTGATTGGGGCAAAAGACGCATGGAACCGGGGCTTCGGCACGGAGACGGCGCGGCTGGTGCTGGCGTATGGCTTTGGAATGCTGGGTTTGCACAACATCTTTTTGCGGGCATTTACGCATAATCCGCGCGGCCTGCGGGCTTATCAAAAGGCCGGTTTCGTGGAGTGTGGGCGTCGACGGGAGGCGTTTCGCGTCGGCCCGGACGTGTTTGACGAGGTTTACATGGACTGTCTGGCGACGGAGTGGGAGAAATAGGCGCAGGGAAGGAGGCCCTGCGCCGCATAAGAGGCCCTCACCCGGCGCTTCGCGCCATGCCCGGAGGCCCTCACCCGGCGCTTCGCGCCATGCCCGGAGGCCCTCACCCGGCGCTTCGCGCCATGCCCGGAGGCCCTCACCCGGCGCTTCGCGCCATGCCCGGAGGCCCTCACCCGGCGCTTCGCGCCACCCTCTCCCGTTGTCACGGGCGAGGGTAAGATAACTCTTTTCCTCACCCTCGCCTGCGAAGCGGGAGAGGGTCGCCCTTCCGAGGGCGGGGTGAGGGCCTCCTATGCGGGAGAGGGCCTCTTTCCGACACGGTGAGGGCCTCCTTCCCTGTGCGTGAGGGCCTCTTTTCTACCGCGTGAGGGCTTCTCCTGCGCTTCTTGGGGGCGACGATTGCGCGACTAAAGGGCGCCGCCGGGCGGCTAAGAGGCGGAAACGGGTATAATAACGGCGCAAAACGGGAACTTATGGGAAAACTCCGGCCTGCGAGAAAACGTCTCGCAGGCCCATTCGCACGTCAAAGAAAGAACACACACGCGATGCACTTGCACGAACTGCCGACCCTGACACGCGACTGGCCCGCCTACGCGGAGATTTTAGACGGGATAACGGCGGGCACAACGCAGATAAACGGCCTGCCCCCGGCGGCAAAAGCCCTGCTGCTGGCGCAGCTGGCGCGCGACACCCGCCGTCCGCTGTGGGTTGTCACCTACAATTCCGAGCAGGCCGCGCACCTGTGCGCGGATTTGGCGCGCTACGGAGCGAGCGAACACGGGCTGGTCAACCTGCCGTCGGCAACGGAAACGCTGTTGTTTGGCGAAGGCCCGCCGGACTTAGGGGTCTTGGGGCGGCGCACGGCGGCCCTGGTGAAGATGGCGCGGGGCGACGCGCGGCTTGTCGTAGGGCCAATCGGGGCATGGACGGCGCGCACGGTGCCGGTGGAGCGGTTGCGTGGGCGCGTTTTAACCGTTGCCGCAGGCGAAAGCGTGGACATTTCGGGGCTGGAAGCGCAGTTGACCGCCTTTGGTTATGAGCGCGTGGAAGCCACCGAGCAGCCTGGGCAGTGGACACGCAGGGGTGGCATACTGGACATCTTCCCCGCAGACGCGCCGCAGCCGCTTCGCATAGACTTCTTTGGGGACGACATAGAAAGCATCCGGCCCTTTGACGTGGAAACGCAGCGTTCTGCGGGCCGCGTAGAGCGTCTTGTGGTAGCCGCCGTGCGGGAAATCCCGCTGGACGCTGGGGAAACACAGAGCGCCGCCGCGCTCTTAGAGCGCGAACTTCCGGCGCGTCTGCGGGCCTTGCGGGACGCCAACGCGGATAATCGGGGCAGCGAACACGCGCTTCGCCTGGAAGAACGGGCAGAAAACGACGTGGCCCTGCTGCGTTCCGGGGCGTATTCCGACAGCACAGAGGCGTATCTTCCGTACCTGTTCCCCGACGCTCCGTGCCCTCTGGACTTCCTTCCGTCGGACGCCCTGCTGGTGTGGGACGAGCCGCAGCAGTCCCGCGCCCGTTTGGAGCAGAGTGTGCGCGAAACCGGGGAAATTATGGAAACCCGTGCGGCGCGCGGCGAGGCGTTCTCGGCAGAATGGTTGCCGTTTTGCGCGTGGGAAACGGCCCCCTATCCCGGCCTTCCCCCCAATTCTGGGGGGAAGGAGCAGGAGAGTCGCCCGTCTCTGGTCTTCTCTCTGCTGGGACGCGGCACGGAAGGCACGGCTCCCGCGCAGATTATCCCGACGCAATCAGGCGCAATGGAGGGCTTTGGCGGGCGTCTTCCGGCCTTTTTGGAAGCGTTAGACGGGTGGCTTGGGGCAGGTTTCCGGTGCGTCGTGGTGAGCGAGCAGGCCGCGCGGGTGCGTGAGTTGCTGGCCGAAAGCCGCATTCCGGCGTCCCCGCTGGAAAGGCTGGACGCGGGCGGCGAGTCCGGGGTTTTCGTGCTGGACGGCTCGCTCTTGTCGGGGTTCAAACTGCCGGAAGCGCGCCTCATGGTGGCAACCGACACGGACATTTTCGGGCACAGAGCGCATGAAAAGAAGCCGCGCCGGGCATTCAAAGAAGGGCTGAAGATAACCTCCTACCTGGAGTTGCGCGAGGGCGACTTTGTTGTCCACGTCCTGCACGGCATTGGCCGCTACTCCGGGATGACCAAACTGAAGGGCACGGACGGCGCGCAGCGAGATTACCTGTTGCTAGAGTACGCCGCCGGGGACAAAGTGTACGTTCCGGCGGATCAGGTAGACCGCGTGCAGAAGTATATCGGCTCTGCGGACGCGCCTCCTGAGATTACGCGCCTGCACTCCGGGGACTGGCAGCGGGCCACAAAGCGGGCGCAAAAGCAGGTTCAGGAGATGGCCGCCGACCTTATCAAGCTTTATGCGGCACGCAAAGCCGCCACAGGGCACGCTCTTCCGCCCGATACGCCCTGGCAAACGGAGATGGAGGACGCCTTTCCCTATGAAGAAACGCCCGACCAGCAGGCCGCAATAGATGACGTGAAGCGCGACCTGGAGGCCGACAAGCCGATGGACAGGCTTATCTGCGGGGACGTGGGCTATGGCAAGACGGAAGTCGCGATACGCGCGGCCTTCAAGGTGGTGAACGCGGGGCGACAAGTCGCTATTCTGTGCCCGACAACCATTCTGGCGCAGCAGCATCTCGGCACGTTTCGGGAGCGGCTGGCATCGTACCCGGTGAAGATTGAAATGCTGTCGCGCTTTGTGTCCAAGGCGCAGACGACGGAAACCCTGCGCGGGCTGGAAGACGGCTCCGTAGACATCGTGATTGGCACGCACAAACTGCTGGGCAAGGACGTGAAGTTTGCGCGTCTGGGCCTCTTAGTCGTAGACGAAGAGCAGCGCTTCGGCGTCACCCATAAAGAGCGCATCAAGCAGATGAAAAAGAGCGTGGACGTGCTGACCCTGACGGCGACGCCTATTCCGCGCACGCTGCATATGTCGCTGTCGGGCATTCGGGATATGTCCTTGATTGACGACCCGCCTGAAGGACGCAAGCCCATCAAGACGTTTGTGAAGGAATACGATGATGAACTGGTGCGCGAAGTTGTCCTGCGCGAACTGGACAGGGGCGGGCAGGTCTACTTTCTGCACAACCGTATAGAAAGCATCGCCCATGTCGCGCAGAAAGTGCGGCGTCTGGTTCCCCACGCGAAAGTGGAAGCGGCGCACGGGCAGATGCACGCCGACGATTTAGAGGACGCCATGCAGCGCTTCGCGGACGGCGCGTTCAACGTCTTAGTCTGCACCACCATTGTGGAAAGCGGGCTGGACATCCCCAATGTCAACACAATAGTCGTGGACAACGCGGACAGGCTGGGATTGGCGCAACTCTATCAACTGCGCGGGCGCATCGGGCGCTCGGATCGTCAGGGCTATGCGTACCTGCTGTACCGCAAAGACAAACAGTTGACGGACGTGGCGGAAAAGCGTCTCTCGGCCCTGCGCGAGTTCTCCGACCTCGGCAGCGGCTACAAAGTCGCCCTGCGGGACTTAGAAATACGCGGCGCGGGCAACCTGCTCGGCGCGGCGCAGTCGGGAACAGTCGCAACGGTCGGCTTTGATTTATACACGCAACTCTTGTCGCACGCCATCAACGAACTCAAGGGCGAGGATGTGCAGCCCGAACGCGACCTGCCGACGGTCACGCTGCCCTTAGACGCGCTCATTCCGTCCGTGTATATCCCGTCAGAAGCCGAGCGCATACTCATGTACAAGAAACTCGCCGCCGTGCGCCAGGCCGACGACGTAGCAAGAATACAGGACGAGTTGGAAGACCGCTACGGCGACCCGCCCAAACCCGTGTGGAACCTGCTCGCCATGCTGCGCCTGCGCCTGCGCTGCGCCGAAGTCGGCATCAGCAGCATTGTGGCGGAAAAGCGACGAGTGGCCGTGCGCTTCACCGGCACGCATCTCATGCAGGAAGAAATCAAGAAACTGGGACGCGCGCATATGCAGCACCAGTTCCTGCCCGACGTGGTGTTCCTCGCTACGCCCGATGCGCCCGCCGCCATGCTCCGCACCGTAGAAGAGATGACTGAAGTGCTGGCAAAGCACCTGCCGCCCGTCCTGAAAGCCGAGCGTCCCAAACCCGCCCCGCGCCCGCTCATTCCCGATGACGACGCGCCCCCTGCGCCCAAACCGAAACCCAAACCCGCCGCGTCTAACGGGCACGCGAAGCCAGGCGACACGCAGGCCCGCAACCTCGTCACACACCAAATCAGCGCCCGCCGCCGGGGACGCTGACAGGCCCCAGCCCCCAATCATGGAGGTCTAAGAGGCCTTCTCCTAGCACGGAGGAGGCCCTCACCCGGCGCTGCGCGCCATGCCCGGAGGCCCTCACCCGGCGCTGCGCGCCACCCTCTCCCGTTGTCACGGGCGAGGGGTAGGAGGGAGTCCCCATTGTCACGGGCGAGGGTGAGGAATAAGTCACTCTTACCCTCGCCTGCGAAGCGGGAGAGGGTCGCTGCGGAGCAGCGGGGTGAGGGCCTCCTATGCGGGAGAGGGTCGCCCTTCCGAGGGCGGGGTGAGGGCCTCTTTCCCTTTGCGTGAGGGCCGGGGGCAAACTGAATGTGCTACAATAACCTCAACGGGAGAACCACAATAGCCCTTGCACACGGGCACTCCGTCGCTGCCCTGTTCGCCCTGGAGTAACCCGTTGCTTTGCAATAGGAGTCATTTGCATGGACAAAAGCAGTATCGCAGTGGCCGTCATACTCGCATTGGGCTAGGACATGGGTAGGGGCACGGCTTGCCGTGCCCCTACGGGTTACAGGGCGGGCGCAGCCGTGTCCGACACCAACTCGCTGCCCGCATCAGACGCGCCGTCTACGGCCTCCTCAATGGACGCGAGATTGGCCGCAACGGTCATCTTGCCCTTGTCGGCAGCCTGCGCGTTGGCGCGGGCTTCGGCTTTATCAACCGCCATCTCCGCCACCGTCTTGGTGTGAACCCGCGCCGCGCCCTCGGTGTGAACGAGATGGACGCGCGTGCCGTTTGCCTCTGCATCGGCAAGGCGCTGCGCGGCCCCGGCAATCTCTCCGGCGTACTGCGGCAGCCACTGTGCCTGCGCCACCAGCATCTCATCGGTCATCTGCCACACTTCTTCGGGATTGCACACCGCGCCGACTAACGGGTCATGCAGCATCGCCTGCTTCAGCAAAAGCACATCGCCTTTGACGGCGGCCTCCGTCCCCATCTGCTGCACGCGCACCGACGCCGAACAGGTCGCCGCGCACGCCAGCGGCAGGTCGCCTACAACGGGAATGTTAACGCCTGTCTTGTCCACATAGCCCGGAACTTCAATAATACAACCGTCCGGCAGATTGGGGATGTGGCCCTGGTTGGCGACATTGAAATGCCCGCGATAAACGCGCCCTGTTTCCAAGGCTTCAATGATATACGAGCCGTGCTCCTCGGAGCGATGTTCCGGCGCGAAGCGCGGCGGCTCGGACGCCAGCCAGTTGGGGAAGTCGGTTTCAAACCAGTTGCGTCCTTCCGTGCAGACGCGCAGATACCCGCCTGTTTCGCCGTTTATCCAGGACGACAAATCAATCCACGACGGGATTTCCCCCACGCGCTTTCTGTACCAGGGCAGGTACTCGGACAAATGCCCATTGCTTTCCGTTGAATAATAGCCGAAGCGACGGAGCACGTCAATCCGCACCTTCTCGGTGCGGGGATAATCCGGGTGGCCCTCAAAGAGCATGAGCATCATGGGGATTAAATCATACTCGCGCCAGGCGGCTTTGATGCACCACGTCTGGTGATTGATGCCTGCAAACACAACCGGCACGTCGTCGCGCGTGAGTTTAGCGTCCGGCGCGAGCAGCCCTTCGCGCTTGGCCCAGTGCTCGGTGCAGTTCGCGATCTGGTGGTGCGCGCCCTGCACGCCGTGACACAGGCCAATCGCAGGCACGCCGCCGTACTGGCTGCAGGCCCATGTGTTCATCGCCATCGGGTTGGAATAATTGAGCAGCAATGCGCCGGGTTTAGCGACTTCCCGGATGTCCTGGCAGAAGTCCAGCAGCGCGGGAATAGTGCGCTGGGCGTACATGAGACCCCCGGCACAGAGCGTGTCGCCAACGCACTGGTCAACGCCATACTTCAGGGGAATATCTATGTCGGTGGCGAAGGCCTCTAAACCGCCCTGCCGTATCATGCAGATAACATAATCCGCATCGGCAATGGCGGCGCGGCGGTCTGTGGTGGCGTCTACCTGAGCCGCCAGGCCGTTAGCCTGAATATCGCGGCGGCACAGCTGAGAGACCATCTCCATGTTATGTGGGGAGATGTCATGCAAGGCGAACACGGTGTCGCCGAGTTCAGGGACAGTGAGAATGTCCTGCATGAGCCGCCGGGTGAAGCCAACAGAACCGGCTCCAATCATGGCAATCTTGAGGGGCATAGGTAACTCCTGAATGATAGTCATAGTCTGCGCGTGAGGCGCAGCGGGCGCTGTTTGTTATCATACCAGATGGGACGCTCAACCGCAAGGGGACAGAAGCCTGTCACGGGTTCTGTTGACAGGCCGCACGCCTGTGCGGTACACTCTCTGCCACCATGCCCACTGCCGCGTTTGCCAATTTAGGATGCAAGGTTAACCAGTATGAGACGGAGCGCCTGGCAGAAACGTTTGCCGCGCAGGGCTTCACCCTCACGGATTTCCGCGCCCCTGCCGATGTGTATGTGATTAACACCTGCTCCGTCACTGCCGACGCGGACAGAAAGTCCCGGCACATGGCGCGGCAGGCAGCGCGGCGCAACCCGGACGCCAAAGTCGTGCTGACCGGGTGCTTCGCGCAGATGGCGCTGGACACGGGCGAAGGCGTGGACGGCGCGACGCTGCTTGTCCCCAATTCCCAGAAGATGCGCGCGGCGGCGCTCGCGCTGAATGCGTTCCCCGACTTGATGCCTTTCTCCGGGTCGCTGGCGCAGGCGGCACTCACGCCGCCATTCACCCCGCCTGTGGCGGCCCTCACCCGGCACTCGCCAAGCCTCGTGACACCCTCTCCCGCTTCTGCACTGGCAGACCCGGAGGGCGCGGCGAGGGTAGGAGAAACCCATTCTGAATCCTCGCCCGTTTCGACGGGAGAGGGTCGCCATTCTGATGGCGGGGTGAGGGCCTCTTCCCTCGCCGTCTTCCCCGAAGCCGTTCTGCACTCAGAAGCCGCGCCGCTGGTGCAGATAGACGCGCGCCCTGAAAGCCTGCGGCGTACCCGCGCCACCCTGAAAGTGCAGGACGGCTGCCGCTACTTTTGCGCGTTCTGCTCTATTCCCTATACACGCAATGTCATGGCGTCGCGGCCCTTTGCCGATGTGCTCGCGGAGGCGCGGCATCTCGCGGAACAGGGGACAAAGGAGATTGTCGTCACCGGCGTCTGCGTCGGCGCGTATGGGCCGGAAACCGGCAGCGGCGGCCCGCATTTGACGGACGTGCTCCTTGCCGTCGCGGGCATTGATGGCATAGAGCGGGTGCGCCTGTCGTCCGTGCAGCCGGTGGAAGTGCCCGATGACTTGGTGGACGCGATGGCGTCGCATCCGCACATCGCGCCCCATCTCCACCTGTCCCTGCAAGCGGGCGATGACGACGTGCTCCGTGCCATGAACCGCCCCTACGACACGGCCTATTTCGCCGCCAAAGTCGCCCGCTTGCGCGCCAGAATGCCCCGTATTGGCCTCACCACTGACTTGATTGTCGGCTTTCCCGGCGAAACCCGCGCCCGCTTTGAGAACACGCTCCAATTCGCGCGGGACATGGGGTTCGCCCGCACCCACGTTTTTCGCTACTCGCCGCGCCAGCGCACCGCCGGAGCCGACCTGCCCGACGACGTTTCCCACGCCGAAAAAGAGCGCCGCCATCAGGAGTTAACCGCCGTGTGCGGGGAAACAGCGCGCGCCTTTGCCGCCGGAGAGTTGGGACGCACTGTTCCCGTGCTCGCGGAAGCCAGCGGCGCGCAGCCGGGCTGGCTGTCGGGCCTCACGGGAAACGCCGTGCGCGTTCAATTTGCCGCGCCCGCTTCCCTGCGCGGTCAAATCGTGCCCGTCACCGTGACCGACATTCTTGCCAACGGGGATGCTTTTGGCGCGGCGCAGTGACAAAAAACAGGTAATCCGCAAAAATACCAGTTTTTTGCACGGATTCACCAGCCCTGCGGCGCGCGTTTTACACGGACTGCACAGGCTGACTATACGTACTGGACACATAAGTTACGCATCCTACACGCATCCTACACGCATCTTTGACACATACTTTACACACCTTTGACACGGAAATGGGGCAGTTTGCCAGGGCGAGGAAGCCGTCGCCAGGAGCCTGAAGAAGACGAAAGAAAATGCCATCATGGAACATAACCCCCCTTCACCCCACGCACAGGCCGCGCCCGATACCCTGTTCGCCCGCATCATTCGGCGCGAAATCCCCGCCGACATCGTGTACGAGGACGACGACGCCCTTGCGTTTCGGGACGTGAACCCGCAGGCCCCGACACACGTTCTCGTCATCCCCAAGAAGCCGCTCGCCAACCTGCTGGACGCGGGCGAAGGCGACGCGCTTCTCTTGGGCAAACTCATGCAGGCCGCCGTCCATGTCGCCCGGACGCTGGGACTGGCGGAAAGCGGCTTCCGCGTGGTGGTCAACGCTGGCCCCGACGCCGGGCAAAGCGTAGACCACCTGCACCTGCACGTTCTCGGCGGGCGTCATTTCACGTGGCCGCCGGGATAACAAGGAGACCATTTTGCTGAAACGCCTCGCCCTGCTGCTCCTCACTGCGCTGTGGCTCGCCCTCACGGGGTGTGGACACGATAAAAGCGCGCCTGCCGCAACCGCGCCGCCCGGCGGCTCCCTCGCGGGCGGCTTCAAAGTCGCGCTGCTCACCACCGGCCCCGTCACGGATGGCGGCTGGAACCAGTCCGCGTATGATGGCCTGCTGCGTATCCAGAAACAGATGGGCGCGCAGGTAGACAAGCAGGAAAGCCTCAAACCCGACCAGTTTCAAGATGCCTTCCGCGACTTCGCCTCCAAAGGCTACGCCGTCATCTTCGCGCACGGCGACGAGTTTGGCCCCGACGCCGCCACGGTTGCCGCGCAGTTCCCGCACACCGTGTTTATCACGACGGGGGGCGAGGAGAAAGCGGGGCCGAACATCGCGCCCATTCACTTCGCCACCGAAGAAGGCGCGTATTTGCAGGGCATGGAGGCCGCGCTGGTGTCCAAAACGGGCAAGGGCGGCTTCGTGGGCGGACAGGAACTGCCGCCCGTGAAAGTGGCCGCCGATGCGTTCGCCGCAGGCGCGCGCTCCATCAACCCGCGCTACCAGTTTCGCATCACCTACCTCAACTCGTGGTCGGACACCGTAGCCGCCAAAGCGCAAACGGAAGCCCTCTTAGCATCGGGGGCAGACACGCTCGCTCACAACTGCGACGCCGCCGCCAAAGGCTTATTTGACGCGGCAGGCGCAAAGCCAGGCGTCTACACGTTCGGCGTCAATGCGGATGAAAACGGCAAAGCGCCCAACGTCCTGTCTTCCGTCGTGCTGGACATTCCCAAAGCCTTCTCCGACATCGCGCAGTCCGTCAAGAGCGGCACGTTTGCGGGCAAGCCGCTTTCGCTGGGCCTGAAGACAGGGGACGTGCGCCTCGTAGACAACCCCCGCCTGACAGGTGTGCTGCCCGCGTCCGGCAAGGCGCAAATCCAGGCGGCGCAGGCACGGATTGCCGCCGGAACGCTCCGCATTGCCAGCCAGTGAGCGTGTTTCATAGAAAAAGCATGCATGGACGCAAAGACTGGTAAAACTTAACGTATTCTTAATGAACTTCCCTTGCAAAATCGCGTTACCTGTGGTATTGTGTATACAGCCTGCGGGTTTTCACACAAAAACGCAGACGGAGCCGGAGACACGGGCAGGGGGAGTTACACGTAATGTCCATCTCACGCGAAAGCTGGGTTCTGCTGGCACTGTGCTTGTCGGACTTGATGAGCACGATTTCTCTGGTTCACGCACACAGCGCCAGCGAAGGCAATCCCTTCATGGCCTACTTCCTCAGTCTGGGCCTGAGCGCCTTCATTCTTGCCAAGCTGTTCTTCAGCATCGGCCCCATCAGCGTCGCCGAGTACGCGCGCCGCAACCATCCCCGCTCGGTGCAGGTCATTCTCCGCACGGCGATTGCCACCTATCTGGTCGCCTATGTGGGCGGCATCACGCTGCTCAACAGCATGGCTTCCGGCAGCGCGGCCACTCTCCTGCATCATCTTCGGTAGCCGCGCGCGGCGGCGTCCCATGCTGACGCCGACCCCTATGCGCGGCGTTTCCCCTTTTCCTGCTTCTCCGGCGCTGGAACTGCGCGGTATCACCAAGTATTACGGCGCATTCCAGGCGCTCTCTGACGTGTCTTTTTCCCTTCTGCCGGGCGAGATTCATGCGCTTCTGGGCGAGAATGGCGCGGGCAAATCTACGCTGATGCAGATTGTGCGCGGGCTGACCACGCCGACTGCGGGGCAAATCCTGCGGGACGGGCAGCCCGTCGCGTTCCGGTCGGCGGAGGACGCCGCACGGGCAGGAATCGGCATGGTGAGCCAGCATTTCCTGTTGGTGCCGCGCTTCACGGTGCTCCAAAACCTGATTCTGTCCGTTCCCCGCAGCGGCGGCGCATGGGGTTTGGACGCCAAACAGTGGCGCGCGAGCGCGGAAGCGACGGCACTGCGTCTGGGTTGGAGCCTGCCCTGGGACGCCTGCGTTGCCGATTTGCCGGTGGGGACGCGGCAGCGCGTAGAGATTTTGCGGGCGCTGATGAGCGATGCGCGCGTGCTTCTGCTGGATGAGCCGACCGCTGTGCTAGCCCCTGCGGAGGTCGGCGAACTGTTCTCCGTACTGAGTGCGCTGCGGGCGGAGGGGCGCTCCGTTGCGTTTGTGTCGCATAAGCTAGGCGAAGTCTTAGCGCTGTGTGACCGCGTGAGCGTGCTTCGCAGAGGGCGCATGATAGGCACGGTGGCCGTCTCCGACACGGATGCGAACGACCTGGCGCGGCGCATGGTAGGAGCCGACGCGCCTTCCGAAAGGGCGTGGAGAGCGTCTGCGGAGGGTGTGAGCAGGGACTCAGCAGGGACTCAACAGCGACTTCACCAGGGACTCAACAGGGCAAACGCAGGCAAAACACGGGGCTGAGGCGGCCCCCGCGCCGGAAAAAAGCGGGGGAAGGCCCGCGCCCGCGCTGGAGAAAGTCGGGGGAAGGCCCGCGCCTGTGCTGGCGGTTTCGGGGCTTTGCACGGCGGCGGAGACGGGGGCGGTGGGGTTGGCGGAAGTCACTTTTGAGGTGGCGCGCGGGGAGATTTTTGGGGTCGCGGGGGTGGACGGCAACGGGCAGCAAGAACTCGCGGAGGCGCTTGTCGGCCTGCGCGCGTGGACTGCCGGGGAGGTGCGGCTGAATGGGGAGGCGGTGGCGGCGCTGAAAGCGTCCGAGCGCGCGGGGCGGGGCATCGCGTTTGTGCCGCCCGACCGACGCTTGGAAGGGCTGGCGCTGACCCTGAGCGTGGCGGATAACCTGTGTCTGGAGGCGGCGCGCGAACGGAAGTTTCAGCGGGGGCCGCTGCTCCGCACCCGCGCTTTGGCGGGGTTCGCCGCCGAACTCGCGGGGCGGTTTGACGTGCGCGCGTCCCACTTGAACGCGCCTGCGGGGGCGCTGTCGGGGGGCAATCAGCAGAAGATTGTGCTGGCGCGCGCCCTGTCCGGTGCGCCGTCGCTGCTGGTGGCGTGCAGCCCGACACGGGGGCTGGACGTGGCGGCGACGGCGTTTGTCCATTTTCAAATGCGGCAGATGGCGGACAACGGCGGGGCGGTGGTGCTGATTTCTACCGAGCTGGACGAGGCGCTGGCCCTCGCAGGCCGAATTGCGGTGCTGTATGAGGGCCGTTTTGCGGGAATTGTCCTGCCGGACACGCCGCGCGAAACGCTGGGACTGATGCTGGGGGGCCGGGACGTTTGAGCGTCATTTGGCCCTTTTTGCGGGGCGCGGGACGGATTGGCGGCGCGCTGACAGCGGCCTTTTTGCTGGCTGCCGGGGTGATTTGGGCGGCGCATGGCAGCCCGTCCGCCGCATTAGCCGCGCTGTGGGACGGCGCGTTCGGGGGGCGTTATGCGTGGGGAAGCACCCTTGCCAAAGCGACGCCGCTGCTTTTGACGGGGCTGGGGGTGGCGGTGGCGTTCCGGGCGCGCTTGTGGAACGTGGGGGGCGAAGGGCAGTTTTTAGTGGGCGCGCTGGCGGCGGCGGTGGCGGGGCACTGGGCCGCGCCCGCATGGGTCGTGGTTCCCTGCCTGCTGTGCGCGGGAACGGCGGCGGGTGCGCTGTGGGGCGGCCTGGCGGGTTGGATGCGGGTCAAACGCGGCGTTCCCGAAGTCATTAGCACCATCATGCTGAACTTTGTGGCATCAGACGCGCTGGCGTACCTGGTGGGTTTCGGGGGGCCGCTGCAGGAGCGGAGCCATGCCCGCCCGTCGTCGGAGGCTTTGCCGGGCGGCGTCATGCTGGCTTCTGACCTTCCCCGTTCGCCTTTGCACGCGGGTTTCGCGCTGGCGCTGCTGGCGACGGGAACGGTTGCCGTGCTGCTGAACCGGACGCGGTGGGGGTTCGCGGTGCGTCTGGCGGGGGCGAACCCGGCGGCGGCGCGGGCGTCCGGCTGGGACGTGGGCCGGACGCAGGCGCGCGTCCTGCTGGTTTCGGGGGCGTTATGCGGGCTGGCGGGGGCGGTGGAATTGGCGGGTCAACTAGGCTCGTTGCCGGGCAATTACGCGCCGGGGTACGGGTTCGCGGCGGTGGCGGTTGCGCTTTTGGCGCGTTTGAACCCCTTTGGGGTGCTGTTATCGGCGCTGTTTTTCGGGGCTTTGGGGGCGGGCGCGGGGGCGATGGAGCGTTCTGCGGGCGTGTCTTCGGTGCTGGTGGACGTGGTGCAGGGGGCGGTTTTGCTGGTCTTGGTGGGGGCGCAATGGGTGCGTTGGGAGCGTTAGGAGGCCCTCGCGCGCAGGGAAGGAGGCCCTCACCCCGCTGCTCCGCAGCGACCCTCTCCCGCTTCGCAGGCGAGGGTAAGAGTTATTCTGTCTTAACCCTCGCCCGTGACAACGGGAGAGGGTGGCGCGAAGCGCCGGGTGAGGGCCTCCTTCATACCGGGTGAGCGCCATTTACGGCGGGGCTTCGCAGGAGGCCCCGCCGTTTTGCATGGGTCACCCCGCCGTTTTGCGTGGCAGGCTCCGCCGTTTTGCGCGCCGTTTGTTTGACATGGGCGGCCCGGCTTCGGTATAATAGCCTACCGCCTGCGGTGCGTCGTTGAAGCGCGCCGCCCGCAAACGCGCCCATGATTTCCGAACTGCCAGCCCAAATTGATGCCCCCGCGCCGCGTTTGTCCGCCCCGGACGGACGGCTTTTCGCGCTGCTGCTGGCGTTCACCGGGGCGCTTTCGCTGGGACAGCTGGGCCGTCTTCCCCTGTTAGATGTGGATGAACCCGTGTACGGCGAAGTGGCGCGGGAGATGGCGCGCGGCGGCTTTGGCGCGTGGCTGACGCCGCACTTCAACGGTTCTGTGTGGTTTGACAAGCCTCCTTTGTTCTACTGGCTATCGGCGCTGTCGGTGAAAGTGTGCGGCGACACGGAGTGGGCGGCGCGTCTGCCGTCGGCGCTCCTGGCGGTGGGGCTGGTCGCCCTGACAGTGACATGGGCGCGTCGGCTGTATCCGCAGTCGGGGCGCGCGTCGCTGTGGGCGGGGTTTGTGCTGGCGACCGGCGCGCAGTTTTTCCTGATGGCGCGCGCCGCCGTGACGGACATGACGCTGTGCTTTTGCCTGCTCGCCGCGCTGCTGTGCGTTTACGAGTGGGCGAGCGCGGGGCGAGCGCGGGCAGTGCTGTGGGCGGGCGCATGGACGGGGCTGGCAATGCTGGCGAAGGGGCCGGTGGCGCTGGCGCTTATCGGGGCGCAGGTGGCGCTGTTTTTGTGCGTCACCGGGCGGGCGCGGCGGCTTCTCGCTCCGGCGCTGTGGGGGGGATTGTGCGTCTGCGCGGCAGTGGCGCTGCCCTGGTACGGCGCGATGGTGGCTTTGCACCGGCAGGAGTTTGTGGCTGGCTTTCTGGAAGCGAACAATGTCACGCGCTTTCTGAAGCCGGAACACGAGGCGGCGTCGGGCGTCTTGCTTTACATTCCGATGCTTTTGGGCGGCTTTCTGCCCTGGAGTCTGGCCGTGCCGTTTGCGCTGTGGTCGGCGGGGCGGCAGGCGCTCCGCGCGCGGCGCGAAGCGAAGCCGACGCTGTTTCTGCTTCTGTGGTGCGCGGTGGTGTTCGTGTTTTTCTCGCTCTCCCAAACGAAACTGTACACGTACATCTTCCCTTTGTTTCCGGCTCTGGCGGTGATCACGGGCCGCTGGATTGCGGGTCGGGCGAGTATTGTGTGCCAGCGCGATGCGTTTTTATACGCCTACGCCGTGCTTCTCGCAGGAATGATTGCCGCGCTGTGGCGGCTGGGAACGCACTTGACGGTGGGCCACCAGACCATTCCCATTGCGGCCCAAACGCTGTGGGCATGGACAATCGCGCTGGGCGCGGGGACGATTGTGTGCGTCTTTGCCGGGCCTCGGCGGGCGCTGGGGTGGATGGCTCCGGGCATTGCGCTGGGGCTGTGCCTGCTGTGCGCGTGGCTGTCCCCCACCTGGCGCACGGCGGAAGCCTATGTTTCGGAGCGGGGGGCGGCGCGCGCGGCGGCGGCTGTGACCCCTCCCGGCGGGGAGTTTGTCGCGCTGGGGCTGAAACATCCGAGCCTTGTTTATTATAGTCAGCGCCGTGTCCGCTACTCTGACGACTGGGATGGGGAGGCCATGAACATGGCCCTTCATCCGGGTGAGGCGGTTGCGCTGATGCCCCGCAAACTGGAAGCGTGGCGCGAGTTCGCGCCCTTTGCCCCCGTACCGCGTGCTGTACCGGGGCGTCAACACAGTGATTATTCAGCCTTATGAACTCAAATCCACTCCCTAGCCCCTCCGAGGGCGGCGCGCTTCTGCCGGGCCTGTCATTCGTGTTTCCTATGTACAATGAGATAGGGAACATTGAACGCTGCGTTTCTGACGCGCTTTCGGTGGGGCGTCGCATGGCGCCCCAGTTGGAGATTATCGTGGTAGATGATGCGTCTACCGACGGCTGCGGCGCGCTTGCCGACGAGTTGGCGCGGCGTCACCCGGAGATGGTGGCGCTGCATCACCCGGTTAATCGCAAGCTGGGAGGGGCCTTACGCACGGGCTTTGCCGCCGCGACGCAGGAATGGGTGCTGTATATTGACAGCGATCTGCCCATTGACATGACCAATGCTTTGCGGGCTTTGCCGCTGACGCAGAGCGCCGACATGGTGATTGGAAACCGTCAGGGCCGCGCCGAAGGCCCGCGCCGGGAGATGATGTCGTGGGTCTACAACCGGCTTATTCGGGTCGTCTTCGGCCTCAACGTCCATGATGTGAACTTTGCCTTCAAGCTGTTCCGCCGTGCCGTGCTGGAACAGATTACCTTGCAAAGCGAAGGTTCGTTCATTGACGCCGAGCTGTTAATAGAGACGCAGAAGGCAGGCTTTCGCATCGCCGAACTGCCTTTGCAGTACCATCCGCGCGTGGCGGGCGTCTCCACGCTGGCATCGGGAGGCGTCGTCGTAACCATTCTGCGGGAGATGCTGTCGTATGCGCGGGCTGCTTCGCGCCGTCCCCGCCGGGCGTCGGTTCGGTCCGGGCCATCGTCCGCGCTGCCGCGCCGCCCGTAGTGGACGCTGTTCCGAGGGTTATCCTCAACGCCGACGACTACGGTCTGCACCCGTCCCTGAACGATGGCATTGAAGCGGCGCACCGGCACGGGCTGGTTTCTTCTGCGTCTGTGCTGGTCGCTGGCCCCGCTGTCGATGATGCTTTGCGGCGTTCGCTGCCCGGTTTAGACCTGGGACTGCACCTGGCGCTGACCGGCGTCGCGGGTTTTCCGCCCACGCTGCCCGCGTTTTTCGCGGAATGGATGCGGGGCCGCCTGCCCGCCCGCGAACTGTCCCGGCTCCTGCGCGCGCAGATGGACGACGCCCTGCGCGTGCGCCGTTTGCCGCTTTCCCACGTAGATTGTCACCAGCATCTGCACGCTTTGCCTGCGGTCATGCGCGTCGTGTGCGCTCTTGCCGCCGAATATGATGTTCCCCGCATCCGCCTTCCCGCAGATGGCCCGCCGCGCGCGCAGGTGAAGGCCGGACGGCGCGCGCAGGCTGCCGCGCTGGGCGCGATGGCGCGTCTGTCCCGGCGCTGGCTGGTTCGCTCCGGTCTGCGTACCACCGATTACTTCAATGGCATGGCAGTTTCGGGCCATCTGCGCGCGGACACGCTGGCGGCGTATCTGGCGCACGCGCGCCCCGGCGTCACCGAGATTGTGTGTCACCCTGGCGCGGACAACGCGGCGCTGGCGCGAGAGTTCGCGTGGAACTACGACTGGGAAGGAGAATTGCAGGCCGTCTGCGCCGCCGCCCCGCGCGCGGTTGTGGAGAGCAGGGCCGCCGCGCTCGTGCCCTGGCACGCGCTGTAGGGGAAATGGAAAAGACCCCGCCTTTCCTCCGAGAAGGAAGGGCGGGGTCTGCTGCGAAGACAGAGTGCGTCTCCAACGGCCTAATGAACGTTAAAGGTTGCTCCCAGCGTGCCTGTCGTGCAGTTGGCCTGCGCGGCTGCCGTGATACTCGCTGCTGACGGGAAAACCGGAGTGCCGCAGTCCGTACCGCCCGCCGCCGTGTTCTCCGGCCCGGCGGAGATAGCGGACGCGCGGAACCATTTGGCATGGCCGTCGGCCAGCACGTAGTTTGCGCCGTCACTATGAACACCGTTGCGGAAAGTGCCGGTGTCAAAATAGGCGGTGTTAGCCCCTGGAAACACGCCTGTGACGGCTTTCTCGCTCGCGGCAGTGTTGGGCGCGGCTGCCCCAAAACCGAGTGGAACAGCATCATTCCCGTCGCCTGCGGGTGAGGAGGCTTCGTTGACATTGGTCATATCCACGCCGCCGCCATTGACCTCAAAGGTCATAATGGTCTTGGCGACATTGCCAAAAGAGCTTTGAGTGAATGGGCCTGACACAGCAGCCCCGGCGATGGACTTGTTGTAGGCGTAGGAGATGACATAGCCGCCCGCTGGAGCCGCTGTCGGGTCATCAGGACACTTGAAGATAGAAGTGCTCTTGATGTCGGAGTAAATCTGCCCCGCCCAGCCGCGTCCGGCAAGGGATTGGCCGAAGCCAGCGGTGCCGCCAGGGAACCTCTCGTCGTAATCGGAGGTATATTGAAGGAGGCCGAGGCCTAGCTGCTTGCACTGGCTCAAGCAGGAGGTCTGCCGCGCCTTCTCGCGGGCTTTGGCGAACACAGGGAACAAAATCGCGGCGAGTATTGCGATAATAGCGATGACGACGAGCAACTCAATCAAAGTGAACCCACGCCGCTTTGCACTAGCAAGAAACATGATGACGGTACCTTTCTGAAACCTTTCCTGAGAGAATGCAGCATTATATCATACTTTCGCCTGCTTGTCTATCAAGGAAAGCCCTCTTTACTTTCAGTGCTTGACAAAACGCCTGGCCTGTGCTACATTAAAGTGTCATAACTCCCGCACGTTCCGAAGCGCGCTATGCTCATTGAACCCAAAACCGAGAAACGCCGCCCGGCCCGAAGCGGCCTGCCCTGCGGCGAATGCGGCACCCGCAACACTGCCGACAGCAAGTATTGCAAGGAGTGCGGGGCAAAAATCCAGGAAGACCGTCCCGCTGTTGTGCTGTCTGAGTCCGACCGGGCGGCGGTTGCCGAAGCGCCGGGTCAGGAGCGCCTTGCCAAACTGCTAGACATGGCGTTCTGGCACAACGAGGCAGGCAACGCGGAGGCGGCTATTCTGGCCTGCGAAGCGGCACTGGTTATTCACCCGCACTGCACGACGGCGCATTCCCTGCTGGGCAGTCTCTACGAGAAGAAAGGCGATGATGACAAGGCTGCGCTCCACTTTGAGACAGTCGTCGCCCTGAACCCCGACAGCGCTGCCGACCAGACCAAACTGGAACAACTGCGCCGGGGCGTTCACATGAAGCCGGTCGCGCCGCCGCCCCCGTCGCGCTGGCTGCCGCCTGTCCTGAACGACCTGTCCGAGCGGCTTGCCCTGTCTGGTTCCCCGTTTGCGGGCACGAACCTTGCCGCGCCCGGCCCGCCTGCCCTGGAGGACGATGCCGAACGCGCGCGTTCTTTCCGGCTCAGGCCGCTTGTGGTTTCCGTCGCCGTCGCTGCGCTGGTGCTTGCCGTCGGGCTGTTTGCGGTCAGGCCGTCTGCCCCGCCGCGCCGCGCCGCGCTCTTTCTGCCGCCTGTCCCTGCGCGCGCCGTCACTGCATCCGCGTTCGGCGCGCAGGCCGTGACCGGCCTGGACGACGCGGCCCCCTCTTCTCGTGCGGCCCCGGCTCCCATTGTGATGCAGGGTGGCGCGAGCACGCCGGTCAAAACGGCCCCGCTACCAGTTCTGCCCGCCAGCGCCGACCCGTTCACGGAGACAGTGAAGCCCGGCGACGCACTCCAACCCGTTGTGCGTGCCCCACGCCCGGCGCATTTGGCCCGCCGCGCAGGGGGAAATCTGACATTGCCGCCGCTGTCCCTGCGCGCCGTGCCGCTGCCAGGCGCGGACACGGTTGCGCCCGCGCCGGTGTCCTTTCCCGCCGGAGCGAGCGTGCCTGTCACCGCATCGGTGGCGTCCGTGCCGCAGCACACGGTGGTCGTGTCGCGTCTGGGCGGCCCGGCGCAGGGAACGCAGGCTGCGTCTTTTGTCCCGCCGGGCAGTTCTGACGCAAACGGCGGTCAGGCGTCCCACATTCGCATTTCCATTCATGCCAGCCCCGGCGGCGACACGCTTTCGCTGTCCGACCATGCCACGCCGGACAATGCGGCCCCTGCCGCGTCCAATTCTGCCGGTGACGGTGACCGCTATCAGCAGTCGGCGCTCGCCTTACAACAGCAGGGGGACTTCCGCCGTGCCCGCGCCGCCTACGAGAAGGCCATTCGCGCGTACCAGGCGCAGATCGCCGCCGGGCGCGACCCGCAGACGGCCAGCGCGGGCCTGCAAGCCTGCCAGACAGGACTTCAGATTTGCCAGCAAAGCGCTCCCTAGCCGCGTGCCTGTGGGTCGTCTGCGCGCTGCTGATGGCGCTGGCGACAGCGCGGGCCGCCGCGCCTCCGCCTGCCCTGCTTCTTTTCACGCGCTCTGCTGGGAGCGACGACGACCTGCGCGCCCTGATTGACGTGCGAAAAGCCCTGCGCGCCAGCAGCCCGTTTCAGGTTATCACTTACGACCCTAACTCCGCCGCCATCAAGCGCGCCGCCGCCGAGACGCATCACCCGGAATGGCTGGAAGCCGTCCCGCTCGCCGACACGGGCCGTCTGGTGCTGGCCCGCGCACTCGGCGCATCGTTCTTTCTGGTGGTCGGTAAAGGTGACGGGCGCGGCAAAGTGGACGTTCGCCTTACAGAAACGGCCCCCGCCGCCCGCTTTTGGACTGTAACCGATAAGAAATCGGACGAAGCCGCCGGAGCCGCCGCGCAGCAGGTCGAGAGCGCGTTAGCCAACCCGCCTGCGCCCGTGCTGCCCGCCGTTGCTCCCGTGCTGCTTGCGCCTGCGCCATCTGTGGCGACAGTTTCGGCTCCTGCGCGCGCGCCCGCCATTGTTGTGCAGACAAGCCCGCCTGCCGCCCCGTCAGTTCATGCCAGTGCGCCGCAGTCGCCTGCGCCCGTGACGACCGTTTCGCCTCCGATGACGAGGGTTTCGCCGTCCGCGCCAACGCTCCCACCGACAGTCACGCCCCCGCCCACAGTGACAGCCCCCACGCCTGTCTCGCCGCCTGCGCCGTCAGTTTCACCTTTAACGGCAGCAGTAGCCCCGCCTGTCCTGACGCCCCCGGTAATAGCGCCGCCGCCTTCCATTTCCGCCAGTTCACCGCCACCGGCCCCAATCATTGCGCCGCCTCTGCTGACAACGCCGCCCGCATCCGTCAAATTGCCAACGCCTGCTCCCGTTCCGCCGATTGCCTCTCTCCCTTTGCCGGTTCCTGTCAAACCGTCTCCTGCGCCCGCGCCTCCCACCCAAATTGCGCCCGCACCGAGTGCGCCCGCGCAGGCGAAACCCGTTCCGAGCGCCATTGCGCCGCCTGTGCGAACGGCTCCCCCAATAGAGGAAACGGCTCTGCCAACGCCGCCTGCCTCTGCGCCCACGCCGCCCGCGCAAGACCTGTCTGCCGTGCAGCCGCTTCTGCGTCAGGGAGACGCCGCCCTCGCGCGCGGCGACACTGCCGAAGCCATCAGCCATTACCGGGACGCCGTAAACGGAGCGCCTCTCAGCGCCGCGCCGCGCCTCGCGCTCGCGCAGGCATATCTGCACAGCGATTTGCGCGCCAAAGCGTTAGACGAAGCCCGCCGCGCTCTCCTGCTCGCGCCCGGCGACACCGCCGTGCAGCAATTCCTGACCCAACTGGACGCGCAGTCTGGCTCCTCCGACGGGGCCGTCGCGGAGGGCAGCGCCCGCGTCTCGCAAAGCCCGCAAGACCCGGCGGCGCACCTCGCCCTCGGCGATGCCCTCTGGAACAACGGCGCGCTCGCGCAGGCCGAAGACGAATACAGCGCCGCGCGCACGCTGTCCCCGGCAGGCACGAAGACAGGGCAGGCAAGCGCGGCGCACCTCGCCCGCCTGTACGCGGCGCAGGCGCGTTACCCGGACTGCCTGGCCGCCCTTAAAGACGCCGGGGACGGCGGCTACCCTCTCGCCCTCAGCATTGTGCAGAGCCGCGCTGACACGCTTTCCAGCACGCTGGGGGCCGCATCCGATGCCTTTAGTGCGGGCAAGTCCACTCATGCCGCGTTTTATGACATCGCCAATCAGGTGCAGGCGCAGGCGCAGGCGCTTGCTGATTTCGTGAGCAAGATTGTCGCGCCCGCCGCATTTCGCCTGTCCCATCTGCACCGGGTTCTCGCCACCCACCTGCTCGCGCAGCAGGCGTCCGTTTTAGTGACCTACATTGAAACGTCCGACCCGCAGCAGGCCGACAAAGCCGCCCAACTGGACAAAGAGGCGCAAACTGAAATGCTGACCGCCCACGCCGCCGAACAAAAACTCGGCCTCTGGGGCGACGCCAAACCGGAGGCAAGCCGCTAACCCATGCCGTCGCTTTGGACATGGTGGCGCGGCGAGCGGCATGACGCGGGCGAACAGGCCGCCCTGCTCCGGGTAGGCGACAGCGTGCGCCTGCAAGCCGCCGGGGACGGGCAAATGAGCACCGGGCAGGCGCGGGTTCACGCCCTCGGCCTGCGCCGCATCTTTTTAGACCTCAGCCCGGAAACGCAGGAATGGGACTTGCCCGCGCGCGCCCCGCTCACAGTTTTTTTTGCCCGCGCCGATGCCTTGTACCGCTTTGAGACCCATCAGGTTGGCCCACTGCGCCGGGGAACGCTCGCGGTCGCCTGGCCCCGCCAGATTGTGCGTGTGCAGCGCCGCCAGTTTTACCGCCTGCCGTTGGAGTCACCGACCACGCTGCGCGTCTTGAACGATGACGGACGCGCGAGTTCCGCGCCGCTTCCCGCGCGCCTCGTCAACCTCTCCGGGGGCGGCGCGCTGGTCGCGCTCGGCAAGCCGGTGCCGCCCGGTCTGCTCGTCTCCGTGCGTGTTCCCACCGGCAAAACGGGCGACCTGCTGCCCTTAGACGCCGACGTGCTGGACTGCACCGTTGCCCAGCAGGGCCGCGCCCGCGTTTATCTGCTGCGCCTGCGCTTCTTTTCGTCTCCCCACCTTTCCGACGAAGACCGCGAAGCCGTGATTGCCTTTCTCCATGAGCAGCAGCGCCTTCTCCTGCGCGCCCGCAAGTTGCTCCGCGCGTAGGGGCGGGGCTTGCCCCGCCCTGTTGTTGCCGCGTGTCGTGTTGTTGCGCGCCCGTTTTCATACACAGGGCAGGGCAAGCCCTGCCCCCACGTTTGCGCCTGAACTTTCCCCGCGCCCCTGCGTCACACAGGCAATGCTCTCGTTTGTCCCGCCTTCTTTTGCTTTGTTGTGGGGGACAGGGTGACTGCCATGCAAGACCAGACCTATCAAGACACTGCTCATCTCCTGCGGCGCGCGGGCTTTGGCGCATCGCCCGAAGACATCAAAGCCGCCGCCGCGCGCGGCTTGGCGCAGACTACCGATGACCTGCTCCACCCGGAGCGCACGCCTGACCCCATTCAGGACGACGCCATTCTCACGCGCCTCGCTGACCTCATTCCCGACAACAAGCGCACCGCCAAGAACGGGCGCGAGTTTCTGCCTGTGCCGGTCGTCAAGATGTGGTGGACACACCGCATGATTGCGTCCCCGCGTCCGCTGGAAGAAAAGATGACCTTGTTCTGGCACGGTCACTTTACCAGCCGCGACGGCGGACAGCAGGGCGACTTGATGCTGCGCCAGAACCAATTGTTCCGCGCCAACGCTCTGGGCAACTTCCGCACGCTCACGCTCGCCGTCTCGCGCGACCCCGAAATGCTGCGCTACCTCAACGGCAACCAGAACGTCAAGGCGCACCCCAATGAGAACTACGGGCGCGAACTGATGGAACTGTTCACCTGCGGCATCGGCAACTACACGGAGGACGACGTGAAAGCCGCCGCCCGCGCGTTTTCCGGCTGGAACCTGCGCGCAGGCGAGTTCGCTTTCAACCCCAATCAGCACGACAATGACCCCAAGACATTCTTGGGCAAAACGGGCAACTGGAACGGTGACGACATCGTGGAAATGCTGGTCGCGCACCCTGCCACTGCGCGCCGCCTGTGTACGCAATTGTGCAATTTCTTCCTGTACGCCGACCCCGAACCTGCCGTTGTCAATGCGCTGGTGCAGTCTTACTACGATAGCGGCTACGAGATGAAAGCCGTGCTGGGCACGCTGCTGCGCTCGCGGGCGTTCTACTCGGACAAAGCGCGCTACGCCGTGATTAAATGCCCCGCGCAGTACGTCGTCGGCTCGGTCAAGATGCTGGGGCTTGCCTCGTCGCTGGACGTGCAGCCCGCTGACATCACCCGCGACAACGATATGGCCGCTAACTCTGCTGGTGCCCCGCCGAATGTGACCGCTGCCCAGAAAGTGCGCGGCGCGCGCCTCGGCGGCCTGGCGCTTCTGCCCAACGCCATGCGAAACATGGGACAGGATATTTTAGACCCACCCTCCGTTAAAGGCTGGGATGGCGGCCCCGCCTGGATTAATACCGCCACCCTGCTGGCGCGCATCAACTTCGCCAACGCGCTGTCCCAATCCCGTCAGGCATTCAACGGCCAGTTCATGCAGGCCGCCGCCTTTGTGCAGCAGAACAACCTTTCCACCGCCGCCTGGGTGGATTATCTGGCACAGACGCTTGGCCCGCTTCCGCTGTCCGCGCAAACCCGGCAAGCCCTCATTGACTATGCCGACGGCGCGGACGACTCCGCTCCGCCCGCCGTCCAGAACGCGGCGCTGGACACGGCTGCCCCATTTAGACAGCGCCGACGTGCTCTGCGCGCCCCATTCGCCGGGCGGGAAGCGCGTCTGCGAGGCGTCATTCCGCTCATCATGGCAACCCCGGAATATCAAGTCTGTTAGGAGAAACATCCCATGTCTGTCTCTCGCCGTCGGTTTATACGTGACAGCGCGGCCACCGTCGCGGTCAGTTTTGCTGTTCCCCCCTGGCTCGCCAAAATGGTGTGGGCAGAAGGCAGCGGAGATGCCTTTGCCCAGACCGCAGCAGGCCGAAGCCGCGCCCTTGTGGTGATACAGCTCACCGGGGGCAACGATGGCCTGAACACGGTCATTCCCTACGCCGATGCCACCTACCATAGCGCGCGTCCCCTGATTGGCATCAAGGACACGGATGCTCTGCACCTGACCGATTTCGTCGGTCTGAACCCCGCCATGAAGGGCATGAAAGGGCTATATGACGCAGGCCGCCTTGCCATTGTCCAGGGCGTTGGCTACCCCAACCCGAACCGCTCCCACTTCCGTTCTATGGAAATCTGGCAGACCGCCGAGCCGGATAAAATGGGAACCGAGGGATGGGTCGGGCGCTATTTAGACGCCATCGCGCAGGGCCGCACGTCGCCTTTGACCGGCATCAACATTGGCAACGAAAGCAGCGAAGCCCTCCAAAGCGCCCATGCCGCCGTGCCGTCCATTCAGGGTTTGGCGAACTTCGGCGTGGTGTTTCCTCACAGCCCGGAAGGCGATGCCCGCGCGAACGCCCTCAAAAAGATACAATACGCCGACACCAGCACTCCCTACGGGGCGCTGTTCGCGCAGACCGCCCGCGAAACCTATGAAAGCGCCGACCGCATTCGCGCAGGCATCCAGAACTATCACTCCACCGTCGCGTACCCCGCGTCTAACTTCGGCAGGGGAATGCAGCAAATCGCCGAGTTGATTTCTGCCAACTTAGGCACTCGCGTGTATTACATCACTTTGGGCAGTTTTGACACCCACGCGGCGCAGACCCGTCGCCAGCCTTTGCTGCTCCAAGACCTGTCTGACACGCTCGCGGCCTTCCAGCAAGACCTCGCGCAGATGGGGCAGGACGACAACGTGCTGACCCTCGCGTTCAGTGAGTTCGGGCGGCGCGTGCATGAAAACGCCAATCAGGGAACCGATCATGGCACGGCCTCGGAGATGTTTGTCGTCGGCAAGCCGGTCAAAGGCGGGCTGTATGGCGCGTACCCGTCGCTGACCAACCTGGATCAGGGCGACCTGAAGTTCACCACCGACTTCCGCGCGGTCTACGGTACGGTGATTGACCGGTGGCTGGGAGCCAACAGTGCGCTTGTCCTCGGCCAGCAGTTTGAGGATTTGCGGTTCGTGTAATCGCCCCTGAGTTTCCCTTTTCGGCACTTTATTCTTTGCCCGACGCACCCGCGCCGGGCTTCTTTTTGCCCGACAGCATGGGTATAATTCCCCCATCTCCGTCACAGCAAGGAACACTCCCATGCAGGCTCTCGTTCTCCAAAAGGCGCGCGAACTGGCGCTGACAGACATGGCGCTGGACGAAACAATGGGGCCGCGAGACGTTCGCATTGCCCTTAAAACAGTGGGTATCTGCGGCTCCGATGTGCATTACTTTCAGCATGGACGAATCGGCCCGTTCGTCGTGAATGCGCCGATGGTGCTGGGGCATGAAGCGTCGGGAGAGATTGTAGACGTCGGCCCGGACGTTCACACGCTCAAAAAAGGCGACCGGGTGTGCATGGAGCCAGGCATTCCCGACCCCCATTCGGAGGCGTCCCGGCGCGGCCAGTATAACTTAGACCCGGCTGTCCGGTTCTGGGCGACTCCTCCTGTTCACGGCGTTTTGCGGCCTTTTGTCGTTCACCCGGCGGCGTATACGTTCCGTCTGCCCGACAACGTGACGTATGCCGAAGGAGCCATGGTGGAACCCTTAGCCGTTGGAATGCACGCGGCGACCAAAGCCCGCATCGTGCCCGGCGACATCGCCGTGGTCATCGGGGCGGGGCCAATCGGGATGGTAACGGCCCTGTCTGCGCTCGCCGGGGGGTGCGCGCGCGTCTTTTTGTCGGATACCCAGCAGCCGAAACTGGATTTAGGGGCCACTTTGGGGCCAATTACGCCGGTCAACGCGCTGACCCAGAGCCTGCCGGAAGCGGTCATGGCGGCGACAAACGGGTGGGGCGCGGACATCGTGTTTGAGTGTTCCGGCGCGGAGCCGGTCTTTCCCCAACTCTTTGACGTTCTCTGTCCCGGCGGGCGGGCGGTGCTGGTCGGGATGCCGGGAGCGCCCGTTTCGCTGGACGTTGTGGCGGCGCAAATCAAGGAAGCGACGGTGGAAACGGTGTTTCGGTACGCCCACGTGTACCCGCGCGCGCTGGCTCTGATGGGAAGCGGGAAAATCAACGTGAAGCCTCTGCTCACGGACACGTTCGCTTTTTCGGACAGCGTGCGCGCCTTTGAGTTCGCGTCCCAAATGCCGCCGACTTCGGTGAAGGCGCAGATTACGATGCCGGGGTAGACGGGCGAGGCGGCCCTTGCCCCGTCTATAAACGGCCCTCACCCCGCCCCTGTCGGGGCGACCCTCTCCCGCTTCGCAGGCGAGGGTAAGAGTTAAGAAGCCCGTTGCACGGGCGAGGGTGGGAGTAGGAGTCCTGTTCTGAACCCTCTCCCGTGCCAACGGGGACTCCCTCTTAACCCTCTCCCGTGCCAACGGGGACTCCCTCTTAACCCTCGCCCGTGCCAACGGGGACTCCCTCTTAACCCTCGCCCGTGACAACGGGAGAGGGTGGCGCGCAGCGCCGGGTGAGGGCCTCTTTCTTACCCTGTGAGGGCCTCCTTCCCTGTGCGTGAAGGCCGTGCGCCGTCCACCAAGCGTCCATGCGGAAACCAGTGGAACACCGGGGGAACACCGGAGTCACACCGGGGCAACACCGGAAAAGACGATGTTGCGGCGCGGCATCGGCGGGGAACCGGCGCGGCTCTCGCGGAACCCGTCTGGAGACCCTATGGAACCGTCATGGGCGCGGCACGCGCGCGGCCTGCGTGGGGTATAATGGCGTCAATTCTCCCTGAAGGAGCCTGATTATGCCGCAAACACACCCCGTCCGCGTTCTCGTTTGGGACGAAGCGCCGACTCATGCACCCAAGTCCGTGTATCCCCAAAGCATCAACGGGGCGATTGCCGATGGCCTCAATGAGATGGGCGAAGGGCAGATTGCCGCCCGCACAGCGAACATAGATGACCCGCAGCAGGGCATCACCGACGCCGCGTTAGCCGATTGCGACGTGCTGCTGTGGTGGGGCCACGCGCGTCACGGCGAAGTGACGGACGAAACTGCCAGCCGTGTTGTGAAGGCGGTTCACGCGGGGCTGGGGTTTATTCCGCTGCATTCGGCGCATTATTCCAAAGTGTTTCAAGGCGTTTTAGGCTGCACGGGCCATCTCAAAGGCGGCTGGCGGGAGACCCAAAACCCGTCTGATACCGAGGAAATCCGTGTCTGCGCCCCGCGTCACCCAATCGCCGAGGGCGTCACCGATTTTGTTCTTCCCCACGAAGAAATGTACGGTGCGCCGTTTGACGTGCCGCCGTATGAAGCGCTGTTGTTTCAATCTTATTTCCCGCTGGGAGGCGAATACTTCCCGTCGTTTGTGACGACGGTAGGCGCGGGGATAGACCCGGCATTCACCAGTGGCCCCGGCGGGGGGGTGGGTCAGGGCAAAGGGGCGGGCAGAGTATTTTATTTCCGGCCCGGCCATGAGACGTACCCCACGTATTTTGACCCCTCCGTGCGGCGCATCTTGAAGAATGCCGTGCTGTGGGCGGCGAAGCGGTCTTAGCCCATGAGCGGCTTTCCCTGGAAGCGGGCCATTGTGGTCGGGGCGTCATCGGGCATGGGGCGGGAGGTGGCGAGCCGCCTTCTGCAAAGCGGCTGCCGGGTGGCCTGCGTCTCGCGGCGCGGCACGGCTCCTGACGGCGGCATCGGCATTGAGCATGACGTGCGGGCTGTGGATGACGTGCCGGAGTTGTTCGCCCGGCTGACGCAGGACTTGGGCGGCCTGGACTTGATTGTGTACGCGGCGGGCGTGATGCCCCGCTGCGCTCCCGGCGAATACGACACCCAGAAGGACAGCGCTATCATTGCCGCCAACTTCACCGGCGCCGTGGCGTGGCTGAACGAGGCTGCGCGCCGCTTTGAGATTGCGGGCGCGGGCACCATTGTAGGCATCTCCAGCGTGGCCGGCGACCGAGGACGGCGCGGCAACCCGGTGTACGGCGCGTCCAAAGCGGCCCTGAATACGTATCTGGAAAGCCTGCGAAACCGAACCGAGCGCAAAGGCGTCGCCGTTGTCACCATCAAGCCCGGCCCGGTGGACACGCCCATGACGCAGGGCTTGACGGGACTGCGCGGCATGGTCAGCGTGGAACAAGCGGCGTCGGAAATCTTAGACGCTGCCCGCAAGAGGGTGCGCGTCGCCTATGTTCCCGCGAAATGGCGTCTGATTATGACCGTCATTCGCGCCATCCCCCCCGGTATCTTCAAGTGGCTGAACATTTAACCCCGGCTCTCCCCACTGACCGTTTAGAGCGCACGCAGGGGTGGGGCATGGCATCGTCCGCCCTCTCCCATGTGTTTCGCCCGGTGAATGAAGACGGCATCTGCGCGGTCTTTGCGGAAGCCAGGCGCGTGGGAAAGAGCGTGGGTCTGCGGGGCGCGGGCCGCTCCTACGGCGACGCCGCGCTGAACGCCGAGGGCATCACGCTGGATTTGACCCGCATGAGCCGCATTTTAGAGTGGAACCCCGATACCGGCGTGATGACTGTGGAACCGGGCGTCACTCTTCAGCACGTGTGGCAGTACGCCATTGAAGATGGATGGTGGCCTGCGGTGGTGTCCGGCACGATGTTTCCCACGCTGGGCGGGGCGCTTGCCATGAACATTCACGGCAAGAACAACTGGAAGGTGGGGCCGATTGGCGACCATGTATTAGACTTCCAATTGCTGCTGCCCGGCGGCGAGACGCTGACGTGCTCGCGCTCAGAGAACCCCGATGTGTTTTATGCCGCCATTGGGGGCTTCGGGATGCTGGGCGTTTTCACCCGGATTACGCTGCAGCTCAAGAAAGTGTATTCGGGCCTGCTGAATGTGACGGCGTTTCCCGTGTTTAATTTAGACGACCTGTTCCAGAAGTTTGAAGCGCGGCTTCCGCATTCCGATTATTTAGTCGGGTGGATAGATTGTTTCGCGTCGGGGAAGGCTTTGGGGCGCGGGCAGGTGCACCAGGCGAACTATTTAGGCCCCGGCGACGACCCCGCGCCGCACCAGACCTTGCGGGTTGTCAACCAGGAACTGCCGGACACCATTCTGGGCGTTGTCCCCAAGTCGGTGATGTGGCGCTTTATGAAGCCAGTCGTCAATGACACCGGGATGCGCCTGACCAATGCGGCCAAGTACCTGAGCGGGGCGCACGGCGAGAGCCATTACCAGCAGTCCCATGCGGGGTTTGCGTTTCTTCTGGATTACGTCCCCCACTGGAAGCGCGCCTATGAGCCGGGCGGCCTCATCCAATATCAATCGTTTGTGCCGAAAGAACATGCCCGGCGCGTCTTCGCGCAGCAGTTGACGCTGGCCCAGAATTATGGGATCGTGCCCTATTTAGGCGTCTTCAAGCGCCACCGGACGGATAATTTTCTGATGACCCATGCCGTAGACGGCTACTCGTTTGCGCTGGACTTCCAAGTGACCCCGCAGACGCGTGGGGCTTTGATGAGCCTGTCAGCGGAGATGGACAGGCTGGTTGTGGGGGCCGAAGGGCGCTTTTACTTCGCCAAAGACAGCGTGCTGCACCGCATGGCCCTTGCGGACGCGATCGGGGCCTCGCGCGTGTCCCCGTTCCGCGCTCTTAAGGCTCGCTGCGACCCCGAAGCCCTGCTGCAAACCAACCTGTATCGCCGCCTGTTTGGGGCGTAGCGGGGCCATATTTGCTTTGTCTTTACCTGTCACGTCCTGGCAGGAAAGGCACGCGCCCTAAGTCCAGTACAAAATGCGCCCCTGCGGAAATCGCTCGGTGATGGCGCGCGTGAACCACGCTTTTAACTCCTTCATGGCGGGCGGGGCGTAGACATACTTGACACCGCCGAACTTGCCGCGCTTTTCCGCACGGTTTGTATCAGTCATGTCCAGCGTCGTTTTGGGATACCACGCTTGCAGCACTTCTCGCGAGCCGGGCGTGAACCGGTGCGTGATGCACTCGAAGGTCAGGTCAGGCGCGAACCCGACTGCGTTGTGAATGTTGTCCAAGAGTTGCGCGTACTCGTCCTGCCAGCCGTCAACGGGGATAATGGGAGCCAGCACGATGCCGACGGGATAGCCGCCTCCGCCTTCACACGTTGGCAGTGCCAGCCGCCGCACACTGTCCAAACGTGCGGCTACCGGCGACACGCCGCCTTCCAGTCGTGTTGCGACACGGTTTGCATTCACTGACGCCCGCACCCTCGTCCGTCCGTTATGGGGCAGCCCAATCAGCGTGTCCACCGCGTCAAACTTGGACGTGAACCGCAGGGCCATCTTCTCCTGCTGCCCGAAGAAGCGGATGCACTCTGCGAGCGATCCTGTCAGGTGCTCCAATGCCAGCGGGTCGGTGTAGCACGATGCCTCAAATGACGCCGCTCCCTCCCGGTGTCGGCCCTGTCGGGCATGGGCATAGGAAGGCAGATTATCCAGGAGAGAGGGCAGGTTGGCAAAAACGCGCACGACAGGCGGCCCGGCCAGCGACCCTGCCAGATAACAGTATTGACAGTGCGCGGGACAGCCTTCGGCAAGGTGAAACTGCCAGTCGGCAGAAGGCGGAATCGGCTGCAACTTCAGCGCCGAAGGGGGCGCATTGGCAACGGCCAGCGTGCGCTTGGCCCTGTTGTATGTTTCCCGCTCCGTCGCGCCGCGCAGGTTGGGAAGGCGGTTCGCGGGCAGCGTTTCCGTCGGAACGCCAAGCGCCTGCACGCGGGAAAAGATTTGACGCCCCCACTCTTCGTCTAACGCCGCAGGCGTAAACAGGGCGCGTTCGGGTATCCAGAGTGGGGGGAACTGCATACCAAAAAAACACCTGCGGACGGCGGGGCGTTCCAGGGCAGCGGTGTTGAGAGCAGAGAAACAGACACAATTTTTCGCCGGGACGCGCAAACCCTTGACAAGCATGGCACGCAAGAGTATACTAAAAAGGTTCGCGTCGGGAAGCGTTCGGCGCTCCCTGCCGCGAACCCAAAACTTTCGCCCTGTGATGACCTGACTGCTTTGCAAGGGGGCATTTGCCAGGAAAGGCGCTTCTGCCAGTAAGGGGAGCGTGCTTTTCACCAAGTTTGACCGCAACACGTCGCTTGAGATGACAATGCGCCCCTTCTCGCCCGCCCGTTTGGACTACGCGGCGGCGAGCGGGGGCGCTTTTATGCGCCCGAAGATGACCGCGAAACCGAACGAGCATACTCGAACGGTTGCCACCGAAAGGAACGCTGAGAATGCCGACCATCAGCCAGCTTGTGCGAAAAGGCCGCAAGCACATGACCAAGAAAAGCAAAGCGCCCGCTATGAAGGGCAACCCGCAAAAGCGCGGCGTCTGCCTGGTCGTCCGCACGGTTTCGCCCAAGAAACCTAACTCCGCGCTGCGGAAAATTGCCCGTGTTCGCTTGACCGGCTCCGGGCGCAAGAACCCCGGCACGGAAGTCACGGCCTACATTCCCGGCATCGGGCACAACTTGCAGGAACACTCGGTTGTGCTCATTCGCGGAGGCCGCGTCAAAGACCTGCCCGGCGTCCGCTACCACATTGTACGCGGCACGCTGGACACGCAGGGCACGAAAGACCGCAAAACCAGCCGCTCCAAGTACGGCACCAAGCGTCCCAAGCCCGGCGCACCCGCCGCAGGCGCGAAGAAGAAATAAAGGAGACTGACTTATGCCGCGCAAAGGCCCCATCAAGCCGCGTCCCATCCCGCCCGACCCGGTTTACCACAACCGCCTGGTCACCCGCTTCGTCAACCGCATGATGGTGGACGGCAAGAAAAGCATCTCCGAAACTATCTTCTACAAGGCGCTTGACCAGGTGGAAGCTAAGTCCGGCAAAAAAGGCATTGAAGCCTTTGAGCAGGCTGTCCGCAATGTCATGCCGCAGGTGGAAGTCAAGCCCCGGCGTGTCGGCGGGGCGACTTATCAGGTTCCGATGGAAATCCGCACCGACCGCAAGATGTCGCTGGCTCTTCGCTGGCTGGTGTCCGCCGCGCGCCGACGCAGCGGCAAGACCATGATTGACCGTCTCGCCGCCGAACTGCTGGATGCGTCCAACAACACCGGCTCCGCCGTCCGTCAGCGGGAAGAAAAGCACAAGCAGGCCGACGCCAACAAGGCGTTCGCCCATTATCGGTTCTAGGAAGCCCTCACCCTTCCCCTTTGGGGAGGGGTCGCCCTTCTGAGGGCGGGGGTAGGTTTCTCCGGCCTCGTTTGGAAATGAATTATGGCACGCGAATACTCTCTGGAAAACACACGCAATATCGGCATCGCCGCGCACATTGACGCGGGCAAAACTACCTGCACCGAGCGCATTCTGTACTACACGGGCCGCACCTACAAAATCGGCGAAGTGCATGAAGGCGCAGCCACGATGGACTGGATGGAGCAGGAGCAGGAGCGCGGCATTACCATTACGAGCGCCGCGACCACGTGCTTCTGGAACGACCACCGCATCAACATCATTGACACGCCCGGCCACGTAGACTTCACCGTTGAAGTGGAGCGTTCCCTGCGTGTCTTAGATGGCGTCGTCGCCCTTTTTGATGCCGTCGCGGGCGTGCAGCCACAATCGGAAACCGTCTGGCGGCAGGCTACCAAGTACAAAGTCCCCCGGATGTGCTTCGTCAACAAGATGGATCGCACTGGCGCGGATTACTTCTTCGCCGTCGGCACCATTGTTGACCGCCTCGGCGCTCCCGCTGTCATGCTGCAAATCCCCGTGGGGGCCGAGCAGGACTTCCAGGGCGTCATTGATCTGGTGGAAAACAAGGCTATTCTCTACAAGGGCGACGATGGAAAGACCTTTGACGTGGTAGACGTTCCGGCTAACCTTCAGGAGCAGGCTGCTAAGTACCGTGCCCAGATGATTGAAGCCGTCGCCACCACCGATGACGCGCTCATTGACAAGTTCCTCAACGAAGAACCGATTACGGCCGCCGAACTCAAGAAGGCGATCCGCCGCGCCACTATTGACAACGCTATCGTCCCCATTCTGTGCGGCTCGGCCTACAAGAACAAGGGCGTGCAGCCGCTTCTGGACGCGGTCATTGACTACCTGCCGTCGCCGCTGGACAAAGGCGCAGTTCATGCCACCAACCCGGACACGGAAGCTGGGGAGCCGCGCCCGCCGTCAGACTCTGCCCCGTTCGCGGCGCTTGCGTTCAAGTTGATGAACGACCAGCACGTGGGCAACCTGACGTTCTTCCGCGTTTATTCCGGCACGCTCAACAAAGGCTCCTACGTTTACAATGTCAACAAGGGCAAGCGCGAGCGCATTTCCCGTATTCTGCGGATGCACGCCAACAAGCGCGAGGAAGTGGATGAAGTCTACGCCGGGGATATTGCCGCCGCCGTTGGCCTGCAATTGACCACAACGGGCGACACGCTTGCTGACGAGAAGCAGCCTGTGCTCTTGGAGAACATTACGTTCCCGGAGCCTGTCATCTCCATCGCCATTGAGCCGAAGACCAAAGTGGATCAGGAAAAGATGGGCCTTGCCTTGCAGCGCCTGTCCGCCGAAGACCCGACGTTCCGCATCAGAACCGATGAGGAAACCGGCCAGGTCATCATCTCCGGCATGGGCGAACTGCACCTGGACATCATCACCGACCGAATGCGCCGTGAGTTCAAGGTAGAAAGTAACCAGGGCCGCCCCCAGGTCGCCTACAAAGAGACGGTGAAACAGGAAGCCATCGCGCGCGTTCCCTACAAGCGTCAGTCGGGCGGCAAGGGTCAGTACGGCGATTGCGAACTGAAGGTCGCGCCTCTGGAACCCGGCGAAGGCTTTGTCTTTGAGAATAAGACCGTTGGTGGCTCCATTCCCAAAGAGTTCATTTCGCCCATTCAGGCGGGCGTCAAGGAAGCAATGGAACAGGGCGTCGCGGCGGGCTACCCGATGGTAGACCTGAAAGTCAGCGTCCTGGATGGCTCCTACCATGAAGTGGACTCGTCGGAAATGGCGTTCAAGATTGCCGGTTCCATGACGTTCAAAGAGGCGGCGCGCAAGGCGCAGGCGGTTATCAAGGAACCCATCATGGCGATAGAAGTCGTCACGCCCGACCAGTTCCTCGGCAGCGTCGTCGGCGACCTGAACAGCCGTCGCGGCATCATTGAAGGCCAGGAACAAAGTCATGGCGGTACGGTCGTCATCAAGGCCAAAGTGCCACTTGCCGAGATGTTCGGCTACGTCACGAGCCTGCGCTCCATGACACAGGGCCGCGCGTCTTCTACGATGGAGCCATCGCATTATGCCGAAGTGCCCCGCAACGTCGCTGAAGAGTTGCAGGCGAAGGCGCAGGGCAAAGTGCTGACCCGCCAGCAGTAACCGTTAAACACACGAAAAGAGCAACATATCATGGCAAAAGCAAAGTTTGACCGTTCCAAGCCTCATGTCAACATCGGCACGATCGGGCACGTGGATCACGGCAAAACGTCCCTGACGGCGGCCATCACCAACGTGCTGGCCAAGGCAGGCGGAGCCACCGCCCGCTCCTATGCCTCCATTGACGCCGCCCCCGAAGAGCGCGAGCGCGGCATCACCATCAACACCGCCCACGTGGAGTACGAAACCGGCGAACGCCACTACGCCCATGTGGACTGCCCCGGTCACGCCGACTACATCAAGAACATGATTACCGGAGCCGCCCAAATGGACGGCGCTATCCTTGTCGTGTCCGCCGCCGATGGCCCCATGCCCCAGACGCGCGAGCACATCCTGCTGGCCCGTCAGGTGGGCGTTCCCTCCATTGTCGTGTTCCTCAACAAAGCGGACATGGTGGACGACCCGGAACTGATTGAACTGGTGGAACTTGAGGTCAGAGAACTGCTGTCCAAGTACGAGTTCCCCGGCGACGACTGCCCGATTGTGGTGGGGTCTGCGGTGAAGGCTTTGGAAGGCGACCAGTCGGAGATTGGGGAGCCTGCGGTGCTGAAGTTGATGGAGGCGGTGGATGCGTTCATTCCCACTCCCACGCGGGATGTGGACAAGCCGTTTTTGATGCCGGTGGAGGACACGATGACGATCACGGGCCGGGGGACGGTTGCGACCGGGCGCGTGGAGCGGGGTGTGCTGAAGGCCGGGGAGCAGATCGAGATCATCGGGATCAAGGAAGCGACGAAGACGACGGTAGCCACGAGCATGGAGATGTTCAGGAAGACGCTGGACACGGTTCAGGCGGGCGACAACGCGGGCATCCTTTTGCGGGGCGTGGAGCGCAAGGATATTGAGCGTGGTCAGGTGCTGGCGAAGCCGGGGAGCATCAAGCCTCACACGAAGTTTGAGGGTGAGGTTTACATCCTGAGCAAGGAAGAGGGGGGTCGTCACACTCCGTTCTTCAAGGGCTATCGTCCTCAGTTTTACTTTCGGACGACGGACGTGACGGGGAACCTGGACTTGCCGGAGGGCGTGGAGATGGTGATGCCGGGTGACAACGTGACGATTACCGGAGAACTCATCGCTCCGATTGCGATGGAAGAGGGTTTGCGTTTTGCCATTCGCGAGGGGGGCAAGACGGTCGGAGCAGGCGTCGTCACTAAAGTCATTGCCTAAGGCTAATCCGCAGGGGCGTGAACAGTCACGCCCTTGCTTCTGTGCGAGGAGCACAACACTATGCGTCGTGATAAAGTTCGTATCCGCCTGCGCGCCTTTGACCACCGGGTCTTAGACCAGTCAGCGGAAAAGATTGTGGACACCGTGAAGCGCACCGGGGCGCGCATTTCCGGGCCGGTGTTGCTGCCGACTGAGAAGAACATCCTGCCCGTGCAGCGTTCCACATTTGTGGACAAGGAGTCCTTTGAGCACTTTGAGATGCGTACCCATAAGCGTCTCATTGACATTCTTGACCCTGGCCCCAAGACCATTGACGCGCTCATGCGGCTAGATTTGCCGTCGGGCGTAGACATTGAAATCAAACTTTAGGACGCTCTGCGCGTTCTGACGACGAAACCCGCGTCACGCAACGGATGGTGTTCCATCTGCCAGGTGCGCCGTGGAGGAAACAATGCCAAGTGCAATTTTAGGCACGAAACTGGGCATGACCCAGGTGTTTGGAGAAGACGGGCGCGTGACGCCCGTCACTGTGATTGCCGCAGGCCCCTGCGTCGTCACGCAACTGAAGACGCTGGATAAAGATGGCTATTCTGCCGCCCAAATCGGCTTTGGGGATGTGAAAGAGCACCGCCTGAACTCGCCGGAAAAGGGCCACTTCGCCGCGCATGGCGTGAAGCCCAAGCGCGTCCTGCGCGAAATCCCGCTGGACGACGGCGAGACCGTCGCCGAGGGCGATGAGTTCAAGGCCGACATCTTTGCTGTGGGAGAGAAAGTCGCCGTTACCGGCATCTCCAAAGGCAAAGGCTTCGCGGGCGTTATGAAGCGCTATGGCTGGCGCGGCCACAAGGCTACGCACGGCGCGTCTACCAGCCACCGCAAGCCTGCGTCCGGCGGCGCGACCGATGCGGCCCGCACCTTCAAGGGAGCAGGCAAGCCGGGGCACATGGGAGACGCACAAATCACCCAGCAGGGCTTGCGCGTTATCCAGGTCGATACAGACAAGAACGTCCTACTGGTCAAGGGGGCTATCCCTGGAGCTAACGGCGGCCTTGTCCTAATTAAGAAGTTCATTCGCTAGAGGAGAACATCATGCCCACCATCCCCATCCGCAAAGCCGATGGCGCGAGCGGCGAGACAGTCGTCCTCAGCGAAACCCTTTTCGGCGCAAAAGTTAATCTTGGTCTGATGCACCAGGCGGTGCGGGCGGAAATGACCAATGCCCGTCAGGACACGCGCAATACCAAAACGCGCGGCGAAGTCACGGGTGGCGGCAGAAAGCCGTACCGGCAGAAGGGCACGGGCCGCGCGCGTCAGGGTTCCATTTCCGCGCCGCACTATCGGCACGGCGGCATCGTGTTCGGGCCGCACCCACGCGACCTGTCTTCCCGGCTGCCCAAGAAAGCACGCCGCGCTGCCATTTTGTCCGCGCTGACCGCGAAAGCGGCGGAGGACGCCGTGCTTGTGCTGGACAGCCTGACGATGGACACGCACTCCACCAAGACGGCGGCGGCTTTGCTGAAGACGCTGGGTGTCACCGGCAAAGCGCTGATTGTGCTGCCCGAAGTCAACCTCACCGTGCATAAGTCGTTCCGCAACATTCCCGGCATTCAGGTCTGCGCCGCGCCGCAGTTCTCTGTCCGGGACGTGCTGGACGCCACGCAAATCGTCATTGTCCGCGCCGCCCTGGACAAATTAGAAGCCGTCTGGGGCAAAACCGAGAAGGAGGCTGCTGCCGTATGAGCGCCACCACCAAAAGCCCGTATGAGATTATCCTGCGCCCCATCGTGACCGAAAAGAGCGTAGATGGCGGAAACCATAACCATTACACATTTGTGGTTGCCAAAGAAGCCAACAAGTACGAGATTGCCCATGCGATTGAGCGCATCCAGGCCGACAGCAAGAACGCCATCAATGTGGTCTCTGTCAACACGCTTATCGTGAAGGGCAAAACGCGCCGGGGCCGCTTCTTCAAGCGCGCCAATCAGGGCCGTACGTCCGACTGGAAGAAAGCGATTGTCACGCTTCAGGCAGGCCAGCAAATTGAACTGGTAGAGGGAGTTTAACCCACATGGGAATTAAACGATACAAACCGATTACCCCCGGCCAGCGTTTTCGCACCGGCTCCGACTACAGCGAAATCACCGCAAGCAAGCCGGAAAAGTCGCTGACCCGCCCCAACAAGCACAGCGGCGGGCGCAACAACAAAGGACGCCGCACGGCGGTCAATGTCGCGGGCGGCAACAAGACCCAGTACCGCATCATTGACTTCAAGCGCGACAAAGACGGCGTGCCCGGCAAAGTCGCCACCATTGAGTACGACCCGAACCGCTCCGCGCGCATTGCGCTCATTCACTATCGAGATGGCGAGAAGCGCTACATTCTCTGCCCGGTGGGCCTGAGCGTCGGCGACATGATTGTGGCGGGCGAGAACGCGGACATTCGGCCCGGCAATGCATTGCCCCTGCGGGCCATTCCCGTTGGCACGCAAATCCATAACATTGAGATGATGCCTGGGAAGGGCGGCCAGATTACCCGCACGGCGGGCGGCGCGTCGCAGCTCATGGCGAAAGAAGGCAAGTATGCCACCATTCGCCTCGCGTCAGGCGAAATGCGGCTTATTCTGCTGGAATGCCGCGCGACGGTGGGGCAGGTCGGCAACATAGACCACGAGAATATTAAGCACGGCAAGGCAGGCAAGAAGCGTTGGCTGGGTGTCTATATGCACAACCGGGGCGTTGTCATGTCCCCGCGGGACCACCCGCACGGCGGCGGCGAAGCCAAATCGCCGATTGGCCGCAAGAAGGGGCCTGTCTCCCGAACTGGTGTCCGCGCGCTGGGCTTCCGCACCCGCCGCAACAAGTCAACGCAGAAGTTTATCATCCGCCGCCGAGGAAAGTAATCTATGGGACGCTCACTCAAAAAAGGGCCGTATGCCGACCCCAAACTCTTGAAGCGCATTGACGACATGAACGCGCGCAACGAAAAGCGCATTCTGAAAACCTGGTCGCGCCGCTCCACCATCTTCCCGCAGATGATCGGGCATACGCTCGCCGTCCACGATGGACGCAAGCATATTCCGGTATTTGTCACGGAGAATATGGTGGGGCATAAACTGGGCGAGTTTTCCATCACGCGCACATTCAAGGGTCACGCCGGACAGAAAGACACGCGGACGAGCCGTCCCCGCTAGGCCCGTGAGGAGAAATCAACATGAACACAGCCGCACGTGATCGCGCTCTGCTGGCGACCGTAGAGAATGCGCTCGGCTACAACGATAAACCCAAGAAGCGCACGCCCATCTCCAAAGTGAAACTGAGCAAGGAGAAGGATGGCAGCCTGAAAGTCGCTCTGCACACCAGCAAACCTAATGTGGTTCGCATGGAAACCAATGAACTGCGCTCCGCGCTGCGCGAGAAGATTGGCGGCGACCGGGCCGTTAGCGTGGAAGTCGTGCCCGAAGCGCGCGCCGTCGCCAAGTTCGTGCGTGTCACTCCGCGCAAGGCGCGTTTGGTGATTGACGCTATCAAAGGCAAGCGCGTCGCCGAGGCCATCGCGACCCTGCGCTTCGTGCCCAACCATGCGGCAGAGTTGATTAGCAAGGTGCTCATTTCCGCCGCCGCCAACGCGCAGGACGGGTGGGGCGCGGGTGTGGAAGAACTAAAAATTGTGAATATCCTGGCCGACGGCGGCCCTTCTCTAAAGCGCGTCAAGCCGAGGGCGCAGGGCCGCGCGTACCGCATTCTGAAGCGCACCAGTCACCTGACGGTCATTTTGACCGAAGCGCCCGCCCCGGCACGTCCGCAGCGCACAAGCACGGTTCCGGCGAAGCCTAAGGCGGCAAAAGCGCCCGCGAAGCCGAAGCCTGAAACTGCGCCCGCCGCTCCTGTCGCGCAGACTGTAACTGAGCAGTCGGGGACGGAGACGGAACTGAATACGCCGGACGCCACGCCCGCGCAGCCTGACCGCCAGACGCCCGACACCAACGCTGGGGAAGGCTCCACCGGCGACACCGCTAACACAAGCGACGCGGGCCAGGCTCCGGCAGCCCCGGCGCAGAGCGCGCAGGCCGATACTGAGGTTGCCGCAAGTGATGCTCCGGCGGAAGCGACGCCGGTCACGGCGTCCGATGCGCCCGAAATTGATATGTCCGACCGCGCGCCTGACCCGGACGATGCCGACCAGAAGCGCAGCGAAGGGGAATAATTCATGGGACAGAAAATCCATCCAGTCGGCTTCCGGGTCGGCGTCAATCGTGAGCATGAAAGCAAATGGTTCCTAGACAAGGGCTATGCCGCCGCGCTGGTGGAAGACCAGCACATCCGCCTCTACATCAAGAAGCGGCGCGAACTGCAGAATGCCGCCATTGCGCGCGTAGAAATAGAGCGTGCCGCCAATCGCATCAAAGTGACGCTGCACACGGCCAAGCCGGGCATCATCATCGGGCGCGGCGGCAAGGGCGTGGACGACCTGCGCCTGTTGCTGGAAAAGCTCACCAAGAAGTCGGTGACGGCGAACGTCACCGAAATCCGCCACCCGGAATTAGACGCGCAACTGGTTTCGGAGAGCATCGCGCAGCAGATTTCCAAGCGCGTTTCCTACAAGCGCGCCATGCGTCAGGCTGTCACCCGCGCCATGAAACTGGGGTCTAAAGGCATCCGTATTCTGTGCGCGGGCCGCCTGAACGGGAGCGAAATGGCCCGTCGCGAGGGAGACAGGCTAGGCAAAATCCCTCTGCACACTCTGCGCGCCGACATTGACTACGGCTTCAGCGAGGCCGCGACGACGTATGGTAACATCGGCGTCAAAGTCTGGATTTACAAGGGTGACATTCTGCCCGGTCAGAAGCGCCTGACGACCGCCGACATTGCCCTGCAGCAGCAGCAGCAGCGACGCCTGAATGCGGAAGAAGGCTTCGGCGACCGCACCGGTGGACGGCCCGCAGGCGGGCGCGGCGGCAGAGGCGGTGCGGGCGGTCGTGGCGGACGCGGCGGTGCAGGTGGCGGGCGCGGCGGCTTTGGCGGCGGCGGACGCGGCGGCATGGGCGGTGGCGGCGGTCGTCCCGGCGGGGGCGGCGGCTTTGGCGGCGGCGGGCGTCCCGGCGGCGGTGGTCGTTAAGGAGAGAACTCACTATGTTAATGCCCAAGAAAGTCAAATACCGGCGCGTGCATCGCGGCAACCGTCGCGGCGTGGCGTCCGGCGGCACGAACGTGGACTTCGGCGAGTATGCACTGCAAGCGCTAGAAGCCTGCTGGATGACCAACAACCAGATTAAATCGGCGCGTATCGCCATGAATCGCAAAATCCGGCGTGGCGGCAAGATATGGATACGGGTCTTTCCAGATAAGCCGTTCACCAAGAAGCCTGCCGAAACCCGCATGGGCAAAGGCAAGGGCGCTCCCGAAGGCTGGGTTGCCGTCGTGAAGCCCGGACGCATCTTGTTTGAGATGTCCGGCGTGTCGGAGGAGTTGGCGAAAGAGGCCATGCGGCTGGCGTCGCATAAACTGCCGATTGCTACCAAGTTCGTCACGCGGCACGAGACCCCGCTTCAAATTGCGGCGCACGCCATTCCCGACGAAGCGCCCGAAGTAGTCGGGGCAGGGGAGTAACCAAATGGCAGATAACAAGAAGATGAAAGCGCGCCTCGGCGAGTTGCGCGGCATGGCAGATACCGACCTGACCGCTACCATTGCAGGCGCGCACAAGGCAATTTACCAGTTCCGCAAAGACCGCTTGAGCAAGCCGCAGGAGAACGTGAAGGTGGTGCGAAACAGCCGCAAGGACATTGCGCGCGCCCTCACTATTCGGCGCGAACGGGAATTGGCAGGCGGGAAAGAAGGCTAACGATGGCAGACGAGACAGAAACAGACGCTCTCAGCCGCAATCGGCGCAAGGTGCGTCAGGGCGTCGTGAGCAGCGACAAGATGCAGAAGACGGTGGTGGTAACGGTCAAGAACCTGGTGCGTCATCCCATCTACGGGCGTATTCTCAAGCGGGATAAGAAGTTCAAGGCGCACGACGAGAACAATGATGCCCATATCGGCGACACCGTAGAGATTATGGAAACGCGCCCCATCAGCAAAGACAAGTGCTGGCGGCTCGTGCGTGTCGTAGAGCGCGCCAAGTAGTCAACAAGAATAGCAAATTGCCTGGGTCAGATGCGAAGCCTGCTTTTCGGGGCAGAAACCGCGCTGGCAGCGCAAAGGAAACAACATGATACAAGATTACAGCCGGGTGCGGGCGGCGGACAATAGCGGCGCGCGGGAACTGCTTTGCATCCGTGTGCTCAAAGGCTCCAACGCTAAGTACGCCCATGTCGGCGATATTATCGTGGCGGCGGTGAAGTCGGCGACGCCGGGGGCGCAGGTCAAGAAGGGCGAGGTCGTGAAGGCCGTTATCGTCCGCACCAAGAACGTGATTAAGCGTCCTGACGGCTCCACGCTTCGGTTTGACGAGAATGCCGCCGTCGTGCTTACCAACGCGCTCGCGCCGCGCGGAACCCGCGTCTTTGGCCCTATTGCCCGCGAACTGCGCGACGCCAAGTTTGAGGGCGCGATGAAGATTATCTCGCTCGCCCCGGAGGTGCTTTAGTGATGTATACTCCGCCCAAGAAAAAAGGCCCGCGCACGAACAAGCCTGTGTTTGCCGGGAAAATGCGCCTGCGGACGGGCGATTTAGTCCGCGTCATTGCAGGCAAGGACAAAGGCAAAGAAGGCAAAGTGACGCGCGTGATGCCTGCCTCCGGCAAAGTCGTGGTGGAAGGCATCAATATCATCGTCAAGCATCAGAGGGCGCAGCCCCAGCCGCAGCGCAGCACGATTACGCCCGCCGCGCCGCAGCCGCAGGGCGGACGCATTGAGATGTCCGCGCCGCTGGCCGCCTCCAAAGTGCAGATTGTTGACCCTGGCGACGGCAAGCGCGTGTCGCGCATCGGCATCAAGACCGATGCCGAGGGCAACCGCGTTCGGTTCGCCCATAAGAGTGGGAGCGTGATTGAAAATGGCGAATGAAACATCAACCGAGAAGACAGGGGCGCAGCCGCGTCTGAAAACCAAGTTTCAGGAAGAGATCGTCCCGGCCCTACAGAAAGAGTTCGGCTACAAGAACATCATGCAGGTTCCGCGATTGGAAAAGGTCGTCATCAACATGGGCGTCGGCGCGGCAGGACAAACCGGCGGCGACCCCAAACTGCTGGACGGAGCCGTGAGCGATCTGGCGACCATCACGGGTCAGAAGCCTGTCGTGACGCGGGCGAAGAAGTCTATCGCAAACTTCCGCCTACGCGCTGGGCAGCGTGTCGGGGCCAAAGTCACCCTGCGCGGCCCGCAGATGTATGAGTTTCTGGATAGATTGTTCAATGTGACCCTGCCCCGTGTGCGCGACTTTGGTGGCATCAACCCGAACTCGTTTGACGGGCGCGGCAACTTCGCGATGGGCCTAAAAGAGCAGTTGACGTTCCCGGAAATCGTTTACGATAAGGTAGACAAAGTGCGCGGCATGGACATCATCATCGTGACCAACGCCAAAAGCGATGCCGAGGCGCGCTCTCTGCTCAAAGGTCTGGGCCTTCCCTTTCGGGGCGAACGACAGGGCGAGCGAGCCATCTAGTTTTTTGCCCGCATAGGGTATACTGAAAACCGTTTGCCGCTCCAAAGCGGCTGTTGACGAAGGAAACCGTGACGAGGAAACTATGGCGAAAGAAGCCCTGATTCAGAAAGCCAAGCGCAAGCCGCGCTTCGCTGTCCGCGCTTACAACCGCTGCCAGCTTTGCGGGCGGGCGCACGGGTATATGCGAAAGTTCAGCATTTGCCGCATCTGCTTCCGCGAGATGGCGCATCAGGGCCTTGTTCCCGGCGTCACCAAGTCTAGCTGGTAACCTGCGCACAGTTATCAAGTCTATCTAAGCCATATCGTGGCGATTGCTTCTTTTCCCGCAGCGGGAGGGGCAAGCGCCGGTCTGATGGGAGAAAATTATGCCAGTGAGTGACCCGATTGCGGATTTATTGACCCGCATCCGCAATGCCAACAGCGCCAACCATGAGTCGCTGGAAGTGCCATCTTCCAAGATGAAGGTGGAAGTCGTTCGCATCCTGCACGAAGAGGGCTACATCAAGTCTTACGAAGTGGTGTCGCAGCCGGTGCAGGACAAAATTAAGGTCTACCTCAAGTATGGAGCGCGCAACCGCGAAAAAGTCATCACCGACCTGAAGCGCGTCTCCAAGCCCGGCCTGCGGATTTACCGCGCGCACGACGCCCTTCCCACAGTTTTGCGCGGCCTCGGCATCGCCATTGTCAGCACGTCGCAGGGCGTAATGACCGCCAAACAGGCCCGCAAACTGGGCATTGGCGGCGAAGTGCTGGCGTTCGTTTATTAAAGGAGCAACCCCACGATGTCGCGTATCGGCAAAATTCCCGTGCCGCTGCCTCAGGGCGTGGACGTGCAGACGGCCAAAGATGGAACCGTCACGGTGAAAGGGCCAAAGGGCACGCTCTCGCGCCGCCTTCACCCGGACATGATTATCACGATGGGCGACGCGCAATTGCTTGTGCAGCGTCCCACCGATGATAAGACTCACCGCGCCCTGCATGGCCTGACTCGCTCGCTAGTCAACAACATGGTGGTTGGCGTCTCGGCGGGCTACAAGAAGGTGCTGGAAATTGAGGGCGTCGGCTTCCGCGCCGCCAAAGAAGGCAAACGCCTCGTTCTCAGCCTCGGCTTTTCGCACCCCGTTCCGGTGGAACCGCTGGACGGCATTGACTTTGAAGTCGGGCAGGACACTAACACGCGCCGTCCGTTCGTCACCATCAACGGCATTGACAAAGAGACAGTCGGCCAGCAGGCCGCCGTCATTCGCAAACTCAAGCCGCCAGAGCCGTACAAGGGCAAGGGCATCCGCTATCAGGGCGAAATCGTGCGCCGCAAGGCGGGCAAGAGCGGCAAAGCAGGCGGCAAGGGCGGGAAGAAGTAACATTATGGCACTCGCAAACAAGAATGAAACGCGCCTCAAGCGCCATATTCGTGTCCGCAAACGGGTGACGGGCACACCGGAGCGGCCCCGCCTGAATGTGTACCGCTCCACCAACAATATCTACGCGCAAGTGATTGACGATCTCGCCGGGCGCACGTTGGTTGCGGCGTCCTCGCTGGACGCGACTCTGCATACCGACAAGAGCGCCAAAGGCGCAGGCGGCAATGTGGCGGCGGCGCGCGCCGTCGGGCAGCTCATTGCCGAGCGCGCCAAGACCGCTGGCATCACCAAAGTGGTGTTTGACCGGGGCGGCTATCTGTATCACGGGCGCGTGCAGGGCCTCGCCGATGCCGCCCGCGAGAATGGACTGGACTTCTAAATTATGGCACTGATTAACCCGGATACGCTCAATTTAGAAGAGCGCGTTATCCAGACCAACAAGGTGCAGAAGACCCACAAAGGTGGGCGCACCATGTCGTGGAGCATTCTCGTGGTGGTGGGCGACGGCAACGGCTATGTCGGCGCAGGCATCGGCAAAGCGCGCGCCATCCCCGATGCCATCCGCAAGGGCGTGGAAGCCGCCCGCAAGAGTTTGGTTCATGTCCCGATGGTGGGTTCCACTATTCCGCATGACGTGCTGATGCGCCTCGGCGCGGCGGAAGTCATGCTCAAGCCCGCGTCACCCGGTACCGGCCTCGTGGCGGGCGGCTCCGTGCGCGCCCTGCTGGAAGCGGCGGGCGTCAAGGACGTGCTCGCCAAGTCGCTCGGCTCGTCCAACAAAGTCAACACGGCGTGGGCGACAATGGCGGCCTTGAAGAAGCTCAAGCGGGCGTCCGACGTGGCCCGCCTGCGCGGCAAGAACGTCAACGACCTGGTGTCCAAAGCCGTCGCAGAAGCGACCATGAACGCCGAGCAGGAAGATGCTTCGCATGGCATCGCCACCGTCGTCGCCGAACAGACAGAAACCGCCCAGCCCGAAATGGCGGCTCCGCTGCTCGCGGAAGCGGCTCCCGCTGAGGGCAGTCCGGAAGCGCAACCGGTAGACGCTGCCGCTGCCCTGCAAACGGAAAGCACGTCAACATCTCAGCCCACAGCGGAAGGGGGGGCGTAACCCATGCCGTCACTGAAGATTACGCTTCAGCGCAGCCTCATCGGCTACGAGAAAAGCCAGCGGCTCACCGCCAATGCGCTCGGATTGGGCAAAGTCGGCTCCAGCGTCATGCAGCCCGACAGCGCGCCCATTCGGGGCATGGTGCAGAAGTTGGTTCATGTCCTGCACGTGGAAACAGAAGATGGCGGCATTGTGTCGGAGCCGACACAGCGGACGCCGCGCAAAAAGAAGCATGGCCCGCAGCACGGGCCTCTGGGAGTAAGGCGCAAATGAACCTGTCTGATTTGAAACCCAATGAAGGGGCGACCCACAAACGCCAGCGCATCGGGCGCGGCCCCGGCTCTGGCAGGGGGAAAACCTCCGGCCACGGCCACAAAGGGGACAAGGCGCGCGGCAGCACCAAGCCCGGCTTTGAGGGCGGTCAAACTCCGACCCACCGCCGTCTGCCGCAAATGCGCGGCACGATGGGCCATAATGTCGGCATGAGCCGTGTCGTCAAGACGGAATATTCCATCGTGAACCTCAGCCTTCTGGAGCGCTTTGAGGACGGCACCGAAGTCACCCCGGAACTCCTGTACGCGCAGGGCGTGGTCGGCAGCCTCAAGCATGGCATCAAGATTTTAGGGGATGGCGCACTTAGCAAAAAGCTCACCGTGCGCGCGCATCACTTCTCCAAAAGTGCGTCCGAAAAGATTGCCGCGCTGGGCGGCACGACCGAAGTCATCTAGCCCGAAACGGCAGAGGCCCTTGTTATGGCGATAAAGCGTCCTTCAGCCAATATTCCTCCGGCGGCTCCGCCCGCCGCGCGCCGCCGCACGGGTGGCCCCGGTGGCAGCGACACCACGCCATTCGTGCAGGCAATGGTGTCGGCATGGGCAATCCCGGAACTGCGCCGCCGCCTGCTGTTCGTGTTCGCCATGTTTGGCGTCTACATCGTCGGCCTGCACATTCCCCTGCCGGGCGTCAACCACGACGCTCTCCGAAGCTACTTCAGCCGGGGTGGGGCGAATGGCGGCGGCATCCTGAATCTGGTGGACGTATTTTCCGGCGGCGCGCTGAAGGGCTTCACCATCTTCGCGATGGGCATTATTCCCTACATTAACGCCTCCATCATCATGCAGCTGCTGACATTCGCTATTCCGCAGTGGCAGGAGGAAGCCAAAGAGGGCGAATCGGGACGACGACGCATCGCGCAGCGCACGCGCTATTTAACTGTCTTGCTGGCGATTATCCAGGCCGTTGGCCTCACGCTGCTGTTCCGCAGTCAGCACATTCTGTCTGAGAACAATCCACTGCTAGTCGTGCAGATTGTGCTGACGCTCACGGCGGGCACGGCGTTTCTCATGTGGCTGGGTGAACTCATCACTGACAAGGGCATCGGCAACGGTGTCTCGCTGATTATCTTCTGCGGCATTATGGTGCGCCTGCCGTCGCAGATTGGCAATGTCGGACAGTCCGTCATCGCTGGCTCGGTGCAGCCCTGGCAGGTCGTGGTGCTCGTTGTCGCGTTTTTTGCCACTGTCATCGGCATCATCTTCGTGACGCTCGGCCAGCGCAAAATCCCGATCCAGCACGTCCGCAAGATTGTGGGCAACAAGATGAGCCAGGGTGGAACTTCCTACCTGCCGTTCCGGGTGGCGTCAGCGGGCGTCATTCCTATCATCTTCGCGCTGTCCATTCAACTCTTGCCATTGACGCTCATGCAGCTGTTCCCAACCAACCAGCGCATTCACGACGAATTGCAGCGCGTTGCCGACTGGATGTCGCCCGGCAAGAACCCAGTGACAGGGCTGGTGTACGCCGCCATCATTGTCTTCTTCACGTACTTCTACACGGCGGTCACTATGAATGTGGAGCAGATCGCTGACGACCTCAAGAAGTACGGCTCGTTTATCCCCGGCATCCGGCCCGGCAAGGCGACATTGGAGTATTTGGACAAAGTGATGACGCGCATCACGCTGGCGGGCGCGCTGTTTCTGGCGCTGATTGCCTTGCTGCAATACTGGATACCGGCGCTGACTAACACCGGCGGCGCAAACGGCTTCACCCTGGTCGGCGGCACGTCGCTGCTGATTGTGGTCGGCGTCGCGCTGGACACCATGCAGGCGATAGAAGCCCAACTCTTGATGCGAAACTATGAAGGCTTTATCCGGTGAAGCGCTCTCTCACCTTCCAGCCCATACAGAAAATGCTGGGTTTAAGGTATAATAAGCAGATGATTCGGCTGAAGACCCCTGCCGAGATGGAAATGATGCGGCGGGCGGGTCAGGTGGTTGCCGAGGCGCTCGCCGCCATGCGCGACGCGATTGTGCCGGGGGAAACAACCACACAGGACTTAGACGAAGTGGCTGCCGAAGTCCTCAAGCGGCATGGCGCAAAATCTGCCTTTCTGGGCTACCAGCCGTCTTTCAGCGATGTGCCTTACCGGCACAACACCTGCCTGTCTGTCAACGAAGAAGTCGTTCATGGCGTCCCCAGCGCCCGGCGCATCTTGCAGCCAGGCGACATTGTGGGGCTGGATATGGGCGCGTCGGTGGACGGCTGGTATGCTGACGCCGCCATGACGGTTCCCGTTGGGTCAGTCTCGTCGGCAGCCAAAAACCTGCTGATTGTGACCCGCGAGGCGCTTTATAAAGGCATCGCGCAGGCGCGGCCCGGCAATCGGATTGGCGACATCAGCGCCGCCGTGCAGCGGCATGCGGAGCGCAGCCGCTACGGGGTCGTGCAGGAGTTGGTCGGGCACGGCGTGGGAACTTCGCCGCACGAAAAAGGGTTAGATGTTCCCAACTACGGGCGTGCGGGCACGGGGCAGCGTTTGCGCGTGGGCATGACCTTCTGCATTGAGCCAATGATCAACCTTGGCTCGCGCGAAGTGACGCACCTGCCCAACGACGAATGGACAATTATTGCGACGGATAAATCGCTGTCCGCGCACTTTGAGCATACCGTCGCGATTACGGAGGCGGGGCCGGAGATTTTGACGCTGCCGCTCTCCGAGGAGAAGTTGACTACAGGCACTTATGGCGAGAAGACAACGAAAGCAGCATGAGGCCCGCGATGAGCGCCACGCTCAGGAAGCGGAAACCTACGCAAAGGAAAAGGCCATTGAGGTAGAAGGCACGATTGCCGAAACCCTGCCCAATGCCATGTTTCGCGTAGACTTGGAAACCGGCAACCAGATACTGGCGCAGGTGAGCGGCAAGATACGGATGCACTTCATCAAAATCCTGCCGGGCGACCGCGTGAAATGCGAACTGTCGCCCTATGATTTGACGCGCGGGCGCATTCTGTATCGCTACCGGTAGAAAGAGAACACCATGAAAGTCAGAGCGTCCGTCAAGAAAATCTGTGACAAATGCAAAGTTATCAAGCGCGACGGGGTCGTGCGCGTGATTTGCGTCATCAAGAAGCACAAGCAGCGTCAGGGCTAACCCGCGCTTACTGAGGAGAGTTATGGCACGTATCGCTGGAGTTGACCTGCCGCGCGACAAGCGGGTAGAATATGCGCTCCTTTCTATCTTTGGCATCGGCCTCACGAGCAGCCGCGACATTCTGGGCAAGAATGCTATCAGCCTGGATACCCGCGTCCGCGACCTGACCGAAGCGGAAGTCGCCAAACTGCGCGACACCATTGAGCGCGAGTTCCGGGTAGAAGGCGACCTCAAGCGCCAGATACAGATGAACATCCGGCGCTTGCAGGAGATCGGCTGCTACCGGGGCATTCGTCACCGCAAGGGCCTGCCGACGCGCGGCCAGAAGACGAAAAGCAATGCGCGCACCCGGCGCGGCCCGCGCCGTGCTGTCGCAGGCAAGAAGAAAGTCAAGAAGTAAACCGCATGGCACAGAAAAAAACAACGACGCGGCAGAAGCCCAAAGAAAAAAAGAACATCGCCCAGGGCATAGTCTACATCCGGAGCACGTTCAACAACACGATTGTATCCGTAACCGACGTCAAGGGCGACCTGATTTCCTGGGCCAGCGCGGGGAGCGTGGGCTTCAAAGGCTCCAAAAAGGGAACGCCGTTTGGCGCGCAGCTGGCCGCAGAGAACGCCGCCCGCAAGGCGCAGGAGCATGGCTTGCGGCGCGTAGACGTTCATGTCAAAGGCCCCGGCTCAGGTCGCGAGTCCGCCATTCGCGCGCTTCAGGCTGTCGGCGTAGAAGTGTCCATCATTAAAGATGTCACCCCTATTCCGCACAATGGCTGCCGCCCGCCCAAGCGCCGCCGTGTGTAACTGTGTCGTGCGTTGCGCCGAAGCCACCGCGCGCTCTTGTAAGTAAGTCAGGGAGAGAAGCAAACTATGCCCCATTCGGGAGATGCCCGCTGCCGCCAGTGTCGGCGCGAAGGCGTAAAACTATATCTGAAAGGCACGCGCTGCTACAGCAAAAAGTGCCAGATTGAGCGTCGCAACTACCCGCCCGGTATGCATGGGCAGGGGCCGCAGAAGAAAACGACGGAGTACGCCGGGCAGCTGCGCGAAAAGCAGAAGATGAAGCGCACCTATCGGGTGCTTGAGCGCCCGTTTCGCAACTATCTGGCAGAAGCCGAGCGACGGCGCGGCGTCACTGGTGAAAACCTGCTGCAATTGATTGAATTGCGCTTGGACAACGTTGTCTACCGCCTGAACATGGCCGCTTCCCGCGCCCAAGCGCGTCAAATGGTCTCGCATCGCCATTTCTTAGTCAACGACAAGCGCGTCAACATTCCTTCCTATAGCGTGCGGCCCGGCGACGTGATTACAGTACACGCCAATAGCCGCAAGCTGCTTCCAATGCTGGACGCCCTGCGTGGCACCGGGCACCGTATTCCTGAGTGGCTTACATTGGATGCCAACTCACTGATTGCCAAAGTGCTTGACGTGCCGACACGCGATATGATTGATACGGATGTTGAAGAACAACTCATCGTAGAATACTATTCGCGTTAGGATTGCGTGGCGCTGGATGCAGTGCTTCAGGGCCTAATAACCCGCCCCTGTATGGCGGGTTTTTTGCCTGTGCTTACTTATGGACTGACCTGGAGCGAGGTACGATTATAATTATGATAGAAATGGCTACTCCACGTATCGAAGTCTTGGAACAGACCGGGACGTATGGCAAGTTTGTTGTTGAGCCTTTAGACCGGGGCTATGGAGTGACGCTGGGCAACTCCTTGCGCCGTGTGTTGTTGGCATCGATTTCAGGGGCCGCCGTCACGTCCATCAAGATAGACGGCGTTCTGCACGAATTTTCCACCATTCCGGGAGTGAAGGAAGACACCACAGAACTCATCCTGAACTTGAAAGACCTCTTTGTCAAGGTCTATCGGAACAACAGCATTTTTCAGCCTGATGAGCAGTCAGATCAGAAAACCATTCGCATCAATGTTAAAGGGGGCGGGGTTGTCACAGGCGCAGATATTGAATGTCCCAGTGATGTGGAGATCGTCAACCCCGAAATCTATTTAGCGACCCTCTCCGATGATAGCGCTCATCTTTCTATGGAGTTAAGCGTTGATATTGGGCGAGGTTACGTGCTGCCGGATAAACAGGATAAAAGCAAACAAACCATCGGGATTATTCCGATTGGCGCGGCTTTCACCCCGGTACGCAAAGTCTCGTTCAACGTGGAGGCTACGCGCGTTGGTTTCAAGACAGACTTTGAGCGGCTGACAATGGAGGTGTGGACAAACGGGACGATCACGCCGGGTGAGGCGATGAGCCAAGCGGCGTATCTGTTGGAGCAGTTCTACCACCGGTTTGTTGAGTTTCCGAAAGGGTTTGGCTTGTCGGGGAGCGACGGCAGCGGATATGCAGCAGGCGCACCGGGAACTCTGGATGCGCGTATTGAAGAGCTGGACTTCTCCGTGCGCACTTACAACTGTCTCAAGAAGGCCAGTATCCTCACCATTGGGGACTTGCTGCAAATCTCGGAAGCGGATTTGATGCAAATCCGCAACTTTGGGAAGAAGTCCCTGACCGAAGTAAAGGAAAAATTGTCGTCGCTCGGCCTGAGCATACTGGGCGCAACGGATGACGACAGTGCCTATGATGATGACGACGAGGTGGGCGACGAGGACGAAGCCGCCAGCGCCGGGGAAGAATGAAGGGCTACACTTATGAATCACCGAATAGGCGGACGCAAGTTCGGGCTGCCAAGCGATCAGCGGCGCGCTTTGCTGAAGGGTCTTGTCAGGGCGCTGCTGACTTACCAAACCATTAAAACAACCGAGACCCGCGCCAAAGATGTGCGCTCCGTCGCGGAAAAGATGATTGCCGCCGCGCGTACAGACTCGCTCCACGCGCGCCGTCAGGCCCGGCGTTACCTGACGGATGAAACGCTGGTGCATCATCTCTTCACGCAGGTTGCCCCTGAGTTCAAGAATGTGGCTGGGGGCTTCACACGCACAGTGAAGATTGGGCAGCGGCGAGGCGATGCGGCCACTATCGTGCAGTTGTCCCTGACGACGGATAAGGCTCTGCCATTTCCGACGGCTCCCGATAAAATCGGCACTGTCCGAAAGGCGTAATCTGACACGCACGCTGAAGTTGACAGTGGAATATGATGGCACAGACTTTTATGGCTATCAGGTGCAGGGGAACGGCGTAAGAACTGTTCAATCGGTCTTGCAGGAGGCGTTCGCTCATCTTGTTCCCCATGAGCAGGTGATATTGCACGCGGCAGGGCGTACCGACACAGGAGTTCATGCGCTGGGCCAGGTGGTCTCACTGAAGACGGAAAGCCGTCTGCCGCTGGAGCGCTGGGCAATTGCCCTGAACAGCAATCTGCCGCAGGACGTTTCCATCGTGCGCGTGGAAGAAGTGGTGGAAACCTTCCATGCGCGGTTCTCCGCGCGCCGCCGCACGTATGGCTACCTGATTTGGACGCGCACGACCCGCTCTGCTCGCTGGGGCCGCTATAGTTACCATGTGCGGCGGCCTTTAGAAATCAGCCGAATGCGCGCCGCCGCGCTTCTGCTCCGGGGAACACATGACTTTGCCGCGTATGCGAAAACCGGAGGAAGTTCCGTGCCGACCACCGTGCGGCGCGTGCGTCGGCTTGCTGTTCGTTCGCTCTCGCAAGACCTTGTGCTTGTTTCGGTGAGCGCGGATGGTTTTCTGCGCTCTATGGTGCGTAATCTGGTTGGCGTGCTGGTCGCTGTCGGAAAAGGCGATTTGGAACCGGGCGCTGCCGCCGTCATTTTAGAAACGCGCAATCGCACTTTTAACCCGTGCGCGCCTGCTCCGCCGCAGGGATTGTTCCTGTGGCACGTGAAATACTGACAAAGGGAAGATAATGCCGACATTTAGTGCAAAGCCTCTGGAAATGGAGAAATCGCGCCGTTGGGTTGTGATGGACGCGACCAATCAGCCGATGGGACGCTTAGCGGCGGAGGCCGCCAAAATCCTGCGCGGCAAGAACAAGCCGGAGTGGACGCCTCATGTAGACTGTGGCGACCATGTGATCATAATCAATGCCGCCAAAGTGCGGCTGACCGGCAACAGCAAGCGCGATGAGCCGATTTACCGGCATACGCTCTATCCCGGTGGCATCCGTACCGTGACGCGCGGGCGCGAGATAGAAAAAGACCCGGTGGCGGCCCTCATGCGCGTCGTGAAAGGGATGCTGCCGCATAACTCACTGGGGGCGCAGACCCTGAAGAAACTGCGTATTTACTCTGGCGCGGAGCATCCGCATCAGGCGCAGAAATCAGAATAATCCTCCAGGAACACTCTTATGGCACAAACCACACGCTACTATGGCACGGGGCATCGCAAGAACGCGACCGCCAAAGTCTGGCTTTCCTCTGGCGAGGGCAATGTCACGGTTAACGACAAGACAGCCCCGCAATACTTTGGGCGGCGCACGCTGGAAGCCCTCATCTTGCAGCCCTTTGAGGTGACGGAAACAGAAGGCAAGTTTGATGTCTGGGCGAAGACGCTCGGCGGCGGTATCTCCGGGCAGGCAGGAGCCTTGCGTCATGGCATCTCTAAAGCCCTGATTGAAGCCGACCCGGACTTCCGCCCAGTGCTCCGCAAACTGGGCTTTCTAACCCGCGACCCCCGCGTGAAAGAGCGTAAAAAGTATGGTCGCAAGCGCGCACGTCGGGGCTTCCAGTTCAGCAAGCGCTGATTTCGGCGGCTGCGTGCGTGGAATTGGCTTTGCCGGGTTACAGAGGCGCCGGGAGTGGGAATAAGACAGCAAGGCGAGTGACGCTGGCGTCACGGAAAGAATATGTCCATGCTTGCATTTCTGGGCAGCCCTGCGGATTTAGCCATTGTCTTTGTTCTCGCGCTCATTGTGTTCGGGCCGAAACGCCTGCCGGAGGTCGGCAAGCAACTTGGCAGCGCCATGCGAGAGTTTCGTAAGATTGCCGATGAGGTGACTGGCGCGGCGCATTCAGTACGCAGTGAAGTGGAATCGGTGTATCAACCGGTGCTGTCCGTGCCGACTGTCAGCCGCGAAACCAGTAGCGCGACGGTGGAGAAAGTCGTCGCGCATAGCGCATATGACCAAGAGGCCGCGCCGTTAATGGAGCCGGTTGTTTCCGCTGTCCCTGCTGTTTCCATTGAGCCAGAGAAAGGCCACTGAGATGTTTCCTGTTGCGTTTGGGTTTGGCGGCCCGACTGACATTGCCATTATTGCCATTGTGGTGATGGTGCTGTTTGGCGGTTCCAAGTTGGCGTCTCTGGGCAAAGGGACGGGCGAAGGCATTCGCGAGTTCAAAAAGGCGATGCGCGACGACGATGACACGCCCGCGCCGCCTGCCTTGCCAGCGACAGTGCCCCCCGCGACAACGGTGACTGAGGAAAAGGAAGCGCGATGAATGCAGTGCGAGTGATTTTGCTGGTTTTGCAGGGTTTGATTAGCCTGGCGTTTATTGCCATTGTGATGTCGCAGACCACGAAGAATGAAGGGCTGACTGGCACCATTGGCGGCAACGTCGCGGCCAATTTCAAGGGCAAGCCGGGGCTAGAGGAGCGCCTTCAGACGTATACCCGCTATCTGGGGCTGGCCTGGTTTTTCGTCAGCATTCTGGTCGGCATCTCGTTTCGCTAGAGCCGCGATGCGACCAAGTATTCCTTGTCGGTTCGCAAGAAAGCCCGGAAGAGTTCAACTCTTCCGGGCTTTTTCTATCATAAGCGTTTCAGGCGACTGCGCCTGTTGTTAAGCCACTCTCAGGCCGCTTTGCGAACTTCTTCGTCGCGGCTGCGTTGCCACTCCACCATGTCAATCACGGTGGCGCTGCATTCTTTCGGTTCCTCTTGCGCGGTGGCGACTATGTAGGAATAGAACGCGACCGCAGTGACCAGATACCCGGCGACCATCCATAAAACCATTGTAGTTATCCCCCTTTGGTTTCCATTGTCGGCTTCATTGCCGCACAACCTCATAGTGTTTATACCGTAATTGCAAATAAATTATTCCTCCTCTCTTGAGAAATTATCATGTGGTGATAATTTAAGAACATACGCGCGCCACGCTAGGCATAATTGCTGTCACTCACTGCCATTTGCGCTATAATAATAATACCAATCGCGAGAGAACTGGAAGGGAGAATTGACGAGAGATGGACACAATCTTTGAGACAAATGCGGTGGTGGAAAGCGTCCGGCAGGCATGGGACGGACACTCGGAGCGCCCGCGCCCGGAATGGGTGCGCGGCCAGTGCCCGCAGTGCGGAGACGATTTAGTTTCCAACTGCTACTATGTCGGCGGGCGCGGCTATCTGGTCTGCTGGGATTGCTGGTCAAGCCTGGGGCAGAAGCCAACCTGCACCTATCGCAAGGTGCTTTAAGCGCGAAGAACGCGCGCAGACACGAGAACTGACACGGGAAAGAGAGAACAGACCATGAAAACAGAAACAACCAACAGCCGCGAAGTGACGAAGATACAGATTTATCGCTTCGTGGCAAAAGACAAGATACTGGACATCTGCGACCTGCTGGCGTTTGACCCCAAGCGCAGCAAACTCGCCTTCACGCTGGTGGAGTTTGACGAGAACTACAAGGCGATCCAGCGCGTGCGGCATTTCGTGGACGCCGACGATTTCAAGCTGGTGTGCCACGACCTGCTCGTGGGCACGTTCACGCAGTTTGACGACCACAAAGGCAGCGCGCACGACGACTACACAGAGGCGCGCGTGCTGACCTTCAAGAAAGAAACCAAGTACCGGCAGCCGTTCGTGCTCCGCATTGACAACGGGCAGGGTGAAGTATACGGCGCGGGCCAGGTCAAGATGGTGAAAGCCACCGACAGCCTGACCATTCAGATGCCGGAGCAGGTTGCGCGCACAATGGCGATGGTCGTCCTGGACTACGTGCAGCAGTGGGAAACCATCCACTTCCGCAAGCGTCAGGACGCCCGCGCTGTCACCTTCACGCTCGCCGCCGACCCGGAAGACGCGCCAACAGACGCGGAACCGCTGGCCGCCTGAGCCGTCTTGCCTGTCCTTTTCTCGCGCGAGCGGAGACATTCAATGTTTCCGCTCTTTTTTGTTGCCGGGCTGTGAGCAGGGATTGGCGGGCTGAGTGACGGCGTGGAAACGGCGTCCGTGCCCTTCCATGCGGTACAATGCAGAAAGCATGAAACGGAGCGGCTTTACATTGGTGGAACTGCTGGTGGTCATCGGCATCATTCTGGTGCTGGCGGCGCTCATCTTTCCCGTGTTTGCCACCGTGCGCGGGAGCGCGCGCAAGACCGTCTGCCTGTCCAATCTGCGCCAACTGGGGCTGTCCATCAATTTGTACGCCGCCGACTTTGACGACCTGATGCCTTATGGCGGCGACCCATCGGATAAATACACGTCGCCCTGGATTTGGCAGGCGACGCCCTACGCGGCGCAGGTGGCTGCCATGCCGCTCCTCAACTTCAACCCCCTGACCCATGTCTCCGGCGTCCTGGAACCCTATGTCAAAAGCCGCGACATCTGGCGCTGCCCATCAGACAGCGGCTACGACATCGTGGACGTGACTAACACAGCCATTGTCCCCGTCGCCCGCCCTTCCGCGTTTGACGTGTACGGCACTTCCTATCTTTTCCGCACGGAGATTGCCCTCACCGGACGCTCGCTCACCACGCTTGTCTCTTACGACCTGTTTCCCGCCTGCACCGCGCATGATGCCTCCGAAGTCAATGTCCTGATGGACGGCAGCGGGGCCTGGCACGGCGGCTACCTCTACGAAACCCGCCGATACAACGTGCTCATGGGCGACGGTCATGCGGTCAGCCAGACCATGACGGCGTTCAACCAGACCTGGCAGCGCGCGCTCGTCAAACCGGCGGGCTGCCCATGAGCGTCGCGACCTACGCCGCCCGCTGGGTTCTGCCCATGAGCGCCGACGCGCTGCCCATCGAGAATGGGGAGGTCGTTACCGAAGAGGGGCAAATAGCCGCCGTGCGCCCGCGCCGCGCCCCTGCGTCTGAATGCCGCGACTTCGGGGAGGCCGCGCTCTTGCCGGGGCTGGTCAACGCGCACACGCACCTGGAATACACTGCCCTGCGCGGGTTTCTGGAGGACGTGCCGTTCTTCCCCTGGGTGCGCGCCTTGACCGCCGCCAAAGCCCATTTCACAGTGGATGACTGGCTCTGGTCGGCCCGGCTCGGCGCGCTGGAAAGCGTCGCGGCAGGCGTCACCACCATTGGCGACAACACCGATGCAGGCGTGACGATGCAGGCGGCGACGGAAGCGGGCCTGCGCGGGGCAATTTATCAGGAAGTGTTCGGCATTGACCACCGGGAGCCTGTCGCCCCCATTGTAGACGCCCTCCGCGCCAAAATAGACAGGCTGCGCCTGCGCGCGCCGGAACGCTTGCGGGTGGGCATTTCGCCTCATGCGCTCTACACCATTCGCCCGGAACTTATGGCCGCCCTGAACCATTATGCCGCTCACGCTGGCCTGCCTACGAGTATCCATGTGGCTGAGTCGCCCGCCGAAAGCGCCCTCACCGAGCGCGGCGACGGCCCGTTTGCCGAAATGTTCGCCCGGCGCGGCATCGTGTGGGACTGCCCGCGCCAAACGCCGACGCGCTACGCGGCGGGTTTAGGCGCGCTGCACGCCAATGCTCTTGCCGTCCACTGCGTCCATCAGACAGAAGACGACATCGCGCGGCTGGCGCAGTCCGGGGCCGCCGTCGTCCACTGCCCCAAAAGCAACGCCAAACTGGGAGCGGGCATCGCCCCCCTCGCGCGCTGGCTGAGGACGCCGGGCCTTCAGGTCGCCCTCGGCACGGACAGCGCCGTGTCAAACAACACGCTGGACATATGGGAGGAAATGCGCTTCGCGCTTCTGATGCAGCGTGCCATGCAGGAAAACGTGGACGCCGTGACTGCCGCGCAGGTGCTGCACATGGCGACAGCGGGCGGCGCGGCGGCGCTGGGCCTTGCCGATGAAACGGGGACGCTCACGCCCGGCAAGCGCGCCGATTTAGTCGCCGTGCGCCTGAGTGCTCCGCACGTGGTTCCCGTCACCAACTCGTATGCCACATTAGTTTATTCCGCCCGCGCCGAAGACGTGTGCTTCACCCTCTGCGATGGCATCACCCTCTACGACAGCGGTTTCTGGCCCACGCTGGACGCCCCGCGCATTGTCTCAGAAGCCCGCCGAGTGCGGCAAAAGGCGGCGATATGAGCACGAAAACGCGCGCGTCCAAAGCCGCCGACATGGACAAAACCGGGGGCAGTTCCGGGGCAGCCGGGCTTGTCACGTTTCTGGTGGGCGGGGCCATTGTCGCGTATTTATTCACTACAAACGCCGACCCCAAGAACTTTGAAGCGTACAACTTCCTCAACACCGGACTGTGCCTGTGGCTGCCCCTCCTGACCATTCTCTTTGCGCTGCGGCAGGAGCCAGCGCAGTTCGGACTCGCGCGCGGCGACCGGCGTCAGGGCCTCAAATGGGCGCTTCTGGCGTGGATTGCCATGCTGCTCGTGCTGGTGGTCGCCTCCCGCCGCCCGGATTTCCAGCAGCAATATCTGTACGGGCGGCTCGCGCAGCCGCTCGCGGGGGTGGGGGTCGTCTTCAATGGTCTGCGCGTTCATCCCAAAGCCCTTATTTACTACGAAATGGGCATGGGCTTTTACTTCTTCTGCTGGGAGTTTTTCTTCCGGGGGTTCCTGCTGTTCGGCCTGCAAAAGTCCAAACTGGGGACGGCAGGCGCGGTGGTCGTGCAGGCCGCGCTGTTTACTCTGCTGCACTGGTCATGGCAGGCGCACGCCTCCAAGCCGTCGCTGGAAGTCCTGAGCGCTTTCCCCGGCGGCATTCTGCTGGGCGTTCTGGCGGTGCGGACGCGCTCGTTTCTTTACGGCTACCTGGCGCACTGGGCGATCTCGCTCACATTCGACCTGTTCCAACTGGCCCCGTTTATCTTTCGGCATTTTGGGTAACATACCCACTAGCCCCCCTTCAGCCACAGAGGGAGCGTATCGGGAGGAACTGCATGGAGAATGTGCGAATAGAAACATCGCTGCGTCACCGGGACGGCGTGCCCGTGCTGGACGTAACGGGGGAAATTGACATCTACACGACCCCGCAGTTCAAGGAAGCCGTCAGCGCCGCTATCAGCGACGGCCAATCCAGCATTATCAACATGAGCAAGGTGACGTACATGGACTCCAGCGGTTTCGGCACGCTGCTGTCTGCCACCAAGCGCCTGCGCCCTGTAGACGGCGCGCTGTACCTGACCGGCTGCAATGATGCCATCACCCGGATGCTGCAAATCACCCGGCTGAACACCATCTTTGGCATCTATGTCACTGAGGAGGAAGCCGTCGCTGCCGCGCTTTCTCACCCGGCTCAGTCAGCCTCCGCTGCGCCTGCGGAAGCGTCGTCCGCCGCGCCCGCGTAGCGCCTGCGGGTCAACGCGTAAGCCGCGATGCCTGCAATCGCCGCGAACGCGAGGTTCATGCCGTACAGACTCACTAACAGCGTCGTCGGCTGATAGCGCATTTCCACGCGCATGGCTGGGCCGCTGGCAGTATAACGCACCGTGCGGAAAACATCAGGCTGGGGCAGCAGGGGCGTTTCCTTGCCGTTCACCGACGTGCGCCATCCGGGATACCACTGGTCAGCCACCGTGAGCGCGCCGGGGCCGCTGGCTCCGTCCACTTCCACCGTCACGCGCGTTGGCATCTCCTGCACGATGCGCGCCGTGCCGCTTCCCGCCGTCACGCGCACTCTGGGAAGCGCCGTGCGGTTTTCATACACGAACGTGTCCCCATCGGTAAATGCCTGCCGGAGCGCGCCTGAAAGCGGCAATGGCCCGCGCGACACAATCCAGCGCGCCCCTGCCTCCTGTGCCTGCGGCGAGCTGTAGCCGCGTGTAAACACCATGTTGCCGTTCTCCTGCGGGGCCGGAGAGCCGTTGTCTAGCTGAGCCGCCCATGCCATGTACCGCCCCGTCAGGAGCGAGTCATAGCCCTGCGTGTCGCGCAAACCGTACACGGTGGCGGCGTTGGGCGGCAGCACGGCGGGCGGCGGCGCGTACAAATCCCATGTCCGATTGAGCGGCATGATGCGCTCCGCGCCCGCGTGCGCCTGCAAGAAGGCGATGGCGGGCGTAACGGGGTAAACTTCGGCATGGCGCGCGCTGAGAGGATAACCGCCGTTCGCCGCCAGCGCTTCCGTCGCCACCAGCGCCGCCAGCAGCGCGCCCAGCGTCGGGGCAGACAGGCTTCCGCGCTGCCGCAGGGCGACCAGCGCGACGGCGGCTATCCCAATTCCTGCCGCCAGACGCCACACATCGCCTTCGCGGGCCAGATTGGACGCGAGCGTGCCTGCCGGGGCGTTCTGCCCAATCCAAAAGGCGGCGTACCCGAATGCGAGCGCCAGCAGCCCCAGCAGCACGCCGACTGTCCCCAACACGGCGCGGCGGGACGCGGCCCCCGACAGAAGCGCCTGCGCGCCAACAGCGGCCAGCGTCGCCGCGCAGAATGCCCACAGCACTAAGATGCGTGCGGGCGACCCGGATTGCGCGAATCCTGGCAGGCCAAAGTAAAGCAGCGCGTTCAGCGGCGTCCCCAGCGCGAGCAGGAGGACGCACAGCGCGGCGAGCGCGAAGAAGCGCGCTGCGGGCTGTTTCCATGCGCCCACAACGGCCAGCAGCGCCAATCCCAGCCCCAGCAGGCCGACGGAGCAGGCGTTCTCGGTGTACGCGCTCGGCCCGCCGTTTGTGCCGACGCCCCAGAAAGTCCCCTGCGTTGGGTTTCCAAAGAAGCCCGATAGTCCCAGCGTGATAAGATTGACCGGCGGCAGGGCCAAACGGACGTAGTTTGCATAGCCCGCCCATGTTGCCGCGCCGCCCGCCCGGTGCGAGACGCGCGCCAGTTCCAGCGTCGGCAGGATTTGGGGCGCGGCCAGCCCCGCCATAAGTGCCAGCGCGAGCGCGCAGCCCGCCAGCCAGCGCAGGGAAAGTTCGTGATGGCCGCGCAGGGTGACGTGCCCGCGCCACAGGGCAAACACGCCTGTGAGCGCGACGCAATAGAACGCGATTTGCAGATGTCCTGCCAGCAGTATCAGCCCCAGCGTTGTTCCCAGCAGGGCGGCGCGCGCGGGCGTGGGGCGGGCGGTCATGCGCTCCACGCTCCACAGGGCCAGCGGCAGCCACGCGGAGACGCACAGAAACGTCGGCAGGGCCAGCCAGGACACTTGCCACGCGCTCGTCTGCCAGCAGATGGCTCCAATCAAGGCCGCCGCGCGTCCCGCCCCAACAGTCTGCGCGCGCAGGAACCCGTACATCAGCCAACCCGTCAAGGTGAGATGCAGCAGAACGCTCGCGCCGAACGCCGTCTTCACGGGCAGAAGCGTGAACAGCAGGTTGGGGGGATAAAACACTGCCGACTGCGAATTGGCGAGAAACGGCGTGCCGCAGAACTGGTACGGGTTCCACAGCGGCAGCCGCCCCTGATGCCAGCACGCGGCGGCGAACGCGCGCCAGGGGTAAAACTGCGCGATGCCGTCCCACATCAGGGGGTTCCAGGCAGCGGCAGGGGGAGCGCCCGGCGTGCGCCAGGGGGCTACATCGCGCAGAAGCGCCGCAGGCAGGAACACGTCGCCCGCAAATACCACGCGCCAAAGCAGCAGACACGGCACAAGGGCAAGAACGGTCGGGGGAAGGAGAGAAAGCAAACGCCGCCAGAGCAAGGAAAAGGCAGGCACGGCTTAAGGCAGGTAGGTCAGGTTACGCAGGGCCACATCGTTCTGCGTGTCGCGCTCCAGCACGCGCCCAAACTCCGCTTTGGCCTCTTCGTACATCCCCAGCATCGTGTACGTGAGGGCTAGATCGTTGCGCGCCAGCACGTTCTCCGGGTCAAGCGCTGTCGCCTGCGCCAATTCTGCCACGGACTCGTCAAAGAGGCCGATAAACCCGTACACCAGGCCCAGTTGATGATGCGCCTCGGCATGGGACGGATTTTCGCCCAGCACCGCCTGAATTTCGGACATGGCCTCATCGTAGTGGCCCTCTATTTTGCACGCAACAGCCCGCGCCAGCCTGTCTTCCAGCCCGTCCATGCCGTTTCCTGCCTTCCGTTACGGGGGAGGGGGCACGCCCATTCGCTCCCCGGCTTTCACGCGCGCCCCGCGCGCCCACTCTGCGGCAGCCATGCGCGTTCTGCCTTCCGGCTGCACGTCCACCAGGCGGAGCGCGCCGCTTCCTGTCGCTACCATGATACCCTGCGCGCTCACGTTTTGCACCACGCCTGCTTCGGTGGTCTGCTGGCTCTCGCCCTCAATCTCGCTCACAGCAGGTGCGGTCAGCCAGACCTTCAGACGCTTTCCCTGCCAGAACGTGTAGGCCCCCGGACGGGGCGTGACGCCGCGCACCAGATTGTGCAACTCGCGCGCAGGGCGCGACCACGCGAGAAGCCCCGCGTCGGGAGCCAGCGACGGAGCAAGCGTCACGCCCCTGGCTTCCTGCGCGCGACGGGGGCAGTTTCCCTGCGCCAGAAGGGTTAGCGTTTCGGTCAGGAGCGACGCGCCCAGCGATGCCAGCCGGGGTTCCAGGGTGCCCCAGTTCTCCACGTCCGCCAGCGAGCAGGAGGCTTGCAGCAGAATATCCCCTGTGTCCAGCCCGGCGTCCATCTGCATGGTTGTGACGCCGGTCTCGTCGTCCCCCGCCATTAAAGCGTACTGCATTGGGGCCGCGCCGCGCCAGCGCGGAAGCAGCGAGCCATGCACGTTCACGCCCCCGAAGACAGGAACATCCAGGACGCGCTGCGGGATAATCTGGCCGAACGCGGCGACTGCTAGCACGTCAGGAGCCATTTCCCGCACAACCCGTGCGAAGTCCGCCGAACGCACCCGCTCCGGCTGCAAAAGCGGCAGGCCCAGCGCCTGTGCTGCCTGCTTGACGGGAGAAGCCGCAAGCTGTCCCCCACGCCCTTGCGGACGATCCGGCTGCGTCACGACGCACAGCACCGCGTGCGCCGAAATCTCATGCAGGGCGCGCAAAATCGGCACGGCAAAGGCTGACGTTCCCATGAACAGCGCGCGCATCACAGTTCCCCGTTCACTCTCCAGCGCGCACCCGCACCCGCACGCTTTGTATCAGCGGGTGCTCCGCGCGCACACCTGCCTCAATGCGGCCCGCAACCTGCTGCCCCTGCGCGACCGACAGCCCCCCCTCAACATACACATCCATGTCCACCATGTACTGAACGCCCCGACGCCGAAACAGACACGGCCCCAGACGCTCCACTCCCGACACGCTGCGGGCGAACGTCTTCGCCTCTTCCAGCATGGAACGGGACAGGGGCGATTGGTCAACGTCCTCCTGAAGAGCCATATCCCGGCGTATCAAGTCCACGAACCGCACAACGGCCTCGCCGATGACAATGAGCAGCGCCAGTTCCGCCCAGTCGCGCGGGCGATGCACCATGAGATTAAACGCCGGGGGAACCAGAACAAGCGCGGTCATCCAGACAGAAAGCGCCAAAGTGAGCCGTCCGAACCAGCGTCCACCCAGGGCGGTCAGCGCCAGGATCGGCAGCAGAAATCCCATAGAAAAGGGACGCACCGTTTTGGTATGCTCGGCTTGTTCCAGCGCGGTCTGCAAATAATGCAGACCCCATGTCGCCACGCCGACCAGGAGCAGGGACAGCAGCGCCAATCGGACGTGCGCCCGACTGCGGAAAACGGCTCGCATCATTAAAAACAGCCTCGTTGATTGAGCCAGAAGCGTGCCAAGAAGAGGCGGTACGCTTACTCGCGAGTTTGCGGGCCGGTGCCTTCGGCTTCCTCAGCGTCCGCCTCGTCTTCCGTCACCCAGTGCAGATTGGAAGGTTCGCGGTCTATAAACAGAATACCATCTAAATGGTCAATCTCATGCTGCATGACGCGGGCGGTCAACCCTTCGCCGCGCACCCGAACCGGCTTGCCCCATTGGTCGACGCCCTTGACGACGACTTCGTTGGCACGCAGAACGTCCCCCTGCAAGCCCGGAAGCGACAAACAGCCTTCCACGCCCAACTGCTCACCCTTGCGGCTGAGTACCTTCGGGTTCACAATCGCATGAAAGCCGTCCCCGACATCATACACAAAGAGGCGCTGCAGAATGCCCAGTTGCGGCGCAGCCAGCCCGACCCCGTTGGCAGCCCGCATAATCATCTCCATCTGCGCCACCAGATCGGCCACGTCAGCTGTCACCTTCAGCACGGGACGGGCAACCTGCCGCAGAATGCCCACCCCGTCCCCTTCGTACTTCACAATGGGGTCTTCCCGGCGTATCAGATCAACCAGCCTGCCTGTGGCCATCACCGTCTCCGTTTCCTGCATGGGAGCGTTGTGCATCATTTACCGCCCATTATAACATTGTCAGCGGGTCAATATCAAGAGCCAAGCCTGCTCTGTCCGTTTGGGATAATTCTCCCATCCCCCACCGCAGCCAGGGCAGCAAACTTTCCGGGGAGCGCGTCCGCAGCGCCAGATGCCAGCGATAGCGTCCCCGCAGACGCGCCAGCGGGCAGGGAGCAGGCCCCAGGACTTCGCGTTCTGCATCTGCGCGAGAACGTAAAATATCGGCCATTCGGTGCGCGCGCTGCCGCGCCTGCGCCTCGTCCTCATCGGAAAACACCGCATTGGCAAGCCGTGCGAACGGCGGGTACCCGACTTCCCGGCGCTGTGCAATCGCGTCCGCGTAGAACCCCAGATAGTCATGGGACGCCGCTCTTTGCACGCTTTCATGCTCCGGGGTGAACGTCTGAATAATCACTTCTCCCGCCCTGTCCGCCCTGCCTGCGCGCCCGGCGACCTGCGTGAGCAGTTGGAACGCGCGCTCCGACGCCCGAAAATCGGGCAGGTTCAGCGCCGTATCCGCGCTGACGACGCCGACCAGAGTGACATTAGGGAAGTCCAGCCCTTTCGCTACCATCTGCGTTCCGACCAGAACGTCGGCGTCGCCTTTTCGGAAGGCACGAAGCGTGTCGGCGTGCGCGCCCTTGCGGGTCATGGTGTCTCTGTCCATGCGAAGAATACGCGCCGCCGGAACTGTGCGGGCCAGGTCTTGTTCCACGCGCTCCGTTCCCAGACCGAACGGGCGCAGGCGCAAACCCGCACACCGGGGGCAGCAGGCCGGGGCTGGACGCCCGAAGTCGCAGTGATGGCACCGCAGACTGCCCGCGCCTTTATGGTAGGTGAGCGACACGTCGCAGTTCGGGCAGCGAAACGCGAACCCGCAGTCGCGGCACAGCAGAAACGACGCAAAGCCCCGGCGATTGAGAAAGAGTATTACCTGCTCGCGCCGGGCAATGCGCCCCTGCACTGCCTCCGTAAGCGCCTGTCCGAGCACGGAGGGTGGGGGAGCCGGAGCAGCAAGGGGTTTAAACCCCTCGCTGGCTCCTCCGTTCCCAGGGGAGCGGGGGCTTTCTTTGGGGGTGGAGGGCTTGGCCTTCATCTCCTCCCGCAAGTCCACAATCCGCACCGGCGGCAGCGCGTGACTGCTGATGCGCCCCGGCAGGGTCAGCAGGTCATAGTCTCCCCGCGTCGCTTTGTAGTAACTCTCCAGCGACGGAGTAGCACTCCCCAGCACCACCGGCGCACCGGATTGGGCCGCACGTCTTTGCGCCACGTCACGCGCGTGATACCGGGGCATCGTGTCCTGCTTGTAGGAGCCGTCGTGCTCTTCGTCTAAGACAATCAGGCCCAATCCCTGCACGGGTGCGAACACAGCGGATCGCGCGCCAACCACAACCCGCGCTTCCCCGCTCTGAATGCGATGCCATTCATCATGCCGCTCCCCCAGCGACAGGGCGGAATGCAGCACCGCGACGGTTTCCTCGCCGAAGCGCGCTTTGAACAAGTCCAGTGTCTGCGCGGTCAGCCCGATTTCCGGCAAGAGCACCAGCGCAGAGCGGCCCTCGCGCAACGCGCGGCCTACGGCGTCCAAATAGACTTCCGTCTTGCCGGAACCCGTCACGCCATGCAGAAGTACCGTGCGCCCGTTTTGGGTCGCCACGCACGCGCCGATGTGCGCTGCCGCTGCCGCCTGCGCGTCGGTCAAGGGCGGCGCGCTCGCGTCCACGAAGCCGAAGAACTGGAAGGGGTCGCGGCGGCGGGCCGTTTCCACCGACACCGCCAGCCCTTTCTCCGCCAGCGCCTTTGCTGCCGCATTTGCGCTCGGCCCGACGGCTAGCCCGGCAACCGGAACGCCGCGTCCTGTTTCGCTTTCCAGCAAGGCGCGCAACAGCCGGGCCTGACGCGCCGCGCCGTCCCGTTCCATCCGGACCGCTTCGGAGGCCGCCACGTCGGTATCTACCGCGAGACGCAGAACACGCACCGTTTTGTCCCGCGCAGACGGGACGGCAAGCGTCCGTTCTTCAGTCACGATGCCTTTCTTACGCAGGTCGGCAAGCGCCGGGCCGGGTTTCGCCTGCCCTAGCGCCTTTGCCAGCCGCGCCGGAGTAGTTTCCCCGCCTAAACTCGCCAGCGCGGCGGCGATGTCCTTCTGCGCGGCAGAGCGGGACTTGCCGAGGCGTTCTTCCCAGTCGTCCGCGAGGCGCAGGGTCGTCTTGATTTGCGAAGACAGCACATCGGGGACAACGAGGCGCAGGGCGTCGCGCAAATCGCATAGCGTTTGTTCCGCGACCCATTCGGCCAGTTGGAGCAGAGAAGCGTCAAACGAGGCGGCGTTGGCAATGCGCGTGTGAAGGGAGCGCACTTTGGCGGCAATCTCCGGCGGGCAGCCTTCCGTGACGCCGACGACGTGGCCGACCACCTGCTGCGCGCCCAGCGGGGCCAGCACGGCATCGCCCACAGCGAGCGCAAGCGTGTCGGGAATGCGGTACGTGAGGGGCTGCGCCAGCGGCGCATCAGTCTGCACGAGGACTTGAGCATACATGGCAGACAAATAGTATACACCACGCACGTCCCAAAGCAGGAAAAATGCTGTATACTGGCAGAGGGGACAATGGCTCCCCTGCCCTGAAGCCCGGTGCTGCCTTACGAAAGGGTCTTTACTTATGAAGCGTATCTTTGCATTGCTGCTCCCTCTGCTCGCCGCGCTGGCGCTGCCTGCGTCGGCGCATCCCACCCGCGCGCTGCGTCTGGCGTCCACGCAGCCGCAGGTCGTTCCCAACCAATGGGTCGTCAAATACGCGCCCGGCGCATCCGCCGCCGTCGCCGCGTGGGAAACGCAGACGCGCGCCCATTCCATTGCCCGTATTCCGCAACTCAATGTGGAAACGGTGGAAACCACGTCTCCCGATGCCGTGAGCGTGCTGGCCCGCGACCCGCGCATTCTGTGGATTGAGCCGAACCGCATGCGCTACGCGCTGGCCCTTGCCGCGCCCAACGACCCGTCCTACAAGAACAAAGACTATTTGAACGCCACCGACCCGTCGCTTGCCACCTGGTTCAAGTGGGACGCGCACTTGATGGGCAACGTGGCCGCGTGGGGCGTGTGGCCGGGCAAGTATTACAGCGCGACCAAACCGAAGTCTGTTCCCGGCGTTCGCATCGCCATTCTGGACACCGGCATTGACACCGGGCACCCGGACTTCAAGAACGCAGGCGGCACTTCCACCGATAGCGCGAAAGGCGGGCAGTTAGACCTGGCCCTTGACCGCTCGTTCCTGAACGGTACCATCACGCCCGGCGCGCATGACGGCTTCGGGCACGGAACACACGTTGCGGGAATCGCCGCTGCTTCGGTCAACAACGGCAAAGGCGTTACCGGCAACGGCTACAACGCCACCGTGCTGCCCCTGCGCGTGCTGGATGGCAACGGCGCGGGCACGGAAACCGGCATCGCCCAGGCGATTGTGTATGCCGCCGACAACGGCGCGCTGATAGAGAATATGTCCATTGGCGGCTACGGCTTCTCGCAGGTGGAGCAGGACGCAGTCAACTATGCCTGGAGCCGGGGCACGCTGTGCATCGCGGCGGCGGGCAACGATGGCTCCGACACCATGCCCAATTATCCCGCCGCCCTCAGCCGCGTCCTGGCCGTCGCCGCCACCGCGCGCAACAACTCCCTGGCGTCGTACTCCGACTACGGCGACTATCTAGGGCTGTCGGCTCCCGGCGGTGACTTTGACATTGACTACGGCTGGTTCCTGGACATTTACAGCACCATGCCGACTTACTACGTCACTCTGAACAACCCCAATGTGTACGGGGCCACCAAGACCTATTCCTACTTAGAGGGAACGTCAATGGCGTCGCCGCAGGTTGCGGGGCTGGCGGCGCTGTACGCGGGGTATCAGAACATCACGCAGCAGACGCCTAACGCCCCACTGGTCTTGTGGCAGGCGCTTCAGCGCTGCTGCAACAACAACGGTGGCGGCGTGGACTGGAACCCCACCTATGGCTACGGGCGCATCAATGCCAGCAAACTGATGCACCTTCCCACGACGCCTAACCCGCGTGGGGCGACTTCTGGGTGCATCACGGGCTTCGCGTCGTATCGGGGCACACGGGTCATCAATGCCGCGATTACGGCCACGCCGGTGGGCGGCGGCACGCCGACTTCCACAGTCAGCCGCGCCGATGGGGGATACCGCATTGTCAATGTCACGCCCGGCGTTTATTCCGTAACCGCCACCATCTTTGATGAGTCGGTCACGTATCCCACTGTCACTGTTTCTCTGGGGTGCGACACGCCCGGACAGGACTTCAATGTGGGAGCGTTCGTGGTCACGCCCGCCGTCAGCAGCCTGTCTCCGGCGGCGGCGACTTCGGGCGGCGGGGATTTCACCCTCAGCGTCACCGGCGCGGGCTTTCTGTATAACTCGGTGGTGCAGTGGAACGGGACGCCGCTGGCGACAACCTACCTGTCGCCTACGCTCGTGAGCGCAGCTGTTCCGGCAGCCGACATCGCGTCGGCAGGCGCGGTCACCGTGACGGTCGTCAACCCTGATCCCGGCGGCGCATCCACCAGCACGTCGTTCCCGGTAAACTGAGGCGGCAGAGGCCCACCGTCTCCAAAGTTGGCTCCCCGTTATTGAGGCGGGGGGCCTTCTTCCTCGTCAGGGGCACGCAGCAGGCGCAGCGCGTCCTGCCGCAGTGTTTCCGCGTCCAAGCCGTGTGCTTCCAATGCCGCCAGCGGCGCAGTGCGTTCCCCGCTATTGAGATAGATTTGGAACGCCAGCACCAGCGTTTCTTCTTCCTCCTGCGCCCACGCAGGGGCGACGCCGCCCTGCTGCTCGTGCGCCACCGCCCACAGGGTGGGGGAACAAGGCAGGCCGAACGCTTCCGACAGAAACGTGTGCAATATCTCGTGCTCGCGCGACAGGCCATCTAAATCGCCTGCGTAGCCGAAGCGCGCGGCTTTGGCGCGGTACTCGGCGCAGTCCTCCGGGGCGGCGGTCACTTTGGAGCCGTCGCCAAACACCGTTTCTGTGTAGCCGGGGGAAACGTGAACCCAGCAATGCTGAAACGTCAGCGTGCGCGTCATGGCTGCGCGTCCTCGCGTCCGGTGGCAGACAGCAGTTCGGCCCGGTTCCAGGTGGCGACGCACGACGGGCGCTCCGGGTCGGGTTCGCACAGCACGGTTTCCGGTTCCGGGCGAGAAAGCACGCGCAGGCCGGACGAACGGAGCAGGGCATCCACGCCTGCGCGGTTGGGCATCCACCAGTTGGTCGGGTCGCCCGCAAAGCGGTGTTCCAGAAAGGCCATGCGGGGCCAGCCGGGTTCCAGCAGGGCCGTGCGGTCATTGAGAGCGCGGTCATAAGTGTTCTCGTAAATGTCCTGGCCGGGCAGCGTGAGCGTCTGGAACACGAGCAGGCGCGCTGTCTTGTGCGCCACAATATCCAGCGCGAGCAGGGGATAACGCAGGTGGTAAAAGACGCCCATAAACAGCACCAGGTCAAATGTTTCGCTGCCATGCGCCAGGTCATAAATCTGCATCTGCTGAAACGTTACCCGGTCTGCCAGCCCCATCTGCTCGGCAGCCCAGCGCGCCTGCGCCAGATAATGCGCGTCCACGTCTATTCCCGTGACACGCGCGCCGCGCCGGGCCAGCTCAAACGTGTAAAAGCCCGCGTTGCACCCGATGTCTAAAGCGCGCCAGCCCGTTAAGTCGTCCGGCAGGGACGGGGCAATCTGCCGCCACTTGAAAGCCGGGAAGTCACCCAGCCAGTGCTGCGGGCAGGTTTGTGTGCCATCGGGCAGGCGCAGATTGTGGAACCAGGGGGCAAGTTGTTCAATGGCTTGGGCGGTTTGTGTCATAGGGCCTCCTTTACGTGTTCTTCCAATTCAATGGCGCGGTGGGCTGCCGTGTGCGCCCCTAGCACGCGCGCTCGCGCCCGCTGCCCGATGGCGCGCCGCTCGGCATTGGATGTGTCTCGCACGGCATGGAGGGCGTCTTCTGCGGCGCGGGCGACGACAATCTCCGCGCCGGGCGTGAAGAAGTCAGCGAGGCCGTCCCAGCCATCGGAAACAATGGGCACGGCGCAGGCTGCCGCCTCAAACAAGCGCACGGACGGCGACCAGCCCCACGCAATCATGTCGGCGCGGGTGACGTTCAATGTCCACTTTTGCGCGCAGTAAAACGCCCGGTGCGCGGCGGGCGGCAGGTGCTCGCGCCGCAGGACGTTCTGCGGCCAGTTGATGTCCGGCGGGTACTGCGGCCCGGCGACAACAAAACGGCCCTGCGGCCAGCGACGCGCCGGTTCCAGCAGAAGCGCGTCCAGCGTGGGCTGCCGGTCAGGGCTGTACGTTCCTAGATAGCCCATGTCCCATTCGGCAGGCATGGCTTCAGGAAAGTAAGCCTGCGGGTCAACCGAACAGTAAAAGGGCCGGGCGCGGCGCGCGCGCCATTTTTCTTGCAACTGCGTCAGCGTCGGGCCGCCCGCAAACGACAGGTAAAGGTCATACTGGGGCACGAGCGCGGCGGACAGATACGCGCACTCGCCTCGTTCCAGCGCGGCCAGCGTGACCGGTGTGTCAATGTCATAAAACGCGGTGACGCCTCCTGCCGTCTGCATGACCCACTCGCCGACGGCGACGCCTTCGGGGACGTAGGAGCCGACCACGGTCAAATCGGCGTCCTGCACGGCGGGCGCAAAGCGTTCACGCAGCTCCGTCACTGTCTGGTACAGTTCCGTGCGGCAGTACGGGGGAGCGGGCAGGTCTCTATTCTCCGCATACCAGGGCACATCGCGTTCCAGAAACAAAACAGCATGTCCGCGCGCGGCGAGAGCGTTCACCAGCCCGCGAAAGGTCGTCGCGTGCCCGTTGCCCCAGGAAGACGTGATGGACAATCCGAGCATGACGATGTTCACGGCGTTGCCACCAATTCCCACAGGGCGGCGCGCTGTGTGTACGTGTGGTCGGACAGCGCGCGGCGCAGGGCCGCCTGCCCGATTTGACGCGCCCGCGCGGGGGTCAGCGAGCGGACGAGTTCGGCTACGTCGTCGCCGGTGCGGGCAGTTAAGACTTCTTCGCCGGGCACAAAGAACGTTTCCAGTCCCTCCCAGTGGTCTGTAATCAGGCACGCGCCCGCGCCTGCCGCCTCAAACACGCGCGTCGCCGGGGAAAAGCCAAAGCGCGCCATGCTGTCCCGGCTGATATTGAGGACGGCGCGCGGCGTGCTGTTGAAGGCGTTGTGGTCTGCCGTGCCGACGTGCCCCACAAAGTTGACATTGGAAGGCAGCGTCTCCCAGCCGGAGCCGCCGAGCAGAAACGCGCGCTCCGGCATCTGCGACGCCGGGCGCAGAAAGAACTCGTGGACGCGCGCTTCCCGGTCGGGCAGGCGGTTGCCCAGAAACGCTAAATCGCATGCAAAGCGTGGGTCGGGCGGCACGGGAAAGTGCGTCTGCGGGTCAAGGGCATTGTAGATGGGAATGCAGGCGCGCGCGCCGAGGGTGGCATACGCTTCTCTGACGGGCGGGCCGCCGCCATAGGTGAACACGAAGTCATAACGCGGCACCAGCGCGCGGAACGGGTCGGCAGGGTCGTTTTGCGCGCGCTCCAATGTGGCGGGCGCGTCCACGTCCCAGAACGCAACGCGCGTTGCGGCTGTCTGCAAGTCCAGCACGGCGGCTTCCAGAAGTTCGTCATAAACGCCGACGCCGCTGCACTTGACAATCATCTCCGCCCCGCGCGCATCATGGAGCGCCGCGCGCACGCCCTGCTCGCCGTCGTCAACAGGATACACCATGACGCGCGCCCAATCCGGGTCGCTCATGTCGCGGTGCTGCTGACGTTCATAAGCGTCCGGCTCGTAAAACGTCACCGAATGCCCGCGCGCGTGCAGGGCGCGAATGAGGCCCCGGTAATAGGTCGCCGCGCCGTTCCAGTAGGAAGACACAAGACTTGAGCCAAACCAGGCGATGTTCATAACAGGCTAGCCACTTTCGCCCCATTCCAGTGAACGGGCGATGGTCAGCAGTTCCTCCACGCGGTGCGCGCAGGTATGGCGAGCCAGAACAGTGGCGCGGCCCCGCTCCGCAAGCGCGCGCGCGGCGTCGGGTGACACCAACAGCGCGCGCAGATGCGCTGTCATTTCTGCGCCAGTGAGGGCCACCAGAAAGTCTTCGCCGGGCGTGAATAGCCCTTCGGCGTCGTCCCAGGGCGCGGACACCAGCGGAATGCCGCAGGCGAGGGCCTCAAAAACGCGAATGGTGGGAATGCCCGGCAGGGCGCGCGCATACGGGCGGCGCGGCACATGAACTGTCACACGGGCGCGGGCGAATGCATCGGGCGCGCTGGCATTGGGCAGCCAGCCGCCATAATCAATCCCGGCTTCGGCAAGCGCGCGGCGCGCGGCATCAGGATAGCGGACGCCGTAAACACGTGCCGTCAGCCCCAGTTCCTGTGCGGGAACAAGCAAAAACTCATGCAGTTCAGCGGTGCGCTCGTCATCGCCCCAGTTGCCAATCCAGACCAGATCGCGCTCTTTGTCCACGCCGGGCAGGGGGTGAAACACGCGCGTGTCGGCGGCCTCGTGCCAGACCCAGGCGCGTTTTGTCCATCCGTTTGCCAGATACAGGTCGCGCAAAACAGCCCCGAAGCACAGCGCGCCATCGTAATGGGACAAGGCATAAGCCGCCATGCTGCGGGCATCGGTCACGGCGCGGTGGTGCGTGTCATGGAACAGCAGACGGTAATGCCTATGCCGCGCGCGATGCTCTCCGATGCGCGCAACCAGCGCGTGCGGGTTCCATTCATGGACAAGAACTAACTCAGCGTCGGCAAGGGCGGCGTCAATGTCCAGCGTGTCCGGGTCATACGCCGTGCTGCTCAGCGCCGGGTAAACCCCATGGAACTGCTGAAGCGCCGTTTCGCCCTGCGCTTCGCGGCGCAGGTTTTCTAAACTCCAGCTGTCCTGCGGCTCATACACTGTGGCCGTGTGGCCGCGCGCCTGCCATTCAGTCAGCACCCCGCGCAGGAAATGAGCGTTGCCATGGTTCCAATCGGACAGCAGCGAGTGACAAAAAAGAACTAGGCGCACGCCAACTCCTTTCGCGCCGCAAGCGCGCGATAACGTTGCAGATAGCCGTCCGCCATGCGCTCCGGCGTGAACGGCAGGGCGCGGACGCGGGCGCGCGCGGCCATCTGCGCGCGCAAGGGCGGTTCATCAATCAGAGATTGCAGGTCGCGGGCCAGCGCATCGGCATTGTTCGGCGGCGCGAACAGCGCCGCGTCGCCCCACACTTCGCGCAAAGAGGGAATATCTCCCAGAACCAGCGCGCACCCGGCCAGCGCCGCTTCCAGCGCGCTCAGGCCAAACGGCTCATAGCGCGCGGGCAGGGCATAAATGGACGCCTGCCCCAGCCAGTCGGCGACTTGAGAAGGGGTCAAACGCCCCAGCAGGCGCACGTTCTCAAACTCCGTCGCGCTGCCGCCTGCATCGCCCGCCACCACCACCGGCCAGGAAACTTTGCGCGCTGCCCGCGCCAGAGTTTCCACGTTTTTGGCTTCGTCCCACACGCGCCCGGCGCTGAACACAAAGGGCTGCTTTGTGCCCGGCGGAAACCGCGCCGCCGCGCGCCCGTTGGGAATGACTTGTGCGCGCGCGAAGGGGCCGTAATGCGCCTGCAAACAGTCCAGCATGGCACGGGTGGGGGCGACAATGCAGTCGGAAGCGCGCAAGCCCGCGCGCACGGCATCGGCGTAACGCGCCCATTCCGGGGGCGCATCGGCTCCCTTCACGGCCCGCCACCACGACAGTACGCACGAATGGCCGACCGTCAGCGTGGGCGCGACAAAGGGCAGCGCGGCGTGAACGTAGCCATTCAAGTGAACCACATCGGGGCGCAGGGCGCGCTCCAATTCCATCAGCCAGTTGCCCGCGCGGGCTGCGTCTTCCCAGGGGTCAGGCATCCATTCCAAAGCAAACGCGCTGGAATGCAGGGTCAGGCGCGGAACGGCGGCGGCCTCCGCCTCCTGCGCGGGAGAAGGAAGCGCGCCCATTGTCGCCAGGTCAACTGTAACGCTATGTGGCTGGAGCGCGCGGGCCAGTTCCAGCGCGTAAGTCCAGACGCCGCCTACCGTGTCCGCCGTCATCAGAACGCGCGTCACGAGAACGTCACCAGCGCCTTCAGGAAGCCGTCAGGCCGGTCGCGCGTGGCATTCAGCGCGTCCCCTAAGCCTTCCAGCGGGAAGGTATGCGTGTACAGAGGCGACGGGCTGAGTTGATGGTCTGCGACGGCCTGCGCCGCCGCGCGGATGCCGTCCGTATAAACCATCGGGTCGCGCTCATGGGCGTTAATTACGTCCAGGCCGCGCCAGTTCCACAGTTGCAAATTGACTTGCCGCAGGCCATCCTGATGGTAGCCCGCAATCACCAGCCGCCCGCGCTCGCGAGTCAGTTCGCCAGACAAGTCTAAGGGCCATTGCTTGCCCACGCACTCTATCACGACATCGCAGAACGCGCCGTCCGTGAGGGTTTTTGCCTGTTCAATCACCTGCCAGTGGTCGTCCATCGCAATCACAGTGTCCGCGCCCATGTCTTTGGCGACGGCTTGCGCGAACGGGCGGCGGGCAACGGCAAGGACACGCGCGCCCGCTTCGGCGGCCATCTGCACAAGCAGCGCGCCCAGAAAGCCGATTCCGACAATGGCGACAGTCTGCCCGGCCTGCACACCGCTGCGCCGGAAGATGTTGACGGCGCACCCCAGCGGCTCGCCCGGAAACGGCTGCCTGTCCAGCGCGGGCGGCAGGGGAACTATGGTGTTGGCGTCCGCCACGTCATACTCGGCGTAAGCGTGATACGACAGCAGCGACACGCGGTCACCCACGCGCAGGGTGGCCTCGGAACCTACCCCTGCCCCGTCACATTCGTTCCGGGGCTGTCCCCTGCCTAAAGGGAGGGGGCTAACTAATTCCTCACCCTTCCCCTCCGGGGAAGGGTCGGAGAGGCTTTGCGAGCCGGGGGAAGGTTCCTCTGGCGTACCAATCTTATCTATCACGCCCCAGCCTTCATGCCCCAGCGCGCCGGGAGCCATCGGGTACGAAAACCACTCGCGCCCCTCCCAGGGCGGCAGATTGGAAGCGCATACGCCGCAGCCCTCCAGACGCACGCGCGCCTGCCCCGGCCCCGGTTCCGGCAGGGGGACGCGCTCCACGCGCATCGTGCCGGGCTGTTCCAAAATGGCCGCGCGCATGGTGTTCATACGCCCGCCTCCACCGTCTCGCGCCTGGAAGGCGTCGCAGGGTCTGGCGTCAGGCTCCGCGCCTCGCACAGCCATCGGGAAAGCCGTTCCAGGCCCAGGCAGACATCCCGGCGCGGCGTCCACCCCGTCGCCGCGCCAAACTTGCGCGTGTCGGACACGTAATACCGCTGGTCGCCGGGCCGCCAGTCTGCAAACTCAACCGCAGGCGCGCTGCCATGCAGCGCGGCAATTTTGTCCAGCAGGTTCAACAGGCTCAGAACGCTGCCGGGGCCGCCGCCCATGTTGAACGCCTGCCCGCTGAGCCGCCCCATGTGTGTCTGCGCCAGCAGCAGGGCGTCTACTAAATCATCCACGAACAGCACGTCGCGCACCTGCATTCCGTCGCCGTACACCGTGATTAACTCGCCTGCCAGCGCGCGCAGCAGAAAGTGCGCCACCCAGCCTTGGTCTTCCGTGCCGAACTGGCGCGGGCCGTAAATGCAGCTCATGCGAAACACCACAGCGGGCAGGCCAAACGTGCGCGCGTAGTCTATCACGTACTGGTCGGCGCAGCCTTTGGAGCAGCCATACGGGCTGTGGAAGTCCAGCGGGCGGGCTTCGCTGATGCCCCGGTCGCGCAGCGCGGCGTCAACCGGCTCGTAACGCGCGCCGCGCACGCGCAGGGGAATGTCGGACAGGCCCCCGTAGACTTTGTTGGTGGACGTGAACACCAGCGGCGGCGGATTGTCCATGCCGCGCAGGGCTTCCAAGACATTCAGCGTGCCGCGCGCGTTCACCTCAAAGTCCAGCAGGGGGTCATCTAAACTGGACGTGACCGCCACCTGCGCGGCCAGATGAAACACCTGCCCGGCTTCGCGCACGGCGCGGCGCAAACAGTCGGCGTCGCGCACGTCGGCGCGCTCCAGTTGCACTAAATCGCCGTGCGCGCGGCGCAGCCAGTCCCAGTTGTCCTGCACACCGGGGCGGGCCAGCGTATCGTACAGCAGCACGGGGCGTCCCGCCGACAGCAGCCGATGGGCCAGGTTTGCTCCCACAAACCCTGCGCCGCCCGTAATCAATGTTGGCTGAGAAGAAACGGGCTTCATACGGTCAGCCCCCTTGCCGCGAGTTCCGCGCCCGCCTGCGGCACAAAGTCATGGGCGACCTGCCCTTCCAGCCATGCGCCGATTTCAATCAACCCTTCTTCCAAACTCACCTGCGGCGCGTAGCCCAGCGCCTGACGCGCCAGCGTGATGTCCGCGAAACAATGGCGAATGTCGCCTACCCGGTATTTGCCGGTAACTTCCGGCGCAATGCGCTCATAGCCCAGGGCGCGGGCCATGCGGCGCGCGATTTCCTCCACCGTGTACGCCTGCCCGCTGCCGACATTGAAGACGCGGCCCGGCGCGTCCGGGGCGTTCAGTGCGAGGCAGCACGCCTGCGCCACGTCGCGCACGCTCACAAAGTCACGCTGCTGGCAGCCATCTTCAAAGATCAGCGGCGGGCGGCCATTCATGTAGCGCGACGCGAAGATAGCCAGCACGCCCGTGTAGGGGTTGGACAGCGCCTGACACGTGCCAAACACATTGAAGAAGCGCAGGGCAACGGTGGGAATGTGATATGCGCGGCCCGTTATCAGGCACATCCGCTCCTGGTCATATTTGGACAGGGCATAAATAGACGCCAGCGTCGGCGTCTTGCTTTCCGGCGTCGGCACAGGCGTCAGCGTTTGGCCCTGCGCGTCGCGCACCTCCCAGTCCCCCGCTTTCAGAACGGGATAAACTGCGTTCGCGTCCTTCGGCCAGGCTGCCATCAGGCGCGCGAAAAAGGCCCTCGCCGTAGATGCTCATGCTGGACGCGACAATCAAACGCTCTACGGGCTTCTCTATCAGCGCCTCCAGAAGCGTTGCCGTGCCCAGATTATTGACTGCGGTATAGCGGGCAATCTCGTACATAGACTGCCCGACTCCCACCATTGCGGCAAAATGATACACGGCATCTATGTTTTTCAGGGCCTGCTGCACGGCGGCGGCGTCGCGCACGTCCCCGATTTGCAGTTCTACATCAGAAGGCAGATAGGCAGGCCGCTTTTGCTCCGGGCCATGCACCTGCGGGGACAAATTGTCTAATGCGCGCACCCGATGCCCCTGACGCAAAAGTTCGTGGGCCAGGTGCGCGCCAATGAAGCCCGCGCCGCCGGTAATTAAAATGTGTTTGCCCATGCCGTTCCTGAGTTTTCTCGCCTGGGGTAGATTGTGAATTGAGCATCTTCTACCCCCTTTTCCGGTGTTTGTAACAGGGCAGCATTTGCTTTCATGCCTGATGGCTCCTTATCTCAGCGAAAATCTGGTATGATACCAACATGAAGGACGAAAAAGCGGCTCCCGCAGATGTTCAATCTCGGCTTCAGGAGAGCCAGGAAGCAGCAAAAGCACTGGCGAAAGACGCCGCCGCGCTGTCCCGGCAGGCGCAGGCGCTCACCGAGCGGGCGCGGCAGGCACGCCAGATGGCGCAACGCCTGCGCGCGCAGCGGCACGGCTTGGCCGCGCCAGTTCCCGCGCTGCCGGAACCGGACGCGCTGCTCACGGTGATGCAGGCGTGCGCGGTCATTGGCGTCTGCGAGCGCACGCTGCGACACGCCCTGCGGGAACCGGCGCTTTCGGCGCGCGTGCAGCATGAAACGCGCCGCGCCGGGACATTTCACAAACTGGTGATGCTGCTGCCGCCCAACCTGGTTGCCGAACTCGCGCAAAGCCTGCGCGCGCCAAAAGCCGACGACGCCTGAGCGCCTCTCAAATCCCTTTGCCCCTTCCCCGGCGCTGTTTCAGGAGCAGGCAGAGCGGGTAGAAGAGGGCACGTTTTTGCGAGTGCCACCATGAGTTTGCGTTCTCACGCGCCGGATGCTGCCCCTTCTTCTCCTTCATCGTCTCCCGCGCGCGCGCCTGCGGGCATGGCCCACGTGGTGGAGCGAAACATCCATGCGCTGCTGGAGCGACGCCACGCAGAAGATTTGCAGCAAAGCCTGCAAGAGCGTCTGGCTGAACGGATTACGCGCTTCACCGGCAGCATGGCATTCGTATATCTGCACCTGGCGCTGTTTGGCGGCTGGATTGTTGTCAACCGCCTGCCGCGCCTGCCGCCCGCGTTCCACTTTGACCCGCAGTTCATCGTTCTGGCGATGACGGCCTCTGTAGAAGCCATTTTCCTGTCCACGTTTGTGCTGATTAGCCAGAACCGCATGGCCGCGCTGGCCGACAAGCGCGCCGATTTAGACTTGCAGGTGAGTTTGCTGGCGGAGCATGAAGTGACGCGGCTAGTGTCGCTGGTGGCGGCGATGGCGGCCCATATGGGCCTGGAGGAAGCCGCCAACCCGGAACTGAGCGAACTGGCGCAGGACGTTGCCCCGGAAAAGGTGCTGGATGAGATGGAGCGGCACGCCCGCCGTTTTGCGGCAGAGCGGGTTGCGGCAGAGCGGCAGGCTCAACCAGATGCCCAAGGGTAGAACGTGTAAACGAGGCCGCGCCATTCGCCGTGAGGCTCAAAGAAAGCATGAATGTCGCTGTCGGTGACGGGGCGGCCCAGTTCTTTCGCCAACAAAGTGCGCGCCCAGGAGTCGGCGTTGACGCGCTCCGGCCTGCCCAGGTACAGCATCAGGCAGGCGGCGGCATATGGCCCGACGCCCCGCAGCGAAAGCAGGCGGCGGCGCAGTTCGGCGGCATCCGTCTCCGCGCGCCAGTCTTCCAGCGAAAGCGCGCCTTCTGCAATTTGGGATGCCAGCGTATGCACCGCCCCCGCCCGATAGCCCAGTCGCGCTTCGGCGGCGAAGTCGGCAAAGGGCACAGCGGCAATCTGCGCGGGATCGGGAAACGCATGGCGGGCCGGGTCGCGCGGCCAGGGCGAGCCGAAGCCATTCACGAAACGCGCGGTCATGGCAATGGTCTGCGCCCAGGTCGTGTTGGTGGTGCAGATGACCTTCACCACGTCCTCCCAGAGCGTGGGCGACACCAGCATTCGGCCCTGCCGCTTTTCTGCAATGCTGCACAACTCCGGGCGGGCGCGGCAGAAGGCATGAAAGCCGGACAGCGGCAGGTCTAATTGCAGCATTCGCCGCGCTTTTTCTGCTGCCTCGGCCGCGTTTGTTTCCCCGCTGACGGTCACTTCCACGGCGTCGTCGCCCGCTGCGCGCAGGCGCATCAGGTAGACGCTGCCGCTATCGGCCATGCGCTCCACCCGCTCCAGCGTCTGCGTTTCCTCTTGCCAGACAAACGGTAGAAGGCGTCGCCAGCCGTGCGCGGCCAGTGTTTCATGGAACGAGAAGTCGGGGGGCACATTCAGGGAGAGACGCATTTGGATTACTATACCTTGCAAGGCGGGGCGCGTGTGGTATACTTGGCAAAGAATAGTCCGCACACAGCGTCCTGCCCGTTATTTTTGACAAAGGAGTCCGCCATTGGCCCTGCTGGAAACCGACATCACGCACTCTGACAGCACCCCCTCTCATAGCACAGAAAGCGATTTTCTCCTGCGGCGCGATGCCCCCCTGTCCGAAACCGACCCCCAGGTGTACGCCGCCATTCGGCAGGAAGAAGGGCGTCAGCACGACAAACTGGAACTGATTGCCTCCGAAAACGTCGTGTCCCGCGCCGTGCTGGAAGCGCAAGGCTCGGTGCTCACCAACAAATACGCCGAAGGCTACCCCGGCAAGCGCTACTATGGCGGCTGCGAGTATGTTGACCTCGTGGAGCAGCTCGCCATTGACCGCGCGAAGACGCTCTTTGGGGCCGACCATGTAAACGTGCAGCCACATTCGGGGGCATCGGCCAATATCGCCGTGTTCACCGCATTCTTGCAGCCCGGCGACACGCTGCTCGGCATGAGATTAGACCAGGGCGGGCATCTGACACACGGCTCGCCGGTCAACTTCTCTGGCAAGTTCTACAATGCCCAGTTTTATGGCGTGGACAAAGACACGGGCCGTATTGACTATGACGAGTGCGCGCGCATCGCCCGTGAAGTGCATCCGAAGATGATTACGTCCGGCGCGTCTGCCTACCCCCGTGAGATAGACTTTCCGCGCCTGCGTGCCATCGCCGACGAAGTGGGCGCGCTGCTTCTGGCCGACATCGCCCACATTGCAGGGCTGATTGCCGCAGGCGAGCACCCGTCCCCTGTCGGCCACGCCCAGATTGTCACCACCACCACGCACAAGACCCTGCGCGGCCCGCGCGGCGGCCTCATCCTGTGCGACGAGCCGTATGCCAAAGCGATTCGACTCTGCCGTGTTTCCCGGCACGCAGGGCGGGCCGCTGATGCACGTCATCGCCGCCAAAGCCGTCGCGCTGGGAGAAGCGCTCGCGCCGGGCTTCCGTGCCTACCAGCAGCAAATCAAGCGCAACGCCCGCGCACTGGCGGAAGGGCTGACAGCGCGTGGCTTCACGCTCTTTTCAGGCGGCACGGACAACCATCTCATGCTGGTAGACCTGCGCCCGCAGAAACTCACGGGCCGCACCGCGCAGACGGAACTGGACAAAGTGAACCTGACCACCAACAAGAATGCTATTCCCTACGACACCGAAAAGCCCTGGGTCACGGGCGGCCTGCGATTGGGAGCGCCTGCCATCACCACGCGCGGCCTGCGCGAAGGGGAAATGGACATCATCGCCGACTGCATCGCCCGCACTCTGAACAACATCGGCAGCGCTGACGCCTACGACGCCGTGCGCCGCGACGTAAAACTTCTCTGCGACCGCTTCCCCGGCTAGCGCGCCGCCGAAGCGGGAACTGTGGAATAATAACCGCGTATGCGTATTCCCTGGGTGGCTTTTGTGCTGGCCCTTGCTCTTTCTTATGGATTGACGCCGCTGGTGCGGCGGCTCGCGTTCCAGTACGGCGCGGTCGCCGTGCCGCGCGAGCGCGACATTCACAAGGCTCCCCTGCCGCGCTGGGGCGGGCTGGCGATGGTGGGGGCGTTCCTGCTCACGCTGGCTGCCGTGTACGCTTATATCGCGACGCACCGGCACGTGTTCCCCTGGGACGCCCATCAACTGCGTCAGTTCGCGGGCGTTCTGCTGGCTGCCTCCCTGATTGCCCTGATTGGCGCTTTAGACGACAAGTACGAAGTCTCCGCGCTGTGGCAGTCGCTGGGGCTGATCACGGCAGGCGTCGTGCTGGTGTCGTTTGGCGTGCGGATTGAAGGCATTACCAACCCGCTTGCCCATGCGACCGTTCCCCCGCCCCGGCACGGCTATGACCCCGCGACTTGGCTCGCGTTCCCCCAATGGTTTTCTTCACTCGCGACGATTGTCTGGGTGTTCGGCGTCGCCAAGACTGTTGACTTTCTGGACGGGCTGGACGGACTGGCGGCGGGGGTGTGCGCCATCTGCGCGGCAACACTGGCCCTGATGAGCGCCCAGGCGGGACAGTACGAAGTGACCATTATTGCCGCCGCGCTGGTGGGCGCGTGTTTAGGCTTCCTGCGCTACAATTATAATCCGGCGACGATTATTATGGGCACGGTGGGGGCGCAGTTTTTAGGCTTCGTGCTGGCGGCGGTCAGCGTCATGGGCACGTTCAAGATGGCGATGACGGTCTCCGTCGCCCTGCCGATGCTGGTGTTAGGCGTCCCCATTTTTGACGGCATCCGCGTGGTGACGCAGCGCGCGCTGGCGCACACCCCGGCCTACCTGCCGGATAAAACAAGTCACATTCACCATGTTCTGCTCAATCGTGGGCTGTCGCAGAAGCGGGCCGTCTGGGTCATTTACGGCCTGACCGCCGGGCTGTGCGCCGTTGCGCTGCTCCTGTTCCGGGTGGCCGGGCGATGACACTGCCATTGAAGACGCTGTGCGTGTTCGGCACGCGCCCCGATGCCATCAAAATGGCCCCGGTGGTGCTGGAACTGAAAGCGCGGGCGGCGTTTGACGTGAAAGTCGCCGTGACCGGGCAGCACCGCGAGATGCTGGATCAGGTGCTCCACGTCTTCGGCATTATCCCCGATTTTGACCTGAACATCATGGCGCACGGGCAGACGCTCTCGCAGGTGACGGCGCGCGTGCTGGACGGCCTTGACCCCCTTCTGCAAGCCGAGCAGCCCGACTGGGTGCTGGCGCAGGGCGACACGACCACTACGTTCGCCGCCGCCCTGTCCGCGTTCTACCACAAGGCGCGATTTGGTCATGTGGAGGCGGGCCTGCGAACGGGAAACCCGCATGACCCATTCCCCGAAGAAATGAACCGCCTGCTGACCACCCGCCTCACAACGCTCCACTTTCCGCCGACCCCGCAGGCCGCCGACAACCTGCGCGCAGAAAGGGTGGGGGACGCGGCCATTATCCTGACCGGCAACACCGTCATTGATGCCCTGCTGTGGGTGGCCGCGCACAAAGATTTGCCTTTGTCCCCGGCGCAGCAGGCGATAGTCAATGACTCGCGCCGCGTGATACTCGTCACTGCCCATCGTCGCGAAAACTGGGGCGAGCCAATGGCCCGCATCGGCGAGGCTGTCCGGCAGATTGTGGACGCCTTCCCCGACACGCTGGCGGTTGTTGCCCTGCACCGCAACCCGCTCGTGCGCGATACGCTGGTTCCCCTGCTTTCCGGGCATGAGCGCATTCGTTTGATGGAGCCGCCCGACTACGTTCCCTTCGTGAAATGGGAGCAGAAGGCGACGTTAATTCTCACCGACAGCGGCGGCGTGCAGGAAGAAGCGCCGTCGCTGGGCAAGCCCGTTTTGGTTCTGCGCGAGACGACCGAGCGGCCTGAAGGCGTCGCGGCGGGCACAGCCAAACTCGTGGGAACGGACACGGCGCGCATTGTGGCGGAAGCGTCGCGCCTGCTGTCTGACCGGGCGGCTTATGCGGAAATGGCGCGCGCGGCGTCTCCCTACGGCGACGGGCAGCGCGGCGTCTCGCATCGCGGACGCCCTGCTTTCGGCGGGAGGCGCGGCATGACTTTGCCTCCGGTCACGCCCTCGCGCCGCGAAAGCGTGACCCGCGCGGAGCAATGGTTCGGGCAGTTCTGGAAACTGCTGGTGCGGGTCGCGCTGCTTGTCTTCGCCGGGTATTTCCTGTGGCGCGTGCGCTCCATTCTGACTGACGTGCTGGTGGCGGCCATTCTTGCATTCGCGCTGGTGGGGCCGGTAGACGCGCTGTGCCGTCCACGTTTGCGTTATATTGGGCGGCGCGCGCAGCGTCTTGTTGCCACCCTGCTGGTGTTCGCCGGATTGGTGTATGTGGTCTGCGTCGCCGTGACCTTCATGCTGTCCCCGTTTCGGGCCGAAGCCCTGAGTTTGAGCCAGAACCTGCCAGCGTATCAGCACAAGGCACTGGGGCTGGCAGCGTCCGCCAAAGCCTGGTACGCGGCCCTGCCGCCCGATCTGCGCGCGTTTGTGCAGAAGCAGGATGCGGGCAACATTGGCGCCACTCCTTCTGCCTGGGTGCAGGGGATTTTGGGGGCAACGGCAACTGGCATCGCGCGCATTGTGGACATTGTGCTGGTTCCTGTGCTGGCCTTTTACTTTGTGCTGGACGGCCACGCCCTGCGGAACGAGTTTCTGGCTTTGCTTCCCCGCCGCCGCCTGCGCGAAGCCCTGACGCTCTTGCGCGAGGCGGGAGCCATCATGCGGACATTTGTGCTGGCGCAAGTATGGCTGTGCGTGCTGGCAGGCGTGGTGGTGACGCTGGGACTATGGGCCATCGGCATGAAGTATGCGCTCATTCTGGGGCTGCTGGCGGGCATCACGCGCGCCATTCCCATTGTCGGGCCAATCGCGGGCGGCGTGCCTATTGTGCTGCTGGCGCTGGTGATGCCGGGCATCGGCGGGCCGGTGCTGGCGCTCAAAGTGCTGACGTTCTTTTCCGCCCTGCATCTGGTGGAAAGCAAACTGATTATGCCCAAGTTTATCGGGCACCGCATTCACCTTCACGCTGCGCTGGTGCTGATCGTGCTGCTGATTGGCGGCGAGTTCTTCGGCCTGCTGGGAATGTTTCTGGCCGCGCCGTTGGCCGCCATCGCGCGAGTGCTCTTGTCCTTTTACGTCCTGGCCCCGCGCCGCCGCGCCGAGCGTTTGCGTCGCAAGCGAGACGCGCTGCCCTTGATGATGAAGACGCAATAACCACTTGTCCCGAAGAACCACTTGTCCCGAAGGAGATTCCGCTTTTGCCACCAACCACGCCAACCCTTGTGCCGCCGATTTCCTACCTGCACGCCCTCATTTTAGGGATTGTGCAGGGCGCAACCGAGTTTTTGCCTGTGTCCAGCACGGCGCACATGAGAATACTGCCCGCGCTGCTGCACTGGCCCGACCCCGGCGCGGCTTTTTCCGCCATTGTGCAGCTTGGCCCGATTGCGGCCATTATCACGTATTTCCGGCGCGATTTGGCCCGTTACATCGCGGGTATTCTCCGCAGCCTGCGGGCGAGGAAACTGTTCCCGGATGGCGACATCAATGCCCGCCTGGGCTGGTACACCCTGCTGGGAACCATCCCATTCGCCATTGCGGGCAAACTGCTGGAAAAGAAGGTTGACTTTGAGTATCGTAACCTTTACTTTGTGGCAGGCGCTCTTATTCTCATGGCAATTGTCTTGTTCATCGCTGAGTGGGTCGGCAAGCGCAACCGCCCGATTGAAAAACTGCCATTTGGGAAGGCCATGCTGATTGGCGTCGCTCAAATACTGGCGTTGGTGCCGGGGGCGTCGCGCTCCGGGGTGACATACTCAGCGGGGCTGTTTGTCGGATTGTATCGCGAGTCTGCCATTCGTTTCTCGTTTCTCCTCAGTATTCCGGCTATCACACTGGCAGGGGTTTACAAACTCTACACGGATGTCGTGAAAGCCCATGCGCCTCTGCATTCGGTAGCAGGGCCATATCTGTTCAGCGCCGTTGTTGCGGGGCTGGTGGCCTATGTCGTGGTGCGCTGGCTGCTGGGGTATCTGGGGGAAGAAAAGCACAACACCCTGCCGTTTATCGTGTACCGCATTCTGCTGGGAATTACCCTGCTGCTGCTGGTGCATAACGACGTGCTGCAATCGCAATAGCAAGCGGCCTTGAAAGGAGAAAACGCATGAGCGAGATGCCGACACAACCCTTCGGCCCGCAGAACGTTCCAGTCAGCCGCATCGCGCTGGGGTGCATGGGGCTGGCGGGAACATGGAACCCCGCCCAAGTTGGCCCGGAGAACGTCAAGCGCGCTATTGCCGCGTTTGAGGCCGCACTCGGCTGTGGGATTACCTTCTTTGACCACGCGGATATTTACGGCGGCACGGCCTGCGAGTCCGTGTTCAAGGAATGCCTGGCAGCGGTTCCCGGCAGCCGGGAGCGCATTTTCATTGCGACCAAAGTCGGTATTCGCTCCGGCTTTTATGACCATTCCCCGGATTACATTCGCCGCAGCCTGCACGGGTCGCTAGACCGCATGGGCGTGGACTATGTTGATCTGTACCAATTGCACCGCCCCGACCCACTTTCCCACCCCGCGCAGACGGCGGAAACACTGGATGCGCTTGTAGGCGAAGGACTGATTAAAGCCGTCGGCGTCTCCAACTACTATCCGCATCAGGTGCGGGCGCTGCAAAAGCACCTGCGCGCGCCGATTGTGTCCAATCAAATCTCCCTGTCACTTTTGCGCCTTGACCCCGTGTATGAAGGCGCAGCGGGCGGCACGGCAAGCTCGGAAAGCGCGGACAGCGACGCAGGCGACGGCGTGCTGGATCAATGCCTGGAGTTAAATATCACGCCGCTGGCGTATTCGCCGCTTGGCGGCGGCTGGCTGTCGGGGCAGCGTGCCGTGCCCTCAGATGACCCGCAGGCGTCTGCCATCACGCGCATTCTGGACACTCTGCGCGCGCTCGCCCCTGCCTACAGTGATGCCACGCCGACCCAACTCACGCTGGCCTGGCTTCTCAAGCACCCGGCCAACGTTATTCCTTTGGTTGGCTCCAACAACCCCGTGCATATTGCAGAAGCCGCAGGAGCGGCGGCCATTGCTCTCTCCCGCGAGGATTGGTATGCTCTCTGGGTGGCCGCGCGCGGCATCCGCGTCCCTTGACAGCGAAGCACCCGGTAGGGTAAACTGCTCCGTCTCACGAGAGAACATGAAAGTGCCGGATAGTTCAGCTGGCAGAACGCCTGTCTCTGGAACAGGAGGTCCTAGGTTCGAATCCTAGTCCGGCAGCCACCCCGCCTCTACTCTGTTTTACAGGGTAGAGGCTTTCTTATTGCCATTTCCTGCTGCTATTGACAACCACTGCACAAAGGTGTATGACGGTCTTGAGATACACGTCTCATGTGGTGTCAGCTTAAGCAAAAACAATGGCAAAAAAGACTTTACAGAAACCCGTTCAGTTTCTACAACCCTCTCATTTTGAAGCAGATAACGCGGAGCAGCCGGAAAACAGGCGTGCTCAGGTTGCAGATTTTCGCAAAGCGGCCACCAGCGCACTCCCCTGGAAAGACGCTGTGGCCGACTTCCTGATGCAAATTCGGGGAAGCCGGGAAGAAGCCACGGAGAAGTTCTATCGGGATCGCCTTAAAATGCTGGTGGAGTGGGCGGAGCAACAAAACATTCCGCTGATGGAGTTCCGCGCGCGCCAGCTGCGTGAGTATCTGGGAGCGCGAGCCGACAGGGGCGTTTCCGACCGGACACGCCGCCACGATGCCGCCGCCACGCGCGTATTCCTCAAGTTCTGTATGCGGGAAGAGTATATCGAAGGCAACCCGCTGGCAGGCTTCCAGGTGCCGAAGGCGGCGCGCGCCTATATCAAGTGTCCCTCAGACGACGAAATCCGTGCGCTCCTGAAGGCTTTGCAGGAACGCTGGAAGCCCTCCCGCAATCCCTCTGCCCGGTTCGTCAACGCCCCGGCGCGTCTGTTTTACTCGCGCCGCAACTATGCGATTATTGCGGGCCTGATCGAAACGGCGGCTCGCATCGGAGAAATGCTGTCCCTGACGCTCGGAGACTACCAGCCGGAGCAGCGCCAGATCGTGATCCGCCAGGCTAAAGGCGATGAGCCTCGCGTCGTGCCCATCAGTTCCTACTGAGTTGATGCCGTAGACACCTATCTGCGGGTTCGTCCGAAGGTGGAAAGCAACCTGCTGTTCATCAATGAGTTCGGCGAGCATATCTGCGTCAATTACTTTGGCAAGATGCCTGCGGCCTTTCTTACCGAGCGATTGGGCCGCGCCTTTTAAGGGCCGTCCCCCTGTACTTTTCCCCCAGTCGGAGAAATGTCAGCGAACCAGCAGTCCGCCCGCCGTTTCCCCGCCAGAATAGAGTTGCGGGAAGCCTCCGGCAGCCTCCACACAGCCTCCGGCAGCCTCCACACAGCCTCCACAAAGGGTAACACAAGGGTAATGCAAGGGTAACACAAGGGTAATGCAAGGGTAATGCAAGGATTTTGCCCCTTCCCGGCAAGGTTTTTCCTGCTTCCCGACTGCGCCCGGCGCGGCCTGCGTTGCGTCGCTTGCCTTGCATTGACGGTACGGACTGAATATGATAAAATAGGGCTTACTTGGATATTGAACCATGAAACTGAGAAAACTATTCTTTGGCTATTACCCTCCCACAGAGGATGACTTCGCCGAGTGGTGGAAAACAGGCTTGTTTGTCTTTGATGCCAATGCCTTGCTTGACTTGTATGGGCTTCAAGATAAAACTCGCGAAGAGTTCTTCACATTCTTGGAGTCGGTTAAGGAACGTCTCTGGGTTCCGCACCAAGCGGGTTTGGAGTTCAGCAAAGGTCGCACCAGAGTTATTGGGCAGCAGGTTAGCAAGTACAAGGCAGTCATTAACCGACTTGATAAACTTCTGCCAGATATGCAAGCTCGCGCAACGGAAGCGCGAAATGAATTAGATGCACCTGATGTGCCGGAAGCCGTGAGGGATGTAGCCAAGCGCGTGTCCATTAACTTTGAGACGCTTCTTAGGCAGGCTGAAGAAGGTACAAAAAGCCTAGCGGCAGAGATTGCAGAAATAAAAAAACAACTGGAAACTGAGTGCGAAACTCAGACTTCATTGACCCAAAATGACCCAATACTTGAACAGCTGGGAACGTTGCTAGGTGATAACGTCGGCGATGAATACGACGCCAAAGATTTGCCAAAAAAATATGCCGAGGGTAAGGCGCGCTACGAGGCTGACCCTCCCGTTCCGCCCGGCTACATGGACAAAGGTAAGAAGGGCAATCAGATTTACGGTGACTTATTTGTCTGGTTTCAGACCATAGACAAAGCCAAGATAGAGCGGAAGCCAATCCTAATGATCAACAACGAACAGAAGGAGGACTGGGTTGAAACAAGGAGCGACGGCAAGCGAGTTCGGAGAGAACTAATCCAAGAAATGTATTGCCAGACGCAACAGCCCTTTTTTATGTACTCTTTGACTGAGTTCATGGAAGCGGCTAAAAAGTATCTTGGAGCCTCGTTCTCTAACAATGCTCTTGCCGATGCGAGCCGCGTAGAAAGTGAAGAAATAGCGAGACAGAGTATCAGTGCAGTCAATCATCCCTCCGCTCGGACTGCTATATACGAAGCGTTTTTGTCTGCTTGGCAACCTGTTGATAACCATATTGGCGAACTAATGATGGCAACGGGCGACACGAGCAGCAATGTGTCATTTCCCCAGGCTTTGGCAACGCTTTATACTCACGGTGCCATTTCGCATAAGCATTATAACCGTCTAAATTGGCTGAGACACTTTAGAAATACCATAGTGGATGATAGAGGTATAAAGCCCCCGGATGAAAGTGTACGGACATGGCTTCTGGAACTCTGTGAGATTGCTGACGAACTGGAACTTCAACCACGTTTTGCAATAACTGCCGCATCAAACTTCCTCAAACAATTATATCCTGACGCAGCATTCGTATTGATGGACAGCCCTCCCCAAATAGCAATGACGCAAGGGCAACAGGTAGTTGCTGTTGATGTAGAATATGTATCTGTTGTTAACCATTACATAACCAGTATGTTGGCAGATCAACTTGACATGGGAAACAGGCTTGAGGTATCCGGCAACGCAAATAAGTTTATTTTGATAGCTGTCTGCGTCCATGCTAATATAGCTGTGACTTTGGCGAATATGCTATCTGCTGAACTGAAGGTGTGGATTGGATACATGGAAGATGGGCGATTTGTTCCGGTAACTAACTTCCACTCTGACCATTCTATGTTTAACTAAATTGTTCGCCTATCTGCGGTTCTGTCTGCCAAATCCCCGCCTGCAATCCGCCCCCGAAAAAATAGTTGCGAAAATCATTGCAAATGGGGCTGATTTGCCCTCTCGTTCCCTCCCCGAACTGCCAATAACATGATTGCAGGCAGAAATACCTGCCTTCATGCGGCCCGTCATGCACCGCGTGATGACTTTCATAAGGAGGATACGAGACATGAGCAAGTCAACGGCCATCACGGCCAAGTCCCGCGCCGATGTCAGCGTCAAGGTGCGGAAGACTTCCAATAAGACGCCCAGCATGAAAGTGGCAAATTATCGCGCTGGATTTTCCAGACCTCGGTGCGGTCTGGTCTGCATTAGCCCCGACTGTTCAAGCCGCCTGGGCCGACCAGATGGCCCTGCTGACTGACCCCAAGTATGCGTCCGTCGCGCAGCCGAACATGAACCCGTACCAGTTTTTCGTTGCCACGAACCTCATTCTCGGCCCCTACGGCGGCCCGATTATCTCGGAGCCGTTTGAGACGCCGATTATGCCGGTTCCCATTCCGGGCGACCTCGTGCTGACTGCCACCAACAGCGACGCGGGCTTCTCGCTCAAACTCAGCGCGCCGACCGCCAGCATCTGGGGCAGCATCAGCCTCTACGCCTCGGCCCCGCAGCTGAGCACGCGCACCACCTTTTCCGAAAAGCAGTGCGCCTTCATCCAGACCGCGACGCATCTGGAAATGGGATCGCCTCTGGATTTAACCGCAGCCTACCTCAAGGTCTACCGCCGCCCTGGCAACAACTGGCAAATCGCCGTGCAGGTTGCCCCCGTCAGCACAACCGGGCTGCGCCTGCCGCGCAAGACATTCGCCGCGATTGTCACCGCCACGCCGTAGACGGGACAAGTCAAAGGGCCGCACGTTTCATCCCCGGCGCGCAAAGCGCAGGGGAGACGCGCGGCCCTTGTTTTGTTGGGTGTTATCCTGCGCCTTTCTGCGGCGGGCGCGTAACGGTGATGCCGAGTTCCCGCAGGGCTTTGTCTTCCACAATGGACGGGGCGTCCATCATGGGGTCAATGCCGTTTCCCGCTTTCGGGAAGGCAATCACCTCGCGGATGCTGTCATCGTCGGTCAGATAGGTGAGCAGGCGGTCAATGCCGGGCGCGATGCCGCCGTGCGGGGGAGCGCCGAAGTCAAACGCATCCAGCATATGCCCGAACTTGGCGTGGGTCTGCTCATCGGTGTTGCCGAGCATACGAAAGATGCGCTCCTGAATGTCGCGCTTGTGGATGCGAATAGAGCCGGACGCCGCTTCCGAGCCGTTGCACACCAAATCGTAGCAGTAGGCGCGGCAGCGGGCCGGGTCGCTTTCCAGATAGGGCAGGTCTTCCGTGTGAGGCATGGCGAACGGGTTGTGCTGAAACGTCCAGCCTTTGGCGTCTTCGTCCCACTCAAACACAGGGAAGTCCGTCACCCACGCGAAGTGAAGCGTGTTCGGGTCGGCCAGCTTCTGCCGCCCCGCGATTTCCCGCCGCAGTCTGTCCAGCACTTTCGCCACCACAGCGGGCGTGTCGGCGACAAACAGGACTAAATCGCCGGGCACGGCTTCGGCTTTGGCGAGCAGGCCCGCGATTTCGTCTTCGGTGAGGAACTTGGCGACGGGAGACTTGACGCCCTCCTCCGTGACGACGAGATAAGCCAGACCCTTTGCGCCAAACTCTTTTGCCATCGCTGTCAGGTCGTCAATCTCCTTGCGGGATAGGGCCGCGCCGTTCGGGTAGCGCAGCATTTTAACCTGCCCGCCACTGTCCAATGCGCCCCGGAAGACCACGAACTGCGTGTCTTTCAAGATGGGCGCGGCGTCCTTCAACTCTAACCCATAGCGCAGGTCGGGCTTGTCGGAGCCGTAGCGGGCCATCGCCTCATCATAGGTCAGGCGCGTGAAGGGGGTCACCACTGTTTTCGCTGTCAGGGGCGGCAGAATGGTGGAATACAGGCTTTCCACGAGTTCCAGCACGTCCTCCTGCGTGACAAACGACATTTCCAGGTCAAGTTGAGTGAACTCCGGCAGGCGGTCAGCGCGCTGGGCCTCGTCGCGGAAGCACTTGGCTATCTGAAAGTACCGTTCTACGCCCGCCACCATGAGAAGCTGCTTGAACTGCTGCGGGGCCTGCGGCAGCGCATAAAACAGCCCCGGCGACAAGCGATAAGGAACCAGATAATCGCGCGCGCCCTCCGGCGACGACTTGGTGAGAATGGGGGTCTCAATCTCCAGAAAGCCGCGCCCGTGCATGAACTCGCGGATAGCGCGCACGACTTCATGGCGCAGGCGCATTCGCTCGTACATGGCGGGGCGGCGCAGGTCAAGGTAGCGATACTTGAGGCGAAGCCCTTCGTCTACGTCCTTGTCTTCAGCGATAGGGAACGGGGGCGTTTTAGACGGGTTGAGGATTTCCATGCTCTCGGCGGCGACTTCATACGCGCCCGTCGCGAGGTTGGGGTTTTCCGTCCCTTCCGGGCGGCGGCGCACGGTTCCCACAACGCTGAGGCAGTATTCGGAGCGCACGCGCTCGGCGACTGTGAGCGCGTCGGGGGCCTTGCTGCCGTCTACGGCAATCTGGACAATGCCGGTGCGGTCGCGCAGGTCAAGGAACGCGATGCCGCCCTGGTCGCGGCTGCGGTTGACCCAACCGTTGAGGGTGACGGTCTGCCCGACCTGCGCTTCGCTTACTTCGCCGCACGAGACCGTGCGCTGCCATTGTGCCAATGAAAGTTCCTCCCCGCATTGGGTGTTAAATCAGGTGTCCGCGTGATTGGGTTAAAGTATACCCGATGGAGACTTCGCCCCGCCCTGAAGGGCCAGGCTGGAAAAAGGCGGCCCTGCGGGCCGCTTTCAGGCAGCCCCGTCGTTCACGGCGGGGCCTGGCGGGGCGTGTTTTTACGCGCGGCGGGCATGGTAGGCAATCAATCCGGCGCGGCGGCGGAAGGGGGAGCGCCAGGCTTCGGCGAGCAGGGGCAGTTTGCCCAGTTCGGCGGCGAGGGCGGCGTTCTCTTTGTCCACATACAGGGCGTAGTTGACGCGGGCGACTGTCCAATCGGGCAGGGGGCGCTCCTGAAGCGTCAGCGCGTCGCCTGCGCCGACTTCGCCCGTTTGCAGGACGCGCAGGTACCAGCCGGTCTGTCCTGTTGCCACCATCTCCTGCGGCATTTCCACGCGCTCCCACAGGCGTCCGACTTTCCAGCACGGGCCGCGCGGCTGGCTGATTTGGACAACGGCCCCGCCGACAGCAAACACGTCGCCGATGCACACGGCATCTTCCGTCGCGCCCGCCCATGTCCAGTTTTCGCCGAACGCGCCGAAAGGGAACCCGGCGGCATCCAATGTCAGACGCGCGCGCCACGACGGGTAATGGGCGCTGGCGAAGCAGCAGACGGCCTTGTCCGGGCCGCCGTGATTTTTGCGGTCAGCCTGCCCGTCGCCCTGCAACTGCGTTTTATGGAGAAGAACGCGCCCGGCAACGGGCGCTTTGGCGATGGCGCTGACCCACTGCGCTTCCCGCCCATCCTGAAGCGGCGACGTGCGCTGCTGCGGCTGGCCGACTTGCAGCGACACGATTTGCCCGTCTGTGTCCATGCCAGAAAGTATACCCCGCCGTTCTTCATCGGTAAATGTACGGGTTTTGCGTCTTGTCGGGGAAATAATTTAGCCTGTCGGGTAGAGTGGATGCAGGTTGGCACGCTTTACGCCCTTTGTGTCGGTGTTGACACAGGCAGGGACAGGAACTTTCATGGAGCATAACGGGAGACGGAGAGGCTGGCAGGGCCAGATTGGGTGGGAAAGCGTGGCGCTGTGCGCCCTTTGCACGGCGGATATGCTGACGACGCTGCGCTGGGTTCACGCGGGGCAGGCGACCGAAGCGAACCCCTACATGGCGTTCTGGCTTCAGCATGGGGACGCCGCGTTTTGCGCCATAAAACTGCTGTCGTTTGTGCCATTTCTGGCGTTCGCGGCCTACTACCGCCCTCGTCGTCCCCGCCTCATTCGCGTCTCCCTGCGTGGGACGCTTGCGCTGTACGGGCTGGTATATGCACTCTCCGTGCTGCCGCAATTCCTGCGCGCCTGAGAAGCGCGTGCGTCGCCTAAATGTGGTACATCATGTCCGGGACGGTTTCGGCGTGATGCGCGCGATATTCTTCGGGGCCTTCGGCAAGCACGGCGATGGTCGTGTTTTCCATGATGTCGCGCACGGCGGCGCGCACCCGGCGCAGCACGTTCACGAGCGCAGGATGTTCTAAAGCGTCTTCCTCGGCCCATTTGGGGATGGGCAGCAAAAGCCCTTCCAGATGACGCACGGCCTCGGCCAGCGAAATGGTTTCCGGCGCGCGATTAAGACGGAAGCCGCCGTGCGCGCCGCGCTTGCTTTCCAGAATGCCCGCATGAGACAGGGGCAGCAGCACTTGCTCCAGATACTTGGGCGAGGTGTCGCACCGGGCGGCCAGCTCGCCGACTTGCAGATAGCGATTGCCTTCCTCTTGCCAGTTATGCACTAAATCGCCCAGCACGCGCAGTCCATACTGGCTTTTCGTGGTCAATCGCATGAGGCTAGTATAACAACAGGGTGGGAACTTGTCAAGCGGGACACGGGACAAAATAAAGCGGGCCTGTCTGATTGGACAGGCCCGTTCATGCGCTGAAAGTTACGGGGGGCACACTTTGCTGTCGCCGCCCGCAGGGTGAACCGTCGGCGCTTCGCGCTCAATGGGCGCGCCAATCACAGAACCCCATTCCGTCCACGAGCCATCATAGTTCTTGGCATTCTCGTACCCCAGCAGGTTGTAGAGAACGAACCAGGTGTGCGATGAGCGTTCCCCGATGCGGCAGTAGGCAATCACGTCCTTGCCGTCGGCAACGCCTTTGCCCTCATAGAAGGCGCGCAGTTCCGACGCGCTCTTGAAGGTGCCGTCGTCCTGCACGGCGTTCAGCCAGGGAGCCGACTGCGCGCCGGGAATATGCCCGCCGCGCTGCGCGGTTTCGCTCATGCCGGGAGGGGCAATCACTTTGCCGGTGAACTCGTCGGGGGAGCGCACATCAATCAGCGTCAAATTGGGGTCGCCCAGTTTTTGCAGTATCTCGTCGCGGTAGGCGCGCAAGGCCGAGTTGAGCGCGGCGGCATGGTACTGCGTCGCTGGATAAGAAGGGACTTCGGTGGCGAGTGGACGACCTTCGGCGACCCATTTCCTGCGGCCCCCATTCACCAGTTTGAGTTTGGCGCGGTCATGCCCATACATGACCAGCAGCCAGTAGCCGAACGTCGCAAACCAGTTGTTGTTGTCGCCGTAGAGAATGAGCGTGTCGGTGTTGGAGATGCCTGCTTTACTGAGCAAACTCTCCCACTGACCCTGATCGGGAATGTCTCGGCGCAGGGTGTCTTCCAGTTCGGTCTGCCAGTTGAAGCCAATCGCGCCCGGAATGTGGCCCTGCGCGTAAGCGTCGGTGTCTACGTCTATCTCAATCAACTTGAAGCCGGGGGCGCTTAGGCGCTCGGCCACCCAGTCTGTTTCTACCAGCACTTCGGGGTGGGCGTACTGTCCGGGGTTGTCTGCCATTCAAATAAGTCTCCGTGGGAGGGGGATTAATAGGCTTGCGCGTCTTCGTAGCCAATGAAGCCGACCCCGACGCCGCACGATTTCCAGTACGCGATGCTGTCGTCCAGTTGGCGCTCCGTGCCGGAAAGTTCCAGCATAATGTAGCCGCCGGTGTCGGGTTCTATCTGGGCGCGGCGAATATCGGCGGTCACGCCGAACTGCTTGATAGCATACGCCAGCAGGGGCTGGTCAACGCGCTCGCTGGGAAAAGTGAGGTTCAGGCGAACGCTTTGCGTCGCTTGGGGTTCGGCTGCCATGTGGGTCGGTTCCTTTGCCGGGGCCATGCCCCGAACTGCGGGAAATGATACCCGCCGCACAGGAGGCGTGTCAAGAGCGGGACAGGGGAAGAATGCCTGTCCCGTGAGGAACCTGCCCCTGTCTCATCGCATTCGCTCCGTGTCTGTACCCTCCCCGGTGGGGAGGGGGAAAGGTGCGGGGTACAGGGGAGTTTGTTACTCGCCCCCACTCTTCCCATTCAAGACCCGCTGTGCGGGGGAGGGGTCGCCCATTCTGATAGCGGGGAAAGGTTTCTCCGCGCTCAGTATTGCGGCACGGAGGGGTCGATCTCCCGTGACCAGGCCAGAATGCCACCGGTGAGGTTCTTGACCTTCTTGAAGCCCGCGCTTTTCAGGATACCGAGCGCATCGGCGGAACGCTTACCCGATTTGCATTGAAGCACAATCTCGTCGGCAGTGTCTAATTCGTGCAGACGCTGGCGCACGGTTCCCAGAGGAATCAGTTTGGAACCGGGAATGCGTGCGATGGCATACTCATGCGGTTCGCGCACGTCTATCAGCGTAAAGGGTTCGCCCCGCTCCCGTTTGGCCTGCATCTCGCGCACCGTGATTTCCTCTTCAATGCCCAGCGCGATGGCTTCTTCTTCGCCCCCTCTGCCGAGGCCGCAGAACTCGTTGTAGTCTATGAGGTGGGTGATGGTAGGTTGCTCACTGCAAATGGGGCAGTCCGGGTTTTTTCGCAGTTTGAGTTCCCGGAAACTCATCTTCAGAGCGTTAAACAGCATGAGGCGGCCAATTAAAGGCTGCCCTTCCGAGAGGATCAGTTTGACGGTCTCTATGGCCTGCACGACGCCAATGATGCCGGGCAGTACGCCTAATACTCCGCCTTCCGCGCAGGAGGGAACCATGCCCGGCGGGGGCGGCTCCGGGTACAGACAGCGGTAGCACGGGCCATCTTTGGCGTAGAACACAGACGCCTGCCCCTCAAATCGGAAGATGGAGCCGTAGACATTGGGCTTGCCAAGCAGCACGCAGGCGTCATTGACAAGGTAGCGCGTCGGGAAGTTATCCGTGCCGTCGGCGACGAGATCGTAGTCCTTGATGATGTCCAGGGCGTTCTCAGAGGTCAGCATCACTTCATGCTTGACAAGGTTGACGTAAGGATTAATCTCCCGAAGCGTCTGCTCGGCGCTATCAATCTTGGGCTTGCCGATGGCGCTCTGGCGATGGACAATCTGACGCTGCAAGTTGGTTACGTCCACAACGTCAAAGTCTACCAGCCCGATGGTTCCCACTCCTGCCGCCGCCAAGTACATGACAAGGGGCGCTCCCAGGCCGCCAGTGCCAACACACAGAACCCGTGCCGCTTTGAGCCGCTTCTGGCCCTCCATTGTCACTTCGGGCATGATGAGATGACGCGAGTAGCGCAGGATTTCGTCGTTAGACAAGTCCATCGCGTCCGGGTTCTGAGACAGGCGGAAGGAGGGCGCTCCCCCGTGCCCGACCGCGTCCAACCCGCCGACAATGCGGGGCGCAAGGGTGAGCGTGTCGCCGTCGTTGACCGGCGTGTCGCCGCCGTTCCCGTCCGGGATGTTTTCGTCGTTGAGGGATACCGAGACGGATGCGCGTAGGCTCCCGTCGGCATGGAACAGGTGCGGGCGTATATCGGGGTAGTTTTCGGCGACGTGCTGCAGCGCATGGGCGACAGTCGCGCCGCCGACTTCCAGTTGTTCTTTGTTCATCGTGTAACGCTGGAGGGGCTTGGGCACGATTATCTTGACAGGCATGAATGACGGTCTCCTAAAGGAACGTAATGGGGTCAGGGTCAAACTGGGAGCGGTCGTCGCGCAGCAGCCAATTGTTCATCTCCTGCGGGCAGCCGTTCCTGACCGAAACAATGACGTAACAGTAGCCGGGCCAGGCGTGTTCCCGGTCGTACTCGGAAGGCTGCGCTGTCGCATCGGGGTGGGAATGGTAGAAACCCACTACTGTCAGGCCCTCAGCGCGGGCCGCACGGTCTGCTTTGACGAATGTGCCGGGGTCTATCTCAAAACGGGTGCGGGGACTATCGGCGCGGGTGTTGGCGGCAGGCAGAACGCGGCGGACAATGGTTGTTCTCCGGCGAATATGGCGTCCTATCAGGAAGCCGCAGCATTCATGCGGGTAATCAGTGGCGGCATGAGCACGCAGGAAACTCCTTCGGGCGCGGGTCAGGTGAAGGGGCATAAGGGCGATGTTTCCGAGAATGTCACAAATACAGAACGTGGTTGCTCGCTTCGTCGGCGGTGATGGCATCAAGAAGGGACAGCAGACGACGGCTCAGTTCATGGACAGGACGGCGCACGGCAATGAAGATGCCTGCGTGCGGCGTCCCTTGCACAAAGTATTGGGTCGCCAGCGCCTCGAAGTCGGTGCGATTGTAGGTCACAAGCGCGCGGCTTCGGGTTGCGGCAAACATCAGTTGCGTGGCGTCATCGGCAGAAAGGTTGGCCGCCTGCGGCGTGGTTAAGACATCAAAGCCGCGCGCTTGCAGAAGGGCAGGCAGCAGACATGCACGTCTTCGTCCAGGTACACAAACAGGCCGCTCATATATCCACTTGCGAGCCGTCCGCGCGCGGGTCAAGCAGGGCATCGGGAACACGGTTGGCGGCAATGCGGGCATTGATTTCCGCAGGCGCGTCGCTGTAGAAACTAAGGGCATCAAACACCTGCGCCAGCGTGAGATGGGGCAGAGCCGCGCTCACATCTTCAGGAGAAAGGCCCTGCCGCCACAGTTCCACGATGACGCGCACTGGGGTGCGCGTTCCCACAATGATGGGTTCGCCGCTTAAAATCGTCGGTTCGCGCACAATGTAACGGCTCTGCGTGGTGGGCATAAACTATTGTACCCGGTGGCGGGCGCTGAGAAGACGAACGGGCCGAAGGCTTGACAGCCTTCGGCCCTGAAAGGGTTTCCGTTCCCGGTTGTGCGGGCGTCCGTGCGTTCGCGTTTCTGCGTCCGTGCTTTTGCGCTGTTGCGTCCGTGCTTTTGCGCTGTTGCGTCCGTGCGGGTGCGCGTGTGCTTCCTTGCCGTTGTGCGTCCGTGCGTTTGTGGGTGGGCATCCATGCCAGGGCGCGTTTGCTTCCCTGCATGCGCGAAAGGGCGTCCATGCTATGCGAGAAAGGCGTCCATGCTATGCGAGAAAGGCGTCCGTGCCGTGTGAAAGCGGCGTCCGTGCCGGGTCGTTGCCTTACCCTGCGGGCGCGGCGGCGACAGGGGGAACAGGGACACTCTGCGTGAACGCATTGCCCCGAAAGCCGTTAACCGTAATCTCTTGCTGGCAAGCCGCAGCAGCAAGTGTCAATGCGGACATGACGAATGCTCCTCCAGAACGTGCGCGATAACGGGGCATTGCTGCCTCTCTACACCTGTTATCGGTACGGGGTTGGAGAAACTTTAGGGTCTGACAAAAATTATTTTTGGGCAGGGGAATAACTCAATTACGAGAGTTAGGAAAACAGACCGTCATCTTCTTTGGTTTACGTTGAAGGCGTTGTTGATTGTGTTTCTCTGGCTATTTTTGTGTTACGAGACGGACTTAATTATTGGCACATTTATTATGCTGCTTGTGTGCTTGCTGATAGACTTATTGTCCAGAACGAGGAGAAACAAGGGTGGAGAAAACGGCTGATTAGTCGCCGTAGAACTCGTAGCGCAAATACCAAGCGCCGTCAATGTGGCGAAAGTACGCAATGCCTTCCTCTCCATCGTCCTCTTCGCCGTCGTCCAAAGAGGGCACAGGCGACGGGGGCGGCTTGGGAAGGTAGGCAAAGTTCTTTCCCTTAACCGTGCTATCACTCCAAAACAGAAAGTCTATCTCGCCGTCGCCTGCCTCAAAGCCATCCGGCACGCCTGCGGCCCGGAGTTTCTGAAGGTATGCAGCCATCCGCGAGGCTGATATATGGGCTGAGTGCTGGTTGTCGTAATTGACTCTCAGCGGGTAGAGGCCGACAATGTGCGGGTCGTGTTCTGCCATTTGCGCGAGTTCGTCAAACTGCGCCCGGTGCGCGCGAAAGTGGGCGAGCATGGCGTCGTCGGGCGGCGGGTCATGGGCGTGCATCAAACTGTACAAAGGAAGTCCGGTTGCCAGCAGTGGCCCCAACACAACCGCGGCCCGAAGACGGGTCTTTTTAACGCGGAGCGCGCCAGCCGGGTCAGGCCACCGCACGAAATCAAACGCTTTGAGGCCACAGACAATGCCCGCAATCAGGCCGACAAGCAAACCAAGAGGCCCAAAATAGAGCAGGCTGAAGGCCACTCCCATATCGTTTCCGCTGTCTGCGCGAAAGGCAAGCCACACGGTCAGCACGCCGCCGGTGACGGTTCCCATTAAGGCTCCCAAAAATCCAGCAACAGCACGCATGGTGTTTTATTCTACCACGCTGGAATATTTGGTGCCGGAAACAGACCCGGCGGCAACCTATTTTTGTAAGCGTGGCTACTGTTGTCCTGCAGTCGGAGGATAGGAGAGGAAACTCCCGGCACGGCAAGGGGGCATCTCCGTGCCGGGAACCAGACGGTGTTTACTGCCCGGCGTTGTGGCAAGAAGGGAAGTAGAAACGGACGTGGCTGACTTTGCCGCCCGTGACCGTATACACGCCGATTTCTTCCAAATCCATGCGCTGCCCGGTGTCGCGCACGGTGAAGTCCATCTTGAAGCGCACCGCGAACCCGTCACCGTTCAGGTAGGGACCGTCCACAGTCGTGTTGTGGATTTCGTGCAGTTGGACGAACTCCTGCTGTCCGGCCTGCACCGCTTCCAGGCCGCGCGTTTCGGGGTTGGTCGGCATGGCCTCTACGGTTACAATGTCGTCGGCGTAATAGCGGGCGACGGCCTCCTTGAAGTTGCCTTCCCGGCAAAGCGCGGCCAACTCTTGCGCGACTTCCTGCGTGGTCGCCGTTTTCTCTGCTGTCTGCGTAGCCATCTGTGTTCTCCCTGTCCAAGCGAATTATCGGCGCTTGCCGACACTCCCAGTATGGCGCGTCCGTGCGGGCCTGCATCCGATACGAACGCCTGTCCGTAGGGCATTTGTTTTAATTCTCACCACATGAGAAAAACGCGAGAAACCTGCCCGCGCAGGCGGCCCGCACCTCGGCATCAGAATGCCACCCTCACCTGCGGACACAGGCCCAGCGAGGGATTGAAAGGCCCCGCAAGGGATTTAAATCCCTCGCTGCCCTCTCCCCCTGCGTGCGGGGAAAGGGCCATCAACGCGCCGGGGCAGGTTTCTGCGGGGGCGGAAGACCAACCCCAAACCGTCCCGGAACCAATGGGGAACCAACTGGAATGCGATGCCGTGACAGGTATCAGCTGTCTTTGCGGGGGTGCAGCAAGGGGAAGTCAAAGTTCGGTGGGTCAATGTCCTGTTGCTGGAGGAGGAGCGAGATTTGGCCCAGATGCCATTGCTGATGGTTCAGTAAATGAAACACAATCGCTTCGTCACTGAGCGTGTCCGTGTCGTGGCCCCACTGGGGCAAAGAAAAGGTGATTTGGCGGGCAGGCAGAGGCGCATGAGTCTCCACATAGCCAACGAGGCGGCGGCGAAACCCGTCCCAGTCGGCATAAAGCCCGTCCAAGTCTAGGGCGGCCCGTTCTTCATACCGGGACGGACGCGGCCCCGCTTCCAGGCGCTGCTGTACCCAGCGTTCTTCCGCACCAATCATGTGGGCTAAGAGTTCCCGAATGCTTTTGTACTCGCCCCGCGTCGCAAACGTCGCCGTGAGCGCATCGGGGTAAGAGCGAAGCGTCTCGCGTAGGAGAACGCGGCAACCCTCAGAGTAGGTCAGCAGCACGTGGATGTCCATAGCGCATTGTACCTCTCTGCACAAAACCATCGGGTACACTCTCTCCATGAAGGTCACGGTCTTGGGCAGCGGCACCTCGCACGGCGTCCCCGTTATTGGCTGCCAGTGTGCCGTCTGTACGTCACCCAATCCCAAAAATAAACGCTTCCGCCCCTCTATCCTGGTCACTACAGACACGAATGAGAACCTGCTGGTGGACACGCCGCCAGAAATGCGCCTCGCGCTGATAGCCAACTCTGTGCAGCGTTTGGATGCTATTCTTTACACGCATAGCCATGCCGACCATATCTTCGGGTTGGATGATGTGCGGACATTCAACTATCGCACCCGGAAGCCAATGCCGGTCTATGCCGAGCCCACAGTCATCGCGGATATTCACCGTATCTACGACTACATTTTCAAGCCCACGCCGGTCGGCGGCGGCAAGCCGCAGGTGGAATTGCACGCTCTCGTGCCTACCCAAAGCCTGCAACTTGGCGGCCTCACGGTCACACCCTGGCGCGTATTTCACGGGTTGCTGCCTATTCTGGCGTTTCAATTCGGCCCCAAGTTTGCCTATGTTACGGATGTCTCGCGCATCCCTGACGAGACATGGCCGCATCTGCAAAACTTAGACCTCTTGATGCTGGACGCCGTGCGCCGCGAGCCGCACGAGACACACTACCATCTGGATGCCGCATTGGAAGTCATCTCGCGCCTGCGGCCAAAGCGTACCCTTCTCACCCACCTGTCGCACGATTACGACCACGACGAGACGAATGCCTTTCTCCCCGATGGCGTAGAACTGGCGTATGACGGGCAGGTTGTCTGCGTCGCGCCCTGAAGAGTGCGCTGTGAAGGGAAAGGGAAGTTACCTTACCTGATGGGCCAGCGTCCACAACAGCGCCGCCGTGAGGGTAAATGCGACGCCTCCGCTCCATGCCAGCGGGCGAGGCAGCAGGCGTCGCGCCCTGTCCCCCTCTGCCCGCCGCGCGCCCAGGCCCAGCATACTTGCCGCCAGAAACAAAAAGCCGCCCCCCACATGGGCAAACACCGCGCCCAGAACCGCCGGAGAAGCGTCTCGCAGCGCGCCCGCGCCCAGCAAACCGCCCAGGAGCGTACTCGCCTCCACCGCCGCGGTGCGGACAAACGCTGCCTGTGCGCCCATCCCGGACGCCCGCAGCAGCAGCGCCAGCGCCAGCCCTTCCGGCAGCTTGTGCAATGACACTGCCGTCAGGAGCGCCAGGTTAACACGCCCCGCCCCGTCACCCATTGCAATCGCCACGCCGTCCATCAGGGAATGGAGAGTCAGCGCCGCCGTCAGAAGCAGCACCATGCGGGACGGCAGCGCAGGCGCATCAAACTCCGACAGCGCGCACGCCGGGCAGACAGGAGCGGCATACCGGCTCACCGCCCCAAATAAAACTACCCCGCTCGCCGTCGCCAGAAAAAATACACCCGGCGAAAGCGCCGCCCACGCCTCCGGCAACACATCGCAAACTGTCACCGCCAGCAAGACGCCCATCGCCCCTGCCGCCAGCGTCCCCAGGTGACGGCGCGCGCCGCCTCCGGCCCACGCCCCGCTCGCTCCGCCCGCCCACGCCACGAGAGTTGCTGCCGCCGCCCGCCAAAGCACATCTGTCATGTTTACAAGCAACAGCCCATCCCGTCACCGCGTTCCGTACCCGCAAGGAATGTCCCGGCGCACGCAAAAGACTCGCGCAAAACACGCAAAGAAAAGGCGGCCTGCGCGCACAAAGCGAACAGGCCGCCGCAGGCGCAGCGCCAAGCGAAAAGTACCCCCGCAGGGACTCGAACCCTGGACACCCTGATTAAGAGTCAGGTGCTCTAACCAGCTGAGCTACGGAGGCGCAGTTTCCACGCTGTTTACTCTCAGCGCGCTCCTATTATACCCGTGCCCGTTCGTGTTTGCAAGCCTCCTCTGTTCCGTATGCTCCCGCGTCCTCGGCATCAGCCCCGTGCCCCAGGGGAAACAACGGGAAGAGAAGGGGAAGGGAATGGGAAGACCTGACGATGATACCCGCTCCCAATACAGCCATACGCGCAGCCATGCGCGCGACAAACGCCGCCTGCCCAAAGCCCGGAGAGGGTGGGATTCGAACCCACGGGGGGCATTTCGGCCCCCGACCGTTTTCAAGACGGTTCCGTTATGACCACTCCGGCACCTCTCCCTGCGTCGCCCGCCGCGTTTTGCGCGCCTAACTTTATATGCACGCGCGTGCTTATTATAGCCTGCGGCTCTGCGCCTGTCAAGAAACGCGCCGGGAGGGGGCGTTTCTAACTGCGGTCGGCAACAAATGCGGCGTGTTGCGCTCACTCAAGAGACAGCCCGGAGGCGCTAGCCTCTGCGCTTCCGGGCTGCTTGCTGTTCTCTCACGAGATGCGCCGCACCCGGCGTTAAATGCCGCCACCGTCGGTTTGCTCCCAGGCGGCTTCTACCTTCTCCCAGCGCGCGGGCGGCAGGGACGCGGCGGGCGTCTGCTCCAATTCCCGCAGGCGCGCGCGCACGCTTTCAATGGTCGCAAGCCCCGTCTGGCACTGCGGGCAGCCGGTGACGTGCTGACGGGTGAACCAGCGCAGAAGGCCGCCGAGTTGATTGTCGGCCAGCGACGACACCAGCGTTCTCATGTGCCAGCAGGGTTTGGTGTCGGCGGGGTCTCTTTTATGAAGCATGGCGTTGTCCTTGATGAGAGTGCGTCTAAGGCAGCAGGCGGCGCTCCCGGCCCCAGTCGCGCAGCAGGTCTTGCAGCTGCATCCGGGCGCGGGCCAGCCGCGAGCGCACAGTGCCAATGGGGACACCCAGCGCCGCTGCCGCCTGCGCGTAGTCCAGGCCCTCCATGTCTACCAGGGTCACGCACAGCCTGAGCTTGGCGGACAGCATGGCTAAGGCCCATTCCAGCGTCTCGTCCAGCGTGCCTTGCAGCAGGGTGACGCCGGGGACATCGGCGGGCGCGGCGTGCGTGGAGGGCGGCCCGCCTTCGCCCTGCGCGGTCAGGGTGTCTATGTCTGTGCCCGCGTCCCAGCGCTTGCGGTGGTGGTAGTCGTTGATAAAGGCGTTGGTGAGGATACGCAGAAGCCAGGGCCGGGCGTCGCTGCCCTGCGTAAAGCGTCCGGCGGCGTAGGCTTGGTAGGCCCGCACCAGCGCGTCTTGAATGAGGTCGGCGGCCCGGTCAGCGTCGCCCCGGCAGAGGCGATGGGCCAGACGCATCATATCCGCCTCATGGCGTCGGGCGAGCGCGGCAAAGGCGTCGCGTCGTCGGGCCAGAGCGTCGGCGGGCGGGGGCGGTTCGGGGGGCGTTGAATTGGGCTTGCCGGGCAGTTGCATTGCACCCGGCACTACAGGCGGGGCGGGGGGAAAAGTTCCCTGCGCGCCGATAGTCTGACGCAGTGTTGACGCAGTGTTGACGCATCGTTGACGCAGTGTTGAGGCGGCGGAGGCCCCCCTGGCCCCCCAAGTTTGGGGGGAAGATGGGCTGCGGCGTGTGTAGGGGCAGGGCTTGCCCTGCCCTGTTTGCTGCCTCGTCGTTGCCGCCCTGTTCGCTGCCTGTTCGTGAGACAGGGCAGGGCGGCAGAACGCACAGGGCAGGGCGGCAGAACGCACAGGGCAGGGCAAGCCCTGCCCCTACGGAGGCACGGGGAAACGAGCGCCCGTCTATGGAGTTTCCTCCCCCCAGAATTGGGGGGCCGGGGGGGCCGCTTTGACGCCGTTCAGCCGCCTGCGCCGGGGTATCACGGAACTTTCCGGGGCGGCGTGAGGTAAGATGGGGACATGACCCATGCGCCTGCAAAGACAGCCCCGCGCGTCTGCCCGGCCTGCGGCGGAAGCAATTCGCACGAGGCCGTCTTCTGCGCCAATCCCGCCTGCCACAAAGCCCTGGGCGAGTTTCGCTATGCGCTGGAAGAGTTAAAGGCCGAAGCGCGCTGGCATGAAGCGCTGGCCGAGCGCGTCACCGGCTGGATTGGGCAGCCGTACTTTCTGGGTGTCCATGTGGTGTGGCTTGCGCTCTGGGTCGCGGTCAATACCGGCGTGCTCGCCATCGCCATGCGCTTTGACGCGCCTCCGTTCTCGCTTTTAGGCATTCTGCTGGCGATGGAGGCCATCTTTATTACTATCTTTGTGCTGATTAGCCAGAACCGGCAAAGCGCCCACGCCGACAAGCGCGCCGAGTTAGACTACGAAGTCAATGTCCGCACGTACCGTAAAATAGAGGATATTGACGCCCGCCTGGACTATCTTTTGGAGCGGCTGGCCCGGCTGGAAGGCAGCACACGAGGAGACTAACACATGGCAGCCATGACCACCACGCCCGCTTTGGCGCAAGATGCCCCGATACCGGTAGCCGCCAAGCACCACGCGCTCGTGCGCCTTTCGCACTGGCTTAACATTCCCTTCCTGACGGGCCTGACCCTGAGCGGCCTGTCGGTCTACTGGGCCTCGCCCGTCTTCAAGCACGCCCCGGACGCTTCTGGCAACGAAGACTACTTCGCCGACATCGGACGCTGGGCCGTCGCGCACCTGCCCGGTCAGCATGGCTACGCGGAACCCGACGCCTGGTTTTACAACCATGCGAGCCTCGGCACGGGGCTGCTGGCGGAGGCATTAAGACTGCACTGGCTGTTCGCGTACCTGTTCATGGCAAACGGCCTCCTTTACCTCATCGGCCTGCTTCTGGGCGGCGGCTACAAAGCCTTGCTCCCGCGCCGCACCGACCTCAAAGACGCCATTCTCATGCAGCGTTATTACATGGGCCTGCCTTTCGCCAGGTTAACCAAACGTCCCTGGCCGCACCCGCGCATTGTCACCAAGTATAACGCTTTGCAGCGCGGCGCGTATTTCGCCATGCCGGTCGCGGGTTTGCTCTCGGTGCTGACCGGGTGGGCCATTCACAAGCCGCAGCAACTCGGCTGGCTGCAAGCCCTGTTCGGCGGGTATGACTGGGCGCGCGTGTGGCACTTCTGGCTGCTGTGGGCGTTTGTCGGCTTCGTCATTCCCCATGTTATCCTCGTTGCCGCCGACGGCTGGGATACATTTCGCTCCATGATAACGGGCTGGTCGGACAGAGTAAAGCAGGAATGAGGCCCCACTAGGAACCCCTCTGTGCCCGACCGCGTTCTCATTTTGAGGCATTTGCCCTGTGAGGGACAGAGGAAGAGGGACAGCATGAAAGCGTTAGTCAAAAGCAAAGCCGCGCCGGGACTGTGGCTGGAAGACGTGCCCGTGCCCACTGTCGGCATCAATGACGTGCTTATTCGCGTGGACAGAACCGGCATCTGCGGCACGGATTTGCACATTTACCACTGGGACGCCTGGGCGCAAAAGACTATTCCCGTGCCGCTCGTAATCGGCCATGAGTTCGTGGGCGAGATCGTGGAAGTCGGGGCGAATGTCACCGACTTCTTTCCGGGCGAAGTGGTGAGCGGCGAGGGCCATGTCGTCTGCGGGCGCTGCCGCAACTGCCTGGCAGGGCGGCGTCACCTGTGCGCGCACACGCAGGGCGTGGGGGTCAACCGACCCGGCGCGTTCGCCGAGTATATTGCGCTCCCCATGACCAATGTCTGGCATCACCGTCCCGGCGTGGATTTAGACGTGGCGGCTATCTTTGACCCCTTCGGCAACGCCGTGCATACCGCGCTGTCGTTCCCGGTCCTGGGCGAAGACGTGCTGGTGACAGGCGCGGGGCCAATCGGCATCATGGCGGCGGCGGTAGCGCGGCACGCCGGGGCGCGCTTCGTGGTGGTGACGGACATCAACGAGTACCGTCTCGCGCTGGCCCGCAAGATGGGCGCGACAGTAGCTCTGAACGTGCAGGAAGGCAGCCTGTCTGACGTGCAGAAAGAGCTGGGCATGACCGAGGGCTTTGACGTGGGGCTGGAGATGTCGGGCAATCCGGCGGCTTTGCAGAGCATGATTGGGGCCATGTGTCACGGCGGCAAGATTGCCATGCTGGGCATTCCCAATGGGGCCATTGACGTGGACTGGAACGCCATCGTGTTCAATATGCTCACCATCAAAGGCATTTACGGGCGCGAGATGTACGAAACGTGGTACAAGATGAGCGTCATGCTGCAAAGCGGGTTAGACATCAAGCCCGTGATTACGCACCGGTTCCCGTTTACGGACTATGAACAGGGCTTTCACGTGATGGCATCGGGGCAGTCCGGCAAGGTGATTTTAGACTGGAAGGGAGCCTAACAGCGATGTACGGCACGGTGCAGGAACGCTTGACGCAGGAATTAAACGCGATACGTGACGCGGGGACATACAAGCGCGAGCGGGTCATTGACACGCCGCAGGATGCCCACGTCCGGGTGGGCGCGGACGGGCCGCAGGTGCTTAACCTGTGCGCGAACAACTATTTAGGATTATCCGAGCACCCGGACGTGGTGGCGGCAGCGCGAGACGCCTTAGACCGCTGGGGCTACGGGCTGGCATCAGTGCGCTTTATCTGCGGGACGCAGGGGATACACAAAGCGTTAGAAGCGGCTCTCAGCACGTTCCTAGGCACGGAAGACACGGTGCTTTACGGGTCATGCTTTGATGCCAACGGCGGGCTGTTTGAGACGCTGCTGGGTGAACAGGACGCCGTAATCTCAGACGCGCTTAACCATGCGAGCATCATTGACGGCATTCGGCTGTGCAAAGCGCAGCGTTTGCGCTATGCCAACAACGACATGGGCGAGTTGGAGGCGCGCTTGCAGGAAGCGTCAGGAGCGCGCACGCGGATGATTGCCACCGACGGCGTGTTTTCTATGGACGGCGTGATTGCCAATCTCCCGGCAATTTGCGACCTAGCCGAACGCTATGACGCGCTGGTGATGGTGGATGACTCCCACGCCGTTGGCTTCATGGGCGCGCAAGGGCGTGGAACGCATGAATACCACAATGTCATGGGGCGCGTGGACATTCTCACCGGGACATTGGGCAAGGCGCTGGGCGGCGCAAGCGGCGGCTACACAGCGGCGCGGCGCGAGGTAACAGACCTGCTGCGGCAGCGTTCGCGCCCGTATCTGTTTTCCAATTCGCTCGCACCGCCCATCGCAGGAGCGTCCCTGAAAGTGCTGGAAATGCTGACGCACTCTACTGAACTCCGGGACAAACTGCAAGCCAATACCCGCTTCTTCCGTGACGGGCTTTCGGGGCTGGGCTACAAGATTGTGGTGGGAGAGCATCCGATTGTGCCCATTATGCTGGGGGACGCGGCCTTAGCGGGGCGCGTGGCGGAGGCGATGCTGGCGAAGGGCGTTTATGTGATTGGCTTTTCCTACCCGGTCGTGCCGCAGGGCAAGGCGCGCATTCGCACGCAGATTTCGGCGGCGCACTCGCGGGAGGATTTAGAGTTCGCCTTGCAGCTGTTCGCGGACGTGAAGCAGGAGATGGCGCTGTAAGGCGCTCTTGTGTTATCCCGGCGCGGCTTTGGGGTACAATTATAATACGCTGTGCCCGTTGTTCAGAGGGGCGCGCGGCAGTCCCAATCACCGAGGAACACGCTCACCCGCACCCCATGCCAGACACAGAACTTGCTTTGTCGCCCGGTCAACTGTCTTCCCTTACCACGCCGCCGCAGGACGCCGACCTTGCCGACGTTAATCATGCCCCGCCGCCGCCTGCTCCCCTGTCCGCGCATCAATTGCGTGTCACGGATAACCTGTCTCAACTTCTGGAAATCCTGCCGCCCCTGTTGCGCGCGGCCCTGGAACACGGCAAACGCACTGAAGGGCTGATTGAGATTATCCTTGACCTCGGACGCGATGCCGAAGCACGCTTCGCAGACGGAGCCGTGGTCTGGCTGCGGGAAGGAATGCCGATTACCAACGAGGACATTGAGTACGTTGTCACCCGTGTTGGCGCGTTCGGGAAAGATAATCGGGCCGGGATTGAGCGCACCCTGCATCGCATCTCGGCTATTCGCAACCGGCAGGGCAAGGTGATTGGCCTCACCTGCCGCGTGGGGCGCGCGGTTTACGGCACCATAGACATCATTCGCGACGTTGTGGAGTCCGGCAAGTCTATTCTCATGCTGGGCCGTCCGGGACGCGGCAAGACGACCAAGCTGCGGGAAGTGGCGCGCGTGCTGTCCGATGAGTTTCAGAAGCGGGTCGTGATTGTGGACACGAGCAATGAGATTGCGGGGGATGGTGACATCCCGCACCCGGCGATTGGGCGCGCGCGGCGCATGCAGGTGACGACCCCCGAAGACCAGCACGCCGTGATGATAGAGGCTGTGGAGAACCATATGCCGGAAGTGGTGGTCATAGACGAGATTGGCGTGGAGGCCGAAGCGTTCGCGGCGCGCACGATTGCCGAGCGCGGGGTTCAGCTGGTGGGCACGGCGCATGGCAACTCGCTGGAAAACCTGTTGATGAACCCGACTCTTTCAGACCTGGTGGGCGGCATTCAGGCGGTCACGCTCTCCGATGAGGAGGCCAAAAAGCGCGGCACGCAGAAGACCGTGCTGGAGCGCAAGGCCCCGCCGACGTTTGACGTGATTATTGAGATCATGGAAGTGGATAAACTCGCGATCCACCATGATGTCATTCGGACTGTAGACAAGATGCTTCGGGGCGGACAGCCGAGGCCCGAAATCCGTGTTCGCAATGCCGCCGGGGAGGTGGAAGTCGTCCAGAAGTCCGACTTAGACGCGGTGCGTCCGCCTGACAGAGACCGCACGGCGTCTCTTTTTGATGACGGCACGCGCGGACGCGGGCAGTTCGGGGAAGGCGCGTCGTACCGCACGGAAAGCCGCCCGGAGCCTGATGATAGGCTGTCGCGGCTGGCTCCGGCGACCAATGGCAGTCAAAGCGATGCGCCGTTCCTGCCCAATGGCAAGCCGCTGCCTGCCACGCTCAAGTTGTTCCCTTATGGGGTGAGCCGTTCCCGCTTAGAGCGGGCTATTCGCACGCTGCGCGTGTCGGCCATTATCGGGACGCGGGTGCAGGACGCCGACGCGATTATCGCGCTGAAGGCCAACTATCGCAAGGAACCGGCGAAATTGCAGGAAGGCATCACGCGCAATATCCCGACTTATGTGATTAAATCCAACACGTATGTGCAGATTGAGACCGTCCTGCGCGAGATATTCAAGATGCCGCTGGAACTCACCGAGGAAGAAGCGGCGGCCCAGGCCGCGGAAGAAGCCGCCGAAGAACTGATGAACGACACGTCCGGCGGTCTGAATTCGCTGGAATTGGCCCCGCAAAACTCGTTTGTGCGACGCTTGCAGCACCAGATTGCCGAGAATTACAAACTGTTGTCGGAGAGTATCGGGGCCGAGCCGAACCGCCGCGTCCGCATCAGCCGCCCGTAAAGTTCTCATCAGACGCCCCTGAGCGGCGCATTGCCGTGTTCCCTGCTGCCTGTTCGCAGGGGGTTTTGCGCTGTCTTCGGGGGGGACTGAGGGACTGTTCGCGCGGTGCGGCTGTGGCGCGGACGCGGGCGCGCTATGGGTTTTCTCTTGCCGCGTAAGGCAATTGCAAGGTAAATGTAACGCAATTGTAAGGTAAATGCCGCCCAAGAGTCGCGCAAAAGTTGGTCTGCTCCCCTGAAAGAGTACCAAGCAGGAGTTTGGTCTTGGCCCTCGAAAGAGAGGAACAAGATGAAACAAGGTCAATTCACAAACGAGCAGATCGTCGCCATTCTGCAAGAGGCGACCAAAGGCGACAAGTCCATCACCGCACTCTGCAAAGAGCGCAGCATCTCCGAGGCCACCTTCTACGCCTGGCGCAACAAGTTCGGCGGCATGGCCACCCGCGACGTGCAACGCCTGCGGGAACTGGAAAAGGAGAATGCCAGACTGAAAAATTGCTGGCCGAACGGCTGCTGGAGAATGACGTGATGAAGGAGGCCCTCACAAAAAACTTCTAGGCGCTCCGCAGAGACGTGGTTTCATCGCCTTCGCCCGTGAGCGGGGCATGACTGAACGGAGCGCGTGCCGCCTGCTGGGAATGTGCCGCTCGTCGGCGCGTTACCAAGCGCACCCACGCGAAGACCAAATAAGAGATGAAACGCCACTGCGGGAGCGCCTGCACGAGTTTGCCCGAAAGAGACGGCGACGCGGCTATTGCCTGGTGCATCAAGAACTGCGGCGGGAAGGGAGGATAATCAATCATAAGCGCACTTATCGGAACCAAAAACTGAGGACAAAACGACTGTGTTCACGTTGGCTCTCGGTACCAATGCAGTTGACCGTCTATGACCTGCGTTGCAAAGAAGCGGAACGTCTCTATGCGACGCTTAGAACCCCAGCGAGCAGGCGTGTAAGAAACAATGATGCTGCCCGTAGCCGAAGATATTCCTGCCTTCTGCACATAAGGCGTTATGGCGTCTCCCATAAAGCGGCAGGGAAAACTCTGGCCTGGCTTAAGATAAGCCACATGAGTAGGAAAAATTGGGTTTGTGATGTCAACAACGTCTAGCTCCGTTATGTGAACCTGCCCTGTCTGCATGTCATCCACTCTGGAACGGACAGACATATCCTTAAGGCCGCACCCGCCAGTATTCTTAACTAGGAATACAGCAGGCGTCGGCAATTTGCCTGAGGGGGCATCGGCTACAGTCACATCACACCCAGGTTGCAAGACTATCCACACTGCGAAGACGGCCCCGAAAAGGGTGGCAAGGGCTAACAGCGCGTTCCAAGGGCTCTTGACCAAGCCGACAAGCCGATTAATTTGTTTTTTGCCATGTGTTCGGGGAGCCTCGCTTGAGGCCCTCGCCGCCCGCCGCTGGGCTGCACGAGATTGACCTGAGCGCGGGCGGGCGGGTTTCTGTATCGGGTTGCTCATAACTCTACCTAACATCTATTTTGACCCATCAGGCGCTAAAAAGTTGCATCAGCAGATAGTTGCTTTTGCGCGCTTATTCGGTACAATGCTAACATGAACGCCATTGAACCCAAAGACGAAGCCTACACGCTCGCGCAGGCTGGCAAGGCCCTGGGCGTTAGTCCCGTGACGCTGCGCCGCTGGATACACGCCGGGCAGATAGATGCCTTCCAGGTCAACCCGCTCGCACAGCGCCCGTCCTATCGCATTCGGCGCGGCGATGTGGAAGCGCGGCGGGAGAAGGGACGGTATGTACCCCGATGAGAATATCCACAAAGAAAGCGAAGAAGACCCCGGACGCACAACCGCGCCGCGTTCGCCCTACAATGAGTGCCTCCAATGGAGTAGCCGACTTGCTGCCTCTCTGACACCTTGCGCGCGCGCGTGAGGAGCAGCCCTGCGCCCATAGTCTCCAATATACTGGCTCCTATCGGTCAGGGCAGGAACCTCCCGCAGCGAGGGCGAACTTACCGGCTAGCCCTATGAACAATCCCCCTGCCAATCTGTTCAGCGCTGCCGCACTAGCCCCGCTCACCGTTGCTGAGTTCATCACCAAGTGGCAGAAGTCTACGCTCACCGAGCGCGCCGCTGCACAGCCCCACTTCCTTGACCTGTGCCATCTGCTGCAAGTCTCCGAGCCATCGTCTGACCCCGACGGCGAGAACTACGCCTTTGAGAAAGGCGTCAGTAAGGTGGGCGGCGGGCAGGGCTTCGCGGATGTGTGGCTACGCGGGCACTTTGCCTGGGAATACAAGGGCAAGCACAAGAACCTGGTGGACGCCTACAAGCAGCTTCTTACCTATCGCGAAGACCTGGAGAACCCACCCCTGCTCGTTGTGTGTGACCTCAACCGCTTTGAGGTGCATACCAACTTCACCGATACCGTCAAGACCATCTACGCCTTCACGCTCGCCGACCTGCTGGCGAATGACCCGACGCTCACCTGCTCCTTGCCGCCCCTGGACGTGCTGCGTGCCCTGTTCCAAGACCCGGAACACCTGCGCCCGGTACGCACGACAGCGCAGGTAACGGAGGCTGCTGCCCGCGAGTTCAGCCGCTTGGCGGAGAGCCTGCGGGCGAAGGGCCATGAGCCGCATGATACTGCCCAATTCCTCATCCGGCTCCTGTTCTGCTTGTTCGCGGAAGATGTCGGCCTGCTGCCTGCGAACCTGTTCACGCGCCTGGTGGAGCAGACCCGCACGCGCCCCGATGTGTTCGCGCGGCGGCTTGGTGTGCTGTTTGCGTCCATGACAACGGGCGGCGACTTTGGCGAGCATGACATCAAGCACTTTAATGGCGGGCTGTTCGTGGACGCCGCCGTCCTGCCGCTGACGCGGGACGACCTGACGACGCTCGCAGGCGCGTGCAAGCTGGATTGGGCGGACATTGAGCCGTCCATCTTCGGCACGCTGTTTGAGCGCAGCCTTGACCCACAAAAGCGGGCGCAACTTGGCGCGCACTACACCAGCCGGGACGACATTCTGCGGATTGTGGAGCCGGTGCTGATGGCTCCGCTGCGGCGGCAGTGGAAAGAAGTGCAGGCGCAGGCGCTGGAGAAGGTGGCCGCGCGCATGGGTCAGAACATGACGCAGCGCGTGGCGATTGATGCCAGCCTGAGCGCGCTGCTTCAGGGGTTCTCCGAGGAGATAGCCGCTGTGCGGGTGCTTGACCCGGCCTGCGGCAGTGGCAATTTTCTGTACGTGGCACTGCGCGAGTTGCTGGACTTGGAGAAGGAGGTTATCAGTTTCGCGGCGACCTGTGACCTGTCGGGCTTCTTCCCGCGCGTGGGGCCGGAGCAGATGCACGGGGTTGAGGTGAATGAGTACGCCCAGCAGCTTGCGCCCATCACGGTGTGGATTGGCTACATTCAGTGGCTGCGAGACAATGCCTTCGGGCAGCCGGGCGAGCCAATCCTGCGGCAAACGGACAACATCGTTTTCCAAGACTCGGTGCTGGCGTTCAGTGAGAATGGTAGCCCCTGCGAACCGACGTGGCCCGATGCCGACGTGATTATTGGCAATCCCCCGTTTCTGGGTGGAAAGATGCTACGCAGTGAACTCGGCGACGCCTATGTTGATGCGCTGTTTACACTCTACAAAGGGCGCGTTGCGCGAGAAAGTGACCTCGTGACCTACTGGTTTGAGCGAGCGCGGGAATTGATTGGATCGGGACAAGTAAAGCGGGCTGGCTTGCTCGCAACCAACTCCATTCGCGGCGGCGCGAACCGCCATGTGCTGGAGCGCATCAAGGAGACGGGCGATATTTTCTTCGCCTGGGCAGACCGGCCCTGGGTGCTGGAAGGCGCGGCGGTTCGGGTGTCCATGATTGGCTTTGATGGTGGAACTGAGGCGGAAAGAACGCTGGATGGGCTGCCGGTTGCGGCTATTCACCCTGACCTGAGCGGCGCACTCAATCTGACGGCGGCAGCGCGACTAGAGGAAAACTCTGGCCTCGCGTTCATGGGCGATACGAAAGGGGGCGCATTTGACATTGATGGGGACGTGGCGCGGGCAATGCTGGCTGCTCCCGTCAACCCAAACGGACGTTCTAATTCTGATGTTGTGCGCCCCTGGGTCAACGGGCTGGACGTGACGCGCAAGCCGCGCGGAATGTTCATCATTGACTTCGGCGTTGCTATGACGGAGGCAGAGGCTTCCTTCTACGAACTGCCTTTTGAGTATGTCCGCAAGTACGTCAAGCCTGAGCGTGAACAGTCCCGCACAACCCGCGCTGAATGGTGGCTACACGAACGCCCCCGTCCAGAACTGCGTGAGGCGGTGGAACCACTGCCTCGGTTTATCGTGACGGCGCGTGTGGCCTGTCACCGTTTGTTTTCTTGGCTGACATATCCTACGCTGCCAGACTCGGCAACTATCGCCATCGCCCGCAGTGATGATTACTTCTTTGGTGTCCTGCACTCCCGCGCCCATGAACTGTGGTCACTGCGAATGGGCACGTCTTTAGAAGACCGACCACGCTACACGCCGACGACTACCTTTGAGACGTTCCCCTTCCCCTGGCCACCCGGTCAGGAGCCAGCGCATGACCCAAAGGTTGAAGCCATTGCTGAGGCCGCTCGCACGCTGACGGAGAAACGCGCCGCCTGGCTAAATCCTCCCGGTGCCGTGCCCGCTGAACTTGCCAAGCGAACGCTGACCAACCTCTACAACCAGCGCCCCTCCTGGCTGGACAGTCTGCACGCACAACTGGACGCCGCTGTGTTCGCGGCCTACGGCTGGCCTGTCTTGCTCACGGACACCGAGATATTGGAGCGCCTGCTGGAGATGAATCAGCGTCGTGCTGACCCGCAGCACGGGGGCGGAGAAGGCTAGCGGCACTTGCTCATCCTGTACGTCGGAGAAGACAATCACTATGCGCCTACTCCCGGCGAACCACACCACCGTCAGACTGCCCACCGGAAGGGCATCACTGCCCTCCCGCGTACTTCTGCGCGAGCCGGGCCAAGAGTTGCGCCGTTGTCATGGAATGGATTTGCTGAGGTGTGAGCGGGGCAGAAGGCATGGCTACTGCCCCTTCTGCCTACACAGGTACTCCAGATACATCTTCTGCTGCAAGCCCGGCATTTTCAGGAACTCGGCCTGGTTGCGGGGCACGGAGAAGGTCAACTTCTGCCCCCCAACGGTTCCGGTAATCGTGGTGCCGATGGGCGGGGCGGTCGGCCTCACGGTGTACGGCAAGTCCTGTCCCTTGTTGTGGAATGTGCTGACCAGCGGCCCGGTTTGAGCGCTCCCGTACTTCGCTGCCAGATGATTGAGCAGCTGGCCGGTCGGCATGGCGTGTATCTGCTGGGGGGTGAGCGAGTTCCCCGGCGCGGCCTTGCCCTCCGTGTGCGCTGTGTAGCCATTCGGCCCGGCTATGACCGGCGCGGGCGGAAGCGGGCCGTTCCCGGCGGGCGTGACGACCGTTCCGGCAGGCGCGGCGCTCCCGCTCGGCGGCAGGGGCGGCAGGAGGGGGACACCGGCAGGGGACGCCGGGCGCGCGGGAACGCCATGCTGCAACGCAAACTGCTGGTCGTTCAGGGCCTTGTCCTGCTGCATGAGCCATTGGTACTCGGTGTAGGCCGCGCTGGGCTGTGCGTTGGGCAAAGGCTTGAGGTAGTCCGGGTTCGGGATTTGAGGCACGATGCCCTTGTCGTTGGGCTGTCCGTTCGGGTCGTTAATGATGGGCCGTCCGTCTAAGCGCCCCTGGTCGCGCGGCGGCAGCACCGGGTCGCCGTAAGAGTCGGGCTTGCCCGGCGTGGCAAGGAAAGTCATGCGCTTCTGAATGGCTTCGCGCTGCTTCATCAGGGCATCAAACTGCTGCAAGGCGTTACCCTTGCCCTGCGGCCCATAGCGCAGAAACATATCTCCCTGCCGTTGTTTGAGGGCGGCGGCGCTCTGCTGCTGGCGCAAGTTCTGCCCGCGCTGTTCCAGGTCAAGTTGCAGCCGCCGGTCGCCATGCACAAGGGTCTGCCCTGCGCGCGTGGTCGCGTCCTTCCTTTGGGCGTCGGTCTCGGCGTTGTTGGCACGCAAAAGGGCGATGGTGTCGGGTTCGCTCAGGCCCGGCGTGAGGTTTCTTATCCCGTACATCTGATACTTCTGGTCGGGCGTCAGGTTTTGCAGCGCGACGGCTTGCATTTGCGGGTTCATTCGCTGCCAACCGGTGAGCGCCCGATACTGCTCGTCGGAAAGGGACGCGGCTTCTTTGCTGGTGGCGAGGCTTTCGGCGGTCGCCTCTTTTTGCAGCTGCCCTGGCACGAAGGACTTGTAATCAATCGGGTATCGGCCATTCCATGTGTCCGCGTCCATGCCGTCGTGCAGGGCTTGCTGCGCCTGGGGCGTCAGGGAATAGAGCCGCGTGAGCGCATCCGACTGCGCCTTGAGGTTCGCCGCCCGCGCGCTCGCGCTTTCCTCGCTGCCAACGGGCACGAAGTTGCCCTTGTCGTCGTAGAACTGCGCTTTGAGGCTGTCCGGCGTGTACCCGTAGGCTTGCATCTGGTCGGGCGTGAGAGCCTTGACTTGCTGCTCCTGCGTGGTGCTGTCCAGGCCCGCGAGTTGTTTCAGGAAGGCTTCGCCGGATTGCGCCGTCTGCTGATTGTTCTCAAAGGTGCGCTGCTGGGTTTGCTGCTGCTGCTGGGCCTGCTGGGTTTGCTGCTGATACCGCTGCATCTGCTGATTGTAATCGCGGTCATCGGCCTGCTGCTGGGCGTTGAAGAACGCGCCCGCCACTTTGCCGCCCGGCCCGCCGTTCAGGGCCGAGAGCGCGGCGAGCACCTTTATCCAGTTCTGGTTCTTGTGCGTTCTCATCTGCGGCAGGGCAGGAGACGACGCGGGCAGGTTCGGGGCGGCGGGAGAGGGCGAGCCGGAGAGGGCGAGCCGGAGAGCGTCGCGCTGCCGGGCGGAAGACCCTGCATCATGCCGCGCAGAGCGTCTAGTCCTTGCGGGCTGCCTTGCGGATTAGCCCCCTGCGGCCCGGCGCTCATGCCGGGGTCAACGGGCGCGGCCCCGCCCGGCGTGAAGATGGACGGAACGTTCGGGAACTGCGGCTGCGCCGGGTCAGGCACAACGCCCCCACCCGCCGAAGCGTAGGGAGAGGGCGGCATGACCCCGCCGCCCCGGAGGACTTGTTTCAGAAAGTCCATGATGTCCATGCCCTGCGGGTTCATGCCGTCGCCTGCATCGTAAGTATCGGGCAGGGCGTAGTAGGTTGTATCATCGGGCATTGGGTTTCTCCTTTGGGGTTGTGCGCGCGTCGTGTTTTCGTCCTTCGGCAGCCCGCGCTGCTGCCGGGGCCGTGTGATTTGCCATGCAAGGGCAAGAAGCGTCTGCAATCAGCCCCCTACATGGCGCGGGAGTGTTCCTGCCGGGCAGCGGCGGCGGCGTCCAGTGCATGGCTTTGGCGTGGGAGGCAGCCGGGCACGTTTGCACCGTGTAGCCGTCGCGCCCTTTGTAGAACTGCCGGTACACGCGCTCAATGTCTTTGGCCTGCCCCGACGTTTCAGCGATGCACCACGAATGGGGGCGTCCGTCGGGGCGGTAGACGACGACCACGCTGTAGACCCGGTTCTTATCCATGCGCTTGCTCACTCGCTTCTTCGGCTTCCACGTCGCCGCCGAAGTGCGTCTTGACTTCATGCAGCAGACGCAGGGTGTCGGGGCGAATGCTGCTGTCCGCGCCCCAGACAGCCGCCAACTCCCGCGCTCGGTAGACAAGCCGCATCTCGCCTTCGGGCACGGCGGCATTGTCGGCGGCGAAGACAACTTCACAGTCCAGCACGTCGGAGAAGACGGCCACGACGCGCCCGCTTCCGGCGAACTGTGCCAGCGTCAGGCTGCCCACCGGAACCGGGGCATTCAGTTCATGCACTGGAAGCGCGAGCAGCGCCGCCTTGTGCTGGCGCAGGGATGCCTGCAACTCGTCGGTCAGCGCGCCCACCGGAGCCTCCACGCGCAGGCTTTCCCCGTTGTGCCCCAACCGCACACCGCCCGCCCAAAGCGCGCCGCGCAGTTCAGTCAGCGTCATATCTCCACCACCTCTCGCGCCTCAGATTGGCGCGGAATTGGCGGCACATTGACAGTGGGTATTTTTGCATTCCCAGCGTTCCACACCTGATTTTTGCGTTCCGTTTGCGTTCCAACAGGGGCGTTTTGCGTTCCGCCGAATCTCGTTTGCGTTCCGTTTTCGGCCCCTTCTGAGAGTGACGGAACGCACGGAACGCTGGGGGCGCACTTTTGCGTCTCCTGTCGTGTGAGCGAAATCAGACGCTTGCCATGCGTCTTGCTGTAGTCCACGCCGATGCCCACAAAGCGCAAGTTCGTGCTGAGGCGCTTTAACTGCCCGCTCAGGACGCGCCCGTTGGCGGGCCAGTCGCGCCGCCGGGTGACGTTTTCGCCGCCGATTTTGGCAAGGGCTTGCAGCAGCTCGCTTGCCGTGCCTTCCCACTCCGACCCCTCGGTCAGCAGTTTTTGCACCATCTCCCCCACCACCGACGCGCTCAGGGCTTCCTCGTGCTGCTCCTTGATGTTGCCGCTGTAGGCGTCCATGAACGAACCGGCTGGCCAGCCTAGCGCCTGTTCCACCGCAACGCCCACGCGGGCGAAGTCGGCCATGCGGGGCATCTGCGCGAGCGTCACGCTTGGAAGCAGGCGCAGAACGCCCGCGAGCGTATCCAGCAGCGCCCCGACAATCAGCGGTCGCACCGTCTCAAACTCGGAGAGAACGACGCTTTCCAGCCGCCGCGTCTCCTGTGTGATGGGCGAGAGCGGCAGGAGCAGGGCGCGGTCTAACAGGTCGGAACGCTGCGCCACGACTTCAATCCCGGTGAGCGCCACGACGCGCTGAAAGGACAGGATAACATCTTCGCTGTCGGTGTAAAGTTGCCGTTTGGAGAAGCCTTCGCCGGTCACGGCGCGGCAGATGGCGTCGGACAGCCAGCCGGGAAGGTGACTCACGTTGTCCAGCGTGACAAGCCACGAATGGTCAGCGGCCTGTATCCATTCGCCGATGTCGCGCGGCTCGGAGCGCAGGGGAACGCGCGACGGGTCAATCAGCCAGGATAACAGGCGCATGAGGGTGCTTTTGGCGCTTCCCTGCTCGCCATGCACCACCAGAACGGGGTGCGGAATGTCCGGCAGGAGCGCGGCCACCAGCCACACGACGAGTTGCCGCCATGCGTTCTCGTCCCGCACGTTGATGAAGGCGCGCAGCAATTCCACCGTGCCTCCTGCCTTCGGCAACACTTGATGCCAGGTCGGGGCGTAGCGCCGGAACAGAACCGGGGGCGCGGCGACAATCTGCCAGCCTGCTTCCGTGATTTTCACGGCGTCCCACTGGTCGCTGCCCCTGTCAAACCAAATAGCGTTATCAGCACGGGCCACGCGCAGGCTCAGGGGGCGCGTGGGGCTGTCGTAGCGGCATTGGGCTTCCAGTACGCTCAGGGCGTCTTGGGTCGCCTGCGCGTTGGCGGACTTGCCGGTTTCGGCATAGTACGCCCGGTGCAGCCAGTGTTTGTAGGCTTCGGAGCGCAGCGGGCGCGTTTCGCTGTGTCCGTTCACGCGGAAGGTCGCAAACGGCTCGTCCCGGTCAGAGAGGAACAGGTCACAGGTTAGGCCAAGTTCAATGAGGCGTTGGGCAATGGGAGGCGGTTTGCCCGGCTTCTCAGCCGTCGGCGTGTCCTGAGTGGGCGGTGTCCAGTCGGGCGCGACCTTGACCAACTGCACCAACTCAGCCAGCGTTCCGCCTGCCGCTATCCAATCGCTCACGTCGCCCTTCTCAGGCAGGCCCGGCAGTTCCACCACACGCACGCGCTTTGCCCGGCCAGAGAGGGCAGCGGCGACCTTCTGGGCGTGTTCCCGCCCGGCGTTGTCGTTGTCGGGCAGAACGACGATGCCCGCGCCGCAGAGCGTTTCCGTGTAGCCGTCTTCCCACTTGCCCGCGCCCATCGGGTTGCACGTCGCGCACAGGCCCAAAGAGCGCAGGGCGTCGGCGTCCTTCTCGCCTTCGCACAGGTAGACGGCTTTGCCTGCCGCGACTGCTTCCACGACTTCGGGAAGGTGATAGAGAACGCGGCGGCAATCCATGTTCCAGGCCCAGCCGCCTTGCCCATCGGGGCGGCGCTGAGAGAAGTCCTTCTTCTTGCCGTCCTTGCCCGGCTCAAATCGTAGGGTTTGATGCAGCACAGTTCCCGCCTCGTCGGTGTAGTCGTAGGTTGCCACGACCGGCCCGCGTGGAGGGTGTGCTGCTTTGGGGGCCGGGGGCATGGGTGGCTTTCCGATGGGAGCGTGTCCATTGCGAGACGGCACGGGCACGGCGACTTTGTGGGGCCATACGCCCTTTGCTTGGAGGGCAGCAATTACGGCCTCCTGACTGCATCCGGTACGGCAGTTGACAAGGATTTTGCCGTCTGTGGTCTCGGTGATGGAGAGGCTGGGCGTCGCATCGTCGTGCGCGGGGCAGTGTCCGACAAGGTTCTTGCCGAAGCGTCGTGTGCAGGAGCAGCCTGCCTGACCACAGCAGCAGGCTTCGGCAATGTCGGCGGCGGAGGGTGGGTTCGTGGTCATGGTTAGCGCCCCTCAGTTTGGTCACGCGCCATGACCCGAAAGCCCTGTTCGGCGCGTAAGGCGGCGCGCAGGGCCGGGTGAAGGCGCAGGGTATCCAGTGCCCAAACTTGGTAGTGCGTGGGCAAGGTGCTGATGCGCTCGCCATAGTGAGCGCCCCGAATGGGCCAGTGCGTCGGCAACGGGGAATACAGCGTTTGGGAGGGCTTCATTGACCGCCTCCCCGCAGCCGCGAAAGGCTGCTCAGGCGGGCCGCTTGCCGGGCACGGCGACGGCTCAGAACGTCCAGGCAGGCTAGAACGTCGGCGGGGGTGATCGGCCCGCGCGGGCCGGGTGTCTGCCCCGGTGCGGGGCGTGGTGGGCGTTGCATCGTGAAAAGTTCTCCTTGTGTTTGTTGACAGGGAGCGGCTTGACACGCAACGGGCCTTTTTGTGGTACACTGCGTTTGTCACGTCCGCCGCTCCCATTTGGTAAAAGCATCAGGCTCCCGCTGTCCGGCGGGGGCCTTTTGCGTGTGTGGGCTGGCACTCGGCGGCGAACCGAAGCGGCAGCAGAATGGGGCTGCTTCACGTCCCCTAGAAAAAGTGTCAGTTCGCATTGATAAACGTGCGCGAGCCTTTGGGCCAGCGCGAAAGAGTCTGCGCCCTGCCGCTCCACCTGCGCGAGATAGCGCGGGGAAACGCGGGCGAGGCGAGCCGCCTTCTCCAAACTGAGACCGGCACGCTCACGGGCGGTACGACGGAGGTTAGGCGGCATTTGCCTGTTCCTGAACAGGTGATTTCCCTGCCGCAAGAGCCTCAATCGCAGAGAGCGGCACGCGGCGGGTTCGCCCCACGCGCACCGTTTCTAGTTGCCCGGACGCCATGAGCCGGTAGACCCCCGCAGGAGAAATTGCCAACATTGCTGCCGCCTCCTTGACGCGATATAGCAGGCGTTGTGGTTCCGATAAGGTCATACTTGCCTTCCTTTTCGTAGGATTTGCAGCAAGTATGACGATATTGATTAAAACTGGCTATACTATTAATAATCAAATTAAGAGTCAACAATCAATGGTTGATGAAGGGGAAGGCCTTGCCAAAGGCAGGCGAAAGTCTGGAAGATAACTCGTACAGCGCGCAACAAAAACGGAAAAGCGCGAAAGCGGCGCGGGAACAGAAACAGGCGCTTGAGGCGGAACGTCGCGCAGAGGAAGACGCGGCGCTGCTTCGGCGTCATTTTCGCCTTCCACCGTTGCCGCTAGACCGTTCCATGCTCATTCCCGCCGACGTTCGGCAAGGGTCTGACCCTGACTGGCTGGAATGGCGGGACGTGTGGGATGAGGAACACTGTCGGCGGCAACCGTACACTCCCGACTGCCTGCGTGAGTTCCTAACCCTGCACGGGGAGAAGAACGAGGAAATCCTTGCTTTCGCCAAGAAGTGGGGGCCGCTGGGAGTGTTCCCGCAGGCGGTGGAAGGGCTTCCGAACTTTCAGTGTGACTCCTACGCCGCCTGGCGCATTCTCTCACGTCGCTTGCAGGGCTACATGACCAACGGCACGAAACTCGGCGCGGGGACAGAACCCGAACCGGCGGAATGGGAACAGGTTCCGATGCCGAAAGAGGCTGTCAACCCGCATTCCCTGCCGCTGTATTGGCAGAAGGTTGTTTTCGCCAAGTCACTCTCAGCGCTCTTGCGCCCCCTGCAACTCAGCGTCGGGTTCACCATTTGGGAGAAGAACTGGCTGCAGCCTCACCTGAGCGTGACCCGGCATCCCGTGCAGCCGCCCGCGCCCATGACGGCTGAGGAATTGCTTTGGGTATTCAGTTCAACTAGTCCGTTCGGGGCACAGTTTGAGGAACCGCCGCGCGCGGCCCGCCCAAGTTACCTCTATTCCGCGTTGCTCCTGCATCTGGCTGCCGTGTTAAGCATACCGGCCCGGAACTACCTTTGCGGGCAATGTGGGGAGGGCACGTTTGCCATACAGCGTATGCCTCGCAAGAACACCACGCCGCTCTGCACCAACCGTGACTGTATCAAGACCCAGCACCGCGAAAAGAGCCTTGCTTCCGCAAACAAGCGGCGAAAGGCAAATCAGCCAACAAAAAACGCTCTGCCCCCCGCAGAGGGCAAAGCGTGAAACAGGTGGCCATTACTTCTTGCGCTTCATGTTCTCCACCGGGCTAAACGAACGGTGCTGGCTGGCGACATCGGCCTGCGCGAGCGCGACGTACCGCGCGGTCATCTGAATGTTGGTGTGCCCCAGCATTTGCATCAAGGCGAACTGATTGCCCCCGGCGCGCAGGAACGAGACGGCGAACGTATGCCGGAAGGTGTGCGGGCTGCAACGCGCCCCGTCCACGCGCGCTGCTTTCCCCAAGCGCCCGATGAGTTGAAACAAACCGGAGCGCGTCATGGCGTCCCCTGCCGCGTTGCCCCGGTCAGCGCGAAACAGCGGGGCGTCATTGGCAGGCGCTTCCTCGCGCAGATAGTTCCACAGGGCTTTGGTGACGGTGGGGCCGAACGGAACCGGGCGGCGCTTGTTGCCTTTGCCCATCACGGTGCAGGAGCGCGCGGTCATGTCCAGGTCGCCCCGCTTGAGGCTGCACAACTCCGACGCCCGCATTCCGGTGTCCAGCAGCATGAGCAGAATGGCCTCGTCGCGCTTCGGGTGACGGCTCTTGCGGGCGGCACACAGCAGCGCGGACGCCTGCCCGTCGGTGAAGGGCTGGATTTGGTCAGGGCGGGCGATGGGGGCGGCGATGGTTTCCATCGGGGAGGCCGCGAGCGCGCCCTCGGCCACGCACCACGCGAAGAAGGTACGCAGGTGACGGTGGTAGGTTTGCACGGTGGAAGGACGCACGGCGCGGGTGTTCTGCGCGTTGCCCCAGCGTCCCCCGGCCTCGTCATGCCCGCGCGTCAGGTAGGCAAGGAACTGGCGCACTTCCAACGCGCCGACTTGCGCGCATTCCTGCCCGCGCACGAACCACAGAAACTTGCTGAGAATGAGGCGGCGCAGAGCCAGCGTTTGCGGGGAATGCTGGCGGATTTCGCCATCCAGCAGCCATCCATCGGCGTAGCGAGACAGTTCCCCCGCCGTGAGAGCGGGGAGGAAACTTGTCAAAGTAAGTGCTGTTTTTCGCATTTCGTCCTCTCTTTTTGCAAGAGAGGACATGAAGCAGCCAAAAGTAAGCGGTCATTCCTGAGAGTAATTCGCCGTAACTCGCAGAGAACTGGTGGACGGTACAGGATTCGAACCTGTGACCCCTTCCGTGTGAAGGAAGTGCTCTACCACTGAGCCAACCGTCCATGTTTCGCGTGTCTTGTATAGTCGTTCTATTGTACTGCGCGCAAGGCCGCATTGTCAAGGTCTCGTATTTAAGGGCCGGGAGGCAATGCCTCCCGGCCCTTAACGTGTCTCACAGAAGCAAACTAGCGGGTGATGGTGCGGTCTGCCGCGTCTGCTTCGTCCGCGTCGGCTTCACTGCCAATTCCCTCTATGCTGGCGCGGCTGCCGCGCTCAATCACGTCCGCGGCACCGGGGTTTTCCACGTAGGCTTCTTCGCGCCGCACGGTGTCCTGCACATGCTGGACATCCTGCACCTGATGCTTGCCGATGCTGATTTCCTCGGTGACGACGGGGGTCTTGGTGACTGTCACCTGCTCCTCCATCACGGGCACGCGAATGACTTCTTCTTCATTGCGAAAGTCGGCGTCTGTGGCCTGTTGCCCACCGCTAACGGCGTGGCGCTCGATGACCACTTCCTCGCGGGTGACGGGCACGTCAATGCTGCGCGTCTCGGTGACGACTTCCTTGCGGAGCGTGACTTCGCCGGTCTGCACCTGCTGCTTCCGGGCGTCCAGGACTTCTTCATGCAGTTCCACGCGCTGCTCGCCCGTGTTGCCATAGCCGGTCGTGCCGGTGGTCGCATAGTCAGGCACGCTGCCCGTCGCAGCCGAAGAACGGGCGTAGTCGCCTTCGCCCACATAGGGGGAAGCCGCGCCGACCGTGCCGACAGCCGCCGTGTCGGTGCCATAATCCGAGTAAGCCGACGAACCCGTGTCGCCGCCGTCGCGCTCCAGAATGTCAATCGCCTCGGATGAGCGGCCTTCCGCCTTGACAGTGACCAATGTGCCGCCCGCGTTGAAGCCCGTCTCAAAGTGACGCGCCTCATGCTCCGGGATGCCCATGCCGGTCAGCGCGCCAATGATGCCGCCGCCAACCGCGCCGATGCCCGCGCCAACGGCAGTCGCGCCCAGCGCATGGGCGAAGATGCCGCCCGCGACCACCGGCCCGATGCCGGGAATGGCGAGCGCACCGACCCCTACCAGCAGGCCGACCAGCCCGCCGAGGATGCCGCCGCCCACCGCGCCCTTGCCCGCATCTGCTGCTGCGTGCGTGCCAGTGTCGTCAATCAGTTGTCCCTGTTCAGTGCGGTCGCGCAGGGCGACGCCAATCTGGTTGTCAGTAAAGCCCGCCGCCTTCAGGTCTGTGATAGCCTGCTGTGCGTGAGCGCGGTCTTCAAACAGACCAGCGACGGTGCTGCGCCCGGTCAAATCTCGTGAATAGGTTGCTGCTGCCATGGTTGTTGTTCTCTTTCCAGCAAGCAGGCTGCTCCGCCATTGGAGCCATTAGGGGTTCTATTTCTTGCGCCTGCTGCCTTCGTGAGTCTACCACTGCCAAAAATCCCTTAAACCGGGCAGGCGTAGGAAGGAGAAAAAGAGCGCAAATGGGTATAACCCCTGCGGGGCGGGCTACTTTCAGACGCCGCTCCGCTGCTGAGGAGGCACAGTGATGAAGTTCTTTATTGACACGGCCAACGTGGACGAAATCAAGCAGGCCAAAGCATGGGGCATTTTAGATGGGGTGACGACCAATCCCAGCTTGATTGCCAAAGAGGGAGTGCCGCACAAGAAGCGGGTGATGGAGATTGTGGACATTGTGGGTGATCTGCCCGTGTCCGCCGAATGCGTGCAGACCGACGTAGACAAACTGCTCAAAGAAGCGCGGGATATTGCGTCATGGGCGCCCAATATCTTTGTCAAAGTCCCCATGACCACCAATTCTATGGAAGTGGTGAAAGAGTTGTCTCCGCAGGGCATCAACTTCAACATCACCCTGATTTTCTCGCTGCCGCAGGCGCTGATTGCGTGCAAAGCGGGCGGCTCGTTTATCTCGTTCTTCGTGGGGCGCATTGACGACATGGGCAGCATGGAGGCTCCGGAAGACATTTTGGAAGCCGTCAGAATGACTGAAACCTACGACTTCCCCAAAGACCCGCAGATATTGGTCGCTTCCATTCGCAGCCCCATTCAGGTGGTGCAGGGCATTGAAGCAGGCGCGCACATCGCCACCATTCCCTTCAAAACAATGGAGATGCTGTTCCATCACCCGTTAACCGACATCGGCATCAAACGCTTCTACGATGATTACCTGAAAGCGACCGGCGGCAGCAAAAACGGCGCAAGTGGCGCAAAAGCCGCCGATGAAGGCGTCTCGCTTGAAGCCTCCGCCAAAGTCAAGTAGCGCGCCCGCCCTTTTCGCGCCCCTGCCCCTGGTTCGCCTCGCATGGTGACCGGGGGCTTTTTTGTGCCTGAGCCGTGCCCGTTCTGCGCCTGCAAAAGCCGCTTCTCTTCCTGAGAAGCACCCTTGAAAATCACCCTGTAGATTTATACCGGGTCTGCCGATATAAAAAGAGACAACTCAATACAAGGAGGCTCACGATGTCACCAGACACGGCTATCGCCGCGCCGCCCCGGAGGGGAAATGCCGCGCCGCCCGGTCTGAGCCGTTCACCCGGACAGTCCGGCGGCCCGCCGTTCGCCGCGCTTCTCGCCCGGCAAGCCGCACCGAAGGCGTCTTCGCCGAAGCAGGCCCCGCCCGGCAAGGCTCCGCCGCAGGCGGATACTGCGCTCCAAGCGGACAGCGTGCCCCAGGCGGACGGCCCGCCGGACGCAAAAAAGCCGGGCGCGAAGGGCCAGGCAGACCCGACCATCCTGATTGATCCGGCGCAAATGCGCCCCGGCGTGACGCCGCCGCTGATACCCTCAGCGCCAACAATAGCGCTGACATTGCAAGCCGCGCTGCCCGCGAAAAGCGCGCCGCCGAAAACCGAAGAAGCGATGGACACTGCTCCGGCCCCGCCCCGTTTGGGCGCGGCAAAGCCGCCCGGCAGTGAGTTGCTTCCCTCTCTACAACCGAATACAGGAAACGAACCGAATACAGCTAACCGCAAGGAAGCCGTAGTCCCTTCAGGCTCGCCCGCCCGCGTGTCCGCGCCGAACGGTCAGCCGCCCGTGCGTCAACAGCCTGCCAGTCCGCTGCTCGCTGCCGCGCCGCCGCCGATTGCGCCTGCTGCTGCGCCGGTCAGCCCGGCGCTGCTGTCCGGCACGCTGCCTGCCGCGCTGACCGCACAGGCTCAAACAGGCTTGCCATCGGCTCCCGCGCCGCCTGCCCTGAAGAAAGCGGCGCTGCCTGCCAATAATACGGGCAGAAGCCAAGCCGCAGGCCCCGTTAAGCAAAGCAGATTGGGGGCGGAACCGGCAAAGGACGCTGACCCCGGCCCTGCCCATGTTGTTGCCGGAGCGAAGCAGGGCGCGGCCTCTTCTGGAAAGCCAGCGGGTGAGGACGCTTCGGCATCAGACAGTCGCCTGACCATTCCGGCGGCCCCGGCGCAACCCGAACGCGAAATGCCGCAGGCCGCTCCGGCGGCGATTGTCTCCGGGCAGACGGCTCCGGCGACATCGGCGGCGACACAAACCGCGCTGCCTGCGCTGACACCCGCAGAACGGGCCAGCGCGCTGCACCAGGTGGCGGACGCCGTGAGCGCAATGCCCCTCCCCGCCGCAGGCGGACACGGGCAGATGACCTTGCAACTGCACCCTCAAGACTGGGGCAGCCTGCATCTTTCGGTGGCGATGACGCCCGCAGCAGATGGCTCCGGCACGCAAATCGTCGCCCATGTCGTGGCTGAAAACGGGGCCGTCCGGGACGCGCTGGAACTGCACGGACACGAACTGCGCCAGGCGCTGCAAGACGCCGGGCTGCATCTGGAACGGCTCACCGTGACGGTTCAGGACGCGGGCGAGCAGACCGTCAGCGCGGGCGACCCGTCGCAGTCGGCGGCGCAAAACGGCTTTGCCGGCCAGGGCGCTCCCAAACAGTGGGACACGCCGCCTCAGCAAAGCAGCCCGCAAGCGGGCGGCGTGAACGGGGGAAACGGCGAAAGCGCCTTTTCCGCCTTCGCGCAGGGCCAGGGGGGGCAGCGCGCCCCGCAGGGGCAATTCGCTCCCGAAAACGGCAAATGGCAGGACGAAGCGTCTGCGCCGGAGCCTTTGATGGTGAACGCCGCCCGCGCAGAAGGCCATGTGGATATGCGCGCCTAGCGCCGCGCACAGCGCGTGAAAGAGAGAAAGGACAAGAAGACCATGATTACTACAAGCGCAACAGGCGTCGCCCCCGGCGTCAATGCCGATGGAACCGCCAGCGCCACCAGCAGCGGCTCCACCGTCAACCAGGATGAGTTCCTGAAATTGCTGGTGACGCAGCTTCAGAACCAGGACCCGAACGCGCCGACCGACCAGACGCAAATGCTCTCGCAGCTCGCGCAGTTCTCGTCGCTCTCGCAGATGCAGACCCTGAACCAGACCCTTTCCGGTCAGTCTCAGTTCAACCAACTGGCACAAAGCGCGGCGCTGATTGGCAAAACCGTCACTGGCGGCGATGCGAGCAGCCCGATTTCCGGGACGGTTTCGTCCGTCACCGTGCAGAACGGCAAAGCGTACCTGCAAATCGGCACGCAGTCTGTAGATGCGTCCACCGTGACGCTTATTCAATAGCAAGAAACAGCAAGACCCATGACTTCGCTTGACATACAAGCCCGCATTCAAGGCACGCCGCCGATTGCCAGCCCTGCTGCTTCGTCGGCGCGGCCTGTGAAAACCAGCGGCCCGGCGTTCGGGCAGGTGCTTCAAGACCAGATAGCGCGTCACGCGGCGCAGGCCGGAGTCAAACTCTCCGGGCACGCGCAGACCCGGCTCGCGTCGCGGGGCATCACGCTGACGGGGGAGGACATAACGAAACTAGGTGACGCCATCACGCGGGCCGCCGCCAAAGGAGCGCGCGAATCGCTGGTCGTCATGGACAAGGCCGCGCTGGTCGTCTCGGTTGCCAACCGCACCGTGATTACCGCTGTTGACCGAGCGTCTTTACAGGAGAACATCTTCACCAACATTGACAGCGCCCTCATTCTTTGAGCGCTGTCACTCAACTGCCCCCTCGCTTTTGAGGGGCGCGCGGCGGGACTTCGTAAGAGGACGCCACGCACTGTCAACGCCCGGCGCGACTGACTGAACGCCGGGACTTTATCCGCAACGCACAACTGACAAACCGCACGACTTACGAAGGGAAACAAGAAAAATGCTGCAAGCTATGTTCAACGGGGTCTCCGCCATTGAGGCCCACCAACAGCAAATGGACGTGATTGGCAACAACATTGCCAACGTCAACACGACCGGCTACAAAGCGGGCCGTGTCACGTTCCAAGACCAACTTTCGCAGACATTGCAGGGCGCGTCCGCCGCTGCCGGGAATGTCGGCGGCATCAATCCTGTCCAAATCGGGCTGGGCGTGCAGGTCGCGTCCATTGATCAGATGATGACTCAGGGCGGCCTGGAAGCCACGTCGCGCCCCACCGATATGGCAATCCAGGGGAACGGCTTCTTCACCTTGAGCGACACATCAGGCCTCGCTTACACCCGTGACGGCTCGTTCAACGTGGACTCCAACGGCGACCTGGTCAGCCCCACCGGGGCCTATGTTCTGGGGTGGAGCGCTGACGCCAATGGCAAGATCGACACGACTGCCGAAATCGGCACCAAGTCGCACCTCGCTATCCCCATCGGAGGATTGTCCTCCACCAGCCCGACTTCCCAGGTCACGTATGCAGGCAATCTGACTGCCGACCCCACGCAGCCGGGTTCTTATAACCGCTCCGTCAAGGTCTACGACAGCCTCGGTGCGGCGCACACGATCACGCTCACGTTCACCAAGAGCACGACTGCTACCAACACCTGGAACTGGGCTGCGTCCGTGCCTGCCGCCACCCCGCCCGACACGGCCACCGTGACTGGCTCCGGCACGCTCACGTTTGACGGCAGCGGCAATCTGCCTGCTGCGACGACGGGAAGCCTGTCCCTCCTGCCTGGCGACGGCTCCAAGACGCCGCAGACCATCGCCCTCAACTTTGGCCGCGTCACCCAGAACTCCAATACATCGGACGCCGCGCCCGCCCTGCAGGACGGTGCGCCGCCCGGAACGCTGCAATCGTTCTCTATGGACGAAACGGGGCTGATCACCGGCATCTTCTCCAACGGCGCGACGCGCCCTCTGGGCCAGATTGCGGTCACCAGTTTCGCCAACCCCGAAGGCCTCTCGCACGCCGGTTCCAGTTCGTTCCGCCAGTCCAGCAACTCCGGCCTGCCTCATGTGGGAACGCCGCTGGCGGGCGGCCTGGGCAAAATTAGCACCGGCTACCTGGAACAGTCCAATGTGGACTTGTCTACCGAGTTCACCAACATGATTATCACCCAGCGCGGCTACCAGGCCAATACCAAAATTGTCTCCACAGTAGACCAGATGCTGGACGACATTATCCGCATCAGAGGCTAACTGAAATGATCACCGTTACCCGCTTTGACCAGACCGAGTTTATCCTCAATGCCGACCTGATTGAGTTCGTGGAAGCCTCCCCGGACACGCACATCTCGCTGGTGACCGGCAAGAAACTGCTGGTGCGCGAGGGCCGTGATGAAGTCGTGGCGCGCGTTCTGGCGTACCGCCGGGCTGCCGGGTCTATTCTCAGCCGCCCGCAGACCGGCGAGCACGCGCCCCAATTGGACGACGAAGATTAGGAGACTGTAATGGATTTAGCAACAATCATCGGCCTCGTGCTCTGCTGGGGCGCGTTCTTCGGCTCCATCATCATGGAGGGCGGCGAACTCAAAGCCATGATCAACCCGTCCGCCGCCGTGCTCGTGTTCGGCGGCACGCTGGGGGCGTCCATGATTTCGTTTCCGCTGTCCACCGTGACAGGGCTGCCCGGCATCGTCAAGAATGCGTTTATGAGCAAGCACGCCGATGTGTCCGAAACTATCAAAATGCTGGTGGGCTTCGCTGAGCGCGCGCGCCGGGAAGGGCTGCTCGCGCTGGAAGATGAGGTGCGCGATATTCACGACCCGTTCCTGAAGCGCGGCATTCAGCTTGCGATTGACGGCACCGACCCTGAACTGGTGCGGGAGATATTGCAGACCGATGTCGCGTTTCTAGGCAGCCGCCACCATTCGGGAGCCAATCTGTTCGCGACGATGGGCGGCTTCGCGCCGACTTTAGGGGTTATCGGCACGGTGGCGGGTCTGGTGCATATGCTCGCCAACCTGTCCGATCCCGGCTCAATGGGGCCGTCCATCGCGGCGGCGTTTATTGCGACGCTGTACGGGGTGTCGTCCGCAAACCTCATCTTTCTGCCGCTGTCCAACAAGCTCAAGCACGTCAGCGCGGAAGAAGTGCAGGTGCGCGAGATTATGACCGAGGGCATTCTGTCCATTCAGGGCGGCGATAACCCACGCATCGTGGAGGAGAAACTCAAGGCGTTCCTGGCCCCCAAATTACGCCGGGCGTTTGAGGCAGCGGCGGAAGCCGCCGCGTAGGGAACAAAGATGCCCGGACATTCCCACAAACGGCGGCGCGCAGGCGATCACGGCGGCGGCGAGCATGAAAACAGCGAACGCTGGCTCCTCACTTACGCAGACATGATTACGCTGCTGGTGGCATTCTTCATCATGCTGTACGCTATGTCTATTATGAACCAGCAGAAGTTCCAGCAATTGGCAATCTCGGTGCGCTCCGGCTTCGGCGGCTCTATTATGAACGGCGCTCCCACCGTGATTTCGCAGGGCGGCGGCATCACGGGCACGCCGTCAATCGTGTCAAACAGCACCAGCATCAGTTCGTCGGAGGAGAAAAGCCAGTTCCCGCCGACCCGCTCGCAGCAGGAAGCGGCCCGCCGCGACAAAGAGCGTCTGGACAAAGCCTATCAAATCATGCAGGCGTACATTACCAAAAAGGGCCTGCAAGACCAGATGCACGTGCGCCGCGACGAGCGTGGGGTCGTGGTCACCGTGCTGACCGACAAGATGCTATTTGCCAGCGGGCAGGCCGACCTGCGCCCTGAAGAGGGCGGCTTGCTCGGCAAGATTGCTGCCGTGTTGAACACCGTGCCCAACACCGTGCGGGTGGAAGGGCACACCGACAACCTGCCCATCCACACTGCCCGGTTCGCGTCCAACTGGGAATTGTCCGCCCTGCGCGCCACCACTGTGCTGCGCTATTTTGCCAGTCAGGGCGTCGCCCCACGCCGTTTGGAAGCCACCGGCGACGCCGACCAGCACCCGGTCGCCCCCAATGACACGGAAGATCACCGCCGCTGCAACCGCCGCGTGGATGTGGTCATTCTGAAGCAGATTTAGTGGTTCCCGCAAAAAAAACAGCCTTCCCGGTACATCTGCGGTAAGAATGGCCGCAGCGCCTTCCGATATTAAGAGCGTGCCGCTTTGCGGCCTTTATCTCTCTGCGGGAAGGGTGCTGGAATGCCTGAAAAGAAAACCGAGAAGCCGTCTGAGGCGGCTGCTGATACCAAAAAGAAGAAGCCGCCCATGATGATGATTGTGGCGGTCGTGGCCCTTGTTGTGCTGGTAGGCGGCTTTGTCGCCGGAAAGTCCGTGTCCGCAAAGTCCGGGCCGGAAAAGCCCAAAAAAGCCGAGCCGGGGCCGGTTGTGCCGTTAGATGAGTTCCTGGTCAACCTCGCTGACCCCGGCGGCGACCACTTTCTGAAAGTGAGCGTCAACCTGGAAATGACCAAAGCGAGCGGCAAGACGCCGGAAAGCGTGAAGGAGCAAGTGCCGCTCATTCGCGACGCCGTGCTGACCGCCCTGACTTCCCGCACCCGCGACGACCTGGCTCCGCAGGCGGGCCGGGACAAACTGAAAGCGGACATCAAGAAGAAGGTAAACGCCGCACTGGGGGAGGACGACGTGCAGAGCGTCTACTTCACGAACTTCGTGACTAACTAGCGGCTTCCACAGAAGAAAAGCGCCCCTTGCACTTAAGCAAGAGGCGCTTTTTCTACGTCATGCGGGGCGCACGGCATCCAGAATGCGCTCCGCCGTTTCGCGCTTGGAAAGCAGGGGCAGGGCGAGTTCCTGCCCGTTGCGGCCCAGAAGCGTGACAATGTTGGTGTCGCCGTCAAAGCCTGCGCCGGGCTGGGACACGTCGTTGGCGACCACCCAGTCCAGGTTCTTGGCAGTGAGTTTGGCGCGCGCGTTGTCCATCACGTTCTCGGTTTCGGCGGCGAAGCCGACCAGCGTTTGATTGGGCCGTTTGCGCTGGCCCAGCAGGGCGAGAATATCGTCGGTGGGCGCGAGCGCAAGGGTGGGGGACGCATTGTCGCCCTTCTTGATTTTCTGCGCGGCGGGGGTGGCAGGGCGGAAGTCAGCGACAGCGGCGGCGGCAATGATGATGTCCATGCTGTCGTAACGGGACAGCACGGCGTCGCGCATCTCCTGAGTGGTTTGGACGCGCACCGTTTCCATGCCGCCGGGCACGGGCAGACTCACTGGCCCCGTCACGAGAGTCACCGACGCCCCGCGCAGGCGGGCGGCCTCGGCGAGCGCGTAGCCCATCTTGCCCGATGAACGATTGGAAAGGTAGCGCACGGGGTCTATCGGCTCGCGAGTGGGGCCTGCGGTGACCAGCACGCGCACGCCGCTCCACGACTGCCCACGCGCCAGCATCTCCTGAATGGCGGCGAGAATAGTCGGCACGTCGGCCATTTTACCCACGCCTTCGGTGCGGCAGGCTAGCCGCCCAGTAACGGGTTCAATGAAGTAATAGCCGTAATCGCGCAGGCGGGCGAGATTGGCCTGCGTCGCCGGGTTGTTCCACATTCCGGTGTTCATGCCTGGCGCAAGCAGAAGGGGAGCGGAAGTCGCCATTGCTGCCGCTGTGAGCATATCATCGGCGAAGCCATTGGCAAGGCGGGCCATGACGTTCATAGACGCGGGCACAATGGCAAAAACATCACAGTTGCGGGCCAGCCAGATGTGGGCAATCTCGCCGGGGAACGGCTCGTCGTACACATCAATCGGGCAGGGATGGCCGGTGAGGGCGCGAAAAGTGGCGGGCTGCACGAAGCGGGTAGCGTCGCGCGTCAGCACGGGAAAGACTTCCACGCCTGCTTTAACGAGTTGACTGGCGAGGTCGGCGGCCTTGTACGCCGCAATGGAGGCCGAGACGCCTAACACAACGCGCTTGGACACAGAGTTCTCCTTACGGGGCGGCTATAATCCATAACCCTTGCTCTGTCCAGTAGCAGATGCGGCGCGAGTCAGGTGTCCATTCAGGGTCTTTCGGTGCCTGCTCAGAGTGCAGAATGTCTACGTCTGGCGTCAACCGCTGAAACATATTTCCTTCGGCGTCGCTAATCCAGAGACTTCGGGCATAGCGCGTCTCACGCATCAAGAATATACGCTCAAAAGTAGAAGGGGGCGGGTAGGCTTTGTAGAACTCCCACACGAAGCGTTTGCCATCAGGCGAAAGGGACACACTGTTCACATCAGTAACGCCCGGCAAAGTCATCACAGTCACATTCGGGGACGTCTTGCCGTCCAGACGCGCGTAGTCATAAAACAGACCGCTGCTGTAAAATCGCCCTTCGTGTTCTCCATCTATACTCAGCAACAAGTGTCCTGCCGGGGTGAACCATGCGCCGGTCACGTCATCTACTGTGTCGCTGGGCGGCAAGGGCATCTTGACTTCTTCAGTGGTCGCGCCTTCCAATCGGTGGCGCAGAACTCGTAGTTGCCCTTTGAAGTCCAAGCCATATTCTATTTCCAGCCATGCCTTCTCGTTCCGCTCCCAAACAGCGCGCTCATAAGTGTCGTTGCCGTCGTGGAATGTGATGGGCCAATCGTGTCGCTTGTTGCCGTCAGTGGCAATTGCCGTCCATCCCGAAACCAGTGCCCAACGTTCCATCGGGCGACGCGCACGCCGTGTCGGTGGGAGAAACGCTCTGCGTATCGGAATTGCCATACAACGCAGGCACGACAAATGGCGTTTGTCGCCCAGTTGATGTGTCCACCCGCACCAAGCCCAACCCCCCTATCTGTTGCTGAGGCGCAAACGCGAGAAAACTATTTGGTGTTATCCATAAAGCAGGACTGAATTGAAAGAGGGTTTCGCAACCTGGCAGGCGACTGGCGGCAGCCATGCCGGGCGCGGCAGGAGCCGTGTTGGGAGGCAATTTGTTGGCAGTAGCAGTTACAAACTGAACGTGCTTGACGGCCCGCAGCGTGAGCAGAAACATCAGCCCAATAGCCACTAAAGCCATGCCCAGCACGACCCGCTTTGGCTTACTCATCGGGGGGACGGTCGCTTTCACGGCGGCGGGGCGCGCGGGAAATGCGGCAGTGCTCGGCGCGCAAAATGGCCCGAATGGTGTCTACCGCGTCCTGCACGGCGTCGTTGGTGACGGCGTAATCGTAATGAAAGCACTGCGCCATCTCGCGGCGCGCGTTTAGAAGGCGCAGGGCGATGGCGTCGTCGTCTTCGGTATTGCGCCCACGCAGGCGGCGTTCCAGTTCTTCCAGCGAGGGCGGCTGCAAAAAGACCAGCACGGCGTCGGGGGCCTTCTGCTTGACAATCAGGCCGCCCTGCACGTCAATCTTGAGGATAACGTCCATGCCCGCCGCGCGCCGCTGCGTCACCCACGCGCGCGGCGTGCCGTAGTAATGGTTGTGGACTTCGGCGTATTCCAAGAGTTCGTCGCGGGCTACCATCTCGTTGAAGCGGGCGGGGGAAAGAAAGTGGTAGTCTATACCGTCCTGCTCCATCTGGAGGCCGCCCTCCTTGCGGCGCGGTGCGCGGGTGGTAGCGGTGACGCATTTCTGCACCGGGTGGCGCATCTCCTGGGCAGACAGAAGCGCATCCAGCACGGTATCTTTGCCAACTGCCGACGGGCCGGACACGACCACCAGCAGGCCGGGCGGAACATCGCCCTGTTCGGAAGTGCCGCTCAGGCTGAGGGGAATTGCCACGCGGCCATGATACCCCTTGCCTGCCTCCCTCGTCAAGGCAGGCTGGGTCTGCTTCGCTGTTCAAGCAGGCCGCCATTGCGAAAGCGACGAATATATGCTAAACTTTTGGACACGTGCTGCCCGTATTCCAATCTGTGAGCGTGAAATCAACTGCGCGGGCGCTGGCCGTATGCGTTCTTCTGGGCTGCGCGGCGGTGACGATGGGCAAGCCTGCGTCGCCGCCCGTGCCGAACAATCTGGGCGTCGCGGGGCAGCAGGTGGTGATTTTGCAGCCTGACCCCAAACTGCCAGGCAAGTTCGCGTGGAAAGTGTGGGCAGCAAGCCTGGCGGGGGCGTCGCAAAATAACGGGTTCCAGGGAACGCTCACGGACGTGGCGGCTGTTTTGTTTCAAAAGGGAGTCGCGGCGGCCCGAATGCGCGCGCCGCAGGCTCAGGCCGACAGCGCGGCGCAGATTGTCACGGCGACGGGCCGGGTGCAGGTGTGGTCGCTCACGCAGCCCGGCACGACCTTGCAGGCGGACAAAGTGGTGTGGCGCGTGCGTGAGAACAAAGCCCGCGCCACCGGCAATGTTGTGTATCAGAACGGCAAAACGGGCCTCACAGTCCACGTGCCCAGTTTAGATGCAGACACGGCCCTTAAATCCATCTCCTTCGGCACGGGGCACGCTGCCCTGCGCTAAAGACCATTCGTCATGTCCCAAATACTGTCAGTCATCTTGAAGAAGCCCCTCCCGCCCCCAATAATGGGGGAGCCAGAGAAGGGCGCTCTCCGCCTCTTGTTCCCCCATTATTGGGGGCTAGTGGGCCTCCTCGCCCTGCTTTTCGTCGCGCCCGCTTGCGCCCAATCGGGAACAGCACGGGTGGGGCCGGTGAATGTCACCTGGCAGCGCGGGCATTTAGACAGCACTCATCTTGACTTGCTAGGCGGCGTTACCATGAACTCGGCCAACTTTGACCTTGCGGCGCTGACCGCGCATATTGACTTCGCTTCCGGCAAAAAGGGCGCGTCCGGCGTCAGCGCCATCGCCCGCGCCACGCTGGACGCCGACCTCGCGCACGGGCAGCAGATTGTGGGGCGGTTCGCGCAGATTGAGATGGCGCGCACCTATCGCGTCCGCGCCGACCACGCGGTTTATGTCCCTGACCCCACGCGCCCCGGAGGCGGCAAAGTGGACTTCACCGGGCACGTCGTCATTGCCCTCTTGGATGCAGGCGCGCTGGACGGCCCTGCGCTCATGCAGGTTGACCACGCCGTCGCGCTGCTGGGGCAGGGGCCGTCGTATCCCTCGTTTGACTTCAGTGCGGGCCAGTTCACCGCCACGCCGCTCCATTAAACGCCTCCATGCCTATTCTCCGCGCCCGCAATTTAGTTAAAGCCTACAAAGGACGCACTGTTGTCGGTGGCGTCTCGGTGGAAGTCAAGCCGGGCGAGATTGTCGGCCTGCTGGGGCCGAACGGCGCGGGCAAAACGACTTCGTTCTACATGGTGGTCGGCCTCGTGCGCCCCGACAAAGGACAGGTGCTTCTGGACGAGGACGACATCACGCGGCTGCCCATGTACCAGCGCGCGCACCGGGGCATCGGGTATCTGGCGCAGGAGCCGAGCGCCTTCCGCAAACTAACCGCGTGGGAAAACATCATGCTGGTGCTGGAAATGCAGCCCCGCCTGACCCTGACCGAGCGGCAGGAGCGGTGCGACGCGCTCCTGGAAAGCCTCGGCCTCACCGCCCGCCGCGACAGTCTCGCGCAGGTGCTTTCGGGCGGCGAGCGGCGGCGCGTGGAGATTGCCCGCGTCTTGGCGACACGGCCCGCGTTTATTCTCCTGGATGAGCCGTTCACGGGGGTTGACCCCATTGCCATTGAAGACCTGCAGAGCATTATCGCGCAACTCAAGACGCAGAACATCGGCGTGCTGATTACCGACCACAATGTGTACGCCACGCTGGAAATCACTGACCGGGCGTACATCATCTCCGAAGGGCAGATTAAGACTTCCGGCACGGCGGACGAACTGGCGCACGACCCCATCGCGCAGAAGTATTACCTAGGCCAGAGCGTCGCTAATCGTATTCGGGCAGGGGTTTGAGCCATGAAACTGCTGGACAGGCTGGTGCTCAAAGACCTGCTCCCGATGTTCTTTGTGGGCGTCGCGCTGTTCTTCACGCTTTATTTCGCGGCAGGCCCCATTCTGCTGGCGAGCCGTTTTCTCGCGCTCGGCGTGCCCTGGCCGCTAGTGGTGAAACTCGTTGCCCTGCACGTCCCGCCCATTCTGGCGCTGACGTTTCCGATGGGAATGCTGCTGTCGGCGCTCATCGGCTTCGGACGGCTGTCGGCGGACAGCGAGGCTGTCGCGCTGTTTGCGGGCGGCATTCCCTTCCTGCGGATTGCCGCGCCCGCCGCCGCGCTGGGGTTGGCTGCCAGCCTCATTGGCTACGTCATCAACGACCACGTGGCGTCAAGCGCGAACGCTCAGATTGAACGCATCATTGACGACGTGAAGCGCCAGAAGCCTGGCTCGTTCGGCGAAACCAGCCGCGCCTTCAATTTTGAGAACCGCCCCAATGGCGTGCTCCAACTCACCGTCCATGTTGAAAAAGGCTATGACGTGACCGCGCGCGCCATGCGTCAGGTCACGATTACCACCTACGACGCAAGCGGGCAGCCAAACGCCCTCTTTTACGCCGCCAACGCGCAATGGCACGATGGCCCCAACTGGACGCTTTCGGATGCCACCGTGTACCATCTCACCGGGGCGGGCGGCACGGCGCATCTGGCCCGCCTCAACTCATTTGATTTGGGACGAACCCCGGAAGGCGTTGGCTTCCTGCAGCGCGACCCGGACTCGCTGGACTTTCGGGAACTGCGCCGCCAGATTGCCCTCCTGCGCGCGGGCGGCTCCGGCAACACCTCCGATGTCCGCAACGCGGAAGTTGGCCTGTGGTCAAAAATCGCTCTGCCGTTCGCATCGCTGGTGTTTGCGCTGGTGGGCGCGCCGCTTGGCCTGCGCCCGCAGCGCACCGCCAAGCAGACCGGCTGGATTTTATCTGTGCTGATTATCTTCGTCTACTACGTGCTGTATACAACTTTGAGCAGCATCGCGCGCGGGGGCGGCATCGCGCCGCCACTCGCCGCGTTTCTGCCCGATTTGGTGGGCCTGGCGGTTGGCCTGGCCCTTATCTGGCAGCGTTCGGTTTAGCCCGAATGGGAGAAAAGAAGCGAGCGGTTCCATGACTTCCTCGGTTGTCTTGTTTGCGCTGGTGCTGTGCATCGCGGGCGGGTTTATCGCGTGGCTGGGCGACCGGCTCGGCACGCACATCGGCAAAAAACGCCTCAGCGCGTTTGGCCTGCGCCCGCGCCACACCGCGATGCTGTGGACAATTCTGTCCGGCGGCGCGATTGCCCTGCTGACCCTTTGCGTCTTGATTGCCTACGACCGCACCGTGCAGATTGCCCTGCTGCAAGGCGCGCAACTGCTTCAAGACAAGCGCGCCCTGACCCGGCAAATCAAAGTGGAGCAAAAGCAGGCGCAGACAAGCGCGGACGCGGCGCAGGCCGCGACGGCCCGGCAGGCGGCGGCGCAGGCCAATTTGCAGGCCATTGTGCCGCAACTGGGAGCCGCCCGCGCCGATCTGAAGCGTAGTCAGGACGCGCTGGCAGAGCGTCAGGCGGCGCTGGACAGCGCGCAGCATCAAATTGTCGTGGCGCAGGCGGCGCTGGCATCTACCCATCAGGATTTAAGCGCGGCCCGGCAAAGCGTGCGCGCGACGCAGAAGTCCCTCCAAACGGCGCAGGCGCAGGCCGCGCAGGAGCGGCAAACGGTGCAGGCGCTCACGGCGCAGGGGACGCTGCTGGCCGGGCGCAACGCCCGTCTGCTGCGCGCCGGGCGGCTGCTGGCGGCCCGCGCGGAAGCGTCCCGCCAGGGCTTGATTTACAAGAAAAGCGAGGAAGTCGGGCGCGTCGTGCTTGCTACCACGCTTTCTGCCGCCGCCGTCCAGCAGCAATTGACAGCTTTTCTGGGGCGTCTCAGCCAGTCGGCGGAACAGCAGGGCGCGCGGCACGGCATCAACAACCGCGCGGTCGCCGTCGCGCTGCCGTCGCAGGGCACGGGGGACACGCGCGCGCTGTCTCCGGTTGCCGAAAACGCGGCGCTGGCGGCGCTGGCGGCCAACGTCGCGGCCAGCGATGATGTCGGCAGCGTGGTCGTGGTCGCGCAGGCCAGCGACAACGCTTTTCAGGGTGAGCAGGTGAATCTCACCCTGCACCCTTACGACAACGTGCTCCTGTACCCAAAAGACACGGTGATTGCGGCCCGCGCCATTGACGGCTCCCGCTCCGAAACCGACATTCTGAGTGCCTTGCAGCATTTCCTCAGCAGTCAGGTGCGCCCCGCCGCGCTCCAGAAGGGCCTCATTCCGCAGATTGACCCGCTCACTGGCAAGCCGCTGGTTGGGGCGATTGACGAGCAAACATCGCTTGCGCTGGTGCAGCAAATCCAGAAAATCGGCGTGGGCGCGCACGTCACAGCGTCCGCTGCCGAAGACATCTACAGCAGCGGCCCGCTGCGTTTGCGCCTGAGCGCCGCGCCCGCCGCCCCACTGGACGGCATCCCATGACGGAAGTCGTGCTGCCACAAACTGTGTTGGCGGTTGACCCCGGCAGCGCCAAATGCGGCGTAGCGGTCGTGTTTGCCGGGCCGCCCATTTGCTGCCTGCACCGGGCCGTCGTAGAAACTGAGCGTTTGGTCGTGGCAGTCGCCGATGCCCTGCGCCGCTTTCCTGCCATCTCCCTGATGCTGGTCGGCGGCGGCACCGGGAGCGTTCGCCTGCGCCGTGCCCTGCAAGCCGCGTTTCCTCAAGTCCCCCTGCAAATTGTGGACGAACACGGCTCGTCTGCGCGCGCGCGCGGCCGCTTCTTGGCGCAAATCCCCGCCCCCGGCTGGCGTCGCCTCCTGCCGCCCGGCCTGCGCGCCCCGGAGCGGCCTTACGATGATTTTGTCGCCCAACTGCTGGCCGAAGAATACTTTGCGGGGCAATCGGGAACAAACATGGTAAAATAAACATTCAAGACCAGTGGCAGCCGTGAAACAAATCGCGATTACGGTTGTCTATCGCAGTGGGCTATTCTCCCAACAGGGCACAACGGCGGGCAGGAAAGGGGGTGACACGCACCTTGAGAAATGCCGAGCACGACGCCAGGGAGTTTAGATACGCAGACCAGTCAGTGTCAGAGCCGCACCGCGCCGCATCGCCGCGACCTGCTTTGTGAAACAAAAACGCCGCGCGCAGCGTGGGAGCCGCAAACCCTTGCAAGGCAACATGGATACTTGTGAGAGTTCGGTTTCCTGTTTGCGCCCGACGCCCCTGCTTCGCAGCAGCCCGCGTCTCCTGTGGACGGCAAGGCTTTTGCATCCGGCTGGAATGTGAGAACCTAACGTCAACACTCAAGGAAACCAATCTATGAAAAAGTCAATGTATCTGTTAGCAGGCGCGAGCCTGCTTCTTCTGGGAGCGCCTCAAGTGTCTCAGGCGCAAGCGCCTGCGGCCTCCGGGCCGTTCGCAGATGTCCCCGCCGATCACTGGGCCTACCAGTCGGTGGACACCCTGCAAAAAGCAGGCATCGTCATCGGCTATCCCGATGGAACCTATGGCGGCAAGCGGGCCATGACCCGCTACGAGTTCGCGGTCGCCATTGCCCGCCTTTTGCCCCTTCTGAACCCGAAGGTAGACCTCACGCCCTATGCCACCAAAGACGAATTGGCGGCATTGCGCTCCGACCTGGAAGCCAAGCTCGCCGCCAATCAGGCGGCCTTGGATGCCCTGACCAAACTGGTCAACGGCTTCCAGACCGAGCTTCAGGCGCTGGGCCAGGACGTGGCGGCCATCAAGACCCGCCTGGATGCGTTGGAGCAGCGCGTCGCGCTCGTGGAAGAAGAGCAGCGCCGCGTCAAGTTCAACGGCGACCTGAACCTGATTGCCCGCGCCGATAACGCGACCGACGGCAAGCCATTTACCGATGAAAACGGCGTCGTGACGGGCCTTGCAGGCTCCAAGCGGCTGCTGCAGCAGTCGGACGTGTACCATGACTTCCTGCTCAATATTCGTGGGAAGCTTTCGGACACGGCGACGGCCAACGTGAAGGTGGACTTCGGCAACTATCTGTCGTCGCTGGGCAACACAGCGGCGATTATCCCTGGCTTGAACGGCCTCGTTCCCGGCACATTGACCCCGGCTGCCAGCGAGAACACATATCTGTACGAGGCATATCTGGACGCGCCTGTGGGCCTCGGCCCTCTGGGCGGCGCTCAGATTGAAGTGGGCCGCGTTCCGGTTCAGTTCAGCAAGTATACGCTGGAGCAGGTAGACTCGGATATCTACACCAACCTCTACCAGACCGACAGCGGCAATGTCTCGATGGATGGCGGCAAAATCGGCCTGAAGCTGGGGCCGTTCAAGGTCGCGGCCTTCGCGGGCAAGGACGACACCATTCCGTTCTCGCAGCTCACTGGCGGGTCAGCCTTCCTGGGCGGCGCGGTAGCCGGGTCTACACCCTTCTCGCGCCCGACCGGGGAAATCCTGGCAAATCATGCGGCAGCCTTCACGCAGGGTGCGGGCGGGCGGGCCACGATTGGCAGCCCGGATGCCATTCAGATTAGCGGCACGTTTGAGCAGTTCGGCTTGACGGGCGACGTAACTGACCCGGACTCTGGTCGCTCTTACAACAAGCTGACTGTCTACGGTGCAGATGCCAATGGCGTCCTGCCGTTCGGTCTCGGCGGCTTCGTCAAGAAGGGCGGCATCGGCGTGGACGCGGCCTACACCTACTCGGTGCAGGGCGGCGCGAACACCAATACTGGCAAAGGCTACAAGTTCCAGTCCCAGGAGGAGCAGCTTTCCGCACAATTCGGCGGGCTGGCCCTCAAGGGTGGCTACCAGTATGTCGGCCCGTACTTCTCGGCTCCGGGCTACTGGGGCAAGCTGGGCGCGTGGACGAACCCGACCAACGTGCGCGGCCCGATTGTTTCCGGCAGCTACGCGATTACTCCTAAGCTCTCACTGAAGGGCGACGCGCAGTTCTACAAGGCTGCTTACGGGGGCGAAGTCTCGCCCTTGCAGAGCGACGACAAGGTCACTCACTATCGGTTCGGCCTGGGCTACGGCCTGAGCAGCGCCTATGCGGTTGACCTGGGCTACGAGGACGTTCTGTACGACCTTAAGGATAACAACGGAACCCTGCCTGGCGGGGCTGGCAAGCCGCATGAAAGCTACCTGACCTTCGGTCTGGGCCATAGCTTCAACAACAATGCGTCCTTGAAGCTGCTCTACCAGATCGTGCGCTACGACGACAAGGGCACGGGCTTTGACCCGACTGCCAACGGCGGCTCCGACAATGGCGGCGTCGCTTTGGGCCAGTTCTCGCTCAAGTTCTAGTTCTGCCGTCTCCGCCAACCTGAGACAGCCATTTGGCCCCTCGCCTGCTTCGGCAAGCGAGGGGTATTTTTTATGCGCTTCTGGAACCAAACGGCCTGGCGGGGCCGTCTGAACAGTAGCGCGCGCCGCGCAGGGCGCATCATTCACGCACTTACAGGAGAAACACCATGCGAAAAGCCAGTCCGGTCACGGCGGCACTTTTAGCGGGAGCGATTGGCGGAGCGGGGCTGACGGCAGGCATGGCCCACGCCGACCTGCTTTCGTCGGTCTTGAAGGGCGGCGGCATTGCCTTTCTCATCAAGCAGTTCAACCGGCCCATCAATGACGGCATCAACAAACTCACCCAGAGCGCGGGAGCGCCGCTCACCGAGGCGACCAAAGTGGTGCCGATTGTGAGCGTGGGACAGGGCGGCTACGTGGGGGCGGCGCAGGTGTCCGGGCCGCAGGACGCCCTGAACGCAGTGCAGGCGGTGGGAATGCTGGAAGGGAGCGTGAGCGGCAACCGGTTCCGTCTGAAGGCGCTCGTGCCCATCGCGACGGACAAGCCGGATGGAAGCAAGGGCTTGAACCGTATCAAAGGCGTCGGCGTCAGCGCCATCGTAGACATTCGGGTGTGAGTGAACTGAGGAGGCCCTCACCCCGATTTTCGGAGTGGTGACCGCTTCCGCACTGGTCAGCACAGGCTATGCGGAGGGCACACGAGGCTTTGCAAGGGCGGGGTGAGGGCCTCTTCTGCGAGTGGGAAGGCTGCCTACTTCACCGTCACATTTACCTTGCCCGAAGACAGGTTCCCGGCCTGGTCAACTGCCTGGATTTCCAGCGTGTGCGCGCCGGGCGCAACCGGCCCCAGGGTCAGCGTGAAGCCTTCTGACGTGGAGTCAAACAGGCCATCGTCGGCGAGGGCGGCTTTCATGTCGTCCGCATCCACGCGGCCCTGCACGGCCTTCACGAACGCAAGGCCGGTTTTCACAATGCCGTGTATCACAACGGTCTTGTCGGCGGCCAGCGTGGGCAGGTTGATGGTCAGCACAGGCAGTTGATTGGCAATCAGGAACGGAGACGAGAGCGCCTTCGCGGTCAGCGCGCCCTGCGGGTTAGACAGCGCGTCGCTGGCGACAACCTGAATGCGGTACACGCCATCCGGTGTCTCGGCGCTGTCCCAGGTGAAGGATGTGTCCTTGACGGTTCCCGTGTCGCCCGCTGCTGCCTGCGCGTGTTGCTGCGCCAGCCCTTGCCGAATAACTTCAGGGGCCTGCGCGAGTATTTGCTGGCGCACGGCGAGCGGCATTTCCGTGTGTTTGTCCAGTTCGGTCTTCATCTGCGCGAGTTTGGTGGCGACTTCCGCGTCTGTCGTCGGGGCTGCGGTTGTTTTGGCGACTGCGGGAGATGCTGCAGGCGCGTCGGTGGGAAGCGCGGCCTTCTTCTTGAGCGGCTTCCAGGTCTTTCCGCCATCCGATGAGAGCGATACTTCGTAGGTCAGCGTGTCTTTGTCGGGGTCGCTGGCGGCCCAGCGAATAGGAATGCTCTTAGATAGGGCCTCGCCGCCGCGCGGGCTGAGAAGGCGCACGGTGGGCGGCTGGTTGCGCGGAAGGTAGTATAAACTCACATCGCGCAGACGGGGCACATCGCCGCGCCCGGCGGCTCCAGTGTCGCTCGCGAACGCCGCCTGATACTGCACGTAGCGGCCTGGCGGTGACGGCACCGACTGACCGGACGAGTTTGTCAACACAGGCGACCAGGCGCTCCAGGAGGCATCAGGACGGGCCGTGTCGCCGGTGCGCGTTTGCAGAGTAATGCTGGTTCCAGGCGGCGTGTCTGCTGACCACGCAAGCGTGCCCCAATGCGCCGAAAGGCCCGCGTCATGCACGGCGCTCTGGTACTGCCCGCTCAAACCGCCCGTTTCTCCTGCGCCGCTGCTGGTCGCGCCGATGCGGTACAGTGCGCCCAGCGCTGCCGTGCCTGCATAGACCTGCCCGCTCGCCCTGTCCGCCGCCAGCGACAGGAACTGCTCATCGGTGGCTGCCGTGAACGACTGCACGGTTTCGTCGGGGCTGATGCGATACACGGTGTTCCCGGCGCAGGCGTACAGATTATCCCCGCCGTCAGTTTGCAGGGCCATCACCCCGGACGCGGCGCGGTCGTAGAGCGCCTTGCTCGCGCCGTCCGCTCCAATCTTGTAAATCGTGCCTTTGGGCGCGGTTCCGGCGTATACGTTGCCCGCGCTGTCTGTGGCAAGAGACGCGATGCTGGTTTCCGGCGCGTCGTACAGCACGCGCGCCGTGCCGTCCAGGGTTATCTTATACACGATCCCGTCGGGGGACGCGCCCGCGTAGACATTCCCCATCGTATCCAACGCCAGGGAGAGAATGTGCGCTTCGGGCGACTGGAACCAGGGCTTCGCGCCCGGCACGGCCCCCGTCAGCGGGATTTGGTAGACGCGCCCCGACCCGCCGCCGGTCGCCGCGTACAGCCGCCCGCGCGTGTCGTCCACTGCCAGCGCGGTCACGTACTTTTCGTCTGCCGTCCAGAATGCCCGCCCCTTGCCGTCCGGCCCGATTTTATACACAATGCCATGCGGCGATGTGCCCGCGTACACGTTCCCCGCCGCGTCCCGCGCCAGCGCGCCGACTTCCAACTGCCCGGTGCGGAAAAAGACAGCAGGCTTGCCGTCCGGCCCTGTCTTGTAGAGGATGCCCCGGTCGCCCGTGCCCGCATACACATGTCCCTGCCCGTCGGGGAGCAGTGACCAGACGTAGCTTTCTCCTGTTTCGCCCGCTCTGGCGAGCGGCGCGGACAGGCGCACGTCGCCGATGCTCGTGACCGACACATTGGTGAGCGTGCCCGCGCTGAAATCGGCCATTGTCGCCTGCCGCCACACAGAGGCGAGCCGCCCCACTGTTTTAATGGGGGGCGCGGGCGATGTCCCCCCGGCCCCCGATAACGGGGGAGAAGACGGCCCCCCGGCCCCTGTTAACGGGGGGGCAGGAGAAGATGATGTTCCTCCCTTTCCGGCTCCCCCATTATTGGGGGCGGGGGGGGCCTCTATGGGGGCAGAAGGAGCCGCCGCGCCTGCCGACAAAGTGTTGTCGGGTGTGGCTTTGAGCGAGGTGGCGCTGCCGCCATCGCCGCTCCCATCACTGCTGCCGGTGTCGGGAGGAGAAGACGTGCCATCGGAAGACGACGCGCCCGCATCGCTGCTGCCCGAAGCCGGGCTGGAAACGGAAGACGTGTCGGAGCCGTCTCCGAGGGGCTTCTTCTGCACCGTCAGAGTGAGGCTTTGCGTCCCCGTCACAATGTACGGCACTGGCTGCACGACCTTCACTTCGTCCCGCTCGGTCTTCAGCCCTGACGTGCGCGACGACTGCATGATGCTCGCCATTGTGGGTGGCAGCATGGAGAGTTTCTCGCCCTTGATGTTGATGGCGACGGTGGGCAGCACCAGACGTGCCACCAGTTCATTGTTGCGCGGCTTCTCGGAGTAAGTCTTGACCAACTGACCGACATTGCCTGCCGGGGGCAGCGGGTCAGCGGGACGCAGGAGAATAAGGCCGCCGCCCAGCGCCAGCCCGCCGCCTCCGCCATCCCCGCCGCCTTTGACACTGAGGGTCAGCGTGCCGTTCGGGGCGGTTTGCGGGATTTGCAGGGCAATGGTGCGCGTCACCGGTTCGCGCTTGTAAGGCTTGAGCACCACGCCGACGTTCACGGTGTCGCCCGGCGCGTACTTGCCCTGCTTGACGAAGATATGGTCAAGTTCTGCCGTGTCGTGCCGGTTCTGGATAGTGACGCTCATTTTGAGGCTGTGGAGGGCCAGCGGGTAGAACGGGTTGGACGACAGCAGGTGCATCAAGTCATCCAGGTCGCTCACGGCGCTCTGGTCAATAGACACCGGGTCAAAGAATGTGTTGGTGCGGCGCACATGGCCGATTTCCTCCACGTCGGCATCCATCGTCACCTGCGCCACCGAGTCGCCGGGCTGCCCGTGTACCTGCGCGATGGCGGCGTCGGCCAGTTCCGGCACGAGCTGCCCGGTCAGGAGCGGGTGGTTAATCACCGTCATGTGGAAGACTTTGCGGCGCTTGATGGACAGGTCGTTCACGTCAATGGTCACGGGAACCATCTGCGGCAGGGAGCCAATCACCCCGCCTACCGAGAACGGCCTGTCCTGAAAGACGCGCCCCACCGTCTTGATGGGCGAGCCGAGCTTGATGGAGTCCTGGTAGGAGGGGAAGATGTCTACCACATACGCCGTCGTCATGGCCGCGTCAATGGGGCCAAAGTCTGTGAACGGGTGGCCGAACAGCAGCACGCGGTTGCCGTCGCGATAGGTGACTGTCCCCGTCGCCGTGAAGTCCATGTCGCCCTGCACCAGCGAAATGCCGACTGCCGCGCCCGGCACGAGTTTCGCGCCCTTCGCCAGCGGGTTGTTTTCGTCTGCGCCGCCCCCCCCGCCCGCGAACAGGGCGAAATGGTAGGGCGCGAGCGCCGTCTGCAAGCGCGCCAGACTGCGCCGCCCCAGGCCGCTGACAGCGACGGGCAGGTCTAACTGCTGAAAGTTGCTGCCGTTCACTCCCTGCACAGACAGCGGCGCGGCGCTGCCGCCAGGGTCGGCGCTCGCCCCGATAGACGTGACTTTGGAAGGCAGATCGGGCGACCAGGCGTCAAACATATCTTCAATGGGCGTCGCCAGCGCAATCGGGTCTTTGGGGAACTGTGTGCCGGGGATGCCCATAGAAATGGCCCCCACTAGACGCCCGTTGATGTAGATGGGGCTGCCGCTCATCCCATGCGCGATGTTGAGATGGCGCGTCACCGGCGGGCCGTCTAAGGCGCGGAACAGAATATAATCCTTGCCCTCGTTGAACTTGGCAACGACGCCCAGTATCTCCACGTCAAACCGCTCCACTTTGGTTCCCTTGAAGACGGTGAGGGCGTAGCCGCGCATTCCAGGGCGCAGTTCGCTCACCCGCATGAACTTGCGCGTGTCAAACACCAAACGATGGCCGGGCGGGGTGGGCGCGACCGGCACGGGCGGGCGGGCGGACGCGGGAACGAGAAGGGCAGGAAGGGCAAAGGCAGCGCAGGCCATGAAAGACAGCGCGAGGCGGGAAGAGTAGTTGCATATTAGAGTAGGTTACGGCTGAGAGCGGTACACTTGTTCCGGGTCAAACTCTGGCTCGCTGACGATATGCCACTCGGCATCGTCCACGCGGGCCATTTCACGGTAGTAGCAGGTGGGGTGGCCCGTGTGGCAGGTTGCGCCAACGGGACGTGCCAGCACGAGAAGCGAGTCGTTGTTGCAGTTGACGCGCAGAGCGACGAAGTTTAAGACATGGCCGCTGGTTTCGCCCTTTGTCCACAGTTTCTGGCGGGAGCGCTGCCAGAACGTTACGTTCCCTGTTGCCAGCGTCTTTTCTAAAGCCGGGCGGCTCATAAAGCCGAGCATCAGCACGTCGCGCGTGTCGGCGTCCTGCACGACGGCGGGCACTAATCCATCGCCGGTTTTGTCCCACTGTATCTGGTCTAAGAGGGAAAGGGTCACTTGCGGATGGTGTCCAGCGAATACGTCGCGCCGCTGTAGCCGGTCAGCCCGATGCCATTTTTATCGGTGACATACACAATGTTGTTCTTCTGCCGGGCTTGCACGCCTACGTCCGCGCAGATTTGGGCGAACGCGCGGGCATAAATATCGGGCGTTTGGCCCGGCCCGATGGAACGGGAAGCCGACTTGCCATTCTTGATGTTCTTGAACGTCAGAATGGGACGCGCGCCCGCCGCCCACCCGCCGAATGTATAGCGCGAGACGCTCTGCGGGGCGCTCAGTCCGTACACGGGGTCGCCTGCTTCTTCGGCGGTCAGGGCGGGCGAGCCGGGAGGCGGCGCGTCCAGCAGCGAGCCGTTCTCGCCCCCGGCCCCTGCTGCCGCCGACTGAACGCCCGCCACAACACTGTTTTGCGCGCTTAAGACCCGCCGCCGCGCCAGCAGCCAGCCGTGTTCGCCGTGCGTCCAGAAGTCGCGGAACTGGCTGTCGGTCTGCGTGCCCGGCCCCGTCTGCGGAACGTCGGCCACACGGTCGCGGGCATACACAGTCGCGCCGCCGGAGCCGTCTAAACTGACCGCGGTGACTGTGGTTTCCTCGGTGAAGTGGTCGCCTGTCGCAAGCGCCTGTGCGAGCATCTGCTTCTGCGCCGCCCGGTTGGAAGCGTCAATCTGGTGGATTTGCCCATTCGCGTCTACCAGTTGGTAGGCGGGGGCCTGAAACGCGAGCACGCCATCGGCATCCCTGCGGGCCATTGCGCCGTTCTGGGCGTCATAGGCCGCCTGTATCTGCCGTTGGGCTGTATCCGTCGCCGAGTCTGCCGCGCGCGCCGGAGGGAGGGCGAGAGCAAGCACGAGCAAAAGAAGGCCCTTTGGCCTCAAAATTGGGGAGCAGGGAAGGAGGCCCCCTAGCCCCCAATAATGAGGGAACAGTAAAGGAAAGTCTCTCCTCTCCGGCTGCCCCATTATTGGGGACAGGGGGGGCTTCCGGGGCGGGGGGAGCCATCCTAAAGGCGCAAGGTTGGATTTTACAGCCATTGGCGGGCCATTTCCACCAGCAGGACGCCCAGTGTCAAAACGAGCGGCGGGGCACAGCCTGCGCCTTGCGCGAACGCTGCCTGTCCTTTCACGTCATGCCGGGGATTGATGGCGGGCGGCGGCTGAGAATAATCGGGCGCGCTGATGGCATAGCGTTCGCTGTTTCGGCTGTTGCCCCGATACACAAACAGTGCGGCATCGGTGTTGGTGGGCGGATAATTGGAGGTCAATTGAAAGAGGGCCTCGCCGTCCTCTGCGTCCAAACGCCCGCCCTGCCAGCGCAGCCACGACGCGCCTGCGTCATCAGTGACCCAGCGCACGGCATCCCATCCCGGCGGGCACATTTCATTGGTAACGGCCTCCGGGTACTTGACGGACGGGGCCGCGCCGGGAAAGAAATAAGGGCCAATATCCAGACGGGTAATGCCCTGCCCATTGGGTTCTTCGCCGAGGCTGAGTTGGTACAGATAGCCGGTGACGACCTGCTGGGTCTCCACATAGGGTGCGGTCAGGGTGGGCATAGGCGGGCGTGTTCTCCTTCGCGGGGCCGGGCAAGTTTGGGTGAATTATTATACCCGATGTTTGCCCGTTTTGGGGAGGGGCCGCGCTTCAGCGGCACGCAATGCGGTAAATATGGAACTCCACAAACGCAGCCTGCTGTATGACAACCCGGTTGCCCAGACGCGGCAGCAGCGCGGATATTTGTGCAGGCGCATCGTTTCCATTTGGCGCGGCTTCCCGCACGACCAGCCACACGGCTCTGCCCTGCGCCAGTGCAGGCGAAACACATTTTGCTGTTTGTGTTGTCACGCCCTCTCGCGCTGCCGGGCTTGACCCGGCGGGCAGCAGCGGCACGGTGATAGGGGAAAGAAATAAGTCCGCGCGAGGACAGTAGTAGTGCCACAGAACGCCCGTGTCTCTGTTCACTGCGCCCGCCAGTACCACCGTATCGTCTGGCTGTGCCCTGTCCCCCACGAATTGGCCTACCCCGCGCCAGTCCTCCCGCCCCTGCGGGGCGACGGCAAACGTGCGGGCCGTGAAGAATGCCTGCGCTGCCACTAAGCCCACCGCAGCCGCCCCCGCCAGAAGTCGTCTCTTGCCGCCAGTCCAGAGCCGCCGTACTCCCAGCGCCGTCAGCAGAAACAACGCAGGCAGGAATGGAGTGAAGTACCGCTCTACCCAGAGCGGTTTGAGGGTGATGGAGATAACAAACACCGCCGCCACGACCACATAGAACCACAGGGCGACAAACCTTTCTGTTGTCAGCCCACGCCCGTCCTGAACCGCGAACGCCGCCAGCCAGACCACAACGAGCGCCAGTCCGGCAATCAGCGCTGTTTGTGCCCACTGTCCATGCGTCACCGGAGCGGGCGAAAGTTCCAGCCTTCTGCCGATGAAGGCCCAGCTGTGCAGCCCCAGCAGGTCAGCCATGTGCGGCTTCTTGATCCAGGCAAGCCCTTCCGGGTGGCTGACTGACTGCTGAAGGAACGGCAGCCAGCAAAGCGCGACCACGCCATAAGCCGCCATCAGGCGCAGGGCATCGCGCTTCTCCCGGCGCAGCCTCCACATCAGAGCGGCAGCGGTCATGCCCAGCCCGGCAGCCGTCAGCGGCAGCGTGAACAGACTCAGCGAGGCCAGCGCTGCGTGCAGCAGCAGGAGCAGTGCGCGCCGCGTCTTTGCCCAGAGCAGCAGCGTGTAGACAGCAGCCAGCAGCAGCATGGGAGCGAGCGAGTACATCCGCACTTCCTGCGCGTGGAATATCTGCGAAGGGGAGAGCGCGTAAAATAAACTGCTCAGGAGAGCAACAGGGCGCGAGGCGATTTGCGCGCCGATGAGAAAGAGAAGTCCGACAGCGGCCACTCCGAACACGACGGAAGGCAGGCGCAGCCAGGCTTCGCTGTGTCCAAAGCGCATCCAGCCGTTCAGCAGCCAGAAATACAGAGGCCTCTGCGCGTCAAACGGGTTCAGATGGCGAGCGGCGGCCAGGCTGTAACCCTCGTCCAGCCAAAGGCTAGGGCTGCCCAGATGGTAGAGGCGCAGGGCCAGCGCGAGCAGCAGAACACCGACAAGGCAGGCATTGAGCAGAATGTTGGAATTAAGCAGAATGCCGGAAGGCTGAGGCTTGAAGCGCGAGAGCATCATCACAGTATGAAACCACGTTATCAAATCGGGCAGGAACGCTCAATTATACCCCGGCGGCACACTCTGTCCCGCCTGAGTTTGCGCTCCCCTTGACTTTCCCGGCCCTGTCTCTCACAATGTCCCCATGCAGAACAAAGCGACACAAACCTATCTGGCAATGGATTTAGGCGCGGAAAGCGGGCGCGGCGTGCTGGCCGACTGGGACGGCGCGCGCCTGTCCCTGCGCGAAGTGCGCCGGTTTCCCACCGGGCGCGGGGATGAGGATTTAGGGGCCGACAGCGTGCGGCGCTGGGATTGGGCGCGTTTGTGGACGGAAGTGCAAACCACACTCGCGCAGGTAGAAAGGGATGTGGGAACGCTGTCGGGCGTGGGCGTGGACAGCTGGGGCGTGGATTTCGGCCTGCTGGACGCGCAAGGGACGCTGCTGGAGCCGCCCGTTCATTACCGGGATTTATCGCACCCGCGCGCGATGGAGCGCGCTTTGAGTATTGTGCCCGCCGCCGACATCTGGGCCGAGACCGGCATTCAGTTCATGCCGTTCAACACGCTGTATCAACTGTGCGCGCGTCAGGAGCGCGACCCGGCGCTCCTGGACAAAGCGGCTCATTTGCTGCTCGTGCCCGATTTATTGCACAATCAACTCACCGGGGGCACGTTCCTGGGAAGCGAGCGCACCAATGCCAGCACGACGCAATGCCTGAACCCCATTACGGGCGCGTGGAACCGTGACCTGCTCGCGCGCCTCGGGCTGCCGTCGCACTTTCTGGGGACGATTGCGGAAGCCGGGACGCGCGTGGGGCAGACGGCCAATGGCATCCCCGTGTACGCGCCGGGAACGCACGACACGGCGTCTGCCGTCGCCGCCGTGCCTGCCGAAGACGGTGTGCGCGCGGCTTTTTTGTCATCGGGAACATGGTCGGTGCTGGGGGTAGAGACGTCCGCCCCAAACCTGTCTCCCGAAGCGTGGGCGCTGGGCTTGAGCAACGAGGGTGGGGTGGGGGGACGCACGCGGCTCCTGAAGAACATCATGGGGCTGTGGCTGGTGCAAGAGTGCCGCCGCTCTCTGCAAAAGCGGGAAGACCGCTCCTACGAGTATGCCGAACTTGCCGCGCTCGCCGCCGCCGCGCCGTCCGGCCCCACAGTTGACGCCACCGACGCCCGTTTTCTGGCTCCCGCCGACATGAGGGAGGAAATCGCCGCCGCCTGCCTTGAAACCGGGCAAACTGTGCCGGGAGACGTGGGCGCGCTTATTCGCTGCTGCCTGGACAGCCTCGCCCTTGCGTACCGGAACACGCTGCGCGATTTAGAAGGCTTGCTGGGGCAGGGGTTTGACGCGCTCCATGTGGTCGGCGGCGGCGCGCAGAACCGCCTCTTAAATCAACTCACGGCAGATGCCTGCGGCCTGCCCGTTGTGGCCGGGCCATCGGAAGCGACCGCGCTGGGCAATGCGCTGGGCCAACTGGTCGCCGCCGGGGAAGTGAAGGACTGGACAGAAGCCCGCGCCGTCGCCCGCCTTTCGTCAGCAACGGCAACCTTTCTACCGTCGCGCCCGCAATGAGCGCGCTGGCTGCCGCTCCCATGACAACGGATGCCGCGCTTGCCCTTGCCATCAAAGCGCGGGCGCGGGAGTTGGGGTTCGCGCTGTGCGGCATTACGTCGGCGGCCCCGCCTCCCCATCACCGTGAATATGCGCGCTGGCTCGCGGAATGCAAAGCGGGCGAAATGCTCTACCTGCACCGCCAGGAACCGAAGCGCGGCGACCTGCAAACCGTGCTGCCGGGCGCGCGTTCGGTGGTGTCCGTCGCGCTCAACTACGCGGCGGAGGAGGCTCCCCTGGAGCGAATCTCCCTCACTGGCACCGTCGCCCGCTATGCCCGCTTTGACGACTATCACGAAACCCTGTGGGCGCGTTTAGACGCTCTTCTGGCCTTTATGCAGGAGCAGCGGCCCGATACGCGGGGCAAAGTTTACTGCGACACTGGCCCCGTCACCGAGCGCGACCTCGCCATGCGCGCGGGCCTCGGCTGGATTGGCAAGCACACCAATTTGCTGTCCCGCCATCTGGGAAACTGGCTGTTTCTGGGCGAGATTATCACAGACATGGACTTGCCGCCCGACCCGCCGGAAACGACCCACTGCGGAACCTGCACGCGCTGCATTTCCGCCTGCCCGACCGGGGCGATTACGGCCCCGTATGAACTGGACGCCCGCCGGTGCATTTCGTACCTGACCATTGAACTCAAAGGCGCTATTCCCGAAGCCCTGCGCTCGCTTGTCGGCACACGTATTTACGGCTGTGACGACTGCCTCCAGGCTTGTCCCTGGAACAAGTTCGCCCGCGCCGCTGCCGACCCCGGCGTGCGCCCCCGTGCCGATTTGACCGCGCCCGACCTGCTGGAACTGCTCGCACTAGACGACGAGGCTTTCCGGGCGCGCTTTCGCCACAGCCCTATTCGGCGCGCGAAGCGGCGCGGGCTATTGCGAAATGTCTGCGTCGCGCTCGGCAATATCGGCGACCCGCGCGCCCTGCCTGCCCTCTCCCGCGCGGCGCAAACTGACTCGGAGCCGCTTGTGCGCGAGCACGCACAGTGGGCGATTGCCCAAATCCGGGAACACGAAGCAGCGCAAAAGCGTTCTTCTTGAGGGACGGTGCGGCTGCTTTTCACGCTTTCTTCATGGAGCGCGGCCATGCTGTCCTCAGCCGCCCGGAAAGATTGGACGCTGCCCATGTGTTTGCCGCTCTCTGTGCCCCGCGCGCTTTTTTTGTTTGTGTTTGCCCTGCTGTTCGCCGCCCCGGCGCGGGCGGGGGGGCCGGAGCGCGTGCCCGCCAATGCGCGGGTTGTCGGGTCACTCGCGCCCGATGAGAACGTCTCGTTCGCGTTTACCCTGCCCCTGCGCCGTCGCCCGGAGCTGGACGATTTGATCCGCCATCTATACTCGCCTAGCGACCCGCTTTATGGGCATTGCCTGACGCCCACCGACTTCGCTGCCCGCTTTGCTCCCACGCAGGAGACTTACGATGCGCTGGCCCGATGGACGCAGGCGAACGGATTGACTGTCACCGGGCGGCACGACAACCGCCTCGTGCTGGATGTGTCCGGCCCTGCCGCCCGCATCCAAACGCTGCTGAACACGCGCCTTGTTCGCGCCCGCACCTCGGACGGCGCGCTGTTCCATGCGCCGTTTCTTGCTCCCCGCATTCCCGGCGAACTGGCCTCCGTCGTGAACGGCATCGTTGGCCTCAGCGATGCGCCTCATCTGCGCCCTCATCTCGTGAAGGCTGACGATGCCCTTCTGCCCCGCGCCGCGCCGCACGTCGGGCACGGCCCCTTTGGCGGCCTGACCCCCGGCGACATCAAATCGGCCTATAATTTGGCGAGCGTTGCCGACACTGGCTCCGGGCAAACACTCGCGCTGTATGAGGCCGATGGGTTCACAGCCTCCGACATTGCTGTCTATGAGAGACGTTATGGCCTGAGCGCCCCTCCCCTGCAAACGATTTTACTGGACAGCGCGAACGGGCAGCCCGGCAGTGGCGCGGATGAAGTGACGCTGGACATTGAACTTGCCATTGCGCTCGCGCCGGGCCTGAGCCGCGTCCTGATTTATGAGACGCCTAACACGGAGCAGGGAGTCGTGGACGGATTGACCCGCATGGCGAGTGATGACGCCGCCGGGCAGTGCTCGTCATCGTGGGGCGGCGCGGAAGACCAGACCGGCAATTCCACGCTGCAAGGGGAGGAGCAGGCGCTCGCGGAGATGGCGGCGCAGGGGCAGTCGTTCTTCTCGGCATCCGGTGACAGCGGGGCCTACGATGACGAAGCCACCCTCAGCGTGGACGACCCGGCCTCCCAGCCCTACGCGACGGCGATTGGCGGCACGTCTTTGACGCTCACGGCGGCCAGTCAGTACGGCGGGGAAACCACCTGGGGCGACCCGTCAGACCATACGGGCGGGCCGCACGGTTCCGGCGGCGGGGGCGGCCTCAGCACGCAATGGGCCATTCCGTCTTATCAGCAGGGGATTGTGTCGCACGGGCCTGCCGGTCAATTTTCCACTACCCACCGCAACGTGCCCGATGTTTCGCTGAACGCCGACCCCAACATGGGCTATTCCATCTACACCAGCGGCGCATGGGCCGTTTACGGCGGCACCAGCACCGGTGCACCGCTGTGGGCAGGCTTCGCCGCGCTGGTCAATCAGCAGCGCGCGCTCAGTCAGGAAGCGCGCCTGGGCTTCGCTAACCCGGCTTTGTACGCCCTCGGCGAGAATGCGGCAGTTTATGCGCGCGACTTCCATGACATCGCGGATGGCAGCACAAACCTCTATTATGAAGCCGTGCCGGGCTATGACACGGCGACCGGGTGGGGCAGTCTCAATGGAGCCGCTCTTTTGCAGGATTTAGTGTCCCCGCCCGCTGCATCTGCGGCGCCCTTTGACTTCAATGGCGACGGCCTGAATGACCTGCTCTGGCAGAACGCGCAGACCGGGCAACTCGTCGTCTGGAACATGAGCGACACGACGGTGCTGGCCTACGGGCAGATATTCGCCACTGTGTCCGACACGGCCTGGCAGGTAGCTGCCGTCAACGATGTCAACGCCGACGGCTCCCCCGACCTGCTCTGGCAGAACACACAGACCGGACAGCTGGTCTTCTGGCTGATGCACGGAACGATGGTTTCCCAGTATGGTTCCATTTTCGCCGTCGTGCCCGACACGCACTGGCGCGTCGCGAGCATGGCGGACTTCAATGGGGATGGCCACCCGGACATTCTGTGGGAAAACACGCAGACAGGCCAACTGCTCGTCTGGTACATGAACGGGACAACGGTCACTCAGCACGGCCCCATCTTCGCGGCGGTTCCCAACACTGCCTGGCGCGTGGCGGGAACAGCGGATTACAATAGCGACGGTCACCCTGACCTGCTCTGGGAGAACGGGCAAACCGGGCAGGTGCTTCTCTGGCTCATGGGCGGCAGCGGGGGAACAACCGTGACAACTTACGGCACGCCTCTTGCCACCCTGTCTGACTTGCACTGGCGGATTGTGGGAACGGGAGACACGAACGCTGACGGCCACCCCGATATTGTGTGGCAGAACACGGCCACCGGTCAGGTGACCCGCTGGCTGACAAATGGAACCCAGGTCTCGCAGTTCGGCACGCCGTTTGCCACCGTCAGCAATCTCAGTTGGGGCATTGCGGGCATTCATTAGTGGGTGTTTCGCACCGGGCTATGGGCACAAACAAAGCCAAGACGCCTTGCTATGTAGCAAGGCGTCTTGGCTTTGTATCCGTTTAACCGGCAGCGTAGGGGACATGAACCCGAAGCGGCTTCAGGAACGGGGAACTGTTGCCGCCGTGCGCGACTCTCTCAACCGCATCACCGTGCGGCACCGGGCAACCACCTCTGCCAAGTCCCTGCTCACCAATGAAGTCTATGCGGACATTCAGCAGTTAGGGCAATGGCGCAACGAGACAGCGCACCCGGCGATTGTGGAGCGCGAGACATGGTAGCGCGTGCAGGGCGCGATGGCAGCGCGCAGGCCGCAGGCGCCGCCGCGCTCACAGGCGGCGGCTCCCTATAACTACTTCCTGCGCGGGCTTCTGCATTGCCCCCACTGCGGCTGCCTCTACACGTCGTGGCCTGCGAAGGGTGGGGCAGTCGCCTACTACGGCTGCCTGCACAGCCAGAAGGGACGCACCCAGTGCCCGGTGGGGCGCATCAACGCCGACGCGCTGCATTCCTCGTTGCTGAGTGAGATTGGCTACGCGGCCCGGCACCACACGGTGCTGCACAGACTGATTGCGGAGTTGGGGGGCTGGCAGAAGGCAGACGACGTGCTGCACCGGCTGCGCGCTGATGTGTCCCACAAGAAGCAGTTCCTCGGCGTGCAGATAGCGAACTTGGGAAACGCGATTGCCAATGGGAGGACGAGTTACCGTTCCCTGCTGGCGACGCTGGAACGCAAGGAACGGGAGGAGCAGGAGATTGCCGAAGAACTGGCGCGGCTGGACGGGGAGATTAAAGAGAATACGCTGGCGCGGTCCGAAGCAAAGGACGTTCAGGCGTACTGGTCGGAGTTCATGGAACTGTGGCCTTACCTGAGCCATGCGGAGCAGGTGGAGGTAATCGGGCACGTCGTCAAGCGAGTGGTGGCGCACGAAAAGGGCCGTGTCCTCCTTGAGTTAAACCCGATGGGGTGGGAACATGGCCTTGCTACAGAGAGAAAGTTTTTGACTAACAAGAATTGGGAGCCGCTCGTGAAGTTATCGCAATAAACCCGCCCCTTCTCACCACCCACACGTTCCCGCCTGTCGAACTTAATTATGATATCATCCGCCCGGAGCGCGTAATGCGGCGGGCCGCCGTGATGGCACAGCAGTGAGACTGGTGACAGATCATTGATAATTAGTTGCGAAACTGCGAAACTGCGAATATTATGGTATGATTGAAGCAATAGACACGCCAAACACAAAGCGGAATCAGTTCACAAAGCGAAATCAGTTTATCATGCCAGACGCACTCCGCCAGTTTAAGGCTACCATCTTCCAGGCCCTTGCCCATCCGACTCGCATCGCCATCCTGGACTTGCTCCGAGATAGGGAACTGCCTGTCTCAGTCATCGTCGACCGCCTGGGCCTCGAACCCGCCAATGCCTCCCAGCATTTCGCCGTCCTGCGCGCCAAGTACATCGTCACCAGCCGCAAGGAGGGCAACCAGGTCTTCTACACTGTGCGCGACCCACTCATCATTGAGGTCTTAGAGATCATGCGCCGCTATTTCCAGGTGCATCTGGAAGAGTTGATGGCCTTGCTCAAGGAAACAGAGCGTGACGGAGCGGAAGGGACGAAAACGGAGTTATAGGCTGATGAGCGTTTCGCTGACCGACGTCGGTAATAAGACTCATGACCGCTGGATGCCCAGGAGCCTTCTCTGTCTCAGGGGCTACACGGCCCAGAACTTCAGTGCCGACCTTATCGCGGGGCTGACCGTCGGACTGGTCGCACTGCCACTGGCAATGGCCTTCGGGATCGCCAGTGGCGTCCCTCCGCAGGCAGGTATCTACACCGCAGTCGTGGCGGGCTTCCTGATCTCCGCGCTCGGTGGCTCCCGCGTCCAAATCGGCGGGCCGACAGGTGCGTTCGTGGTGATTGTCGCGGGGATCATCGTGAAGTTTGGCATTTCTGGCCTGCTCATGGTGACCCTCATGGCGGGGTGTCTGTTGGTACTCATGGGCCTTACGGGCCTCGGCACGGCGGTCAAGTTCATTCCGCGCCCCGTGACCATCGGCTTTACCAACGGCATCGCCCTGCTGATCGCCTCCACCCAGGTCAAAGATTTTCTTGGGCTGACGACGCCCGCCGTGCCGAGCGATTTCGTGGGACGCATGAGAGTCCTGCTGGCGCACGTCGGCACGGCGGACTGGCCCACGCTCATTGTCGCCGTGGCTTCTCTGGCTGTGATCCTCCTGTTGCCCCGCTTCACCAAGAAAGTGCCTGGCTCCATCGTGGCCCTGCTCCTGGGAACTGCCGTGACCGCCGCGCTTCACCTGCACATCGCGACCATCGGCACCAAGTTCGGGGGTATCCCAACGGGCCTGCCGCCCTTTGCGGTCCCGCATTTTCGGGCCGACTTGATCCTGCCACTACTGCCCTCCGCGCTGACGGTGGCCCTCCTCGCCGCGGTGGAAAGCCTGTTGTCGGCGGTGGTGGCGGACGGCATGATCGGCGACAAGCACAACTCCAACCTCGAACTCGTCGCGCAGGGGATCGCGAACCTCGTCTCCCCGCTGTTCGGCGGCATTCCTGCGACGGGGGCCATCGCCCGTACTGCGACCAATATCCGTGCAGGCGCAAAGACGCCCGTCGCAGGGATGGTTCATGCACTTGTTCTTCTGCTGATCCTGCTGGTCGCCGCGCCGCTGGCCCGCTTTATCCCGCTGGCGACCCTAGCGGCGGTGCTGTTCGTCGTGGCCTACAATATGGGTGAGTGGAGAGAAATCGGTACGATCCTGCGCCTCTCTAAAGCGGACATCGCTGTGTGGATCGTCACCTTTGCGCTGACCGTGCTGGCCGACCTGACCGTTGCCGTGGAAGTCGGCATCGTGCTGGCCGCGCTTCTTTATATCTATCGGGTTTCCCAGACGACCACGGTGTCCACTGTGACCGACGAGTATATCGAGGACGGGCGCGCCCATATTCTTCAGGATAAGCAGGTGCCGTCCTATGTCTCCATCCTCCGCATCCACGGCCCGTTTCTGTTCGGCACGACGGACAAACTCGGCGAGGAAACCGCGAACCTCAGCGGTCTGGGCGAGGTCGTCATCCTGCGGCTGCGGAACATGACCGCCATCGACGCCACGGGTCTGCACGCCCTGGAAGGACTGGCGGGGCGGCTACGGGCATCGGGGCGAACCCTCCTGCTATGCGGCGCACGCGACCAGCCCGCGAAACTGTTGGAGCAGTCGGCATCCGTGAACCATTTCGGGCGTGAGAATATCCTGCCGAATGTAGACGCAGCCCTGCTCCGTGCTCGGCAGGTCGGTGCGGATTTCGGCGGTGTGGGCCAGGAAGTCGCCAGAGAATACCAGGAACAAGCACCCGTGTAGAAACGCGTGCGGATGCTCATTACAGTTCAATGCCAGAAAAACGAATTGCCGCTCAGGATCAGCATCCTGAGCGGCAATTCATTGCGATAATCCCAATATGGGCTGATTTTGGGAGCGGGGACAGCAACTTACTCGAACAGGCTTCCATGCTTCGCTTCCCCACATCCGCCAAACTCTACCCATCTTGGAAGCCGCGCAACAGCGCCGGGCGCGGGAATGGCTGGCCGCCCTGTGAGCGGGGGAGCATCAAGTCCCTCCGTCTGCCTCCTTCCCATGCCTGCGGCTACGGCAGGGTGATCGGAATGCTGGCCTGGAAGTGGTACGGGTCGCCCTGATAGGTGCGTCGCACCAAGAGCGTCACCGTCTGACCGCTCGTGCCCGCGCTGGACGGGAACACAAGCGTCACCGTCTTGCTTTGGCCCGCTGTCAGCGTGCCCAATTTCACCGGCAGCGGCGTTGTGGTGTTTGCGCCGCCCAGAGAGGCCGCGATGAGGCGTGCGTTGACGGCGGACGCATACCCGATGTTGGTGACGGTGACGGGGACAAGGTAGCCCCCGTTGCCATCTGAGGTGACGCTGCCCAGCGTGACGCGCAGGCCCGTCGGCGTCACCAGCAAGAAGCCCGTGTTGGACACCCCGCCGCCGGGCGTGGGGTTGGTGACGACAACAGCGATTTTGCGGGCCGTGGCAAGGTCGGCGCGGGTGACATAGACGCGCAGTTGCGTGGCCGACAGGTACTTGGTGGTGCGGGCTTGTCCGTCAAAGGCGATGACGGAGGCGGGCAGGAAGCCGGTGCCGTTGATGAGTTGGGAGAAGCCGGGGCTGGACTTATTCAAATCCGCCAGCCGCCCTTAATTGAGCAGCAACCAATTCATGCCCTTTGGCGACTGCAATTGCGAGTGCTGTTTTTCCCGCAGCGTTTCGCACTGTCTGGTCGGCGTGGGCACTAAGTAATGCCTGAATGACACCGTTCTGCCCCTCACCTGCTGCCAGCATCAATGTCGTATTTCCCCAATTATCCTGAGTTTTTACGTCTGCATGTGCAGCAAGGAGTGTATTCGCTGCTTCCGTCTGATGAGCTTGGACTGCCAGCATCAGGGCGGTCATGCCACTGGCGTTCTTTGCGTCGATAGCCGCTCCTGAGGTCAGTAGTTGGTGCATAACGGTCACGACGCCGTGACGACTTGCGAGCATCAGGGCAGTCATGCCGATGCTGTCAACAGCATTTACATCGGCATGCAGACTGATCGCGAGCTTGGCGATCGGCAGAGACCCGCTGTCCGATGCGACCATCAGGACAGTTGCCCCGTCCTTGCGCCGCGCTTGGATGCTTCCGCCATTCTGCAACATCTTCTGGAATTTAATAAGGTCCCCTTGCCCGCTGAAGAACAGCAGGTTAGGGTCTGCGCTTGGGTTCCGCGCCACACCTGCCAGGGACGCAACGGTGAAGGGTTTATCGGATCGCATCTACACCGGTAACGCCTTTGACCTGACCGGCGAGCGCACCCAAACCGACTATAAACGCATGAACAGCGCCACAAACTGGCTGGACGAGTCCTTTTCCATCACCGTCCGCAACCACAAAACGACGCCGGTGGAAGTGCGCGTCGTGGAGCATCTGTACCGGGGGGCGACATGGACAATTCCCGCTTACTCGCAAGCGTTCACCAAGACCGCCGCGCACACCATTGAGTTTCGCGTCCCGCTGGCCCCGGACGCAGCGCAGACCGTCACCTACACCGCGCACTACACCTGGTAGCCGCGCCCGGCAGAAAACCCGCCGAAAGCAGGGAAACCCGCCGAAAGCAGGGAAACCGGCCCCTGACGCCGAACGTCTGCGGCATCAATTCGTGAAGGAAGCCGTGATGCGCGTGATAGTCACCGGGGGAAGCGGGCGGGTGGGGGGCGTCGTGGTGCGGGAACTCGCCGCACTCGGCCATCAAGTGTGGAACGTGGACAAACTGCCCCGCCCCGAACTGCCCGCTCAGGGCATTCAGGCCGATTTAACTGATGCCGGGCAGGTGTATGATGCGTTCGCGCAGGTGCGGCCAGACGGCGTGTGCCATCTCGCGGCGAACCCCGCGCCGGGCGGCTACGCCAACGTCGCTTTGTTCCAGAACAACGTGCTGTCGGCGTTTCATGTGATGCAGGCAGCAGGTGATTTAGGGGTGCGTCAGGTGGTGTACGCTTCCAGCGAGATGGCGACCGGCTGGCTGACTCCACGAGACGCGCTTCCGCCTCGCCTGCCGTTTGAGGAAACCGACCAACAGCCGTCAGCGAATGTCTACGCCCTGTCCAAGTTCACTGGCGAAGTGGTGATGGACAGCATGGCCCTGCGTTTCCCCGAAATCGGCTGGGTGTCGCTGCGCCTCAACAATGTCGTTCTGCCCGATGATTACGCGACGCTCGCCTGGCGGCGCGAAGACCCCCGGCGCGGCATGGGAAACTTCTGGGGCTATGTGGACGCGCGCGATGCGGCGTCTGCGTTCGCGGTCGCGCTGGTGGGCGGCCTGCCCGGCCATGAAGTCTTTCATGTCGCTGCCGCCGACACGTCCTCCGACAAGCCGCTCGCGGAACTACTGGGCGAATGCTACCCTGGCTACACGGGTCTTGACCGCGACCACCCGCCCTTTGCGAGCGCGTGCTCCTGCGCCAAAGTCACGCGGATGCTGGGCTGGGAGCCGCTCCATTCCTGGCGCGAGCAGACGTAGCCGCTTCCCCTAGCCGCCAAACGTGTATTCCTTGTCATACTGCGCCGCGCGGGCCACGCCGTCCTGAATGGCGGGCTGGAAGCGAATACGCTTCACGGCATCCGCGCAAAGCCGGTCAAACTCGGCGCTGCCCGACGACTGCGTGATTTGCACCCGCGCCACCCGCCCCTGCTCGCTCACAGAAACCCGCAGAACGCAGGAGCCAGTAATGGACGACGCATCCATGTCGCTCGGCGGCTCCGGCCTCGGCCAATCCCCAATCGGCGCGGACGGCGTGACATCGGCGCTCTGGTTCTCCCATTGCGGCGTGTTGTCTGTCTTTGCGGGCAGGTCGGGCTTCACGGGTGGTCGGGGCGGCACGATGGGGACACTGGGTGGGTCAACCGTCGGCTTCTGCTTTTCGCCATTGTCGGGCAGAGCGGGCTTTCCGAGCGAATGGCTGTCGGCGGGGCCAACCGGCCAGGTGTCTGGCTGCTTGAACGCGACGCGGCTTCCCACTGGAGGCGGCTGGCGCGGCGGTGCAGGCGGCAGAACAGGCGGCTTCGGAACGGGGCGCACGCGCTGAACCACGCGGCGCGGCGGTGTCACAGTAAGTTTGGGCGGAACGACTTTGACCGGCGGCTTCGGCGGCGCCTTGACCGGCGGGTGGTAGACGCGCACGGGCATTCGGTGCATATCCCGCGTCGGCGTCTGAGTTGCGCCCCCAAACAAGTCCGCGCGGCTCAGAAGAAGCGCGAAGCCAAAGTTGACCGCCACCGACCCGGCGAAGCAGTACGACAGCAGCCGGTCTCGCAGAGCAGGCGCGCGGCGCGGCGGCTCTTTCTCCCAGACCTGCGCGAGAATGCGGGCGCGCAGGGCGGGATCAAGCGCAGTCGCGTCGTCCGTCTCCGCCGATTGCAGCGTTTCTCGTGTGTGTTCCATGTCGTTTCTTTCTTTCCGGCAGCGGGCGCAGTGGGCGAGATGGCGTCGCACGGCAAGCCGCCTCAAAAGGCCAATCTCGTGGTCGCAGTCGGCTTTGAGGTCATCTAAAATGCGGGCGCACTCGGTCATGGCCGCGCCTCCCCGATTGGCGTGTCCACGCCGCGCGTATCCACGCCGCGCACGTAATTATCCAGATGGCCGCGCAGACGCCGAAACGCCACCGACAGGCGCGATTTCACCGTGCCGATGGGGATTTGCAGCAGCGACGCGCACTCCGAATAAGTGAAATCGTGCAGTTCATGGAGAACAACCACATCGCGCTGCTCCGGGGACAAATGTCCCAGCGCGCGCTCAATCTGGTCGCCGAGTTCCTGCCGCGCGGCGTGCAGGGCGGGGTTGCCCGCCGGGTCTTCTTCCTGCCCGTGCAGGGCGTCGTCATCGTAATCAACCGTCTGGGGCGCGCGGCGGGGCTTCAGGCAGTGGTTGAGCGCGACCCGATAAACCCAGGTCGCGAGCGTGGAGCCGCCCCGAAACTGCCCCATGCTCCGGTACAGCGCGACAAAAATCTCCTGCGTGAGGTCTTCGGCGTCGGCCTCGCTGCTCGCGTAGCGGCGCACGAGGCGGTGAATGCGCGGCCCGTAAACGTCTACGAGTTCCGCGAACGCGCGCCCATCGCCCCCTGCGATACGTTTAGCCAGCCGAATGTCATCATGCATGACGGTTTGCTTTGCGTCGTTTCCGCTCTTACCTCTTTAGTGCGTCACGGCAGGCAAAAGGTTCATTTTCCCGCGCGTCCTGTCGGAACAACTTTTCGCCTGCATTCTCGCCGGATACGGCCCCACAAAAATATATTTTCACGCGGCCCCGAAACCCTCTAAAGATACCGGCATAATTGCCGAATATAGAATTGGGCCGGGGAAAGCAGGATATTCTTTGTTCCTTTCATCTTCCCGCTTTCCCCAAGCCCAACCTTTTCGTTTTGCGTGAGGAGTTTGCAACAATGCCCGATTTGATGTCCTCCAAAGATACGGAGGCTGCCATAACCATGTCGTGACAAGAGACAGGCGGGGGCGAGCGTCGGTTTTATGATTGCGCCGCTTTCGTCAACACTCCGGGGGATGTAGATACTGTCGGAACCGGAGAACTGTGCATGGGAATGCACACAGAGCTGACTGTCTTCAGCCAAACCCCCTCTGTTCTGGGCGGACAGAGGGGGTTTCTCGTGTCTGGGCGAGAAGCCCATCCGGCTTGACATTCCCGCGCCGCGCGGCTACAATGCCCCGGCATCACAAGGAGGCCGACTGTGACACAACTTTGGCTGGCGACTCTGGTAATCGTGGGCGGATTGGGGCTGGCGGTGCAGGCGGCGGTCAATTCCCGCTTACGCGCGGGCGTTCATTCGCCGCCCTTGAGCGCACTGATTTCGTTTCTGGTCGGGGCGGCGGCGCTTTTGCTGATTACCGCATCGGGCGCGTTCGGACGGGCGAAGTTCACGGACTGGAACACGCTGCCCTGGTGGGCATGGGTTGGCGGCTTGCTCGGCGCAGTGTATGTGCTGACTGCGATCATCGCCGTGCCGCGCATTGGGACAGCCGCCGTGGTTGCCTGCGGCGTATTCGGGCAGATTGTGGCATCACTCGTGTTAGACAATATGGGCTGGTTCGGCGTTCCTCGCATTCCTCTGACCGGAACGCGCATCGCGGGCGCGGTTTTGCTGCTGGCGGGCGTCCTTTTGATGCAGCGCAAGTAGTATAATCACCCTATAGTATAATCACCCTATTATGCGCCGCTGCTGGAAGTTGTTGCTGTGAACTCCGCCGCCCTGCCCGCGTCTCCCCCCGCGTTTCCCTGCGCTTTTTAGACGGACTGCGTTCGCGGTGGAAACGCCGTTCGTGCGAAAACGCGCCCGCCCTGTTTTGACAATTTCCCCCAATTAAGATATACTGACGGAGAATGCGCCTCAAAACTCTGCAACTGCACGGCTTCAAGACATTCGCCGAGCGCACCGAAATCGCCTTTTCCGAGGGTGTTACCGCCGTTGTCGGCCCCAACGGAAGCGGCAAATCCAATCTGGGCGACGCGATTTTGTGGGTTCTGGGCGAGCAGAAAGCCTCTGCCCTGCGCGGCTCCAAAGCCCAGGATGTCATCTTTGCCGGAACCGACAGGCGCAAAGCCACCGGCCTCGCCGAAGTCTCTCTGACGGTAGATAACTCCGACGGAACCCTCCCGATTGGCTTCGCCGAAGTGACCATCACGCGCCGCGCCTACCGCACGGGTGAAGGCGAGTTCTTCCTCAACAAAGTTCCCTGCCGCCTGAAAGACATTTACGAACTGTTTTTAGACACCGGCGTCGGCCGCAACTCCTACTCGCTGGTCGGCCAAAGCCAGATAGATGCCGTGCTGTCCGCCGATCCCGCCGAGCGCCGGGGCCTGTTTGAGGAGGCCGCTGGCATCAAGAAGTACCGCGTCAAAAAGCGCGACGCCCTGCGGAAACTGGAAGCCACTGACGCCAATGTCCACCGGGTCAGCGACATTCTGGCCGACATGGACGAGCGAATGGAGCCGCTTCGCCTGCAAGCCGAGCGCGCCGAGAAGTTTCACGCCCTGCGCTCTCGCCTGCGCGCCATTGAAACCAATCTTCTCGTCACCGATTTGCGCTTTGCCGACTTTGAGTTAACTACGGTGCGCCATTCCCGCGAAGCCGAAGCCGAAGCATTGGGGAAACACGCCGCGCGCCTCACCACCGCCGAACTCAAAGCCCAGAGCATCGCCCAAAATCTCGCCGATGCCGAAGCCCAATGGGAGACGTGCCGCCTGAACCACCAGGTCGCCCTCAGCGCCGCCGAACGCGCCGCCGCGCAATTCGCCCTCGCGCAGCAGCGCGGCGAGGGGTTGCAGGCGTCTTTGCGGCTTTTGGAGCAGGAGCGCGAAGAGTTAGCCTCCCGCGAAGACCAGTTGCGACGTCGCCTCGCCGAAACCGAAGCCGAACTCGCCGACGCGCGCCAGTCGGAAGCCCCGTGTGCCGCTGTTGTCGCAGACCTTCAGGCGAAGGGAGGAGAACTGAATGCGCGCCTCGCCGAACTCACTCGCCAAAGCGACAGACGGCGCGCGGAAACCGTCGCCCTCGCCCGTCAGCAAGCCGCCCGCCAGTCCGAAGCCGCCCGTATGGAGGCCCGCGCCGCCGAACTCGCCGCCCATCTTCCCGTTTTGCAGGCCGATGTGGAGCGTTTCGCGCAGACAGCCAATGAAGCCGCCCGTGACGGTGAAGAGTTAGCCGCTGCTGGTGAAGACGCCCGCGCCGCTCTTGAGAAAGCAGCCGCGCATCTTGCCGAAGCCGTCGCTGCGCGTGACACAGCCAGCCGGAACTTCCACGACGCGCAGCAATCCGCCGAAGAAGCGCGCGGCAATTTGCTCGCTTTGAGCACTCGCTTGCGCGCGTTGCAGGAATTGGACGACGCGCAGGAAGGCTACTTCGCGGGCGTGAAGGCCGTCTTTGAGGCTGCGCGCCACCACGCCTTGCCGCAGAACTTCACGGTGGTCGCCGACGCGCTGCAAGTCCCCTCCGGCTACGAATTGGCCTTTGAGACCGCGCTCGCGGCCAGCGTCCAGGACATCATTGCCGACACCGAAGCCGACGCCAAAGCCGCGATCGCTTATCTTTATGAACACCGACTGGGCCGCGCCACCTTTCTGCCCTTAGACAGAATGCGTCCCGTCCGTGAAACATTAGACCTGGGCCGACAGCGTGGAAACGGCGTGCGCGGCCCCGCTTTAGACATCGCGGCGTTTGATGAACGCTTCCGGCCCGCGCTAGACGTGCTTCTGGGCCGCGTTGTTGTGTGCGAGACATTGGACGACGCGCTCCGGGCCGCGCAAGCCGCGCGCGGCTGGAACCGCATTGTCACGCTGACCGGCGAAATCGTGCTGCCGACGGGCGCGCTTTCCGGCGGGCGTCAGCAGGGGCGAACCGCCAACCTGCTGGGCCGCAAAACCGAGATTGCCACCCTGCGCGAAGACGGACGCGCGCAGGACGCCACAGTGAGCGAAGCGCAAGCCGCGCTCGCGGATGCCCGCCGCGCTCTGGAAACTGCCGACACAGCCGTGAACGAAGCGCAGGCGGCGCGTCAAAGCGCGCAGGCGGCAGTGACCGAAACAGCGCGCCGCGCCGAGCACGCCGCCGCCGAACTGCGCCGCGCGCAGGACGCCCACGCTCAGGCCGTCCGGCGCACGGAAACCGCGCAGCAGGCGCTGGTGCAGGCGCGCGCCGATGCCACCCATGCCCTTTCGCTTCTTGCCACCGGGGACGCGCAGACCGCCGATGCCGATGACTTGCAGGCGTCGGAAACGGCGGCATTCCATGCGTTCGCGGCGGCGCGCGACGGGGTGCAGGGCGATCTCACTACCGCGCGCATCGCGCTGGCAACTACCGCCGAAGCCGTATCCAATTTGAGCCGGGCTTTGCGCACCGTGCAGTTGGAGTTCGCGGGCGTCGCGGAACAGTCGCTTCGCAAAGCGCGGCAGCAACAAAGCGCACAGGATGAATACGAAAGGCTGGTTGCGCAGGCCGCCGCGCGCGACGCGGAAAGCGTGCGCGCCGCCGCCGCTCTCCAGGACGCGCAGGCGGCATTGGACGCGCAGGCACAGGCGCGTCAACTTTTGCTTCAGCAGTCGTATGAGGCCAGCGCAGCCCTGCGCGTGTTAAATGAGGCGCGCGCCGGGGCGCTGGATGCTATTCACAAACATGAGGTGCGGGAAGCGCGCCTTTCTGCCCAGCACGAGCAGCTTGCCCTGCGGCTCCTCAATGAATACGACATGACCGCCGCCGAAGCGTTGGCTCTGCCCGAAGACCCGGAAATCACGTCGGGAACGCCGCAGGAAGTCGCCCGTCTGCGCCGTGACCTGCGCGCGATGGGCGAAGTCAACACGGGCGCTCTGGAAGAATGGGAGCAAACGCGCGCCCGCCACGAGTTCCTGACCGCGCAGAAAGACGACTTAGACCAGGCCCGCGCCAAACTGCTTGCGGCCATCAAAGAGATTGACGAGGCGACACGGGATGTTTTTCTGGAAACATTCCGTGCGGTGGGCGACGCTTTCAGCCGCCTGTTCGCGCGCCTGTTCGGAGGCGGCACGACGGAACTTGCCCTCACCGACCCCGCCGACCTGCTGGAAACCGGCATTGACGTGTTCGCGCAGCCGCCCGGCAAAAAGCGCCAGTCGCTTTCGCTGCTCTCCGGTGGCGAGCGCGCGCTCACGGCTGCCGCTCTGCTGTTCGCGTTTCTGGAAGTCAAGCCCAGCCCCTTTTGCGTGCTGGACGAAGTGGACGCCCCGCTGGACGGCGCGAATGTGGAACGCTTCGCTGACCTCCTGCGCGAGTTCGGCACGCGCTCCCAGATGATTATCATCACGCATAACGCTACCACGATGGAGGCCGCGCCGCTCTGGTACGGCGTCACCATGCCAGAGCCGGGCGTTTCCCGCGTCCTCAGTTTGCAGGTGCCCCAAACCGCGTCTGCTTGATGCGGTAAATCGGACGCAGGAAGCAGAGTTCGGACGCAGGAAAAGGCCCTTTGCGCGCCGAACTCCCCCGCATGAGCCTGCCGACCGGAACCGTCACGTTCCTGTTCACCGACATTGAGGGCAGCACGCGCTTGTGGGAAGCCAGCCCCGAAGCCATGCGCGCCGCGCTGCTGCGCCATGACGCTCTGCTGCGCCAGAGCATTGAAACCCACAACGGCCATGTCTTCAAGACCGTCGGGGACGCCTTCTGCGCCGCCTTTTCCCTGCCCATCGACGCCGTGCGAGCCGCGCTGGCGGCCCAAATCGCCCTGGCCGAAGAACCCTGGCCCGCTGAAGCCATCATCCGTGCGCGCATGGCTCTGCATACTGGCGAAGCGCAGGCGCAAGGCGGCGACTATTTTGGCCCGGCCCTCAACCGCGTCGCGCGCCTGCTGGCAATCGGGCATGGCGGCCAGACGCTGCTTTCCGAAACAGCGCAGGGGCTGGCGCAGGATTCGCTGCCGGACGGCGCGTCTTTGCAGGACATGGGCCGCCACCGCCTCAAAGACCTGGCCCGCCCGGAGCGCGTCTTCCAGCTGGGTCACCCCGCGCTGCCCGATGTGTTCCCTGTCCTCAAGTCCCTCACGGGCCTTCCCAACAATCTGCCCCAGCAGCCGAGCAACTTTGTCGGTCGAGCGCGTGAGATGCAGCAGGTGCGGGACAAGTTGGCGCAGACGCGGCTGCTGACCCTGACCGGGCCGGGCGGCACCGGCAAAACGCGCCTCGCGCTGCAAGCCGCCGCCGACCTGCTGGAAGGCGACGGCGATGGTGTCTGGCTGGTAGATTTGGCCCCGCTGTCCGACCCGGCGCTTGTCCCGCAGCAGGTGGCGTCCGTGCTAGGCCGTGCGCGAGCAGCCGGGCCAGGCGCTCACGCAGACGCTGGCGGGCTATCTAGCCGATAAATGCCTTTTGCTGGTGCTGGACAACTGCGAGCATCTTGTGGCCGCCTGCGCCAGCCTTGTCGGCGCGCTCCTGCGCGCCTGCCCGCAGGTGAGCATTCTGGCGACCAGCCGTGAGGCATTGAACATTGCGGGCGAGCAGGTTTTTCCCGTGCCCCCGTTGCCGCTGCCGCCGGAGCGCGGCACGTCGGAAACCATCACGCAGAACGAGTCCGTGCGCCTGTTTGTGGAGCGCGCGCAGGCGCAGGGCGGCGTGTTCGCGCTGTCGGCGGGCAACGCCGCCTCTGTCGCGCAGGTGTGCCGCCGCCTGGACGGCATCCCGCTCGCCATTGAACTGGCGGCGGCGCGCGTCAGGGCGCTGCCGGTGGAGCAGATTGCCCGGCGCTTAGATGACCGCTTTCGCCTGCTGACGGGCGGGGCACGAACCGCGCTGCCGCGCCAGCAAACCCTGCGCGCCCTGATTGACTGGAGCTACGATCTGCTCACCGAGCCGGAACGCGCCCTGCTGGGCCGCCTGTCGGTGTTCGCGGGCGGCTGGACATTGGACGCCGCCGAAGCCGTCTGCGCGGGGGACGGCATCAATGAATGGGACGTGCTGGACTTGCTGTCTCGTCTAGTGGACAAAAGCCTCGTGATGTACGACGAGCCGGAGGAAGGCGTCGGGCGCTACCGCCTGCTGGAAACGTTGCGCCAGTACGGGCAGGAGAAACTCGCGCACATAGGGCAGGCGGCTGCGCTGCACGAGCGTCACCAAGCCTGGTGCCTGACGCTGGCCGAAGAAGCCGAGCCGCAGTTGACGGGGCCGGAGCAGGCGCAGTGGCTGTCGCGTTTGGAAACGGAACACGACAACCTGCGGGCCGCGCTGACCTGGCACGAGAAAACGCCGGAGGCGGCGGAAAACGGACTTCGCCTCGCGGGGGCGCTATGGCGGTTTTGGATAATACGCGGTTACTTTTCCGAAGGGCGTCAGTGGCTGGGCCGGGCGCTTGCGAGTGCCAAGCCAGAGGCAGAGGGGAGAACGACGTCGGTATTTCGTGCGAAGGCGTTCAATGGAGCGGGCAACCTGGCCGATGCTCAAGGCGATTACGGGGCGGCGCGTGCCTTATACACGGAGAGCCTGGAGATTAGTCGGCTGCTGGGAAATCAGCAGGGCATCGCCGCCTCGCTCTACAACCTGGGAATTGTGGCCGATTCTCAAGGCGACTATGGGTCGGCGCGTGCCTTGCACACGGAGAGCCTAAAAATCAGGCGGCTGCTGGGAAATCAGCAGGACATCGCCGCCTCGCTCAACAACCTGGGGATTTTGGCCAGTGCTCAAGACGACTATGGGGTGGCGCGTGCCTTGCACGCGGAGAGCCTGGAGATTAGTCGGCTGCTGGGAAATCAGCGGGGCATCGCCGTCTCGCTCTACAACCTGGGAATTGTGGCCAATGCTCAAGGCGATTACGGGGCGGCGCGTGCCTTGCACGCGGAGAGTCTGGAAATCAAGCGGCGACTAGGGGATCAGTGGGGCATTGCTTATAGTTTAGAAGGTCTGGCAGGAGTGGCGCACGGGCAAAATCAACTGTCGCGGGCTGCCTCTCTGTGGGGGGCGGCCTCCTCTCTGCGCGAAGCTATCGGCAGTTCTCTGTCTTCCGTATACCAAAAGGAGATTGATGAACGGGCTGCCGCTGCCCGTGCGGCTCTGGGCGACGAAGCCTTCTCCGCCGCCTGGGACGCGGGGCGGGCGATCACACTGGACGAGGCGTGCGGGGTGGCATTGGCAGAAGGCTAGTCCCGTGCCCTGCGGTTTGCGACTTTTTTCACAAGATGGGCGCATTCTGTTGACAAGGGCCGAAGCGGAACTGTATAATAGAAACAGTCACCGAGCCTCGGAGTGCAGAGGGCGAACCTATGGAAAGCATCTGGTATCTGCTCGCGGCGGGCGCGACGATGGGAACGCTTGCCCTAGTCGCCTTTCTGTGGGGTGTCAAGAACGGCGCCTTTGAGAATGCCGAGGACGCCAAATATATTGTCTTCCGCGATGAGGAAGACGACGATTAACCTTCCACGCACCAGAGAACACATAAAAGCCTATGTCCGTTAACTATGATCGCGAAAAGCAAGACCTGACGCGGCGTAATTTCCTATCCCTGACCGGCTGGCTCATCGGCACAGTGGCTTCGGTGGGCGCGCTGGGTTTTTGCGGGCGCTTCTTTTGGCCGAATGTCGCCTATGGCCCGCCGTCCAAGTTCTCCATCGGCAAGCCCACCAATTTCCCCGATGGGGCCAAGCAGAACATCGCTGACCAGAAAGTGTCCATTATCCGGCACGGCAGCAAAATCGGGGCCATCTCTATGGTCTGTCAGCACCTCGGCTGCACAGTGGCGGCGTCGGCAACGGGGTACGACTGCCCCTGTCACGGCTCCAAATATGACGACATGGGCAACGTGACGCACGGCCCGGCGCAGATTGCCTTGTTCTGGTTTGACATCAAGCCTACTCCCAGCGGCGACCTGGAAGTGGACAAATCGCAGAAACTTGACCCCGGCCATTTCTACACCGTCACTTAGGCACACCATGAGAGCGGACACAGTTAACGCGCACACAGAAAGGCGCACGGCATGAGCGTCAAAGAACTGCGGCCCGGCGGGCCGCCTTCCCCACCCAACGGCACCAACGGCAAGCGTCCCCGCACGCGCGGGCAGCAGGGGCCGCTTTCTCTCATCAATCAGGCCATCTACCGGCAGGCCCCGGAGATGTGGGACAATCTGCGCCCGCGCACGCTGGGACACAATATCTACAAGTCCATTTACCGGACAACCGCGTTCCCCAAGACCGAGCGCGAGCGTTCGGAGGCGTTCTTCAACTCGTTTCTGCTCCATATTCAGCCCGCCAAGATTGAGAAGCACGCGCTGCGCTTCACGTACACGTTTGGCCTGGGGCTGCTGTCGCTGTATCTGTTTATCCTGCTCACTGTAAGCGGGCTTTTGCTCATGTTCGTATATGTCCCCTCCACCGAGCAAGCCTACAACCGGATGCTGGACTTGCGCTCTGCCGTCTCATTCGGCGGCATCCTGCGCGGGATGCACTTCTGGTCGGCCAACGCCATGATCGGGGTCGTGTTTTTCCATATGTGCCGCGTGTTCTACACGGGAGCCTACAAGCCGCCGCGCGAGTTCAACTGGGTCATTGGCGTGATTCTGATGGTGCTGACCCTGGTACTCGGCTTTACGGGGTATCTGCTGCCCTGGGATCAACTCGCTTTCTGGGCCATCACGGTCGGCGCGGGTATCGCGGGCAAAGCCAACTGGGTGTCCGACCACCTGAACGCCCTGCCGCACCCGCCCGGAGCGCCGCTCGTGCCGCCATTGGGCGACCTGACCCGCTGGGCACTGCTCGGCTCGGACACGGTGGGCCAAGAGGCACTCATTCGCTTCTATGTGCTCCACGTCGCCGTGCTGCCCGTGATTATCACTGGCTTCATCGTGTACCATATGTGGCGCATTCGCAAGGACGGCGGCATCTCTTCTCCGAAAGAGTCGCCAGAGTAACCCTATGAAACGAGTACGCGAAGAAGAGATATTTCCCCGCAACCCCAACAAGACCTATGGCTTGATGGAGTTGGTGAAAGGGTCGTCCACCCGCGTTGACCGGGGGCCGGACGACATGGTGTCATCCTGGCCACACCTGCTGATCCGCGAAGCGGCGCTGTTTGCTGGGTGCTTCGCCGTCATGCTGTACCTGTCGGTGCAGGCTCCACCGCCGCTGGAATTGCAGGCAAACCCGCTGCATCCACCAAACCCGGCCAAAGCGCCTTGGTATTTCTTAGGCTTGCAGGAATTGGTCGCGTATGACGCCTTCTGGGGCGGCCTCGGCATTCCAGGGCTGGTCATCATCGGGCTGATGGCAATTCCCTACCTTGACCGCCATCACAGCGGCATCGGGCGCTGGTTTGCAAAGAGCCGCCGCACCGCCTGCATTCTGTGGACAATTTATGTGGTCGTGGTCGTGGTGCTGATTATTATCGGCGTCTATTTCCGGGGGCCGAACTGGGGCTGGTTTACGCCCTGGACGATGCCCAAAGAAGTGCAGTAGGAAAGTTTCTCCCCTATGTCAATGGTCACCAAGTTCGTGCTGTGGAGCCTTCTGCTCCTCGCGCTGGTCGGGTACACAGGAGTCAAGTCCCTGTGGAACAACCAGAACGCGCAAACGCACGACTTCACGTACTGGCAGAACCAGTACAAGGACATCGCCTATCAACTGGCTTCCGATCCCACCGTGAAAGAAGCGGCGCGGGATGCTGTCGTGGAAGTCAAGCAGGTAACGGTGATTCAATTCGCGGCGCTCCAGCAGGATGGCACTGAGCAGCAGCGCGTGGATCGCTGCCAGTCCTGCCATATTGGCCTGCTAAACCCGCAGATGACCGCCGAAAACATCATCCGCACCGTTGACCACAAGACCGTGCCTGCCGCGTCCGTTGCCGCCTATCTGGAGGCGCATGACGACACGCGGGCAATGGTGGAGACGCTGGGCGCGCATCCTGGCGTCACCGTCACGGTCGGCACGCAGGAAAACAATCTGGGCGTCATTCACTCGCCGCACCTCAGTTATGGCGTCACGACCGAAACCAGCCCTACTGCCGCTGACCGCGCCGATTACGAGGCGCAAAAAGAAAACGTCAAGAAGCACCCCTTCCAGACCTTCGGCTGCACGACCTGTCACTATGGCTCCGGGCGTGACCTCATTCAATACAAAGCGCACCAGTTCGTGGGCGACCAGGTGAGCAGCGACGCTGACACGCTGGAAGCCGCCAACATTATTCCCATTCCCGGCACGCAGATGCTGCCCGCCAGGTTCATGGAAGCGGCCTGCGCACAGTGCCACGCTTCCTACAACCCCACCACGTTCCATATCAGTTACCTGCCGCAGATGCAGACCATCGCGCGCGGCGAGCAGCTCTTCAAGTCGCAGGCCTGCTACGGCTGCCACAAGATTGAGGGCTTTTCTAAAGGCAACATCGGGCCGGAACTGACCAACGAGGGCCGCAGCGCCCTGCCGTCCACGATTGCCCACCAACTCTGGGATCCGCGCTACAAGGTGGCGACCTGCGTGATGCCCTACTTCTTCTCGGTGCGCCAGCACAACACCGATATTGCACCTGGCGGCATCATCGGCAATCCGAATGCCAACACCGAGACGGTCGACCCGCGCACCAAAACAGTGAACGCCGCCGACATCCAGAACCGGGACATCACCACGACGTTGAACCAGCACGGCTACATCGCCGATGCGTCGCGGCAGGCGGACGTGGACGCGCTCATCACCTTTGTTGCCTCTCAGACGGGCCAGAACTATGCGGACAGCCAGTCCAGCCGGTTTGCGGCGATTGCATCGTACAATATCTCGTCGCCGGGCGAAGTGGCGGTCACAATAGCGCAGGGTAAGCAGTTGTTCGCGCAGAGCGGCTGCTACGCCTGCCACTACATCGGCAACCCGAATGTCAAGCATATCACGGGCGACCCGAAATACGGGCAGGGCGGCGTCGCCGGGCCGGAACTCTCATGGGAAGGGTCGCGCCATTCGCAGCAATGGCTGGTGGCGCATTACAAGAACCCGCAGGCGTTCGTGCCCGGCTCCATCATGCCCATCTTCCCGTTCTCGGACAGCCAGCGCGCGGCCCTGTCGCTGTACGATGCGTCGCAGCGGCCTGCGGGCGCGGGCGCGCGGCCCGTGTCGCCGGATCAGGATATGCCGACCGACACGCAGGTGCAGCGCGGCATTGAGAACCCTGACGTGCGCTACATGACCCGCTAGGCAAGCAGACAGATTTAGAAAAAGGACACGCAATGGCAGACACTACGCCCGACCCCGCCGCGCAGCAGCGCGAACAGCAACGGGCCAGCAAGTTTCACTACTACTCCGGGGGCGAGATTAAAGAGCAGGCCGACACCCGCGTCAGCCGGTGGTACTATGCCCTCTGCGCGGTCGTCATCATCGGTGGCATTTTGTACGCGCTGTTTGGCGGCGCGCTTGGCCCGAACAATCCGCTCGGCGGCGGCTTCAAGCCAGGCGACGCCAGCCAGTCCAATATCAATGCCCTGCAAGGCCAGTTGGCGCAGAACGCGGGCACGGTGCAGTATGCATCGGTGGACTTGAACGCGCTGCCCATTCCGCAGGGGCAGACCATCTCGCAGGCGGTTGTCGCGGGGTCCGATGTGTATCAGACTTACTGTATCGGCTGTCACGGCCCCAATCAGGACGGCAATGGGGTCAATGCCGCCTCCCTGAACCCCAAGCCGCGCAATTTGCACGACGCGCCGTTCATGCAGGCGATGTCTTATCAGCGCATCACGACTTCGCTGCATAAAGGCGTGCCGGGAACGGCCATGCCGCGCTGGGAGAACACGCTGACCAACACGCAGATACAGGATGTAATCGCCTACGTCTTTAGCCTGACTGCGCCGACCGCGCCTTCTTCCCTTGGCAACCAGGCGTCCGGCGGCGCGAACCAGTACGCGGGCGGCAGCGTGCAGAACTCGCCCAAGCCCATCACGCCCGCCATCGGCGGCAGCCCGGCGGCGTCCAGCAGCACAGCCCCGCCGTCCACGTCGGGTTCGGTGAACTCGTCTGAGGCGAGTGGCGTCGCCAAGCACAGCATTCCCGCGCCGACCACAACCCCGGTCGGCGGCAGCCCTGGCGCGGGCGGCAACCCGTAGCCGCAGAAAGCAATCAGAAAGACAACGCACATGGCAGTTCAGCAAATCATGCGGATGCAGCCGTCCCCCTCGGATGGGGCGGACAGAATAGAGCACGAGGACATCGCCGTCAAGTGGGCGGTCTGGGCGGGCATCGGATATTTGTGCCTGTTCGGCCTCATTGGGGTGATTGCCGCCATCAAGTTTGTCGTGCCGGACTTGTTTTATGGGTTCAACTGGCTGTCGTGGCCGCGCATTCGGCCCGCGCACGTGCAGGGCATGATTTTCGGCTGGCTGCTGCCGGTTTATATGTCCATGTTCTACTATATCGTGCCGCGCCTCACGGGAGCGAAGCTTTACAGCGAGAAACTAGGCATTGCTACCACGCTTGTCTGGTCGTTCGGCGTTCTCTGGGCGACCTACTGGCTGCTCAACCCGCGGGACTCGCTGAACCCGTTCCTGATGACCAAGGGCAAGGAGTACGAAGAATACGACCTCGTTGCCAATGCCTTCCTGCTGGTCGGCTGGGTGATGCTGCTGTGGAATATGCTGGCGACGTTTGCGCGGCGCAAATACACGCAGATGTATGTCGCCCTCTGGTATATTTTAGGCTGCCTGATGTGGACGGCGTTTGTGTACGTGCTGGGCAACTGGCCGTCGCAGGTGTTGCCGCAGGGGTGGGGCGCGGGCTTCAAGGGCCTCAATGATGCCAACATCAACTGGTTTTACGGGCACAGCGTCGTGGGGCTGATTGCGACGCCCGGCGGCCTCGGCATCGCGTATTACATCCTGCCCAAAGTCACCAACTCCCCGATTTACAGCCATAAACTCTCGCTGATTGGCTTCTGGACATTAGGCGCGATTTACATCTGGAACGGCGCACACCACATGATTTACGGGCCAATCCCGTACTGGCTGCAAACGGTGGCGACCATCTTCTCGTTTCTGCTGTTTATCCCGGTGCTGGCTCTTGTCACCAACTTCTTCGGCACGGTGCGCGGCGAGTGGCATCAACTGCGGCACAATGTCCCCATGAAGTTCATTATCGCGGGCACGGTGTTTTATCTGCTGGTGTCCACGCAAGGGTCGTTCCAGGCCCTGCGCGCCTTGAACGCCGTGACGCACTTCACGGACTGGGTGATTGGACACGCGCACATGGCGCTGTTTGGCACGTTCACGCTGTATTCGTTCGCGGCGTGCTACTACGCCGTGCCGCGCGCCTACAAGAAGCCGCTTTACTCTGAGGGCATGGCAGAGTGGCACTTCTGGCTGTCGTTTGTCGGGTTCATCCTATTCAGCACGGCCCTGTGGATTGGCGGTTATTATCAGGGAATGCTGTGGAACAACCCGTCCCTGCCGTTCATTCAGACGGTGGAAGCGGTTAAGCCCTTCTGGCACATTCGTGCGGCGGGCGGCGTGATGATGCTGATCGGAATGCTCTTGTTTGCATTCAACCTGTACAAGACGGCGACCGTGCCCGTGCCGCCTGCCTCCGAGGAGGAATTGCAACTGGCTGAAGGCAGCAGCGCCGCCGTCGTTCGCCCCTGAGCCGCCGCGCGGCCTTAGAATAAGACTATGCAGAAACCAGAAAAAAGCACTCTGTGGACAGGATTAGGCGTGGCCCTGACCTTTGTGGTAGGTCTCACCTTCACCATGCTCATTCCGTCGTTTAACCAGAACTGGTCAACTAACACATCCGAGCACCCGGAGTTGTTCCACAATGTCTACAACTCCGACGACTTCAAGGGCGAGGACGACAACTCCGCCAGGCCGCTTACGTCGCTGGCCGGGATTGACCCGTCTAAATTAGTGGGCTACACGCCCTTGCAGCAGCACGGGCGATTGGTATACCAGCGCGAAGGCTGTTTGTATTGCCACTCGCAGCAGATACGGCCCCTGCAAAACGAGATGAAGCGCTACTCGATTGGCGCGTCGCTCGCCGTGCCTGCCGCCGAGCGCGAATACATTTGGGATCAGCCGCACTTTCTGGGGACGCGGCGCATTGGCCCGGATTTGTCCCGCGAGGGCGGCAAATACAGCGACGATTGGCACTATTCGCACTTCTACTACCCGCGCCAGTTGGTTCCCGGCTCGGTCATGCCTGCGTTTACCTGGCTGTTCACGTTCACGCCGGATGACGTGACCCACGTCAACCCCATTCCTACCCCCGACGCCCGCGCGCTGGTGGCCTACGTGCAGACGCTTGGGTACGGGCGAAAAGTGCCGGACGGCAAGGGCGGCTGGCGCTCCTGGCTGCGTCCGCAAGACCAGCAGCTCAGCCAGCAGGCGGGCGTGGGCATGGTGCTGCGCGCCGCACAGCCGGTACATGGCGGCGACCAGCCTTCCGCCACCAACCGCGTGCTGACCCCAGCAACCCGGCAGTAATTTCCGGGCAGTCCTTCCCAATCGTAACGAGCCTGGCCGCGTGTTCTGCGCCGCCAGGCTCGTTTGCTGCGCGCTTGACAGCCTGCCCGTTCCCTGTTATAAATCCATCCTGCGGCGCATTCTCCGGCTTTGCTTGCTTCCCGCCGCGCTGTACCGACTTGCTGCATCCTCATGGAAAGGACAGCGCTCATGCCCGCGCTTCTTGGCTGCCTCTTCAGGAAGGCCCCCCCGGCCCCCCAATTCTGGCCCCTAGTCGCTGTCGCTCCGTAGCGGGGAGCAGAGGAGGAAACAGCAAAGCGTCGTTCCTGCTTCGCCCAATTCCCGCCAGGGAGTGTGATACAGAACCGCGCCGCAGCCCATCTTCCCCCCAAACTTGGGGGGCCAGGGGGGCCTCTGCCGCGTCAACAACCGGGCGCGTATTTAACCCATAGGGGCAGGGCTTGCCCCGCCCTGTCTCTCCTCCGCCCGCTCTGCTTGACACATTCCTCCACCTGTGTTAGAATGGAAACGGCCCCCTCCGGCATCCTGCACCGACTTGCGCCGCCGGGCCATTATCCGTTCCCAGAGTTCGCACGCAGAAAGGAATGTTGTCATGCACACCGTTGTCCCGCGTTTCGCCGCTCGCGGTCTCACGCGCTTCTTCTCCGCCTGCCTTGCCGCAGCCGTCGCCCTGCCCGCGCCCGCCCGCGCGCTCACCGAAGCGCAGCAGGACGCCGCCATTCAGCAGCTGCAGTCAGCCGTCGCGTCCCTGCAAAGCACCGTCAACTCCCAGGCCAGCCAGATTAGCGCCCTGCAAGCCAAAGCCAGCAACCAGTACAACCTCATCGTCGCCCTGCAAAAGAAGACAGCCGCCCTCACCGTCACCTCCGACACCACGCGCACCGACGGCCTTAAGAACACGGAACTGACCCTCACCGGCGTCAACCTGCACGTCGTCAACGGCCTCGGAGCCACCAATGGCGAACCCACCGCGCCCTACGACGCCGACAACCCGGTTGTTAACGGCCTCGGCAATGTCATCATCGGCTACGATGTCACCCGCGTCCACGACCCCAAAGACCCCGCCGCCGACCTCCACACCGGCAGCCACAATCTCATTGTCGGGGACGAAAACAACTTCTCCGAATACGGGGGCCTGCTCGTGGGACGCTACAACACGACCTCCGCGCCGTTCGCCTCCATCAGCGGCGGCTACTTTAACACGGCCTCCGAGGACTACGCCAGCATTACCGGCGGCTACCGCAACAATGCCACCGACTACTATGCCACCGTCCTGGGCGGCTACTCCAACACCGCCAGCGGCTACGCCTCGTGCATCAGCGGGGGCGGCGGCAATGTCGCCAGCAACAGCGTCAGCAGCGTATCCGGCGGCGTCCTGAACACCGCCAGCGGCGGCAACAGCAGCGTCTCCGGCGGCTACAACCTGCTGGAAAGCAGCACCAGCGGCTGGGCGGCAGGCGGCGCGTACACCGGCTCGTCCGGCCCCGGCGTCTTCCATTCGCCGTAGCCATTGGCCGCACCGCCCTCACTCCGCACTTAAACAGGGACGCCTCTTGAAAACAGGGGCGTCCCTGTTGTGCCATCTTCGCCCTCCCTGTGATATAATAAAAGGGCTTATCCTCCTCCCGCAAAGAAAGAACACGCTGAGATGAACTTATCCCGACCGTTACGCCTGTGGATGACCTTGCTGGGTGGGACTGGCCTGCTGGGCAGTGCCCTGCCCGGTCTGGCCCAATCCGACTGGGCTGTGACCTATCACATGAACCCGCTGCACACTGGGCAGGTGACCACGCCGCGCCTGACTCCGCCTTTTATGACACGATGGACGGCAGACCTGGGAGCCGATGTGTCGTATCCGCTGATTGCTGAAGGCAAAGTGTTTGCAACGGCGGGCACGCCGGGCAACCAGTCTTCCAGCCTCTATGCGTTTGACGCGGCCACCGGAAGCACTCTCTGGGGGCCAGTTACGCTGACCGGCACCTATGGCGAGACTTACCCTGCTTACGATGCCGGAAAAGTCTTCGCGGTCAACTTTGACGGCGTGCTGCGCGCGTTTAACGCAGGCACCGGGCAGCAAATTTGGAGCGTTCAACTGCCGGGGCAGTACGCTTTTTCTTCAGCCCCGACAGCCCGCAACGGCATGGTGTACGTCGGCGGCGCCGGGATTGGCGGGACGCTTTATGCCGTCAATGAAACCAATGGTGCGGTCGTGTGGACGCAGCCAGTGGCAAACGGCGATGACTCTTCCCCAACAGTCACCGCCAGCAATGTTTTCGTGGCCTATGCGGGCGCACAGGCGTACAAGTTTGATGCCGCGTCCGGCAGCCCGCTGTGGCATTATAACGGCTATGCGGAAGGGGGCGGAGGCGCAACCGCGCCGCTCTACAATGGCTCCCTGTATATCCGCGATGACTACTCACAGGCCAGCATCACCGGAACCGTCCTCAACGCCGCCAATGGGAATGTCGTCAGCCACTTCCCTGACAACGGCTCCATTTCCGCCTTTGACAACGGCGCGCGCTTCTTTCTGCAAAATAACACCCTGAGCGCAGTTTACGCCGACACCGGCAACGCGCAATGGTCAATGACCGAAGGACAGGATACGTTCACGACCGCCCCTATTGTAGTCAACAACATCGTTTACATGGGAACCAGCACCGGGAAGTTGTTCGGCTTCAATGAAACGACCGGTCAGGTTGTGTGGAGCACGTCGGTTGGCGCTCCGGTGTCACAGGAAAGCGAGCGGGTCGGCATGGCCGCCGGTCAAAGCCTGCTGGTCGTTCCCGCCGGGCATCTGCTGGTCGCCTACGGCGCTGTCACCGACAAAGACATCAATGGGGACAACAAACCCGATTTTCTGTGGCAGAACCAGGCGACCGGCCAGCTTCTGACGTGGGACATGAACGACACACAAACCGTACAGTACGGCCCGGTCTTTGCCACCGTCAGCGACCTGAACTGGAAGGTTGTCGCCACCCCTGACATGAACGGCGACGGCCACCCTGACCTGTTGTGGCAGAACCAGGCAACCGGGCAGCTGCTGGTCTGGTACATGAATGGGACACAGGTCACGCAATACGGCTCTGTTTTCGCCACCGTCAGTGACCTCAACTGGAAGGTTGTCGCCGCCCCGGATATGAACAACGACGGCTACCCAGATTTGCTCTGGCAGAACCAGAAAACAGGTCAGCTTTTGCGCTGGCTGATGAACAATACTCAGGTGATAGATTACAGTTCGGTCTTTGCCACAGTGAGCGATACAAGCTGGAAGATTGTGGCCGCACCGGATATGAACAGCGATGGCCGCTCCGATATTCTCTGGCAAAACCAGAAGACCGGCGCTGTCGTGCGCTGGACAATGAAAGACCGGCAAGTGCTGCAATATGGTTCAGCCTTCGCCACCGTCAGCGACCTCAACTGGAAAATTGTGGGAGCCGCCGATATGAACGGGGACGGCCATGCCGACATTGTCTGGCAGAACGCCGCCACGGGTCAGTTAACGCGCTGGCTAATGAATGACCAGGCCATCATTCAGAACGGCCCCACTTTCAATCAAGTCAGCGACTTGAACTGGAAGGTTGTCGCCGTACCGTAAGTACCCTCAAACGCCTTCGCGAACGTCAAAATAGGAGAAGCCCGGCAGTGAGAAGCGCCGGGCTTCTCCTGTCAGAGATTGCCCTTCTGCATTGACTTGCCCCGCGCCAAACGGCTATAATGTCTCCGCGACCCGCCCGCCCACAAAGGAGACGCCCCGATGGCCTATTCAACCGCCGAAATCAAAGAACTCGCCGCCCAGCTGCGCGTGGACAGCATTCGCTGCACCACCGCCGCCGCATCCGGCCACCCCACTTCCTCCATGTCCGCCGCCGACCTGATGGCCGTGCTCATGGCGCGCTACTGGAAATACGACTTCGCCAACCCCAAAGCCCCCAACAACGACCACCTCGTGTTCTCCAAAGGCCATGCGTGCCCTCTGCTGTACTCCATGTTCAAGGCAGGCGGCGGCATCACCGATGAAGAGTTATTGACCCTGCGACGCTTCGGCTCGCGCCTGGAAGGGCATCCCAACCCGCACGTCACGCCGTTCACGGACGTTGCCACCGGGTCTCTGGGGCAGGGCCTGCCGATTGGCGTCGGCATGGCCTTAGACGGCAAGTATCTGGACAAACTGCCCTTTCACGTGTGGGTCTTGCTGGGCGACAGCGAAGTCGCGGAAGGCTCCATCTGGGAGGCGTGCGACAAAGCCAGCCACTACAAACTGAGCAACCTGGTGGCTATTTTAGACATGAACCGCCTGGGCCAGCGCGGGGAGACTGACCTCGGCTGGGATAGCGCGGCCTACGCCGCCCGCGCCCGCGCCTTCGGCTGCCACGCCATTGAAATCAACGGCCATGACCTGGACGCCATAGACAAAGCGTACCAGGAAGCACTGGCGCAGACCGACAAGCCCTCGTTCATTGTCGCCAAGACCGAGAAGGGACACGGCGTCTCCTTCCTCGCCAACAAAGACGGCTGGCACGGCAAGGCGCTCAATCCCGAACAAGCCGCAGACGCCCTCAAAGAACTGGGCGGCGAGCGCCACATCGTGATTGAAGTGCCCAAGCCCGAAGACAGGCAGCCCGCCGCGCCGCCGCCCGCGCAGGCCCTGAAACTGCCTGTGTATGATATGGGAACCAAAGAAGCCACCCGTAAAGCCTACGGCGACGCGCTGGTGGCGGTCGGTGCCGCTCGCCCGGAAGTCGTCGCGCTGGACGGCGAAGTGTCCAACTCCACGCACTCGGACGAGTTCAACAAAGCCTTCCCGGATCGGTTCTTTGAGATGTATATCGCCGAGCAGCAGTTGGTATCTGCGGCAGTCGGCTTTGGCGTGCGGCAAAAGAGGGCATTCGCGTCCACGTTCGCCGCCTTCTTCTCGCGCGCCTTTGACCAGATACGCATGGCGGCTATCTCCAATTCCACTATCAGCCTGTCGGGTTCGCATGCAGGCGTCTCCATTGGAGAAGACGGCCCTTCGCAGATGGCGCTGGAAGACATTGCCATGATGCGCGCTGTGTTCGGCTCTACGGTGTTGTATCCTTCCGACCCCAACCAGACCGCGCAGTTGGTGCTGACGATGGCTGACCTGCCTGGCATTTCCTATCTCCGCACTACGCGCGAGAAGACGCCCGTGCTGTATGGCCCGAATGAGACATTCCCTGTCGGCGGCTCCAAGTTAGTCAAGCACTCCGACAACGACAAAGTGGCCGTCATCGCCGCAGGCATCACGCTGCACGAAACGCTCAAGGCTTATGAGCAATTGCACACTGACGGCATTCACATTCGGGTCATTGACCTGTATTCCGTGAAGCCCGTAGACAGCGAAACCCTGCACCGCGCTGCCAGCGACACGGGCGGCAAGTTAGTTGTCGTGGAAGACCACTGGGAAGAAGGCGGCCTCGGCGACGCTGTTTTAGATGCTTTCGCGGGCCGGGGAGAAACCGCGCCCACCGTTATCAAACTCGCCGTCCGCAAGATGCCCGGCTCTGGCAAGCCTGCCGAACTTCTGCACGCCGCAGGCATTGACGCCGACGCCATCGTGCAGGCCGTCAAGTCCCTGCTGTAGTCTGCAAACGTACGGGCCGCACTCAGAGAAAGAGTGCGGCCCTTTTCTATGTCGGGACGTTTAATGGCACGAGCATTGTCGGCATAATGGGGCTGGAAACGAGGAACTTTGCCATGACCCATTCTCTGGCCGACCAGTTCATTCAAGCCCTGCGGACGCTGGAAGAGACCGGCAGCCCCGATGCGCTGTGCGCCCTGTACGCGGACAACGCCGCAGTCGGCAATCTGCTCGCCCCGGACAAGTTCGCTGGGCCAGAGGGCGCGCGCCAGTTCTGGACGGAATACCGGGGGACATTTCGCGCCGTCCGCTCCGAGTTCCGCGCGGTCATCGCCAGCGACCAGGCCGCCGCGTTAGAATGGACAACGGTCGGCACGGCATATGATGGCGCATCCCTGCGCTATGAAGGCGTGACCATTTTGGAAGCCACCGACGGCAAACTGTCCCGCTCCTGCGCCTATTTCAACCCCGCACAGTTGGGCCGCCAGATGGAGCACGCCCCGTGAACGGCCCCGCCCCGCCGGACAGGGCCGCCGCGCATCCACGTCACACTGTTACCTGTTGTTAATAGGAATACACTTATTCGCGGTCAAGGCGTTGGTATACTTGGCTCATAACCACCCACGCCTTTGCCCGTGAAGCACAGGCGCGTGAAGGAGCCTGTGCGAATGAGTGAACTTGACCAAACCCTGCCCGACGCCCTGCCGCCTGTCCCTCTGACCCGGCGCGCGCTTTTGGCCCGCGCCGCCGCCATCAGCGCCGGAGCCGTTGCGGTCGGCATTCTTCTGGACGCCCCGGCGAACGCCTCCGGCAAGCCGCTGCTGGAACTTGTCAACGTCCCCGATAACAGCGCCCTGCCGCATGGCATCCCCGGACGAAACAAGAACGAGCGCCTTCTGAATTATGCGCTCGCCCTGGAGACTTTGGAAGCAGACCTGTACCGGCAGGCGCTCAATCTTGCATCGGGGAAGCCGCTTGACACGCTGCTGGCCGCTGACCTGTCTGGTTACGCGCTTGCCGTGCCCGATGGTGGATTGGGCACGTACAATGCTGCTCTCGGCTTCCTGTATTTGCAGCAGTTCGCCCCTGTAGAAGCCGCGCACCGCGACTTCTTGCGCGGAGCCATCACACAGGGCGGCGGCACGCCGATTGCCCCGAACCCCGGCGGCTATCAGGCCCCCTTCGGCGCCGACCTACAAAGCATTCTCACGGTTATTCGTACGGTGGAAGAAACCGGTGTGCGCGCTTATTTAGGAGCAGCCAAGTTCTTCACCAACTTCGGCCTTATTCAGACGGCGGCGTCCATTTATTCCACCGAAGCGCGCCACTCTGCTGCCATCAACTACGTTTTAGGCTTGGACACCGGTCCGTCCCGGATACGCTATGACAGCCAGACCGTCTTCAACGAAGGCGGCAACAACAACTTTGAGCACTTTCTCACCCCGGAGCAAGTCTTGGCGATGGTCAAGCCCTTTTACGCCTAGAGGTACCCCATGAACGAAACAAACACACCCACCGGGCGTCGCCGCTTCCTGCGCGGGGCCATCACCACCGCTGCGGGGGGCGCGCTGGCGCTTTCCGCCGCCGGAACCGGCCTGCTCGCCACGTCTGCCGGAGCCGCTGTGTCGCCCCCGCTCACCTTTCACGACATTCCCACGCTGCATCTGCTCAACCTGCCGGGCCTTAAAGCGGGCGACGACGTCAAAGTCCTCAATTACGCCCTCACGCTCGAAGATTTGGAAGCGGATTTATATCAGCAGGCTCTCCTGCGCCTGACCAGTGGCGGCACCAACGCCCTCGGCAAAACCCTGCCGGGCCTGGGAGTGAGCGAAATGGAACCGGATGTCAAATACCTGCGCGCGTTCGCCCCCGTAGAAGCCAAGCACCGTGACTTCCTGCGCCAGTCGCTCAATTCTCTCTTTTCCGGCCTTGCCACGCGCTCCTTCCGCTATGATTTCGGCCTGGAAACCAAAAGCCGCCCGGAAGTCTTGGACTTCATGGTGACAGTGGAGCGCACTGGCCTGCAAGCGTATCTGGGAGCCATTCCACATCTCAAAACCACGCTGTTTGTCGCGGCGGCGGCGGCCATTCAGGGCACGGAAGCGCGTCACACCACCGCGCTCACTATCGTCCAGAATGCGCTGTTCAACGGGGACAATCCGAAACCCGTCGCTCCGCTCGCCACTGACAACAACGGCATTGACAAGCCTTTAGACCCGGACGCCGTGCTCGCGCTGGTATCTCCGTATATTGTCAAATAAACTCTCGCAGACATATTGTAAGGAGCAACCGAATGACTGATTACGCAGATGTGTTCACCAACCCTGTCACCCGCCGCGCATTTCTGGCGCGCATGGGAGCTGCCGGTCTGGGCGCGGCGGCCACCGCGCTGCTGGCCGCAGGCTGCGGCGGCGGCGGCAGCAGTTCCGGCAGCGCGCTGGACGGACGAGCCGTCTACGCCGACCCCGCCAACTTTCCCGGCATTCTGGGAAGCAACGAAAACTTGGTCGTGCTTAACTTCGCCCTCACTCTGGAAACGCTGGAAGCCGACCTGTACCGGCAGGCCCTCAATCTGGCGGCGGGCAAGCCCCTTGGGACGCCTCTTCCCGCCAATACCGCCGGGTACACGCTTGTCGCCCCGTCGGGCGGTCTGAGTGCGCAGAACGCCGCAGTCGGCTTTCTGTACCTTCAGCAGTATGCAGGCGTAGAAGCCGCGCACCGCGACTTCCTGCGGACAGCGATTTCATCGCTCGGCGGCACGCCGGTTCCGCCCAATCCCAAAGGCTATACTGCGCCCTTCGGCGGCACGCTGCGAAGTATTCTGTCTGTGATCCGCACTGCCGAGGAAACCGGCGTGCGCGCGTATCTGGGCGCGGCGGGCAAACTCACCGACCCGACCCTGGTGCAGGTCGCGTCCAGCATCTACACCACAGAAGCCCGCCATTCGTCCGGCATCAACTACGTGCTGGGCTTTGACGCTGGCCCGGCCCGGCTGTACCCGCAGGATCAAACTGTCACGGGCAGCGCGTACCCCAGCCCCAACACGTTTGAGTATTTCCAGACGCCGGTGCAGATACTCGCCGATGTCAAGCCGTTCTTTGTCGCGTAGCGACGCACGGCGCTTCAGAAAGGAATTGTTCTTCCATGAGTGACACACAAACTGCTCCTGCCGAGCAGCACAACATCCTGCGCGGCGCGGTGCTGGCGACAGCGGGCCTTGCGGGGGCCGCGCTGCTGGCTCCCCGCGAGGCGCGCGCCGCCGGGCCAACCTCGCATTTGACCCTGTTCTTCACCACCGACCCCCATATCGCGGGCACGACTTCGGTTGCCATTCCCGGCACGGGCGACACCAAAGTGCTGAACTTCGCCCTGGCCCTGGAAACGCTGGAAGCCGAGTTGTATCGGCAGGCGTATACCCGCCTCACCGGCACGACTCCCGATGGCAGCGCGCCCGTTGATCAGTTTGGCAACACGATTACGGCGGTCGGCGGTGTTTCCCTCACTGATGCCGATGCCGCCTATATCAAAGAGTTCAGCGTCGTGGAAGCGCAGCACCGCGACTTCCTGACGACGGCGCTGGGCGGCAACTGGGTGACGGCGGCAGGCGCAAAAGTAGACTTTGGCATCAATGCGCTTGACCGCAAAGGCGTCGTCAGCCTCGTTTACGCTGCCGAACTCACCGGCGTCAGCGCCTATCTGGGCGGCGCACTTGTCCTGACACCCGGCAGCCAGAATCTCACTTACGCCGCCGCCATTCTGGGGACGGAAGCGCGCCACACGGCAGCGATTGCCATTGTGCTGAATGGCCCGCTGTTCAATGAGACGCCCAAAGTAGAGACAGCCCCGCTGCCCAGCGAGAACGCGGGCAAAGACTCGCCGCTCACCCCTGATCAGATATTGTATCAAGGCGGCACCATTCCCTTCCCCGGCGGCACTATTCCGACGGGCGGGCATATCAACCCGGTGTCCGGCCCCAACGGGTTTGTCGTCGTGTAGCGGGTCACCCTCCCTCAAGACGGATGCGGCCTCTGCCCCAGGCGGGCAGGGGCCGCGCTGTTTTGTTTGTGCCTTCGTTCTGTGCTACAATTCCCCTATGGACGGCCCCGATGAACTTCTGCTCCTGCGCGCTCTGCTGCGCGCCTCGGATTACGGCGTCCTGCTGACCAACTCGCACCGGCGCGACCTGCTGTGCAATCGCCGCTTCTGCCAGTTGTTCGGCTTAGACGAAGCGCAAGCCGTGCAGGCTCGCCCTGAAGACGTGCGCGCGCTGGTGCTGCCGCGCCTCAAGGCCCCTGATGAGTTTCTCCATGTCCTGAGCGCCGTGTATGCCGATCCCGCGCTCACCCGCGAGGATGAAGTGGAACTCACGGCCCCGCGCCCGCGCCTTCTGCGCCGCTACACTGCGCCTGTCCATGATGCCAACGGCGTCTTAATCGGGCGGCTGTGGACGTTTCTGGACATCACGCGCACCCGCGCCCTGGAAACCCGTGTGCACCGGCAGGCGGCGCAGTTGCGGGAGCAGTCCCGCGCGCTCGCCAACGCCCTGAAAACAGTCAGCGGGCGGCTGCACAAGACCGAGAACACGCTGACCCTCACGCAGCAACAGTTGTTTGAGGCAGAAAAATTGTCGGCGGTCGGGCTGCTCGCCGCGTCGGTTGCCCATGACATTCGCAATGTCCTGACCCCCTTGAACATTGAAATCACGCTGGCTGACCAGAACGACCCGGCGGCGCGGGCTGAGTCCCTGCGGGTCATGCGCGCGCAGGTAGACCGCCTGTCCCTGATGACCCATCGCCTGCTTGCGCTCGCCCGCCCGGAAACGCTGTCCCGCGCGCCAGTGGATTTAAGCGCGCTAGTCGTTCGTATCGCCGAGTTGCTCCGCCCGCAGGCCGTGCTGGAAGACGTTCAAGTGCATCTGCGCGCCCCGCGCCGCTCGCCGCTCGTGTGCGCCGATCCGGTGCAGATAGAGCAGGTTCTGGTCAATCTCGTCCTGAACGGCGTACAGGCTATGACCGAGCGCAGCGGCACGCTCACGCTGTCGCTGGCGCGGCAAACACAGAAGGGGCAGTCTGGGGTGAATGTCTGCGTCGCGGACACCGGGCCGGGCATTCCCGCTGGTACACGCCGTCGCCTGTTTGACCCGTTCTTTTCCACCAAGCCCGACGGCGCGGGCCTGGGGCTGTTTTCCTGCCGCCGCATCGTGCAGGCGCACGGGGGAACGATTGCAGTGCGAAGTGGCGCGCGCGGCACGCGGGTCACGGTCTGGCTGCCCGCCGAAGGGGAGGGAAACTGCGATGGCCGGTAAAGTGCTGATTGTGGAAGACGACCGCGCGATAGCCGGGTCGCTCACCCGCCTGCTTGCCCGCGAAGGCTATTACGTGGCGGCGGAGCGCACGGCGGAAGACGCCTGCGCGCATCTTCTGGCCGACCCATCGTATGATTTGGCCCTGCTGGACGTGATGCTGCCCGGCGCAGATGGCTTCGCCTGCTGCCGCCAATTGCGCGCGCAAGGGTGGCGTCACCCTGTCATTATGCTGACCGGGCGCGGGGCCGCCGCCTACAAAGTCGCAGGACTGGAAGCCGGGGCCGATGATTATGTCACCAAGCCGTTTGACCCGGCGGAACTGCTCGCGCGCATTCAGGCCCAATTGCGTCGCGCGCGCGACTACACCCTGCCGGACGGTCAATCGGACACCGTGACGCTCGCGCCGGGCCTTGTTCTCTAATCGCCAGACTCATGAAGTGCGCCGCCGCGACGTGCCCGTGCATCTCACCGAGCGCGAGTTTGAACTCCTCTCGCTGCTTGCGCGCCAGCCGGGGACGGCACTGGAAAAGACCTGGCTGTTCCAGCAAATCTGGGGCGGGGCGTCCGAAATGGGCATCAAAGTTCTCGCTGTCTATGTGCGCCGCCTGCGCCGCAAAATTGAAGACGATGAAAGCGCCCCCAGCGTCCTCTTGACCGTGCGCGGCTTCGGCTACAAACTGGCTTCCCCTGATACCCCTTGACAAGCGCGCGCCGGGCCAAGTAAGATAGACTATGCCTGCCGCGTCCGTCAGTCCGTCTTCTCCCCCCGCGCTGATGCTGCCCCCGATGGCCCTGTCCGTGCCCAACATCACGTTTGACGGCCCGCTTGACCTGCTGCTCCATTACGTCCGCGAGCACAAAATCGCCATTGCCGACATTCCCATCATGCAGGTGACGGATTACTACCTTGCCTATCTGCGTCAGAGCGAGGCGCTCAACCTCAACCTGGCAGGCGAGTTCTTCCTGATGGCTGCCACCCTGTTAGAGTTAAAAAGCCGCGCCCTGCTGCCGCGTCCCCCGCGCGCCGAGCCGCCCGATGAAGACGGCGAAGACCCGCGTCAGGCGCTTATTCAGCGACTGGAAGACTATGCCCGCTACCGGGCGTTCACGGACACCCTCGCGGAATGGGAAGGCGACCGCCGCCGCCTGTTTTTCCGGGGCGAAATGGACTACGGCGACCTGTACGAACTGCCTGCTGCCTTCGGAACGCTCCCGTCCGACGCCCTCCTGCGCGCCCTGCATCGCCTTCTCGCCGAAGCCGGGGCGGGCGATGCCCCCGTCACCAGCGTCCGCCCGCGCCAGAAACTCACTCTGCGCCTCGCAATGGCAGCCCTGTGGCGCACGGTTTCCGCCGCAGGCAGCGCGGGCCTTTCGCTAGATGCCTGCTTCGCGCGCCTATTAGTCCGTCTGGAACTCGTGATGACCTTCCTCGCCCTGTTAGAGTTATTGCGTCAGGGTCGCCTTCATGCCGCGCAAACAGAAACGCTGGGCGAAATCTGGCTGACAGCGGTCATTGAAGAGAGAACAGGAGCCTTGCCATGACTTACTCAGAACTTTTGCCGCCCCTGAGCGAACTCAACCATGCTGACAAACTGCGTGTCGTGCAGTTTCTCGTGACGGAGTTGGCCAGAGAAAGCGAAGCACTGCTGAGTGCGGAACAGCCTTATCCGGTCTGGTCGCCGCACACTGCGTTTAGCGCCGCCGACGCCCTGCTCGCGGCTCTGGCTGAAGAACGGCAGCTTGCCTGATGCCAAACGTGCTGCGCGTTCCTTTTACAGCAATGGGCGTTGCTACAGGCGAAGCGAGTTTGCTGCCGCTTCTGCCCCTGACGCTCAGTGGTCAGGGAAAGACGCAGGAGACTCATGGCTTGCTGGATACGGGCGCGACTGTTAATGTGCTGCCCTTTTCTCTGGGAGAAGCGCTCGGCGCTGTCTGGAATGAACGTGCTGCCAATCTGCACTTGAGCGGCAACCTGGCGCAATACCCGGCCCGCCCGCTTGTTCTTCTTGCCGCAGTTGGGCAGTTCGCCCCGGTGCGTCTTGCTTTTGCATGGACACAGGCAGAAAACGTGCCGCTTCTTCTGGGGCAGGTGAACTTCTTTATGGAATATGACGTATGCTTTTATCGCGCGCGGCATGTCTTTGAGGTGCAGCCCAAAAAACTGCTTTCCGACAATGCCTGAGCAGCCCGCCCTCTCCGAGCTAGACTTGCCGCCGCTGCTGGAAGCGTATCTGTTTGTGGCGGGGGAGCCAATCACGCCCGCCGAAACCGCCCGCGCGCTGGGGCTGGACGCCGTCGCTGTGGAGGAAGCATTAGAGGATATTGTGAACGCTTACGCGCGGCGCATCAACTCCGGCCTGCACGTCGTGCGGATCGCGGGCGGCTACCAGATGGCGACGCGGCCCGCGCTTGCCGAGGGGCTGGCACGCCTGCTCGCTGCCCCCCATGCCCGCGCGCGCCTGTCCAAGCCTGCCCTGGAAACGCTCGCCATTGTCGCCTACCAGCAGCCCGTGACGCAGGCCGAAATGGAGGCTGTGCGGGGCGTCAGCGCTGACGCCGTGCTTCGCACCCTCTCCGACCGCCATCTCATTGCCGAAGCGGGCCGCAAGGACGCGCCGGGCCGCCCTATTCTGTACGCCACCACGCCCGATTTTCTGCACTACTTCGGCCTGAACACGCTGGAAGACCTGCCGCCGCTGGAAGACATCGCGCCTGCCGACCCGCAGGATGAAGCCGACGCGCAGGATGAAGCCGACGCGCAGGATGAAGCCGACGCGCAGGCCGCCCTGCAGGCGGTTGGCCTGGATAACGCACAGGAATAACGCCCTATGACACGACCTGCTCTGCTCCTCGCGCTCTGGCTTCTGCTGGCGCTGCCCGCTCTCGCCGCGCCGCCTGCATCGGTGATGCCGACTGACCCGGAAGCCGGGCAGGAAGCGCCCGGCGCGACATCTCCGCTTGCTCCGCCCGCGCCCGTGACGCCAGCTCTGCCGCCTGCCGTGCCTTCTGGCCCGACCACGCCTAAAGTGCATAGCCAGTACGCCGTGCTGGTGGACGCCACGACCGGGAAAATCCTGTGGGCGCGTCACCCGGACACGGAGCGGTCTATCGCGTCCACGACCAAGATTATGACCGCCGTACTGCTGCTGGAACGCGGTCACTTAAACGATACTGTGACCGCGCCCAAAGGCGTAGACAAGATTGAAGAAAGCAGCCTGCACCTGTCGCCCGGCGAAACGCTGACTCTGCACGACCTGCTGTACGCCATGCTTCTGCGCTCCGCCAATGACACCGCCGTCGCCGGGGCCGACTATCTCTGCGGCTCCGTGCCCGCGTTCGCCGCGCAGATGAACGCGAAAGCGCGCGAATTGAATCTGGCGCACACGCATTATGTCACGCCGAACGGCCTGTATGCGCCGGGGCATTACTCTACAGCGGCGGATTTAGCGCATCTGGCGTGCTACGCGGTCAACACACTGCCGCAATTCAACGCGATTGTCCACACGCAAAAGTACAAAATACAGCGCTCCATGCACGTCCATGACGAGTGGGTGAAAAATACGGCGTCCGAGTTCCTGAAAGGCTTCCCCGGCGCGGACGGCATCAAAACCGGGTATATACATCAGGCGGGACACTGCTTTGTCGGGTCGGCCACGCGCACGGACGCGACGGGACACCCCTGGCGGCTCATTGCGGTCGCGCTCAACAGCCCAACCTGCCGCGAAGACGTAATGTCCCTGCTCAACTATGGGTACGCCAACTTCGTGCCGGATCTGGTCGTGCCGCAGGGCGTGACCGTCGGCACAGTAAATGTTTCGCGGGCCGCGTCGCCCGTGCCCGTCAAAGTTGCAAGTGACCTGCGCGCCATTGTTTCGCGCTGGCGGGCCGCACCCGCGTTCCAAACCCGCCTGACACCGCTGCCGGTGTCCGCCCCGGTCGCGCCGGGCGTCAAAGTAGCGACCGTGACCGTGTGGGCGGACGGCAAGCCGCAGGCGACAGGCGATGCTGTTGCTGTCCGTTCCGTGCCGCTGACTCCCGCGCTGGCGCTGCTGGGCACGGGCAAACGCATTGGGTTGGACGCGCTTCGGGCCGCCGCCGCTCTGCTGGGCGTCGCTGCCGTCTGCTTTCTGGGAGTAACCTTTTATGTCCGTGTTGCCGGGAAAATCAAGCCGTTCCGCTTCTGGCGAAGCCTCCTCCCCGGAGCGGCTTCAGAAAGCGCTCGCCGCCGCCGGAGTCGGCTCGCGCCGGGCCTGCGAAGAGTGGATTAAAGCAGGCCGGGTGCGCGTCAACGGCGAGACCGTCACGGAACTAGGCACCAAAGTTGACCTGGCGACGGACACGGTGACCTTTGACAATCGTCCGGTGCGCCCGCCCACGAAGCGCTACTACATTGCGCTCAACAAGCCGCGCGGCGTTGTGTGCTCGCGGCAGGACGTTCACGCGGCTCGCCTTGTTACGGAACTGGTTGACCTGCCCAGCCGCCCGATGCTGCGTCCGGTGGGGCGTCTGGACGCCGACAGTGAAGGACTTCTGTTCCTCACCGACGACGGCGGCTTCCTTCATGCGCTGACCCACCCGCGCCACCATGTCCCCAAAACCTACCGTGCCGAAGTGCGCGGCATTCCCACGCCGGACGCGCTGAAGCAACTGGCGCAGGGCATCGTGCTGGAAGACGGCCTGACCGCCCCTGCCGAGAATGTGCGACTGGCGCGCGCGCAGAAGGCCTTATTCGGTCAGAAACCTCCCCCCGCCATCAGAATGGGCGACCCCTCCCCCGCACAGCGGGTCTTGAATGGGAAGGGTGGGGACAACTTCTCGAACCCTGCACCCTCCCCCTCCCCACCGGGGAGGGGACAGGCCCGGAGCGAATGCGACGGGCCAGGGGTAGGTTCCTCAAGCGCAGGCTCCGAAGGCGTCGCCACTGTAGAACTCACCCTCTACGAAGGGCGAAAGCGGCAGGTGCGGCGAATGCTCGCCGCCGTTGGCTGCCCCGTCACGCGCCTGACCCGCGTCCGCATCGGCAGCGTGCGCCTGACCGGGCTTGGTCCCGGAATGTGGCGGCATCTCACACCCGGCGAAGTTGCCGCGCTGCTCGCGCAGGCGCAGGCTGCAAGCCAATCTCAACAACCCGCACAGGAGAAAACGAACACATGGCAGACCGCACCGTCACATTTGAGACCACCAAAGGGCGCATCGTCGCCCGGCTCGCCGAAGCCGAAGCGCCCGGCACGACCGCGAACTTCATAGAACTCGCGCAGAAAGGCTTCTATGACGGCCTGACCTTCCATCGCTACGCGCCCGGCTTTGTGGTGCAGGGCGGCGACCCCGATGGCACGGGCATGGGCGGCTCCGGCAAGCACATCAAACTGGAAGTTTCCCCCGCGCTTAAGCACGATGCGGCAGGCGTCATGGCGATGGCGCGCTCGCAGGCCCCGGACAGCGCGTCGTCGCAGTTTTACTTCACGCTGGCAGCCGCGCCCCATTTAGATGGGAACTATGCCGTCTTCGGGCGCGTCACAGAAGGACTGGAAAATGTTCTTGCTCTGCGCGAAGGTGACCGCATGACCAAAGTCACCGTGAGCGATTAAATCGCAGGGAACTTTTTGGCCTGCTCCCACGCTGTTAAGGGAGCAGGCGAACGCGAAACGCATGAAGCTGTTCGGCCAAACCGACCACAGCCGCGCGGCGGCGTCTGCACAGGACGAGCCGGGCGACGGCCTCACCGGGGACGATGTTGACCTGTTCGCGCGCCTGCTGGCGGCGCATCAGGACAAGCTGTACCGGGTTGCCTACCGCATGGCCGGGCATCACGAAGACGCGCAGGATTTGTTGCAGGACGCGCTGCTGGAGGCCTACCGCTCGTTTAAGAAGTTTCAGCGCGGCACGTACTTTGACAAGTGGCTGTACCGGATTATGACCAACACGTTCATAGACCGGCAACGCCGCTCCAAGCGGGTGGGGCGGGTGGAGTCGCTGGACGCGCCCCTGCCGGGCGCGGGGGAAGACGGCGAGGCGGCAGGCCGGGATGTGGCGGACTGGGAGGCTGACCCGGCCCGTGTCGTGTTGCAAAACACGTTTGACGAGCCGATCCAGCGCGCTTTGGACAGTCTCGCGCCGGAGTTTCGCATGGCGTTGGTGCTGTGCGACGTGGAAGAGTTCAGCTACGAGGAAGCCGCCGAGATGATGGGCACGCCGGTCGGCACGGTGCGCTCCCGCCTGCACCGGGCGCGCACGGCCCTCAAGCAACAATTAGGGAAATCGGACGCCTACTGCCGGATGGCGCAGTGACGGTGGAAATGACGGAAATGGCAAGTACGATGAATACGCACCCGCACGGGGAACACCTTTCGGCCTACTTGGACGCCATGCTGGATGTGGCGCAGATGCGGCAGGTCGCCGCGCACCTGAGCGCGTGCGCTTCCTGCCGCGCCGCGCTGGAAAGCATGCAGGAAACACGGACACTGCTTCGCGCGATGCCGCCGCTTTCTGTGCCCGCCCCGGAGTTCTGGACAAACGCTTATCGGCGTCTGCGCGTGGCGGAGCGGGAGCGCGCACTGCGGCCCTCGTCGCCCCTGGAGACATTGCGTGCTGGCTGGCAGAGTGCCCATCGGCGCTGGGCGGCAGGCGTGGCGGCAGCCGCTTTGCTGGGCGCAGCGATTGTTGCCCCGGTCGTCAACCATGCCTTGCAGCCGACGGACACAAGCGCCTTGCCCGCTGCCGCCTCGCTGACAGCCGACGCAGTAGATTTGCCCTCGCTGGTGCGCGCGCACACGCAGTCAGCGGCCCGCCAGCCGCTCGCTGATCCCGACCGACAGGACATGATAGCGGCGGACGTGGACGACATGGCGGCCTTCAGCGACTCCGAGGCGGCAGGCAATGGCACCACTCTTGCGGGCGACGCGGCTCCGTAGCCGCGCGCGGGTCGGGGCTGCCGCGCTGCTCCTTCTGGGCGGGACGACGCAGGCGGCTCCGCTGCCCGCTCCTGCCGTCCCGCACCTTCCTACCGCTGCCGCGCTGTATCAGCGCTCCCTCAATGCCGACGACCTGTATTCGTATCGGGGGCGGCAAATTACCACGTACTGGCGTTCCGGGCGCGCGGTTGCTGTCATTGTTTCCCACCGTGCGCCGTCCCTGCGCCGCATTGACTATCTCGCCCCCGACGCCCAGCGCGGGCGTTCCTGGGTGAGCGACGAGACGCAGGAATGGCAGTTTGACCCGGAAAAGAAGCAACTGCTTCACCGCCGTCTCGCTCCCAACGCCGATGCCGTTGCTGATGCCGCCGCCCGTTACGACCTGCTGCGCGCCAACTACATCCTGCAAGTCGTGCCGCAGGCCAAGACCTGGGCCGACCGCAAGGCGTTTGTAGTCACCATCACCCGCAAGGCTGACCGGACGCCTGCGCGTCGCCTCTGGATTGACGCCGCCAGTGGGGTCGTCCTCAAGCGCGAAAGTTACCGTGAGGACGGCAAACTCGCCCTGACCGTCGCTTACTCCGACATTAACTTCCATGTGCCCCTGCCACGTGCCGTGTTTGACCTGTCGGCGCTGGCGTCGCGTCCCGGCGTGCGCCAGATAGAGGAAAAGCCGTCCGCGGAAACGACACAGCCGCTGGCATCGGTGGGGAAACTACTGGGCGGAAAAGCCGTCGCGCCCGGCAGCCTGGCGGGGTATCAGCTGGTCAGCGCGGCTCTGGCGGGCAGCGGCGCGCGGCCTCTGCTGCACCTGCGCTACTCGGACGGGCTGAATCTGGTGTCGCTGTTTGAGCAGCCGCGCACGCAGTTGAAGCGCCCGACTCGTGTCCCGTCCGCCATGCGTCCGGCGCAGATTGGCAGGCACGCGGGCTACGTGTCGCGGCGGGCGTCCCTGACCCTGTTCAACTGGGATATGGGGCCGCTGAACGTGACTCTGATGGGCGAAATCGCGGAGCCGTCGCTGCACGCGCTGGCGCTGGCTGCCGAAGCCTGCGGGCGTTAAGCGTCCTGCGGGCGAGCAGAGCGGCGTGACGCCGGTCGCGGATTTGCCGCTCCAAAGTTTGGCAGAGGCGGGCCATCAGGTGCAGCGCGAAGCCGTCGTCGTCGGTAATCTGCCGCGTCTGGCGCAGTCCTGCCAGCGCATAAGGAAGCGCGGCTTGCGGCTTTCTTTCTGTCCAGGCGTATAGCATCGCCATGTCCCGGTCAAGCTCCCAGTCGTTCGGGTTGTTGTGAATGCCCGCTGCCAGCACCGCCTGCCCCTGCGCCACATGGCCGGTTTCGGGCAGAATGGTAGCCCCCATCAGCCCATACGCCTCCACGAAGTGCGGGTCAAGGGTGATAATGGTCTGCAGCAGCGGCAGCAGGCTTTCGTTTTTGGCCCAGTTGCCGCCGTCCGCCATGAACTGATGATGGTAATGGTCAACCACTTTGGCCCACAGCAGGTTGGCGGCGACAATGCGAAACTCCCCTGCCGCCTGCGCGAGCGCGGGGCTTCCGCCCCGGCTGCCGACCAGATACCCCTCGGACACCCCGACCGGCTGCGCTAAACTTTCACTGAATGCCGCCATGCACAGCAGCGCCGCGCACAGCAGCAAGGGACGCCGCCCCTGACGCCGAAACGCTGTTTTACCCATGCGGCAGCCTCCGGCGCAGCGCGCGGCGTCGGGCGGCGCGAAGCGTTCCCCCGGCCAGCAGCAGAACTGTCAATGCCGTCATCTGGAAACGCTCTTCGCGGGCGTACACCGGGTTGCCCCAGTGTTCCAGCAATTCGTCGCCGTCCCCATCGCCGTCCGAGTCCGCTGGCGGGACGCTCGGCGCCGGGGCGCTCGGCGTCACCGTCGGCGGGCTGCCCGCGCGAGCCGTCGGGCACAGGAGAATGCTCGCGCTTCCCAGTGTCAGCGCCGCGCTGAGGGCGAGCGCGCAAGCGGGTTTATCCCACTTCATAATTCCCTCCGAGCGAACGAGTAGGATGCCAGCGCCAGCAGCGCCGCCGTGTAGCAAAGGCCATACGCCACCGTCTGCCAGAGATACGCATTCGGCACCATTAAGTGATGCACCATCGCGTCCTTGAAGTTGAAACTCTCCAGGTTGGGCAGCAAGTGATACAGCAGCGTGATGGCGGCGCGGCGCGCGGGATCATGCGCCCCCGCCGAAAGCGACTGATACAGCGGGAACTTCGCGTTCCCCAGCAGGCACAGCATCACCGACAAAAACCACGCCAGTGGCCACGAGCAGAACGTGGACAGCCACAGCGCCAGCCCGCCAATCAGCATCATTTCCAGAAACAGGAACGGAATGACGTAGAACGCCGACCAATCCAGATGGCCGGAATAGGCGACTTGCAGGAAGGCGAATGTCGCCGACATAAGCGTCATGCCGATGGCGACGGTTCCCATCGCCCCGGCGTACTTGCCGCACACGAACTCCCAGCGGCGCACGGGCTTGGCGACAATCGGGTACACCGTCTTTTGCTCCATCTCGCCGGGGATGCCCGTGACCGTGAGCGTGATGGCAATCACCGCGCTCACCAGAAAGATGGAAAACAGAGACAGGTCGGTGAGCATCTTCATCTGCACGTGCCGGTCAAAGCGGGCCAGCGTGACCGATCCGAAGATGAGAAACAGGGCCACCAGCATCAGCACATGAAAGACCTGCTTGCGCGCGCCTTCCAGCAGGGTGATGCGGCCAATAATGCCGATGTTGCGTAGGCTTTGCCGTAAATGCTGCATGGCGGCTTATCCCTCCACCAGACGCAGAAAAGCGTCTTCCAATGTTTCGCGCTGCGGCAAGACTGCCACCAGGCGCGCCCGATGCGCTTCCAGAAGCCCCATCACGCGGTAAACCAGCCCGGACGGCACGCGCACCGTTGCCCGGCCTGTCTCGCCGCAGTGTTCCAGCGCGCCGCCCAGGGAGTGAACCTCGCGGGCCAGAGCGTCGTCCCGTTCCCACTGTGCACCAGGCGCCTCAATCTGCACCGCCACTTCGTCGCGGGCCTGCGTGATGTCGGCGGGAGCGCCGCAGGCCACCAATTTTCCGCGCGCCAGCACGCCCACGCGGTCGCACACGCTTTCCATTTCACTCAGCAGGTGCGACGACAGGAAGATGGTCTTGCCTTCGCCCTGAAGGCGGGACAGCAGGGCGCGCAGTTCTTTGCGGCCCACCGGGTCAAGCCCCGACGACGGCTCGTCCAGAATAAGCAGGTCGGGGTCGCCCACCAGCGCGCTCGCCAGCCCGACCCGCTGCGTCATGCCTTTGGAGCATTTGGACAGCGGCATATGCGTGTTGTCGCTCATGCCGACGAGATGCAGGCAGTCGGCGGCGCGCTCGCGCGCCTTCTGCCCGGACAAACCGGCCAGGCCCGCATGAGCGCGAACAACCTCCTGCGCGGTCAGGAACTTGGGAAAGTACGGCTGCTCCGGCAGGTAGCCAACCCGCGCGCGAGCGGCATCATCCCAGACCGGCACGCCAAACAGCCAGGCATTGCCCCGCGTCGGCGGCACAAAGCCCAGCAGGGTTTTGATGGTGGTCGTCTTGCCCGCCCCGTTGGGGCCGAGAAAGCCGAACAGCGCGCCGACCGGAACTTGCAGGCTCAGGTCGCAGACGGCGATGCGCTTTTCCCGCTGGCGCGGGACGGCGTATTCTTTGGAGACGTGCTCAATGTAAATGGCGTTGTTGGTCATCGTGTATGGTTCCCCTTTCGGTGGTGGAATCTCCTGCCCCTTATTATTGGCAGGAACGCGCGCCATCTTTAGGGTACAATCCATGAGGGCGTGGGCAGAGAGGCCAAGAGCCGCGAGAAGGTTTCAACCCCTCGCAAGTGCTTGCCCCGCGTGCCTTTGCACAAACAGTGCATATTTGGGAATATCTATGCCGCCTTCTTCTCCACTGCCTGAGTTAACCGAACGCCCGCTCATCAAGACCGATGCCGACCTCCAAGCCCTGTGCGAAGAACTGCACGCGGCGGGACGCTTCGCGCTGGACACCGAGTTTCTGGGCGAGCGCACTTATGTCCCGCGCCTGTGCCTTGTGCAGATTGCGACTGCCGAGTTTATCGCGCTGGTAGACACGCTCGCTGTGCGCGATTTAGGCCCGCTCTGGGAATTGGTTGCTGACCCTGACGTGGAAGTGGTGCTGCACGCCGCGCGGGAGGATTTGCGCCTCGCTTACTACGGCGGCGGCAGGCGTCTTCCCGCTCATGTGTTTGACACGCAGGTGGCGGCGGGGCTGGTGGGGCTGCCGTTTTACCCCATCTCGTATGCGCGGCTGGTGGAAGCGGTCATGGGCGTGCGCCTGAGCAAAGGGGAAACGCGCTCCGAGTGGGACAGGCGGCCCCTGTCGCCGGAGCAGGTGGCGTATGCGCGCGACGACGTGCGTTACCTGCTGCCGCTTGCGGACAAACTGGGTGGGCTGCTGGCTCGCCTGGGCCGAGGGGAATGGATGCGTGAAGAGATGACCCGCTATGCCGTGCCGGGCGTGTATGAACCTGACCCGGAACTGGCGTACCTGCGCCTGCGCGGGGCCAAGACGGGCCTTTCGCGTCGGCCTACCGCGCTTCTGCGGGCCGTCACAGCTTGGCGCGAACGGGAAGCCGCCGCCCGCGACGTGACCGCGCGCATGGTGCTTTCGGACGAGGCGCTCATCATGCTCGCGCTGCGTCCGCCGCGCCGCTTGTCCGACTTCGTGCGCTTGAAGGGGTTCCCGCCCGGAGAAGAAGTCGCGATGGGGCCGGGGCTATTAGACGCGCTCAATGCGGGCCGTGCCGTCCCCGATGACGACCTCCCGCTGCCGCTGGCAGGCGCGTCCTCCGACGAAACCCCGCAAGAAAGGGCCTCCGCCGACCTGCTTTACGCGCTGGGCGTCTCGCTGTGCCTCGCCCGCGACATGGCCCCGGAAATTGTGCTCGCCAAAGCCGACGCGCTCGCGCTGGCGCGCGGGGCCACCGTGACGCCGCTTCTGACGGGCTGGCGGCGGGCCGCGCTGGGAAATGAACTGGCGCAGATTGCCTCCGGCGCGGCAGCCGTCTCGGTCACCATGACCCCCACAGGCCCGTCCGTGACGCTTTCGCCGTTGGGTCGGGGCAACTCGGAGACGCCGTAGCGTTCGTCCGGCTGCTCTCTGCTTTCCCGCTGGCTCCAGGCTGGTTGTTGGCCTATTTTTGGCCGGTTGTTGGTGGGTGTGCTATCACTTCTACTATGCTTTTTCGTACCCCTGTTCGCAATCGGGCCATTCTGCAACCTGTTTTTTGCCCGCCCGCTGCGCCGGGCCGGGAAGCAGCAAACGCGGCCAGACGAGTCATCTTCTGGTGCGTCTGATACCGCGCTCACGCGGCAGAGCAACACGTTATGTGGCTGACGCAGTTGGCACTGAGACATGACAGACGATGAGCGACAGCGCGAGTACCGCGATGCTGACTGGCTACGTGATGCTGTATGGCAGTGGCAGGCTTACCAGAAGTCAAATCGGTCTTGGAACCGCGAACACTGCGTCTTCTGCTGGCGGCGCATTGCTGAGGCAGACTACGGTGACGCGGACGCTCTGCAGGAAGCCTGGACAACCACCTGCCTCCAGCCAGAGGGTGACGCAGGATACGAATGGGTCTGCCCTGATTGCTTCAGGGAACTCAAAGACACGTTCCGTTGGCGCACGGTGGAAACGCGCGACACTGCCGCATAACAACCCAATGCCCCGGACGCCTGCCGCGCATTCGTCTGCGGCATAGGGGAGCGGGGCCGTTAGACGCGGGCTAAGAGTGTGTATAAAAAGGTTCACGTTACCAGTCTGTTGAGCATCAAGCCTGTCATCGCATTGTGAATGAAACTCTCTTCCGACTGCGGCACTTGCTCGTAATCTTTCGCCAGTCGCCGCCACTGACAAAGCCACGCAAAGGTGCGCTCTACTACCCAGCGACGCGGCAGGGGCGAAAAGCCCTTCTGCTCAGGCGGCTTGACCACAACCTGAAGCGTATAGCCCCAGCACATCCTGGCCCACTCTATGAGCGGGCCGTCGTAGTTGCCGTCCACAAAGACGTGCAGGTTCGGGAACTGAAGCCAGAAGCGGCGCAGAAGCATCTTGGCTCCCGCACGGTCTTGCACATCGGCAGGCGTAACATGACACCCTAGAACAAGACCCTGCGTGTCTACGAGCAGATGACGCTTTCTGCCGACGACGCGCTTGTGGGCATCAAAACCGCGTGGCCCCCTTTTTCCGTCGTCTTGACGCTCTGGCTGTCCAGAACTGCGGCAGAAGGCAGGCGGCTTCGGCCCATCTTCTGGCGCAGGTCGCCGACAAGTTGGTCGTGGACAGTGCGCCAGATGCCCTGTTGCTGCCAGTGCCAGAAGTAGTTATAGACCAACGCCCAGGGCGGCAGGTCATGGGGCAAGTTGCGCCAGGCACAGCCGTTGCGGGTGATGTAGAGAATAGCGTTGACAATCTCGCGCCGTGAGTAGCGTGCGGGCCTGCCGCCGCGCCTGACGGCAGCAATGAGCGGCTCCAGGTGCTGCCATTGCGCGTCGGTGAGGTCGGTAGAGTAAGGCTTGCGTTCCTGCATAGCCGCAGTGTTACCATTATACTAACTTTTTATACACACTCTAAGAGACGCGATGCGCCCGTGTCCAGAAACCAAAACAGGTCGCCGGAGACGGGACGCACGCCCGCTGCCGGACGTGTTTCCGTCGCCGCATGACCTTCCAAGACATCGCGCGCGGCCTCGGCTTTCGCGTCGCCCGTTGCCAGCATCAGCGTGTGACGGGCTGCGTTAATCACGGGAAACGTGAATGTCACGCGGTCAACCGGCGGCGGCAGCGTGCCGGGCGGGGAGGAGACGACCCACGCCGCCGTCTCATGCAGGCTCGGATACCCCGGAAACAGCGACGCCGTGTGGCCGTCGCCGCCCATGCCCAGCCACAAAAAATCCAGGGCGGGCGGTGGGCCAAGCGGCGACAGTTGGAAGAAGTCCGCCAAAGTCTGCGCGTACAGGGCGGCGATTTGCGCCGGGTCGCCCGCATCGGTGGGGACGGGAAAGACGTTGCTTTCCGGCACGGGCACATGGGACAAAAGCAGACGCCGCGCCTGCCCGAAGTTAGAGCGTGGGTCGTCAAAAGGGACGCACCGCTCGTCGCCTAGAAACACGTAAGTCTGCTCCCAGGGCACGCGCTCACGGTAGGCAGGCTCCGCCAGCAGACGGTACGCGCCTTCCGGGGACGAGCCGCCGGTGAGGGCCGTCGTGAACTGCCCGCGCGCTTGGACAGCCTCCTGCGCGGCCTGCGCGAAACGGTCTGCGGCGGCCTGCGCGAAAGCGTCTGCATGGGGAAAAATGAGTGTTTCCATCAGGCGACGGCTTCCTCCATGCGGGCGATGAGTTCAGCAGGCAGAATAACGCCCGATGCGCCCGCGTTATCATCCACCTGCGCCGGGCGCGATGCTCCAATAATGACGCTGCTCACATTCTTCTGACGCAGGCACCACGCTAAGGCCAACTGCGCCATAGAAAGGCCCGCCTCCTGCGCCAGAGGCCGCAATTTCTGCACCTTTTCCAGCACGGCGTCGTCCAACCGCCCGCCGCCCATGAACATATTCTGACCGGGGTCGGCGGCGCGGCTGCCTTCGGGAGCGGGCTGCCCCGGTGTGTATTTGCCGGTCAGCACGCCCTGCGCCAGCGGCGAAAACACCACCTGCCCGATGCCTTCGCGCTCGCACAACGGGATCACTTCCTTTTCAATGCCCCGTCCCAGCAGGTTGTAATGCGGCTGATTGGACACAATCGGGTGCATCCCCGCCCCCCGAATAAAGTCCACCGCATGGGCAATCTGCCCCGCGCTCCACTCGGAAACACCCGCGTACAGTATCTTGCCCTGCCGCGCCAGGTCATCCAACGCTGTCAGCGTTTCCTCCAGCGGGGTTTCCGTATCATAGCGATGGCACTGATACAGGTCAACATAGTCTGTGCCCAGGCGCTTCAGCGACAGATGGCACTGCTCAAAGATGTGCTTGCGCGAGAGGCCCCGGTCATTCGGGCCGTCCCCCATTGGGAAAAACACTTTGGTCGCCAGAAAGTAGGAGTCGCGCGGGTAAGCAGCAAGCGCGCGCCCCACCACTTCCTCCGACTTGCCGCGCGCGTACACATTCGCCGTATCAAAGAAGTTGATGCCCAGTTCATACGCCCGGTTGATGCATGCGGTCGCCGTGTCGTTCTCGGTTGCCCCGCCATAGGTCAGCCACGAGCCAAGCGCCACTTCGCTGACTTTGACGCCGTACTTTCCCAGATGCCGATACTTCACAATAGTATCCTCCGGGTGCAAGTGTACCCGGCGCGGGCGCAGAACCATGCAGCGCCGCTGTGAAGCCTTCTTCAGGTGGGGTTGACATGGTACTGACACGTTCCCCACACGTTCCCCACGCGGTACTAACGCGGTAACAACGCGGCAGTGACACGTTCCGATGACGGTAATTTGACGGCACCGAAGGCGCAGTTCAAGGCGCAGGCGGCGACGGCTCGGCGGGAACCGGGCCGTCCAGTTCAGCGCGGCAGTAGGGGCAGACTTGCAGGCGTTTGTCTATGCCGAGCGGAGAGCCGCCGCCGTATGCAAGGTGTGTCCAGCGCGTGCGGCAGTTCGGACAGCGCAGCCGTATCCATCCGATGAGAAAGCCCAGCATGAAAACGCCGTAGCCAATCAAGACCGGCCAGGGAAAAACACTGCTCGGAACGGTGCGTGCACTGGTCACAACGGCTGTCCTAATAAACAGGGCGAAGCCTGCTAACTGAACGAACATGGCCTGACGCTTGCGGCGGCTCAAGTATTGCCGAATGGTCGGCGGCTTGGGTTCCCAATAAGGCTGCTGCATTTCCGGTGACTTGTTTAGGGCGGCGCTGACGGAAGTTGATAGCGGTGCGGGATGTCCTGGAGAAAACGTGCCGCCAGAACGCGCGGGGACGGCTCGTATTCGCCCGAATGGCGGTAGTCCATCAGCGTCCGATTGAGCCACATCCAGGAGGTTTCGGCGTCTATTCCGGCTGCTGCTCCAATGGCTTGCCGGAAGCGAGCCTCAAACTCAGCATCCGTTGTTGAGCCGGAAAGCGCCTCCGTGAGAATGCGCTACATCTGTCTGCCTTCTTCCTGGCCCCCGGAGAAGTCAAACAGGGATTTCGGCTCGCTCACCGGGCTTCCCGCCCGTGTCAGCACTCCCACGCCTGCGACAATGATAATGACCAGCGCGAGAACGGCCCACCAGAACATCAGCGTGTGAAGAAGCATAGTCTCTATGGCTGCCCTGACAGGAAATTCGCTATGGGGAGCGTGGTTTCCTGCCTCACGGCGCAAATGCCCACCGCCCGGCAGGCGTTTGACAGCAGACCGTTTGCGGGTAAAGCGCGAACAACGGGGTTCAGCAAGCGAACACAGCGGGGCTTTGGAACGCATTCCGGGAAGGGTGGATAACGTGATACTGGAAATTGACGTGCAGACAACCGAGGATCAAATCCCGATTGTCCGGCTCAAAGGCGAGATTGATCTGCATACGTGTGGGGCGTTCCGGGACACGCTGCGCGACCTGATTGAAAACAAAAGTTTCTACATTGTTGTAGACCTGGCGGAAGTGCCGTATTTAGACAGCGCGGCTTTGGGCGTGTTGGTAGACGCTGTGCGCCGCGTGCGTGAGCATGACGGCTCCATCAGCCTCGTGTCCACGACGCCGTTCGTGCGCCGCGCCTTTGAGATTACGCGGCTGGTCAAGATATTCCATCTCTACGAGGATACTGATGCGGCCCTCACGGACATCCGGCAGACCCGCAAAGCGGCCTGAAACCAAACAAGAAAAGCCTCGCAGTTCTCTGCGAGGCTTTTCTTGCTGTCTGCTTGATGCGAACATTCAGGGCTGCGCCGCCTGCCACTCGTCATGGCAGCGATACACGGCTTCGCTGATGCGCGCAATGCGGGGCAGCAGATTGCCCGTGTCGTGGCAAAGCACGTCGCGCAGGGTGGGAGGCAGAAACAGGGCTTCCAGCGCATCCAGAGAGCGCTCACGCCCCGCATAATCAGCAATGACAGCCTGACTTTGCAAGGCAGGGTCTTCCGACGCGGACTCGGCGTCTAAATAAGGCCGTATGCGTCCGGCAATCCGGTAGTAATGGGTGACAAACCAGCGCCGCAACTGCGCGTACTCGGACTCTTTGCGCCCGTCGCATCCCCACTGCGCGGCGGCGCATAGAACGCCGGTAAAGCGCTCGTATTCATCAATGAACTCCTCCCAGAACTGCCCCGCGCCCGTTGCAACCAAGCGGCGAGCCGCATGGGGACGCGCATTGGGAGGCAGTCCTGCCCCGGCGTTGCCCGCCTCGGCGCGGTAGCCCGCCGTCCCAAAGGGCGCGCGCCGCCCCGCTGCCCCGGCTTGCAGGCGCAGGCGATACAAAAATGGAAGCGGAAGATTGCTGCGTATCATAAAGCGTGTGGCCTTTTTAATCCCCTGAGAAAAGCGCCCCGGTCTACTTTGTGGCCGAGGTCATCAATAAAGACGTAGATTTAAGACGGCTGTCCCTGACGGCTCACGTAATTGAGCCGCAGGTCGTTCAGCAAAGTCCGCAGGTCGCGCTGAAGCGAATCGGGCACTTCTTCGGGCGGGGCCGTCTGCATTCGGGCCGCCAAATCTCCCACCGCGTCAATGGCAACTTTGGCCTGTGCTAAGTCGGGCTGTGCCTGTCCTGTCTGCGGGTCGGCAAGCAGTCCCAGTTTCTGCCAGGCTTCCGCCGCGAGCAGGCTCACGCAGTATCCCAGAACGCTGTAAATGCTGGCTGTCGCGCCGTCATCTTCGTCGGCATCCATCTCGGACGGGAGCGGAGTGGCCTCAAACACGGTGTCCGCTGCGTTCGGGGCCGTGCCCGCCGCCGCGTTTTCGCTGTGTGGGGCGTCGTCGGCCTGCGCGCGCCGCTTGTCTACAAATGTAAAGCCTTCTTCGTCGTCGGCCATTGTTCGCCTCTTCCTTGCTGACGGGGACTATTCTAGCACATAATTGTGCCGGGCGCAAGCCGCCTTCCCGAAGCAGGCAAAAAGATTTTGGAAACTATTTTTAGAGCAGGCAGCGGTGCGTATAAGCCTTTCAGGGAAGAAGTTATACACTGCCTGCTTTGCCAGTGTATTGTGAGAATAAGCACAGTTGTGTCGTGCTGATTGTCACAGCGGAGCACGCAGGCGTTTATGCCATAATGGGCGCGTGGAGTGAAATGAACCGATGCGACACGCCTGGCTTTTTGGACTCGCCCTGCTCTTGCTTCTGCCCCCCGCGCACGCGGCTCTGCCTGCGGACAGTTACGGCCCGGTCGTGCTGTCGGCGCGTGTGACAAATGGACGTGGACAGCCTGTGACGGGCCTGCCCGTGCGCCTGTCGGCGTCGCTGAATGGCGTGGCGGTTGACCAATGGGGCCAGACTCGCCTGCTGTTAAGCGACTTTCAGGCAGTCGCCGTCACCCATGCTGATGGGCTGGCCTCTGTGACAATGCCGCCGCCGTTCGGTGCGCCGCCGGGCTGGTTTCAGGGGCAATTGCGCGTGGAAGCGTCCCTTCCTGCCGACCCCCATCGTGAATTGTCGCCGCTCGCGCCTTTGCCTGCGCGCGCCCTGCGGAATGTTCCTGCCCTGCCAGGCGCGTTTCCCGATGAAACCGGGCCATTGCTGCTGCAAGTCTATGAAGAAGCCCACACAAGCGTAGACGGCTTCCCGGTGTGGCCCGACGCGCAGGGCCGCATGGACAAAATCGCCGTTGTGCTGGAAGGTTTTGACCTCTATAACACTATCAGCGCGACTGATGTGATGGCGCTTCTTGGCCCTGCTGCCGACGCCCTGCGCGCGCGCGGGGTCGCCATTCTCGTTGTCAACTACCCCGACTGCCATGTCTCGCCAGAAGCCCTCGCGCCCTTGACCGCGCGCGCCATTCAAGCGGCGGCGCGGGCTTCCGGGCGCAAAGTCGTTGTCGTGGGCCTCAGCGAAGGCGGCATCGTTGCGCGCTGGACACTGACAACAGCTGAAAATAACGGCACGCCCCTGCCTGTCAGCACGTTGGTCACGCTGGACAGCCCCCATCGCGGCGCAAACTTTGACCCCGGCCTTCAGGCCATGACCCTGCGTGCAGGCAAAGCCATTGACCGCGCCGCGCTGCTATCTCCCGCCGCCGCTGCGTTGATGCGGGAGCGCCCGACGCACGTTGTCTGGAAGCGTGTGGGGCTTCCCGGCGCAGACCAGGCTGTTCCCGTGCGCTGGGACAATGACACGTCCGCGTTTCAGGCGTTTTATGACCGGCTGCACCGGCTAAACGCCCACAATGGTTATCCGACGCAGTGCCGGTTGGTGGGCGTCGCCACCGGGAGCCGGGTGGGGGGCAACCCGATTGGCGCGCTGCTGCGTCTGTGGCTGCCTTGGAACTTCCAATGGGCGCTGCCCGCCACGCCGGAAGACCAGGCTCCTGGCTCTTTGCTGCCGTTGTTATACGTGGACAGGTTTAACACGCTGTACCCGCTGGGCGTCGCCGGAGCGTACCTGCGCGCCGCCCCAACGTTTATTCCTACGTCTTCGGCTTTAGACGCCGGGCCGGGCGAAACGCCGCCGTTTGATGCCTGGTTTGCTCGCCCGGACGACGCGCCGCCCCTGCCGCATGACCATGCTTCCCCTGACGAAGCCGCCTTTGTGGTGCGTCAGGTGCTCCAATCTTGGCCGTGAGAAGCAGGGGCACTGCCGGGGCAAAGCCTCGTGGACGCAGTTGAACACAGGAGAAAGCGTCCCTGTTATTCCTTCACGTTATTCCTTCACGCGGGCAGGCTTGGCGGCGGCGACGCTGGCGGTCAGGCGGGACAAAGTGACAAGATGATAGCCTTTGGCCCGCAGCGCCGCGACCAGCCCCGGCACGGCCTGCGTGGTTACTTCGGTGCCGTTGTGGAGCAGCACAATCGCGCCGGGGTGCATATGCTGCATCACAAAGTCAATCTCGCCTTGCACCGACCCGGCGTCTTCGGCTTTGAGCACATCCACCGTCCAGAACGCCACGTCCTGCCCGTAAGCGCGCGCCAGCGCAATCACGGCGGGGCTGACCTGACCGCCGGGAGGTCGGAAAAAGCGCGGCTGGCGTCCCGACAGAGCGCGGATCATCACCGAAGCGCGCAATATCTCGCTTTCAGCCAGCGATGGTGGGGTGAGCGCCATGTTCGGGTGCGTGTAGGAATGGTCTTCTATCTCGTCGCCGCGCGCCACCATGCGGTGAATCAGTTCCGGGGCCGCTTCCGCGCGCGCCCCCACGACAAAGAACGTCGCCGGGGCCTGCGCTTTGTCCAGCGCGTCCAGCAGAGCGGGCGTGTGCGCGGGCGTCGGGCCGTCGTCAAAGGTGAGCGCGACCTGCTTGCCGCCCTCGTTGCCGACCCACAGGCCGTCGGGCCGCACGGACGCCACCCGCACAGGAACCGGCATCGGCGGCGGCGCGCACGAGCGAAACAGGAGACGCGCTACATGACGCGCATCTTTGTAGTCCGGGTCAAGGGCGGCAGCAACGGTGCGATGCACGATGGCATCGGCCTCGTCGCCGCGCTGCTCGGCCAATCTCGCCAGCGTCCATTCCGCAACTTTGCGCGCAGGCCGCAGGCGAAGCAGGTTCCAGATGCGCGTTTCCATCTGCGGGTCGCCAGCGGCCAGTTCGCTCTGGGCGGCGACGGGGGCGTTGCGATTGTTCACCCGCACTTGCCGGGTCTGGGACAGGAGCGCGTGCCCGCCGGAGTCCAGCGTTTCCACGCGCAGGACGTGCCAGCCGTTCGCGGCGTCCACTGTGTGCCAGGTGCAGCGGTACGGGGCCGTGTTGACCATGCTGAGCATCTGCCCGTCCACGTAGAAGGCCGCGAACGCCGCGCCCGGCGCAGTCGGGGCGTCCAACGCGCAGTCGCCGGACAGGGCGGCGGTCTGCTGCACGCGCCGCGCGCCCTGCGCCAGTTGTTCGCGCAGGGAAGTTTGATACATCTGCTGCAAGACCGGCTCGGTCACAGATGGCTCCACGAAGCGCGCGGGGTCAAACAGGGGACGGACGCCGGAGTCTTCGCGCACGCGCGGAGCGCCGCCCGGCGTGCTGAGGAACGCGGCCAGCAGCGCGGTTCCCTGCTGCGGCTGAACGCGCGCCGCCGCCAGCGCAAGCAGTTCCTGACGCAAAGGGTCAGAGCCATCGGCGCTCGCCGGAACGCTTTTTTCGGCAAGCGCCTGCGCGCCTGCCACATCGCCGCGCGCAAAGCGCAGGCAGGCAAGGGCGGTATCGATATCGGCGGCCTGCGCGGGCGTCTGCGGCGACCCGGCAGCGGCGGCGCTCAGATCGGCCTGCGCTTCATCGGCATGGTGGGCAAAAAGCGCGCACAGGGCCAATCCATACTGCGCGGTGGGCGACCGCGGCGCGAGGGCGGCGGCGCTCCCAAAGTCGGTTGTTGCCTGAGCGCTCGCGCCGATATGCAGCGCCAGCACGCCGCGCACTTCATACGCCAGCGGGTCATTGGGCACCGTGTCCACAAGGCGCTGGGCGCACGGCACAGCCTCGCTGTAGCGGGCGGTTTCCAGCAGATGCAATGTCCACTGGGCCTGCGCCTGCGGGGTTGGCTGTTCCTCCTGCGCCGAGGTGCGCTGCCCGTGCCCGATGGCAAACAAGATCAGGGCCAGCAGGCCCGCCAGCGGTGCAATCCAGCGTGCTCGCGTCAAAACAAATCTCCTCATTGTGGTGGATAATGGCATGAATATGTCACGGGTGGGAAAAGCGACGCCCTTATTTTACCACACCTTTGGGCGGTTCTGCCAGCGCAGCACAGATACGTCACGGAGACGTCACCCTGCCGTGAGGTGACCATCATCCTGCCGTGAGGTGCCCATGTGGTAAAGGCTAAACTCCCATGTGTCCAATGGCTGTCCAATGGCTGTCTATAGGCTGTCTAATGGTTGACCAATGGTTCAGAACTAGAGACTCGCCATAAGACAGCCTGCCAACCGGCCTGCACCTGATAAGGACTTGCGCGTTCTTTCAACGGCGCGCGCTGACCCCCAACGCTTCGCAAACCCTCTGCGCGCGCAATTCAAAGCGTTGGGGGTCAGCGTGCTGCGCGCAGAATGTTTCGGCAGGCCGGAGCCGCCGCCGCGCGGCCCGCGCCGCCGTTTTCTATCACGCAGGCGAACGCGAGCGCGGGGCGGGAAACGGGCGCGAAGCCTGCAAACCACGAGTGCGTCTCCCCGTCTCCCTGCGCGTTTTGGGCGCTCCCGGTTTTGCCCGCGACGGCGAACGGCAACCCGTCAAACACGCCCTGCGCCGTGCCGCCCGGCTGCGTCGCCGCCGCCAGCATGAGCGTCAACAGGGCCGCGTTCGCAGGCGACAGCGCGCGCACAGGCGCGGGGCGCGTCCCGTCCCGAATGAGAGTGAACGGCGCTCTGCTGCCCCCGTTGGCGACTGTCTGCGCGACGCTCGCCATCTCCGCAGGCGTTGTCAGCACCGCGCCCTGCCCGTAAGCGCAGTCCGGCAGGTCAGCCTCCAGGGAAGAAAGCGGCGGCAGGTGACGCAGGCCAAAGCCATCGCGCCCCATCTGAAGGAGGGGCTTCGCTCCCAGCAGAATGCCCAGACGCGCGAAGTAGACGTTGCAGGAAACGCGCAGGGCCTTTGCCATGTCCGTGTCGCCATGCGGCACGAAGCCTTGCTCGTCGGTGATGCGTCGCCGCGAATACGTGTGTCCGTCCGCGCGCCAAACCACATTGGTGACGGCGTGCGGGCAGTTGACGACTGTGCCGCCCAGCCCGTTTTCTAAAGCGGCGGCGGCAGTCACCATCTTAAACGCGGAGCCGGGCGGATACAGGCCCGCCAGCGCGCGGTTCAGCAGCGCGTCCTGCCCATCTTTGCCCGCTTGCAGCGCGGCCCAACTGTCTGCCGTGAGCGTCTGCGGGTCAAACGACGGCGCGCTGACACAGGCGAGCGCCTCCCCCGTCTGCGCGTCCAGCACGACCGCCGCGCCTTTCTGTTTGGGCCGCCCGGTGCGGCGGTCACGCACGGAAGACGCGGCCTGCTGCACGGCAAGGAACGCCGCCTGCTGTAAAGGCAGGGCAATCGTGAGCGTGACATCTTCCCCGTGCAGGCGCGGCGCGAACGGCAGCCAGCGCCGCCGGTAGTCACTCAGCAACTCCGGGTAGGAACCAAAGCCGCGCAGAACATCAAACCGCCCCAGCGCATTCGTGGGAGAACGCGCGCCTTCAACGGCCAGCAGCAAGTGCCCGCACGCCGCGCCGCCAGAGTAGACTCGCGCGTGTCCATCAGGGGACAGCAGGCCGGTTGCGCCTGTTTCGCCGGGCCGGGCGTCGCGCGCCAGCACGGCTCCATTTCTATCGGTAATGCGCCCGCGCGGGATGGCAGCGGCGTATTGGAGCAGGCGTGGGTTGACGTGCGCCCGCAAAACACCATCAGCGTCCGGCGTCCAGAGCAATCGGGAGGCTGTTTGAGAATTGGCGATGCCCTGCACCCAGAGCAATCGCCCCGCGCCAATGCCCACCAGCAGAAACGCCGTCATTCCCGCCAGCAGGCGTTTCGCAGCCCGCTCCCATTCCGGCGGCGCGGCGTGAGGATTTGCCTCCTGCGCGCGCGCGGAAATGGCGCACAGCAGCCCCAGCGAGAAGAAGTCCGCCGTGAGGCTGGACGCGCCAAACGACACAAACGGCAGCGTAATTCCCGTAAGCGGCAGCAGCCCCGTCATGCCGCCGGTAATCAGCAGGGTTTGCAGCCCCAGCAGCAGCGTCAGCCCGGACGCAAGCAGCCGGTCAAAGTCTGTGCGGGCATGGCGGGCGATGTGGAAGCCACGCACGAGCAGCGCGCAGTAAATTACCAGGACACACACTGTGCCCACCAGCCCCAACTCCTCGCCCAGCGACGCGAAAATCAGGTCGCTCCCGGCGCGCGGCATCAGGCCCGGCTGCCCCAATCCGAGGCCGCTTCCGAAGACGCCGCCCGTCGCCATGCCCCACAATCCGTCCGCCAGTTGCGAGCCGCGCGGATCAGCGTTATGCCAGGGCGCAAGCCACATGATGACGCGCGTCGCGAAGAAGCCGAAGTGGGCTTTGTAGCCCGCCCAACCTGCCAATGCCAAAAGCGCCGTTCCCAGCAGCGGATAGCGGGCGCGTCCCGTGCTGAGATACAGGAGGGCGAGAAACGCCCCGAACAGCAGCACGGCAGGCCCCAAATCCTTCACGACGATAAACAGCAGCAGCGCGCCCGCGAACAGCGCCGAAAGCGGCAGCAAATCGCGCGCTTCGCTGACCCCGCCGCGTTCGCTCAGGTAGGACGCCACAAACAAGACCAGCAGCACCTTGATAAACTCAATCGGCTCAAACCCCAGCACGCTGACATGGACGCCACCCGGCCCGTGCCCCACCGCGATGAGAAGCGCCATCAGCGCAACGGAGCCGACGGCATAAACATACAGATAACGCCGCAAACTCAGGCGGCCAAACGCGGGCATCTGCGGCACAAGAAACGCCAACAGGCCGTAAATCGCCGTGCCCCACACCTGCCCGGTGAACACAAAACTGTCCCGGTACGGGTCTTTCACCGCGTACACCATCATCAGCCCCAGCGCAGACAGCGCGGCGGCAAGCGACAGCAGAAACGGGTCAGCGCGCGGGGAGAAACGTCGCAGCGCCAAATGCCCCGCCCAGAATGCCAGCACGAACAGCGCGACGCCGCCCCAGAAGCCGCGCGCGGCGTCAGCGGGAGCGCGCGCGACAAAGCGCGTGTCCACCACAGAAGCATCCGCGCCGCGCCGGTGCAGAATGCGCCGCAGGTCGTACACGGCTCCGAACGCATGGCCTTTTCGCCCCATGCGCGTCTGCACAATCGCCTGCGCCGTGTCGGGGGAAACCAGCAGGGCAGACGCAAACTGCGTCGCTGTCATGGCGTTGACATTCAGCGGGCGGGCGGGCAGCGGCACGGAAACCGCGCGGCCCGCGAATGTGAGCGCCAGCCCGCACAGGGAAACCAGCAGGGTCAGGGCGAGCAGCATCGTTTCGGCGCGTGCCGGGGCGTGGCGTCGGAGCCTCATGGGAAACAGTGTACCCGCCCGCGCCTGTCGCCGCCGTTCCCCGTTCATGGTATAATGACGCCGTGACAGACAAACTGGTACAGGACATTCTGGCCTTTATTGACACTGCCAAGCCCGATGATGACGCATTTGAGACGCTCGCCTGCGCGCTCTTTGCCCGCCAGTACGCTCAAAACCCTCCCTATCGTCAGTTGTGCGACTCGCTGGAAGCCCCGCCGGAGCGCGTTGGCGGCTGGCGGGATATTCCGCTTGTGCCTGCGTCGGCGTTCAAGCAGTTCACGCTGTCCTGCGCCCCGCCGGAGGCGATTGTCGCGGAATGGCACTCATCGGGCACAACGAGCGAGCAGCGCTCGCGCCATCTGTTAGACCAAAGCGCCCTGAGGGTCTACGAAGCGAGCCTGCGGCGCGGCTGGGAACTCGCCCTGCCGCAGTGTCCGCACGCTTTGATTGCCCTGATGCCGTCCCCGGAGCAGGCCCCGCACTCGTCGCTGTCTCACATGGCGCGGGCTGTCGGCGCGACGCACTTCTTTCACGGCGACAACACGCGCCTCGCTTACGTCCTGCGCGCGCTGGTGCGCCCCACGCTGGTATTTGGCACGGCGCTCGCCTTCGCGTCCCTGTTGGAACAGCGCGGCGACATCTGGCGGCTGCCGATTGGCAGCGTGCTGGTGGAAACGGGCGGCTTCAAAGGGCGGCGCGGGGCCGTCTCCCGCGAAGAACTGTATCAGCAACTCAGCGCGCGCCTGGGCGTGCCAACCGAGAATATCCACTCGGAGTACGGCATGAGCGAGATGAGTTCCCAGTTCTACGGGCATGGCCTCAGCGACATCAAGCACCCGCCGCCCTGGGTGCGGACGCGCGTGCTTGACCCGGCGACCTGTTTTGACGCGCCCGCCGGGGAAGCGGGCCTGCTGTGCCATTACGATCTGGCGAACCTCAACAGCGTGCTCGCCGTGCAAACCGAAGATTGGGGTCGCATCACGCCGGACGGCTTCACGCTGGAAGGCCGCGCTCCCGGCGCGGAACTGCGCGGCTGCTCCCTGACTGCTGAAGATGCCGCGTCGTGCTGACCGCGCCCGCTATTGGTGAAGCCGCCGCGCGGCTGCGCCAGCATCAGGCCAACAGTCTGGCCCGTTGCTCGCAGGCCGAAATCGTAGACAGCGTGGCGCGCTGGGCGGCGCTCTGGCAAGACCTGTCCTGGCCGTTTCGCCGCCAATTGGAAGCCCTTGCTGACCCGTTTCCCTGGCCGATGGCGCGTCCCAGCTTCCTGGCTCTCTTGGACAGCCTCACGCATGAAGCCCTCTGGCAGTTGATTGACAGCGAAGGCGTGCGCAATGCACGCGGCCCTGCGCTTGTCGGTCATGTTGTCGCATCCAACACGCCGCTCTTGTCCTGGGTCAGCGTGCTGCGCGCCCTGCTCGTGCGTTCGTGTTCACTGGTCAAACTGCCGTCTGGCCCGGCGGGCGCGTGGGGCGATCTGTTCCTGCAATCCTGGCGGGAGGCTTGCCCGGCGCTCGCCGACTGCATTTGCCTGCTGCGCTGGCCCGGCGGTTCAGTTCTGCACGATGAAGCATTCTGCGCCGCCTGCGACCGGGTGCTGGCTTACGGCTCCGACGCCACGCTGGAAAGCCTGCGCGCCGTTTGTCCCCCCGTTGCGCGCCTGATCGGGTACGGGCACCGCATCTCGTTCGGCCTGCTCCTGCCTGATGCCGACCCGCACAGCGCGGCGCAGGGCTTCGCGGATGACGTTTTGCTGTATGACCAGGGCGGCTGCCTGAGCGCGCAGACTGTCTTTGTGCAGGGCCGTTGCGACACGGCGCGAGAGTTTGCCGCGCGCCTCGCCGTCGCGCTTGCGGACGGAACGGGACGCTGGCCCGCGCCGCCGCGCTCCCCGGACGCGCAGGCCCGCGTGATGGAAGCGCGCCTGCTGGCCCGCATGACACCGGAAACGCGCGTATGGGAGGGGAACGCTCTGCGCTGGACAGTGATTGCGCGCCCGGAGACGGCGTTTGCGCCTCCGACGGGGCATGGAGTCGTTTCCGTGCAGCCATTGGAAACGCTCGCGGTCCTGCCCGCTGCGCTCCTGCCGTTCAATGGGAAATTGCAGGGCTGCGCGCTCGCAGGGCAGGGGGATGCGGGCTTGCCGGACGCGCTGCACGTGCAGGGAGTCTCGCGGATATGCGCGCCAGGGCAATTGCAATGCCCGCCGCTTGGCTGGCCGCAAGATGGGAAAGCCGTGCTCGGCAGCCTGCTTTAGAGAATAGGCTTTAGAGAGCGGGCGGCAGGATAAACAGCGTCGTCTGGGTCGGCAGGGTTTCCCGGCTGAGGGTGATGGTCGGCGCAGGGTGACGGACAACGCATTCGGGGGCGAACAGGGCCGCCAACGGTTCTGCTGACAGCAGGGGCAGATTGACTTTGCCGGTCTGGTAGTGCATGGGAACCACGATGCGCGGCCCAATCAGGTCAATCGCCGCCTTGAGTTCAGGAACGGGCACGGTGGGCAGGCCGCCCGCCACCGCAAGCAGCACATCGCAGTTCTGCACGGGCGCGGCTTCCTGTTCGGAGAGCGCATGGCCCAAATCGCCCATGTGGCAGAAGCGCAAATCACCCAGCGTAAAGTACGGCATGGCGACCGGGACGCTCCGCTCCGGGGTTTCCCACACGCGCACCGCCTTGAATGTCACGCCGTGCGCGGTCACGCCCTGCGGGTCGTCGGCAAAGTCCAGCGCGTTCAGGCGGATTGCGCCGCTGTCCGCCGCGTCCCAGTGGGAATGGTACTTCGGGTTCAGGTGAGAGACGAGCACGACATCCGCCCGCGCGTGAATAGGCGCGTAACTTCCCACGTCGGGCGCGCGGAACGGGTCAAGCAGAATGGTGATGCCTGCTGCCTCCGCCAAAAACGCCGCATGGCCCAGCCAGGTGAGGAAAATTGTTGACATTTGTGCCCTTTGTACGGTACAAGAGAGAGAAATTCCTGCCGGAGCGTCAGGCGGCTTGACAGCCGCCCGGCTGTCCGGTCATACTGACAGCACAGCGCATCTGTTATCGGATGCCGCAGTGGGAGAACGCAACTTGAACGCAGCCCAACTTTCCGTCACCAGCCGCGCTACCGAACAGGGGGCGCTTGTGGAAGCCGCAGGCGAAGTAGACCTGACCACCGCCCCCCAGCTGCGGGAGCCGCTGATGGAGGCCGTCAACGGAGCGGCTAAAACCGCCGTGATTGTTGATTTAAGCCGCGTGGACTTCATTGACAGCGCGGGCCTGGCTCTGCTGGTAGAGGCCCGCAAGCGTCTCGCGCCCGAAGAGCGCGCGCTGCATATTCTGCTCACGCCGGGACGCCAGCCGGAGCGTGTCCTGAAATTGGGCCGCTTTGACACCATCATGCACCTGGCCTATGACCTGAACGAACTGGGTTAACTGGCCCACAAGGAGAACGCCGATGGCCCATGAAACGGGCACGCCTGCCGGAACCAGCGGCATGAGCGCGCAGGACACGCTCGCTCTGCCCGACAGCGGCGACGTGATTGGCTACGTGCAGCCGTTTATCGGACGCACCGTCCGCCGGGACGTGTCGGGCTATTTCGGCTTTCCTATCATCCGGGCCGGACAGACCGTGACGCCGGAAATTGCCGAGCGCGCGCAGAACATGGCGCGGCTGTTTGAGCTGATTGCGGCTACCGAGGAGCCAGCGGAGTGAACCGCGCCGGGCTGAGGCTTGTGCTGGGGCTGATGGCGCTGGCGGCGGCAGGCACGCTGGCGAGCTTTCTGCTGGCAGCGCCGGAAAACAAGGCGCGGCGGGCGCAGTGGGCCGACTCGCTGGCGGCACGGCGCGAACAAATGCTGGCGCAGGTGGAAGGCCGGTCCGCGCGCGTTTAGGGCGTTGCCGCGTCTTTAATGCCGCCCCAGCCGGGCTTTCAGAAAGTCCAGATGCGAAAGGACGCGCACTTGCAGCGCAACAGGGACGGCCTGACCCGTCGCGGCGCGCACGACCAGGCTTGCCTCATGCAGCCCCGCCGGGAGTTTGTCAGTGGCCGTGCGGACTGCAATGCGGGCGCGCTCGCCGGGCGCCAGTGTTCCCGCGCCGGGCAGCGGCGTCACTGTGATCAAGTCGGGCGGCCCGCTTTCCACGCTGAAGTCGGTTTCGGTTTCTCCGGCATTGACAATCTCAAACTCGGCGGTGGCAGGCTGGCCCTTGCGCGCGGACAGCAGCAGAGGAGAACCGTCCCCTGCGGTGCCCCGCACCGTCAGATGGCCGGAACGCGCCAGAACCGTGATGCTGCACTCAATAAACCACCGGTCGCCGGTGGTCACGATGGCATTGTCTTCATCACGCTGGTCAGGCGTATTGATTTCCAGTCTTCCTATCACGGTCTGCCCGCGCTCGGCGATTTTGGCGGGATTAACCATGACAGTTGCCTCGTGCCGGTTGCCCTGAAACGTCTGGGCAGGCACGACAATCCAGGCGGAGCGCGGCTTCACTTCCCCGCGTATCTCGCCGCCGCCCGCATTGTAGAGCGTGACCGTTTTGGGCGGAACGGGCTGGCCGCTTTTGATTTCTCCCCAGCGCAGATGCTTGCGGCTCACCAGCAGCACCGGCGGCGCAATCTGGCGCATTTCCAGCAGAAAGTCGTTGGCGGACGCATACCGATACTCGGTGTTGTAAGAAAGCGCCTTGTTGATAAGCTTCACCAGCCCCAAATCCGCGTTGGGCTTCTGAATAAGCGTGGAAGTTACATACGCCGAACGCTCGTTGATTTTTTCCTGGTCAGGGGGGATGCCCGCAATCATCTCGTACAGAATGGCCCCGACCGCGAAAATGTCGGTGCGCGCATCGGCGACCCATTGACCGTTGCCGTCCAGTTCGGGGGGAAGGTAGCCATCCGTGCCGTACAGTTCTATCGGCTTCGTGTTGGCATGGCCGTCGCCAAAGTACTGCGCCGCGCCGAAGTCCAGCAGCGTCAAATGGCCCTGCGGCGTGATGCGAATGTTGGCGGGCTTCAGGTCGTGGTGAACAACCCCGCGCGAATGCAGGAACGCGAGCGCGTCACATAAAGAGACGGCCCATTTGAGCGTCCACTCGCGCGGCAAGGGGCGACGCTTCTGGATAATTTCATCCAGCGTGGCTCCCTCGATAAACTCCTGGGCGATATAAAAGTGGTTGTCGGAGATGAAGGCGTCGTAGTAGGTGGGCATGAGCGGGTGGGGGCTGGCCTGCATCCCAACCGTGCGCTCGCGCTCCCAGAGGGCTTGCAGATTGGCCTGCTCGCGGGGGTGGCGGGCCGGGTAAAACTCTTTCAGCGCGATCTGCCGACCGGGAAAGGCCGGGTCGCGGGCGAAATAAACGGCAGCAAAGCCGCCCATGCCGACGACCCGTTCTACGACATATTCGCCGCTGCGCCCGGTGACCGTCTCGCCGGAAACCAGCAGCATGGCGTCTTCATACCGCCTGCGTTTTGCCAAAGCCGTTTCTCTGCTCCTGAATTGATAGTACCAAACGCAGGCGGTTCTGTCAAGCCAATGCCCGCGAAACCGAGCCGGGCGCTGCTTGCCGCTTGCCGCGCCAGAGTTTGCTGGCATCGCGCCCCTTGCCTTTTTTGGGCGGATATGTTATCATAAGAACGCTTAACCCTTTCTTAACACCGCGTTTATCCAGAATGCACTTTCTAAAGCCCTGGCTTGCGCCCTGCGCCCTGCCCGGCAAAAGGACTTTTCGCTGATGAATGTTCGTCGCTGCGTCTCGTGCGCGCGTCCCGACCTGTCTTCTGGCGGCTTGCTGAGACTCGGCCTCGCGGCCTTTCTCCTGCTCCTCGCGTCCTGCGTGTCGCACGCCCAGTCGCCGGGCAGCAAGCAATCTTCTGTGGATGCTGTTGCGGCTAGGAACTATCAGGCGCTGGCGCAGGGCGTGCAGGCCGCGCGTCTGCAAAGCGACATTGTTCAACTGTCCGGCATTCACTACCCGGTTTCGGCGGCAGCAGGCGCTCCCTCGGTGACGGCTTTTTCGCGCGTGGCGGGCACTCCGGGCGGCGTTCAGGCGCAGAACTGGGTGCATGCACAATTCAATTCCATCTTCGGGCGCGACCATGTCACCCGCGAAACCTTCCCTGTGACTGCGCCGCAGGATGACGGGGCATCCGTGACCGGCGGCGGCCATTCCTACGCGATGCAGCCTTTGTGGCCCAATCAAGTCCGCACGTCCACGCTGCCTGCGGGCGGCATAGACGGCCCCTTAATCTACGCGGGGCAGGGCGACCTGCGCGCGTTTCGGGGCAAGCAGGTGGAAGGGGCCATCGTCTTGATGGACTTCAACTGCGGCCCGCAATGGCTCAATGCTGCGCGCCTGGGCGCAAAAGCCATCTTGTTCGCCGACCCCGTTCAGACGATGCGCGGCGAGGCGGAAGCCAAGTTTATCGGTATTCCGGTCTCCGTGCCGCGCTTCTGGCTGCCGCGCGCCGATGCCGCCGCGCTGCAAGCCGCCGCGCTGACCACGCCCAACTTCCATGTTCATCTCACGAGTGACAACCCCTGGCAGACGGGCACGGCTTTCAACCTCACCGGCGTCATTCCCGGCACCGACCCGGCGCTCTCCAAACAGGTCGTCGTGATTGAGTCCTATTACGACTCCATGTCTATTGTGCCCACGCAGGCTCCGGGGGCCGAAAGCGCCTGCGGCATGGCCGCCGCCCTGGAACTGGCGCGCGCGTTCAAAGCGCACCCGCCTAAACGCACGGTCTGGTTCGTGGCCTGCGGCGCGCACTTTCTGGGGCTGCAAGGCGTGCGCACCTACATTGACGCGCATCTGGAGGAATGGCAGCAGATTTCCGGCATGGATACTTTCCGGCACACTCTGTTCGGCACCGTCCTGCCGCGCCGCGACCAGGTGCTGCTGTTTTCGGGGCTTGACCTGTCGTCGCAGACCGGCAGCGTGGGGGTCTTTTACAAAGGGGACTTCTACAACTATCGCGAGGACATTCAGGCCGACTTCTCCGACATTGGCCGCGCGCTCCATGACAACGCCGCTAAAATCGGGCAGACTTTGGGTTTTGACCCGGCGGCGGCCTTTGCCGACGGCATCAATCCTACCGGCGGCAAGGCCTGGCATAACTATCTGCCGGGCCGGTTTGCGTTTGACGCCGAAGCCGCGACGCTGGCGGGCGGCAAAGGCATCACGTTCGCCACCACCGACGATTCGCGCCCGACTACTGACACGCCGGAAGACACGGCAGACAGCGTGAACATCGCCAACCTCGCGCGCCAGACCCGGCTTCTCGCCTGCCAGTACTGGGACTTGCTGAACGACCCGAACGACCCAGGCCAGGTGCAGCCCGGCTCGCCGCAGGGCATCATGCCCGTCGCCAACTGGCCTGCCTGGACACGTCAGGGGCTTCGTCTGGGCTTTTCTGCGCTGACGGGCCGCGCGCTGCTGTTTGACCCGAAGCACAACTTCGTGCCCGACACGCCCATTGTCGGTTCGCTGGTCGTCATGGATAACCCCGCCAAGACGATGGCAGGCGTGCGCGGCAATCTCATTCAATTGACCGATCCCGGCATTGACCCACAGCATCCCAATGCGTCGTTCAAGTTTGTGGGCCTGCCGCTGGTCATTTCCAATGGCTCTGGCCTGCGGTTGGGGCCAAACGGCCCGGTGAGCATTGAAGCCTATCATCTGCACGCGCAGGACGACGCCGGAGGCGCGCGCGGCGACGTTGACTACGCGCCTGACCAGGGGGTCAATGGCGCGGTCAACTATCCCACCACGTTTGACCTGACTTCGGACATCAAGCAGACGCAGGTGATTGAGTTTCCCTGCGTCGCCACCACGATCTTTGACTTGGTCGACCAGCAGGCCCTCAAGCCGCTGACGGGCATCAGCATCTTTGACGGCGTGACCGATGGCCAGCCGCGCCAGTATGGTTACAACCTGAATGCCACCGTGCCCGGCATTCAGGACATCACCGATATTGCCGTGCTGTATTCCGCGCCCGGCCCGGCCACGCGCCTCAAAGTGGTGATGAACTCCGGGCCGGGCGCGACGCGCTTCCTGCTGATTAATTCGCTCAAGTCCAACCCGGCCCTGCCCAAATCCGACAACCAGCGCAACGCGCAGGGCGTGGGCTACGCGACTGGAGCCGCCTCCGCCCGCGTCGGCAGCAATGCCCCCGCGTCCGACCCGAACAACCCGGATGACATCGTGCGAAACGGCGCGATTACCAATACCGCGCTTCGGGTCGCCCAGGATATGTGGAACTTGGATGAGTTTCGCATTCAGCAACTCGCCAAGTACCGCATTGTCAATGACATTCTCGCCAACAAAGACCATACGGGCCTGCATGACATCGCGCATCAGTATATTCAGAAAGCGACTGCGGCTTACAATGCCCGCGATTACGCCGCTTTTGACTCCTACAGCCGCGAAGCGTGGGGCTACGAAGCGCGCGTTTATCCGCAGGCGCAGGGCACCGCCAACGACGTGGTGCAGGGCGTTATCTTCTACCTGTTCCTGCTCATTCCGTTCGCATACTTCATTGAGCGGTTGTTTTTCTCGTACTCCGACTTGAAGCGGCAATTGACCGCCGTGTTCGCTATCTTCGTGGTCATCTTCTTTATCTTCTCCCAGATACACCCGGCTTTTGACATCACGATTAACCCGCTCATTGTGCTGATTGCCTTTGTGATGCTGGCGCTTTCCGTTATCGTCTCCTTGCTTGTGTGGGGCAAGTTTGAGGAGCAGCTCAAGGCGATAAATCGCACTGTATCCGGCGTCCACAAGGCCGACGTAGGCAAGGCGTCTATTGCGTTCGCCGCGTTCACGCTGGGCATCTCCAATATGCGCCGCCGCAAGGAGCGCACGCTGCTGACCTGCATCACGCTGGTATTATTGACATTCACTGTGCTATCGTTCACGTCCATTGTGGACACGGTGCGCCACAACAATGTTCATGCGCCAGGAACGCCGCTTTATCAGGGATTGCTGCTGCGCCTGCCGACCTGGGACGCCCTGCAAGACCCCGCTTACCGCCTGCTCAACGATGAGTATGGTCGGCGTTACCCGGTCGCGCCGCGCGCCTGGTACTACGGCGGCAAGCAGACCGACCAGACTTTTCTGCGCGTTTCCCGCGCCGACCTGGGAACCGATGTCAAAGGCGTCTGCGGCCTGTCACCACAGGAGGCGGAAGTCACTCATGCTGACCAGGCCTTAATGACTGGCCCCGACGGCAAGCCTGTCGGACGCTGGTTCAATTCGGGGGACACGTACAGCGTTCTCCTGCCCAAAGGCATGGCGGACAGCCTGAGTATCGCCCCTGCCGACATCAGCAAAGGCGTTTCCGTCACCTACAGCGGCATTCCCTACCGGGTGATTGGCCTTGTTGACCCGGACAAGTTCAAGGCTCTCAAAGACCTAGACAATGAAAGTCTGACGCCTGTAGACTTTATCTCTCAGCAGCAGCAGGGGCAAAGCAGCGCATCGGCGTCCTCGGCCTCGCAGGGCTTCCAGGAGTATCTGCACCTTGACCCCAACAACGTCATTTATCTGCCCTACCAGACCTTGATGAACATGGGCGGCGATTTGCGCTCGGTCGCCATCAACTTCGGCAGTTCCGGCACGGTTTCCAAAGTGCTGAATGACCTCATTCCGCGCTTGGACTTGAACCTCTACGCGGGCATCGGCAAGAGCAACCATCGGTTCTCCGCCATCAACGCGCAGGCGTCCAAAGGGCTGGCGAACATCATTATTCCCATTCTGATTGCCGCCCTGATTGTGCTGAACACCATGTTGGGGTCGGTGTTTGAGCGGGTCAAAGAGATTGCCATCTTCTCCTCCATCGGCCTGTCGCCGTCCAACATCGCCATGCTGTTTATTGCCGAGGCGCTGGTATACGCGATAATCGGGGCGGTGGCAGGGTATCTCATCGGGCAGGCGCTTTCCAAGATTATCAGCGTGTTTCACATCCTGCCGGGCCTGTACCTGAACTTCTCGTCCACGTCGGCGGAAGTTTCCATCGGGTTGGTGATTGCAGTCGTGCTGCTGTCCACCATTTTTCCGGCACGCAAGGCGGGCGAAGTGGCGACGCCTTCCGTTGACCGCACCTGGCGCGTCCCGGAACCCGAAGGCGACGTGTGGAAAATCACCTTGCCGTTTGCCGTATCGGGCGCGCAGGCGGCAGGCATCAACGGCTTTCTGGCGGAGTGGTTCCAATCCTATGAAGAGCAGTCGGTGGGCGACTTTCTGACGCAGGGGATTGTCAGTGGCACGCAGGCCATGCCGGGCGGCCCCGGCTATCGGCTGACCGGGCGCGTGTGGTTGGCTCCCTTTGATTTGGGCGTCTCGCAGGACATCTCGCTGGACACCGTGCCGACCGATTTGGAGGACGTGTACGCCGTAGAAATCACGCTGAACCGCATTTCCGGCAACGTGTCCAACTGGAAGCGCGTCAACCGCCGCTTCCTGAACGTGGTGCGAAAGCAGTTCCTCATCTGGCGTACCCTGACCGCTGAGGAGCGCGAACGCTATCTGGAGGCGGGAAGCCTGACCGCGACGGATGGCGTTTCGGACGCGCCCCTGTCTCCCGCAACGGACGCCTCCGCGACCGTTGCCCCGGCTCTTTAAGAGAAGCCAACTGAGTTACGAACCGCGAGGAGAACACAGCCATCTTGGCCTCAGACGACATTGAAGACGCCCGCGAGCGCGCGGAAGACGAAGCGGGCGACGCAGGCGGCGCGCAGACCATTCAGTTTGAGAACGGCTTCACCGGCAAAGTCGTGCTCGGCGCGCTGTTCGTGTGCCTGATTATGCTGCCCGGCGCAATCTATTTGGGCCTGGTGGCCGGGCAGTCGCTCGGCGGCGCGGCGCAGTGGGTCACCATTGTGCTGTTCTCGGAGGTCGCCCGCCGCTCCTTTCTGCCCCTGAAGCGGCAGGAGATTTACTGTCTGTTTTACATGGCGGGCGCGCTGACTTACACGGGCTTCGGCGGACTGCCGGGCATTTCCGGCGGCCCCTTCGGCAATTTGATTGCCATTCAATACCTGATGCAGTCGCCCGCGATGGCCCCGGTTGTTCATCAACTGCCGGGCTGGATTGGCCCGCAGCCGGGGTCATCGGCTTACGCCCACCGCAACTTTCTTGACCCGGCGTGGGCGTTTCCCATCGGCGTTCTGCTGCTCAGTCAGGTCTTTGACCGCATGAAGTGGATCGGGCTGGGATACCTGCTGTTCCGCATCACGTCAGACGTGGAGCGTTTGCCGTTTCCGCTGGCCCCGGTCGCCGCGTCGGGCGCGACGGCGCTGGCGGAAGCGTCCTCCAAAGAAGAGTCGTGGCGTTGGCGCGTCTTTTCCACCGGCACAGTGATTGGCCTTATCTTCGGCTTCTTTTACCTCGCCATTCCTATCTTTACCGGCGTCGCGTTCGGCAAGCCCGTGCAAATCCTGCCTATTCCGTTTCTGGACTTGACCCCCAGCACGGAGCGTTCCCTGCCGACCGCTCTGACTGGCTACAATCCCGACCTGACGCTCATCCTACTAGGTTTTCTGCTGCCGTTCCAGATTGTGCTGGGCGGGTTCATCTCATCGGTGGTGGCGCAGATTGGCCTCAATCCTATTCTCTTCGCGCACGGTGTCTTTCCGCACTTTGTGGCAGGCTCGCCGACCATTCAGGCCAAAGCGTCGCTGGATTTTGACTTCTGGCTCTCGTTTGGTATCGGAACCAACATCGCCATTGCCATTATTGGCCTGCTGGCGGTCGTGAGCACGCTCTTGCGCGGGCGCAAACAAGAGCAGACGGCGCGGCGGGGCAGTCTGGCCGATGTGCCCGCAGGCCGGGGTGATTTCCCCTGGCAATGGGCGCTGGGCGCGTGGCTGCTGGCGACAGTGGGATACATTCTGCTCAACCACAAACTCGTGCCGCTGTTCCCGATGTGGATTGTGGCGCTGTACGGGCTGGTTATCACACCCATCAATTCGTATGTGTCTGCCCGCCTGATTGGTCTCACGGGGCAGGCCGTCAACTTCCCGTTCCTGCGCGAAGCATCCGTTCTGCGAAGCGGCTACGCGCAGCCGGACATCTGGTTTGCGCCCTTGCCCCTCAACGACTATGGCGGGCAGGCGCAATTGTTCCGGGAGATTGAGCTGACCGGCACCAAGTTCACCAGCATTATCTGGCTGGAAGTTTTTATGCTGCCGCTTATTCTCATTATGAGCTTTGTCTACTGGGGCTTTTTGTGGCACACAAATGACATCCCCTCGTCGCAGTTCCCTTACGCGCAGAAGCTTTGGCCTCTCAGCGCGGTGCAGCGCTCTATCTGGACACAGGTCAATGCCAAAGGCGGGGCGAGCTGGGCCATTCACGCCATCAAGCCCAATCTCATCTGGCTGGGCGGAGTGTTCGGGCTGGCATTTTATGGCATCACGGCGCTGTTCAAACTGCCCCTGCTGTTCTTTTACGGCTTCATGGGCGGCATTTCCAATTTGCCGCACAACACCATCCCCATCTTTCTGGGGGCGCTGCTGGGGCGATACTATTTTGCCCGGCGCATTGGCGTGGAAAAGTGGCAGATGTATACGCCGGTTCTGCTGGCGGGCTTCTCCTGCGGCGTGGGGCTGATTGGCATGGCGGCGATTGCGCTCGCGCTTATCAGCAAGACCGTCAATTACCTGCCGTTCTAAACTTTCATGCCTTCTCTCCCGGACGCCCCGCCTGCTCCCAACCAAGACCCGCCGCGCGCCCCGCGTCCCGGCTGGAAACTGGCCGGGTGGCAGGGCCTTACGCTCTGGACGCCGCCCGCGTGGAACCTCGCCGCTTACAGCGGCGACAAGCGCACGGGCAGCCTGCGCATGGACAACGGCGAGCCTGCTTCGTCTGCGGCAGTCGGCGTGGAAGCGCGCTGGTCACAGGCGGCGGGGCGATTAACACAGGCCGAATTAGAGAAGCGTTTAGAACGCTACTTCGCGAGCATCGCCAAGCAGGCGCGGCGCAAGAAGATAGCCGTTGCGTCGCACTCCAAGCCTCTCCCTGATGCTCATCGCCCGGAGCGCGGCGCACAGCGCGCGTTCTCTTGGAGCGCCGACCGCAAAGGAACGGGGCGCATCTGGCACTGCGGCGAATGCGGGAGACTGGTGATCGCGCAGGTCACGGGAGCGGCAGGCGGCGCATCGTCCGTCGCGTCCGACATTCTCGCGTCTCTGGAATGCCACCCGCCCGACCCTCAGTGGCACCTCTGGTCGCTGTACGACTTGCTCACTCAGGTTCCCACCGACTTCGCGCTTCAGGGCAAGCCGCAGTTGATGAATATCTATGTCCAACTTCTGTTCGGGCGCGGGCAAACATTAGACCGCGTTTCAGTGGAGCAGTGGGGCGTGGCGAACGTGCAATTGCGCGGGGCCTACCTCAATGAATGGTTTCGTCGCAAGAACGCCGCGCAGGAAGCCACCCTGCGCTACGACGAGCAAGAAAGCGAAGCGCACGGGCATCCCGCGCTGCTGTTGACAGGCCGTCGGGCCGGTCTGGTTTACTGGGCGGGGCAGGCTGTGCCGCAACTGGCGAAGCTGCAGCGTCCCGCTGTCCACTTTGCGGCGTGCGTCTGGGAATGCCCGGACAGCAACAAAATCCATCTGGTGCAAAGTTTCACGCGCCGCCCGGAGCCGGAGTTGGTGGCTGAGATTGTGGCGCGCACGCCCTGCCACTGAAGGAAAGTCGCGCGTTGCTCCCACGTGCCTTTCCCGCCTTTCGCCCCGCCTGCGGCTGAAAAGCAAGTGTATTCTTAGGCTTCTTGTCTTACAGTTGATTGTTCAGCCCGTCGCCGTGCTGCGAACTCACAAATAGTGTCCATCGGACGCTTGCCCATGTTGCGGTAGCCCAAATGCGCCCGCTCACAGTTGTAGAACACCAGCCACTCGTCCAGGTCAGCCTGCAAGGCGTCCACGCTCTCATAGAAGGTCGTGCGTAACTTCACCCGGAAGAACTCGTCCAGCACCGTCCGGTGGAACCGTTCCACAAACCCGTTTGTCTTCGGAGAGCGTACCTTCGTGCGGCGATGCTCAATCTCGGACAACGAAAGGAACAACTCAAACGGATGCGTCGCTGTTCCGCAGAACTCACGCCCGTTGTCCGTTAGAACCGCTCCCACAGGCAAACCGTGCTCCTCATAGAAAGGCAGAGCCTCATTATACAGCACCGACACCGCCCATTCCGGCTGCTTGCTGGTGCCCAGAACCCCGAAAGCATACGAGCCAAACGCATCCACCACCGTGTGCAGGTAGACTTTGCCCACCCCCTTGAAGCTGCCCACATAGAACGTATCCTGGCACAACAGTTCGCCGGGACAGGCGCTTTCCACGTGCCGCTCCCGGAAACAGGGATTGGCTTTTTCAATCAGCCCCGCCATCTCTGGCGTCAGTTCTATCTCCTGGGCTAGGGCTTGCTTCTCCAAAGCCAGCAGACGTTCATAGCGGCTGCCTAGGCCGTTCTTGGTGAGAATGCTTTGCACGGTCACAGCGGAAAGGCTGATGCCTTCCAGGGCCAGTTGCGCGGACAGATAGTTGCACCCGCGCGTCGGGCTTGCCAGCGAGAGGGCCAGCACCTTCTGCTTTGTTTCTTCGGGCGTCGTAAACGGGTGGTCTTTGACGATAGGCGGCAGGTCTTTGAGGCCGTTTAAGCCGTGCGTCTGGAACCTGCGCTTCCACTCATAGAAGCTGGTTCTGTCCATGCCCGCTTGTTTGCAGGCTTTGGAGACGCTGCCCAATTCTTGCGCCAGTTCCAGCACGGACAGGCGCCTGCGTGCCAACTTGACCACCGGGTCTTTGGCTGTAATTCTTGTTTCTGTTACTTTCTCCGCGACTTGTTCCATTGTGTCTTTGCCTCCGAGGATATTACCTCATGGATGCAAGACAAGAACCTTTAGAATACAAGCAAGCGCCCACGCTACGCGAAACCATAGTACTCTCATTGTAGGTGCATTGTAGGTGCATTGTAGGATGATGGTACTCCCATAGTAGGCCTATAGTATACCCATAGTAGGCCTATAGTATACCCATAGTAGGCCTATAGTATACCCATAGTACTCCTATAGTACACCCATAGTACTCCTATAGTACACCCATAGTACTCCCATAGTAGTCCTGACGAGTCCTCTCGCATCCTTTGAGCACAGTGCGCGCACGTCACAACGCGCCCTAATCGCCCCCATTACCGATTGACAAATCAGCCCGTGCCGGTTATACTGGAAGGCAGGCCAACTGGCTCTCGTTGCGTCTGACATTCTCGCTTACGAAGTGGAGCGCAGCCCGCACCCGCAGCGCAAAGCGTTTGTGTCGGCCATTCTGGACACCGTGCCGGAACGGATTGCTTTAACCGATGCCATCACAAACCGAGCCAAAGCGTTAGAACAGCATGGCTTCGGCGCGCTGGACGCGCTGCACCTGGCGTCAGCGGAAGCGGCCTCAGTGGACGTGTTCTGCACCTGTGATGACCGCCTGCTCCGCAAAGCCCGCGCGCAGCCTGATTTTGCCGTGCGTGTCCTGTCGCCCCTGTCACTGGCCCAGGAATTGCTGGCAGGCACGGGCGAAACAGACACCGAAAGAAACAATCCATGACCATGCAGCCGATGACCGCCCAAAACCCGCCGCTTGCCCAAATCACGGCGTCCGCCATTCGCCTGCTATGCCGGGAAATGGGACTGGTCAACACCGCCCGCTTCTTGATGCAGTTTTCCACCGGCGACGGCGACTACATGCATGAGCGCGCTGCCCTGTTTGCCCACCTGACCGTAGCCGACATTGCCACTCTCGTGCGCGAAGGCCGCGAACGCGCCTGACTGTGAAAGGAACGGAAACAGCGCGCTTTTAAGCCGCCCGTCGGCTGCCCTGCCTATCAAAGCCCGGACGGTTGTCGTGCCCCCTTGCTGCCCGGCACAATTTCAGGTACAATGTTGTCACTCTTCCGCACTCCATTACATACGTGGCTGCCGTTTCTGGGGCGCAGGCAGCCCACCGTGCCGCGCGCGCAAATGCTCGCCCTGCGCCCGCAGCGCAACCCTTCGGTGACATGGCAGGCAAAGGCGCACGACGCGGACAAAGACGCAGACGGCGAGACTGACACCGGCGGAGCCGTCTTGTCTGTGCCGCGCCGACAGGACAGATGGACACACTGGCTGGCGCGCTGGCTGACATTGCCGCCCGCCAAACGCATTGAACTGGATGAGTTCGGGGCGGCTGTGTGGGAGCAGTGCGACGGCGCGCACACCGTAGAGCAGTTAGTCGGGCAGACGTGTACGCGCTACAAACTGAACCGGCGGCAGGGCGAAGTGAGCGTTCTCGCGTTCATGCGGATGCTCGCGCAGCGACGGCTGATTGGGTTCGCAGCCCCGGCAGCCGCGCCGGAGGGAAAGGGATTAAGTGATGGCAGTAAACGGCCCCTCGGAGCCAACGGACGCAAACGGATTAACCGAGACAAACGGCCTGCGGGGAGCGCGCAACGGCGCAGACATTAACACGCAGATTAACCTGCCCTGGAGCAAGGCGGTGCAGATTGCGCTCAACTCCCTCAAGATACGCTTCTGGCGCTCCATGGTGACCGGCGCAGGCATCTTTCTGGGCATCGCGTTCCTGTGCTACTCCGGCATTCCCGTGTTGATGACGTTCGCGTCGCGCACCGGGGGCGCGAATGACCCGGACGTGAACCGGCAAATCTGGCTGGTCATCATGGCGCTGCTGGTCTGCACCATCGGCATTATGAACTCCATGCTGATGTCCGTCTCGGAGCGTTTCCGGGAGATTGGCACCATGAAGTGCCTGGGCGCATTGGACTCCCTGATTGTGCGCCTGTTTATTATTGAAGCCATCTTTATGGGCGTGTGCGCGTCTACAGGCGGCTGGCTGCTGGGCTTTCTCGCCTACCTGCTGACGCACGGCACGCACGGCCTGACATTCGAGCTGGGCGTATCTGTCTTTCTGTCGTCTATCGGCATCGGAGCCGTGCTGACGCTGCTGGCCGCGCTGCTGCCCGCCCTGCGCGCCGCGCAAATGCCGCCCGCTGCCGCCCTGAGAACCGAAGTCTAATTCACCGGAGAACCCAACGTGTCTGCAACAGAATACATCGTCCGCACCAAAGATGTGGTCAAGGTCTTCACCCTCGGCGACGAGAAACTGCGCGCCCTGGATGGCGTAAACGTGGACATTCGGCGCGGGGAATACATCTCCATCATGGGGCCATCGGGTTCCGGCAAGTCCACGCTGTTTAATGCCATTGGCGGATTAGACAAGCCGGACAGCGGCAGCGTCTTTATCAACGATGTGGACATGGCCCAGTTAGATGCAGGCGAACTCGCTTACCTGCGCTGCCACACGATTGGCTACATCTTCCAGACGTTCAACCTCATTACCGTGATGACCGCGCTGGAGAACGTCACCCTGCCGACTATCTTTGCCGGTCTGCCCACCGATGACGGCATCGCGCGCGGGCAGGAACTCTTGAACATCGTGGGCCTCGGCCACCGTCAGCACCACAAGCCCGCGCAGCTTTCCGGCGGCCAGCAGCAGCGCGTCGCCATTGCCCGCTCCCTCGCCAACAACCCTTCCATCGTGCTCGCCGACGAGCCAACCGGCAACCTGGACTCCAAGACTGGCGAAGAGATTATCGCGCTCCTGCGCCGCCTCAACAAAGAGCAGGGCGTCACCATCATCACCGCCACGCATGACTACAAGATGGTGGACGTGTCTGACCGCGTGATCTGGATCAAAGACGGCAAAGTGGAGAAGATAGAAAACCGCGCAGACATCAGCATTAACATTGGCGGCATGGTGGGCGAGAAAGAACACTTGCAGGATGGGGCAGACACGCCCAATCCGAACTTGCCGTTGTAGCCTGCGTCAGCCGGTCTGCATGAGGTTCAACTGGCCGTCGCTGGTATACACCAGCAGGAAATGCCCATCCGGGGAAGCGATTGTTTGGCGTATCAGGCCCGGAAGCCGCGTGTAAGTCGATGTGATGCGCCCGGTCACGTCCAGCGTGTAAAGCGTCTTCACGCCATCGGAAATGACCATTTGCCTGCCATCAGGCGCAAGCGCGAGCAGCGTGGGCGCGAACAACAGGTTGCCCTGCTTCCACACGACTTTGTTTTGCACAGTGTCCAGCAGCAGAAGTTGACGCAGGGGAACTGTCTGGTCGCCGCGCTGTGTCAGGCGCAGACAGGTTGCCACAACAAAGCGTCCATCGGCAGTGACCAGCGCCTGCGCCCCCAGCGTGTCTTCCCCCAGCGAATACGTCCACTGCGGCTTGCCGTCCCCGTCACTGCGCCAGAGATACAGCGTTCCGTTTCGGCGGCGCACGTTATCAGATGCGACCCCCAGCACATACTGCCCGCCCTGCGCGACCTGCGCCTCAAACACGCGGCCCGCAAGTTCTCTGCCTTCCTGCGGGTCAGCAGGAAACTGCCAGATGGGCTTGCCCTCTCGTGTCCAGCAGGAAACGCCGCTTTCATCCCATGTTCCTGCCGCCACAAACTCGGAACGCGGGGCGAATGAGACGGCTCCGGCGATGCCCGCAAGCGGCCAGCGGTGGACGCCGGGCCGGTCGCCTAAACTCAGCACGGACAGGGAGCGCGCGCCCGTCGCAATCGCCGCGTACTGCCCGTCCGGGGACATCTGCAAGGCCCAGACTGCCCCGTCCATCTCCTGCCTCGTCACCAGCGCGCCGTCAGTTCCCTGCCTCAAAGATACAAAGCGCGCGGCGGGGTCAAGCAGCGCGCAGGACAGCACCGCGCTGCCATCTGCGCTGATTGTGATCGCCGACGCATTCGGCTCCGGGCGGCTCCACAGGGGCGCAAGCGGCTTGTCGCGCCAGCGCCACAGGGACAACTGCTCGCGGGAAGCGCCCGGCGCGTAATGGGAGATAACCCCGACATAATCACCGCCAGAAGACAGAGCCGCCGCGCGAAAACCATCCACAGGCAGCGCCCAGACGCGGCGAAGCGGCCCTGTTGGGGCAAAGGGCGGCGGGGACGCAGGCGGCGCGCTGTCTGCCTGCGCTGAAATCACAGGGGAAGGGGACGTGGAGCGCCGCAGCACCGAGAAAAGCAGCAGCGCGCCGAGGACACACAGCGCAGGCAGTCTGAAACGCAGTCTCACGCAGTTTGCTTTCGCCGCCGACCCAGCGGGCTTATGGGGCAACCAAAGAAAGAAACAGCCGGTGCGCGCGGTCATCGCCCGCAAGTTCGGGGTGAAACGCACTGCCTAAGAGTTGGCCCTGACGAACAAAGACCGCTTTGCCATCGTAAACAGCAAGCGTTTGCACGTTGGGGCCGATTTCCGTCACCGCAGGGGCGCGAATGAAGACCGCCCGCAGCGGCTCCGGGCCGAGCACAGGCACGGGCACGTCTGCCTCAAAGGAGTCTATCTGACGGCCAAAGGCGTTGCGGGCCACAGTGACATCTAAAAGGCCCAGGGTGGGTTGTCCGCCGCGCTCGCCAGTGCCCTCAGCAATGCGTTGAGCCAGCAAAATCAGCCCGGCACACGTCCCATAGAAAGGTTTGCCTGCATCGACGGCTTCTTTGAGGGCGGTATCTATCCCATAACGCGCCATGAGTTTGCCAATGGTGGTGCTTTCGCCGCCGGGCAATATCACGCCATCGGCGCGGGCGATGTCGGCGGGCAGGCGGGCGGGGAAAGCGTCCGCGCCAAGCCGCGACAGCATCTCCAGGTGCTTTCCAAAGTCTCCTTGCAGAGCCAGAACCGCAATGCGAGGCGTCACTGTGACCCCGCAGGCTCAAAACGCAGGCTCGTGATGGGCGGATAGTCTGCCGACGTGATTTCCAGTATCTCGTGCGGGTTCACTTCTTCGCTTATCAGGCCCGCGCCTTCTTTGTGGTAGAGGTGAACAGGCCGGGTGACAGTGTGCGAAAGGTGGTCGCTGGCTTCCGTTCCGGCGATGATGACAATGCTTTCGCCTTCTTTGTCTTCATAACTCAGCCCCACAAGAGGCAGACGCCGGGCAGGAAAGCGCGGCCCGGTTTGCGGGTCTACCACTTCAATCGTCACCAATGCGCCCTGACGGGCGCGGCTAAACTCATCCAGGAACGCAGGCCATTCGGCCTTCGCAATTTCACGGGTCGCCATGTGTTGTTTGTCTCCCGTTCCCATTGTACCCGGCCTGCCGGAGTGTCATGCAGGGTGAAAATCAGACGCTTTCTCGCCGTCTTCCCAGGCGGAAACCTGCCAATTGTCCACCACGAGGCCATCGGGAAGCCAGGGCGGGAGCGAATACAGCATGAAGTCGGCCAGAGAATGCACGAAAGGCTCATACTGTGCGCGCCATTCCGTCAACTTCTGTTCGTCTTCGGGGCCGTCGCAGAGGGGAAGACCGGCGGTGGAAAGAACCAAACGCATTCGCGCCAATGCTTCCGGCGGCAATCTGTCCGGGTTGGGCGCGGAAGGAGCCGTATTGAAGACATAAGCAAGGTCAATAATCGTGTGGCGGGCCATCGCAAAGGTTTGGCGGGCCTGCCATTGGAGCGCGGGCTGCCACGCGGGGGCGTCTTTGGCTCCCACCATGACAAGCGCGCAGGTGTCCATGATGGCAGTCAGCGCGCCCAGCCACGACTGATGCTCGTGCTGGGAACGATAATAAGCCAGAACCGGGTACGACAGGTGGCTTTCCAGTATCTCGGCGGCCCATTGTTCCCATTCCCGCAGGAACACAGTCAGCGTTTCCAATGCATTGGACTGCGCGTGACGCTTCAGCAGCTCGCAGGCGGTCGGCGGGGAGGACGCCCGGCCATCTAAACGAGAGATGGTGGCTTCCCGGCGAGAGAACGCCTGATACAACACCGGCAGGTAAGCAAGGGTCAGGGCCAGAAACCCAAAGCCGACAGCCGCTTCCAGCACGGCCACAAAGCGCGACAGGCCCGTATGAGGCGTAATGTCGCCGTATCCCAACGTGAAGAAAGTCACGCCGGACGCATACAGGGCCGTGCCAAAACCCGCATGGCCCAGAGCGCGTGCTCCCTGCGCCCATTGCAGCAGGGCAAAGCCCACAATCAGCCCCAAAGCCCACACAAACAGCAGCAGCGGGAGCGAAACCGGCCCGAAAAACGACAGCCAGAACTCCCGATTGCCGCTGTCAGAGATGCGGCGGGAGACCCACCGGGTCAAAGGCCATGTGATACGGTAGAACCCGCGCGTCAGGCGGAAGTAACGGGTGACGGTTCGGGGCAGAACAACGGTCTCAAAACCTTCCCAGAGAATGGTCACGAGCAGATACAGGCCAAAGACAGCCGCGAGCAGAGGCGTCAGGGAATGCAGCAGAGGCATCATGGCTTTGATGATACCCGGCGGAGAACCCGTTCTGCGGCTGATCCAGAGTGGTTTGCAGCGCGCCGGGCGTCGTGGGGAAGTCCGCCTGCCGGGTCAAGCCCGCGACGTAGACCTCCCCGGCGGGGCTGACGGCAAGGGCATAGCCAGCATTGTAGCCGCCCTGCAATCCGGGCTGATTGCCTAGGTAGGTCACATAGCCACAGGTGCTGCCATCGGCGCTTAGTTTGCTGAAGGTGACGCCGCCCGCGGTTTGATAAGAGTGTGTATAAAAAGTTAAAGTTCTGGCAATACTGGAGCCGTGAACGAACGCAAGCCTTACTCTACTGACCTCACCGATGCCCAGTGGCAGCACTTGGAGCTGCTCATCCCCGCCGTCAGGCGCGGCGGCAGGCCCGCCCGCTACAGCCGCCGCGAGATTGTGAACGCTATCCTCTACGTTACCCGCAATGGCTGCGTTTGGCGCAACCTGCCTCACGACCTGCCGCCCTGGTCGCTGGTCTACAACTACTTCTGGCGCTGGCAGCAACAGGGCATCTGCCGGGCTGTGCATGACCGTCTCGTCGGCGACCTGCGTCAGAAGATGGGGCGAAATCGTCTACCGTCCGCTGCCGTACTGGACAGCCAGAGCGTCAAGACCACGGAAACAAAACGACGGAAAAAGGGGGCCGCGCGGCTTTGACGGAGCAACTGCACCCGAAGGCAACAAACGGCTCATCGGGCGCAAGCGTCACCTGCTCGTAGACACGCAGGGGCTTGTCCTGGGCTGCCATGTCACACCCGCCGATGTGCAAGACCATTCGGGGGCCAAGATGCTGCTGTGCCGCTTCTGGCTTCAGTATCCGAACCTGCACGTCTTTGTAGACGGCAACTATGACGGCCCGTTCATTGGCTGGGCCAAGACCTGCTGCAACTATCGCCTTCAAGTTGTGGTCAAGCCGCCACAGCAGAAAGGCTTTTCGCCTTTGCCGCGCCACTGGGTGGTGGAGCGCACCTTTGCGTGGCTGGGGCAGTGGCGGCGTTTGGCGAAAGATTATGAGCAAGCGCCGCAGTCGGAAGAAAGTTTCATTCATATGGCCATGATGGGCATCATGCTCAACAGACTGGTGACTTGAGCCTTTATATACACACTCTAAGCCATGACGCAGACACCCACAAGCGGGGCTGTTCTCTACACCCGTGTCTCCACCAATGAACAGGCACAGCACGGCACGAGCCTGGAAAGTCAGCGCGAACTGTGCCGCGCGAAAGCCGCTGCCTGCGGGATGCTTCTTGTTGCCGAATACAAAGACCTCGGCAAGTCCGGGGCGTTCCGTGATCATGCGGCCCGGCTTACAGGCCGCCCTGGCTGACATACACGTGGGGCGAGCCGATACGCTCATCTGCGCGAACCTCTCTCGTTATAGTCGGGACGTAGAACATCAGCAGGCGATGAAGAAGGCGGTCAAAGCCGCCGGGGGCCGTTTGCTGTTCTGCGATATGGACTTTGCGGACACGCCCGAAGGTGATTTGGCGTTTGGCATCATGGGCAATTTCGCACAGTACGAGCGGCAGGTGATCCGAACCCGCACGATGAAGGGCCGAAGCAAGAAAGTGGAAGCCGGACAGCAGCCGTCCCGTGCCCAGTACCCATACGGCTATCGGATCGTGCGCCATATCGCTGTGCTGACGGGGGAGTACCCGCCGGATATGCTGGGGCGCTACGTGCTGGAGCCAACGGAGGCCCCAGCGGTGCAGTACGCCTTCACCGCGTATGCGCTGGGCATAGAAAGCCTGTCTTCCCTGTACCGACAACTCCACGCGCGCGGCATCCCGCCCCGACGTGCAGCCCTTTGGCGCGTGGCGACTCTAACGGAGATGTTCTCCAATCCCGTTTACAAAGGCCAGCCCGCGTCAGGCCGCTACCGCTATGAAACCGACGAGTTGCGCGTGGGCGAGATGGGCAAAAACCGGCGTCCTGTCAAGACGCTGCGCGTGCTCATGGTCAAAGACGCCGCGCACTGGACGACCCTTTCCGCGCCCCCGATTGTCAGCGTGGAGATGTGGGACACGGTTCAAGAGAGGCTGGCAACAAACCGCAGCCGCATGGGCGGGAACCCCACGCGCACCTACTTGCTGTCCGGGTTGGTGGTCTGCCCCAAGTGCGGCGCGAAGATGGCAGTGACGGGGAAGAAAACAAACTCTGGCTCCACGCGCACGTATCTGTGTTCACAGTACCAGAACGCTCTCTTGTGGGCAGGCGAGCGGCGCTGCGAGCGGCAGGCTTTTGAGGTAAGCCGGATTGAGAATGCGGTGATGAAGGCGGTGATCTGTGCCGCCAAGGAGCCGGACGCGCTTGTTCTGGCGGAGCAGGCGTATCGGGAGCCGACCGCGCGCCTGTCTGCCGGGGAGGATCTGGCCGCCATCCAGCGGCTTGACCTGGCGCTGCGGGAACTCGCCGCCGAGGAACAAGCCCTGATCGCCGCCCAGGTTGCGGGCATTCGCGCGGGCGCGTCCCCGGAGGCGTATGCGGTGGCCTGGACGGACTTGGCGCATCGCCGCAAAGACCTGGAAACCCGGCGCGCTGCCCTAGCCCGTGCGGTTCGCAACGTGCCATCCTCCCGGAAACAGGACACGGACAGTCTGCGAACCCAGGCGCTGCGGGATGTCGATGCCGTGCTGCGCTCCTCTGCCCTGACGCCCGAACAGAAGCGGCGGCTCATACGAATGGTGGTCGGCAAGGTGGTGTGCCAGCCGGAAGGGGCCGAAGTCTACTTCTACGGCGAAACACTCAAAAACATTTCGGTGACCCAGAACTCCCCGCGCGCGTTGCGATAAACGCCGACCCCGACCTTGCCAAAGCGCGGCTCCAGAATGTTGGCGCGGTGGCCGGGGCTGTTCATCAGGGCGCGGTGACCGAACTCCACGTTGTACGTGTCGGTGGTCTCGCTGCAATAATAGATGTTTTCGCCCACCAGCACGTAGCGGGGTGTGGGCGAGCCGCTCTCGTGCAGGCTCGTCAGGTAGCGATCCATCGGGGTCTCAATGCCCGGCGTGGGAGAATGGTGGTCAAAGTAGTCGCGGTCGCACATCTCGCGGCTGTGGCCGCGCGCGGTGACGACGAGCAGAGGGTCAAGCGTCAGCGCGTTGAGGCCGCGTGCGGTGCGCTCCGTGTTGATGCGGGCAATGAACTCGCGCTCTTCCGGGGCGAGCGCTTCGGACACGTCACCCTCCGGCGCGGGCCAGCGCAGAGACGCCAGAGAGACAGTCGGCCTGGCATCTTCAAGCGCGTCTTTGGTGGCGACCAGAGGAAGGGCATGGGGCCGCACGGCAGCAGGCTGCTCGGCGGCTATCACAGTCGGTACGCTGACCGACGACGAGGGCATAAAGTTGGAGGTGACCAGCAGGACACCGGCAAGCAAGATTGATTTCAGCATTCGCGCGTTCGCCTTTCGGAAATCTCAAAGTCGGCATGACTGTCCATCCCGACAGTAGCCATTGTCGGCAAGGGCCTGAGATTTCTTGAGGAAGCGACGCGTCTTTGCACGCTTTCCGGTATTCTGAGCAGGCTGGGCCTCGCGTACTCCAAGCCTGGCTGCTCCTATTATAAGGCATATTGGGACGAAACAGAGCTTCAGCCCGGAAAGTGCCGTATTATTGCGGGGAGCGCGCCAGCAGACCGTCCAGCGCGGCGGCGCACCAGGCGATTTGCGCGGGGGTAATTGTCAGAGGGGGGACAAACTCCAGCACGCTGCCATCACCGGCGGGGAGGAGGAGAAGGCCCGCGCGCAGGGCGGCTTTCATCAACGAGAGCGCGGCTGCAGGACTGGAAAGTTCCCAGCCGAGCATGAGGCCGCGCCCGCGCACGGAGCGCGCGCGGTCAGGGTATTTGTCGCAGAGGGCTTGCAGAGACGAATGCAGAAGCGCGCCCATTGCCCGCGCCCGCTTTGTGAGACGCTCCCGGCGCAGCACGATGAGCGCGGCCCGTGCGCTCGCGCAGGCTAGCGGGTTGCCCCCAAACGTGCTGGTGTGCAGCGCTTCGCCGTGCGAAACAGGCCACGCGGACATCACCACGCGGCTCGCGAGGCAGGCGGAAAGGGGCAGCCCGCCGCCGAGGGCTTTGCCCACGCACAGCACGTCAGGGATGACGCCTTCACGTTGGCAGGCGAACCAGTCGCCGGTGCGCCCCAGGCCGGTGAAGATTTCGTCCAGCACGAGCAGTGTGCCGTGCCGCACGCATGCTTCCTTAAGGCCCGCCAGCCAGCCGGGTGGGGGAACGTTGATGCCGCCGCGCCCTTGAATGGGTTCCACGAGCGCCGCGCCGAAGGTTCCTGTCTGCAAGGTGTGTTCTATGTCTTCCAACGGGCAGCCGTAAGGCAGGCGCGTGCTGAAGTGCCCCAGCTGCGCGTCAAAGGGAACGCGGAAGTCGGCGCGGGAAGTCACGTCCAATGCGCCGTAGCCGAGGCCGTGATAGCCGCCGTCAAAAGCAAGGACGCCGCGCCGCCCTGTTGCCAGCAGGCAGGTTTTCAGGGCGTATTCTATCGCGTCGGAGCCGTTTTGCGCCAGATATACACGGGTATCGGGAATAGGAGACAGGCGCGTCAGGAGGCGGCACAACTTGACTTTCTGTCGGGACGGATGCACGTCGCCCATGCCGTGCAGCAAGCGTTCCGTTTGGGAGTGAACCGCACGGCGCACAAAGGAGTGCCCGTGCCCGACAGAGGCGACGCCGAACGCTGCCGTCATGTCCAGAAAAGTATTGCCATCCACGTCGGTGACAAGGCAGCCGTCGGCGCGCTCCCAGAAGACAGGGAAGTCGGGGGCGAGGAACGTCACGTTGCGGCTTTCCGTGCGGGAAAGCGTGTGGGCCATCGCGCGGGAACGCGGGCCAGGGATAGGCGTCCGCACGCAGGGCAGGGCGCTTTCCCCGTCAGCGGGCGGCGTCACGCGCGATCCACTTCCACTTGCAGGCGAATAGAACCCAGAACAGCGGCGACGCGCTCGCATTCTTCTAACTCGCCCTGAAACACGATGGCGCGGCCTTTGCTGTCCACTTCTACGGCGAGCGCTTCCGCTTTTTCCAGCGAGCAGCCGGTGGCCTTTTGCAATTGCACTTCCACGTCGTCAAACGTGTGGCAGTCGCAGTTGTAGAGGATAACGACGCAGGGCTTGTCGGTGTCGGGGTCGCCGTGCCGGGGGGTGGGGACGGCGCGCGCTTCTTCGCCGGGAATGACGACCGGCATCAGGTCTATATTGCTTGGCATCAGCATTTCCTATCGTGTTGGGGCCATTATACCCGCCCCGCGCTCAGGGTGACTGCGCCAGCAGCAAAACGGCTTTGTCCTGCACGGCGCGCGCGGCGTCTGCCGGGCCGACAAAATTGTTCATCAGCAGGGAATACACGTACACGTTGCCCGTGCGTCCCGTCACAACCCCCGACAGGCAGGAAACCGAGCCGAGCGAGCCGGTTTTGGCGCGCGCGTCGCCCTGCATCGCGGTGCCGCGCCCGCGTTTCTTCAATGTGCCGTCCACGCCCATGACGGGCAGGGCATCCCGAAAGACGGGCCAATCGGGGCGACGGGACATTCCCAGCAACAGTTGCGCGACGGCGCGCGCCGTGACAAAGTTGCGCCTGCCGACACCGCACCCGTCTACCAGCGTTATTTGAGTGGTGTCTATGCCGAGGCTCTGGAAGAAGGGCAGTTCGGCGGCGTGGCCCGCGTTATACGTGCCGCCTGCACCCTTGACCGCGCCAAGCGTCCGCACCAGGCTTTCCGCCATGAGGTTATCGGAAGGCTTGAGCATGAGGGCAAGCCACTGCGAAAGCGGCGCGGAGACGTGCGTTGCGAGCGTCACGGTCGGCGCGGGAAGGGCAGGGCCAGAGTCCAGCGGGCCGGTGACCACGACGCCGTGCGCCTGCAAGCACTGCGCGAACACAGCGGCGGCGTAGCGCGGGCCGTCGCGAGCGGGGACATTTTTCGTCACCGTCTGGCCTGCGGGAATATCGCCTGCGATGGTGATCGCGTCGGCGTCGTAAGCACGATGAATGGTCAGCGTCGCCAGGGCATTCGCCGCCGCCGTGCGCGCATGAGACACGACGGGCGGGTAAACGCGGTTGTGTGCGTTGGCGGGGGGCGGCTCCATTGCGGGAGCAAGGGACACGATAACGGGGCTGCCCGCCGCCTTGCCCGCTGTCACCGTCACGGCAATGTCCCCATCATTGACTGTGAGCGCGGCAATGGGGGCGAACTCTTCATCGCTGAAATCGTCCCATTCCCAGCCGAAGCCGTAGGGGCTGTCCGAGAACAGGCTGCCGTCGCCCCAGATGGCTCCGTCTATGCGCTTGATGCCTGCCGCCGCCACGTCTGCCGCCAGTTTATCCAAATCCGCCGTCGTGAGAGAAGCGTCTCCGCTGCCTGCCAGATAGAGGTTGCCGTCCAGCGTGCCGTTCGCATCGGGCTTCTCGTCGCTCAGGGCGCGCGTTGTCCAGCGGAAATCGGGGCCGAGCGCGTTCAGGGCTGCCGCCGCCGTGAACAGTTTGCGATTGGACGCGGGCAGCAGGCGCACGTCAGGATTGCGCGTGTAAAGCGGCTCCTGTTCGCCCACTTTCTGCACCCACGCGCTGACAATCCCGCCGCGCAGGGCCGGGTCGTTCAGCACAGCGTCCAGTTGCGCGGGCAGGGGCGCGTCGGCGCGCGCGCCGGGCAGGAGCAGCAAAAGAAGGAACACGGCAAGAAGTGTACGCATGGCCTCTATTGTACCCGGCGAACGGCGCAGGCAGGAAAACACGCGGAAAGCGGCGAACGTGCGCCCATGACACCCGCCGACACCATTGCCGCCCTCACCCGCCATATTCGCGACGCCGTGCGCCCGCACCTGGGAGCCTGGCACGGACGCGCCATTGAAGGGGTCGCCGCCTCCGGTGATGCCACGTTCGCCATTGACGAAGTGGCCGAAGACGCGGTTGTGCAGTTTATTGAGCAGAACCGCCTTTCGGTGGCTCTTTACAGCGAGGACAAGGGGCTGCTTGAGTTTGGCGCGTCTCCCGAAGGCGTTCTTGTGATAGACCCCATAGATGGCACGCGCCCCGCCGTCGCGGGCTTTGAAGCGTGCGTCGTGTCCGTCGCGTGGGCCGACTACACGGCGTCCCCGACGATGGGTGACGTGCGTTATGCCTGCGTGCAGGAACTGAAGGGGTCGGATATGTTTCTGGCGACGCGCGGCGCGGGGGCGCAGTGGCTTGCCGGGGGCGGAACGCCGACGCCGTTTCGCCTGCTGCCGGTGGAAACCATTTCCCATGCGCCGCTGTCGTTTGAGTGCGTCGCGCGCCCGTTTGAGTATCTGGGCGTCGTGCTGGGGGACATTGTGAACACGGCGTCCACGCGCGGCGGCTGCTTTTTGTTCAACTCTACCGCGTATTCCCTGACACGGTTGGTGACAGGCCAACTGGCCGGGGCGCTGGACGTGGGCGCGCGCATCCTTACCGACCACCCGGCGGCGCGGCCTCGTTATGTGGAGTTGGGCAAGGGCAAGGCGCTCGGCCTGTTCACCTACGACATCGCTGCCGCCGCGTTGATTGCCTCCGAAGCGGGCGCAACCGTGACAAATGCCTACGGGCAGGACTTTGCGCGCACGCCCCTGCTGGATACCAGTGAAAGCAACCTGCAAAGCCTGGTGGCGGCGTCTAACCCCGCCCTGCACGCCGCGCTTCTCGCCGCTGTGGACGCGGGGGCGGCCCGCCTTGTGCTGTGAAGGAGACGAGAACATGAGCGCGAAACGACGCCGCCTGCGCCTGATGGCGTTTCTAGCGGGAACGGGCCTTGCGGCATGGGGCGTCTGGGCCAACCGCCGCCTGTTTCTGGTGGGGGACGTGACGACCGGGGAGAGCATCGCATACCCGCATTTGCGTTCGCGGGTTTACTATGCCGTCCCTGCCGCCGCGCTGGACGCCGCCCGCGCCGCGATTGAGGGGCAGGAAGGGTGGAACGTCACGCACATGGACACCGAGAACGGCGCGCTGGACGCCGAAGCGCCCGCCCTTCTTGGCAGTCGGCCAGCGGATGTCACTGTGTACGCCATTGACCTGGGGCGCGGGCAGACGCGCGTCACGGTGCGCGCTCGCTCCCGCACGGGCCGGGGCGATTGGGGCCAAAGCGCCCGCCACATTCAGACATTGCAGGAGGCAATGGACAGCCGCCTCACCGGGGACGCGGCGTTTTAGGCTCACGCCTCCGTTATGCCCCGGATAGGCGGCTGAGGGCTTCGGAGGCCGCATACTGCACGGTTTGATTGGCACTGTGCGTCAGCGGCGTCAGAGCGGCGGGAATGCCGGGGTCTTTGCTGTCGGTCTGGCCGAGCGCGACGGCGGCCCATGTCTGCGCCGCTGGGCTGGACGCGCGCGCGGCGGCTTCCAATGCCGGAACCGCGAGATTGCCCATGCGCGAAAGAGTTTGCGCCGCCAGAAACGGGGCCGGAGACGGCTTGGCAAACGCGCCAACGAGAAGAGGCACCGCCGTTGGCTCCAGATTGGGGGTGAGCAGCGCATCGGATGCAGCGGCGGCGACACTTCCGTCCGGGTCGCTCAGAGAGGACACCAGCATGGGGACGGCGCTCGCGCTGCCGCTGGCTCCCAGGCCCCCCACCGCGCTGCGGCGCACAGCGGCGGGCGTTGCCGTTTGAGACAGCAGGCTGCTGAGTGCAGACAGCGCAGGTGGAGTTGCCAGACGGCCCAGAGCCTCGGCAGCGGCAGTGCGCGTGCCTTCGGGCTGTGCGGGCGCGACGGCGGTCAGCAGTAGCCCTTGCGCCGCGCCACCCACCGACTCCACGCCCTGCAAGGCGGCCTGCCGCACGCGGGCGTCAAAGTCGCCCAATGCGCCCGCGAGCGCGGCGGCAGCAGTGGGGCTGGCAATGCGTCCCAGCGCGAGGGCGGCCTGCGCGCGGGCAGCGCTGTCGGCGTCGGTGTTGTGCAGGGCGGCAACAAGCGGTGGCTCGGCAGCGCGCGCTTGGGCGAAGGCGGCGGCAGCCTTCGTCATCGCGTCTTTTGCTTTCTGCGTGTCTTCCGGCCTGGTTTTTGGGTCAGCGGCAGTCGTCTGTGCCGCTTCCTGCGCCTTACGCAGAGTGTTGTAATCCGTCAGCACCGTGTTTGCCAGCGCAATCAGGGCCAGGCGGCGTACGGACGGCTCGGCGTCGGCGGACGCGGCGCGCGTGAGGGCGGGCACGGCGAGCGGGGACGCAATCTGCCCCAGCATGGTGATGACGCGCTGCCGGAAAGCCGCGTCCGGGCTGGAAAGATGCGCGACCAGCAGCGGCACGCTGGGAGCGCCAATCTGGGTGAGCGCGCTTTGCGCGGCATCGGAGGCCGCCGGGTCTTGCAGCTTGCCGTCTGCATCTTTGGCGGCTTTGCTTCCTCCGATTTTGGCAAGGGCGTCCGCCGCCGCGCCGCGAATGTCCGGGTCGCCGTCACTGAGCCTGTCACCAATTTTCCCCCGGTTGGCGTCGCTTTCTGCGCCTAGCGCCGCGAGGCCGTCCGTCGCTTTGCTTTTGACCCCGGTGTCGCTGTCTTTTCGCAGCAGGAACAGCACGCCCAGCGCCTGGTCAACGGAGAGGGCGCGCGTGGCGGCGAGACGGTTCACGGCGTCAGCGGCATTTTCCCGCAGAAGGTTGCTTTGCTGATTGCGCGGGCTGGCGGGGTCGGCATTAGGGTCTTGCGTGGCGGCCAGCGCATCAATCAGCCGTCCGTGCTGGACTAAATCCCGCACGGCGGCATCGCGCACAGTGGGATTGGGGTTTTGCAAGGCGGCTTCGGTGCGGGCCTGGCTCGCACGGTTTACGGAAACAATTCCAAAGATGACCAGCGCAATCGCGGCCCAGACAAGCAGGGTAATCCGGTTTTGTTGGAAGGACAGGGCAAGTTTACGCAGTAGCGGCATGGCGGGAGAAACCTTTAAGCGTGAGCATTGGCTTCACTATAAACGAAACGGGGCACTTTGTCAAGTGTTTCCCGGAGAAGGCCACGCAAGAGGACAAGCGGCAGGCGGCGGCGAACAGGGCATCCATGATACGAATTGCCATTCTGCTGTCCGGGCGGCACGGGCGCGGCAGCAACATGAGCGCGATTGCCGACGCCTGCGCCGCCGGACAAATCGCCGGACAGGTGGCGCAGGTGGTTGGCAACTTCGCCGAGTCGCCTGCGCTGGCGCGCGCGCGGGAATTGGGGCTGCCGACCTGTGTTGTCGCTTCGCCTGCGCGCGGGGCAGAGGCCTCCGCGGAAGCGGCTTACGGCGCGTCGCTTCTGCGGGCGCTTGAGAAAGAACAGCCGGATTTAATCTGCCTGGCAGGATATATTCGCAAGGTGCCATCGGAGGTGGTGAACGCTTACGCGGGGCGCATGATGAATATGCACAATGCGCTGCTGCCCGCGTTCGGCGGTCAGGGGATGTTTGGCCTCCGTGTGCATCAGGCCGTTCTGGACTATGGGGTGAAAGTGTCCGGCTGCACCGTGCATTTCGTGGACGGCGGCTACGACACCGGGCCAATCATCCTGCAAAGCGTGGTTCCCGTGCAGGACACGGATACGGCGGAAACGCTGGCAGCGCGCGTGCTGGAAGCGGAGCACGAGACATTTCCGCGCGCTGTCGCGCTGTTCGCTGAGGGACGCCTGCGGGTACAGGGGCGGCGCGTCTTCATCACTGCCGCCCCAGACGCAAACAGGGACGCCTGATAATTATTATCAAGCGTCCTTGAGAGAATAAACGCGGCGCGAAGCGGCCTACTTGGCGCGATTGCGGGCGATGATTGCCAGAGGCACGAGGCCCAGGCCCAGCAGCGCAAGCGAACCGGGTTCCGGCACGTTGTGGCACTTGGCGGGCGTCATGCCCTGCGCGTGCGCGCCAACGGCCAGCGCGAGGCAGAAGCAGCCTGCGGCTATCGCAATAGAAAAGAGCTTGGTCATTCTGTTATTCCCTCTCCGTCCCGTGACGGTTATCTCCCCTAACAGCATGATTCATGCCATGTGCGCCAGGCCATCAGGCAGGAAACGCAGAAGCAGTATACCCGAAAATGCCATGTTCGCAACGCCCGGTGCGGCTCAGGAAATACCAGTTTCCTGGGCTGCTTCCCTTGCCTCCGGTGTGGGCGACGAATGTCGGCACAGACGCACTTCCTGCACGCGCCGTCCGTCCGTCTGCGTCACCGTGAACTCCAGCCCTTCGTAGGGGATAGTCTCGCCTGCCGACGGCTGCCGCCCGAACAGGCCGAAGACAAACCCGCCCACCGTGTCAAAATCCTCGCGCGGGAGAGACAGGCCCATCTGCTCGTTCAGGTCGTCAATCGCCATGCGCCCGTCGGCGAGCACCGTGTCGGCGTCCACCGTATGCAGGCGCGGCTCGTCGCCTTCGGGGCCGCCGGAGTCGTACTCGTCCTGTATCTCCCCGACCAACTCTTCCAGCAGGTCTTCAATCGTGACCAGTCCCGCCGTGCCGCCGTATTCATCCTGCACGATAGCAAGCTGAATGTTGGAATGGCGGAACTCGTCCAGCAGCCCATCCAGCGGCTTGTTTTCAGGAACCAGCAGGGGCGCGCGCATCACGGCGCGCAGGTCGGCGTCCCCTTCGCCGCGCGCCAGAATGGGCAGCAGGTCTTTGGCGTGAACGATGCCCACAATGGCGTCCACGCTGCCCTCATAGAGCGGAATGCGGGAGTGGCCGCTGCCCACAATCTTGTCCAGCAGGGCGTGCAGGCTCTGGCTGGCTTCGCAGGCCACGATGTCAATGCGCGGGGTCATCACCCGCCGCACGTCGGTGTCGCCGAACGAGATGACATTGCGGATAATCTGCTTTTCGTCCTCTTCAATTGCCCCGCTCTGCGCGCTTGCTTCCAGCAGCGTCCGCAGTTCCTCCTCGGTCATCACCGGCGTGGCGAACGTCGCAGTCAGCCCAAACGGGCGCACCAGCAGATTGGAAAATCCCAGCGCGATGCGGGCCAGCGGCGACAGCAGGGCCATCAGGAAACGCAAAGGGGCGGCAATCGCCAGCGCCGTGCGCTCCGGGCGGCGCAGAGCCACCGAGCGCGGCACGATTTCCCCGACTGCGATGGTAAACAGGGCGGCGGCCAGCGTGAGGAAAACAGCCGCCGTTCGCATGGGGAACGGAACGCCCCAGCGCGCCAGCCAGGGCGCGACATCCGGGGCGAGCGTAGCGGCGGCGAGCGCGGCGACCCCGAACGACGCCAGCGTGATGCCGACCTGCACGGTGGCGACCATGCGGGTCGGCTGGCGCATGAGGGCCTGCACGCCGCCCGCCGCGCCTGCCTGCGCGCCGCCCTCCGTGACAATTTGCTGCATTCGCACATGGCGCACCGTCACGAGCGCGGTTTCCGCCAGCGTGAAGAACGCATTCAGCAGGGTGAGCAGTACAATGGCGAGCAGCGCGTAGCCGTCGTGGGGAGACATGGAGTGTTGCTAGCGGGGAAAGTAGTGAAAGAAGTACGCGCCGCTGGTAACCACCACGCCCAGAAGACCGCCGATGACGACCTCCTGAAGCGTGTGGATTTTGCCTTCCACGCGGCTTTGCGCCACCAGAAAGGCCAGCAGCAGGGCGAAGAACGCCGTGAACCAGTCGGCGGCACGGTAAATCAGGGTGGACGCGAAGAAGAACGACAGGGCCGAATGGCCGCTCACCACGCCGCCAGAAAGTATTGTCCCCTTGCCGCCCATAATCTTGGAAACAAAGACCACGATGAGCACCAGCACGGCGACGGTGAGCATCACTTGAAACGGCTGCGGGTCGTTCTGCACCTTGAGATGGAGTTTGCTGACGCGGTTGTTGCCGAAAAACAGCACTGTGCCTACAATGGCCGCATTGATGGACGTGATGAGGACTGCGCCTGCCGCGATGTCTTTGGCTAACTTGGCGAGCGGGTGATACGCCTGCGTTATCATGTCGACGACGCTTTCCACCGCTGTGTTAAACATTTCGGCGGCGAGCACCCCGGAGACCACCAGAAACAGCACCGCCATCTCCGTGCGCCCCAACCCCAGCATCAGCCCCAGCAGCAGCACCAGCACCACCGTGAAGAAGTGGAAGCGCATATGCCGCTGCGTCCGAAAGACATGAACGATGCCTTCTACGGCGTAGCGGAACGAGTCCAGGTGGTTTTTGGGGCGCGGGACGTGTCGCATGGGTCTTATTCCCATTGTTCCACAAAAAACGGGTGATTTCCTGCCGGGGGCAGCGCGATGCCCGTATCGGCTAATGCGAGCGCGGTTTTTTCCTGCATTTCGGCGGCCCCGGTGCGCGTTTCGTCATCATAACCGAGCAGGTGCAGGAGGCCATGCACGCCGAGCAGCGAGAGTTCGCTTTCTAAGGGCCAACCCGCCCGCTCCGCCTGCCGCGCGGCGGTCGGCACGGAAATCACGATGTCGCCCAGAAGAGCAGGGTCTTCCTGCGCGAAGGAAAGAACGTCGGTGGGCGCGTCCTTGCCCCGGTACGTGTGGTTCAACTGCTGAATGAAAGGGTCGTCGCAGAGCGTCAGGCTGATTTCCACGCTGTCCTGCGCTCCCTCACGCCGCAGCGTGGCTTGAAGCGGCGGGGTCAGCATCGTCTCCACATCCGGCAGGCAGGGCAGGTTCGGGAAGGCCGAGCGCGGGGACGCCTGCCAGCGGATCAGCAGTTCCATTTTTGTCGGCCTTTGTGTCTTTAAGCAGATCAGGGTATTCAATGCGCGTGTGCAGCATTCCCGCCAGCAGGCGGGTGAACGCATCGCGGATGCCGCGCAGGTCGCGCAGGGTCAGGTCGCATTCATCTAATTGCCCATCGGCGAGAAGCGCGCTGATAATGGTGTCCACCAAATCGTTAATGCGCCCAACTGTTGGCTTGTCCAGCGTGCGCGAGGCGGCTTCCACGCTGTCGGCCAGCATGAGGATCGCCGTTTCGCGGCTTTGCGGTTTGGGGCCGCCGTAGCGAAAACGTTGTTCCAATCCGGGGGCGGCCTCGCCGCCGTCTTCCACCATCTGCTGATGGAAAAAGTAGCGGATGAGACTGGTGCCGTGATGCTCCGTGATAAACGCTTTAATCACGGGCGGCAGGTGTTCCTGGTCGGCAATCTCCAGCCCGTCTTTGACATGGGCGGTCACAACGAGAGCCGAAAGCGACGGGTTCAGGCGCGCGTGAATGTTGTCCCCCCCGCCCTGGTTCTCCACAAAGAACTCGGCGCGCTTCATTTTGCCCAGGTCATGGTAATACGCCCCCACGCGGCACAGGAGCGCGTCCGCGCCGATGGCTTCGGCGGCGACGACGGCCAGGTTGCCCACCATCACTGAATGCGTAAACGTGCCCGGCGCGATCTGGCAGAAGCGGGTCAAGAGGGGATTGTTTGGGTCGGACAGTTCCAGCAGGCCCAGATGCGTGGTGATGCCGAACACGCGCTCAAAGAGCGCCGCGCCCACCGAAAACAGCGCGACGGACAGCAGCCCCGAAAAGAAGGCCCACACGACCGCTTGATGCAGGTCGTCAGCCATGTCGCCTTCAATGCGTCCCACCAGCAGGCTCAGAACGACGTTGGAGGCGCACAGCAGCGCGCCCGCGCGCACCACATCGCCACGCGCACGGATGTCGGACACAGCGTAGATGCCGACAAAGCCCGACAAGAGGGTCATAAACGCGAACCGCAGGTCACCGCCCAAAATCAGGCCGGACAGCGCGGCCAGCAGCGCGGTCACCATCATCGCCAAACGCGGCTGAATGAGCGCGGCAACCAGCATCGCGCATCCCGTCACGCTGAGCATCCCCACATAGCCGAATTGAGGGGGGGAAAGTCGCACGCCCAGCAGCGACCCGCCCAGCTTCAGCCCCAGCACGCTGAGAATGACCAGCGTGCTCAGAAGCGTCAGGGTTCGGGTGGACTGATACACAGGCCGCATATAGCGCGCCAGATACAGCCCGATGCAGCCGACCGCGAAGGCCGTGAGCAGCGTGACGCACAGCACGGTAATCAGGTCAAGGCGGGGGTTTTGCAGGCCAAGCGCGCGCAGTTTGCTGATGGTGTCGGGGGTGACGGTTTCCCCCGCGCGCGCCACGATGTCCCCGGCAAAGATTTGCCCGATGACCGGGGCCACCAACTGCCGCTCGGCAAGGCGGGCTTTCTCGGTAGCGCGCTCGTCCAATTGGCGATTGGGCCGCAGAATGGCGCAGGCCAGCGCGGACACGGCAGGCACGAAGTCGCGGGGCAGCGATGAGGCGCGCACAGACGCGGCGGCGTCGGACTGCGCGTCGGTCAGGTCTTCCGGGTGGTCGGCGCGCAGTTCGCGGCTCATGGCCGCATGAACGACGGCGCGCGTGAGCCGCTCCGCCTGGTCAAGCTGATACGCCGCAGTCGTTTCGCGCAGCAGGGGCGCGAGCAGGGAGACAGGCGAGACGGAAACGCCGACTTCCTGACGCAGCGTGAATGCGGTGCGGGACGCGCTTTGCGCGTGCGGGCCGCGCGCGCGGCGCAGGCGCTCAAACACGTCCGTGATGGTCTGGTCGGCCTCGGAGGACGCATAGCGCACGGGAAAATAAATAGGGTCAACGCGCGCGGCGGCGGCATCCGAAAGGGCGCGGGTGCGCTCCTGATCAACATACTGCACCGTCCGCATCGCGCGCACTTCCTGCGTGCTGATGTCACCGGCGCGCAGGGACACTTTATCCGGCAGCAGATGCAGGGACAGCAGCGCGGAAAGAACGAGAATTGTCCCGACAGTCAGCGCCCAGCGCCGCCCGCCGGGGCCAGCGGCGCGCAGCCCCGGCCACGCGCGCCAGCGGGCGAGCGCCGCGCGGCGCGCGTCTTTGCCGCCTGTGTCTTTGCGCGAAGGACGGCGTGGAGCGTTCCCGCCGTTCGGAGCAGGAGCGGCAGAATGGGGAACAGAAAACCGTAAAGATGGAAGATGTTTAGCCATGCCGGGGCGAGCCTGGAGGCGCAAACAAAACGGGAGCGCGCAAACAGAGCGATAAAGCACAAAGTCGGGAAGCGCGGCCCGCCGGGATTTACATTCTCCCGCGCGCGCCGCGCTCTAAACTCAGGTCTGCGCCGCCGAAAGGGGGCGCTTCTGAGAGGCAGGGTTATGCCTTGTCTTTTTCTTCGTTGCGCTGGCGCTTGCGCCGCGCCGCCGCTTCCGCTTTGCGCTTTTTGTCGCTGGGCTTCTCGTAGTGCTCATGCTCGCGCGCTTCTTTGAGCACGCCGGTCTGCTGGATCATCTTCTTGAAGCGCTTCAAGGCGCTGTCAAGCGATTCGTTGGGCCGAACCTGGACTTGCGTCAATCGTATCCCCCCTCTGCTGGAAACATTATGAAATAGATCGCGTTCCGCGCCTGTGTCAGCGTGGGAACAACGGAGCAGTATACCACATCTGTGTGTTTTCCCACATCTGTGCATTTTCCTGTCAAGTGCCTGTCAAGCGGGCGTCAAGCAGGGCGTGTCGGGTGCGTGAGGTAAACTGGAAGTATGAACGTCCCTTCCGCCGCCGCGCCCCCTGCCGACAGCAAGGCGCTGGATGCTTATTACGCACAATTAGCGAACTTTGGGGCGCTCGGCGTCGCCTATGAGCAGGGCACGCGCGGGGCGTTTCGCGCCCTTTTGGACACGTGCGCGCGTCCGGTGGGGTGGACGCTGGTGGAAGAATACGCTCTGCCCGGCTCGCGCAAGCGTCCCGATGGCACGCTGCTGGATACGTTTCAAATCCCGCGCGGCTACTGGGAAGCCAAAGACACGTCCGATGATTTAGACGCCGAGATTGCCAAAAAGATAGCGCTCAAGTATGATTTAAGCAACACCATCTTTGAGGACACGCGCCGCGCGGTGCTGTATCAAAACCGGCAGCGTGTGCTGGACATTGATTTAACAAAGCGCGCGGAATTGTCGGGGCTGCTGGCGCGGTTTCTGTCGCATTCGCCTGCGGAGGTGGAGGAATATCACAAAGCGGCGGCGGTGTTTGCGGACAAAATCCCCACGCTGGCGCAGGCGCTTTTGTCCATTGTGGAGCGCGAGCGCGGGGACAATCCGGCGTTTGTGGCGGCGTTCGCGGGGTTCCATGAGATGTGCCGCAATGCGCTGAACCCGGAGATTGGGGCGGGGCAGATAGAAGAAATGCTGGTGCAGCATCTTCTCACGGAGCGGCTGTTTCGCACGGTGTTTGGGGAGTCCGAGTTCGCATCGCGCAATGTCATCGCGGCAGAGATAGAGAAGGTGATTGCCGCGCTGACTTCGCAGTCTTTCAGCCGCGCGGACTTCCTGAAGCAGTTGGACTACTTTTACGCCGCCATTGAAGGCGCGGCGCGCACCATCACCGATTTCAGCGAAAAGCAGGGGTTCCTGAACAACGTCTACGAGCGGTTCTTTCAGGAGTTCAACAAGAAGACTGCCGACACGCATGGCATTGTTTACACGCCGCAGCCGATTGTGGACTTCATGTGCGAAAGCGTGGAACACGTCCTCAAGGCGCAGTTCGGCAAAACGCTGTCCGCGCCGGGCGTGACGATTTTAGACCCCTGCACGGGCACGGGCAACTTTCTGGTCAACATTCTGCGGCGCATTGGCCCGTTAGAGCGAGCGCACAAGTACGCGCATGAACTGTTCGCCAACGAGGTGATGCTGCTGCCCTATTACGTGGCGTCCCTGAACATGGAGCACGCTTATTTTGACCTGCAAGGCCGCTACGCCCCGTTTCCCGGCCTGTGCTTTGCCGACACGTTGGATTTGGCGAAGGGGCAGCAAATGACGCTGGCGTTCACGGAAAAGAACACCGAGCGGGTGCAGCGGGAGCAGGACGCGGCGATTACGGTGATTATCGGCAACCCGCCCTACAATGTGGGACAGGCGAACGAGAACGACAACAACAAGAACCGCAAGTACGAACAGTTGGACGGGCGCATCAAGGAAACCTATGTCAAGGACTCCCAAGCGACCCTGCACACGAAGACGTATGACGCTTACGTGCGCTTCTTCCGGTGGGCGACGGACAGGCTGAACGGGCAGGACGGCATCGTGTGTTTCGTGACCAACAACGGCTACCTGCACGGCGTCGCGTTTGACGGCTTTCGCAAGCATTTAGCGGCAGACTTCACGCAGTTATACATCTTAGACTTGGGCGGCAATGCGCGGCGCGGGGGCGGCGGCAATGTGTTCGGCATTCGCGTCGGCGTCAGCATCATTGTCGCTGTGCGGAAGGCAGGCGCAGAACAGTTCGTCAAGTATTGCGCTGTGCCCAATGAACTGGAAGGCCGGGACAAGTTGGCCTACCTGAAAGACAAGGCAAGCCTTGCTTCTGTGGAATGGGAGACGCTTGCGCCAAATGCCCGCCACCACTGGCTGAATGAAGGCATGGAAGATGACTTTGACGCCTTCCTGCTAATGGGCGCAAAAGACACAAAAGCCTCAAAAAACATAGATGTGCGGGCCATCTTTAAGACTTATTCTCTGGGCGTAGCGACCAATAGAGATGAGTGGGTGTACGATTTTAGCGACACGCATTTAGCAGAAAAGATGCAACGCTTCTCGGAGAATTACAACGCCGAAGTCACACGTTGGATGGTTTCTGGCCTCCCCGAAGATGCAGTAAATGAGTTCGTCAACTCAGAGATGGGCTTCCTGAAATGGACGGATAGGCTGAAAGAGGTTCTTATAAAACATGAGATGCTTACCTTTCAACCTGCACAGATACGGAAATCCTTGTATCGCCCCTTCTGCAAGAAGTATTTGTATTTTGACCATTTGCTTAATCAGCGTCGGTATCAGCAGCATCATCTTTTCCCCAATGCAGCAGTAGATAACCAAGCGATTGTAGTCGGCGGCTACGGGCGCAAAGACTTCAGCGTTCTTGCTGTAGACAGCGTTCCCGACCTTAACTTTTACGCAGACCCGGCGCAATGCTTCCCGCTCTACACCTACGCCCTGGACGGCCAAATACGCCGCGACAACATCACCGACTGGGCACTCGCGCAGTTTCAAGCCGCCTACGGCGAACACGTCACAAAGCCCGACATCTTCCATTACGTCTACGCCCTCCTGCACGCCCCCGACTACCGCGCCCGCTACGCCGAGAACCTCAAGCGTGACCTGCCGCGCATTCCGCTGGTGGGGAAAGAGGCCCTCACCCCGCCCTCGGAAGGGCGACCCTCTCCCGCTTCGCAGGCGAGGGTGGGAGATAAGTCACTCTTACCCTCGCCCGTGACAACGGGAGAGGGTGGCGCGAGGCTTTGCGACGCGCCGGGTGAGGGCCTTCCGGGGGCTGCCTTCGAAGCCTTTGCCGATGCTGGACGCGCGCTCGCCGCCCTGCACACGGGGTATGAACAGGGGGACGAATACCCGCTCACACAACTGGTCAACAAAGACGTGCCGTTCTCATGGCGCGTGACCAGGATGAAACTGAGCAAAGACCGAACGGCGGTCATCGTCAATGACAGCCTGACGCTTGCGGGCATTCCGCCCGAAGCGTTTGACTACAAACTCGGCAACCGCTCCGCGCTGGAATGGGTGCTAGACCAATATCAGGTGACGACGGACAAGCGCAGCGGCCTCACCCAAGACCCCAACCGCGAAGGCGACCCCGAATACATTGCCCAACTCGTGCGCCGCGTCGTCACCGTCAGCGTCCAAACCGTGCGGATTGTGAACGCCCTGCCGCCGGTTGTGCCCGCCGACGCCGTAATCCTCTAGCGCGGACGCTTTGGGAAAGCGCTGCCAGGCAGCGAGGGATTTAAATCCCTCGCTCCTGAAGCAGTGTTACAGCGTCAATACAGCGTGAGAGGGGAAGGACGCACTGTGCGATGAAACCATGGACGCGCGTCTGGCCGGGACGCCTCGCCCTTTTTCTGCTGGGCATCGCGTGCCTGGGCGGGTTCCTGCAAAACACCAAAACGGCGCTGTATCGGCAGAAATACGGGCCGCCGGGAGCCGAGCACCCGTATGACTTCTGGGCCGAAGGCTTCCTCAGCGTGGGCCTCGTGGGGCTGGGAGTCGCCGTGCTGGGGACAGTGCCGCGCCCGGCTCGCCGCTTCCGCAAGGCCGCCCGCCGCCGATTTTCCGGGCAAAAGAAGCCCGCCAACGCCCAAAGAAAACCCAAACGCCGGGTACAATAGGGGCAAATAACTCCCGACGGACACGGCAGCAGCAAAAACCCCCGGCGCGAGGCGCGGGAACTGGCCCTGCGGATACTCTTTGAGCTAGACCTGGGCAAGCAGCCGGTGGAAACCGTGCTCGCGACCGCGCTGGCCCAGTCGCGCCTGGACGAAACGCATCAAAGCATGGCCTCCGAACTGGTGCAGGGGACGCTGGCGCATCAAGAAGAAATTGACCGGCGCGTCGCCGACCTGTCTATAGACTGGGCGCTGGAACGGCAGGCCACCGTAGACCGCAATATCCTGCGGCTGGCCGCTTATGAACTCCTGTACCGGCCTGATGCGCCCGTCGCCGCCGTCGTCAATGAAGCCGTAGAGTTAGCGAAGAAGTATTCTACCGCCGAGTCCAGCCGGTTTGTCAACGGCGTGCTCGGCACGCTCGCCCGTCAGCCGCGCGGCACAGAGACCGATTTCCCCCCGGACGCATGATACTTTCCGATTATTCCATCAAAGAGGGCGTCCGCACGGGACGCATCACGCTGACGCCTTACGACCCTGCTCTGGTGCAGCCTGCGTCCGTAGACATCCGTCTGGACGGACGCTTTCGCGTGTTCCGCAACTACCGTTATTCCTGCATAGACCCCAAAGCCGCGCAGGACGGCCTCACCGAGTTGGTGACAGTGGGGGACGATGAAGCGTTTATTGTCCACCCCGGCGAGTTTATTCTGGGCAACACAGTGGAAAAAGTGGCCCTGGGAAATGATCTCGTCGCCCGGCTGGAAGGCAAATCGTCGCTGGGCCGCCTGGGGCTGATTGTTCACGCCACCGCAGGCTACATAGACCCCGGCTTTGAGGGGCATATCACATTGGAATTGTCTAATGTCGCCAACCTGCCCATTAAACTCTACCCCGGCATGAAGATAGGCCAGATTTCTTTCTTTGCCATGAGCACTCCGGCGGAGCGTCCCTACGGACACCCGGATTTGGGCAGCAAATACAAAGGGCAGGATGCGCCCACCGCCAGCCGAATGCATCTGAACTTCCCGAATGGAGACAAGTGACGTGCCGATGAAACGAACACCTGGCAAGCGCCAGCGCGCGGCCAGCATTCCCCTCCCGCTGCATGATTATCAGGTCTTGCAGCGCGGCGACGACGGCCATGCCCATGTGGCGCTGGAAAGCGGCGAGATTGTGTCCCTGCCCACCGGCGGCCCCTACGAAGTGGGCGGCGCGCGCTTCGTGCTGGTCGGCGACCTCTGGGTGCTGGCCGGGCAAAGCAACATGGAGGGCGTCGGCGATTTAGTGGATACCGAGGAGCCGACATTAGGTGTCCATTCCTACCAGAGCCGCGAACAATGGGCCGTCGCCGAAGAACCATTGCACTGGCTGGGCGAGTCCCCGCGCCTGGTACACCATAAACTCTGGGGACGGGACGCTGTGCCGGACGCGCCCGACCCGCGCGACGGCGAGCGCCTAAAAGGAGCAGGTCTCGGGCTGACGTTTGCCCGGACGCGCCTGGAACGCACTGGCGTTCCCGTTGGCCTGATCCCCTGCGCGCATGGCGGCACCAGCATGACGCAGTGGAACCCGGAACTGAGAGGCGAAGGAGGCGCGTCGCTGTACGGGGCGACGCTGGAACGGGTGCGCGCCAACGGCGGCAAAGTCGCCGGGGTTCTCTGGTATCAGGGCGAAAGCGACGCCAACCCGGACGATATGGATGAATACGACGACAAAATGTACGCGCTGATTGAAGCATTCCGCACCGACTTTGGCCAGCCGCGCCTGCCGTTTCTGTTCGTGCAGCTGGGACGATACGTGACCCCGACGACGCCGGAAAGCGAACGCGCATGGTCTAGAGTGCGCGACAATCAGCGCTACGTCGCGCTGTATACGGAGAACGCCGCGCTCGCTTCCGCCATTGACTTAGACCTGGACGACGGCATCCACATTGGCACGCAAAGCCTCAAGCGCTTGGGGCGCAGGCTGGCAGACTTGGCCGACGGCTACTCCGGCCCCGACCTGCGCGCCGTCACCTTCGGGCCGGGCAACACCACTCTGCGCGTCTTCTTTGACGGCGTGCGCGGCGGACTGCGTTCGGCAGGCAGGCCGTCCGGCTTCCTTCTGCATGACAAGGAGTGGCGGGAAGTGCCGCGTATTTTCAAGGTGACGCTGGAGGGCGACCGCGCCGAACTGCACCTCACCACGCCGCTCCATAAAGAACTGCTGTTCCTGAGCTACGGCTACGGCACAGACCCGTACTGCAACCTCACCGACACGGGCGACGCCGCCATGCCCGCCTTCGGCCCGTTCGGCGTGCAGGCGAACTAAGACGCTTCTTCCGTGAGACTGAGACGCTTCCATGACTGCAACCCTTCTGGACGGCACGGCGACAGCCAAAACAATCCGGGCGGAAACCGCGCTGCGCGCCAAACGCTTCACGGCGGAAACCGGCGTCACGCCCGTCCTGGCCGCCATTCTCGCGGGCGACGACCCGGCGTCGGCAACTTACGTGCAGATGAAGGCGCGGGCTTGCGCGCGAGCAGGCATCGGCTCGCGCACCTTCCCGTTCCCCGACAACGCGCCCCAGTCCGCCGTGCAGGAGTGTCTGGACGCCCTCAATGCCGACCCGCAAGTGCATGGCATTCTCATTCAGCACCCGCTCCCCAAGCACATGAACGAGCCGCATATCCTCTCGCAGTTGCGGCCCGAAAAGGACGTAGACGGCATTTCTCCCCTCTCGCTGGGGCGACTAGCGGCGGGGATGGACGCCTTCCATGCCTGCACGCCCGCCGGGATGATGGAGCTTTTGCGCCGCTATAACCTGCCCGTTGCGGGGCGGCACGCCGTCGTCGTGGGCCGAAGCGTCATCTTAGGCAAGCCGCTCGCGCTGCTGCTGCTGGCCGAAAACGCCACCGTTACCGTCTGCCACTCCCGCACACCCGATTTAGGCAGCCTCACGAGGCAGGCCGATATCCTGTGCGCCTGCGTCGGGCGCGCGGGCTTAATCACAGCGGACATGGTGAAGACGGGGGCCGTTGTGCTGGATGCAGGCTATCAGAATAACGCAGGCGACGTAGACTTTGCGGGCGTGTCGCCCATCGCATCCGCCATCACGCCCGTGCCGGGAGGCGTCGGCCCCATGACGATTGCTATGCTCTTGCAGAACACACTCGCGGCGGCGGAGCGGGCGACCCGATGAGCCTTTCCATGAACGGCCCTCACCCGGCGCTTCGCGCCACCCTCTCCCGTGCGGCACGGGCGAGGGTCAGAAGGACTGATTTCCCACCCTCGCCCGTTCTGACGGGAGAGGGTCGCCCGTCCGCGGGCGGGGTGAGGGCCGTCCCAGGAACGCCCCATGACCATTGACCTGCCCGCGTACCTAGACGCCCGCCGCGCGCGCGTGGACGAGGCACTGGATGCCTATCTCCCCGCTGCCGCGCAAGCCCCCGCGCGCCTGCACGAGGCCATGCGGTATTCCCTCTTCTGCGGCGGCAAGCGATTGCGTCCCATACTCGCGCTCGCCGGGGCCGAAGCCGTCGGTGGAGACCCGCAGACTGTCTTGCCGCTCGCGTGCGCGGTGGAGTGCATTCACACGTTCTCGCTGATCCATGACGACCTGCCTGCCCTCGATAACGACCCGCTGCGGCGCGGCGCACCCACCTCCCATGTGGTATACGGCGAAGCGATGGCAATCTTAGCCGGGGACGCCCTGCTCGCGCTGGCCTTCGAACTGGTCGGGGAGTGCCGCTTGTTTGCCCCCGCAGACTGGACGCTGGACGCCCTGATGATGGTCGCTCATGCATCGGGCACGCGCGGCATGGTGGGCGGACAGGTGGCGGACATGGAGAGCGAAGGCCGCGACGACCTGGACGAAGCCGCCGTCGCCTCCATTCATGCCCGGAAGACCGGGGCGCTGCTCACGGCTTCGCTGGTGTCGGGAGCGCGTCTGTGCGGGGCGAGCGTCGCGCAGGAGCAGGCATTGCGCGCCTACGGACACCATCTGGGGCTGGCGTTCCAAATCACCGATGACATCTTAGACCTGGAAGGCGATGCCGCCAGACTCGGCAAGGCCACCGGGAGCGACCTCAAACAAGACAAGGCAACCTACCCCAAAGCCCTGGGCATAGACGCTTCGCGCCGTCTCGCGCTTCAGGCCGCCGACCATGCCGCCGCCGCCCTGCATTCCTTCCCTGACTGCGCCGAACCCCTGCGCCTGCTGGCCCGCTACGTCGTGGAACGCGACCGTTAGCCGCGCGGCAGGCCCTCGCAATCCCCTCACCCCACCATCAGAATGGCGGCTCGATCCCGCGTAGGAGGCCCTCACCCGGCGATAAAGAGGCCCTCACACCGCCTGTAAACGGCCCTCACCCCGCTGCTCCGCAGCGACCCTCTCCCGCTTCGCAGGCGAGGGTAAGAGTTATCTTTTCTTAACCCTCGCCTGCGAAGCGGGAGAGGGTGGCGCGAAGCGCCGGGTGAGGGCCTCCTCCATCCGAGGTGAGGGCCTCCTGCCTCTCAGGGCAGGGCGTTGGGACGCGCAGGGCAGGGCAAGCCCTGCCCCTACGGAGACGCCGCTGTGTCCGGGGCGCGCTCCATGTGCATCTCCATCTGCATCGTGTTGGTCAGCGGCGCTTGCCCCGCGCCCGCCGGGGGCGTGATGGTCATATGCGTTGCGGACGAGTTCACGAAACGCACAATCGCCCCTTTGTCCACGTCAAAGACAAGCGTCCCCGTGCCCGTTTGCTTGCCCGTCATGGCGGTCGCAGACGCGCTGGAGCCGGGCAGGGTCATGTCCAAAGGCGCGTCAATGACCAGCGAAATGTCGGCCAGCGTGTCGCCGCTTTCCGTGCGAAGGCCGGTCAAAGTGGACTGCATGACGATTTGCGGCAGCGTCATTTTCCCGCCGAAGGCCGCGTTCAAGTCCACCGTGCTGCTCCATGTGTCGCCGACTTTGACGGCTTGTTCGGGAAAGAAGGCGGGCGTCATCCCGGTCAAATGCGCGAGCATCTTGCTCAGGGGGCCGCTCGCCGCGCCGTTCATGGTCGTCGAAAGCGTCTTCCCGGTGGGGGTGGTGACGCTGACAAAGCCGTCTTTGAACGCCTCCATGCCGGTCATTGCGGCGGGCATCGGCTTGCCGTTCATCGTCCCCGTCATCGTCGAAATGCGGGTGAGCAGGCTCGCGGCGCCGTCAGAAGGGCGCACGCTCTGGCACGTTTGCGCCAGCGTCATCTCCTCATGGGTCTTCACGGGCAGGGTTTTGCCCCCCGGCAGGCCCGACATGAGCATCGTCATATCCGTTGTGACAGTGTAACGCCGCGTCTCGTTTGGCGTCCAATGATAGCGTAGGGTGACGGTCTGCGGGGCGACGGCAGCGGGCGGGGAGGGGGCAGGCGCGGCGACGGCGGGGGTCAGGGCCAGCAGCGCGGCGGCGCACAAAAGCGGGCGAAAGTTCATTGATGATGTTCTCCTGTCCTATTGTGACACCCGCGGCGTCCAAAAGTTGCACGGGCGGCGTCCAAAAGTCGCACGGGCACGGACGGACGGCAGGCGGCCCTCATCCCGCCCTCGGAATGGCGACAGGCGGCCCTCATCCCGCCCTCGGAATGGCGACAGGCGGCCCTCCCCCCGCCATCGGAATGGCGACAGGCGGCCCTCCCCCCGCCATCGGAATGGCGACCCTCTCCCGCTAAAGCAGGCGAGGGTAAGAGGGGAGACGCCCGCTTCTGCACTGGCAGACTCGGAGGGCGCAGGCGAGGGTGGGAGATAAGTCACTCTTAACCCTCGCCCGTGCGGGAACACACTCCCTCTTAACCCTCGCCTGTGCGGTACGGGAGAGGGTCGCGCGCAGCGCGGGGTGAGGGCCTCCGGGCGTGGCGCGCAGCGCGGGGTGAGGGGCAACGTCCCGTTGCATCGGGAACGGGTGAGGGCGGGCGAAGCGCCTCTGATGGGTCGGGTGAGGGTCGCAGCCCCGTCATTTTGGCTGCTGAGTCGCTGCTGAGTCCCTGTTGAGTCCCTGTTGAGTCCCTGCTGAGTCCCTGCTGAGACGCTGTGGAGACGCTTTCCAAACGCTTTCAGGACGCCACGCGAAACACGCTCGCGCCGAACTGCACCGTGTCGCCGGGGGACAACACAGCCTCTTGAATGCGTTCGCCATTCACCCACACGCCGTTCGCGCTGCCCTCATCCCGCACCGTGACCGCCCCGGAGGGGCCGCGCAGCAGCGTCGCATGGCGTCTGGACACGCCTTCTTCGGCCAGCACAATGCCATTGCTGCCCTCTCGCCCCACCGTCAAAGCGCCTTCATCCAGGGTAAACACACTCCCCGCAGCCAATCCCTGCATGCCAATCAAATGCGGCCCGCTCCCGCTCGGCACGGCGCGCACGGGCATGGAAGCCGCGTCGGGAACGGGTTCCGGGGCCTTCATTGCGGGGGGAACAAACGTCGGCATGGGCGCTTCGTACGCTTCGGCGGGGGACGGCACGACCACTCCGGCCCGCCTTGCGAGCGCCAGCAGAGGCTCCCCGCGCGCCTGCACCATGCGCCAGACAAGCCACGCAACCCCTCCTGCAACCGCCAGTCCCAGCACAAACGAGCCTAAATGAGCCAATCCATTGGCGGGCGTGGGCGCATCGGCGTCGCGCACGGGCGGCGCTGCGGAGGCAGTGGGAGCGGGCGGCAAGGCGGCAGGCGGCGCGGCAGATGCCTGCGCCAGCGGCTTGAAATCCGCGAACGCCAGCGAAAGCGAGCGCGTTCCCGGCGCGACGGTGCGGGACGCCACCTGCCCCGTGTGCGCGTCCAGCACGCACACCGTGCCCCCGGCAAACGCTATCGGAACAGTCTTTTGTCCCATCACGGTGCGCGGCATGACTGTCACCGTGCCCGTCGCAGACAGTGCCCACACGCTGTAGCGGCCCACGTCAGGCAGGGTGACAACCAGCGCAGAAGGCGGCGCAGCGGCGCAATGAAGCGGCCACAAAAGCGTCAAACACAGCAGCAAAAGCGTTCGCAGGCGCATTCATAGCCCCCCGTTCTGGCAGCGGGCCAGCGCCAGGGGCACGGCGTCTATCACGTCGGTTGCCAGCAAGCCCGCTTTGCCTCCCCATCGCTCTGCCACAATGTCCCCGGCAAGGCCGTGCAGATAAGCCCCCGCCGCCGCCGCGTCCCCCGCCGTCAGCCCGCACGCCAGCAGAGCCGCCACAATCCCCGTCAGCGCATCGCCCATGCCGCCCGAAGCCATGCCCGCGTTTCCCGTTGTGTTCACCCATAAGGCTCCGTCGGGCGACGCAATCAGCGTTCGGCTTCCCTTCAAGAGCGCGACACACCTGAAACGGCGCGCGGCTTCCTCCACTGCGCCGCGTCGATCCGCCTGAACGTCCCCGGTAGAGCGCCCTAAAAGCCTGCCCATCTCGCCGGGGTGGGGCGTCAGCACCGTTGGGGCAGGCCGCGACTTCAGCGCGTCGGCCCCGCCTTCCGCCAGAATGTTCAGCGCGTCTGCGTCTATCACCAGCGGAACCAGGCACTGCGCCGCGAACTGGCGCACAAAATCCCCCGCCTGCCTGCCCAAACCGGGGCCAATGGCCGCCGCCGTGCCCTGTTTTGCCGTCTCCAACGCCGCAGAAACCGCGTCAGGGCCGAAGCCGCCCGCCGCCGTTTCCGTCAAGCCCCGCGTCATCACCGTCGGGTTGACCCGGCAGACCACCCCGTTTTGCGCGCTTTCCGGCACGCACAGCGTCGTTAGCCCCGCGCCCATGCGCGCTGACCCTTCCGCGCACAGCACGGCGGCCCCGATGAACCCGCGCGAACCGGCGAAAACAACCGCGTGTCCGAACGCTCCCTTGTTGGAATCCCGGCCCTCCGGGCGCGCAGGGAGCCAGCGGGCCGCGTCAACAGCCCCGGTCACATTCACGCAAAGCGCATCTGATGCCGTCAAAGCAAGGGGTAAACCGATGTCTACTGTTTGCAACTCCCCTGCAAAGCCCGCGCCGGGGTACAGCAAAAGGCCCACTTTAGGCACGCCAAAGGTCACAGTGACCGCTGCCTGCACGCACGCGCCCGGCGCTTGGCCCGTGTCGGCGTCCACGCCAGACGGCATATCCACGCTGACTACAGGCCGCCCACTGGTATTTATCGCCTGAATTGCTGCCGCTATCGCCCCGGCAGGCTGTCCCTTCGCGCCCGTGCCGAGCAGGGCATCTATCACAACGTCCGCCGAAGACAAATCTAAGCCCCGGTCGCCGGGCCGAATGTCCACGCCGAACGCCTGTGCCATGCGGAAGTTCGTCGCCGCGTCCCCTGTTAAGTCCGCCGCAGGCGCGCACAAATACACAGCAACTGCCGCCCCGAAGCGCGCGTGCAGATGACGAGCGGCGGCAAGCCCGTCGCCGCCGTTGTTGCCCTTGCCGCAGACCACCGCGATGCGCTTTCCTGCCAATGGGGAAAACCGGGCTTGCACCGTTTCCACCACGCGCAGGGCCGCGTTTTCCATCAGCACGATGCCGGGAATGCCGTAGGTGTCGCCTGCGTGTTTGTCTATGTCGCGCATTTGCGCCGCGTTTGCTGCCTTCATGGTTCCCGTTTTTTCCTGGCTGCCGCCCAAATCCGCCTCTTAGCCGCCCTTAAGTCGCGCAATAGTCGCCCCCAAGAAGCGCGGAGGAGGCCCTCACCCGCCGGAAGGAGGCGCTCACCGTAAGGGAAGGAGGCCCTCACCCGGCTCCTGCGGAGCCACCCTCTCCCGCTTCGCAGGCGAGGGTTAAGAGCAACTTACTTCTTACCCTCGCCCGTGACAACGGGAGAGGGTCGCCGCGAAGCGGCGGGGGTGAGGGCCTCCTCCTCCCGCGTGAGGGCCTCCTAACGCCGGGGTGAGGGCCTCCTCCTCCCGCGTGAGTGCCTCCTCCTTACCGCGTGAGCGCCTCTCACGCCGCAAACACCGCCGCAATCCGCGCACGCTCCGCGTCTGTGAGCGCGGGAACGGACGATGCGCCTGCGTTTTCTGCCGCCTGCGCCGCTGTCTTCGCCCCCGCCACCGCGCACGCAATGCACGGGTCGTCCAGCACAAAGCGCAGGGCCGCCTGCGACAGCGTGCGCGCGCCCGGCAACGCCAGAAACGCAAGCCGCGAAGCCGTCTCCGACATCGCCTGCACATAGGCCGCAGGCAGCGCGGCGCGCATATCGCCTGCCCCAAACACCGCGCCGGGGCCGTATTTGCCAGTCAAAAAGCCGTTCGCAAGCGGCTCGCGGGCCAGCACGCCGACCCCCCGCTTTGCCGCCAAATCCAGCAGTTCCACCCCCGCGCCCTGATAAAAGAGGCTGTAGGCGACTTCCAGAACCGCGACAGGCTTGTGGTGGCGCAGCAGCCACGCCCCGTCGTCGGCGTCGGCAACGGAAACGCCGTAGTGCGACACCTTGCCGGAACGCTTCAAGGAAGCCAGCGTCTCCCACGCGCGCCAGCGGTCAAGTTCCTGCACCGGCGGATTCATCAGCAAAAACACGTCCAGCGTCTCCCGGCGCAGGCGCGCAAGGCTCTGCTGAACCGCGTGGGCAATCCCGTAAGGCGTCCAGTCACCCTCCAAAGTGTCATCGGAGCGGTAGAAATTAACCCCGCCCTTCGTCACGACAACGGGAGACGGCCCCGTCCAATCGCGCAAAACTTCCCCCATCAACGCCTCGGAGTGCCCGTGTCCATACACATCCGCCGTGTCAAACAGGGTCACGCCGCACTCCAGCGCCGCGCGAAGGGCCGCGCGGCTTGCGTTGTCATCGGCGGGGCCGTACCCATTGCCAAAAGCGTCGCCGCCAATCGCCCATCCGCCAAAGCCGACCTCGGAAACAGAAAGCCCCGTCCTGCCCAGACGCCGCGTTTTTATCACCGGGAAACGGCCCGCGCGACCCCGACTGCGAGCGCGTCTTCCGCCAGTGCCACCGGCAAATCCGGCAAACCGACCCGCGTGGTCAGCGCATGGCGCGCGTGATACCCCCCAAACGCGCCGAACAATGCCCCGGCTGCGCCCAGGAATGCGCCCAAAAGAGGCGATTTGCCCCCGCGACGCGCCAGCACGACGCCGCAAATACTGCCCGAAATCAGCCTTCCGGCCAGCGGCCCCGGCGCAAGGCGCGACGGAGTGGCGGGAAGTTTATCCACAACCACCTCTCCCGCCGCCGCCAGACGCAGCAAAAGACGCGGGAAAGGCGGCGCGAGATGCGCCAAAACCCCCGGCCCCATCATGGAGCGCAGCCCGCACACCGCTCCGAGGGCAAGAATGCGCCCGTAAATGTTATTCAAGTGTTTCCCCCGGCTCCATCACAATCACCTGCGTGTCCACGTTCAGCGCGCCCAAAGCCTCCCAGAACGCATCTGGCGTGCCCGTCAAAAGCGGAAATGTGGCGTAATGCATCGGCACAGCCTGCCGCGCACGCAGCAAACGGCAGGCATGAGCCGCCTCAAACGGCCCCATCGTAAAGTGGTCGCCAATGGGGAGCAGGCACAAATCCGGGTGATACAACTCGGCAAGGAGTGCCATGTCGCCAAAAACAGCCGTGTCACCCGCGTGATAAATGCGGAATCCATTCTCCATTTCCACCACATAGCCGCCCGGCTCGCCGCCATAAATGAAGCTGTCGCCGTCCTCAATGCCCGACGAATGCACAGCATGGGTCATTGTCACGCGCAAACCGTCCACCGACACCGTGCCGCCCTTGCCCATCGCAAGCACATTGGCAACGCCTTTGCCTTCCAGAAACGCGCCAACCTCAAAGTTTGCCACCACCTGTGCCCCGGTTTGCTTCGCCAGGGACACGGCATCGCCCATATGGTCAGCATGTCCATGCGTGATAAGTATGCAATCTAACGCCCCAATGTCCCCATTCTTCAGCGGGCAGCGCGGATTATGCTCCACCCAGGGGTCTAAAAGCAAACGCTTGCCTCCCGGCGTCTCCACCACAAACGTGGAATGTCCCAGATAAGTCAGTTTCGTATCCCTGCCCAGAGTGCTCATACAAGCCGCCTTTCCCTTCCAACACTGCTGCGATACTATAGCCGCAAAGCGCGCCGGGGAAACATGGGCCGTGAAGAAGGCCCCTCTGCGCTGTGGACGAGGCCCCCCTCCCCGCCCTCAGAATGGCGACCCTGCCCCCCGGAATTGGGGGGAGGGTAAGACAAGAAAGCCCCATAGACCTTCCTCCCCCCAAACTTGGGGGGACAGGGGGGCTTCCTGACTCTCCAGAAAGCGCCCCCGCCTGCCGATAATACCGGGAAATGAACCCGCCAAGCAGCCCGCTCCCGGAGCCATTAGTCGGCGTCAACCTCTCGCTGGCCGAGATATTGTCCTCGTTATCCTACGCATTAGACCTCACGGGCGGGCAGCCGATGGGCCACGCGCAGCGCACCTGCCTGATTGGAATGCGCCTTGCCGCCGAAATCGGCCTCCCGCAAGCCGACAGTGCCGCCCTGTACCATGCTTTGCTCCTCAAAGACAGCGGGTGCTCGTCCAACGCCGCCCGAATGTTCGCCATCTTCGGCTCCGATGACCTGGACGCCAAGCGCGCATCCAGGATAACAGATTGGAGCAACATCACAGAAGCCCTTAAATATGCCGCCGCTCACACCCTCCCGGAAGGCTCATTGCTCGCCCGCGCCCGCCGAATGCTGTCTATTGCCGCCCATCCCGCCGCAGTGGGCGACGACCTGATGCAGACACGGTGCAGCCGGGGCGCGCAAATCGCCCTGTCGTTAGGCTTGGGAGAAGCCGCAGCCGCCTGCATTCGCAGTTTAGATGAACACTGGAACGGGCACGGCTCGCCCGCTCACCTCCAAGGCGACGCCATTCCCCTGCTTGCGCGCATCGCCTGCCTCGCCCAAACATTGGAAGTATTCGCCAAAACGTTCGGCCTGGGAACCGCTTATGAAGTCCTGCGGGCGCGTTCCGGCCAGTGGTTTGACCCCGATTTGGTGCGCGCTGCCCATGCCTTCCGGCAGGACGACCGCTTCTGGCAGGCTGTGCAGGACGCGCCGGACGCCGCCCTGCGCCGTCTCAACATTCATGCCGCGCTGGAAGCCGCCACCGAAGAGCGCATTGACTCCCTGTGCGACGCCTTCGCGCAGATAGTCGACGCCAAGTCGCCCTTCACGGGCGAGCATTCCACCCGCGTCTGCCTGTACGCCACGCAGCTGGCACAGGATATGGGCTTCACGCCGCGCCGCCTGACCCTCGTGCGCCGCGCGGCTCTCCTGCACGACATCGGCAAATTGGCCGTCTCCAATGCCATTTTAGACAAGCCGGGCAGCCTCAACGACGCCGAATGGCAGGCTGTTCGCCAGCACCCGTACTACACGCAACAGATTTTGGGCCAGATTAACGGCTTCGGGCGTCTCACCGAAATCGCCTGCGCGCACCACGAACGGCTGGACGGGAAAGGCTACTTTCGCGGCTTGACCGCCCCGGAACTGGACACGGAGATGCGTATCCTTGCCGTCGCCGACGTGTTTGACGCCCTGTCTGCCAAACGCCCTTACCGGGACGCCCTGCCGCTTGCCGAAGTCTTCGCCATTCTGGGGAAAGACGCCCATGTCACCCTAGACGGCGACTGCATTGGCCTGCTGCAAGACCGCTACCGGGGGCAAAGTTATGCCGCGCCGCTTGCTGCCTTGCCTGCCCTTGCCGCCGCCGACCTGCTTTTCGCGCTCCCCATTGCCCGTGCCGCGTAAAGAACGCGCCTGCCGGGTAGACTGTTCCATCATGTCTGATCCTCAGTCCGCCAAGGCTAACTCTCCTGACGACAAGTGCGTCTTCGTCATCTTCAACCCCGTGTCCGGGCAAAGCGACCCGGAGCAGCGCAAAAAGGCCATCACCGAGGCGCTGTCCCGGCATGGCTACACCTGCCAGTTCATCGCCACCAGCGAACAAGAGGGCGCGAAGGCGCTCGCCGAAAAGGCGCTCGCCGATGGCGCGAGCCTGCTGGCTGTCTCCGGCGGCGACGGCACCGTCATGGAAACGCTGTCTGCCGTCGTAGGCAAGGACATTCCCGTCGCCGTGCTCCCGGCAGGCACGGGCAACCTGCTGTCAGTCAACCTGGGCATTCCGACAACCGTGCCGGAAGCCGTCGACGTGGCCCTGTCCGGCCATCCCTATGCACTGGATTTAGCCCGCACAAACGAGGGCCGCTACTTTGCCATCATGGGCGGCATCGGCCTGGACGCGCAGATTATCGCCGGGGCGGGCCGCGAAGCCAAGAAGCGTCTGGGCGTGCTCGCCTACTTTCTGGCCGCTGTGCGAAACTTGCCCCGCCGCCGCTCTTTTGTCCTCATCACGCTGGACGACAAGCCGCCCCTGCGCCGCCGGGTAAAGACCGTTTTGCTCGCCAACATGGGCAAAATTACCGGCGGCCTGGAAGCCATGCCGACCGCTTCCCCCAATGACGGCCTGCTGGACGTGGGGATATTGCAGGCGGAAACGCTGGGCCAGTGGCTTCGTTTGCTGGGATACGCCCTGCGGGGCCGCGCCCACGATGCCCCCGACCTGGAAGTGCATCAGGCGAAGCGCGTCACGCTCCACGCCCGCCATCCCATTCCTGTCGAGTTTGATGGGGAAAACGGCGGGCAGGTGCAGCGTTTGTCAGTGGAGATTGTGCCGCGCGCGGTCACGGTGCTACTACCGGAAGGCGCTCCCGCCGCCCGCGACACGCAAGGCTCGCCCGCGCAGGCCGCCCAAAAAGCCGCGCGCCCGCTGCTGCCGGTTCTGGTCGTGCTGGCAGCGGTGGGGAGCGTCGCGTGGGGCATTCGTCGCTGGCGCAGGAAATAGCCGCTATCTCAGCACGCGCAGGGTGAGTTCCCGGCGGCGCGGGAAGAAAGCCTCGGACACGGCAGGCACGGCACCTTCGGTCGGAACGGGCTGTTCCAGCGTCACCCACGAGCGGCAGCCGCCGTATTCGCGCCGCATGGGAAGCAAAATCTCCTGCGGCAGCGTGTAGGCCCGCACCAGAAGCGCGAACACCGGCTTGTACGGCTCCCAGTCAAAGCGGGCTTGAAGGAACTGCTTGCTCCAAATGTGCTGTGGCGCAAGACGCAGGAGTTTGGCGGGGCTTTCCACGCGCACGACATCGGTGACGTGCGCCGCCGCTTCAATCCGCACCCATGCGTGCTCCGGTTTGCGTTCCTCTTCCTCGGTCAGCCATTTGCCAAAGCACGGCTGAATGTCCCCGGCGCGTTCCGTTTCATGCTCGTAAGTCGGGTAAAGCAGAAAGTCGGGGGCGCGCAGGTCAAAGTCCCCGGTTTCCTCCACAAGCCCGCCCTTCCGCAGCAGGACAAGCTGATGCCCCTCTAGGAGGGCGCGCTGTGTGACCGCCCATTCTTTCAGAGCCAGCGTCAATTCTGCGGGAAGCATAGCCCAGTATACCCGACGGGGCGGGTGCCGGGGGTACAATGAGGCCATGCAGTATCGCACCTTTGGCACGACAGATTTAACTGCGTCCGTCGTCGGCTTCGGCGTTTGGACGGTTTCCACGCGAATGTGGGGTGTCACCGACCCCGACGTGCGCCTGCGCCTCCTGCGCCGGGCGTTTGAGATGGGCATCACGTTCTACGACACGGCGGACGTGTACGGCGATGGGTTGGGGGAAACCATTCTCCGGGACGCGCTGGGGGCGCACCGCGCCGAGTTGACCCTCGCCACCAAGTTCGGCTACGATTGGTACACGGCTCCCGGCGAGCAGCCCGGCCAGCGCGAGCGTCCGCACGACTGGTCGCCCGCCTATGTTGCTAAAGCCTGCGAGGAAAGCCTGAAGCGTCTGGGCACGGACACCATTGACCTGTACCAACTCCACAACCCCCGCGCCGATGCATTAGACAGAGACGACTTATTCGCCGCGTTGGAAGACCTGAAAGCGCAGGGGAAGATACGGCATTACGGCGTCGCGCTCGGCCCCGCCATAGACATTCGCCAGAAGGATGAAGGCGTGCAGGCGTTCCGGCAGCGCGGGCTGGCTTCGGTGCAAATTATCTACAACATGTTGGAGCAGATGCTTGGCCCCGATGTGTTCGCCGCCGCCCGCGACACGGGAGGAGGCGTCGTCGTGCGCGTTCCCCATGCGTCCGGGCTGCTGGAAGGGGCCTATACGACCGACACCGAGTTCGCCCCCGGCGACCACCGCAACTTTCGCGTGGCAACGACGGAAAAGCGCAAAGCCTGGCTGGAAGACGGACTGAAGAAGATTGAGCAGCTGGAGTTTCTGGTCAGGAACACGGGCCGGACGCTGGGGCAGGCGGCCCTGCAATGGCTGTGGACGGAGCCGACTTTGACGAGCGCTCTGCCCAACATTTACGATGAGAAGCAGCTAACCGAGTTTTGCGCCGCCCCCGACGCGCCCCCGCTTACCGGGGAAGAACAGGCGGCGGTGCAGGAGTTGTACGCGCATCAGTTCGGCTTGTAAGCAAAGGGCACGCGCTGCCTCGCGGTTACAAACGCCTCCCCACAGCCGTCGCAACGGGAAGCAAATCCCGCATAAGCGCGGTGAAGGCGTCGGGCAGAAGCGATTGCGCGCCGTCTTTCAGGGCCTTCTCCGGGTTGGGGTGGACTTCAATGATGAGGCCGTCGGCTCCGGCGGCAATGGCGGCGCGGGAGACGGCGGACACCAGCGACGCTTTGCCCGTCGCATGAGAGGGGTCTGCGATGATGGGCAGGTGGGACAATTCCTTGACAGCAGGGATGGCGTTGATGTCAAACGTATTGCGCGTATAAGTCTCAAAGGTGCGAATGCCGCGCTCGCAGAGCATGACGTTCTTGTTTCCCTGGCTGACAATATACTCTGCCGCCTGCATCCACTCTTCAATGGTGGCCGACATTCCGCGCTTGAGCATCACGGGTGTCTGCGTTTTGCCTACTTCCGTCAGCAACGGGAAATTGGTGGCATTGCGCGTGCCAATTTGCAGGATGTCGGCATACTCGCAGACCAAATCAATATCCCGCACGTCCAGCACTTCCGTGATAATGGGCATACCCAATTCTTCGCGGGCGGCGGCCAGCATCTTCAAGGCAGGCTCGCCGTGCCCATGAAAGGAGTACGGCGACGTAGACGGCTTGTACGCGCCGCCGCGCAGAATATGCGCCCCGCTCGCTTTGACAGCGCGCGCCGACTGCATGAGTTGTTCTTCGGTTTCCACCGTGCAGGGGCCAGCCATAATCACGGCGAAGGTCGGGTCGCCGATGAGAACGCCGCGCACGTTGATGACTGTCGGTTCCGGGTGGAACTGCTTGGACACCACTTTGTAGGGCTTGGAGACTGAGACCACCTTGTCCACATAGGGCAGGGCCTCAAACTGCTCAATCACCAGCGCCTTCTGCGCGGCATCGGCAGGCACGCCGACCGCGCCCACAATGGTACGCTCCACTCCTTCGGACAGATGCACGGCGTAACCGCGCTCTTCCAGCATCTGCGTGACGTGCATCAGGTTGTCTTTCGTCGCCCCTGACGAGAGGATAATAATCATGGCGTCCTTCCCCAAAGCGCGGCTTCGCGGCAGGATGTCCGTGCTGCTGTCTGCCTTCTTCCCGCCCTCGCAAACCGCGTGAAGGAAAGTGTACCTGCCGGACGCTTGTTTGTCAAGGCGGGCTGAACACTTCCCTGCCTGCGACCCTCCAGAAATCCTGCTGTGCAGCCGATAAAAACAGGGAATAATGAATGGGGCCGACCGCAAAGCCCGGCCTGCAAGACTTAAGAGCAAGGCAAGACCCATGCAAGACCATCACCCCGCTTCTCCCTGCGCCCGCTGCTCCCGGTGCGAAGCGCCGCCGGCACCCGCTGACAGCGGCGGCACTCTCACGCTCTGGTTTCCGCTTGGCCACACGCGCGGCAAGGCGGTCGCCTGGCTGCGGCGCAATGGATACGACACGCAAACCGACACCGGCACCGTGACCACTCTGCTTCCGGCGGGGGCGCTGGACACGTTGACAACCGGCCTGCGCGAAGTACTGTCCGGCCCGGAGCAGGATGACACGCGCGCGCTTTTGACGCCGGGAACGGACGCGCCGACGCTGGACGACTGCGCGGACATTGTCCCCCTGCCACAGCTCGCTCGCCGCGTGGGGACGGGTTGGCTGGCAGAAATGCTCGCCGAAGACCGCCTCACGTCGCATTTTCAGCCGATTGTCCATGCCGAAGACACGTCCCGCGTGTTCGCGCAGGAGGCTCTTTTGCGCGGCGTGGACAGGGACGGTGCGCTGCTTCCGGCGGGCAAGATTTTAGACGCGGGCCGGGACATGGGCGCGCTGTTTCAACTGGATTTGGCCGGACGCCGCTCTGCCATCCGCGAGGCCGGGCGGCATGGAATTAACAGCCATCTCTTCATCAACTTCAACCCGACCGCGATTTATGACCCGGTCTTCTGCCTGCGCTCTACGGTGCAGGCCGCCGATGACGCGGGCCTTCGCCGCGAGCGCATTGTATTTGAAGTGATTGAAACCGACCAGACAACCGACCTGGCGCACCTTCAGCGTATTCTCAAGTATTATCGGGACGCGGGCTTTGGCGTTGCGTTAGACGACATGGGCGCGGGTTATTCATCCCTGAACCTCATTCACCAACTGCGCCCCGACTACATCAAGTTAGACCGGGAACTCATTAGCCGCGTGGACACAGACCCGGCCAAAGCGACGGTGGCCTGTAAGTTATTGGAGATGGCGCAGGAATTGGGAATAGAAACTGTCGCGGAAGGCGTGGAGCGCCACGAAGAACTGGCGTGGGCGCAGGCGCACGGCGCGACTTACGTGCAGGGCTATCTGGTAGCAAAGCCGCAGTCGCCCCCGGTCACGGCAACGCCTGCATTGATGCGGGTACGGGCGGCGTAGGCGAACGGAACCGCCCCCCCCCGGCCCCCAAGTTTGGGGGAGGATACTCTATGCTGTTGCTGCCTTTCACAGGGCCTTCTGGCGCATGCGCGAAGCAAGAGCCATGCTGTAGAATTTCCTCCCCCCAAACTTAGGGGGCCAGGGGGGCCTCTTCTTCTCACACCGCCAGCGCGCCTGCATGGGGGCGCATTTCGTAGGAACATCCGTGACTATCGGGGAAGATTTTGCCGGGGTTGCACAGGTTGCGCGGGTTGAAGACGGCGCGCACGTCTGTCATTGTTCGCAGAGTTTCGGGGGAAAAGAGCAGCGGCATGAACTCGCGCTTCTCCACGCCGATGCCATGTTCCCCCGAAAGCGTGCCGCCGACCCCGATGCACAGTGTCAGAATATCGCGGGAGACGGCCAGCACCCGGCGCACCTGGTCGGGATCGCGCTCGTCAAACAGCGTCAGCGGATGCAGGTTGCCGTCTCCCGCATGAAAGACATTGGCGATCCGCAAACCATGCCGCGCGCCAATTTGAGCAATCTCGCGCAGCACAAAGGGCAGTTGGGAGCGGGGAACCACGCAGTCCTGCGTCACGACAGACGGGGCGAGGCTGCCAACCGCCCCCACGCTTTTCTTGCGCGCCGCCCACAGGTTCGCCCGGTCTAAAGGCGTGGCGGCAAGCCGTACTTCCCGCGCCCCGTTGGCATTGCAGACCGCCTCAATCCGCTCCGCCTGCGCGTCCAGCCCGGCTTCTAATCCGTCCACTTCTATAATCAGCACGGCCCCCGCATCGCGCGGGAGGCCGAAGTGATACCGGTCTTCCACGACTTGCAGGATCGTCGCGTCCATCATTTCCAAGGCGGCGGGCAGCGTTCCCCCGCTGATAATCCCCGTGACCGCCTGCGAAGCGGCTTCTATGCTGTCAAAGACGCCCAGCAGCGTGCGAATAGCCTGCGGCTGGCGGGTCAGGCGCACGGTCGCCGCCGTGACAATTCCCAGTGTCCCCTCTGAGCCAAGCGCGAGGCCTAGCAGGTCGTATCCGTTGGCGTCTTCAGTCTTGTCGCCCAGCAGCACCACGTCGCCGTCCGGCAAGACCATTTCCACTTGCAGCACATGGCTAGCCGTGACGCCATACTTGAGCGTGTGCGGCCCGCCTGCGTTGTTGGCGATGTTTCCGCCGAGCGTGCTCGCGCCCTGCGACGACGGGTCGGGCGCGTAGAGAAAGCCGTGCGCGGCGATGGCTTTAGTTAAATCCACGTTGACCGCTCCCGCCTGCGCGGTGAGCCGCCGATTGCGAATGTCTATCTCCAGAATGCGGGTCATGCGCGCCACGCCAATCAGCACGCCATCGGGACACAGGGAGCCGCCTGCTTTGCCCGTGCCCGCCCCGCGCGGCGCAAACGGCACGCCCGCGTCGGCGCAGAGTTTGACCACCTGCGCGACTTCCTCGGTGGTGCGCGGCAGCACGGTAGCGAGCGGCAGTGCCTTTTCTAAGGGGTAAGCGTCGTTCTCGTAGACGGCGCGCTCGCCCGGCCCGGCGAGAACGCCGTCCTCGCCTACAATTCGCCGCAGTTCGTGAAGGAGCGTCATGGTTATCATTGTACCCATTTCGTAGGGGCGGGGCTTGCCCCGCCCTGTTTGTTGCTGTGCCCCGCCCTGTTCTCATCAACACTCCGCCCTGTCGTGTCCCCGCGCCCGCGCCTTGACAGCGGCTCCCCGCCCGTGCCACAATAGGCACACTCAGTAAGTTCCTCATGTCCCAAGCCACGCTTCTCGCCATTACCGAAGATTTGAACGCTTTGCGCTCCGCCGCCCTGCTTCCCACGCTTACGGCAGGGCTGAATGAACAGCAGTTGGCGGCGTTCCATCACGGCGACGGCCCCGCGCTCGTGCTTGCGGGAGCCGGGAGCGGCAAGACCACTGTGCTCACCCGTCGCGCCGCCCGTTTGCTCGCCGAGGGGGCTGCTCCTGAACGCCTTTTTGTCGCGACATTCACGAAGAAAGCCGCCGAAGAGATGGGCGCGCGGCTCGCAAGTTTGCTAGGCGACGGCGGCGAGGCGATTGTCCAAAAGATGTGGCTGGGGACGTTCCACGCGCACTGTCTGCGCCTTCTCAAAACCGAGTGGGGGCGGCTTTACGGCAAAGCGGGCTTCTTTCAGTTGGCAGATGAGAATTGGCAAAAACGTGTGGCGCGCGCAATTCTCGGTGACGCCGACTGGATGGCGCGCGGTCTGCCGTCGCCGCCTTTCGGGTTAAACGTCGCGTATGACCCTAAATCCGCCCTGTCCGCCGTGTCTGCCGCCAAGAATAGAGGCTTCACGGTGGCCGAAGCCGAGCGCGCCTTCCGATTAGACAAGCCGGATATTGCCGACGGCAGCCTGCAAACGCTCACGAAGTTCTGGCGCTGCTACGAGCAGTCCAAAGAAGCAAAGTATGACGTGCTCGCCAAAAAGCCGTCGCGCCGCCTGGACTTTGACGACCTGTTGGTAGAGACATTGCATCTTTTGCAGACCGACAAGACGGCGCGTGAGCACTATCAATCCCACTTCGCGTACCTGCTGATTGACGAGACACAGGACACTTCGTCGGTGCAATGGGAAATCTGCCGTCTGCTGTCGGCGGCGCACCGCAATCTGTTCGTGGTCGGCGACGTGGGCCAGGCCATTTATGGCTTTCGCGGCTGCTCGCCGGAACTCACCGTCGGACAGTTCGCAGCGGCCTACCCGAACGGCGCGATTATCCGCCTGCCCACCAATTATCGCTCCGGCGGGGCCATCGTGCAGGCCGCCAATGAGTTGATAGACAGGGCCGCCATTGACCCGCGTTACCGTTTGCAGATGGCCGCCGTGCATGACGCAGGCGCGACGCCTGCCTTCTGCGAGCACGACGATGCCGACGCCGAAGCCCTTTTTGTCGCGCAGACATTGAAGACGTATCAGAGCGAAGGGACAAAGTTAAGCGACTGCGCGGTTCTTTTTCGCACCAATGCGTACTCGCGGGCATTGGAGGAAGCGTTTGTGTTAAACGGCGTCCCCTATGTCCTGCAAGGGGCGATGGGCTTCTATCAACGCCGCGAGATACGCGATTTGCTGGCGTTCCTGCAACTCACCGTAGAGCGCGACAGCCCCGCCGCCGACGACGCCGTGCGCCGGGTTCTCAATGTGCCCTCTCGCGCCTTCGGCAAGCCGACGCACTTTCTCGGCGGCGCGTTTGTGGCGCAGGTAGAAACGCAGGCTGCCCGCGAGAAGGTTTCCCTTTACAAGATGCTCGCCATCGGGCAGTGGAAAACATGGCAGGGACTTGCCGTCACCGACTGCCGTCAGTTAGTGAAACAAATCGCTGAGGCGGGCGAAAGCGCCGAACAGCGCCTGCGCGCGGCGCGTTCCCTTGCCTACGACGACTGGCTTTTGCGCGAGGAAGGCCACACCGAGGACGAGGGCAATTCCCGCTTGGATAACCTGGAAGAACTCTGCGCGGCGGCGTCCACGCACCCTTCCCCGGCGGACTTTCTCGCGTTTGCCGCCGCCCAAAGCAAACCGAAAGACGACTCACTCATTGGCGACGCCGTAGAAATGATGACCATTCACCGCGCAAAGGGCCTGGAGTGGCCGACCGTGTTTGTGACTGGCTTCGCCTTTGGAATGCTCCCGCACCACCGCAGTTTGCGTTTCTCCGACGAAGAGCGCACATTGGTCGTCCCCGAAAGCCTGGAAGAAGAACGCCGATTGGCCTACGTCGCCCTGACACGCGCTAAGACGCGCGTCCATCTGTCATGGCCGTTGCAGCACCAGACCCGCGTGTTATCACGTTCGCCGTTCCTCTCCGAAATGCCCTCCGTGTCGGGCGAATAGCGGCGTCACGTTGGAGTTAACCCGGTCTTGCATCGGTCTTAATCTGGAACAATGGTGGAAGAGTAGTGGAAGAATATTTTTTCCTCCACTACTCTTCCACTTCCCCTCCTCGTTAAGACCGATGCAGCTCCCACTTAACGCCGTTGTGGAACCGTCTTGCCGCCGCCTTAGTTTACACGCTAAAACACCGTGCGGCGTTTGCGGGCAGCAACACTCAGAAGCAGGCCGACGGCGGCGCAGTTGACCAGCAGGCTGCTCAGGCCGTAGGAAAAGAAGGGCAGGGGAACACCGACAACCGGCATAATGCCCATTGTCATGCCCGCGTTGACGACAATGTGAAAGGTCAAGAGGGACAACACGCCGCCTGCGAGAAGACGCCCTAACGGGTCTTCGCACTCGGACAGCGCGAGAATGCCCCGCGCCAGCACCAATGAATACAGTCCGAGCACCACAATGCAGGCGACAAAACCACCTTCCTCGCCCACAATCGTGAAGATGAAATCGGTGTGCTGCTCCGGGATAAACGCGCCGCGCGCCTGCAAACCCTGTTTGTAGCCTTCGCCGCTCATCTGACCGGAGCCAATGGCAATCTCGCTTTGATGCAGATGGTAGCCGCTGTCCTGCGGGTCTGCGTTAGGGTTCAGGAACACTTGCAGGCGGTTCTTCTGATAATCTCGCAGGGCGTGCGTGTGCCACAGACCCGCAAAGAGCGCCGTTCCCACGAGCAGTAAAACAAGCAAATGAGACGCCCGCGCGCCTGCCAGACACAGCATTCCCAGCCAGATGGCGAGCAGAACCAGCGCGGTTCCCAAGTCCGGCTGACGGGCAATCAGCAGAACGGGAACCCCGATATGCGCCAGCGAACGCAGAACCGTTGGCCATGTCCGCACGGTGTCCTGATGGCGTGTCAAAAAGAGGGCCAGCGTGCAAATCAAAATCAACTTCGCCAACTCGGATGGCTGCAGCTGCACCGGCCCCAGTGAAATCCAGCGCTGCGCGCCGTGCGAAGCGTGCCCGACATGGCCCACCAGCACGGCTGCCAATAACAGCAAGTTGAGGGGATACAAAAACCGCGCCGTCCGTTTGAGCAGCACGGCGTAGTCTGACACGGCCAGCGCGAGCATGACGGTCAGTCCCAAAGCGACCCCGATGCCCTGCTTGCGCGCTAAATCCAGCGGGTGCGGGTCGGCGTGCCGCGCGGACGCAATCGCCAGCAGCCCGCCCGCGCACAGCAGCAGCGTTGCGCCGACAATGACCCAATCCAACTGTCGCAGGTTCTCGCGGGGTGTGGCAATCACAGGGTCATTCTACCCCCGCCAGAGACCTACCCCCGAAAACCTACCCCCGCCCATCGGAATGGGCGACCCCTCCCTGATAAGGAGGGGTGAGGAAACACTCCTTTTGTCCCTTCTCTATCAGGGAGGGGACAGACACGGAGCGAACGCGACGTGTCAGGGGTAGGTCTTCAGGCGGTGGGAGGTTGCTCCCACGAAAGCCTGCGGAACCAATTGCGCGCGCGAAGGGGTACAATGAGCGTGCTCATGCGCGTCCTGTCTGCCATGCTCTGCATTCTGCTTTTCCTCGTCCTCGCGCGGCCTGCATCGGCGGCTGTTTCCGCGCCTGCGGCAGCATCCGCGCCCGCGGGCTTGGGACTGGGGCCGGTGACGCCGTTCGCTCTCCCCAACGGGCTGCAAGTGCTGGTCGCGCCATCTCATGCCGCCGATTTAGTCTGCGTGGACGTGTGGGTGGGGGCGGGCACGCGGCGCGAAACCGACGACAACAGCGGCGCGGCGCACTTCATGGAGCATCTGCTGTTTAAAGGCACGGCGACCCGCAAACCGGGCGAGATTGACGCCGCCATTGAAGATTTGGGCGGCTCGCTCAACGCGGCGACTTCCTACGACTGGGCGCACTTCTACACGACAGTGGCCTCCGAGGATGCCCCCGCCGCGCTGTCGGTGTTAAGCGATGCCGTCATGCACGCCGCCCTGCGCCAAAGCGACATGGACACCGAGCGCACGGTCATTTTAGACGAGCGCGCCCGCGAACTTTCCACCCCGGAAACCCGTGTTGACCAGGCCCTTCATGCCCTGATGTTCCCTGACAGCGCCTACGGACGCCCGCTTTTAGGGCCAGTGGCGCATATCGCAACCATGACGCGCCCCGTCGTAGAAGACTTCTACAAGACGTATTATGTGCCGTCCAACGTGACCCTGGTGCTGTCGGGCAACCTGACCCCTGCCGAGGGACGCGCGATGGCGCAGCGCGCGTTTGGCGACTGGACAGGCAAGCCGCCCCCCCCCGAAAAGCCCGCCGCGCCGCCGTCGCCCCTGTCCGTCACCAGCCGCGCGCTGTCGGGAGGCACGGTCAATGCCGTCGTCGGGCTGGCGTTCCGCGCCCCCGCCGTCACGGACACGCCGGATGCGTGGGTGATGGACGTGCTGCTGACTTATCTGGGGCAGGGCGGCAACAACAAACTGCAAACCGATCTGCAAAACAAGCGCAAGATTGTGATGGCTGTCAATGCCAATTATCTCACGCAGCGTGACCCTGGCTTGCTGACAATCATTGCCGACTGCGACCCGCAGCAGATGGAAGCCGTGCGCGACGCCATCTTAGACGAAGTGCAGGCTGTGCGCGATGCGCCGCTGTCTGCGGGGGATTTGGAAGCCGCCCGGCACGCGCTGCTGGCATCGTATCTGTTTGACGCGCAAACGGTCAGCGGGCGGGCAGACGCGCTGGGCTTTTACGCTGTCACCAACAGTTACCGCTACGACACCGACTACATCAGCCATGTGCTGTCCGTGACCCCCGCGCAGGTGCAGGAAGCTGCCCGGCGCTATCTGGACACGTCAGGCTATGCGCTCGTGACCCTGCTGCCGCGTTTAGACCCCGTGATGGCCTCCGACAAAAGATAAGCCCTATGCGTCTGACCCGTCTTGCCCCGCGCGCGCTGTGCCTGCTGCTTCTGCTTTTCGCGCCTGCCTCGCTCCCGGCGCGGGCGCAGGCCCCCGCCGACGCGCCCACAGTGGCCGACATCACCCTGCCGAGCGGAATGCGGGTCTACTGCCGACGTGAAACGTCCACGCCGCTGGTGGCGGTAGACGTGTTCGTGCGCGCCGGGGCAGGGGACGAGAGCGGCGCGCAGGCGGGCCTGGGGAACCTCGTGGCGCACACCGTGCTCGGCTCCACGTCTAACCTGAGCGCGGACGGCATGGCGCGCGACATCGGCGCGTTGGGAGGAAATGTCGGAGCCGCCTGGCAGCCGGACTGGACGCAGATTGGCGCGCTGACCGTCAAAGACAAACTTTCCGACTGCCTGTTTCTGCTGGCGGACGCCGTGCAGAACGCGGACTTTGACCCCGATGTTCTTGCCGACGCCCGCGCCTCCCTGCTGACGGAAATCGGCGCTGCCGATGCCAGCGTCTACCAGACGGCCACCGCGAACATTCGCCGCATTCTTTATGCAGGCACGCCGTATGGCCGCCCGCCCGCCGGAGCCGCCGCCAGCGTCGCCCGCCTGACCCGCGAGGATTTAGCGCGCTACTTCAACCGCTTCTACGTACCTGCTAACCTGACATGGGTGATTGTCGGCGACATTGACCCGGCGGCGGCGCAGGCGCAGGTCATCAGCGATCTGAGCGGCTTTCCCACGAAAGGCCGGGGCGACGGCCTCGGCGCGGGTGCTCGTCCCGCGCCTGCCGACCCGCTTCCTTTGCCACAAAAGGACTTTGCGCCCGTGCATCTCGCGCAGCCTGACCTGTCTGAAGTGTGCGTAATGCTGGGCTGCCGCGTTCCCGGCGTCGCCGACAAAGATTATCCCGCTGTGCTGGTCGCCAATGCCCTGCTGGGCGGCATGAAGACTTCGCGGCTGTTCACGCAGCTGCGGGAAAAGCAGGGGTTAGGCTATCAAGTGGGTTCCGTCGTGAACGGGCAGCAGGCCGGGGGAGACTTGACCGCGTTTGTGTTCGCCGCTCCCACCCGCACTGACCCGGCTACGCGGCGCACGGTTGCGGTGACGGGGGTCATCAAGGACGCGATGCTGGCGCAGTTCGCCGCCCTGCGCGCCGCCCCGCCGCCGCTTTCGGACGTGGTTCGCGCGCGGCATTTCCTGGCTGGGGCCGAGAAACTGCGGCACGAGCGCCTGGAAGACCGGGCGGCTCTGCTGGGGGCGGCGCTTTTGACCCATCCGGGCAGCGCGCACCCGGAAGCAGACTTCCTGCGCGCTCTCGCCGCCGTGACGCCCGCCGACGTGCAGCGCGTCGCGCAGGCGTATTTTGTTCATCCCGCGGTGGTGGTGGTGGAACCGGCGAGCGGCAGCACGGTCAGCGAGTAGGGGCGGGGCTTGCCCCGCCCTGCCTGCTCTCCTGCTGGGCCAGAGTCAGCACAGGGCAGGGCAAGCCCTGCCCCTACGAGATGACGCGGACGCGGCGGGAGCGGCCCTGGCCGCGCTTGAAGGGGGCGCGCTGCACGTGGTCTTTGTAATCTAGCCCGGCAGCCGTCAAAGTCTGGTGCCAGGACGAGAAGCGGCGGCGGGCGGCGGTAATCAGCGTGATGTCCTGCTGCTCCATGTTCTTGGCATTGAGTTCCTGACCGCTCAGATGGGCCGCGCGCACCTTTTGCAGAATGCGCGTGTCGTCCCATTCCTGATAGCGGCGAATGGTGTCGTAGTCCAGCCCCGCGCATTCCAATGCCTCCCGCCAGGAACCGAAGTGGCTCTTTTTGGTGGCGGCGGCAGCGAGCTGCGGGTCAACATGAAGGCACACGTTGCGCCACGACAGGTCTTTCCCTTCCGTGTGCAGTTCCCGAATGCGAGCGACGATGCGGGCGCGCGTCCACGATTTGTAGCGGCGAATGGTGTCGTAGTCAATGCCCGCGTAGCGCACGGCGGCTTCCCAGGTGCCAAAGTAGCGGGTAGCGGCTCGCAGCAGGGACAGGTTCTCGGCGGCGGCGGCGGAATAGTTGAGGTTAGCGCCGGACTCATACAGGCTCAGGATGTCCAGCGCGATTGAGTCTTTGCTCCACTTGCGGTTCATTAGTCGGGTTCTCCCATGTCTCTTGGTGTTGGCAGAGGCGCGGCATTGCATCCCGGCGATTGGTGTTCTGTTAGGCGTGTTGTCAGGCCGCAAACAGCGCGGCAGGGTCATTATACCCGCTTTGGGCTGTTTTATATAAACTCTTTTGCACTGCTCTCTGCCTGCCGTCTGTGCTATACTGAAGCCGTCAAGGAGAAACACCCATGTCTGAACTGATGATTGCCGAGCACGTCGCGCGCCTGCGGCCTTATGTGCCGGGCAAACCCATAGAAGAAGTGCAGCGCGAACTGGGGCTGGCGGACATCATCAAACTGGCGTCCAATGAGAACCCGCTGGGGCCGTCGCCGCGCGTCGTGGAGGCGCTGACGGCGCTCGCGGGCAGCGTGGCGTTTTACCCGGAAGGTTACGCGCCTGTTCTGCGGGAAGCGGTCGCGGCGCACACACAGATGGCGGCTGATACGCTGGTGTTCGGCAATGGGAGCGATGAAATCCTGCATCTGCTGTGCCTGGCGCTGCTTTCGCCCGGTGATGAAGTCGTGCAGGGCGACCCGTCATTCGCCATGTACGAGATTTACGGGGCGCAGATGAATGCCCGTGTGGTCAAAGTGCCTGTGCGGGGAGACTACGCGCTGGATTTGGACGCGATGGTGCAGGCGGTGACGGCACGTACGCGCATCGTCTTTCTGGCAAACCCGAATAACCCGACCGGGACGCTGGCAGCGCACGCGCAGGTGACGGCTCTTCTTGACCGATTGCCGGAGAACGTCCTGCTGGTGCTGGATGAGGCGTACCATGAATATGTGGCGTCGCCGGAACGCCCGGACGGGCGCGAGTGGGTGCGGCAGGGGCGTCCTGTGGCGCTCCTGCGGACGTTCTCCAAAGCCTATGGGCTGGCCGGTTTGCGCGTGGGCTATGGCATCATGCCGCCTGCGCTGGCGGACGTGCTGAACCGTCTGCGCTCGCCGTTCAATGTCAACAGCGCGGCGCAGGCGGCAGCGGCGGCGGCTCTCGCAGACACGGCGCATCTGGCCCGCACGCTGGCGCTGAACGACACTGGCCGCCGTTTCTATGCAGACACATTCACGGAAATGGGGCTGGACTTCGTGCCATCCGAAGCAAACTTCGTGCTGGTGGACGTGAACCGTGACAGCCGGGAAGTCGCGAATGCCCTCATGCGCGAGGGCGTGATTGTGCGTCCCGGCGCGGGCCTCGGCTTGCCGCGTCATATTCGCGTGTCTACGGGAACCGAGGCGCAGAACGCGCGCTTTGTGGACGCCCTGCGCCGCGTGCTGTAGGGGCAGGGCTTGCCCTGTCCTTTTGCCCTACGCTCACCGGGCGCGTTTTTGTCCCGTTTCCTCCTGCCGATGTCCATACCCTGACCATGTTTTAACCATAACAACCCATGTTATGACCATAACAACCCATGTTCAACCCATAACAACCCATGATATGACCATAACAAGACCATAACGGGGCATTTGGCTGCCCCGCATTGCTGCGACTCCTGTGACGCGCCGCAGAGGCGCTTTAATGCTTGCCTTTCTTATCCGGGGTGGGGGACGGCGGGGGCAGGGCATCAATCGGAGGCGGGTGGGGGCCGTTCGGGTGGAAGGGCGCGCGCGTGACGCACAGGGCGTCTACGGACAGCGCGTAATGGTCGTCCATGAGGCGGCGGCCTGTCACTGTGAGCGTGAGCGTGTGCGGGCCGCGCGACAGGTCGGCGTCTCCCAGATGGCTCCACACAAAGCCGGGGCCGTAGCGTTCCCCTTCGGTGAGCGCGCCGCGCGAGTCGGAAGGCACGTCTCCGTCTAGGCTGAAGGTGAACGGCGAGGCGTCGCGCGCGCCGGGAACACTGCCCGCCATCCACACGGCATAACGTCCGGCGGTGCTGACCGAGAACTTGTAGTCGGCGTGGTAGGGGTCGCCTGTGACAGAAGGCGATGACGGCGGGTCAAACGGCGTGTCCAGAGACAGAAAAGCCCCGCCGGAGGCAGACGGGTCAGGGGTCACGGAGTCAAAGGTGTAAGCAGCCGCGCTTTCGCCTTCCACCCACGTGTAAGGGCGCAGGGCCTCAGTGAGAGCGGCAATGACGTGTCCCAGAAGGCCATAGCGCGCGTCCACCGAGGCGGGCGTTTCGGGAATGGAGTTCAGGGCATAGTAAAGCTGGTCTTTGAGGCGCTGCGTCGCAATGCCTGCGTCATCGGCGAGGGCCATCAGGCGTTTGGCTTCCGCTTCGGAGGCGTCAGCGGCGTCCAAAGGCAGCGGGAGAGAACGGGCATGGTGAATGAGAATGGGGTCGGGGCCGACCGGAAGCGTCCACACGACGCCTTTCTTTGCCACTTTCAGCACCGTGCCGGACGCATCGGTGATAATCGGCGTGTCGGCTTTCTCAAAGGCAAAGCGGGCGGAAGACACAAGGCCGCCCGGAGACCAGACCACGTAAATCGGAAGGCGTCCGTCCGGGTCGGGCAGGACGTAGCCCTGCAAGTTTGGCCCCAGGGGAACCGCATCGCCCGCGCGAAAGCCCGGAAGCCACCACGCTCCGTCCCGCAAATGGCGCGCGCCGATGTCCAGACCGGCTTCGGCGGGATACCAGAGGACGCGGGGACGGTCTTCCGCAAGCGACGACGCCTGCAATTGAATGCCTGCGGCGAAGGCGTTCAGGGCGTTCAAAGGGTCGCCGGAGGTATTCGCGGGCGTGAGGGACAGGTCAAAAAAGCCGCGCGTTCCTAACTCTTTCAGGGCGTTCCAGGTGATGCTTTCGGTGCCGTCCGGGGGCGTGGCGCAGGCCAAAAGCCAGGTTGTTTTGGCGGCTTCTTCGGCCTGCGCGTACAAGAGAGCGCCGCTTTCTACAGAAACAGGCGTGTCCGAAGGGGCAAGGCAAAGGCCATCGTAGCCGCCGTCCGTGCGCGTTTGAGCGAACAACGGGCTGTGTCCCGTCCAGTTGTAAACGATGGGAATGTCGGCCACGCCCCGCTTCAAAGCGTCCGCCAATGTGTTCATATAGCCGCGCGCGCTTTCCCGGCGGAACGTGTTGATGTCGTCCCAGGCGCGTCCGGCGATATGGGGCTTGTTGATGACCGCGTAGCGCGTTCCCGTCACCGGGTCTAACACAGCGGGAACGCCGCGCGCGCCAAACCAGAGCGGAACACAGCGGGAAGCCACCGTGAAGTCCGGCAAGTCCTGGTTTTGGATGCCCCAGCCCCGGTTCAAGTCGCCGACATTGCGCTCGTAGCGGCGCGAAAGCCACGCCTGAAAGTCCATGCGGAAGCCGTCGGTGGTGGGCACAATGTTCTCGGCTTCGCCCGCCAAAGCCATGCGGTCGGAAAGCGGGTCAAGAAAAAAGCGCAGTCCCGGCCCCAGTTTTATCTTTTGGAAGAACGCCAGCAGCGTGTCGCGATACTCATCAAAGTTCTGCCACAGGTCGGGGAGGCGGCGTTCAGGCGTCCCTTCCGCGTAAAGGCGCTGTGGATATAAGAGCAAAACATCGTCCGGGCCAGCGTTTTTGAGCGTGATTTCGGCGGTGTCGCCGTCCACAACAGACGCGCGTCCGGCTTCGTCCACTTCGCCGTCGTGCGACGATACTAGCAGGTACAGGGCATCGGCAAGGCCCGGAATATGGCGAAAACGCACCGGCCCGGAAGCAGGCGGCGAGGGGTTGCGATACACGCCGGGCTTTATCAAATAGCCCACAACAGGGTCGCGGGGGAAGGCGGCAAGGCGCAGGCCATAATGAAAGCCGCCCGCGTCCAGAGCGTCCAGAACGCGCTGCACGGCGGGCACGGAAACATGGACAAGGCTCGCCGCGCCCGCCGACACGCACACGTCCCGCAGGCCATGCGCGCTGAGATTGGCGAGAAAGGCTTTGTCGGCATCCCAGTCGGCAGCGTTCGCGTCCGGTTTCCACGACCTGGGAACCCACACGCCGCCGACAGGCACGTAGGCCGCACCGTCCCAGAGAAGCGCATGGGCGGGCGTGACCTGCCAGGGATGGGTCTGCGCGGCGGCGTCGCGGTAAACCCCGCTGCTGACCGCCTGCACGTTTTCCGGCGGCAGCAAAGTCACGGGTGGGGAGGCGGCTTTGGACGCGCACAGAGCAGGCAGAACGGCGGCGAGCCAGAGGCACGCGAGCAGCCCCGGCAGCGGGCAAAAAAGGCGAAGGAGCGGTCTTTTCATGGGCGGTTCCGGGCGGCTTGTTTTGTTTGCCGCCACAGCGCAGCGGCCCGGCAATCTCATAGCAACTTTCTATCGCCTAGATATAGCCTAGATATAGCCCAGATATAGCCCAGATAGGAACTAGATAGGAACAAGAGCGTTAAAACACGGGCCTGGGGCGGCATTTCAATGCCGTGCTACATTCGGTCGGGCGCGGAAACGCCCAGCAGCGACAGGGCGTTTTGGAGCGTGATGCGGGCCGCGTCTACAAGCACCAGGCGGGCCTTCATCGTGGGTTCGTCGTCACAAACCACGCGCAGGGCGGCATTGCGATTGCCCGCGTCATAGAATGTATGAAACAAAGCCGCCAGATCGCGGGCGTATTGGGTTACCCTTTGGGGCGCGCTGTCTGCGGCGGCCTGCGCCACTTCGCCCGGAAAGTCGGACAATTTCTTAATCAAGTCCACCTCGCCCGGCTCGGTCAAAAGGGACAAATTGGCGTCATTGGCGCGGGGCACAGCGGCGTTTTTCTCCGTTTGCGCTTTCTCAATGGTCTGCACAATGCGGGCATGGGCGTACTGCACATAGTACACGGGGTTATCGCGCTCGGTCTTTTTGGCGAGGTCAACATCAATATCCAGCACGGAGTGCGGGGAGCGCGACAGATAAAAGAACCGGGCGGCGTCCTTCCCAATCTCGTCAATCAAATCCGCTTTGAGTTCCAGCACGTCGCCCTTGCGCTTGGACGACTTGACAAACTCGCCGTCTTTGAGTATCCGCACCAGTTGGTACAGCAGGACTTGAAGGCGGGCAGGGTCGTAGCCGAGCGCCGCCAGCGTCGCCTTTGTGCGGGCAATATAACCCGCGTGGTCACTGCCCCACACGTCTATGGCGCGGTCAAATCCCCGGTCTAATTTGTCCTTGTGATAGGCAGCGTCCCCGGCGATATAAGTCGGAGCGCCCGAAGCGCGGACAAGCACGCGGTCTTTGTCGTCGCCAAACGTCGTGGAGCGGAGCCACAGCGCCCCATCGGCTTCATACGTGTGGCCGCGCTTTGTCAGTTCGTCAATGGCAGATTGAACGCGCCCGTCGCTGTACAGGTCGCTCTCCGCGAACCACGTGTCAAAGTGAATGCCAAAGGCTTCCAAGTCCGCGCGCTGCTGCGTAATCATGCCCTCCTGAGACAATGCGCGAAAGGTCTGCACGGTCTGCGGGTCATGGATGTCGGCATCGGCAAAGGCGTCGCCGTGCGTGGCAATCACAGCGCGGGCAATGTCGGCAACGTAGTCGCCCTGATACAGCCAGTCCGGGGCGCTCTCCTCGGGCGCGCTCACGGGGCGTCCCAGCAGCTCCCGGTAGCGCAGAAACACCGAGCGCCCAAAGTTGTTCATCTGCGTGGAGTTCAGCGCGTCGTTGACGTAATGCTCCCGGCTGACGGCGTGCCCCGTCGCTTCCAGCAGGTTGCAGAGGGCATCGCCAATCGCCGCGTTCCGTCCGTGCGCCACCGTAATCGGCCCATTGGGGTTAGCCGATACGAACTCCACCACTATCTTCTGTCCGTTTCCCTCGGACGACGTGCCGTAAGCGTCGCCTTCCGATTGGATGCGCGCAAGAATATCTCCCAGCCAGTCCGGGCGCAGGGTGAGGTTGAGAAAACCCGGCCCGGCGATGTCGGCCTTCGCGATGGGAGACGCGCCGCCCATTGGCAGATGCGCGAGAATGCGCGACGCCACCTCGCGCGGGGGCAGTTTCAGCGCAGGAGCCAGCGCAAGGGCAATGTTGGTCGCCCAGTCGCCATGCTCGCGCGAACGCGGCATTTCCAGCGTGACGGTGGGCACAGCGTCTATGGCAAGGGTTCCATCGGCGCGGGCATTGGCAAGGGCCGCTTCAATCAGGGCGGCAAGCTGCTGTTTTATCATAAGGGTGACATTACAAAGCGTTCACAATATGCCCCAGCGCGGGCCAAAAGTGAGAAAGCAGGCTGAGGGGCAGGAGCAGAGCCAGATAGCCCAGAAGCGTCTGCGCCAGCCCCATTGTCCACAGGCGACGCAGCGGGCGAAAGCGCACCGGCCCCTGCATTTGCATCGCATGGTGACGGCTCAACACTTGCTCGGCGGCATGAATGGCTCCAGCGATTTGCGCATCGGTGGCGGGCCGCGTCGCCAGCCATTGCTGCATCCAGCCTCCCAATCGCCGCCAGAACAGCAGGGCAATGGGAGCCGCGCAAACCAGCGCGAGCGTGGCGGCATCGCCTGCTGAAAAGGATTTCTGCGCCTGGCTGAACACAGCCACGAAGACCACGCGGAACAGGAGAAAGCCCGCGACGAGGTTTGTGCCGCAGCGCGGATGGACACGCGGCATGGCGCGCACGCATTCGGGAACCAGCGGGCTGCCGCGTTCAATGCAATGCACCACCTGATGCTCGGCGGCGTGCGTACCGGACAGGGGCAGCAGGCGCAGGGCCGCGAAGATAAGCAAAAGCGTCAGCGACGCAGGCCCCAGCCCCGCGCCCACCTGCATCAGCGCGGCGGCCAGCGCGGGCGTCTGCGCCTGCAAAGCGTCCCACGCGCCGCTGTGGGCCACGCCATGCGCCAGCGCCAGCGTCAGGGCCGTTGCCGCGAGCGCCAGCGCGCACAGGGTCATTCCCGACAAAAACAAGCCCCAGAAGCCCGCGCCGCCCGAAGTAGCCCCGTCAGAAAGATACACGCCCAGCGGTGTCGCCATGCCCCCCAGTCGCGGCGGGGCATGGAGAACAACAGCCGGGCCGGGCCGCGACAGCACGCCCACCACGTTTCCGGTTTCGGGACACACGACGGCAGCCGACGCGCCAGGCGTCCGGCGCAGCAGTTCCAGCGCGTCCCCCACTCGCATCTCCGGGTCAACCCATGTCACGGGCGCGGCGCGCGTGACAGCGAGCGGCGGGCTTGTCGCCGTGCGCGTGACGGCATGGGGCGTGGCTGTAATTTCTTCGGTCACGCTTTATGATACCGACTTGCCCGGCGAAAAGTCAACGCAAAGCAGCGAACGGGGTGCGCGGCTCCCTAAAGATACCGGGCCGGGCTGCCGATAATCGCTCTAGCACAGTCTTTTTACCGGGGTGCATTCACCAATGGCAAACAGCGACAAATGGTTCAAGGCGGCTTACGCAAAGCAGCAGGCGGGGGATTTGGCGGGCGCGGAGCCGCTTTACCAGCGCATTCTGACGCATGACCCGACGCACGCGCTGGCTCGCTATCTCTTAGGGTCGCTGTACGCGCAAAGCGGGCGTCACGCCGAAGCCGTCTGCCATCTGGAGCAGGCCGCCGCGCTTCAGCCTGACCTGGCGGAAGCCCATCACAACCTCAGCGTCGCCCTGCGCGCGCTGGAACAGTGGCAAAAAGCCCTGCGTTGCTCCGAGCGCGCGCTGGCCCTGCGGCCCGATTATGCCGAAGCCCTGCACGGGCGCGGCGCGGCGCGGCGGGCATTAGGACAGTTGGAAGAGGCGCGCGCCGACTTTGCCCATGTGGTTTCCCTTCAGCCGACGCACCTAGCTGCCCTGAACGCGCTGGGCATGACCCTGACCGATTTGCGCCGCCCCGCGGAAGCCGAAGCCGCGTTCCGGCAGGCCATCGCGTCCGACCCGTCTCATGCCGAACCGTTCAACAACCTCGCCATCGCCCTGCATGAGCAACAGAAATGGGACGAGGCCGCCGCGGAAGCGCAGCAGGCCGTCGCCCTGAAGCCCGACTTCGCGGAAGCCTGGAACACGCTGGGATTGGCTTTGCGCGACGCGGGCCGCCTGTCTGAAGCCGAAGACGCTTTACGTCGGGCGATTGCCGTGCGCCCCGATTACGCCGAATCCCTGAACACGCTGGGCCTCGCGCTTCAGGGCCAGAAGCGTCTGGATGAGGCCGAGAGCGTGTTTCAGCAGATTATCGCGCTGCGGCCCGATTATGCCGAGCCGCTCAACAATCTGGGCGTGAACTGTTTCCAGCAGCGCCGCCCCGCCGAGGCGCTCCAAGCCTACGAGCGCGCCCTCGCCCTCAAACCTGACTTTGCGCAGGCCCTCAACAACAAGGGCGCGGCCTTGAAAGAGTTGGGACGTTTTGATGAGGCCCGCGCCGCCTTCGCCCGCGCGCTGGAGTTGAACCCGGATTACGCCGAAGCCTACAACAACCTGGGCACCTGCCTGGTCGCCGAGGACAACTTGGAGGCCGCGTTCGCCGCCTACGCCCAAGCCCTGACACGCGCGCCGGAGCACAAAAGCGCCCGCTGGAACCGCGCGCTGGCGCTGCTTCTCACGGGCGACTTCGCGCAAGGGTGGCCCGAATACGAGTGGCGCTTCGCGGGCGGACATGTGGAAACGCATCGCTCTGCTCAGCCGCGCTGGAATGGGGAAACGTTTGCGGGCCGCACGCTCTTAGTTCACGCCGAGCAGGGCTTCGGCGACACGCTGCACTTTGTGCGCTGCCTGCCGCTCGTCAAAGCGCGCGGCGGGCGCGTCGTGCTGGAATGCCAGGCCGCTTTGCTGCCCCTGCTGGAAAACTGCCCCGGCGCGGACTGCGCGGTCACGATTGACTCGGAGAATGACCTGCCCGCGCACGATTTGCAAGTCCCGATGCTTTCTCTGCCCGCGCTGTGCGGCACAACGGATTTGGGCCTTGTGCCTGCCAGCGTTCCCTATCTCGCTGTCCCTGCTGACCGTGCGGAACTCTGGAGCGCGCGCCTGACAGAGACATTTCCCCCGGCGCGCGGCCCTCTCAAGGTTGGCATCGTGTGGGCGGGCAGCCCCGGACACCACAACGACGCCAACCGCTCCGTGCCGCTGGCGCAGTGGGCGGGATTGGCGGATGTGCCGGGCGTCACGTTCTACAGCGTCCAGAAGGGCGCGGCCTCTGATGCTCTCGCATCTGCGCCGTTCCCCGTGATTGACTTAGGCCCGCACCTGCGCGACTTCGCCGACACCGCCGCTGTCCTTTCTCAACTGGACTTACTGATTGCCGTAGACACATCGGTTGTGCATCTGGCGGGCGCGCTCGGCAAGCCCGTCTGGACGCTTCTGCCGTTCGCCCCTGACTGGCGGTGGCTGCGGGGTCGCACTGACAGCCCCTGGTACCCGACCATGCGCCTGTTCCGTCAGCCCGCGCCGGGCGCATGGGAACCCGTCTTCGCACAGGCGGCAGACGCGCTCGCGCAGTTGGCGTCCGACACCCTTGCCGCCCGGCCTGTTGAAGCAAACGCGGCGGCACAACTCGTGCAGGAAGGCGAAGCCGCTTTCGCGCAGGGCGACACTGCCGACGCCGCGCGTTGTTTCCAGTCTGTGCTGGACGCCATTCCCCATCATGCGCGCGCCCTCAGCAACTTGGCCGTGATCGCCTTCGCCGCCGGGGAAACGGACGAAGCCGAGCGCCTGCTCCAGCGCGTCTTAGCCACCGATCCAGCGCACCCGTCGGCCTTGAAGAACATGGCGCAGTGCCGTGAAGCCATCGGCGACTGGAACGGGGCCGCCGCGTGGTATCAGAAGGCGCTGGCGCGCACGCCCCACAATGTCAGCCTGTGGAACGCGCTCGCCCTGTGCAGCCTGCAAATAGGCCAACCCAACGCGGCGCGCGAAGCCCTCTCGCATTCCCTCACGCTCGCCCCGGAGCAGCCCGACGCAGCCGCCCTGCTCGCGGAATTGGGCACAAACCTTGCCGTCACCGTCCTGCTGCACGTGCCTGCGGACGCCGACCCGGACACGCTGGCCGCCGTTCACTCCGCATGGGCCGCGCAAACCATGCCCGCATCGCAGTGGGAAATAGTGCCGTTCACGCCGGGCGACGCAATTGATTGGAATAACACGCAGGGGCACATTGTTGTCTTTGCCGACTGCGCCCACCTGCCCGCGCCCGATTATCTGGAACGGCATCTTGCGGCGCACGCGACTCACTCAGAGCCGCACGATGCCATTCTGGGCCGCCGCGCTGCGCCGGACGCCCGCAATGTCCTGTTTCACGTGCAGGAGCGCTCGCACACGCTTCAGCCTGCCGCGCACGCCGTTCAGGAGGGCCAACTGTTGGATTGGACGCACGGCGACCTGCCCCTGCTGTCCATCAAGCGGGAACTGCTCCATGCGGTCGGCCCCATTGACGCTGAATTGGACGCCGATGCGGGTGCGCTTGACCTGCTATGGCGTCTGGCAGCACAGGGCATGACACTGTTCGCCTGTCCCGCCGCCACGCTTCACGCCCTGCGCGCGCCCGACTTTGCCGACTTCTGCGAAGGAGCCGCCGCGCAGGGGGCAGCCGTCGCCCATGTCGCCCGCAGGCATCGCGCGAGCGCGTTCCTGCACGCCCTGCGCGCCGCCAACGCGGAACATCAACTGCCTGCTAATCAGACAGCGTGGGAAAAAGCGTCCGCCATGACCGCCGACTTTTGCGCCCTGGAAGCGCATGGCTGGCCCGCCGTCTATGCGCTCCCCAACGCCGAAACCGACGCTCTGCCCGCCCTGACGCAGCTCTGCGAAACTGCCTTCCTGTATCACTTCCGCGCGGCTTATTTGCAGGAGCGTCGGCGGCTTGAGAATGCAGACGCGCAGGCCGCCCTTGCCGCACCGCAAAGCGCGCTGGTCAGCATTGTCATGCCCTGCTTCAACTACGCCCGCTTCCTGCCGGAAGCCGTCGCGAGCGTGCTGGCGCAGACTTACGCGAACTGGGAATTGATCGTTGTCAATGACGGCAGCACAGACGATACCGCCGCCGTCGCCGAAGCCTTGATTACCGCCCACCCGGAGCGGCGCATCCGGCTGATTAATCAAGAGAACCGGGGGCTGGCGGCGACCTACAACGCGGGCGTGCGGGCCGCGCAGGGCGCGTATATTCTCCCCCTAGACGCCGACGACGCTATTCAGCCCACGCTTTTGGCGGAAGCTGTCGCGCTGCTGGACGCCCATCCGCACCTATCCATTATTTACCCTGACCAGGAGCACTTCGGGGAAAACGGCACACTGAAAATTGTTCACGCGCTGGATTACGACTTCGCGCAGGAGTTAAGCAGCAACCTGATGACGGTCTGCTCCCTGTACCGCCGGACGGCGTGGGAGGCGGCGGGCGGCTACCGCGAAACCTGCAAAGGCTACATAGATTACGACTTCTGGATTGCCTGCGGCGAGAAGGGGCACGTTGGCTGGCGTCTGCCGCGTCCACTGTTCCGCTATCGCATTCACGGCGCGCAACTTTCCATTGCGGACGGGCAGAAGGCCGATTACCTGAAAGCCCATATTGTTCTGCATCACCCGGCATCGTACTCGGAAAGCGCGACCCGCTGGGCGCGCGGCGTGGTCGCCGCCTACGAGTGGCAGCACCGGGCAGTGGAAAAAGATGCAAAGACGCCGGATGCGCTCGTGAGCGTGGTCATGCCCACGTTTAACCGCCCGCAGTCGCTCAAAGCGGCACTGGAAAGCGTCCTCGCGCAGACCTATGCCCACTGGGAAGTGGTCATCGTCAACGACGCCGGGGACGACGTGCAGGGCGTCCTAGACAGCCTCGGGGCGGGGGATAAAATCCGCCTCATCAACCAGCCGCAGAACGGCGGACAGGCGCGGGCGCGCAACGCAGGGATTGCCGCCGCGCGGGGCAAATATATCGCGTTCTTAGATGACGACGACTGCTTCTACCCGGAGCACCTGGAAACGCTGGCGGCGTTCCTGGAAAACACGCCGTTCCGGGCGGCCTACACGGACAGCCTGCGCGCCCACCAGCGCAAAACAGCGAACGGTGGCTATGAAGTCACCCACCGCGACCAGCCTTACGCGCAGGACTTTGACTACGAGCGCATTCTGCTCGGCAACTTTGTCCCCATTCAGTGCTTTCTGACCGAGAAAGCGTGTTTGGACGCCCTCGGCGGCTTTGACCTGTCGCTCACGTCCCATGAGGACTGGGACTTGTGGCTGCGCCTGTCGCGCCAAACGGACTGCGTCCATCTGAAAGCGACTACCTCGGAGTTCTCGTGGCGCACGGACGGTTCCTCGTGGACTGGCTCCCATGCGCGGGACTTCGCGCGCACGGCGGCCCTTATCTATGAGAAGCACCGCGCAGAAGCCGAGAAATACCCCGCCGTACTTGCTGCCCATAAGACATTTCTCGCCCAGTGGGCGCAGTCCGAGAAAGAAGAAGCGTTCACGGTCTACGCGCCGCCCGCGAGCACGAAGGGCAAAAAGCAGCGTCATCTGCCGCCCGCGCAGGTGGACATCTGCATTGTTGTCCACAATCAATTGGAGTACGTTCGCAACTGCGTGCAGTCGGTTTTCCAGCACACGGGGACGCCGTTTCACCTGTGGCTGTGGGACAACGGCTCTGATGCCCCCACGCAGCGCTATTTGGAAGAAGTCGCCGCGCGCGCCAATGTCACCCTGCTGCGCGCGGACGCCAACGGGGGCTTTCTTGTCCCCAACAATCGGCTGGCGGCGCATGGACGCGCGTCCTTTCTCATCCTGCTCAATTCGGATACGGAAGTCCGCGCAGGATGGGAAGCCGCCCTCATCGACTACTTGAAGGCGCACCCGGACACCGGCGAAGTTGGCTACGGCGGCGGCCTTCTGGGGCCGGACGCCATTGGCTGCGGCTCCAGCACGGGCGACGCCATAGATTACGTCGCGGGCTGGTGCGCCTGCCTGCCGCGCGCTGTGGTGGAGCAGCATGGCCTATTTGACGAAGGACATTTGCGCTTCGCCTACGGCGAGGACTCCGACCTGTCGTTGCGCCTTCAAGAGGCAGGGCTGAAGATTTACGTTCTGCCAGACGCGCTTGTCACGCACTTCGGCAATGCAACCATTCGGGAAGTGCAGAAGACGCGCGATACGTCGCCGACGTTTGCCGCCAACCACGCTCACCTGTGCCGCCGCTGGGCCGATTACCTCGCAAATGGGCGCGTCGCTGTGAGAAACGCGATGACACAGGACACGCTCAACGCGCAGATTAACGAAGCCGAGCGCCTGTTTGCCGCGGGGGACGCGCCCGCCGCCCGCGCCCTGCTCCTGACGCTCGCAGAAACCGGCCTGCCCCGCGTTCACAACAATCTGGGCGTCCTCGCCTGGCAGGACGGCGCGCGCGAAGACGCCCTGCGCCATTTTGCCCGCGCCTATGAGAGTGACCCGCGCGACCGCACGACCGTCCTGAACCTCGCCGACGCTCTCGCCTCGCTGGGGCAGGAAGACGACGCCCGTGCCCTCCGCGACACACTGCCGCCAGCGCAAGATGCGCCTGCCGTGCCGGAACAGGACGCGCTCGACAACGCCAAACGGCTCCTTGTGTATCAAGGCCCCTGGAACTGGGACTTTCTGTGGAACCGCGCCCAGCCGCTGGCAACGGCGCTGTCCAAGTACGCCACCGTTGTCTATCTGGACGCCGAAACCGGCGTGCCGTCGCTTGAAGAGGAGGCGCAGAGCGCCCCAATCAGGCCGTTTGGCCTCTTGTCGGAGATTGGCCCCGGCCTGCATCGCTACCAATGGCTTGCCCCGAAGACTCACGCGCACCTGCACTGTCACAATCTGTCCAGAGACCGCGCGCCCGCGCAATACGCCGATTTAGAGCGTCAACTTGCTCCGCTGCTGGCGTCACATGATGAAGCCTGGCTCGTCACCAGCAACCCCCGCGCGTCCGGCCTTCTCTGTCTGCACGCCTGGGATAAAATCATTGTGGATATGCACGACCCCTGGCTGGAAAGCTGGGAGAAATGCGTCCACCCGCACATCACCAAAGCCCTGCTGACCCACGCCGATATTGTCTTCGCCAACGGACACAAAGTTGCCAGTGAGTACCAGGAATGGAGCGAACGGCCCATTCACTCGCTGCCGTGCGCCATTGAAAGCCGCACGCTGGAAGCCTTGCAGTCGCCGCTGCCCCGCCCGGCGTTTATGAAGCATCCGGCGGAGCGGCGCTGCGCCGTGTTCCTGGGCAGCATTGACAGCCGCATCAACCCGGCCAGCCTGCGCGAAGCCGTCGCAGGTGCGCCCGATTTGGAGTTCTACTTTGTCGGCCCCGACCACTTCGGCAAGCCACAGGAGCGCGAGGCGTGGGAGGCCCTGCTGAAACTGCCTCACTTCCATGCGCCCGGCAAGATTGCCCACGCCGACGTGCCCGCTGTACTTCAGCACGCCGACGTTCTGCTTCTGCCCTACTCGCAACTCGGCGGGCAGAAGATGTTCCCGGCCAAGTTGTACGAATATCTGGCATCGGGCAGCCTCGTTCTGACCCTGACGGATTATTCCGACAGCCTGCCTCCCAATCAATCCCTGATAGCCTGCTCCGATATGACGGACATGGCCGCGCGCCTGCGCGAAGTCGCCTGCGGCGCGCTGTGCCTGCCGCCCGCCGAAAAAGCGCACTCGTTCGCGATTGCCGAGGACAGCACCTGGGAGCGGCGCGCGGCGCAATTTATGCAGACGGCCCGGCAACCCATCGCCCGCCCTCATGTCAAGCGGCAGCCCGGCGAGCGGGAACAATTGCTGGAACAAGCCATGCGCCTTGCCGCCGCCGGGAAGCCCGCCGACGCCGAGGCTCTTTTGAGCGCGCTGATTGCCGAAGCGCCCTTTTTCAGTCCGGCCCGCGCGCAGCTCGGCCTTCTGCAAGGGGCAAACGGCGACATCGCTGCCGCGCTCCTTTCTTTGGAACAGGCCCTCAGCGCGAACCCTAACGAATTGGACGCCCTGCACGGCTGTGCTCGTATTTTGTCGGATTTGGGCATGGCGGACGCCGCGCAGTCGCTGCAAGAGTTGCTCCAGCAGATTTATGACGCGAATGCCCTGAGCCACGAGGCCGATGCGCGCGCTTTCAGTGTCGCAGGCCGCGCCCCGCAGGGCCGCCTCCACGCAACGGGCCGCAGCCGCCGCAAGTGGGTCGCCGCCGCCCAAAAGGTAGCAAACTGCCTGCCCGAACACGAGCCGGGCTTCTTGTTTGACCTGGCCCTGAACGCCCCCGCAGGCGACGTGCTGGAAATCGGAGACGGCTCCGGGCAAAGCGCGTGCCTGTTCGCCGGGGCCTGCCGGGAGCGTGAAGACGACTCGCGCGTCGTATGCGTCCCGTCGTCCGCGGCGCAGGAAGGTTTCCACCATGACCTGCCCGCCCGCGCCCGCGCGCATGATTTTGATGACGCCCTCGTGGTCTGCGTCAGCGGCCCCGAAGTTGTCTTGTCGCGATTGAACAGCCCTCTGCGCCTCGCCTTCGTGGACGGCCTGACCGAGTTCGCTGCCATGCGCGACGCGCTCCGGTTGGCGTCGGAACGGGTCGTGCCAGGCGGATTTGTCGCTTTGCGCGGTGCGGTTCCCTGGCCGATGGACGTGGAGGAAGCCGCGCGCGCCGTGTTTGACGGCCATCCAGAGTTCACGCGGTTCGGGCAGGTCGGCGCCTGCCTCGCGTATCAGAAAGTGGAGAATTAACACATGGACTACTTGATTGTCGGGGCCGGGCTGACTGGCGCGGTGCTGGCGCGCACCCTCAAAGAAGCGGGCCACACCGTCCTGGTTGTTGACCGGCGCGCGCACGCAGGCGGCAATGTCCATGACCACAAGCACAGCATGAGCGGCGTGCGCGTCCACACGTATGGCCCGCATTATTTCCGCACGCAAAGCGACGAAATCTGGGAGTTCGTCAACCAGTTCGCGCAGTTTGAGCCGTATGCGCCGTGCATTCAGGCCCGCATCGGCCCCACGCACGAGAACTGGCCCATCGCGGCCTCTTACATCAGCCGCGAAGTGGGGGAACACTGGACGCCGGAGTTTTCCGGCACGCCCACCAACTTTGAGGAGGCTGCCCTGTCGCTCATGCCGCGCAAAGTCTACAATCTGTTCGTGAAGGAATACAACGAAAAGCAGTGGGGCGTCCCGGCCACCCAGCTGTCTGCCGAACTGTGCAAACGCTTTGATGTGCGTGCCGACGACGACCCCCGCCTGATGCCGCGCGCCAAATATCAGGGCATCCCCAGACGCGGCTACGCGCGCATGATGCAGCAGATGCTGTCCGGCATTCCGGTCATTCTGGACTTTGACTACGCCCTCAACCGTGATGTGTTCCGCCCGCGCCAGAAGACGCTGTTCACCGGCCCCATTGACCAGTTCTTCGGTTACGAACTGGGGCATCTCGCGTATCGCGGCCAGCAGCGCACCACCGAGTACCTGCCCGATGTGCCGCAGTATCAGGCAACCGGGCAGGTCAACGAGCCTTTGCACGCAGGCGGCCCGCACATCCGCACGCTGGAATGGAAATATATGATGCCCGACGAGCAGGCCCGTCAGGTCACGGGCACGGTGATTACGACGGAAACGCCGTTCACGCCCACCGACCCTGACCAGTTTGAGTATCCGTTCCCGGACGACGCCAACCGGCAGTTGTACGCGCGCTACCGGGCGCTCGCGGACGGCGAGGGCGACACGCTCATTTGCGGGCGTCTGGGCGAATACAAATATTACGATATGGATCATGCCATCGGGCGCGCGCTCACGCTCGCCAAACGGCTGCTGGCGGACTGGCCGGTCGCGTCCATTTATTCGGGTCAGGAACCCGGCACGTCCCTTCTGCGCCGCGCCGCGTAGACGACGCACGCGCCGAAACTCAAGGAAAGAGAAAACATTCATGTACAACGGTTATCGCATCGTTTCCGTCACCCCCGCCGGGCGGCGTCGCAATCTGGAGATTTTGGTGCCCCATCTGCTCGCGCAGCGGCACGTGATAGATGAGCACCAGTTCTGGGTCAACACGGTTGTTCCTGAAGACATCGCCTACCTGGAAGCGGTGCAGGCGGCCTACCCGGACTTTTTCCATCTGCGCTACCTGCCAGACCCGCGCCCGGAGCTGTCGGGGCAGGCGCGCTCCACGCTGATTTGCCAGTTCTTCCCGGCCTGCACGGACGACAACACCGTCTACGTGCGCTTTGACGACGACATCTGCTGGATTGCCCCCAACGCCGTGGAAGAACTGGTCGAGTTTCGCATTGCCCACCCGGAATACTTTCTGGTGTTCCCGGCCATCGTCAACAATGCCATTTGCACCTATCTGGAGCAGCGCATGGGCGCGTTGCCGTCGGTTGTGGAAGCGTGTGAGTATGCGTGCCAGGGAAATGCGTGGAGCAACCCGGAAATCGGGGCGCAGGCCCATGTCGACTTCTTGAACGCTGCCGAAGCGGGTGACGTATCTGTCTTCCAGTTTGGCGCGTGGGAGTGCCGTGATTTTGAGCGCGTCAGCATCAACTGCATCGCATGGTTGGGAAGCGCGTTTGCGGAGTTTGGCGGCTTTGTCGGCCCTGATGAAGAACTGTGGCTGACGGAAACCAAGCCGCGCGCATCGGGCCGCCCGAATTGCCTGTGGGGAAAGTCTCTCGTATCCCACTTCGCATTTTTTACGCAGCGGACACACCTGGAAGCCGAAACCGACCTGCTGGCGCGCTACCGCGCGCTCGCCCCCGCCCTGCCGCTGGTGGATGTTCCCGCTGAAACGCGCCTATCTGCCGACGACCCGCGCCTGCGTCATGCCGAACGCGCGCTGGCAGGCGGGCACGACACGTATGCCGCTCTTTTGCTGGCTGACCTGGCCCGCGCCTACCCGACCAGCGTGGACGTGCTTAACAATTTGGGGCTGGTGTTCTGGAACCAGGGCGATTTGCGCGCGGCGATTGACACGTTCCGGCAGGCGCTCGCCGTTGCCCCCGGTCACCGCGCCAGCATATTAAACTGCGCGGAAGCCCTGCAAGCCTGCGGCGAGGGACGTGAGGCCGATGCACTGTGCCGAGGCTATTTGCAGACGCACCCCGACGACTTGCAGGCGCAGAAGGCGCTGCAGAATGGGACGCGGCAGGCCGCCTGAGAAACTGGTAAAAACAGGGGGGCGGCGGCCCTAAAGATTAGCTGCCCGGTGTCCATAATATAATTGTCACTGCAAACGGCATGGTTATTCTGAAGACTTGCAGCGCGCCGCGCCCTGGATGGCTCACCGGCAAAAGCAAGCCGCCTCCTGCTTTGGAGAAATGGATTTCCCGAAGCGCGTCCGGAATGATGCCCGACTTGGTCGCACGCGCAGCCAGAAGGAAAACCCGGCATTCGGAGCAGTAACCCGCGCGGCGCGGCACGCCGACATTCAACCCTGTGGGGGAAACCCCGCAGCGCTCCGCAACTGCGAGGGAAACTTCGCAACAACTCACTGCAGGGGAAACCCTGCAACGACTGCAACTGCGAGGGAAACTTCGCAACGCTGCTGGCAGGATGCCAGTTTACGATCCGGCTGCCGGTTTTAGACACCCGCGCAGCCTCATGGAGGAAAGTACCCAATGTCTACCCGTATCAACACCAATGTGACGGCCCTTATGGCGTCCAACAACCTGATGAACAACAGCGCCGCTTTGTCCAAAAACATTGAGCGTCTGTCATCGGGTCTGCGTATCAACTCGGCAGCGGACGACGCCGCCGGGCTTGTCATCTCGGAAGGGATGCGCGCCCAAGTCGCCGGACAGCAGCAGGCGACCCGTAACACCAACGATGCTATCAACGAAGTGAAGACGGCGGAAGGCGCTTTGAACGAAGTGCAGTCCCTGCTGGTCAACATTCGCCAGCTCGTGGTGCATTCTGCTAACGTCGGCGCCAACAACGCGACGGCTCAGTCGGCGGATGCTTCTGCGGTCTCGCAGGCTGTTCAAAGCATTGACCGCATCTCCCAGACCACGCAGTTCAACAGTAAAAACCTGCTGGACGGCTCGGCGGCCACCACCCCGCTGGTATTCCAGATTGGCTCCAATGCCGGTCAGACCGTCAGCGTGTCCATCTCGTCCACGTCAAGCAGCAGCATCGGCGCGTCCGGTTCTTCTCACCTGAGCGACCTGACCGCAGGCGGCTCGGTGAGCCTGACCGACACGACCGGCGCGGCCCAGCAGACAGCGCTCGCCATTGTAGACCAGGCCATCGCGGACATCTCCAATATCCGTGCCAACCTGGGCGCAATCCAGAGCAACGAACTGGAAACCAACGTGCGCAGCCTGGCTGTCGCCCAGCAGAACACGGCGGCCTCGGAGAGCACCATCCGCGACACTGACCTGTCGGCGGAAATCGTAGACTACACCAAGAACCAGATTCTGGTGCAGGCGGGCACTTCGGCCCTGGCGCAAGCCAACCAGGCCCCGCAGGCCATTCTCAAGCTGCTGCAATAAAACGCGGCAGCGTATCTCTCAAGCGCGGGCGGGGAGGGCTTCGGCCTTCCCCGCCTTCTCTCTTTTTTGCGCCCGCACCATAAAGAAGCGGCCCCGTTTAACCGATAATCGCGAACAGGAGTGAACGTCTATGTCTCTGTCTTCCACGCTCAGTTCTTTGTTGTCCGGCTCGTCGTCCAGTGCGTCCACGGCGGCGTCGTCGTCGCCGCCCGCCTCGTTTTCGGGGCTGGCATCCGGCATAGACACCGCCAGCATCATTCAGAAATTGACCGCCATTGAGCAGCAGCCCATGATCCAGTTGCAGCAGCGGGAAGATACGTTTAACTCCACCTTGTCCCTGTGGCAGGGGTTCAACACGCAGCTTTTGTCTCTGCAATCGGCGTCGGCGGCGCTCACGCAGGCGTCCACGTTTCTGGCCGCGACCGGCTCCTCTACCAACACGGCGGTCGCTTCAGTCAGCGTGCTGCCCGGCGCGGAAGTCGGCGACCATTCCCTCACTGTCACGCAGCTCGCACAGTCGCAGAAAGTGGTGTCCAAATCGTTCACGAGCGGCAACACGGCGCTAGGCGAAAGCGGCTCCTTCACGCTCAACGGCAAGACCATCGCCGTTGACCCGTCGTCCACGCTGACTGACCTGTCCGCGCGCATCAACGCCGCCGGGGCGGGCGCGACCGCCGCCGTCGTCAATGTCGGCCCCAACGATTTCCGCATGACCCTGACCAGCACGGCTACTGGCACGGCCAACGCCCTGTCCGTCGCCGACAGCGGCTCCGGCGCCGCACTGGTAGATTTGGGCCTCGTGAAAGACCCCGCGTCCTTCCCGCCCGCCGTGCGCCAGACGTTTTCCCTTCCCTCCGGGCAAGTCGGAGCAGGCGCGCTTCCCCTGAGCAGCGCCACGCAAGCCGTCGGGAGCGCGCTTGGTCTTTCATCCCCGCCCGCCGGAGCCGTTTCCATCAACGGCACGTCCGTCGCCATTGACCTGAACACGGACTCCCTGAACGCCATCGCGAGCAAGATTAATGCGGCGGGCATTTCGGGGGTGACGGCGCAGGTGGTCGCGCTGCCCGATGCCAACGGCAACGTGGGAGTGGGCAGCAAACAGCAATTGCAGATTTTGGGAGCGAGCAGCGCCCCGACATTCGCCGACTCCAACAACGTGCTGGCGTCACTCGGCGTGGTGCAGGGACAGTTCGCGCAGTCGGTCACAAACGCGCAGGACGCCCAGTTCACAGTGGACGGCCTGAGCCTGACCCGCTCGTCCAATCTGGTCAATGATGCCGTTCCCGGCGCGAGCATCAAACTGCTTCAAGCGGGGCAAAGCACCCTCAGTGTCGGGCAGGACACGAACAGCATCGGCACTGCCGTCACCAACTTCGCCAACGCCTACAACGCCGTGCAGGACTTCATCAACACGCAGAACCAGTTCACGCCGCCCGCCGCAGGCAGCAGTGTCGGCACGGCGGTCAGCACATCGCCCCTGTTCGGCAACTCCGCCCTGAGCAGCGTTCAGTCCACCCTCAGCGCGACGCTGCAGGCCGTTTCCGGCAGCACCTCGCTGCAAAGTCTGGGTATCACGGTGGACGGAACCAACAATCATCTAGTTGTGGACAACGCCACGCTTGCCACCGCGCTGCAAACCAATCCGTCGCAGGTTGCCAGCCTGTTCGGTCTGTCCGGGCAGGCCGACAATGCCGCCGTCAAGTTTGTCACGGCGACCGGCAAGACGCAGGCGACCAACGGCGCGGGCTACGCGGTCAACATCACGCAGGCGGCGGCGCAAGCGCACGGCACGGCCTCGGTGGGCCATACCGACCTGAGCGCTCTCAGCGGGTCAGCGGAAACGCTCACATTCGGCGGCGCGCTGTTTTCCGGCGGGGCATCCATCACGCTCACGGCAGGCAGCACCTTGCAGGATATGGCAAACCAGATCAATCATTCCAGCGCGCTGAACGGCCAGATTTACGCTTCCATTGACCCGTCCACGCATGCGCTCGCCATCTCGTCGCTGTCTTACGGCTATGGCAACGGCTTCACGGTTTCCTCTGACCAGGCGGGAAGCGCCACCAATTCGGGGTTGGGCACGAACACGGTTGTCACCGATGGCGCAGACGTGGAAGGCACGATTAACGGGGAGACGGCTACTGGAAGAGGGCAAACGCTCACAGGGAACGCGGGCAACGCCACCACCGAAGGCTTGGCGCTGCTGGTTACATCCTCCGCAACCGGCGCACTGGGTAAAGTCACCGTCACGCACGGGGTCGCCGACAGCCTGGGCACCGTCCTGGGCCAGATTTTGGACACAACCAATGGCACGGTGATTGGGGCGGAGAACGCCCTGAACGCGCAAATCAGCGATGCTCAGACCCAGATACAGAGTATGCAGGATCACCTCACCTCTTATACCGACTTCCTGCGTCAGACCTTTACGACTATGGAAACCCGCGTTAGCCAGCTTCAGTCGCAAAGCAGCGCCTTTTCCGCCCAACTTTCGGGCCTTAGCAGCACCGGTTAATTATTACGTCACTCAGGAGAACCCATGAACGCACCGAACCCGTATTCGCAGTACCGACAGACCTCCGCCGAGACCGCCACGCCGCTTCGCCTCGTGGTGATGCTCTACGATGGAGCCATTCGCTTTCTCAGCCAGGCCGTTCCGGCCATGCACGCCCGGCAGTACGAAGCACAGACGCGCAACATCGGCAAAGCGCAGGACATTCTCGCGCACCTGCGCGCCACGCTCAATTATGACGCTGGGTCGGTCGCCCGCACGCTGGACACGTTCTATATCACTGCCTATGACGCCCTGACCGACGCCAACGTTCACGACCGCGTGGACAAGACTGAGCGTGTCATTGAGGGCCTGCGCGAGATGCGGGATGCCTGGGTGGAAGTGGAGCGCCGCTGTCAGGCGGGCAAATCCGAGACCGGCGGCATGGATACCGCCGCGCACCGGGCCGCCTGAGCGCACTCTAGGAGAAACACGCCATGTCCCTTGTCAGCCAGAACGCCGAGCGCGCCAAGTTCGGGTACCTGCTTCAACTGGCGCAGGATCAGATCCAAGCGCTGGAAGCCGATGACTTCTTCGGCTTTGACCGCATTCTGGCCGCCAAAGCCGCCCTGGTGACGACCATGACCGACGCCCGCGCGCAGCTTGCCGCCGACCCATCGCTGGGCAAAGTAGTCACGCAAATCGGGGAATGCGACAAAGCCGCCCTGCGCCTCCTGTACCGCAAAACAGGCCGTTTGATGCGTGAAATGGCGGAATTGCAGCAAGGCAGCAAAGCGCGCCGCGCTTACTCGGTTCCCGTGCGCCATTTCGCATCGCCCGCGTTGGAGCCGGAAAGCCCGCGCTTCCTGGATCAAAAGTCTTAAGTTTGGCCCACCCAATCGGGCGCAGCGACCTCCTGCCAGCGCGCGCGAATGGCGTCTATCTCCGAGAGGGGTAGGGGGCCATTTTGCAGCAGGGCGGCGTTGTCTGCCCAGCGTCCCGGCTTCGTGGTGCCCACAATCGCGGTGCAGACGCCCGGCTGGCTGAGGGTGAAGCGCAGGGCCGTTTCCGCCGCCCGTGCCGTGTGCAGAAAGTCGTAATCCAGTGCTTGCAGGCGCTCCTGATAGGGGCGTGCATACTCGCTCTGGGCGGGTGACTGACCCCACGCGGCGTTGGCAATCGGACGCTTGACAATCACCCCCATGTTCGCCGCGAGCGCTTTTGGGAGGGTAAGGTCTATCGCCTGCTGGTCGGCAATGGAGAGCGACGTTTGCAGGGTGTCAAACGCGCCGCACTCAATCGCGTACAGGGCATTGGCATTGTCGCCGCTGTAGCCGATGAAGCGCGTTTTGCCCGCGTCGCGCGCCTTTTGCAGCACAGCAATCACGTCGCCCTGACGCAGAACGTCCTCGCCGCACGAGTGCAGCTGCACTAAATCCACCGTGTCCACGCGCAGGCGCTGGAGGCTGCGCTCAATAGACATCTCCAGCAGGCGCGGGTTCCAGTCCGGCAAATCAAACCCGGAAGCGTGCCCGCACTTGGTGAACAGGTGAAACTCCCCGCGCCGGTGCGCGACGGCCTGCCCGATTTTCTCCTCGCTGTCGGCGTAGCATTCGGCGGTGTCAATGGTGTTGAGACCTGCGTCCAGCGCCGCGTTCAGAAGCTGCTCCACCGTGTCGGGCGGCGTGCCGAGGTTGCCAACTTCCGCCCCGCCGAAGCCCAGAATGCTGACTTCCAGCCCCGTCTTGCCCAGTATCCGACGCTCCATAATGTTTTCCTCTCTGTGTCAATGACGCCTGCCCAAAATACCCAGCGCGCAGGGGCCGCAAACCTTGATACAGCAAACAAATGTTTGTTGCAAAATCCGCCCGCGAGAACAACTGTCCGCCGCATCCGTCATGCAGGAAACGCGGAACTTCATGGCGAAAATAACCCCACGCGGCGAGCGCGCGTGCAAGACCCCTGGCCGCCTAGGAGTGCCCCTGTGGATAAATCGCCTTCTGCTTCTCTCGCGGAGCCGTCCTCTTTGTCCGAACCGTCCCCTGCGGCGCGCTGGTCGCCCCTCACCCCGCGCGCCTTTATCATTGGCCTTTTGCTCATTCCGGTGCTTATCTTCTGGCTGGAATACACTGAAAGCGTCGCCCTCGGCCCGGATTTAGCCGGAATGTCCCTGCCGATGGCCGTTGTCTTCGCCCTGCTCGTGCTGGTTGCCGTCAATCTGATTGTCAAGCAAATCGCCCCGCAGCGGGCGCTTTCTCAGGCCGAGTTGCTCTTCATTTATGCCATGACTTCGGTCGCTTTCTGGATCGGCGGCCTGGGAATGATGCAGTTTCTTCATCCCGCGCTGGTGGGCTACCGCTACTTCGCCACGTCCGCCAACCACTGGGAAAGCTGGTGGCATTTCCTGCCGTCCTGGGCCGTGCCCGACCCGTCGGTGGTTGCCGACTACTATGCGGGCCGCTCGTCCCTTTTGACGCATTTGGGAGGCTGGACGCAGGCGATTGCCGTGTGGACGGCCTTCATTTTCGTCCTTCTCCTGTGTATGTACTGCATCAACACGCTGATGCGGCGGCAATGGGTTGAGCGCGAAAAGCTTATCTTTCCCATTGTCATCATTCCTCTGGAAATCACCAAAAACGGCGGCGATGCCCCGCTCTGGCGCAATCGGCTCTTTTGGGCCGGAGCCGCCGCCGCCGCCCTTCTGGAAACGCTGGCAACTATTCACTACACGCTGCTGCCCACGTTTCCCTACCTGCCCATCAAGCCCAACGAACCCAACTTTGACCTGGGGCAGTGGGCGCTCAACTCACCCTGGAATGCGATTGGCTACACGCACATCGCCTTCTACCCGCTCGTGGTCGGATTGACCTTTCTGCTGTCGCTGGACGTGTCCTTCTCCTGCTGGTTCTTCTACCTGTTTAGCAAGTTGGAGAACGTCGCGGCGACCGCGTTCGGCTTCCGTGACCCTGGCGCAGGCGGGGCCCTGAACCGCATTCCCTACACAAACGAGCAGGCGTTGGGGGCCTTTATCGGGATTGCGCTTTTTTCCCTTTATTTCGCCCGTCCGCACCTGGCTGCGACCTGGCGCAAAGCGTTCCGCAATGATCCCTTGGTAGATGACTCGGATGAGCCGATGGCTTACCGCACAGCGTATGGAGGCCTCTTCGCCTGCTCGCTGCTGCTGGTGGGCTTCGGCGTCGCCCTAGGTCTATCTTGGGGGCTGAGTCTGCTGTTCTGGGCGCTGTTCCTGCTGCTGGCCCTGACATTTACGCGCATTCGCGCCGAAGCAGGCCTGCCCTGGGGACACGAGCCGCCGGGAGCGGTGCATACCAACCTGGTCAACATGGGCGGCACGCTCTCGTTTCGGGAGCAGGACATGGCGGCCTTTTCGCTGCTGCGCTGGGTGGACGCCGACTGGCGCTGCCTGCCTCAGCCGGGGGAATTGGAGGCCATGAAACTGGCCGCGAGCGCAGAGCCGCGCCCGATGAACCCGCGTCACCTGACTTTTGCTGTTCTGGTCGCCATCGTAGTCGGGACGCTGGCGGCCTGGTTTTCGTGTCTGGGACTGTATTATCATTACGGCGCGGCGAGCGCGCATCTGGAACCCTGGCGTACGGCGCAGGGCCATTACGCTTTCGACGAACTGCAGGGCTGGATGAATAACCCGAAGCCGCCCGACCCGGCGCGCATCGGCGGGGGCATTGCGGGGCTGGCGCTGGTGAGCGTTCTCGCGCTGCTGCGGGCGCGTTTTTCCTGGTGGCCTTTGCACCCGATTGGGTACGCGGTGGGCAACACGGATACGATGACGTGGATATGGTTTCCGGTGCTGCTGGGCTGGCTGGTGAAGATGCTGGTCTTGCGCTACGGGGGCATCAAGGCTTACCGTCAGGCGCTGCCTTTGTTTCTGGGGCTGGTGCTGGGGGACTACGTTGTTTCGTGCCTGTGGGCCTTGTTCTTCTTGTTCACCGGCCACCCCGGATACCGCACGTTCCCGATTTAACCCATTATTTAACCCTGCGGGGAGTTGACGCCAGCCTTCGCAGAACGTGGCGATTTCCCATTGCTCCCATTGCTGAGGACTGAGAAGAAGAGGGAAAGGAGAACGCGGCTATGCAATTCCGCTCGCTCGCGGGCCTCCTGCGCGGACGAAGCCGGAACACAGCGGGAAATAACGACGCGACGCTTCCCGCCCTTCCCGGCGGGCCAGAGGCGTCGCTGCCCGGCACGGCGACCCTGCTGTTCACGGATATTGCCGACAGCACAGCGCACTGGGAGCGCATGGGACGCCGGTTCCAGCCCATCAAAGCGCGGCATGATGCCCTGCTGCGGGAACTCGCCCGCGCATGGCAGGGAACCGAATGGAACACCACCGGCGACGGGTTCTTCTTTGTGTTCCCGATGGCGTCTCAGGCGATCTTGTTTGCGGTAGCCGTGCAGCAGGAATTGGCCCGCGACGCTGCGCTCGCCCGCCTGCTTGCCGCTGTCCCGGACGCGCTGCCAGGCGGGCTGACCGTGCGCGTCGGCCTGCACACCGGCGAAACCCTTCCCGGCGTGGACGCGGGGGCCGACGGGCCGAATACCAATCTGGCCGCCCGCATCTGCGCGGCGGGGCACGGCGGCCAGATTGTGATGTCGCAGGACGCTTGGAATAGCGCGCAGGTCAACCTGCCGCGGGAAACAACCTGCCGCGCCCTCGGTTCCTACCGGCTCAAGGGCATCGCGCGCGATGTGGCGCTCCTGCAAGCGCTGTCGCCCACTCTGCCGCAGACAGCATTCCCGCCGCTCAACGCTGCTCCTGCTGACCGGCTGGGTTTGCCCGGCTACCTCACGTCGTTTATTGGTCGTGAGCGGGATGTGGCTCGCCTTCTGGAACTCCTCAGCGACGAAGAGGCCCGTCTTGTTGTCCTGGTCGGCCCCGGCGGGATTGGCAAAACGCGCCTGTCTGTTCGGGCCGCGCAGGGTGCGGCGGATCAGTTCGCCGATGGTGTCTGGTTTGTAGACATGGAGACGGCAGCAACGCCCGCCCAAATGCTTTCCCGCGTTGCCGCCCGGCTGCCGCTTTCCTTTGCCGACAGCGATCAGCCGGACAATCAGCGCATCGCCCGCTTTCTGGCGGGAAAGACGCTTCTGCTGGTGCTGGACAATTTGGAACAGATTGACCGCCCCGAAGACGCGCTGCGCGTGCTGCTGGACGCTGCGCCCACAGTGAAATGCCTGGCGTCATCACGCGAGCGCGTGCGTCTGAGCGGCGCGCAAACCTACACAGTCTCGCCGCTGGCCGTTCCCGACGAAACGGCTGGCGAGCAAACAGACAGTGATCTCCCACTGCTGCGGGACGTGGAAAGCGTGCGCTTCTTCGTGGAGCGCGCCCAAGGCGGCGACCGGGAGTTTGACCTTGCGCCCGCAAACGCGGCTTCGGTGGCCGCCCTGTGCCGCCAACTGGAAGGCATTCCGCTGTCTCTGGAACTGGCTGCCGCCGCCGTCGTGCAGATGACGCCCGCCGAAATCGTTCAAGGCATCAAAACGCATCTGGACTTGCTCCCGGAGGGCTATCACGACCTGCCTGAACGCCAGCGAAGCGTGCGCGCGTCTGTGGACTGGTCATATAGCCGCCTTCTGCCGCTGGAGCAGATGTTCTTTGCACAACTGGCCGTGTTTGAGGGCGGGCTGACCCGCGAAGCCGCCCGCGCCGTCAGCGACGCTGTGGAGACGCCCGACTTGCTGCACCGGCTGACCGAGAAGTCGCTGCTCAAACGCTCCGTATCGCAAGACCGAACGCGCTATCGCTTGCTTCACACCACAAGGTTGTACGCAGGCGAGAAATTAGACGCTCTGGCAGACGCCCCGGCGGTTCACGAGCGTCATGCCCGCTTTTATGTCCAACTGGCGCAGGAGTGCGTGGCGCAGGTGCGCGGCGCAGGCGAACTGGTGGCGCTGCAAACCCTGGCGGACGAAGCCGACAACGTGCAGGCCGCCCTGCGCTGGGCCTGGGACGCCGGGCAGGAAACGCTGGGCGGCGATCTGGCACTTTCGCTGGCGACTTTCTTTGAGCGGCGCGGACAGCATCGCGCGGCACGGCCTCTGATTCAGCAGGCTCTCAGCGCGCTGGCACGCAGCGCCGACACGCAGTCGCCTCTCTATGCAGCCCTCCTGCGCGCGCGCGCCGGGCTTGCGTTAGACGCTTTTGACCGTGACAGCGCGCGCGCCGATGCCGCGCAATTGCTGGCGCTGTCTGAGGCGCAGGGCCGCCCGCTGGGAATGGGTCAGGCGCGCAATCTGCTGGGCATCGCGGAGCGGGATGAAAAGCATTTTGCGGACGCGGCCCTGCACTTCCGCGCGGCGCTCGCGTGCTTTCAAGAGTTGGGGGCAGAAGCCGACGCCGCTGGAGCACGCAACAATCTGGGCGTGACGCTGATGGAAGACCCGGCAGGCGACAAAGCCGAAGCCGCGCGCCTGCTCCATGAGACGCTCGCCCTGCGGCGCACGGGCGGCGACCGACGGGGCATCGCCGAGGCCTTGACCAACCTGGGCAACCTGGCCGAAGCCGCGCGCGACGTTGACGCGGCGGGCCGCTATTACGCCGAAGCGCTCGCCACGGAACAGGAGCGTCAGGACACGTTCGGCATCGCCCGTGCCCTGTCCAATCTGGGCGAAGTGGCCGAAGCGCAGGGGCACATGGAGCAGGCCGCGCGGCTTTACATCGCGGGGCAGTATTTGTTCGGGCGCGTTGGCTCGCCTTATCAAAGTTACACGCAGGGTCTTTTGGAACGCCTAGCGGCGCAGTCCTCGGCGCTGTGCCGCGAACAGGAAGCCGCCTTTCACGCGACTCCAGAGAAGACAGAAGGCGCGTTGATTGCATGGGCCATCAGTGACGCTTCTCGTTTCCCGCAGCCTTGACCCGCAGGGGGGTGGTATTCCCGAAGACGTTGAAGGCAGCCCAGTAGTCCGGCTGGCTGTGGCCCGGCTCGGCTCGCACAGCCAGCATGGCGTGGCGCAGAGCGATATCTTTGAGCTGACCGACGCGCAGGTTCTGGTAGAACGAGTGCATCAGGTGCGCGGTGGCGTTGTCGTCAACGCTCCACTGGCTCGCGACCACGCAGGGACACCCCGCCGCCTGGAATGCCCACGCTAGCCCCAGCAGTCCTTCACCCCCGCTCTGTTGGCCCCGGCCCGTCTCGCAGGCGGACAGCGTCGCCATCTGTGCTTTGAGCGTCATCGTCAATATTTCTCGCGCTTCCAGTGTGTCCACTCCTGCCTCTCCCAACCCGTCTCCGAGAGGCATCTGCATCCCGGCAGGCGGTGCCAGAACAAGCGCAGAGCGCAAACCGTTCTCCGTGTCCAGCCAGCCATGAGTCGCGAAGTGCAGCAGGGGAAAGCGGCTCATCTGCTGCTCCACCTGCGCTTTGCGTGCCGCCGCCCCGAACAGCGCAAGAGAATGCGGGAATAATCCGGCTACCTGCTCCCCCTCCTGGCGGGCAAATGGAAGCGGACTGAAACTGCTTCGGGACGCCTCTGTTGTATTCCGCTGTCTTGACTGGCCAAGCGGGTCGGCCACGCAGAACAAACCAGCCTGCGTGCCAGTGAGCGTGGATGCGGAAGACTGCGCCCAGGCGAGCGTTCCCAGTGAGGCTGTTTCCGACAAGGCATAGCGTTCCACCAGCCGCCGTCCCGAACGGTCGCGCAGGGCAGCGAACGGCAAATCCAGCAGCGGCCCATCGGGAACAAGGACAATGTGGGCATAACAGGCAGATTGCAATGTTTTGTCCACTTCCAGCGGCCCCAGAATGATGCGAAATAAGGCCGCAGCCTGCCCCGCTTCAGAGAAGGCAGGCGCTCCGAATTCGACCGGCTCCGTCTGGCGACGCCCCCGGCCAGCCGCTTCCTGCCCGGTGATGGCTGTGCGCCACCGGCTGACGAGCGCTGTCAAACCTTTCTCCCCAACAGGCAGGCTAAAGGCGCGTATGCCCTCTCTGGCTGACAGGGTAAAGAGAAGACAGTGCTGACCATCTACGATAGCCCATTCCAAATATAAAGTGTCCGGGTGGCGGCGGGCAAGCGTTCTCAAATTATCCGGCGTCGGCGGCTGCTGCCCCTGAAGAGAGCGGTACCGTGGATAGCGGGCCAGCAGGTCATCCCGCACGGCGGCAAGATGCTGTTCTGCGTCATCGTACTGCGCCGCGTCTTTCGGGTTCGCCCGAACGCGGCTGTCCGCCTGGTAGAGGGCGGTGGTAGCATCACGCAGCCGCCTGTCGTCCTGCGAAGAGAGAAAGCGCCCAAAGTCCGCCTGACATTGTGCGGCCTGGCGTGCCAGGCCCCGGCCTCGCCCGCGCTCCGCCATCGCCAGCGCCCGATCGGGCTGCCCGCGCTCAACAAGAAGAGCAGCATAGCGAGCATAAGGGTTCTGGAAAAACTGGCCGAGCGCGCCTATCACGGACGGATCGGATATTTGCAGACTGATCTGCTCGGAATACTGCAGAGCCTTTTGGTAGGCTGCCGCCGCGTCCTCCCATTTGCCCTCCCTCTCTGTCAATCATGCCCAGGACGGTAAATGCCAGCGCGTAGGCAGGCTTGCCAGGCAGAGCGTCAATCCGAGTCATCGCCTCCTGGAAGTGCTGGCGGGCGGGGTCAGCCTGGCCGAGTTCTGCCTCAGCGAGCGCGAGTCCGAGCAGGTTGCAGATCAGAAAAAACTGAATGCGTCCATGAACTCCTGCATCTGTCAGAGAGCGAGCGGCGGCAAGCGACAGGGAGAAGCAGTCATTGGCAGAAGAAGCGTCACCATCCTGGTAATGCGCCAGCCCCAACCCTAAGTTGCAGTAGGCGACGCCGCCCTGGGAGTGCAGGAGCGTGCTCAACATCAGAGATTGTGTCAGAATATCTTCGGCTTTGGGGTAATTGTGCTGATACAGCGCGATGATACTCAGGAGGGTCATACACTTGGCGACCAGTATCGAGTTATCACTGGAAGGTGAGCCTGTCTGCGCGGCGTTAAAGAAGCGTGCTGCGTCTGAAAATCGCCCCGTAGCCAGCAGGATTTCCCCGGACTGGAAGTCGCAGTTGTTAACCCAGGCTGGGTCGGTGAGGCGTTCGGCCACGCTTCTTGCTTCCCTGAACAACGTGAGCGCCTGATCAAACTGCCCCTGCGTCTTATCAAACTCTGCGAGCGCAACAAGCGCGCCCCTCAAAAAAGCCAGGTTGTTGCTCTCGCGTGCCGCTTGAACTGTGGCCGACAAGACCTGCTCGGCGGCGTTGACTTGACCCGCTGCCGCGAGTTTATTCGCTTCCGCTGTGGCCTGGGCAATCGGGTCAATGTTCGGAGCAGGCGTCTCCTGTGCGCGAGGGGCCGCAGAAGTTGATGCGCCAGGGCGTGGTGTCTGTGCGCGAGTGGAAACAGGCCGGGGCAGAAGCGCGGCGGCGCAGAGCAGAAGCGGGAGGACAAGGGAAGCCAGGCGGTTTTGGGCGTACATCTACGGGTCTCGCTTTCTGGAGTTATGGAAAGGCTCCTGCATCATTCATGCCAGGTAAATGTGCCGGGACAGAGCGGACGGAAGGCAAGCCGCACAGGCTTATTTGGACATGGCCGGGATGCCGCGCCCTTTGTCGGGGGTCGGTTCCACGCAAAAGGCTACTGTGTCGGTGGCCCAGGCGGCGGGGGCCGACACTGTCTCCGCGCCGCGATGGGGCGCGACGCCAGTCGCGGGGCCAAACAGGACATCGAACGGCCCGCGCGGGGAACGGGTCATAGCGCGGTCGGCAATCGCCTTGAAACTGACATAGGTATCGGTGGCGATGGCTTTATACAGTTCATTCGGGTCGGGCGTTGTCGCATGGAACAGGGCAGGCGAGGTGGTGTCCGAGCCGTTCCACAGTTTCACCCATTCGCCCGGCTTGCCGCTCTTGAGCACATTGTCCTGCGCGAGATGGCTGCCGCCGGGCCAGGCCTGCCCGATGCTGCCGTCGCTGTCCATGTCCAGCACGGCAAGAAACAGCGTGGCGTCGCCGGGGTTCTGCGCTTCCACCGTGAAGTAGTCGCCCACATGGAATACCGGGGTCGCCGCGTGTGGGTCTATCGGCAAATCCGCTTTCCAGATGGTGTTGCCGTCGGCATCCGTGCCGGTGGCTGCCGGGACAAGGCGCAGTTTGATTTGCACGCCACTGTCCGTGTTTTCCCGGTTGAGGACGGTGGAAACGTAGCGAAAGCGAGCCTGCTGTTCCACCGCGCGGATGAACAGCGCGGGCACATCGCCGCTGCCCGCGTCCAGCGTGACAATGGGCGTGCCGGTGTCGCCGCGCGCCAGGGCAACCGGAGCCGTGCCCCGCGCCTGTTTTGATGGGAGCCGCACCACTTTGATGTCAGCAGTCTGGCCCGCAGGAAGGTTGGTGCTGACCATGCCTGCCGTTTGCAGCTGTTGCAGGATGGCGGAAGCCTGCGCGGGGAGAGCCTGCCGCACGCTTTCGGCATCTATGGTCAGTCGGAACGCGCCATAGTCGTGGACAGTTTCTACGGCGTGCGCGGCGGACAGGTCGGTGGGCATCAGGTTCGGCTTCGTCTTCCGGGTGATGGTTACGGTGGAAGAGGTCAGGCCGACGCGCGCAACGACGGCCTCGGCAATCTGCGTGGTGGGCGTAAACGCCGCAGCATCCGGGGCATAAACTGCGTACACTGACCCCACCGTCACGCCCTGAAGTTTTCCCGCGTCAACGGCATAGCCATCGGGCGGGACAAGGGAAACCAGCAGGGAGGGAGCGGGCGGCTCCGCGCGCCCCCCGAACAGGCGCGTGTCCGGGCTGCCGTCCATCTGCGGGGCCTGGTCGGGGTACTTCTGCCTGAAAAGGGCGTCCACCCGGTCAAAGACCTGCCGGTAGGTCGTCTGCGGCGTGGCCTGCGCGAGCGCCCGCGACAGCGCATCGCTGAGACGTCCCAGGCTGACCCCGCTGGCGTCCTGCGTCTCAAACGCGCAGGCGTCATTGGCGCAGGCAGAGATGACGACATAACCGGGCCGGTCAAGGTCGTTCAGGATGACGTTCTGCGGGCGCGTGCTGTCTTTCTGCAAAACAGGGGGCCGCATCTCAACAGGCTGTGCGGGCGCGACGCCATGCTTTTCCTGATACCAGCGCGCATATTCGCCCCAGCTCAGGCCGCGCTTTTTGGCCGCGCCGCGCGTCACGGTCGCCGAGTGGCAGCAGTCAAACGAAAGCGTCACCTGCGCGGGGCCTTTGGCTTGCAAACGCTTCAAAAAAGCCGCTATCTGTTTGCCGGTAATCTCGTTGCTTTGGTCGTCTTGATAATCGGATGGCACAAGCGCGTCGTCCAGGCCACCCGGCGAAGCCCTGTCCGGCACCTGCGAGCCATGACCGGAATAGTGAATGTAAACGATGTCGCCCGGCCCGGTCTGCGCCGCCAGCGCGTCCAGCGCGGCCCACAGAGCGGCCCGCGTGGTCTGTGCCGGAGTGGTCAGTGTCGTAATCTGCCGGGCTGCCGGGTCAGGATTGAACTGGAAAGTGGAAACCAGAGCCGCTTTGATACGCTTCACGTCCTCGGCGCAGTCCAGATTGGGAAACAGCCCGGATTTATTGTAGGCGTCGTAGGTGGAAATGCCAATCAACAGCGCGCGCGGCTGCCCTGCCTGCGCGCGCGCCGGGAATGAAGCGAACAGCAGCAGCGGCGCGGCAAGCGCAGCAATCAAGCGGAACGTGCTGTGACAACGGCGTTTCATGGTGTTCTCCTCGGCCAGCGGCGGCGGATTGGGCCATCAAAAGTGTAGCACGTCCGCCGGGAGGTGTCAAGGGAAACCGTGTGAAACCTGTCACGTGCGGGGCGTGAAGTTCGTCACAGGCGGGCAGGGGAAGGGCGCTCAGGGCAGGGTAACGGTGACGGATTGGCTCCATGTGCCCCCGGTGTAGGAGCCGGAGACGTGCAGCGTGACCTTGCTGCCCGACGCGCCCGCGCTGCCCGGAAACAGCAGCGAATGCGATTTGGTCGCGCCTGCCGCCAACGCGCCGAAGTTCACGGGCAGGGCGGACGTAGCGCTTTTCCCACCCAGCTGAGCCGCCGTGATGGACACATTGGACAGCGCGTTTGGCGTCACGTTTTTGAGGGTGACAGGAGCCGTGATACCCGCGCCGCCGCGCGTGAGCGTGCCGACGGTCAGCGTCAAATCCTGCACGGTGAAAGTGAGCGTGCCCGACGCGCCCATCAGCGGAGTGATGACTCTCACCTTCACTGCGCCCGCGGTCGTAATATAGGAGGCCGGAATGGCAACAGTCAATTTCGTGCTGCTGACAAACGTCGTGGGCTGCGGCAGGCCCCTCCACCGGACAAGGGAATTGGGGGCGAAATGGGAGCCGTTCACGGTGAGGGTGAACGCGCCGCTCCCCGCCGCCTTGCTGGAGGGGCTGAGGCTGCTCAGAACGGGCTGGACGGCGGGCGTGAGCAAAAACGCGCGGTACTGCCCGCCATGGAAGCCGTAGCCGGTGACAAAGCCGGTGCCGGACAGAGATTCCGCGTCATATAATTGCCAGCCAGTGGATGGGTCAATTTCCGTGTTCAGGTCGCTCATCACGCCGTTGGTGTAAAGAAAAGCGTGAGAAGCCGCGTCGCCCGGCGTGGCTGACGAGCCGACCACTTGCCCGGAAACATTGACCCCGTAGCCGTAGCTGTAAGAGCCGCCCAGCGTGCCTAAATCCGTCATCGTGCTGTCGCTGTACAGAAACGCATGGTTGGCGCTGTTGCCCGCAAGGCTGGAATACCCGGCAATCAGGCCGGAAATGCTGATGCTGGTGGCTTCGCTGATATTGCCGCCGAGCGTGCCCAGGTCAGTCAGATGCCCGCTGGAATACAGAAACGCATGAGAGGCTCCGTTGCCAGACACATTGGAATAGCCGACGACCTGCCCGCTGCTGTTGATGTCCAGGCCGTAACTGTCCGTGCCGCCGAGCGTGCCTAAATCCGTCATCGCGCCGCTGTTGTAAAGAAAAGCGTGCGTGGCTGCGTTGCCGGACGTATAAGAGTAGCCAGCGACCTGCCCGCTGCTGTTGATGCCATAGGCGTTGCTATAAAAACCGCCCAGCGTGCCCAGATCGGTCATGTGGCCGCCGCTGTAAAGAAAGGCGTGCGTGGCCGCATTGCCGGACGTATCCGCAGAGCCAACAACCTGCCCGCTGCTGTTGATGCTGCTGCCCTGGCTGTTTGTGCCGCCCAGCGTGCCTAAATCCTTCAGGCTGCCATTGCTGTAAAGAAAAGCATGGTTGGCGTTGTCCCCCGTCGTGTTGGCGCTGCCGGTGGCCTGGCCGGAGCCGTTGACCCCGTAGCCGAAGCTGTCCGCGCCGCCCAGCGTGCCGAGGCCCTTCACGGTGTACAGCAGATTGGCAGGCGCGGACACGGTGAGGGGATAAGTCGCCTTCTGGTAATGGCAGGGCTGCCCCGCGCTGCACGGCTGCCCGCCGCTGTCCAGGATCAGTTCCAGGCTCAGGGCGGGGTCATCGTCCTCAAACGCCGCGCTGCCTGACGGGGACGACGCGCCCGGCGTGCCAAACAGCGCGAAGGGGTAGGTTCCCTCCGACCAGCCAACGTCAATTGTCACCACCATCTTGACGGTTCCGACGGAGTAGGGGGCAACCGGGCTGGACGTGTCTGCGTGGTTAAACTGAAGCGTGGAGCCGTCCAGCGTATAATCGCCCCCGGAGACGTAATCCCCGGTCTGATTATCTACGGGAATGGAGACGGTGAGAACAAAGCCACTGGCGTCGCCGCCGGGAGGCAGTGTCACTTTGACGTTAGCCGCCGCGGGCACGGCGAGCGCCAGCAGAGCAGCGAGTATCGGCAGGAAAAAGCAGCGCAGCGTTTTCATGGTTCTTTCCTTGAGTGTGACTTTATCTGTAAGGAGCGCTCCTGCTCTCCAAATAGAAGCAGGGGCGAGTGTGCCCGCGCGTCAGGGCAATATCACAGGCTGACTATTGCTGAACGTGCCGCCAGTGTACGTTCCACTCACCACCAGCGTCTTGGAACTGCCTGCCGTGCCCGCCGCGCCAGAGAATATCAGCGCGCGCGATGCCGACGCGCCGCCCGTGAGCGTTCCCAGCGTGAGGGGCAGGGTCTTGGTGGTGCTGTAGCCGCCCAGTTTGGCGGCGGTGATTTTGACGTTCTGCAAGGCGGCGCTGCCGGTGTTCTTGACGCTGAGTTGGAGCGTGATGACGCCGGTATTGGCGCGCGTGCGGGACGTAACAGTGACTTTCAGGCCGGTGATGGTAAATGTCTGCGCGTTAGACGTGCCGCCGCCGGGAGCCGGGTTGGTAGCGATGAGGGTGGAACTACCCGCACTGGCAATGTCGGCGGCGGGCACCTGTGCCGTCACTTGATTTGCGGAAACAAACGAGGTCGTAAGGCTCGCCCCATTCCACTTGATGACGGTGTAGCGGGTGAAATTGCTGCCGTTGACCGTGAGCGTGAAGCCCGCGCCGCCCGCGTTGGCGCTGGCGGGTGACAGGTTGGCGAGGGACGGCACCGGTTCCGACACCGAGATGCTCGCAGTGTGAGCGGCTTCGGTGTTGCCTGCGTTGTCCATGCTGTAGAACTTGATGGTGTGGTTCCCGTAGAAGTGCTGCGGAGCGAGGTAGGGGGCGAACGTGCTCCCATCCAGGCTGAAGTAGGTAACGGCGACGCCGGAAGTAGCGTCGGTCGGATAGAGCGTCACATAGCCGGTGGTGACGGCGTAGGTGGTAGAAGGCGGCGTCGCGTCAATGTTGACGGAGACAGAGTGCGCCGTTTCCCAGTTGTTCCTGTTGTCCACGCTATAGAAGGTGACGGTGTAAGAGCCGTCGCCGCTGAGAGTGAAGGGGCCGTTGTAAATCTGCGTGGTGTCATCACCCGTTTTGTAGTAATAGGTAGCGGCAACGCCAGTGCCGCCATTATCGGTGGCGGACAGGGTAGCAGTAACGAGGCTGCCGATGAACCACCCATTCGTGCCCGCCGTGCCGGACACTGACGCGGTGGTGATGGGGGGCGTGACATCTCCGATTGCGAAGGGCTTCATTGTGGAGGCCCCCATCTGCGGGGTAATGACTGAAACTGGCACTGTGCGCGCATTTGCGAGGTAATAGGTAGGAATGGCAACAGTCAGTTTGCTGCTGCTGACAAATGTGGTGGTCTGTGGCTCGCCGTCCCACCGTATCAGGGAGTTGGGGGTGAAGTTAGCGCCGTTGATGGTGAGGGTAAACGCGCTGCCTCCCTCTGGCGCGCTGGCCGGGCTGAGGCTGCTCAGAATGGGCTTTGACGCAGGCGTCAGCAGGCGGGCGTGGACTTGTCCTGGTTTGTAGCCATTCGCCGTAATCAAGCCGTTGTCGGAGATGCCGTAAGCACTAATGAGCTCAGTGCAAGAGGGGTCTATGAGTGAATTCAAGTCACTCATCACGCCATTGCTGTAGAGAAAGGCGTGTTTCCCGGTACTGCTATGGCTGGTCTCAGCGATTCCAACCACTTGTCCTGGAACATTGATGTCATAAGCCTCGCTATCGCCGTTGCCGCCTGGCAGTGTGCCTAAGTCACTCATCACGCCGTTGCTGTACAGGAAGGCATGGCTTCATCCGGCACTGGTATCGGCAGTTCCAACCACTTGTCCAAGAGCATTGATGTCATGGGCCTGGCTGCCGGTGCCGCCTGGCAGCGTACCCAGATCAGTCATGGCACCCTTGCTGTACAGGAAGCCGTGCTGCACTCCATTACTGTTATACGCAGTTCCAACAACTTGCCCATAATAATTTACGCATTCGCCGTAGCTATCGCCACCGCCTGGCAGGGTGCCCAGGTCGGTCATCACGCCTTGCTGGTAAAGAAAGGCATGGAACTGCCCGGCGCTGGTGTCAGCGGTTCCGGCGATTTGTCCGGCAACGTTGATGCCGTTGGCCTCGCTGTTAGTGCCGCCCGGCAGCGTGCCCAGGTCAGTCAACGCGCCATTACTGTACAGAAAGGCGTGTTCGCTTCCATCGTTGGTATCGTAGATTCCGACAACTTGCCCAGGGACGTTGATGGCATTGGCAACACTATAAGAAGGAGTGCCCAGGTCAGTCATCACGCCGTTGCTGAACCGAAAGGCATATTGTGTATTGAGATACGAAAAGGCTCCAACAACTTGCCCGGAGGAGTTGACACCGTAGCTGACGGTATCATCTTCGGACAAATAAGGATCACGTAAATCGGTTACTGAATAAATCAGGTTGGCAGGGGCGGAGACGGTGGTGGGATAGGCCGCAGATTGATTATGGCAGGGCTCACCCGCATGGCAGGGGGGCTGGCTGCTGTCCAGAATAAGCTCAATGGTGAGAGTGGGGTCAGCGTCATCAAAAGCGACGGCGCCTGCTGGCGAGCCTGTGCCCGGAGCGCCGAACAGCGAGAAGGCGTAGGTTCCTTCAGCCCAGTCAGAACCGATGTTAATCACCATCTGCGTGGTACCAACGGAATAAGGAGGCACACCGCCACCGCCCGTTCCGTTGCGTGTCAGGGTAGAGCCATTCAGGGTATACGTGCCACCTGAAACCCAGTCCCCGGTCTGGTTGTCCACCGGAATAGTGACAGTCAGAATAAAGCCGCTGGTATCGCCGCCGGGCGGGAGATGGACTTTGGTAGCGAATGCAGGCGTGGCGAGCGTCAGCAGGGCGGCAAGTGCCAGCAGGAGAAAAAGGCGCAGTGGTTTCATAGGGGTTTCCTTTCCAGCATCATGGACGGACAGCAGGAGAAATAGTTCTGCAAAGAGAACGGACAGCCATGAGAAGCGATGCAGCGGGTACGCAGTTTATTATACACCAAAAAAGCCCCGCCTTCTGGATTGCGGCCTGCTGTCTTTGCTGTTTTTTGGGCGGCAGTCTGGCCGCCGTGCCCGCTTGCAGAGCGGCCAGCCCAACAGCCCCCACGCGCCGGGTGGATACCCTGCGCGCGCAGGCACAAACGGCGCTGCGGCAGGGACGCTATCCTGACGCGGAACGCTTGCTGCGGCAGGGAATGGCCCTCGCCTCCGGCAATGCAGCAAATCAGGCCGCTGTGCTAAATCTGCTGGGCGACCTGTGCGTGCGGCGCGGGCAGTATCAAAAAGCCGTTCCGGTGTATGCGCGGGCGGCGCAAAATGCACGACGGGCAGGCAGCCGCCGACTGCAAACGACGGCGCTCATCGGGCAGGCCGGAGCCAACTTTTACCTCAGCCAGTATGACCTTGCCCTTGCGCTTCTGCATCAGGCGCAAGGGCAAGCCGTTGCCGCCGGAGACAAGGAAAAGCAGGCGAAAGTGCTGGGGGGCCTGGCTGATGTCGCCACCGCGCAGGCGCAGTATGACCGGGCGCGGCAGTTTTGTCGGCAGGGCTTGCCGCTGGTGCGGGCAAGCAGGGACTGTTTAACCGAAGCAAGTCTGCTTTCCAGTTTCGCGGACAGTTACCTTGCCAGCGGGCGCTATGAAATGGCGCTTCCGCTGTATCAGCAGTGCCTCCAACTTGCCCAGAAGGGCGGCGACCGGCAGATGGCAGCAAACGCGCTCACGTCGCTGGGGCAGGCCAACACGGGATTAAACCATTTTGAGCGCGCGCTCGCGCTGTATCAGCAGTCACTGGCAATGGAACAGGCGATGGGAGCCGCCGCCGATGTCGGCGCGACCACCGGTGAGTTGGGTTCTATTTACCTGTATCTGGGGCAGTACGCGCAGGCTGTCGACTGCTACCGCGCGGCTTTGCAGGCAGCCCATACCGCGCGGGACGAAGCGGGAGCCGCGTCCTGGCTGGGCGGGATGGGGCGCGCGTTTCGCTATCTGCACCGCTACGGTGACATGGCCGCGTGCTATCAAAAGGCTTTGGCAATCAGCCGCCAGACACGCGACCGGAACAGCGAGGGCATCACGCTGGGCAATCTGGGCGAAGCGTATCGCCTGATTGGACAGAACGACAAAGCGGCTGAGGCTTGCCGGAAGGCGCTGGCGATTGGACAGCAAACGCAGTCGCAGGAAGTTCAACTCTGGGCGCTGGTTCACTGGGGCGAACTGCGCGCGGCGCAGCAAGCCTACCCGGACGCCGCCGCTTTCTTTCAGCAGGCGCTGCTGGTGGCGCGCAGCGCGGGCGTTTTGCGCGCGCAGGGCTACTGTTTGTCACAGCTTATGCTGACGGCGCAGGCGCAAAAGCAGGACGGGCTGGCGATTTTCTACGGCAAGCAGTCCGTGAACGTATACCAGCAGATACGGCAGGGACTTCACGGGCTGAACCTGAACACGCAGGCAGGCTTTCTCAAGTCCAAAGAAGACACGTACCGCAGGCTGGCGGAACTGCTGCTGGACGAAGGCCGCCTGCCAGAAGCGCAGCAGGCGCTTGACCTGCTTAAGCGGCAGGAATTGTTTGACTTCCTGCGCGGCGGCGCGGCAGGCGCGGCGCAGATGGGCGGCGCGGCGGATTTGACGGCTGCCGAAGACGTTCAGGAGAAACAGTACGCCGAAATTGCCGACCACATCACGGCGCTCGGTCAGCAGAAAGAAGCCCTGATGGACAAAAAGCGGCAATCGGGCGCGCTGAACGCCGCCGACCAGAACGCGCTTGACCAGGCCAACAGCGATTTGACGGCGGCAAACCATCATCTGCGCGATTACTTGCAGCAGCTCTCCACAGCGTTTGCTGCTGCCCCGGAAGGCGGCGGCTTGCAGGAGCGATTGCAGGCCATGAAAAACGCCGCCGGACTGCAAGACAAACTGCGCCGCCTGCATGAACAGGGCGAAAACGTGGTGGTGCTGCAAACTATTGTTGCCCCCGACCGTTGCGCTGTTATCGTGACCACCGCGCAAAGCCAGAAAGTGGAGCAGACGTTTGTGTCCGCCGCCAACCTGAACCGCAAAGTGCTGGCTCTGCAAAGCGCGCTGCGCGACCCCGATGTTGACCCGCGCCGCGCGTCCCTCGCCGTATACCGCCTTGTTGTCGCCCCCATTGAGGCCGATTTGGAGCAGGCGCACGCGCAGACGCTCATGTGGTCGCTGGACGGCGCGCTGCGCTACATTCCCATTGCCGCGCTTTACGACGGCACGCGCTACATGGCGGAGCGTTTTGATACTGCCGTCTTCACTCTGGGCAGCCTGAGCGGGTTTGAGGAGGACGAGCACGCGAACTGGGTGGGGTTAGGCATGGGCGTCTCGCAGCCCGCCGCAAACTCCGGTTTTGCGCCGCTGCCGTCTGTTCCAGAAGAACTGCACAGCGTTATTCGCGATGCGGGCAGCCCGCAGGGCGTGGTTCCCGGCGTGGTGCTGCTCAACAAAGCGTTCGGGCAGGGCGCGATGATGAACGCCTTGCAGCAACAAAAGTACAACCTGGTGCATATTGCCAGCCATTTTTCCCTGAAGCCGGGCAGCCCGGACGAGTCGTTTCTGCTGGTGGGCGACGGCAGCCATCTCAGCCTGGCGCAGATGGCGGACAGCCCGCAGATTTTCCAGGGGATTGATTTGCTGACGCTTTCCGCCTGCGACACGGCGACAACTCAGCAGGATGGCAAGGAAGTGGACAGCCTCGGCACAATCGCTCAGGAGCAGGGAGCCGGGGCCGTCGCGGCGACGCTGTGGCCAGTCGCGGATGCGAGCACGCGCCTGTTGATGGCATCGTTTTACCGCCACCATGTCAGCAGTTCCGGCATCAGCAAGGCCAGCGCGCTCCGTCAGGCCCAGCTTGATCTGCTGCATGGAACAGGGGCTGCGTTTCCGGCCACAGAGCGCGGGACAAGGGTGGTTCCTTCTGCTCACGCCGAAAGCGCCCCCGCGCCGTTCGCCGCTGACCCGAAGGCTCCCTATTCCCATCCTTTCTTCTGGGCGCCTTTCATTCTCATCGGCAACTGGCGCTAGGCGAAGCGCCAAAAACGGAGCCAGCAGGCTTCCGGCAAAGCAGGTTCAGAAATCACGGCAGCGCAACCAATCTGCCACTGCTGAAACGCGCTGCCCGTGTACGCCGCCTGATCCAGAACGGTTCCGGGCGTGGTGGAGGCGGCAGGCGGCACTTCCAAAACCAGCCCGCTTTACGCGCTGGTGAGCGTGTACGCGCCGCCGCCGAGCGGAGCAAGCCGCCAGATTGGATTGTAGCCGCCGTTCAGGGGCCACAAATCCAGTGTCGCGCCGGGGTTCAGGGAGCCGCCCAAAACGTCCATTGTGAGATTGGCATTGAGATTGACAAAGCGCACGTAGTTGCCGCCCAGATTGGTTAACTGCCAGACCTGTTTGGACGTGCCATCTGCGGCGGCCTGGTCAATGGGCGTTGCGTTTCCCTTGCCGCCGCTTTTGTCATCGGCCAGCAGGCCGCTGCCGACATTGGCGAGCGTGTAGAGGCCATCGGCGAAGAAGTTGGCGGGCGGCGTATAGGGAGCGGCGCCCGCGCCCGGCAGGGCGAAGATGGCCGCCTGACCCGGCGCGAGCGTCACGGACGCGCCGAGCGAATAGGCGCTGTGACTGAGTAATTCTTGCGCCTCGCCGCTGCCAGAGGGCAAATTGACGGTGAGGGAATTGGGGCTGTTGTTGCCCGCAATCAAGTAGAAGCCGTAGCGCACGACCCAGCCCTGCCCCAGCGCGCCGGACAGGTTGCCGTCGGATTGGACGGTGGCGCTGTCATGGGGCAGCATGATTTCTGCGGCGCGGTCAACGGTGGCGGCGGTGTCGTGAATGCGGGCAATGTTGCTGACCTGCCCGAACTGGTTACCAGTGTTCTCGTAGTTGCGCCAGTTGGCGTTCATGTAAAACCGCTCGCCCTGATAGGTGAAGGCGACTGCGCCGCTTTGCACGTCGCACCAGGCGAAGTCGGGCTGTCCGGGTTCACCGGGCAGGGACGTGAGGGTGGCGGGATCGACCAGTTGTTTTTTGGGAACGGTCAGTACAGTGTTCAGGAGTTGATGCACGTGTATTTTGTGAACCCGATTGGCGCGGGTGGGGGTGTGAAGACGGGCATCTGGGAGGCGAAGTTGTTGTCCACGGGTGAGGTGGTGGCCCCGGAGCCTTCTGCGTGGGCGAGCCTGCTGGTGGGCACGCTGGGGCTGGCGGGGCTGGCGATCAAGGCGCGGCGGCGCAGCGTTCCTGACGCTTGAAACTTTAGCCGACACATATACGTACAGAGATTGCCCTGGCCAAACATGAGGCCGGGGCTTTTTTGCTTTATTGTCCGAGCCGCAAGGAGACACTTATGCCCCTCAGTCCCAACAAAGGCGCAGTGGTAATTGACACTTCCCGCAGTCCCCATGCGCGTCTGCATTCCGTTCCCGTCAACGCCGTCACGCTCACAGATGCTTTCTGGGCACCGCGCCTGGAGACGAACCGAACCGTGACTTTGCCCTCTCAGCACCGGCATCTGGAAGACACTGGCTGCCTGGATAACTTCCGGCGCGCGGCAGGCCGCAAAGACGCTGCCTACCGGGGGCCGGTGTTCGCTGACTCGGATGCCTACAAATGGCTGGAAGCGGCGTGCTGGACGCTTGCTGCCCGCCCCGATGACCCTGCCCTCAAGCCGCTGGTGGAGGATTTCGCCGCCGAACTCGCCGCCGCCCAGCAGCCCGATGGCTACATCAACACCTACTATTCGCTGGGGCGGGCCGGGGAACGTTGCAAGACCCTTGACACCGGGTTCAACAATCAGCACGAACTTTACTGCGCGGGCCACTTCTTTCAGGCGGCTGTCGCGCACTTCCGGGCGACCGGGAAAGCGAACCTGCTCCATGTCGCCACCCGCTTTGCGGATTTAATCTGCGACACGTTTGGCCCTGCCGAAGCGCAGCAGCACGGTACAGACGGCCACCCGGAAGTGGAAATGTCGCTGGTAGAGTTGTACCGCATCACAGGGAACAGGCGGTATCTGGATACAGCGCAATATTTTGTGGATGTGCGTCTCGGCATGGGGCGCATCAACGATGCCTGGCAGGAGATGAAGCCATTCCGGGAACTGACGCGCATTAACGGACATGCTGTCTGCGCCGCTTATCTGACAGCGGGCGTCACCGACATTGTCTCTGAAACGGGTGAAGCCGCCCTGCGCGAAACGCTCGATCGTCTGTGGAACAGCATGACTGAGCGCCAGATGTACGTGACCGGGGGGATTGGGTCACGCTGGGACAATGAAGCGTTCGGCTATGATTATGAACTGCCCGTGCGCGCTTACGCCGAAACGTGCGCGTCCATCGCTAGCGTCTTCTGGAACCACCGGATGCTGCACCTGACCGGCGACGCAAAGTACGCGGACGTGCTGGAACGCGCCCTCTACAACGGCGTGCTTTCGGGGTGGTCACTGGACGGCAAAGAATACTTCTATCAGAACCCGCTGGCCGATGATGGCGCACACCGCCGCCAGGAGTGGTTTGGCTGCGCCTGCTGCCCACCCAATCTCGCCCGTCTGCTTGCATCGCTGCCCGGCTATGTTTACTCTGTCTCTGAGACAGGCATTCACGCGCATTTATACGCCGCCAGTGTTGCCAGCCTGACCCTTCCTGATGGCCGCCGGGTGAAACTCATTCAGGACACGCGCTGCCCCTGGGACGGCAACATCACGTTCACAGTAGAAGGCGAAGGGGAATGGAGCCTGTTTCTGCGCGTTCCGGCGTGGGCAGGGGAGGGCGCTTCTCTTCGGGTAGAAGGCTCCGGCACAAGCGTGAGCATCGCCGCGCCCGTGCCAGGACAGCACGCCGAACTTCGCCGTTACTGGAAGCCAGGCGACACGGTGCACCTTGCCCTGCCAATGCCGGTGCGCCGCGTCGTCAGCCATCCGCGTGTTTCAGACACGCGCGGCAGTGTCGCCCTGATGCGCGGCCCGCTCGTGTATTGCCTGGAGCACGCAGACAACCCCGGCACGGACATTCGCGCCGTCGCTCTCCCGCCTTCGGCGGCTTTTGTCCCGGAATGGCAACCGGGCCTGCTCGGCGGCGTTGCCATTCTGCGCGGCAGCGGCGAGGCTGCCGAATGGCCGGACACGCTCTATTCTTCAGGAGACGCGGCCCCGCCACCTACAGGCCAGACTGTGCCTGTCACGGCCATTCCCTACTATGCATGGGCGAACCGCGAGCCAGGGCCGATGCGCGTCTGGCTGCCGATAGCATGACTGGAATGGGGCGATTTGAGAAGCACAGGTCTGCCGGGGACAGCAGCGGGCCATGTCCAGGCAGCAGTGACTTGACAGCCGAAGGTGGCTTCGGGTAGAATGGCCGCATTGCGGCGGAGTAGCTCAGTTGGTTAGAGCGTTCGGCTCATACCCGAAATGTCAGGAGTTCGAGTCTCCTCTCCGCTACTTGTTGACAGCAAATCCCGATATCTTTACCGGGCTGTTCCCAGATGGAACGCATCACAAGGCTCATACCCACCATTAAAGGAGTATGAGCCTTTTTGCTTCTTCATTATGAATGAACTTCGGCAGATGTTTCGGGAGCGAGGGCACGGGTTCGAATGACTTGCTGTCCCATTCGAGGGAGTGGAATTGTTGGGGCGCGTTCACAGAGTCATAAATGGGGAAGACGATCTGGCCGTCGTAGAGCCGATGAAATTACACCCTTACCGTATCCGGTAAGGGGCGTGTATCGGCGATGGACGTGCGGTGAAGGGCAAAGACAGGGCAGGGGTTGCGCTTTCAGAGGGGGTTGTGCCATAATATACACAACAGTAGACACAACGCTGCTTTTCTCTCCCGGCCCTGTTTTTGTCCGCATTTAGAAAGATTCGCTATGGCCCTCAAAGATGTGCAAGCCCCGCCTTCTTCCCCTGTGCCGCTTCCCCTGAAGACACCGACCAGCCGCGCCCTGCCTGCCTTGAAGCGTCAGGATACGTGGTGGATACAGCCTGCCGCGACGTTTATTGTGTTCGTGGCGTTTATCATCTACGCTTCCACGCGCACGTTTGAGAACAACTTTTACGAGTGGGGGCCGTACCTGTCGCCGCTGTATTCGCCCAAGATTAGCACGACGTGGATGCTGTTTGGCAAGCACGTTTCGCCTGCGCTGTTTATTCTGCCCGTGCCGCTGCTGTTTCGGACGACCTGCTACTACTACCGCAAGGCATATTATCGCGCGTTCTTCTGGGATCCCCCGGCCTGCGCGGTGGGGGAGTTGCGCGGCGGCAAGACCTACACCGGCGAGCGCGCGTTCCCGCTGATTTTGCAGAATATCCACCGGTATGCGTTTTATCTGGCGGCCATTGTCATGGTCATTTTGTGGATAGACGCCATTCTCGCGTTCCGCTTTGCCGATGGCATTCATGTCGGGGTTGGGTCACTGATATTTCTGGCGAATGTGGTGCTGCTGAGTTTGTACACGTTCTCGTGCCACTCGTGGCGGCACCTGTCGGGCGGGTGCGTCAACTGCTTCTCGTGCTCGTCGGGTACGAAGGCGCGGCACGGCCTGTGGGAGCGCATCACGCATTTGAATGAGAACCACGCGCTGTGGGCGTGGCTGAGTTTGTTCTCGGTGGCCCTGACCGATTTATACGTGCGGTGCCTGGCAACCGGAGCCATTCACGATGCGCGGCTGTTTTAGTCAGCCGCTTTAGTTAAGGAAACTTGAGTGGACAGTTACGAGACATACGAAAGCGACGTTCTGGTCGTCGGGGCGGGCGGCGCGGGCCTGCGCGCCGTGATTGCCGCGCAGGAAGCGGGCTGCTCCGTGCGGCTCGTGTGCAAGTCACTGTTAGGCAAGGCGCACACGGTGATGGCCGAAGGCGGCGTCGCCGCCGCGCTCGGCAACATGGGCGAGCCGGACAGCTGGCAGGTTCACTTCATGGACACCATGAAGGGCGGCCAATTCCTCAATAATTGGCGCACGGTGGAGATATTCGCCAAAGAAGCCCCGCAGCGCGTGCTGGAGTTGGAACAGTACGGCGCGGTGTTTGACCGCACGCCGCAGGGGTTAATTTCACAGCGTCCCTTTGGCGGGCACACCTATCGCCGCCTCAACCATGTGGGAGACCGCACGGGCCTTGAGTTAATCCGCACCATGCAGGATAAAGCCGTGAGCACGGGCGTAGACGTTCACATGGAGTTTACGCTCACGCGCCTGCTGAAAGACGGCGAGCGGGTGGTGGGCGCGTTTGGCTACAACCGGGAAACAGGCCGCTTTGTGGTGTTCCGGGCTAAAGCCGTCGTGTTCGCCACCGGCGGCTGGGGGCGAATGTACAAAGTCACGTCCAATTCATGGGAGTCTACCGGCGACGGCGTGATGATGGCCTACGATGCAGGCGCGGAACTCATGGACATGGAGATGGTGCAGTTCCACCCGACCGGCATGATATGGCCTCCCGGCGCGCGGGGTCTCTTAGTCACCGAAGGCGTGCGCGGCGAGGGCGGCGTGCTTCGCAACTCCGAAGGCAAGCGGTTCATGTTCAACCCGGAGTATATGCCGGACAACTACAAAGGCCAGTTTGCCGAAAGCGAAGAAGAAGGCGCGCGCTGGCTGGACGACAAGAAGAACAACCGTCGCCCGCCGGAGCTTTTGCCGCGTGATGTGGTGTCCCGTTCCATTTATAAAGAAGTCCTGGCGGGCCGGGGAAGCGAGCACGGCGGTGTCTACCTGGACGTGTCCCATCGGGGCGCGGATTACATCAAGCGCAAACTGCCGTCCATGTACGAGCAGTTCCATGCGCTTGGGGACGTTGACATTACCCGTCAGCCGATGGAAGTGTACCCGACCATTCACTACACGATGGGCGGCATTCGCGCCGAGCCTGAGACGGGCGCGACCACCGTGCCGGGCCTCTTTGCCGCAGGCGAGTCGGCGGCGGGGCTGCACGGAGCCAATCGCTTAGGGGGCAATTCTCTGTCCGACATTCTGGTGTTCGGCAAGCGCGCAGGCGAAGGCGCGGCGGCGTACAGTCAATCTGTCACGCTGGGAGCCGTAGACACGGCACAGGTGAGTGAAGAAACCAACACGCTCCTATCCCCCTTTGAGAGCGGGGGAACTGAAAACCCGTATACGCTCACTCAAGAACTTCAGGAAGCCATGCAGAAGGGCGCGATGATTGCCCGCACACAGGACGGTCTGAGCGCGTGCCTGGACACCGTATTGAGCCTACAGCAGCGGGCGAAGAACCTGTGCATACAAGGCTCGCGGATGTTTAACCCCGGCTGGCATGGGGCCAGAGACATTCGGTTCATGCTCAAGACAAGCGAGGTCATCGTGCGCTGCGCGCTGGCACGGGAAGAAAGCCGGGGAGCGCAGTGGCGGCTGGATTTCCCTGACAAAGACCCCGAATGGGCCACAAAGAACCTGATTGCCACCAAGAACGGCGATTATGTCCACATCACCACGCGCCCGCTGGAACCTATGCCGCCTGAGTTGGCAGGGTTGTTTGACGAAAAGAAGTAACCGTTAGAAACGAGAGTAGCGTTATGGCAGAGACAATCACGCTGAATGTGTTTCGGGGGGAAAGCGAAAGCGGCGGACGTTTGCAGTCCTATGAAGTTCCCACGTTCCCCGGCATGGTGGTTTTAGACGCCGTGCATCACATTCAGGCCCATGACGACAGCACGCTGGCCTGCCGCTGGAACTGCAAGGCGGCCAAGTGCGGCTCATGCAGCGCGGAAGTGGACGGCAAACCGAAACTGATGTGCAAAACCAGGGTTGACCAGTATCCCACAGGGGTCATTAATTTAGGCCCTCTGCGCGCATTTCCACTCGTCAAAGACTTAGTCACCGACGTTTCGTGGAACTACAGGACGGCGCGTAAAATCCCCCCGCTGACTGTGGCTCCCGATGCGCCCAAACCCTTTGTCATGCAGCAAATGGATGTAGACCGCGTGCAGGAGTTCCGCAAGTGCATTGAGTGCTTTCTGTGTCAGGACGTGTGCCATGTGCTGCGGGAGCATCACCGGGAGGACGGCTTCTTCGGCCCCCGGCAGATGGTTCGCATTGCCGCGCTGGAAATGCACCCGATGGATACGGTCAACCGCCGCAAACAACTGCGCGAGGAGGCGGGAGTTGGCTTTTGCAACATCACCAAATGCTGCACCGAGGTCTGCCCGGAGCATATCCATATCACCGACAATGCGATTATCCCCCTCAAAGAGCGCGTCGTAGACGATTACTTTGACCCCATCGCCAAACTCATTCAGATTGCGACCGGCAAACGGGGAAAGAAGTAGCCGATAAGCCTTTTGTTCATGCCCTCCGGCTCCGTTCAGATTGGGCCGGGGGGCTTTTTGCTGGGAAAAACCAGTACCCGTCGAAATACCAGTTTTTTCAGCCCCAAAACAGCGTTGTTTCCGATGGGAATAAGATGTTGTTAAGATGTCAAACAGATTAATTAAGAGGCTAATAAGATTAAATGAGAGGTTCAGCAGCCCTGCAAAGGCCCTGAAGAAACTGGAAAAGATTGCCATAATAGGCCATAACTACCCGCTCCCCGAAAAAAAACGCCCATGACTGAAACCCTTCACGATGCCCTGTGCCGCCACGTGCGCTATTCGCTGGGCAAAGATTGTGAAAACCCCTCGCCGTCCGATGTGTTTACAGCGAGCGCGCTCGCCGCCAGAGACCGCATGATGGATGCTCTCTTGGAAACCGAGCAGCGTTATGCCCAAACCGGCGCAAAGCGGCTTGCGTACCTGTCTATGGAGTTTCTGGTGGGGCGCTCGCTGGGCAATGCGCTTCTCAATCTGGGTTTATTTGACCAGTGGCGGGATACGCTGGTGGCGATGGGCGTGGATGTAGAAGAAGTGCGCGAACAGGAACCCGATGCGGCGCTCGGAAACGGCGGATTGGGACGGCTCGCGGCCTGTTTTCTGGACTCATTAGCGACTCTGGGAATGCCCGGCTACGGCTACGGGATTAATTACGAGTACGGACTGTTCCGCCAGGCCATAGAAGGCGGCGAGCAGAAGGAATACCCGGACAACTGGCTTCGCGGGGGCACGCCCTGGGAGATAGAGCGGCCTGAGGAAGCCTGCATCGTGATTGCTTACGGGCACGCCGGACACGGAACCGATGCCAACGGTCATTACAAGCCGCAGTGGCAAAACTGGAAGCCGCTCGTGGGCGTCCCGCATGATATGCCGGTGGTCGGTTTCGGCGGCAAAACGGTCAATGTGCTGCGATTGTATTCTGCGCGTGCCTGGCAGGAGTTTGACATGGAAGTCTTCAACGCTGGAGACTACCACAAAGCCGTCATCCAACAGATTGACACAGAGACAATCAGCAAGGTTTTATACCCGTCGGATATTCAGGCGGCGGGCAAAGAACTGCGTCTGCTGCAGGAATACTTTCTGGTTTCCTGCGCTGTGCAGGACATGATGCGCCGTTTCCAGAAGTCGCACAGTGACATCGGGGACTTTGCGTCGCATTACGCTCTGCAAATGAACGACACGCACCCTGCGTTAGCCGTTGCGGAACTCATGCGTGTCTTTGTGGACGACAACGGGCTGTCGTGGGAGCAGGCATGGGAGATTACGCAGGCGACGTGCGGCTACACCAATCATACGCTGATGTCGGAAGCATTGGAACGCTGGTCGGTGGGCCTGTTTGAGTACGTTCTCCCACGTCATTTGCAGATAATCTACGAGATAAACCGGCGTTTCTTAGAGCAGGTGGCCCGCCAATGGCCCGGCGACAATGGCAAATTGAGCCGAATGTCCCTGATTGAAGAAGGGCCAAGCCCCCAGGTACGCATGGCAAACCTGGCTATTGTCGGAAGCCATGCGGTCAACGGCGTTTCGGCGCTGCATACCGAGCTCATCAAGCGTTCTCTGGTGCCCGACTTCTTCCAGATGTGGCCGGAGAAGTTCCACAACATGACCAACGGCATTACGCAGCGCCGCTGGCTGCTCAAAGCCAATCCTGCACTCGCTACATTGATAACCGAAACTATCGGGGACAGTTGGGTCACAGACCTAGACCAGTTGCGTCTTCTAGAGCCTTACGCCGAAGATGCTGGCTTTCAGGAGCAGTTCCAGAACGTCAAGCGCGCCAACAAAGCCCGCCTGACCGCCTTCATCCATGACACGATGGGCCTGGCCGTCAGCCCGGACAGTTTGTTTGACGTGCAGGTGAAGCGTATCCATGAATACAAGCGGCAGCTCTTGAATGTCCTGCACGTGATCCATGAGTATCTCGCGCTGGTGGAAGACGGACAAGCGCCGACCACGCCGCGCACGTACCTGTTTGCGGGCAAAGCGGCCCCCGGCTACTGGGCTGCCAAGCAGATTATCCGTTTGATCAACGCCGTTGCCGACACCATCAACGCCGATGGGCGCGCAGACGGCCTTTTGCGGGTCGTGTTCCTGCCCGACTACCGCGTGTCGCTCGCCGAAAAGATTATCCCGGCGGCAGACCTCAGCGAGCAAATCTCCACCGCAGGCAAAGAAGCCTCCGGCACGGGCAACATGAAACTGTCCCTGAACGGCGCGCTGACTATCGGCACGCTGGACGGCGCGAACGTGGAAATTGGGGAAGAAGTAGGCCCGGAGAATATTTACATCTTTGGCCTGCGTACCGAAGAAGTGCAGGAATTGCGCTCGCGCGGAGCCTATCGGCCTTCTGAGTACGCTGGAGACACGCAAATCGGGCGCGTACTGAGTGCTCTTCGCGACAATCGGTTCAGTCCAAATGAGCCGGGTCTGTTCGGCTGGGTGGTGGACACGCTGCTGTCCTCGCACGATGAGTATTTCCATCTGGCCGACCTGCCATCGTATATTGAAGCGCAGCGCCGGGCGGGGGCAGAATACAAACAGCCGGACGTGTGGACGCGCAAAGCCGTCCTCAATGTGGCGCGCATGGGCAAGTTTTCCAGTGACCGTACTATCAAAGAGTACGCGCGCGATATCTGGAACCTGAAGGCGACGTGAGGCTCTCCGTGCCCGGTGCGAGAAAGGCCCTCACCCCGCGATTAAGAGGCCCTCACCCCGCCCCTGTCGGGGCGACCCTCTCCCGCTTCGCAGGCGAGGGTAAGAGAGAAGAGTGTGCTGGCGCAGGCGAGGGTGGGAGTTATTATTCTTAACCCTCGCCCGTGACAACGGGAGAGGGTGGCATTCTGATGCCGGGTGAGGGCCTCCTACGCGCCGGGTGAGGGCCTCCTTCCCTTTGCGTGAGGGCCGTCTGGCAAGCGACAGAAAAAAGGCCCGTTCTCGCCATTGAGAACAGGCCAAATGCGCCGGGAGAGAAGGGGGATTTACTCCACCGGCACCGCGCGCAGCGCTGATACGACACTGTCCAGCGCGCGCTGCGCGACTTCGTCACGGGTGTTGAGTGGCGGGATCAGGCGCACGGTCGCGTTGTCCGCCTGCGCGCTGCCAATCTTCGCCCCGCACGTCAGCACCAGCAATCCGTGTTCACGCGCCTTGAGTTTGACAGCCTCGGCGCGGGCGTAGTCGGGACGGCCCTGGCTGTCGCGCAACTCAATTCCCAGCATCAATCCGTGTCCGCGCACGTCTACGACCCCGTATTGCCCAATCAGTTGAGACAGGCGGGCTTTGATGTCGTCGCCCAGACGCGCGGCGCGCTCCACTAATCCTTCGCGCTCTATCACGCGCAAAGCGGCCAGACCCGCCGCGCACGCCACCGGGTTGCCGCCAAATGTGGTGCCGTGCTCGCCGGGCGTCCACTGCTCCATTAACCCTTCGCGGGCGGCAAAGCCCGCGAGCGGCAGCCCGCCGCCGATGGCTTTCCCAAAAACCACGATATCCGGCTCTATTCCTAAGTGCTGGAAGCCGAACCACTTTCCGGTGCGTCCCCAGCCGGATTGGATTTCGTCGGCAATCAGCAGGACGCCGTGCTTTCGCGTCGCTTCCCGTATCTTCTGTGCGGCCACAGGAGCCATTGGGAAGTAGCCGCCTTCGCCCTGTTCGGCCTCTAAATACACAGCGGCGACATCGGGGCCGATTTCACGGAGCAGGGCGTCCAGGCCGTTCGCGCAGCAGTGGGCGGCGTCGCGGCTGAGTTGACAGCCCGCGCAGCGCGGGGCAGGGGCGTGTCGGATGTTGGCGCGCAGCGGGGAGAGGAAACTTTCGTAAGCGTTCCAGTGTAGGGTCTTGGAGCGGGACAGGGCGGTGGCAAACAGCGTTCTGCCGTGAAAGGCTCCCTCAAATGTGATGAACTTGGAACGGCCCGTTGCTTTGAGGGCGAGTTTGGCGGCGGCGTCTATGCTCTCGCTGCCGGAGTTTAAGAAAAGAAACTGCCAGGGCGCTCCCGGCCGAATGTCGCTTAAAATGCCGCGCATCTTGTCGGCTAACTCTAGCTGAGGCGCGTGGCGCAGCACGTCTGACGTGTGCAGCACTTGCCGCGCTTGCTCCGCCGCCGCCGCGACCACCTCCGGGTGATTGTGCCCGCAGGCGTGAACGGCAATGCCGCCGGTGAAGTCTATGAAGTGTTCGCCGCTGTAGGTGTCTACATCGGTGCCGGAGACATATTGCGCCACTTCGCGCGTCTCGTAGCCGAGCACTTCGGCGAGCAGGCCGTCTTCGTTGAGTTCCAGAATGCGCTCGTTGGCTCCGAGTGCGGCGGTTCCTAATGTTTCAGTCAGTCTGTCTTCGGTCAGCATGGGGTTCTCTTTTCTCTGGGAGCAGCCTATGCGGGCTGCGTGTTCACATTCACGTCTATCTGCGCGCGCACCAACTCTTCGCTTTCGCTGTAGTTGACATAGATGGACTTCCACTCGGTGCAGTAGTCCATCGCGCCGACGCCCGCCTCGCGGTGGCCGTTGCCGGTGTTCTTGACCCCGCCAAACGGCAGTTGTATTTCCGCGCCGCTCGTGGGCAGATTGATATACACAAGCCCTGCTTCCAACTCCTGCATGGCCCGAAACGCGCGGGTCACGTCGCGGGTGTAGAGAGAAAGCGACAGGCCGTACTGCGTCGCGTTGGCGGCGTTTATCGCGTCTTCCAGCGTGTCCACTTCCACAATGCCTGTGACAGGGCCGAAGATTTCCTCCTGCGCGACGCGCATATTCAGCATCATGTCGTCAAAGACAGTGGGGGCGTAGAACGAGCCGCGCCCGTAGTCGCCGCCGTCCAGAATGCGCCCGCCCGTCAAGACTTTCGCGCCTTCGGCTTTGCCAATCTGCACGTAGTCATCTATGCGCGCGAGTTGTGAGCAGTTGACAACCGGGCCAATCTGCGTGTCGGCGTCGGCTCCCGCGCCCATCTTTAACTGCTCGGTTTGCGACACCAGCGCGTGCGTGAAGCGATGCTTGATGCCGCGTTGCACAATCAATCGGCTCGCCGCCGTGCAGCGCTGGCCTGCCGTGCCGAATGCGCTCCACAAGGCTCCCTTGACCGCGAGGTCAATAGACGCATCATCTAAGACCACAATGGCGTTCTTGCCGCCTAGTTCGCACGAGACGCGCTTCATCAACTGCCCGCACCGCGAGGCGATGGTGCGCCCCGTCTCCGTGCTGCCCGTGAACGAAATCACGCCGACACCGGGGTGTTCCACCAATGCCGCGCCTGCTTCTTCGCCCATGCCCGTCACCAGGTTGACCACGCCTTTGGGAATGCCCGCCTCTTGAAGCAGTTCCACAAAACTGACTGCCAGGCCCGGCGTGTCTTCCGCAGGCTTCAGCACTACTGTGTTGCCCGCCATGAGCGCCGGGAACATCTTCCACGAGGGGATCGCAATCGGGAAGTTCCAGGGCGTAATGAGGCCCGCCACGCCGATAGGAACGCGCTGCGCCATGCAGAACACATCCGCGCGCTCCGACGGCACGCTGTGCCCGTTGGGAAGTCGCCCGAATGCGGCCATGTAGTAGGCCATGTCTATGGCTTCCTGCACGTCGCCGCGCGCCTCGGTCAGCACTTTGCCCATTTCCGCCGTCATTTGCCGCGCCAGCGTCTCTTTCTGCGCCTCCATCAGCCGTCCCATGCGGGTGAGTATCGCCCCGCGCAACGGGGCAGGCGTTTTGCGCCAGTCGGGGTAAGCCTGAGCCGCCGCCGTCACCGCGTCGTTGACATCAGATGCCTGCGAGCGCGCATAAACGCCCAGCGTCTCAGAATGGTTGGCCGGGTTGGTGGACGCAAACGTTTGACCGTCCTGCGCCGCCCGCCACTGCCCGTGAATGAAGTTGGTTTGTCCGTCATGCTGCATGGCGTTTGTGTCCCTTATGGTTGTCGTTTGTGTCCCATTTCGCAAAAACAGGTATCGGCAAAAATACCAGTTTTTTTCCCCGTCTGTCGCCGGGCAGTCCCGCGCAATTCCAGCATTAAGATTGCATTGTTCTATGCATTGCGCTTCGGCGCGGCGGGCGTTTGCGGCGCAAAAACCGGGCAAAAACCGCCCTGCAGACGCGCTTCGGTTTTGCCGATAATTGTCCATAGCCCCCGAATGAGGCCCTCACCCGGCACTTGCAAAGCCTCGTGCCACCCAGAGGCCCTCACCGTAAGGGAAGGAGGCCCTCACCCGGCTCCTGCGGAGCCACCCTCTCCCGTTGTCACGGGCGAGGGTTAGGAATAAGACTTTCTCTCTTACCCTCGCCTGCGAAGCGGGAGAGGGTCGCCATTCCGATGGCGGGGTGAGGGCCTCTTACGCACGGGGTGAGGGCCTCTTCGCGCGGGGTGAGGGCCTCTTTCCCTGCGCGCGAGCGCCTTCTACGCCACGCCTGCCGCTACGCCACGCCTGCCGCGCGCCGCGCATCGGTCTCCCGAATGATAGCGCTGACCCCCGTCTTATTGAAGCCCTTGAAGCCTTCCCAGCGTTGGAGTATCTCTAAATGGCTCCCCGCCGCGCCGTTTGACGCGAAGGACGCGGCCTGCTCCGGCGTAATAGCCCCCAGCAGGCGCAGGGCGTCTAACCGTTCCCGGCGCACAGGCCACAGTTCGGGCGACGTGAACGCCTGTTTCAGCATGGGCAAATCTGTGAACGGCTTCATCACGGGGAAGCCTGCCTGCGTGAAGTTATCGCGGGCCTGCTGAAAGTGAAACTCGCACTCCAAATGGTGCATTCCGCCCGCGCCGATAGACGAGCCGTGCAGGGCGCACCACAAACCAATGGTGCCGAGGCTGTCGCGGGGCGCGAGCATTTCGTGGGCAAAGTCAATGGCAAGTTCTTCCGGCGCGATGTCCACGTCGCAGAACAGCACCACGCGGCTGGTCGGGTGTTCCAACACCTGCGCGCCCCAACCGGCATCGGCCCCCGCATAAAACCGCTCGCGCGCGTCAAAGCCGAGAACGTCCCACATTCCCATCAGCGATTGAAATGACGCCCGCGACGACCGGTACGTGTGATGGTCATGGTTGGCCCACCCGATGCCGAGCGCGTTTTGCTGGGCGAGTTGCCACTGCGCGGCCTTGTTGCGGGCCGTGTAATACGCGCGCTCCGCCGCAAAGAACTCATCAGCGGCCCGTCCCGCGCCAAGCGTCTGCACCGCGCGTTGTGCCCGTTTGCGCGCTTCGTCCGTCACGGCTTCCTCGTCGCCTTCTCGCGGACGCCGCGCAAACGCCGCGCGCGCCGCCCGCAGGGAGTCCTGGCACGCCGCCGTCATTTGTCCCGGCTCAAAGCCCACATATCCGCGCCGCGCCACAATCAGCAGTTCGCCGTGCGGCAAAGCGACGCGGGCTTCTTCATACGCGCTGTCCGGGTCGCCTGCGCGGGAGCGGGCCATCAGCGCGTTGGCAGACAGGAATGCCTGCACGTCGTCCACCGCCAGCGCGAGGGCAGGGTGAGGTGTTTCCGGCAAAAGCCGCACGCGGGGCAGGCGGGCCTGCGGGTGCGCCCAGACGGGTAAACCGTCGGCGTCCTGCTCCACAAGGCCCAGCGCGGCCAACTGTTGACGCAGGGCAGGCGTGTCATGGAGCGCCCAGTGGTCTACCAAATTGAGCAGGTTGACGGCGGCTTCTGTGGCGAAGCGGGTCGTCATTTCCTCAACAACGGGATTGGCGGCGGCAAACGCGCCCATCTGCCGCTCAAAAAAAGCAGCAGCCTCCGCGCAGCGCGGCCAGGACTCCACAGTATTCAAGAGCCTCTCCTTTCGGGAAAAGGGCGTCACGAATGGTTACAAGAAAGAATGCAAAGGGAAAACAATCCCGGCAGGCGGGACGACAAGACAGGGGGGCGGCGGAACTTATGTCCAGCCGGTGGCGAACTCCATGAGCACAGCAAGGCTAACAGAAGGACTGCTCATTGCGTCTTCATTCTAGCATAGCGGCGCAGTTCTGTCAACCCCCCGGCAGAATGGGGCATTGAACTGACCTTAAATCGGCCTAAATTACTGCAAACCCTTCAGTTTCAGTTGACACGCGCCCATAACAGTGTTACAATAGCACTCTGAAGGAGACATCATGCGCCTGTTCGCCCCCTTTGTGTGCCTTGCCCTGACGCTTTCTTGCGCGCCTGCGCTCGCTCATGCGCCGGACGCCGCTGTACCGACCCTGCGTATCGGGCTGGACAAATTCTTTCGGCACGCCACCACGCTGCTGGTGTCCGGCGACGGCCCTTTCACCCTCAAAGATGCCGCCACCGGGAAATGCCTCGCCCATGCCGCCCCCCGCGCCGTCTTCGTCGTCACGTCCGGCCCGGACGGCATGACCTGGTCGCGCGCCGAAGTGTCTGCAACAGGCCCGCCCGCGCCCCTTTCCGGGCCGATTGCGGCAGTTCCGGGCAGCAGCGGAGGATTGCGAATTGCGCGTCTGGACAGCGGGCCGTCCTCCTCGCTTTCTATTCGCTGGCATCATTATCGGGGGAACTTGCTGGTGCGCCAGGAGCCTGACAGCACCCTGCGCGTGGTCAACACCATTCCATTGGAACTGTACCTGTATGGCGTCGTGCCCGCCGAAATCGGCACGAAAGTGCCTTTGGAAGCCATGCGCGCGCAGGCGGTTGCGGCCCGCACATATGCGCTCAAGAACCGGGGAAAGTGCGAAACAGACGGCTTTGACTTAGACGACACCACGCGCTGCGAGGGCTATCTGGGCATTGACGGAGAAACCGCGCTTTCCAATGCCGCTGTGGATGGCACGCGCGGGCAGGTCATGGTTTATCAGGGCGCGCTGATTGACGCCCCGTATTCCACCGACAGTGGCGGCATCACCGCCCCCGATGACAGCGGCACGGCTCCCTATTTGCAGGCTGTTCGAGATGCGCCCTCCGAGAACGGCCCTGACTACGCCTGCATGGAAAAATATCACCAGTGGACGCACACGTTTACGGCAGCAGAACTGGCCGCGCTCCTCAACAAAGACCCGCGCACCCAAATAGGACAGTTTGTTTCGCTCTCCGTAGATGGGTGGGACGCTTCCGGGCGCATTACATCCGCGACGGCGTGGGGCCTGGACGCTGCGAAGTCCACTGTGATGAAAAGCGTCCCCGGCGCTCAGCTGCGCCAGATACTCGGCTATGACGTGCTGCGCTCCACGCGCGTCGCCCTCACCGTGCTGCCGGACGGCTCCTACAAGTTTGACGGCAAAGGCTGGGGGCACGGCTTCGGGATGTCACAGGAAGGGGCAGTCGCGATGGCGTCTCCGCCTTACCGCAAGAGTTACGGGGAGATATTGAAGCACTACTACGTGGGCATAGAGATATGCCCGTGCAGCCAGGTCAGAGGCTTGACGCTGGCGGCGGCGCATTGAAGAAAAAAAGCCCCGCCACTCACGACTGCTCGGCGCGGGCTTTGATGGCTTCCAGAAGGCGCTGGGTATTGTCCTGCATCAAGCGCGCCACCACTTTCTTCAGGAGCGGCCCAATCAGGGGAATGTCAAACTCATAGTCCAGAGTGGACTGGAAGCGGGTTTGTTTGTCCCCCGTCTCCGAGAATGTCCAGGTTCCCCCATAGGACTGATAATCGCCTTTGGTCTGCGCGAAGCGAACACGTATGCGCGCTGTCATCCCATCGGTCTTCCTCCGTCCAGCGGATTTTGAGTTTGAAGTCGGACGCCACTCCCACCCAGTCTGTCAACGTGTAGGCTCCGTCCGGGCTGCGCTCCTGGATCGTCACGCTTTCCACATCCGGCATGAACTGCGGAAACGCTTCCACGTCCTTTGCTAGCGCGTAGACTTTCACTAACGGGGCGTTGACGACGACTTCGTTCTCAATGTGGGGCATAGGGTTCTCCTGCACGGGCACAGCGCGGCGGTTTCCAGGCTAGGCGGCTGCTTTTAAGCCATGCGGCGCACCAGCCCGACCACCTTGCCGACAATATCCACTGTCTCAAAATACATCGGCTTCATGCGCTTGTTGGCAGGCTGAAGGCGGATGCGCTGCTTTTCTTTGTAGAAGCGCTTGACAGTGGCCTCGCTGTCAATCAGCGCTACCACCGTTTCCCCGTTCTCGGCAGAAGGCTGCGAGCGCACCACCACGTAGTCGCCTTCATGGATGCCGTCGTCCACCATGCTGTCGCCCTTCACCTTCAGCATGAAGCCGTCGCCGGAGATGAAGTCCTGCGGCAGGGGGAACACGTCCTCCACGTCCTGTGTCGCCAGGCGCGGACTGCCCGCCGCCACCGTGCCCAGAATCGGCACCTGCACGACAGGCTTGCCCGCAGGCCGCGCGCTGTCCTGCCCGCCGTGCGTCAGTTTGATGGCGCGCGTCAGCACCGCATCGCGCAGAATATGCCCCTGCTCTTCCAGCGTTTTCAGATGGGCATGGACGGTGGAAGACGACGACAAATGCACCGCCGTCCCGATTTCGCGCACCGTTGGCGGATAGCCATGCGTGTCAACGTGCTGCTGAATGCAGGCTAGGATTTGCTTTTGACGCACCGACAATGGTTTGGACATTTCAATTCTCCTTCAACGTGCTTGTAACGTGCTTGTAATTCCGTTGCGGGAACGCGCATGATTCGCAACGTCTGTTTGGCAACATCTGTTCGCGCCCCTTGCTCCATTATAGCACGATTGGCAACATTTGACAACCCCGTCAAGGGTTCTTTGTGGCCCTTGCCCGTGACAGAGGAGGCCCTCACCCAGTCTGAAGGAGGCCCTCACCCCGCCATAGGAATGGCGACCCTCTCCCGCTTCGCAGGCGAGGGTAAGAGGGAAGAGCCTGCTGGCGCAGGCGAGGGTAGGAGAGACACCTGTCTTAACCCTCGCCCGTGCCACACGGGAGAGGGTCGCCATTCCTATGGCGGGGTGAGGGTCTGCTTTATCCCCCCGATGTCGTGACTTTGTCCCCCTTTGTCCTACCGGTGTCCCCCTTTGTGGCCCATTGTCCTCCATTGAAGGGTAAAATCAACCTAAACCTGGCCCCCGAAAGGCTCGCCATGACACAACCCTGGTACGTCCGCGCCTATGACCGGCGCTATTTTGACGCCTACGCCGATGAGTTCTCTCCACAGCAGACCACCGAAGAAACCGAAGCCACGCTCGCGCTCCTGGCCCTCCCGCCCGGCGCGCGCATTTTAGATTTGTGCTGCGGCTTTGGGCGGCACGCCGTGGAAATGGCGAAGCGCGGCTATCAAGTCACCGGTCTGGACTTGTCCCCAGCCCTGCTGGACGAGGCGCGCAAACGGGCACAGCGCGAAGGCGTTGCAGTCACCTGGATTGAAGCCGATATGCGCGCCATCCCGACCCCTGCCGTTCCCTATGACGGCGTCGTCAATCTGTTTTCCGCGTTTGGGTTTTTCGGCGACGACCACGAGGAGCAGCGCGCCGCCGACGCCGTGCGGAGGGTCTTGAAACCCGGCGGCGCGTTTTTGATAGACACCCTGAACCGCGAAATCATGCTGCGCCGGTGGCAGCCCCTGCGCTGGCGTGAGCGCGGCGATGGCAGGCTGGAACTGCACCGTCTGCGCCTTGACCTGCGGACGGGCATTCTGCATTCCGACGAGACGCTTTGCTACCCGGACGGACGCCGCGAGCGCGATGAGCACCACACCCGTCTCTGGACTTTTACGGAACTGTCGGCCCTGCTGGAACGCGCGGGCTTTGCGTCCACCGAGGTCTGGGGAGGTTTAGACGCCAGCCCCTACACGTGGGACAGCTTCCGCATGGTGACGCTTTCGCGGTGAACCCGTCCCTTCCCGTAGGGGCAGGGCAAGCCCTGCCCCTACGGGACTAGCCCCCTCCTTGACAATCCGACCGTTTTCCGGCTACCATAGAATACTCTCAAAACGTTTTCAGACAGCGAGGTTGACCATGCGTGTTTACGAAGACATCACAGATTTGGTGGGCAATACGCCCCTTGTCAAACTGCACCGGGTGATGGGCGATGCGCCCTGCACGGTGCTGGCGAAGCTGGAGTTCTTTAACCCGGCCTCGTCCGTCAAAGACCGGATCGCCGTCGCCATGCTGGAAGACGCCGAAGCGCGCGGCATCCTGCACGCGGATTCGGTGATTATTGAACCCACTTCCGGCAACACGGGCATCGGCCTCGCTTTTGCCTGCGCCGCCAAAGGCTACAAACTCACGCTCACCATGCCGGAAACCATGAGCATGGAGCGGCGTTTATTGTTAAAGGGCTACGGGGCAGAACTTGTTCTCACTCCGGGGGCCGAAGGGATGAAAGGCGCGATTGCCGAGGCGGAACGGCTGGCTGCCCGCACTCCCCACGCCTTTGTGCCGCAGCAGTTCAAGAACCCCGCGAACCCCGCCGTCCATCGCCGCACCACCGCCGAGGAGATATGGAACGACACCAATGGCACTGCCGACATCTTGATTGCGGGGGTAGGAACCGGCGGCACCATCAGTGGCGTGGCGGAAGTGATTAAATCCCGCAAGCCCGGCTTTCAGGCGATTGCCGTGGAGCCGAGGGAGTCTCCGGTCATCACGCAGACCCGCGCGCACGAGCCGCTCAAGCCCGGCCCGCATAAGCAGCAGGGGATTGGGGCGGGCTTCGTTCCTGACAACCTGGATATGTCCATCGTGGATGAAGTCATTCAGGTTTCCAGCGAGGATGCGGTAGAATGGGCACGTCGCTGTGGGCGAGAGGAAGGCATACTGGTCGGCATCTCGTCGGGGTCTGCCCTGTACGCCGCTTATCAGGTAGCCCACCGGCCAGAGAATAAAGACAAGACGATTGTGGTGATTATCCCGTCCAATGGGGAACGCTACCTGTCCACCATCCTGTTCGCCGACCTGCGCGACGCTTAAGGGATGCTGAAACGGCCCCCTTACGGGGTAAACAGGGGTCGGTCAGGCTGGAGGGCGGCGCGCATACGCAGCACGGCCTGCGTGTGCAACTGGTACACGCGGGACTCGGACACCGCCAGTACCTTGCCGACCTCCTTGAATGTCAGGCCCTCATAATAGTAGAGCGCGACAACCAGCCGCTCCCGGTCGGGCAGGCGGTCTATGCTGGCTGCTAACGCATCCCGGCGGGCCGCCATCTCCACATCGGTCAGCACCACAGCGGCTTCGTCAGCGATCATATCCGCCAGATGCAGCCGCTCGCCGCCATCTCCCTGCGGCCCCGCGCCCAGCAGCACGTCATCCAGCGACAGCACGGCGGCCCGGCTGGCATTCACCAGCACCTTCTGCAAGTCATCGGGGGTGGTGTTCATTTCCGCCGCCACTTCTTCCTCGGTGGCAGGACGCCCCAGCTTCACTTCCAGCCGGGAATAAGTCTTTTCCAGGGTTTTCACGCTGTCGCGCACCGAGCGGGGAACCCAGTCTTCTTCGCGCAGCATTTCCAGAATAGCGCCGCGTATGAGCGCAATGGCATACGTTTCAAACTTCACCTGCCGGTCAGGATTAAACTGGTCTACCGCTTTGACCAGCCCAATCACTCCTGCGCTCACCAAATCGTCCCGCTCTAAATTGGGAGGCAGGTTCGCGACCACGCGGCCCGCCGTTATCTTCACCAGATACGCATACTGATTGATAATCTGGTCGCGCGCTTTGACGTCTTTACGCGCCTTGTAGCGTCGCCAGGCGTCGTCCATCTCACGCCGGGTGGCAGTCGGATTGGGAAGGGATTGGGGATTGACAGACATAATACGGGTACAGGATTGGGTCAGGGCCGAGGCCGTTACAAAGAGTTAACGCGGCTCTGGCTTATCTTTGGGCTGGCCCGGTTTCGGCTCCGGGCGCGGGCCAAGCAGGGCGCGGCCCAGCAGTCCCAGCGCGCCAAAGGCGGCAAACGAGAGGCCCGCGCGTGCCAGAGCAGTCCACAGTTCAATGCCAAACGAGGCGCTGATGCCTCCGACCAGCAGCCCGCCCAGCGCCGCCAGACGCCAGGGCAGCAGTTCAGTGAGTTCTTCAGTCACAGTCGGTTGCACAAGTGTTTATACCATATTTCTTGGTCAATGCATTCGGCGGCGCAGAAGCCAGCAGAAGAAGGGCGCACCCAGAAAGGCGGTCACAATGCCGACCGGCAGTTCCCTTCCTCCCGGCAGCAGGGCGCGCGCCAGCGTATCGGCCCACACGAGGAGCAGCGCCCCGCCCAATACCGACAGCAGCAATACCCGTTCGTGGGCGGGAGTGCGCGCCAGGCGGCGGGCAATATGGGGAGTCATCAGCCCCACGAAGCCGATGATGCCTGCCACTGCCACTGTCGCCGCTGTCAGAAGCGAACCCGTTAAAATCAGCGTGCGTTTGAAGCGTTCGGTGTCCACTCCCAACTGCTGCGCGCTTTCTTCCCCCAATGCAAACAGGTTCATGGCCTGCGCCTAAGTTCTCAGCGTGACGCTTCCTACCATAAGAAACAGCAAAACCATGCCGCACTGCGTCCACGTGGCGTCTTGCAGGGAGCCGGAAAGGCGAAACTGAATGCGCTGCGCGTTGCCAGGGTCGCTCCACTCCAAAAGCAGCACCGAAATGCCGCCCAGAAACGACGAAACCACCACGCCTGCCAGCAAAAGAGAAGTCACCATCACACGCCCGCCTTGACGGGCGAGGGCATACACAATGGTCATGGCGGCGGCGGCAGAGCAAAACGCGGCCACCGGCGCGGCGAGGGGGCTGTACGCCTCAGCATGAGGGCGCGTCAGTACCGTTTCCGCGCCAACGGAGGCTCCGGCAGAGACGCCCACTAAGAACGGGTCGGCTAAATCGTTGCGAAGAAGCGATTGAAAGGCCACTCCCGCCAGCGCCAGGGACGCTCCCACAAGCGCCGAAAGCACAATGCGCGGCAGGCGCAGGCTCCACAGCACGATGTCCGCTTCGGTGTGACCATGAGGGCCGTCACGCAGGGCGCGCAGGACGGCCAGGGGAGGCAGATGAGCCGCCCCCAGGCCCGAAGCCAGCACCAGAGAGGCCGCGAGCAGCGCGAAAAGGAGCAGAAAGGCGGGCAAAGAGGCCCCCCAAGTTTGGGGGGAGGAAAATCTATGGCGCATTTCCAAATTCTTACTCTCCCCCTAGAATTGGGGGGAGGGTCGCCATTCCGATGGCAGGGAGGGGGGCCGCTTCTTCCCCCTCTTCCGAAGACACAGGGCCGTGTTCGCTCACGGCGTCCCCGGATGCAGGGCGCGCGCGAGCCAGAGCAGCCCCATTCCCAGGCGCGGGCCGGGGCGCAGGAGCACGTTGGGGTCGGACGGGTAGTCCATGCGCCCGTTTTGGACAGCGGCAAGCGTGGAAAACGCTGCCATGCGGCGCAGTTCAGCCTGCGTCTGCGGGTCGGCGACGATGATGTCGGGCGGATGGGCCAGCAGGGCTTCGGGGGAATAGGGCGCGTAGCCGTGAACCGCCCCGGCAGAGTTGACGCCACCGGCCATTTGGATCAAATTGTCAACGAAAGTCGCCTGCCCTGCGGCCCACAACGGGGACGCGGACAGCACAAACAGCACGCGCGGAGCCGGGCGCGTATCCCGTTGGGCGATGTCGGCGGCTTGTTTGCGCTCGGCTTCCATGTGTTTGACGAGGCGCGCGGCATCATTGTCGTGCCCCGTCAGATGTCCCAGCGCGTGTAAACCGTCTTCCATGCCGCGCCAGGAAGTCAGGTTCAGCGTCAGCACAGGCAGACCCAGACCCGAAAGACGCCTGGCGGCCTGTTGATTCGCGTCAGACGCGACCACTAAATCTGGGCGCAGGGCCAAAACGCGCTCATAGGACGTGTTGACGTCGCCAATTTTCGGCACGGAGCGGGCCGCAGGCGGGTAATCGCAGAAGACGGTATCGCCCACCAGAAACCCGCCCAGCCCCAATGCGTACACGATTTCGGTTGTGGCGGGGGCGAGCGAGACAATGCGCCAGTGGGTTGGGCGCGCGGGAGCCGCACGGACGGGCGCGGGAGCCGCATGGACGGGTGCGGGAGCCGCACGGACGGGCGCGGGAGCCGCACCGACGGGCGCGGGAGCCGCACGGACAGGCAGACAAGCCGCGAGCAGACACACAAGCAGGGCGAAACGGCGCATGGCAGTATGATACCTGATAGGAACCTGTGCCCGCTCGTCCGCAAGGTAGCCCTCACCGCAAGGGAAGGAAGCCCTCACCCCGCCATCGGAATGGCGACCCTCTCCCGCTTCGCAGGCGAGGGTAAGAAGTAAGACGCCCGCTTCTGCACTGGCAGACCCGGAGGGCGCAGGCGAGGGTAAGAGAGAAAGTCTTATTCCTAACCCTCGCCCGTGACAACGGGAGAGGGTGGCTCCGCAGGAGCCGGGTGAGGGCCTCCTTCCCTTCGCGTGAGCGCCTCCTTCCCTGTGCGTGAGGGCCTCCTTCCCTTCGCCTGAGCGCCTCCTTACGCGCTTTGCGACACCCCACACGCATAAACCGGCGTTCCCCGGAGGCCATGCGGCGTCAACGGAACCAGTTTCAGATTCAGTTCCCAGCACGCTTCGCGCACCGGAAAACGCCTGCCGAACGCTTCGCCCAGCGAAACCGGGCCGTCTAAAGCGTTCAAGGTCGCCACGTGAACAAAATGGGAGGGGCGATGGGGCCGGGCGGCTTCCACAACCGGCACGGCAGCGTACACAAACACGGTTCCGGGCTGCGGGCGGCGCGGCGTCAGGGTCAGCGAGAAGGTTTTGTCATCACTGACAGTCGCATTCAGGGCGCAGGGAGGCAGCGGCAAGGCGGGAGTCAGGTCGTCCGGGGGGGCATCCGGCAGCGCGAAGCCCTGCGACAGAGCCGCCGAGCACACGGACACCCAGAGATTGTAGCCGGTCTGTTTGGCAATCGCGTAGGGGGCATAAAACCGGGCGGCTGCGAGGTTCCACAGCCGCTTGTTCGAGGCCGTTTTCGCCCGCCAGTGGGCCGCAATGGTCTGTAAACGCTGCGATTGTGGGCGCGGCGTGGCCGCTCGCTGCCTTGTTTGCGAAGAGTGCGGCCCTGTTTGCCAAGAGTGCGGCCTTGTTCGCGTGTTCATAACGGTGTTATCGGCGCAGCAGGCGATAATCTTTAGGCCCTTTGCAGGCCAAAAGAGAAGCGACCCACAACGGGTGTATAACAAAAGTATAAGCAAAGTTGAACACACTCAGCCAGGATAAGAGGCTCCTAAGTCAGGGAAAGAGGCCCGCCCGCCCCCGTCTTGGGGGGCACGGGAGGCCGCATGGGGGCCTGCTCCTTGCAATTACGCCCCCGCGTGAGATATAATAAACCCACATGACCCCCAATCCTACCACTTTCGGCGGCTACAGCATTCTGACCTGGGGCTGCCAGATGAATGAAGACGATTCTCAGCAAATGGCGCTGCTGTTAGAAGCCAATGGCTATCAAAAAGCGTCCCGGCCAGAGGACGCCAGCGTCATTTTGCTCAACACGTGCGCGGTGCGCGCCAAGCCGGAGCGCAAAGTCTACAGCAAACTGGGCGAACTGCGCGAACTCAAAGCGTTAAACCCCGATTTAGTGATTGGAGTTTGCGGCTGCATGGCCCAGAAAGAGGCCCCGGAGATACGTCGGCGTGCCCCGTACGTGGATTTAGTGATTGGAACAGGCCAGATTGACAGGCTGCCCGGATTAATCGCACAGGTGCAGAAGGAGCGTCTCCCTCTTGTGGAGACCGCACTGCCCGACCGGCGGAACCGTTTGGATAAGCCCGTGCCCCGCCGCATAGTCGGCGAAGGGGCGGCGCGGCTCAAAGCATTCGTTTCCATCTCCTATGGGTGCGACAAGTTCTGCACGTTCTGCATTGTTCCCATCACACGGGGCAAGGAACGGTCTCGTCCTGCGGATGAGATAGTCTTGGAAGCAGAGCGATTAGCGTCGCTGGGAACCAAAGAAGTGACTCTTCTGGGCCAGACAGTCAACTCTTACGGCAAGTTCCTGGACGAACCGTGTTCCTTCGCACAGTTATTGACCCGTCTCAATGCCATTGAGGGCCTGGAACGCATTCGCTACACGTCCCCATATCCCAAAGACTTCCATGAAGATGTGATAGACGCCATCGCCACATTGCCCAAAGTATGCGAACAGGTGCATTTGCCCCTGCAAGTCGGCGACGACGGGCTTTTGCAGCGAATGCACCGGGGCTATACCCTCTCCCAATACCGGGACATTGTGGACGCTTTACGCGCCCGCGTGCCGCATTTGGGCCTCACCACAGACCTCATGCTGGGCTTTCCCGGTGAAACCGAAGCCGAAGTAGAGAACACCCTGCGCTTTGTGGCCGAAACCCGCTACGATGCGGCGTTCATGTTCGCGTATTCCCCGCGTGAAGGGACACGGGCAGCGGTTTATGACAATCAAATAGCCGAGTCTGTGAAACTAAACCGCCTGCAAAGGTTGATTTCCCTGCAAAACACCATCACGCAGGAGATAAACCAGTCTCAACTCGGCACGGTGTACGAAGTGTTAGCCGAACGGCCCTCCCCCAAAGACCCTGCCAAGTGGACAGGATTAACCCGGCAAGGCAAAACCATCAACTTCCCCGTGCCCGCCGGGAGCGAGTGGGCAGGGAAACTGCTTCAAGTCCGCGCCGTGCAGTCCCATTTGTGGGGCTTTACCGGGGAACTTCTCCCTACTCAAGACAGTAAACAGACGCGGCGAGGCATTCTGCTGCCGTTAGCGGCGTGAGTTTGCCCGCAACAACCCCATGAGCAAGACAAAACGCATTGTTTCCCTTGTCAGCGTGCTGCTCCTGGCCGTGATTGGCATCGGCCTGGGCGTCGGCGTGCGCGTTTTGCGTCGCGCCGGGGGCGAACACACGGGCGGCGGGAACCAGAGCATCGGCGGCGCGATTGGAGATTTAGGCCAAATCGTCTCCAATCCGCGCGACGGGTTTCCGGGTCAAGACCGCATTTCCATCCTGTGCATGGGCATTGACGACAACTGGACAGATAAAGGCGATGAAGTCTACACCACGCAGGCCCGCACCGATACCCTGTTCCTGCTCACATTGGATTTAGACAAGAAGACAGTCACCATGCTGTCTATCCCGCGTGATACCTACTGCCATATTGCCGGAATGCACTGGAACTTCAAAGTCAACGCCGCCTACGAAACGGGCGGCCCGCAGCGCGCTATCGCCACCGTGAACGAATTGCTGGGCGTTTCTGCCGACCACTATCTGGTGCTCAACATAGACGCCACGAAGAAAATGGTAGACGCGCTGGGCGGCGTGGACGTGGACGTGCCCCATGAAATGCATTACCACGACAAATGGGGCCACCTGTCTATTGATTTGCTGCCCGGCGCGCAGCATCTAGACGGCGATCAGGCGGTCGGCTTCGCCCGCTACCGGCACCCTGACGCGGGCAAAAAGCCTTCTCCCGAAGACGGCGACGAGCGGCGCATGGCGCGTCAGCACATTCTTCTGAAAGCGATGGTGGAGCGCGCCAAGACATTTGCCAATGTCACGCAGGCCCCCCATCTGGTAGACGTGGGAATGTCCTCCATCCGCACGGATTTAACGCGCACCCAACTTTTTGACCTGGCCGCGTTGTTCAAGGGCATTCAGCCAGACGCCATTCAAACCGCGACCCTGCCTGGCGACGACTTTCGCGGGCCAACGGGAGCGTGGTTTTATCGCCTGTACCCGGACAAAGCCAAGTCTTATGTGAACTGGCTCGTGCGCGGCGATGACGCCGCCGCGCGCAATCTCGTTCCCGTTGTCGTGCAGAACGGAACAGGCGTGCCGGGATTGGCCGCGCGGGTGGCATCTCAACTCAAAGCCTTCGGCTACACCGATATTCGCGTGGACAGCAGCCTGCCGCGTCCCGTTGTGCGCCTCACGGCGTCTCCCGGCGTAGACGGCAAAGCCAGCGTGCCGCGCACCACTTTGCTGGATACCGGCGTGCCTTATACGCAAGCCCCGCAGGATATCGCCACGCTTCTGGGCCTGCCGTCGCCCATGATTACGCGCGCGCCGGTGCAGCCGAATAAGATTGGGTGGACGCCGCCCGCCGCGCTGACCCTCACGCTGGGGCAGGACTACGCTTCTCTCGTTAAAGCCTCCGGCGTGCTGGACACGCCGCAATCAGACACCAGTTCCACATCGACCGACCCGGCACGCCAGAATTAGCCTGCCCGCCCGCCCCGTTCCATGACTATCTCTCTGGACAACCTGACTCCCATGCTGCGCCAGTACTTTGAGGTCAAGGCGGAGCGGCCCGATGTGCTCCTGCTCATGCGCGTGGGCGACTTCTATGAAGCCTACGGCCCCGACGCCGAAACCATTGCGCGCGAACTAGAGATAACGCTCACCGGGCGGGAAGACAAGATGGCGGGCGGGCGCATTCCAATGGCGGGCGTCCCCCATCACGCGCTGGAACGCTATGTCGCGCGCCTCATTGGGAAGGGCTACAAAGTTGCCGTTTGTGACCAGATAGAAGACCCTAAGCAGGCGAAGGGACTGGTAAAGCGCAAAGTCACGCGCGTTCTCACGCCCGGCACGGTCACGGAAGACGCCATGCTGGACGCCAAAAGCAACAACTACTTGGTCGCGGCCATCACCGAAACCAACGGCCCCGGCGGGGTGGGGGTCGTGGACGTGTCTACTGGCGAGTTTCTGGCAACGGAAGTCTCCTGCGAAGGCGGCGAAAGCAAAGTGGTGGACGAAATCATGCGCCTTCAGCCCGCCGAGTGCTTGCTTCGCCCTGGCATGGACGAGTTGGCCGAGCGCATTAAAGCGCAGTGCGGCGCGGTTGTTACGTTCCATGCGCCCAAAGAAGCGCGCAGGTCGGCGCGGCAGACGCTTCTTGACCACTTCGGCACGCACTCCCTGCGCGGCTTCGGCGCGGAAAGCATGACAACCGGCTTAGACGCTGCCGCTCTCGTGCTGGATTATGTGAAGCAGACGCATGGCAATGCCGCGTCGCATATCCGAGCGCTGGCGACTTACTCCACCGAGCAGTTTATGACATTGGACGCCGCCGCCCGCCGTAATTTGGAACTCACGCACTCGCTCGCGGACGGGGCCAAAAGCAAGTCTCTCGTTTCTATCTTAGATAAGACAGGCACGCCGATGGGCGGGCGTCTGCTGCGAAAATGGTTTGACCAGCCCTTGCTGTCTCTGGACAAAATCCACAATCGGCAGGCTGCCGTCGCCGAATGCGCCGGGGATGCCCTGCTGCGCGGCGACCTGCGCGATGCCCTGCGCCGCATTGCCGATTTAGAGCGTCTGATGTCCCGCATTGGTTGCGGGCAGGCGAGCGCTCGCGATTTGGTGGCCCTCAAACTCTCGTTGCGCGCCCTGCCCGCTGTGTCTGCCGCGCTCGCCCGCGCCCCCGAAGACGGCGCGCTTGTCGCCCTGCGTTCCGCCATTGACGCCGCACCGTCCGAACTCGCCGAACTGTTAGACGCCGCCCTCGCCGACGAGCCGCCCCTGCTTTTGCGCGAAGGCGGCCTCATCAAAGACGGCTATGACGAAGAACTGGACGCGCTCCGTGAGTTGCGCTCCGGCGGAAAGGGGTTTATCGCACAGCTAGAAGACGCGGAACGCGCGCGCACGGGCATCAAGACGCTCAAAGTCGGTTTCAACAATGTCTTCGGCTATTACATAGAAGTCAGCAAGGCCAATGGACACGTAGACGTACCCGCTGACTTTCACCGCAAGCAGACGACCGCCAATGCCGAACGCTACATCACGCCCGCTTTGAAAGAGTACGAGGCGCAGGTGCTGGGAGCGGAAGAAAAGATTGGCGAGCGCGAATACCAACTCTTCTGCACGGTGCGCGACGATGTGGCAGACCGTTATTCCATCCCCGTCCTGAAACTCGCCAAAGCCGTCGCCCGACTGGACGTGTTCGCGGCGCTCGCCGAAGTCGCCTTGCAGCAGCGGTTTACGCGCCCCGAAGTCCATGACGGCGAAACTCTGAGCATCACGGCGGGCCGTCACCCTGTCGTGGAAGTCTTGCAGGGCGGCACGCTGTTTGTCCCCAACGACACGGAATTGGACACCGACAACGCGCGCCTGCACATCATCACCGGCCCCAATTCGGCGGGCAAGTCTACCTATCTGCGTCAGGTCGCGCTGATTGTGCTGCTGGCGCAGATTGGCTCGTTTGTGCCTGCGGACGCGGCGTCTATCGGGTTGGTGGACAGGATATTTACCCGCGTCGGCGCGCATGATGACCTCGTATCGGGGCAGTCCACATTCATGGTGGAGATGAGCGAGACGGCCAATATCCTCAACAACGCGACCCCCCGTTCGCTGGTGATTTTAGATGAAGTGGGGCGCGGAACGTCTACCTACGACGGCCTCGCGCTGGCGTGGGCGGTGGCTGAGTACCTGCACGCCGTCGGCGCAAAGACGCTGTTCGCCACGCATTATCACCATCTGAACGAGCTGGAAAAGACGTTGGCGGGCGCGCAAAACTTCCGCGTCGCGGTGAAGGAGCAGGGCGAACACATTGTCTGGCTGCGTAAAATTATGCCGGGCGGCACGGACAAAAGTTACGGCATTCAGGTCGCGCGCCTGGCGGGAGTTCCTGACCCGGTGCTGAAGCGCGCGGGCGAAGTGCTCAAAACGCTGGAAGCGGAAGGCAAAGGACAGTCGCCCGCGCGTTCGCTGTCTACCGAAACCCGGCGTTTGCAGATGACACTGTTTGAGGCCGAAAGCCATCCGGTCTTAGATGACCTTGCCGCGCTGGATTTAGCAACGCTGTCGCCCATTGAAGCCCTCACCAAACTGTACGACTTGCAGCGCAGGCTCTCCAAGTAGCATTGGGCCGCGCCGGGAACCTATCCTGCGCCCCGGCGCGTTTCACTCAGTGAGGCATATTCAACATGAATGACCCCTACTATTACAACAATTTCACTCCGGCCCAAACTCGTGCCCGCGAGACGACGCTCATAGCACGGGTTTCTTACCTGCTCTGCACCGCGCTTCTTGTCACGGCGGCAAGCGCGTGGTGGGCCGCGCAGGCGGCTCTGTCCCCCGCGTTGTTTCTGCCGCTCGCGATTGGGACATTCGCGTGCGTCGTCGGGGTCAATTTCACCCGACGCCAGCCGATGGTTTCTCTGGTTCTTTTGTATGCCTTGAGCGCGCTGGAAGGAATGCTGCTCGGCCCCCTGCTGGCGAGCATTGCGCGGGGGTATCCGCTCGGCTCGATCATTATCGGGGAGGCTGCGGGACTCGCTGCCCTGCTCATGGCGGGTCTGGGAACTTATGTGTGGCTGTCCAACCGTGACTTTGGGGGCCTGGGCAAGATGCTCTTCTGGGCGCTTCTGGGCCTGCTGGTGGTCGGCTTTATCGGGATATTTGTTCACTGGGGCGCGGGCGGGCAATTGCTGTATTCCATCGTGGGCGCGGCCATTTTTGTCGGGTTCACGCTGTACGACTTTTCCAACATCAAGCGTCGCTATGGCCCCGATGATTACGCGATTGCGACGGTCTCCCTGTATCTGGACTTCCTCAATTTGTTTCTGTTCCTGCTGCAAATCCTTTTGTCGCTCTCCGGGGGCGGCAGCCGGAGAAGTTGAACGCCACTAAGCGCGCATCGCGTCAATATGCTATAATAGGGCATGAATGCACACTCCAAAATCCTGCTGCCCCTTGATGTGGACAACACCGAGGACGCTGTGTCCCTTGCCGCCCTGCTCCAAAATGATGTGGGTGGTGTCAAGGTCGGTCTGGAACTCGTTAACAGTGCGGGTTTTGACATCTTTCCCCTGCTCCGGGATACGCTGGGAGACGACGCGCGCATCTTCTACGACTGCAAACTGCATGATATTCCCAACACGGTGCGCGGGGCGGCGCGGGGCGCGGCGCGGCGCGATGTCTGGGCGCTGAATGTCCATGCGTCGGGTGGCAAAGAGATGATGAAGGCCGCTGTCGCGGGCGTGGAAGAAGGCGCGCGGGGGCAGCACAGGCCGCTGGTGCTGGCCGTCACCGTGCTGACCAGTATTGACGTGCGTACTCTGTCCAACGAGGTCGCGGTCAGCATTCCGCTTCGCTACTATGTCACCCATCTTGCGCGTCTGGCACTGGAAAGCGGGTGCGACGGCGTGGTGACATCGCCTCACGAAGTCGCCCCTATTCGGCAAGCGTGCGGCCCCGACTTTGTGATTGTGACGCCGGGAGTACGGCCCGTCGGGATGTCGGCCAACGACCAGCGCCGCGTTATGACACCCAGAGAAACTGTGGCAGCAGGGGCAAACTACATGGTCGTCGGACGTCCCATTACGCAGGCCCCCGACCCGGCGGCAGCCGCCCATGCCATCAACCAGGAGGTAGGGAACAGTTCGGCGGGGTAGGGCGTCCTAACAAACGCATCTTGTGCCAATGGAGGCTGCTATGAGTACCCGGCGTTTCCTGTGCGCGGCGACCATTGCCGTTGCCCTCTCCCTATTTTCCCATCAGCCTGTTTTCGCCCAGAGCGACTCCCCTTATCCGTTTCAGGGGCAGGCCGGCTTTGTGGCTGACCTTTCTGTCACCGACGTGGATATTGACCGCCAGCGTGTCATGGCAGCCGCGTCCGACGGCACGGTTTACACGGTTGATACGCAGGACGCCGCCATTGTTTTGCGCGACACAAAGCAGCCCGGCGAGACAGGGGATTTAATCCCCGGCATGAGGCTGCACGTTGTCGGGACTCTGTTGCCCCAGCATATCCTCGCCGCCGACCGCGTGGAAGTGCTGCCTTATCAGCCGGGACGTGTGGCTCCCGTTCCGCCCCCCGCTCCTGCCGATGACCGCGTGACCCTGCGTGGCACGGTGGCGGCCTTAGATGACGCGCAATCCGGCTTCACGCTTCATGTGCGCGACCACGCGCGCCGCATCGTGATTGATGATCAATCCGACTTGTCTGGCCTCGCGCCGGGTGACCCCGCGCATCAGGGCGTTCATGTAGGCGAGCGCGTCACGGTGGTGGGCGCGTACCAGCCCGATGGAGCCATTCTTGCCGATTTAGTGACCGTCGCCGTGCATCCGCCGTCGCCCCTGCCGCCGCACCGCTCACGGCGTGTTACGGAGCCGGTTCCGGCTTCTGTGGCCCCCGTGCCCTACACGCCTGTACCCGCGTCACTTTCTCACCTGACCGGGGAAGTGTCGTCTACTTCCAACAAACTGTCCACGCGGGACATCAAAGTGCGCGTTTCTCCCAGTCGCGAAGTGACCGTTCACGTTCCCCATGACGCCCAAATCCTGCGCGACGGACGCCCGCTTTCCGTGCACAATATCGCCAAAGGGGACATTGTGTCGGTAGAAGGCACACCCGACGGCGACGCGGTGAAAGCCAGCCGCATTGTCGTGCTGCCCCCGCTCTAGCGGCCCCCTGGTGCTCGCGAAGGCTGTAGCGAGGGGTTAAAACCCCTCGCTTTTTTTGGCTCCCTGTTATCGGGGTAAAGGGGCCTCTGCACTCAGCCAGTCGCCCAGATTGCCGAGCGGCAGGCCGAAGGGGGACGCGATTTCGTCCAGGAAGAAGACGCCGCCCGCCGCGTTCAAGCCTTTGGCGAGGCCAGGGTCGTCGCGCAGGGCGGATTTGATGCCTTTGTTTGCCAGAGATAATAGGTACGGGAAGGTCGCATTGGTCAGCGCGAACGTGGAAGTGGCGGGCACGGCCCCCGGAATGTTGGCGACGCCGTAATGGATCACGTCGTCTACGGTGAACACCGGGATTTCGTGCGTGGTCGGATGCATGGTTTCAATGCAGCCGCCCTGATCAACCGCCACGTCCACAATGACCGCGCCCGGCTTCATGCGCCCTAAGTCGTCGTGGGAGACCAGAATGGGGGCGCGCGCGCCTTTGATTAGCACGGCCCCGATAATCACGTCGGCGACGGGAAGCATCTCGCGAATGTGCAGAGCGTTGGAAAAGTACGTGGTGACATTGGCGGGCAGCACGTCGTCTAAATAGCGCAGACGCTCTAAATTAACGTCCATAATCGTGACGCTGGCCCCCATGCCCGCCGCGATTTTCGCCGCGTTGATGCCCACCACGCCGCCGCCGAGGATGACCACCTGCGCGGCAGGCACGCCGGGCACGCCGCCTAGCAGAATGCCACGCCCGCCCTGCGGTTTCTCTAAATACTTGGCGGCCTCCTGCATTGCCATCTTGCCTGCGATTTCGGACATGGGCGTCAGCAGAGGCAGCGTGCCATCTTTCGCCTCCACCGTCTCGTAGGCAATGCACGTCGCGCCTGTCTTCTGCATGGCGACGCTTAACACGCGGGACGCGGCGAAGTGGAAGTAGGTAAAGACGACGTGCTCCGGGCGAATGTGGGCGATTTCGGACGCCTGTGGCTCCTTCACCTTGCAGACAATCTCGCTGTCCCCCCACACATCGGCGGCAGTGGGGACGATAATCGCCCCAGCGTCTTTGTAGGCCGCGTCGGGCAGGCTCGTTCCCAGTCCTGCCCCGGCTTCCACCACGACGCGATGGCCCGCTTTGGTGAGCGTTTCCACGCCGGACGGCACGACGGCCACCCGGTTTTCATTGTTCTTGATTTCCTTGACAACTCCAATGTTCATGCCTATAATGTACCCATGTTGCAGGTTCTTGGACGCGGTGTCCGTCTCGCTCTGTTATTTGTTCTCCTCGCCCTGTGCGGTTGCGGCGGCGGGGGCGGCAACGTCAACCTCGGCGGGGGCGGCGGTATGGGAAACGGCACAGCGGCGTGGGCTGGGTTCGCGCGCGACGTTCAGCATTCTGCGCTGTCTCCCATCGGCGCGTCTGTTTTAACCCGCATTCACTGGCAGACGCCGGTGGATTTGATGCCGCAGTTCTCCGGCAACGACCTGCTTATTCATTACGGCTCGCCACTTGTCTCGCATAGCAACACCGTGATTGTGCCCGTCAAGACAGGCGCAACAGAGGGATTTCGGGTGGAAGCGCACGCGGCAGGAAACGGGGCGCTCGTGTGGGAGCAAAGCACGGATTACGTCTTGCCGCCGCATGATTGGACACCTTCCTATCAGCCGACGCTAGCGCCGGGCGGCAGGCTTTTGTTTGCCGGGGCAGGGGGAACCGTCTTGTTCCGCACCGGCGTGGACAGCGCGAACTCGGCAGGGCAGGGGCGATTGGCGTTCTTTGGCCCTGCCAATTATGCCGCGCGTCCGGCGGCATATGCGGGCGTTTTCATCAACACGCCGCTGACAAGCGACGCGCAGGGCACAGTTTACTTCGGCTTTCAGGTCACGGTGGCGACGGCGCAGACGACGGATACGCACGACGTCGTGCTGCAAAGCGGGCTGGCGCGCATAGACGTAAGTGGCGTGGGAACGTGGGTGGCGGCGAGCGCGGCGGCGCAGGACGGCGGCATCCGCAAAGTCGCGCACAACTGCGCCCCGGCCCTCAGCCCCGATGGGCGCACGGTGTACGTTGCCGTCAACAGCGGCACGGGCACAAGCGACAAAGGCGTCTACGGGTATGTGGTCGCCCTGAACAGCCAGACGCTTGCCGTCACCGGCAGAGTGCGCCTGAAGGACGTAAAGAACCCCGCACTGGATGCCAGCGTGCCCGATGACGGCACCGCGTCCCCTACCATCGGCCCCGATGGAGACGTTTACTTTGGCGTGCTGGAAAACCCGTTCGCGTCGTCGCGGGGCTGGCTGCTGCACTTTGACGCGGGCCTGTCGGCCAAAACGCCCGGCGCATTCGGCTGGGACGACACGGCGTCGCTCGTTCCTGCGTCGCTGGTGCCGTCCTATCGCGGAGCGTCTTCCTACCTGCTGATGACCAAGTACAACAACTACGCCGAACTGGGCGGCGATGGCGTGAATAAGCTCGCCCTCTTAGACCCCAATGCGACTCAGATTGACGCGCGCACCGGCGCGACGGTCATGCGGGAGGTGGAAACCGTCGCAGGCGTCACACCCGACCCGGCGCAGCGCGACGCGCAGCACCCGAACGCGGTGCGCGAATGGTGCATCAATTCCGCCGCTATTGACCCGGCAGGCAAGAGCGTGCTGGCGGGCAGCGAAGACGGCGTTCTGTACCGCTGGGACTTGGCTGCTAACTCTTTCACGCAGCGCGTCACGCTCACGCCCGGCGTGGGAGAAGCCTACACGCCCACCGTCATCGGCCCCGATGGAACTGTCTACGCCATCAACGATGCCACCTTGTTCGCCGTCGGCCCCTGACGTTCCCCACTGTGTGACAGATTTCACACGGCGGCTGTGCCATTTATCCGCCTTCCCCGACCTCCAACCCGGTATCCTGTCCCCGGTCAGCAATCTTGCTGGCACGTCTTGACAGGAGAGGGCTTGTGTGTTATACTTGTCCCTGTGGCGGTTCTCCTCACGCCATGTACGACCCTTGCAAGACCTCTCGCAGTTCGCGCGTCTCGTCACTCAGAGACAGAAAGAAAGGGTTCTCCATGTTCGCCCCACGTCTGCGCGCGCTTTTGCCGCGCGCCCTCCCTACACTGGGCATTTGCGCCCTGCTCGCCTTCGCGGGCCTGACGGCTGCCCGCCCTGCATCGGCGGCCCCCATCACCTACACCGGACAACTGCTCGTCTCCAACCAGCCCGTGTCCGGCTCCTACGACATCAAACTTCTGGTCTACAGCGCCCTCACCGGCGGCTCGCAGGTCGGAAGCACCGTCACGCTCACCAGCGTCCCGGTCAAAGACGGCGTGTTCTACGTGGAACCCGACTTTGGCATGAATGTCTTCAACACCGGCGCGACACGCTATTTGGAGACGCAGTACCGGGTTCACCCCACGTCGGGCAACCCGGCGTACACGGTGCAGTCTCCGCGCAAGTTGGTGCCGACTTCGGCATATGCGCTGTATTCCCGCAACACCGGCGGCTTGCAGGGCAACCCCATCAGCACGACTGCTCCTAATACGGGGCAGGTCTTGAAGTGGAACGGCTCCGTGTGGCAGCCGGGCAATGACGCCAACACGACGTACTCGGCAGGTTCGGGCCTGGCGCTTTCGGGCACGACGTTCTCGTTGAGCAGCGGCGGCATCACCAGTGGCGACATTGCCGCCAATGCCGTCACCACCAACAAGATTGCCGATGGCGCAGTCACGGCGTCCAAGCTAGGGGCGGGCAGCGTGGGCACGTCGGCTCTGGGAGCAGGTTCGGTGACAGGGGCCAAAATTGCGGTTCCCCTCTCCCTGTCCGGTTCCAGCAGCAGTCCCATTCTCACAGCCACCAATTCCAGCACCGGCTACGGCGTAGAAGGCAGCAGCTCGTATCTGGGCGTCTACGGCGTGGCTGGCACCTACGGTGTCTATGGCGACAGCAATAACGGTGGCTACGGCGTCTTCGGCTACAGCAGCTACATCGGCGCATACGGCGACGGCGGCTCTTACGGCGTCTACGGTTATGGCACCAGCGGCTACGGCGGCTACTTCGTCGGCGCAGGCAATGACGGCGTTCAGGGCCACACCTCGTTGAGCGGCTATTCTGGCGTCTATGGGGCCAATGACAGCGGCGGTTCCAGCGGCTACGGCGGCTACTTTGTTGGCCCTACCGATGGCGTGTATGCTTCCACCAGCACCGGCACCAGCGGCGATGGCGTCTATGGTAACGGCTACAACGGCGTCTACGGCAACTCCAACGCTGTCAGCGGAAACGGTGTGTATGGCTACGTCGACGGCTCGTCCGATCCGTTCGCTATCTGGGGCTACAATAACAATGGCACAAGCGGCCCCGGTTATGCAGGCGTCTTTGACGGCAACGTGATTATCACGGGCACAACCACTGCGGTTGTGACTGCCTCCCGCATAGATCACCCGCAAGACCCGTCCGGCAAGTATCTGGTACACGCCAGCGTGCAAAGCGACCGACTGGAAAACATCTATCACGGGCACGTTGTCACGGACAGCAAGGGCAGTGCGACCGTCAAGATGCCCTCCTGGTTTGAGGCGCTCAATCAGGACTTTGAGTACCAACTGACCTGTATCGGGCAGTTCGCGCAGGCCATCGTGGGGCAGGAAATCACGGCCAACACCTTTGTCATCAAGACGGACAAGCCCAATGTGCGCGTCTCGTGGCAGGTGACGGGCGTGCGGCATGATGCCTTCGCACAGGCCCATCCGCTTGTTGTAGAGCAAACCAAGCCGGACGATGAGCAGGGCACGTATCTGTCTCCCGAAGCGTTCGGCCAGCCCGCCAGCAAGAGCACGCACGCCGCCCGCCTTGCCAGGCAGCAAGCGTTACGAGTGCCTCCAGCCAGCCGCAATGCACCGCCTGCTCCGGCTCCCAAACTGCCCGCGCAGCCATAACAAACAAGACAACGATTAAAAGATAACGACTGAGGAGACACGAGGGGCGCGGCAGCGATGCCGCGCCCCTTTTGCTGTCAGGCGGCCCTCACCCCGCCGTTAGGAGGCGCTGCGCGCGCCCTCACCCCGCCGCTGCGCGGCGACCCTCTCCCGCTGTCGCAGGCGAGGGTAGGAGTAAGTTGTCTTAACCCTCGCCCGTGCCAACGGGGACTTTCTCCTAACCCTCGCCTGCGACAGCGGGAGAGGGTGGCATTCTGATGCCGGGTGAGGGCCGTACTTAATGGGGTATTACGCCTCTGCGCCGGGCCGTTCCAGCGCGCTCCGGTTCCAGTTCGCAAGCGACGCTGCCGCGTCATACGTGCTTTGCAGGAATGCCAGAAGTGCCTGCGCGGGCTGCTGGGCCGTCCGCACGGCCTCGTAGGGCAGCACAAACTCGCCCAGTTTGTCGTGGAAATAGGCCGCTTCCGGCAGAACGCGGGCGTCGTGGAACCCGGCAGGCGCGGGATACGCATACGAGTAAAACGCCGCTTCGCCGAGGCCCGCTCCCGCCCAAAACCCAGCGCTGCTGACCTCATGCGAGTAGGCTTCCACCATCACCCAGTCCGCGCAGTGCGGAGCGCCGCCGGGGTGGCGGGGGGCAGGCCGCCCGGAAAAGCGGGTGACTGCCAAATCAAACGCACCCCAGAAGAAGTGTACGGGGCTGACTTTGCCGACGAAGCGGGCGCGGAAGTCCATAAACACCTGTTCTGTCGTCACCAGTGCGCGCCAGAAACGCTGCACGGCGTCGCCGTCGTAACTTCTGTGCGTGGTGTCCTGGGCGAAGGGGATGGCCTCCACCACTTCCACCGGGCTGGCATAAATGGAGACGTGAATGCCCAGACCGTCCAGCGCGCGTGTCAGTTTGCCGTAAAAGTCCGCCACCGACATCGGCTCCAATGCAAACGCGCTTTCCGCGCCGCCCGAAGTCGTGATATGGAGGGCGTGACCTATGAAGTCAAAGTCAATGGCAAATGCGCCTGTGCCGTAAGGCATGGGCGACGTGGTGAGGCCGCGCGTGGTAACATACAGCGTGATACCCCACCAGTGATTGACCGGCGGGGCCAGCGCCAGCCGGACTTTGCCCACAATCTGCGTCCACAGATGCACGGTGGTCTGCGTATCCTGCCACTGCTCTAATGCGGGTAGTGCGGGCCAGGGACTTGCTTCTTGCTTCGTGTCATAACCTGTCATGGCTGGCCTCCGGCGGCGGTTTCGCCTGCGCCGCGTTCCATTCGTACAGTACGTCGGGACAGCGTTCCTCGTTGTCCTGCCCGTCGCTGAAGGCAAGAGCCTGAAACCCGTGACGCTCATAGAAGCGCCGCGCGCCCGTGTTGGCCTGAAACGTGTACAAGCGAATAGGCCCCTCTTGCTGCGCTTTCGCGTGCGCCAGAAGCCGCGCCCCGATGCCCTGCCCTGTAAAACCCGGCGCAAGGTAAAAGTGTTCCATCCAGGCGCAGCCCTCTTTGTGAGAAATCGCCATCATGCCCACGACCTCGCTGTCCTTCACAGCCAGCGTCATCGTGCCAGAGGGAATAACATGGGCTGCAATCCATTGCCGTGTTGCCGCGTCGCTGTGCGTGAGCGGCGCAAAGGCGAGAAACGTCTTGCGGGAAGATAGGTAGACATCCGCCACTGCGTCAGCATCAGCGGGCGCAGCAGGGCGCAGTCTCACTGTCACAGCGCGTGTTCCCGTTGGTCTGAGGCAAGCATATGGCGCGTCCTATCGGCATCGTTCACGTCAAACCTTTCGCCCTGCGGCATAATGGCCCCGCTCACCTGCGCCGATGACTGTTCTTGCCAAAACAAGAAAGGGGCTTACCGGCGTCAGGTGCAGTGCGTTGTTATACCGTCTCGCGGTTTCAACCCACTAGCCACACTCTATCATGCCACTCTCTAAGGGAGGAAAGCCTCTTTCTGATAAGAACCCTGCTGGAAAGCGCGTCTGCCGGTTCCAGCACGTCACTTCTGTAACTGCCCCCGTTAAGTCTGCACCGGTCATGTCTGCATTACACAGGATAGCACCGTGTAGATTGGCATGGCTCAGGTCACTGTCCGACAGGTTGGCGGCTCGCAGGTTCGCCCACTTAAGGTTAGCCCCGTGTAGATTTGCCCCGCGCAGATCAGCGTGACCGAGGTCGGCATCCGTGAAGTCTACACCCGATAGGTCTTGACCCTCAAAGTTTGCGTGGGCTAAGTCTGCACCCCGCATTTCTGTCCGAGGCTGGTTCATTAGCCCGTTCACCAGAATACCTTACGCCGAACGTTATAACTTGTTACTATACCGCTCGCTTGCGGCATAATACGCACAAACGGGATGCAAAAGCCGCACGTTGCTTCTCAACACGCTTTGCCGCGCGTCCGTCGCCAAGCCTGCGGTGTCACACGCCGCTGGCGCGTATGATGCCGCATTGTAACATATTCTGCCTCCACCGTCAACGCACGGGGAGCGACCCCGCCCAAGACACGCCGGGTACGTCCAAGACCCCGCAAATCACCCGCAAAATACCCGCCGGGGATAATAAAAGGATAATGGTTCCTTATCAATGGGATAATACTCGGATAAAGCTTCCTTAGTGCAAGGATAATGCAGGGATAATAGAAAGATGCCCGCCCGACGTGCGACGGCAGCCTTGACGCGGGCGGGTATACTTGCTTTGCGGGAACGCACACGCCCGCTTGGAAAGCGCAGACTGTTATCGCACGCCCCCTGTCCCCCATCACCTACTTCCGCCGGAACCTCGGACGCACGCTGCCGCTTGGCTTTGTGATTGTCCTGTCGGTGTTTCTGATTGCCTCGGTGGTCACCATTGTCAACTCCATTGACCTGACCGTGCTGACTATTTACAACTACACGCGGGCCTTCACGCCTGTTATTCCCCGTTCGGGGCGTCTCAAAGTAGACCCCGACGTGCAGGCGCAGGTGCGTCATGCCCCCGGCGTGGGCCGCGTCATTGAGACGAGCGGCTTCTTCTTCAACGTGAACACGGTCTTCGGGCCGTTCCCCTTTATTTGCCTCGGCGTGGACGACGCGAAGTCGGGCGTATCTCCTGCAAAGGGCGGGGGACACGCTGACGGAAGGGAGAATGCCCCATCCCGGACAGGCGGAAGCGGTTGTGTCCGAGGGATTGGTGCGAAACAAGCGTCTGAAGTTAGGCGACGTGGTGGCGTCGCCCACCGACACCGGAACCATTGTCACCGTGCCCGTGCCGGTGCGCCTGGTGGGGATACTCAAAGGCCCGACGTGGATTGCGTTCACGTCCAAGCAGTTCGCCGATGCCGCCCTGCCGCTCGTGCCCCATTCCCTGCTGGTCACAACCAAGCCGGGCGTCAGTCAACTGGCCTTTGGGGACGCTTTGTTTAAGAGTTTGCCGCGCGCCCGCGTGGAAGTGTTCGCGTTCAACAACCTGGTGCGGACACTGCGGCAGTCGCTGGCGTCCATGTACCTGATTATGCACTTAGTCAACGGCACGGTCATCTTCGTAGTGGCGCTGATGGCGGGAATGCTGTCCAATATCTATTTCACGCAGCGCATCACGGAGTTCGCGACGCTTGCCGCCATTGGCCTGCGGCGCTCTACTTTGGTGTGGCACGCGGTGTCGGAGACGGCTATCTTGACATCGCTTGGCTGGGTGGCGGGCGTTTTTGTCAACTGGGCGATACTGGGCTTCCTGCGCGGGCGCGTGTTTGAGCCGCGCGGAATGCTCATCAACCCCTCCGACCCGCTTTCCTATGTGAACACGCTGCCCATTCCGGTGATGATTACGCTGTTCGCCGTTGCCACCATCTCGTATCGCCTCTCGCACTTAGACCCGGTGACCATCATTGAACGACGCTGAACAAGACGGCCCCCCCGCCCCCCAAGATTGGGGGGAGGAAACTCTCCGCCCCGGTTCCGTTTCACCTTCCCTTGCAGGACAGGAGCGAAGCCTTGCCAACGCGGTAGACCATCTTCCCCCCAAACTAGGGGGGCCTCCTCTGCTTTCCACCGAGAATATCTCCCTGATTTACAGTGACGGCGACCGGCGCACGTTTGCCCTGCGCGACGTGAGCATTGCCATCCCCAACCGTCAGTTTGTGGGCATTATGGGGCCTTCTGGTTCGGGGAAGTCGTCCCTGCTCTACATTTTGAGCGGCCTCAAACGCCCGTCAGAAGGCGACGTTCACCTGCGGGACTTCCAATACGGCACGCGTTCCGACCACGCGCTGATTGACCTGCGCCGCCAGCGCTTTGGCTTTGTCTTCCAGCAGCCGTATCTGCTGGTGTGGCAGACCGCGATGGAAAACGTGCTGATGGGAGCGCCCGTGTTAGACAAATCGGCCCGCGACAAGGCCCGCTCGTTCTTTGACCAACTCGGCATTGCGCCGCTCGCAGACAAACTGCCGTCCCAACTCTCCGGCGGCGAAAAGCAGCGCGTGTGCGTCGCCCGCGCCATGATGAACGACCCGGAAGTCATCTTTGCCGACGAGCCGACTGCCTCTCTTGACCACGCCAACGGGCATTTGGTGGTGGATTTGCTTTCTGCCTACCGCGCGCAGGGGACGGTGGTAGTGGTCACGCACGACCCGGAGATGCTGCAAGGGGCCGACCAGATTTTATTGATGCGCGACGGCCAGGAAACCGGATGGGTGACGCCTGATTCGGTGCTGACCGCTCCCGGCAAGACCGTGCGCGTGTAGCGCAGGAGGAAATCACCGCCCCGCGTGGAATTAACCCCCAATCCATTCGCAGGGAGGCCCTTCGCATGAACCGCACCGTTTCCGTATCCCGTCTCGGTGGCCTGCTCGCCATCACTGCCGCGTTTGCCGCGCCGCTCCCCTCTCTTGCCCAATCCACGCTACCTCCCGCTGTCACCTTTGACGGTCAGCAGGCCGGTTGGCTGGAAGGCACAGTTCACGACACGCAAGGGAACATCGTTAATCCCAGCCGAAACGTTCGCTTCACGATAACGCGGCAGGGAGGAACTGCCCTTGATGTTGTGTGTGACCCAAACTTGGACAACTTGTTCAGCGTCCGCAACCTGCGTCCCGGCATATATGACATTACGATACCCCAAGTAGCAATCAGTAGTAGTAGCCAACCTTACTGCCCGATACGCTACTTCGGCGTAGTCATTAAACCCGGCGTGCGAACCTTCCTCAACATCGTCATGGATCAAGGCACCACGCTGGAAGAACGCGGCAACCCCACCGTGCCCACCGTAGACGTGACCATCGTCTCCGAACAACTCACCCGCCTGCAAAAGCAGGTAGACGACCTCAAAGCCCAACTCGCCGCCCTGCAAGCCAAACCGCCCGCCGCCGACGCCAAACCCGCCGCGCCGTCCGCTGCCCCACCACCGGCAAAATAGGGCTTGACAGGAACGCTCACCTGTGATAAGATAAGACCAGCGTAAAGACGCGCCTGTTAACACTCTGCTCCGTGCGCTTCCCCGCGCACACGTAGAAACGCCGCCCGGTGCATCCCCGCATCGGGCGGCGCTTTTGCGACTTCCGTATTTGATCCGTTCAGGCGGCGGCTTCCGCGTCGTCATCGCCATCGCCGGGCATGGACTTCGCCAGGGTCGCCCGCACCGAGTCTTCCACGAACTGCGCGACGGCTTCTTCCGTCTCCAATGTTGCCACCTGACGCTCTATGGCGGCAATCTGCGTGTCCAGGCCGCGCAGGGCCGGGGCATCCAATCCCGCGTCTGCGCCTTCGCGCCGCTGCTGCCGCAGCCCGCTTAACCGCCCCGCCAGCGCCTGACGCAAGGCTCGCCATTCCTCCGCGCGCGGGTGCTCCCCCAAAAACTCTGAGACAATCAATTCCGTTTCATGCAGTGACATTGCGACCCGCTTTCTTCCGTGTGCTTATTTCGTGACCCATCTTACCCAAATCTGCGCCAAATGCCCCGTCTTTTTTCCAGCCAGCCTTGCCTCTAAAGAAATCGCGCGCCCTTGCCGATAATGAACCCAGACCAGGCTTAATTGACAGGAACCCGAACCCATGACACGCGGACTTTACGCCGCCGCCGCCGGAATGCTTGCCAGCCAGGCGGCGCAGGATGCCATCGCCCAGAACCTTGCCAACGCCAGCACCACCGGCTACAAGCAGGACATTCCGCAGTTCATGTCGTTTCAGGAGACGCTGATGCGCCGCTTGAATGGAAACGGCAGCGGCGGAGCGGCGCTCGGCACGCTGGGGCAGGGCGCGACGCTGTACGCGCTCGCCACCGACTTCGCGGACGGCACGCTCCAGCAAACGGGCAATCCGCTGGATGTCGGGCTTTCCGGCGACGCCGCCCTTGCGGTGCAGACCCCGCAGGGAGTGCGTTTTTCCCGCGATGGCGCGCTCACCCGCAACGGGCAGGGCTTTCTCGCGCAGTCCGGCACGGGCGCGCTGGTGCTGGACACAAATAATCAGCCTCTCCACGTGCCCGCAAAGGCCAAAAGCATTCAGATTGGCGCGCAGGGCGAAATCACGGTGGACGGGGCCGCCCTCGGACGCCTGCGCCTTGTGGGGCTGTCCCGTGCGGCGGGAGCGGTCAAAGTCGGCGACAATCAATTCACGGCGGCGAGCGCCCGGCCCGCGTCAGCATCTGCCACAGTGCATCAGGGCTTTTTGGAAGCTTCCAACGTCTCCGTCGTCAAGGAGATGGTCGCCATGATTGCGGTCACGCGCGCCTATGAGACCGACCAGAAGATGGCGCAGGCGGAAGACGAAGCCACCGGCCATGCGGTCAGCGAAGTAGGCAAAGTGTAAGCGAAGTGGGCAAAGTGTAGGGGCGCTACGGAGTGTGCCTGCCCATCATTAAGGCGCGACGGATTGCGCCAACCCTGCACAATTCACCCCGTAAGGGGCCAAACGGCTGGACTGTCCATTCCACTGCTCTCAACGAGCGCAGGCGTGGCCGGAAGCCGACATCAACGCTTTTCTTGACATAGGAAAGCACGTCACACAACGTCAGGAGACCTCGCATTATGATGCGCGCACTCTACACGTCGGCGACCGGCATGAACGCCCAGCAGCTCAATATGGACGTGATCGCCAACAACCTCGCCAACGTCAACACGGCTGGCTTCAAGCGCAGCCGCGCCGAATTTCAGGACTTGCTGTACCAGGAGATGCGCCCCGCCGGGATGCAGGTCGCTCAGGGCGTGCAGTCCCCCACCGGCCTGGAAGTCGGCCTCGGCGTCAAGCCCGGAGCCACCGAAACCCTATTTGACCAGGGCACGTTCCAGAACACCGGCAACAAATTAGATGTTGCCATTGAGGGTGAAGGCTTCTACAAAGTCCTCCTGCCCGACGGCACCAACGGCTTCACCCGCGACGGCTCGTTCAAGCGCGACAGCCAGGGCAAAGTGGTCAATTCCGACGGCTACGCCCTTCAGCCGGAAATCACCATTCCCGCTGATGCCACCGATATTTCCGTCGGCAAGGACGGCACTGTCTCCATTCTCCGAAGCGCGGGTTCAGCCCCGGAGCAGGTTGGCAAGATTGCCCTCACCCGCTTCGCCAACCCCGCCGGTCTGGAACACATCGGCGGCAACAACTTCCGCGAAACCGCGGCTTCGGGAACGCCCACGGATGGCACCGCCGGACAGGAAGGTTTCGGGACGCTCGCGCAGGGCACGCTGGAAATGAGCAACGTGCAGATTGTGCAGGAGATGGTCAACATGATCACCGCCCAGCGCGCCTACGAAGTCAACTCCAAGTCTATCCAGACAGCGGACGATATGCTGTCCACCGCCAACCAGCTGCGACGCTAAGGGAGGAGCCTTTCCATGAAACGCGCTTTCTTAGCCGTTCTGCTGCTGGCGTTCGCCGCGCCCGCCTGCGCCGCCCCGGTTCATGTCATGCTGAAGGCGACGGCTGCCGTCGCGCCCGACGCCGCAGGCTTTTTCCCGCTTGGCTCCGTCGCTAATCTTTCCGGCGGGGACAACGGCGCACGGGCGCGCATGGCGTCGGTTCCCGTAGGCCGCGTCCCCGTCCTCGGCGCGACCCGCCTGCTCACGGGCGGCGACGTGTGCCTGAAACTGCGTCAGGCGGGCTTCCATCCCGACACCGATGCGCTTGTCGGCGGCGCGGCGCAGGCAGCGGTGACGGCGGCTCCCTCCTCGCGCCCGGAAACAGCGAGGGATTTAAATCCCCTGCTCCCTTCACCTCTTCCCTTAGTCGGGGGGCCTCTTATTCACCCCGGTGACGCCGTGACGATTCTGGTGCAAAGCGGCCCGCTCACCGTCACCGCGCGGGGTGTTGCACGGGAAATCGGGCGCGCAGGAGACCCCATTCGCGTCCACCGCGAAGGCGTGATGACCGATTTAACCGTCACCGTCGTAGACGCACAAACTGTGCAGTTGGAGATGTAGCCCATGAAACCCGCTGTGTTCTTATTTGCCCTGCTTCTGCTGCCCGGCGCGGCGCGCGCCAACTCGCTGTACCCGATTGGGACGGCAACAGCCCCGGCATCTGCCGCCGCCGTTTCGCTCTTCGCCGACAACAAAGCCCGTCATGTAGGCGACACGCTCACTATTCTCATTCAGGAGACGGCTTCGGCAGCGTCGCAGGGCGCGACCAAGACCGCCAACACGGAAAGCCTCAACTACGGGCCGGGCTTCGGGCCGCTGCTCCATCTCATCAAGAACTTCGGTGTCACCGGCAGCCTGAGCGGTTCGGGAAGCGGCAGCACTAGCCGCTCGGACAACCTGACCGCCCGCATTGCCGTGACCGTCAAGCAAGTTTTGCCCAACGGCAATCTGCTGGTGGAAGGCACGCGGCGCGTCGGGATGAACGCCGAGACGCAGGAAATCACCCTCACCGGAACCGTGCGCCCGCAGGACATCGCCCCCGACAATTCCATCGCGTCGCCGCTGGTGGCGGACGCCCAGATTAAGTTCGGCGGCAAGGGGCCTGTTGGGGACACGCAGCGTCCCGGCGTCATCACACGCCTGTTCAAGTTCCTGTTCTGAGAGGCCTTCGAAGGCCCCCCTAAAGAGAACGCCCTGACTGCCCGATAATAATACCGGGAACAAGAACCATGAAACACACACTCTTCGCAATCGCCCTCCTGCTGACGCTGGCAACGCCAAACGCGCAGGCGCAGACGCGGCTCAAAGACATTGCCGTCGTACAGGGCGTGCGCGGCAACCAACTGGTCGGCTATGGATTGGTGGTCGGGTTGGCAGGCACGGGAGACGGCTCTGGCGCGCTCTTTACGCCGCAGTCGGTGGCGTCGCTGGTGCAGCGGTTCGGCGTCACTGTGCCCGCTGCCGCGCTTAAAGTCAAGAACGTGGCGGCAGTGATGGTAACAGCGACTTTGCCCGCGTTTGCCCGCAATGGCGGGGCGATTGATGTCACCGTCAGCAGCCTCGGCGACGCCCAATCTTTGCAGGGCGGCACGCTTCTGCAAACGCCGTTGCAGGCCGCCAACGGGCAGATTTATGCGGTCGCACAGGGCGCGGTCTCAGTAGGCGGCTTTCTGGCAGGCGGCGGGAGCGGCAGCGTTTCCAAGAACCACGTCACGGCGGGCCGCATTCCTGGCGGCGCACTGGTAGAACAGGACGTGCCCACTACGCTTGCGGGAGCCGCGCAGGACGCTCTGCTGGTCACGCTCAATGACCCGGACTTCACGACGGCGGCGCGCGTTGCCGACGCCATTCGCCGCTCTCTCCCAGATGGGGCTATCGGGGCGCGCGCCCTTGACGCCGCTACTATTCAAGTCAATTTTGCGCCCGGCACGGAGGCCGTCAGCCTGATTGCCGCGCTGGAATGCACGCCCGTTGACACGGACGAAACGGCCCGCGTGGTCATCAACGAGCGCACTGGCACAGTTGTTATGGGCGGCGCGGTCACGGTATCTCCCTGCGCGGTCGCGCACGGCTCCTTGACTGTGCAGATTGCCCCCGACCCCGTGATTTCGCAGCCCGCTCCCGTGAGCGGCGGAGCCACCGTTGTTGTGCCGCGCCAGACGGTCAGCGTGCAGGAAGGCAGCCAGCGTTTGCTTCCTTTGCCTGCCTCCGCGACACTGGACAAAGTGGTGCGCTCGCTGAATGCGCTCGGCGTCACGCCCCGTGATTTAATCGCCATCCTGCAAGCCATGAAAGACGCGGGCGCGCTGCACGCCGAAATTGAGGTGCAGTAATGACCATTGCCGTGAACACCGCCGCCGTGCTGGACAAGCCGCACCAACAACTCAAGCGCGCCACCGAGCAGTTTGAAGGCTTCTTCCTGCATCAACTTCTCGCGGAGATGCGGAAAACCGTGCCCAAAGACACGCTGCTGGGCGATGACGCCAACCAGGGGGAAATCTTCCGCGATATGCTGGATCAAACGCTGGCGGACACCATGTCCCGGCGCGGCGACTTCGGTCTGGGCAAGATGATGTACGACCAACTCAGCCCGACGCTGGGCAGCCCTCAAGAAAATGGAGACGCGCGCCGATAATGATAATGGAAAGGACTGCCGCCATGATTGACCCACAAGCGTTACTGAAAGCCCTGCGCCTGCACTGGGCGCTCCATCAGCGCCACTGCAAACTGCTCAAAGCGCAGCAAAGCGCGCTGCTCGCCTGCGACCGCGAGAAGTTCTGCGCGCTTCAGCCGGAGCATGACCTGCTTGTCCAGCAGGTGCAGCAACAAGAAGAAGCCCTGCGCGTGCTGATCCAGGGCGGGGCAGGCAGCGCGGCCACGCTGTCCGCCCAACTGGCATGCCTGCCGGAACGCACGCGCCGCCCGTTGCAAGCGGTGCAAAGCGGCCTTCTGCGAACGCTGCAAGAAACGCGCGCGCTGTCCGAGCGCAACGCGCAGCTTATCCAGAATGAACTGCACTATTTAGACTATACGCTGGACTTGTTTATAGACGCGGGTCGCGCGGCAGACGCAGGCTACGGTGGGCGCGGCCCTATGAGAGGCCGCTTGCTTCTGGACAGTCTTGCCTGAGCAGGCGTAAAGATTATGCCATCCACATTCTTCGGCATTGAAATCGGGCAGCGCGCGCTGGCGGCGTCGCAATTCGCGCAGGACATCACTGGGCAGAACATCGCTAACGCGAACACGCCCGGCTACTCCGCGCAGGGCGTGAATTTAGTCGCGTCCGACCCGTATACCCTGCCTGACCAGGCCGGAAGCGGGCAGCCGGGAATGCTGGGCACGGGCGTCATCGTGGGGGCCGTCACCCGCGCCCGCGACCAGTTTCTAGATGTGCAGGTGCGTTCTGCTATGACCGCGCACTCCACGCAGACCTCCCAGAACGGCGCGCTCACGCAGATGCAGAGCGCCTTCGGGGAGCCGTCCGATTACGGCATTAACAACACATTAGGCAACTTCTTTCAGTCGTTCACCAACCTTGCCAATAACCCGGAAGATTTAGGTGTGCGCGCCTCGGTCATTCAAAGCGGGCAGGCGCTCGCGTCTGTGTTCCAGACCACGCAGCAGGCGCTCACCGGGGTGGGGCAGGAGTTGACCAGCAATGTCGCCAGCGACATGAGCAGCCTCAACTCTTACGGTCAGCAGATTGCCTCGCTGAACGTTTCCATTCGGCAGGCAACGGCGTCACACGAGAGCGCCAACGACCTGATGGATCAGCGCGACACGCTGATAGACAAAGTGGCGACGCTGGCGAGCGTCACGGTCACGGCGCAGAAGGACGGCACGGTCAACGTCGCCGTCGGCACCAGTGATTTGGTGAACGGCACGGACTCATTCACGCTGTCACTCACCGGCCCGAACAGCCTGACCGCGCGCGGCGACCTGCGCGGCGGCGAGATTGCCGGGTTAACCCAGGCGCAGACGGCGCTGGCGGGCTATCAGAGCCAGCTGGACAGCGTGGCGTCTGCGGTGATTACGCAGGTGAACAGTGTCCATCAAAGCGGCGCGGGGTTAGACGGCACGACCGGCCTCGCGTTCTTTACGGGAACCAGCGCGTCCACCATTGCCGTGAACCCGGCGCTGGCGAGCAATCCGCAGAAACTGGCGGCAGCCGCCCTGCCCGCAGGCGGGGGAAACCCGCCGCCGGGCGATGCGTCCAACGCGCAGGCGCTTGCCAACCTGCAAAACGCGGCGCAGGCGAGCGGGCCGCTGGCGGGCACGACCTTTCAGGGCTACTACCAGCAGTTCGTGTCTAACTTAGCGGGGCAGACGGCGGCCACCAAGACGGCTTCTGACAGCGCCGGAGCCAACCTCACGCAATTGACCCAGCAGCGGGACAGTGTGAGCGGCGTGTCCACCGACACCGAGATGGTCAATTTGCTGAAGTACCAGCGCGCCTACCAATCCGCCGCGCGGGTGGTGTCCACGATGGACAGCATGATTGGCACGCTGATAGACAGCGTGGGACATTAACGATGAGCACCCAAGAGAAAGGAGAAAACAGCCATGATGCGTGTCACTGACAGCCTGCGATTGGACAGCCTGCAAGCCAATGTGCAGAGCAGCCTGACCAATCTGACCCAGATACAGAATGAGATTGCCACCGGCAAGCAGCTCACGGCCCTTTCGGACAACCCGGCGGGCGGCGCGCAGGCGCTCGCGCTCAACCAGGCGCTTGTGGACAACGCGCAGTACCAGACCAATGCCGACTCCGCTAAAGCCTATCTGAGCGCCTCAGACAGCGCGCTCTCCAGCGCAAGCGATTTGCTGGTGCAGGCGGGACAGCTTGCCACGCAGGGCGCGAACGGCACGGAGAATGCCGCCGACATGGCATCGCTCACGACGCAGGTAGACGCCATCATTCGCCAGATGACTCAGACCGCCAATGCCGACCTGCACGGCAAGTATCTGTTCAGCGGCACGCAGACCCACACGGCCCCCTTCAGCAGTTCCGCCGGGACGGGCAGCGACCCGACGCCGACCTATAACGGCAACGCGGGCAGCGTGACCGCCGCGCTCGGCAAAACCGATACCATGACCCTCAACCAGTCCGGCACCGCCACCTTCGGGGGTGCGTTCACCGCGCTGCAATCGCTTCGCAACCATCTGGCGGCGGGCAACTCGGCGGCGGTTTCCGGCGACATCGCCGCCCTGAACGCCGGACGCGACACCCTGAGCGCGTCGCGCGCTTCCCTGGGGGCCAAGATGAACGAGACGGACGCTGTGAAACTGCGCCTGTCCCGCGCGCAGACCGATTACCAGACGGCTCTGTCCAACATTACGGACGTTGACCTGGCGCAAGCCTATGTCCAATTGCAGGGAGCGCAGAACGTGTATCAAGCCTCGCTTGCCACCACGTCCAAAGCGTTCCAGTACAGCCTTGCCGACTTTTTGCACTGAGAGAGACCGAGAAAGAAAGGACAATGACCATGCCCGCTTTAGCACTTGCGCGCCCCACCGACACGGAGCGCACTTTGGAGACCACCCGCTTCGGCCCGCTCCAAGTGGACGGCCTCGCGGCCCTCACCTTCCCGGATGGACTGCCCGGCTTTGAGCAGTTTCGCCGCTTTGTTCTGGTGCCGCACCCAACGCCGGAAGGCGAGCCTGCCAGCCCGTTTGAGTGGCTGCAATCCCTGGACGACGGCGCGCTGGCATTTCTGGCGATTGCCCCGCACTCCATCATGGCGCATTACGCGCCCCGCCTGCCGCAGTCAGACCTGGCCGCCATCGGCTTGGACAGCGGCGAAGCGCCGCAATTGTACGCGCTGCTGACGGTGCCCCCCGGCAACCCGCACGGCATCACCGCCAATCTGCTGGCTCCTATCGCCATCAACCCGACAGGACGGCTTGCCCGTCAGGTCATCGCCAGCGACGACCAGTACAGCCTGCGCCATCGCCTGCTGCCCGAATAAGCCAGACGCAACCGGCCAAAACAAGCACGGAAAAATCCCGCAACGGACTTCGGGAACTATTTTGCGGGAAATGGTGTCATAATGGAATGAACGCCGCGTGGAATGCGTAAGCAAACTATGAGCGCTTCCAATCCACTCCGCCAGGGAGGGCCGTTGCCATGCTTGTTTTAACCCGTCGCCTGAACCAGAGCATCCGAATTGGGGATGACATTGAGATTACCGTCGTGGAAGTGCGGGGGGAACAGGTGCGCCTCGGCGTCACCGCGCCGCGAAACATCTCGGTGCATCGCCAGGAAGTGTACCTGCAAATCCAGCAGGAGAACCAGGCCGCCGCGCGAGCCTCTGTGGCAGAAGGCGCGCTGGACGCGCTGGGCCGCGCAGTCACGTCCCGCGACCAGTAATCGTCCCAGTTAAAGTCCGTGCCCGCCTGCGGGAGCGCCTGCGCCGGGTGCGTTCAGTCCTGCCCCTCATGGCGAAGCGCCGTGCGGCCCCGCAGGAGGCGCGGCGTCTCCGTTTCCACCGATGACCGCCCGAACACCATGTCCAAAGCCCACCCCGTCGCCACGCGCGCTTTGCGGCTCCAGTGCGGGATTTTGCCCAGGTAGACCGTGCGCCACATCAGCCACGCCAGCAGCCCCGAAAACTTGTACCCTTTGATTTGCGCGACGGCATCGCGCTCGCCCAGGTTGACGAATGCCCCCAGCGTGCGGAATAGAAACGGCTGCGGCGGCTTGTTTTCCAGGGACAGCAGCACGTTGCGGGCCAGTTGTTTGCCCTCGCGTTCGGCGTGCTGCGCGGTCGCGGGGTAGGGGCGTCCGTCTTCCAGCAGGTTCGGGATGTGGGCGCAGTCGCCTATGGCCCACACGCCCGGCACGCCTGGAATTGCCATCGTTGGCTCCACTTGAATGGCCCCTCTTTTATCCATCGGTACGCCCAGCGTCTTGGTCAGCGGCGGCGGCTGCACCCCTGCCGACCAGAGCAGGGTGCGGCACGGGTACTTCTCGCCGCCGGACAGGGAGATGGTCTGCGCGTCCGCGCGGGCAATCGTCTGGCCCAGACGCAGTTCAATGCCGCGCCGCTGCATTCGGCTTTTGGCGTAGGCGGCGAGCGACGGGTCAATGGTCGGCAGGATTTCCGTGACGGCATCCACCAGCACGACGCGCACTTCATCGGGCCGGACGCGCGGGCACTGGCGCGCGGCTTCCTTCATCAAGTCTAAAATGGCTGCTGCCCCCTCTACTCCGGTGTAGCCCGCCCCCACGACCGTGACAGTGAGAAATCCCTGCCGCGCCTGCGGGTCGCTTTCCTCGTTGGCCTGCTCCAGCAAGGCAATCAGGCGATTGCGGAGAAGGTTGGCGTCGTCCAGCGACTTCAGCGTGTAGGCGAGGCGTTCTATCTCGTCCTGCCCGTGAAACGAAGTCGTGCTGCCCAAACTGAGAATGAGATGGTCGGCTTGAAGGGTGACTTCCTCATCAGACAGGGGCCGCCGGTACGTGACCGTGCGGGCGTGAACGTCCAGCGCGGTCACTTCCCCCATCACGAAGCGGGACTTTTTCAGGAAGGCGCGCAGGGGGCTGGCAACATCTGCCTCGTTCAGCATTCCGCCCAGCACCTCGGTCAGAAATGACGTGAACAGCAGAAAGTTGTCGCGGCTGATAAGCGTGACCTCAAAGTCCTTGCCGATACGGGGCGAGTGTTCCAATCCCTGCGCGACCCGCAGCCCGCCAAAGCCGCCCCCTACAATCACAATCTGCTTCATGCCTGCCGCCCTCCGGCCCCTTATACCCAATTGACAGACGCGCCGCGCAGCGTCTACACTGACCGCATGAGCCAACATAACGTCAAAGACCCGCGCGACCCCTGGCAGACCATCGGGAGCCGCGAAATCTACGTCAACCCCTGGATACGGGTGCGCGAAGACCATGTTATCCGCGCCGACGGCAAGCCAGGCATTTACGGCGTCGTGGAGTTCCAGAACCACGCGCTCGGAGTCGTTCCGGTGTACGACAACGGCGACACGCTCTTAGTCGGCCAGTGGCGTTACCCGTTAGGCGAGTATTCGTGGGAAATCCCGGAAGGCGGCGGCGCGCTGTCGCGCCCGTTATTGGAAAGCGCGCAGCGGGAACTCGCCGAAGAAACGGGCCTCCTTGCCGCCCGGTGGACAGATTTAGGCTCCTTCCACCTCTCCAATTCCGTCACCAATGAAGCAGGCCACGTCTTTTTGGCGCAGGACTTGACCGAAGGCGACGCAGAGCCTGAAGGCGACGAAGTGCTGCAACTGCGCCGCCTTCCTCTGACGGAAGCCTGCGAAATGGCCTTAGACGGGCGCATCACGGACAGCGTGAGCATCATTGGATTGTGCCGCGCAACGCGCGTTTTGAGCCTGTAGCATTGCCCTCTTGGCGTACATCACAAACTGATTAACTGTTGGCTCATGTTCTTTCACCGCTTGCTCTAGGCGGCATGCTGGATGGGAACGGGGCTGGCGGCGAATGCAATGCAGGGAACTGTACCGCTGTCCACGCTGAAACTGACGCGGCGCTACGGGCGATTGCTTATACGCTGAGGCAGGGCGCGGCGGCGGTCAGCAGTGCCTGACGCTGGGGGTGGCCAGGGTAGGACGCGATGCCCAGCGTGATGGTGCAGGGGCGAAGGAGGCCCGCCTGCCATGCCGACAGGCGTGACTGCACACGATGAACAACCGCCTCGCGGGTTTGCCCGGTGTGCGGGAGCAGGGCGGCAATCTCGCGCTCGGCGGCGCGAGCCACCAAATCAGAGCGGCGCGTGCAGGACTTGACCGTCTGCGCCATTTCCGCGAACAAGGCGGCTTCTGGCAGGTCGCTCCCCACCGCGACGCGCAAAACAGACAGTTCCAGCCCGTGTCGCTTCGCGCGGGACAGTTCTTCGTCCAGGCGGGCGTCAAAGTAGTGGCGCGTATACAAACCCGTCACCGGGTCTACCACCGTCGCTGTCGCATCATCCTCGTTCTGCCGCTGCCGCTTCTCATGCTGAAGCGCCGCTTCCCGCACGGCGTCGGCATGGAACATCTGCTCCAGCTTGCGGGCCGTATGCTTCAGCAGGTGATACACATAGTTGCTGGAAACCCCCAGCGCGCGCGCAATCTCAATCTGCGTCTTGTCCTCGTAATAGAAGGCATAGAGCACCTTCTGCTCAATCTCCTGCAGCCGCGCCAGCGCGTGTTCCAGCACCAGCCGGTCTTCTACGGGCAACTGCACGGCAGCGGCTTCCAGGTTGGCGGCAGCGACGTGCGCGCCCGTTCCGCCCGTTTCCGCCGCCTCATCCAGCGACGACACCTGGAACGTGGCCCGCGTCTCGTTGATGCGGGCGACTTCTTTCTCGCGCAGGCCCAGCGCCTGGGCCACTTCCGCCTCGGTTGGCTCCTGTCCCGTCTGCTGGTAAAGCGTGTCTGACACGCGCTTCACTTTATGGGCCATCTCCTGAAGCCAGGCGGGTTCCTTGATAATCTGGGAGCGGTCGCGCAGGAAATGGCGCAGGTGGCCGTCAATGTGGTGAACCGCGTAAGTGATGAACTTGAAGCCGCGCTCCGGGTCAAACTGGTCAATAGCATTCATCAGGCCGATGAAGCCTTCCTGCTCCATGTCTTCCAGGGGTACGGGGCTGCCCAAAAACTGCCGGGACTGCCTCTGCACCAGCGGACGGAATTGCAGCACCAGCGCCTCGCGGGCGGCTGCCGCGCCCGGCCCGCCCGCGCGCATTTGCGCGAGCAGAGCGCGCGCCCGCATTTCGTCTTCCTGGCGGCCCGGCCCGCGCCGTTCCCGCCCGTCCCAGGTGGTGGGGGTGTCTATCATAATGCGCTGTCCGCGAAAGAATCCTACCTAGTGAATAGAACTCACCAGCTTGAAGATGGGCGACATGACGGAAATCGCGATGAAGCCGACCAGCACGCCCATAAACACAATCAAAAGCGGCTCAATCATGGACGTGAGACCCTTCACCATTGCGTCCACTTCGTCGTCGTAGAAGTCAGCCACTTTGGTCAGCATCTCCGACAGGCGGCCCGTCTCCTCGCCCACATCAATCATGTGCGTCACCATCACTGGGAACAAGCCCGATGACGCGAGCGGCTGGCTGATTTTAGCCCCTTCGCGAATGGAAACGCGCGCATTGGCGACGGCTTCGGCCAGCACCGCGTTACCGGAAGTCTCGCCAATAATCTCCATCGAGCGCATCATCGGCACGCCGGACGCAATCAGCGTCCCAAACGTGCGGGAAAACCGCGACACGCTCATCTTCAGGCTCAGGTCGCCCACGATGGGCAGTTTTAACTTCAACTTGTCAATGTTGTAGTGTCCCTTGACGGTCTTGTCGTATTGCTTGAAAGCGACGACCGCCCCGAAGCCCACAATGAGCACCAGCCACCAGAACTTTTGGAACCAGTCGCTCGCGCTGAACAGGGCCAGCGTGACCGGCGGCATCTCTACGTTCATGGAAGCGAATATCTCCTTGAACTTGGGCAGCACGAACAGCAGCAAAGCCACCACCATGATGAACGCGAAGCACAGAACAATGGTCGGGTACATCATCGCCGACTTGATCTTGCCCCGTATTTCCATGTCCTTCTCCAGAAATCCTGCAAGCCTGTCCAGAATGACATCTAAAATGCCGCCGATTTCCGCCGCACGGATCATGTTCACGTACAGTTTGGAAAAGACATTGGGGTGCTTGGCAAGCGCGTCGGTCAGCGAAAGGCCGCCCTTCACGTCCCGGCGCGTTGCATTGATGACGCCTTTAAGCGTCTCGTCTTTGGTCTGGCTTTCCAGAATGTCCAGGCACTTGATGATGGGAATTCCCGCGTCAATCATGGTCGCAAACTGCCGCGAGAAGACTACTAGCCCTTGCAGTTTGACTTTGCCGCCCTTGCCGATAACCCCGCCCACTTTCCGGCTGCCTTTGGCCTCGCCCACCGAAACAATGTGAAGGTGCTGCTCGTGCAGCCGGGCAAGCACCACTTGCTCGCTGTCCGCCTCCACTTTGCCCTTGACCGAGCGGCCCATCGGGTCTACTGCGTCATACACAAATGTTGCCATAGAATACTCTGCCTCCCGGCGCGTCTCTTCGCACGGCAGCCTGCTGCCTGCGCGCCGCGTTTATTATCGGCATTTGGCGCGCGCGGCATTAGGGAGAACCCGCAGCAGAAACTCAGCGGCGGCGCTTCAGGGCGGACAGCACGACGCGGGCGGCGCTCAGGCCCGATGCGCCGAAGACGCCGCCGCCGGGGTGCGTGCTCGCCCCGCACAGATACAAGCCGGGCAGGGGCGTCCGGTATTCGGAGAGTTCGGGGAGCGGGCGGAACGCAAACATCTGGTCAAGCGACATCTCTAAATGCATCACGTTGCCGCGCCGCAGACCGAGCGTGCGTTCCAGGTCTAACGGGGACTGAATAAAGCGTTTCTCAATCGCCCCGCGCAGATTGGGGGCGTAGGCATACAACGTTTCGCAGATGGCGTCGGCGGCTTCTTCGCGCGCGTCGCCGTCCCACCCGCGCCCGTCGCGGCGCGCGTATGGGAAATACTGCGCCCAGAGTTGAATGAGGTGCTTACCGGGTGGCGCGAGGGTGAGGTCAAGGGCCGTAAACGTCATCGCCAGCACGGGCGGCTTTCGGGACGGATGGCCTCCCCCGTAGTCGGCATAAGCGTCGGTCAAGAACTGCGGGGTGGGGCACAGAAGTTGCATCCCGTGATGGGCTTCGGTCGGCCAGCCGCCTCCGTAGTCGGGCAACTGCGATGACGCGCAGCGCACCGTCATGCCGAAGCCATTGCCGACGTTCACGCTTTCCAGCCTGTGAAGGAGGTCAGCGGGCACGTCTTCGGGGCGCAGCAGGTCTTGAAATGTCGTCAGCACATGACAGGCGGCAACAACGGCCCGCGCCCGATACTCCTTGCCGCCCGCCGAAACGCCCGTCGCTGCGCCGCTTTCTGTCACAATCCGCTCCACCGCCGCATCCGTGACGACTTCCCCGCCCATGTCTTCCAAAGCGCGGCGTAGCGCGACTGAGAGCATTCCCGACCCGCCGCGCGCCCGCTTCGCGCCGGTTTCATGCACCGCGCCCCACCATGCGGCGAACGGCCCGGTTCCCGGCTCGCCCGGAGGCGGCCCCGACTGCGCGGCCAGCCACCCTAGCGCGGCCCGCATTTCCGTGCTTTCAAACGTCTCCTGCAGAAGACGCCCGTATCCGCCTACAATCATGCGGAGCGCGTCGGCTGTGGAGCGGCCCGGCGACTTTGCCATGATGACGTGCCGCCCGAAGTTTGCCAATGTCGGGGGCTTCTGGAATGCCTCCAAAACCCCCCGCGTCACGGGACGCCAGCGCGCTACAAAATCCCGATAAGCCGCCGCGTCCCGCTCGGATACCTGGGCGATGCTGTCACAGGTGCGGTCTAAATCCCGATAAAAACAGAGCGCGCGCCCCTCTTTCATCGGCAAAATGGCCCAGGGGTCTAATTCCAGGTACTCTAAACCGTGCCGCTCCAGGTCTAAATCGCGCACAATCGGCGTCCGGTGCAGCATGATATGGACACTTGACCCCACATCTACTTTATAGCCCGGCCATATTTCTTCCGTGCAGACCGCCCCGCCGACGACCGAACGACGCTCCACGACCAGTACACGCTGCCCCGCCTTTGCCAGATAACACGCGCACACTAAGCCGTTGTGCCCCGCCCCCACCACAATCGCATCGTATTGGCTCATAGGCCCCATGATACCCGCACAGCAAAGGGCCGGAAAGCGGTCTGCTTTCCGGCCCTTGCGAGAAATCCTCGGTGATTTAGCGGGTTACGTCCGCTGCGCCATCGGCTTCCAATATCTGCCGCACGCGCGGCGCATTCACCGCATCCGCCCGCACGCCGACCAGAATGCCGCCTGCATTCAGCGCGGTTTCGTACTGCGCGGCACGCTCCTGCGGGATGCCTGCGCCGACCAGCCCGCCAATGAGACCCCCGGTCAGGCCGCCTGCGCCTGCTCCAGCCAGCGCCGCTGCCAGCGGCCCCGCGACCAGCGGCGCAGCCAGCCCTCCCGTTGCGGCCACGGCGGCCACGCTGCCTGTTGCTGTCAGGGCCGCAACGATGGCTCCCAGCGTGCCGCCGATGCCCGCTCCGACGCCTGCGCCTTCGGCGGCTTTGGTGCCGGTGTCTTCAGCAAAGTCGCGGGTGCGTGTGGCGTCGCTCATCATCACGCTGATGTCGCTGTGTGGGTAGCCTAACGCTTCCAAATCGCCAATCGCGCGCTCTGCGGCGGCGCGGCTTGTGAACATTCCCGTAATCCAGTCTGCCATGTGTCTTTCTCCTTTGGCTTCGGTCTTCATCTTGTACCCGGCAGGGGCGGCCCGCAAACGGTGTCTCACGGTGACATAACGGTTGCATAACGACATTTAACGAAGCACAGACGGGCACGGCAGGGTATAATGACGCTGAAAACGCGCGCCTGCGCGCCAGGTACGACACTGCTTTATGGCCGATATGCCGCCAACGCCGCCGGAAACAATGCCTGTTCAGACGCCCCGCGTTCAGACACTGCCGCCGCGCGTCGCGTATGCCCTCGCGCCGCTTCTGGTTTACCTTGTCACGTGGGCGTTGCTTTTGCTCCAGCAGCGCCTTCAGCACAATGCGCCTGCCCTGCCCGTGCGTCCCTTCGGCATCGCGTTTCTGCCCTTTATCGGCCTCCTGACCGTGCTTGGCGGGCGCGGGCCGGGCCTTCTTTCGCTGGCTTTAAGCGGCGCGTCCCTGTGGTTTGCGCTCATGGCCCCCGCGTTTACCGTAAGCGCGCGCCATTCCCGCGACTGGATTGAACTGATTTTAGTGATGGGCGTCGGGCTGATTGTGGTGCTCGGCCTGGATGCCATGCGCCAGAACGCCGCGCTTTTGTCGCAGTCCGAGGAGCGCCGCGCCCGCCTTCAGGCGGTCATGGACAACGCGCCCATTGGCATTGTCACCTGCGACCTGTCGGGCAAACTGCGTTATGCCAACCGCGTTGCGGAAGCCATCTGGGGCCAACCGCTGCGGGAAGTGGGCCGGGACGGCTGGTATCGCTATGGCCTGCGTAATGTGGACGGCTCGCCGCGCACCCCCGAACAAACCGGGCTGGCCCGCGTTCTGGCAGACGGCGGCCCGCCGACGGTGGAAGAACAGATTGCCATTGACCGTCCCGACGGCACGCGCGTGTGGGTAGACAGCCGCTCGGCGCTCGTGCGAAGCGCGCAGGGCCGTGCTTTGGGCGCGCTTGCCATGCTGGAAGACGTATCCGCGCGCAGGCAAACGCAAGCGGAACTGGCCGAAAGCGAAGCGCGCTTTCGCTCGCTGGTGCAGAACGCGAGCGACATCATCACCGTGCTGGACGAGAACGGCCTGGTGCGCTATAAAAGCCCGTCCGAGGAGCGCGTGCTGGGCTATGCGTCCGAGGAAACCTTGGGCAAGCCTATCTTTGACCTGATACACCCCGACGACGCGCCGCGCGTCCTGGCCTACTTCACCGAGATGCTGGGCAAGCCGGGCCTCAACCCGCCCATTGCGTTTTCTATCCGGCACAAAGACGGTGGGTGGCGCGACTTAGAGTCCATCAGCAGCAATCTTCTGGATGACCCCTCCGTGCGCGGCATCGTCGTCAACTCCCGCGACATCACCGAGCGCAGGCAGGCCGACGCGGAGCGCCGCCGTTTGCTCGCCGAGGCGCAGGCCCGCGCCGACCGGGAGAGCCTGCTCAACTGCATTCACGAAACTCTGCGCCTGTCCACTGATCCCGAAGTCATTCAAGTGCGTGCCCTGACCGCATTGGGCGTCGCCTTGAACGCTGACCGCTGCTTTTTCACCTTCTACGACCTGCCCGCAGAAGCCGCCCGCGTCGCCGACGACTGGCATCGCCAAGACCTGCCTTCCCTGGCGGGCGCGTATGACATCCATGATTTCGGCCTGGACGTAGCGACCCTGTACCGCTCCGGCCTCACGCAGTGTGTGTCCGATGTGCGCGCGCGCCCGGACTTTGCGCCTGTCGCCGCCCGGTTCATGGACATGGGGCTGCTGTCATTTATCAGCGTCCCCTTGCAGGACAGTGGGCGTCTGGTCGCTTCACTCACGGTCGGCATGGCGCAGACCCCGCGCGAGTGGACAAACGAGGAAGCGAGCCTGGCGGAAACCGTCGCTGGCCTCACCCGCGCCGCTCTGGACGCCGCCCGCGCCGCGCAGAAGGAGCACCGCATCGCGTCCACGCTGCAAGAAGCCCTTTTGCCGGTGCTGCCCCAGAATGTTCCCAGCCTAGACATGGACGTGTTTTATCAGCCTGCGTTAGAGGAAGCTTCCATCGGCGGTGACTTCCATGACGTATTCCCACTGGACAAGGGCCTCATGGCGCTGGTGGTCGGCGACCTGTCCGGCAAGGGCCTGGCGGCGGCGGCGCAGGTGGCGACGGTGCGGAATATGCTGCGCTACGCCTTGTATCAGGGCCTCGCGCACGGGCACTCGCTGGCCGACACCATCACGGAACTCAATCGTGTGCTCGCCGAGCACGACCTGCTGTCCGGCTTTGTGACGCTGTTTGTCGGCGTCTGCGACTCCGGCGCGCGCTCCCTGACGTATGTCTCGTGCGGGCAGGAACCGGCCCTTTTGCGCCGCGCGCAGACAGGAGCCGTAGAAGAACTCGCCCCCACCGGGCTGGTGCTGGGCACGATTGCCGAAGCGCGCTACACACAGGGCATGGTGTCCCTGGCTCCTGGCGACACGCTTGTTCTTTACACCGACGGCGTTTCCGAAGCAGGCCGCAGCCGTCAGGACTTTCTGGGCATCCCTGGCCTGACGCGCCTTCTGCAAACTGCCCCTGCCGCCCCCGCCTCCGCGCTCACCGCGCACGTCATGGACGGCGTGACGGCGCACGCCGCAGGCGCGCTCCATGACGATGTGTGCCTGCTGGTCGCCATCGTGCAGGGCCACGCTTCCCCGTAGGCAATCCCTCACCGCCTCACGATGCCCCCCCTAGCCTCAATAATGGGGGTTGGGGGCCGTCTCCCTCACCGATTGGATGCTAGAACAGCAGGCAACGGCAACCCCGCCGCGCGCAGCGTCACCACCTGATTGACCGGGGCGACTGCGCCGGGGTTGGAACGCATTGCCAGCCGCACCCGTACCGGAGCGGCGCTCCCGCCTGCCACCGCCCCGTGACAGGAGAACGTCACCTGCACCTGGCGCGTCTGCCCCGGCCACAGGCGCAGTTTTCCGACGAAGGCCAGGCCGTCCGCGCTTTTGATCTGCTTGGTCACGTCTGCGCCGTTCACGCGAAAGCGCACGTCCCAGTTGCGGCGCGCGCCAATCACTGTCGCAGATAGGGCGGGGCATAAATCCAGCCACGCGCTGTCATTGTGCAGGGCAAGAGTGACCGCGCGCGCCCCGGCGCACTGCCCGCCCGTTCCGCGCGCAAGGGGAACGGCAACTTCGGTCTCACTCAGTCCCGGTGCAGCAGACGCCGCGCGCACGGCAAGGCCAGCGGCAGGCGGAACCGTGAGGCGCGCGGAGTGCGCGGGGTCTTGGAGATGGTGCAGCAGCCAGTAGCCCAGCCCCGTCACCGTGCCCGCCGCCTTGCCCCCCACCTGTTCCGGGGTCACCGGGTACTGCTTGATTTGCGCGGCGTAGTAGGAAATGACCCAGATGTCGGGTTTGGCTCCGGCATCTTCGCAACCGCGCACGCACGACTGCCCGATGCTCAGAAACGTATCGCCGGAGCCGGAGTCATGGGTCGCCAGCATCACCATCGCAATCTTCTTCTGCGCGTGTGCATACTTGACAGCGGAATACGTGCCCGCGTGCATTTCGCCCGTGTTGTCGCGCCACAGGCCGAGCGGGCCATCGGTGGTCATGCCGTCGGTTTGGACGATGGTCTTGCGGACACTCGCGCCTTTGTCCCCGTTGATGTCGCCCCCAATCAGCCAGGGCGCGACCATGGCGAGCACGGGACGTTTGGGGTCGCGCCATCTTAGGGCGGCGATGCGGCTGTCCGAGTAGCCTTCGTTGAAGGTGGCGTAGGGGACGGCAAAGAACTGCTTGAGGATGTCAATCTTGGTTTTGTCCTCTATATCTGACGTGCGCTTGACATCCGTCTCATAGAAGACATTTTTGTGCGTGAACAGCCCGGCCATGCGCTGCAATTTGTCAAACTGCGTCTTGTCCTTCGGGTCGCTGCTCAGGGCGAAGTTGTTGACATAGTAGCCGCTCGCGTTGTCGCGCACGTAAGTCCAGCCTGCCGGGTCTTTCAGGTAGCCGTCAAACGCGCCCGGCGAATTGTCGCCCCCACCGATGTAAACCTGCTGCGCCCGCGCCCCCGCGCAGAGCGAAAGCGCCAGGGCAGTCACAACGGCCCGCGCCGCCCATTGCCGTGCCTGCTGTGAAAGTGTGAGTAACATATTCAGCCTCCCAACCCGCTGTTCGCCGCGCCGCCGGGAAAATCCTGCCAGGAACGCCCGTTAACGCGGCGGCGACTGTGGAGGGTATACTGGCTGGAAACGTGTCAGGCCGCTTCGCAGGGGGAGGGCCACAGAGAGTGTTTATGCTGCGTAAAGCCTTCGTGATGACGCTTCACCCCGGCCAGGAGGCCGAATATGCGCGCCGCCACAACCCCATCTGGCCGGAACTGGAAGCCGTCTTGCGCGCGCACGGCGTCCAGACCTATTCCATTTTCCTGCTTCCCGCCACCCGGCAGTTGTTTGCCTATGCCGAAGTGGAGGACGAAGCGCGCTGGCAACAGATCGCGCAGACCGATGTGTGCCAACGCTGGTGGGCGCACATGAAAGACATCATGGCGTCGCACCCGGATAATAGCCCGGTGGCGGGTGATTTAGAACAAGTCTTCAGCCTCAGCAGGCCGTAAAGAATAATAGGACGCAAGAAAGGAACACAATGAAGGTTTTCCGTTTCCCCCTCATGCTTCTCGCGCTGGCCGCACTCGCGGCGCTCATGGTGCCGACGCTGGCTGCGCCCGCGCGGGCTGGCATTCTCCAAACGCCGTTCGGCAAGACAACAGACGGGCAGGCCGTATCGCTTTACACGCTCACCAACGCGCGCGGCATGAAAGTCACGATCACCAATTACGGCGGCATCGTCACGTCTATTCATGTCCCCGACCGACGCGGCAGGCTTGGCGACGTGACGCTTGGCTATGACACGCTGGACGGCTACCTGAAAAACGTCAACAACCCTTACTTTGGCGCGCTCATCGGGCGCTACGGCAATCGCATCGCGAAGGGCCGCTTCACTCTGGACGGCAAGACCTATACGCTGGCAGCCAACAATGGCCCGAACAGCCTGCACGGGGGTACGGTGGGATTTGACAAGCGCGTGTGGAGCGCCGCCCCCTGAAAACGGCGGCAGGTACGGCGCTGGCGCTGCGTTATGTCAGCAAAGACGGCGAGGAAGGCTATCCGGGCACGCTCTCCGTCAAAGTGGTTTACACGCTCACGGGCGGCAATGCGCTCCGCATTGATTATTCCGCCGCCACCGATAAGGACACGGTGGTTAATCTCACGCACCACTCGTACTTCAATCTGGACGGCGCGGGCAGCGGAACCATCTTGGGGGAACGGATGCAGATTAATGCCGACCGCTACACGCCGATTGACAAGACGCTTATTCCAACAGGCGCGCTGGCTTCGGTGCAGGGGACGCCGCTGGACTTCCGCCACCCCACTGCCATCGGCGCGCGCATCGGCACGCCCAATCAACAGATTGTCTATGCCAACGGTTACGACCACAACTTCGTGCTGCGCCCGCATGACCACGCGCTGACAGAAGCGGCCCGCGTTTATGCGCCTAAATCAGGCCGTGTGCTTAAGGTTTACACCACCGAGCCGGGCTTGCAGTTCTACACCGGCAACTTTCTCAATGGCAAGAACATCGGCAAGGGCGGCAAAAGTTACGTGTTTCGGGGCGCGTTCTGTCTGGAAGCGCAGCATTTTCCCGACTCCCCTCATCACCCGAACTTCCCGTCCACCGTGCTGAAGCCAGGGCAGACCTATCGCCAGAGCACCGTGTATCAGTTCTCGGCCCGCTGAACTGCCCCCTAAGTCTTTTCTATTGCCGCCGCGCGTTCTTGAATGGCGCGCAGGCGGGCGGCGTCAAACTTGGGCTGGCGGTCAAACGTGTACAGGCCATTTTCCTCCGGGTAGATGTCCGTGAGTTGCGTGTAGCAGTAGCCGAACATCTGCGGGTTATCCAAAAGCGCGCCGCAGACGGCCCCAAATCGTTCCAGAAACTCATCTACGGAGGTCGGGTCGGCCCCGTAGCCCCAGCTGGTCTTGCGGCCCAGCGTGTTCTCTATCGCCGATTTGGGCGTGGTGTTGGGAACCCACCGAAAGCCGCCTACTTCGCTCACGAAATACGGCTGCCCCCGATACCCGATTGACCAAACCGGCGCGAGCACGGCGGGCCTGTCCAGCGGCGCGGCGGGATCAAGCGTGGGGGCGGCATCCAGCGTTTCCAGATGCGCGGGGTTCTGCGGGTTGGTATGCACCACGCCTTCCGGCATCCGCGCGTGACGCGCTTGGAACTTCTGCAGGCCGACGGCGAAGTCCTTTTGCTCAATGTAGTCATGGGAGTCGTAGATGTCGGCTTCCGGGACGCGGTGCGAGTAGCCGGACGTGTCCAGCACGGGACGGGTTGTATCCAATGCTTTACAGGCCAGAAACAGCGCGCGCGTGGCGTCGTCCAATGTTTGAATGCGGTCGCCGTAAGGCTGTTGCGTCTCGTTCAGGGGACACCAGCCAATCAGCGATGGGTGCGAATAGTCGCGTAAAATAGCCTCCAGCCATTGCGCGGCATAAGTAATTCCCGGCTGCTGATGGTCATGCGCGGGGCCTTGAGAACTGCACCCCCAATCCCCAAACTCGCCCCACACGAGATAGCCCATCCGGTCGGCATGATACAGGAACCGCTCTTCAAAGACTTTCTGATGCAGGCGCGCGCCGTTGAAGCCCGCGTCCAGGCTCAGTTGAATGTCGCGCACCAAATCCGCGTCAGTCGGGGCGGTCATCACGCCGTCTGGGTAATAGCCCTGATCCAGCACAAGCCGCTGGAAGATGGCTTCGCCATTAATCTTGACCTGCTGGCCGTCCAGCGTGATGCCCCGCAGGCCTGCGTAACTTGTCGTGCCGTCCACAATAGTGCCGCTCGCGTCCACCAACTCAATCTCCACGTCGTACAGGAACGGGTCGCGGGGCGACCACAAACGTCGGCGGTCTCCGGGGACGAGCAGGTCAAGGCGCGGGGCTAAATCGGCGTCTGCCGGAACGGACGCTTCGCAGACAACTCCCTGCGCGTCTTTGAGGCGCGCGCGCAGACGCAGGCCGGGGCAGTTGGCTCCCGGTCCGTGCGCCGTGAGGGGCTGTTCCAGGCGAATGACGCCGTTCGCCATGTCCGGCGTCAGGCGCGGACGCTGAAGGGCGACATCGGGCACGGGTTCCATCCAGACGGTCTGCCAGATGCCGGTGGTGCGGGTGTAATGGCACCCGACGGGCGCATACGTCCCGGCCTGCTTGCCGCGCGGCTGAGAGACACGATCCGGGTCGCGGGCGCGCAGCACGATGGTGGCCGTCTCGCCCGGCCCGGCGATGCCGCCTAAATCGCAGGTGAAGCCCGTCCAGCCGCCCCGATGGCGTCCTGCTTCTTTGCCATTGACCCAGACAGTGGCGTCATAATCCACTGCCTGAAAGTGCAGCAGGACGCGCCTGCCCTGCCAGTCGGCGGGAATGTCCACTGTGCGCCGGTACCAGACGGCATGAAGAAAGTCCGTATTGCCCACGCCGGAGAGTTCGGCTTCCGGGCAGAAGGGAACAGTAATCGTATCGGTTAAATCCTTGAAGCGCAGTCTGCGGTCAAGGCCGCTGTCGCCCTGATCTATCTCAAACTGCCATTCTCCATTGAGGCACAGCCAGTCGGGGCGCACAAATTGGGGGCGCGGATATTCGGGGCGGGGGACAGACATCAGTTCACCTTTCGCGAGAACGCTTCCCCAATTATACTCTCTGCGTCTTGCTTACGTAAACCCGCGCGCAGGCGCAAAATAGCCGCAAAGCCAGCGGCAACCGCCGTAATCTGCTCCAATTGGCTCCAAAACGTGCCATACTGTTACAACACGCTCCTACACTTTTCCCTGTTGAGATTTGCCATGCTGAAATCGCCTGCTCCCCGCTTTTCTTTTCTTTCCCTGCTGCTGATGCTGTTTCTTGCGCCAGCGATGCTGCCTGCTCAGGCTGCCGACCCGCCTGTGCGCCAGCGGATTTTAATGGACGCCGGGTGGCGGTTTCAGTACGACACTGCATCCGTTCTTGCCCACGCTGCCGCCGTCACCGACTGGCGCGTCCGCACGGGAGAACCCGGTGACGCGCCCGCCATGACCGCCAAGAATTTGGATACGTCCGGCCCGGACTGGAGCGACGCGCCCATCGGCAAGGACACGTTTAACGGGCGCATCGGCTTCAACTGGTACGTGGCGACGCTTCCCGCGCTGAACAACCCGCATCGCGTTCTGCGGTTCGCGTCGGTGGACGACAACGCGACGGTGTATCTGAATGGGAAGCAGTTGGCCCATCACGAAGGCTGGAATGACCCGTTTGATGTGCCCCTGGACGCCGCCTGGAACCCCGCTGGGCCAAACATCGTGGCCGTGCTGGTGCAGAACACAGGGGGAGGCGGCGGCATCAGCAGCCTCGTCGCGCTGGGCACAATGGCCCCTGTTGCCGCCGCCGCCGACCCCTCCCGTCCCGACACCGACGACACCAAATGGCGCATTGTCCATCTGCCGCATGATTACGTGCTGGAAAGTCCCTTTGACCCGAAAGCCAACGCCAGTCATGGCTCATTAGTCCCCCGCGCCGCCTGGTATCGCAAAACGTTCACGCTGCCTGCCGCCGACAAGTTCCGCAGCGTGTGGCTGGACTTTGATGGCGTGTACCGAGACAGCATTGTTTACCTGAACGGGGTGAAGTTAGGCGAGCACCCTTGCGGCTACACGCCATTTCGCTACGACATCAGCCGGGCGGCGCATTTCGGGGGCCGCAACGTGCTGGCCGTGCAGGTGAACGCGCAGAAGCAGGAAGGCTGGTGGTACGAAGGTGGCGGCATTTACCGCCATGTCTGGCTCAACGTCGCCGCCCCCGTTCACATCGCGCCCTGGGGCACGTTCGTCACGGCCAAATTGCCGGAGCCGGGGCCGGACGGCGTGCCTGCCCCCGCTACCCTCATTATTAAGACGACGGTGGACAAACCGAATGGCGTCAGCGCCAACGGGCACGCAGATTACCGGCTCGTGTCGCGCATTCTTGACCCGGCGGGCCGCTTGGTCGGAGCGGCGACAACATCCATTGCGTTCCTGCCGGGCGATGCTGCTCTGACGCAGCAGGTCACGGTTCCAAAACCTTTGCTGTGGTCAATAGAGACGCCGCGCCTGTACCGCCTGCACACGGAAATCCGCAATGGGCCGCAAGTGATTGACGCCACCGACACGCCATTCGGCATTCGCACCCTCCGCTTTGATGCCGACGAGGGCTTCTTCCTGAACGGCAAGCCGGTGAAACTTAAGGGAACCTGCAACCATCAGGACTTCGCCGGGGTAGGCGTCGCCATGCCCGATAGTCTTTTATACTGGCGCATCAAGAAACTCAAAGAGATGGGCAGCAATGCGTACCGCTGCTCTCACAACCCGCCCACCGCCGAACTGTTGGACGCCTGCGACAAACTGGGCATGGTGGTCATGGACGAGAACCGGCACCTGGGCGACACCGAAGACGGCAAGGCCTCCCAAACCACGCCCTACGCTGACCTGCATGAAGTGCAAACCATGATTTTGCGGGACCGCAACCACCCCAGCGTGATTATGTGGTCAATGTGCAACGAGGAAGGCATTCAGGGCAGCCCACACGGGCGCGACATCTTCGCAGCCATGAAGAGGGTTGTGGACGCCGCCGACGGCACGCGCCCGGTCACCTGCGCCATGAACGGCGGCTACGATTCCCCTGATGGCATCTCGTCTGTTGAGGACTTGCAGGGCATCAACTACAATCCGAGCGCTTACGACAGGTTCCACAAAGCGCACCCGACCTTGCCGCTCTACGGCAGCGAAACCGCCAGCGAAGTCGGCACGCGCGGCATTTATGACACGCAAATCTTCCATTCCGGGGGCCGAGACTATCAGGGCGACCAGGTTAAAGGCTATGTCAGCGCCTATGATGTCAACGCGCCTTCCTGGGCGCAGACGGCGGAAGCAGCCTGGTCTGCCATCGCTGGCCGTCCCTTTGTGGCGGGCGGCTTTGTGTGGACGGGCTTTGACTATAAAGGCGAGCCGACCCCGTTTGGCTGGCCCTGCATCAACTCGCACTTCGGCATCATGGACGAGTGCGGTTTCCCCAAAGACACGTATTACTATTATCAGGCCGTGTGGGGCGACCAGCCCGTTGTCCATGTTTTCCCGCACTGGAACTGGGCGGGCCAAGAGGGCCAGCCGATTGACGTGTGGGTCTTCAGCAACGCGGCGCGCGTGGAGTTATTCCTGAACGGCGCAAGCCTCGGCGCGAAGGAAATGCCTCGCAATGGCCATCTCTCCTGGCCGGTTCCCTACGCGCCGGGCACGCTGGAAGCGAAGGCGTTTACGGACAACGCGCTGGTGGCGTCAGATACAGTGGAAACCACCGGCCCGCCTGCTCGTTTGCGCCTCACGACCGACCGCACGACGCTGACAGCCGACGGCGAAGACGTGACAATGGTCGCGGTAGACGTTGTAGACGCGCAGGGCCGCGTCGTGCCGACCGCCGACAACGAAGTCACATTTGCCGTGAGCGGCGCGGCGCACGTTGCGGGCGTCGGCAACGGCGACCCCAGCAGCCATGAGCCGGACAAAGCCAGCCGCCGTCATGCGTTTAACGGGCGCTGCATGGTGATTGTCGGCGCGGGCGAAACGCCCGGCCCGATCCGTCTCGCGGCGTCAGCTCCGGGTCTCAAAGCGGACACGCTGGCGCTGGTTTCTCAGAGCCGGTGAAGCCGTCTGAGGCTGCCGGAGCGCGGAAAGCGTGATCGGCTTGCTTTCCGGCAGGAAACGCCGCCGCGCGTGTGGAATAACCACGCAGTCGAAAAGACCATGCAGGAGTGTCCGCCCATGCCCGTTTCCACTGTCGCTGTCCCGCCCGTCGCCGTCAATCAGGAGCGGCTTGTCCAGACGTTTATTGACCTCGCCCGCCAGAACACGCCGCCCCGCCGCGAGCGCGCTGCCTCGCTGATTGCACACAACATTCTCACCGAGATTGGCTTCCAGTGCCGCTACGATGACGCTGGGGAGAAAGTGGGCGGCGACGTGGGCAATCTCATTGCGTTCAAGAAAGGCACGGTGGAAAACGCCCCGTCCGTGTTCTTTTCCGCCCACTTTGACACGGTGGAGCCAACGCCAGGGCTGGAACCCATCATTGATGGCGACATTATCCGCTCCGATGGCAAGACCATCCTCGGCGCGGATGACAAGTGCGGCATGGCTCCTATTTTAGAGGCCATGCGGCTGCTTCAGGAGCAAAGTATCCCGCACGGCGACATTCAGCTTGTGCTTACTATCTGCGAGGAAATCGGGCTGGTGGGCGCGGCGCAGATGAACCCCGCCGACATCACGGCGCAATATGGCTACGTGCTGGACGCTGGTCCGCCCATCGGCTCGCTTGTATATTCTGCGCCCACCGAGGACATCTTTGAAGTGTGGATACACGGGCGGCCTTCGCACGCGGGGGCGCAGCCGGAAGACGGCATTTCTGCTATTGCCGTCGCCGCCCGCGCCATCGCGCGCATGAAACTGGGCCGCATTGACCCGGAGACAACAGCGAATGTTGGCATCATCGGCGGGGGCACCGCCACCAACATCATTCCCGCCGAAGTGTATCTGAAGTGCGAAGCGCGCTCCCGCACGCAGGCCAAATTAGACAAACAGCGCGAGCACATGATGGCGGCTTTCCGCGAGGAGGCCGCGCTGGCGGGCGCGAAAGTGGACATCAAGAACCAGACCGTCTACAAAGGCTACACGCTGAAGCAGGATGACCCCGTGCTCCAAATCGGCATGGAGGCCGCCGAACGCATCGGCATTGAGCCGCTTCTGCGCGTGACCGGGGGCGGGGCTGACGCCAACATCTTCAACGCTTTCGGCGTTCCCAGCGCCGTGATGGGCTGCGGCATGGTCAACATTCACCGTCACGATGAGTATTGCACCATCTCCGATATGGTCAAGTCCACGCAGTTGGTCGTTTCCATTGTGCAGGTCGCCGCCGCCCGGACGCGCTAACTCATGCTGATGCAGGCAGTCGGCACGGTCACAAGCGTCACCGATTGGGGTGCGGACGCACAGGAACTCACAGTGGACGCGGGGGAAATGGGCACGCGCCACGCCCTTAATTACCCCTCTCTGACCGGCCCTGTCGCTGTTGGAAACACTGTTCTTCTCAACACCACTGCCGTCCAACTGCATCTCGGCACGGGCGGTTTTGACTTCGTGATGGCGAATGTGACAGAAGCCCCCCCCGCCCCCAATAATGGAGGGGCCTCTGGCGGCCATATCATCAAAGGCCGTTACCTGCCGACGCAGTGCGCTGTGCTCACGCTGGAAGAACAACAGCAATACGCCGCCGTCTGGGAGAAGACATTAGACGGCTTTCCCGTCTTAGTCGGCCAACTCCATTCGCAGATTGCGCCCGCCGCCGCCGCGCTATGGTTGAGCGGCAAGGAAAAAGTCGCGTACATAATGACTGATGCGGGCGCGCTGCCCCTCGCGTTCAGCAATTTGACGCGCGAACTCAAACGCGCCGCGCTTTTGTCCGTGACCCTCACCTGCGGGCAGGCATTCGGCGGCGACATGGAAACGGTGACGCTTCATTCGGCCCTGCTCGGCGCGAAACACATCGCCGATTGCGACGCCGCGATTGTGTGTCAGGGGCCGGGCAACGCGGGCACGGCCACAAAGTACGGGTTTAGCGGCATGGAGCAGGCGCACAATTTGGATATTGTCAAGGCGCTCGGCGGCACGCCTATCGCCATCGTGCGAATGTCCGAAAGCGACGCGCGCCCGCGTCATTTCGGCATCAGTCACCACACGCGCACCGCGCTGGAGTTTGCTTACGCCCGTTGTGTTGTCCCCGTCCCCACTGGCACGGACAGCACCCTGTTGCCGCCAGGCCATGACGTGCGCTTTGTGGACGGCACAAATGCCGCATTGGAACTGCTGGAAACGCGCGGCATAGAAGTTCGCACAATGGGGCGCGGCATGAGCGATGACCCGCTCTTTTTTCGCGCCGCCGCCGCCGCCGGTCTGGTAATTTTGTAGCAGCGCTGTTTGTTTTTGCTCCATATCAACGTGATTGTGGAGCATATCAACGTGCTTTTGTTTCATATCAACGTGATTGTGTTCCAAAAGCACGCTGTTGCGGAGCAAAAGTACGTTGTTACGGAGCAAAAGTACGTTGTTACGGAGCATATGCACGCTGAAATGGAGCAAAAGCGTCCTCGTTTGCAGCAAAAACAACCTGTTTCGCAACACAACAGACCGGGCATAAACTAACACAAAGGGAACCCAATGGAAGAACAAGTCACCTCCGCCCGGCGCATCTATGACGGGCGCATTCTCAATTTGCGCGTGGACACCGTGAAACTCCCAAATGGCAAAATGAGCCAGCGCGAGATTGTGGAGCATCGCGGCGCGGTCGCCATCGTGCCCCTCAAAGACCGCGACACGGTGGTTCTGGTGCGCCAGTATCGCTCTCCGGCGGGCGCGGCGCTGCTGGAAATCCCCGCCGGGACGCTGGACGACGACGAAGACGTTGAAACGTGCGCCCACCGCGAACTAGGGGAAGAAATCAACTTCAAAGCAGGCCAAATGGTGAAGCTGTTCCAGTGCTACATGGCTCCCGGCTACTCCACCGAGGTTATTCACACTTACATGGCGACGGATTTGACCCCCACTGAAGGCCACACGGACGAGGACGAGTTCCTGGAAGTCGTGGAAATGCCCTTCGTGGACGCCCTCCGTGCCATCCAAACCGGGGATATTCAGGACGCGAAAAGCATCAGCGGGCTTTTGTACGTGGAGCGTCTTTTGCCCACGCTGGGGCTGTAGACGGATACGCTGGGCAGAAAACGAGGGGTTGAAGCCCACTCGCTGGTGGGCGGCAGGAAACGCCGAACGTCCAGAGGACGTAAGAAAACCATCTCTCCCCGTCCCCTGGACGTTCCGCCGAAGGCGCATGAGCGAGTGGGTTTCAACCCCTCGCATCTTTCTCGCATGGGCGCGCAAGACAACAAGGACAACTCAGACGTGAAACTTGGCCTCAGTATGTGGAGTTACGTCGCCGCGTGGCGTCGCGGGGAGATGGACATTCCCGCGTTCATTCACGAAGCCGCGCGGCTGGGCGTCGCGGGCGTGGAACTGCTGGACTTCTTTTGGCGCGACCGGGACGCCGAACTGCCCGCCGTGCAAACGGCTCTGCGCGAAACGGGACTGCCTTGCGGCGTCTATTCCGTCGCCAACAATCTTGCGCTTCCCGACCCGGCGGAGCGCCAAATGCAAGTCGCGCGCATCACCGACGGCGTGGACAACGCGGCCCTGTTTGGCGCGGACACGGTGCGCGTCTTCGCCGGGAATGCCGCGCCCGGCATGGAATTAGAAGTCGCGCGCGACTGGATTGTGGCAGGATTGACGGACGCCGCCGCCTACGCGCAGGAGGCGGGCGTGACTCTTGCGCTGGAAAATCACGGCCTGCTCGCCGGGAAAGCCGACCAGGTACGCCTCATTTTGGACGCCGTGAACAGCCCCGCGCTCCGCGCCAACCCCGACACAGGCAACTTTCTGCTGGTGCATGAAGCCCCGCACGAGGCCGTTGCCGCGCTTGCCGCTCACGCGCAGATGGCCCACTTCAAGGACTTCCGCGTTGTACCCGACGACTACCCCGGCTTCGCGTATTCGGCGGTGGACGGCGTGAAGTTCGCGGGCGCGGCCATCGGCGAAGGCGACATTGATTTAACCGACTGCCTGCGCGCCCTGCGCGCGGCGAACTTTCACGGCTGGCTGAATATAGAATACGAGGCGGAAGAAGACCCGCTCGCGGGCGTCCCCCGCTCGGTGGCGAACACAAAACAGTTATTGGAGGAATTGGGCTGAATGAAGATTGCACCGAACAGCACGCTCTTGATGACGGGCGATTCCATCACTGATGCCGGGCGCGCGCGTCCTGTTGGAGTGGGGCCGGGCGAGGCGTTAGGCACTGGCTACGTGAGTTTGGTAGACGCCCTGCTCGGCGCGTCCTGCCCGGAACGGGGCGTGCGTGTTCTCAACACCGGCATCAGCGGCAACACTGTGCGCGACCTCCAAACGCGCTGGCAGACCAACGTGATGGACTTGAAACCCGACTGGGTGAGCGTGATGATTGGCGTCAACGACACCTGGCGTCAGTTTGACCGCCCGAACGAGCCGGAGTCTCATGTTTACCACGAAGAATACGCCGCCACGTTAGATGCGCTCGTCGCCGAAACGATGCCGCGCGTCAAGGGAATAGTGCTTCTGACCCCGTTTCTGGTAGAACCGGACGCAACAGATGCCCACCGCGCGATGGTTGACAGGTACGCTGCCTCGGTGCGCGAAATTGCCCAAAAGCACGGGGTCTTGCTTGGCGACACGCAGGCTGCCTTTGACGTCCTGCTGAAGCACCTGCCGCCCGCCGCGCTCGCCCCTGACCGCGTTCACCCCACGCTTCTCGGCCACATGGCCCTCGCCCGCACGCTCTTGCAGGCCGTCGGGTTTGTGTGGTAATATCCCTGCGCTATGAGAAACTACGCGCGCAAGTCAGCGCCCGAAGTCGCGGGCGGCAGGGTGCAGAAGAAGAACAACCATGCCCTCACGCCCAATTATTACAGCCACCGTCAGCCTGAACTCGTTGTAGACCGCAAGCGGCCCGGCCAAGGTTACCGCCATGTACTGACGCGCCGCGACGTGCTGAACTTCATCGCTCTCCTGCCCGATTGGGCTGAACTGTCGCGTGGCCTAGACGCTATTGTGCTCGCGCCCGGTGAGTGGAGCACGGACGGCTACCATGTTCCCGGCGTCGTTCATGTCTGTGCGTGGGACGAAGACCTCTGGGTGGAATATACCGCAGAGCATTACGAATGCCACAAATCCCTTTTTGACAGGCTCGGCATGCCGGGCGAGGCAATGGGGAACGGCTTCCTGTGCAAGTTCAATGAGGACACGGTGCGCGCCTATCAACTGCTGCATATTCTACTGCATGAATTGGGCCATCACCACGACCGCATTACCACGCAGAAGCAGAAACGAGCCGGGCGCGGCGAGCCTTACGCCGAAGCCTACGCGCTTGCCTACGAAGCTCGCATCTGGGATGCCTATCGTGCCGCGTTTGGCCTGCTTTAGCGTGGGTATCTACTCGTAAAGGAACAACAACTTATGGCAGCGCAGACAATTGTCGTGATGGACGGCGACCAGACCGGGCAGGAACTTCTGCTGGAAGGGCTGCGTGTGCTGTCGCCCGCCGTAACCAGAGTAGATTTAGACTTCGCGCATTATGACCTGTCGCTGGACAATCGGCGCAAGACCGATAACGGCGTCGTGCATGAAGCGGCACAGGCCATGAAGCAGCACGGATTAGGGCTGAAGGCTGCCACCATCACCCCGGAAACGAAAGGCGACATTGGCTCGCCCAATGCTATTCTGCGCTCCGAGATTGACGGAACCGTGATTGTTCGCACGGGGAGGCGTCTGCCGGGCGTGCTGCCTGTGGGCGGTGTTCATGCCCCGATGTCGGTTGTCCGCATGGCCGTGGGCGACGCTTATGGCGCGAAAGAGTGGCGCGAGGGCGAAGGGTACGAGGAAGTCGCCTACCGGACGGAAACCATCAGTCGCGCGACCTGCCGGATGGTGGCTGAGTTTGCGTTCCGTCAAGCACAAAAGATGGGGGCCAAAGTGTTTGGCGGGCCGAAGTACACCGTGTCGCCCATTTATGAGGGGATGTTCAAGGAGGAAATGGATGCGGCGTCCAAACGCTTCCCCGCTGTGCGCTATGAGCCGCAGCTCATAGACGCGACTTATGCGCTGCTGCTTGCGCGGGCGTCGGAAGCATTGGTTATTCCGGCTTTGAACAGGGACGGCGACTGCTTGAGCGATTTAGTCCTCGCGCTGTATGGCTCTATCGCGGGGTCGGAGAGTTTGCTGCTGGCGTTTGACGAGAACTTTGAGCCTCGCGTGGTGATGACCGAAGCCCCGCACGGCACTGCGCCGTCGCTGGAAGGCAAGAACATCGCGAACCCACTGGCGATGATCCTGGCAGGGGCGTCTTTATTAACGTTCCTGCACACGCCGGAGGCGAGCCGTGCGTCGCGGGCGATATACGAATCGGCGTTTGAGGCGATACACGATGGCGTCCGAACGTCCGATTTAGGCGGCGGGGCGACCACCACCGAGTTCACCGACAGCGTGATACACCGTGTCCAGAGCAAGGTGGAAGTGTGGGAGTCGCTCGGCACGTGAACCCCCTGACGGACAATCCCTTTACGGTGCTGTCTCTCATCGCCGCGCCCGCCGTGCTGACGAATGCTTCCTCAGTGCTGGCGTTAGGCACGTCTAATCGGTTCGCAAGGGCGATTGACCGCGCGCGGGCTATCTCCAAACAGTTGGAGGAGCAGGCGGTTGGCGGCGACCCCATGACGCTGATGCGCGTGCGGCAGCTCAATCGTTTGGAGCGCAGGGCCGCGCTGATGCTTCATGCATTAACCGCGTTTTATCTCGCATTGGGCAATTTTGCGGCGGCGGCGCTTGTCTCATTGCTGGGGGCAAGCCTGGCGACCAGCGAACATCATATCATTTTTCGGGCGGCGCTGGGGATGGCGCTGCTCACGGGCGCGGTGGGCGTGGGCAGTTTGGTGTTCGGGTGCGTGCTGCTGGTGACCGAAACCCGGCTGGCCGTCCTAAACGTCCGGGAGGAAGCCGGTCTTGTGCGTGAGCGGTACAAGATGTATTTGACGCTCGCCGAAGCGCCCGCCGAGCCTAATTGACCCATTCGCGACGTGTCAGCGAAGGCCCCGACGGGTACAACGAACACTATGACCCCTGCTGAAACCCCCGTCTCAGACGTTTCTTTTGTGCCTGCCTCGTTGCCGGAACCTGCGCCCGGCCCGCTTCGCCCAAGACGCGCGGCCCGCCGGGACTGGTTTCGGGCGGGCTTCTTTTTTGCGGCGGGGACGATTGTCCTGTTAGTCCTCGCGGCGGCGCTCAGGCGCGTGGGAGAGGCGAGTTTAGAGATTGTCGCGCCCTTCGCATTGGGCATGACCTTAGCGCTTCTGCTTGACCCGTTGGCCGATAAACTGGAGCGCAGGGGCCTGACGCGCATGGGCGCGGTGTCGCTGGTGTTCGGGCTGTTCCTCGTTTTTGTAGTCGGCGCGGCTTTCTTGATTGTCCCCATGCTGGTGGCGCAGGCCGGAGACCTGGCGCAAAATGGGCCGCAGTTTGTGCAGGGGTTGCAGGGGACTGTGAACACGTTCCTTCACACGCACCACAAAATCGGGCCGGTGACGCTTCCGCGCAATGTCGCGCAATTATCAGACCAGGTTTCCGGTTATACGGCGAATGGCTTGAAGACGGTCAGCGGTCACTTAGCCGGGTATCTGGTCGGCTCCGTAACCATACTGATTAATGTTGTCCTGACGCTGATTGTGGCGTTCTTTTTGCTGCTGGATATAGACCGTCTGCGCGCGCGTTTGTTTTATCTCATACCGGAAAAGCATCGCGCATTGATGGCGCAGTTAGGGAATGATGTCGGCGGCGTGTTCTCCGATTACCTGCGCGGGCTTTTGATTGTGTGCGCGCTTTATGGCGTCGCGACTATCGGGCTGCTGTACGGCTTGTCGCTGTGGCATCGGCCACTGGCGCATTACGCGCTGCTGGTGGGCGCGGCGGCAGGCATTCTCTACGCGGTTCCCTATGTCGGGTCGCTGACAACGGCGCTGGTGACGTTTCTGGTGGCGTTCGCGGCAGGGACGACGGCGCACCATTCCGGCCTCGGTTTTGCGGGGATTGCCGTTGGCTTGACGCTCGCCGTCAACCAAATCTTTGACAACATCGTGACCCCGCGCGTGGTCGGCGGGGGCGTCGGGCTGCACCCGGTGGCCTCTATTTTTGCCCTGACACTGGGCGCGGCCCTGTTTGGCGTGACCGGAATGCTGCTGTCGGTTCCGGTGGCGGCGTCTGTGCAGGTGGTCTGTTTTCGGCTGTTTCCGCGTCTGGCAAGCCCGACTCCCGCGCCGTTTCTGCGCGCGCAGGGGGTGCGCGAGAGTGAACGCAAGTCTGCGTCCATAGAAAAAGATGCGCCGGGGCAGGCCGCGTGACGGCTTTCCCCGGCGCGTTTTTCGTTCAGCGCCCGCGCGTTTTTCGTTCAGCGCCCGCGCGTTTTTCGTTCAGCGCCCGCGCGTTTCAGGCCGCTTTGTCCTGCTCAAAGGGCGCGTCTGCGGGCGCAAACTCGCTGTCGGGCGAACTGGTGATGACACTGCTCACTGTGACCGGCACGCCGCGAAAGCCCGTCGCGCTCATCGGCAACACTTCCAGGGCGATTTGGTAGCCGACCTCCGGCGGATAGTAGACCGCCAGATATTCGGCGGTCACGTCCACAAACGCTGCCGTTTCGGGCAGGCTGGGGAATGAAGCCAGGCGTATGCGGGGCGTGCTCACGTAAATGCGGCGGTTGGGCAGCAGGGGCGGGGTGGCATACACCACGACCGGCCCATCATACCCCGTGTCTGTGAACAGCTTCAGGCTGAAGACTCCGGCGATATAGTTGGTTATGACAAACAGCCCTGTGAGGGCTGGAACGCCGCTTTTTGTAGGCGCGGTGGTCGGCGGCGCGACATTCATTGCGGTGCAGGCGCAGAGATGCGCGAAGTAGGTAGAATAACCCACTTTGCGCCCCGGCAGGCCCATTGTGGTCGCCTGATTGAGCTGGGCGGCTAAAATCCCCCATGAGGCGCGCTCGCTGACCGACATCATGGCCCAGTTCTGCCCAGCCTGCTGTGCCAGGCGGGTTTGCGGGTTGAGGGGACGCGGCGCGCGCCCCCCGGTTTTCGTCGTCACGGTCTTGGTGGTGGTCATAGTCATTGTCCTGTGCGAGATAGTAGGATTTTGGTGTCCCAACGTGCCAAGTTTGGTATCCCAACGTCCTCCACAGGCATTATCGGCGGTTTGCGGGATTATCTTTAGGGGAGGAAAGGCCCTCACCCGGCGCTGCGCGCCACCCTCTCCCGTTGTCACGGGCGAGGGTGAGGAGGGAGTCCCCGTTGTCACGGGCGAGGGTTAAGACAGAATAACTCTTACCCTCGCCTGCGACAGCAGGCGCTTACGTCTTACCCTCGCCTGCGAAGCGGGAGAGGGTCGCCCGTCTGCGGGCGGGGTGAGGGCCGTCCCAGGCAAGGGTCAATTCCCGCTCATTTATGGCCCAGTTCCGTACCAGTTCCGTACCAGTTCCGTACTAGTTCCGTACTAGTTCCGTACAGTTGCGTACTGATGAGGGGCTTAAACGGGGCGCAAAACAGGCCAGCGAATAGGCACGCCGTCGCCCTCCAACTGGTTTTGGAAGTCCGAAAGAAGCGCGGGCGACGCACGGACGGCGCGCGGCAGGCAGTTCCGGTCAAGGCAAAAGGCGGCTAAATGGCCCGCCGCTTCCCCGATGGCCCATTCTACCGGGTGGAGCCGCGTCGCGCCATTGGTGAGGTGCGTGACGCCCAGGTTCTTACAGGCAGGGAGAAGATTGTCTACCCGAACAGGCACAAGCGCGCCCAGCGGAATAGTAAACGGATGACACCCGATGTCTAAATAATTGTCGCCCCCGGTAGTGGGGTGGAGGTCAATGCGGTAGCAGCCAATGCCAACACTGTCCGGGAAGTCCTCCGCCGATGGGCGCAGGGCGGACGAAACGTGCTGCTCGCAAAGCGTTGTTTCGGCCTGAATGCGGCGCGACTCCCGCACGTAAACCGACTGCGCGAGGCCGTCCTCGGTGCCGGTTTGGTCAGGACGGAGGCGCAAACCGGGGTAGCCGACGGTACGGCCATCGGGGTGGGGGGCTTCGGTTTGGAGCCAGTAAAGCAGCGACAAAGAGAGTTCGCGGGCTGATTTGAGGGCGAGGGCCGCGTCGCTTTCGGGTACGTCAATGATGGGTTTCAGCCAGTAATCGTTCTGCGGCCAGTTCACCAGAGAGATGTCGCTGCCCCCGTCCTGCATCAGTTGATGCGAACGGATGCGTCGGTAATGCCACATTCCCTGCGTCCCCCAGGCATACTGCCCGTTCGCCGTGAACAAATCCGGGTCGTCCTGCGGCCCAAAGAGCGACAGAGTGCGGGGCAAACCCGTAGCCGGATTGATGTCCGTCCAGCCCAAATGCGGGCCGGGCCAGAACGGAGCGCGGTACGTTTGCCAGAAATCGTAGGCTGCCGGGCGGTCAATAGTCCAATCCTCGCCGGGGTGATGGCTGAGGGCAAAGCAGTGCGTGATGCCCTGCTGATTGTGCGGCTGCGGGTCGCCGGAGACCGCATGAGGCTCTCCCGTTTGGTTAACGCTTTCCGCCCCCGTGACATATTCCGTGCCGGTCAGGGGCAGCACATCGCCCAACTCAGTCGCGTCCAAGATATACCGCCCCGTGACTTCCCGCTCCGCGCCGGTCAAAAGGCTGCGAAACACCATGCCGCGCACGGTGTCGCTCTGCATGGACGCCGCAACGGGAATGTGCCGCCGCAGGATGGTCACGGCCCCCGACGAGATAAACGGAGCCAGCATCTCGCACAGCACCGCATGGCCGATGGGCGGCTCATGGCACAAACGCGAGACAAAGCCGTGTCCGGGGTTCAGCAGCGGATTGCGAAAGGCGGCTGGCGTGAGAGGAAATTGCTCGCGGTAGACGCGCCGCACGCCCTCCCGAAACGCGCGAAAGGAGCGCGTGCCGCCGTACCATTCAATGTAAGGGTTCTCATCGGGTGGCACGGCCTGTGCTGTCAACTGCCCTCCCACCCAGTCCGCTTCCTCACTCATCAAGACGCGACGGCCCCTGCGCGCTGCGGCCATTGCCGCCGCCACCCCGCCCGTTCCCCCGCCGCAGATGACTAAATCGTACATAGGTTATGCAGCCCAGCAGTCCGGCGACAGCAGCAAATCCAGCGTGCCGCTTTGCACGTCCGGCGTCTGCGCGACTGTGGTGTAGAAGATCGCCTCACGCAGAAGGCGCTGAGGCGGCATGGACAGAAGGTGCGCCGTGCCTCCGGTTGCCGTCACCGTCGCATGGGCGGCGCGCACGGCGAGCACGATGGCAGTGGCTCTGGCGCGCAAAGCGCGCTCCTTGTATTCAGGCAGGTCGGCACACGCGCCGTTCCATTGAAGGGCTTCGGCGCGGCAAACGTCAATCTCGCGGGTAAAGGCTTCGGCGCCCTGGAGAAACTTTGGCTGACCGCGCTCCGCTCCCAGATGGCTTAAATATAGCACGGCTCCGCGCGCACAGCCAAGCGGCAGAAAGACATGGCCGGAAATGCCGCAGAAGTCTGCCCGTTTTAATGCGTCTGCGGGACGCTCGTACAGGGCATACTCATCGGGCACAAACAGATCGTGAAACGCCACTTCCAGCGTGTCCGAAGCCTGCATGACGGCCAGCGGAAGCGTCGGCCCCGGTTGCATCATAGGTGCGTCCTGCTTGGGGACATAGGCAAACAGGTGGTCGCCATTGCTGAGTGTCGCGCCGAGAATGAACCCGTCCAGCAGCGTCCATCCAGTAACCCAGGGAGCCGTGCCGTTGACAAGATAGCCGCCGCCGGTGCGTGTTGCCGTCACCTTCGGCGGGCCGCCGCGCCGCAGATGCGAGAACGCCACGCCGCACAGGGTATCCCCCGACGCAAACTTTGGCAGCATTTCGGCCTTCAGGCTCTCGGAACGCCCGCCGCCCACGAACCCCCCGCCCGCGTGCATCTGCTGCTGCACGAACGCCGTGACGCCGCACGCGGATGCCATGAGTTCCGTGTATTCACGTCGGGTGCTCTCATCCGCGCCCAATCCCCCATAGGCAGTGGGAATGCCGAGGCCGAAGTATCCGGCGCGGGCGAGCGCGCGCACGTTCTCTCCGGCCTGCCCGGTGATAGCGCCCTGGTCAGCCTCCTGCGCGCGGGGGCGAAACACGTCGTCGGCCAATCGCCGCGCCGCGCTTAAAATCTCCTCGTTCATAGCCTTCATTGTACCCAACGCCTGCGTCGCGCGTGCCGCTGCTGAGGGATGAAAGATAACGGTTGACAAAACGAGACTTATGTGGTATTGTTTATACATTACACGCCTGCTGTGCCGCCTGTCAGTCACAGGAGGGCGGCAGCCATTTCCGCCACGCAAAGGAGCAACCATGAGAACCAGGAAAAGCACAGTGGGGTTCACTCTTATTGAACTCCTGGTAGTCATCGCCATCATAGCCTTGCTCGCGGCCATTCTGTTCCCCGTGTTTGCCAAAGCGCGCGAAAAGGCACGGCAAACCTCCTGTCTGGCGAATATGAAGCAATTGGGATTGGCATTCACGCAGTACGGTCAGGATTATGACGAAAAGTATCCGGCAGGCGGCAGCGTCGGGCAGGGATATACATTAGGCGTCGGCTGGGGCGGACAGATATTTTCCTATGTCAAGAGCAAGGCGGTGTATATTTGCCCGGATGACGTGCCAAACCAATTCGCTAATTCGTCGGTCATCTCGTATGCATACAACTTCGATATTTCTAATGCAAGCGTCGGCGCCTGGGCTGCCTGTGTCCGGCCCGGAGCGAATGGTCTCGCGGCGAACATGACCGCACCTGCCAGCACCGTGATGCTGACGGAAATCTCATTTGGCGTGGGCTTTGTCAACGGGGATACGACGGAATCGCAGACATCCACTGGTATCTATGCGACGCCTTCCACCAACGGATGGGACATTTTCACGCAGAATAGCGGCGGGGAGCCGTTTTATACGACACTTGTGACTGGCTATCTGGGCAACCGCAAAACGCCGGTGGCTGGCCTCAATTACATCTTTTTCCCCGGCGGGCCTTCCAATGCGCCCGGAACAGCGGCACCCGTGCCAACGGGCCGCCATAGCGACGGCTCCAACTTCCTGATGGCGGATGACCATGTGAAATGGCTGCGCGGCAGCAGCGTGTCGTCGGGCATCAGCGCCTACGCCGCGACCGATGTGCAAGGTACGTCTTCGCTCGGCGGCGACGCCTACGGGCCGTCCCGCGCGGCGGGAACGGGTGGCACGACTTACGCAGTGACGTTCAGCACCCTTTAAGTCCCGGCAAGCGCGAATGCCTTATCCGTTCCCCATTGTGCGCGGCGATTACCCTGACCCCACGATGGTGCGGGTGGGCGCAGACTATTATCTGACCCACTCGTGCAATCCCTACGCGCCCGGCCTGCTGGTCTGGCACTCGCGCAGTCTCACGGATTGGCAGCCTGTCGGCCCGGCGCTCACCGATTATGACGGGGACATCTGGGCGCCCGATATTGTGTACCATGATGGGCTATTTTACATCTACTACACCACGAGTGGCGGCAACCATGTCGTCACTGCCCCCCGCGCCGAAGGCCCCTGGAGCCGCCCCGTCAATCTGCATGTGCCCCATATTGACCCCGGCCATATCGCCCTGCCCGACGGACGCCGTTTCCTATTTTTGTCCGGCGGGCATCGCGTGGAACTGACCCCCGACGGCCTGACGGCAAAGGGAAACGTGGAGAAAGTCTATGCAGGCTGGCCCATTCCCTCCGGCTGGCGCATTGAGGGCGAGGCTCTGGAAGGGCCGAAACTGCTTCTGCGGGACGGCTGGCATTATTTGCTTTCCGCTGAGGGTGGCACGGCGGGCTGCGCGACAAGCCATATGGTTGTTGTCGCCCGTGCGCGCTCCATTGACGGCCCCTGGGAAAACGCGCCCCGCAACCCCCTGCTGCGGACAGCCAGCCGCGACGAACTCTGGTGGTCGCGCGGGCACGGCACGCTGATAGACACGCCCGACGGCGACTGGTGGATTGTCACGCACGCCTACCGCAACGGCTTTCACACGCTGGGACGCCACACATTAATTGAGCCGATTGTCTGGACAGCGGACGGCTGGCCGGTTCTGGACGCTGCTTCGCGTCCCCTGCCGAACCGCACGGAGGGAGATTTTTTCCTGCCGCCTGAGCCGCCGTTATCCGATGACTTTGCAGGCGACGCTCTGGGCTGGCAGTGGCGGTTGCTGGGCGAGCACGACCGCGCGCGCTACGAAGTAGGCGGCGGCGTGCTGCGCCTTGCGGGATGCGGCACGTCGCCCGCCGAAGGCAGCGCCCCGTTGTGCTGCCTGCCCCGTGACCCGTTTTACACAGTAAACGTGGAAGTCGCGCTGGATGGCGATGAAGCCGAAGCCGGACTGCTGTTGTTTTACAATGAGCGCTGCTTTGTCGGGCTGGCGCTGGATACAGACGGCCTCAGCGTGCGCCGCCGGACAAACAAAGAGCGCTTCGTGAAGAATGGAGCGCGGCGGGCGACCCTTCGCATTGTCCATGACCGTCACGACGTAGACTTCTGGGTACGCCTGCCCGGTGAAGACTGGCGGCAATTGCCGACATCACAGGAAGTGTCCGGCTGGCACCACAATGCGCTGGGCGGATTTGTCAGTCTGCGGGTAGGTCTGTATGCGGCAGGAAGCGGAGCCGCTGCATTCTCGCACTTTCAGTATGACGGCACGCCCGAACTTTGACGCGAAAGGCCCTTTATGTCGTTTTTTGTCTGCCTTCTGCTGGCTGTCGTGCTGTGCGCTCCTGCAGGCCGGGCGCAGCAGACCGCTTTGGGAAAAACAACGCTTGTGTATTCCAATCCCCTGCCGTTTTCGTACACCACAGACCTGCCCGCCCCCGGCTCCGCGCACACGGAACTGCGCGACCCATGCATCATTCGCGATGGCGACCACTACTATCTCGTGTTCACCATGTGGCCGTTCAGCGACATCGCCGACAAAGACCCCGCCAAACCAAATATGAACTCATCGCCCGGCATTCGGTTGTTTGTGTCCAAAGACCTGACACACTGGACGCCGCTTAACTGGCTGGTGAAGTCATCCGACTTGCCGGAGGACTGCCCCTACAAGAACCGCTTCTGGGCACCGGAAATCCACAGGTTCGGGGGCAAGTACTATCTGATTTTCACCGCTGACAACTGGGGGGACGCCAAATACAACCCGAATGGACAGCCCGGCTACCATGCGTTTGTCGGCGTGGCCGACAAGGTGGACGGGCCGTACCGGCATATCACGGTGCTGCCCAACTCGGCCTGCGACACCACCCTGCTGGGCGATGACAATGGGCGCGTTTATGCGTTTATGCCGTTCCATGACCTGTACGTGCAGCAGGTTGACCTGAGCAAACTCTCTGAAGGCAAAGTGAGTTACCTGAGCGCGCGCACAAAGATTGTCACAGCAGACAGCAGCGACATTAATCAGCCCAGCCCAAAGTATCTGGAAGGCCCCTGGGCGATGAGAATCAAGAACACGTACTGCCTGTTCTATGCGGAAACCTACAAAGGCAGTTACTGGACAAGCGTCGCCTACGCCGACACCCCGCTTGGCCCCTGGCGCAAAGACCCGCGCGGGCGCGTCTTTGAGGGAGGCCATCTCGCCGTTTTCACCGGGCCGGATGGACGCAGTTGGTTCTCGTATCGCGGCGAGCAGAAGGAGGCGGCGACGCGCGGCCTGCTGTGCGTTGACCCGTTTGACTTAGACGCAGACGGCGTTGTGCAGCCGATTGGGCCGACGCTCGCGCCGCAAACGGTGACGGTTCCTGCGCCCCCGAAAGCCCCCGCTCGTAAAGGACACCAGCCATGAAGAATGCCGTTTATGCCGCCGCCTTTTTGTTAGTAGGAACGCTGTCTGCGGCCTGCCAAGGCGCGGCCCCGTCTGCTGTGACAGTCGGCGACCCGCACAACCCGACCGCCCTGCAAAGCGCGATTACGGACGCCTGCAAAGCAGGCGCGAAGCGCATCACGCTGACGCCGGGGACGTATCTGCTGCCGCGCGGCACGGACGGCGCGGGACTGTCGTTCCGGGACTTGAAAGACGTGGAAATTGACGCGCGCGGCGTTGATCTGTCTCTCATTGCTACCGACCAGGATGCGGTGGACTTTATCAACTGCCAGAGGGTTGTGTTTCGGGGCGCGGCCATCCATTTCTCTGTGCCGCACACCGGGCAGGGCAAAGTTCTGGCTGTCGGCGAAGACGCGGACGGCGTATTTTACGATGTGCAGTTAGATGCAGGCTACCCGCAGGACGCTGCGTTCAAGGCCTGCGCGATGCTGGTCGGCAATACGCACCATTTCCGGCCCGGCACGGGGGATTTCGGGGCGAAACGCATCACGCCCTTAGACGCCCCCGGCAAGGAACGCATTCACTGGAACGGCGTTCCCAAAGGCAACACGTGGGGGGCCGTTCCCGGCGATTACGTGGTGTGCCGGGGGCCGGGCGGCATGATGCTGCACGCGATTGGCTGCGCGCGCTGCACGTTCCAGGACATCACCATCTACTGGAGCGGCTGCTTTGCGTACTTTGACACGGACGGCGGCAGCGCAAACCGCTACCTCCATGACACGCTGACGTATGGCCCTGCGCCGCCGGGAGCCACGAACCGGCCTCTGCTGTCGGAAACCGCCGACGCCTTCCACTGCCCCGGCGCGCTGGTCGGGCCGGACATTGAAAACTGCACGTTTGAGGGAATGCTGGACGACGGCATCGCCATTCACGGCAGTTACAATCAGGTGGCGCAGGCGAATGCAAACACTTTGATTGTCGGCAATCGCTGGGATCGGAACGAGTTTGCTCCCGGCGACCCGATCCGCATTCAGAACGACCAGAGCGGGCTGCTCGTAGACGCCAAAGTGACCGCCGTCGCGCCCGCGCAGTTCACGCCCGCGCAGCCCTCGCGCTACGGGGCGTTCAAGGACGCGCTGCATTATTTCACGCTGACGCTGGACAGGCCGGTGAACGCGCCCTTCGACTCGCTGGCGTCTGACCCGGCGCATTCGGGCGCGGGCTTCAAGATTATCGGCTGCACCATTCGCAACCATCGGGCACGGGGAATGCTTCTGAAAGCCGACAACGGCCTGGTGAAAAACAATACGGTAGACGGCAGCACCATCGCAGGCATCGTCGTGTCGCCCGAAACGTACTGGGGCGAGGCAGGCTACAGCCGCAACGTAACCATTATCGGCAACACCATCCGGCACACGAATTACGCCATGACCGGCCCCTGGTATCCGCAGGCGGGCGCGCTGACCATCATGGGCGAAGGCAGCATGGGGCAGCGCAATATCCAGATACGCGGCAACACGTTTGAGGACATCAATGTCGCCAATATTGAAGTGCGCTGGGCCGACGGCGTGACCATTCAAGGCAATCGCTTTCTCCGTCCGCACGGGAGCGCCAGCGCTGCCGGGGCAGTTGGCAAAGATCACGGCGTAGACCCGCTTGCCGTCATCTGGATTGGCGACAGCAAGAACGTTACGCTGTCTGGCAACTGGGTACGCAGTCCGGGCACGTTGGCAGGCCCGTTGCTTGTCGTTGCGCCGACGGCCTCGGGTATTATCGGTCAGGAGCGCGGCATTCAGACGGCGGCAAAGACTGCCCCGTAACAGAGTGGGCGGTGATGGTCAGGGAACGGGCGTAAATTGAAAGTCCGGGCCGAAGAAGGCTTTGTTGTCCGCGCCGAAGACGCCCCGGTTCACGGGAGGCTGCTTGACGGATAGGTCGGGCGTGTTGAACGCGGCGTTGTCTTTTACGAACGCGATGCCGGTTGCGGCAGTCAGGGTCTTGACGCTGCCTGCGAACGCGCCGCCATTGGTGTTTCCCATGATGTCGTAAGTGCCAGGAAGCAGCGTGACTGGCTTTGCCAGCGCGACATAAGTGAAGTTCGCATCCGTGCCCCCTTTGCTGTCGGGCGTGACGGTGGCATCCGCAATTGTCTTGCCGGTGCTGTCAAAAAGGGCGACTTCGTGGGTTGTGTTGGTGATTTTGCCGCCGCTCAAGCCCGCAGTCAGAAAGCCCAGTTTCGTGACGCTGATGCCTTTGGTGAGGTTGGCGGCGACGGTAAACGTGTAGCCGAGGCTATATTCGCCCACTCCCAGCACATAATTCGTGCCGGAAGCGCCGATGTCAAAAGCAGTCTGGTCGGCAGCAACGGCAGCGCGCGCGGCGGCGAGCGTGCCAGCGGCCAGCAGGATCAGGAGAATAGCGAGATGGATGCGGGACGAGATCATGATGAAACGTTCCTTTTCTGGAGAGGATACTTGAGACGCTCCATTCTAACACACAATGCCCGGCTTGTCAAGCGAATGTTTATACAATGCCAATGGCTGTTATGCTGGCAGTGCGCTCTGTCTCTGCGTCAGCGAAAGAGCCGCCTTGACAAGTGTCCATTATGGTGTTAATATGTTTAGACATACGCTGGAAACCACTGCCGCGTACTTGACAGCAGGAATTACCCGATGCTCTCTGCCGGACAAAATAGGAATACGCCTTCTCTGAAACTGCTGGACAGGGTGATTATCGACGCAAAGGTCGGCGCTCCGCTTCATCATCAGGTTCGCCGGACGCTGCGGAAACTGATTGAAGAGCACTTTGACGACGGCGCGCTGCTGTGGCCGGAAACCGTGCTGGTGGAGCACCTCCGTATCTCGCGTGGAACGGTACGTCAGGCGCTTTCCCAACTGGCGCGGGAAGGGCTGCTGGTGCGCCACCCGGCGAAAGGGACATTTGTCCGCAAGAAGCCCGCGCAGTCTACGTCGTTTTCTACCATCGGCGTGTTTGTCTCGCAGTATAACTCCGACTTGTTGAGCATGATGCTGGAGCAGATTTCGCGGGCGGCGCGGGATCGGGGCCTGCGGGCGCAGGTGTATCACACGTTTCACGGGGAGGATACCGCGCAGGCCTATCAGCAGGTGGAGCGCCCACCGGAGGACGAAGGCCTCGTGTTTATGACGACGCCTTCCACAACCTTTGAGTTATACAACGCCCTCAACGACCGGGGATACCGCACGGTCTCCATTGAAGTTCAGCCCGATGATTACGAAGGTGGCTGGGTAGCGACCGACGCCGCGCAGGCCGTAACGCTGGGAATTGACCATCTGGCGGCTCTGGGTCACAGGCGCATTGTGTTTCTTGCCAATGAGCCGGTGCAGGAGGTCTCCGTCGCACAGAAAATCACACGGTTTGAGGCCGAAGTTCAGAAGCGGGGCCTGTCAGGGACAGTGATTGACTGCGGCATTGAATTATGGCAAAGCTCATTTGAGGCTGCTTACCGCAAGATGGAAGAAGTCTGGGCGCTTGTGCCCCGTCCGACCGCCATTTTTACCGCGTCCGACCCTGGCGCGTGGGCGGTGCTGAAGTGGCTGGCGCAGCGTCATATTGCGGTGCCCGACGCCGTGTCCGTGCTGGGCTTTGAGAATGTCAGTCCGAGCCAGTACACGCACCCGGCCCTGACCACTGTGGCGCACTCCTTTTCAGATATTGCCGGTTCCGCAGTCACGATGCTCCTGGAAGGAGTGCGCGCGCAAAGGCTGTTTGCGCCGACACTGGTTGTTCGCGAAAGCACAGGAGCCGCGCCGCAGCGGGATGATGCGGAACAAATCCACAAACCTTAGATGTGTCAGGAGTGTCCATGAAGTCACCATTTATTCTGCTGATGCTGTCGCTTCTCACGGTAGCGTTCCCGCTTCCCTGCAGGGCTGCGTCCGACTCCGCTCCCCTTCCGTTTCTCAGCCCGCTGTTTACCGACAACATGGTGCTTCAGCGCGCGCAATCCGACCCCGTGTGGGGGTGGACGACGCCGGGCGCGCTTGTCACCGTGCGCGTCGCGGGCAAGGGCGCGAAAGCGGTTGCGGGCGCGAGCGGCAAGTGGATAGTTCATCTGCCGCCGCTGCCGGTTGGCGGCCCATACACCTTGACCATCTCCGGGCCGCAAACCGCGACCCTGCAAAACGTGCTGGTCGGCGACGTGTGGCTCTGCTCCGGTCAGTCCAACATGGAGTTCGGGATGGGCATGACCGACAACTCCGCGCGGGAAATTGCGGCGGCGAATTACCCGCAAATCCGACTGTTCGTGACGGAAAAGAAGATCGCCCTTGATCCGCAAAGCACAACAATGGGGCAGTGGCTGCCCTGCGCCCCGGACACCGTAACGCGCGGCACCTGGAATGGCTTCAGCGCCGTCGGCTGCTTCTTCGGGCGCGATTTATACAACAATTTGCACGTCCCCATTGGCCTGATTCAATCCTCCTGGGGCGGCACGCCTGCGGAAGCTTGGACAAGCGAGCCGATGCTGGCCGAAAAACTGCCTGCCTTTCAGGGCGCCCTGGCGAAAATTGATGCCCTGCGGCAGAGCGCAACGGCAGCAAGCGCCCCGCCGCCTGGCTCTGCGTTCAACCAAAACTCGCCTGCGGCCCTTTACAATGCGATGATTAGCCCGCTGGTTTCTTTTGGCATCAAAGGAGCCATCTGGTATCAGGGCGAAGCCAACGCTGGACGCGGCAGGCAGTACCGAACCCTGCTTCCTGCCATGATTACAGACTGGCGGCAGCGGTGGCAGGAAGGCGAGTTTCCTTTTCTCATCGTGCAGCTTGCAGGCTGGGCGCCAGGGGACGGCGCCTTTGCAGACATCCGTCAGGCGCAGTTTGAGGCGGCGCAGGCCGTGCCGAACGCGGGCATTGCCACCGCTGTGGACATCGGCAACGAGAACGACATTCATCCCCACAACAAGCAGGAAGTGGGGCATCGGCTCGCGCTTGTCGCGGAGGCGAAGGTCTACGGAGAGAAGGTGGAGTACGCAGGCCCGGTTTACAAAGCCCTGAAAGTGGAAGGCGGACAGGCGCGGCTGACGTTTGACCATCTGGGCGGCGGTCTTGTGGCAAAAGACGGACAGCCCTTGACCGGGTTCACCATCGCCGGGGCCGAAGGGGACTTTGTTGCCGCAGACGCAAAGATTGCCGGAGAAACGGTTCTGGTGTCGTCGCCGCAGGTTCCTGTCCCTGTCGCAGTGCGCTATGCCTGGACAGGCTACCCGCAATGCAGCCTCTACAACAAAGCCGGTCTACCCGCTTTCCCATTCCGCACGGACACGGCGGGACACACAGCGGGCCTGCCTGCGAATGCTGGCCCAAATCTTGCATTAGGGCAGCCTGCCGTGTGCAGCGACCCGAACACGCACGGCTGGAGCGAGGGGTTGACAGACGGCTCGTGGGATGCGGGCGCTCCCACGACATTCGCCACCAATGAAGCGAACACGTTCCCCAAGACGGTGACGGTGCAACTGAAAAAGGCAGCAGCAGTCAGCCTTGTCGCGGTGGGCGTGCCGCCATTCGGCTCCACCAAGACGATTACGGTATCACTCAGCGCGGACGGGCAGGCGTTTCAGGAAGTTGGCTCTTATGTGTTCTCCCTGCGGAAGGAAGAAAAGTACCTGTTCCGCTTTGCGCCGGTTTCCGCGCGCTTCGTGCGCCTGACCTTTCCCGACCATTACGACGAAGCGGTTGGCTACCCGCCCACGTTTGTGTTTGCGACCGAGATGGAAGTTTATGCGCCCGGCCCGACCAAACCGCGCTGAGATGCATTACCGAGTTCGGATAACGGTCAGCGAGTTGGGCGGCAGAGTGTAATGGAACGCGCGCGAGACGCCCGCAAGCGTCTTCGTGACCGGGGCCACCTTCGTGGGCGTTTCCAGTGAGTTTTCGTCGGCAGGGCTGGCAGAAGTCAGCGTTGTGACCTGCGCCGTGGCCGCAACAGGACTGGACGCCAGCAGGCGCACACTGGCATCCACCGGCACGGATTTGCCGTTTATCGCTTTGATAATCCAGGAGCCGTCTGCCGCCTGCCCGCCATTTGCCATCACAACGGGGCGGGGCGCTTCTTCCGCGTCGGAGAGTTTCTGGCCGTCCAGATACGCCGTGACGCGCGCTCCCTGCAAGACGATTTTCACGTCGTACCAGCGCCCGTCCTGAAGCGTCGCCGGAACGCGGCTGCCGAATTCGCCCACGCCATCCGCCGCCGTCGCCTTCTCCAGCAGGGCTTCGGTTCCGCCGAACGCGCCCGGAAACCACCGGTACCAGTTGTTTCGGTCGCGGGCGTGAAACAAAACGAAGAACCCCGGCCCGCTGCCAATTTTGCGCGCCTTCATATGCACCACGTAATCCGCCGCGCTGTCCAGTGCCGGAGCGTGCAAATACGACGTGTTCCGGCCAGTGGGCGCGCTTTGACGGTAAACGCCATCCGGTGTTGTCTGCCATTGTCCGCCATCAGGCTGCCATCCGTCTGCATTTTGCGCGAAGTGGGGCGAATACAGGACGCTCGCGCCCTGCGTCACCGTAATGTCCTTGAACTCGGCCTGCGCGTCCCACGCACCCACGCCGATGGAACCCGTCGGGGCGGGCCTGGCTGTGAAAGCGTCGCCTGCTACCTCTGTCGGGTAAACCGTCGCGGGCAGGTTATCCGAGTAAAGTTTCTGGACGTAGTAGGACGGCGTGCCGTAGACGCGCGCGCTGTCAAAGTCGAATCAAGTCCGGGTTCCATGCGCGGTCGTGAGTGTTGGCAAGCAGCGGGGCATAAGACTCCCTCTGCACCTCGTCGCCGTCCTGCTCCAATCCCGCCAGAAAAGCGGCTTCGGCCAGAGCCGCGCGCAGGTTGCCCTGCCCGACGGACGGCCCGTTGTCCCAGTCTTTGGCCGCAAACTCGCCCAGGTAGATTTTGGGGCCGTCGCGTCCCCGGTCTTTATAGGCGCGCAGATGCAGCCAGAGCCATTCGGGTGTCACATAGGAATGGTCGTCGAAATAGTCGGTCGGGTCTTGAGGCCGGGAGTTGCCATTGGAAACAATTTGTATGTCAGGGTATTTGTCGCGCAGGGCTTTGGAAAAGAGGGCGAAACGCGCTGTGTAATCGTGGCCCTGGTCTTCGTTGCCGATTTCCAGGCAGTTGAGGCTGAACGGCTTCGGGTGACCCGCCTTCGCGCGCAGCGCGCCCCATTTGCTTGAGACGGGGCCGTTGGCGTATTCCACCGCATCCAGCATATCCTGTATGTATGGCCCGGTCTGGTCAACCGGAAGGCTGTCGCCAAACGCAGCGGTTCCGATGTTGACCACAAACAGCGGCGACGCGCCCAAATCCTCGCACAGTTGGAGATATTCGTGGTAGCCCAGCCCGTCCGTTGACCAGTAGCCCCAGGCGTCATTGTCGTGACCGGGCCGCTCCGCAATATCGCCCAGCGTGTTTTTCCAGTTGAATGCATTAGCGAGGCTGTTTTTGCCCTGCACATACGTCCCGCCGGGAAAGCGCAGAAACGTGGGGTGCAGCGCAAGGAGCATCTGCATCAGGTCGGGACGCAGACCGTTCGGGCGGGCTTTGTACGTGCGCGCCGGGAACACCGACACGATGTTCAGCCACAGCGAGCCTTGCCGCTCGGGGGACAGCGCGAGCGTCGCAGTGGGGTCATCCCGCAGGGCAGTCAGCGACACGGCGTAACGCTTCCAGCCACCCGCCACGCCGCCCACCGCGCCGCGAGCATCTACTGTGCCGTCCGCGCTTTGCAGGGAAACGGTGAGCATTTGCGGCGTGTCGGCGCGTGCGTAGAAACTTAGAGTGTAGACTTCGCCCTGGTGCAGAGCCATTCCCCAGTAGCCCGCGTTGACCAGAGCGACGCGCCCGCCTGCCGGAAGGGATTTGACGGTGACGCGCAGAGACAGCGCATTATCCGGGTTCAGGGGATTGGCTGTTTCCAGCGCCATGTCTGCCTGCCCGCCCGCCGTGTTTTTCAGCGACCACGCGGTCGGCTGTCCCGCCGCCCTCTCCTTAAATGTGCGGTTGCGAACCATCTCGGCATAAAGGCCGCCGTCCCCGGCATGGTTGATTTCCTCAAAAAAGGCCCCGTACATGACGGGGCTTGTTTTGACGCCCGACTGCTCGGCATGAACAGTAATGGCAACCTGGGAAGACTGAGCAAGAGAGCGCGCGCCCCCTCCAACAGCGCACGTAAGGGTCAGGCTGAGGAGAATGCGGCTTGCGGCACAGCACGGCATGGGAGAAAGTCCTTTCGCGAACACAGGCAGACAGGCAAATGTCTAAACATAGCGTTGCCTATTATAAGCGAAGCGCTTTCTGGTGTCAAGAGGCGCGATTTCAGGAGCGTATTCATGCCTGCGCGGGGAAACGAGCGCGAGCAGGGGACTTGACAAACGTGAGCGGATATGATATTGTATAAACATAGCAAAAGAGACGCCAGTGCTTGAGAGAGGACGTTCCGCGCCATGCCATCTTTCCCTACGTCAAGAGCAGCGCCGTCTATAAATGCCCGGACGACCCCGCGAGCAAGGGCGTGAGTTACCTCGCGAATTACTATCGGATGGGCCTATCTACAGCGGCAAACGGCGCTTATGTCACCCGCCAACTGTCTGCGATAAACTCCCCTAGCACGGTGATCGCCCTGATGGATGGCTTGTATATTGCTGGCGGCACGCGCGACCCCGGCAACGCGACCACCGGGTATGGCTTGAATACAGAATATATTATCTATAACCGCGCTTTGCGTCTGTACTACGTCCCAAACGCTCTGCCGCGACACTCCACAATGGCGAACATCTTGTTTGCGGACGGTCACGCCAAGAACAGCCAGCCGCTGCCGTTGCCATCTGCCGCCCCCGATTTAGGATGGGAAGCGGTCTTCCCGTTCAACACCTATATCAACCCCTTTAAAGACTTTGGCACGCAAAACGATGCCTGGGACGGCATCCATTAACGGCGAATGACGTTCTGGAAGCGCTCAATCACCGGCCCCTGGGGTGTCCACAGGAGCGGATCAACCCACATCAGGCGGGCTGTCATTTCTGGGTTCCAAGCATGGTAGACGGCAAAATCCTGCTGGCCGTCAGGCGACGACACCAGCGAATGATGGCCGGGGCCGCGCACTTCCCCCGGAACCGTCCGCATAAGCTGCGGGCCGCGCGCCTGCCCGATTTCCTGCCAGGGGCCAAGGACGTGGTCTGCGACAAGGTAATCCACGCCATACGTCTCATCTTCATAGCACCCCCCGGAGTAAAAGCAGTAATAGCGGCCCGCGTGCTTGCGAACGGTTGGGCCTTCCAGAGTGTACCAATCGGCCACCTGCCCGCCCAGAGCACGATTGCGCGCGAAGCATTGCCAGGGCCAGTGCGCGCGCATCACGACCTGCGGATTGCCCTCCAACTGTGTCATGCTGTGCAGTTTGTCTACAACCAGCGCCGTGCCGCGAAATGTGTGCGCGTCAAAGTCAAGAAAGTCGGTGGCATAGAACAGATACCAGGTTTCATCTTCGTCGCGGAACGGGTGGGCGTCAATGGCAAACGGGTTTCGGGCGACATCGGTCAGGGGCGTTCCGGTGTCAATATAAGGCCCTTCTGGATGTGCGCTTGTCGCCACGCGAATGTGAAAGCCTTTGCTGTTGCCGTTCGGATGGTAGTAAAGGTAAAACGTGCCGTCGTGGAAAGCGACTTCCGGCGCCCAGAAGCAGCCGCCCTGTTCCTCGTCGGGGACTTGGAGAATGTTGCCGACAGAAGTCCAGTGCTGAAGGTCGCGTGACTTAACCAGCGGGATGGCCGTGTCGCCCGTGAAGCCGCCTGCGGCCTCCCGCTTGCCCGTGCCGACGGCGTAATAGGTGTCCTCGTGACGCCAGCAGAACGGGTCAGCGAAGTATTGAGAATAGACGGGGTTGACGAATTGGGGGGTCATAGAAGTTTTCCTATTTCTGCGGCGATGACTTCCGCGCCGTTGGTGGCGAAGGCGCGCGGGTCGGGGCGCAATGCGAGTGCCCTGTGCAGCGCGTCAGCCCATCTGCCCGCGCAAAAGTCGCGTTCGGTCATCGGCACGCCGCCGCCCCAGCGTGCCAGGCCGTCTGCCAGCACGGAATGCTCGGCAAAGCCTGCGCGCGGCGGGTAAAGGAGCGGCACGCCCGCCGCGATGCATCCGGTGACAGTGCCGTAGCCGGTCTTGGCGAGAACGGCGTCTACCGACGCGGCCACGTCGCCGTAGGGCCATTCGGACGGGAGCAAGGGAAACACATTGGCGGCAGGCTGCGCGAGGGTCTCAAAGGTCACAAAGGCCCAGTCCGTCAGCGCTTCCACGCGGGGCCAGTCAATAGTCATGCCCCAGACGCCCAGATACAGCAGGGCAAGGTGTTTTTGCGGCGGCAGGCCCAGCGCGCTCCGAAGCCGCTCCTGAATGTTTGCGCCCTGGCGGGCGACCAGCGGAACGTGCCGGACATGGGGAAACGGGACGGTGACGGTCGGCAGCGCGAGCGCGGTAATCAGGGCCAGCGATGCCTGCCCGTATTCCTGCGCCATCTGACTGAGAAGACAGGCGTCGGCGGCGTCGCGCACGTACTCGGCGTAGATGTCCAGCCAGGTGAAGTTGGCGACGGCGACGCCCGGAATGCCCGCTTCGCGCGCGGCCCGGAGCGGAAAAGAGGGAATGTCGCTCACGACGCACCGGACGTTTTCGCGCCGCAGGAAGGTGACTTCATTCGGCAGGGCGGATTCGTTTTGCGCGGCGATGGCCCGGTAGCGCGCGAGCGTTTCGGCTTCCAGCACGGTCACGCTGTCGGATTAAACACATCCGCAGTCGTACTCCGCCGGGAGAACTGTGATGTCGCGTCCAGGCAGGTCGTCCTGGAAAATGCGGGCGGGCACGGTGGTCTTGAGGAGAATGCGAACGCCTGCCGGGAGCGCTTTCAGTATCTGCAGGGTGCGGATGGCGTGCCCATACCCGTGCCCTGTGACATAATAACAGACAGTCATGCTTGCCCCTGATTATACACCACCTCTCGGAAAGAAAGAAAACATGAACCAAGACACCCCATTTCGTCGCTGCCTTCGGCAACTGGCGGCCCTGCTGCCGCTGACGCTGGCTTTTGCGGGAACGGCTAGCAGCGCGCCTCTGCGTCCGCCTGCCGTGCCGCTGGTTACGAGCGACCCCTATTTGAGCATCTGGTCGGAGGCTGACCATCTCACCGATGACGTAACGCGCCACTGGACACACCACGAGCACCCGCTGGTCAGCCTCATTCGCGTGGACGGCACCGCCTTCCGCTTGATGGGAAACGACCCGCCGAGCGTGCCCGCCCTGCCGCAGACCGGGCTGGAAGTGACGCCGACACGCAGCGTCTACGACTTTGAGGACGCGCACGTTCATGTCACCCTGACGTTTATGACGGCGGCGCTGCCGCAGGATTTGGACGTGCTGACGCGCCCCCTCAGTTACATCACGTGGAGCGTGCGCTCCGTGGACGGCAGGCCGCACGACGTTTCCCTCTACGACAGCGCCAGCGCGCTTCTCGCTGTCAACACGCCCGACCAGGCGGTTGGCTGGCAGCGCGAGACGATGGGGCCGCTAACCGCGCTGCGCTGCGGGACGCAGGCGCAAACGCTTTTCAGTCCGGCAGGCGACGACACGCGCATTGATTGGGGCTACGTTTATGCCGCCGCGCCCGCCGCGCAGGGGACAGCCGCCATCGGCGGCAATCACGCTCTTCTGAGCGGGTTTGTGGGGCAGGGGACGCTGCCCGCGAGCGACGACGCCCGTTCGCCGCGCGCGGCCTCCGATGACACGCCCGTCATGGCGTTCGCGTTTCCCCTGGGCGCGGTTGGCGCGGCTGCCGTCTCGCGCCATGTCATTGTCGCTTTAGATGAACTCTATGAAGTCAAACTCGCTGGCCGCAATCTGCGGCCCTACTGGCGGCGCAATGGAGCAACGCCGACGACGCTGCTGCAAGCCGCCGAGCGCGACTATCCTTCTCTGGTGACGCGCTGCGCGGCATTTGACCAGAAGTTAACGGCTGACCTGACGGCGGTCGGCGGGGCGCAGTACGCCCAGATTTGCGCGCTCGCGTACCGTCAGGCGCTGGCCGCATCGGGCATCGCCGCCGATGCCAAAGGCCGTCCCCTGCTGTTCACCAAAGAAAACACCAGCAACGGCGACATTGCCACCGTAGACGTGTTTTTTCCCACATCCCCCATGTGGCTGCTGCTCAGTCCCACGCTGGCGAAGGCCTCCGCCGTGCCCGCGCTCGCCTATGCGTCCTCCCCGCGCTGGCAGTTTCCCAATTCCCCGCATGACCTGGGAACATATCCTCTGGCGCGCGCGACGGGCGAACCGGGAGAAGCTATGCCTGTGGAGGAAAGCGGCAACATGCTGCTCCTGTGCGACGGCATCGCCAAAGCCGACGGCAACGCCGACTTTGTGACCCCCTACTGGCCGACGCTGACGCAGTGGGCGCATTATCTGGAACAATACGGCCTTGACCCCGAAGACCAGCTTTGCACGGACGACTTCATGGGCCATCTGGCGCACAACGCCAATCTCTCGGTGAAAGCCATTCTCGCGCTTGCGGCCTACGGCGACCTGTGCCGGATGCAGGGCGACGCGGCAGGAGCCGCCAAATACACCGACATGGCAAAAGCCGACGCCGCCCACTGGGTGCAGGTCGCCGATGCGGGAGACGTGTCCCTGCTGGCGTTTGACAAGCCCGGCACGTGGAGCCAGAAATACAACATGGTCTGGGACAAAGTGCTGGGTCTGCACGTATTCCCGCCATCGGCGGCGCAAAAGGAAATCGCGTTCTACAAGAGTAAAGTGCAGACCTACGGCGTGCCGCTGGACTCGCGCACCCATATCGGTGACGCCGACCACTCGTTCTTCAGCGCGAGCCTCGCCGACAGTCAGGCCGACTTTGAGACATTGATTGCGCCGTACTACTCCTATCTGAACGGCACAGATGCTCACTTTCCGATGGTAGACACCTATCAGGTCAACGACATTCACAGCAATGGTATGCATGCCCGCTCCGTCGTGGGCGGCGTGTTCGTGCGCGCCCTGACGGACGCCGCCGTGTGGCACAAATGGGCGAGTGCCGACCCTGTGAAAGTGAGCGGGTGGGCGGCACTCCCGCCGCCGCCGACCATTGTGCCAATTGTGCCCACTTCGCGCGAGACGCCGCAAACATGGCGCTACACGACGGAAAAGCCTGCCGACAACTGGATGAAGCCAGCCTTTCAGGACGCGGCGTGGACAGCAGGCGCGGGCGGCTTCGGCAGCGCAGGCACGCCCCACATTGTCATCGGCACGCCCTGGAAAACAGACGACATCTGGCTGCGGCGAACGTTCACCATGCCCGCAGGCAGCCCCCCGCATCTTCAGTTTCTCACGTTCCATGACGAGGACGTTGAGATTTACATTAACGGCGTCTTGGCCGCCAGCGAGGCAGGCTATGTCAGCGACTACGGCCCTCTGGAAATCAGGCCGGAGGCGCGCGCGCTGCTGACGCCGGGAGCGACGCTCACTATGGCGGTTCACTGCCATCAAACCAGAGGCGGGCAGGGCGTTGATGTCGGCCTGGCCGATGTCACCCAGCCGGAATGAGCAACAAGACCCGAAAGAGAGACACCATGACTAACACGCCAAGTCTGCGCCGGGGCATTGCCGCCTTCACTCTTCTGCTGCTGGCGGGCTGCTCCAATTCTCCGCAGGCCGGGACATCCGGCAGCACATCTGCGCCTGCGTCTACTTTGCCAAGCGGACAAACCCTGCTGGCGTTTGTCACCAACGGCCCCTCGGACTACTGGACAATCTGCCGCAAAGGCACCGAAGCCGCCCAAAAAGAACTCGGCAATGTCTCCGTCCAGTTCGTCATGCCTGCCGATAGCACCGCTGCCACCCAAAAACGCGACGTGGACGACCTTTTAGCCAAAGGCGTCAAAGGCATCGCCATCTCCCCCGTTGACCCCACCAACGAGACCCCCTACCTTAACACCGTCGCCGCCAAAACAAACCTTATCACCTCCGACAGCGACGCCGCCGATAGCAAGCGCCTCTGCTACCTGGGCACCGACAACCACGCCGCAGGCGTCATGGCGGGCGGGCTGATCAAAGAAGCCATCCCGCAGGGCGGCAAAATCATGCTGTTTGTGGGCAAACGCGACGCCCAGAACGCCCGTGACCGCGAGCAGGGCATCCGCGACGCTCTGAAGGGGAGCAACGTGAGCATTGTGGACGTTCGCACCGACGACGCCGATCACGGGCGTGCCAAAGCCAACGCCGCCGACGCGCTGGTCAAGTATCCTGACCTTTCGTGTCTGGTGGGCATCTGGAGTTACAACGGGCCTGCGATTGTGAGCGCGGTCAAGGACGCAGGGAAGGTGGGGAAAGTAAAGATTGTGGCGTTTGACCAGGAGGCGGACACGCTGGCGGGGATCAAGAGCGGGGCGGTGTACGGGACAGTGGTGCAGCAGCCTTACGAGTTTGGGTATGAGTCGGTGAAGTTGCTGGCTCAGTTAGCGCAGGGGAACAAGAGCGGGGTTCCGGCGAGCAAGTTGGTGATCATCCCGACTCAGGCGATCAAGGCGGGCAACCTGGCGGCGTATCAGGCGCAGCAGGACAAACTCCTCGGCAAGGCGTAAAACTGGAACCGATTTGCGGGTGTGTCAATCAGGAAGGCCTTCGCCTGCTTTAGCAGGCGAAGGCTTTCTTTGTGCCAAGAGGGGGCCGATATAAAGGCCGCCGCAGAATTACGCTCGCTCCCCTTGCAAATGGCGCGCGCGGTGTGCTATAATGCAAGTCCCCTTTCCAAAACAGGCTGTTGCGTCACGGCGTTGTGCGCGGCATTTCGCAAGCGAAGTTAACGATACGACGAGACTGCCGTCAGCAAGGAACACATAACCGTGCTCAACTACCGCGACAACGAAGAACATGACGCCTGCGCTCTTATCGCCTATGTCCGCAAGGACGGCACGCCCTCGCATGGCAACGTCAAGCGCGCCATCAACGCCCTGGAAAAGATGGGGCACCGCTCCGGCGGCGTGGACGGCGAAGGCGACGGCTGCGGCGTCCACACCGATATTCCCCGTCTGCTGTGGGCCAAAGACCTGCAGGACAAAGGGCGGCACGCCCCCCATCTGGCTGACGACCCGCGCTTCTTTGTCGGGCACTTCTTTCTGCCGCGCAAGCAGGCAGAGCAGGCCGACCAGATTAAAGAGCGCGTGCGCGGTATTCTCAAAGAGCAGGGCTGTGAACTTCTTATGGAAGACTATGGCGACGTGCGCCATGACGCTCTCGGCAAGATTGCGCGTGCCAATGAGCCAGAGTTCTGGCAGGTAGCGGGTCTCACCCCTGCCTTCGCCCCCGAAGCCTCGCTCACTGCCGACCGCGCCCTGTTTGCCGCGCAACTCACAATAGAGCGCGACACGCCCGCGCACGTCGTCTCGCTGTCGCGCCATTCCGTCGTCTACAAGGTGCATGGCAACGCCGACATTTTAGACCACTACTACCCGCAATTGTCGTCGCCCGGCTACCAGTCCGTGATTACCCTCGGCCACTCGCGGTATTCTACGAATACACTTTCTAACTTTGAGCGCGTGCAGCCGTTCGCGCTGCTGGGCCACAACGGTGAAATCAACACCATTGACAAACTGCGCCGCGAAGCCCTGATGCTGGGCATTCCCATCACGCCTGACGGCTCTGATTCGCAGGACATGGACAGAGCGATGCATGGCCTGATTATCAATCATGGCCTGTCGCTCATGGAAGCGTCCGAAGTGGTTTTCCCCCCGATGGCGGAGGAGGTGGACGCCCTGCCGCCCGACCTGCGCGCGCTGTACCGTTATTACCGCTGGGTGCTGGGGCCGCTCGCGCAAGGCCCCGCTGCCATTGTGTCCCGCTACGGCGACGAATGCGTCTTCGGCGTGGACGCGCTGGGCCTGCGCCCCCTCTGGTTTGGGGAGTCCGGCACGGAGTATTACTTCGCGTCCGAGCAGGGCGTCGTGCCCATCACGGTAATTCTCGGCTACCCCAAGCCGCTCGCTCCCGGCGAGAAGGTGGCGATTACCGTGCAGCGCGGCAAAGGCTCGCGCGTCTATGCCTACCATGAATTGCAGCGGGAAGCGTTCCATCGCTCGCAGGGCCGCTGGGATTTGGGGCAGGTAGAACAGTCGCTTCAGGTGTGCGGGGAAACGGCCCCCCCGGCCCGCCAAGATGGCCCCCTTGCCCCCAATAATGGGGGAATAGGAGAGCGCAGCGAGGGAGTTAACTCCCTCGCTCCTGCGCTTCCCTCCCTCCCCGCCGAAGCCAACCGTCTGGTCGCCTTCCACTGGGGCACGCAGGACGTGGACTACGTAGAAGCATTGTGCAAGACTGGCAATGAACCCATTGGCTCCCTCGGCTATGATGGCCCGCTCGCTGCCCTCGCCCCGGATAAGCAGTCGCTCGCCGATTACTTCAAGGAAGCCGTCGCCGTCGTCACCAACCCCGCAATGGACAGGGAGCGCGAGATGGAGCACTTTTCCACCCGCATGACCCTGGGCGTGCGTCCCGGCCTGAGCGCCGACCAGCCCATCCCCGCCCGCGCGCTGGAACTCAAAGTGCCGGTGCTGGCCGAAGCGAACCTTCTGGCGGAACAGGGCCTTGCCGTCGCGCAGGTGGAAGAAGCCGCCGCCAAAGTGGGAACCTGCACGCTGGAAGGCGTCTTCGGGCACTTTGGGGCCGAAGACGTTCGTGTGCTGCCGACCGTTTACCCGATTGCGGACACCATGCAGGAGGCCACCGAGCGCTTGGCGGCGCAGGCCGTCCAAGCCGCGCGCGCCGGAGTAGCCGTGCTGATATTAGACGACCTGTCGGCATTCGCAGAAGACCTCCTGCCCGTTGACCCGCACCTGGCCCTGATTGCTGTTGACCGCGCCCTGCGCGAAGCCAAAGCAAGCGACGCGCCCAACGCGCCCGCGCTTCGCCGCTCCATCAGCCTCGTGGTGCGCTCCGGCGGCCTGCGGAACCTGCACGACATCATTCTGGCGATTGGCACGGGGGCCGATGCCGTTGCTCCTGTTCTCATGCTGTGGCAGGCCATCGCTGCCGCGCCCGCCGACGCCACCGAAGACGACAAGGCCGCCCGTCTCTACAATCTGCTTTCCGCGCTGCAAAAAGGGCTGGAAAAGGTGATCTCCACGATGGGCACGCACGAACTGCGCGGCTACGGACGCATTTTCGCGTCCATCGGCGTGGGCAGCGACGTGGCGCATCTGCTGGAAATCAAGAACTTCTGCGGCTCCGGGCAGGCGGGCCTGTCATTCGCCCGTTTGGACGCGCAGGCCCGCGAAGCCTACCAACTCGCCCGCGCTGAGACGCCCGGCAAGCGGCGCGAGGATATGCGCTTCTACCCCAAAGTGTGGAAACTGGCCGGGCAGGCAGCATCGGGCGCGGCTCCCTACTCGGCCTACGCAGAGCGCGTGCAGACGCTGGAGCAGGAGACGCCCATCTCCCTGCGTCACCTGCTGGATTTGCGCTTTGACCGCCGCACGCCCGTCGCGCGCGAGATGGTGTCGGCCCGCGTCAAGGGTCACGACCTGCCGATTGAGCTGTCGTCCATGTCCTTCGGCTCACAGGGCGAAACGGCGTTTCGCGCCTATGCCGAAGCCGCGCGCCGCTTGAACATCGTCTGCCTGAACGGGGAGGGCGGCGAGATTAAAGATATGTACGGCAAGTACCGCCAGAACCGGGGCCAGCAGATTGCGTCGGGCCGGTTCGGGGTCAACATCGATATGCTCAATGCCTCCGACTACTTGGAGATTAAGATAGGGCAGGGCGCGAAGCCGGGCGAGGGAGGCCATCTGCCGGGCAAGAAGGTCAGCGTCAAAGTGGCCGCCGCGCGACACGCGACACCGGGCGTAGATTTGATTTCGCCGTCCAACAACCACGACATTTATTCTATTGAGGACTTAGCCCAGATTATTGAGGAACTGCACACGGCGAACCCCAATGCCAAAGTGAGCGTGAAAGTGCCCGTTGTGCCCAACATCGGCACGATAGCATTGGGCGTGGCGAAGGCGGGCGCGGACATTATCACGCTGTCAGGCTACGACGGCGGCACGGGCGCGGCCCGCACCCATTCCCTGAAGTTTGTGGGGATGCCGGTGGAGATTGGCGTTAAAGAAGCGCACAGGGCGCTGACACAGGCGGGCGTGCGCGACGAGGTGGAACTCTGGTGCGACGGCGGCATGAAGACCGGCCTGGACATTGTGAAGATGATTTTGCTCGGCGCGAACCGCTGCGGCTTCGGGACACTCACGATGGTGGCGACGGGCTGCACGGTCTGTCACGGCTGTCAGTTGGACACCTGCCATGTGGGGATTGCGACGCAGATTGAGACGCCGGAGCAGGCAACGGCGCACGGCTTGAAACGCTTCGTGCCGCGCGAGCCGGAGACCGCCGTAGAAAGTCTGTGCCGTTTGTTCGGGGCCATCGGCGACGAGGTGCGGGATTTAACAGCCAAACTGGGCTTCCTCCACACGCAGGACATGGTGGGCCAAAGCGATCTGCTCGTGCAGGCGCGCGGGCTGGATTTGGTGGACTGTTTGGAACTGACCGCGCCGGTGCTGCCCATGATTACCTACGGCATGGCGGCGACGGCAGGTAACGACGCGCCGTTTGACGAGAAGAACGTGAAGGTCGCCAAGCGCATTCGCCGCCCGCTCTCGTACATGACCAAACTCATTTCCGCCCTGATTGCGGAGCAGACCGAGCAGGGCGCAGACAATGTGCTGTTTGAGGACGACCGCGTGAACTCGTCTGACCGGGAACTGGGGACGCATCTCGCCGGGGCGCTTTCGCGCGGCGAAGTCAACCACACGCCCCTGAAGTCGGTAGAACTGCGCTTTCAGGACGTGGTTCCCGGCAACGGGTTAGGCGCGTTCAACTCGCCTGCCGTGAACGTCAGGGTGCAGGGCGGCGCGCAGGATGGCGTGGCGAAAGGGGCGCACGGCGGGCGCGTGGTCATTCTGCGCGGCCTCAATGACCGGGGCGAGCGGGTAGCGGGTTCCGTCGGCAAGGGCTTCGCCTACGGCGCGCAGGGCGGCACGTTTGTGGTGCAGGGGGATGCCGACTCCCGGTGCGGCATTCGCCTGTCGGGGGCGGACATCGTGATTGGCGGCGAAGTCCGTGCGCCCATTGACGACACGCTGGGCTGCCTGGGGGCGCGCGCCAATATCAAGGGCTTCGCGTTTGAGTACATGACCAGCGGGCGCGCGCTGGTGCTGGGCGACCCCGGCCCCTGGATGTGCGCGGGCATGACTGGCGGCGTCATCTATATTAAATTGACCCCGGAGATGGGGCTAGACCGCGACGCCATCGCGCGGCGTTTAGGGCGCGGGGCCAAAGTCGCCGTTGCTGACATTCACGACAAGGACAAGCAGAACATCGCAGAACTCCTGATGGTATACGCGCACGAACTGCGTAACTCCGACCAGCACGCCGCCGCCGATGAAACCGACACCCTCACCCGTGCCATGCTGAGTGGGGAAGCACCTTTCGTCAAAGTGCAGCCCGTAAACCTGCAAGTGGAGCAAACCGTCTCCACCGAATAGGCAGCGCTTCGCTGCACTGTGTTGTGGCCCGCCCCTGCGCGGGTTGTTCATACAACCAAGACGCACCCAGCCCCGTTGTGTAGACACAACGGGGCTTTTCTTGTGGCGGAAACTTGCTGCTGAATGGCTACTTGCCAACTTGAACGGCGGCAACCGTCTGCTCGCCTTCGCGGGTGAGGGAAAAGCGGCCCTGCAAGTCGCCGCGCACAAGCGAGTCTACAATTTGCAGGCCGAGGGAATTGGTGCGCTTCAAGTCAAAATCGGCGGCAAGGGGCGTGCCGTCGTTGGAAACGGTGAGATGCACCAGGCGGGCGTCTTCAGCGAGCGTGATAAGGATATGGCCTTCGTCGCTGCCGTCGCCGAAGCCGTGCTCAATCGCATTCTGCACCAGTTCATTGAGCACCAACGCTAACGAAGTCGCCTGCGCCGACGCCAGCAGAATGTCCGGCCCGGCAATCTCCATGCGAATATGCTTGCCGGGGGCCACAATGCTCTGCGAAGTCGCGGTCACAATGCTTTCAGCGACCTTCTTGACGCTGATAATGTCCAAGTCTTCGCGCGCCAACAACTCATGCACCGACGCAATGGCGAGAATGCGATTGAGGCTTTCGGTCAGAACCTGCTCCACGCTGCGCTCTCCGACATAGTACATTTGCAGGCGCAAAAGAGACGCCACCTGCTGCAAATTGTTCTTGACCCGGTGGTGCATCTCCTGAATAATGGCGCTTTTCACCATGAGTTTTGCGTGCTCAATGGCAATCGCCGCATGGCTGCCTAATGCCGTCAGCACGGACAGCTCTTCTTCCGTGAAGTGGTGGGGCTTGGCCGTGTAGCAGTTCAGGACGCCGATGGTCTTGTTTTTGACCGTCAGCGGCACGCTGACCATTGATGCCAGCCCTTCTTTGCGGGCCAGGTCGGGAGTGGCATAAGCCTCCGAGCGCTTCAGGTCGTACACGGTGATAGTGCGCCCTTCGGCGAGCGCGCGCCCCGCAATACTTTCCCCAATTTTGACGTTGGGCTTCTTCAGATACTCCCGGCTCTTGCTTTGGGTCGCTTTGATGACTAACTCTTGTTTGTCTTCGTCCAGCAGCATCAGGGTGCATATCTTGAACGACATGGAGTCTGCTGTCGCCGCCACGATGAGCTGAAGTATCTCCTCTAAATACAAATCACTGGTGATGGTCTTGCTGACTTCCGAAAGGGTGGAGAGTTGGGACGCTCGCTTTTCTAGTTTCCGGTACTGACGAGAACGCTCTATCGCGCCGGAAATCTGGGCGGCAATGGACTGCAAAAGCCGCACCTGGTTCTGGGAATATTCGTGCGGCTTCTGCGTGCGGACATTGATGACGCCAATCACGTCGCCCCGGTAGATGAGAGGCACAGAAAGCATGCTCTCGTAGCGGTCTTCGTGCAGTTCCGGGACGAACTTGAAGCGGGCATCATGGTAGGCGTCGCGCTCTACCGCAACGGCTTCTTTGTGCTGGGCGACCCACCCGGCCAATCCTTCGCCCACTTTCAGGCGCAGTTTGCCCACCAGCGAAGTGTCGGAGCCGTCGTCCACCGCGCGCAGCACCAGCGCATCGTGCGTCTCCGTAAAAAGATAAACCTGCGAGGAGTCCGTGCTGGTCATCTGCACGGCGACCCCAGCAACGGCGCGCAGCATTTCCTCCAAATCAAACAGCGACCCCATCGCCTCGCCCACGCGCCGCAGGGCCTCGCCCTCCGCATTGCGCTCGTCATGCGCCCGCTCCATCTCGCGGATAGACGCGCGGGCGGCTTCCAGTTCGCGCGTGCGGGCGTCCAGGGCGGCGCGCAATTGCCTGCCGTGCGCCTCGTGGCGCTGCACGGTTTCCGCGTGCCGCCGTAAAAGCAAAGAGCGCCGCCCAAAGCCAATCTTGGGCGGCACAGCTTTGTGCCGGGGGGAGTTGTGTTTCATGGAACGGGAGGTTACACGCTGTGCGCGATAATAATCGCTTCGGCTATCTCGCGCATGGACTTGCGGGTGTTCATGCTCTGCACCTGAATGCGGCGAAAGGCTTCCTGCTCTTTCAGGCCGTATTGATCCATCAGAATGCCTTTCGCCCTGTCCACGCTCTTGCGCGTGTCCAGTTTGTTCTCCAGGTCAGTGACCTCATTTTCCAGTTCCACGAACTCATCGTAGCGGGACATGGCGATTTCCATCGCGGGCAGCAAGTCCGCTTCCTTGAACGGCTTGACTAAATAAGCGAACACGCCCGCATCTTTGGCCCGGTCTACTAAATCCTTCTGGGAGTAGGCCGTCAGCAGCAGCACGGGGGCAATGCCCTCGGTGGTAATTATTTTGGCCGCGTCAATGCCGTCCATTTCCGGCATCTTGATGTCCAGAATGACAATGTTGGGCTTGGTTTCGCGGGCCATCTCTACGGCTTTCGCGCCGTCGCCCGCTTCCGCGACCACCTGATGCCCCATGTTTTCCAGCGTCTTCCGCAGGTCAAGCCGGATAATCGGCTCGTCGTCGGCAATCACAATGCGAAGTGCGTCCATAAAGTGCGTCCTTTTCTGTTATTTCCAGCCGAAGGCGCAACTTGCGTCCCCGGCGGCATTCTGCTATAATGGCGTGTCGGCTTCCGCGCCCGCCTGTTTGGAAACGCGGAATTGCCTTTATCTTAGCCCATTTACGCCCTAAAAAGCAAGGGGGCGGCTCAGACGCGGCGCAGGAAAACCCGCAGTAAACCCCGGAGTCATATCGGAGTCATATCGGAAGTCATGCCGGAGTCATGCCGGAGTCATAGGGGGGAAAACAAGCAACATGAAGCGAATTGTCAGCATCAGTTTAGGTTCTACCGCGCGCGACAAGGCGGCGCAGGCCCGCTTTCTAGGCGAAGACTTCTCCATTGAGCGCATTGGCACCGACGGCGATTTGGCCCTGTTCCGCCAGAAACTTGCCGAGTTAGACGGGCAGGTTGACGCTTTCGGGCTGGGCGGCACGGATATGTATATCTGGGCTGCCGGGCGTCGCTACACATTTAAGCAAATAGAACAACTGGCGTCGGCAGCAAAGAAAACCCCGGTGGTAGATGGCAGCGGCCTCAAGAACACCCTGGAGCGCGAGACCGTGCGCCGCTTGCAGCGTGAGGGAACAGTGGATTTCACGCGCTCCAAAGTGCTGCTCGTGAGCGCCGTAGACCGCTTCGGCATGGCGGAAGCCCTGGCAGAAACGGGAGCGTCCGTTGTGTACGGCGACTTTCTGTTTGCGCTCGGCATGAATATCCCCATGCGATCACTGCAAACCGTCAACACGGCGGCGCGGCTTCTGCTGCCGGTGATTACGCGCCTGCCGTTTCAATGGCTGTATCCGACCGGCGAGAAGCAGAACACGATTACGCCGAAATGGGGCGCGTACTACGCCGAAGCCGACATCATCGCGGGCGATTATCCCTTCATTCGCCGCTATATGCCGGACACGCTGGCGGGCAAAACCATTCTCACCAATACCACCCGCCCCGCCGATGTAGACGACTTACGCGCGCGCGGCATCAAAACCCTTATCACCACCACCCCGCAGATGGACGGCGGCTCGTTCGGCACCAACGTCATGGAGGGCGTGCTGGTTGCCCTCTCCGGCAAGAAGCCTTCCGCCCTCACCCCCGATGACTATATGGGCCTCCTGAAAGAACTCAACTGGCAGCCGCAGGTGCAAACCCTGAACCGCTGACGCGCCTCTCAGACTAGCGACACAAAGCGCGGCAAAGACAGCGAAGCAACCGGGGGAAGGGGCGCGCCAAGCAGAAGCGACGCGAAACGACCAAACTCCTGCGGGTCGCTCGTCGCAGCAAAAGCGTACACCGGGGATGAACCGGGGGAAGCGGCCAAACCCGCCGCCGTCAAAAGCGCCCTGGCCTCCCGCACGACTTCTTCCGCCGGGTCAACAAACAGCGGCAGAGGGCCGTTTTGCTGCTCGCGGGCGGCCTGCTGCAAGGCGGACAGCAGGAAGGGAAAGTGCGTACACCCCAGAATAATGGCGCGCGCGCGCGCTTCGGACAGAGGACGAAGATACGCACGGGCGGCCTCTAAAGCATCAGCAGTCTCCGCACAGCCCGTTTCTACCAGCGGCACAAAGCGCGGGCAGCCCACTTCGGCCACGTTTCGCCCCGGCGCGAGCGCCTGCACCGCCCGTGTGAACGCCCGGCTTTGCACCGTCGCTGCCGTCGCCAGCACCCCGATTGTCCCGCCTCCGGTCGCCGCGTCCAATGCGGCGCGCGCCCCCACGTCTATCGTTCCCAGAATAGGAACCGCTGGATAACGCGCCTGCGCGGCCTCCAGGCCCGCGACGGTAGACGTGCCGCTCGCCATGATGACCAGTTTGCACCCGCGCTGAACCAGCACCTCGGTCAGGCGCAGGGCCAAATCCCGCACGACTTGGAGCGGCTTGTCGCCATACGGGACGTGCGCGGTGTCGGCCAGGTACACAACGCTTTCATGGGGACAAAGCCGCTGCACTTCGCGCAGCACGGACAACCCGCCCAGCCCGCTGTCTAAGATGCCGATGGGAGCGTTCGCGGCAGCAGGCACGAGCGTCAACGACGCGCCTGCTGCACGCTGTCGGGGCGTATCACGTCCAGCGGGCCAGCCAGCGGCAGTTGGGACAGCGCGTCAATGGGCTTGCCGTCCACCAGGATTTGCACGCGCTCAATGGCGGGAAACTGCCCCAGCGTTTGCAGAATGGCGTTCACGGTCTGCGCTTCCTGCGTCTCCGAGCCGTGAAAGTTGTCGCGCAGGTCATGGGAAAAGTCGCAGGTAGCGAGGCCGTCGGTCACCTTGATGCTTCGCAGGCGCGTGCCCGCAGGCAGGGGAGAAGCGTCGGCGTCGCACAGCGCGCGCAGGGCGTCGCGGGCCGGGTGCGCGGACTGAAGCGGCACGGTCTGCGCCGTCAACGTATCGCCCTGCGGGACATAAATTACGCCGGTTGTGGAAGGGGACGCAGGCAGGGGAGAAGACGGCGGCTGCGCCACAACCGGCGCGGGCGGGTTCACAGGGGGCTGCGGCGGCTCGTCATGGTGACAGCCTGTGACCGCGAGCACAGCAAAAGCGAGGACAAGCAGGCCGACTGAGGCCGAAAGGTGACGCATAGCCAGAGTGTACCCTACTGCGCGGCGCGGTCAGCAATGAAGTCGCGCAGGCCCGCCACGATGCCCTCGGCGATGTGCTGCTGCGTCGCGTCGTCCTTGAGTTTGGCTAAATCGCCGTCGTTGTTCATGTAGCCGCATTCCACCAGCACGGCAGGCATGGGCGAGCCGCGCAGGACGCCGAAGCCGGTCTGGAAGCGAATAGTATCCGACTTGACGCCGTTGGCGGGCAGCCCGGACACGTCGGCTATCCGGTTCACAATGTCGGAAGCCATGCGTCGGCACAGCGCGTTCTGCGCGTGGAAATAGACCGTCGTGCCCGTATGGGCGTTCTGCGCCCCGCTCGCGTCGCAGTGAATAGAAACGAAGTAATCTGCATTGTGTGTAATGGCAAAGGCAGGCCGCGCCATCACAGGCGGCAGAATGTCCTGCTCGCGGGTCATGTAGACGGTGGCCCCGTTCTGCACCAGCACGTCCCGCAGTTTCAAGCCAATCGGCAGAGTGATGTCTTTCTCGCGCGAGCCGTCCGCCCCCAGCGCCCCGGAGTCCCCGCCGCCATGTCCAGGGTCAACGACCACAATCTTCCCGCTCAGGCTGTTGGCCCCCGTGCGCGCCGGGGAGGTCGGCGTCTGCAAACTAATCAAATACACGGTGCTGCCGCCGTCCCCGATTTGCGTGGAGACGGAGAAGCCTACCAGCCGCGCCAAATCCACTACGACGCGCCCGAAGGGGGTCTTTTCGCCGTGTAGAATGCCAGAGCGCACGGCTTTAATCACCGGCCCGGCCCCCGGCAGGGCGGGGTTCACGCCCGCGTCCAGTGTCGCTCCGGCCAAGTCAAACGCCAGTCGGTTCGGGTCGCGCAGGGTGACGGTGCGGTACTTGGCGGGGCCGGTGGTGGTCACAGCCACCTGAACCGTGCCGTCGTCACCAGATTTGACCGCGACATTGGTGATACGCACTCCCTCCGAAGGCGGCACATTGGGCAGGGCGGAGGCGGGCGGGTTATAAACCGGCGGCGGAGGCGCTGCCGTCAGGGGCGGCACAGGATTGGACGCAACCTGCGTCCCGTTTCCTGCCGAAGCCCCCAAAGCCACCTGAATATGGTCGGTCTGGGCCGCGCTGACGACGCCGAACGGCAGGACGCGCTTCAGGTCAATGGTAATGCGAACCGTGTTGAAGTCCATCTGCCCGGAGCGAATGCGGACGGCGTCGGTTGGCCTGCCGTCGGGATCAAGCACGGGAATGGCGGCGGGCAGGGCGGCGAGGTCAAGGCCGTAAACATCTACATAAAGCCGATGGGGGCCGTCAATCGTGTCCACGCGATAGGTCACGGGATACGACGTGTAAAGCGACAGCGTGCCCTTGTCCACGCGCGCCATCAGCAGGCGCGCGCGCAGGGTCAGCGTTTGGGTCGTCGGCTGCCAGTCCGCAGACGCGCCCAGAGCGAGCGCGGCCTTCTGCAGCGCAATGCAGCAGCGTCCATTCACCATCATGCAGGGCACTGAAAGCGGCTTGCCGCCGGGCGTGGAAACCGTTACCGACTGACCGTCAGCATTGGGCGCGAACGTCGCGCCTAAAAGATGCACGGCGTCGGCGGGCGCGTATACCTGCCCATCGGAACCCACAAACGGGGCAGTCAGAAAGGGAACAGGTTTGCCCCCAATCACGACAGTTGCGGGGGTGGGCGCGGCATGAACAGGCGCAAGGCACAGCACAAGCAGCAGCACGGTCAGGGCGCGCAGGCGCGGGAACTTAATCGCAAATGGCGGCATCACGCAATTCTCCCAGGGAATACTCTCCCTGCGCGCATTGTAACACACAATACGCCAGAAGGCAAGTGTTGCCTATGTCTTTCGCAGGCATATTTCTGCCAGCCACGTCGTCTGCGCGCTCTGTTGAGGCACGTATTGGCCTGCGGAAAAGACAGGGGTTTGTTGACAGGGGGCCTGAACTGTGTTACAATCCCGCGTATGCATCCCGTAGAAGGAGGCCGCTGGCCCCCCGTAATGAGACCGCTATGAAGAACCTTCTCTATGACGACATGACCGAGGCTGCGATTGCAGGTTCGCTTCGCGCGTGCCCGCCCATTCTGCCGCCTTTGGGAGCAGACGCCTGGAAAACAGTGGCCCACAACCCGCTGGCGCAGGCGCTCTTTGCCCCTTTACGGGAGATGGCGCTGCCGGAACAGCAGCAGCCCCTGCCTGTCCTGACCGATGCGCTGTATGCCGACTTCCACGCAACGGGAAGCCGAGTGGCGTTTGAGCGCGTTTACTTTCTGCGGCGGCGGATGCTGGCGCGGGCCGCACTGTGCGCCCTGCTGGACGACGAAGAGCATCAGACCGGGTGGCTGACGTCTCTTGTCAGCAAACTGCGTGATGTGTTTTCCGAAGTCTCGTGGGCGCTGCCCGCTCATGTCGCTTCGCTTTCCGGCAAAGACCGCATGACCGTTGACCTGTTTGCTGCCGAAACCGCAAACTTGATGGGCGAAATGCTGGCCGTCTTCGGGGCGGCGCTGCCGGACACGCTGGCGCGGGAAATGCGAACCCGCCTGCGCGAGACCATTTTCCAGAACTACCTGGACAACCATGATGCCTTCGGGTGGACTCACAGCACGAACAACTGGAACGCGGTGTGTCACCAGGGCATTCTGGGCGCGGCGCTTTCTGCCGGGGAAGACCCTGCCCTCATCGCACGGCTGCTCCTGGTCGCCAAAACGCACCTCCCCCATTTCTTGGAAGGCTTCGGCGCGGACGGCGGCTGCACGGAAGGCCCCGGCTACTGGCAATACGGCTTCGGCTGGTTCAGCGTTCTGAACGAGCAACTGGAAACGGCTTCGGGCGGCGCGCTTTCGCTCTTTGAGGGCAGCGCGCACATCCACGAGATTGCTCTTTTCTACCCACGCGCGACGTTCAGCAATGGCTATCTGGTCAACTTCTCGGACAGCGCGGCACGCGGCACGGCCAATCCGCGCCTGCTGCGCTACCTGGGCGAACGTCTTGATGATGACCTGCTCCGCGCTTATGGGAACAATGCCTGGCGCGCGCTTCTCAGTGACGCCCTTGACTTAAACATCCAGCGCGGTGACTTCTTTTATCTGGCGCGCTTGTTTCGTGACTGCCCCACGCACCCTCCTGCCGAGGCCGCGCTGCCCCAAAGCGACTTTTTCTTTCAAAACATGGAGGTTCTTGTCGCGCACCGGCACGACCCGGCGGGCAATCTCTGGGAGTTTGCGGCCAAAGGCGGGCACAACGCCGAGCACCACAATCACAACGACGGCGGCAGTTTCATTCTCCATGTCAACGGCCAGCCGTTTATCACAGAAATTGGAGCGCCGGAATACACCAAAGAGTTTTTCAGCGCGCGGCGCTACGAGCACCTTGCCGCGCGCGCGCTGGGCCATTCCCTGCCCATCGTCAATGGTGTGGAGCAGCTGGCTGGTCAGGAGTTCGCGGCCCCCGTCCTTCAGCATGAACTGACCCTGACGACGGCCCTGTTTGTGGTTGACCTGACTCGGTGCTACCCGGCTGCGGCGCATTGCCTGAAACTCATCCGCACTCTTGCGCTGGATACGGCGGCAGGCACGTTTGCCGTGCGCGATGACTACGAACTGGCGCAGGTGCGGTCACTGGAAACAGCCATCATCACCCATCAGCAGGTGCAAAACAGCGAAAGCGGCCTGCGTATTGTGTCAGGCGACAGCTCTCTATCGCTGCGCCCGATGGTCGGCACGCAGGCAGTCGCAGTGACGGAACACGCTTACCGAGGTCATCATGGCGTGGAAGCCGCCGTGCGTCGCATTGTTCTTAAGCCCGCTGTTCTGTCTGCAAGCGGCAGTGTCGGCTGCACGTTTACGTTCACCGGCAGAAGCTAGGGGGCGGACAAACCCTGCATGGCATGGGCCATCACACTCACCAGCCGCCACGCGACCAGAAACGTGCCGAGGGCAAACAGGCACCACAGGATTTTGCCCCAGGGCAGGCGTCCTGCCCGGCGCAGAAACAGACGTATGGAGGAAGGCGGAGCCTGCTGCGGGCCGTTTTGCCTGCTGATTTGGGACACCAACTTCATGTGGGGACGCTCCTAGTGGACGATATAGCCCTGACGGGCCGTGATGACCAGCGGGCCAACCGATGTGCTTGTGCCCGCGACCGTAAGCGTCGCTGTCGCTGTGTAGCGCGCTTCGGTTTGCAGATAGCCCGTCAGGGTGAGCGTTTCCGACACGAGTGCGCCGGGCTGAAGGGTCAGCGGGGAAGTCGCCGTTGGCTGCGTCGCGTAGAGAACGTGTCCGCTCCCATCGGCGAGCTGGAATGCGGCAGGCGGCGCAGCCTGGCCGTTTAACTGCGCGGCCTGCACCGTCACCGCTGTTTGCGTCCCATTGGTCAGCGTCAGCGTGTACGTGACTGTGCCATTGGTGGCAATGGTGGCATGGTCTTGCGCGAGCGTCGCTGTCAGCCCTCCTGCCGTTGTCGCCGACACGGACAGCGCCGTGGGGTCAGGCCCGGTTAATCCGCCCCCGCCGCCGGGACTGGTAGGGGAAATACTGCTTCCCGAACACCCGGTGAGCAGAAGAAGGCCCAGAAGAGCGGCTGTTACGGACAGCGCCTTGTCAGTCACGGGAAGCCTCCTGTGTCCAATTCGCCAGCCAAACCGCCTGCGGAAGCGATGCGCCGACTGCATTAACCGGGCGTTCATCGGCAGTGACGAAGCGGCAGTTCTGCCGCGCTGCCAGCGCCAAATAAAGACAATCGTACACGCTGCGCTTGTCGGTCACAGCCAATCGGTACACTTCTTCCAGCAGTGACGCAGCAGGTGTGATGACGATGGGCAGTGATAGGAAATCGCGCAGAATGACGAGCGCATCCGTGTCTGCAAGGCTCTCACGCTGAACTTTCTTCCAGACGATGTTGCCCATTTCCGAGTGGATGATGTCAGGAGCCAGGAGCGTCAGCAAGCCAGCCTGAGCGTCGTCGCGTATGCGCGCGGCTTCAGGGGCGTGCTCTTCTGCGACATACCACTTGATGGCAACACTGCTGTCCACAACCAGAGTTGCCATTAGCGTTCTCTGTCCTCACGGAGATAATCCACGCTGTCGCGCATGATGCCGTATTTTTGCGAAAGCCGCTGCTGTATCTGACGGGTGCGCGCGAAGGTGTCCGTGCTGTCCGTTCCCCGCGCAGGCTGTGGCGTGCTTAAGAGTTCTTCCACAGTGAGCAAGCCTCTGGCGCGGGCTTCGGCTTCCAGACGCGCATAGGCGGCATCGGATAGGGTGATTGTGCGGGGCATGGTTTTTCTCCTTAAGTGGGCCTGTCCGAAAGGGGCAGCACGAGCGACGGGGTGGGGATCGTGTGGTCGGCGCGGGTGGCGACGATGGACGTGCCAACGGCGAAGTATTCAATGACGTGGCTGCCCCAGCCGTGCGAGCTTTCCTTGATGCTCGCCCCCACAATCCCGTCGGCCTGCAACTCTTCTGCCTCCGATTGCATACGCGACAGGGCCAGTTCCCGCGCGTCATACAAAGCCTGCGTGTAGGTGGGCATCTCCACGTTCTGCCCGATTTGCGAAAACCACTGTTTGATACCCTGGTAGCCAACATGGTAGACGCAGTTGCCCATCACAAACGACACGGGCCGGTAGCCCGCTTTGGTGAGCGTCCAGAAGTCCTGCCCGTTCAGGTCAGACGTAAAGGGGCGGCCATTGGGGGCGCGGTGGCTCTCCCCGCTGCGTGCTTTGATGGCGGTGCCAATCGCAAGAAACTCGGCCAGATGCTCGCCCCATTCCTGACGCCCGACTTCCAGCCGCACGCCCACGATGCCGTCTGCGCCGAGGCTGTCGGCTTCTTCCTCCATGCGGGTCATGGCAAGCTCGCGGGCATGGTACATGGCCTGCGTCAGCGTTTCCAGTTCCTGGCTCTGGTTGAACGCAGGCTTCTGCCAGCCGATATGGTAGATGCTGCTTCCCACAACCAGGCCGAGCGGGTCAAAGCCCGCTTCTTTGACTAAGAGAAACTCGTTGACGGATAGGTCGCTGGTGAACAGTCCTTTTTGCGAGGCGCCGGGGCGCATGGCGGCGAGGCGGCTTCGGGCATGAGCGGGCAGGCCCTCCTGCGAGCCGGGCTGATACTGGTCGGGCATGGTGGTCTCCTTGTTGTCAGTTTGGGGGTAGGTCTCTTCCTCCCATTATTAGGGCGAGGGGGCCTCTTCTGCGCTTTGCGGGCTTCCATCCTCATTATAGAGCGTGCGAATATAACTAATCTGGCCCTCATGGTAGACCATGTTCCAGTAAGCGTGGAGACAGCACTCGGCCAGCGTCAAATCAACGCCGTCTGCCTGCGGGACGGAAAGCAGGCGTCCGAGTTCTTCGTCCGGCACCGACTGAATGGCGCTGATTAACTCGCCCGTTGTCTCGTACAGTTGGGAGATGGCCTTTTCCGGGGTGTCCAGTTCCGCTTCGGCCTCCGCGCGCGTCTTGCGGGGCAGGCGGGCATAGGCGCGGTGGCGCAGAATATCCGCCCACTGCCGGTTGGCGAGCACGCATTCCACGAGTTGTTCCTGCACGGTGCGGCCCTGTTCCAGAGGCTTCCAGGAGAGCCTGTCGGGGGGAGTGGCCCGCACGGAATTGATGAGCGCGTTCATGGCGCGCTGCGTGAGATTGACCGAAAGCGATTGAATATGGCTCATTTAATGGTTCCTTTACAGATGGCTCCCCCGGCGTTTCAGAGCCGCTTCGCGGCCCCTCACCCGACAACTCGCAAAGCCCAGAGGCCCTCACCCCGCCATCGGAATGGCGACCCTCTCCCGCTTCGCAGGCGAGGGTGGGAGATAAGTCTATTGTCTTAACCCTCGCCCGTGACAACGGGAGAGGGTGGCGAGAAGCGCCGGGTGAGGGCCTCTCACGCGAGCGGCAGGCAGGGCGCGACGGCGGGTTTGTGCTCGCCCGACAGAGTGACAACCGCCGTGCCGAGCGCGGTAAACTGCACAATTAAGTCCCGGCGCTCCTGGTCATTGACTTTCACTTCATAGGTTTCTATCTCGTGTTCTATGGTGACGCCCACCACGCCGTGCGCGCCTTCACGGGCGGCTTCTTCAGACAAGCGGTGCATGGCAAGATGGCGCGCGGTGTAAACAGCCTGCGTGTAGTCGGTCAGTTCGGTGTTGCCGACCCACATTCCCCCCTGCGTCGCCCACTGCGTTGTGTAGGACGCGACATGATAATAAACGCACGTCCCGAACGCAAAGCCCACGGGCACGGTTCCCACCTGCCGCAGCGCGAAATAGTCCTGCCCCGAAAGCGCCGACAGAAACGGCTTCGCAGGCGGCGCTTGATTGCCCAACGCAACTGCCGTGCCCTGCGCGGTGAACTCCAGCAGACGCTCGCCCCAGGCGGCGGGGCGGCGCGTGAGGCGCACGCCCACCACGCCATGCGCCCCCAGCAGCGCGGCCTCCTGCTGCAAGCGTCCCAGGGCCAGCGTGCGCGCATGGGTCTGCGCGTAAGTGAGCGCCGTCATCTCCGCGCTGGTATAAATCGGCTGCCGCTGCCAGCCGATATGGTAGATGCTGGCCCCCATGACCTGCCCCAGCGGACGCATCGCGTGCGCCGCGCCCAGCACGAACTCATTGACGCTGAGGCTGCTGGTGAACAGGGCCTTGCGGCCCGGCGCATTCAACTGGCGCAGACGCCATTCGGCGTCCAGGGGCAGGCCGCCGCGCGCCATCTGTTCCTGGCTTTTCTGCTGCCGCTCTTGCAGGCGCGCTTCGTTGGGATCAGGTATTGAGAACAGTCGCATTCAACGTGTCCATTTCGCGTCAAAAAGCAGTATCGGCAGCGCTCTTAACCGAACAAACAAGCGAGAAAACCAGTAGACAGCCATAGTACACCCTTTAACAACCCTTTAATCACCCTTTAACTCCCCTTTAACAACCCTATAACAACCAGCCAAAAAACAGCCAACAACCAGAGAAATAACCGAGAAAAAGGAACGTTCTACCCCAGCATCTCCCGGAGAGCGAAAAAGGCGCGCTCGCCCATCTGCGCCCGCGCGCTGACCTGTGCGCTCAGTTCCGCGAGCCAGTGTTCAACGGGCATGGGTTCCGTCTTCAGCACAATGCCGCGCACGGTTTTGGTACGCTGCGCGGATAATGGCCCGTGCCCGCTGTCTTCCAGCGTGTAGGCTTCGTCGCCCAGCGCCACCGTTACTTTCCGCACCGGCTTGGTCTTCTGGAAGAAGCCGCCCCTGCGTTCTACGACGGTTTCGTTGGGCATCGCCGCTTCCAGAAAGACTGCCAGCAGAGGCAGAAACCCGCGCGCGTCCTGCGCGTAATTGTGGGCCAGCGCGGCAGCCATGCCCAGCGCGTCCAGGCCCAGCGCGTCCAGGCCTTCCAAATTGTCACTCATAAATGGCTCGCTGTCCAAAAGCGCTTTGCCAGCGCTTCCAGAAGTCGGGAAAGGTCTTGGCGACGCAGGCCGGGTCTTCTATCACGACGCCGGGGACGCGCAGGGACGCGACGGCAAACGCCATCGCCATGCGATGGTCATCATAGGTGGCGATTGTAGCCCCCCTTAACTGTGACGGCGCGGGCGGGTGAATGACCCAGAAGTCCGGGCCTTCCTCCACGCGCGCGCCCAGTTTGGGCAGTTCTGTCGCAATCGCGCGCACGCGGTCTGTCTCTTTGACCCGGAGCGACGCCAGCCCCGTCAGGCGCGAAGGGCCGTCTGCGAACAGGCAGAGAACGGCTAAAGTCTGCGCCGTATCAGGCACGGCAGACAGGTTAGCGTCAATGGGAGAAAGGCGCGCGGGGCCTGTCACGGAGACCTGTGCGCCGCGCGTCACCGTGCAGCCCATCTGTTCCAGAATGTTCCCAAACGCTATGTCGCCCTGAATGCTGTCCGTGCCCAGGTTAGCCAGCGTGACCGAGCCGCCCGTCGCCGCAGCCGCCGCCAGAAAGTAGGACGCGCCGGACGCATCGGCTTCAATAACATATTCGTGGCCCGCATAGCGCTGCCCGGCGGGGACATGGAGCGTCTGGTAATGCGCGTTCTCCATCGTGACGCCGAAATCTCGCATGACCGCCTGCGTGATGTCAATATAAGGCTTGGAGACTAACTCGCCTACAATGTCTACGGTCACGGATTGACGGGCAAAGGGCGCGACGAGCAGCAGCGCGGAAAGAAACTGGCTGGACACGTCGCCGCGCAGACGGCAGGAGCCGCTAGGCAGCCCGCCGCCCCGCACGCGCACGGGCGGGCAGCCGCCCCCGTTCACGCTTTCGCACGAGACGCCGAGTGAAAGCAGCGCGCTCAGCAGGTCTTTGAGGGGCCGCTCACGCATTCGGGCATTGCCGTCCAGAACTACGTCCGAACCGGAGGGTATGAGACACGCAGCAGCGGTCAGGAACCGCATGGACGTTCCCGAATTGCCCAGCAGCAGGGGAGACTGGGCCGGGGCCTGAAGCGCGCCCCCGCAGCCGGTGACATGAAAATCGCCTGTGGGCGTCTCCTCAATAGCGACGCCGAGGGTGCGCAGGGCGTCGACCATGAGGCGCGTGTCGTCGGAGTGCAGGGGAGCACGAAGCAGGCTGTCGCCATCAGCCAGCGCCGCTGCGAGCAGCGCGCGATTGGTGATGGACTTGGAGCCGGGCAGGAGGACGCGCGATGAGACGGGGCCATCGGCTGCTGTCAGGCACAAGGTCGGTGGGTACGCGAAAGCCATAGCGTTATTCTAACACAGGCAGGGAGGCTTGTCAATGCGCGTCACTCGTCGCCCCGGAACGCATCGGGCAGCAGCGCAAAATGGAATGTGTCGGCATGAACGGGAATGGCTTCCACCACGTCAAAGCGGCAGGGCACGTCGTCCAATGCGTGCTGCGCCAGATACAACTCCGCCAGCCGCGCCAATTGACGCCGCTTGCGGGCGTCTATGGCTTCGGACGGAGCGCCCTGCTGCCCGCGCGCCGTGCGCCGCGTTTTGACTTCCACAAACACCAACGTCTCGCCATGCCAGGCAACGGCGTCTAACTCTCCGCGTGCCATTCCCCCTTCGGGCCGCACATTGCAGTCTATAATCTGGTAGCCGCGCGCCGCCAGAAACGCAAGCGCGGCTGTCTCGCCCGCTGTGCCCTTAGATTTTGTATTGAGCGGCATGAGCGGCCTCGCGCACGGGAGCAAACGAGCGGCGATGCAGAGGGCAGGGGCCATGCGCGCGCAGGGCCGCCAGATGGGACGGAGCGCCGTAGCCTTTGTGCCCGGCAAAGCCAAACTGAGGATACAAAAGGTCAGCCTCGCACATCAGGCGGTCACGGGTAACTTTGGCGACAATGGACGCAGCGGCAATGGACGCAGACAAACTGTCGCCGCGCACCAGGGCGCGCTGCGCGGAGCAGGGGAGAGGAGGGACGGCCAGCCCATCTACAAGCACCAGCGAAAGGGCGAGCGCGGGCGCGAGGGCTTCCACAGCGCGGCGCATGGCAAGATGAGTGGCGCGCAGAATGTTGAGCGCGTCAATCTCCTCCGCGTCGGCCTGCCCGATGCCAACTGCCAGCGCGTCCGCCAGAATGCGCGCGAACGCCCGCTCGCGTTGGGCCGGAGAAAGCGTCTTGGAGTCTCGAATGCCGTCCAGAGGGAAATCGGCGGGGAGCGCGACGCAGGCAGCGACTACCGGCCCGGCCAGCGGGCCGCGCCCGGCTTCGTCCATGCCAGCAATGACGGCGTAGCCTTCCGCCCGCGCCGCGCGCTCTGGAAGCCACAGGTCTGCATGAGAGGGAGCAGGCACGGGCTAATGCACCTTGTGAATGCGGGGCAAAGGCCAGAAAATAAGCGCTGCTTTGCCGACCACACGCCACGAGTCAAGAAGGCCCCAGGCCGTGCCATCGTTGCTGTCGTTGCGATTATCACCCATCATCAGCAGTTTGCCGGAGGGAATGGCTTCGGGCAGATGTGCGGCGTCGCGGGCATACTCGGCAGGCGAGATTGCCATGCCGCTCAGTTCGTACTCATCTGGCAGCCCGCTTGGGTTGTGCAGATGCTTCAGCGGCTGGCCCTGATAAATCTGCATATCGTAGTCGGGGTCTTCCGCGATGAATGGCTCCGGCAGGCGCTTGCTGTTGCGAATATTGTATCCCGGAAACACGCGCACGGCGGCTCCCGGCATTCCCATCAGCGAAGCCAATCGGGACGCGGGAACGAACACGCCGTCGGCGAGGACGCCGCCGGGGACGAAGCGGGCGCGGTGGTCGGCAATCAAGTCCGACTCGGAGGCAATCAGCGCGTCCTGCCCGAACAGGCCCGCGTGCGCCAGCGCGTCGCGCACCGCCATGTGGTTGAACTCTGTCCCGTTCATGTCCACGTGCCCGCGCACAGACTGCACCACATCGCCGGGCCTGCCAATCAGGCGTTTGATGAAGTCCGGGTTGCCTTCCATCGCAGCGGGCGGCGCGAGAAACACAACAACATCTTCACGCCGAGGCGGGTGCAGCCGATACGAGAACTTGTTGACCAGAATGCGGTCGCCCACCCCGTGATTGCCTTCCAACGTCGGCTCCATAGATGGCGACGGGATGAAATAGGCTTGCAGCACAAAGGGCCGAATGACCAGGAAGACCAGCACAATCGCAATCATGCCGGACTCCAGTATCTCGGCCAGCGGCCTTGCCGAAGGCACCGGAAGCCGCACCAGCCCCAGACGCAGAGTCGTCAGCACGGCCACAATCGCCAGAATATAGGTGATGTTGAGGTTTGCCAGCGTTTCCGTCAGGCTGGGAGCAGGTGCGTCCATAGGAGTGCTTTCGGCAGGCTAGAAGGTTCGCTTCTCTTTGATGCGGGCGGCCTTGCCAACCTTGCCGCGCAGATAAAAGAGCTTGGCGCGGCGAACCAGGCCCCGGCGAGTGACTTCTATTCTGTCTACGCGGGGCGAGTGAATGAGAAACGAGCGCTCCACGCCGAAGCCGTTGCTGATTTTACGCACCAGAAACGAGGCGCGCGAGCCGCCTTCCTTGCGGGCAATCACGGTGCCCTCAAAGACCTGGACGCGCTCTTTGCCGCCTTCCACGACTTTGACATGGACGCGCACGGTATCGCCTGGCCCGAAGTCGGGGACAGTTTCTTTGCGCTGGGCTTTTTCAATTTCCTGTACGAGCGGATGCATAGTTACGGGTTCTCCTCTTCTTCCCGCCGGGGCGGGTCTTCTGTCCTGAGTTGTTCCAGCAACTTCAGGTCGGACTTGGACGGCGTGAATGCCCTCCAGAGGTCGGGCCGACGCTCTTGCGTGCGGCGCATCTGCTCCTTGCGTCGCCATTTAGCGATCTCGGCATGGTGGCCGGAGAGCAGAACATCAGGCACGCGCCAGCCGCGAAACTCTGGCGGGCGCGTGTAGTGTGGGTACTCTAAAAGCCCCTCTGTAAATGTGTCGTCGTGCGCTGACTGCTCGCTGCCTAAAGCGCCCGGCAGCAGGCGCGTCACGGCGTCCAGCACGACCAGCGCGGGCAGTTCGCCGCCGGTGAGAACGTAGTCCCCGATAGACAGTTCATCGGTGGCAAGATGCTGGCGCACTCGCTCGTCAAAACCTTCATAATGTCCACAAAGCAGTACGAGATGAGTTGCCCCGGAAAGTTCCCGCGCCTTCGCCTGCGTCAGCGTTTTCCCCTGCGGGGTCAGCAGCACAATGCGCGCGCCTGGCTGCGGGGCGAGCGCCTCCACAGCGGCGAACAGCGGGCCGGGCGTCATCAGCATTCCTGCGCCGCCGCCGTAGGGCGTGTCATCCGTAGAACGGTGCTTGCCTTCGGCCCAATCGCGCAGATCGTGGACGCCAATCTGCACAATTCCGGCGTCCTGCGCGCGCCGGACGATGCTGTAGCCCAGCGCCCCCCGCACAAAGTCCGGGAAGATGGTCACGATGTCCACGCGCATGGCTAGTCCCGCAAGCCGGGAACGTCGCGCACGACAATGCGCCCTGCGTCCAGGTCAATCTGCACCAGAAAGGCGGACACCGCGGGAACCATCACGCCGGTGTCGCAAACATAGACATCGTGTGCGGGCGTGTGCAGCACGTCAGCCAGCCGCCCCAGGTCATGCCCCATTTCCGTTACGAGCAGCAGGCCGCGCAACTGGTCAACATAATACTCACCCTTCGGCAAAGGCGCGCGCCCCGCTTCCGGGACATAAACCGAGCAGCCCAGCAGCGTTTCGGCGTCCGTGCGGGACGCAGTCTCCTTGAAATGCGCGATCCAGGCGCCTTTCGGCTGCGTCTGCTTTCGCAGAGACAGCAGAGTGAGCGTGCGCGGCGCTTCGCCATCGTCTTTGCTGACCTGCACCGTCTTGTTTTGCTGCAAGGTCTGTGCGGCAACCGCCGGGTTATCGCCAACAAGTTTCAGGCGCACATTGCCGGTAACGCCATGTGCGCCTGTGACAATGGCAGCCAGAATCATTTCGCTGTCAGAAAGCGTCTGCGGCATAAGCGTTTCACCGCAGCGCGTCCGCTTTGCCGCCGAACAAACCGGCTGCCGAGCGGGCGCGCTGAAAATTGCTATGAGAAGCGTCAACGCCCTGCGGCGCTACGCGATGATTTCCAGGTAGACTTTCTTCTTTTCTTTCATGGCGACGGCTTTGGCGACCGTCCGCAGGGCGTTGGCGATGCGGCCCTGCTTGCCGATGACTTTGCCCAGGTCGCCGGGCGCGACATGAACTTCGTAAGTGGTGCATTCCTCGCCCGGCACAACCGTGATATTGACTTGATCCGGCTCGTCGACCAGTTCTTTGACGAGATACTCGATCATGGGTTTCAATGACTTGCTCCTGTCAGCCACCCCGGCCCGAAGAACTTGCCCTGTCCGCAGCAGGGGCCTGCGGAGGCAACGAACCGAGATGGGTCTTGCTGTTTATGAGAAGGCCAGCATGATGCTGGCCGGAAAGTGACCTTGTAGCGTGAAGACTCTATTCCCCTTGCGAGGTGGGGGCTGCTGTGCGTTCCAGTAGGCCCTGTTTTTTGAGCAGGGCGGCGGCGGTATCGGATGGCTGCGCGCCGCAGCCAAGCCAGTGTCGGGCACGGTCGGCGTCAATCTTGAGTTCGTTCGGCTCCACGCACGGGTTGTAGTAACCCAGCGTCTCAATGAAGCGCCCATCGCGCGCGGCGCGGCTATCGGCGACCACAACGCGGTAAAAGGGCCGCTTTTTCGCGCCCATGCGCCGCAGTCTGATTTTGACGGACATGATTTCTCTCCTTTCCTGTAGTAGTAAGTAGTATTTTAAGGGTGCGAGTGTTCAGCGACGCCCGAACGGAAACTTGAAACCGGGCGGCGGCTTGCGTTTGTTGTTGTTTTTGTTGCTGCCTGCGTGCTTGCCCGCGCGCGCCCCGATGCCTGCCATTCCCGGCAGAGCTGGCATCCCTGATGGGTCGCCGGTCAGCGTCCGCATCATCTTCTTCATCTGCTCAAACTGTGTCAGCAGGCGGTTCACGTCCTGAATGTCCCTGCCGCTGCCATGAGCAATTCGGCGGCGACGGCTGCCGTTGATTAAATGCGGGTCACGGCGCTCCTGCGGGGTCATGGAGCAGATCATGGCTTCAATATGCGCCAGATGCTTTTCGTCTATCTGCACGTCTTTGAGCTGGCTCATGCCGGGGATCATGCCCAGTATCTGTTCCAGCGGCCCCATCTTCCGCATTTGCCGCATCTGCTCTAAGTAGTCCTCAAAGTCAAACTTGTTGGCGCGCAACTTCTTTTCAAACTCGGCGGCCTTTTTCTGGTCTACGGCGGCTTCGGCGCGCTCAATCAGCGACAGCACGTCGCCCATGCCGAGAATACGCCCCGCCATGCGGTCAGGGTAGAAGACTTCCAGCGCGTCCATCTTTTCGCCGACCCCGACGAACTTGATGGGCTTGCCGAGCAGGCTTTTGAGCGAAAGCGCCGCGCCGCCGCGCGTGTCGCCGTCCAGTTTCGTCAGAATGAAGCCGGTTACGTCCAGAACCGCGTTGAAACCTTCGGCGACATGGACGACTTCCTGCCCGGTCATGGCGTCCACGACCAGCAGAATGTCGGTGGGCTGCACGGCGGCCTTGACGCGGGCCAATTCGTCCATCAGGGCCGCGTCTATCTGCAAGCGCCCGGCAGTGTCTATGATGACGACATCCTGCCCGTTTTGGTTCGCGGAAACAACGGCCTGCCGCGCGATTTCGGCAGGGTCGGTCTTGTCACCCAGCGTGAAGACCGGCGTCTTGACCTGCTCGCCCACCACTTGAAGCTGCTTGATGGCGGCAGGCCGGTAAATGTCGGCGGCGACCAGCAGGGGGCTGCGGCCCTGTTTTTTGAGCCAGACAGCCAGTTTGCCCGCGTGAGTCGTCTTGCCCGCGCCCTGCAAGCCGCACAGCATCATCACGGTCGGCGGGCGCGAAGCGAACTGAAGGCCGGACTGTTCACCGCCCAGCAACGCGGTCAGTTCTTCGTTGACAATCTTGACGACCTGCTGCGCCGGGTGCAGCCCGTCTAAAATGTTCTCGCCGACCGCGCGCTCTCTGACTTTGGCGACAAACTCCTTGACGACCCGCAGATTGACATCGGCTTCCAGCAGCGCGAGGCGCACTTCGCGCAGGGCGTCCTGAACGTCCGTCTCGGTGAGCGCTCCCTTGCCGCGCAACCTCCCGAACACCCCTTGCAGCTTATCCGACAGGCTCTCAAACATCAGCGTGCGCGCGTTGTGCGTCCCAAAACACCGGCAGAGTATACACGCAAATCTGCTCCTTTGTCAAGCACGACCCGTGCGGGTTCCCGGCCTGCTTCCCAGAGCGCGGGCCGGGCCTAAAGACCGGGCCTAAAGAAATAGGTCGCGTTTCCCGATAATTGTCCCAGCACGCCGGGCACGACCCGGCAGGAAGTGGCGGAAAGAGAAGCGAGGGAAACACAATGGGAATGCTGTCCCGCAGGCAAGACTTAAAAACGGTGACGCCGGACGACGTGAAAGTGTGCGCGCTGTGCGACACGCTGAATTATCAGGAGAACGGAGAATGCTTTCTGTGCGGCTGGCGCGGCGCGTTCCGGCGCGAGCCGATGACAGTGGAGATGGCATGGCTGCGATTGCAAGACCAGTTTGAGGGGGTGCGGCGCGAGCACGTTACGGCGCGACAGGAAGTGACTGTCGGCGAGTTGGGCGTGGTCGAGAAGACGGGGCGCTGGCATCAGTGGCAGGGCGTCTGCGTTCGCTGCTGGCAGGCATTTCTGGCGAGCCGGGACGCACGGGCTGCCGCGCGTGAACAGTCGTTGCTGCGTCGCCGTTTCGCGTCCCCGTTTCAAGAGCAGGGTGGTTAGGGAGGCGCAAGGCGCAGCCATTCCACGAATAAATAATACAGGCGGTCAATCAGCAGCGCCATGCGGGTCATAATGGTAGACCCGAAGACCGCGCCGAATGACAGCATCAGGAACAAGCGTCCCAACCGGGCGGTCTGCATAACCGCCCGGTTTTTCTGTTCAAAGGCGAAGAAGAAGTAGACCAGCACGCTCACCAGAATGACGAGAAACAGGACATTGTTGAGCACGAACGAGATTTGGTGCAGGGTCGCGTGCGCGTCGCCGGGCGTGGGGGGAGGCGGCACCAGCGGCTTGAAACTTTTCACGACCTGCGGCATGAAGCGCGCGCAGAAGACTTGAAACACGGTTCCCGCTCCCAGGCCGAACAGCAGACCGAAGACCAGACGACTCATCCACGCGATGCGTGGGAAAAAGATGGCGTAGTAGGTGAGGCCAAGCGGAACCAGAAGCACGTAAACCCATTGGCCGTTCGTGACCATCGGGTTCCAGAACAAGGGGCGCAAGACGGAAGTCCAGGTGAAATACAAATCGTAGCCGAGCGCCAGACCCAGAAAGATGTGCTCAAACAGGCGGTAGAACCTGTTTTCCTTGAACACCAGCGAGAGAATGGCGAGCGTGCTCAATGCGCCAAAAAGCAGCGTGGGGTCAAGCAGATGGCGCAGATAGTCGGTCATGGCTCCCGTTTCCGTGCGGCAGCGCGTTCTACATGGTAGCCGATATTTCCGATGAGGATGAGCACGATCAGCAGCACGTACACCAGCGACAACGCTCCCGCTGCCCGCGTGCCGAAGGCGTGGACGCCAGTCAACTTCTCGTAATCTCCTGCTCCCTTAACCCCGGTGAGCATTCCGGTGATTTGGCCAGAGTCTAGATACGGGTAATAAGTCGGAGCCATCACTGCGGTAGACGCCAGCAGATACGGCGTTTTGTTGACGCCCTGCACCAGCCCCAGAAAGTATTCCGCGCTTTTGATGGGCGTGATGTCTACAATCACGCTGATGTCCTTGATGTCGTGGACGCCCTGCATGATGGGAAACTGTGCGAGCGGCTTGCCGTGCCAGTCGGTTTTGATGGTTCCCGGTATGTCATTCACAAGGGCTTTTAATGTCTGCGGCATCGCGCCTGCGGGCCGGTAGCCCCAGTTCACGTAGTCGCGCCCGTAGACATAGCCGTAGCGCGGGGCCAGCGTATCCATCAACTGCTGTGTCAGCACGGGGTTCTGCGGCTCAAAAGCGAGCAGGGCGAAGTGCAGATGACGCTGCATGAGGTGAGTCAAGACGGCCCGCGCCTGCCATCCGCTTTCCCCGCGCGTAGAAGATGCCCAGTTGCTATCCACCAGCACCAATTTGTTCGGCTCAGTGCGCGCTGTTGTTTCCAACGTCTGGTAGAAGTCTACGGCCTGCTTTGCGGGCACGATGGGCAGTTGGAACTGTGGCAGGAACAGGGGCACGAGAATGCAGCCAACCAGAACGGCATAAATCACGCGCCGGTCAATCTCCTGCATCCGCCGCCAAAAGGAGTGTGGGAGCATGATGGTTACACTTCCCGGTCAAAGTAGACGCCGCGCTCCAAACTCAGCCACAGCCGCAGGGCAATGGCGAGCAGGCCGATGGTGAGGCCGAACAAAATGCCGCGCTGGGCCGCGCCGTTGACTTCTAACAAGAGCCATTCGGCGATGTGTTCTATGCGTAAATTGGCCCAGGGATTGATGTCCGTGTTCGCGGGCTGAATGCCGTTAGTGATGGCCGTGCCAATCGTCACCGAGCCGAGCATGACAATTAAGCCTGCCGCCATGAGCAGGGCCGCCTCGGCAGACCGAATACGGAAGGCGCGGTAGCACGCGGACGCGATATAAAACGCAATAATGGAGAAGGTTGCCGCTCGCAGATTGGAAAAGCCGCCTGTAAAGAGGAAATCGTAGACCTGCGCCGATGTGACCCGCGAACCGAGAACGCGGCTATGTGGCGCGTATTCGTTCAGGAGGCCGAAGGTGGTCATGGCGAGAAACGACACAATCAGCGCCACGCTGTTGCCCCAGCCGTCGCGTCGGCGCGTGATTATCCTGCCGTGCAGTTGGAGCAGGGAAATGACGCCGAGGCCGATGGCAAACGAGATCAGAATGGCGCTGACGTTTGCCACCGTGTCTTGGTAGGGCGTCAGCGCGTTATGGGACGGTGAGCCGTGCGCGGGCAGAAAGAACTCGGCAGCATAGTAGAGTCCCCCCAGGAATGTGACGAACGCAATCATGCCCTTGCGTGCCTGCCGGGGCGCGAACTGCAAGGCGGCAAGCACGGCGAAGCCAAACAGCAGCCCGAATGTCAGTTTGCCGTAGTAGGCTGCCGAGTGAGCAGGGAGCGGGAGGAAGAAATTATGCAGGAAGGCCGTCAATGTTGCTCCTCAAAGGTGCTTATGGTCTGTTGCATTTAGATAACAGGGTAACGCGCTGCGTGATACCACAGCAGTCGCCCTTGCTTGTCAAACACAAAGGCAAGGTCAATGTGCCAGTTGACATCAACAGGGAAGAAATTATAAAGAAACGTAGTTGCTACAGTGGGAGTTTCGGCAATTCCCTTTTCTCCAAGTGCGTTCTTTGATACAGGAGGCAACATGGAAACATTATAAAGTGCCATTTGACTGTAAGTTAACTCATTCCGGTTGAGGTATGCCAGCACTGTTTCCTCCTTCTCGCCGAGCAACTTTGCGTTATCCAAGTCTTGTTGCCAACGCTGCTCTGCGAGATGGATACGCACGTTTGCATAAACTTGACTGATGACGAATACGGTGATAGGTATCACCAGCAAAAGCGGGAAAAGAGCAGGCTTCCGCAAACTCAGTTTCACGTCAGTCCTTTATGTCTTCAGCAGCCCCAGAAGCGTCGTGAGCGCGTGCGGGACGGGCAGGTGCGCATGGGCACAGGCGGCGGCGGCAGTGGCGAGGGCGAAGCCGGTTAACACGAGCGCCAGCAGAATGGCTTTGCACCAGTCCTGCGCCACAATGCTGCCCAGCAAAGTTGGGTCGCGGGAAAGGTAGGCGCTCGCGGCGTAAAACTCATCGCCGATAATCACGTAGTCGCAGGCAGCAATAAAGAAGGGGATTTCGCCCGTCTCGGTCGTGCCCGCTACCTGCACGGCCCCAACCTGCTGACCGACTTCGGCAAAGATTAAGGCTTCGGCGGCGAAGTAGCCGAACAGGAACGACGCGGCAGGACGCTCCCGCAGAAGAATGCCTGCGACACCGGACGCATACGCGAACTGCTGAGACGTGAGATAGCGCACGTCGTCCGGGCCGAGCAGTTCGGGACGGCCTGCGTCGGCGTAGGCGTCCCCGATGACTTCACGGGCTAATCCTGTCACGGCAGGGTCATAATTGGGCAGAATGGTGCGGTTTCCAAAGCGGGCGACCTGACGGGCAATATAGCCGAAGATGGACATAGCCTGCACCGTCGGCGCGAACGTGTCCGAGTCCAGCCCGCCGAGGCCGGGAACCATGAGAACGGGCTTGCCCATCTCCGTCGCGCGTCCGACGGCTTCATCTATCGCATTGAGTTCCTGCGATGCGGCGTATAAACGGCACGTTCCCTCGCTGCGCGCGCATGACCCGCACGACGATCAGCACGGCAAACAGCAGTGCCAGCCCGCTTACCCACCAGTTGTCGGAAGCATGGTTCACAGTGTTTCGTTGTCCTGCGTCAGCCGGTCTATGAGAAGACGTACATTGGCGGGCGTGTCCAGAAACTTCGCCCAGCGCTGCACGTCCCAGGGGCCAGACGGCAGAAGCGGGGCGACAAACGGCGAAAACGCCACCAATCCCTGTCCGAACAGATGCGAAAGCGGCGCGCTCGTTTCCAGCAGGAGCACGGCAGGCACTTCCAAACGGTAGCGGCGCACCAGCGAAACCATCGCATTCAGCATCCGTTCGCGAGCGTCGTCTTGGAGCGGGGCATCCCAGTCAAACGCAAACGGGGACGTGGCGGGTTCAAGCGGCATGGCGCTTCTCCCGTAAACGGCGCACGGCGTCGGTCACTTCGGCGTCGTTGCCGTCCGCGAAGCGCAGCAAAATGCCGCGCAGCGGCTCCCAGCGCGAGTTGGCCCGCTCCAGCGGGCTGAGTTTAAGGCCGCCGTCGGCGGCGTACACGTGGCGCACCGCGTTCCAATCCATTTCCAGATGGGAGAACACGCGGCGTGCCGAGACGCCCGTTTCGGACAGCGTGTACGTGACAGGCAACAGAAAATCTCCGACCGACAGGGCGAGCAGCAGAGGCGGCAGCAGGGCGAGCAGGGGATTGCGGAACATGAGCAGGCCCAAAGCGAGCGTTCCGATGCCGCACAGAAGCAGCGGCCAGAGCCGTTCGGGACGACGGCGCAGCAGGTGGACGCGCCAGACCAGCGTGTCCGGCGGACAAATTACGGCGGGCGCAGTCAGGAGCAGCATGGGTCATTATAACGGCGGCTCAGGCAGGTTGTCAAGGGTAGGGGAGTTGCGGGGCTTTCTATAACCCCGTCTGAGTGTTTCCGCGAGAGCCTCCTAACCACGAGGAACACTGCACACGAGACGCGGGCGTGCCCTCTTGACAAACGGCGCTTGCCGGAACTATAATAGCCCAACTCGTTACCTTTAATTCCCGTCCGGCGAGGCGGAAAAGGCAGCGTTCCCCGCACCGCAGGCACGCCTGCTTCGCGATGGCTCGCGCCGTTCCCCTTGCCGTTCCCAAAGGCCAGCCATGCCGATAGAACCCTCTCCGTCTCTGAGCGCCACCGTGATGGATGCCGATGAAATGCGCCGTGCCTGGACTCGCGTGGCTCACGAGGTGCTTGAACGTTCCAAAGGCGTCACCAATCTGGCCGTTATCGGCATTCTGCGAAAGGGCGCTCCGCTTGCCGTGCGCCTCGCCGAGACAATTGAGCGCATTGAAGGCACGCCCGTACCCGTTGGCGCATTAGACATCTCGCTGTACCGCGATGACTTCCGCACGTATCAGCCGCGCGTGGGAACCACCCAAATCCCTTTTGATATTGAAGGCAAAACGCTGGTCTTGGTGGACGAAGTGGTGTATACAGGCCGCACCGTGCGCGCCGCCCTTGCTGCTCTCGTTGACCTGGGCCGTCCTGCCGTGACACAACTCGCCGTTCTGGTAGACCGGGGCCACCGCGAACTGCCCATTCGCCCCGATTATGTGGGCAAGAACCTGCCCACCAGCCGCCATGAGTTTGTGAAAGTCTACTTGAAGGAGCTGGATGGCGAAGACAAAGTGGTTATCACCAAAGACGGCCCACCAGACGCGGGGGGAAGCCCTGCATGACCATGCGCCGCAAAGACTTGCTAGACCTGCGAAGCCTCTCTGCCGACGAGATTTCTTACCTGCTGGACACAGCGCAGTCGTTCGCGGAGATAGTGACCCGTCCTGTGAAGAAAGTGCCGACGCTGCGTGGGAAGTCGGTTGCCATGCTCTTTTTTGAGCCGAGCACGCGCACCCGCACGTCCTTTGAGCACGCCGCCAAGATTATGTCTGCCGACACGTACTCGCTGGCAGGCACGACCAGCAGCGCAACGAAGGGCGAAAGCCTCAAAGATACGATGCTCACTCTGGATGCGATGGGCATTGATGCGTTTGTCATTCGCCATTCCTTCAGCGGGGCCGCAGAGTTGGCCGCGAAATATGTATCTGGCAAGCCGGTGATTAACGCGGGCGACGGCACGCATGAGCACCCGACGCAGGGGCTTCTGGACTTGCTCACCATTCGGCAGGCAAAGGGCCGCATAGACGGCCTTACGGTTGCCATCGTGGGCGATATTCTCCATTCCCGCGTCGCTCGCTCCAATCTCTGGGGATTGACGAAGATGGGCGCGACCGTGCGTCTTGTCGGGCCGCAAACGCTTCTGCCTGCCGAAGCCGAGCGTCTCCCCGTGACTGTCCATACCGACCTGCGCGCAGGGCTGGAAGGAGCCGACGTGGTGAACGTCCTGCGTATCCAACTGGAGCGTCAGGACGCCGCGTTCTTTCCGTCCGTGCGCGAGTATGCGCGTTTGTTCGGGGTCAGCCACCGTGCGCTTCAAGCCGCCGCGCCCGACGTGACCGTGCTGCACCCTGGCCCCATGAACCGGGGCGTGGAGATTGCCGCCGCCGTCGCCGATGACCCTGCTGTTTCGGTGATTACTCATCAGGTCACCAACGGCGTGGCGGTTCGCATGGCCGTTTTGTTCTGGCTGCTGGGAGCCGCCGCAACCGGAAAAGGAGGAAGCGCATGAGCATCACGCGCGTATTTCGCTTCATTGTGGGGACGCTGCTGGCCGGGGTCATTCTGGGGTTTTTGCTGCCGGTGGCGGGCGTGCCGTCGTCCCGCTTTCTGCCGCCCGCGCACGTTTGGGACAGGGCGCAGGGCTACGGGCGCGGGGTTGCCACCGGCAAGCATTACGATGTCACCGGCAACTGGTTCAATATCGGCGCGCATTTGTACTTCGTGTCCTACACGTTTAAGGCCCCTCCATTTGCTCCCAAAGACGCCAAGCCCGGCCCGGCGCAGGACTACACGGGAACGGTGCGCGTGGAGCAGGCCGACTATGATGATATTGTCCTTCCCGAAGACGCCAAGCGCGCCGAATACAAAGCCCAGCAGACGGTTCCTGTCGTGCCCGGTCAATATCTGCGGGTCAAGTACGAAACGACTGACCCGCAGATAAACGGCGTCGTGGCCCGTTATGACCAGGGCCGCTGGGTGCAATGGGGCGGGCGCAGCATTGACGGCGACAGCGCGCTTTTCAGCGGCTGGCTGGGATGGGTGTTTCTCACGCTCGCACTCGGCTTCGGCATTATGATGCTCTTGGAACGCTTCGCCCCGCAGGAGAACATCTAAAGCTATGCAAGCCGCCAAGCGTAAGAGGCTGCGCTTACAGGAACCGCCCCTCCCGATGGATAACCGCAACGAGAGGAGTTGGGTGTGCGACGAGCAGGGAGCCATTGTTGCTTACATGAACTATGATGCCTTTGCTGGCTTTCGCTGGGGGCTGTGGACGTTCATGCAGGAGGCGTATCCGATGCCTCCCGGCGAAGAACTTGACATTTGGTCTGACAACGCCGCTCCTGAAGGCATCAGCGGCAAGCGGCTCGGTATCATGGAAATCACGCTTATTTCAGACAGCCATGCCGCAAGCCGGGCGTATCGGGAGGAAGGCAAAACACGCCTGCTGCCGGGCCGGTTTGACTTGTACGTGCCGCGCGCGGCATTCAAGACAGCCTTTCTTGCCTCCAATGCCATTGGGCGCAGAAGGCGGGGCAGCACACTCAATACCGTGACCTTATTTGACGCCATTCGTATCGTGCGCCTGCCCAATGGTTTATGGCCCGTGCAGACGCAGCCGGAAATGCAGCCACAACTATGACTCAGGTAATTCTCCAAAATGGGCGCGTGCTAGACCCGGCGGGCGGGCGCGATGAACAGGCCGATGTGCTTGTTGGCGATGACGGGCGTGTTGCCCAAATTGGCGGGGGCATAGAGGCAGGGCCAGAAGCGTCCGTCATGGACTGCGCTGGTTTGATTGTCTGTCCGGGGCTGATGGATATGCACGTTCACCTGCGCGTGCCGGGGCAGGAGTATAAAGAGGACGTGGCGTCGGGCACGGCGGCGGCGGCAGCGGGCGGGTTCACGGCGATTGCGTGTCAGCCGAATACGTCGCCGGTGATAGACCATGCCGCCGTTGTGCGCCAGATACGAGATTTGAGCGAAGGCGCGTCGGCGCGGGTGTATGTGGTCGCCGCTGTCAGCAAAGGGCTGGCAAACACAGAACTGTCGGAGATGGCGGAACTCAAAGACGCCGGGGCGGTTGGCATTGGCGACGATGCGTTTCCCGTGCAGGACAGTGGCTTTCTGCGGCGGGCCATGCAGTACTGCAAAATGCTGGATTTGCCGTTTGTCGCCCACTGCGAGGATAAATCGCTCACCGGGGACGGCGTGATGCACGAAGGTTACGTGTCTACCGTGCTGGGCTTGCGCGGCATTCCGCGTTCGGCGGAGAACGTCGGCACGGCCCGCAACGTCCTCCTGGCGATGGAGACGGGCTGCCGCCTGCACGTTCTGCACGTTTCCACCCGCGAAAGCGTGGAGATTATCCGGCAGGCGAAGAAGTGGGGCGCTCCTGTCACTTGCGAGACGTGCCCGCAGTATGTCTGCCTCACCGACGAAGCCTGCTATGGCTACGACACGAACGCCAAGATGTCGCCTTCCCTGCGGACGCAAAGTGACCAGGAGGCGATTAAAGAGGGGCTGGCGGATGGCACGATTGATGCGATTGCGACTGACCACGCGCCCCATGCGCCGCACGAGAAGGAGCAGGAGTTTGCGCGCGCGCCGTTTGGCATGATTGGGCTGGAAACGTCACTGGCGCTGGTGATAACCCATCTGGTGCAGCCCGGCGTTCTCACGCTGGCGCAGGCGATAGACAAGATGAGCGCCGCGCCCGCCCGCATTCTCCAAGTTCCCGGCGGCACGCTGAATGTTGGCGATGTGGCCGACATCACTGTCTTTGACCCGGACATCAAGTGGACGGTGGACGTGAACCAATTCCGTTCCAAGTCGCGCAACACGGTCTTGCACGGCGCGGAACTCACGGGCCGGGCGGTGGCGACTTTTGTGGGGGGGAAAGAAGGCCCTCACCCGGCTCCTTTGGAGCCACCCTCGCCCGTGAAACGGGCGAGGGTTAAGCCCTCACCGGCGAGTTGGTCACCCTCGCCTGCGCTCGCGGGAGAGGGTGGCTTGTCAGAGGCAAGCCGGGTGAGGGCCTCTGAATGAGCACAGCCCATCTTGTCCTTGCGGACGGCACAACCTTTACCGGCACGGGGTTCGGGGCGGCGGGAACGTCGGTCGGGGAAGTGGTCTTCAATACCGGCATGACCGGGTATCAGGAGATACTCACTGACCCGTCGTATGCGGGGCAGTTGGTCGCGCTCACGTATCCGCTGGTGGGCAACTACGGCGTCAACCCGGACGACTTTGAAAGCCGCCGCGTGCAGGTGGCGGGGTTCATTGTCAAAGAACTCGCGGACGCGCCGTCCAACTGGCGTTCGGCGGGGACATTGGACGGCTTCCTCCGAGAACATGGCGTGGTCGGCATCGCGGGGCTGGACACGCGCGCGCTCACCCGCACACTGCGCTCGGCAGGCGTGATGATGGGAGCCGTGTCGTCGGAGGCGACGCCGCAGGAGTTGACCGACTTGCTGGCGCAGGCGGCAGAATATGAAAGCGTGGATTATGTCGCCCGCGTCAGCACGGAGGCCCCATTTGTGTGGCCGTCGTCTACAGACACCGTGCGGTATCGCATTGCCCTGCTGGACTGCGGCGTCAAGTTCAATATCCTGCGTTCGCTGGCGTCGCTGGGGTGCGAAACAACAGTGTGGCCCGCCCGCACGCCCGCACAGGAGATTTTGGCGTCTGCGCCCGATGGCGTGTTTTTATCGCCCGGCCCTGGCGACCCGGCCCTGCTGGGCGAGATTGTGGAGAATGTGCGCGTCCTGTGTCATCAAAAGCCGACAATGGGGATTTGTCTGGGCAACCAGCTTTTAGGCAGCGCATTTGGCGGGCGCACGTTCAAACTGCCGTTCGGCCATCGGGGGGCGAACCACCCGGTCAAGGACTTGGAAACGGGGCGCGTGGTGATTACATCACAAAATCACGGCTACGCGCTCGCCGCCGACGGCTTTGCTGACCCGGACATGGAAGTGTGGCAAATCAACCTCAACGACGGCACGGTGGAGGGCCTGCGCCACCGGACGCTGCCGATTTTCTCCATTCAATATCACCCGGAAGCGTCGCCCGGCCCCACAGACAGCCGGGGCTATTTCGCGCGCTTTCTGGCGATGATTGACGCGGCAAAGTCCCTGCCTTGACCTTGCAAAGACCTTGCAAAGACCTTGTGTTGAATATGCAAAGTATATCTAACGGTATACTAGCTTACAGTTTTGGCGGGCGGGCAGCGGCCATTTCGCTTGTTGCCGCCTGCATTGCGGTGCGCGTATGGGCGCTGGACGTTGACCCTCCTGCGTGGCTGTCGTGGAGCGGCGGGCTGTGGACAGACGAAGGCTTCTACACGCTGGATGCGCGGCATTTCGCCTTGTTCGGACACGCCGCGCCGGGTGACTTCCATGACCGTCTGCTATCGCCGCTGCTGAGTGTGGTGCAGCAGTGGGTATTTACCCTCTGGGGCGCGGGGCGCGTGCAGGCGCGGGCGCTTTGCGCCGTTTGTGGCCTGCTGACGGTGTGCGCGCTGTGGGCGGCTTTGCGTCAGACTGGCGGCGCGCGCGCGGCGGGGTGGGGGGCGTTGTTTCTGGGGCTGATGCCGCCGTTTGTGTTTTACAACCGGCTTGCTTTGCAGGAGACACCGTGCGCGTTGTGCCTGACGCTGGCGTTTGCGCTGTGGGCGTTGGGACAGGCGAACGAGCGTCCCGCGCGCTGGTGCGTGATGGCGGGTTTATGCCTTGCGCTGGCCGCCTCCGTGAAGATGCTCGCGCTTCTCGCCGCGCCCGCGTTTGTGCTGACGGGAAGCCGTACCGCGCGCGGGGCAGCATTGGCGGGCCTGACAATTGGCCTTGCGCTTTATGCCGCGCTCTGGTACGCGCCGCACGCGCCCGAATTAAGCCGCATGATGACCTATTACCGCGTGCATCAGATGCAGCCGCATTCGCTCATGGGCGTGTTGTGGAATGTGCGGCGTGGGTGTGTGGGCGACCGGATGGGCTGGCTTCGGGGTATTGTGCCCTGTTTATGGGTCACTGTGCCCATGCCGTGCATTCTGGGCCTGCGCGGGCTGCGCCGCCCATTGGAGCCGACGAGGGTTCTGCTGTCTTTGTGGCTAGCCTTCGGTGTGTTCTTTTGCCTGCTGTCTTCTTATGCGCCAAGCCGCTACTATGTCTTGTTCCTGCCTGCTTTGGCGGGGCTGGCGGGAATGGGCATGGTGTGTTTGACGGTGCGCGCGCAGCGGGCAGCCGCGTGCGTGTTTCTGCTGACAAGCGCATTCTGGTACGGGCAATCGTGGCAGGCGCGAACGTGGACGCTGGCGCAGGGGTCGCGCGCTCTGGCGCAAGCCTTGCCGCCGGGAAGCGTTGTGGCAGGCGACATGGCTCCCGCGCTGTGTCTGGGAACGCCATTAAGGGCCGCGCCCGTGCAGGTGGGGCTGTCTAACTGTGAGCGGCCCATAGAGCGGCTACGCGCAGATTATCTGGCGGTGACGCGCGCGCCTGTGTACGAGAATTGGTGGCGGGCGCGGTATCCACAAATCGTGCAGCCGCCGCGCCGGGTAGCGACTATCACCCTGCGAGAGCGGCTTGTGGACGTTTACGCCGTGAGGCCCGTGCCATGAACAGGCTGAAACCGGCACTGCGGGCGCTGCTGGCGGCGGGAATGGTCTACGTAGGCGTACGGCACTTTGTTGACCCCGCGCCGTTTGTCGCCATTGTGCCGGAAGGACTGCCCGCGCCGGGTGCGCTCGTTGCCATCAGCGGGGCCTGCGAGATTGCAGGCGGCGCAGGGCTGCTCGTGCCGTTCACAAGGCGCGCGGCAGCGTGGGGATTGATTGCGCTGTACGTCGCCGTGTTCCCGGCGAATGTCAACATGGCGGTGAACAATCTGCCGTTTGGCGGCGCGCATCGTCCGTTTTTGCTGTGGCTGCGGCTGCCGCTTCAATTTGTGCTGATTGCGTGGGCGTGGTGGTTGGCCCAACCGGACGGGAAGAAAGAGACGGCATGAAACTGCGCGATTTGTACCCGTACTGGGAGGACGCGCACGGGGAGTTTTTAGAGACGCTGGCGCGTGTCTCGCTTACACAATGGGACGCACGGCCCGCTGCGGGCGGCGTCAGCATTCAGCAAATTGGGGTGGATGTTCTGCATCAGGAGCGGTTCTGGGCGGCGCATCTGATTGCCGGGTACGAGTGGGCGTCGCCGCGCCTGCGCGATTACACGACCCCTGCCATGCTAAGTGACGCCCTGCGCGCCCAGCGGGAAGTCACCGAGCACATTGTGGAGCCGTTGACTCCCGCGGGCTTGCGTGCCGTCCGCGCTGTGCCTGCCGACCCGCAAACAAACCGGCCAGAAACGAATGTGCCAATAGCCGGGCTGCTGTGGCACGTCCTGGAACAGGAACTGAGGGCCTGGGGACAGGTAACGCTGCGCCTGTCAGATGCCCGCGCCGCTGCGGAGGAACACCCATAGACGAGATTGTGATTGCCGAATATGACCCGCGCTGGCCTGCTCTTTACGAAGAAGAAGCCGGGCGTGTGCGTGCCGCGCTGGGGGACGTGCTGCTGTCGCTGGAACACGTCGGCAGCACTGCCGTACCCCATCTGGCCGCCAAACCCATCGTTGACCTGCTGGGCTGGGTGCGCGCGCTGCCCGAAGCGGAAGCCGCCGCGCCCCGGCTAGAGCCGCTTGGCTACGAGTGCGTCGGCGAGTTCGGCATTCCGGGGCGTCTTTACTTTCCCAAAGGCGCGCCGCGCACGCATCACCTGCACCTGTACGAGCCGGGGCATCAAAATGCTTCAGACAATCTGCTGTTCCGCGATTACCTGCGCGCGCACCCCGAAGAAGCGGCGCGCTACGAGACACTGAAGCGCGAGCTGGCCGTGCGCTTCCGCTTTCAGCGTGCCGACTACACGGCGGCCAAGACGGATTACATTCAGGCCGTTTTAGAGAAGGCCCGGCAGGAAAACACTTATGCCACGAAACCCTGATATTCACACCGTGATGGTCATTGGCAGCGGCCCGATTATCATCGGGCAGGCCGCCGAGTTTGATTACGCCGGGACGCAGGCGTGTCAATCTCTGCGCGAGGAAGGCGTGTCGGTAGTTCTGGTCAACTCAAACCCCGCGACCATTATGACCGACCCGGAGACCGCTGACCGCGTGTATATTGAGCCGCTGACGGTGGAGTTCGTGGAGCGAATTATCGCCAAAGAGCGTCCCGATGGGCTTCTTCCCACATTGGGCGGGCAGACCGGCCTCAATCTGGCGACCGAACTGGCAGAGGCGGGCATCTTGGATAAGTACAGCGTCAAATTACTTGGCACGCCGCTGTCTACCATTCAGAAGGCGGAAGACCGCGAAATCTTCCGGGCGCTCATGCGAGAGATTGGGGAGCCTGTCCCGGAGTTGTGGATTATTGAGGACGAGTTGTCGCTGGAAGAATTGTCCCGCAATGACCGCGCGCCCTGGCCCTTGATTGTGCGGCCTGCGTATACATTGGGCGGCACAGGCGGCGGCATCGCAAGAACGCCGGAACAGTTGCGCGAAATCGGCGCACGGGGATTAAAACTCTCCCCAAGACATCAGGTGATGGTAGAGCGGTACCTGACCGGGTGGAAGGAAATTGAGTACGAAGTGGTGCGCGACAGCGCGGACACGTGCATTATGGTCTGCAACATGGAGAACTTTGACCCGATGGGAATGCACACGGGCGACTCCATTGTGGTGGCCCCCTCGCAGACATTGAGCGATAAAGAATACCAAATGCTTCGCACGGCGTCGCTGAAGATTATCCGCGCGCTGGGCATTGAAGGCGGCTGCAATGTGCAGTTGGCCCTAGACCCGCATTCGTTCGCGTACTATGTGATTGAAGTCAACCCGCGCGTGTCGCGCTCATCAGCGCTGGCGTCCAAAGCGACCGGGTATCCCATTGCGCGCGTGGCGTCCAAGATTGCCATTGGCCTGCGTTTGGACGAAATCCCCAATGCCGTGACACAGAAAACGCTGGCGTGCTTTGAGCCTGCATTGGATTACATTGTGGTGAAAATCCCCCGGTGGCCGTTTGACAAGTTCACGATGGCCGACCGGCGCATTACCACACAGATGAAGGCGACCGGCGAAGTGATGGCGATAGACCGCACATTTGAAGGCGGCCTGTTGAAAGCCATTCGGTCGCTGGAAATTGGGCAGGTGGGCCTGCGCCCACGCCATGCGGATCGGTTATCCGACATGGAATTGGAGGCGGGCTTGACCGAGGCGACTGACCAGCGTTTGTTTCTGATTGGGGAAGCGTTCGGGCGAGGCATGACAGTGCAGGAAGTGGCGGATTTAACGGGCGTTGACCCCTGGTTTCTTGTCAAAATCCAGCGTTTGGTGCAGTTTGAAGACGCTTTGCGCGCGCAGGCTCCCGTTGGGCCGGGGGAATGGCTGACCGACGCCAAGCGTTTGGGCTTTTGCAGCCGTCATTTGGCCGAAGTTCTGGGCATCAAGGAAGCCGTTGTGCGCGGCTGGGTCAAGCAAATGAACCTGGCGCCCGCCTTCAAGATGGTGGACACCTGCGCGGCGGAGTTTGAGGCCGCAACGCCTTACTTCTACTCCTGTTGGGAGAGCGGCAGCGACGCCTGACGCCCACTGTTCCCCTGTCCAAAAGTGTAGTCCAGCATACCGCTGCCTATTCAAGCCTATTCAACACCTATTCAAGCCTATTCAACACCTATTCAAGCCTATTCAACGCCTATTCAATGCCTATTCTTTGCATAGTCTTTGCCTGTTCCCGGCAGGGTTTTTCCCGCTCCCTGACTTGCGCCCGACGGCCTGATTTGGGCCGCTTCCCGTTGCGTTGATGGCGCGGGCCGAGCGTGTTATAATGGAGAGAATGCGCCTGAGCGGGGCACAATACCGCCGGAGTGGTGTCAGAAGCGTCACCGAGCGCGTTGAGAAGCAGAGTGGGGCAAAACTGCCCTGACTTTGCGTGTTATGCCGCAAGCGAGCGGTATAGTAACAAGTTATACCGCTCGTGCAAAGGCTGATACTGTGGCATGAGAATAGCAGACATCAGCATCGTCGGCGCTCCCGTCAGGCCTTCCTCGGCGGAAGCGGTTTCGGGCGCGGAAGTGTCTCTAGGTTTGACCTTCCCGGTCGGGTATCAGGAGTACATCACGACATTTGGGGCGGGTGTGCTAGGCGGGACTTACGTGCGTGTTTATCCGCCCGAACGAATCATCAGAGAATACCGCGACCTTCAGCGGCGGTGGGACGAGTACTGGTTCTGGGACGATGGCCGGGACGTACTCACGAAAACGGAAGCGCTGGAGTGCATCATTATCGCCGACACGTTGGACGGGGACGAGATCATCTTTCACCCGTCGCGACCTGACCGCCTGCTGGTGCTGCCTCGACACAGTGAGATGGTTTACGAGGCAGGGACGGACCTACTCTCGGCGCTGGACTGGCTTTGTAGCGCTGGTGTTCTAACCGAGCCGTTCTCTGAGCGCGAGTTCGAGCCGTTCACAGACGAGACGGTATAACAACCATTGCAGCGGACGCCAAACTGCGCTCGTCCCTCGCTCCGTTTGCCGCCGCTGAACTAGACCGTTAGGTTGCAGGGCGAGTGCCTTCCTATGAACAATGTCTTTTCAGAACCGGCACTCGTGATTTATGTAGACGTAGACGATACCTTTGTCCGAACCTACGGCACAAAGCGTATTCCGATACCTGCGACTATTTCTCATATCCGCCAACTCAAGGAGCAGGGTGCAGAGTTATACTGCTGGAGTTCAGGCGGTGCGGCCTATGCCAAAGCCAGTGCGGAGGAGTTCGGTATTGCCGATTGCTTTACGGCTTTCCTGCCCAAGCCACAAGTTTTATTGGACGATCAAGTAGTCGAGCAATGGCGCTACTTGTTGCAGATCGGCCCCGGTCAGAGCCAAAGCGTCGAAGAATATCGGCGAAAGCTAAAGCGGCCTGCAACCTAACAATGCGTTGCAGCCGACGCCAACCGCCTCGGTCTCCTCTGCGTATCCGTTTGGCTGTGCAGCGGTTGTCGCGGCTGAACTTTGCCGTTAGGCTGCTGGGCGAAAGGCTGTGGGTTGCATAGCGTTAAGTAGAACCCAATCCCGCCTCTTGGCGTATGATAACGACACGGAGGATGTTATGATACGCACTGTTGAAGCTACCATTGATGAGCGAGGAACGGCACTTCTTGGAGAAGCTATCGCCCTTTCTGCCCCTCATCGTGCGCTGGTCACGATTTGAGACGAATAGCCGTATGCGAACGAGGCTGCTTTGCTGAGTGAAGCCGCGTTAGCCGAAGACGGGAACCGACCCGAGGAGGATGCCGCATAGGCCCATCTTCAGTCGGCACAGTAAGTCCCTGTCATTCGTCAGCAGGCCGTCATGGTCGCCAATGCCGTGTTTAAGCCGCGCCAGTTTAGAGGTATATCCGACCAACGTAAGCATCTCAAATTCCTGGCGATAGAACTCAGTGAAGGAAAAGCTCATGAAAACGAAAGCATATATTATCACAGCAGGTCTGCTGACAATTCTCAGCGGCGGTGCGTTCGCTCAGAACCATCAGGCGCCATCACAGGGAGGATTGAGCACACTGGACAAAACGTACCTGAAGGACACGGCGCAGAGCAACCTTGAAGAGGTGCAACTGGAGCCTATGGTATTGTCACACGCGACCAACAGCCAGGACAGACAGTTCGGACGCCGCATGAAACAGGATCATGCCAAAGCCAACGCCGACCTTAAGCGTCTGGCAGCACGGGTGGGCTACAAACTGCCTGCGGACATCAGCGAGGATCAAGAGGCGCTCATAAAAAAGCTGTCGCACCTGCACGGAGCCAAGTTCGAGGCGGCCTATAAACAGGAGATGATCCGAGACCACACGGAAGACATCGCAAAGACGAAGCGGGAGATCAGTCTGGGGCAGGCCTCACAGGTCAAAGTCAGTGCTCAGAAGAACCTCGCCCTGCTCCAGATGCACCTCAAGATGGCCCAGGCGTTGCCGAGCAGCGGTTCGCAGACCAAGGCGCACAGCATGTAAGACGTCCGCCCGCCCCATACCCCGTATAGGGAAATAGTATCGGGAAATAGCCAGGATCGGTGCGGCATCAACTCAAGATGCGCCTTCACCAAAGATCACGGTCTGCAAGTGGTTATGTTGCTTCAGCCGAAGACATTGGGACATGAGGCTACCAGTCCAGCCGCCTAACAATGCGCTGCACCGATGCGGGCAGGCCGCCCCGGCCTTCAGGGGGCGATGAGTGCCGAGGATGCAGGCCGCTGCGCCGCGATAATCCGTTAACAGACGGCGCAGGAGATGATTTACCTGTGTTGCTTTTGTGCCTGTCCCATAAAGATAAGCCAGCCGCAGCAAAAAGGGCCGCCCTATAACGGGGGCGACCCTTTTGTCATGTCTCGTTTCGGTTATCTCACACGGCGGCCAGTTCGCGCTCGTCAACAGGAGGCGCGTCGGCATCGGTGAAGGGGGCTTCCGCGCCGTTCGCGTCCGCTTTCGGGGGCAGGGGCGCTTTGTAGTCGCAGTCGGCATTGTTGCACTTGATGCCAATTATACGCCCGCCGCGCATCGTGTTTTCTACCAACGGCCCGCCGTCTTTGGGGCACGCTTTGCCGATGGGCTTGCCCCACGCCACAAAGTCGCACTTCGGGTAATTGGAGCAGCCGAAGAACGTCGCGCCCTTTTTGGAACGCTTCTGCGCCACCTCGCCGCCGCACTTGGGGCAGGGAACGTCCACCCGCTGCGCCGCAGGCTGACGGGTCGTTTTGCACGTCGGGTAGTCCGTGCAGGCGATAAACTCCCCGAAGCGGCCCGCGCGCGCCACCATCGGCTTGCCGCAGTTGGGGCAGTCGCCCTCCACCTTCTCGGCTTCGGGGCGCACAATCGTCTTGCACTTCGGGTAGGCCGAGCACGACACGAACTCCCCGTAGCGGCTGGAGCGAATGACCATCGGCTCGCCGCACGTCGGGCACTCGCGCCCGGCGTCACGCGGCGGCTCTTTCAGAGTTTCCATCTGCTCGCCCGCCGCCGACAGGCTTTCGGAGAATGGCCCGTACCAGCGGCGCATCATGGCAACCCAGTCTTCCTTGCCCTCGGCCACGCCGTCCAGTTGGGTCTCCATGCCCGCCGTGAACGCCACATCTAAAATAGACGGGAAGTGCTTGACTAAGAGATCATTAACTTTGACGCCCAGTTCCGTTGGCCGGAACTTCTTTTCGGTGAGTTCCACGTACTTGCGGTCAACAATCACCGACAGAATAGACGCATACGTGGACGGACGCCCGATGCCCTTTTCCTCCAATGCCTTCACCAGCGTCGCCTCGGTAAAGCGCGGCGGCGGCTCCGTGAAGTGCTGCTTCGGCAGGAGCGCCAGCAGGGTCAATGCCTGCCCTTCGGTGAGCGGCGGGAGGGGCTGCTTGTCCTCGTCTTCCACTTTGTTGTCGTCGCGGCCTTCCTGATAAACACGCAGGAAGCCATCAAACTTCTGCGTGGAACCCGTCGCGCGGAACGTGTAATTCTTCGCCTGCACGTCCACCGTCACCACGTCAAACACGGCGGGCGTCATCTGCGACGCCACAAACCGCTGCCAGATGAGTTTGTATAATCGCGCCTGGTCATTCGTCAGCAGTTTGGCAACGCTGTCCGGCAGACGCTGCACGCCCGTCGGACGCACCGCCTCGTGCGCGTCCTGCGCCGCGCCTCCCTTCTTGTACTGCCTGGCCGAAGCGGGCGCGTAGTCCTTGCCGTAGGTGTCCACAATGTAACGATGCGCCGCCGCCTGCGCTTCATCGGCAATGCGCGTGCTGTCGGTTCTCATGTAGGTGATGAGGCCGACGTGCCCCTCGCCTGCAACGTCCACGCCCTCATACAACTGCTGCGCCGCCATCATGGTGCGCTTCGCGCTGAACCCCAATTTGCGCGACGCCTCCTGCTGCAACGTAGACGTGATAAACGGCGGCGCGGGGGAACGTCGCTTCTCGCTGCGCTTGACGCTTTTGACGCTGTACGCCGCGCCATTCAGGTCAGCCAGAACGCCGTCCGCTTCCTTCTGATTGTTAATCTCTAACTTCTTGCCGTCGCGCTGGGCGAGGGCGGCGTCAAACTTGTGAGGGGCCGTGTCCGGCGTCAGCGACGCCGTGATTGACCAGTATTCTACGGGCTTGAACGCCAGTATCTCCCGCTCCCGGTCAGCGACAAGGCGCACGGCGACGGACTGCACGCGCCCCGCCGACAGCCCGCGCTGCACCTTCTTGGACAAGAGCGGGCTAATCTTATAGCCCACAATTCTGTCCAGTTCACGCCGGGCCTGCTGCGCGTTCACCCTGTCCATGTCAATCGTGCGCGAGTTTTGCAGGGCCGCCAGCACCGCCGACTTGGTAATCTCGTTGAACTGGATGCGTTTGGGGCTTTTGAGTTCCAGCGCTTCCTTCAAGTGCCACGAGATGGCCTCGCCTTCCCTGTCCGGGTCAGAGGCTAAATACACTTCCGACGCGCCCTTCGCCGCCGCCCGCAGACGCGCCACCACGTCCTTGCGCTCCGGGATAATCTGGTAGGTGGGCGCGAAGTCGTGCTCAATATCAATGGCGAGCTTGCGCTCCGGCAGGTCGCGCACATGGCCCATGCTGGCCTCTATTTGATAGTCGCTGCCCAGAAACCCTTTGAGGGTCTTGGTCTTGGCGGGCAACTCTACAATGATAAGCTTCTTTGGCATCAGTGTCCTACTTCAACGGTCAATTCGGGCAAGTTTCCCCATTATAACACCGAACACGCCCGTTTTGTCCCCGAAGTCCTACGGAAGGAAACACGGGCGCAGGCGCGGAACTTGCGCCTGCTGAGAAAGGGAGGAAACTCATGCCTGCGATTTACCCGGCGTTTGACGCGCCCCTGCCGGACGCTGACGCCTTCAGCGGCAGAAGCCTGTCCTACAACCTTGAAGCACTGGACGCGCTGGCCTTCTCGTTTAGCGTCGTTTCCCTTACCGACTTCATAGATGCGCGTACAGCCATGCTGGATATTTTGAGCGAAGAAGAGTTGCCCGCGAATTTGCCTTCCGTCCAGTGGTACACCGCAGAAGAAGGCTTGGCGACGGTGCAAGGCTTGCTGTCGCATTTAGAGAAGCACCCGGAGTTGTTGGCGAAGCACAGGGACGCTATCCTGGCCGATTTGCGCCATTTTGCCGCGTTGCTGACAGACGCGCAGGCGCACGATGTCAAATTTCACCTGCTCGTGGACATCTGAGCGGGTGACGGGTGGGCTGTTCATCCTGATGTGGCGTTAGGGAAATGGGCTGCAATGGCAAACACACAGCTATTGCTACGCAGACAGACGCCTATCTGTTGCCTACCGTCAGGCTTTGTCTTCGGCCTCTTCCGCCTTCTCGCCGTTTTCCACAATGTCGCCGTCTTGAAACAGAATGTTCTGCAACGCGACGCGCCACTTGGGGGTCTTGCGGAGCAGAAACTCCAAGTCCATGCCGAAGTGCTTGAACTCTTCCTGCTGGGCGTTTCGCATAATCGCCTGCGCGTCCCTGTCTTTCTCTACGGCGAGGCGCTGCTCGTACCAGCCAATTGCCTCCGCTTCCTCAATCAGCGACGCTATCATGCGGGCAAACGTGCGTGTCTTCTCCGAAAGTTCCTGGGGCGGCTCATGGTACTGGTCAAAGGGCATGGGTAATTTCTCCTGACGCGCAAAGTGTCCCTGTGGCGCGCTGTCCCTATTATGACACCGAAGGCACGTATTTTATCCTCAATGGCAGCGGAGGGGGCAAGGTATTCACTCACGGCTAAAGCACGCGCACGAAGGCGTTGCCGGGAACGCGGCGAGCCAATCCCCTCATTTCCAGAAGCGTCAGGATTCCCGACACTTGTGGGGCAGTGAGGCCGCTTTCGGTGATAAGCGAGTCGGCGTGGCGGGGCTGCAATGTGAGAAGGTCTAACACTTTGCGCTGTTCAGGGGGGAGGTTAGGGACGGGGGCAGAGGCAGGCAGAAGTGACGGCTTGTCGCTGTCGGGAGCGCGCAGGGTGAGGACACCCAACTCGTTCAGAATGTCTTCTACGGTCTGTACAAGTTTCGCTCCGTCTTGAATGAGGGCGTGGCAGCCCGCGTTCAGTCCGGTGTCAATCGGGCCGGGGATAGCGAACACGTCGCGGCCCTGGTCGGCGGCCTCGCGCGCGGTGATGAGAGAACCACTGTCGGCGGGGCTTTCTATCACGAGTACCCCTAGCGACGTGCCGCTGATTAATCGGTTGCGCGCGGGAAAACGCCAGGGCTCTGGCTTTGTGCCGAGTGGAAACTCAGAAACGACCGCGCCGCCCCCGCCCGCAATCTGGTCAAACAAGCGGCGATTGTCTGCGGGGTAGGAAACGTCAACCCCGGAGCCAAGAAAGGCAATTGTGCGCCCGCCGCCGTCTAAAGCGCCCCGGTGCGCCTGCGTGTCCACGCCGCGCGCGCCGCCCGAAACCACCGTCAGGCCCCGCGCCGCCAAGTCTGATGCAAATCGTTTGGCAAGCGACAAACCGTAAGGCGACGCCCGCCGCGAGCCGACAATGGCGACGCTGAACTTGTCTTCGGGAACCAACTCGCCGCGCACGAGCAGCACTGGCGGGGCGTCCGGCAGGGGGCGCAGGTTCGCCGGGTAGCACGGAGCCAGGAAGGGGACAACGTGCGCGCTCCACTTTTCCAGCAGGGCGCGCTCTTTTCCCATCTCGCGCTGCTGGATGAGACGCAGGCGGTCGGCCCGCTTATCGTTGAGCGCGGGCCAGCGTTCGCGCCACTCGTCGGGGGAGGCGGCAAACAAAGCAATCGGGTCATCCCCAAAGGCGTGGAGCAGCGCGCGGGCGCGCACGGGGGCGAACTCCAGAGCGTTGACGCGCAGCCAGGCGTCCGTTTCGGCGTCTGTCATCGTGTCGGTCGCGGGGGCGGCAGGGCCGTCCATAGCCGGAAGGTTCCTTCTTGTTCGCTTAAATGGGGGGCGTAGGCGGGGCGGGCGTTCCTGGCGGAGACGGCGCGGGCGGCGTTGGGGCCGGGGGCGTCGGCGTGGGCAGGGTTGGCGGCACCGGCGTGACTGGCGGCCCAGCTGACGTTGGCGGCAGAGTCGTGGGCGGCGGCCCAATCGGGGGTGGGGGCGGCGGGCCGCCATTCACTCCCCCGTCCCGGCTCGGCGCAGCAGGGGCGCGCGGCGCGGTTCCCCCGCCTCCGCCATTGGCGTTCATATCGGGCGCAGCAGGAGCATCCGGGGTAGGAAGGGCGTCGGGGGCGGGAGCCGTTGTGTCGGCGGCAGCGGCAGGAGCGGCGTTCCCTGTGACAATGAAACCCCAGGATTGGGACAGCGCGTTGCCGCGCCAATCTTTGGCCTGCACCGTCATCTCATGCGGCCCCGCCTTCAGAGGACGCAGGGCGTCGCCGCGCTCGTCGCCGGACAGGTCAACCTGCACCTGGCTTTTGGCCGGGTTGAAGCGGGCCAGAGAGATTGGCGCACCGTCTATCGCCAGCGTCACCGAGGCCGGGTTGATGCCGGAGCCTTCGTCCACCAGTGTCACGCTGTAGGGAATGCGAACGCCTCCCACAAACGAGCCAGGAATAGGTGACAGCGCGGACGCCTGCGGCCCGGTCGTGTCCACTGCGCCTGACTGGAACGCGCTCAGGCTGCCGTCGTCACTGAGCACGTAGAGCGTGCCGTCCTGCCAGAGCGGAGCCGTGTTGATGTCGGTTGTCTGGTACTTCGGCTGCGTCTGCGTCCCGACCGCCTGCGTAACATACTGCCACTTGAGCGCGCCCGTATCGGCATCAAAGCCGTTCAAGATGCCGCGCTGCGTGGGAACCAGCAGCGTGTTATGGGCCAGCAGCGCGGCGGCAGCGCACGGCATGGGCAGGGTGACGCTCCACATCTTGCGCCCCCGGCTGTTCAGGGCAGTCAGCACGCGGTCAACGCCGACAGCGAACACGAAGCCGTTTCCAGCAGTCAGCGGCGCGGTCAAATCCGCCGGGACGTGCGCGCGCCAGCGCTCCGTGCCGCTGCGCGGGCTGAACGCATACACGGTGTCGCCACCGCCCACGTAGAGCAGATTGTCTGCGAACAGAGGCGGCGAGACGGTGGGGTCGCCGGGCAGCTTCACCTGCCAAGTGAGATGCCCTGTCGCCGTGCTGATGCTGGTGACGCTGTTGTCGGTGGCGGCAAAGACCGCCTGCCCGCTGCTGACGGCCAGCGGCGTCGTCACCGAACCCTGCGTCGCCAGCGTCCACGCGGTTTGCCCGGTATCGGCGCGCAGAGCGTAGATATGACTGTCCGCGCTGCCTACCAGCACCAATCCGCCGTCCAGCGCGGGAGCGCCGCGTAGCGCGCCGTCCCCAATCTTCTTCACCCAGACGACTAAGCCAGTTTTGGCGTCAATCTTGTAGACCTGCGCGTCGTCCGCGCCCACATACAGAAAGCCGTCTTGCAGACAGGGCGTGCTGCCCAGCGCCGCGCCGCCCGCCTTGCCGTCCGGGGGAAACTGCCAGCGGCGCGTGCCATCTGCCGCGTTGACGGCATAGAGAGTCGGCCCTGCTGTGAAGTAAACCACGCCGTTCGCTTCCAGCGGCGACGCCGGGCTGCCATTCAGCAGCGCCGTTGTCTGCTGCCACAGCAGCGACAGGGGCAGGGGCATCGCGGTTGGCGTGTAACCTGAATGGCCTGCGTCGGAGCGATACAGTGCATTCGGGGGCGAGCCGGGGGAGGGGTCTGCGCCGGAATGGGAAGCGCCGCGCCCAGCAGCAATGCGGTCAGGGCGACGGCCAGAGCCGCGCAGTGAAAGCGAACTGTCATGGAAACAGGTTCCTTGTGGGGAGAATTAGGGTCATCGTTGAGAGCGGCTAACGTCGCCGCCGTCCTTCATCATCACGCTGCTCGCGCTCCGGGTCGGAGAAGCCGGAATTGCGCCACAGTTTTTCCAGACGCCTGCGTTCCTGGTAGTCACGCCAGCGCCCGGCGAGGTCAAATGGGCTGCGCTGCGTGGGCGAGCCGTCCATCGCGCTTTTCGTAGCCGTCTTCGGGCGGGTGGAAAAGCGCGACGCAGGGGGGTAAGCGCGCAAATCCGGGCCGCGCGGGGCAGAACGCGCGCCGCCGCTATAGGAGCCGATGTCACCCCAGGAGCGCCCATAGCGCACATACAGAAACGCGGCCAGAATGCCGCCCAGCGAGAACAAACCGAGCAACGGCCCCAGTTCGCTGCCGTAGGTGAAATATGTCCACAGCGTCACAATGAGCGCCACGTATTTAGCGCGCACCGGGAAAAAGTAAAGCACGACGGTTTGCTCGGCGTTCAGCATACAGAACGCCACAATCAGCCCCGTGAGCGGCAGAAATAAGTCATTGAGCGGCGGCACGCCCTGATGGAGCAGCAGGCCGCCCGCCAGCAGCGACAGCGCAGACAGGGCCGTCAGAGCGAAAAAGAAGACGCCAAAGCGCGCGCTGCCCCAGCCCCGTTCCAGTGATCCGCCACTGAGCCAGAAGAACGCCCAGGTGATAATCAGCCACAGCGAGAAAGGCCCGGCCACCAGCGGATACGTGAAGATTGTCCAGGGCGCGCGCCAGACTGTGCCGGTGCTGAACATTAAGTGGCCAGCCAGCCAGGGAGCCGCCGCGCCAGGCGAAAAAAAGCCCGCGAGGAACGTCACCACGTTCACCGCCAGAATTGCCAGCGTCACGGGGATGCCGCCGCGCGTCACAAAGTCGCGCAGGCTGTCCAGAGGGCTATTGGGGGGCGAATTGTACCGCATAGGTCTTGCTTTCCAGAGAGAGCAGGGCGCTTGCCCTCACTCCCAGGGGCCGCGAAAGAACGACAGGATAAAGTACCACAGGGCTAAATACCAGACGCGCCTGCCGACGCCTTGAGATGTGTTCGTCACCAGACGCCCTGCTTCATGCAGCACCGCCGCCGGGCGCACAGCAACTTTATTACGGGCGCAGGCTTTGCAGCGCGTCCCGGCGGGCGAATACACTGTGCAGCGCGTGCAGATAGGCGTCTCGCACCGCCCGCACCGCAGGCGCGTCACCGTTTTTGAGTGGCGGGCGCAGAAGAACGCGCCGTCTTCGCCGGGCGCAGGGACGGCTGCCACAGGTTCAGACGCCACCGCCGCCCCGCACGTTCCACAAAACTTGTTGCCGTCTGCGCTCTCAGACTGGCACGCTTTGCACTGCATGGCTACCCCCACAGTTTTCTGTCTAGGGCGCGGTATTGAATAGCCTCGGCAACGTGCGCGAGGCCGATGTCATCCTGTGCGTCCAAATCGGCCACCGTGCGCGCCAGTTTCAGGATGCGGTCATAGGCGCGCGCTGACAATCCCAACTGACTGATGGCTGCCCGCAGCAGGTCTTTCACATCGGACGCTACCGGGCAGAACTCTTTGATTTGTTTCGCTCCCATGTGCGCGTTGCAGTGCAGCCCGCTCCCGTCCAGACGCTGTGCCTGACGCGCCCGCGCCGCCACCACCCGCTCCCGGATAAACGCCGACGGCTCGCCCGTGCCACCGGAATGGATCATCTCTTCCTGGCGCAGACGTGGTACCTCCATATGGATGTCTATCCTGTCCAAGAGCGGCCCGCTGATGCGCTGCAAGTATTTTCCAATCTGCGCCGGGGAGCAGGAGCAGGTCTTTACGGTATCTCCATAATACCCGCACGGGCACGGGTTCATGGCGGCAACGAGCATAATCTGCGCCGGGTAGGTCATCGTGCCCGCCACCCGCGCAATGGTGACGTGCCCATCTTCCAAAGGCTGGCGCAGGGTTTCCAGCACGTCCCGCCGGAACTCCGGCAGTTCATCCAAGAAAAGCACGCCATGATGAGACAGCGAAATCTCGCCGGGGCGGGGCACGCTGCCGCCGCCGGTCAGGGCCGCATTGGACACCGAATGATGCGGCGCGCGGAACGGACGGCGGGTCACCAGCGACGCATGGGTGCCCAAAAGCCCGCCCACAGAATAGATTTTGGTGACATCTAACGCTTCGTCCAGCGAGAGCGGGGGCAGAACCGATGGCACGCGCCGCGCCAGCATGGTTTTGCCGGAGCCGGGCGGCCCCACCATAATTAGGTTGTGCCCGCCTGCCGCCGCCACTTCCAGGGCGCGCTTGACGTGCTCCTGCCCCTTCACTTCGCAAAAGTCCGGCTCATCGGCCTGATGCGCGCGCAGCAGGCTCATCGGGTCGGCGGTCACGGGCACAGAGGCGTCAAAATCGCACAAGAGCGCCACCACATCGGCCAGCGAGCGAACGCCATAAACCTTCACGTCGCCCACAATGGCCGCTTCGCGCGCATTGGCTTCCGGGACAACCAGAAACGGCTTCTTGTCGGCGCGGGCTTTGATGGCGATGGGCAGAACGCCCGCGACAGGGCTGACGGTTCCATCCAGCGCCAGTTCCCCGACGAACAGGCCGTCTCCCAATCGGTCGCTCGGAACCTGCCCGGTCGCCGCGAGCAGGCCGACCGCGATGGGCAAATCAAACGCTGGCCCCTGCTTTTTGATGTCCGCAGGCGCAAGATTAATCGTGATGCGGCGCAGGGGAAACTCCAGTCCGGTGTTCTTGATCGCGGAACGCACCCGCTCACGAATTTCCTGCACGGCAGCATCGGGCAGGCCGACAATGGTGAACATGGGCACTGACGACGAGATGTCCACCTCCACGCGGACAACGTAAGCATCAATGCCTAGAATGGCGCTGGACTCGACCTGTGCTAACATGAACGGCGTTCCTCCTGAACGGCATCCCATCCGGTGAGAGCGCGTTCGGAGGCTTCGTTCAACAGACAAGCCTCTTTTTCCTGCTGCCTCCTTAAAATCTCGCGCGTTTGGGTCAGGCTGCGGCTTCGGCGATGATTTCGTAAGGGCAGTTTACCAGGGACAGGGCGCATAATCTTTGAGAAACAGGCCGAACAGCGGCTCTGCTTCCCCGATAATCCCCTGCGCGATGGGATGGTATATGCGCGCCATGCCGTCCACGATATCCAGCGGCGCGAAGAAGCCCAGGGTCTTCCTGATTGCGCTCCCGCCTGGGCGCCGGGTTCTCATCCGTCACCCAGCCGGTGTCCACGCTGTTCATGTAAATGCCGTCGCGCGCATAGTCTTCGCCCGACGTGCGCGTCATCATGTTCAATGCGGCCTTCGCCATGTTCGTGTGGGGATGATACACCGTCTTGTGACGCCCGAATTGACCCTCCATCGCCGACACATTGACGATAAATCGCCGCGCAAAGGGAGAACGCATCAGCAGCGGCTTGAGGCGGCTGTTCAGGAGAAACGGGGCGACCGAGTTGACCAATTGCACTTCCAGCATCTCCGGCGCGCTTACTTCATCCAGCCGAAGCCGCCAGCTATTTGTGTCCCGCGAGTCGGCCCGTTCTTCATTGTCTGCAAGTGCTCGCGCCGGGAAGAACGTCTGAGATGCCGGAGGAATTGTCCGGGAGGCCGGGCAGCAGCGGCAGAACTGTCGGAAAGGGCAAGAGTGGACGGCGCTCCCTGCGCCACCAGACGGCGCGCTTCTCCCGGCAGCGTTTCCTGCGGGCGCTGCTCCTGCGCCGCCAGTTCCCGGTAAAAGCCGGGCGGACGGCGGATTGTCTGCGCGGCATTGTGGATCACGATGTCCAGGGACGGTTCCGTGTCCAGCAGATGCCGGGCAAAGGCTTCCACCGCCGGGATGTTGCGCAGGTCAAGGCCATACAGCTGCAGCCGCTCCCGCCACTCGGTCGGCATCAGGTTCGGCATGAAAGCGCCGGGCGGCGGCATGGGGAAAGCGGGTTGTGACCATCACCCTGGCGCCATCGCGCAGAAGGCGCAGCACGGTCTGATGCCCGATCTTAACCCGCCCGCCGGTGACAAGCGCCGTGCGTCCGGTCAGGTCGGCGCGCTGGACGCGCATCTGGTAGTGGAACGCGGCGCATTTTGGGCACAGCAGGTGATAAAAGAAGTGCAGTTCTCGGAAGTCTTGTTTGCAGACATAGCAGTTTTCCGGCTGGTTCAGCGTTCTCTGCGGGGGCAAGGGCAACAACGCATTGATGAGCGGCGCGGGCGGGACATCCCGCTGCCATTGCACCATCGCGGCGCTTGCCTTCAGGGAGTGATCCGCTGCCTGCTGGCTTGCCCGCAGGGCCTTGCGGTCTCGGCGCTTGCCTTGCCGGTAAACTTTGGACACCAGGCTGTTGAAGCGGGCGTCACGGACGATGGTTCCGTGATCGTCGGCAATTTGCTGCAAGACGTGCAGGCAGGCTTGCATCTGCTCCGGCGAGATGGCGCTGAGGGCGGGTTCTTGCATGTCTTCCGTTGTATTCATGGCACTTATTGTAGCAGACCGGTTGAAGCCGCGCGCAGGGACATCACAGGATAAATGATACCCGGTGAACGTCCTGCGGGCGTGAAAAAAGCCCCCTTCCCAGGGCGGGAAGAGGGCAAAAAGGCACGACAAGGCCACTTTCAGGAGGGTTACGCTATCTTCAGGTTCGTCGCGGGCCGCGCTTTCTTCGCATCGGGGTCAAAGGCGGCGGGCAGGGTCTGGCCCGGAGCCAGAGAATAGCCCGTGACGTACAGCGGAGCGCCCCGAAAGCCGCTGGCCGAGACGGGAACCAGTTTCAGGCTGAGCTGCATGCCCGGCTCCGCGAACGGGAAGCGTCCCAGAACAGCCGCCGAGACGTCGGTGGAGGGTTCCATGTAGTTCAATCTGGTCAGCAAGACGTAGTTGCCGGGGCGTCGCGGCACGTTCGCGGCGGCGCAGGGCTTGGCCGCGTAAAGCAGGACGCTGTACATATAGGCTGACGTGGCGGAAAGCGTCACGGTGGTCACGCCGTCCACAACCGTCACCGCGCAGCGCACGGGCTGCATGGGCACGGCGGGCGCGTAGGAGACCGGGCTGTCCGATTGGATATTGTTGCCGGTGTCCAAATGATAGTTGTTGATGGAGACAAACAGGCCGTAGCCGGTCTGCGTTGTCGGGGAAAAGGGGCTGAGAACATTGGCGGCGGTGGCCGCTGTCATGTTCCAGGCCTGCTTTTGCATGGCCGTGAGGCTTGTCCAGTGCGCGCCTAGCTGAATCATGCGGACGCTCTGGGGCCGGGGCGTATCCTTGGCGCGCTTCGTCCGCGCCACGCCCGATTGCCTGGTCGTCATTGTGCGTATCCTTTCTGCCGCCGTCAGGCCGCAGAGCCGCTCGCGGGCAGTTTGGGGCTGCCGAAGAGCGGCGCAGGGGCGAAGTTTCGGCCCGCGCGGGGTTTCCCCCGCTGCGGTGCCGTCGCCTGTCTGCGTTTCCATTATCGGCAGGCGTGCGGGAAAACTGGAGGGCAGTTCCAAACTTTTTTCAGCGGGTGGATTATCGGCGTCCTTTTTGCGCTTTCAGATGCAATTTCAGATGGGGGGAGAGCGTGTTAAGAGGTTTTAAGAGGCAGTTAAGAGGTTTTAAGAGGCAAACAAGAGGTAAACAGGCCCGAAAGACGCAGGCGCAGGGCGGCGTTTGTTAAACTTTCGGCGTGATTTTGGGCGGGGGCTTGAACCGTATCAACTGATAAGCGAGTATTCCCAAACCCAGCAAGCCCAACTCAGAATGAGTATCGCCCTTGTTATTCTCAAAGACGATGGAAAGCATGATTAGGACGTTTGAAACGGTCATCCAGACATAAGCGCGCAAAGGCCCAACGCCTGTGCGTATCGTCTGCACCATACGAAACAACATCGTGATGATAGCCAGACTGGTGCTGACAAGGGCAAGATAACGGAGCCATTCGTGCGACATGGTTTATTTTACGCGGTGGGCGAGGGCATAGAGGCGCAGGGCGGCGAGCATTCGGGTCTGGTAATCGTCGCCCTGCGCTTGAAACCATGCCAACAGCGCCGGGTCAACGCTCAGTTCTACTGTGACGGGCGGCGTTTTGGCTTCGGCGGCGTCGGCTTTGGCCTTCTGCCCGCGCTTCCAGGCGGCGGCAGCCGTCTCGCCGGGCAGCATGACGACCGCATTGGCACGCATTTCCGGCGTAGATTCGGGGTCATCAGAGAGGTCTATGTCCTCATCCCGCAGGTTCTTCAGGTATTCCCAATCCGTGCGGGAAGTTGTCGCGGAGGAACTGGGCGTACTCGTTTCGTTCATAGAGTGTTGCCTTTCGCATGGAGATAACGCGCCGTGTGTTTTCATCGGGTTCCGTGAAAACAACGGTCACAACGACTTCGTTCAGCAATCCGGTGGCTTTCCAGCGGTCTTCGCCATAGTCAAAGCGGTCATCAAACTCAAGGGAAAAGTCCCCAAGAAAGACGCGAAACGCATCCTCAAAGTCCAGCCGGTGCTTGAGAATGTTGGCTTCGTTCTTTTGCGCGTCCCATTCGTACCGCATGGGGTATTGTACCCAACCGGGAAAGCGTTCGTCGGGTATACTTGTAGTCGTTTCCCATGAGCATTCTCACCGTCAGCAACATAGAAAAGTCGTTCGGCACGGAGTTGCTGTTCCGTGAAGTCACGTTTTCCATCGCGCAGGGGCAGAAGATGGGCCTTGTCGGGCGCAACGGGAGCGGGAAAACAACGCTTCTGCGAGTTCTCTTGGGGCAGGAAGAACCAGACGGCGGCAAAGTGTCTCTGGCGGCAGGGCGGCGGCTCGGTTATCTGCGTCAGGAGGCTCCCGTACACCCGGAACGGACAATCTGGGAGGAAGCGCAGTCCGTGTTTGCCCCCCTCAGAGTGCTGGAAGCGCAGATGAGCCAGTATGAGCGCGAAATGGGCGACGCCGCGAGCGATGAAGCGTTGGAAGCAGCCATGAACGCTTATTCGGAGGCGCGGGATGCGTATGATGCCGCCGGAGGCTACCATGCAGAGGGCGAATTAGACATCGTTCTGCCCCGTCTGGGCTTCGCCGAGAGCGTATGGAGCAAGCGCGTGGGTTCCTGTTCAGGCGGCGAGCAGACGCGGCTAGCATTAGCCAAGATTGTGCTATCCCGTCCCGACCTTTTGGTGCTGGATGAGCCGACAAACCATCTGGACATCCATGCAACCGAATGGCTGGAAGGCTTTTTGAGGGCGTATGACGGCGCGGTGCTATTAGTATCACACGACAGGTACTTCCTAGACGCCGTCACCGACACCATTGCCGACTTAGAGAACCAGCGCCTCAGTGTCTACAAAGGCAACTATTCTCATTACCGGGTGCAGAAAGAGGCTCAGTTAGAGCGACAGCAGGCGCTTTATGACCAGCAGCAGGCCGAAGTGAGCCGCCTGCAAGCCATCATCAAGCGCAACATGGGCGCGGACTCCATCCAAAGCGCCATGCGTCACAAGATGCAGGGCCGCATTGAGAAGATGGACAAAGCAGAGCGGCCCGTCACGGATACCACCACAGTTCGCGCGCGCTTTGATGCCGACGGCGCAGGACGCATTGGGCGCGACGTGGTACGCATGGAAGGCTTGAGTAAGTCTTACGGGGAGCGCATACTCTTTCAGGGCCTCGCCGCGCTGATAGAAAGAGGCGACCGGGTAGGACTGGTCGGGCCGAATGGGGCGGGCAAAACCACGCTGATTAAGATGCTGTTAGGCACGGAGCAGCCTTCAACGGGGTCGCTGATGCTCGGACACAATGCGCGATTAGCCTACTTCTCGCAGCACGCAGCGGACAGTTTGGAGCCGACGCAATCCGTTATCGGGTCAATCACAGACATGGCCGACATGACGGAGACCGAAGCAAGAAGTTATTTAGCCCGCTTCCTCTTCACAGGCGACGACGTGTTTAAGACAGTGAGTATGCTTTCGGGCGGGGAGAAGAATAAACTCGCCCTGGCGTGCATGATTCTCGCTCCCTGCAACTTGCTGGTGCTGGACGAACCGACCAATCACCTGGATATTGCGTCATGCGAGGCGTTAACGGGAATGCTTTCCCAATATGCGGGGACGCTTTTGCTAGTCTCCCATGACCGCTACCTGCTGAATAGGACAACCACCAAAACCCTGTTCCTGCCCGGTGACGGCTCCCGGCCAGCCTTGTTTGAGGGTAACTACGCCGCATGGCGCGAGGCGCAGGAGGCCGCAGGGCCACAAATCCAGCCTGCGAAGACCGTGCAGGCAAAGGCGCAGGCCAAAGCAAGCCCCGTTGCTGCCGTTCACAGCCCTGCCTTGTCCCCGCGAGAGTTAAGCAAGGCGCGAGTGAAGGCGCGTGAGGCTGCACAGCGCGCGGAAGCGAACGTGCAAGAATTGGAAGCGCGCATTGCAGACGTGGAAGGGCGGCTGGCACAGCCGTCGGGGTCGGCGGAAGAGATGGTGGCGCTCGCCGCCGAACACACGCGCTTGCAGGATGATTTGGCGGCAGCCCTCAGCGAGTGGGAGCGGGCCATTTCCCAACAAGAGGAATTGGAAAATTAATGCGGCGGCAGGAGGAATCTCCATGCCGCGCGTGGAAACCCCTGTCACACTCTGCTTGAAGGAGGCCGCGACTATGCACACACCATTTTTCTACAATTTGCTGCGGCCTCGCCCCGTTTCTGCCGCGTCAGGATAAAGCCGCGATTGCATCCGCACCCAGCGTTCGCGCAGAACGTGCGATAGCGCGCGCAGGCCCCATGCCTCAGCGCGGGCGTGCCCCACAATCACCACGCCGATGCCCGTTTCCAGCACGCCCACGCGCCCCGGCTGACGGAACTGCCCAGTAATGTAAACGTCTGCGCCGCGCTCTGACGCTTCATGCACCAGCGCGCGCGTCATGGCGTTCACCACAGCGACGCGCGTCACGCGGTCGGCTTGCGACGTGTGCGCGTCTTCCGAGCCACCCAGCACGGCATCGGCGCAGTCAAAAAAGTCGGCCACGTGCTGCTCGGTTACGTCGCCAATCATGCCCAAAGGCACGCCATTTTTGTAGCCCAGCGTTTCCAGACTCGTCATGCCGAGCGCGGCGGCGAGGCGCGCATTGAAGCCAAGCGTCAAATGCGTGTCAAAGGCCGAATGCGCGAATACGACGCCTATCTCGGGTGCAAGCGTGTTGGGCGGAACATTCCAGGGGCGATGCAAAAACAGCGCGTCCACGCGCTCCGCCTGCGCCCACTCCGCCAAACCCGGCGCGTATTCCAGCGCCATGCCGAGGCGATGCACGGGACGCTCGGACGGATGGTAAACGCCGCAATCGTCGTCGGCAGGGACGGGCGGCGCGAGCGTCTGGCGCAGAAAAGCGCCAATATCATTTATCGTCGGGGGGCAAATCATGTCCCCATGTTACCCGATACACAGCCTGCCGACAAACAGGACGTTCGGCAGCGCGGAGAACAACGCATGAGCCTTCTCACTGGCACAGTCTATCAAATCAATTCCGGCAACTACAGCGTGCGGACGCTGGACGGCGGCACGCACATCTGCAAACTGCGCGGCAATCTGAAAAAGGAACTCGTGTATACGCAGTCCGGCAGCCGCCCCAAGCGCGTGGAAAGCGCGAAAAAGCGACGCTCCACCGACCCCATCGCGCCCGGCGACCGCGTGACCATTGACAGCGCGCAACTGATTATTGAGGACATTCACCCGCGCCATTCCGAATTGTCCCGCGTTGCGTCCTCCGGGCGCGGACAGCATACGCTTGTCGCCAATTTGGACTGGGTGTTTGTGACGTGCGCCGCGCAAAGCCCCCGGCCCGACTTGTGGCTCCTTGACCGTTTTCTCGTGCTTGCGGAGGCAGCGGATTTGCGTCCCGCGATTGTCGTCAACAAAATGGATTTGCTGGACGGCGACGAGGACGACCTGCGCGAAACGCTCGCCGTCTATGAGCGCGCCGGTTATTCCATTCACTATGTCAGCGCGCGGCGCAAAGAAGGCGTGAACGCCCTGCGCGAGGCCCTTCTGGGCCATATTTCTGCGTTCGCGGGGCCCAGCGGCGTCGGCAAAAGCAGTTTGCTCAACACGCTTTCGCCGGGCCTGCGCCTGAACACCGGCGACACCGGCGAAATCACGCACAAGGGCAAGCACACAACGACGAGCGCGACGCTGTATTCACTGGAAAACCGAGCGGATACGTGGGTCGCCGACACGCCTGGTTTGCGTCAGGTGGACTTCTGGCAGGTGGATAAAGCCGACATCGCCTACTGCTTTCCGGAGTTCGCGCCGTTCCTCGCGCAGTGCCGCTTTGCTGACTGCACGCACCACACGGAACTCGGCTGTGCCGTGCGCGCCGCGATGGAAACAGGAACGGTTGACGAGCGGCGTTACCGCTCGTTCCTGCAACTGACGGAGTGAGGCGCGCAAGAGTCCCGCGCCGTTTGCGAGGGCGGTCTCACTCGTGCCTGTGGCGGCCCTCACCCGGCGCTGCGCGCCACCCTCGCCTGCGACAGCGGGAGAGGGGGATGGGGGGTGAGGACCGCCAGAGTATCGGGTGAGGGCCTCTTAATCCACCGTCTCGCGCTCCGGCTCCGGCGCAGCATTCGCCGTTGGCGGCGCGGGGCTGCTCGGAAGCGCAGCGTGCGCGCCGTTGCCGTTCAGGGCGGGCTTATGCCCATCGTGGCCGTTGCGTCCGGCAGGCGGAGGTGTTTTGCCGGTTTGGTTCTGCCGCTTGTGCCATACGCGGTTCACCCACTCACTCAGCGTGTCCAGGATTTCATACGCGCACGGCACCACAATCAATGTCAGCACCAGCGCCAGCAGAATGCCGCCGATGACATCTACGCCCAGCGACTGACGGAAGCCCGCGCCGCGTCCGAGCGCGAGCGCCGTGGGAATGGACGAAACCACAATGGTAAGCGTCGTCATCAAAATGGGCCGCAGACGGATTGGCGCGGCCTCCAAAAGCGCGTCCGTGCGCTTGTAGCCGCGTTTACGCAGCGTGTTGGTGTAGTCTACCAGAAGAATGGCGTTCTTGTTGACAATCGCGTTCAGCAAGACGATGCCAATCATGGCAATCAAATTGAGCGGCTCTTTGGCGATGTAAAGCGCAATCATCGCGCCCGCCCACGCCTGCGGCAGCGAGAGCATGATAGAGAGCGGGTAGACCATGTTGTTGAACAGCGACGCCATCAGCATATACGTCAGCACAATGCCCAGAATAAATGCCGTCGCTAAGTAGCCAAACTCGCGGTTGATGCTCTGCGACTCGCCGCCGAGCGAATACGTCACCTGCCCCAGATTGACCTTCGCCAACTCTTTGGACAGCGCCGTGCCTGCGCTTCCCGGCTGATACCCCGGACGCAGATACCCGGACACGGAGATTTCACGCTCGCGGTTCAGGCGGTCAATCTTTACCGGCCCCGCGCCCAGCGTCACGCTCGCGATGTCTCCCAGATGGATCGGCTGCCCGTTCTGGTAGCCCACAATCACATTGGAAACCACCTGCGGATTGTTGCGGTCGGCGTCGGCCAACTGGACGCGAATATCGTACTGCTGGCCGTCCACAGGGTCGCGGTACTTGGACTGAATGTTGCCGGACACCGAGTCCGCGAGCGCGGACGCCACCGATTGCAAATTGAGTCCATACTCCGGCGCTTTGGTGCGGTCAAGGCGCACCTGCACTTCCGGCTGAGAATTACGGAACGACACATCCACGTTGTACGCGCCGGGCGTCTTCTCCATCAGCGCGCGCACCTTCTGCGTTGCCGCGAGCAGTTGCCCGAAGTCCGGGCCAGTAAGGTTCACCTGCAGCGGGGGAGCGCCGCCGCCGAAGCCGCTCACGTTAGCGGGCAGAATGCGCGCACCGGGAATATTCCGGGTCAACTCCCCGATGCGCGCGGCCACATCTGAGTCGGGTCGGGTACGCAGATGCTCATGCTTCCAGAACGCCAGTGTATCCAGCACGCTTTTGCGGTCATACAGCGTGAGCGTGAGGTTTGCGTACTGCGTGCCGGTCGCGTTCTGGCCCGGGCCGGCGTCGCCAATCTCGGTGTCCACGAACTTCACGTCATGCTGCAAATCCGGCGTCTTCTGGATAATCTGCTCTACCTGCCGCGTGATGTTTTCGGTGTAAGCGAGCGACGCGCCCGCAGGCCCCTGCACCTGTACGGAGACTTCGTTTTGATCCTGATCAGGCGCGAACCGGAAGCCCAGTTTGCTGCCAATAAACATAAACACCAGCACCAGAAACACGCTGCCTGCGATAACCACCATCCAGGGATGGCGCAAAGCAGAGCGCAGGACGTTGCGGTAGCCGTTCTCCAGGCGTGTGAAGCGGCGGTCAAAGGCCCCCGCGAAGCCGCCTTCGTATTCCACCTTCTCGCCCTTGCGATACCAGCGCGCCGCCAGCAGCGGGGTCAGTGTGAACGAGATAAACAGCGAAAACACCGTCGCCGTCGCCACCGTGACGCCGAACGAGCGGAAGAACTCGCCGATGACGCCGCCCATAAACGCAATCGGCAGGAACACCACGAGGTCAACCGCCGTGAGCGTGAACGCCGCATAGCCAATCTCGGAGCGCCCGTTGATGGCGGCGACCGTTGGCTCCTCGCCCATCGCTAAGTGCCGGTTGATGTTCTCCAGCACCACAATGGAGTCGTCTACCAGAATGCCCACCGCGAGCGACAAACCCAGCAGCGTAAGCGTGTTGAGCGTGAAGCCGAACGCATACAAGATGCTGAACGTGGCAATCATGGAAGTGGGAATGGCAATGGCAATGATAATCGTGCCGCGCACATTGTGCAGGAACAGATACACAATAAGAACCGCCAGCGTTGCCCCCAGAATGAGCGACACGACGACATCATTCAGGTTGTTGGTGACATTAGTAGACTGGTCTTCCGCCACCACGAAATGCACGTCTGGCGGCAGAATGTACGTGTGTTTGGACGTGTCCCCCGCTTTGCCAGTTTTGCCGTTATTGGTTGCGGCCTCCGCGCCACTGGCGGTCTCGCTGACGGGAGCCAGTTTGCCCAGTTGCTCGCGCACGCTCTTGACTGCCGCCAGCGTGTTGCCGTCGGTTGTCTTCAGGATATTAATGCCAACCGCCGGGACGCCGTTCAGGAACGAGTCGGAGGTCTTTTCGGAGCCGATGTCTTCAATGGTGGCGATGTCGCCCAGGGCAATGGACTGCCCCGCCGCGCCCGTTCCCGTGTTCGTGGCTGCCGCGCCGCCTGTTCCCGCGCTAGCTGTGCTGGAACTGCCGCCCGCATTGGATGGAAACGTCAGGCGCAGGTTCTTGATTTCATTGACGCTGGCGAACTCGCCAATCAGGCGCACATTGAAGAACTGATTGCCGCTTTGAATGAAGCCGCTGGCGACGTTGACATTGGCGTTCTGAATGGCCTGCGCCAATTGCGAGATGGTGATGCCGTAGGCCGCAAGACGCGCGGCGGGCACGGACACCCGGATTTCGCGCTGCGAACTTTGGTCAATCGTGACTGACCCGACATCGGTGGCCTGTTCCAGCGCGGGCTGCACGATATTGATCGCCATAGACTGCAACTCGCGCGCGGGCCGCTTGTCGCTTTCCATCGCCAGATACATGATGGGCTGGCCGCTGGTGTCGGCTTTGATGACGGCGGGCGCGTCGGCGTCTACGGGCAGCACCTTGCGGATGGCATCCACCTTCTGAATCACATCGGAGGCCGCCGTGTCTAAGTTTGTGCCAAAGTAGAATTGAATAAGCACGGTGGACGTGCCCTGCTCGGAGTGCGAGTCAATCTCCTGAACGCCGCTGACGCCGCTGATAGCGTCCTCAATCGGCTTGGTGACCAGCGTCTCCATCTCCTGCGGGTTTGTGCCCGAATACGTCGTCCGCACCGTGATGCGCGGAAAGTCCACCTTCGGATTGAGTTCCGCAGGCAGACGCGAGTAGCCAAGCAGTCCCAGCACCAGAAAGGCCGAGACAATCATAATAATCACGACAGGGCGCGCGATGGCGAGGCGTGTCAGTCCCATAGCAACCTCAAGATATTTCTATTGCTGTGCATTTCAGAGAGCCGCCACCTGCGCGTGTTTCGCGCCGGGGCCGCTGATGACCGAGACCGCTTGGCCCGGCTGGACTAAGTTCTGGCCGGTGGTGATGAGCGAGTCGCCTGCCTTCAAGCCGCTGACCACTTCGGCTTTGCTGGCGCTGATAATGCCCAGCGTGAGCGGCCTGGCGACGGCTTTGTTTCCCGGCCCCACGATGAACGCCTGCTGCGGCGGCAGGCTCGCGCCGCCAGTGGCATCGCCGGAAGAGGACGTGTTGACCTGCAAGGCCGACTGCTGCACCGTTACCAGCGCGGTAACGGGAACCAGCACGACGTTGCGATGCACTTCCGTTTGCACGCTGCCGCGCGCGAACATTCCGGGACGCAGGTCGTTAGTCGGGTTGGGCACGTTGACGCGCAGGGAGAACACCCGGTTGGACGCGCTGGCGGCGGGGTACACGGCAACGACGCGGCCCCCATAACTTTTGCCCGGCAGGGCGTCTACCTGCACCTGCACCGGGTCGCCGACGTGGGTCTGCACGAAGTCGGTCTCGGAGACGGTGGGTTCATAGTAGACTGTGTTGACGTTGACCACGCGCAGGAGGTTCGTTCCGGGCGAGGCAATCTGGCCCGGCTCGGTTTCGCGGGCGGCGACGATGCCGTCAATGGGCGAGCGAATGGAAGCGTTGGCGACCTGCTGCTGGGCGAAGGTCAACTGCGCTTTGGCCTGCGCCACCGATGCCTGCGCCGCCAGAATATCGTCCCGGCGCAGGGCGATGTTCTTTTCGTTGGCGACGGCGTTGGCGAGGTTGGCCTGCTGCTGGCGCACCTGAGACTGCGCGGCGGAGATGTCCTCCTGCTGGTAGCCCGCCTGCGTCAGCGACAGCGATGCCTGCGCGTTTTTCAAGAGTTGCTGGTCTACGTTGAACGTGGTCTGCGCGGTGTCCAAGTCGGCTTTGGCGACTGCGCCCTGCTGGTAAAGGGTCTGGTAGCGCTGCAAGTTGGTTTGCGCGTTCTGGAAGTTGGCCTGCGCCTGCGCGACGGACGCCTGCCCCTGCAAGACTTGCTGGGGGCGCGAGCCGCCTTTGAGTTTGAGGTAATTCTGCTGCGCCGACGCCACCTGCGCCTTCGCCTGCAAAATCGCCTGCTGGGCCTGTGTCACGCCAATCTGATAATTCGTGTGCGCCTGCGAGAGTTTGGCCTGCGCCGCGAGCACGTTGGCCTGCTGCTGCTGGACATTGGCGATTAAGTCCGTCGCGTCCTGCTGTACAAGCAGCTGGCCCGCGCGCACAAGGTCGCCCTCGCGGGCGGCGACCACGGTGACACGCCCGGCGGCCCGCGCCGACAACTGCACGTCCTGCAAGGCGGCGATGCTGCCGGTGACGCTGACGGTGCGGGCGATATTGCCAGTCTGGACGCTGGCGACGGTGACAGGGATGCTGTCCTGCCCGCCGCCGCCTTTATGATGGCCGCCGCTTGCGGCGCTGGCGTCTCCGCCGCCCGTGCCGCTCTTCTGCCCGCAGCCCGCAACGGCGAGGGTGAATAAGAGAACGGCTATTCCAACAGGTGACTTCATGGTGTTTTTCATAGTATGCAAGACTTGTCCGTTTCCCGCAAGAGGCCCTCACCCCGCCCTCGGAAGGGCAACCGGAGGCCCTCACCGTGTAGGAAAGAGGCCCTCACCCCGCTGCTCCGCAGCGACCCTCTCCCGTTTCACGGGCGAGGGTGAAGAATTAAGTTAACTCTTACCCTCGCCCATTTAAGACCCGCTGTGCGGGCGGGAGAGGGTGGCGCGAGGCTTTGCGACGCGCCGGGTGAGGGCCTTTCTAACGTCCGCCTTCCGCGCGGGTGAGTTGGGCGAGGGCGGTCTGGTAGTCAAACTGCGCGCCTAATAGGTTGGTGCGGGCCGTCGCAAGGTTGGCCTGCGCATTGGTCACGTCCAGGAACGTGCCGAGGCCATTCTGGTAGCGCACCTGCGCGAGACGCACGGCTTCGGCGGCCTGCGTCACACCCTGCTGGGCGGCGGCGGCGCGAGCCTGCGCGTCGGTGACATTAATCAGCGCCTGCCGCACTTCCAGTTCTACGCTTTCTTTTAACTGGGCCTGCGTCACGGTCTGCGTGTCTAAATCCACCTGCGCGGAACGGACGCGGGAACGGGTTGCGCCGCCATCGGAGAGGGGAATGCCCAGGACAGCGGACAGCGAGTACGTATCGCGGGGCGTGCCGGAGACGGTGGCCCCCGCGTAGCCCGCGCTGCCCACGATGCCGAATGTCGGGGTGAGGGTTCCCCCGGCGAGTTTGATCAGGCGGCGGGCGATGTTGATGTTGCTTTGCGCCTGCACCAGTTCCGGGCGGCGCGTGAAGGCCGTTTGCAGGCTTTGGGCCGTGTCAAAGGTCTGCGTGATAGGCGGCAGGGGCGGCGCTTGCAGGGCGAGCGGCACGTCCTGCCGAACACCCAGAAGGTTGTTCAGGTTGGCGCGGGTCAAGTCTAAATTGTTGCGGTCTGAGATCAGCAATTGCTGGGCGTTGGACAGGTTCGTTTGCGCCGTCACCACGTCAAACTGCGCCGCCGCGCCTGCGTTGTAGCGGGCGGTGGCGATGCGAAGGTTTTCGGCGGCGTAGTTGACCTGCTCCTGCTGCACGTCCACCTGCGACTGGGCGCGCAGGACATTGTAAAAGGTCGTTTTGGCGGACAAGGCGGTTTCATTGCCGACCCGCTGCAAGTCTACGGCGTAAAAGTCGCGGGTTTCTTTTTCTACGTCGCGGGCCGCGCCGACCAGTCCGAACAGGTCAACGTACTGCGTCACGGCGAGCCGCCCGCTGTAGTTGTTCACCTGGCCGTTGCGCGTGTTGGTGAAGTCGGTGGTTCCCGTCCCTGTCCCGGTTCCCGTGCCGCCCGAAGCCTGACGGGGCGAGAGGGCGGGGTGGGGCGAGGTCAGACGAGTTCGCGTCGGCGTATCGCTGCACCATCGGGGGCAGCGCGGAAACGGCGTTGGCGCTCACCCCGCCCGTTCCCGTGCCGCCCGTTGTCCCGGTTCCAGTGGTTCCCGTTGTGCCGGTTGACCCGCCTGTGCCGGTTCCCGTGCCGCCGATTGTCCCGGTTCCGGTGGTTCCCGTGCCGCTCGTGCCCGCGCCCGATGCGCCGGTTCCGGTGGTGCCGGTGGAAGTCGTGCCGATGCCGGTGCCTTCCTGACCCGTGCTGCTGGTGGTTCCGCCGCCGCCGCCGCCCACAAATCCGCCGCTGCTGGCGGTTCCCTGGTCAACAATCACGGGAATGGCCCCGCCGCCCGGCAGCGACGGATTGACGATGGTTCCCCCTGCGGTGCCGAAGGTGCGGGTGCTGGAATAAGTGTCGGTGACGGTGGCGGTGATTTGCGGCTGGGCCTGCGCGTTCACCTGGGGCAGCAGTTCCTCGGCCTTGCGGAGCCGTTCCTGCGCGAGCAAAACGGACGAATTGTTTCTCAGCGCGACACCCACCACCTGTTCCAATGTGAGGGGAACGGCATTCGGCGCGGGGCTGGCCGCTGCTGCCGGGGGCGCAGGGAGGGGGGCAGGAGACGGCGCGGGGGCCTGCGCCCCGGCCCCGGCAGGCAAAAGCAGGACGACGAGACAGCACATCAAAGGCAATCGGTTCACGCGGCGGCTTCCTCCGGGGGCAGGGTCGTTTCTATCTCTTTTTCGGCCCGTTCCAGGTCGTGCATCATGGTGTTCATAAACGCGCGCAGGGCATCAATCTTGACCAGCATGAGACCTTTCCCGTTGGGTGTACCCAGAACGAGCACTTTGTCTCCGGTTTCAATGCCATAGCGTTTGCGCGCCTCCGCGGGAATCACGATTTGCCCGCGCTCGCCCACCGTGACCGCGCCGTAGAAGCGATCATCTGTGTCGGCGTTGTTGTCCTTGATGTTCACCGTGTGCGCGGCCTCCCGTCGCCTGTTGTGCCCGCATTCGTATCATGTAAATCATACATTGCGTGCAAAGTGTACCCGGCGCACGAGCATCTGTCAAGCCCCTCTTTGCGGATTTCCGGCCAGTTATTTGCCAGTTCCCGGCCAGTATCCGACCAGTATTCTGCCAGTTCCCGACCAGTTGTTTGCCACTATCTTGCCACTATCTTGCCACTATCTTGCCACTATCTTGCCACTATCTTGCCACTATCTTGCCACTATTTTGCCACTATCGGGCCTTTCGCCGCCCGCCTCGCGCGGGGCTGCGGAACCCTTTTCGGCGCTTTGTGAGTTATAACGGCAAAAGGACACCGACTTGTTCCACACCCTGCGCGAAGATTTACGCACCATCCGCCAGCGCGACCCGGCTGCGCGCTCGCTCGCCGAAGTTTTCACCTATGCCGGGTTCTGGGCCGTATTTTATCACCGGGTGGCGCACCGTCTGTATCGCCGCCGGTGGTTTTTTCTGGCGCGGTGCCTGTCCCAGTGGAGCCGTTTTCTGACCAACATCGAGATACACCCCGGCGCGACCGTCGGGCGGCGCTTCTTCATTGATCACGGCGCGGGCGTGGTGATTGGGGAAACGGCGATTGTCGGCGACGACGTTTTGATGTACCATCAGGTGACGCTGGGGGGAACGTCGCTGGTGCGGGAAAAGCGGCATCCGACGGTGGGAAACAACGTGCTTCTCGGCATGGGCGCGAAGGTGCTGGGCAACATCACGGTGGGCGACGGCGCGCGCATCGGGGCCAACGCGGTTGTCACCCGTGACGTTCCCCCCAACACGAGCGTGGTCGGCGTCCCCGGACGCATTTTGGTGCAGGACGGCACGCACATTTCGGAGCGTTCCACCGCGCAGGTGATGGATCAGGCGCTCGGCACGGCTGACCCGATGGGCGAGATTATCCGCCGCGCCCTGCATGAGATTGAGGATGTGAAGTGCCGCGTGGAAGCCGTAGAAGCCGAGCAGCATCCCGACAAGCTGCTTCACGCCTTGCACCAGGCGCACGGCAAGCCGCTGTCCGAGTTGTTTGATGAGATGTGCGCGCAAACTCCCTGCGCGGAAGAGAACATTGAGGGCGAGGGCATTTAGCCCATGCGTCTTTCTTTCGCGCTGCCTGCTGGCGGAACTGTTGGCGTCGTGTCTCCTGCCGGGCCGGTAGAGATGTCTCGTTTGGAGCCAGGGCTGGCTGTGCTGCGCGCGCGCGGCTTTCAAGTCGTCCTGGCCCCGCACGTTCTTGACTGTGACGGCCACCGCGCCGGGACGGACGCCGACCGCGCCGCTGACCTTTGTTCCTTTTTTCACAACCCCGCGATAGATGTTCTCTGGTGCGCGCGCGGCGGTTCGTCGTCGCTGCGTTTGTGGCCGCTTATGGACTGGAAAACGCTGCCGCCCAAGATGCTGGTCGGCTTTTCGGACATCACGTCCCTGTTCGTGCCTCTCACACAAATCACGCATGCTGTCTGCCTGCACGGGCCGATGATTGTGCATCTGGCGCACGAGCCTGCCGAAGTCGTAGACTGGCAGTTGGGGCTGCTGCAAAACACAGACGCGGCGGGGCGCGTGCCCGGCGAAGCTGCCGAGACGCTGGTAACGGGCGTCGCTGAGGGGGTCTTGCGCGGCGGGTGCGTGTCGCTGCTGGCGGCGACGTGCGGCACGCCGTTTCAGTTGGACGCCCGCGACAGCCTTCTTCTGCTCGAAGACGTGGACGAAACGCCCTGGCACATGGAGCGTTATTTGTTTCAACTCGCGCAGGCGGGGGTGCTGGCGCAGGCGGCAGGATTTATCGTGGGCGAGGCCACCGACGCTGACCGCGCGGATGCCCTGCCGATGCGTCAGTTATGGGCCGAGGCGCTCCTGCCCTTCGGCAAGCCGACGGCGCTCGGCTTTCCGTTCGGCCATGTGTCGCCCCACTACGCCCTGCCGCTCGGCGTTCGCGCCCGTTTAGACGCCGGGGCAGGGTGTTTGACGCTTTTGGAGCCTGCGGCGCATTAAGCGCGCGCCTTGACAGCCCCGCCCTGCCGTGTTACAATCATCTCGTTCACCCATTCCGGGCGCAAGGAATTGCGCCCCGCTGTCGCCCAAAGGAGTTTTGCCATGTCCCTCAGCGCCCGGCGCATCTTCGCGCCCCTTGTCACCGCCTGCGCCTGCCTTGCCGCAGCCGCCTTTGTATCTCCCCGTCCTATCGCCGCGTCCACAACGCCCGATTTGGCCCAAGCCGTCGCCGCCCTGCAAGCGCGCGCCAGCGTGCAGGACGCCCGGATTGCTTCGCTGCAAAGCACGGTGGAGCATCAGCAGGTGATAATTAACACGCTGCAAAAGAAGACCGCGCCCATCACGCTTGCCACCGACACGGACAGAGCCGATGGCGCGCAAAGCACCGAGATGTACTTCACCGGCGTCAATGTCCATGTGGTTGACGGCTCTGGCTACACCAACGACAACGGCGGCACATTAACCGGCCTCGGTAATTTAATTGTCGGCTATAACGAGACGCGCGGCAGCGGTCATACCGACAAGCGCATGGGCAGCCACAACCTGATTGTCGGGACGAAGGCGAACTATGAAAGCTTCGGCGGGGTCGTATTCGGCTACAACAACTCTGTTGCCAGCACCGGCCATTACGCCGTTGTGACGGGCGGGCAATATAATACCGCCAGCGGTGTACAATCATCGGTCACCGGCGGGCGCAACAACATAGCCAGCAACCAGTATGCCAGCGTCAGCGGCGGCTACGGCAACACGGCTAGCGGGGATACCAGCAGCATCAGTGGAGGCGAAGTTGGCGTTGCCAGCGGTCTGGTTGCGAGTATCAGCGGGGGGGCATTTAACCACGCAATCTACTCTTATTGCAGTGTAAGTGGCGGTGCATTCAACACAGCCAGCGGCAACTCCAGCAGCATCAGTGGTGGTGGCAATAATATGGCTAGTGCCCTAGATAGTAGTATCAGCGGTGGCTCCTACAACACGGCAAACAGCCTGTATGCCAGCGTCAGTGGGGGCCTCTACAACGCTGCCTCCGGCGACTACAGCGCCGTCACTGGCGGCCAGCACAACACCGCGAGCGGCGACCGCAGCACCACCACTGGCGGCAGCTACAACACAGCCAGCGGCGCATTCAGCACCGTCACCGGTGGCGATTTCGTAGAGGAAGGCAACGACAGTGGCTTCGCGGCGGGCGGGCAATACAGTTCCAGTTCTCCCGGCCCCGGCGTCTTCCATTCGCCGTAGCGGGTTCCTGTGCCGCAGGGCATAACGACAAACAGGGGCGTCCCGTTCGCCATGCGGGACGCCCCTGTTTCACGTTTTCTATTTTCTATGGGGGACGTTGGGGGGCTATGGACAATTATCGGCAAAACGCGAGCGCATCTTCAGGGGCAGTTTGCGGCCTGTTTTGCCTGTGTTTACCGAGTGCGGAAGGACATCTGACCGATAGTTGACCAATAGTTGACCGAAGCCTGACCGAAGCCTGACCGAAGTCGGAGGGAGTTCGCAGGGCCATTTTAACCAGTCCAAACGGACAAAAAACTGGTATTTATGCCGATACCTGTTTTTGTGGCGCGGGAACTGTGACGATGTGTTGGCACAGGGCGGGGCAAGCCCCGCCCCTACGCTGTCACACCGCTTTGACCAGACGCACCCGATGCAGGCAGAAGTAAATGACGCCCGCGTCCGTATCCAGGCGCAGCCAGTGGTCGTCGACGGCTTGCAGAACGCCGACGTCGCTCGCTTCGCCCTGCCCATGCTCAGAATACACCTTCACGGTCTGCCCAATCAGTTCTTGCAGGAGGGTGTTCATGGCTTACTCCTTGGGTTATTCTTTCGCCCAGAACATTGCGCCGGGCTGTTCGGTGATGATGGCCGCCTGCAAAGTCTCCATCGCGCGGGTGAGGCCCTCTTTCTGCGACAGCAGGCCGTCCTCATGCTCAATAGACAGCACGCCGTCGTAGCCAACCATGCGGAGGTTGGAGATGAAGTCCTTCCACCACGTGATAGAATGCCCGTAGCCCACCGACCGGAACACCCACGAGCGATGCAGAATGTCCCCGTAACTTTTGGTGTCTAAATTGCCGTTGACGGCGCTGTTTTGGGGGTCAATGCGGGTGTCTTTGGCGTGGCAATGGAAGATAGCCCCCGCTTCGCCCAGTTCCCGCACGGCAGCAATGGGGTCAATCCCCTGCCACCAGAAGTGCGACGGGTCAAAGTTCGCGCCAATCTGCGCGCCTGCGGCGTCGCGCAACTTGAGCACGGTTTCAGGGTTATAAACCACAAAGCCGGGGTGGGCTTCAATCGCAAACTTGATTTTGTGGTCGCGCAGGAACTTGTTTTGCTTGCGCCAGTAGGGTATGACCCGCTTTTTCCATTGCCAGTCCAGCACTTCGCGGAACTCGTCCGGCCAGGGGCAGGTGACCCAGTTGGGGTTTTTGGCGCGGGGGCCTTCGCCGGGGCAGCCGGAAAAGCCGTTGACCACGCTCAGTTCCAGTTTCTCCGCCAGCAGCACGGCGTTCTGAAAGTCCGCGTGGTGGGCATTGCCAATGCGGGCGTCGGGGTGGAGGGGATTGCCATGTACGGAAAGCGAGTTTAAGATTAATCCCCGGTCTTCAATGGCTTTGCGAAGGCGCTTGCGCGCGCCGTCATCGGCAATCAGTTTCTCTACGCCGCCGAAGTCATCCAGGTGGCGCGTGCCGGGATACGCGCCCGCGCCCAGTTCCACGGCCTGGATGCCTGCCTCGGCGATAATGTCCAGGGCGGCTTCCAGGGGCCGGTCGTGGAACAGGGCGGTAAAAATACCAATTTTCATGGCGTGATGCTCCTTCTGTGAACTCTATCAGTTCCGGGGGCTATTCTAGCAGAAACAGGTCGTTTTGTCCACCCTTCGCCGAAGCAGGGAACTTTCCAGGGCGCGCGGCACGTTCCCAACTGTGGTATACTCAGCCCGACACGCCATGCCCAACGCCCGACCCTTACAGCTCCAACATCTTCGCGCCGTGACTGCCCGGTGTCTCGCTGTCCTGTTTGTGTGGATGGCGACGGGCAGCGCACTGATGCACACGGACACGCTGACAGCAGCGCAGGGCGCGTCCACGCAGGCATCGGCCAGCATGGGGCATCATGCTTCTACTGCGTCTGCCTCATTAGATGACGGATGCGCCGCGTGCCGGTGGCAGCAGGGAATGCAGGCGCAGGCGTTTGCCTTCGCGCCCTCTGTGAGCCGTGAGTTTGTGACACAGGCGCGCGTTTTGCCCCTGTGTTCGCGTTTTGTCCCCCGCTTTGTTCTGCGCTGCTCCCCGCGCGCGCCGCCGGTTCCCCTTTCAGCCTCGTAGACCGCCTTCTCCCCGTCCGCCTGGCGGACGCCTGTCTTTTCATTCACGCTCTGCCATGACTTCTATCACCGTGCGCGCGCTGGCTTTTGCCGGTGCGACATATGTTCTTGCCGTGCCTGCTGGCGCAGGGGCGCAGTCTGCCGCGCCTGCGGCGGTGGTTCCGCCGCCGCCTGCGCTTGCGCCCATCTTTGATCCGTTGCGCGCGCCGGAAATTGTGCTGCATATTGGTGGGCGGCGCATTGTTCTTGTGCCAAGAACGGGGGCAAGCAGCACGACGCTTTCGGCAGCCGCCATTGAGCAGAAGGCCAATTCGTCATCGTTCAGTTCCATTATCGCGAGCAGCGTGGCGGGGGCGGCGCAGTCGTCGTCGGGCGAACTGCATATCCGCGGCTCGCACGGGCAATACACCTATTATTTGGATGGAGCGCCCCTGCCGGAAAGCGTGTCTGGCTCGTTCTCCGAGTTGATTGACCCCAAGAATATCCAGACGCTTCGGGTATATACGGGCGGCTTTCCCGCCCAGTATGGCAATGACTTAGCCGCCGTATTTGACGTGACCGCGAAAGCAGGCCGCGCGGGCCACCCAACCGGGCTGGCGCAGCAAATCGCGCAGGGTTACGGCACGTTCCAGAGCACGGTGCAGACCGGCGGCGGGGTAGGGGATGTGTCTTACTTCCTGTCCGGCGTGCGTTCTTCTACTGACCGCCAACTTGACCCGGTGACGCCGCAGCCCTTGCACGACGCCGGGCGGGAACTCGGTGGTGTTTCTCAAGGCGAACGTGGAGGCGGGGCCGCAGGACGTCATCGTGCTGGACACGGCGCGCACCGATGCGTTTCTGCAAATCCCCAATGCCGCCGACCGGCAAGTATTGGGCCAGAACGACACGCAGCGCGAGGACGGCGACTTCGCCAATCTTATCTGGCGGCGCGCGCCCGGTGGGGGCGGGTCGCTGACGGTGGCGCTGTATTCCCATCAGTCGCGCCTGCGCTACTTCGGCAGCCCGCAGGACTTGATGGGGGCGACGCCGGACAGCCCGCTCGCGTCTGCTTCCGAAGACCGCGACGCCAACTATGTCGGCCTGCGAACTGATGAGGCTCTTCGGGTCGCGCCTCGCCACACAGTCTGCGTCGGCTTTGACGTAGACACCCTGACGGGCGCAGAGAAGTTCACGCTGCAAAACACCGACGGTATCAGCCCCGTCACGACGGTCACAGACGCGCACGCGCTGTCCGGGGGCAACCGCGCCGTCTACGCGCAGGACGATTGGACGCCGGGCCGCGTCACTGTCAATTACGGCGCGCGCTACGACATTCACAAGGCCGACACGGAAACGTCGCAGTTGTCTCCCCGCCTGAACCTGACTAACGCGGCGAGCGGGCGGGATACGTTTCACGCCGATTATGACCGCCTGTTTCAGCCCGCCCCCATTGAAGACGTGCGCCATTTAGACCCCAACGCCGTGCCGTTCAAGCCGGAGCGGGACAACTTCTATGAAGTCGGCTGGTAGCACCAGAACGCGGGCGTCTCGCTGAGTTTAGACGGCTACTACAAGACCGAGCGGGATGTGATAGACGAAAACATTCTGCCCGGCACGCAGATACCGGAGCCGTTCAATGTGCAGAAGGGTTATGTGCGCGGCCTGGAAGTGTCGCTGGAAGGGCCGCTCACGCGCTCCCTGTCGTTTTACGCCAACTACGCGCGCTCCTGGGCGCGGGCGGCGGGCGATTTCACGGGCGGCTTTGTGGCTTCCGGCACGGCCCCGCCCGGCTACTTTTACGATGACCACGACCAGACTCACACGGCGTCGGTGGGCGTGGACTATGCGGCGCGCGGTTTGCTGGCGGGCATTGACGGCGAATACGGCTCCGGCTTCCCGTATGGGCAGGACAATTTGGGCAATGTGAACATTTATCGCGTGCCCCCGCATTTCATCTTCAACGCCAATGTGGGCGCGCAAATCGGGCACGGCCAAATCTCATTGACGGTGGACAATCTCGTGAACCATCCCTATGTCATCAAGCAGGCCAGCCCGTTCACCGACCAGGAGTTCGGCCAGGGGCGCACCTACGGCGTCAAATGGACGCAGACCTTTTAAGGAGAATACCCATGAACGCTTTCACTGAGTATATGCGACAGGGCGGGCTGATGATGTACCCGCTTATTATCTGCTCCATTGCCGCCATCGGTATTATCTTAGAGCGGGCGTACACGTTCCGCAAGGCGACGCGGGTTGACCCGGAAGACCTGCTGGACGAGATTAAAGACGCTTACAAGAAAGGCGGCCCGACGGAGGTTGTCAAAGTCATGGACGACGAGCACACGCCGTTTGCGCGCATCTTCGCACGCGGGCTGAAGAATGAGGGACGCTCCGCCGAACTCATTGAAATGGCCATGTCGCAGGAGGCCGCCAATGAGGTTCCCGCGCTGGAAAACTACCTGCCCGGCCTGCGTACCATTATCTCCATTTCCCCTTTGCTGGGGCTGCTCGGCACGATTGCAGGCATGATTCAATCGTTTAAAAGCGTCGCGGCTTCGGGCTTATCGTCGCCGACAGCGGTGATGAGCGGGGTCAGCGAGGCGCTTGTTTCCACAGCAACGGGCATTGCCGTCGCCGTGATTGGCCTCATTTTTTACAACTACTTTGGCAATCTCGTCAAGCGGTTCGTGGAAGATATGGACTATTACGGCGCGGAACTCACCAACTTTCTCACGGGGAGGGTGGCCTGATATGATGCGCGTGCGTGCCCGGCGTCAGCCGGAAGAAGCCGAAATTATCATCATCCCGATGATTGACACCATGATGTTCCTGCTCATGTTCTTTATTGTCGCGTCGCTCGCCCTCGCGGTGCAGAATGGCATTCCGGTCAACCTCCCCAAAGCGAGCACCGGGGCCGCCCATTCCGCGCAGAACGTCACTTTGACATTGGACGCGGCGGGCAATCTGCATCTGAACACGCGCCCCCTGGCAATCGCCGACCTGACCCCCGCCCTCAAAGCCCTCGGCGTGAGCGCAGGCACGCTGGTGATTATCAACGCCGACGCCAACGTGCGGCACGGCGTCGTCACCACCGTCATGGACGACGCGCGCAAGGCGGGCGTGGAACGCTTCGCCATCGCCACGCAGTCCTAGTCGCGGCGCGTTGTGGGAGCGTAATGCAAGCGTTAAACACTCACTGTGCAAGCGTAATGCAAGCGTTAAACACTCATTGTGCAACCGTTGTGCAAGCGTTGTTCTAGCATAGTTCTAGCATAGTTCTAGCATCGCGCTAGCATAGTTCTAGCATAGTTCTAGCATTATTCTAGCATGAGAGGCCCCCCCGGCCCCCCAAGTTTGGCCCCTAGTCGCTGACGCTCCGTAGCGGGGAAAAGGGGAGGAACTGATATGGCGCAGTTTTTATCTCGCCCTCCCCTTTTCCCCGCTCCACAGGCTTGCCTGTGAGGGGCCAAACTTGGGGGGCAGGGTCGCCCTTCCAATGGCGGGGAGGGGAACCTCCGCCACAGGGAAGGGGAACCTTCCGTCTCCGCTCGCGCCGGGTGAACACGGGCAGTAAACGAGCAGAAAACGACGCAGAAAACAGACAAAAGACCCATGCGAAGACGCCGACAAAAAAACACGCTGCTGCCCAAAATGCTGGCCGTCGCCGTGCTGGTCAACGCCGTTCTGCTGCCCATTCTGGCGCAGATGGGCGTGTTCAAGGGCGCGCGCACGCGCCTGACGGAGGTCAAACTGGTCACGCTTCCGCCGCCGGACAAGAAGCCCCCGGAGCCGAAAAAGACGCCGCCGAAGAAGCGCGTCGCCAAAGCCCGCCCGCCTGTCCATCGTGCGGCGGCCCGTGTCGCCTCGTCGCGCCCCGCCCGTCCGAACCCCAATCAGCCCAAAGTGGTGGCCTCCGCCGCCCCCGCAGGCGCAGGAAACGGCCCAACGATAGACAATTCCGGCACGGCAGCCCCCGGCTCGCTGCCGTCTGCCGCGCCGCCCGCCGCCCCGCCGCCCTCCGCTGCGCCGCCCTCCGCTGCGCCGCCGGTTCCCGCGCCCGCACCGGCTCCCGCGCCGCCCGCCCCCGCGCCGCCTCCGGTCGTGACGCCCGCCGTTCTGGTCTCTCAGCCGCGCCCGTCGCTCCCGGATAACCTGCTGCAAAGCGACCTGCACGCGGTCTTTCGCGCCCTGTTCACCATTCACCCGGACGGCACGGCAGACGTGCAAATGCTTCAATCTACGGGCACGGCGCAATTAGACAACCTGGCGATGCAGTTCGCCCGCCGCTGGACATGGCGTCCGGCTACCCTGGACGGCAGGCCCGTGCAAAGTTTCCAGCGTTTGCGCGTGGAGTTTGACGTAAACGGCTAGCGGGTAAAATCCTGATTAGAAGTGTTCCTGTTCTGCCTTTTGCCTGTCATGGAACCACGACTAGACGCGCTTTTACGGCGCATTCAATCCCTCTCGGAGAGCGGGGCGTACCAGGCCCTCGCCTTCAGCCATGTCTCTTACGGCGGGCGGGACTACCCTCTGTACGCGCTGACAGCGGGCGACCCGGCCCTGCCTGCCGTTGTTTTGTCTGCCGGAACGCACGGCGACGAGCCGGAAGGCGTGTTCGCCCTGCTGGACTTTCTGGCAGAAACGGCCTCGGAAGGCGGCGCGTTTGTGCAGCATCGGGTGCTTGCCCTGCCCTGTTTGAACCCCTCTGGGCTGGAAGCCGGAACCCGCGCCAATGCCGCCGGGCAGGACATCAACCGCCAGTTTCACCGCAGCAGCACCCCGGAAACCGCCGCCGTGCGCGCCTTTCTTTCGTGGGAGCGCGTCGCCGCCGTCGCCGACCTGCACACGGACGCCCGCGCGTCCGGCTTTTACCTGTTTGAATTGCTTCAAGCAAACACGCCGTCGTATGCGCCGCATCTCGTCCAAACTGTGCAGCAGGCAGGTTTCCCCCTTGATGCCGCGCCGTTTTTTGGCAGTTATGTTGGGCGGGACGGGATGATTGTGCCCGGCGTCACCGAAATCACGGACTTTCTGCGTCTCGCGCCGGGGGCGGCTCTGGTGCAGTGGGCCTGGCAGGAGAACGTGCCGCGCTGTTATGTGCTGGAAACGCCGCAGGGGGCGGGGGAAGATGCCTGCCGCGCGATGCATCACATCGCATTGGCGGCGCTGCGGGACTGTCTGGAAGGCATTCCCGATGTGGCTACAGCAGAGTAAACGTGTCCGGCAGGAGAGCGGTAATTGGTTCCAGGCTGGTTTCATCTCCCGCGCAGGCCGACAAGACGACAATGGGGTTGCCCGCCTGCGAGAACTCCGCGATGACCTGACGGCAGGCTCCGCAGGGCTTTGCCAGACGCGGGGCACTGGTGACGACCGCGACGGCAGCGATGTCCATGCGGCCCGCGCTGACCGCCTGAAACAGCGCCACGCGCTCGGCGCACACGGTCAGGCCGAACGACGCATTCTCTATGTTGCACCCGGTGAAGAGAGTGCCGTCACTGAGCAGCACCGCCGCCCCGACCGCAAAGTTGGAATAGGGCGCATACGCGCTGCTTTGCGCCTGATGCGCGGCGACGAGCAGTTCCGGCGCGCGAGCGCGCGCCAGGGCAAAGTAATCGGTCTCATGTCGGGGGTCTGCCATGCGCGGCTTTATTCCCCGCTTTCGCTGCCGTTTCCTGCCTCGGCGCGCAGCCACAGCAGAGTTTCCTGATTGCCCGCCGTGCCCGTGATGGGGCTGTCCATGCGGCGCTGTTCTTGCAGTCCAAGCCGCGCGGCAGCCTCCACGACCCGCTGCACGGCTCCCAGACGCGCCTGCGGGCTTCGCACCACGCCGCGATTGTCTAATTCCTGCTGCCCCGCCTCAAACTGCGGCTTGACCAGGCAGATGAGATCGCCGCCCACCCGCAAGATTGGCGCGAGTGGGGGCAGCGCCAGTGTCAGGGAGATAAACGATATGTCCACCACAATCAACGCAAACGGGGCAGGAAAGTCGGCAGGAGTCACGTCGCGCACGTTGACGCGCTCGCGCAGTTCCACGCGCGGGTCTTCCCGCAGCAGGGAGGCCATCTGTCCGTGCCCGGAGTCAATGGCGACCACGCGCGCCGCACCGCGCTGCAGCAAGCAGTCGGTGAAGCCGCCGGTAGACGCGCCCACGTCCAGCGCCACCTGCCCGGCGACTGCAATGCCGAACGAGTCCAGCGCCGCCGCCAGTTTCAGGCCGCCCCGCGAGACATAAGGCAGGCGCTCACCGACTACGGTCACCGTGTCGGCTTCGTTGACCAGCAGGCTCGGCTTGGCTGCCGCTCGCCCTGCGACTATGACCTGACCCTGCGCGATCAGGGAATGGGCTTCTGCGCGCGAGCGGGCCAAACCGCGCTCCACCATCAGTTTATCCAGGCGAGTGGGTTCCATGGGCGTGTCGTTTTCATCAGGAGCGCAGGGCAGGCGGCAGGTGTGACGTGTCGTTCTGGCACAGCAATTCGGCAGGGTACGTGGGGTCAGCAGGGCAGCGCAGGCGCGTGACAGCGCAGTTATCTGACCAGGGCGGGTCGTCTGGGCAGGGCGGAACGCGCAGGAACGCTTCTGTGAGCCGCCCAACAGTGTCAGCATGGGACACAATGAGCAGGCGCTCCGCGGCTGCCGCGTACAGAGAGAGCAGGGCATCGCGCGTGCGGACAGCGCGGGCATAGATAATCGCGTCGTTTTCCGGCTCCTGCGGCCACCAGATCGGTTCGCAGGGGAATGTGTCGCCCACGACAGCAAACGGAAACTCGGCGCGGATGGCATCGGGCGCAAGCCCCTGAAAGGTGCGGTAGCCTGCATTGTGCGCGGAAAAGTATTCGCACACGGTTGCGGTAACTTCTGCATGAAGGCCGGTCGCAACGCAAAAAGGCGCGGCGGTTTGCAGCGTGCGCCGCAGAGGAGACGCGAACGCGCGAGTCAATCCCACGCGGCGCAACCAATCTGCTGTGAGGGCCGCCTGCCTGCGGCCCAGTTCCGTCAAGCCGCTGTCCAGATGGTCAGTCAGGCCCGCGTTCGCCTCGGACTGGCCGTGCCGCACGAGAAAAACGTCCATGTCCTTCAGTATACCCGACCGGGCGCGGCGCAGGTCAGCGTTTGGCGCCCCGTCCTTCGTTTCCGCTGAACAGCATGGCTTCCAGCACGGCCCGATTACGCAGCACGATGCGGCGGCCCACGAAGTCCAGGCAGCCTTGCCGCTTGAAGTCGTTGAGGATCAGCGTGGTGGTTTCGCGCGTGCTGCCAATCATGTTCGCCAGTTCTTGATGCGTGAACTTGACCCGCGCCAGCATTCCGCCGCGCGCGCCCTTGCCGCCGGGGGCATCATGCAGGCGCAGCAACAGTTTGGCAAGGCGGCGGGGCACGTCCAGAAACACCAGGTCGGCGGTCAGCGCCTCGGCCTGCGCGCGCCGCTCGCTGGTCATCTTGAACAGCTCCAGGGCAGCCTGGGGCGAGTGGCTCAAGCCAGTCAGAAGGTCGGCCCGCCGGAACACGGCCACCTGGGAGTCTTCCAGCGTTTCCGCCATCAGTTCATACGGCTGATTGGTCTCGGCCATGCCTGCCTCGCCAAAGAGCTGTGGGCCGTCCAGCAGGTGCAGCGTGATTTCGCGGCCCTGCTCGGACGTGCGGGAGATTTTCACGCGCCCGCTGCACAGCAGGTACACGAAATCGCCTGCCTGGTCGGGGAAATGGATCACCTGGCGGCGGCGGTAAGCGCGCTGCTCCGCCACGCGCTCCAATCGGCGTCGCGTTTCTTCCGGTAGGGCGGCCAGCGTCGGCACCTGCATCATCACACTCAACAAAGTATTCAACGGATCGTCCAATCTAGCAGCCGTGCGTCCTGTCTGATTTTGGCTACACTCGCTTTGCACGCCTGCTTACGGTGACGGAGTATACCCATCGCCATTGCACATCGTGGGCCAAAAGGAGACATTCGCCGCAAAACCAGTAGGTTCGCGGGGCATTTCAAGCCATTTCTGTGGAGAACAGGCTGTTTACGAGAACAGACAGCCTGTACCGCGAAGTTCCACGACAGGGCTGTTTGTAACCAAACTGTTACGCTAGACGCTTCCATGACGCCGAGTGTCTCAGCGGGGACGGCGACAGCGCGGCGGCCCCAGCACTTCACTCAGAATGAAAGCGCGCACCAGATCGTCTGGGGAGCGAAGCAAAGCAAAGGGACGAGCGGCAGAAGCGGGGAGAATTGGGGCCGCATCCAGAGAGCGCAGCGAGCGCGGCTCGCCCGTCAGGGCTTCGTCTTCCTCGCGCCGAAACTCCTCGGTGGTGGCTTCGCGGAAGACGGCAGGGCCGCCTGCTTCGGGGCGGCGCGCGCGCTGATACGAAGCGGGACGCGCCGAGGTGATAGGACGCGGGGCAGGAGATGATGGCGCGGGGCGCGGCAGGGACAAACCCTTTGGCACGCTTGTTGCTGCCGTCTCAGGCACGGGAGGACGCGCGGGCGGCGGGGCGCTTGTTCCCTTCACGGAGCGCGAGACCCACAGGAAGAAGCGGTACAAAGCGCGCACGATGCCGACCAGCAGCACCAGGGCAAAGAAGATGCCTTCCATGCGCGCCTCTAAACGGGGGTGACGGGCAGGCTAGTTGCGCCGCCTTCTTCATCGTTGCCGCCGGTGGCGCGGCTGATGCCCGCGCGCATGGACGTATCGGCCTGCAAGTTGCGTAAATTATAATAGTCCATCACGCCCATGTTGCCGCCGCGCAGGGCATCGGCAAGCGCCTGCGGAACCTGCGCCTGCGCTTCCACCACTTTGGCCTGCATCTCCTGCGTGTAGGCTTTCATTTCCTGCTCGCGGGCGACCGCCATAGAACGCCGCTCTTCGGCTTTGGCCTGCGCCACTTTCTTGTCGGCCTCGGCCTGGTCTGCCTGAAGGCGCGCGCCGATGTTCTGCCCCACCACCACATCGGCGATGTCAATGGAAAGTATCTCAAACGCCGTGCCCGCGTCTAAACCCTTTGCCAGCACGGTCTTGGAGATGGCGTCCGGCTTTTCCATTACTTCTAAATGCGTGGCGGCGGAGCCAATCGTGGTGACGATGCCCTCGCCGACGCGCGCCAGCACCGTTTGCTCGCCCGCGCCGCCCACGAATTGTTCAATGTTGGCCCGCACCGTGACCCGCGCAAAGGCTTTCATCTCCACGCCGTTCTTGGCGACGCCCGCGACATTGGGCGTCTCAATCACTTTGGGGTTGACCGACATCTGCACCGCTTCCAGCACGTTGCGCCCGGCCAGATCTATCGCGGCGGCGCGCTCAAACGGCAGGGGTATCTGCGCCCGGTGCGCCGAAATCAGGGCGTTCACCACGCGGTCAACGTTGCCGCCCGCCAGGTAGTGCGTCTCTAACTGGTTCACGTTGACGTTCACACCCGCCTTGACGGCAGCAATCAGGGGAAGAATAACGCGGTCTTGCGGCACGCGCCGCAGGCGCATTCCAATCAGTGAGCCGGGGTTAACCCCCAGCACGCCCGCCGACACCGCCGTAATCCACAGGCCGATGGGCACGTACTGAAAGAACAGGGAGATGGCGACCAGCACCACAATGATGACGATGACGAATGGGACGATGGCAGGCATAGGTTATCCTCCGGGCGGGAAACTGCTCTCAGTATAGCATATCGCGCCTGATTACGGCAGCGCGGCAACCAGGCGCGGGCGAAACTGAAGCCGGTCGGCAGCAACGCACAGGGCGCGCATTCCGTGCCATTCTTCCGCAAGGGGGCTTTCGCTGCCGTTCAGGTGCAGGTGGCCGTACAGGATGGCGTCTACGCCGTGCGCCTGAAGCACGGGCGCGAATGCCTCTAAAGGCGGATAATGCACCAGCGCATACCGGACAGCGCAGCCGGAAATGGCGTATAGGCGCTTCTCCAAACGCCCCACTTCCCGGCGGATAATCTTCTCGCACTGCGCCCGCTCCGCGTCGGTCATGCCGGGCAACGGCTCCGTCCACCCGCGCGTGCCTGCGACGCCGACCTGCCCATCGGGGGAAATATAGGGCGTGTCATGCAGGCCGGGAGCGTTTAACGGGCGGTCAGAATCCCACCAGTAATCGTGGTTGCCCTTGCACAAGACCTTTGTTCCCGGCAGAGAAGCCGCCAGCCATGCCAGGTCAGGTGCGGCGTCCGCGCGTTTCAAGGCCCACGAAATGTCTCCGGGCATGAGCAGCAAGTCCTCCGAAGACACGACAGACTGGCACGCCTCGGCGATTTTCTGCGGGTGATTGACCCAGTGGGAGCCGAAGATGTCCATCGGTTTGGGGCGGGCAAAAGACAGATGAGTATCAGCAATGGCCCAGATGCGCGGCATGACAGCAGTATACCACCCGCGCCCCCGCGCGGTCGTTTAATCGCGGTAGCGGCGCAGAAGGCCCAGCACGTACAGGGTCAAAACGACAAGCAGACCCAGAAAGCCGCCATGCAGCAGGCCGATGAACCCGCCCATTTACCGCGCGCCCCCCGCGAAACGCAGCGTCGTTTGCCCCACGCGCACCGTGTCGCCATCGGCCAGAAGCGCGCGGGAATGCGGCAAAAGACGGCGGCCATTGAGCCATGTCCCTTCGGCGCTGCCCACGTCTTCCAGATAATACGTGTTCCAATCCGGGGCGACAATACGCGCGTGCCGGGTGGAAACCGCCGGGTCTGGGAGCACCATGTCGGATGTGACCGCGCGGCCCAGCAGCGTTTCCGAGGCGAGAACGTGCTCCTGCCCGTCTGTTGTCACCAATCGCGCGCGCCGGGGACGCTCCGGGCCTGCGTCAGATAGGCCGCTTGCGCGCGCCGGGGACGCGGCTTCTCCCGTGTGCAAAACCAGCGTGGTCGCGCCGATGGTCACGGTGTCGCCGTCGCTTAACGCGCGATTTCCCGCGATGCGCGCCCCGTTGACCGACACGCCATTGGTGCTGTGCAGGTCATAAACCGTCCAGCCGCCGTCCGTTTCTCGTTCCAGGCGGGCATGGACTTTGGACACTTGCTCGTCGCCGTCCAGCGCCAGATCGTTTCCGGCCCGGCGGGAGCGGCCAATGGTAACGGGCGTTTGCGCGAGCGCAAAGCGGGACACCGCCCCATCAGGCGCGGTGACGCTCAGAAAGTCCGGGAACGCGGCAGGGACGGTTCCCGGCTCATCTTCGTCGGGGAACGCAGCGGCGACCGTCGGAGGGTCGTCTTCGGCGGCGGCCCTCACCCCGCCCGCAGGCGGGCGACCCTCTCCCGTTGGCATGGGCGAGGGGAACATTGTTGCTTCTCCTACCCTCGCCTGCAAAGCGGGAGAGGGTGGCACGAGGCTTGGCGAGTGCCGGGTGAGGGTTCCGCCCTCGCCCGGCGCAGGCATCGCTTTCTCAAAGCGGGCGCGCACCACCACCTTGTCCCGGCGGGGCGCGTCGCTCTCCGAATGGGCCGGAGCATCGGCAACGACGAACGAGAACGGCCCCTTTATCGCATAACCGTGCTCGGACAAATACCGCGCCAGCGCGGCGCTTAACTCGTCGTCTCCCAGAAATGCCGCAAGATAATCGCGCTCCTCCGGCTCCAGAGACGCGAGTTCAATGCGGAACGCATTGGGCACATACGCTTTGCCGTCCAAACCCTGCTGGCGGCCTTCCTCCATCGCCTGCGTCAGACGCCGCAAAACATCCTTCGGGCGCAGCGCGCCGCTCCGGTCAAAAAGCCCCTCGTACCACGCCCCGAACCGGGCGTTGAACCGCTCCAGAATGTCTGCCATCGGTTTAGCCTCCGCGCCGCCTGCGAGTCATCATGCTCAGGGCGGCGTCCAGTTCCGTCATGCGGAGCGTGCGCGCCACAATCAGAAACGCGCCGAGGCCGTTGATGCCCGCCCCCGCAATCACCAGAAGCGCGTGCAGTTTAGGGGCCAGTCCCCCCGGCAAGACCGTCTCCAATGCCACCCGCGTCAGCCAGGCTTCCAGGCACAGGGCTACCGTTGCCAGCGCGGTCTTGCCCATGCTCCGCAGCAGAGCGCCGGTGGACAGCCCGCCCAGACGCCGCCGAAACAGCAGCAAAAGCGCGCAGAAATGCACCGTTGCCGCCGCAGTGGTCGCCAATCCCAGCCCCGCGACTCCCGCATGGGCCACATTCACCGCGTACCAGTTCATGCCCACAAAGAGCACAGACACAATCATGCCCGACACCACCGGCACGCGAGAGTTTCTGCAAAGCGTAGAAGCCCCGCGTCAAAAGCGATTGGCATGACCACGCAAATACCCCCAGAGACAGCATCCGAAGGGCCGATGCTGTCGCCAGAGTGTCGGCATGAGTGTACCGGCCACCCTCCAGAAGAAAGGCGATAATCGGCACGGCCAGCAGAAACATCAGCGCGGACGCGGGCACGGTCAGGAACAGAATGTTTCGGAGAGAGCCGTTCATAGTCAACCGCATCGCGCGGGAGTCCCCGGAGGCGGCCTGCGCGGACAGGGTGGGGTACACCGCCAATGCCATCGCCTGCGCGAACACGCCGATAGGCAGAAGCATCAAACGGTAAGCGTTCATCATCGCCGTTGTGTCTCCAGGCCCCAGATACGACGCGAAGAGCTTGTTCACCATCTGGTCAATGTTGGGCAGCGCCACCCCCAGACCCATTGGCAACAGCAAACGCCATACCTTCCTAGCCGCCGGGTGAAGCACGCGGAAATCGGGCCGAAGCCGCACGCCCAGCCGCCGCACCGCCAGGAAAGGCAGCAGGAAGTTGCCGAAGAATGCCCCCCCAATCGCTCCCCACACCAGCCCGTGTATCGCAATCGCCGGGGGAAACAGCAAACGCAGAACGACCGCCCCGAAGATAATGCCCGCGTTGTATATCACCGGCCCCAGAGCGGGAACCAAGAACTGCTGCCGCGAATACAGGACGCCCATCATCAGGCCGCCCAGGAAAAAGAATATCTGAGCGGGCAGCAGCACCCGCGTCAACGGCACGGACATGGCAATGCGCCCCGCGTCAAAGCCGGGGTTGAGCAGCACGGTCAGCGCGCGCGCCTGTATCCACATCACGCAGATCAGCAGCCCGACCACGACGAATATCACGGACGCAACGATGGAAACGACTGCATCCGCCGTCCGGGGTCGCCCCTTTTGACGGTACTCTGTGATGATGGGAACGATTGTAGACGAAAGCGCGCCGCTTTGCAGCAGGTAAAAAAGCAGGTCGGGAACCGTAAAGGCGGCGTTGTAAGCGTCTGTTTGTGCCCCGCGCCCAAACAGGTAAGAGATAAGGGCATCGCGCAGAACCCCCAGCACACGCGAAAGCAAAACCGTCGCCATCATCAGCCCGGTCGCGCGGGCCAGCGAAGGGCCTTTGGGCGCGCTCGCATCGTCGGGGGTCGCAGAAAGGGTCGCCATAGGGACACAGTATACCCGGACGGGGAACGGCGGCCCGCCGCATTCGCGGCGAAGGCGCTCACCCATTGCAGAAGAGGCGCTCACCCCGCCCTCGGAAGGGCGACCCTCTCCCGCATAGGAGGCCCTCACCCCGCTGCTCCGCAGCGACCCTCTCCCGCTTCGCAGGCGAGGGTAAGAGAGACACTTGTCATTACCTTGTCCTAACCCTCGCCCGTGACAACGGGAGAGGGTGGCGCGAAGCGCCGGGTGAGGGCCTCTTCTGCGCCTCTGGAATGCCCGACAAAAGCCCGCATTTCCCCTGCGGCGCATACGGAACGCATACGGGGCGCATACGGAGCGCATAGGAAATGCCTATCCGTCGCCGATGCGCCGCCTCCAGTTTTGCAGAGCGTCTGCCGCCACGCAGCAGGCACAGGAGACAGTTCGCAAGGAAGCCGCGCGGGTCGCCGTGACCCTGCTCGCGCGGTCTTCCGCGCCTGCGCCTCTCGTTTCGCCCCGGCAGTCGCGCTGGCAAGCCGATATGGCGGGGGTCATTCAAGGCTGGCGCGCGGCGTCTCCGGCGGTTAAAGATGGCTGGAGTTCTTCTGTCCGCGCGCATGGTGAACCTGGATGACGAACGCAGCAGCGCGCCGTCGTCGCCGTACCGATGCTATTTATCGGTGCAGACGGCGCGGGTGTGTCAGGGACTCACGCTGCTGCCGTCGGCCCCGTCTGCGCCGGTTCTGCCGCCGTTTTTAGAGGACGCCGCCCTGACGGCGACGCTTTCCCCGGACGGCAAAAGCCTATCTTTGCGGCTGTCGTCGGCGGCGATTGACTGTGCGGTGCAGGTGTGGACGCCGCGCCGCGCGCTGCTGCCGTCGGCGTCTGTGCCCGCGTCGCGCCGGATGGAGGTGCTGGCCGTGCCGGGCCTGCTGGGGCCTGCGGGGGTGGATTTGGGGGACGAGTACGCGGCTTCGGTGGGCGTGCCTGCGGCGGGCATGAAGATTGCGCTGCGTCTGGTGCCGCTATCCGTTGCGGGTTTTCGCGGTCAGCCGGTGACGGTGACGGCGATTGTGACGCAAAGCGCGGGCGCACCTGGCCCTCACCCGTTCCCGATGCAACGGGACGTTGCCCCTCACCCGGCGCTGCGCACGACGCCCGGAGGCCCTCACCCGGCGTTGCGCGCCACCCTCTCCCGTGCGGCACGGGCGAGGGTTAAGAGGGACTCTTCTCCTACCCTCGCCCGTGAAACGGGCGAGGGTCGCCCTTCCGAGGGCGGGGTGAGGGCCTCCTGCCCCCCGTCTGCGGGCGGGGTGAGGGCCTCCTGTCGCCCGTCTGCGCCGGGAACGCCGCGCGCCCCGTAAGCGTTGGAAAAGTGTTCTGAAAGGGAGGCGCACGGGTATACTGGGCCGTGTTCGTCCTGCTGAAAGCGAGTTCTTGATGCCGTCGTCCGCCAACCTGTTCCCGACCCACCCGTCCGCTGCGGCGGCGCTGAACGCTCTGCAAACGCAGTATCCCGGCGTGCCGTTCCTGGCATTGGGGCAGACCGCCCTGTGGGACGAGCCAATGAAGGCCGTTTGGCGACGGCTTTTGGACGTTCACTGCCCGGAGGCTGTTCTGGTGGCGGGGGTTCACGATACCGACTACTTCGCCAAGACCGCCGCGCATATCCTGTCCGATGACCGTTATGTGGCGCTTCCTCACGACGATGGCCGTACACGTGACCTGTGGAGCGCGGCGGGTGAGATGAGCAGTTTGTTCGGCAGCGAAAGCGTTCCCACGCGGGCGCTGTACCGTTCCAAAGGCGTGCCGTTTGACGCTCTGGCGCAGGACTATCCCGGCGGCAAGGACGCGCTGTACGCCGAGCAAACGGCGGCGTGGGGGTGGCGCGGGGTGGTCAGCACGGTGTCCGCCGAGGTAATCGTGCGGGACATCGCCGTGCAGGACGTGTTAGCCGCGCTGTTGTCGCAGATGGAGTGGGCGTTTTCGGAGAGCCTGGCGTGCCTGAGCGGGGAAGAAACGCGGGAACGGGCTGCCGCCATCGCCGCCGAAATCACGGGGTGGGTGACGGGCTTCGGCCAGACGTGCGACGCCAACTGCCGCCTTCCCGACCTGTATGAAACGCTGCTGCCGCGCCTGTACGCCCTGCTTCTGGGGGAACTGCCGCGCGCCTTTGAGACGACTTCTTCCACGCGGCTCTTCCAATTCAACCGTCAAACGTGCGGTCGCGCCCGGTTCGCGCTGCTGGACTGTTTCCTGAGCGCGGCGACGCGCAAGGAAGCCTGCCGCGCCTACAATGCGGCTGTGGCGGGTTCCGGCATCTACTCTTTGGAGGCGTTCGGGGAAGGGGCGCTGCCTTTTGACGTGGTGCTGCCGTCCGGCGGACGGGGCACGCTGAGCGTGACGCGGCAGGGCGCGGCGGTGCGGGCGGGCGGGCAGACGATTTCCGTTCCGGGCGGGCCGGTGGACTCGCGCGAAGCGTTGGCGGCGGCGCTGGAAACGGCGTTCGGCTCCGGCGTGGTGCTGGTCGGCAAGGCGGTGACGCTCGTAGATATGATTGCCGCCGAATGGCTGGTTGTTTTCCATGAAACGGCCTCCGGCTATACGGGTCGCACACGGGCTTTCAACGACCGTCTGGCGTCTGCGGGGCTGCCGCAGCGCCTTTATCCGGTGGTTCGGCTGGCTTACCCAACGTGGGATGCCCTGTCTGCGGCGCCGGAAAGCGCGGCATTTGACCTGCCTCCGCACCTGCGGGCGGCGTTTGGCGCGGGCACGGTGACGGCTCCGCAGTTCGCCCGCGACTGGCGAACGGTGGTAGCGCAGCAGCGTGCGTTGCTGGAAGACAGCGCGCGCCTGCGGCGAACGCGGGATTTGTTGTCGTATTTAGAGGGCAAAGACGGCGAATGCTGGTGCGAGCGCCTTGCCGGTTACGAGGCCGCCCTGACGGTGCTCAAAGAAGCCGCGCAGCAGTCCGCGACCCTGGCCGGACGGATTGCGGAGCATCGCGCGCAGTTAAACGCCTGGAGGCGCGAGCGTCAGGAATTGGAGCGTCGTTCGGGTGAAGACTGGCGGCGTTCGGTCATGCCTCAGCGCGCGCGGCTGGAGCAGACGGAGCGCGCGGGGGGTGACGCGACGGCATTGCGGCAGTCTTTGGCGCGTCAACTGGCCCTGCGCGCGGAAGCGTTCGCGGCTCCGTTGCAGGAACTCGCGGAACGGATTGCTGCCACGCGCGCGCTTGTGGCAGAGTTTCAGCGTCAGCGTCGGCTGCTGGAGCGAAGTTCGTCGGCAAACGAAGCGCGCGCGCGGCTTCAGGACATCACCCGCCGCGCGCAGATGGCGCATCTGCGGCTGGTACGCAATGCGTTTCTGACCGTTGAGGGTTTGGAACACACGCAGGTGCGTCCGACAGCGTGGTGGCTTCCGTTCGCAGACCCGTCGGGCCACTGGTTCGCGGCCATTGCCTCGGCGACGCAGGTGCGTTTGGAGTTGCTGACGACAGAATAGGCGGCCCTCGCTGTGTACGGAGGCCCTCAGGGGGTAAGAAAGAGGCCCTCACCCGGCGCTGCGCGCCACCCTCTCCCGTTGTCACGGGCGAGGGTTAGGAATAAGTCACTCTTACCCTCGCCTGCGAAGTGGGCGTCTTATGCTTCACCCTCGCCTGCGAAGCGGGAGAGGGTCGCCCCAACGGGGCGGGGTGAGGGCCTCCTTCAGACGGGGTGAGGGCCTCCTACGCGGGAGAGGGTCGCCCTTCCGAGGGCGGGGTGAGGGCCGTTTACACAGAGAGGTGAGGGCCTCCCGCGCCCTGCTTACAGGATAATGCGGAAGATGGCCTCGGCCAGACGCGCGGGGTCATGGCGCACCACGTCGGTCTGCGAAACCAAGTTGGCGGAAACGGGCGTGTATCCCAATGCGTTGACGGCCTCTAAATCCGGCGCAACAAACTGCTGTCCGTAGCGTTCATAGCGCGCCAGCAGGTCGGAAGAGGGCGTTTCTTTGTTGATTAGCACGTAGTCTACGAGGCGTCTGCCCGGCGCGTGCTCGGCTATCACGCGCACATGGTCGGCGGCGGTGTAGCCGCCTGTTTCCCCTGGCTGGGTCATCACGTTGCACACATAAATCTTGCGCGCCCGGCTGCGGGCGATAGCGTCCGCGATGCCGTCCACCAGCAGATTGGGAATGACACTGGTATATACGCTTCCCGGCCCCAGAATAATGGCGTCGGCGAGTTTGAGGGCTTCCAATGCTTCCGGCAAAGGCTGCGCGTTTTCCGGCCTCAGATACATTCTGCGAATGCGCTGTTCGTGTCCGGCAATCTGCGTTTCGCCCTCTACCACCGTGCCGTCCTCCATCTCCCCCAGCAAACACACATTGTGCAGCGTGGACGGGTAGACTTTGCCGCGTATGGCAAGCACTTTCGACGTTGCCGCAATCGCCTGCTCGTAGTTGCCTTTATAGATTTCCGTCATGGCAGCAATGAACAGGTTCCCGAACGAGTGCCCCGCCAGCCCTTCATGCCCGTCCTCAAACCGGAACTGAAAGAGACGCGCCAGCGTCGGCTCGGCGTCCGCGAGCGCGACCAGGCAGTTGCGTAAATCGCCCGGTGGCAGCACCCCCATCTGCTGAGTCAGCCGCCCGGATGAGCCGCCGTTGTCCGTCACGGTGACAATGGCGGCGATGTTGGACGTATATTCCTTGAGGCCGCGCAGCATGGTAGACAGCCCCGTGCCGCCCCCAATTACCACAATCCGCACGCCCTGCGCCAGATGCCGCCGCTGAAAGATGCGGTCGGCTAAATCATCACGCGCATCCGGGGCCACCGCCGCCAGCACGGAGCGATTGAACTGGAAGTAGGACACGAAGATGAGCACAAGTCCCAGCAGGCCAATCACGATCCCAACAGGCAGATACACGCTCGGCTGCGTGATGTTGACCGAAACGTGCTGCTGAACCGACGTGAGCGCGTTGCTCATCCATTGCAGCAGTTCCAGGTTGGCGACCAGCGCCAGCCCCGCCACGACCAGCGCGATGCCCAGCAGAGTCAGCAGCATCCACCGCTTGACGCGCATTCCCGGATACAGCCACTTCAGCCATGACAGCCAGCGTTTCATAGTCACCTAAAGTCTGCGCCCACGCCCTTCGCGCTTCGGGATCAGCAGCGTGCTGAGCGCGCCGCCCACAATGCCCATGACCACCGAGCCAAAGAGCGGCGCGAGAAAGCCCGCGACGTGAAAGCCCGGCACAAACTGCCCCGACAGCCAGAACAGCGCGGCGTTTACCACAAACGCGAACAGCCCGAATGTCAGGCACGACAGCGGCAGCGTCAACAGTTGCACAATGGGGCGCAGGACAGCGTTCACAATTCCCAGCACGAGCGTCATCAAGAGAAGCCCCTGCACGCCCGAAAGCCCCGGCGCGACATAAAACGGCAGGTGTAATGCCTGCCCCGCCTTCACCGTTAGAAACAGCGCCGCCGCGCTTGCAATCCAGCGTAGGAGAATGTGCAGCATGGCTAGCCTCCTTCGCCGTGCAGGAGTTTGTGAACGGAGGCGGCGACGCGCTTGTTCATGGCGGGGGCGGCGGCGATTTCGTCAATGCTCGCGTGCTTGAGCTTGTCTACGGAGCCAAAGAAGCGCAAGAGTTCCCGGCGGCGCGTCTGCCCGATGCCGGGAATGGTGTCTAAGACGCTCATGGTGGCGTTCTTGCCGCGCAGTTGGCGATGGTATGTCACCGAGTAGCGATGCACTTCGTCCCTAATTCTTTGCAGGAGAAAGAGCGCCTGCGAATTGCGCGCCAGCACGAGCGGGTCGGATTGGCCGGGCAGGAAGATTAACTCAAACTGCTTGGCGAGGCCAATCAGGGGGAGTTCTATCTCCAGTTCGGCGGCGACCGAGATGGCGACGGCGAGTTGCCCTTTGCCGCCGTCAATGAGCATTAAATCTGGGAGAACGGAGAACTTCGGGTCGCCTTCTTTGTAGGCGCGCAGGCGGCGCGTAAGGACTTCGCGCATCATGGCGAAGTCGTTCGGCTCGCCGGTCTGCGTGGGGAGTTTGATTTTGAAGCGCCTGTATTCACTTTTGGCGGGCTTGCCGTCCTGAAAGACGACCATGCCGCCGACGCTAAACGAGCCTTGAATGGTGGAAATGTCGTAGGCTTCTATGCGCTCCGGCGGGCTTTCTAAACTGAGCGCGTCCATGAGTTCCAGCAATGCGCCCATTGTGCGGTCGTATTCCGACGCGGCGGTGGCGCGCATTTGCTCCAAGGCTAACTTCGCGTTGGTGGAAGCCATCTCTAAGAGGTGCTTCTTTTCGCCGCGCTCCGGCACGGTGAGGGTGACTTTGGTGCCCTTCTTTTGCCGCAGCCATTGTTCAATAATGACGCTTTCGTCTACGTGCGCGGGCAGGATAATCTCGCGCGGGACGTAGGACGCTTCCTGATAATACTGCTTGACGAACTCTGCCGTCGCGTCTTCGATGCGGTCGTCGCCCTCCGTGCCGTCCAGCAGAAAATGTTCCTGCCCGATGAGTTTGCCGTTGCGGATAAAGAACATCTGCACGGCGCTTTTGCCTTCTTCGTTCACGAGCGCCACAACGTCCTGGTCGGCGGCGTTGGTGGACACGACCTTCTGACGCTCTATCAGCACTTCCACAGCGGCGAGTTGGTCGCGCAGGCGGGCGGCCTTCTCAAACTCCAAATCATCGGCGGCTTTGTCCATCTCTGCACGCAATTGCTGGACTAACTTGTCCTGCTTGCCGTCCAGAAACAGGGCCACATCACCCACCATACGGCGGTATTCTTCTTTGTCCCCCAAACCGGCGCAGGGAGCGTGCGGACAGCGTCCCATATGGTGATACAGGCACGGACGCTGCTGCGGCGTGTTGTCCCAGCGCTTGCGGCAGGTGACTAATGGAAAGAGACGGTAAATGAGCCGCAGGCTGTCCCAAACGGCGCGAGAGTTGGTGAACGGGCCAAAATACTTGTCGCCGTTCTGCGTCACGCGGCGCGTCACGAGCAGGCGCGGGAACGGCTCATGGAGCGTCAGCACGAGATAGGGGTAATGCTTGTCATCGCGCAGGCGGATGTTGTAATGAGGCCGGTGCTGCTTTATCAGATTGCATTCTAAAACAAGCGCCTCTAATTCGCTGTCCACGACGACAATGTCCATGTCGGCGATACGGGAAACCAACTTTCGTGTCTTGGGGTTGAGTTTCGCGCCCTTCTGGAAGTAGGAGCGCACGCGGTTGCGGAGATTAACCGCCTTGCCGACATAGATAATCTCGCCCGCGCTGTCTTTGTAAAGATAACAGCCGGGCGACGTGGGCAGGGAAGACAACTTTTCCTGAAGGGTAGGCGAGGCGGCGGCCATGATAGCCTATTATAGCACAGGGAGGGCTAGCGGCGCGGGCGGCCTGGGGTGGATTAAGAGAACGAGGGGTTGAAACCTTCTCGCTGGGGAGCCTGCGGCTGAACGGCCCTATGGGACGCAGGGCAATCAGGCCCGCATGATCGCATAGACAGCCATTTAGGGCGTGGGCAGGAAACGCGACGGGGCCTGCCGAATGGGACGGCATGGAAACCCCTCCCTGGCGCGTTCTGGCCGTGTCCGGCAGCCTGCGCGCAGCGGCGTCCAATACGGAACTGCTGCGGGCGGCGCAAACGCTGGCCCCGGCAGGCATGACGGTGACGCTGTTTGACGGTTTGAGCCGCCTGCCGCACTTCAACCCCGATGACGATGATGCCGAAACGCCCCCGCCCGCCGTCGCCGATTGGCGCGCGCAGTTGAGCCGCGCCGACGCCGTTTTGTTTTCCTGCCCGGAGTACGCGCACGGCGTCCCCGGCGCTCTGAAAAACGCGCTGGACTGGGTGGTTGGCAGTGGCGAATTTGTGAACAAACCGACTGCTCTGTTTCAAGCGTCCCCGCGCGGGACATTCGCCCATGCCTCCCTGACGGAGACGCTTTCGGTGATGATGGCCGCGCTTATGCCGGAAGTATCGCTCACGCTCCCCTTTCAGGCGGGGCCGCTGACGGAAAGCGTGGTGGTGTCCACGCCCCCGCTCGCGTCCTCGGTGCGCGCGGCGCTGTCGTCGCTCGCCGCCCGTCTGTCCGCGCCGCCGCCATAGAGCCACGCTCCGTCTTTTTGCCGACGTTTTGCCGTGCGTTATCCTACGTGAGTGCTACGCCAGCCCTGTTTTTGGGCGGTTGGCGGGCAGGAGAGGGCCACCGCAAAAGCAGGAATTGACGGCGCGCACGGCGAACCCAAGCGGGCGCAAAGGCGCACCAGGAGAAGTTTATGGCCGAAATTATTCCCTTTTGCGGCGTGCGCTATGACGCGGCGCATCTACAATGCCCGTTGTCGGATTTGTGCGCGCCGCCGTATGATGTCATTGCGCCCGACGAGCAAAGCGCGCTTTATGCCCGTCACCCGTGCAATGTGGTGCGCCTGATTTTGGGGCGCGAGGAAGACAAATATGCCCGCGCCGCGTCGCTCTTTCGCGAGTGGCTGGCGGATGGCACGCTTGCTGCTGACCCGGCTCCGGCGGTTTACGTGTACCGGCAGACGTTTCGTGACCCGCTCACCGGACAGATGGCCCCGGAACGACTAGGCTTGGTTTGTCTGCTCAAATTGGAAGAATACGAGACCGGCGGCGTTCTGCCCCACGAAAAGACCCTGCACGGCGCGAAAGCCGACCGCATGGAACTGACCCGCGCTACCGATGCCCAGATGGAAAGCATTTACGGCCTGTATTCCGACCCCGACCGGGCCACTCAAAGTTTCCTGCGCGAGTACGATGATCGTGAACCCGTGATGGAGCAGGTGGATGACATGATTGGCTCGTCGCATAAAGTGGAACGGATTGTTGACCCCAGCGCCGTCGCCGTGCTTCAGGAAATGCTGCGCGACAAGCCCGTGTTTATCGCCGACGGCCATCACCGTTATGAGACGGCACTGGCGTATCGCCGCGAGCAGCGGGCCGAGCAAGCCGTGCCCGACGGCGCGTCCATTCCCGCCGATTTTATTCTCATCACGCTGACGGCCTTTGAAGACGAAGGGCTTCTCGTGCTGCCGACCCATCGGCTCGTGCGGGGCGTGTCGCCGGAAAAAATCGCGGCCCTGCCGTCCGAGTTAGCGGCGCAGTTTGATGTGACGCTCGCCGAAGCGTCTGGACTGGAAGCGGCAATTGAGGAGAACGCGCAGGCGGGCCGCATCGCGTTCGGATTCATCGGCGGGGATGGCTCCGCGTCTTTGTTGACGCTCCGGGTGCCTCCTGAGGGCTTGCTCGCCCTTGTGGCAGGCACGCAGGCCGACGCCGTGAAGCGTCTGCCTGTGACGCTGCTGCACCATCTCATTTTAGACACGCATCTGGGAATTGGGACGGACGCACTGGCATCAGGTCAGCAGGTCGCCTACACGCGCGACGCCGGGGAAGCGGCGCGGCGCGTTCAATCCGGGGAGTTCCAGGCAGCATTTTTGCTGGGGCGGCCTTCCGTCTCGGAGGTGCGGGACGTATCGCTGGCGCGGGAAACGATGCCGCAGAAGTCCACGTTCTTTTTTCCGAAGTTGCTTTCTGGCCTGCTCCTGCGCGATTTGCGCCTAGATGATACCGCAGACGCGGGCGAGTGAAGTGCGCCGCTCCTCTTCGTTCCTGTAGGACGGCTGACAACGGCCCCGGCAGGCCCGCAAAAAATAGCGTGAAAAACCCCTTGACAAAACACCCAGCCTGTGTTATGATAGAAACAAGCCGAATGTGGGCGCAGTTCGGCAGCCTGTAACACTGCTCTGTTCATACGAAAAGCCAGGGGAACCTTTCGGCGGGCAGAACAGTTAGGCAGACCGCTGCGACTCTCTCTCACCCTGGAAGGGCGGCAAACGTCCCTTTCTATCGTTCACGTTTACGAATGGAGAAACAATGATTACTCATGCATTGACCGCAAAGCGACGGGGCTTCACCTTGATTGAGCTGCTCGTCGTCATCGCCATCATCGCGATCCTCGCCGCGATCCTGTTCCCCGTATTTGCGAAAGCCCGCGAGAAGGCCCGCCAGACCGCCTGTCTCAACCAGTCCAAGCAGCTGGGCCTGGGCCTGCTGCAGTACAACTCCGACTACGATGAGAAGTTCCCCAGCGGCGGCGATGGCGCTGCTACACCCGACGGCGTCGGCTGGGCGGGTGAAATCTACTCGGACGTGAAGAGCACTGCCATCTACAAGTGCCCTGATGACCCGAACAGCAACACCGCGTACCCTATCTCCTACGGCTTCAACAAGAATGCGGCCAATCTCACCCAGGCTACGTTCGGCAACGTCGCTAAAACCATCCTGCTGTTTGAAACAAGCGGCACGAGCGTCAGCGGTACGTCCGGCGTGGTGGATATGACCAACACCAACGAAGGCTCTTCCGGCAACGGTTCGCCTGCTGGAAACGGCACTGAATTGGTGGCTAATGGGATTGGCACCGGAACTGGCAAGTCCTTCTACGTTACTGGCAAGTTCCCGGACGGTGGCGGCACTGCGTTTGACACCTCCGGCACCGTGACCAATGGCCGCCACAGCAACGGTACGAACTACAACCTGGCTGACGGCCACTGCAAGTGGTTCCGCGCTTCGGCGGTCTCCGCTGGCATTGACAACACCACCGCAGGCGGCACCAACTGCGACACCGCGTTCGGCGGTGCTACCGCATCTGGCACCGCTTCGCAGTCCAACTGCTCGGCTGGCACGATGGGCGCGACCTTCAGCGTTCACTAATCGTTACGCGCTTTACCGCGCACTGTGGCAGCCGCCGTTTGAGATGTCCCCCGCATCTCAGACGGCGGCTTTTCCTTGTGTGGCACGGGGCTTCCGAAGAGGGAAATGGCATGGCAAGCCGCAAGAAAATTAGGCGTCCGTCTCCTGAGCCGGAGAGTGTTCCTGAGCCGCAAGCGGCCTGGCCTGGCCTGCACGCCGTAAGATTAGGGTTGCTGCTCGCTGCCCTCACCGCCATCGTGTTTGGGCAGGTGCGCCAGCAGGAGTTCGTGTCGTGGGATGACGCCCTTCACGTCACTGAGAACCCCTATCTGCATCCTGCCACGCCTGCCCATCTACTCCATTTCTGGCGGCACGTCTACCAGGGGCTTTATATCCCGGTCACGTATATGGCCTATGCCGCGCTCGCAGGGCTGGCCCGCCTGCCTGCGCCGGTGCCGCAGCCGGGGCTGCACCTGGTTGACCTGAACGCGGCTGTGTTTCACACGGCAAGCCTGGTTGTCCATAGCCTCAATGCGCTGCTGGTTTTCGTGCTGCTGCGCCGCCTGGTACAGCAGGACTGGCCCGCGCTGGCGGGAGCCGCGCTATTTGCCCTGCACCCCATACAGGTGGAAGCGGTCGCCTGGGTGAGCGAACTGCGCGGGCTGCTGGCGGCGCTGTTTTCCCTGTGCGCCCTGCTGTCGCTGTCTGGTGAGGAACATGGAGCAGGTGTCTGTTGGCGCGATGTGCTGGCAACACTGTGTTTCGTGCTGGCTTTGCTGTGCAAGCCATCGGCGGCGGCACTGCCGCTGCTGGCGTGGGCGCTCGACGCAGTGGACGGGAAGCGGCTCTGGCCGTCGCGCGCGCGGCTGCTGGGTGGCTGGCTGGCGGTGGCGGCGGTTCTGGGGTGGGTGACGCGCACGGCGCAGCCAACCGCAGAAGCGGGAGCGGTTCCCCTGTGGACACGCCCCTTTGTGATGGGCGACGCGCTGGCGTTTTATCTGAGCAAATTGCTGTGGCCCGCTTCGCTGGGCATGGACTACGGACGCACACCGCAGTGGGTTCTGGCGCACGGCTGGGGCTACGCGACATGGCTTCTCCCCATCGCGCTGGGTGGACTGCTCTTGTGGCAGCGTCGGCGCTTCCCCGTGCTGGCGGCGGCGGGAGCTATATTTGTGGCAGCGCTTCTGCCCGTGCTGGGATTCGTGCCGTTCGCGTTTCAGGCGTTTTCCACTGTGGCAGACCGTTATCTCTACGTGGCGATGCTGGGGCCTGCGCTCGCGCTGGCGTGGGCTCTCACGCGCTGCCGGAGCGCGTGGGGATGGGGAGTGTGCGCGCTGGCGCTGCTTCTGCTGACCGCGCAAAGCATGGTGCAGGTCGAATACTGGAACAACAGCGAGTCTCTGTTCCGCCATGCGCTTGAGGTCAACCCGCGCTCCTGGCTGGCGGCCAATAATCTGGGCCGCGTGTTATATGACCAGGGGGAACCGGACACAGGCATGGCTCTGTATCAGCAGTCTGTGCGCCTCAATCCGCGGTATGCAGTCGCGCGTCTCAACCTGGGAATGGTGTTCGCCGCGCAGGGCCAGACGGATGCGGCGGCAACGCAGTTTCAGGAGGCCGTTCGTCTTGACCCCGCCTTCGCGGAGGCTTATGCCAGCCTGGGAAACGTTCTGGATAGGCAGAACAAGACGAGTGAGGCAATGGCTGAGTACCAGATTGCCCTGCGCCTCAAACCCGAAATGGCCGCTGTGCGCGCGGTTCTGGGCGCTGACCTGGTGGAGCAGGGAAGGTTGAGCGAGGCTGCCCGCGAACTTCGTCAGGCGCTGAAAGGTCTTGCTCCCAACAGCCCCGTCGCCGCCGACGCGCATTACAATCTGGGGCTGGCGCTGGCCCGGCAAGGCCGGAAGGCAGAGGCCGTTACGGAACTGGAAGCCTCGCTGTCCATCAGGCCTGGCTATGCTCCCGCGCAGAAGGCGCTGGCGGCATTGCGCTGAGGCGATGAACCCTCTGGGTGATGGCGAGCGACACCAGCGCGGCCCCGGCCCCTGTCCAGAAGGGAGCATGATAGCCGAAACGGTTCCAAAGCAGGCCGCCCGTCACCGGAACCGCGACTGCCGCAATATGATTCATAGTCTGCCCCATCGCTAAAGTCGGCGTCATCTCCCCCGGACGCACGATTCGGTTTAAGTAGGTCGTGATGCTCACCCCGAACGCGAACAGCGCATTGTCTATGATGTAAAGGGCTTGCAGCACGTCCGTGCGCGTCGTCACCGCGTAGCCCGTGAACGCGAGCGCAATGCCAACATAATAGACAGTCATCGTGCGCCGCTCGCCCACCCGGTCAATCAGCCTGCCGATGGGCGCAGCGACCGCGAACGACACGATGGCGTTTAAGAGCATCAGGCTGGCAATGCGCGGCAAGGGGGTGTGGCACACCTGCACGAGCGCGAAGATGGCGAATGTGGAGAATATCTGCCGCCGGTAGCCTTCCAGAAAGGCCAGCGCGTAAAACACCCCGTATTCAGAGCGGTACAGCAGGCGGGGGCGGTCAACAGTGGTGCCGTGCGCCGACATCGGCAGCAGCAGGCTTCCCGCCACCAGAATGAAGCAGGCAGACGCCACAAAGTACGCGGAGTACGGAATGTGCCCTGCCAATGGGCGCACCAGCAGAAATGCCAGCATCGTGCCCGCCGCGCCAATCGCGCCCATCCGCCCCAGATGACGCCCACTGTCTTCCCCCTTCGCCAGCGCCAGCGGAATGGCGCTGGACGACGTAAACCACTGGTGCATGAAGACCGACCAGAACACGGTGACAATGACCAGCCCCGCGAACGTGTGGACAAAGCCCGTCGCCGCCACTCCCAGCGCGCTCATTACCAGGCAGACCGCCCCGATGCGCGTCTCCTGAAACGCGGCCACCGCCCCCGCGATTGCCACCGACAGCAGCCCCGGCACTTCCCGCAGCAACTCCAGCGCGCCCATCTGCACGGGCTGCACGCCCAGCGTCTCTGTGATGAAGTTGATGAAGACCACCGTGTAGAGAGCAAAGCCGAACGCGAACAAAAAGGTCGCCGCAGACAGCAAACGCCAATCGCGGCGCAGTGCGTCGTCGGACAAGGGGGAACGAGAAACCGGGGGCATGATACCCATTGTACCCGCCCGCGCGCAGCAGGCTGCAAAACTGGTAATGCGGAAGGGGCCGCGCCGCGTCATCTGGCATGGTTCCTGCAAGACAGAGTTCCTGCAAGAAGTGACGGCAAACACATTTCTGTTAAGGAGAACCCTATCATGCCTTATATTCGTCGGGGCCGCGCTCGCTCCGGTCAAGTTCAACTCGTTCCCGGTGGAATGGCCTGCGCTGCTGCCAGCCATTCCGGCTCTGAGCCGAAGTTCGCCCTGAGCGCCGCTCCGCTTCTGGCCGCTTTTCCTGCCACCGCGCAGGAGGCACCGGACGTCATGCTGGAGTCAGGGCAGTTGCGCCCGGAGGCAGGAATTGCGCCCGTGTCTGGCGAATAATCACAGCGGGGACAGAGAAAACCGTAATTGCCGGGAACCAAAGCAGGGGCCAGCGTCGTCAGAATTGGGGTGTCGTGACGCCGAGCGCCGACCCCTGCCGCCACTGAGAGCGGTCTAGCAAGAGGAAGTGTAATGTCCCACGAACACAACGACGGAAGTCTCGCCGTTGTCGCGCCTGATTTGGAAACGCCAGAAAGAGCCATGCCGGAGACTCCGGCTCTCAATCTGGAAATGCTGTCTCTGGAATACGCGCAGACCCGCGACCCGGCTTCCCGCGAAATGCTGATCCTCCATCACCAGAAACTGGTGCATTATGTCGCCGCCCGCTTCCTGGGCAGCGGCGAGGCGCTGGAAGACTTGGTGCAGGTGGGCACGATTGGCCTCATCAATGCCATTGACCGCTATGACCCGTCGCGCGACATCAAGTTCTCCACCTACGCGATGCCAACCATTGTGGGCGAAATCAAGCGCCACTTCCGCGACAAGACATGGCACGTCAAAGTCCCCCGCTGGCTGCAAGAACTGTCCCTGAACGCGCGCAAGGCGCAGCAAACCCTCTCGGTGCGCCTGGGACGCCCGCCCACCGTCGGTGAAATCGCTGACCATCTGGGCGTCACCGAAGAAGACGCGCTGGAAGCGCTGGAAATCACGCAGATTGCGAGCGCCGTCTCTTTAGATACGCGCCTCAGCCCCCACAGCGGGCAGGACAGCGCGACCCTGCTGGACATGATTGGACGCATTGACAGCGCCCTGCACGACATTGAAGCCTATGCCGATTTGCGCCGCGCCCTGGGCTGCCTGGACGCCCGCGAGCGGCAGGTGCTGCACCTGCGCTTCTTTGATGAACTATCGCAGGCCAAGATTGCCCGCAAGCTGTCTATTTCTCAGATGCACGTTTCTCGCCTTCAACAGCGCGCCCTGGCCCGTCTGCGCGACATTCTGGCTGATGACCCCATCCCCGCTGCCGCGCCCCGCTCCCCGCGCCGCAAGCCGCTCGCTTCGTCGCCGCAACTGCCCCTGTCTTAGCCGCGCTGCGGGGCTGTGAAAAGCCCGGTCTGTGGAAAGCGTCCTCACGGACGCAGGCCCTGCGCGGCGGGGACTTAATCTTCGTCCAACGGACGCCGCCCCTGCCGGGGCTATAGAAAGCCCGGCAATATGCTTCACACCCGTGTCTTGACACCCGCCCGCGCCGTGTGCTACAGTGCCCCATGACTGACCTGATTTTGCGCGGCGGCACGCTGTACGACGGTTCGGGCGGCCCGCCCGTGCAGGCCGACCTCGCCGTGACTGGCGACCGCATCACCGCGCTGGGGGATTTGTCGCAGGAGCAGGCTGGCCGAACGCTGGATGTGACTGGCCTCGCCGTCGCCCCCGGCTTCATTGACATTCACACCCATTCCGACTTCTCCGTGCTGCTCAACCGGCCCATGCGCTCATCGCTCGCGCAGGGCGTCACCACCGAACTGTTCGGCAACTGCGGCATTTCTATCGGCCTCGTGTCCGCGCTGCCCGCGTTCGCGCAGGAGCGGCGGTGGGCCGAGCGCGGCGGCTCCGTAATTGACTGGAACGGACTGGGGGACTTTCTGCGGCGCGTGGAAGACGGCGGCATCGCCTGCAATGTCGCCACGCTCGCCGGGCACGGCACGATTCGCAAGGCCGTGCTGGGCTTTGACAACCGCCCGCCGACGCCGGGCGAACTGACGCAAATGCAGGCCCTTCTTTCGGCGGCCTTGAAGGACGGCGCGGTTGGCCTTTCAACGGGGCTGGAATACCTGCCCGGCGGCTATGCGACATAGACGAGATAGACGGCGCTGGCGAGATTGCCTCCGATGCAGGCGGCTTCTATGCCACGCACCTCCGCAACGAGGGCGACACGCTGATTGAGAGCGTGCAGGAGGCCCTCACCGTTACCGAGCGCGCCCAAATCCCTCTGCAGCTGTCCCACCATAAGGCGGAAGAGCGGCGCAAACTGGGGCAAGTGAAGGTCACACTTAAGATGATGGCCGACGCCCGCGCGCGCGGAATGGACGTGCTGACCGACCAGTACCCGTACACGGCGTTTATGACCGGTCTGGGGGTCATTCTGCTGCCGAAATGGGCCAACGACGGGGGTCAGGATGACACGCTGGCGCGCCTGCGCGACCCGCGCAACCGCGCGCCCGAATCGTGGCCGAGATCGAGCGCCGAATCGCGGATTGGAACGCGCTGCAGATCGGCATTGCCCGCAACCGGCGCGACGCGCAGGGGCTTGACGCTCGCGGAACTGGCGAAAAAGAAGGCAAAGCGCCCGTCGATGCCGCCTTGGACCTTGTTATCGCCGAAGAAGAAGGCTGGGTCGGCGGCCGTTCACTTCGCCATGTCCGAGGAAGACGTGGAAAGCCGTGCTCCAAGACCCGCACACCATGATTGGCTCCGATGGCGTCGCCAACGACCCCGCGTCCCTGCTGGCGGAAGACAAGACGCACCCGACGCTCCTACGGCACATTCCCGCGCGTGCTTGGCCCGCTATGTCCGTGACCGCGAGGTGCTTACGCTGGCCGATGCCGTGCGCCGCATGACGAGCTTCCCGCCGCGCGTCTGCGCCTCTCCGACCGGGGCACGCTGTGCGTGGGGCACAAAGCCGGACATCACCGTGTTTGATCCCGCGATCTTGTGCAGGACGCGGCGACATTTGACGATCCGCACCGTACTGGCGACGGGCATTGTCCACGTGCTTCGTCAACGGGCGCGCTTGCGCTGCAAAACGGCGCGCAAACCGTGGCGCTCGCCGGGCGCGTCCTGCGCCGCGCTTAACTGTCCGCTGTAGCCGCCGGAGTGGGAATCAGCCCCCAGCGCCGCAGAAGCACCGGCATCGCTAATCCCTGCACCACAATGGAAAACGCCGTCACGCTGAACGCTGCAATCACAATCGCGTCCCGATAAGGCAGGGCAGGCGGCAGGGACAGCGCTAGCGCCAGCGCCAGCGCGCCGCGCAAGCCGCCCCAAAACAGGGCGTGCTGATGCGACATGGCAACTTTCCAGCGCGAGCGCGCCAGCAGCGCGCACAGCGGATACACGGAAACCGCGCGGCCTAGCCACACTAGCCCAATCGCTGTTGCAATAGCGAGCAGCCCCAGCGTGGGAAATGGGATACGCGCCGCGCGCGAGCCAATCAGCAGAAAAATAAAGGAGTTGGCGACAAACGCGGCAAAGTCCCAGAAGGCCACCACGACCTCCCGCCCGCGCTCGGAAAACGCCGCCCCGCTTTCCGCGCACAGCAGGCCCACGTTTCCCATCACTAAACCCGCCGTCACGGTTGCCAGCACGCCCGACAGATGGAGATGGTCTGCCAGCAGAAACGAACCGTAAGCCGTCACCGTCGTCAGGGCCGTTTCCACCAGATGGTCATTGGTGCGCCCGGCCAGCCGTACCGCCAGCCCACCGCACGCCAGCCCGACTGCGATGCCGCCCACTGTCAGCGTCAGCAGGGTCAGCCCGATTGGCAGGGCCGACGGCGCGGCGGGCACGGCGAGCGCGACCGCCAGCGAAAACAGCACGGCAGCCACGCCGTCGTTCGCCAGGCTTTCCGCCTCCACGAGCAGCCGCAGGCGTCCTGTCACCCCCGCTTCCTTGAATGTTGCAATCACCGAAACTGGGTCAGTGGCGGCAATCAGCACCCCGAAGATGACCGCCGACGGCGCGGGCCAGCCCAGCAAGGCAATCATGCCGCCCGCCACCGCCGCCGCCGAAATCAGCACGCCCACCGTCGCCAGCAGCGTCACCGGCAGGGCGTCGCGCTTGAGTTCGCTCCAGTGAATATGCAGCGCGGCCTCAAATAGCAGGGGCGGCAGGAGCGCATGAAAGATGAGTTTGCGGGTCAGTTCCGGCACGGCATGAACATGAAACAGCGCCAGCGCCGCGCCCGCCACGACCAGCCCGACAGTATAAGGCAGCCGCAGACGCCGCGCAATCAGCGCCACCAGCGCCGCGACAATCAGCATCAGCGTGGTTCCATGAATGGTGAGCGAGTGCAAGGCGTGTCCTCCGGGAAAGCAAAGCCAGAAAGCGAAACAGTGCGCCTATTATGGCGCATTTTGCCCGGCAATATGCGCGGGAGCGCAGCACAAAGAAGGATTGGCCTGCGGGGGCGTCGAATCAGGGCGGCAGGGACACACGCACAGGCGGCCACCCGCCGCCGGGAGACACGGGAGACATACGTCATGCCACGACAATCAAGAATGCGCGCTGCTCTGCTCTGGGGCGGGCTGCTGGCTGCGCTCGGCAGCGCGCCCGCCACCGCGCAAACCACGGTGAACCGCGCGGGGGTGGGAGGAATTGAGTTTCTGCATCTGCGGACGGCCAGCGCGGGCCTCAGCCCGGAGCAGCGCGCCCTGAAAGTGCAGGAGCGAGTCAACCACGCGCTGAGTATCGGGCCAATTCATCCATTAGACATCACGACCGGGCCGTTGAATGGAGATTGGTGCGTCCTGCTCCGGGGCCAGCGTTTCTTCACGGTGGACGCGGAAACGGCGCGTATCAACCACACTCCGGCGCAGACGCTCGCGGGGCAATGGGCGGCGCGAATGCGCTCCATTCTGCCTGCCCTGACCCGGCCAACCGGCAGGAAATAAGGCCCTATTTAGGCAGCAGACTATTTGGGCAGCAGGGCGAGCCGCAGCACTTCGTCCACGTGTGAAACGCGCTCAAAGGTCATTTCCGCGCGCACATCGGCGGGGATGTCCTCTAAATCCTTGTCGTTTTCCAACGGCAGAATGACCGTGCGGATGCCGACCCGATGGGCCGCCAGCACCTTTTCTTTGAGGCCGCCAATCGGCAGGACGCGCCCGCGCAGGGTGATTTCCCCGGTCATCGCCACGTCTTTACGCACGGCGCGGCCTGTCAGGGCGGACGCCAGCGCGGTCGCCATAGTAATTCCCGCCGACGGCCCATCTTTGGGGATGGCTCCGGCGGGCACGTGAATGTGAATATCTAAGCGCTCGTAAAAGTCCTCGTCAATGTCCAAAGCGCGGGCGCGGGCGCGCACGCACGAAAGCGCGGCCTGCGCGGACTCTTTCATCACGTCGCCCAACTGCCCGGTCAGAGTCAGCCGCCCATCCTTGCCGCGCAGGGGCGAAACTTCAATGGAAATCACATCGCCGCCGCTTTCTGTGTAAACCAGCCCGGTGGCTGTCCCCACTTCGTCCTGCTCCTCCATCGTGCCGTAGTGGAACTTACGCGGGCCTAAAAACGCCCGCACTTCGGGCTTGTCGATGCAGACCGGCTCGGTATTTCCTTCCGCCACGCGCCGCGCCACTTTGCGGCAGATCGTGCCCAGTTCCCGCTCAAAGTTGCGGACGCCCGCCTCGCGCGTGTGCTCGCGGATAATCTGCCCCAGAATGGCATCGGGGAACGTCACCTGCCCTTCGGTCAGCCCGTTCTCCTTGATCTGCTTGGGAACCAGGAACTGCTTGGCGATTTGCAGTTTCTCGTCTTCAATGTAGCCGGAGAACGAAATCACTTCCATGCGGTCGCGCAGGGCGGCGGGAATGGGGTCAAGCAGATTGGCGGTCGTGACAAACATCACATCGGTCAGGTCAAAGGGGACTTCCAGGTAATGGTCGGAGAACTCGCCGTTCTGCTCCGGGTCAAGCGCTTCCAGCAGGGCCGACGACGGGTCGCCCCGGAAATCGCTGCCCATCTTGTCTATCTCATCCAGCATGAACACCGGGTTGCGAACGCCGGTCTGCTTTAATCCCTGAATGATGCGCCCTGGCAGCGCGCCAATGTACGTGCGCCGATGACCGCGTATCTCCGCCTCGTCGCGCACGCCGCCTAAACTAATGCGAACGAACTTGCGCCCCAGAGCGCGCGCGATGGACTTGCCCAACGAAGTCTTGCCAACACCCGGCGGCCCCACAAAGCACAGAATAGGGCCTTTCAGCGTCCCCGACAGCTGCCGCACTGCCAGAAACTCCAGGATGCGCTCCTTGACTTTGGGCAGGCCGTAGTGGTCTTCATTGAGCATGGTCTCGGCGAGCGCCACGTCTAAAGTTTCTTCTGTTTCGCTCGCCCAGGGCAGGTCAAGCACGGTGTCTAAATAGGTGCGAATGACAAAGCCTTCGGGAGCCACTGACGGCATCTTTTCCAGGCGGTCAATCTCTTTGGCGATGCGCTCGGCGACCACATCGGGAACCTGCGCTTCCACCAGTTTGGCGCGGTATTCCTCAATCTCGCCCTGCCGCTCGTCGCGCTCGCCCAGCTCCTGCTGGATGGCTTTCATCTGCTCGCGTAGGATAAACTCGCGCTGCGTGTCGCCCATCTCCTTCTCCACCCGGCTGCGGATGTTCTTTTGTATCTCAATAATCTCAAACTCTTTGGTAAGTAGAATGCCCAGTTTTTGCAGGCGCTCCTGCGGGTCAAGCGTTTCCAGTAACTCCTGCTTGACTTCTACGCGCAGGGAGGGAATGTGCCAAGCAATCTGGTCAGCCAGCCTGCCGGGGTCGTCAATGTTCAAGAGAGACACGACGGACTCCGGAGGAATGCTTTTGCCGACATTGACAATCTGCTCAAACTGCGCCATTGCCGAGCGCATAAGGGCTTCGGCTTCCAGAGTAGGAGAAGCCAGCAGCGGCATCGCCTCAATGCTGACTACAAAAGACGGCTCCGTCTGCAAAAACTCGGTGATGCGCGCCCGTGCCACGCCTTCCAGCATGACCCGCACCGTGCCGTCAGGCACTTTCAGGATTTGCATGACTTCGGCCACCACGCCGACTTCATACAGTTCTTCGGGTTCGGGGTCTTCGGTGCCCATCTGCTTCTGGGCGACCAGCAGAATGTGCTGTCCGCCCGCCATCGCGTCGTCTAAGGCGCGCACCGACTTTTCGCGCCCCACAAAAAGCGGGAAAATCATGTGCGGGAAATGCACGTTATCGCGTATCGGCAGCAGGGGCAGGGTTTCGGGCAGAGTCGCCGCGCGCGCAACTTCCTCGTTTTGCTTGGTGGCCGCGCCCTTCTTAGCGCGCGGCGTGGTTGTCCTTGCCATAGGGAAAAAGTGGTTCCTTGTGTGCGGCTTCCATTCCGGCGCAGTGTGCGCGCGAAGTTCGGCCAGGGAGTGTTAGACAAAGAGTATACCAGAAACCGATGGCAACGGCTGCTGGTAATCTATCGGGAAAGCAAGGCAGGAACCTTTCCGCCTGCAGAGACGCTCCAACAAGCAGAAGTTCTGCCTAAAGAGGGGCAATTGGAGAGGTTAATGATACCGAGCCGCACGCGCCGATTACGTTTTCTCGCGCCCATGCTGGGTCTTCTGGCCGCGCTGTCGCTGGCGAGCGGGTGCGGCCACGCGCCGCCTGCCGCCCCTGCGGCGTCTGTCTCGGCCCCTGCGCCACCCATCGCTGCGCCTGCCGCGCCGGTCGCGTCCACGCCTCCCGCGAAGCCGTTCCAGCCGTACACGCTGGTCAATCAGCCGCCGCCCCGGCCCGCCGTCGTCACCCATCGCCGCCGCGCGCTGCGGGTCGCCCGGCGCGGCCATCAGGTGTATCTGGCTGACCGTGATGGACACTTCTATCAGGCTGGTCGGGACAGCGCGGGGCATATTTATCCCATCTACCGCGACCCCGCGACGGGGACGGCGCATCCGCTGTTCTACGACCCTGTTCGCGACCGCTATTATCGGGTGGCGCGCGCCGATGACGGACGCTACTACCGGGGTTATGTGGACGACCCGAATGGGCGCTACTATGCCGATGACCGCGACTACGAGCAAACCGTGCCGTCCGATGCCGACCGTCCCGTGATTGAAGGGGACGGCAGTTCCGTGCCTGCGGCGCATCATTCCAGCCATTCCAATTTGAACTGGCTGTGGGCCATTCCGGTTGTCGTGGGCGCGTATCTGCTGCTGCGCCCGCATCATCATAGCACCGCGTCGCCCCCGGCTCCTGCGCCGATTGTGCGCGTCCTGCCGCAGCCGCGCCCCGTTTTCCCTGTGCCGCCCGCCCGGACGGTTGTCGTGCAAAAGGTTGCCGTTGCCGCGCCGCCTGCCCGTGCTGCTGCTCCCGCACCGCGTCCCTTCTCGCCGATCATCATGCATCCGACGGCGGTTCATCCTGTGGCGGCGGTTCACCCTGTGCTGCCCCAGCAGCCTGCGCCCGCGCCGCGTCCTTTTCTCCCTGTCGCCGTCCACCCGGCAAAAGCGCCCGCAAGCGTGGCAATTCGTCCTGCGCCGCCTGTGCGTCCTGCGCCGCGTCCCATTGCGCCCCTTGTCGTGCATCACATTTTGCCGCCCGTGCCTTCTGCGCCTGTACGACCGCATCCTGCGCCTGTGCGACCATATCCAGTCTCCCTGCGTTCGGTTCCCGCCGCTCCGCCGCATCTTCCTGCGCCGCCGCATCATCAGGCAGCCCCCGTGCTGCCAGCGCCGCCGCGCCGCCCCGTGATGCATCCCCTCTCACGGCCCCTGCCGCCGCCCGCGCTGCCTCGCCCTCTGCGGCAGCCGACCCCGCCGCGCCCTCTGCGGCAGCCGACCCCGCCGCGCCCTCTGCGGCAGCCGACCCCGCCGCGCCCTGTGCCGCCTGCCCTGCCGCGCCCTGTGCCGCCTGCCCTGCCGCATCGGCTGCCCCCGCCTGCCGCGCGGCCCTTCGCTCCGGTTCTGCACAGCGCGCTGCCTGTGCCGCGCCCGCCTGTCCAGGAAAGAAGCCGCCCGGCCCCGCCGCGCCTCCCGGAGCCGCCGAAAGAGCCGCGTCCGGTTAGCCCGCCCCGACAAGAGCCGCGCCGCCCGGCAGACACGCCGCACGTAGAGTCGCCCCGGCATGCATCGCCTAAGTTGGAGCCGTCCAAGGGAGAGTCGCCCAGGAGTGCGGTCAGCAAACCGGCAGAGCGTCATCCTGCGCCTGCGGAACCGGCGCGTAAAAAAGCATCTCTGCCTGCCCGCCCGTGACGGGCACGAGGAGCGGGTGGCATGGCAGACAGGAACGTGGAAAACGGGGAAAGGGAAACGTCCCCTGCGCCCGCGTGGGGCAGGGGACGTGACAGGGAGAGCGCTTACGAGGCAGCGCGCAGAGGCTCAGTGATGAGCAGCGGAGCCGTGTGCTCACGGACAGTCTCGGCGGTAATCGTGACCTGCTTGATGTCGCGCTGCGAGGGCACTTCGTACATGATGTCGCGCATCACTTCTTCAATGATGGTACGCAGGGCGCGCGCCCCGGTGGAACGCTTGATGGCTTCGTCGGCAATCGCCTGCAAAGCGTCCGGGGCAAACTGCAAGTCTACGCCGTCGTACTCAAAGAACTTACTGTATTGCTTGACCAGCGCGTTCTTCGGCTCGGTCAGGATTTGCACCAATGCCTCATGGTCTAAAGCGCGCAGGGTTGTCACCACCGGCAGGCGTCCGATGAACTCTGGAATGAGGCCGAACTTGAGCAGGTCTTCCGGCATGATGTGCTGCAGCAAATCGCCTGCATGACGGTCGCGCTTGCTTTCCACATTGGCGCGGAAGCCTAGCGACTTCTGGTTCATGCGCCGCTCAATGCTTTCTTCAATGCCCTCAAACGCCCCGCCGCAGATGAACAGGATGTTGGACGTGTCCAACTGCACATACTCCTGCTGTGGGTGCTTGCGCCCGCCCTGAGGCGGAACATTGGCAATCGTGCCTTCCAGTATTTTCAGCAAGGCCTGCTGGACGCCTTCCCCGGACACGTCGCGCGTGATGGAGGGGCTTTCCGACTTGCGGGTGATCTTGTCTATCTCATCAATGTAGATGATGCCGCGCTGGGCGTTCTTCACGACGTTCTGAATATTGTCGCCGTTGTCGGCGGCCTGCATGAGCTTGAGGAGAATGTTTTCCACGTCCTCGCCCACGTAGCCCGCTTCGGTGAGCGAAGTCGCGTCGGCAATGGCAAACGGGACGTTGAGAATTTTTGCGAGCGTCTGCGCCAGCAGCGTCTTGCCTGACCCGGTGGGGCCAATCAGCAGGATGTTGCTTTTTTGCAGCTCCACATCGGTCTGCGGGACATTGATGCGCTTGAAGTGGTTGTAGACCGCAACGGAGAGAGACCGCTTCGCCATCTCCTGGCCGATAACGTATTGGGAAAGGATGCGATAAATGTCTTTGGGCTTGGGGATGCTTCCCAGCACGCTGACTTCATCGGTCGGCGTGGCAGCATTCGTGGCGGCGCTGTCGGAGCGCACGATTTCGTTGCACAGGTCTACGCATTCCAGGCAGACGCCCCCATGGACGCCCAGAATGAGCTTTTTAACCTGCTCCCGGCTTTTGCCGCACAGCAGGCAGCGGCTGTCATTGCGCTCTGTCCCTATTCGTGCCATCCGTACCCTTTCCTGGCTGGCGGTGTCTTATCGGCCTACCGCTTCAGCACTTCGTCAATGATGCCGTATTCCACGCCCTCTTGAGGCGTCATCCAGTAATCGCGGTCAATGTCTTTGGCGACCTGGGAAAACTCTTTGCCGCAGTTCTCGGCCAGTATCTCGGTCAGTTTCTCCCGGAAAGAGAGCACCAAACGGGCCTGTATCTCAATGTCGGACGGCGTGCCCTGAAACCCCGCGCTTCCTTGATGGATCATAATGCGCGAGTTCGGCAGCGAAGACCGCTTGCCCTTCGTGCCTCCCGAAAGCAGCACCGCGCCCATCGAAGCCGCCATGCCGACGCAGGTTGTAGCGACATCGGGCTTCACATGGCGCATGGTGTCGTAGATGGCAAGGCCCGCCATCACTGAGCCGCCGGGCGAGTTGATATAAACTTCTATGTCTTTGTCCGGGTCTTCCTTCTCCAGGAACAGAAATTGGGCGACGATGATGTTCGCCATCTGGTCATGCACCTGGTCGCCGATAAAGACAATGCGGTCTTTCATCAGCCGCGACCACAGGTCATAAGCCCGCTCTCCGCGCGGCGATTGTTCTACTACTGTCGGTATCCATGTGTTCTGGATGCTTTGCAGGTAGGCCAGTGAGTGCGCGGGGGCCATCCCCAGTTGCTTGCTCATGTTATCGGCACTTTGGGTCAAATTCATTAGGGTTGTCCTTCAGTTTCTTCTTGCTCGTCTTGTTGGCCTGCCTTGACGGTCTTCTCGTGAATGACGGCAGCGGCGCGCAGGAAGTCCAGCACTTTCTGGGTTTGCGTCCGGTTGCGGAGTGACTCCAATTCATCGCCTTGCTCCATCATGGCGCGCAGGGCGGCGGGGGTCGTGCGGCGCTCCTCAGCGCGCGCGGCGATGGCAGCGTCTACGTCGGCCTCGGTGAGCGCCAGGTTCTCCGTGCGGGCGATTTCGCCCAGCGCGAGGCCCACGCGAATGCGCCGGTCTGCCGCCTGGGTGATTTCCATCATCACCTGCTCGCGGCTTTTGCCGATGCGCTGGAAGTAGTCTTCCAGGCTGATGTGTTCCCGTTCCAGGCGGGCGAGAAGGGAGCGCACGTCGTCGTCCACTTCAGCCTCGGTAAGAATAGGCGGGTAGGAGATAGTGGACGCAGACACGATTTTGTCAATGAGGGCGTTGTCGCCCGCCTGCTCTGCGGATTGGAGCAGCGACTTTTCCATGTCAGCGCGCAATTCGGCGCGGAGGGCTTCCAGCGTGTCTGTCTTGCCGTTGGTGAGTTTGACAGCGAGCGCGTCATCTAACGCGGGCACTTCTTTGGCGCGCACTTCTTTGACGGTGACGGTGAACTCGGCTTCCTCGCCCGCCAAATCTTCTTCCGGGTAGTCATCGGGATAGGTGAGCGGGAATGTCTTGCTTTCCCCGACGCTCATGCCGACAATCTGCTCGTCAAAGCCGGGGATGTTGTCGGAGCCGAGTTCCAGCATGGTGGGGCGCGGGTCGGCGGCTTCCGGGCGGGCGTCGGTGGCGGCGGCGACATCGGCAACCACCAAATCGCCGGTCTGCGCGGGCCGCTCCACTTTGGGGTACTCGGCGGCGCGCTCGCGCATTGTTTCCATCTGCGTGTCTATATCGGCGTCGGCGAGTTCATAGCGGGGGCGTTCAATTTCCACGCCTGCGTACTGGCCGAGCGTTACCTGCGGCGCGAGCGGCACCAGCGCTTTGAAGATAAACGGCTTGTCTTCCAGGTCAAGCTGCACCATCTCCAGTTTGGGTTGTGCGTAGGGAGTCACGTCCTCCTGCTGAATAGCCTCTTCGTAGGCGGGTTCCACCAGCAGTTCCGCCGTGCGCTGCCGAATGTCTTTTTCCGGGACGCGCTGGCGCACGAAACTCATAGGGGCTTTGCCCTTGCGGAAGCCGGGAACGGAAACGTATTTGGCGTACTCGCGGTAGGCGCGGTCGACGGCATGGACGACTTTGTCGCCTTCCACTTCAATGGTGAGCGCGACCTGGCAGGGGTCAAGCGGCTCTTTGGTAACCTGCATGATGGGTAAGGGGCCTCTCCTGTGTGGCGGGATGATAATGGCCGCGCGTTCGCTGCGCGCGGGACGATGGGAAACGGGCGTGATTTCTGACCCTCAGTGTACCTCACGGGCCGGAACCTTGTCAATGAAGGGGTAACGTGCGCGCGGAACGGGCAGGGTATACTTTCCCTATGCCCAGAGCGATAAAACCCGCGTCTGAGAAACCCGCGCCGAAGACCCCGCGCAAGCCGGAGTTCTCCCCAACGCGCCTGCGCGCCTTTCTGGAATGCCGGATGCTGTATCGGTTGGAGTATGTAGAGAAAGTGGGCCGCTTTTACCACCGGGCGCGCGCGGGCTACACATTCGGCAGTTCCCTGCACCAGACTTTGCAGACGTTTCATGCGTCGGGCGGAAGCGCCGCCATCAGCGCAACAGAGTTAGTAGCGCAGATGGAGACGGACTGGCAGTCGCAGGGCTATCGGGACGCCGCGCACGAGCAGGAGCACAAAGACGCCGCCGCTGTGATTTTGCACACGTACCATGCCGCCGCCGCCGAGCGCGCCGACACCACACGCACGTTTCTGACCGAGAAAGTGCTGAAGTGGGATATGGGGCCGTTCGTGCTGACGGGCCGGGTAGACCGTATTGACGAGCACTTAGCAGACGGCGCATTAGAGATTGTGGACTACAAATCGGGACGCATGGCCGTGTCTCCCGAAGACGTGAAGGGCGCGCTTGCCATGTCGGTTTATCAATTGCTGGCGAAGCGTTTGCACCCGGAGCAGCGCGTTTTTGCGACCATTCATGCCCTGCGCGGCGGCGTCTGTGCTTCGTGCGAGTATACCGAGGAAGAGATGGCGGCACTGGAGGAAGACCTGCGCGGCCTCGGCCTTTTGATTATGGAAACGGACTTTGACGCTGTGCGCCCGGTTCCATTGCCGCTTGTTTGCCCCGATTGCGACTTTCTGCCTCTGTGTTCGCGAGCCTGGAAGAGAGAAGGCCGAAACTGGCAGGCAGAACTAGGCTTGACGGAGCAGGGAGCGTAGCCAATGGCTTCGGAACGGCCCGCACTCCCGCCTGCACAGCGTCTGGTTTTGCGCTTGACCGGAACAATCGCTCTGCTGGCATTTTTGTTGCCGACGGCGTATGTCGTTCACTACTTTGTTTGGGACGCGCCGCGCGCCCGTGTACGCGCTTCCCTGATGGCGAACGCACCCTCTCCGGCAGCCCGGCGCGCGCTTTTGGAACCCCTCACGCCGGACAACTTGCTGCTTCAAGAACAGGCCGCGAAGTCTGATGCCGACCCGTCTTTGCGCCGCGCAGCGGTGACAGCATTGGGGGCGAACCTGCGAATGCCCGGTCTGAGTTGGCGTTATCCACTGGAAGCAGGCGTCGCCAAAGCCGCGCTCGCAGACTGTGCGACCCATGACCCTGACCTGTCTGTACGCAAAGCGGCTTCTTTGGAATTGAGTCGGGTTGCCCAGGCAGGCGGGGCCGTTATTCGGCGTTGACGTTGCCGTTATTCGGCGTTAACTGGGTTCGGCAGGCTGGTGAGATGGGTCAAAAGCGTATCGGTCGCCAGTTGAGCGTTCGCATTGCGTTCTATTGCCTGCCGCACGGCCCCAATCAGGCGGATACACTGTTCCCATTGCTCCGGCGCATGACGGCTGCTTGCGCCCGTGATTTCCATGCGCCGGTCACTGTTGACAAGTGGCGCAGAGGCTTCCCCCAGGAGGCGCGACGCCAGCAGGTCACGGTAATACACAGCCAGCATCTCCAGTGCGCGTGCCAGCGGTTCCCGGACGCTTTTCTCCATGACGTCCGTTTTTGCGTCTCCGTCACTGCTTTCGGCTGTTTGCAATTTGGGGGCCAGTTTCCGCAGTTCTTCTCCCAAACGAAAGGCTTTAATCGGAGAGGCCGTCGTGAGGTCGCGGCAGAAGTTCAGCAGGTCTTCTCTCGCCGCGAGGAGAGAAGGCGACCGGGCCAGAGTCACTGCGCGGCCTAAACTCCCTTCGCAGTAGGTGGACAGGAAGCGTGCCGGGCCGGGGGACACGTCAAAACGGCCCACAAGCGCCTGTTCAATTTCCGTAGGAGCGAGCGCGGTAAACGGCACGACCTGGCAGCGGGACGCGATGGTCGGCAGCACAGACGCCGCCGAAGGAGCGGTGAGAATGAAAAGGGCATACGCCGGAGGTTCTTCCAGCGTCTTCAAGAGCGAGTTCCCTGAAGCGTCGTTAAGCCCTTCGGCCCCCAGCACTAAGAAGACCCTCTTCTGTCCGGCCATCGGCTCAAAGGCTAAGTCACGCAGCATGGACTGCTCGGCAGGGTTGTCTTTATCCCCTTCGCGCGGCCACAGTTGACCGACGCGAATCAGTTTAGATGGCCCCATAGGGCTGACGGAACGCACATCGGGATAGGCCCCTTTATCTATTTGAGACCACCGGGCATCGTCCCGGCTTTCTATGCCACACAGGGCTTTCGCGAACTGAATAGCCGTCGTCCGCTTGCCGACCCCATCCGGGCCGGTGAACAGATACGACCCAGACAGAGTCTGGTTTCGGAGCGCATTCGCCAGAACAGTCACGGCATAGGGTTGTCCAAGTATTTGGGAAAAGACTTGCACTGTTTGCGGCTTTCTTCAGGTTACAGCAGGGACGCCACGCGGCCCCATATCTCAGTGTGTACGGCTTCCGGCGAACGGTCGGCGGCAAGGGTCAGGAACCGGGCCGGATTGGCTTCGGCAATCTCCAAATACCCGGCCCGCACGCGCTCATGAAACGATACGGCTTCGTCCTCCATGCGTGTCCGAAGGGTCTGACGCGCCAGCCCTATGGCAGGCTCAATGTCTAAAAGAATGGTCAGGTCAGGCTGTAAACCCCCCGTAGCGAACGTATTCAGTTGTTCAATTTGCTGCCTGTCTATGCCCCGCCCGCATCCTTGATAGGCCACAGATGAGTCCGAGTAGCGGTCGCAAAGCACAATGCCCCCTGCCAGATGGGGACGCAAAGTCTGTGCGACGTGCTGCGCTCGGTCGGCCAGCATCAGCAGAAGCTCTGCCAGCGGGTCAATTTGAACCCCTTCGGGCGGGGTCAAAACGAGCGCCCTCAGCTCTCTGCCGAGCGCCCCTTCGCCGGGTTCACGGGTTACGAGAACGTTGCGAAGCCCTTCCTCTTCCCGCAGACGCGCGGCCAGAAGCCGTATTTGTGTCGACTTGCCCGCTCCCTCCACTCCCTCAAACGTGATAAACATGGCTGTTCTTCTTTCTCCCGTCTTTCTTCAGCACGCTTCTTGGAACCTTCCCGGAGACGGCATGGACGCCGTATGGACTCTGGACGGACGTTGTACGGACACTTTACGGACGTTGTACGGACACTTTACGGACGTTGTACGGACGCTGCACGGACGCTGCGGCCTTTTCCAGAAGCGGCCCTCATGCTTAATGAAGGAGGCCCGCGCCCCGCATCAGAGTGCCCCCTGGAGGCCCTCACCTGTGACAGAGGAGGCCCTCACCCGGCTCCTGCGGAGCCACCCTCTCCCGTTGTCACGGGCGAGGGTAAGATAACTCTTTTCCTCACCCTCGCCTGCGAAGCGGGAGAGGGTCGCCCGTCTGCGGGCGGGGTGAGGGCCTCCTTCGCACTCCCTTCCGTCCGCTCGCACTATGATACCCCGCCGCATCGCCTGCACAGGGGATTTTAACCGCCTGCACCGGGGATTTTGATCGCCTGCACAGGGGATTTTGGGGGCGGCGAAACGGACGCCAAAAATAATTTGTGACGCGCGGGCGAAAGTATGGAATATTCTCTTATCGCACCTCGCACTCAGGCGGGGCGTACAGCGCAGGCCGGTTGTTTGCTCCGGTTCGCGCTTTTCTTTGTTTCCCGAAAGGAGACCACGATGACGAAAGTCAAAAGCAAAGTGTACGACGAATCAGCCGGACGCATGGGCAACCGACTGTTCTACCAGACCCCTGCCGGGACGATTATGGCGTCTATCCCGCAGCCGTCCGATCCCAAAAGTCCCGCACAGCAGGATGTGCGCTCGCGTTTTCGGGACAGCGTGATGGGCTACGCCACGCTCTCGCAGGAGCAGCATCGGGGATGGATTGCCCTCGGCAAGCAGATGACGCTGACGAACAAAGGCATGAAGCGCAAGGCTCTCGGCGGGCAGGCTTGCTACAACAGCCTGAACACCCGGCGTCTGGCCATGGGCGTCGAGGCGCTCAGTGACGCTCCCCTGTTCCCGGAACTGGCCCCGTCGCTTCCCGCGCTGACCCTCTCCGCGACCCGCAGCGGAACCCCGGATGGGCAGCTCGTGCTGACCATTGAGGCGGCTGCGGCATACAACGGCTGCCTTGTTCAGATATGGACGACGCCGCCGCTGCGTCCCACCGTTCATTCTATCCCGTCCGGCAAGTATCAGGTCACCGAGTACGCCGTCAACCTTCCTGCCGCGCCCCTGGACGTGTCTTCCGGCTATCTGCGGCTTCATGCGGCTCCGCCGGTTGGCACCAAAGTGGCCGTGCGCCTGGTTCCGGTGACCGCTTCGGGCTTCGCGGGCATGGAAGTGGAATTGACCACGCTGGTGACATTGGATTAACTCTCTGGTGACATTGGATTAACCTTCTGGCGACACCCGATTAGCCTTCTGGCGACAGGGGGATAACGGACACGTCTGGCCCCGGCGTTCGCGTCGGGGCCTTTTTTGGGGGTATCAACGGCCTTCGCCGTGTCTGTAAACGGCCCGCGCCCGGCATCAGAATGCCACCCGGAGGCCCTCACCCGGCTCCTGCGGAGCCACCCTCTCCCGTTTCACGGGCGAGGGTTAAGACTAAGATAACTCTTACCCTCGCCTGCGAAGCGGGAGAGGGTGGCTCCAAAGGAGCCGGGTGAGGGCCTCCTGCGCGCCCTTCCAACGGCGGGGTAGGGGGACGCGCAGCGCCTTTTTGCCACTGCGCCGTGCAACTTTTTCTGTGGGCGCGTGTCACACTGGCTGTAAGAGTTTTGCAAGACCATGAGGATGCCCTTGACGCGACGCCCGCACCTGAGCACCACTATCACGACCCTGCCCCGGCTTGACCCGGACACGGCGCTGGTGAGACAGTTTCAGGCGACCGGAGACGCCCGTGTTTTTGAGCGTTTGTTTCGCAAATACGAGCGGCCCGTGTTTAGCCTGGTGTCGCGCATGACAGGCGGCGAAGACGCTTATGATTTGACGCAGGACGTGTTCGTGCGCGTTCTCAAAGCCCTGCCGGAGTTTCGCGGGGACAGTCAGTTTCGCACGTGGCTGTATGCCATCGCCCGCCATGCGTGCCTCAATCACCTGCGCGAACGGCGCGGGCGGGCGCAGTGGGAAGCGCCTTCGCGCGACGCGGGAACCGACGACGAGGGGAATTCGGTCACGCTTGACCCGCCCGACCCGCTGGCCGATGTTCCCCGGATTGCCGAACTGAATGAACTTCAGCGCGCCGTAGAAGCCACCCTGGCGCGACTGCCCGCCGAACAGCGAATGCTGCTCACCCTGCGCGACTTGCAGGGATTATCCTACGAGGAATTGACCCAAGTGTGTGAAATGAGCCTGTCCAATGTGAAGTCCAAGCTCCACCGGGCGAGATTAGCGTTTCGGGAGCAGTTCGCCCCGTTCGCCTCCCTGCTGCCCGGCGAGCCGACGGCGGCAGACTGGAAAATGCCCGGAAAGCGTGAAGACCCATGACGCCAGAAGATGCCCGACTGCGCCTTTCCGACTACCTGGAAGACGCCCTGTCTCCCGCCGAGCGCGCGGACATGGACGAGACGCTTGCCGCCTTTCCGCTGCTTGCCGCCGAACTGTCGCAGATGGAGCGTTTGCTTTCCGTCCTGCACGCGCTGCCACCCCGCGAGCCGTCGTTAGACTTGTGGCGCGAGTTTTTGCCCCACATGACCGAGCACGCCCGCGCGCGCCGTTTGGGGTTTGTGGGAAGGCTCCGCGCAGGCTTCCAGCGAGTTCGCGCCGAAGCGAGCGCGGGCCTGATTTTATGGACACACGCCGTCGCCGCGCGCGCCCATGCCCGTTTGGAGCGTTATCTTTTAAACGACCCTCTGCCTCCCGTTCACCGCTAGAAAGCGTGCCATGCCATGAACCGAACTCGGCCCCTGCGCCTTCTCTTTGCCGTGCTGCTCCTGCTTGTCGGCGGGCAGGCGTTTGCAGGCGTCCCGGCAGTCACCGTGATAGACGTTCACGGCTCGCTGTGGCCGGGCCAGGTAGCCTGGATTGTGACTCAAATGGACAACGCCTGGAAAGCGGGAGCCAGCGGGATTATCTTGGACTTTGACTGCGTAGACGGGCCGTACTCTTCCTCGGAAAGCGCCGCGCAGACGCTGAAAAGCGCGATTTTGTCCCGTGCCCGCACGCTGCCTATTGCGGGCTTTGTGCATGACCGGGCGCTGGGGCCAGGGGTTCTTGCGGCCATTGCGTGTCGTCCTCTCGCCCTCGCGCCGGGCGGCAGCCTGGGCGGAGCAGGCGGCACGAACCTGTCCGAAGACCTGCGCGCCGCCGCCGAAGCCACCGGACGCAATCCGGCTGTCGCCGCCGCGTTTGTGTCCGCCGATGCGCCTTTGCCCGCGCTGGGTGTCAAAGCCGGGGACACGTTAACCTTGACGGCAAAGCAGGCGCAGTTGTCCGGTTACGCCGATGTTGTCGCCTCGGATTACCCCGATGTCCTCGCGAAAATGGGCCTTGCGGGGGCGAGCCTGTCTCCGGTGCACATCTCCACGTGGACGGCTGTCGCTCTGTGGGTCGCACAGCCCTGGGCCAGCGTGCTTCTGCTCGCGCTCGGTCTGGCGCTGATTGTCGCCGAGATGGTGACGTGGCACTCGTGGGGAATTGCCGGGGTGATTGGCGGAGCGCTGGTTTTACTGATTATGGCGGCGCACATTACGGCAGGCGACGCTTCCTGGGTGGGCGTCACTTTGTTTCTCCTGGGCATCGCGCTGCTCTTATTTGAGACGCACATCTTTCCAGGGCACGGCTTGAGCGCGCTGGCAGGCCTGGTCTTGATTTTCTTCGGGATGTATTACGCGCTCGGCGGGGCGCGCACCGGGGCGCTTTACAGCGCGGGCGCGGCGCTTCTGACTTCGGTGGCCGTCGTCACGGCGTTTTTTGTGTACCTGCCGCGTTCCGGCGTGTGGAAGACGCTCGGTCAACCGATGCGCCAGAGCGCGAGCGCGGGCTACGTGTCGTCCGACGACTACACCGGGCTTTTAGGACAAATCGGCGAAGCCGTGACGCTGCTTCGCCCTTCGGGGACAGCAGAGTTTGCGGGCCTTCGCGTAGCCGTTGTCAGCGAGGGTGACTTTATTTCGCAGGGTTCTCCCGTGCAGGTCGTTCTGGTGCAGGGCAGCCGCGTGGTCGTGCGCGGGGCGTTGGAATAAAGTTCGCGGGTTCTCCTTGACAACCCGGCCCGGTCGTGATAGAATAGTCGCGTACCGGGTTTGTCTTCGTGCGCCGCGCCCCGCCGCTCCCTTTCTGCGAAGCCGAAGGCGCGCGCCCCGTCTTCCTGAAAGGATGATTTGCCATGCACACGCTCGTTCTCGCTTTCTCCCCTCGGCGTTTTGCGCCCCTGTTGACGCTGGCAATTTGCGTGCTGACGGGCGCCTTTCTTCCCGCTCCTGCCCATGCGCTGACCGAAGCACAGCAGGACGCCGCCATCTCGCAGTTGCAGTCGGCGGTGGCGTCTTTGCAGCAGACCGTCAATGCCCAGCAGGACACCATCAACAAGCAGGCCAGCAAGATTACGCAGTTATCCGGGGCCGTCAGTGGCCTGCAAAACAAGCTCAAGTATGTGTCTGTGCAGGGCACAGATTTCACCTTCACGGGCTGCAACGTCCACATCGTCAACGGCCTGGGGGCCACCAACGGCGAGCCGAACGCACCCTATGACACTACCAGCCCGGTCGTGAACGGCCTCGGAAACCTCGTTATCGGCTACAACGAGAGCCGTGCCAACGACCCGAACAATCCCACGACGGACACCCGCACGGGCAGTCATTGCCTGATTTTAGGCGATGAAAGCAATTATTCGTCCTATGGCGGCCTTGTCGCGGGCGATGCCAACGAGATCAGCGCGCCGTTTGCGAGCATTTCCGGCGGCTTCCGGGGCTTTGCCTCCGGCAATGATGCGTCCATCAGCGGCGGCTACGCGAATACGGCCAGCGGGTTCACAGCCTCGGTCAGCGGCGGGCATGATAACCTGGCGAGCGGAGCCGTTGCCAGTGTCAGCGGCGGCTACCAGAACACCGCCAGTTATTATTTCGCGTCCATCAGCGGCGGCTACGGGAACACGGCCAGCGGCAATTCGTCCGCCGTGAGCGGAGGCTCCGGAATCACGGAAAGCGCCACGAACGGCTGGGCAGCGGGCGCGTATCACTCGCCGTAGCCGTTTACTGTCTGCGCTCCGTGTGACGATGCCGCGAGGGTTCTTCTTCGTTCCGGTGTGCTATACTTTCCCTGGAGCCTATGAAGACCTTTGCGGCAATGGACATCGGCACAAACTCCGTGCGCCTGGCAGTGGTGGAAGTGCAGCCCGGCCTGACCTGGAACACGTTAGCGTCCCAGAAGCAAGTGGTCAGGCTGGGCGAAGGGGAGTTTCATCCCGGCAAGCGCAAAGGCAAAGGCGAGAGCGAGGGCGCGGGCAAGCATCTTCTCACGGAGGCGGCTATTGCGCGGGCGGCCCTGGTGTGCGCGCGCTTTGCGGAAGTGGCGCGGGGCTACGGCGCGGAAGAGATTGTCGCCCTTGCCACCGCCGCCGTGCGCGAAGCAGACAACGGCGATGAGTTCGTGGAGCGCGTTCGCCATCTGGCGGATTTGGACGTGCGCGTGATTTCCGGGCAGGAAGAAGCGCGCCTGATTTATCTGGGCGTCTCCAGCGGCATTGACCTGACACCGGGCAAAAACGCGCTGTTCATGGACATCGGCGGCGGTTCCACCGAATTGATTGTCGGGGACAGCGCGCGCTACGTTTATCTTAGATTCCCTGCGTATGGGCGCGATACGGCTGACGGCGGAGTTCGTGGGGAAGGCCGAAAAGCCGGTTCCGCCTGCCGTCTGGAATGCGTTGCAGCGTCATGTGCGCTCGGTGCTGGTGCCTGCGGCGCGGGCGATTGGCAGAGCGGGCTTTGGCGTGATGTACGGCTCCTCCGGCACGATTATCAACATGGCGGAGATGGCTTCGCAATTCGCTTCCAGTCCCGCGCCAACTTCCCTTCGCAACTACTCGCTGGCGCTTTCCGATGTGCAGGCCCTGACGCGGCGTCTGTGCGGCCTGACGCTGGAACAGCGGCGTCGCGTCCCCGGCATCAACCCGGAGCGGGCGGATATTATTGTCGGTGGGGCGGCCATCTTGCAGACAGTAATGGAGAGCGTAGGGGCGGCCTCCATTCGCATAAGCGACCGGGGTCTTCGGGAAGGCATTATTGAGGAGCGCCTGCGCCGCGAAGCGTCTGCCGTGCAGCCCGCGCCTGTTGATGAAGACTTGTATCTGGGGCCGCGCCGCCGCTCCATTCGCCATCTCATGCAGGCAACCCGCGTGGATGAAGCGCACGCGCAGCACATTGTCCGGCTGTCGCTGGCGTTGTTTGACCAGTGGAAGGCGCTGGGTTTGCACGACTACGGGCGTGCCCGTGAACTGTTAGAATATGCCGCGCTGCTGCATGACGCAGGCTTTTTCGTGTCCCATACAGATCACCAGCAGCACTCGTATTATCTTATTCGGCACTCGGAACTGCTTGGCTTCAATGACCGCGAAGTCGAGATTATCGCGGCGCTCGCCCTGTATCATCGCAAAAGCCTGCCCCGTCTCAAGCACGCGCACTTTGCGGGCCTGGATCCAAAGACGCAGCGTTTGGTGCGCGTTCTCTCGTGCGCGCTTCGTCTGGCGGAGGCATTAGACCGAAGTCATTTGATGCTGGTGCAAAGTGTTCATTGCGAGCGGCTCGCCAAACCTGACCGGGTGGCAATGACGTTGGAAGCGTCCTCGGACGCCCAGTTGGAATTGTGGGCTGCCGAAGGGCAGGCGTCTGCGTTTGAGAAGACATTCAACCTGCCGCTGGAAGTCTCGCTGGCGGTGCAAACCTGCCCCTTGCCGGGGGGGTAGTCGGGGAAAGATGCTGAGAACAAGCGGCTCAGTCCTTTGCGTGACGGTCAACGGCGGCGCGGCGCACCAAGAGGCGCAGAGGGGTTCCCTCAAAGGAATAGGACGCCCGGATACGGTTCTCCAGATAGCGCAGATAGGAAAAGTGCATCAGTTCCGGGTCATTGACGAACAGCACGATGGTAGGGGGCTTGACCGTCGGCATGGTCGCGTAGCGCACTTTGAGGGCGCGGCCCTTTTCGTTGTATGGGTGGGCATCAGCGGCGTCGCGCAGGATACGATTCAGTTCCCCGGTGGGGATACGCAGCGCGTGGTTCTCAGCGGCATCCAGCGCGGCGTCTAACGCGGCGGCGACGCCTTTGCCGGTTGTGGCCGATGTGTACGCAATCGGCGCGTAAGACATAAACTGCATGGCGTCGCGCAGTTCCTCCGTGAACACCTTCATGGGGTTCTGCGCGGGCATTTCTTCCAGGACGTCCTTGCGGCCCACGTCCCATTTGTTGACGACGATAACGCCCGCGCGGCCTGCTTCATGGGCGTAGCCGCCAACGCGCTTGTCGCCGTCGGCGAGGCCATCGGCCGAGTCAATCACCAGCATCACCACATCGGCGCGCTCAATCGCACGGACGGCGCGCAGGGCCATATAGTATTCCACGCTGCCCTGCACCTTGCCCGCGCGCCGGATGCCTGCGGTGTCTATCAGCACCACTTCGCGCTCCTGACCGTTGTAAGTGAGGGTAAACGGCGTGTCTATCGCGTCGCGCGTCGTGCCCGCGATGGGGGACACAATGGCGCGCTCCTCGCCGAGTATCGCGTTCAGCAGGGACGACTTCCCCACATTGGGCCTGCCGACTATGGCAATCTTAATGCGGTCGTCTTCTTCCTCGTCTTCTCCGGCGGCAGGAGCGGGGGGAAAACAGTCAACAATGGCATCTAAAGCGTCCGCGACCCCCCGCCCGGACAGCGCCGACACGGGATACACATGGGGCAGGCCGAGCGCATACACTTCGGGGACGTTGCGCTGTTCCTGATCTCCGTTGTCCACTTTGTTCGCGATGACAATCAGGGGCTTGGGGGAGCGGCGCAGGGCGTTGGCAAGTTCCTGGTCTTCCGAAGTCAGGCCGCTGACCGTATCCACTACCAGCACCACCACGTCGGCTTCGTCCATCGCGACTTCCGCCTGCGCCCGTATCTGGGCTTTCAGTGGGTCGGTCTCAAACATCTGGATGCCGCCGGTGTCAATGAGCGTATACTCGCGTCCGCGCCAGTCGCCATTGGCATAAAGACGGTCGCGGGTAATGCCAGGCGTGTCTTCCACGATGGCGATGCGTTTTCCGGCGAGGCGGTTAAAGAGGGTAGACTTGCCGACATTGGGACGCCCCACGATGGCGACCAGCGGCTTGAGGGCATTCACAGCGTTTTCTCCTGGGGAAACACCGACAAGCATAGCACAAACGGGGGGCGCGTGTCAACCGCTCAAAGCGCGCGCAAAGCCCCATTAACGCCCAAATAAAGCCTCACCAAAGCCAGCGCAAAGCCTCACCAAAGCCGCGCCGAAGCCTCACTGGAAGCACAGCACAAACTCCCCGCAAGCACCTTTCTTCTACCTCGCAGCGTCCCTCCTTGCAGTCCACAAGCCTCCCCGCACGGCAGGAAAAGCCCGCGCACAAGCCGAACCTGTCGCGTATGCGTATTCTTAATGAAGAAAGCGACCTTCCGCTTAATATTGTTACTCTCTACTTTACGCAGGCAGAAGCCGTTGAGATGCAGGGCGCACTGGAAACCCTGTTGGCCGAGCCAGTGAGAAATCACGTTCACGTTTCGCAGGAGGATTACCAGAAAGAAGTCACCGTCTGCATTTACGACTCAGATAATCTTGCTGCGGACGACTTCAGCGAACGGTCACTGCGCCTTCTCCGGGAAGACAAATAGTCCCTTGCGGCTCCTTTGCATACCCTCCCCACATGGCAGGAAAAGCCTGCATAAATGGCGAAGTGTCCGGTTTCAGTCATGTCGGTCGTACTCGCTTCTTAAACCAATTGTTAATCCCCTACGCTAATCACAAACCTAATGCAAAGGCAGTGAAAATGAGACTTGATATTATGAGAATACTAACTCAGCGTCCAAACCGACTGGACTACTATATTGCTTTAGCAGTAATAGTCAGTGTCTTATTGATAGGTGGTCGCACCATGCACAACGCAACTGCACAAACAGGTGAACCTGGGGTTATCACTGTGCGTGAAGTGCGGATTGTGGATGCTTCTGGCACAGAACGTGCGACACTAGGTATGTCAGAAGGCCGGCCTGAAATATCAATGAACGGCCCCGATACTCTTACCAGTCTGGGGCCTGACGGGATGTATTTTCAAACGCAAAAGGCCCCATGTCATCAATTTGCTACTTACTCTATCACAGGAGTAAGTCTCGTTGGCAGTAAGTCAGTTCATCCAGAAATCCAGATTGTTGCAGCAGACACAAAGGGTTTTATACGGATAGCAACGAGTAAAGGTAAAACAGTGTCTCATATTCCATAAGGTCAAACTCAATCGGTATTCAATTTACTAGTCGGCTCAAGCAGAGGCTATGGTGGAAGGAAACTACTTTGCCAAGACAAGGAGTTTGCGCGTACTGCGGAGAGCAATCGGCCTCTCTGACTGAGGAGCATGTTATACCGTCATGCTTCTTTTTAACACCCCCTCAGAAATACCTGAAGGTATGGGTTTGTCAATCTTGCAACAACCAGAAGTCGCAGTGCGATAATGACCTAAGAAACGTCCTTGTCGCTGATGTGCGCTGTTCCAGTCATCCCGAAGCCCAAAACCTTATGTCTAAAGCAGTGCGGGCATTTCCAACGATGACCTCACGTTTGCGACAACGGGTTGTTGACGCTAAACGACGCCCATTGTACACGTTGAGCGGCCTTTATGAAGGCAACTATCCTGCCTACGGGTTGGACAACAACACTGAGAGGGGCTTTTGTCTAATGGTCAAAGGTATGTACTACGATGCCTGCGGAAAGGTATTTCCACAGGACTATCAGATGCGAGTTACAAATGACCCTGATAAAGTTAATACAGCCAGTCTTCTATCTTGCCAGCCGGGTGGCAAACACTACGGCCCATTTGTGTTGGGCAATGATGTCTGCCAATATACCTGCTACCATGCAACGACCGATGCAGCCTCTGCTATTTGGCTGTTGCGGTTTTATCACCGCTTCTATGTCGCTGTACTTACCGGAAAACCTATTGAAGTAGACAATAGTACGAGCCGTTCCAATCTTCTAAATCTACCTCCCGCAAGCGCCCAAATCACCCCCGCCAAAAATCCGTGAAGATTGCGGCGAAGTATGGAATAAAGTAATGTCGGCGCTTGCGTCGGCACTATTTTACCCAGACGAAAGGTTTGCACCCGTGAAGAAGTCGTCCCCGTCCCACCGCGCCGCGCTGGCCGCGCAGACGATGGCCGCCAAAGCCGCCGTCAGACTGCTCGCGCAGACGACCCCGTTTTCCCGCACCGTCTCGCCCAGGCAGTCACAGCAGACCAGCGCTTTGAGTTCCATCGCCCATCTCTGGCAGCAGATGGACATCACCGCCCAGGACAACTTTCAGACCGCCGCCGACATCCTCAATGCCCGCGAACAGCGCACCGGCAGAAAGGCGCTCTCGGCCTACATGACTTTCTCCCAACTGGCCCTCTCCTGCCTGACCTGCGGAATGGCCGTGCCGCAGGCTCCGGTCAGCCCGGACGCGCCGCCTTCCCTTCCGCCGCTAGCGCTGGAAGCGTCGCTCTCCGGCGGCGCGCTGTCGCTTGTTCTTCATTCGCCCGGCTATGCCCATGCCGTGCAGATAAGCGCGCGCCCCCCGGTGCTGCCGTCCAAAACCGTTCGTCCCAAACACGGCTTTTCGCGGCTTCTGACGCCCATGGCCCTGCCGGACGGGACGCTGGATTTAACCCGCGCCTTTGTGGAGCAGCAGGGCGTGCCTGCGGCGGGCAGCAAACTCGCCCTCACTGTCGTGCCCATGTCCGCCTGCGGCGTGTGCGGCCCGTCCCTTCTGCTGACCGCTCTGGTAGCAACCAGCGCCGCGCGGCGACGCCCTGCCTGACAGCGCGGCGTAAGTTCGCCCTGCCTGCGTTCGCCCTGCCTGCGTTCGCCCTGTTGACAGCGCGCCCCGTTCCGTGTATACTATCTGCCGGGCAGCGCCGCCGCAGGGTTTCGTTTGGCGCACTTATTTTTGCCATCCTGGTTCGGCTTGTTTTGGTAACGCGCGCGCCGCCTGCCCCGTAGAAGCAACCGTATTCACCGGCAAAGGGGTCACAACACACAACGCTATGGCAGCAGACACTTCCACCAACATTTCCACGAGCACGCTCGCCGCGCCTTCCGCGCAGGACGGTTACGCCAAAGCCATTGAAATCAAGCGCCTTGTCAAGAAGTACAAAAGCGTCACCGCCGTCAACGACATCTCCTTAGACGTGTACGAAGGCGAAATCTTTGGCTTTCTTGGCCCCAACGGCGCGGGCAAAACAACCACCATCAAGACGCTTCTGGGCCTGATTTTCCCCACGTCCGGCGAAACTCTGGTGCTCGGCAAGCCCGCTGGAGACATTGATGTCAAGGAGAAAATCTCGTACCTGCCTGAAAGCCCCTACTTCTACGAGCACATGAGCGCGCAGGAAGTCGTCGGCTTCTACGGCTCCCTGTTCGGGCTGTCGGGCGAAGCCAAGACCAAGCGCGTCAGTTACCTGCTGTCGCTTGTGGGCCTCTCCGACGCCGCCAAAAAGCCCCTGCGCGCCTTTTCGAAGGGAATGCTTCAGCGCGTGGGCATCGCGCAGGCATTAATTAACGACCCCAAGATACTCTTCTTTGACGAACCGACTTCCGGCCTTGACCCCATCGCCCACCGCGACATTCGCAATCTTATTCTGCACCTGAAAAGCGAAGGCCGCACCATCTTCCTGTCGTCGCACCAGTTGTCCGACGTGGAAATGGTCTGCGACCGCGTGTCCATTCTGAACAAAGGCAAGATACGGCGCATCGGCCATGTGGAAGAATTAATCGCAGGCGGCAACGTGGAAATCGTCGTCGAGAACGTCCAAGCCAACGACGCCGCGCTCGCCCAACTCAAAGCCGCTACCTCCAACATAGAGCCTATCGGCAATAAACTCCAAATCACGGCGTCCGCCACCACCGAGAGCCGCAACCGCGTTTTGGACTGGGTGCGCGCCAATGGCGGCGACGTGCTCTCCGTCACCGAGACGCGCCGCACGCTGGAAGACATCTTCTACGAGACTGTCCGCGAAGGGGAGGTCGCCCCTCCCGACGCCTTCGCCGCCCCCTCCACCGCTGAAGCAATGGAAGTCAAGCCATAAATCTGGAAGTCAAGCCATGAGTGTTCTTTCTCCCGACACGGAAAAGCGCCTGAGCGCGCAGGCCGAGCAGCAAGGCGTGCCCGTTGATGTGTACGTGCAGTTTCTTTTGGCCCGCTACCCGCGTTTCCAGGCCGGATTAGACGAAGCCGCAGGTCGTGATTACAGCCATGAAGAGATACAGGAGTTCCTGGAAGAAGATAAACTGCCGCCTGACCTTGCCGAAGCCATAGAAGACGACTTAAAGCGGCGGCCTGCGTGAAGCGGGTCTTTCTGGACGCGACGTGCTGGGTCGCCTCCGCACGCTCGCCCGGCGGCGGCTCATCCGCCATTCTGGACTATGCCCGCGCGGGCGCGCTTCGCATCGTGACGAGCAACCAAGTCCTGCTGGAAACAGAGCGCAACACTCGGAACAAGATGAAGCAGGCTGACTTTCAGCGTTACATGACCCTCTTTACCGCAGTCCGTCCCGAAGTCATGGCATCAGTGACACAGGAGGAATGGGCACGCTGGCTGCCTCTGGTGCCCGCCAAAGACTGTCACGTATTAGCGGGAGCGGTGAAAGCGCAGGCGGACGCGCTGGTGACATTAGACCGCAAGCATCTCTTAACAGCAACAGTACGCGCGGGATTTCCCATTCCCGTGCAGGATACAAAGGAGTTTCTGGCCGCCTGGCGCGGCGAACAGACATTATGAATACCATCTGGATGATTGCATCGGGCACGTTCGGGGAGGCCATGCGCCGCAAAATCCTCAACGTGTTCCTCTTTGTCGCCCTCGCGCTGATTGTGATGGGCTTTGCGTTCGCGTCGTTCACGCCCCGGCAGGAGATGGTGATTATCAAGAGCCTGGGCCTCGGCGTGATTGCGCTCGCGGGCGTCTTTATCTCGGTTATCTTGGGCATCAATCTCATTCCGCAGGAGATAGAGCGGCGCACGATTTACACCATCCTGTCCAAGCCGGTGCAGCGGTATCAATTCCTGTGCGGCAAGTTCCTGGGCGGGCTGATGACGGTGCTGTCCAACGTCGCGCTGATGGGCGTGGCGTTTATCCTGCTCACGTTCTTCAAGGAACGCTCTTTTGACCAGGACGTGGTGGACGTGTCCAAAGGCGTCTTGATGATCTTCTTTCAGCTCACGCTGGTAGGAGCCGTCGCCCTGTTCTTCTCGGTGTTCCTGTCGCCGTTTGTCAACTTCTTTCTGACATTTGCGGTTTACTTGCTGGGCAGCACGGACATTGCGGGCGATTTAGCCAATGACCCAGACCATAAGAAAAACCCGATGAGCGTCGCGTTCTTTCACTTCCTGCACGCGGTCATTCCCAACTTCAGCAACTTCAATATCCAGAACCCGATTATCCACCCGGACGTGCATATTGCGAACGAAGCCGCCTACATCACGCAGAACATCCTGTACGCATTGGTGTATACGGCCATTCTGCTCACGCTCGCTGTGCTCATCTTTGACAAGCGGGAGGTTTGAGTCATGCTTCCTAATTCCCGCCGTCCTGTGCTGCTGATAGTGGCCCTGCTGCTGTTCGTCCCCGTCGCGCTCTTGCAGCACGTTATTGACCCGCAGCGCGCCCAGTACGAGCCGAACCAGGGCAAGACGGGCACGGCAGCGTCCAAACTGCCCATTGAGTTCGCTCTAGGCGCATTGGTCGGCTTCCGCGAGGCCGTCGCGGGCCTCTTGTGGGTACGCACCGATGACTTCTTCCATGAGGGGAACTACGATGCCATCACGCCCATGATCCGCATTATCACGTGGCTTGACCCGCACCAGGTTGACGTATACGAGACGGGCGCGTGGCACATGGACTACAACTTCACCGACAGCAGCCAGCGATCCGACCGGCGATACATTCCCCTCTCCATTGCGCTCATGCAGGAGGGCATCGCCAATAATCCCAATGTGGCGGATATGTATTCCGACTTCGCGTTCACGCACTTCTTCCGCAAGATTGCCGACTTCCCCCGCGCCGCCGAAGTCTTCGGGCAGGGGCAGGAGATGGTGGAAAGCTTGAAGCGGCAGGCCGCCGCCGCTCCCAATGACCGGGACGCGCAGACGGAAGCCAACAAAGCGCGCACGTCGGTCAATACCCTTTCGCACGGCCTGGCGCACGCGCTGGAAGCCGAAGGGCGCATTCCCGATGCCATTCGCCAATGGCAATACTGCGTCGCCCAGCACGAGGCCAATGTCGCGGCGGGCATTGGGAAAGACTACGGCGAAGCGTCCAGCCTGACCGTGGCAAAGAAGCAACTGTTTGAGATGCAGATGCGGGCGAAGTGGCGGCCCCGCGACACGCAGAACCCCGTTCCCATGCACTTCACGGCACAGGTCGTGCGGGTCGCGCCCAAAGTGTTCGTGGTGAAGGGGACTCTGGACGCCATCGGCTCGCAGAACTTCGTCCTGGAAACAGGCCAGCGCACATGGGGGCCTGCCGACGGCTGCCGCATTGAGGTGCGCGTGCAGGACGCCGGATACAAGATGCCGGTTCTGAGTTCGTTCTCCCTGTCGTCTATCAACATCAACCCGGAGACAACCATCATGCAGGACGCCGTGTCGGTGCGCGGGGGCAAGTGGGAGAAAAAGATAGACATGAGCCAAGACCCGGTAATGTATTCGTTCACCGCGCCCAAATACGAAGTGACGTTCTGGTTCAATCCCGGCAATCCCAACGATGACCCTCTGAACGTGCAGGATCGCATCGGCTGGCACGGCGAGGGCATGACCGACGCGAAGTATCTGGACACATCGGGTATCGTGCCGGGCGACACGACCGCGCCCATTCCGGGCCTGCGCCAGATTAAAAAGACGATGGTTCTCACCCGCGCCGATTTTCTGGGGCAGGGCGCGAAGACATTTGAGTAAGACTTGACACTGTGACAGTTTGATCGTGCTAGGCGGGGCGTCTGCGGTGCCCTGAACTCCAAACCCGCATTATGGGAGGCGGAACTCCTGCTTTCGGAGCGTTTCTTCTCGGCTCTGGCGCGCGTCCAAAGCGTTGATGGACGGACACGGCGCAACGGACGACATCTGAACCTCGTCAGGACGGGAACGGAGCAGCGATAAAGAGCGTCGCCCGTGTGCCGCCGCTACTCTGACCGGAGCCGATGGCGCGCGTAACACGTGGAGAGGCGACTTCAACGGCAGGTGCACGATCAAAACCAGACAGGCTCCCTTGCATTCACGCAAGGGAGCCTTTTTTGTCGCCGGGGGCGTTCATCATGCTGGCGAAAGCGCAGGACGTTTTTCCAGCAGCAGGCGCTATGGCTTCTCAACTTCAACGCGCACACTGTCTGCGGAGGCATGAACTGCGGCGAGCAGCGCAAACAGCGCTTTTGCTTTGTCGTGCGCGCTTTTGTTCGCATCCACGGCCACGCTCTGCCCTGCAACGCTTGCCAGGATGTGCGTAATCATAGGTTCGCCGTCAGCGCGGGTCGGCGCGGTGTTCAGAAAGAACTTTTTGGATTTGCTGCCAACGATAAATGGCAACGGCGGCAGGCCATAAACAACGCCAATCCATTCCACAACAGCCCGTGTCACATCGCTCCACGACTTTACGGCGATTGCCGCGCCCCTGCCGAGAGAAAGAAGCGCGGGATTGCGGTTCGTGACCAGAGCGGCATTCGCAACAAGTTCAGCCAGCGTGTGCCAATCGCCGGATGGCAGGCTGGCGCTGACCGCTGTGTCCACTGAATGGGGCACAAGCGCCGTCCTGTTCGGCGTGTTGTCCGAACTACCTATCAGGGCGATGATTACCGCGCCGACAGCCTCATCGGAAACGATGCCACCGGTCTCTTTTCGCACAGTGGCTTGCAGGGATTTACGGAGGGTAGAGCGTGGGGTCAGCAATTCGCGGCGCGTGATGGCGTCCAACTGACGCGCGGCAAGCGCGGTCATCAGGCCGCCACCGGTCATAGACGCCCGCGACAGCAAGTAAAGCGTCTCGGCGGCTTGGGGCGCAGCAAATACGTCGTCAACCTGGAAGACGCGCTTCTCGTTAAGCGGCTTGTGCAGGTGGGCGTCATAGATGTACCACGCGCGCCCATTGGTCAGAACGGCCCATCGCGCGCCGTGGTTGGTGGCGTAGTTGACAGCCTGTGCCGCTTCTTTGTCGGAGAGAGGAAAGCCAAACGCTTTGCCTTCCAGGAACCATGTATGTGGAGTATCAGGGAGCGGCGTGTAATCGGGAATGGCTCCGGTCAGTTTGTTGTGGCCCTGCTTGCCGTATTCCAGCGGGTGGTAGCCGAGCGCTTGCAGGAGCGGGTCAATGATAATCAACTCCGTCTGCGCCTCATTGAGCGTTTGTCCGTTCTGTTTAGCCTGCGCCAGTGTTTGGGCGATGTCATTGAGTTTGGCGCGCAGGGCCGCAATATCGGGGTCGTTCAAGCCTTGATGATCTCCGCACAAGAGGGTGTGCGTGAGATTTCCACAGGCAGGCTATTTATTCCTCTCGACAGAAATGCTCGTTTGGATTCCATGTGGGTGATTGAACCCACGCGCCTGATTATCGCCGAGGCAGGCGGCACCTGCCGCGTCAGCGTGTCCATCCTGCTCGTTCCCTGCGCTTTTCCCCGCCCTTCTGCAATCTTCACGCATTCTTTATAGTTTGGCCTGCGGCCTTTATGCAGTCGTTATACGCAATCGGATAGGATAGGCTTGTGACCATTCAGGAGGCTGTGATGCTTGATTTGGCTTATTTAGCCGTTGCTGTCGCCTTTTTTGCGCTGGCGGCAGGCATGGCTCGCGGCTGCGCGAAACTGTAGCGCCCCGGCGCGGGAGGAAAACAGATGGTATTTGATTACGCATTGGCGGGCACGGCGACGGTGGGGCTGTTTGTGTACTTGATGTATGCGCTGCTGCGCCCGGAACGGTTTTAGGAGGCAGGAACAATGACTGTTGCAGGCTGGCTGCAAATCGCGGCATTTTGTTTGATATTGGTGGCGCTCACGAAGCCGATGGGCGTGTTTTTGTATCGCGTGTTTGAGGGCGAACGGACGCTTTTGACGCCCGTTGTGCGTCCGGTGGAGCGTCTGCTTTACAAGTTGGGCGGCGTGGACGAAGCGGAAGACATGAATTGGAGCGTGTATGCGCTCGCGCTGCTGGCGTTCAGCGTGGTCACGCTCGTTCTCACGTTCGCGCTGCTGCGGCTTCAGGGGCATCTGCCGTTTAATCCACAGCATTTTGGCGCGAAGGAGATGACGCCGGATTTGGCGTTTAATACCGCCGTGTCGTTCGCGACCAACACGAACTGGCAGGCGTATTCCGGCGAGTTCTACATTGTCGTATTTCAGTCAGATGGTGGCGCTGGCGTCGCATAATTTCTTTTCGGCGGCGGCGGGAATTGCTGTTGCTATTGCGCTGGTGCGCGGCCTCAGTCGGCGTTCGGCATCCGGCGTGGGCAATTTCTGGGTGGACATCACCCGCGCGACGCTGTACGTGCTGCTTCCCATTTGCATTGTCTATGCGCTGTTTCTGGCGCAGCAGGGCGTCGTTGACAACTTCCATGCGTACCAGACGGTGAAGACGGTGGAGGGCGCGGCGCAGAGCATTCCGGGCGGGCCGGTGGCGTCGCAGGAGGCGATCAAGATGCTGGGGACGAACGGCGGGGGCTTTTTCAATGCCAACAGCGCGCACCCGTTTGAGAACCCGACACCGCTGACCGACTTCGTGCAGATTTTGTCCATTTTTCTCATCAGCGCGGGGCTGACGTATGCCTTCGGGCTGTATGTCGGCAACACGCGGCAGGGCTGGACGGTGTTTGCGGCGATGGCAAGTTTGTTTCTCTTGGGCGCGTGCGTGTGTTACGTGCAGGAGGGGACGGGCAACCCGCTGATGGGCGCGGCGGGCGTCAATCAGAGTTCCAAAACGCTCGGCGAAAGCGGCGGCAACATGGAGGGCAAGGAAGTGCGGTTTGGCGAAGCGTCGTCGGCGCTGTTCGCGACCGTGACGACGGACGCTTCCTGCGGCGCGGTCAATTCCATGCACGATAGTTTCACGCCGCTCGGCGGGCTTGTGCCGATGGCGAACATATTGACCGGCGAGGTTATCTTCGGCGGGGTCGGCGCGGGGCTGTACGGGATGCTGATGTACGCCATTCTCGCCGTGTTCATCGCGGGCCTGATGGTCGGCAGAACGCCGGAATATCTGGGCAAGAAGGTGGAGTCGTTTGAAGTGAAGATGGCGATGCTGGCCGCGCTGATACTCGCCGCCGATGTGCTGGGCGGAACCGCGCTCGCGTCTGTGGCGCACGTTCCCAATGCGGCATATTGGAACCCGGTGTCCGGCACGGCCAATGCGCTCGCGTCTGCCAACGTCAACAATTCAGGGCCGCACGGCTTCAGCGAGATGCTGTATGCGTTTGATTCGGCGACGGGCAACAACGGCTCGGCGTTCGCGGGCATCAGCGTCAACACGCCCTGGTACAATCTCGTGCTGGGGCTGGCAATGCTTGTTGGGCGGTTCTTAATGATAATCCCCCTGCTCGCTATCGCGGGCAGCATGGCGCGGAAGAAGCGCGCGCCTGCGAGCGTGGGCACGTTTCCCACCGACAACGCGCTTTTTGCCGGATTGCTGGTGGGAACGGTGGTGATTGTGGGCGCGCTGGCCTATTTCCCCGCCGTCTCGCTCGGCCCCATCGTGGAGCATTATCTGATGCACGCAGGGCGCACATTTTAGAGCGCGCTTTTGGAGCAAACGAAGACGCAGATGCTCCATACGAGGACGCTTTTATTCCATACGAGGACGCTTTTCAATCGAACGAAGCCGCATATGGAACAAATGAAGCCCCGTGCGGAGCAAATGGGGTTAACTTTCAAGCAAAAGCGTCCTCGTATGGAACAAAAGCGGCTACCTTTTTTGCGAAAACTGCTAACGGCGGGCCGCCAAGACGCTCCCGCAGCCTGACAGAAAACGGATAACACTATGAACAGTTTACTCGCCAACGCGCCTGAAACGGGCGCAATCGCCCTCCAAAACGGCGGCAATAATTCTAACACCCCGCGCGACAAGCGCGCGCGCCCTCTCTTTGACCCCCCGATTGTGCGCCGCGCCCTCGGCGATGCGTTCCGCAAACTTGACCCCCGCGTGCAGGCCAAAAACCCCGTGATGTTCGTCGTGTGGGTGGGCAGTGCCGTCACGACGGTGCTGTTCATTCAAGACCTGCTCGCGCGGGTTGGCGGGTGGGAGCGCGCGTTCAACGGGCAAATCGCGTTGTGGCTGTGGGGCACGGTCTTGTTCGCGGGCTTCGCGGAAGCGATTGCTGAAGGGCGCGGCAAGGCGCAGGCCGACGAGCTGCGGAAGACGCGCACGACGACATTGGCGAAAAAACTGAAGAATGGCACCCCCCGCCCCCCAATTCTGGGGGGAGGAAGTTCTATGGCCCTTTCTGCGGGGGCATCGCCCAACCCGGAAAACGTTGCGCTGTTTCCTGCCCCCAAACTTGGGGGGCCGGGGGGGCCTTCTTCCCTTTCTTTTGACCTTGTTCCCGCCCCGACATTGCGGAAGGGCGACCGCGTGCGGTGCGACGTGGGCGACATTATTCCTTCGGACGGCACGGTGCAGGAGGGAATCGCCTCGGTGGACGAGAGCGCGATTACCGGCGAGTCCGCTCCGGTCATTCGCGAGGCGGGCGGCGACCGTTCGGCGGTGACGGGCGGCACGAAAGTGATTAGCGACTTCCTGATTATAGAGATAACGGCCAACCCCGGAGAGACGTTTATTGACCGCATGATTGGGCTGGTGGAAGGCGCGTCGCGGCAGAAGACGCCCAACGAGATTGCGCTCAACATCCTGATTGCGGGCCTCACGATTATCTTCCTGCTGGCAACCGTGACGCTCTTGCCGTTCGGCGTGTACGCGGGCGTCCACATTTCCGTCGCCGTTTTAATTGCCCTGCTGGTGTGTCTCATTCCCACCACGATTGGCGGCCTGCTGAGTGCGATTGGAATTGCCGGGATGGATCGGGTGATGCAGTATAACGTGCTTGCCATGAGCGGCAAAGCGGTGGAAGCGGCAGGCGACGTGGACGTGCTGCTTTTAGATAAGACGGGAACCATCACGCTCGGCAATCGTCAGGCCGCCGAGTTTCTGCCTTTGCCCGGCGTCCGTGTGGAAGAACTCGCTGACGCCGCCCAACTGTCCTCGCTCGCCGACGAAACGCCCGAAGGCCGCTCCATTGTCGTGCTCGCCAAAGAGCAGTACGGCCTGCGCGGGCGGCATTTGGACGAAAACGACACGGTTTTTATCCCCTTCACGGCGCAGACGCGCATGAGCGGTGTGGATATTCCCGGCGCGCGCGTCCGCAAAGGCGCGGTGCAGGCCGTGATTGACGCCGTGAAAGCCAGCGGCAACGCCGTCCCCGCCGCGTTGCAGGAAACCGCCGACGACATCAGCCGCAAGGGAGGGACGCCGCTCGCCGTCACGCTCAACGACAAACCGCTTGGCATCGTGTACCTCAAAGACATCGTGAAGGGCGGAATGCGCGAGCGTTTTGACCACCTGCGCGCGATGGGAATTAAAACCGTGATGATAACTGGGGACAATCCTCTGACGGCGGCGGCTATCGCGTCCGAGGCGGGCGTGGACGACTTTCTCGCGCAGGCCAGGCCCGAAGACAAAATGGCCCTCATCAAATCCGAACAGGCCGCCGGGCGTCTTGTCGCCATGACCGGCGACGGCACCAACGACGCCCCCGCGCTCGCGCAGGCCGACGTGGGCGTGGCGATGAACTCCGGCACGCAGGCCGCCAAAGAAGCGGGAAACATGGTAGACCTGGACAGCAACCCCACCAAACTCATTGAGATTGTGGAAATCGGCAAGCAGCTCTTGATGACGCGCGGGGCGCTGACCACGTTCTCCATCGCCAATGATGTGGCGAAATACTTCGCGATTATTCCCGCCATGTTCGCGACGCTGTATGTGTTGAGCGGCCAAACGCACGGCCCGCTGTGGGCGCTGAACTTCATGCGCCTGCATTCGCCCTATTCGGCGGTTTTGGCGGCGGTCATCTTCAACGCGCTGGTGATTGTCGCGCTCATTCCCGTTGCGCTCCGGGGCGTTCCGTACCGCCCGATGGGGGCCGCCCAGGTTTTGCGCCGTAATCTGGCCGTGTGGGGCGTGGGCGGCATTCTGGTTCCGTTCCCGTTCATCTGGCTCCTTGACCAGATGCTCGTCCTTCTGCACTGCGCGCCCGCGCACTAGGAGGCCCTCACCCGGCGCTGCGCGCCACCCTCTCCCAATACTGGGCGGGGGTTAGGAAAAGAACTGTCCCTCTTACCCTCGCCCAAGTTTGGGCGAGGGTCGCCCTTCCGAGGGCGGGGTGAGGGCCTTCCTGAAAGGAAAAACAAAATGGCAAAGCAACTCGTTCTCTCTGTGCGCGTCACGCTGGTTCTTCTTTTGCTGGTGAGCGGCGTGTATCCCTTGATTGTGTGGGCGATGGCGCAGGCCGCGTTCCCCCGTCAGGCCAACGGCAGCCTTGTCGTCAATGGCAGCGGCGCTGTCGTCGGCTTCGCGCTGCTCGCGCAGGGATTTGCGCGGCCTGAATACTTTCACCCACGTCCGTCAGCAGCGGGAAATGGCTACGACCCGACTGCCAGCAGCGGCACAAACTTAGGCCCCACGTCGGATAAACTCCTCAACGGCATCCACAAGAAACTGCCCAATGGCAAGGACGACCCGTCCAACTTTGACGGCATCAAAGACCTTGCTGTTGCATACCGCACGGAGAACAGTTTGCCTGCCAGCGCACCCGTTCCCGTAGACGCCGTGACGCGCTCGGCGTCCGGCCTTGACCCTGACATCAGTTTAGAGAATGCGCGGCTTCAGGCGGGCCGCGTCGCCAAAGCGCGCAACATAGACGCCGGGCGCGTGGAAGCCGTTGTCAATGCCCACGCGCAGGGGCCGACGCTGGGCGTGCTCGGCCCGGCCCGCGTCAACGTGCTGCAACTCAACCTGGCACTGGACGCGCCGTCGCCCGCCCCCCGTTAAGCCATGCCGTACCCTGAAGACAAACGCCCCAGCCCGGACGAGATACTGGCCCGCGTGCAGCGCGAAGAGCGCGACGCGAACCAGGGCCGCCTCAAGCTGTTTCTGGGCTTCGCGGCGGGCGTCGGCAAAACCTACGAGATGCTTCAGGAGGCCAACCGGCGCAAGTGCGAGCACGGGCAGGACGTGGTGATTGGCTACGTGGAAACGCACGGGCGCAAGGACACAGAGGCCCAGATTGGCGAACTGGAAGTCGTTCCGCGCAAGACGCTCACGTATAAAGGGGCGACGTTTGAGGAGATGGACGCCGCCGCTGTCCTTGCGCGCAAACCCCAATGGGTCGTCGTGGATGAACTGGCGCACACCAACATTCCCGGCAGCGTTCACGCAAAGCGCTACGAGGAGGTGCTGGATATTCTGGCGGCGGGCATCAATGTCCTGTCCGCCATGAACGTGCAGCATTTAGAGTCGCTCAACGACACGGTGCAGCAGATTACCGGCGTGACGGTGCGTGAAACCGTCCCTGACTGGGTTTTAGGCAAGGCGAGTGAGATTGTCAGCATTGACGTGACGCCGCGCGCGCTCATTCACCGCCTGGAACGCGGCGACGTGTACCCCCCGGAGAAAGTCCCGCAGGCGCTCGCCAACTTCTTCACCGAAGGCAATCTGTCCGCCCTGCGCGAAATCGCCCTGCGCGAAGTGGCAGGCGAGGTGGATCGCTCCGTGCAGGAATACCGCGCGGCGCACGATGTGACGCAGCCCTGGCAGACGCAGGAGCGCATCATGGTCTGCATCTCACCGGACTCGCTGTCCGACCGCCTTTTGCGCCGGGGCTGGCGCATCGCGCGCTTTCTGCGGGCAGACATGGTGGCTGTGTACGTGACGGCGAACAAAATGACGCCCAGCCAGCAACGGATACTGGACGCAGACTTCGAGATGGCCGCCCGGCTAGGCATTCGCATTGAGCAGGTGTCCGGGCGCGATGTCGCGCAGGCGCTTGCGGCCTATGCGCGCCAGCATCAGGTGACGGAAATCGTGATTGGGCACTCCGGGCGCACTGTCTGGCAGGAGATGCTGCGAGGTTCTATTATCAACAGGCTCATTCGGCTCGCGCATGGAATAGATATTCTGGTGGTGGGGAATGCGGCCTAAACAGGGATGAAATCGTATCACTGTCACTGGATACGCACGTCTGCCGCTCCATACGCACGCTTCAGGCAGAAGTTCAGAGCGTCATTCGCTCTGGCGCGCGGGCGTTCCTGCATGGGAAAGAGCACTGGCTCGTTTCATGTCATAATGGGGTGGGGGAGCCGCCATGCCAGAGATTTACACGGTTGGGTACGAGGGAATCGCGCAGGCCGACCTGTTCCAAACGCTGCTGTATCACGATGTCCAAACCCTGCTGGACATACGCGAGCTGCCGCAAAGCCGCAAGCCGGGCCTGTCCAAAACAGCGCTTGGGCTGGCGGCAGCGGATTATGGAATGCAGTACGCGCACCTTCGCGCGCTTGGCACGCCCCGCGCTATTCGCTATCGCCGCAAGATTGACCACGACGAAGCCGCCTTCCGCGCGGGCTTTCTGGACTATCTGGCGACGCAGAACGAGGCGATGGAAGCTCTGACAATGCGCGTGCAGCAGGAACGCTGCTGCCTGCTGTGCTATGAAGCCGATCCGCAGGAGTGCCACCGCTGGTTTGTCGCCGAACGCGCGGTTGAAATGAGCGGCGGCGCGCTCACCATCGTGCATTTGTCGATTTCCCGCCCCTGATGGCGGGGACGCCTTCTCTGTGGCATTACTGCTGCCAGGCGCGCCCGTACTGTTCGGGCACAGGGATTTCCTGCCCCAATGCTTTCGCCGCCCGGCGCGGCCAGTATGGGTCGCGCAGTAGTTCCCGCGCCAGCAGTGCCATGTCCGCCTGACCGTCCCGCACAATCGCGTCCGCCTGTCGCGGCTCGGTAATCATGCCCACGGCGGCTGTCTTCATGCCCGTCTCGCGCTTGATGCGCTCTGCGAACGGCACTTGATAACCTGGCCCCACCGGGATAGGGGCATGCGGGACGTTGCCGCCAGACGAGCAGTCTATCACGTCCACGCCCAGCGGCCCCAGAACGCGGGCGAGTTCCACAGACTGCTCGATGTCCCAGCCGCCTTCCGTCCAGTCCGTCGCAGAGATGCGAACAAACAGGGGAAATCGCTCCGGCCACACGGCCCGTATCGCCTTCACTGTTTCGCGCACAATCCGCGTGCGCCCATCAAATCCGCCGCCGTAGCCGTCGGTGCGTTGGTTGGACAGGGGAGACAAAAACTCATGGAGCAGGTAGCCGTGCGCGGCGTGCAGTTCCACCACGCGGAAGCCTGCTTCCAATGCCCGTATCGCCGCCCGCGCGAAGTCCTGCACGACCTGCGCGATGCCCGCTTCGTCCAGGGCTTCCGGGACAACGTAACTGTCGCTGAACGCCACCGCGCCAGGTGCGACCACAGGATGCCACCCGCCGTCAGCCTCGGAGAGCGCCGCGCCGCCTTCCCAGGGCCGCGCCGTGCTGGCTTTGCGGCCCGCATGAGCCAGTTGAATGCCCGCTGCGGCCCCCTGCGCGTTGATAAACTCGGCGATGCGCTGAAGCGGCGCGATATGCGCGTCTGCGTAGATGCCCAAATCCTGCGGGCTGATGCGCCCCTGTGCGGTGACGGCGGCGGCTTCCGTGAAGACCAGCCCCGCCCCGCCGACCGCGCGGCTGCCCAGATGCACAAAGTGCCAGTCGTTGGCGAAGCCGTCCGTGCTGGAATACTGGCACATTGGGGAAACGGCAATGCGGTTGCAGAGGGTCACGTCACGCAGGGCAAGGGGAGAAAACAAGTGTGTCACGGGCAGGGTTTCTTTCATTCGGCGTACAGTGCTGAGAGCATAACGCTGCTGCCGCCGAAAGAGTTCACCCCAAATCAAACGGAGGGCGCAGGAGGCGATCTTGTTCCAGAACCAGCGTGGTTCCGGTGGAACCCGTGAGCAGCCAGAGGCGGTCGGCGGTTTGCAGCATCATCTTCATGCCATGCCCCAGCGTGCCTGCTGTCGTGTAGCCCTTTTCCAGCGTCGCACGGGGCAGGTTTTCCACGTTGATGCCGCGTCCCTGATCGGTGCACCCAGACCTGAACCCTGCCCTCGCGGCGGCAGGACAGGCCCTGCCCGCCGCCCGCATGAACAACGGCGTTCATGCCCGCCTCGCTGGCGGCGGTCAGCAGGTCAAAGACGCGCTGGTCGGGAAATTCGCGTTCGCAGGCCGCGTCTCGCGTCCGGTGGCGTAGCGCGCGCAAGCCATCCATCAGAGACAGCGCAATTGGCTTTCCGACGGCGGCAGGAGGGGGGCAGGTCAGCGGGCTGGTCGCACAGGCACAGTTTGCCGTCGGTGACGCTTGCCAGCACGTCGCGCAGAAACCTGCGCTGCCGGTGCGCGCTTTCCTGGATTTCCTGAAGCAGCGCTTCCCGTTCCGTTTCCGCGCGCATTCGGTCGCTGATGTCGCGCAGGTACGCGGTAAAAAGCGGCTCACCCCCCTCGCTGATAGGAACAATAGCAAGTTCTACGGGGAATTCAGTGCCGTCTTTGCGCTGGGCGGAAAGCAGCAGGCGCTTGCGGAGAATCGGGCCTTCGCCGGTCGCCAGATAATGCGCGAAGCCTGCAGAGTGACGCTCGCGCAGGGTGGGCGGCACAATCAGTTCGGCCATCTTTTCCCCCACAGCCTCGGCGCGGGTAAAGCCAAACGTCTTTTCGGCGGCGGGGTTGAACTCCACAATGCGCCCATTGCCGTCCATCGTGATAATGCAGTCCAGCGCGACTTCCAGAATGGTGGCTTTGCGGGCCTCGCTTTGCCGCAAAGCGGCTTCCACCTGCATTTGCTCCGTCATGTCCTGAACCAAAGCGGCCACGCCGACAATCTCGCCGTCTACACGAAGTGGATAATACGATGTCCGCACAGACCGATGTTTGCCGTCGGGCATGGTCTGTGCGTCCGAAATCGTTTCCCCTTGCAGGCAGCGTTCCAGCAGGAGGCGGCGCGCGCGCCATTGCGCCGTTCCGATGACTTCTTCCAGCGTGCGCCCCAGATGGGCTTCCGCAGGCAGGCCGTTCATTTGGGCCAGCGCATCATTGACATGGAGAAAGCGAAAGTCGCGGCTGAGGATGCCCAGCCCGAACGGGCCTTGCGCCAGCACGCTTTCCAGCAAGGACACGGCTTCGGTCAGCCTTGCGGGGGCGGGCTGCTCCGGTTCCCTCGGTTGTCGCTTTGGGCGTCGCATAAGACTCTCAAGACCCGGCAGTCAGGTGCGGCGGGCCAGCAGCACGCACACGTCGTCGCGGAACTGCCCGCCCGCGAACTGGTGCGCCGCGTCCACGACGCCCGACGCCATTTCCCCAGCGTCCGTTCCGGCGGCTCGTGCCTGGAAAAGAGCCTTCAGACCCTCCGTCCCCAGAAGTTCGCGCCGGGTGGGGCCTGCTTCGCTGAGGCCATCGGTATACAGCAGTAGCGCGTCGCGCGGAGACAGCAGCAGGCTTCTTTCGGCGTACAGGGCATTTTCCGCAACTCCCAGCGGCGGCCCGGTCGGTTCCAAAGGCTGCACGATTTGAGAAGACGCCCGGTATAAAAGCCCCGGCTCGTGCCCGCAGGACGCATACGCAAGGCGTCCCGCCTGCGCGTCATAAAGACCTACAAAGAGCGTCACAAAGCCCGCCAGCAGGTCATGGAGCGTCACGATGGCGTTTAATCGGGTGACGGCGTGCGCCGCCCGGCGATGCTCATACAGGACGCCGCGCAGCATATTCCGCACCGTCGCCAACTGCGCTGCCGCCGCTAATCCCTTGCCGGACACGTCGCCAATGACCAGCGCGTACTGCTCCTTATCCAGCGCGAACACGTCAGCGAAGTCCCCGCCGACGCTGCTTTCATTGAGCGCGGGCGTCATCAGGAATGCAACTTCCAGCCCTGGCAAATGCTTCGGCACCTGTGGCTGCAAAGCCTGCTGAAGCTGTGTGGCGATGTTGCGCTCGCGCTGCTGCGCCTGCGCCAGCTGCTGTTCCGTCTGCTTGCGTGCAGAGATGTTGATGGTGATGCCGTCAAAGCGAATGGGCACGCCGTCGGGGCCATAGGTGCCGCGCCCGACGGCGTTTACCCAGCGGGTTTGTCCGGCAGGGCCAAGAGTGCGGTATTCCACATTGTATTCCACGCGCTCCGCCATCGCGCGGTCAATGGCCTCACGGGTTGGCTCGCGGTCGTCAGGATGCAGCAGGGAATAAAAGAGCGCGAAGTCCACTTCGGCGTCAAGCGGGAGGAAGAAGTGCTCTTTGCAGGTCGCGTTCCAGACGATTTGGTCAAACGGCCAGTTGCAATAAAACGTGCCCAGTCGGGCGGCATCAACCGCAAACTGCAAGCCTTCCGGGGATGCGCTGGTTTTGGGGGGCTTTGCCATACTGGAGCGGCCATCAAGCCGCCAGGATATTTTACCATGTTGTAAGGGCAAACGCGCAGGCATTGAAAAGCGCACTTGACGCTGGCCGGGGAATGTGTGCTACAATGGGCGCATGATGAAACCTACTTTGCTTCTTTCACTGGCCGCTGCGCTCGCGGGCGGCGTTTCGCTGCTGCCCGCGAGTGCCGCTGTGCCACAGTCCGCGCCCCACAAGGCTGCTTCCCCGAAGGCCGCCGCGAAACGCCCTGCCGCTGCGCCCGTCGTCCGCATGGTCACGGCGCGCGGGACAATTCTCATCAAGTTGTTTCCCAAAGCCGCGCCTCTTTCCGTCGCCAACTTTGAGAAGCTAGTGAACAAAGGCTTCTATAACGGCCTGACGTTCCACCGCATCACGGACTTGCAGCCTGGCACGCCGTCTAAAATCGTGCAGGGCGGCGACCCGGACGGGACGGGAGAAGGCGGCCCCGGCTATACGATCAAAGGTGAGTTTCCCAAAAACGGCGTGCAGAACCCGCTGACCCACAACGCGGGCGCGGTCGCGATGGCGCGCTCCGGTGAACCCGACTCCGCCGGGTCGCAGTTCTATATCTGCGTCAATCCGGTTCACTTCCTGGACGGCAGCTACGCCGTGTTCGGCCAGGTGATTAAGGGCCTGGATGTGGCGAACAAACTGCAAATCGGGGACAAGATGACCAAAGTGACGCTGGTGAAGTGATGCCAACTAAACGAGTGCAAGCGCGCGTGGCGGGGCGGGTGCAGGGGGTGGGATTTCGCTACTTCGCCGCCCACATCGCCAAAGAACTGGGCGTGGCGGGCACGGTGCGAAACACCGAAGGCGGCGGCGTGGAGGCCGTTGCCGAAGGGGACGAAGACGCCCTGCATCGCTTTCTGGTGGCCTTGCGTCGCGGCCCGCACACGGCGGAAGTGACGGAAGTGGCGACGGCATGGAGCGAGCCAACGGGAGAGTTTACGGGCTTCACGGCCATCGCCTGAACGGCATCAAAGAAAAAGGGGCGCGATTGCTCGCGCCCCTTTTGAGTGTGTGGGCCTAGAGGGATTCGAACCCCCAACCTACCAGTTATGAGCCGGCAGCTCTAACCGTTGAGCTATAGGCCCTCAATGCGCCTATTATAGCACATCATCTTTTGTGCCAATGGGCGTCCGTCCACTGTTTTTCTGCTGCCCGACACTGGGGGCAGAACAGCACTTCGTGCGTTGTGCCTGCGCTGCCCACTCTGCATCCGCCGTACCATACATCGTGAGCGTAGGGAAAGGAACGATCACGCGCCTCAACATACCCCTGCCGAAATCCAATGTCGCCATACATTATAGGAACTCGTGTGCGCCACAGCCTTTGATGGTGAACCGGGCACAATTGTGTTGTCAGCATCGCGTGCGGCGTGCGAGAAACCTTCCCGTTAGGTGCGGCGAGTAGGAGGACGGGCACGGCGATTACAAGAAGCAGCGTGGCTGCCGTCAGCAGGCGCCGCTTGTGCGCTGTATTCATATCAGGCTTTCTGCCCGTAGCCGTATCAGGCTGCGCTTGCCTCTGCCGCGCCGCGCTTCCAAGCGGAACGTGTGTTTTCATAGGCCGTGATGTCCGGCTCGTGCTGAAGGGTGAGGCCGATGTCGTCCAAGCCGTTCAGGAGGCAGTGGCGGCGGAATGGGTCAACAGCGAACGCCATCTGCCAGCCTGCGCTGTCCGAAACAGTCTGCGCTTCCAGGTCTACCGTGATGGCATAGCCGGGCGTTTTAGCCTTTTCCAGCAGCCCAGAGATAGTGTCTTCGGGCAGGGTCAGCGGCAGCATTCCGTTCTGGAAGCAGTTGTTGTAAAAGATGTCCGCATAGGACGGGGCGAGAATGGCGCGGAAGCCGTAGTCGTGCAAGGCCCAGGGCGCGTGCTCGCGCGACGACCCGCACCCGAAGTTCCTGCCTGCAACAAGCACGCTTGCGCCCGCGTACTGCGGTGCATTGAGCACAAAATCGGGGTTAGGCGTCCTGCCGTTCTCCAAGTAGCGCCAGTCAAAGAACAGGAATTGGCCGAAGCCGGTGCGCTCAATGCGCTTGAGGAACTGCTTGGGGATAATCTGGTCGGTGTCCACATTGGGACGGTCTAGCGGGACGGCAAGCCCCGTGAGTTTGGTAAATGGCTCCATAGTGTTTTCCTATTTGTGAGGCTGTGAATAATCAGGCAGGGCAGGCTCGCCAATGGTGTGTGTTGGCGGTGGGGACTGAACGGGTGTGGGCGGCGCAGGCTTAACGACGGGTGGCAGCGGGGGTGAAATTGTCACTTCACGAACGGGAGCCACACTCACCACGCCTGCCGTTCTGAAAAGCAGCACCTGCGTGCGTGGCTTGGGCGGACAGAGGATGCGGCGCGTTCTGGGATTTATCCGTTTGGGCGTGAAGGACGCCTCGCGGTTGAGAATGCGCCCATCGGCGGTGCGCGTGATGCGGACGCAGGCGTTCAGGTTGGTGTGGTCAAGCAGAGTCTGTGCCTGCGCTTCGGTCATCTGGGACAGGTCATGCACCTGCCGTTTGCAGTGGGCGCAGAAGCGGGCTTGCACATCGCCGGTCATGGCGTTCCAGTCAGCGGGGCAGGGTTTGACGATTTGAATCTGGTGCAGGGGTATCATGGGACGGCTCCTTTTACGAGCGGAAACCACCGCGCGTCGTGTCCGGCGGCGCGTGCGGCGGCATTGACGGCGGCGGGGGCGCAGACGGCTCCGGCTCCGGCGGCGCAGGCTCGGCGGGGGAAGCGTCCGGCTCGTCTTCTTCGGCGTGCAGAAGCGGGGCAATCATCGGTTTATCCCTCCCAGTCGCGAATGTCTACTAAATGCCCGGCGATGGCGGCGGCGGCGGCCATCTGCGGGCTGACGAGATGGGTGCGCCCGCCTTTGCCCTGACGCCCCTCAAAGTTGCGGTTGCTGGTGGACGCGCACCGTTCGCCGGGCTGCAAAATATCGGGGTTCATGCCCAGGCACATGGAGCAGCCTGCTTCCCGCCACTCAAAGCCTGCGTCTCGGAAGACTGTGTCAAGCCCTTCGGCTTCCGCCTGCTGCTTGACTGGCTCAGAGCCGGGGACGCACAGCGCGCGCAAGCCTGCCTTCACGGTGCGGCCCTTGAGAATGGATGCCGCCGCCCGCAAGTCTTCAATGCGCCCGTTGGTGCAGGAGCCAATAAACACGGTGTCTAAAGCAATCTCCTGCATGGGCGTGCGCGGCGCGAGGCCCATATACTCTAACGCCCGCTCGGTGGCGCGGCGGTCGGCGTCGTCGGCATAATCTTCGGGGGCAGGGACGCTTCCCGTGATAGGAACAACCATGCCGGGTGACGTGCCCCACGAGACATGGGGGGCGATATCCGCGCCGTTGAGTTCCACCAGCGTGTCATATGTCGCGCCAGAGTCTGAGGGCAGGGAGCGCCATTCGGCAAGGGCAGCGTCCCAGTCCGCGCCTGCCGGGGCGAACGGTCGGCCCTTGACGTAGGCAAATGTTTTCTCGTCGGGGGCGATCAGGCCTGCGCGCGCGCCTGCCTCAATGCTCATGTTGCAGACAGTCATGCGTCCTTCCATGCTGAGAGCGCGGATCACGTCGCCCGTGTATTCCACCACATAGCCCGTTGCGCCTGCCGTGCCGATTTTGCCGATGATGGCGAGAATGACATCTTTGGCGGTCACGCCCGCGCCCAGCGCGCCGCTGATGCGGATTTCCATCGTCTTCGGCGTCTGCTGCGGCAAAGTCTGCGTGGCGAGGACGTGTTCCACTTCCGAAGTCCCGATGCCGAAGGCTAATGCGCCAAACGCGCCGTGCGTGCTGGTATGACTGTCGCCGCAGACAATCGTCATTCCGGGCTGTGTGAGGCCCAGTTCGGGGCCGATGACGTGAACAATGCCCTGCCGCCTGGAATGCAAATCATACAGCGTCACCCCGAACTCGGCGCAGTTGGCGGAAAGCGTTTCCATCTGCAACTTAGATACCTGGTCAACGATAGGCAGGGCACGGCTGGTGGTCGGGACGTTGTGATCCATAGTCGCCACCGTCAGGTCAGGGCGACGGACAGTACGCCCGGACAGGCGCAGGCCCTCAAACGCCTGCGGCGAAGTCACTTCATGGACAAGGTGCAGGTCTATGTAAAGCAGGGCGGGCCGTCCGGCTTCTTCGCGGACAACATGGGCGTCCCAGATTTTCTGGAACATGGTACGAGGGGCAGTCATGGCTTGTTTCTCCTGCGGCGGCTCTTTCCGGGCCGCATTGTGGTGCTTCTGTTATTATACCTGCCCGCGCGAAGGGCTGCACAAAGACACCGTTGGACGGGTATCATAGGCGCAGGAGGACTACGCTGATGCCCAGCCATGACGCCAATTCGTATGCCAACGGGCGCGACATCTTCACTGACCCCGTGTCCCATGAAAGCGTTGACCCTGCCGATGCCCTGCACCGCAGTTTCTATGAGGGCCATATGTACCATTTTGCGTCGCTGGTCAACAAGCAGACGTTTGACCAAGACCCTCAGCTGTGGGTTTCCACGCCGCACGCATCCGTGACCTCGGCTTCCCTGTCGCCGCCGGGCGGGACGCCTTAGAAAGCTGCCATGACAAGTTTCCTGACGCTGTTTTTCGGGGTGGGATTGGTGTTTTACGCGCTCGCCAAACTCCGTGCCCGCCCTGGCTTCAATGCGCTCGCGCTGGGGCTGTTTCTGGCGGCGACGCCGTTCTTTTCGCAGCGCATGCCGCCGCAGGTGGGCGCAGGCTCCTGGCGGGATTTAGCGACAGTGACCTTGTTTCTCGTAGCGTCGTCGCTGGGAACGGCCCTCGGCGGCGGCCTGCGGGCGCGCGAAGACGACCACGATCACTCGCATCCCCATACGCATTAGCCCCTGAACTCAGGGCTGATTACCCTTCCGGGGCGGGGGAGGGGGGCGGCGCCGGGGCTACCGGGGAAGGTTCGGAGGCGGCGGCGCGAGCCGCCTGCTCTTCACGGGCGAAGGCGGGAGCGTCGCCTTCTTTGCGGTCGGGTGGCTTGTCCATCTCGCTCTGACTGGCGATGGTCGCCTGCACCACGCGGGCCGCGCGCCCGACAGCGATGACGTTGGTCTTGAACTGCGGGAACAGATGCACAATGACGACCTGCGCCGCTGCCGCGAGAGGCACGGCCAGAAGCGTTCCCCCGATGCCAAACAGCGTGCCGCCTGCCATAAGCGCGAGCAGCGTCAGAAGCGGATGGAGATGCACCGAGCCGCCGATGACGCGGGGAGCGATAATTGTGTCAAAGACGATCTGGTGGATGACAATCATCAAGGCTGTCACCCCCAGCGCCACCGCCGTCCCGTGCGTGACCCACGCCACAAGCCCAATCAACAGCGTGGAGACAATCGCCCCGAAGTAGGGGATGGTATACAAAATCCCTGCCGTCACTGCCAGCGTCAGCGCATACGCGCTCAAACTTGCCTGGCCGGGAGGCAGCGGGTGCCAGCGCGTCGCGGCAATCCCCACGCCGTAGAGCGTCACGCCAATCACCAGCATATCTAAACCCATCACGGTTAAGACGCCCCGCACCCAGTTGCCGAACACCGCAATCACGTCTGTGATAACGGTGAGGGTCGGTTCGCGCCGTTCTTTGGGCAGCAGCAGCAGCGTTTTGCCCAGCATCTTGTTGAAATCTAAAAGCAGGAAAAACGCGATGATGGGAACGATGACCACCCAGATCAGATTGCCCGCCAGCGCAGGCAGGTTGTCCGAAAACCACTGAAGTCCCCGCCCTAATAACTCCGGCAGATGGCTTGCCTGATGCAAAACGCCGGGCCGCATCATGGCCGGAACGTGCCCCGCGTCCATCCAGCGCAGGGCAAGTTTTTGCACGTCTGAGGCCGACCCGTGCAGCAGCGCATCCGGCAGGTGCGAGCGAATCAGCGCCGTCATCTGCCCGGAGACCTGCGGAATCAGGCGCAGAATGAGGCCACAGACCGCCAGAAACAAGACGTAAATATAAGCAATCGCCGCCCCGCGCCGCACCCGAACCCGCCCAAAGCCCTGCCGCTCAATGCGGTCAACTTCGGGAGCCAGCGTCATGGCGATGATGGCGGCGACGAGAAACGGCGGCAGCAGAGAGCGCAGGGCATACAAAAGCCACAACCCCAGCCCCGTCAGGCCGACATAACCGAGCACCACAAACAGGCTCACCACGCTTTTGCGCTGAAACTCCGGCACGGTCGGCATAAAACGTAGGCTTCTTCCGGGCAGATGGAACTCTCAGGAGGAGGCGAGCGGCAGGTTGACGAAAGCGCGCGGCGCTTCGGGTTCGGGCGGGTCGTCTTCGGGGGCGTCTACCGAGGGCGACAGCATGGCAAACAGGTGATGCAAGTCCCGGTTGGCATTGGCGGACGGCTGAAAATGCTTTTGGACATCGGCGAAGCGGTCAGGGTGACGGCTGTTTGGCCCGGCTTCCCGGAGCCAGGCGGCGAACGCGGCGGCGGCCAGCAGAGTGGGGGTTCCAGAAGGGTCTTTGTCGGAGATGGCTTTGAGCATCTTGCCCAGTTCGACGGTTTGCCGTTCCAGAGTGGGCTGCGCCTTCGCTTCGGACGGGTCTGCCATTGTCAGTTCACCGTTTCCAGATAATCTTCAATGCGGGTCAGGACTTTGGTTCGCAGGCCCTCAATGGCGGTTTGACGCGAGCCGAAATAGTTGATGGCGGCGTAGCCCCCGAAGGATTGAAAGTTTTCGTAGGTGGAAAAGCGGGCGGTTTGGGCGGGAACGGCGATTGGCTCGCGGGTCTGGGCGTCCAGCACGTCGGCATTGAGGACAAACTGCGTCGCCGGGTCGGCGTCGCCGATGCGCTCGTTGTAGCGCAGCCGCACAACAAACTGCCTGCCCATACGATTGGTATAGCGTTCAGTGATTTCCATATGGGAATCATTATGGCCGATTTTTGCGCGAAAGAATAGCCCCCCCTGCGCGCCGCCGTTTTCCGCTTGGTTTTCGCTTGGTTTTCGCCGGTAGTGCGCGTTACTTGCCCCGCCGGGACTCCCAATGGATGACTTGGGCGTGACAAAGGGGGGCTTCACCCGGCAAGAAAGAGGCTCTCACCCTGCCCGAAGACGGGCGACCCTCTCCCGCGTAGGAGGCCCTCACCCCGTCTGAAGGAGGCCCTCACCCCGCTGCTCCGCAGCGACCCTCTCCCGCTTCGCAGGCGAGGGTGGGAAGTAAGACGCTCGCTTCGCAGGCGAGGGTGGGAGATAAGTCACTCTGAACCCTCGCCCGTGCCAACGGGCGTCCTAGTCTTACCCTCGCCCGTGCGGCACGGGAGAGGGTGGCACGAGTCTTTGCGAGTGCCGGGTGAGGGCCACCTCGGCGCCACGTCGGGGCCACAAAGTTACTCCGTCGGGGCCACAAGAAATCGCCCCAATGGGCTACAATGGGCTACAATGGGCTACAATGGGGGGACACCGGTAGTACAAAGGGGCCACAAAGGGGCCACAAAGGGGCCACAAAGGGGGGACAAAGGGGGGACAAAGGGGGGACAAAGGGGGGACAAAGGAAGGTCAGGGGAGAGGCTTAAAAGCGGCGTCGGCGCTTCTTTTTGGCGGGCACGGGGCGAGTGGGGGGAGCGATTGGCGGCGCGGACGGGGGCGAAAAATGTCGGTGCCGGACGAGAAAGGCGCGTGTTTGCGCGGCTTTCTGGCGCTGCCCGGCGCGCTCGTAGGCTTGGGCGAGCAGGAAATGGGCTTCGCCGGTGGTGTCCAAAAACCGCTGCGTGGGGCCAGCAAAGGGGTCAAGGGCGGCGATGGCCTCGCGCCAGCGTCCCTGCGCGGAAAGCTCTCGCCCCAGACGAAGGCGTTCCGCAAAGAGTTTGTTGATGCCCCAAAAGAACGGCGCGAGAATGACCATCACGCTCACGGTGTCCCAGAAACGCCGGTCGGGAAAGAAGCGCGAGGACGGCATATTCAGCGGAGCCATCACAAAAGGGGCGACCAAAAGCAGGGCAAACACGGCTAATCCATGCCGCAGAATAATGCGTCCGAGGCGTCTGTCGGCCTCTTCGTTGATGAGGGGGGCGGGTTCAGGCATGGCGATTGGGCAGGCGAAAGAAAGCCCCGGCGGGGCCGAGAGGCGCAGGCCGGGGCGAGATACATCGGGATAATTATGTTGATAAGTGCCGGAAAAAGCGGGCGGCGGGGCGTTAAACCAGGGCCGCTGCTTCGTGGGCGGGGACAGGCAGCACCTTGTCGGCCTGCGGCCCCTGAATGCCTTCCACAATCTCAAACGCGACATTCTGGCCTTCTGCCAGGGTTTTAAAGCCAGACTTGACGATAGCGGAGTAGTGGACAAACAAGTCCTTCTGCCCTTCTACCTCAATAAATCCGTAGCCTTTGGCGTCGCTGAACCACTTGACCTTTCCGTTTAGCATGGTCTTGCTGTTGTGCCTCCTGCGTCAGATGCGCCCGCCTTTTGGCCCTCTTGCGAGCGCCTTCTGGCGGGCAGGGTGTTGGCAATGGCCGACTTCCCTGCGTGCGGTTCGGGTTCTGCGAACTGCAAGCCGGATTACCGGTTGCGTCCATTGTAACATGACTGCGGCGATTTGTCAACAGTTTGGGGCCGGGAAAAACGGTTTTGCTGTGCGGTGCGGGCAGGCGTGCTGCTGCGTGTGGGGGCAGGGTTGCAATGCCGGGTCAAATCGGCTATAATAGGGCGCGAACAGTCGGCAGCGCCCCCAGCGGCGCGTTTGCCCTGTTCCTCAGCATTTACAGACCATTTACAGACACAGAAAAGGCACTTCCCTATGGCAGCCAGTCCTGCCGCCAAAGCGCGTCCCCAACCGCGCGCGCGCGGCCCCAAATACGATGCTCACCGCCCCGAAAGCCTGCGTGCCGCCAAAGCGCAGGATGATGGGGCCGATGCGGTTATCAAGGCGCTCCGCCTGAGTGACGATGACCTGCGCCACACGTACCAGCAAATGCTGGACATTCGCCACTTTGAAGAGCAGTGCAATCGGGCGTTCCGTGCGGGCAAAGTCGGCGGCTACCTGCATCTTTACATTGGTCAGGAAGCCGTTTCACAGGGCGTTCTGCACGCCTGCAAACCGGGCGACCAGGTGCTTTCCACCTACCGCGACCACGCGCACTGCCTTGTTCTTGGCTCTGAGCCTGGCAAGGTGATGGCCGAAATCTACGGCAAATCGGGCGGGGTGTCGCGCGGCAAGGGCGGCTCCATGCACCTATTTGACAAAAGCGTCGGCTTCGCGGGCGGCTACGGGATTGTCGGCGGCAACGTGCCGCTGGCCGTTGGGCTGGCGTGGGCGCTCAAACACAAGGCGGACTTGAAGGACGGGCACAACATCTGCGTCTGCTTTCTGGGCGACGGCTCCATGAACGCGGGCGCGTTCCATGAAGCCCTCAACATGGCGCAGTTGTACGAACTGCCCGTTCTCTATGTGCTGGAAAACAACAAGTATGCGATGGGAACCTCCGTGGAGCGCTCCCATGCCAACACAGATTTAGCGTCGCGGGCGGATTCCTACGGCATGGCCCACTCCAAAGTAGACGGCCAGGATTACTTTGCCGTGCGCGCTGCCGCTCAGCAAATCGTGGACTCTATGCGCGCGCACCCCGCTCCCTACTTCCTGGAAGCCGTCACCTATCGCTACGTGGGGCACGGCGCGGCGGACGGTGCCGAAACGCAGTCCACGTACCGTGACCACGCCGAGATAGACGAATGGAAGGGCCGCGACCCATTAGACATCCTGGCGCGCGTCCTGCGCGAGCGCGGCGTCTTGGACGACGCCCGGCACGAGGCAATGGACAAAAGCGCGATTGAGAAAGCGCGTCAGGCCGCTGAGTACGCTGAAGCCTCTCCGCTCTGCACGCCGGAAGAGTTGATGCAGGACGTTTACGTAGATTAAGGAATTACCCGATGCCGGAAGTAATCATGCCGAAGATGGGCGACGCGATGGAAGAAGGGACGTTGCTGTCGTGGAAGAAGCAGGACGGTGAGCGCGTTTCGGTGGGAGACGTGATTGCGGAGATAGAAACCGACAAGTCCAACGTGGAGGTAGAGGCGGAGGACGCAGGGGTTCTGCGCGTGCAGGCCAAAGCGGGGCAGACACTTCCTGTCGGGGCCGTCATCGCCACCATCGGAGACGCCGCCCAAGATGTTTCCGTGCAGTCCAGCAACGGCGCGTCCCCTGCCGCCAAAGCCCCTGCTCCTGCTCCCAACGGCCAGAAGCCGGAAGGTGACGGGGACGACGACACGGCTATCATGCACAGCGGCGAAGGCGCGCAATATAAAGGCGGCACAGCCGACGACCGGGACATCAGCCGCCTGTCGCACACAACCCACGCGCAGGAAGAAACCGCCGCGCACGGCGAGACTGTTCATATCACCTATCGGGAAGCCATTCGCATGGCCCTGGAAGAAGAACTGGACAGAGACGAGAACGTCTTCCTGCTGGGCGAGGAGATCGGGCAGTATCAAGGTACGTTCAAGATTACCAAAGACTTTCTGCAAAAGTATGGCCCGGAGCGCATTGTAGACACGCCCATCTCGGAGGCGGGCATGGTCGGCATGACAGTCGGCGCGGCCATGCTGGGCATGAAACCTGTGATCGAGTTTATGACCCTGAACTTCGCGCTGGTGGCGTGGGATCAGATTATCAACCATGCCGCCAAGATACTCTATATGAGCGGCGGGCAGTATTCCGTGCCGTGCGTTTTGCGCGGCCCCGGTGGGGTGGGCGTTCAGTTGTCGGCGCAGCATTCGCAGGATTTGGCGCACTGGTATGCCAACACGCCCGGCCTTAAAGTCGTGGTGCCCGCTACGCCCGCCGACGCCAAAGGCTTGCTGAAAGCCGCTATTCGCGACGGCAATCCGGTCGTCTTCACCGAGCACGCGGGCCTGTACGGGACAAAAGGCGACGTGCCGATTGACCCGAACTTCACTGTCCCGCTGGGCAAAGCCGACGTGAAGCGCGCGGGCAAAGATGTCACCATCGTCTCCTATTCGCGCGGCACCATGCTGTCGCTGGCCGCCGCCGAGCAGCTTGCCGCTGAAGGCATTGACGCCGAAGTCGTTGACCTGCGCTCCCTGCAGCCGGTCGACCTGGATACCGTGATTGAAAGCGTCAAGAAGACGCACCGCGCGGTTGTCGTGCAGGAGCAATGGCTGCTTTACGGGCTGGCCGCTGAATTCGCCGCCCAGATTAGCGCCGAAGCCTTTGACTATTTAGACGCCCCGGTGGAGCGGGTGGCGGGCGCATTTGCTCCCATGCCGTATGCCCGCGCGCTGGAACTGCTCGCCACGCCCCATGAGCCGGACATCATCGCCGCCGTCAAGAAAACGCTGGAACGGAGCGCGTAAATCCATGCCGGAAGTAATCATGCCGAAGATGGGCGACGCGATGGAAGAAGGGACGTTGCTGTCGTGGAAGAAGCAAGACGGTGAGCGCGTTTCGGTGGGAGACGTGATTGCGGAGATAGAGACGGACAAGTCCAACGTGGAGGTGGAAGCCGAGGACGCGGGCGTCCTGCGCGTGCAGGCCAAAGCGGGGCAGACACTTCCTGTCGGGGCCGTGATTGCTACTATCGGGGACGCCCTGCCTGTCGCAAGGTCTGTTCCGGCGCCGAAGCCTGCGCCCATCTCCATTCCCGCTGCCCCGCCGCCCGCGCCAAAGACCGTAATGCCGGACGCTACGCGCAATGGCAGCAGTCAGCAGGAGCGGCTGAAGGCGTCTCCGCTCGCCCGACGCATTGCGCGCGAGCAGGGCGTGGACATCGCCCGCGTGGCGGGAACCGGCCCGCAGGGGCGTATAATTGAGGCAGACGTTCTCGCCTTCGCACAGAGCGGCCTACCTGTACAGTCTGCGCCTTCTACAGCCGTCCAGCCCGGTTTGCCGTCCGCGCGTCCGACCACACAGGCTCCTCAGCAGCGCGCGGCAGCGACGCCCGCGCCGATTGCCGCGCCCGTTCCCCTGTCTGCTATGCGTAAGGTTATCGCGCGCCGCATGACTGAGAGCAAGACTTCTATTCCGCATTTCTACATCACCAGCGAGATAGACATGGCGGAAGCCATCGCCCTGCGTGAGAAACTCAACGCTTACGACGACGCCCTGCCCAAAATCTCATTTAATGACATGATTGTCAAGGCGTCCGCGAAAGCGCTGGTGAAAGTGCCCGGCGTCAATGCCTCCTACAAAGATGACGCCATTGTTCCCGGTGCGGGCGTTCATGTTGGCATTGCCGTCGCGTTAGACGATGGTCTCATTGTGCCCGTCGTGCGCGACGCCGACGCGCTTCCCCTGCGCCGCCTCGCGCAGACCGGGAAAGACCTGATTAAAAAGGCTCGCGACAAGAAATTGCAGCCCGCCGACTATTCCGGCGGCACGTTCACTGTGTCCAACCTCGGCTCCTTTGATGTAGAGAACTTTGTCGCCATTATTGACCCGGCACAAGGGGCCATTCTGGCTGTATCCTCCATCGTCAAAAAGGCGGTTGTGCTGGAAGACGGCGAAACTCTTGCTGCCCGCCCGCGCATGAATGTGACGTTCAGCGGCGACCATCGCGTCATGGATGGGGCGACCGGTGCGCAGTTTTTGCAGGAACTCAAGCGTCTGCTTCAGAACCCGCTGTCCCTGCTGGAATAATCTTTCCTTTCGCTGTTTCAGTCCTTCACCTTCCGGGAACACTGCTGTTTCTGTAACCCTGCGTTAATCTATACAGCCTCGTTTTGCGCCGTGCCGGGTACAACACAGGGTAACTTTCTCGGTCGTTTCCCTGCTTCCGCAAATCTAAAATGCGGACGTTTGCTTTGCGAAAGGATTATTGCAATGCGTTCCCGCTCCACTTCAACGTTTTCCGCGCTGGATGCCGCCAACTGGCTTGTCGGCTGTCTTTGCGTCGCGCTTGCCCTTTGCCTGCTGGTGACGCGCGTCCTGGCGGCAAATCCTGCTTCCGGCTCCATCAGTGCCGGAACGACCGCTCCCGTCACCTGGGTCGGTACCGCGACCGGAACCGGCTCCGCGCAGGGTGAGTCCACCTGCGTGGATGGCGTCAATTGTGACGTTTACACGCTCACTGTCTCCGGCGCTCCCTCGGATTACGCGGGCCACATCGTAGATGTCAAGATTCACTGGACTGTGCCCGCCGATGACTACGACCTTTACATTCATCAGGGCGACCTGACTGGCCCAGTTGTCGGCACGTCCGCAGGCGGCGCTCCCGGCACCACCGAAGAAGCCGTCATTGACCCCGCTTCTACGGGCGTTGGCACGTACACTATTCATGTCGTGTATTTCACGACAATCTCTCCTGCTGACCAGTATCAGGGCGCGGCGACCATTCAAGCGCAGTCTACGGCGTTCCGCCATGTTAACTACGCCAAGTCCAACGCTCAGTTCAGCCCGAATGTCACGGTGAAAGCGCCGGTTACCACCTCAGACGGTGAGCCAAGCAGCCGCACCGACTTTCTGGGCAACTTCTATGTGTGCGGCATTCGCGGCGTCCCCGCAGGTGTTGACCTGTGGTACGACGACCTGAACCCGTCCAGCCCAACCTATGATCCCTTGCTGCGCCATTACCATTATCAGGGCCAGCCCGACACGCCGCAGTCAGGCATCGGAGCAAATCTGGGCGCGGACGGCGGCGGCGACGTTGACCTCGCCGTTGGCTTCCCCGCCAGCCCTACCGATATGTCCCTGCCCGCGCTCGCCTACAGCAGTCTGGTGGCCGCCAACATCTCCGTCGGCAACACCACCAACCCGAACAAAGTGACGGGCAACAACGGCAAGCGCTCCGACTTCACCGCCATGCCAACCTACCATCTCAATCCGGCGGGCAACCTCAGCGGCGGCGCTCCGGTGGACGACCGCGAGTGGCAGGAGTTCTACGGCAGCAACGCCGAATACATTCTGTACCGCACAATCACTGTGCCGCCGGTGGGCTTTATTCAGCGCTCGGATGCCGACCCGACCACCGGCGCGGCGGGCTTTGCGTATATGCCTGCCATCACGCTTGGCCAGACCGACCAGACAGGCTGCATCTCCGTTGACCAGCATGACGGCACGGTCTACGCTTCGTTTAATGACGGCTCCGTGTTTGTCGGCATGACCCCGACTGACCCAACGACCAACCTGCCGCTGATTGACCCCATCACCGGCACGCGCGCCCAGCCTGTCACCTACACCAAGCATCAGGTGGCGAGCGACCCGAACGGCGTCGCGCATATCTTCTTCCCGGTCAAAGTTGCCGACGACGGCACGGTGTACGTTGCCTACTCCAACGACCACGACATCTTCACGCAGTTCTCCACCGATCATGGCACGACGTGGAGCCTGCCCGCCAAAGTGAACAGCCGCCAAAGCAAGACCAACGTCTTTCCCTGGCTGGCGACTGGCCCGACACCTGGCTCGGTTGGGATTGTCTGGTACGGCACGACTGACCAGGTGAATGACGACGCTGCTGAGTGGCGCGTCTACTACGCGCAAACCTACAATGCCACCGCAGCCATCCCGACCTTCTATCAGACCCTTGCCAGCGACCATTACAACCACGCAGGCAACATCTCAGAAGGTGGCACTACTGGCACGGCGAATCGCAACCTGCTGGACTATTTCCAGGTGTCGTTCGCGCCGGACGGCTCGGCGACAATCGGTTACACAGACGACCACAATGACACAGCGGGTAATGTGTTCGTTACCCACCAAATTGGCGGGCAAAGCATCAACAATACCACGTTGACCCCACCTGCCATGATGCCCCCGACGCCGCCGTCTGTGCCCGCTGCACCCGGCTATCCGGCGCGCGTGTCCACCGATGGCTCGCAGGTGATTGACTACGCCAATGACGTGTCTCAGGCCCTTCTCGTCAGCGTCAATGGCACCGGCCCCAACCCGAACCCAACGCCCATCACGGGGGCTAAGACACCTATGAGCGCGCTGGACATTCTGGGCATTAAATACACGACCGGGGAAGTGAACAACACCGGCATAGAAACCATCATCGCCAAGATGACCGTTTCCAGCCTGGCGACCCTGCCTGCGTCCGCGACCTACCGCATGGAGTTTGTCGCCAACGCGCCGCATCACAATCCGCCGACAGCGGCGGCTCCTGACAGCGGCATCAGCCCGACCGGGGACTATTCGTTCGCGCTGTCTGATCATGGCGACCAGTTCTACGTGCAGGCGACCACTGACTCCGCTGGAGCCACTACCGCCTTCACGTTCGGCACGGTCACGCGCGGCTCGGATGGTTCACTGACCTACACGTCACAGGGAACCGCCCGTTCGGGCAGCATTGACATGGTGCATAACACCATCACTATTACCGTCGGCTCGGATCAACTCAATCCGTTCGTGACGCACGGTGCGCCGGTGGGTGAAGGCACCATCTTCGCGGGCCTGCGCGGGCAGGCGTTCGGGCCGGGCAGCAGCCTGGTTTCTTCGGACGAAACGCGCGGCGGCACGCAGTTCAAAGTGCAGTAGCCCCGAATCAAGATCAAGACGGCTTGCAGGCGCGGGGGATACTCTCCCGCGCCTGTTGGCATGTCTGCCTTTCTGGCATTTCTGCCTTTCCCGGAACGAAGCGGCCCGCGTGCGTGTTTTGCTCATGCGGAAACATCGCTGCGCTGCTTTGCGTAGAAGAACAACGCAAAGCAGGCGAAACCGAGAATGTGGTATACTGACGGCAGGCCACATTGCGTGTCTGCGCGCCCTGACGATTTGTGAATGCTCACAAATGCTGATTACTCTTCCCACTCGGTGACCGTGTGCGGAAGGAGGCTTGTTTGAATACCAACCGTATTGCCAAGATATTGATCCCCATCGCCGTGCTGGTGATGTTCGCGTACTTTCTCAACCAGAGCCGTCCCAACGTGTTTCGGGGCGGCGACGAGATGACCAGCCTCGGCTACGGCCAACTCGTCCAGTCCGTCAGCCACAGCGAAGTGCGCGACGGCGTGGTGGACAAAGATGTTTTTCAGGGACATCTGTTCAAGGGCAACGTCGCCTTCCAGACCAACCTGCCGCCGGATAACCCGCAGGAGTTTTCGCGTCTGTGCGCGCTGATGGACGCGCATGGGGTCTCCTACACTATCAAGCGGCCCCTCATTTCGGACACGCTGGGAATGCTGCTCGGCTCGGTGGTGCTGCCACTGGGCGTCATCTTCTTCTTCTGGATGTTCTTCCTGCGGCAGGCGCAGAACGGCGGCAATCAGGCGCTTTCGTTCGGACGCTCCCGTGCCAAGCGCCTCACCGACAACGTGCCTAAAGTGACGTTTGACGACGTGGCAGGCGTGGACGAGGCCAAGCAGGAACTAGAAGAAGTCGTGGAGTTCCTCAAGAACGCCAAGAAGTTCCAGGCGCTGGGGGCCAAAATCCCCAAAGGCGTCCTGCTGCTTGGCCCTCCTGGGTGCGGCAAGACTATGCTGGCACGCGCCATCGCGGGCGAAGCAGGCGTGCCGTTCTTCCACATCTCCGGCTCCGACTTCGTGGAAATGTTTGTCGGCGTTGGCGCATCTCGCGTCCGCGACCTGTTTGACACCGCCAAAGCTAACCGTCCGGCCCTCATTTTCATTGACGAGATTGACGCCGTAGGCCGTCAGCGCGGCGCGGGGCTGGGCGGCGGGCACGACGAGCGCGAGCAAACCTTGAACCAACTGCTGGTGGAAATGGATGGTTTTGACACCAATGCCGGGGTCATTATGATTGCTGCCACCAACCGCCCCGATGTGCTTGACCCGGCTCTGCTGCGTCCTGGCCGCTTTGACCGGCACGTCACGGTAGACACGCCCGATGCTAAAGGGCGTGAGGCCATTCTCAATGTCCATCTGCGCGGCAAGCCGCTGACGGAGGAAGTCAACGCGCCCATTCTGGCCCGCCGGACGCCCGGCTTTTCCGGCGCAGACCTGGCGAACCTGGTCAATGAGGCCGCGCTGCTCGCCGCCCGCCGCGACAAGACCAAGATTGACATGGGCGACTTCAACGAGTCCGTTGACCGTGTGGTGGCCGGGCCGGAGCGCAAGTCGCGCATTATGAACGACCAGGTGCGCGAGCGCATCGCCTACCACGAAGTCGGTCATGCCGTTGTGGGTGAACTGCTGCCCAACGCCGACCCGGTGCACAAAGTCTCCATCCTTCCGCGCGGACGGGCGCTTGGCTATACCATGCACTATCCGACGGAGGACAAATACCTGACCACGCGGCAGGAGTTCATGGATCAAATCTGCGCCCTGCTTGCGGGCCGCGTCGCTGAAGAAAACGTTTATCAGGAAGTGACGACCGGCGCGTCCAACGACTTTGAGCGGGCCACTGCCATAGCGCGGGCAATGGTCTGTGAATACGGCATGAGTGAGCGTCTCGGCCCGGTTGTGCTGGGCAACCGCCATTCCAACCCGTTTCTGGGGCGCGACTACAATGAAGACCGCAACTATTCCGAGCAGATAGCCGAAGAAATAGACAAGGAAGTGCGCTCCATCATTGACGAATGCTACGCCCGCTCCCGCCAGATTCTCACCGAGAACCGCGCCAAGATGGATGAAATTGTGCGCGTCCTGCTGGAAAAAGAGTTCCTTGGAGCGCGAAGAGTTCATTGCTCTGATGGAAGGGGCCAAAGCGCCGGAAGCGACTGCCCCGCCGGTTGCCCCGACTGCGCCTCCAACAGCAGGCGATAACGGAGCCTCTACGGCGGCTCCAGACAGCAAGCCGCGCCGGATGCCGACCCTGCGCCCGGAACCGGCTTAGTCCGGGCATAGGGTCGCTACTATCAGAAGTGAGAGGGCACGGGCAGCCCATGCCCTCTCACCCACGCAATCCCCATTTATGGATACGAACAACTACCGTTATCGCCTCTCGCGCCTTGTCCGCACGCAAAGCTCGGAGATTTTCCTTATCTGGGAAGACGACCGGCGCATTGGGCAGCTTGACCTGCATTACGCGCATACGACCATTCATGCAACGCTGCTGCTGGAGGCGGATTTGCCGGTCAACACTGAAGAAGAACTGCTGTCGCAGATTGACGACGACATTGTGTCTTCCTATCTTCCCTCCTTTGAGCGCGAAGACTTCCTGGTTACAGTCTTTCGCGGCGAGGAAATCTCTACCTACAACGACTCCTCCGGCGCGCTGGACGACATGGAGGAAGAGGACTTCAATGATGAAGAAGAGGATGAGGGTGACGACGAAGACAGCGACGAAGGCAGGCGGGGGCGTTAACAGAAAAACCGGCTTGCTGTGACTAATTTCACAGCGCCCCCTGAAGCAAATCGCTAAAATTACCGATAGAAACAGCAGACGTGGGAGAGCCGTCAAGAACAAAAGGGCAATATTCACGTCTCTTTCATGTTCATCGGCTATTCTCACTGAACAAGCCGCAATCTTCGTCATCATTGTGAGGAGGGCCAATTCATGGCTCTAGCCGCTCCGTCGGGGCAGAAAAAAGAACTGGGACAACTTCTCGTACAGCAGGGCCTGCTGACCCAGCAGCGCCTGAACACGGCGCTTAGTCATCAGAAAACGTCCGGCAAGCCGCTCAGTCAGGTGCTACTGGATTTGGAACTGGTCGCTGAGGAAGACATCACCCTCGCCCGTGCCCGCCAGATGGATTTGCCTTACGTCTTCATCAAAGACCTGACTGTAGACAAGGCTGTCCTGCCGCTTGTGGAGGCCAGCCTTGCCCGCCGCTATCGCCTGCTGCCCTATGCGCGCACTGCGGATGGCGCGCTGAAAGTGGCCGTGGCCGCCTGGAACAGCCAGATTATGGACGTGGCGACCCAGATTGCCGACGCCCATCGGGTGCGTATCGCGCCCGCGCTTGCCACCGAGTCGCACGTGCGCGCTGCCATTGAGGAGCATTACGGCCTCGCGTCCGCGCGCAGCGCCGTTCCTGCTCTGCTGCCCAACTCTCCTCCCGCCGCCGTCACCGAGAAGCGCGCTTCCGAGCTGTTCGCGGATAAAGCCCCCGTGCCCGTTGGGAAAGCCAGTCCGCGCCTCGGAGACGACATCGGCGACGTGAGCATGGATCAGCCGGTTGTCATTCAGTTCGTCAACCGCATTCTCTCCGACGCCATCAACATGGGGGCCAGCGATATTCACTTTGAGCCGCGACGTGACCGCCTGGACATTCGGTTCCGCATCGACGGCACGCTGCACAATGCGGACAGCGTGCGGCGCGAGTTCCAGTCGGCCTGCGCCTCGCGCATTAAAATCATGGCGGAGATGAACATCGCAGAGCGCCGTCTGCCCCAGGATGGGCGAATTGCCGTCACCATTGACGGGCGCAGCGTGGATATGCGCGTCTCGTCGCTGCCCACGCAATACGGCGAATCGGTTGTCCTGCGTATTCTGGACAAGACGGGGGTGCGACCTGCATTAGATCAACTTGGCTTTTCTCCTCACAACCTGCAACTGCTGAACAAAGTCATCCGCAAGCCGCACGGCATCTTTCTGGCGACCGGGCCAACGGGTTCGGGCAAGACGACCACGCTGTATTCCGCTATTCAGGCTATTCACACATCGGATGTGAACATCATTACGGTAGAAGACCCCATTGAGTACGATTTAGAGGGCATCCGCCAGTCCAACGTGAACGAGAAGGCGGGCTTGACCTTCGCGCGGCAGCTCCGGGCCATTCTGCGGCAAGACCCGGACATCATCTACGTGGGGGAAATACGCGACACGGAGACAGCGGAAATCGCGTTTCGGGCCGCTCTGACGGGGCATCTGGTGTTCTCTACCCTGCACTGCAACGACGCGGCAGGAGCCATCACGCGCCTGCTGAACATGGGCATGGACCCATTCTTGGTGGCGTCGTCGGTGGTGGGCGTGCTGGCGCAAAGGCTGGTACGCCGGGTTTGTTCGTCGTGCGCGCAGCCCATGACGCCGCACGAGACTGATTTGGCTGCATTCGGAATTGACACCGAAGGGCCGGAGTTTCTGGAAGCGCGCTTCATGCAGGGAGCGGGCTGCCCGTCCTGCGCGCACATGGGCTATAAAGGCCGCTACAGCGTCCAGGAGTTGATGGTGATGGACGACGCTATTCGCGCCATGACGCTGGCGCACGCGCCGTCCACCAAAATCCGGCGGGCGGCAATGGCGCGCGGCATGGTTTCCATGCGCCAGGACGCGGGCAGCAAAGTCATGCAGGGCATCACCACCTTTGAGGAAGCCCAGAAGCGCGTTTACATTGAGGACGAGGGCGAAGAGTTCGCCCCAACCTACTGACCCCATCAGGGCGTGCTGCCCCCGTTGCAGGCTCCGGCGCAAACGGGGTACAATGTTCCTCGTGACGACAACGCTTCCCCGACCCAGCCTGACCCTGGTGACCGACCGGACATTGTATCGTCCGGGCGCGGACAAGAAGGGCGACCCGCTTTCCCTGGTGGAAGCCGCCATTGCGGGCGGCGTCAACATTGTTCAGTTGCGTGTCCGCAGCACCCCCTCTGATGATTTAGGGTTGTATGCCGTCGCCCTGCGCCTGCGCGAGATGACACAGGGCCGGGCGCGCTTTGTCGTCACCGGTGATGTCGAACTGGCTGAAAAGTGCCATGCCGATGGCGTCCTGCTGGCGGAGCGCTCCTACAAGCCGTCGGAAGCCCGTGCTTTTCTGCGTGGTCATGGGGCCGGTGAGGATGGAGCGTCGGTGGTAGGAGCCTTCACCCGCAGCGTCGCCGCCGCCAGCCGCGCCGAGCGGGGCGGGGCAGATTACGTGCAGGTTGGCCCCATCTTTGATAAAGACGGCGAAGCGAGCGACGCCGGGCTGCCTCTCTTGCGTAAAGTCAAGGACGCGGTGCATATTCCCGTGATTGCATTCGGCGGGGTGGAAACGCCGGAGCACGTCGCCGACTGCCTGCGCGCCGGAGCAGACGGCGTGGCGGTCGCCATTGCCGTGTCCCGCGCCCCCGACCCGCAGGCTGCCGCGTCTGCCCTGCGCGTCGCGATGGACGCCGCATGGCGTGCGTTGCACGGGGCCTAAGACGCTCTGCGTCCCTTTTCTGTTGACGAATGCCCCTGACTGTGGTAGAGTATTCTATGACTGCGCGCTTTTTCCGTTCCGGCTCTGCCGCCTTTCTCTTGCGCTTCGGCGCGTTCTCCTTGTTCCTGCTGTCCCTGTTGTGGCTGACGGCAGCCATGCCTGCCGCCGCCCGGCATTCCCATGTTACGTCCCCGGCGGCGCAGGCGCATCACCTGGCGCGCGTGGCGGCCAAAGAAAAGGCCGCGTGGCGCGCGCATCTCGCCAAAGTGCGGGAGCTTCCTCATGCCAAGCAGGTGGCATTGAAGCGCCATGACCGGCACTTAAAGCGTCTGCTGGCGAAGCAGCACGCGCAGACTGCCGTGAAGCAGGCGCAGGCTGCCCGTCATGCATTGAAAACGGCGCAGGCGGCCCATCATGCGGCGAAGCAGGCCACCGCACGGCACGTCGCCATGAAGCAGGCGCGTGCGCCGCGTCCCGCCCCGCGCGCGGCGCAGGCGCATTTGACGGCTTCGCAGGCGGCGCACAACGCGCGTCTCGCTGTTCACAATGCTCATCTGGCACAGGCGCAGGCTGCTCATAACGCCCGCCTGCGCGCCCGGCAAAACGCGCAGGCGCAGAAGGTATCGGCGCATAATGCGCGGCTGACGGCGCTGCGCGCGCGCTGGGCCTCCCTGCATGGCGCAGGCAGGGGGGGGCAGAGCATTCACTTCTGGCAGACGGTGGCGGCGGGTGTTCCCGTCAAAGTTATTACGGTTGACCTGAACAACAGCGATGTCAAAGTCTCCGGGCTGGTGGCGCGGCGGGGCGTGGGCACGGAGGAGCCGTTCCATCAGATGATTGAGCGCGCCAATCCCAATGTGGCGGTCACGGGAACCTTCTTCTCGCTGGATAACTTGCAGCCCATTGGGGACATCGTGATTGACGGCAGCCTGGTGCATTTTGGCGGCATGGGCACGGCGCTGTGCATCACGCCGTCCAATCAGGCGCGCATGGTGACAACCGATTGGGGCCGCCACCATGACTGGACGCCTTACGATTTCGTATGCGCCTGCGGCCCGCGTTTGCTGCGACGCGGGCGCATCGTGCTTGACCCCGCCGCCGAGCGTTTCCGTGACCGGCATATGCTGGCCCCCAATTCCCGCATTGCGGTGGGCATCACGCCCGGCAACAAGATTGTGTTCGCCATGACCCATCAGGCCATTTATCTGGGGCGGATGGCGAAAGCGATGCGCGCACTGGGCGCGTCCGAGGCCATGAACCTGGACGCGGGCAGCAGCACCGGCTTTTATTACAACGGGGCGACGCTGGCCCGTCCGGGGCGGCAGCTCACCAACATGATTGTCGTGTACGGGCGTCGGGAGCGTTACGAGCGCGCGTTAGATCAGCTGGTTCCTGCCGTGTACCGCCGGTTGGACACGCGCGGCGTCCGTCGCCAGGTCTCCCAGTTGGTGCGTCCGTGAGAGCAGATGCGCCCGTCAGGACGGCGGTTTCCGTGCGCGTCGCGGCTGCCGTGCGGGCGACAGCGCGCGCGTGGGCGCAGATCGACGGGGCCGCGCTCAAAAACAATGTGCGCCTCCTTCATGCGCGCTTCGGCGGCGAGAGCGGAACGCGGCTGATGGCGGTGGTGAAAGCCGATGCTTACGGGCATGGCATGAAGCACATTGCCCCTGTGTGCGTGCGCGAGGGCATCAAAGATTTTGGCGTCGCCACTGTGGATGAGGGGGCGGCCCTGCGCGCTCTGCTGCCGCCCGCCCTTGCGATTTATCTGCTGGCCCCCACGCTGCCTGCCGACGCCCCCGACATTGTGCATTATGGCCTGACGCCGCTCGTCGGCACGAGCGCGCTGGGCAAGGCGCTCGCCAAAGCCGCTCGCGCGCGGGGTGTGACCACCGACGCGCATTTAGACGTGGACACGGGCATCGGGCGCTCCGGCATCAGCGCGAGCGACGCGCCTGCCCTGCTGCGGGAACTGGACTGCCTGCCGAACCTGCGCGTGACGGGCCTTGCCACCCACTTCGCGTCCGCCGATGAAGACCCCGCCGATGCGCACGCGCAGTACGCGCAGTTCATAGATTTGCTGGAACAACTGGGGCCGCGCGCCCGCGCCCTGACCGTTCATGCCGACAATTCGCCCGCCGCGCTCGTCCTGCCCCCGGAAACGCGCCATGCGCTGGTTCGCCCCGGCCTTTTGCTGTACGGCATTGAGCCTGCGCCGGGGATGCTGACGCAGGCTGACCTGCTCCTGCGCCCCGTTTTGAGCCTGAAAGCCCGCGTGCTGCTGTGCCGCCCGCTGCCGGAAGGGGCGACTGTCTCCTACGGCAGAACATTCACCGTGCCCGCCGGGGGCGGCGTGTACGCGACGCTCGGCATTGGCTATGGCGACGGCTATCCGCGTCGTCTGGGCGGCGGAGTGGGGGACGTGCTCCTGCGCGGGCAGCGCGCCCCGATTTGCGGGCGCGTTTGCATGGATCAACTGGTCGTAGACGTGACCCGCATTCCCGCCGTGCATGAGGGCGACACAGCCACGCTGGTCGGCTCAGACGGCCCGGAAACGCTGACGGCAGCAGGCCTCGCCGCGCTGATAGACACGACGCCGCACGAAATCACGACCTGCCTGACCGCCCGCCTGCCCCGTCTCGCGTAGGCATCCGGGCGCAAAGCAGGAAACGCTGCCGCGAACGCCGAACTCCTTCCCCATGAGTAACCCACCGCCCGCAGGCACGTTCAGCCCGCCGCTTGATTGGGAAGCCGTCTACGCCACCGAACCGGACGCCTACTTTTTTGGGCAGCAGGCCAGCCAGATTGCCCGCTCTGCGCTAGCCTATTTCAAGGTGATGGGGGGCGAACCGCACCGCGCGCGGGCGTTAGACCTCGGCTGCGGGGAAGGGCGCGACACCGTGTTTCTCGCAGACGCGGGCTTCCATGTCACCGCGCGCGACATAGCCCCCACCGGGCTGGCGAAACTGGACGCTCTGCGCGCGCGGCAGAACGTGCCGCCGGAGCGCATAGAGCCAGCCCTGCAAGACGTGCGCGACTTCCCATATCCGCCGCAGGTATATGACCTGGCGCTGGCGGCGAATGTCTACCAATTCGTGACCCCGGAGGAAGCGCCCGTTCATATCAAACGCTTGCAGAGCACGGTGAAGCCCAATGGGATTTGCGCCGTCAGCGTCTTCAGCCCGGCAATGGTGGAATGGGGCGCACAGGTGCAGGGCCGCTATCTGGCAACGGCGGAGGAACTGATGGCGTTCTTCGGGGACGGCTGGCAGGTGCTTGATCGCACCGACTGCTGGGTGTACCGCCCGCCGCAGAACGCAATGGGTTCGTTCGTGTACGTTGTTGCCCGCAAAGGAGAGACGGCATGACCGCGCACCATCTGTATCTGCTGGCTCCCGGCGCGACGCCCGCTGACATTCGCCGTTTCTACTGCGACGGTCTTGGGCTGATGGAGCGCGAAAAGCCCGTGTCGCTAGCCCATGTGCCGGTGCTCTGGTTTGGAGCGGGAGCCGTCACGTTTCATGTCGGCTATCCGGCGCTCGGCACAGTCGGCGACGGCCATACGGCCCTTGCCTGCGACGATTTGGACGGCCTGCGCGCTCATCTGCTCCACATGGGCTACATGGTAGACGATAACGTCATCCCGATGGGCTACCCGCGCTTCTATGCCCGCGACCCCTGGAACAATCAGTTTGAGGTCTTGCCGCCCGGCCTGCCGTGATAAAGCAAAAGCCGCCGCTTTCGTCTGGCAGAAGCGGCGGCTATTTGCACAAAGAGGCTTGCCGTTCAGCGCGCGCCGCTCGCCCCGGTGGAGCCGGAACCCGTGCCCGCGCCGCCCGCGCCTGGCGTGGAAGCCGGGCCAGGAGTGCCGCTGCTGGTGCTGCCATTAGGCGTGGCAACCGTGCCGCCGCTGGGCACCATGTTCGTGCCATTTCCGTGAATGCCGCTGCTGTCGTGGGTTCGGCTCATGGTGTGCGTCCCGTGTATGGAATGCGTTCCGGTCATGGAGGCCATGTGGCGCATCCGGGGATGCCGGATGACGATACGCCGCTCAATGACAATGCGGCGCATCATGCGATGATGGTGCACCCTGTGGTGCGTTCTCCTCATCTTGCCGGACATGGACGCTTGCGCTGCCGCCGGGAGAGTTCCCAGAGCCAGCAGCACCGCTAGAGCGGATGCGGCCAGAAACCGGGCCAGTGTGTTCATGCTTGTTCCCTTTCTTCGCGGCCACCCTTCCGGTGCGGCGGCGCGAGATGCTGACGAATACCCCGTCTTCGGAGCGAATAAACGGGTGAAGCACACACTTTCGGGTAGATTTGACAGGCAACGCGGCGCAAAGCATGGTAAAATAAGATATGCCCATTGTGGTCGGAGTGGCCTGCAAGCCGCTCGGCAAGATTATTCAATACGCCTCTGGCTCCCTGGAATTGAAAAAGACCGATGCCGTAATTGTGGAAGCGGCCAGCGCCAATGGCAGCGCGCACGCTGAATTCGGCATAGTGCAGACCCCGCCGCGCGCTCTGCCCGATGCCGAAGTGCCCCGCCCCCTGCGCCCGGTGCTGCGCCTGGCGACCCTGGACGACTTCGGGCAGCGCGAGCGCGTCCAGCAGCGTCAGGCGGAAGCATACCGGGTGTGTCAGGAGAAGATTGCCCGCCTCCATGTCCCCATGAAACTGGTAGAAGCGGAAGCAGCCTTTGATGGCTCGCAAGTCACATTCCATTTTGTCTCTGATGGGCGCGTAGACTTCCGGGAACTGGTGCGCGAGGTGGCGGGCGTTTTGCACACCCGCGTTCAGATGCATCAGGTCGGGCCGCGCGATGAAGCCCGCATCTATCCCGGCATCGGCCCGTGCGGGCGTCCTACGTGCTGCTCCACGTTCCTGCGCGAGTTTGAGCCGGTCTCCATCAAGATGCTCAAAGACCAGAACCTGGCCCAGAACCCCGCCAAAGTGACCGGCCTGTGCGGGAAACTGATGTGCTGTTTGCGCTACGAGCGGGACACTCCCGACGCGCCCGGCACGCCGCAGGAAAACCAGGTAGTGATGACCCCGATGGGCCGCGCCAAAGTGGTGGAAGTCAACACGGTGCAGCAGATGGCGACTGTTTTGCTGGAAACGCAGGCATTTGTGGAAGTGCGCTTCAAGGACATCGGCGAGGTAGACGGCTGCGTTGACCATACAGAAGGCGACTGCGCGGGCTGCGCTTCTACCGGCGCGCTCGCTGCGTGCGCTGTGCCAACCCGTGATCGTCCGGCGGGCGTAGCGTTTCTGCCAATGGCGCAATAGCCCGGCAACAGTGTGTGATTTTCCACTGCCCGCGCTGATTTGGCGCGCATTGGGGTATGCTGAGTTTGCAGTGCCCCATTTGATCACAGACCGGCTTTCCGGCAAGGATATGGCATGAACCTTTCTCCCTCTCAGGACAGCGCCACCCAGAATGACCCGCTTGCCGAGCGCCGCCGCTTGCAGGCGCGCGCGCGCCGCCTCGCCCGGCGCGCGCAAAGCCTTGCGGGCGCGGGACGCATGGAGGAGGCCATTGCCTGCCAGTCCGAAGTCGCCGCCCTGCGCCCCGATGACCCTGCCGCCTTTTTGCGCCTGGGCCTGCTGTACCGGGAAGCGCGCCGCATTGAGCCTGCTGTTCTCGCGCTGCGCCGTGCCGCCTGCCTTAGCCCCGCGCAGCGCGACCCGCGCGAAGCCCTGATTGCGACCCTGCTGGATGGTGGGCGCTACAAAGAGATTATTGACGAGGGCAAGGCGCTGGTCAAAGTCGCCCCGCGCAGCCTGTTCGCCCGCGACGTGCTGTCCATTGCCTATCTCCAATTGGGGCAGATTGAAAAGGCCCTGCGGATGATTGGGGAACTCATCTGGCTTGACCCCCTGAACCCGGATCATTACTTGAAGCGCGCTATGTTGTTCCAGCAGCAGGGCAATGTCAAAGGGGCGGTGGGCGAGTACGCCCGCGTGCTGGAAATGACCGAGGAAGGCAGCGAAACCTATGACCATGCCGGGGAAGCGCTGGAGTCTCTGGATGATGACCAGCTTCGCCAGATTGTGCTGCTCGCCACCGAAGACCAGCTTTTCCAGTGGAAACTGGGGCATGACACCACTGAGGCCGCTCAGGAACGCGGCTTTTTCCTGAGCACTGATGGCTTCTCGCGCCTGCGCCACATTGCCCTGAACCACCTGCCGGAGATGACCTTTCAGGAGCCAAACGCGCAGGTTGGCCGGGTGCGCCTGTATAATTGACCCCGCGCCGCCAATGACTGTGCCGCACTGCTGGAACTGGGGACAGCACACCTGGGTCATGGGCGTGCTGAACGTGACCCCCGACTCGTTCTCCGATGGCGGGCGCTTTGCGACCGTGGAAGCCGCCCTCTCCCATGCCCATCAAATGGCGGCGGATGGCGCAGATATAATAGACATCGGCGGGGAAAGCACACGCCCCACTACATTCCGCGACCAATCCCCCCTGCCTGCCGACGAAGAGAAACGGCGTATCCTGCCAGTTATCACGCGCCTTGCCGCCGAATTGCCCACGCTCCCTCTGTCTGTGGATACCTATAAAGCCGAAGTCGCTGAGGCCGCTCTGGACGCGGGCGCGTCCCTTGTCAACGACATCAGTGGCTTGCAATTTGACCCGCGCATGGCGTCACTGGTGGCCGAGCGGGGCGTTCCCCTCATTCTCATGCACCTGCCGGGACGACCGCGCGCCCTGCCCGCACAGCCCGTGTACGGGGATGTGGTAGCCGACGTGCTCGCTTTTCTCGTGCGCCAAATGGAGTATGCCCGCGCGCAGGGGGTGAAAAATGAGCAAATCTGGCTTGACCCCGGCATTGGGTTCGGCAAGGACGCCGGGCATAATTTAGAATTGCTGCGCCGCCTGCCAGAACTTAAAGCATTAGGCTTTCCGCTCGTGGTAGGCGCGTCGCGCAAGCGGTTTCTAGGGCGCGTTTTGGGGACGGACGACCCACAGGACAGGCGGGAAGGCACGGCGGCGGCAGTCGCCCTAAGCATCGCGGGCGGCGCAGATGTTGTGCGCGTGCATGACGTGCGGGAAATGGCTCGCGTCGCCCGCGTCAGCGATGCGATTGTGCGCGGGTGGGAGCGGGACGACTGAACTTTCCCCCCTGCCGCGCGTCCGTGAAGGAGACAGGCCGCAGGGCCAATTCACACGCAGGAGACAAGACACAATGCACAGCAAGACATGGGGGGTCGCCGTCGCCCTCCTTCTAGGAGCGAGCCTCGCGCTGGCGCCGCCGACGTTCGCCGGGGCTGGCAAAGGCGGGGTGAAGGCCGGACACGCAGGCAAGCGCCTGGCGAAGTTATCCGACGCGCTCGCCCTCACTGACGCGCAAAAGGCGCAAATCAAGCCTATCCTGATGGATGCCCGCACGCAACGCAAGGCCATCAAAGGCGATGCGTCGCTCACGCCCGAAGACAGCAAGGCCAAATTGAAAGCGCTGCGGAAGGACACCATGAGCAAGATTGGGGCGGTTCTGACCCCGGAGCAAAAGCAGAAACTGGCACAGATGCGCCATGACCGCAAGAAGGCGGCAGCGTAGCCAATAGGAACCTACCCCAACGCCCTAGGAACCTACCCCTGGCCCGTCACATCCGTTCCGGGTCTGTCCCCTCCCCACTGGGGAGGGGGAAGGTGCGGGAGAGCGTCTGTCACTCGTCCCCGCCTTTCCCATTCAAGACCCGCTGTGTGGGGGAGGGGTCGCCCATTCTGATGGGCGGGGGTAAGTTTCTTGCCTTCTAGCGTACCTGCGCGCCGGGAGCCACTTCGCTTTCCGGGTGCAGCAGGATGGCGCGGCCCTCTTCATCGGTAGCGGCGAGCAGCATTCCCTGCGACTCTAGGCCGCGCATTTTGCGGGGCGCGAGGTTGGCGACTACGACAATCTTCTTGCCTACTAAGTCTTCGGGCGCGTGGTTCTCGGCAATGCCCGCGAGTATCTGGCGGTCTTCGTCCTCTCCCACATCTACCGTCAGGCGCAGAAGCTTGGTCGCGCCGTCTATGCGAGACGCGGAGATGACCTCGGCCACGCGCAGTTTGACGCGGAGGAAGTCGTCAATCGTGATGATGTCCGGGGTGGGCGCGGGCGGCGCGGCTTCTAAGGCGGGCGTTGGATCGGGCATGATGAGGCCTTTCTTGGTGTCTATGCGCGGGAATAAGGGCTGCGCCGTTTGCGTGGGCGTGCCAGGCGGCAGAAGCCCCCATTGCGTTTCGGACTGCCAGTTTATAGGCGGCGCGTCCCCTAAACCTAACTGCTGACGAATGAGGACGGACGCGCGCGGCAGGAACGGAAACAGCAGCACGGACGCAATCCTGCACGTTTCTAATGCGGCGTACAGGGCGTCGGCGACGCCTTCCGTATCGCCTAACTTGGCACGCTTCCAGGGGGCCTGCGTGTCAATCTCTTTGTTGCCCGCGCTCACCAGGCGGAAGATGACAGACAGGGCCGCGCCGGGGTCATAGGCGAGCAGGGCGCGTTCAGCATCCCCGATGGCTTCTCGCGAGGCAGTCGCCATTGTCCCCGATTGGGTGCGGAAGGCGGCTCCTTCGGGCACGATGCCTTCGGCGTACTGGCGCAGCATATTCAGGGAGCGATTGAGCAGGTTGCCTAAATCGTTGGCAAGATCGGCATTGTAGCGACTAACGAGGTTATCCAGGCTGAACTCGGCGTCTGACGTGAACGAGATGTCGCGCAAAAGGTAGTAGCGCAGGGCATCGACTGCCACTTCGGGCAGGCAGCCGCTCAGGTTCACCAGATGAGCGGCTGCCTCCTGCGGGGTGGGAATATTGCCTTTGGACTTGGAGCCTTTCTCGCCCCCCACCAGCCACCAGCCGTGCCCCAGAACCGTGCGGGGCAGTTCCAATCCGAGCGCCATCAGCATGGCGGGCCAGAGCGTCGCATGGAACCGGGTGTAGATTTCTTTGCCGACCAGGTGCAGGTCAGCTGGCCAGAGCGTGTCCCAAACGGGGGAATGAGGCCATCCCGTCGCGGTCAGGTAGTTGACGACGGCATCAAACCAGACATACACTACCTGCGATGGCGCATCAGGAACCGCGATCCCCCAGCCTGCGTTGGGCCGGGACACGGCAACGTCGCGCAGGCCGCCCTCAATAAAGGCCAGCACTTCGTTGCGGCGCGTGTGAGGCTGCAAAAAGTCCGGGTGGCTGTCAATATATTCGCGCAAAGGTTGTGCATAGCGGGACAGCCGGAAGAAGTAGTTTTCCTCTGTGACCCGTATCACTGCCGCGCCGCTGTCTATGGCTTTGCCGTCTCGCACTTCGCTGTCCCGCAGGAACGTTTCGTCACTGACCGAGTACCAGCCTTCGTATTGTCCGGCGTAAATGTCGCCCGCCGCGAGCAGGCGACGAAAGACTTCGGCGACGGCGGCTTTGTGGCGCGGCTCCGAGGTGCGAATGAAGTCGTCAATCTGGATATGCAGAAAGTCCCACGTTTCGCGGAAGCGCCCGGACACGTCGTCCACAAATGCCTGCGGTGTTTGTCCCGCTTTCGAAGCGGCGTCGGCGACCTTCTGCGCGTGCTCGTCGGTTCCGGTGAGGAAGAAGGTCGGCTCTCCGCGCAGGCGATGAAAGCGGGCCAGCGCATCGGCAATCAGGGTCGTCGTGGCCGAGCCGACATGGGGCACGGCATTGACATAGTAGATGGGCGTGGTGATATAAAAAGTCTTGTCGTCGTTCACGGTGGCCTCTGCGCGGCAGGTTTCCTTGTTATACCCGATAGGGGCCGCTCTCGCTGAACCCGACGCTTGAGGACGACTTCCCCTGCGGCTAGGGCCGCCGGATAAGCTGCTTCATTTCGGTGATGTTGCCCGCATTCGCCAGTGCTTCGTCCTCGGTGATGAGGCCCGCCTTGAAGTATTTGATGAGGCACTGGTTCATGGTCTGCATTCCCCAGAAGTTGCCTTCCGCAATGGCTCCCGGCAGTTGGGATGCCCGCCCTTCCTCAATCAGCTTGGAAATGGTGGGCGTGACAACCATCACTTCAATAGCTCCCACGCGGCCCGTGCCGTCGGCGCGAGGCGGCAGCTTCTGCGAGATAACACCCCGGAGCGACGCCGACAGGCGCAGACACACCATGTCCCGGTCTTGCGGCGGGAACATATTGATGATGCGGTCTAACGTCTCGGCGGCGGAGGCCGTGTGCAGCGTGGAGAAGACTAAGTGCCCCGTTTCGGCAGCGGTGAGGCCGACGCTCATGGTCTCAATGTCGCGCATTTCGCCCACCAGCAGCACATCGGGGTTCTGGCGCATCATATATTTGAGGGCATCGGAGAAGGAGTCGGTGTCCAGGCCTACTTCGCGCTGAGAGACAATGCTCATCTTGTCAGGGTGGACGAACTCAATCGGGTCTTCCACCGTGATAATATTGGCGCGGCGGGTGGCGTTAATCAGGTCAATCATGGCGGCCATCGTGGTGGACTTGCCCGAACCCGTCGGCCCGGTTACCAGAATGAGGCCGTTGCGCGACTTGGACAGTTCCGCCAGCACTGGCGGCATCCCCAGTTGGTCAAGCGAGTAGATTTTGAGGGGAATGAGCCTGAGCACCATGCCCATCGTGCCGCGCTGCTGGTGGACATTGCAGCGGATGCGGCAGATGCCGTCCACCTCAAACGCCAGGTCTAATTCATGGCGGTGCTCAAAGCGGCCTATCTGCTCGTGGGTCATCACGGAATAGGCCAGCGAGCGCGTGTCGTCGCCGGTCAGCGGCGGCTCGTCCGGCACAACATGAATGCGCCCGGACAGGCGCATGGCGGGCGGGCTGCCCGCTTTGATAAACACGTCGGACGCCTTCTTTTCGGCGGCCAGTCTGAGCAGGGCTTGCAAATCTGCCATGATGATGCTCCTTGCGATGGAGAGAATAAGAACTTCTAAGCGTGACGCGCCAGCGCCGCATACACCAGACCGCCCGCGCCCAGCGCTGCCGCCAGCACCAGCGCGATGGCCCAGGGACGCGCACGGCGGCGCTTTGTGTCTGCGGCCTGCGCCGCCCGCGCCTGCGAGTCGGTGAGTTGGTAGCGGGGCAGGTCTAAGCGCCCGAAGTGCGGGTCGCGCACCTGAATTTGGTAGGTGTATGTGATGCCGCGCTGCTCCAGGGCAATCTCCACATGATTGTCAGCGTAGGCGCGCAATCCCTGGAAGGCGAAGTCCGGCGGGGCAAAATACGTGAGGGCGATGCGCTTGTAGGGACGCAGCGCGCCGATAATGGGCGCAATGTCAAACGTGTGCGACTGCGGGGCGACCGCGCCCGCTGCCGTGCAGGTCAGCCCGGTCATCTTGCCCTTCGCGCCCGCGACGGGCGGCGGCAGGTCGGTGATTTCTATGTTGGTGACGCGCCATCCCGTCGCCGCTTGCAGGGCGGCCATGTCTCGTTTGGCCTGCGCGTGGGGAACCTGCCCGCGATAAGTGAGGCCCACCTGGTCTTGCCCGTTCTGTCCGGCGGCCACCAGCACCAGCACGGTGGGCGGCCCGGCGGGGGACGGCGTTCGAGCGTCAAGACGCGAAGCGCACAGTAGGGCAAGGCAGAGCAGCGCGCCGCATTTATTGGGCATAGGAAGATTATACCTGCGCCCGTTGGGGAATGGGACATTGGTTAATAGCGCACTCCAATCCCCCGCACTGGGAACAAGAGCGGATAAAGCAATTGGTAGAGAGTGAACGCGGAAAGCGCAATACTCAACAGCGCAACCGTGTTGCGCCATTGCCAAATGCCAGTCGCCAAGCCAGCGACAAGAAGGCCAGCCACACCAAACAGCACGACAAGCCACCACTGTCCCAGAGGTGCTTGCCAGGCGAATAGCGGGTCAGAATCCATACGAGGATGTACTGGCACAGAAATGAAAAGCGCCGTCCCTAACATAGATAGCCACAGGGAAAACCAGTCCCAACGTATCCCTACAGGCTTGGCGGACGGCGCGGGCGGCGGCCGGTTCGGGGGCGGGGGCCAGACGCTCATGGGGTATCATACCCGCTTTAAGAGTTGAGCAAAGAATGACCGACGTTTCTTTATTCGTTCGCGCGTACCCACCTGTCGAGGCTCCGCCCGGCCCGGCGATTTGCCTGCCGTTTCAAGGTGACCAACTGCTGCTGCCTAGCGCCGATGGCGAGACGCCCTGCCTGCCGTCGCCTGCGAACGCGCTGCCAGTGGAGTTTGCTGCCGCCCCGCCCCTGTATCTGGGCACGCAGGGCGGCGTGCCGTGCGTGGCGTATGACATTAAATCCGACGCGCCCGTTCCCGAAGGCTGGCAGGGGTTCGGGCTGCGCGCGCTCCTGTCCGTGCTGCCGGACGAGAACGGCGCGCTCGCCGGGTACGCGGCGCAAATCGTTCACTGGGCGCGCACGAGCCGATTTTGCCCGGTCTGCGGCGGGCCGACGGAAGCCAAAGACGGCGACTGGGGACGGGTCTGCGCGTGGTGCGGCCATGTGCGCTACCCACAGGTAACGCCCGCTGTGCTGATTCTCGTTTATGACGAGGCCCGCATTCTGCTGGCGCACAAGCCAGGGTGGGGGCCGATGCATTCCATCCTGGCGGGCTTCGTGGAGCCGGGCGAAACTTTGGAGGAATGCGCCGCGCGCGAGACAGAGGAAGAAGCGGGCGTCCGCGTGGACAGCGTAGAGTATCAGGGCAGTCAGGCGTGGCCGTTTCCCCATCAACTCATGGTGGGGTTCACCGCGCGCTACCGGAGCGGCGCATTGCGGCCGGACGAAATGGAACTGGACGGCGCGGCGTGGTTTACAGTGGACAATTTGCCCGCGCTGCCGTCCTCGATCAGCCTGTCGCGCCGCTTGATTGACGCCTGGGCACAGGCACAGCGGCCCGGCTAGAAGGCAGGCAACAAAAAAAGCGGGAGCCTGCTGGCTCTCGCTCGTCGGCACTGTTTGTCTGCGCGAATAGAAACATTATACTGCCTGCGCCGCCGTCTGTCAAGCAGAGTGGAGAAAAAGGCGGAAGAACATAAACACCGCTGCTGTGCGGCGCAAGGCGGCTCTTAGTCTGCGCTTGGTACGGCTTAGGTTCCTCGCTGCCTTGTAGGCTGTACCGCTTGTGTTTCCCATTCGTCTCAAAAAAGGGGCCTTTCCCCTTATTTGACACAGTGAGGGAACGCCGCGCGAACGCAGATAATACAAATGGGACGCAAGACGCGCCCCTATCTCTCGCCTGCGACAAAGGCAAACCCGGCGAAAGCCGGGGACGCAACGCTACGGGCCTTCCTGTCTGCTTTTGGCAGCAGATGGCCGCCGGGCTGCCGAACAGCGAACACGGAGGAAAGAAATGTCCGTTAACCGCTGCAAGGAACTGGTGCGCGACAACGGTGCGGTGCGGCTTCTTGGCTGGCTGCTGGGGCAGCTGGGCACGATGCCGTCACTCGCCTCTAACGCGCACTCGCTGACGCTGGAGAATACATTCATCGGCTGCGACGCTTGGTCGCGCTGAATGAACGCAAAAGCGCTCCTGCCTGGTCTTCCGAGACTAGGCAGGGGCGTTTTGCTGTGCGGCCCGGCGCAGCAGCGCCATCAGGGACGCTTCTTCGCCTTCCCTGACGGCGGCCAGCGCGCCTGCCTGCCACGATTGGAACACGGCGGGGTGAATGTAGCATTTGCGGCACACGGCGGGCGTGTTCCCCAGTTCGCCCGCGACTTGTTTCACTACCTGCGCCAGCGTCCGCTTAGCCTGCGCGTCCGTCTGACACGCTTCGCATTCTGCCAGCGCACGAGCGGCTAACAGCGTCCCGGCCCAGGTGCGAAAGTCTTTGGCGGTGAACTCCTGCCCCGCAATCTCGTGCAGATAGGCATTCACGTCGTGCGAGCCGACCGTATGCGCCTGCCCGTCAGCGTCTACGTATTCAAAGAGTTCATGGCCCGGCAAGTCCTGGCAGCGGCGCACGATTTGGGCGAGCCGCCTGTCGCGCAGGTCAATGGCACGGTCTTTGCCGCTTTTGCCGCGAAAGTGGAAGTGGAGCGTGCTGCCGTCTATGTCTACGTGCTCGTTGTGCAGCGTGGTCAGGCCGTAATGGTGGTTCTCCCGCGCATACTGCTCATTGCCAATCCGAATGTGGGTCGTCTCCAGCAGGCGCACGACGGTGGCGAGTACCTTCTCGCGCGGCATTCCGCGCCGGGCCAGGTCTGCCGCCACGCGCTCCCGAATGGCGGGCAGGGCCTCCCCGAATGCAATCATGCGCCCGTATTTGGTGTCGTCGCGCTGCGCCCGCCAGCGCGCGTGGTAGCGGTACTGCTTGCGGCCCTTCGCGTCGCGCCCCGTCGCCTGCAAATGCCCGTTTGGGTTGGGACAAATCCACACATCTTCATAAGCGGGCGGGATGCCCAGCGCCTTGATGCGGGCCAGCGTGTTCTTGTCGGTGACGGGGGAACCGTCGGCAGCGGAGTAATCAAAACTGCCGTCAACGGCGCAGCGGCGCGTAATGCCGGGCCTGTGGTCAGAGACATACCGTAATCCGGCGGCACGGGCGGCTTGGGCGGGGTCAGAGAGAGGGTTATCCATACGGATGGTTTACCCGCCGCGCGCGCCGTGTTAAGCCTGACAAAGAACAGCCCCGTCCACTACGAGAGCGGACGGGGCTTGCTGGACGCTACGGTGTAGAACTGCCGCCGGAGGGCGTGCTCGCGCCGCCGCCTGTGGCCCCGCCGCTCGGCGCGGCTGTACCGCCTGCTGGCCCCGGCGAGCTGGCCGGAGCCGATGCTCCAGGTGCGCCCGGAGAACCTGACGGGCCGGGCGCTCCGGCTGGCCCAGGCGCACCTTGCGGGCCGGGCGCGGCGGGCGTAGTGACAACAGTTGTAGACGAGGGGGCGGGTGCGGCGCTGTTATTCTGATACACAAAGTAGCCGATGACGCCGGCCACGAGAACAACAATAACGACGACCAGCAGCCAGTTGGTCGTGCTGCTGCTGCCATTAGAACCTTGCGGTGTGCTCATGCGTTTCTCCTTCTTCTGCGCCAGTGCAGATGGGAGAAGGGTTCCCGGCAGGGGAGGGAACTAAACCGCACCGACAGCCTTACAGCGCACGTCTCGCATTCCGCGCGGCGCTTTTTCCTTGCTTCGCCCACTGCTGCACCAGCACGGCGGCCTTTTCCAGCCCTGACGTGCGGGCGCGACGGCGGAACACGTCGTAGCCGTTGGCTTCTATCTTGTCCAAGATGCGGGCGTACAGGACACGGGCGAGCGTGATGGGCAGGCGGCCCTCGGCAGGCAGCAATGCAATGCCCGCATCGGAAGAAGCGTACAGGGCGCGCGCGCGCTCAATCTGAAAGCGCATGAGGGCCACAAACGGCGCGCTCACTTCCCCGGCTGCCAGCATGGCTTCTGTACAACCAAAGCGTTCCATGTCCTCCTGGGGCAGATAGATGCGCCCGCGCGCGTGAAAGTCTTCCCCGATGTCCCGCCAGAAGTTGGTGAGCTGCATGGCAAGGCCCAAATCGTGTGCGCGGCGCAGGGCTTCGGGGTCGCGCACGCCCATGACGGCGCACATCATCAGGCCCACGACAGACGCGCTGCCGTAAGTATAGGTCTGCAAGTCGGCAAACGTGGCGTAGCGCGTCTGCTTCAAGTCCATCTGCATGGCGTCCAAGAAGGCAAGCGGGTATTCTGAGGGCATCTGCGCGTGGCGGGCCATGTCCGCGAAGGCGCGCAGGACGGGGAGATTGGCGTCGCCGGTGTCCAGCGCGCGGCAGGTAGCGTCGCGGTAGTCGGCGAGCGCGCGGGCGGGGTCGGAGCCGGGCGGCGGGTTGTCCACAATCTCATCGGGGTAGCGCACGAAGCCGTACAGGGCATGGACGGCGCGGCGCAATTCGGGAGGAAAGAACAGCGTGCTGAAGTAGTACGTTTTGCCGTGATGTGCGTTCAGTCGGCGGCAGGCTTCATAGTCAGCGTCCAGCGTGGGAGCGAGGGGCGTCGCGTCAGTCGGCCTCTTGAGAATAAGCGTAGGCATGAGAAAGAAACGTTTCTAAGCGGCGTCCGCCGCGATGCGCTCGCATACGAGCTTGGCTCCCAGGCACACCAGCGGGACGCCGGTGCCCGGCACGGTGCTTGCCCCCACAAAGTACAGATTGTCCACGTGGGGCGCTTTGTTGGGCGGGCGGAACCAGCCCACCTGCATGATACCATGCGAAAGGCCGAATGCCGCCCCGTATTTGAGATTGTACTGCGCCTGCCAGTCATGCGGGGTGACGACGCGCTCCACGACCACATGGGCGCGCAGGTCCGTTAATCCCCGCGCTTCCAATTGGCGATAAACGCGCTCCTTGAACTGCGCGACTTGCGCGTCCCCCCATGTCTGCTGCGGCGTCAAATAGGGAACGGGAACCAGCACGAATAAATTGTCCCCGCCGGGCGGGGCAACCGACGGGTCGGTGCGGGCGGGGCAGTTGACATAAAGCGACGGGTCGCGGGGGGGCACTTTAGCCCGGAATATCTCGTCAAAGTTGCGCCGGTAGTCGTGGGACAGGAAGAAGTTGTGGTGGCGCAGCCCAGAATAAAGTTTATCCGTGCCCAGATACAGCATGAACGCGGACGCCGTGAACGCCTGCTTCTGCCACGACGCCTCTTCGTAGCGGGCGGGACGCTCCGCCAACAAGTTCGTGTACGTATACGGCAGGTCGGCATTAGAAACGACGATGTCGGCGGCAAGCATTTCGCCACCCACGCACACGCCGCGCGCCCTGCCGCCCGCCGTCACAATCTCCGTCACGGTGCGCCCTGTCTGAATATCTACGCCCAAACCCTGCGCGACTTCGCGCATGGCCTGCGGCAGACGGTAAATGCCGCCCTGGGGGTAGTAAAGTCCGTCTTCTGCTAACTCCGTGTAGGCGAGCAGCGCGTACACAGCGGGCGCGTCGTAGGGCGAGAGGCCCAGATACATGGACTGCATGGAGAATGCCTGCCGCAGCCGGTCATCGGTGAAGAACCGCGAGACATGGGCGTACAGTTTGTCCAGCGCATTCAATTGCCGCAGACGGCGCAGGTTGGGGAGGGTGAAGAAGTCGGTGGCGCGGATGAAGTTCTTTTCCACAAACTCCGCGCGCCCGATGCGGTACTTGGCGCGGGCGTCGCCTAAGAAGCGGTAGTAGCCCGATGCTGCGCCCGGCTCAATCCGTTCCAGATTGGCGACCATGCGAGGCAGGTCGGAGGACATCTCCAAGCAGGAGCCGTCGCCGAAGTGGACGGCGTAGTTCGGCTCCATCTTCACGAGCGGCACAAGGGCATCAAAGTCTGCGCCGCAGGCTTGGAACAGGTCGCGGTAAACATCGGTCATCAAGAGCAGGGAGGGCCCGGTGTCAAAGCGGTAGCCGCCTTGCTCCCAGATGTTGGCCCTGCCGCCTACGGTGGCGTTCTTTTCTAAGAGGGTGACTTGAAAGCGGCCCGTTGCCTGAAGGCGCATGGCCGTCGCCAGCCCCCCGATGCCCGCCCCGACGATCACTACCTGTTGTTGGCTCAAGCGTTGCTCGGTTCTAATTGGGTGTCGCAGTTTCCTTTGTTGATGCACAGAGGCGGCTTGCGTCACTTGCCGGGGTTGTTGCCATTGGCGTGCGGCGCGCTGCACCGGGCTGATGAGGCCCAAGTTGCGATTGCCCAAATGGGAGCCACAATGAGGGCAAGACCAAGCGCGCCGCCTACTACCGGCCCAACGGTGACGGCCAACCAGAAGGGCCAGTGCCAGAGGTGCGATATGACGTAAAGCGTGGCAGCCATGCTCAGGCACAGCATGAGGACAAAGCCCCGGTTAGCCCTCTTGCGGCACTTGGCTTTGTCGCTGTCGCTCAGGCTGTCCCAGATTTTGCTGTGGGCACGGCGCATTTGCCTCCATTATACCCGGTGGGCGGGCCGGTCAATTCAGCCAGGCGTCGGGGACGGCAAAGGTGTCGCCGCTCTGGTAGGGTGGGGGCGCGGGAAGCGGGGCCGGGAGCGGGGCCTGCTGGACGGGTGGGTTGCCGGGCAGGGCGACCCAGACTTTCCAGTGTTCGCCGGAAGCGTATTCGCGATAGCCCGCGTAGTGTGACAGAGAGGGCTGCCAGTCGGCATCTTCGCCGCCAATGCGGACGTACAGAACGCCGTGTGTTCCCTGCACTTTGGCGGCATAAACGCGGTGCGCGCGGGCGTTGTTTTGCGGGTGCAGTGCGCTGGCGGCGTTGACACCGGCCACTTTGCGGGCGTTGATGAGGGCCACAATCTTGTCGTGGAGGCCCTTGCCCCACTCCTCGTAGTGCTTCCAGTAGACACAGGGCACGCCAGGGTGGGTAAGAATGTAGGCGTAGCCTTGTTCCACTTCCCAGTTGTTTTGGAAACTGTCGTGGTCGTGGCCCTGTTCGGGCGTGCCGTCGTCCTGGGTGCGATAGCCGGTGTCGTGGTTCTCCAGAAACGTGACGGCGCGCTCTTTCCAGGGCACGGCGTCGGTGCTGTCCCCCACGAGGCCGAGGCCGCCATTAGCGTTCTCGCCGTAGAGGGCGTCGTACTGGCCTTTGTGGTCTTTGAGGGTGAACTCGGTGATGAAGTCAAACACGTCGCTGGCGGTGGACAAATCGCCCGGCGTCGTGGCTGTGTACCACGCCCAGCCGCGCTGCTCCGGCTGCTTGTCCCAGAAGTATTCGCCCACCGAGAACGTTGGGTGCGTGCGCTTGTTGTAGAGCGCAATCCAGCGGGCGAGGTAGCCCTGCGCCATGTCGTAGCGCCAGCCTTCGTAGCCCGCCGACTTGAGTTCCAGAAGGTAGCGCAGGATGTCCCGGCGCACGCGCGGGCTGGAATGGTCAACGTCGCGGAAGTCCGGGTAGTTGTAGCACGTCCAGTCGTTGGAATACGGGTACGGGCGCTGTTTGGGCGCTCCGCGCAGGGCTGTTGGCGTGCCAAACGCGGGGGAGCGCGAGTCGGTGAAGGCGGAATTGTCGCCGCAGATGGCCCACAGGCCCCACGCGGGGTTCTGGAAGCCCGTCCATCCGGTTGTGGCGTCGCGATGGTTGATTACAATGTCGGCGACGGGGGCGATGCCGTCCTGACGCAGGGTTTGGAGCAGGGCGCGCTGCTCGGCAAACGTGCCGTAGGAGTTGTTCAGGTTCCAGTATTCTTTGGGATTGTAGCCCGCGCTATTGTTGCCCGCAAAGCAGGGCGGCGGGAGCCACACCATATCAAAGCGGCCCGCGCGCAGGTCGGCGGCGTCAGCTTGCACGATGGCATACCAGTGCTTGCTGCCCCGGTCGGGGAAGCGGTCGGGGTGGCCGAAGCGATGGGACTCCCAGTAGAAGCCTTGCAGCAACACGCGCCCGTCGTCCAGCGGCGACTGCGCCCGCACCGGGACGCGCAGGGCGAGCAGCAGCGCGGCAAACAGCAGAAGCAAAGCAGGACGCAGGCGGAACGGTATCATGGGGTCATTGTACCCGACGGGGCAGGCGCGTTTGGCTTGTGCGTATATGGCGTCTTTATGGGGCGTGGCGTCCGTCTGGCTCATGCGTAGCTTGTGGTCGGCTATAATAGGGCATGACTTACGCGCAGTTTCTGCTGGTGTTTCTGGCGCTTCCGATAGCCGCGCTCGCCGGGCTTCTGCGGTGGCAGTGGACGCGGCGGCACGGCGTCGCCTGCGCGCTGGTGTGCCTGCTTGCGTTTGTTTACACCGCGCCCTGGGACAACCACGCGGCCAAAGTGGGCCTGTGGACATTTGATCCACGCTTTGCCCCGCTGTCGCACTTTGTTTTGTGGCTGCCCTGGGAGGAATATGCGTTTTATGTGTGTCAGGGCATCTTTGTGTGCTTGCTGACGCTGGCCCTCTCGCGCAGGCTGAAGCCATCCGATGGCGGGGACGGCGCGCTGTGACAGGCCACTTCGCGTACCTGCGTTATGAACTGCTGTGGGCTGTGCCCGTGATTATCCTGCAATGGCTGGCGGCGGGGCGCGAGTTGTGGCGCTGGCGTCGTTTACTCGCCGTCGTGGTGACGCTTTGCACACTGTATCTGGCGGCCTGCGACGGGTTCGCATTGGGGCACGGCATCTGGCAGGTTGACCCTTCGCGCGTGGCGGGAGTTCACTGGGGGCCATTGCCGCTGGAGGAAGGCGTGTTTTACGGCGTCACCAGCCTGATGGCAGCGCAGGGCTTCGTGCTCATTGCCGGTTTCCTGCGTGAGCGCGCCCGGCGTGCTGACGGCTGAGCGCGCCTTGACAAACGCCCGCCCCTGTGCTACAGTGAACTGGCGCTGTGCGCTTCCTGCTTTATGGACTCATCCCCTGCCATCGTTACCACTCATCTGCGTAAAGTCTACGGCGCAAAAGGCCGCGCGCCCTTCGTCGCCGTGCAGGACTTGTCATTGAACGTGCCGCGCGGCCATGTGTTCGGCTTTCTGGGGCCAAACGGCGCGGGCAAGACCACCACCATCAATATGCTGCTGGGCAACATCTATCCCACCGGCGGCGGCGGGGAACTGCTCGGCCACCCCATCGGCCATTTAGACGCCCGCCGCAAACTTGGCTTCCTGCCTGAAAAGTTCCAGTTCCACGAGTTCCTGACCGCCGAAGAGTTCCTTGACCTGCACGGCAGGCTGTACGGCATGAGCGCGAAAGCCCGCCGTGCCCGCATTCCCGAAGTGCTGGAACTGGTCGGCCTGCTGCCCCGGCGCAAAGACAAACTGCGCGCGTTCTCCAAAGGAATGCAGCAGCGCGCGGGGCTGGCGCAGGCCATCCTCAACGACCCGGAACTGGTGATTTTAGACGAACCCACGTCCGCGCTTGACCCACTGGGGCGGCGCGACGTGCGCGACATCGTATCCCATCTGAAAGCGTCCGGCAAGACCGTCATGCTCAACTCCCACCTGCTGAGTGAGATCGAGATGACCTGCGACACGGTGGCGATACTGAAAGCCGGGCAGGTGGTGCGGCAGGGGCCGATTGCGGATTTGCTGGCCGCGCCCGCCTCCGTGCAGATGCGAATTGGCAACATCACCCCCACCTTAATAAAGAACCTGCAAACGCTGGCCCGCACGGTCACGGTGGACGGCGAGAACGTCCAAGCGTCCCTGCCAGATGAAGCCGCCGTGCCCGACATCGCCGAAGCGGTCGTCAAAAGCGGCGGGCGTCTGCTGTCCCTCGTGCCCGTGCGCGAGAGTCTGGAAGACTTGTTCATCCGCACAGTGGAATACACAGGGGAGACGCCTGCGCTATGACTTCCACGCTTCCCGCCGTCTGGACATTGGCCCGCTTGACCATGCAGGAGGCAATGCGCCGCCGTTTATTCGTCGCGGGCCTGCTGATAGCGCTCCTGTTCGCGGGGCTGGCATTTATCCATCTGCCGCCGACCAAGCCCTCCCCCTTCGCGTCTGACCCGCACTCGGAACTGCTGCTGCGCTCCCAGACATTCGGCTGGCTCGGCTGCGGCATGATCAAGTTCTTCGCATCGGTCTTGGCCGTAACGCTGGCGGCGGGGGCCATCACCGCCGAAGTAGACAAAGGCGTGCTGTCCACGGTGGTGCCCAAACCCCTGCCGCGCGCGGCGATTTATCTGGGCAAATGGCTTGGATTGGTGCTGTTGCTGGCGGCGTGTTTAATCCTTTGGGGCGGGCTGCTGGCGTGGGCTATCTGGGTGCAGACGCATTTGTTCCACCCGCGCCTCTTCTTAGGCGTGCTGGCGACGGGCCTCTTTCCCCTGCTGTTTACCACGCTCACATTATGCTTTTCGTCGTTTGCGACTTACGCGCTGTCGGCGGGGCTGGCCCTGATTGCCGCAGGCATGGCGCTTGCCGAAGACACGCTTGCCCTGTTCGCGCAGGTGTTTCACGCGCACACGCTGGAAGTGTTGAGCCGCTTTGCAGGCTGCGTCGTACCCCTGAGCCGCATGAACCACTGGATTACGCGGGGGCTGGGCGACGCGGGCTGGGATTGGAGCGCGTTTAGTCCGCGCGGGCCGGGCGCGTCCGCCGTCGCGACTTCCGGCGCGGACATGGCATACATTCTGGTATACATTGCCGTCTGCTTCGCCGTCGGCCTGCTTGTCTTCCAGCGGCGGGACTTATGAGGAACCCCTCCCGGCTCGCTGAGGCTCGCCACCCTCCCCCAAAGGGAGAGGGGTAAGAGAAGTTATCTCGTTCCCACCTTCTCCCTTTGGGGGAGGGTCGCCGTTCCGATGGCGGGGAGGGGTTCCTATGGTGCCGGGATTTGTAGCCCCCACAAGGGCTTAAAAGAGGCCAGAAATAACGCCGTTCGCGTCCACATCAATGTCCAGCGCAGCAGGATGCTTCGGCAGGCCCGGCATGGTGAGAATGTCCCCCATGAGCGCGACCACGAAGCCCGCGCCCGCCGACAGCGTGAAGCCTCGCACGCGCAGGACAAAGCCTTCAGGAGCGCCGCGCCGGGTGGCATCGTCTGAGAACGAATACTGCGTCTTGGCGACGCACACGGGCAGCGCGCCGAAGCCGTTCGCCGTCAGCCACGCCAGCTGCTTCTGCGCCTCCGGGCTGATTTCCACGCCGTCCGCCCCATAGACATTCGCGGCCAGCGCGTTTAACTTGCCTTCCAGCGGCAGGGACAATTGATAGATGGGGCGAAACGCGCCGGGCGTCTCCAGCGCGTCTAAGACCGCCGCACCCAGTTCCCTGCCGCCCGCACCGCCCTTGCCCCACACGTCATTAACCGCGACGCGCCAGCCGCGCTCCCGGCAATGCGACACCACCGCGTCAATCTCCGCCGCCGTGTCCGACGCGAATGTGTTTACCGTCACCACGACGGGAACCCCAATCTGCCCGACGTTGGCCGCGTGCCGGTCTAAATTGGGCAGGCCGCGCCGCATAGCGTTCACGTCTTCTTTGTTTAAGTGCCCCTTGCCTACGCCGCCGTGCATCTTCAGGGCGCGCACAGTGGCAATCAAAACCACGGCATCCGGGTTCAACTGTGGCTGCCGGGGCGCGGCCACGATGTCCACGAACTTCTCAAAGCCCAAGTCGGAGCCGAAGCCCGCCTCGGTGACAACCACCTCACCCAGCCGGAGGGCGAGGCGCGTGCCCAGCACCGACGAGCACCCGTGCGCGATATTTCCAAATGGCCCGCCATGCACGAATGCGGGCGTGCCCTCTAACGTCTGCACTAAGTTGGGCTTGAGGGCGTCGCGCAGGAGGGCCGCCATCGCGCCCGCCGCGCCTAAATCCGCCGCCGTGACCGGCACGCTTTGCGTGTTTTGACCCACGACAACGCGCCCCAGCCGTTCCTTGAATTCGGCCAGCGTCTCGGACAGGCACAGAATTGCCATCACTTCGGACGCTACCGTAATCTGGAAACCCGTCTCGCGGGGGTAGCCGTTGCTCTTGCCGCCCAGCCCGACAACCGTCTGCCGAAGGGCGCGGTCGTTGATGTCTAAACAGCGGCGATGGGCGAGCGTCCGCACGTCCAGCCCCAGCGTGTTGCCCTGATAAATGTGGTTGTCGGTGAGGGCCGCCAGCAGGTTGTTGGCGGCAGTGAGGGCGTGCATATCGCCCGTGAAGTGGAGATTGATGTCCTCCATCGGGATAACCTGCGCGTAACCGCCGCCCGCCGCGCCGCCCTTCATGCCGAACACGGGGCCGAGCGATGGCTCGCGCACGGCGGCAATGGCGCGCTTCCCCAGTTGGCACAGCCCCTGCGCCAGCCCGATGGTGACAGTGGTCTTGCCCTCCCCGGCGGGCGTCGGCGTGATGGCGGTCACGAGTACCAACTTGCCTCGCGGCGCGTCCCGCTCTGCCAGAAGGCGCGCGAGGGCGGGCGCGCTGACTTTCGCCTTGTCGCGCCCGTAGAGTTCCAGGTCGTCGGGGGACAGCCCCAAGTCGGCGGCCACGTCCAGAATGGGCCGGGGCGTCACGGAATGGGCGATTTGCAGGTCGGTTGGCATGGAAGGCAGCGCCTTTCAGATTTCATTGGGGAACACGGCAACGGCGGAGCCTTCCGCCAGCACGACGGAATCGGGCGTCCTGCCTTGCAGGAAACGCCAGCGCGGGCCGTATAACTGTTCCCAGTTGATGCTCAAGTCACACTGTTCCACCGGGTAAGTGCGCCACGCCGGATGCTGAACCCGGTAGCGGGTGGACGCTCCGCCGCGCAAGCGTCCGAAACCCCACGCCTGCTCCTTGACCCAGTGGGCGAAACTCTCCGGCGGCGACAGGGCGGGCGACCCCAGCGCGGTCACGGCGATGTGCTGCGCCTCGCCGCCCACGCAGAAATCATGGCGGACGCGCCGCACTTCGCCGACTTGCGTACAGCGGCTTGTCATGCGGGCCGTGCTGTAAGGTTCATTGTAAATCGCCCGCGCCGCCCCCGCCACGAGGAGGTTAGGCACCAGTTCACGCACGAACAGCACGCCGCGCCGACTTTCCCCTTCGGTGGTTTCCCGCACATACACGCGCAGGTTGAACTCCGGGAAGGCTTGCAGCCCCAGCCATCCGGGGGCAAGGACGCCGAGCACGCGCATGCGCCGGAAGTCAAAGGCTACCAAGCTGCAATTCGCGCTGCCCTGCCAGCGATCCGGCTCCAGGCCGGGACGCAGATACAGCGCGAGCGCATCGTCCGGCACCGCGTAGGAGGCAACAATAAGGTCTGACCAGACCGCTGTCAGGAAGGGTTTCAAGACGAGCGTGTTTGCGACAGTCCTAGCGCGCGCTGCCCTTCCTGCGCTTTTTGGGCGCGGGCGGGGGCGTCGGGGGCGAACGAAAGCGGGCGGCCCCGGCAGTCTACAAACAGGCCGACTGCGCCGCCTTCCACCGTCACCGTGCGCGGCTTGCCTTTGCCCGCGCCAACATCAAACGCTTTGGCGGGCGTCAGCGTCACTGTGTCCGTTTCGCCGGGGCCAAGCGGCAGCAGGCGCAGCGCGCCAAACGGGACGGCGTGCGCGCCGCCTTTGCCGAGCGTCACCGTCAGGCACGGGTCGCCGTCTTTGGCCGTGCCGAGGGGAGCAAGGCAGTCACCCAATTTAATGAGACAATCACGGTCAAACACCTGCGTCGCGGCTTCAAGCAGCACCGTAGACAGGACGCCGAGTTGTGGCATCATAAAGATGGAGTCTACGGCGAGCATGGTGACACCCACCGGCTCATAAGCGTCCAGCAGCATCAGGGCGGTCTGCGCGCGCAGAGGCGCATGGGACAGGACGCCGCCGGAGCCGATGAGCATGTTCAGCGCCATCATGTTGACCAGCGTTTGGCCGGTGGCGGCGCGCTCCATCTCAATGCCCGCGCGAGTCTGCACCCCTTTCAGGCCGCGCGCCAGCGACTTATGATGCACGAGCGCGAGACGCAAGGCTTCGCGCGCGACGGCCTGCTCGGTCTGCAAGTCCTCCCAAGTTTGGGGAATAGTGGTGGGGCGGATCATCTTGTTGCGGAGGCTGTTGCGGACGCCCACCGGGTCGGCGGGGAACGGCAGCCAGCGCAGGATATTTTCTAATCCCGTTTCCGCCAGCACGTTGCACACGGAATAAGACATCCCCAGGTTGGCGGACACGGTGCGATGGAAGTGGCCGCCGAAGACGGAAAACACGTCGGTCGTTGCGCCCCCGATGTCTACCCCCAGGATATTGATGCCCTGCTCGCGGGCGACGGTTTCCATCATCAGGCCAACTGCGTTAGGCGTGGACAGAATGTCTGCCGAAGTCCACGTCATTAGGCGGGCATAGCCGGGAGCCTGCTGCATGACGTGCTCTAAGAACAGTTCGTGAATAGCCTCGCGCGCGGGGCCGAGGTTCTCCGTGTCCATCGTGGGGCGCAGGTTGGGCACATCACGCAGGGACACCACGCCGTCCAAGACTTCATGCACGGATGGCCGCGCTTCCACGTTGCCCGCGTAGATGACTGGCAGTTTGAGGCCGACCCCCAGACGGGGCTTCGGGTCGGCGGAACGGAGCATTTCCGCCGTTTCCGTGAGATGCGCGACGGTGCCGCCGTCGGTGCCGCCGCTCATCAAAATCATGTCGGGGCGCAGGGCGCGAATACGCTCTACTTTCTGGAAGTCTTTACGCCCGTCGTCTACGGCAAGCACGTCCATGATGACCGCGCCCGCGCCCAGCGCTGCCCGCTGCGCGCTTTCCGCGCTCATGGATTTGACGACGCCTGCGACAGTCATTTGCAAGCCGCCGCCCGCCGACGACGTAGAAAGATAGAGGTCAACGCCGCTGCCATCGGGAGCCTCTCTTACAAGCACTTTGCCGTCTCTGTCCAAAAGCGTGCGCCCGGACAGTTCCTCTATCTCGCGCACGGCATTGGCAACGCCCACCGTCACGTCGTCAAAGGGGGCTTCCACAGTGGTGGGGGCTTCGCCCCGGCAGGCGAGGCGATAGGTGTCGCCCTGCTTCTCAATCAAGATGGCTTTCGTGGTGGTGGAGCCGCAGTCGGTGGCGAGTATTACTTGGGGGGCGGGCATGAGGCATTGTAGCACACGCGGCGCAGAGGGCGCAAGCCAGGTCAGGCCCAGAAAAAGGCCCGGCACTGATTGCTCAGTGCCGGGCCAAATGCCGCGAATGTGGCCGCCGCTAGGGAGCGGTGGGCACAACCGAAATGCTGTACGAGGCGAAGGTCTGCCCATTCTTGTTGACCGCCGCCAGGTAATAAGTATACTGCGTCCCGTTGACGAGATTGGAAGTATCCGTGTAGCTGAGGCCGGTTGTCGTGGCAAGGTAGCCCGCGCTGTTGTTGCCGGGGAAGCGGAAGATGATATAGCCCTTCGCGCGGTCGGCAGCCTTCCAGGTGAGCGTGGCGCTCATGTCGCCGCCCGTGCCCGTGAATTTGTGCGGCGCTCCCGGTGGCCCGCCATGCCCGGTGGCGGCGGCAGTCAGGTCGCCCAGGAGTTGCGCGCCGTCAAAGGAACCCCAGCCAGTCACGTTGTCGTAGCCGAATCCCGCGTAGTAGCCGGGGTTGCCGAAGTACGGAATGCTGCCATTGGTGCCGTCAATCACGTCGTGGTAGTCGAAGAACGACAGGAACGAGTTGCCGATGGCGTACAGCGCCGGGTTGATGAACCCGATAGTCGGCAAACCCGCTCCGGCGCGCGACTGATTAACCAGCGCCGTGTAGCCAGCCCAGATGGGAGCCGACACGCTGGTGCCGCCAAACGTGTTCCATCCACCCGCCGCCGCCGAGTAGATGTCCACGCCGGTAAGCACCGCGCCGTCGGCGGCAATGTCCGGGACGTTCCGCATGGTGGACGAGCCGCCGTTGGTGGTGGTGTCGGTGCTGGTCTGGTAGAAGGGAATGGGATGCACGAGGCTGACGCCGCCGCCGCCCGCGTCCCCGTCCAGGCCAAACTCATTCCAGGTGGTTTCGCCCAGATACTGGCCCTTCAGCAGGTAAAGAGCCGTGCCGCCCACCGATGTGATATACCCGTGCGAAGCGGGGTCGGAGACGGCGTAGGGGGTGATGTAGTCAGTATACGCGCCCTGGTCGCCCGAAGAGGCGTAGACCGTCTGGCCCTGCGCGGCCATCTGGAACAGCGAGAAGCCCTCGGCGTTGATAGTGGCAGCCGTCAAAAACTGCTCGGCAAGGCCGTAGGAGATGGAGATAGACGTGGCTTCGTCATCGTCCGCCATCTTCAGCAGGGCGTCCACCAGGCCGAACGGGTAGTTCAGCGGCGACTCGTACACCAGGATTTTGGCGGCCCCCGGCGCAAGCGCCGTCTGCATATCAATATCCAGCGCGGCTTCCTCAGAGATGCCGGGGTCGTCCACGCCGCCGCCGTAGCCGTCCACCGTCCGCACTTCAACGGGAATGTTGGGCAGGTGGTAGTAGGAACGGTACGTGGCGATGTCGGACGGGTAGAAGCCGCCTTCTTCATACATTCCGAGGGTCTGCCCGGAGCCGTTGACGGGAACGCCAGTCAGGTCATAGCCTTCGGTCAGGTCTTTGGGGGTCAGGCCGCCCAGATGCCCGCGCCCGCCGCCGAACATCGGTGACGCGCCCGACGCCGACTTCAGCGACGAGGGCAGAATGCGGAACTGTGGCTTAAGGCGGGCCGAATTGCTTAACCCCAGAACGCCGCTGATCTTGGGAGCCAGAGCGGAGGGCACGGCAGGGTTGGCATCCGGCGCGTAAAACAAAGCGCCGTCCTTGCCTTTGTACGAGTTCAGGTGCAGGGAGAAAGCCGCTTCAACCTGTTTGGCCGTGCCTTCCGCACCCAGAATGCGCCGGGACGCCGACGTGCGCGTGATGGTCAGGCCCGCCCAGCGCGCATAGGCAATCACAGCATTGTAGTCGGCGGCGGTGGGGCCAAAGCGCGCGTTGAACTCGGCAGGCTTGAGCCAGTGGCCGTACAGCGCGTCTTTGGGGTTGGTCTGGCGCTGTATGAGCGCCGACAGCGCGCCGACATTGCGAAGCGGCAGGGAAAACGCCACCGGCATTTTCGCGCTGGCGTCCACGCGGCCCGTTTTGGTGGCCTGCGAAATGGCGAGGGCGGGAATATGCCCCGGCAGGCGGAACGTGACGGCAGCGGACGCGGGAAGCGCGGCAGTCAGAATGGCGCCTGCGGCGAGCAATGCGCGCGCGGCGAAAGCAAATCGGTTAGAGAACATGGGGTGCAATCTCCTTGTAGGACGGCTTCTAAAACCGTCCGGCGCGGCCTCAAAACGGGCCGTCGGGCGTTGTGCGTACGAACGGGGCGCGCTGCCGTTCTACGATGAGACGGCGCGGCCTGCTCGCGTTGGGACTTGCCTGAGACTTGCAGAAGCGGCCCGCTGCGGTGCGGGCCAGAGTGAGCGAGAGATATCTGTGCGTGCGGCCTCCTTTCCCTTCCGTGACGCTTCGCCGCCAGCGCCCTGCGAAGCGGGCAGCCTGTTGGAAAACCTGCCTGCTTATTCTAACACGCCGCCGCCCTTCTGTCAAGCCTTTTCGGGTGCGACTTTTTGGAACGTGAGGCAGAACACAAAACAGCCCCGCGCACGGCGGCGCTGTTTAACGCGCACGGCGGCGCTGTTTGACACCGGGGCGGCGTTTCTGCTAGAATAGCAACAGGTAGAATAGCAACAGGAGCCTCTCCCAAACATGGCAACTCCGCAGACGGACACCCTGCACGCGCTGCTCGCGCTTCAGCAGGTGGATACGCAAATCCAGAGGGCCACGCGCGCCCGGTCGGCCTTAGACAACGGAACGCAGGCCGCCGCCGATGCCGCCGCCGCCCGCGCCAGCGCGCAGGGGAAACGCGACTCCTTCCACCACCTGTCCGGCGACCTCAAAGACAGCGAACTGAAACTGAGCGCCTTAGAGGCCAAGCGCAAAAGCTACGAGCAGAAACTCTATCAGGGCGCGGTCACCAACGCCAAAGAGCTTGCCAGCATTGAGCGGGAAATTGGCGCGCTGGGCCGCCAGCGCTCCGATTTGGACGGGCGTATTCTGGAACTCATGGAGCAGGTGGAGCAGGCGCAGGCGGATTTGACCGTTGCCGAAGCGCAGGCCGCGAGCGCCGAAGCGCACCATCAGGCGACTGTGGGCGCGTTTCAGGCGAAGCACGAGCGCCTGACTCTGGAACTGGCCGACGCGACCCGCGCCCGCACCGATGCCGCGGCGTCCGTGACGGATAAAGCCCTGCTGGCACGCTACGACCAACTGCGCGCCAAAAACAGCGGCGTCGGCATCGCCCGCATTGACAACGCGACGTGCGGCGGCTGCCACATGACCCTGCCATCCGGGTTAATCCGCGCGGTCAAAGAAACCGATGACGTGCAGACCTGCGACAACTGTGGCCGCCTGCTGACGCTCTGAACGAAGGACACCCTCCCAGTGGCGCACAACACGCCTGCCGAGTTTGAAGAAACGCTCAAGCGTCTGGTAGACCGCATTACCAAGATTTTGCAGGCAGAAAAGTGTGTCTTCCTGCTGCATGACCCGGCGCGCGGCACCCTGTACGCGACGGAACCGGCTCTGGGTTTCCGCCCCGACCAACTGCGCCTGCTGGAACGGCGCGTTTCGGTAGACGGCTTTTCCAGTGACGTGTTTCGCACCAGCACCCCCGTTATTCTCTACGATGCCGAACACGACCCGCGCGCGCAGGCGGATGGGCTGACTGCGCTGGGCGTACAGAACGCCGTTTCCGTCCCCCTGATATTGGAAAAGCGCGACGAGGACAACCGCGTTTTGGAGCGCAGCACAGTCGGAGTTTTGCATGTCTTCAACAAGCGGCGCGGCGAGCGCTTCAATGAGGAGGACGTGCGCCTGCTGCAGCACATGGCGCTTCAGGGAGCGGCGATTATCGCCCGCGCCCAACTCTACCGCGAGGTGGTGCAGGAGAAGCAGGAGTTAATCCACACGATTGACTCGCTCTACGCGGGCCTCTTGATGGTGGGCATACACGGACGCATCGTGCAGATTAACCCGTCCGCGCGCGCCATTCTGGGCATTGACCCGCTCATGCCGCTGGTCGGGCTGACGGTGGAGCAGGCCGTGCCGGACGAGCGCGTGCGCGCCCTGCTGGCCCGCGCGCTGGCCCAGCCCACCCAGGAAGTGGCCGATGAAATCACGCTCGCGCACGGCGACACCGGGCCGGATGCCCCCGCCGATGCCACCGAGCGCATCTTCCAAATCCAGTGCGCCCCGGTGCGCGACGACTTTGATCTGCCGGCAGGCGTCGTCGCCATCTTCAATGATATCACCGAGATACGCGGCGTGGAACGCATGAAGACCGCGTTTATTTCTACGGTGTCCCATGAATTGCGGACGCCGCTGACCAGTATCAAGGGCTTCGTGTCCACCCTGCTAGCCGACAACGATGGCTTCTATGATGACGCCACCCGGCGCGAGTTTTACACCATCATTGACACCGAGTGCGACCGGCTTACGCGCTTGATTAAAGACCTGCTGGACGTGTCGCGCATTGAGCAGGGCCGCTCCATGCAGATGTACTGGCAGGATGTGGATGTGATTGGCCTCACGGATAAAGTGCTCGCCGCACAGCGCGCCTATACTAAAGACCACATGCTCACCCGCGACTTCCCTGACGACTTCCCCTTTGTGGAGGCTGACCCGGACAAGCTAGACCAGGTGCTCACCAACCTGGTCAACAACGCCATCAAGTATTCCCCGCGCGGCGGCACGGTGCAGGTGAGCGGGCGTGTCCTGAGTGACAGCCATCCACAGGGCGGCGTTTCCCCGCAGAAAGTGGCCCTGCGAGTCAGCGACGAAGGCATGGGCATCTCGCGCGAGCACCTGTCCAAATTGTTTGACCGCTTTTACCGCGTGGACAACCGGGACAACCGCGAGATTGGCGGCACCGGCATCGGGCTGGCGCTGGTCAAGGCGCTCACTGAAGCGCATCACGGCACGGTGACGGTGGAAAGCGAACCGGGCAAAGGAACAGCGTTCACGGTGATACTCCCCACGCGCCAGCCCGACCCGGACAACGGAGACCGTTAATGCGCGTCTTTATCCAGCGCGAGCCAAACGCACAAGATTTGCCTTTGCCTGCCTACGCCACCCCCGGCGCGGCAGGCTGTGACCTTCATGCCCACCTGCCCGCCGATCTGACCCTTGCCCCCGGCGCGCGCGCGCCTGTTTCCACCGGCATTCGGCTTGCCGTGCCCGACGGCTACGAGGCGCAGGTGCGCCCCCGCAGTGGCTTGGCTCTGCGGCACGGGGTAGGGCTGGTCAACGCGCCGGGAACCGTAGACAGCGACTACCGGGGCGTCGTGCAGGTCGTTCTGGTCAACTGGGGGCAGGAACCTGTGACCATCAAGCGCGGCGACCGCATTGCCCAACTCGTGATTGCCCCTGTCGCCCGCGTTGACTGGGAAGAGCGAGATGCCCTGCCCCCTACGCCACGCGGCGACGGCGGCTTCGGCCACACAGGGAGCGGCCCAACTGCCGGGAGCGGCCCTCATGCCTGACCCCCTGCCTGACTTTTCTACGGCTTCCGGCCTGCCGCGTGAAGCGTATGCCCTGCTCGCGCAGGCCAATCTTCTGCGGATGCGCGGCTGCTGGGCCGAAGCCATTGAAAAATGCATGGCGGCCCTGCGCTTGTCCCCCGAAAACGCCAGCGCGCAAAGCCTGCTGGGGGACATTTACGAGAACCAGGGACTCTTGGACGATGCCATTCAGTGGTACCGCATGGCGCTGGACGTGCAGCCAGACAGCCCCGCCGACACCCTGAAACTGGCCCGCCTGATTGACGCCAAATCCCGCCTGCTCCCGTCCCCGCCGCCCCCCGCCCCGCCTGTTCCTGACAGCCTGCCCGCGCCCGCCGCCTTTGACCCACTGCCCGCGCCGCTCCAATGGCTGCGCCGCACACTCGCGCGCGACCCAGAACGCGCCCTGCGGCGCGCGGCCTACGCCGCCGGGCTGCTTGTTGTCGCCGTGATTGCCGCCGCCCTGCTGCTGTCTCGCCCCAATGCGCGCCCTGTGCGTCAGGTAAACGCGCCGCCGCTTGTGCTGTCCACGCCGGTCACGCCGTCCAACCTTTCGGACGCGCCGCCCGCTGTGCCCGCCCCGTCCTCCGCTCCCGCCGCGCCGCGCGACCCGGCGGAGCAGTCCCTTCTGGACACTCTGCGCGCCGTCCCTCAACTCGCGGGAACCGGCGTCACGGTTGCCGACGTGGAAGATGACCCGCGCACGGGGCATCTCACTCTCACGCTGTTCTGCGCGCCTCCCTCCGCCGCGCCACTCTCCCGCGCCTTTATTTTGGACTGCGCCCTGCGGGGAATGCAGTCCGCCGCCGCCCTCTCCGATACCGCGAGCGTCTCGCTCTTAACTGTGCGCTGCCTTCTCGCCACGCCCGGCGGGAGCAGCACGCCGCTCCTGTTCACCGCCGACAGCGCCCGCGCCGCCCTCTCCGCGCTGGGCCAATCCCCCACGCCCGCACAGTTGCAAACCGCCTTCACCAACCCCTGGTGGTCGCCTTCTGCCCCCGCCTCCTGACCCTTCCCGGTTGCCGAACCCATAATAGTAGACACGCCCGCGTCGGACAAAGAGGTTTACGAAGCAGCACAGAGGCGGGCGCAGGGGGGAATGGCTCCTGGCGTTTGGCAGTTTCATGGCAGGTTTTACTCTGGCTGTTAGGGGGATGTTAAAGGGTTGTTAAAGGGTGATTAAAGGGTTGTTAAAGGGTGTACTATCGCTGTCTACTGGTTTTCTCGCTCGTTTGTTCGGTTCTGGAAGAAACGCTCCCGCTTCTTTCGCCCGCGCGCCTTGCCAAAGCCGCCCGCCTGTGCTATAATCTGTTGGAATAATCGGCTTGTAAGGATTTCTCCCATGCGCTCCGTTCTCCACCGCGCTTTGCTCGCGCCCGCGTTCTTGCTCCTCGCGCTGTCTTGCGCGCAGACGGCCCGCGCTCAGAATATCGTCCAAGACCCCTCGTTTGAGACGCCCGCATTGGGGTCAAACTTCGTCACTTACTCCGCAGGCCAGTCCTTCGGCCCCTGGACTGTTGGCTCCGGTAGTATTGATGTGGTACAGTACTGGCAGCAGGTGGACGGGCTGCAATCGGTAGACATGAGTGGGAATGAGGCAGGAACGCTGTATCAAGACCTGCAAACTCGGCCTGACCAGTCGTACACCCTCGTCTTTTCCTTTGCTGGTAATCCATCTGGCGACACCAAATCCCTGAGCGTCTTCTGGAACGGAACCCAAGTACCCGGCTCGCCCTTCCTGTTCAACACGGCGGGCACTACCGTTCAGAATATGGGCTGGATTAACGTGACTGTGCCCGGCCTTGTTGCCGCAGGCTCCCTCACGCGCCTCACGTTTCAGAGCAACAACAACTCTCTGTATGGCCCCGTCATTGACAACGTGCGCGTCACTCTCGCGCCGCGCTTTGACTTCAACGGGGACGGGCACGCCGACCTTGTGTGGCACAACACACAGACCGGGCAGGCGCTCGTCTGGGACATGAACGACCAGACCGTCGCCGCCTATGGCCTCGTCTTCGCCGCCATTCAAGATACCCACTGGAACATCGCCGCCGTCGCCGACATCAACGGTGATGGACACCCTGACCTGCTCTGGGAAAACACCAGCACCGGCCAACTCCTGTTCTGGCTCATGGGCGGCACAAACGGCTCGCAGGTGCTCACCTACGGAGCGCCCTTCGCCACTGTGTCAGACACGCACTGGCGCATTGTGTCTATGAACGACTTCAACGGCGATGGCAAGCCCGACCTCCTGTGGGAGAACAGCGCAACGGGGCAGTTGACAATCTGGTACATGAACGGCATGGCGGTGCAAAGTTACGGGCAGGTGTTTTCCACCGTTGCGGACACGCACTGGTCTGTGGCGGGCACGGCGGACTTCAATGGGGATGGCAAGCCCGACCTGCTGTGGCGCAATTCTCAAAGCGGGCAGGTTCTGGTGTGGGACATGACGGGGACGCAGGGCACGCAGGTGCAGTCTTACGGCGCACCGCTGGCGACGCTTTCTGACCCCACATGGCACATTGTGGGCACGGGGGACACCAACGGGGACTCTCACCCCGATATTGTGTGGCAGAACGGGAGCACGGGTCAGGTGCTGCGCTGGCTGCTGGGGGGCACGAACGGGGCAGTCGTGCAGCAGTTTGGCGCTCCGTTCACCACTGTTGCCGACACCCACTGGCAGATTGTTGGCGTGCATTGAGAGGCAGGCGCCCTCACCCTGTCAGAAGGCGGCCCTCACCCCGCCATCGGAATGGCGACCCTCGCCCGCTTCGCAGGCGAGGGTAAGAGTTATTCTGTCTTAACCCTCGCCTGTGTCGCACGGGAGAGGGTGGTACGGAGGCTTTGCGACGTGCCGGGTGAGGGCCTCTGAGCCGCTAAATCAGGTCGCCCAGCAGGTCTACGGCGTCCTGCACGCCTGCTTCAATGACTTCCAGCACACGGTCAATTTGCGCGGGCGTGATAACCAAGGGCGGCTCTATGCGAATGACCGTCGGGTTGTTCAGCGTGTAGGCCGCCAGCACGCCCCGATGCACCATTGTGCCAATCACCAACTTGGCGATGTCGGCGTCGGTGAACTCCAGCCCCAGCATCAGCCCCAGGCCGCGCGCCTCCTTCAGCACATTCGGGTGACGCGCCTGGACGCGCCGCAGGCCGTTCAGGAAATACGCGCCGTTCTCCGCCGACCGCCTGGGCAGGTCTTCGTCTATATCACGTCCAGCGCCGCCAGCGCCGCCGCGCACGCCATCTCGCCGCCGCCAAACGTGGACGTGTGAATGAAGGGGTTGGCGCGGAACACCTGCTCCCAGACGGCGGGCGTCGCCATGAACGCCCCCACCGGCATAACGCCCCCGCCGAGGCACTTCGCCAGCGTCATAATATCTGGGGAAACGTCCCAGTGTTCAACGGCAAACAGCGTGCCCGTGCGGCCCAACCCCGTCTGCACTTCATCGGCAATCAGCAATGCGCCATGCTTGTCGCACGCGGCGCGGGCGCGGGCAGGTAGTCGGCGTCGGGCACTTTGATGCCGCCCTCGCCCTGCACGGGTTCCAGAATGACCGCCGCCGTGTGCTCCGAAACGGCGACTCCAGCGCAGACGCGTCATTCCAGGGCACTTGCACGAAGCCGGGCACGAGCGGCGCGAACGGCGTCTTGATAAATCCCGCCCGGTGGCGGAGAGTGCCCCCATCGTTTTGCCGTGATAGCCGCCCTCGGTGGAAATAATCCCGGTGCGTCCCGTCGCCATGCGGGCAATCTTGAGCGCGCCTTCCACCGCCTCCGTGCCGGAGTTGCACAGGAATGAGTATTGCAGGTCGCCGGGCGCGAGCGCTGCGAGACGCGCGCATAAATCCGCCAGCGGCTTGTTCAGGAACGTCTTGGAGGACAGCGGCATCCGGTCTAACTGGTCTTTGACCGCCTGCACCACGCGCGGGTGACGGTGGCCGAGCGAGAACACGCCGTACCCGCCGAGGCAGTCCATGTACCTGTTGCCCTCAGCGTCGGTGATTGTGACGCCCTCGGCATGGGCCTCGATATGGTCAAAGCCCGCGATTTTGAGCAGAGCCACCTGTGTGGGGCTGACGAACTGCTGATACTTATCCATCACGTCGGCGGTGACGGCTTCAGCGTCAAGAGGGGCAGGGTGGTTCATGGGCTACTGTATCCGATGGAGACGGGGTTTGTCAAGGCAGGGACACACCTGCCCCTGTCCCGTCCCCAGTGGGGAGGGGTCGCCCTATTCCAATGGGGGGTAGTTTTCTGGCAGGCTTCCCCTAAGACGTGGCGCTGCGGCCATAAAGGAGGCGGGCGTTGCGGTCACGTCGGGGATTCAGTGGGTCTAAGCGCCGCGCCTGCTCGTAATGGCGGTACGACAGGCCGTACTTGCCCTGCCGGTAGCAGAGATAACCGAGCAAATCGTGCGCTTCCTTATCGTCAGGGGCGGCGGCGCAGTAGGCGCGCAGAGCGTCCTCGGCGGCGGGAAACTCACCCAGCAGGTAGAACGAGCGCCCGATGTTTTTTAGCGCTTTGGCCCAGTCGGGTGCAAGGCGCAGACAGCGGCGGTAAGCGCGAATGGCGGCGCGTGGCTGGCGCAGGTGGTCATGGCAGAGGCCGATGGCGAAGAAGATAGCCTCGTCGTCAGGCCAATTCTGCGCGACCCGCTCCAAATGCGGCAGGGCGTCGTCGTAGCGCTCCGCTTCCAGGGAGTGACACGCCAGCAGGAAATTGGCCCAGGGGTTGGCGAGGTCAAACTCGTACAGGGCGCGCGCATGGGGCAGCGCCTCGTCCAGATGGCCCAGCGCGAAGGCTGTCCGCGCGGCAACTTCATGGCGCGGGGCGGTCACACGCTGCTTGAACCTGGTAAATGCGTTCATGGTGCGCCCATTATAATTAGTTGGACGCAATCTGTCAAGGGGGGGGAGGCGCGTGGGCCGCAACGGGTTGCTTTCGGTCGCGCGCCCACAGGCCAAGCAGCGTTCCCAGCAGATAAACCGCCGTCCATCCCAGCAGCAAGCCTCCCTGCACCAGCAGCAGTTCCCGGTCGATTTCATGCGGGCGCAGATGCCACCCCTGCGCGTACAGCGACTCGCCCCAACTTGTCAGCAGGCACAGGGCCAGCACCGTCAGCCCGACTTTCAGTGCCGCCCCCAGCACACGGCGTTTTCCTGCCGCGCGCGGTGCCAGACAACCCAGCGCCAGCCCCCCGCACAGCATGGTCAAGGGGGTGAAATAAAGGGCTTCCTGCGTCTGCACCTGGGTAAGAAAGCGGGCCATCAGGGGGTTATCCGGGCGCACCGCGCGGTTATACAGTTCCAGGTCAATCAAATTCCGCAGGGCCGTGCCGGGCGTCGTCCACTGCGCCACAAAGATGCCCAGCGCCACCAGCACCGTCACGCCCGCGCTCCACAGGGCGGCGGCAAACAGTGTCCGCTCCCGGCGCAGACGCGATGCCGCCCGCTGCCTGCGCGGACGCTTGGGGGAAGTCGTCATGGCCCTATTATAGCACACGCCGCCCGCACCCGGCTTGGAACAAGGACGGGTCATAAGCGTCCGCATGATGGGCATGAAGCGGGGGTTCCCGGCACGGGCATATTTATTTGCCGGGCGAGTGCGCGGGAGGCTCCCATCATGGTAGCAGGCTTTTAGGAGCAATTTAGGAGCCTTTTAGGAGGGATATAGAAGCGATATAGAAGCGTGGTAGAAGTGAGATAGAAGCATAGTATCCTATGAGCACAGTGCCCTCTGCCTCGCCGCCTTCCTCTCGCCCTGCCCGCGCCGCAGGCTACACGCTCACCACATTGCACACCTTTAGCGCGACTGATAGCAGCGAACATAATTTAAACGGCGCGAACTCCCAAGCGAATGTCACGCTGGACGGCATGGGCCATCTGTACGGCACAGCCTATTATGGCGGCACGCATGGCACCGGCACGGTGTACGAGTTGACGCCCACTCCCTAGGCGGCCCTCACCCCTCCTACACACAGCCCTGACCTGGCGCGTAGGAGGCCCTCACCCGGCATCAGAATGCCACCCTCTCCCGCTCGCGCAGGCGAGGGTTAAGACAACTCTATTCCTCACCCTCGCCTGCGAAGCGGGAGAGGGTCGCTGCGGAGCAGCGGGGTGAGGGCCTCTTTCCTACAGGGTGAGGGCCTCCTTCCCTTTGCGTGAGGGCCACCTTCCCGCCTCCTTGCCCTTTCCCTCCAAATCGCGCGCCAACAACCCGATAACAGGGTATACTCATTCACGGCAGCGCCCCCGGCACACGGGCCGCTCGTCCTGGAACGCTGTTTATACCTATGCCACGCGACATTCCGATTGCCAACGGCAATCTGCTGATAACCTTTGATTCGCGCTACACCCTGCGCGATGTCTATTTCCCCTATGTCGGACAGGAAAACCATACGCGCGGCAACGCCTGCCGCTTCGGCATCTGGGTGGACGGGCAGATGTCGTGGATACATGAGCCTGCCTGGGTCAAAACCCTGCGCTACGAGAAGGAAACCCTCGTCACTGAAGTCAAAGCCGTCCACTGGGGCTTAGGGCTGCAACTGGTCTGCCGGGACTGCGTGGACTTTGACCGCGACCTGTATGTCCGCAAAGTCGAGATCGAGAACCTTCTCCCTCATGCCCGCGACGTGCGCCTGTTCTGGCACCACGACTTTAATCTCTGGGCCTCATCGGAGGGCAACACGGCCTATTATGCGCCCAATTTGTCCGCGCTCATTCACTACAAAGGCAAGTGCTGGATGCTCGCCAATGTCTGTGTCGGGCAGGGCGATGCCTGCGAGTTCGGGGTCAAGCACTACGCCATCGGGGTCTCGCGCGCGCACGGCGCGGAAGGCACGTGGCGCGACGCGGAAGACGGCGTTTTAGGAAGGCAACACCATCGCGCAGGGTTCCGTAGACAGCACCATCGGCGCGCACGTGGAGTTAAACCGCACCGCCACCGTCTACTACTGGCTCGGCGTTGGGGAAGACTACGCCGCCGTCAAACTCATTGACCAACTGGTGCGCGAGCGCGGCCCGGAGTTCTTTTTGCACCGCGTCCGCACCTACTGGAACCGCTGGGTCAACAAGGACAACATTCCCTACGGCGACCTGCCCGACCCGATTATTGACCTGTACAAGCAGTCGCTTCTCATTCTCCGCACGCAGATAGACAACCGGGGCGCGATCCTCGCCGCCAACGACAGCGACTATTTAGACTTCAACAACGACACCTATCGTATATGTGGCCCCGTGACGGCGCGCTTGTCGCCTACGCGCTGGATTTGGCCGGTCAGCCCGAAGTCACCCGCCCGTTTTATCGCTTCTGCAAGGATGTCTTATTGCCCGAAGGGTTTCTCCTGCACAAATACAACCCGGACAAGTCGCTCGGCTCGTCGTGGCACCCCTGGGCGGACAACGAGGGCAACAGCCAACTGCCCATTCAGGAGGACGAAACTGCCCTGGTCATCTGGGCCTTGTGGGAGCACTACAAACGCTACAAAGACGTGGAGTTCATTCGCCCGCTCTACTCGCCCCTCATCCGGCGCGCGGGCGAGTTTATGATGGGCTACCGGGAAGAACACACCGGCCTGCCCGCCGAAAGTTATGACCTGTGGGAAGAGCGGCACGGCATCCACACATTCACGGTCGCTGCTGTGTGGGCGGGCCTCAATGCCGCCGCCTGCTTCGCGGAAACGTTCGGCGACGAGGGCCGCGCCGAGAAGTTCCGGCAGGCGATGGCGGAAATCAAAGCCGCCGCCGCTCTGCACCTCTGGGACGAAGACCGCAAACGCTTCGTGCGCCGCCTCACGGTGGACAAGACAACGGGCGCTTTAGACGCTGACGTGAACATTGATGCGTCGCTCTACGGCGTCTTCCAGTTCGGGATGTTCGCCGCCGATGACCCGATGGTGGTGTCCACCATGACGCAGATAGAAGAGCGCCTCTGGTGCCGCACCGACATCGGCGGCGTCGCCCGCTACGAGCAGGACTATTACCACCAGATTTCGCAGGACATCGGCAATGTCCCCGGCAACCCCTGGATTATCTGCACGCTCTGGCTCGCCGAGTGGCACATCGCCAAAGCCCAGCACCCGCACGAACTGGCGCGCGCTCTGGAGATACTGGAATGGGTGCGCCGCCACACGCTGGAGTCGGGCGTGCTGGCCGAACAACTGCACCCCTACACGGGCGCTCCCATCTCGGTGTCGCCGCTCACCTGGTCGCACGCGACGGTGGTGATGACCGTGCGCGAGTACCTTGCCAAACTGGACGCGCTGTACGAGAAGGCAAGCAAGGAGGCTTTGCTGTCGGGCAAAATGGACTTGTATGAACTGGCGGATTAGGAAGGCCCTCACCCAAGTCTAGGAAGGGCAACAGGAGGCCCTCACCCCGCCATCGGAATGGCGACCCTCTCCCGTTGTCACGGGCGAGGGTAAAGACAACTTAATCTCTTACCCTCGCCTGCGAAGCGGGAGAGGGTCGCTCGCCCTGCGAGCGGGGTGAGGGCCTCCTTCCCTTACTGTGAGGGTCGTTCACAGGCGAGGGTAGGAGAAAAGAGCCTGCTGGCGCAGGCGAGGGCCTCTTACCGGTGACGGCCATCTTCAGGAACCACAAGACATGGCGGATTGGAAGCGGCAGGACAGAGATGAACTGCCTCTCTATCAGGCAGGAACGATGTCATGGCTGCCGGGCGTGGTGCAGGGCTTCACAACCCGCACAGGCGGGGTCAGCGCCGCGCCCTATGACAGCCTTAATCTGGGAGAGCGCGCGGGCGACGACCCTGCCAACGTGCAAACGAACCGGCAGCGGCTCTGGGATGCGCTGGGCGTGCGGGAAAGCCAGGTTGCCCTGGCCGAGCAGGTGCATGGCAGCCATGTGGCAGCCGTGACGCGGGGAAGCGCGCAGCCCGTGTCCGGCGCGGACGCTTTGATTACAAACACGCCGGACTTGCTGCTGGTGCTCCTGTTTGCCGACTGCGTGCCTATCTACATGGTTGACCCGGTGGGGCGCGCAATTGGGCTGGTTCATGCCGGGTGGCGCGGGACGCTGGCAAACATTGTCGGGCAGACCGCCGCCGCCATGCAGCGGGAGTTTGGAACGCAGCCCGGCGCGTGCCTCGCGGCCATCGGCCCCTGTATCGGCGGCGACAACTATGAAGTGCGCGCAGATGTCGCTGACCCGTTCCGCCAACTGGCGGGCCTGCGCGCCGCAACCGCCATCACGCCGCGCAACGAGTTCGGGGGCACATACAACTTGAACCTGCGCCAGATTGTGTACTCGCAACTGCTGGGCGCGGGCTTTCGCGCCGACTACATCGCGGTCAGCAGCGAGGACACGTTCCGCAGCCGCCGCGACTTCTTCTCATTCCGCCGCGACGGGGCGCGGAGCGGGCGCATGGCCGCGTTTCTGGGCCTGCGCGCGATTTAGGGGTTAACACGATGAAGCGTCTGCTTCCCATTCTCGGCGTTGGTGTCTTGATTGCCCTGCTCGCGTTCCTCAACGGCAGCATTCACCAGAACGCGCAGACCGACGCCGAGCAGCAGCAAGCCGCGCAGGAAGCGCAGAAAAAGGCGCAGGAAGCGCAGAAGCCCGCGCCGCCCAAAGCGTCCCCGACAGCGGCGGGCACGGCGACGCCGACCCTGCCGCCCGAAGTCACAGTGGGCAGCCCGGCGCAGGCCAAATACAAGATTACGGTGGGGTGGGTGTACGACGAGAGCAATCAGCCCCGCCCGCAGGCGCTCGCGGATGCGCTGAAGGCAGTAGAAGACGCGGCGCAGGCGAGCGGGGGCACGGCATCAGGGGAAGTGGTGAACCTGGACGCGCCTGCCGAAGAGGTATCGCCCGCCGCGCAAAGCGTCACGGGATTAGGCATTCAGGTGAACGGCGTTCCCCTTGGCCCGGCAGTCAGCCCCGGCACGGATGGAATGACCGCCGTGCAGGTGAAAACACTGCTTGCGGCGGCGCTGGGCGGCAAGCCCTAGACGCGCGCTTCGCCCTGCTGAGACACCGAGCGGGCGAACTCGGCGGCGGCGCTCGCCATCTTGAGCACGCTCTGTATGTTGGTGAGCAGGGGCTTCAAGTCGGACGGATGAATGGATTGCGCGGCTTCTTTCACGCCCAGCGCGGTGTCTTTGACGACTTCGGTTGTGCCCTTGACAGTGGTGCCCATGCGTTTGGCCCGCGCGGTTTCCTGTTGCGCGATGCCTTTGCCGGTGGCCGCCAGGTTCTTCACCGAGCGCAGGGGACGCTCGTAAATGCGGCGGGCTTCCTGCATCACGGCGTTCTTGAGATGCAGCACGGTGAGCGTCATCCAGCCAAGCACGCCGACGAGGCCCAGCAGGGCCAGCACGAGCAGCCACTCAAAGAGGACATAGAGAAATTGCATGATTGGGTCTCCGGGCCTGTGTTACCCGGCAGGCCCGTCCCCTAAACGCGCACAGCGCGAACGCGAAAAGGAGCTTACCCATGCCCAAGAAGATTGCCGCAGGCGACCCCGTGCGGATTGCCGACCGCGACATCACCGCCGCCGACGCCAAAATTGGCCTGTATTACCCGCACTATCGCGGATTAACCGGCACGGTGGAAAAGACCTTCCCGGACGGCACGGCGAGCCTGACAGTTGACCTGGACAGCCTCCCCGTCGATGCCCGCGCGCGCCATGACGCGGGCACGAGCACGATGCGCCAGAAGTGGCTGGACGGCCTTTCTGATGAGGCGCGCAACCGCCTGTCGGCGGGGGAAAAGAAGTTCGCCCTGCGCTACGCTTTGTTGGTGTCAATGGAAGACTTAACGCCGCTGGGCGCGGGTGCGTCGGCCCCACCGTCCGCCCGCAAAGAGACGCCTGCCAAAGCCCCCGGCGAGCCGACTTTGGACATGGATGAGCCTGCCGAAGTCGCCCGCAAGAAGTCCGCTGACCTGGACGCCGCCGAAGCGCGCCACCTGGCGGAGCGCGCGCACAAGAAGGCGTAGCCGCCCATGCCTTTTCTCGCCGACCTGCTGCAAACCGGCGTCCCGCTGGCAGCCCCGCTGCTGCTGGCCGCGCTGGGCGAGACGGTGGCGGAGCAGGCCGGGGTGATCAATGTCGGCATTGAAGGCATGATGCTGTCGGGCGCGCTGGCGGGCTTCGCGGGCGCGTATTTCGGGCACAGCGCATGGCTGGGCGCGGGAGCCGCGGTGCTGGCGGGAACGGCGCTGGCCGCGCTTTTTGCGCTCCTGTCCGTGCGCCTGCGGGCCGATCAGGTGGTGGTGGGAACCGGCGTCAACATTCTCGCCCTGGGTCTCACCGGCGTGTTCGCGCGCGCCCTGTTCCCCGAAAGCAGCGTGTCCGCCCCCGGCTTCGCGCCGCTCCCCATTCCCCTTTTGCACAACTTGCCCTTGCTGGGCGCGTCGCTGTTCTCGCAGAACGCGCTGGGGTACATTGCCTGGTTTCTCGTCCCTCTGTGCGGACTGTTTCTTTATCGGACGCGGCCCGGTCTGCGCCTGCGGGCCGTTGGTGAGTACCCGGCGGCAGCGGACGGCGCGGGCGTGCGGGTAGGGCGCTTGCAGACAGCCGCAATGCTATGGGGCGGGGCGCTGGCGGGGCTGGCGGGCGCATACTTAAGCATCGGCTACGCCAACGGCTTCGTGGAGAACATGACCCAGGGACGCGGCTTTATTGCTCTGGCGGTGGTGATTGTGGGGCGCTGGAACCCTGGGGGCGTCTTGGGCGCGGCGCTGCTGTTCGGGCTGGCGTCTGCCTTGCAGTTCCAGTTCCAGGCGGGGGTGTCGCGCGTGCCGTATCAGTTTTTTCTGGCGCTGCCGTATCTGCTGACCCTGGTGGCGCTGCTGCTCCGGGCGCGGGTGCGGAATGGCGGGCCGCCTGCCGCGCTGGGCGAAGCCTACACACGGGCGTAGGAACCTGCCCCTGAAAAGAACCTACCCCTGCCCATCAGAATGGGGCGGCCCCTCCCCCGCACAGCGGGTCTTAAATGGGAAGGGTAGAAACATGAATCCTGCTCCCCCATTATTGGGGTCGGGGGGCCTCCAGTCCCTTCCCCAATGGGAAGGGGACAGACCCGGAACGAATGTGACGGGGCAGGCTCCTAATGCACCCCGGCAATGCGCCAGCGCGTATCGGGAACGGCGGCAAAGGCGGCTCCCAGCGTTACAAGAGTGGTGTCGTGCAGGAGCCAGCGCAGGATTTGACCCGTCGCGCTGTTTTCCCACACCAAATCCGCGTAGCCGTCGCCATTGGTATCGCCCGTGCCGACAATCTGCCAGTGCGTGTCAGAGACGGCAGCAAACGGCGCGCTCTGGGCCAGAATGCTGGTGCCGTCCGTGCCGCCCAGCAGCCAGCGCAGAACTTGCCCGGTGCGCGAGTTCTGCCAGATGAGGTCAGGGTGGCCGTCGCCGTTCAAGTCGCCCGTGCCCGCGACGCGCCAATTCGTATCCGTCACCTGCGCGAAGGGTGCGCCGTAGCGTGCCACAGCGGTGTCCCTCATGTACCAGACGAGGAGTTGTCCCGTACGATGGTTTTCCCAGAGAATGTCGGGCGAGCCGTCGCCGTCAAAGTCGGCGAGGCTGACGACGCGCCAGTTGGTATCCGAGACGGTGGCAAAGATGGAACCGTAATTGGTGACAGCGGTATTCTGAAGCGTCCAGCGCAGCAGTTGCCCGGTGCGCGTGTTTTCCCACAGCAGGTCAGGGGAGCCGTCGCCGTTCATGTCGCCCACAGCGGCCACTGTCCAGTCGCGGTCAGTGACGGCGGCAAAGGGAACGCCCTGCTGCACAACGGTCTGGTCGTTCATATCCCACACCAGAACCTGCCCGGTCTGGGCGTTGTGCCAGAGCAGGTCGTCATGGCCGTCGCGGTTAAAGTCAAAGCGGCGCGCGCCGCCCGTGCCGGACGCCGGTTGAAGCAGAAAGGCGCGGGTGTACGCTGTCCCGTTGACCGTGTGCAGGCCGAAGCCCGCAATCTCGCCGCTGGCGTTGATGCCGGTCGCTTCCTCCAACACCCAGCCGGAAGAAGGGGCAATCAGCGTGTTCAGATCAACCCATGCGCCGCCCGAATAGAGAACGGCGCGGCGGCTGGTGTCGGGATTGGTTGCCGTGCCGACAATCTGCCCGGCGTCGTTGATGCCGAGCGCATCGCTGCTGGACGCGCCGGGCAGCACGCCCACGTCGGTCATGTGGCCCGCGCTGTAAAGGAACGCATGGGAGACGCCGGTGCTGAAGTTGGAGGCCTGCCCCGCGATTTGACCGCTCGCGTTGATGCCGTGCCCCTCGCTGACGGCGTAGTTCGCCAGCGTGCCTAAATCTGTCATGTGACCGTTGCTGTAAAGAAAAGCGTGCGTGACGCCCAGAGAATTGGACGCTGACCCCGTGATTTGCCCGCTCGCGTTGATGCCATATGCGGCGGAAGCCGCGCCGCCCAGCGTGCCCAGGTCAATCAAACTGCCACCGTTGTAGAAAAAAGCGTGCGCGGGGCCATCGCCCGCAAGGGTGGCTTCGCCGACGACCTGCCCGCTGTCGTTGACAGCGTGGGCATGGCTGAAGTTGCCGCCCAATGTCCCCAGCGCGTGAAGCGCGCCGCCGGAAAACAGAAACGCCTGCGCGAGACCGTTCGTGGTGAGGGCGGTTCCAGCGACCTGCCCGCTGGTATTAATGCCCTCGCCTTCGCTGTCGTCGTAGCCGGGCAGCGTGCCCAGACCGCCAAACGAGAAGCCCAGATAGCGGAAAGCCTGCGGCAGGCCGCTAGTGTCCCCCGCGCTGCCGGTGACGTAACCGTTGGCGCTGATCCCTGCGCTCATCACGGTTCCGTTGGCGGCGAGCGTGCCCAGGTCAGTCATGGTGTACGTCTGCGCCGACGCCGGAAGGGCAACGGTCAGCAGCAGGGACAGAACCAGAAGAGCGTGTTTCATGCCCTATTTTACCCGTGCGCGCAGGAAAGCACGCGCCGCACCACGAACAGGGGCGGACATGACTATCGCTCTTGACCGCGCGCGGGCGCTGCTGGCGTTTCTTCTCACGCTGGGCGGGGCGGGCCTCGTGACAGCAGGCGCGCTCGGCCCCTGGGCGTCCGTGACACTGTTTCACAACATCGCCGTGAGTATTCCCGGCCCGTTCTTTCTGAGCGGCAACATCTGCTTGGCAACGGGGGTGCTCGTGCTGCTGGGCGCGCGTCGTTCGCCGCTCTTGTGCCTCTTGGGGGCCGTTCTTGCGCTGTGGCAGGTGACGGAGGCGCGGGTTCAAGTGCCCCGATTGGTGCGGCATCAGGTGATCGGAGCGCAGATGGCGTTGTTTCCCTGGAACTCTTTGCTGACGCAGTTCCATATCCGCGAGGTGCAGGTAAGTGACTATTCCGTTCCCGACGCCGCGCTTTTAGGGCCGGGCCTGCAATGGACAGGGTGGGGCGGCGCGCTCTTGTTGGCGGGCGCAGTGTTCGGCTTGCCGTCCGACCCGGTGTTCGGATGGGTGATTGGACGCGCGGTTCGCGTGGCGTGCCGCCGGTGCGGGGCGCGCTGGCCTTTGGCGCGGGGGGCGCAGTTTTGTCCCGAATGCGGCGAGCCAGTGGTGAAAGGTCGGCGCGTGTGTCCCCACTGCCGCGCGGAGGCGTCTGGGAACGATAAACACTGCATTGCCTGCGGGCTTCTCCTGCCTGCCGCGTGAGGGGCGCGTGGAAAAGCAGACTATGTTCCTGGCAGACGGGTTCAAGCGGCGGCGCGCACAGCGGCACGCAGGCCGCGTGGTATAATGACCGCATGACGGCACAGTATGACGTGGCGGTGGTGGGCGCGGGGAGCGCGGGGCCGAAGGCGGCGCGCACGGCGGCACGCCTGGGAGCGCGCGTCGTCATCTTTGAGGAAAGCCTCATCGGGGGCGAATGTTTGTATACCGGGTGCGTGCCGTCCAAAGCCCTCATTCACGCCGCAAGCCTCTGGAACCAGATGAGCCGCGCGTCCCGCTTTGGCCTGCCGGATTATGCGGGGCCGCCCGTCGACTTCGGGGAAGTCATGCGCTGTATGCACCGGATTGTAGAGGAAGTCGGCGGCGGCAGCGCAGTAGACAGTTTCGCCCGCGCGGGCATTGCGACCGTGTGCGAGCGGGCGCAGTTCCTAGACCCCCACACGCTTCAAACCAGCAAGACCGGCGCGCGCTATCACGCCGAGCACGTCATTCTTTGCACCGGCTCGCTGCCTGCCATTCCGCCCATTCCGGGGCTGGAAGAAGCGGGCTGCCTCACCAACCGCACCGTGTTTGACATCCACTCCCTGCCCGCGCGCCTGGTCGTGCTGGGCGGCGGCCCTATCGGGTGCGAACTGGGGCAAGTGTTCGCGCGCTTCGGGTCACAGGTGACAATTCTGCACAACGGCGCGCGCATTCTGGCGCGTGATGACCAGGATGCCGCGTCCGTGCTCCACGACCGGCTGCTGTCGGAGGGGATTCGCATTCTGACGGACGTGCGCGTCCGCCATGTCGCCCTGCGCGGCAAGGAGAAAGTCCTGACGCTGGAAGGCTCCGGCGAGCAGATTGCCTGTGACGCGGTTCTCGTCGCCGCCGGGCGGCGGGCCAACGTGTCAGGGCTGGGACTGGACGCGGCAGGCGTTCACTGCGAGGGCGGGCGGCTGAAAACGGACGCCCATCTGCGTACCAATGTTTCGCACATCTGGGCCGCCGGGGATGTTGCCACCGAATACAAGTTCACCCATGTCTGCTCGTATGAGGGCGCGGTGGCTGCCACCAATGCGGTTGCCGCCCTGCGCGGGCGCGCGGCTTCTCCTGCCGACTACCGCGTTATTCCCCGTGTCACTTACACCGACCCCGAAGTTGCTTCTGTCGGCCTGACCCCCGCGCTGGCCCGCGCATCCCATGCGGAGAGCGATGTGGAAGTTGCCCGCTTTCCGTTCGCGCATCTGGACAAGGCCATCTGTATTGGCGAAACCGACGGCTTCGTGCAGATTGTGTCCCTCAAAAGCGACGGTACCATTCTGGGCGCGCAGATTGCGGGCGCGCAGGCGGGCAGTTTGATCAGCGAAATCTGCCTTGCCATGCGTGCGCGCCTGCCGGTCTCGGAAGTCGCGCTCACCATGCACGCTTACCCGACCCTGCCCGAAGCGGTGGAAGCCGCCGCATACCAGACTTCCCATGCGCCGCTTTCCCCGTGCATCCCGCGCGAAATGGGCGACGCGCTATCCCAACCCCTGGAGACCTCTTAACCTTATGGCGAGCCGCGTGACTTTGTATGGCAATTCCAATGCCCCCGACATCAAGCGCCTGAAGCGCGAAATGAATGTGCTGTTCGTGGAATACGAGCAGAGCGACCCCGCCCGCGACCCGCGCGCCGCCCGCCGCCTCGCTGACATGGTGGGCGAAACGCCCCGCCTGCCGCTTGTGGAAGTGCTGCGCGATCACGGCGACGGCAGCGTGTTTCTCACAAACCCGGACGAGCCGACCCTGCGCCAGTGCCTTTACTCAGAGAACATTCTTTCTGTCACGGCTTACTGGGTGTAGTGCCGCTGGAAAGGCAGGCGCGGGGCTGAAACCCCTGCGCCAGATGATCTCGCGCCAAATCATGCCGAATACTTAACTGAACCCGATACTTAACTCATGCCTGATTATTCCCTGCCCCCGCGCCTTGTGCCATTTGCCATCATTGAGAATGACCACTGGATGCTGGTGCTCAACGACAATCAAGCCACATTGGGCCGCGTCTTCTGCTATTGCAAGCGGCCTGAAACAGACGTGACGGCCTTGACGCCCGACGAGTTAACGTCACTATGGGCGATGGCGCGGGACGCCAAAGGCGCGCTGGTGCGCCTGTTTGCGCCGGAGCACTTCAATTATGTGTTCCACATGAACCTTGACCCGCAGGTGCATCTGCACATCTATCCGCGCTACAGCGCGCCGCGCGAGTTTGAGGGGCAGAAGTTCATGGATGGGCGCTTTGGCGAGCACTACGGCCCCGATGAAATGCGCCCCATCAATGCCTCCGTGCGCCATGCCCTTATCGCCGCCCTGCGCCATGAGTTAACCCAGCCATCGGGAGAGACGCCATGATTGCGTCTTTGAGCGGCACGCTGGCCCGCATGGAAGCGACATTTATCGTGCTGGACGTGGGCGGCGTGGGCTACAAAGTCTCCGTGCCGGTGTCTGTGCTGACGACGCTGACTGTGGGACAGCCCGCCGCGCTGTCCATTTACACGCACGTTCGCGCCGAGGAAATCTCCTTGTTCGGCTTCGCGACGCCCGACGACCAGCGCGTATTTGAGTTGCTGCTCAGCGTCACGGGCATTGGCCCCAAAGTCGCGCTGTCCGTTCTGTCAGCAATGGACGTGGGGACGGTGGCGCGCGCGGTGGCGTCGGGTGACACCAAGACGCTGGTTCGCATTCCCGGCCTGGGATTAAAGACCGCGCAAAGGCTGGTGCTGGAACTGGGCGACAAGATGGCCGCGCTAGCATTTGAGCGCAAAGTAGACGCCGCCCAAACGAAAGGCCAGACGTCGCCCGAAGACGACCTCTACAACGACGTGATAGATGGTCTGGTGGGCCTCGGCTACAACCGCAATGACGCCCGCCGCGCCGCCGACACCGCCCTCAAACAGAGCGAAGGCGCTCCCACAATGGGGCAGGCCCTCAAAGCCGCCCTCAATATCCTGACGGGAAACAAGTAGAAACGTCCGCGCCGGGTATAATAACGCCATGACAGCCGAACGCATGGTCTCCCCCGACGGCCTGGACGAAGACCGCGACGAATACTCGCTGCGGCCCAAACGCCTGCGCGAGTTTATCGGGCAGCCCAAGATTAAAGAAGGTTTGTCTATCTATTTGCAGGCGGCGAAGGCGCGCGGCGAGGCCCTAGACCATGTGCTTCTGCACGGCCCGCCGGGGCTGGGCAAAACGTCCTTGTCCCTGATTATCGCCAACGAAATGGGGGCGTCGCTGCGCGCCACCAGCGGCCCCGCCATCACCATTCCCGGCGACCTGGCCGCCATCCTCACCAATTTGGAAGCCGGAAGCGTCCTGTTTATGGATGAAATCCACCGCCTGCCGCGCCCCGTGGAGGAGATTTTGTACTCCGCCATGGAAGACTATCAGGTGGATATTATTATCGGCTCCGGCCCCTCCGCGCGCACGGTGAAGTTAGATGTCAATCCCTTCACGCTGGTCGGCGCGACCACCCGCGCCGGAATGCTGTCGTCGCCCCTCAGAGATCGCTTCGGCATTCAGCACACGTTTGAGTTCTATTCGCCCGCCGATTTGGTGGAAATCATCACCCGCTCTGCCGCCATTCTGGGGGTTAACATTGACCTGAGCGGGGCGTCTGAACTGGCGGAACGGTCACGCGGGACGCCGCGCATCGCCAATCGCCTGCTGAAGCGCGTGCGGGACTTCGCGCAGGTGAAGGCCGATGGGCACATCTCGCGTGACGTGGCAAAAGCCGCGCTCGCCATGTTGGAAGTAGACGCGCGCGGCCTGGATGAAACTGACCGACGCCTTCTGCGCGCATTAATTGAGAAGTTCGGCGGCGGCCCGGTTGGGGTGGAAACGCTCGCCGCCGCCCTTTCCGAGGAACGCGACACCATTGAAGACGTGTATGAGCCGTTCCTGATGCAGCAGGGCTTTTTACAGCGCACCCCGCGCGGCCGCATGGCGACGCGATTGGCGTATGAGCATCTGGGGTTGACGCCCGCGCCGTCCGCGCCGGGAACGCAGGGCGCGCTGTTAGTAGCCGCTTAGTCTGGCAGGGCGGGCCGCCTCCATCGGGGCGGGGGCCGGGCCGTCACCCGGAGGCGGCGGGCCGAAGCCACCGCCAGGGCCTCCCCTTCCGCCGGGGCCGCCGAATTGCGGGCGCGGGTGCGCCTGACGGAACGCTTCTATCTGTGCCTTTTGCGCGTCGGTGAGCACGGCCATCGCCTTCTCGTGCGCTTCTCGCCGCCCACCGGGGCCTTGCGCCTTCGCGTCTTTAGCATATGGCGGCGAGCTGCGTCTTCTGCGCGTCCGTCAGTTTCAGACTGCTGACTAACTCAGGCGGGATGCCCGCCGGTCGCAGTGAGTCCATCTCCGACAGCAGGGCCGGGAGCGCCGCCTTCTGGGACGGCGTGAGCACAGCCTCCACGTCTGCCGAGGCTTTCTTGTCCAATGCCTGCACCTTCGTGCGGACTTCCGCAAACGTCGACGGGTCAGGCGGCCCGCCGTCCGCGCCGGGGGCAGGGCGCAGCGCCCCGCATTGCTGCCGGAACGCCTGCTGTATCCCCTTGACTTTGGCCTGCTGGTCTGCCGTCAGGCTCAAGGCTGACGCGAGCGCTTCCACCGGCACACTCGCCGCCGACGCGGGTGGGGGTGGCCCCATTCGTCCGCCGCCATGTCCGAATTGTCCCCGCCCGCCAAACGAGGGCGGCGGGCCGTTGCCGTCGGGCGGGCCTTGTGCCTGTGCGACGGCGCACACGGTCAGTGCGGCCAGCGCCGCGAGCGCCGTGCCGATTGCTTTCCTGCTGTTTCTCATTGTCTTTCCTCCTGTGCCGTGTCCTGTCTGGACACTGCCAAGACTGAGTATAAGCCGCTCCCGTGAAAGCCGCATGAAAAGCAAAGGCTCTCACGCGCAGGGAAGGAGGCCCTCACCCCGCCATAGGAATGGCGACCCTCTCCCGCGTAGGAGGCCCTCACCCCGCTGCTCCGCAGCGACCCTCTCCCGCTTCGCAGGCGAGGGTAAGAGTTATTCTGACTTAACCCTCGCCCGTGACAACGGGGACTCCCTCTTAACCCTCGCCCGTGACAACGGGAGAGGGTCGCCCGTCTGCGGGCGGGGTGAGGGCTTCTTGCCTTCTGCGTGAGCGCCTTTTCACCCTGTTTTCATCTTGCAGGGGGTATGCTGGGCGCATGAAACTGCTGCTGGTGGAAGACGAACCCGGCATCGCCCGGCTGATCAAGCGCGGTCTGGAAGACGCCGGGTACACGGTAGACGTGGCGACGGACGGCGCAGACGGTTTGGAACAAGCGCGCAATGCCCACTATGGCCTGCTGATTTTAGATGTGATGCTGCCGCGCAGGGACGGCTGGCAGGTGCTGGAAGCCTTGCGCGAAGAAGGCTCGCGCGTGCCCGTGCTGATGCTGACGGCCCGCGATGCTGTCCAAGACCGCGTGCGCGGGCTTGACCTGGGGGCCGACGATTACCTGCCCAAGCCGTTTGATTTCGCGGAACTGTTAGCCCGCGTCCGGGCTGTCCTGCGGCGGGACAAACTGCACCGGGCGCGGGTTATTCGGGTGGCGGATTTGGTCGTGGACACGGCGGCGCGGCGCGTTTCCCGCGCGGGCGTGGACATTCCCCTGACCCACCGCGAATATGACCTCTTGGAAGCCCTGGCCGCTCAGGAAGGCCGCGTCCTCACCCGTGAAGCCGTGCAAGAGCGCATCTGGATGGACGAACTCGTATTCCAACACGGTGGACGCTTATATCCGGCTGCTTCGCAAGAAGGTGGACGCGCCTCATGACGTGAAACTCATTCACACGGTGCATGGGGCGGGTTACACCCTGCGCGTGCCGGACAGGGCCGACGGGGCGGCGGACGGCGCGCCATGAGGCTGGGGCTGGGGCGCTCGGTGCGCGCTCAACTGGTCGCCGGGAACGCGCTGTCGCTGCTGCTGCTGCTGGCGGCGCTGGGCGTTGTCGTGCATTACGCGGCGGCGCGGGCTATTCTGGCGTCCATTGACACGGAACTTCTCGCCCGCACGCGACCGCGCCATTTTGGGGGCGGCCCGCCGCCTGGCCCGCAGTTCAATCGTCCTTTCTTCGGGCAGGGCAGCCCGCCGCCCGGTCAGTTTGGCAGGGACGGCTCGCCGCAGGGAGGCCCGCCGCCGGTTCAATTTGGCGGAAATAACTCGCCGCAGAGCGGCCCGCAGAGCGGCCCGCAGAGCGGCCCGCCGCCTGCCCCGTTTGGCTCGCCGGACGCATTTGGCAGAGACGGCCCGCCGCCGGGCGACCGGGGACGGCCTGATGACCCGTACCGCCCGCAGGCGTTTACGCCCGCCGGGCAGCCCCTCGCGCGCGGGCCGTTTGGCCCTGCCCATCGGGACGCGCCCTGGGACGCGCGGGCGCTGCGGCAGGCGGCAGCGGGTCGCATTGTCTTTTCCACCGTCACGGTGAAGGGCGCGCGCCTGCGCGTTGTTTCCCGTTCGTTCCCGCCCGATAGCCCCCTGCGCGGGGTCGTGCAGGCCGCTTATCCGCTCGCCGACGCCGACCGCGCTCTCGCGGGCCTGACCCGCGTGCTGCTGACGCTTGTTCCCGTCGCGCTGCTGTGCGCGGCCCTTTTGGCAGCCTTGCTCACCGGGCGAGTGCTCGCGCGCGTCCGTTTGATGACGGAGGCCATGTCTCGCATTGGCGCGGAAGCCCTGTCGGAGCGTCTTCCGGCGAGCGGGCAGGATGAGTTTTCCGCGCTGGCGGGCACGATCAACGCGCTTTTGGGACGGTTAGAGACGGCCTTTCGCCGTCAGGCCGCCTTGATTAAGCAGCAGCGCCGCTTCACCGCCGATGCGTCCCACGAACTCAAAACCCCGCTGACCATCATTCAGGGCAACGCTTCGCTGGCTCTGGGCGACCTGTCGCGGCGCGGCAGCCCGTCGCCCGACGCTTTCCGCGAAACCATGACCGAAATTGACGGAGCCGCGCGTCAAATGGCCCGTCTGGTGCAGGATTTGCTTCTGCTCGCGCGCGCCGACGCGGGGCAATTGGGACAGGAGCGCACGCCTGTGCCGTTATTGCCCGTGCTGCAAGCCGCCGCCGCGCGGGTGGGGCGCAAAGACGCCGCGCCCATCACAGTGAACGCCGACGCCGCCCTGTGCGTTGTCGGCAGCGACGACGAACTTATGCGCCTGTTTTCCAACCTGCTGGACAACGCCCTGCGCGCCACGCCCGCAGGCGGCAGCGTCGCGGTGAACGCCGCCCGCGCGGGCGAAAACGCGGTTGTCACGGTGACGGACACCGGCATCGGCATCGCCCCGGAGCACCTTTCCCATTTGGGCGAGCGGTTTTTTCGCGTGGACACGGCCCGCGCGCGCCGCGACGGGGGAACGGGCCTCGGCCTCTCCATCTGCCGCGCCATCGCGGACGCGCACGGCGGCAGGTTAGCGATTGACAGCATGGCGGGCGCAGGCACAACCGTCACCGTGACGCTTCCCGTGTCGCCTCGTGACCGTTTCGTTGCCGCCTCGTGACCGTCCTGCTGCCGCCTCGTGACCGTTTCGTTGCCGTTGGTTTGCCGTGTAAACACCGTTGGTTTGCCGTTGGTTTGCCGTTGGTTTGCCGTTCGTTTGCCGTTCGTTTGCCGTTCGTTTACCGTTCGTTTGCCGTTGCGGGGCCGTTCGTTTGCCGTTGCGGGGCCGTTCGTTTGCCGTCTCACGGCCTTTGAGCGTCCTTCCGGGGGCAGGGCTGCGGGCACACTTGCGCCGAATATGCGGTATCATAACACCATGCGCGCTCCTGCCCGATTGTGTTCGTTCGGCCTGCTGTGCCTGCTTGCGTGCCTGCCGTGCGCCCACGCCGCGCGCGCCGCGTACCGGTGGGAGCGCATCGCGGTGACGCGCGTCCTGCCGTCGCAGGTCTTTAACCGTCTGGGTTTGACCCATCTCACGCGGCGGGGCTACACGCGCGACGGGGCTAAAAAAGGCGACCCCGACCCCACGTTTCCCGATGGCCTCACCGATGTTGTCCCTTCCGACACCGAGCGCGTGCTGCTCGTGCGCGGCACGCCGGAGGGCTTGACGCAGTTTCGGGCGCGCGTGGACGCCATGCAAACACAGATTGCGGGTGAACGATGGCACGTCACGGCCCAACTTGTGCGCCCTGACGCTGCGGGCGACGCCCCGCTCGGCGAGCCGGTCAGCGTGGAAGCGCCCGATGATGCGCCTCTGCTGCTTGCGCTTGGGCCTGCCGACGTATTGCGTTCCTATCAACTGCGCGTCCACGTGGAAGCAGGCGGCGCGCTTTCTGTGTCCTGCCAGACGGGAATAACTTTGCCTGCGCCCGTTGCCCCGGTCTGGACGCCTTCTGCTGTCTGGCTGCCGGGCGCGAGCAGGCCCGTCCTGCCCGGCACGCTGGTGCTGTTTGAGGACACCGCCGCTGCCCGCCGCCTGGCGCGTCAAAAGATGGGCCTCCCGCCGGAGCCAACTGCGGAAGACTATGCCGTGCGCGTCACCGTGACGCCCGTTGTCCCGGTTGCGGCGGCTTCTTCACCGAACGTGGGAACGGCCCCTGCGCCATGAACCCGTCCCTGCTTCTCATTCTGCGCTCGCCCGATGACGGCTCCCCGTTGACTCTGACAGTCACCCGCGCTAAGGGCGAGAACGTGCAGGAAGGCTGCCTCACCGACACCGCAGGCCGCGCGTTTCCCATTGAAGATGGCATTCCGCGCCTGCTGCCCCAGAACCTTCTGGCCGCGCAACTGTCTGAAATCGCCGCCCGCGACGCACAGGTGAGCGACTACGACCGCATGGCGTTCCTGCACCTGTTCGGGCGCATAGAAATCCCCCTGACGCGGCGCGCGCTGTCCCCAAAACCGCCTGACCGCGTGCTGGAAGCGGGCTGCGGCACCGGGCGCATGACCCGCGCGCTCACTCGCGGCGTGCGGGAACTGGTCGCCATAGATTTCTCGTTCCAATCCCTGCGGGCCAATCAAGCCAAACTGCGCGCCGCCGGGCTGGAACACATTCCGCTGGTGCAGGCGGATTTATGTCATCTGCCCTTTGCTCCCGACACGTTTGACCGCGTTGTCTCGTGTCAGGTGTTAGAGCACGTGCCGGGAGAAGATGCTCGCCGCATGGCAGTGGGGGAACTGGCCCGCGTGCTCCGTTCGGGGGGACTCTGGCGCTCTCCGCGTACAAGCATTCCCTGCTGACGCGGCTGTTCGCGCAGAAACAAGGCGAGCACGACGGCGGCATTCCCTTTTTTCGCTTCACGCGCCCGGAACTGCGGGCCGCGCTGGCGCAATCGTTCATGGTGCAGCGCATGACGGGCGCGCTGGTATATCTGTACCTGGCGCGCTGCCGCAAAGAAGAGGCAGGCTGACACATGGCGACCGCCTACACGCCCGGCCTGACCGTGACTGGAAGAACTCTTTTGCGCCGGACGCGCCGCCTGCCCCTCAAGGGCGATGTTTTAGTGGAAACGGGCCAGCGCGTTCTTCCTGAAACGGTTGTCGCCCGTGCTGCCCTGCCGGGCCTCATGCAGTCAATCAAAGTCGCCGCCCAATTGAACAGTGAGCCTGGCGATTTGCGCCGCGTTCTGCGCGTCACGGAGGGTGACCTGGTGGCGCAGGGGGACGTGCTGGCGTCCACGCAGGCGCTTTTCGGGCTTCTCAAGTCGCAGGTGGTGTCTCCGGTGGCAGGGGTGGTGGAAACGGTGTCCACGTCCTCCGGCAACGTCGGCATTCGCCTGCCCGCGCTGCCGATAGAATTGACCGCATATGTGGCGGGCGCGGTGGCGGAAGTCCTTCCCGGCGAGGGCGTCGTGATTGAAACCCAAGGCGCGCTCGTGCAGGGCATTTTTGGCGTCGGCGGCGAGCGGGTAGGGGAGATTGCGGTCGCCGTCACCGATCCTGCCCAAGACTTGACCGAGGGCGAGTTAACGCCCGATATGGCAGGTAAAGTCGTGGTCGGCGGGGCGGTCGTGACGGGCGGCGCGCTGCGGCGGGCGGCAGAACTGGGTATTATCGGCCTCGTGGTCGGGGGCATTGTGGACAGCGACTTGGTTGCCTTTCTGGGCTATGATATTGGCGTCGCCATCACGGGCCATGAGAACATCCCCTTCACGCTCATTCTCACGGAAGGCTTCGGCCCGATTGCGATGGCCCGGCGCACATTTGACCTGCTCCATTCCCTGAGCGGCCAGCGCGCATCGTTGAGCGGGGCGACACAAATCCGCGCAGGCGTTATCCGCCCGGAGTTGATTGTGCCCGCAGGAGGCCCTCCCCCCCCGGCCCCCTCGCCCGCTTCGCAGGCGAGGGGGAGGCGGAACGAACTCTTACCCTCGCCTGTTTTGACGGGAGAGGGTGGCATTCTGATGCCGGGTGAGGGCCTTCCGGCTTTCTCAGAATTAGCCCCCGGCGCGGCTATTCGGCTCATTCGCGCGCCCTATTTTGGCCTGCTCGCCACCGTTACCGCGCTGCCCGCCGCCCTGCACACAGTGGAGTCAGGCGCGTCGGTGCGTGTGCTGGAAGCGCGTCTGGCAGATGGGACAACAGTGACCGTGCCACGCGCCAATGTGGAATTGACGGAAGGCGGCTGACGGCGGGTACAATGCCCGCAGGAGGGTATTCCCAATGCGTATGCCCAAACTCAGTGAAGAAGAGTTGGAACAGCACATGGCCCGGCTGCCCGGCTGGACGCGGCAGGGCGAGGCTATCCGCAAGGAATACGGCTTCGCCGACTTCGTCCACTCCCTGCAATTTGTCAATCAGGTGGGGCAGATGGCTGAAGCCGTCAACCACCACCCCGATATTGACATTCGCTACAGCAAAGTCACCCTGCTGCTCACCACCCACGACAGTGGCGGTTTGACCCAGAACGACATCAATCTTGCCGCGTCCGCTGATGAGTTCGCCGACGCGGTGGGCGCGTGAAGGCGGCTCTGGCGCTGCTTTGCGCTGCCCTTTTCACAGGGGCGGCGTGTCCTGCATTCGCGGACGGGGGCGGCTGGCAGCCCGTTGCCAACGCCATGATGGATGGGCGATGGGCGCCCGCCGCGTGCGTGCTTCCAGACGGCAAAAGCGCGCTGATAGTCGGCGGCTTTTCCTACACGGCGGGCGCGTGCGTCGCCACGGCAGACTGCTTTCAAGAGTGCACCCGCCGCTTTGTTCCCTGCCGGGGCCGACTCACCTACCCGCGCGATTTCGCGTCGGCCACGCGCCTGCCGAATGGCACTGTCTTGATTGCGGGCGGCTACAACACGGTGCTCGGCACGCTGGACACGGCGGAAGTGTATGACCCGGCGCGCGACACGTTCCATGTCCTTCCCAGCCGCCTTGCCGTTGGGCGGGAACTGTTCACGGCGACGCCGCTCACGGACGGGCGCATTTTGTATGTCGGCGGCTTTGACACCCACCGCCATCGGACGCAGGCCTCCGCAGACCTGTTTGACCCGCGCACAGGCACGTTTACGCCTGCCCCGTCTTTCCTTGCCACCGACCGCTTCGGCCACGACGCCGTGCGCCTTGCTGACGGGCGCGTTTTGATCGTCGGCGGTACGCAATGGCAGAGACGGCAGCCCACTGTAACGCTCGCCTCGGCAGAGATATTTGACCCGCGCACCGGCCTGTTCCACACAACGACGGGCGGCATGAGCGTTCCCCGTGACCGTCCGACGGCTACGCTTCTGCCCGATGGCCGTATCCTTGTGGCAGGCGGACAGAACAGCGGCGACGGCCCGCGCTTTGCCGAACTGTTTGACCCGCGCACAGAAACGTTCGCGCCGCTTCCCTCCAATCTAACCGTGCCGCGCATGGCGCATTCGGACGTGACCCTTCCCGATGGGCGCGTCCTGCTCGCGGGCGGCTGGAGTCCGCCTCTGCACTCCACAACCGCCACGACGGAACTGTTTCATCCATCGTCACAGACATTCGTGCCCGGCCCGCCGATGCCCGCCGATGGGCATGACCTTGCGCTGCTCGTCTTTCCTGATGGCGGAGCGCTCGCGGCGGGCGGCAAGCAGGCTCGTGCGGGCTATGAAGGTTCGCTCGCGACCGGCGCATTCTGGCAAAGCGCTGCTCCCGGCGCGAAATCCCCGTAAGTCTCGCAGTGAGGCCGTCGCCGCCGCCTGCCTATAATGTCTGTAGACAACTGAATAGTGGACATACCGCACATGGAGAGCGCGCTTTCTACCCATAGGCGCGCTCTCCGGCGGCAGCCCCGGCAGGGTCACGCTCCCTCCGGCTTTGCCGCGCCCCGCAACAGAATATCCAGACCCGACGATGCTTGCCGCCTCCCGTCGGGTCTTTTCCTGTCTGCCTCTTCACAAAGCACGGCGGGCGGGTACAATGGACGCATGACCAGCAGCAACGGGTTCAGCGTCCACGCGCTCGCGAGCGGCTCTTCCGGCAATGCTACGCTGGTGCGCGCGGGCGGCGCGGCGCTCTTAATTGACGCCGGGATTGGCCTCCGCAAACTGGCCCACGCGCTTGCCGTTCACCATCTGGAGCTTTCCGACCTGAGCGGCATCGTTCTCACGCACGAGCACACTGACCACGCGATGAGCGCGTATGCGCTCTCTCGGCGTCACGGCGTCCCGCTGGTCGCCAATGCGCGCACACTCGCGGCCCTGTTCGCCCGCCGTGCCGAAACGCCCCATGTCGTCCTGCCGGTAGGCGACAGTTGGACAATTGGCTCCCTGCGCGTGGAAACCTTTCCCGTGCCCCATGACGCCGTTGACCCTGTTGGCCTTAGCCTTCACCAAGCGCCGGGCGATTACAAGATGACGCTGATTACCGACGCAGGCCATGTCACCGATGCCATGCGCCGCGCCGTCCGGGGCGCGCACCTGCTGGTGCTGGAAGCCAACCACGACGTGCATCGCCTCCGCGCGGGCGACTATCCTGCCGCCCTCAAAGCCCGCATTCTGAGCCAAAATGGTCACCTGTCCAACGAGGCCGCCGTCGCCCTCTTGTGCGAGCACGCGCTCTCGCACGGGCCGCACACCGTGTGGCTGGCGCATCTGTCCAAAGAAAACAACACGCCCAAACTCGCCCTCGGCTATGCGCGCGCCACTGTTGCCCTGGAAACCAACTGCCCGGTGGTCTTTGATGTCGCCAAGCGCGACAGGCCGTCCGCCAACTGGACGCCCGGCGCGCGCCCCGTTCAGTTGCCCCTTTTTTGACCCACAAGGAGAACTCTCATCATGCCGCTTAACCCTTCCGCCCCCGTCCGCTGGGGCATTCTTGGCGCGGGCAATATCGCCCACAAGTTCGCCGCCGGGCTGGCCGTCCTGCCGGACGCCCAACTTGTCGCCGTCGGCTCGCGCACGCCCGGCAAGGCTGACACGTTTGCCGACATGTGGAGTGCGCCCCATCGCCACACAAGTTACGAGAGCCTTGCCGCCGACCCGGACGTTGATGTCGTTTACGTCGCCACCCCGCACCCTCTGCACGCCGAAGACAGCCTGCTGTGCCTGAACGCGGGCAAAGCCGTGCTGTGCGAGAAGCCGTTCACAGTCAACGCGGCGCAGGCGCAGCCCGTAATTGACAAGGCGCGCGAAAAGGGCCTGTTTCTCATGGAGGGAATGTGGACGCGCTTTTTCCCCATCATGGCCCGCGTGCGGGAACTCGGCAAAGAGGGGGCAATTGGCGACGTTCGCATGGTGCAGGCCGACTTCGGCTTTCGCGCGGGCGTCAACCCGGAGAGCCGCCTGTTTTCTCCGGCGCTGGCAGGTGGCGGCCTCTTAGACGTGGGCATTTATCCGCTATCGCTGGCCTCCATGCTGCTCGGCGCTCCGACCCAAATCACCGGCGTCGCGCAGTTGGGAGAAACCGGCGTGGACGAGCAGGCGGCGATGTCGCTCCTGTATGACGACGGGCGCATCGCATCACTCACGACGGGCATTCGCACTAACACGCCGCACGAGGCGCACATCTTGGGAACCGACGGCTCCATCAAGATACACAACCCCTGGTGGCAGCCGTCCGCGATGACCGTCAAGGCGGGCGGCAAAGAGGAAGTTGTCACCCTGCCGTTTGCAGAAGGCACGGGCTTCCAGTTTGAGGCGCAGGAAGTCGCGGCCTGCCTGCGCGCCGGGCAGGCCGAAAGCGCCATCATGCCGCTGAACGAAACGTTGCAAATCCTTCGCACGATGGACACCCTGCGCGCGCAATGGGGCCTCAAGTACCCGATGGAGTAAACACACATGGCAACGCTTGCTCCCGCCCGCGTCCTGCACACCACCGCCGATTTGGAACGCCTGTCCGCACAGGGCGGCCATTACGAACTCATTCAAGGAGAACTGGTTGAAATGGCTCCTCCCGGCAGTGAACATGGCTTTGTCACGCTCTCTCTGGCGGCGCGCGTTGCCGTGTACGTGCAGGACAACAACCTCGGCATGACGTTCGCCGCCGAAACGGGAGTCTTGGTCAGCCGCAACCCGGACACCGTGCTGGCTCCCGACATGGCGTTCGTCGCCAAAGGCCGTCTCTCCCTGCCGCTGCCAAAAAGTTATACGCCTGTTGTTCCTGATCTGGTGCTGGAAACGCGCTCGCCGCACGACAGGCCCCGCGCCGTCGCAGAGAAAGTCGCCCGTTGGCTGGCTTTAGGCGTCTTACTGGTCTGGGAGCTTGACCCGGCGTCGCGCGTGCTTACCGTGTATCGTCCCGACGCGCCGCCGCAGGCATTGGGGGCGAGCGACACGCTGACCGGCGAGCCTGTCCTGCCCGGCTTCACGCTTTCCCTGGCGCGTCTGCTGGCTCCCGAAGACGCCGAAGGCTAATTGTCCTGGCAGGGAAAACCATTGCTCGTAGCGAATACTCCTCCCATAACGCTTTCACGCAGGAGGCCCTCGCAACGTGGCACAACCCAATTCTCCCGAACCGTCCCGCTCGTTTCCGCCTGACCCGGCATTTGTCGGGCAGGCCAATTTGTCCGACCCCGCCGTATACCAACAGGCGGCGGCTGACCCGGAAGGCTGGTGGGCCGAGCAGGCCCGCACGCTTCTGGACTGGTCAACCCCCTGGAACACGGTCTGCGAATGGAACTGGCCGCACGCCAAATGGTTCACCGGCGGGCGCTTGAACGTCGCCGCGAACTGCCTTGACCGTCACCTCAGCGGGCCGCGCCGCAACAAGGCGGCGCTCATCTTTGAGGGCGAGCCGGGCGACACGCGGGTTCTCACGTACTGGGACTTGCACAGGGAAGTCTGCAAGTTCGCCAACGTGCTGGCAGGGCTGGGCGTCCAAAAAGGCGACCGGGTGACCATCTACCTGCCCATGATCCCCGAAGCCGTGATAGCGATGCTGGCCTGCGCCCGCCTGGGAGCGCCGCATTCTGTTGTCTTCGGCGGCTTTAGCGCAGACAGCCTGCGCGAACGCATCAGCGACAGCGGCTCCAAAGTCTTGATTACTGCCGACGGCGGCTGGCGGCGCGGCAATGCCGTGCGCCTCAAAGACGCGGCGGACGAGGCGCTTTCCGGCGAGACGACTATTGAAAGCGTCGTGGTGGTCAACCGCACCGATGACCCGACGCGCGTGTCCATGAGCGAGGGGCGCGACCATTGGTATCACCGTCTCATGGAGGGCGCGTCCCCTAAACACGATGCCGCCCCGATGGATGCGGAAGACCTGCTGTATATCCTCTACACGTCGGGGTCTACGGGCAAGCCGAAGGGCATCGCGCACACGACGGGCGGCTACCTGACCGGCGTCACGGCAACCACGAAGTACATCTTTGACCTCAAAGACGAAGACGTGTATTGGTGCACGGCTGATGTCGGCTGGGTGACAGGCCATTCCTACGTTGTTTACGGGCCGCTGGCGAACGGGGCCACAGTTTTCCTGTACGAAGGTGCGCCGGACTGGGGGCCGCACGGAGCCATGCGAGACCGGTTCTGGGCGCTCATTGAAAAGTACGGCATCACCGTGCTTTACACCGCCCCAACGGCAATTCGGGCGTTTATGAAGTGGGGCACGGACTGGCCCGCTAAACACGACCTGAGCAGCCTGCGCCTGCTGGGGAGCGTGGGCGAACCCATCAACCCGGAAGCGTGGATGTGGTACCACACGCACATCGGCGGCGAACGGTGTCCCATCGTGGACACATGGTGGCAGACCGAGACGGGGGCTATTATGATCACCCCTCTGCCCGGCGTGTCCGCCACCAAACCCGCCAGCGCGTCGCGCCCGTTCCCCGGCATCGGGGCACAGGTCGTCAACGAGCAAGGCGAACCCCTGCCCGAAGGCGCGGAAGGCGTGGGCCTGCTGGTGTTAACCCGTCCCTGGCCGAGTATGCTGCGTACCCTCTGGGGCGATGATGAACGCTACCGGGAGGTCTACTGGGCCAAGTTTGCCAAACAGCAGTTCTACTTCGCGGGCGACGGGGCGCGGCGCGACGCCGACGGCGACTTCTGGCTGCTGGGCCGCGTGGACGACGTGATGAACGTCGCAGGCCATCGCGTGTCTACAATGGAGGTGGAAAGCGCGCTGGTAGACCACCCGGCGGTGGCGGAAGCGGCGGTGATTGGCCGCACGCACGAGATAAAAGGGCAGGCCATCGCCGCATTCGTGACCGTCAAAGAGGGCATCCCGGCAACGTCTGAACTGGCAGGGGAACTCAAAAACCACGTCGCGCACAAGATTGGGGCTATCACACGCCCCGACGACATTCTGTTCACGGCGGAACTCCCAAAGACGCGAAGCGGCAAGATAATGCGGCGTCTCCTGCGCGACATCGCCGAAGGCCGCGCCCTCGGCGACACGTCCACCCTCGCCGACCCGACCGTCGTCGCCTCTCTCAAAGAAAAGTACGCGGACGAAGCTTGACATAGGAAACCTAATCTTGACGGCGGGGAGCCGGGGGCCAAATGTCCGTGTCTTCCCCCAAGAAGTCGGCTCCGCCGTCGCCATCGGCAGTCCGGGGCCGGGGGTGGGAGTCGCCGTCGCGCCCGGACAAGAGGGCTTTGGGGAGAAGGGGAACCAGAAGCAGCGTCGCCAACGTAGACAGGCAGTTGACGGGAACCAGCGTCAGAAACGGCACATGAAAATGGCCGTTCAGATAAGAACCGATAACATCCGACATCTGAATGCCAATGTTGGCCGCGCTCATCAACAGCGCATACGCCAGCGCTTCCGAGCCTCTCGGTGCGGCTCGCGCCGCCATGTCAAACAAGACAACGGAACCCATTCCCAATGCGAAGCCGTAACAACTTTCCACCACCCACGCATCCGGGTGCGAGCGGTAATGCAGATACCCCAACGCTGCCGCCGCATACAGCCAGATCGCCGCAATCAAGAGAACGCGCATGGAAAAGCGGCGGCACAGGAAGCCGTACAGCAAAGACCCCAGCACGCCCCCCGCGCCGTTGGCGATGCCCAGAAGACCGATAAACGTGGACGAAAAGTGCAGCGTGCTGGTCTGGTAAAAGAATAGCGGCGTGAGAAAGCCCGGAGCGATATAAAAGCACAGTTGAAACACAGCCGCCAGCCACAGCGGGCGGGCGCGCTTCAAGGTCTGCCACTGCGCGCGAAAGTGCTGCCACACTTCCCGCGCGGGCAGCGCGTCTTCTTTGGTCACGCGCGGCTCGCGCAAAAGAAAAAAGACAACAGGCAGCAGCAAAAAGAAGCAGGCTGCGCCCAATCCGCACGTCCAGCCGAACGCGAACTTTGCCAGCCATCCCGCCAGCGGAATGCCGACCAAACCCGCCCCGGTGTAAGTCACATTGCGAAGCGCGCTGAACCGCCCTGTCGCGCCGGTCGCCTGACCCTGCTCCACAAGAAGCCCGCCCGATGCGCTGGACACAAACATAATCGCTGTGTTGGTGAGGATGTCCATGAGCAGCAGCGGGGCGTACTGACGCGGCACAATCCCCAACAGTATCCAGAACACGCCCGCCAGCAGCGCCGACAGCAGCAAATACGAACGGCGGCGCGTGCCAAACAGGGGAACCGCATCCGACAAAATGCCCGCAAAGGGCTTGAAGTACCACGCCAGCCCGCCGAGCGCGAAAAAGCCCGCCAAATCCTGCGGGGGCAGATGCAGGCCGTCCTTTAAGAGATACTGGAACGGCAGTTTCAGCGTGGAGTCAATGGCGAACGTGGACACAAAGAACGAGCATGCCAGCAAAACAGAGACGCGGCGCACGCGAGCGGCTTCCACAGGGTCAGGCAGGGACGGCTCAGACAGCACAGCAGGCATGGGCTATTATAACACACCCATCGCGCTTTGTGCGCTTTGCCGCGCGGCGGTTCGAGCGGGCTGTGACCGGCGTGCCGCGCAGACGGTGAGGCTGCTTTGAGCGGGGGCTTCTGCGGGTCGGGCGGTAAACCTTCTCGCCGAACGGTAAACCCTTGAGCGCACGGGTTGCTGTTTGTTTTCCCGTTATTCATGCCAGCAACCCGGCAACCGCGAAAATAGTTCTTGACAACTGCCGGTTTATGCCTTATAATAGGTAATCGGTAAACCCATTCGTGATGCCCCGTTTGGAACGGAGGCTATTCTGAAGCCCGTGCCGCGCTGAACCTTGAAGCCGCCATGAAACATCAGCCTCTTTACCTGCGCGTCCAGCAAACACTGCGCGAAGACCTCGCGGGCTGGCAGTCCCACGACGGCCCCGCCCGCCTGCCCACGCTTAATCAACTGCAAGCCCGCTACCGCGCCAGCCGCCCGACCATCAGCAAAGCCCTCGCCGCCCTCACCGCTGAGGGCCTGCTTGTCAAGCAAGACGGAAGAGGCGCCTTCGCGGTTGCATGCCCCGCCGACACTTCGATTCCTGCCGACAATGCAGGCGGGCGTGCCGGGTCTGCCACCATCGGCTTCATCGCCCCGCTGGCTGCCGAACTGCCCCAACTTGCCTTCCGGGGCATTGACCGGGTGGCACATCGGGCATGGCTTTCGCGTCCTCATGGCCGGTTCCGGCGGCAGCGTCGCCCACGAGCACGAAGCCGTCCTGGAACTCATTGCCGCCGGGGTGCGCGGGCTGATCCTGTATCCTGCCCTGCGCCCGTCGGACGCGCCTGACTTCCTGTGCAGCGAGGCGCTGGGCGTTCCGGTGGTTTTGATAGATGTCTGCCGCCCGGAGCAGGGCCACACGCAGGTTGTGTTTGACAACAAGCGCGCCTGTACCCAGATGACCCGCTGGCTGCTGGGGCAGGGACATCGGCACATTGCCTTGATCGGGGAAGACGCGGGGCTGGGGCATCCGACCCTAGACGCGCGCGAAGACGGCTACCGGGAGGCGCTGGGAGAGCAAGGCATGACTGTGGACGAGGGGCTGCTGTGGCGCATTCCGCTGCAGGCTCTGGGGGAGCGTTTGCCGGTTCAGCCTCGTGACCTTGCGCCGCTGCTGGAGCCAGTCGTGGAGAGCCTTCTGGGGCTGAGGGAGCCGCCGAGCGCGGTGATTGCCTGTGACGACATCATGGCGATTGAGTTGATTGAGCTGTTGTCGGGACGGGGCGTGCGCGTGCCGGAGGCGGTGACGGTGGTGGGCTTTGACAACCGCGTGGCGTCCCGTCATTACCGTCCTGCGTTCCCGACGACGCAGCCAGACTTTGAGACGATGGGGGAAGTGGCGTGCGAGGCGCTGTTGGATGACCTCCAGGCTGACCTGCAATCGAGGGCAGTTGCTGTGCGCCGCTACATCCTTCCGGCTCCTTTGCTGGTGCGTCAGGACAGGGTGCGTCCGCCTGTTCCCACATCCTCTTCTGTTCGGTCGGCCTCGCGCGCGCAGGAATTATTTCAGGAAAAATGTCTTGTGTAGCTAAGCCGGGCTAGAAATACTCGTGTAAAAAGAAGGGACTTATGATGCTTATTCACTCTCGCCGGGGCCGCGCCAACAGCGGTTTCACTTTAATTGAGCTGCTCGTCGTCATCGCCATCATCGCCATCCTCGCCGCTATTCTTTTCCCTGTGTTCGCCAAAGCGCGCGAAAAGGCGCGGCAGACCACCTGTCTGTCTAATGAAAAGCAACTGGGACTGGGCTTCCTGCAATATGTGCAAGATTATGATGAATTGTTCCCATGCGGTATCTGGAAATCAGCGTATGGCGCAAATGGCCCTGCCAATTATGTAGGTAGCGGCTGGGCCGGACAGATTTACACTTATGTCAAAAGCACGGCAGTTTATCAGTGCCCTGATGACACCACGCAACCGACTACAAATGGCACTTATACCTTGTATCCGTTGTCATATGCCCTGAACAACCAAGTGGGGAATATCCCCATGAACAAGTTTGTTAATGTTACCGATACAAATATTCTATTGGAAACAACCGGACAAACAGTCAATATGACGGATATTGCGGAAACGGGATCGACCCCCTACCATTCCGGGCTAGACTTTGGTACTGATTCTGCTTTTACGGACATGACTGGAACTGCAACCTGCTGTATACGATCTCCTGGAGGATTTAATTATACGGTCGGCCCGACAACAGGCCCTACCCAATATCCAGGCCCTAATACCGGGCGACACTCCGACGGCTCCAACTGGCTGATGGCTGATGGACATGCAAAGTGGCTTCGCGGAGCAAGTGTCTGCAATCGCAGCGTTGTGTTTCATAGTCAATATAACGGCAGCACCTGTTCTGTGTGGGAATTCACGCAGTAATTATGAATGAACGCGCACGGTTGCAGAAAACTAAGGGGCAGAGCGTGATAAACCTTCTGTCCCCGGACTGCTCTCCCCGGAAGAGTATGGAGCGGGGCCGCAGAAATATCCTGCAAAGTTTTCTTGACAGAATTAGGATAACTGTGTTACAATACTGACAAGGCTCCCTATTGCCGTGCCTGTAGGGAGCAGATTTCCTGATGCGCTCCCTACTCCTGGGTGTTGTAAAGACACAAGAAAATAGCTCTTGACATACACGACAAAGTCGTAACAATCTGCACTTAACGCAACGAGGAATTGTAAATTATTATGAAGCCATTTTCTTTCTCTCCGTCGTCTGTTCGCTCTGCTCCCACGCCCCGCAACTTCGCCTGGCGCGGAGGAGCCGCCGCGCGCTTCCTTGCCGGAGTGGGGGTGGCGGGCGTCGCGCTCAATGCCGGGGCGATTGCCGCGTCCGCGTCGGGAGCGAGCGTAGATGCCCTCACCTTCAACACGGCGCGCACGGCCACATTCCGCTCGCTCACCGGCCTGACTCCCCGCGCAGCGCAGGCCAAGCATTCCGGTCTGGGGCTGAGGGGCGTCAATGGCGTGTTCAGTCAGGGGCTTCCCGCTGTCCCCGCCGTGGCCTACACCCTGACGAGTGGCAACTTTAGCACGATTTCGCCGACGATCACCGGTGATACCTCGGCAGCGAACGGGGACTCGCTCACCATTGGCGGCACAACGTATACCTCGCAGGACAACTTGGCGTTCAATCTGAACTTCAACGTCTTGACGTTCACCAACTCGAGCATCGTCAATGTCACCCGTGGGACGGGAACCCTGATTACCCTAGCATCCACCACCGGCGGCACGACCCCAGTTGTCAACCTGAACGGCACAGGACTGCCGACCCTGTATATTGACCTGGCGCTTGCCAATAACACGCTCTTTACCGGAACAAAAAACCTGGCAATCCTCGGAGCCGTTTCCGGTGCGGGCAACCTGACGGACAGCACGACTGGAACCCTCACCCTGAACGGCAACAATTCCGGCCTGACTGGCAACACTCTGGTGACCACCGGAACCCTCGTCTATACGGGAACCAGTGACGCGGGCAGCGGCACCGTTTCGGTCACGGGCGGCACATTGCAACTAGGTAGCAGCGGCGCACTGACCTCCGCCAATGCCGTAACGCTCGGCACAGCCACTTCGCTTGTTATTAGTAGCGCAGCGGCGTCCTACGCGGCCTTTCCCATCGCCGTGACCGGCAATGCAGGGTTGACTTTCTCGGGCGCCGACGTTGCAACGTATAATATTGCCAGTCCTATCACATTGAGCAATTCCGCAACCTTCACTGTGGGCGAGACGAAGGCATCCGACACCGTGAACTTGCAGGGCTTGATTTCAGGAACCGGCAACCTCGCCATCGCGCCGGCTGGCGGCAATGGCAACCCCTTAACCGTGACGATCAACAAGGCCGAGACGTATTCGGGTTCTACAGCCATCACGCAGACCAATGTCGGCGGCACGAAGGATTTCCCGTATCTCAAACTGCTTTCCGGCGGCTCCCTGCCATCCACAACGGTGCTGACCATTTCGGACGCCAATACGGGGCGCAACACGACCTTTGATTTGAACGGCCAGAACCAGACCCTCGCTGGTCTGGTCAGCGCCGGAGCGTCTCAGGGCAACGATGCTGTCCTGAACAGCAGTGGGACTGCTTCCGCGCTGACACTCAACGACACCGCAAACAGTTCTTTTGGAGGCGTGATCGGAACTGGCACCACCGCCGTGCCGACCAACGCCAACCTCTCGCTGATAAAAAGCGGCCTGGGAACGCAGACCCTTTCCGGCACCAACACCTACATTGGGGCCACCACCGTCAGCGCGGGAACGCTTCAGGAAAACGCGGGCGCTTCGCTGAGCGGTAGCGGCGTGACGGTGGCTAGCGGCGCGACACTCGCGTTGAATGGCTATGCGACGTACAACAATGTCCCTATCACCATCACCGGAACTGGCGCATCCGGCCAGCGCGGCGCCCTCACCTTCAACAATGGGAACGCTGGCACGTACACCCTTCCAAACGCAATCACCCTCGGTGGCAATTCCACCATCGGTCAGTTCGGCGTCAGCGATACTATCAACTTCAACGGCGCCATCGGCGGCACCGGCAACCTGACGATTAGCCCCGAAGGCGGATCGTCAGCCTCCCATACTGCCACGTTCAACTTCGGCGCAGCGGGCACGTACACGGGTTCCACTACATTCGCATCTGGCGCGGGCCAGCTGAGCGACACATACAATCTGAACGTCGCGAATGCCCTTCCTTCTGGCACTGCCCTGGTGCTGAACCCGAGCGTTGGCACGATCTTCGTGAACCTGGCGGGCAATAATGAGACGCTCTCCAGCCTGTCGGGCAACCCGACGACCGCCAAGCAGGTAGTGGAAGGCACCGGCGGAACCACTGCGACGTTGACTATCAACAATAGCTCGACTGACACTTACGCTGGCGCGCTGGGTGCTGGCGGCGCCAACAATCTGGCCCTGTCCAAGACCGGCGTGGGAACCCTCATTCTGGGTGGAACCAACACCTACACCGGCGGCACGACCATTGCGGGCGGTGCCATCCAAATCAACCCCGGCGATACGAATGCTCTTGGCACGAATGGGACACTCACCATCAACACCAGTGGCGTTCTCGACCTCAACGGCGCGAATATCGCGGTTGACTCCTTGAGCGGGACAGCGACGGGCACGGCGGTCACTAACAGTGTCAGCGGCAACACGTCTACGCTCACCGTCGGCAGCAATAATGGGAGCGGCACGTTCGGCGGCAACATCATCAACAATACAGGCGGCACAGGGATTGTCGCCCTGACTAAGTCGGGCACAGGCACGCAGACGCTTTCGGGCGCGAACACCTATACCGGTGCCACCAGCGTCAACGCGGGCACGCTGGCCGTCAACGGTTCTACCGCTTCGGGTAGCGCCGTCGCGGTGTCCAGCGGTGCGACGCTCACCGGCAGCGGTACTGTGGGAGGCTCCGTCGCCGACAGCGGCACCATCAACCCTGGCTCTGTCGGCGGCGCGGCCAGCATCCTCAGTAGCGGGGCCGTTACCTTCGCCAGCGGCAGCATCTTCGGACTGGACTATGGCAACAACGCGGTTGACGAATTGATGTCCTCGGGGGCTATCACCACTCTTGCCAATGCTACCATTAATTTCAACAGCATTGGCGGAGCCGCGCTGACAAACTCCACGTACACGCTGCTCACAGGGACGAGTGGCTTCGGCGGCACGCTGCCCACTTCCACCACCGTGCCCACAGGCTACCATCTGGGCTTCGTGAACAACACGCTTGACCTTCTGGTCAACACTACCGCCGCCACCTACACGCTGACGGCAACCGCCGCTGCCAGCAACGTGCGGGTGGGCAGCGGGGCCATCGGCGTCACCAGCACCCTCGCCAACACGGGCACGGGCAGCGCCGACAGCCTCAATTACAGCGGCTTGGGTTCCAGCAACACCAGCGGGGGCACCACCAGCGGCGGCCCAGTCACGCAGGGAAACAGCGCCAGCAACAGCGGGCAGACCTTCACGCCCAGCACGGTAGGCAGCTACACGCTCACGCCCTCTGCCTCCGTCACCAATGCCACTCTGGGCGGCTCGGTCTCGCCCTCCAGCACGACGCCCGCCAGTGTCAACGTGTATTCCGGGCAGACCAGTTACGTGGGCACAGGCGGCAACTACCTGACCGGCGGCTCCAACGCTGTCCAGCAGACCCAGTGGGCAGACGGCGGCGCTCCCGGCGTGGACGGCGCTCCCTACACGGGTACGGACACGGCCAGTTTTGCCAGCAACGGCACGGTCAGTGTCAACGCCGCCGTCAACCTCAAGGCGCTTGCGCTGGGCGGCGGCACCACGCTCGCCACCGACGGGGTGGGCGGGCACGGCTTCACTTTGCAAAGCGGGTCGGGCATGGCGAACCTGACGGCAACGGGGACAGGCAACGCCATCAGCGCCCCTGTCACGCTGGCAACGAGCACGACGGCGACAGTGACGAGCAGCGGGGACACGCTGACGGTGAGCGGCAACATCAGCGGGACGGGCAGCCTGACGAAGGCGGGGGCGGGCACGCTGACCCTCACCGGCACGGACAGCGCGACCGGCACGACCACTGTTTCGGCGGGCACACTGGCTTTAGCCAACACCGGCGGGGGGGCCATCACGGGCACGGGCGACAACATCACCGTCAGCGGCAGCGGCACGTTCGTGACGGTGGGGGACGCCAGCAACGGGGTGCTCTCGCTGGGGGCGGCAAACCAACTCCAGGGAGCGACCACGCGCGCCACCACCACCGGGCAGGGTGGCACCGACGTGACCCTCACCGGCGGCACGCTGGAGTTGAACGGCACCAATCAGGGCAGCACCAGCAACTCTGGCAGCCCGCGCATGGGCGGGAACGGGGGCGTAACGGAAAGCAGTTTCGGCGCAGGATTGCTGACGGTGACGGGTGGCAACTCTTACCTGGACTTCGGTGCGGGCAACACGGGTGCGGTGTTCACGTTCAGCGGGTATGACCTTTCCAGCACGGGGACCCTGTACATTGAAAACTACAACGACGGCAACTTCACGGGGACGTATGCTGCGGCATCGGGGGGCGGGATCGACCAGTTGTTTTTTGGGAACGGTCAGTACAGTGTTCAGGAGTTGATGCACGTGTATTTCGTGAACCCGATTGGCGCGGGTGGGGGTGTGAAGACGGGCATCTGGGAGGCGAAGTTGTTGTCCACGGGTGAGGTGGTGGCCCCGGAGCCTTCTGCGTGGGCGAGTTTGCTGGTGGGCACGCTGGGGCTGGCGGGGCTGGCGATGAAGGCGCGGCGGCGCAAGGCGGTGGACGCGGCGGCGGCCTAACCTGGCTTTCTGATGCAGAGAAACGCCCCCTGCCGGTGTGGCAGGGGGCGTTTCTCTGCGCGACCAGACTGCCTATTTCGCGGGTGCGCGATGGCGCAGGCGGTCAAGGGCGACGGCAACGATAATCACCATGCCAATGATTATCTGCTGCACGTAAGAGGGCCATCCCATCTGCTGCGAGCCGGAGCGCAGGAACGCCATGATGAGCGCCCCGATCATGGAACCCAGCACCGAGCCTTCGCCCCCCGACAGGCTCGCCCCGCCAATTACGACCGCTGCAATCACATCTAACTCTTCGCCCACGTCTACGGTCGGGTCGCCCTGACCGAGCCGCCCGAACTGCAAGACGCCTCCCAAGCCGAAGAACAGCCCTGCCAGCGCGTAGATGCTGATTTTCAGCGCGTCCACCCGCAGACCCGAAAGGCGCGAAGTGACTTCATTGGAACCAATCGCTACGATGTAGCGCCCCAGCACCGTCTGCCGCAGAATGATCGCCGTGATGACCGCCATCGCCACCGTCACCCAAACACCCGGCGACACTTGCAGCCACGCGGGCTGCGGGTAGGTCGCCGCCAGATTGGTCAGCCATGCGCCGGGCGCATTCACCGCCTGCTGGTTTGCCAGCCAACTGGCCGCGCCGCGCGCGATGCCCAGCGTTCCCAGCGTCACGATAAACGGCGTCACGCGCAGGCCCGTAATCAAAGAGCCGTTGATGGCCCCCGTCACCCCGCCCAGCGCGATAGCCGCCAAGACAGCCATCAGGGGCGCGACGTGCGCGTTCAAGAGGAGCGCGACCACGACACTGCACAGCGCCAGCACGGAGCCAACCGACAGGTCAATGCCGCCGCTGATGATAATCAGGGTCATGCCCAGCGCGCCGAGGGCGGTAATCACGGTTTGGGCGGCGACCGCGCGGAAGTTGTCAGGGCTGAGGAAGGTGGCGCGGATGGCAGGCGGCAGCGAGAACAAAACAATCACCAGCGCCAGCCCGACAAACGGCCCCAGCACGGTCAGCAGCCGCCGTCCCGAAGGCGATGCGCCTGCTTCTTGCGAGCCGCCCTGCGGGGCGGGCAGGTCGGCGCGGCCCGATGGCGCGGTGGTGGAACTCATAGGATCACTCATAAACAATGGTCACTTTGCCGCTTTGCCCTTTGTCGGCGACGGCATACGCTTCGCCCGCCTGCGCCAGCGAGAACCGATGCGTCACGGTTGTTTCCGGGTGCATCTCCCACCGGGAAAGCCGCTCCACCAATTCCTCCATGTGCGACAGGCTCGTCACCCACGAGCCGTACAGCGTGATTTGCGGGTGAATGAGCAGCGGGGACACGTCAAACTCCACGCTGCCGCCTTCGCCCACAAACGCGCACCGGCCCCACTGCCGCGTGCCCTGCAAGGCGAGTTTGCGGGCGGGCGCGGCTCCCGAACAGTCTACGGAAGCCTCGCAGCCTTTGCCGCCGGTCAGGTCTTTGATTTTGCCCAGCGCGTCTCCGTCGCTGGCGAACGCTTCGTCTACCACGCCCAACTCCTGCGCCAATTGAATGCGGGCGGGGCTTGTGTCCACGCCAATCACCTGACTGGCCCCCAGCGCCTTGCCGAGCATGGCGGCGGCGAGGCCAACCGGCCCCAATCCCGTGACAAGCAGCCTGTCCCAGCCGTTGACTCTGATGCGCGTCAATGCCTCCCACGCCGTGCCGAAGCCGCAGGCGACGAGCGCGCCGTCCACATACGTCAGATTGTCCGGGAGGAGGATGCAGGTGTTTTCTTCGGCCAGCAAATAGGGAGCGTGCCCGCCGTCGCGCTGCCAGCCGTAGGCAGCGCGGCTCTTGTCATGGCAGGAAATCATGTACCCGGCTTTGCAGTCCTCGCAGATGCCGCAGCCGCTAATATGATACAGCACCACGCGGTCGCCCGCCTTGAAGCGCTTGCAGCCGGGGCCAACTTCCACAATCTGTCCGCTCGGCTCGTGCCCGGCGATGACGCCCCGGTAGGCTTCATCCCCCACGCCCAGATGCTCGCGGTAGATGGCGCGAATGTCCGAGCCGCAGATGGAGGACGCTTTCATCTGCACGAGGACTTGGCCGTGTCCCGGCGACGGGACAGGCTGCTCCCGAAACTCTACCGTGCTGTTTCCGGGCAGCACAACGCCCGTCATCGTTGTCTCAGTCATTGACGTGATTTCCCCACTCTCGTCCCACAGGGCGTGCCAGTCGCGCGCGCCGGGCCACAGGAAGACATGGCCTTTAATCAGGCGGTTGTTCCGGTCAATGCCCGCAATCTCTTGCATCTCGTCACCCGTCAGTGGTTCGCTCGCGACGGCTTGCAGCGTGTTCAGATATTGCGCGCGCTTGACGGAGAAGGGAATAGGAACCTGCCCGCGCTGCACGGCCCATTTGATGCACACGGCGGCAGGATGCACGCCAAGCCGCGCGGCAATGCGGACAAGGACAGGGTCGTCCACGTCTACCGTGTCGTCGGGTGTGCGGTCGCGCTCCGGGCGGGAAGGGGAGCCGATGGGAGAATAGCCAATCGGCACGATGCCGTTGTCCACGCAGAACTGGAACAGTTCGCGGCTGCTGGAAGTGGGGGTGCAGTTCCATTTCGTTGGCGGCAGGCTTGACGGCGGCGTCGCGCAGCACAAGCGTCAACTTGGGCACGGTCATGTTGGACGTGCCGATGTGGCGCACGAGGCCGCGCTGGCGCAAATCCTCCATCTGCGTCCACGTTTTCATGTAGGCATCGTGAATGTAGGGCACGGCGTGCGGGTCGCGGGAGGAAACGTCCACGCCCTTGCCGTGCGAATTGGGAAATGGCCAGTGCACCAGAAACAGGTCAAGATAATCCAGGCTCAAATCGCGCAGGGACTTCTCGCAGGAGGCGGCAACACGGTCATGCGCGTCGTTCCAGACTTTGGACGTGACCCAGAGTTGGTCGCGCGGGACGCCGCTGTTCATCACTGCCTGGAGCGCGGGGCCAATTTTGTCCTCGTTGCCATAGACAGGGCGCAGTCAAAATGGCGGTAGCCCACTGAAGCGGCATCGACGACGGCGGCGGCGACATCGTCGCCCGTGTACTTGTCCGAGCCGAATGTGCCGAACCCGATGGCGGGCAGGGTTGTGCCATCGGCAAGCGCGCGTTTGGGGACGCGGCTGGGGTCAACACCGTCGGCGCTGGGAATGTTCATGGCAGGCTGCCTTTACTTGAGATACTGGTCAATAGGCGGGTTGAGGAACTCCTGCATGGCGGGCGCATTGACATTCTCCGGGGTAATCACGGCGACACCCGTGTCTATGTTCTTATCTATTTTCGTGCCCTTGATGGCGGACACGGCGGTTTCTACGCCTTCGTAGCCCATCTTGAACGGGTTTTGCACCACAAGGCCGTTGATTTCGCCTGCTTTGAGCGCGGTCACGAAATCAGGCGTGGCGTCAAAGCCGATGAACTTGACTTTGTGCAGCAGATTGGCGTCTTTGAGGGCAAGACGCAGGCCGCGCGTGTTGCTTTCGTTGGACGCGAACACGCCGTCGGTCTGCTTGCCGTAGCGCGCCAGCAGGTTTTGCGCGGTTTTGTAGGCGGTGTCGGTGGTGGGGCCGCCGTACTGGTTGGACGAGAGAACGACAATGCCAGGGTTCTTCTGCATGACAGCCAGAAACCCCTTTTCGCGCGCTTCGGTGCTCGCCGACCCTTGCGCGTAAGGCAGCACCAGCACGTGCCCTTTGCCGCCCAGCAGTTTGGCGAGCGCCGCGCCCGCCAGTTCTCCCCCTTCTCGTTGTCGGTGGCGACGGTGGACGACCACGCGGTTCCGTTCAGGGGCGAGTCAATGACGACGACGGGGATTTTGCGGCTCACAGCGTCCTGCACGGGCATCACTAAAGCCTGGCTGTCCAGAGGAGCGAGCACCATGCCGCTGACGTGTTGTGTGACAAAGCCTTCCACGATATTCACCTGCCCGTTGCGGTCACCCTCGCTTTCCGTGCCTTTCCAGAGGATGCTGACCGGCGTGCCCGCTTTGTTCAATTCCTGCTGCGCTTTGACCGCCCCCGCATGAACGGCTTTCCAATATTCATGCGAGGTGCCTTTGGGAATGACGGCGATTTGCAGCGTCGTTCCGCCCGTTGTGCTGCTCGTCGCCGGGCTGGTGCTGACAGCAGGCGCGCTGCCGCCCGGTGTCGCCGCGCTTTCGTCGTTGTGGCTGCCGCACCCGGTCAGCGCAACCGCAATCGCCGCCAGCAGGGCGGCCATCGCGGAGGCGTTCGTGCTGTCCATTCGCATCATCTGCATCAGTGTGTTTCTCCTTCGCGTCTTCGTTGCGCGCTTCCATCAATTTAGGGGATTAGATTAAGTGGTCAGGGCAGCGTGGATGGTCTTTGATTGTGCTTGTGCTCTGGTGGGGTCAATTTGCCGAAGCATCTGCCGGGGAGTTGGAGTGAGGCACCGGCATACATCCAAGCCCTTTGGAAAGCGGGTTCAAGAGTTCGGGCCTGACACACAAACATCGGCGAGAACCAGGCCCTTTGTGAGGGCAGGTCTCTGCCCGTGAAGACAGGTCTCTGCCCATAAAAGCAAAGCCCTGGTTGTCGCCGAAGCGTGTGGGCCTGGGGTGGCGGGGATGACGAGACTTGAACTCGCGGCCTCTGCCTTGACAGGGCAGCGCTCTAACCAGCTGAGCTACACCCCCATTGAGTTTTTGAGGCTTGTAGTGTACCCGCCCTGGTTCTGCTTGTCAAGCATTGGAGGACACAATCGGCAATTTTCGCTATCAGGGGCAATCCGACCCCCTGCGCCTTGACTTTGGGAGGCGATTTGGATACAATCACCTCATGCCTGTCCGTTCCGCCGTCGCGCCGTCTTCTTTAAACCTGCGGGCTGCCCTCGCGCAACTCGCCGCCGCGCTGGAAGGGCCGGTCTCGCGCGCAGAACTCATCGCGCGCGTGCTGACGCTGCACCCCTCCCGCGCCCATCACCCCGAAGATTTGATACTGGCCGAAGCGCGTCAGTCTGCGGAATGGGTGCGCCTGCCTGACGGCGGCTTTGCGCCGCTCCACTGGACACTTCGCGGGACGCGCTTTCGCTGGACACTCTCTGAGTCGGAAGCCGCCTCCGGCGTTCTGGCTCTTTTTCCCTGCTTTCTGCCCTGGGCGATGGCAGCCCCGAATGCCGCTCCCCGCCTGACCGTGCGCGACGAAACCTGCGGGGCGCAGATTGCTCAGGAGGAAGCGCAGGACGGCACGCTCGGTTTGCGCGCCTGGCTTGCCGCACAGAAGGCCGTGCCGGGCGACCATCTGCTGTGGACGGCGCTTGACCCGCGCGCGCGACTGTTCAGCGTTGGTCTGGAACGGCAGGCCGAGACCGACCGCGCCGCTGTTGCCATTCAAGATGCCACCCTGGAAGCGGCGATGGTCGCGCTGGTGGAGCGCAGCGCGTCCGAGCAGCCGTTTTGGGAAGAAATCGTTCCTGCCGCCCTGGCCCGCCTGCATGACGCCGCCTGCGCGTATCCCGGCACGCACTGGCATGCGCTGATCGCCCGTTCCGCGCGCCTGCGCCTTGTGGACGATTATGCCATTGCCCGCGCCACGTTTCGCCGCCCCATTGACCGTCTGCTGGGCTACGCCGCGCCGCCCGCCGCAATCCGTGCCTTGGAAGCGCGCATTGGGGCGTTTAATGCCGACCTGCGCCGCGCGCTGGCGGGAACCGGCGCGCTCGCGCTGATGCGTCCCGCGCCCGGAAGCCGGGTTGGACATGAAAAAGCCCTGGCCCGCTCCCGCCATCAAGTTGCCAACTTCCTGGGCCGGGATGACGACATGAGCGATGACTGCGCGCGTTGCCTGGCCCTGCCGAGCGTGTATCTGGCTGTGCATGAAGGCGTCTCGCTGGCCGAAGCCGATTGGATGATGCTGTGCCGCTTCCTGCTGTCGTTTTATCCCCGGCACGTGCTGTTCAATCACAAGCGCTTTACGGCCCGCATGGTCGCCGCCCTGCGCCGCTTTTACACCGCGCAGGCAGAAGCCGGAGACGCCCGCGCCGCTGACCTGCCGCGCAAATTATCCCGCCTGCACGCCCTTGTTGACCGCAAGGTGGCTTTGTCCGCAGAAGTTGACCCGGACGAGACCGAGGGCGAGCGCCTGACGCTCGCCCTGTTTCCCGAAGGCGACACGTTTGAGGCGGCCCGGCAATGGCAGTGACAGTGCGTTCAGCGCGATGGAGCCTCCTGCTGATGCTCGCCGCCGGGTGCGCTCACCCCGCCGCGCCGCCTGCCGCGTCTCTGGCCCAGACTCAGGACGGCCTGCGTGTTTCCCTGTCCACCGTGCCCGCCCCGCCTCATACGGGAGATGACACGCTGCTGCTCACGCTGACGGACGTCGCCACCGGAGCGCCGGTGGGAAACGCCAATGTCACGGCGTCGGCGGAAGCGCTCGCGCCGCGCCTGCCCGGCGCGCTGGTCAGCGGGCGCGCGCAGGGCAACGGCGCGTATCAAGTGCCCGTGCGCCTGAGCATCGCGACCCGCTACGCCGTGCAGGTGCAGATAGAACGTCCTGGCCGCGCGCCTGCGTCGTTCACCTTTCCACTGGAAGCGGCCCAATAGCAGAATAAAAAGTAGGAGAATAAAAAGATGGTTGAAATAGATGTTCTCTATGACGGCAACAAGAAATGCACGCTGCATCACCCCGAAGGCGCGACCCTGCAAACTGATGCCCCGAAAGACATTGGCGGCGACGCCTCCGCGTTCAGCCCGACGGATTTGGTGGCGGCAGGATTGGCGTCCTGCATTCTGACGACAATCGCCATGTGGGCGTCCCGCCATGAACTGGATTTAACGGGCATCACGGCTCATGTTGGCAAAGAAATGCAGGCCAGCCCGCGCCGCATCGGGCGTTTGCCCGTTACGGTCACGCTGCCCGCGTCCGTGCCACAGGAAATGCGTCCGCAGTTGGAGCGCATCGGCCACACGTGCCCGGTTCATGCGTCCCTGCACCCGGATATTGACGCGCCGATTGTGTACCGTTACGACGGATAATCTGGGCGGCAATCCGGCGGCGGCGCAGGCAAAGGGTGTGCCGGGCCTTCCTTGTCCGTGATGGTCTTGTCACGGTTCAAACATGGTTATAACACGGTTTGTTCGCGGTTTGATACGGTTATAACACGGTCAGATACGGTTAAAACATGGGTTGTTATGGTCAGATGATAGACATCGGCAGGAAAAACGGGCCTAAAAACGCCGCCTGAACTCCTGCGTCCGCGAAGACGCTTTCCAAGACATGGCTTTTCACAGCCCCGCAAATACCCCTAATGATTTCGGCGCGTCCGCCGTATAATACAGTATGCGAACAACTCATTCTATCCCCCGGCCTGAATATCCCCGCCCGGACTTTGTGCGCCCCGACTGGCTCTGCCTCAATGGAACATGGGAGTTTGACTTTGACGACGCCCGGCAGGGCCTTCAGGCAGGCTGGCACAACAAGCGTCTGGGCGACCGCATTGTCGTCCCCTTTCCCTACCAGAGCGAGATGTCCGGCATCAATGACAAGGGCGTGCACGAAGTCGTCTGGTACTCGCGCCTGTTTGACGTGCCCGATGCCTGGCGCGACCACGACCTGCTGCTGCATTTCGGCGCAGTAGACTACCGCACGACTGTGTGGGTCAACGGCCACGAAATCGGGCACAACCGGGGCGGTCATGTGCCGTTCACGTTTGACATCGCGCCTTACGTTAAGGCCGGGCGCAATCGCCTGACCCTGCGCGTGGAAGACCGGCAAGACCCGTACCAGCCGCGCGGCAAGCAGTCCACGACGGGCCTGCCGCACCACATTGATTATTACTGCACAACGGGCATCTGGCAAAGCGTCTGGCTGGAACCTGTGTCCCCCATTCGCATCGACAGCATCAAAGTGACACCCGTCGTGGAGCAAAGCGGCGTGGAACTGCGCGTCTTTCTGCACGCGCCCTGCGCGCATTGGCGCTTGCAGGCTGACGTACTGGATGACGGGCAGGTGGTGGCGACGACCACGCAGGACACGACACACGCCGCCGTGCGCATGTTTGTGCGCGTCCCCAACGCCAAACTCTGGTCACCCGACTCGCCCCATCTTTACGGCCTGCGCCTGCGTCTCATGCAGGAGAACGAGGTGCTGGACGAGATAGAGTCCTACGTGGGCCTGCGTTCGGTGGCGCTGCAAGATGGGCGCGTGCTCTTGAACGGCGAGCCAATCTATCTCAAGATGGTGCTGGATCAGGGCTACTGGCCGCAAAGTTATCTCGCCGCGCCCTCCGACGATGCTCTGCGCGCCGATGTGGAGTGGACAAAAGCGTTCGGCTTCAACGGCTCGCGCAAGCACCAGAAGGTGGAAGACCCGCGCTGGCTCTACTGGTGCGACAAACTGGGCCTGCTGGTGTGGGGTGAAATGGCGAATGGGCGGGCGTGGTCGCCTGAAGCCGAGGAGCACCTCGCGGCGGAATGGGAGCGAGCGGTGCGCCGCGACATGAATCATCCGTGCATTATGGCGTGGGTTCCGGTCAACGAGAGCATGGGCTTTCCCGGCCTGCAAAAGAGCCACCCCGGACAGTATGCGTTTTTGGAGCGCATCGTCTCCCTGACCCGGCGCGTAGACACAGAACGCCCCGTCATTGACAACGACGGCTGGGAGCACACCGATATCACCGATATTCTGGCTATCCACGACTACACACCCACCGGGGAGAAACTGCGCGCCCGCTACGCCGAAACCCTGCGCGGCGGCCCGCTGCCCGCCAATGCCTGGGACGAAGCACAGCCCATCTTCGTGCGCGGCTCGCATTACCGGGGCCAGCCGATTATGCTCACAGAAGTCGGCGGCTTCCTGATGGAGCGCACCGACTTGCCCAAAGAAAAGTGGGACTTGCTGTACTGCGCCTACGGCACGGCCTGCGACGGCCAAGACCTGCTGAACAAATACACGGATTTGATGCAGGGCATCGCGTCCCTGCCATTTGTGTCCGGCTTCTGCTACACGCAGTTGACGGACGTGGAACAAGAATTAAATGGCCTGCTGACCTACGACCGCAAGCCCAAGATTGACCCGGAAAAACTGGCTGTTCTGCACCGGGACTTGTTTCATCCGCCGCGCACCAAGTAAAACGGGGCTATGCCTCCCTCTTGCAAAGCACGGCGCGAGCCGGTATAATGGGAAGCGTCGGCAGACAAAACCCCGTCAAGCGGGGTGGGGGCGAGTGGCGCAGGGGTAGCGCAGGACTTTTACACAGTCAAGGTCGCGGGTTCAAATCCTGCCTCGCCCACCACCGATTGTTCCCGCAGGCCGCCTTAGCTCAGTTGGTAGAGCACTCGACTGAAAATTGAGGTGTCATCGGTTCAAGTCCGGTAGGCGGCACCAGCATACTTCGTGGCAGCAGGGGGAGGGCAGCGCTCTCCCCCTGCTGCGCATTTCCCGCACCAGTCATTGCCTATGGCCTCCCGCATTCAGCCATTCCTAAGTGTCGCCCATCACGGCGCCCCGGTCTTGTCGCCGCCCGGCAGCACGCTGGCGTCGCTTCAGCGCGCCGTTGAGGTGGGGGCGCAAATGCTGTCGCTGGACGTGCGCGTTACCCGCGACGATGTGCTGGTGATTGACCATGAGGCCGTGCGCCTCCTGGACGGCCAGGAACTTCCTCTGCGCGCGCGTCCCTTTCCCCGCTGGCAGGCGTACACTGCCGACACGGACGCTCCCCTGCTCACATTGAGCGACGCCTTCACGTTTGCCCTGTCCCATGAAACCGGGCTGATGCTTCACCTGCGCGAGCCAGGCACGGAAACCCTGCTGGCCCGCGCCATTCGGCAGTCCGGCTTTCCCATGGAGCGGCTTTTGGTGTGCGGCGCGGACGCGCCCGCCCGCAAGACCCTGCGTGTCCTTGACCCGCGCATTCCTCTGGGCCTCACCCTGGAAAGCGAGGACGCGGGCCGGATCGACGCGCAGTTCCTGGCAAAGATAGACACGGATGCCGTGCTCTGGCACGCCCGCCTGCTGACTCCGGCAATTGTGAATGTGCTGCGCCTGCGCGAGATTGTGGTGTACGCTGGCCCGGTGGATTTGATGGAAGAAATGCGCCGCGTGCGCGCGCATTGCCAGGTAGACGGCATCGTGACCACCATGCCAGACTTGCTGGCCGAAGTGCTGGCTGCCTTGTGACAACCGTCTGCCGCCCTTGACAGGGGGCGGCGTCCTGTTGTATAATCACGCCGGTTGTTCGCCGACGTGGCTCAGTGGTAGAGCAGCTGTTTCGTAAACAGCAGGTCCCCGGTTCGAATCCGGGCGTCGGCTCCATAAGCGGGCAGCGGGGGAAGGACACTTGTCCTTCCCCCGCTCTTTTTGTGTCAGTGCAGTTCCAGTCCGTTGACGGCGGGTGAGCCTGCCGCGCCAGGCGTGAAACTGACCAAGTACCTAACGCAAGAGATTTTAGCGGAAGTCGCGGCCTCTCTTTCAGCCCTGCTTGCGGGGCGGCAGGGCGTGCTGAAACTGCGCCAGGAAGTAGCGCGACAGGCAAGCCTGATGTGGCGGCAGGTATGCATTCAGCAGGCGGCAGATACGCCGGTTCTCGGCTTTTTGCGCCTGCAAAGGCGTGCCCTGCTTGCGTTTGCCTTTTGCCATGATAACTTCTCCTTTCGGCTGTTAGAAACTGGCGGTGGCGCGTAAGAGGACACGGCGGCCCTGCTGGAAGCGCGTGCCCGAAAAGCCGGAATTGAAGTTCAAGACCTGCACCTGATTGAACAGGTTGTCCACGTCCAATTCCAGCCCGCTGTAGCCTGCCAGTTTCGGGCTGCCCACACGCAGGTTGACCTGCGAATGCGAATTGCGATTCCCTCCGTTCAGCAAGTTCGTGTTGGACGGGCCAATGGGCGCGAGCACGCTGGAGGCTTCCCCGCTGCCATACAAATAATCCACGCCGATGGACGCGGTGGACTTGAATGTGTAGTCTAAGCCCGTGCTCACCGTGTTCGTCTGGTCATGGTCGTTGACGGTGGGGGCGTCCGCGCCGGTCTGGTCTAAGCCACCGGGCCGGGCGTGCGAATGCGCGTAAGCCAGGTAGCCGCCCAGCCCCAGGCCAGTGCGCGGCGTGAGGTCGTAGGAAAGTTCTATCCCGTGAATGCTGGCATACTGGTACTGAAGCGTGGTGTACGCGCCAATCTGCGTGTACGGAATGAGAATGCCGGTGTCGTTCTGATTGCGGTCGTTCTTGTAGTAGTAAGACACTTTGGCGGTCTGCCCCGGCGACAGTTGACGCTCCAAACTCGCTTCGTAGGCATCGGTAGTCTGCGGCTTGAGCGACGTGCCCACAATCGCGCCCTGCGCGAGCGGCGGCTGCGTGAACAGTTTGTTGTAAGACAGCCGCCCTGTTGTGCCGGGTACGAAGGCATAAGCAATGTTGAGGCGCGGGGACAGAAAGTTCTCATTTACGGAAGGCGTGCCCAGGTTCTGCTGCTGGCCGTAGGAGTCCACGCGCAGGCCGTAGTTAAGCGTCAGTTGGCGATTGGCACGCCAGGTATCCTGCACGTAGCCCGCGTTGTAGTAGCCGGAACGGTGGACGCGCACGGTGGGAGTGGTCGCGCCGGGCTGAATAAGATAAACTTGATTGCCCAGCGCGTCCAGCACGGGGTTGCCCTGCGCGTCATTTTGCGCCGTGCCATTGGGGGCGAGTTGCGGCCCGCCGCCCGACTGCACAGCGTTCAGGGCATCCAGCGCCAACTGGCTTTGCGGCACGAATTGATACAGTTCATCGCCCACCTGCCCGGTCAGCAGGATGCCCGCTTTATACGTGTGCGCGCCCGCGCTCCGGGTGAGGCTGCCGGACAGTTCCTTCTGCGTGTTGACGCGCAGGACGGTCGGGTTGAACTCAATGGAGTTGTCGGTAGTCGTGAGCGTGCCGTCGGGATTGAGGGCGCTCAGGTCAATGGACGGATTATGGTTGAAGATGTCCAGGCCCGAATGCGTGATGCCCAGAGACAAAAGCCCGGTCAGGCGCGGCGTAAACGTGTGCCGGTAGTTCAAGAGGCCGAACGAGTTGTCGTCGTTCTGGTACACATCCTGCCCCGCCGCCTGCTGCGAGGCAAGAGGAAGGGGTTGCCCGCCCAGCAGCGTGGGGTCTGCGCCGGGTTCCGTGCCGTCGGCGTTGCGCGCGCCGCCGTAGCCAAAGCCCTGCCCGACCAGGGCGTATTTATCCGGCAGGCCGGTGCGGTTGGCAATTTCAGTGTGCGCGGGCGCGCTGTTGACAATCAAGTTGAACTGGTCGCGCGGACTGTCCTGAAACCCAAAGTTGCCGAACAGCATGGCGGAGATGCCATGATTATGGGCGCTCTGGTCGTCCGGCTGGGGGGCCTCCAAACTGTTGTCCGTGCTGCGGTTGCTGACAGAAACAAGGTAGCGGAAGCGGCGCGGGACATTGCCGTCGTCGCCTCCGTTGAGCGGCTCGCCGCCCTGCCCGCCCACCGTGAGTTCCTGGTCAAGCGTCTTGTACGTGCCGCCGTCAAAGGAGAAGTCCTGAAAGGGCGTGATGGGGCCGGAGCGCAGGTCAAGGTTCAGGATGGCCGCCGTCTCCGAGCCGTATTCGGGGGCGTATCCGCCGGTCTGAATGTCCGCGCTTTGCACGATGTCCGGGGACAACTGCTGCCCCGCGCGGCCCTGCAGGACGCCCGGCAACTGGAAGCCATTAATATAAATGGACGTGGAGGCGTGCTCGCCGCGCGGATGCACGACGTTGACGGAAGACTGCACGAAGCCGGGATTGGTGGCGAGGAACTTGGTGAAGCTCTGCGGGTTGCCTGCCGTCACAGGGAACTTGTTCAAGAAGTCCAGCGTGCGGTGGGTGTCGCTGGCAGTGACATTGCCGCGCGCGACAACAACTGTCCGGCTGGAACGAATGACGGACTTGACGAGCGCGAAGTCTACATCGGCGGTGGTGTCAGCGGCGACTTGAACGGCGCGGGTGGCGGTCTCAAAGGTGACAACCGTCGCGGTGACCTGCCAGAGATGGTTTTCTAATGGCGGGCTGAGGACGGTTCCAGCGGCGTCGGAGACTTCGTGAATGTCGCCGACAACATTGGTGGGGTCGTGAAAGGTGACGTTTGCGCTCTGAACGGGCTTGCCTGCGTCGTCTTGAACGACGATATGCAGGCGTCCGAACACATCGGCGCGAGCGGGCGGGGCCGCCGCAAAGCAAACAAAGACAGCGGCAAGGCAGGCGCAGATGCGCGCCTTTGCCGTGAGGCGAATGGTCATAGTCGTTAATCTCCCTGTGTTGTGAAGCGCGTGCCTGCCCGGAAGGCAGGACAGCGCGCATGGACGACGAGGGCGAAAACGTGCTACAATCACTCCGGCAAAGGGCGTGACAGGTCATGGGTGACACGTCACTTGTGATTGAGTCTCGTTCGCCGGGCGTGCCTGTGTTACCAGCACAGGCACGCCTTTTCTCGTTTAGGTTGGGTCAGGCCGGGCATCACGGGCCGTGAGAGGCCGTGCGCTCAGACGGATTCCGGGCGTGTATGGGTGAAAATGCGGGAAGGGTTAAGCGGGCGGGGGGCCGCGCAGCGAAGTAAAGTCAAAAGCGCGCAGATGCAAAACAACGGGCAGAGAAGCGGTCAGCGCGCCCCGCGCGAGGGGCGGCGGGGCAACGTGAACCGAAGGCGCATGGAGCGTGGGAACGGTTTGCTCCCATTCATGCGCGGCGCAGGGAACGGAGGGCGTTAATGGGGCCGCGTGCCCGACAGCATTGCGCGTGGCGGCGAACGTCAACAGGGCAGAAAAGTCATCCGTGTGGCGGAGTGTGCCGACGCTGCTGCACCAGAGGCAGAGCGCCCCCACTGCGAGTGCCCACCGCTTCCACAAAGCCCGTTTCCAGAATGAACTTCTGCGCGTCTGCATGGTCGTTGTGGGCTATTGTACCATGAAGCCGCGCGATTTTCACGCTGTTTTTACATTCTGCCCTGTCGGTCATCTTTTTGCGGCCCGGCCAGGCCGCTCCTGAACAAAGGCGCGCGGGCCGCGTCTTCGTGCGTGCATGGCGGGTACGCGCAAGAGCGCTGCATGCGCCTTGCATGGGACTGCTTTGCATGTCGGACTAGGTTCCTGTAGAGTTTCTGTATCCCGTCGATACTGGAACCCGATAGAAACCGCGTGCAAATTGCCTTTGAGACACGAAGCAGTCCCCGTGCAAGACCGGATGGCGTTCTTGCCAAAGGCGGGCAGGCTGTGGTATTATTTGCGTATGGATACCAGTGACTTTCGCAACGGCATCTCCATCGTCATGGATGGAGACATTTATACAATCACGGATTTTCAGCACGTCAAGCCCGGCAAGGGCGGGGCGTTTGTGCGCTCCACGCTGAAAAACATCAAAAACGGGCGCACCATTGAAAAGACGTGGCGCGCGGGCGAGCGCATGGATCAGGCGTTTCTGGAGCGGCGCTCCATGCAGTATCTTTACAACGACGGCTCGGAATACTTTGTGATGGACGGCGACACGTTTGAGCAAATCGGCATCCGCAGGGAACAGATTGGCGACGGCATCAAGTATCTCAAGGAAAACATGGAACTGAGCGTGATGACGCACAAGGACGCCATTATTGGCGTGGAAGTGCCGTCATTTGTGGAACTGGAAGTGACGGAAACCGCAGGCAGCGAGAAGGGCGACACGGCGTCCGGGGGCGGCAAGCCTGCGACGATCGAAACCGGGGCCGTCGTCACCGTGCCGTTCTTTGTCAAAGTGGGCGACAAGATTAAAATAGACACGCGCAATGACCAGTATTTAGGCCGCGTGTCCTGACGCACAGGTTTTAGAAAAGCAAATGCCGGAGCCATACGATATTTCATCGGGCAAGCCGATTGACCTTTCGCAAGTGCCGCCGCGCACCGGGCCGCCCCCCAAAACGCCATTTGGCGGGACGCGGCGACGGGGCCGGGGCACGGGAACCGCGCTGGACGAGTACGCACGCACCGTGCTCTGGGTGGCATTTGGCATTTCCGCGCTGCTGCTGGCGTACCTGCTGATGGGGCTTTACAGCGGCGCGTGGGCGAAAGTCGCGCTGGGCGCGCTCACCCATGACGCCCGCCTGCGCCAACTGGGCAACATTGATGTCGTCTTCAAGGGCCTGCAACTGACCGCCTTTGTCGGCATGGTGGCCCTGCTTATCTGCACGTTCCGCGACGAGGCGATGGGCTACGTGCTGCTGGCAGTGGGGGCCGCCTTTTACGCGGGCCTGCCGTTTCTCACCGACCAGATTTACAACTACCGCGCGCTCAAAGCCTCCGTCGCTACGCAAATGCTGATGCAGGACTTTCAGACGCTGGCCTGGCTGTTCTTCGTGCCGGGCCTATTAGGCACGCTCGCCGACTTCGCGCGCCGCTTTCAGGGGGCGAGCGAGACGGCAGCCATTCAGCGTGTCAACCTCAAGTACGGGGCCAATGTCGCCAAGCAGCGCACCGCGCAAAACAAGACGCGGACTGTCTTCAGCCGGTGCTGGGAACTGCCCTACTGCCGCGAAAACATTCGCGACAAATGCCCTGTGTATGTCAAGCGTCAGGGACCGTGCTGGTGGCACAAAGAAGGCTGTATGTGCGAGGAAAAGATTGTCCTCCAGGCCATCATCACCTCCGACTGGAAAGCGCAGGCCGCCAAAGCCGACACCGCATTCAACTTCGGCAACAAGCGCAGCACGCTCACCCCCGAAGCCAAGCGCGCACGCTGCCGCAACTGCATCATCTACAACGAGCACCAGCGGCAAAAGTACAAAGCGATGGTGACGGTGGTGCTGGTCGCCACGCCGCTTCTGGTATGGAAGAATGCTGCCGCGCTGCAATCCCTGACCGCCCACTCGCTGTCCCGTCTGGACGCCTTGATGCAGCGCTTCTCGTTTGACAACACGCCTGTGCCGGTGTCCGTGCTCCATGCGTCCGCGCTGCAATGGACATTCCTGGGTGCGCTCTGCGTGGTGCTGCTGTCTCAGGTGCTGAAACTGGTGGAGTTCTGGTGCTTCAAGATGAAGATATAGGATGAAGATTTAGGAGAAGGGACAATGGCCCCTATGGACTTCGCTGCAATAGAGCACATGGTCGCGCTGGTGACAGCCAACCCCGTCTCGGAAATCACGCTGGAGCAGAACGGGCAGCGCGTATGCGTTCGCAAGGGCGCGTTCGGCCCGCCCGCGCTGCACGCGGACGCCGCGCCCTCGCCGCATGCAGACAGCGTCTCAGAAGATACGGTTCCCGCTTCTGAAGCAGAAGCCGCTGCGCCGGAGCCATTTATTCTGCCCGCGCCGATGGTGGGGATGTTTCACCATCTTAGCCCGCCGTTGCGCTACGCCGCCGCTGTCGTGCCCGGTCAGGTGGTTGGGCACATTGAGTCCATGAAACTGATGAATGATGTGACCGCCGACACCGGCGGTCACATCCTGGAAGTGCTGGCAGAGGACGGCGTGCCGGTAGAATACGGCCAAGCCCTTCTGCGCCTGTCGCCGGTTTAGTCCTGTGCCGCTGCCGCTTGCCAAAGGAGACGTGCCATGCTGTCAACTCGTTCTCGCGCCGTCCGTCAGGGCCAGTGGTCGCTGGTTGGCTCGCTCGTCGCCCTCGCCCTCTTAATTGGCCTCGCGGCGGCGCTTATCCCCCGAATGCTGACGCCGAAAGCGCAGAACGGCACGGGCGCGACCCCGATTGAGCGCGGGCAGGGCGCGGCCTGCACCGAGTATAAACTTCAGATTGATCAGGCTGTCTCCATGTACAAGATGGATCACGACAATCAGCCGCCTCCCACGCTGGACGACCTGAAAGGCGCAAAGTACGGCGTCACCGACGACATTCTTCATGCGCCCGGCTGCGCGTTCTCCATCTCCAACGGCGTCGTGACCGAAACCGGGCATGGCATGGCTGTCCCCGTCATGCCCGCCCGTTCCGCCCCGGTCAATCCCAACGCGCCCATTGTTCTCAGCCGCCCCGCGCCGCCCCCTTCGTCGTCGTCTTCTGCGCCGACTTCCGGGCCGGGCGGCGTTCACCTGCCCCCCGCTTCCGGCACGGACACGTCCGGCGGCAGCGAGTAATCACTCATGCAGACCCCGTTTCTGCGCCGCGCCGGGCTGGTTCTCATACTCCTGAGCGGCACGCTGGCCCTGCCTGCAAACGCGCAGACGGGACAACTGACCGTTCACGCAGACCGGCCCGGCGTTCCTATCAGTCCCACGCTGTACGGGCTGATGACCGAGGAAATCAACCATTCCTATGACGGCGGCCTGTACGGGGAACTCCTTCAAAACCGCGCCTTTCAGGACGACCCGCAGGCCCCGGCGCACTGGGCGCTGACGCAAAGCCCTGGCGCAGTCGGCTCCATCACGCTGGACGGCAGCCAGCCCGTGAACGCCGCGCTTCCCACGTCTCTGCGCCTGAACATCACGTCCGTGCCAGTCGGTGGGCGCGTCGGCGTCGCCAACGATGGCTACTGGGGCGTCCCCGTCACGCCAAACACCGTCTACCACGCCTCGTTTTACGCGAAGGGCAGCGACAGCTTCGCCGGGCCGCTCACTGTTGATATAGAAAGCGCAGACGGCGCGACGGTGTACGCGCGCGCGCAGAGGCCCAAATCACCGCGGCAGTGGCAGCGCTGCGCGCTCACGCTCAAAACCGGCACGGTTGTGCCCACGTCTCAACGCCTGCTTTGTCGTGTCTGCCACCCATCCCGGCACGGTCTGGCTGAGTCTGGTGTCGCTGTTTCCGCCTACTTTTAACAATCGGCCCAACGGCAATCGCATCGACCTCATGCAGAAAATGGCCGACATGAATCCCGCGTTTCTGCGCCTGCCCGGAGGCAACTATCTGGAAGGCGACACCATCGCCGACGCGCTTTGACTGGAAAAAGACGCATTGGCCCGACTGACGCGCGTCCCGGCCATCAAGGCCCCTGGGGGTATCGCTCCTCCGATGGCATGGGCCTGCTGGAAATTCTGGAATGGTGTGAAGACCTGAAAATGCAGCCGGTGCTGGCCGTTTTTGCCGGGTACGCGCTGAAGCATGACATACGTGCCCGCGGCCCGGCGCTGACGCCGTTTGTGCAGGATGCACTGGATGAGATCGAATACGTCACAGGCAGCGTGCACACGCCCTGGGGCGAGCGGCGCGCCAACGACGGCCATCCGGCGCCGTTCCCGCTGACCTATGTAGAAATCGGCAACGAAGATTGGTTTGACAGTCCGGCACCTACGAGGGCCGCTACGCGCAGTTCCATGACGCCATCAAGGCGAAATATCCCGAGTTTGAAATTGATTGCCACCACGGCCCTGTCAATTCCCGCGTGCCGGATGTGATGGACGAGCACTTATTACCGCTCGCCCGCGGCAGATGGAAAACGACGCGCGCCATTACGACACGTACTCCGCGCACGGGGCCGAAAATCTTTGTCGGCGAATGGGCCTCGCAGGAGGGCAGTCCGACGCCCACGCTGAGCGCGGCGCTCGGCGACGCCGCATGGCTGACGGGCATGGAGCGCAACTCGGATGTCGTCGTCATGGAAGCCTACGCGCCTCTGTTTGTGAATGTCAATTCCCGCGCGGCGCAGTGGGGAACCAATCTTGATCGGTTATGATGCGCTAGCATTCCTTCGGCTCGCCGTCCTATTAGGTGCAGGCCATTTTCGCCGAAGAATACGGGGGACGTGACACTCCCCACTGAAGTTACAGTTGCACGCCGAGTTCGCCGCGCGCTTCCCGCGCCGCAGGGCAAAATCGGCGTTGGCACGTGGCGCACGCAGGCCGAATTCAAAGACATCACGGTGACGCAGGACGGAAAAACGCTGTACGCAAAAGAATTCGCGAGCGGCATGGCAGATTGGATGCCCGGTCGGGGACAGTGGGCCGCCGCCGACGGCGTTCTGCGCCAGTCAGCGCTCGATACAGACTGCCACGCGTCGCAGGCGACGCCGGTTGGAAAAACTACACGTATCATTTTCAGGCCCGCAAACTGGGCGGCGCGGAGGGCTTTCTGGCGCTGTTTCATGTGCAGGACAGCAGCCATTTTGTCTGGTGGAACATCGGCGGCTGGGGCAACACGCGCACCGCGCTTCAACGCGCAGACGGCGGCGACGCGCAGGAGTTCGGCCCGTCCGCGCCTGTCACCGTAGAAACCGGGCGCTGGTACGACATTCGCATTGAGTGTCAGGGACGCGCCATGCGCTGCTTTCTGGACGGCAAACTGGTCACCGAAGCGACTGACGCGCCCACCCCGCCTGCCAATCCAATTTATGCTGCCGCCAGCCGCGCCTCGGCGACCGGAGAAATCATCGTGAAAGTCGTCAATGTCTCCGCAGACCCGCAGTCCCTGCAAATCACCCTGCCCGGTGCGCGGGGCGTGGGCAAGACGGCGGCGATGCAGGTGCTTTCCGGGGAGCCGGGAGATGTCAACACAGTGGACGCGCCCGAAAAGGTGGCCCCGAAAGCCTCCATCCTCACCGGGGTTGGCCCGGCGTTTCCGCATACGTTCCCGGCGCACTCCGTGACGGTTCTGCATTTCAGCGCGAAGTAGGGAGGAGATCGCCCCTGCGCCCGCGAATTAAGCAGCAAGCATCCGTTATGCTCGCTCAAAGGAGACTTTCTATGACTGCTTCGCTTATCTCGCTGCGCCGTGTCCTTCTGCCGTGCTCGCTCGCGGCTCTGCTGTTTGCGGGCTGTTCGCACAATGACCAGAACGCTTCTTCCAATGCCGCAGGCGGCGCGTCCTCGCCCGCTTCTTCCTCGGCCCCGGCGGGCGGGGAGACCATGCTGGCGTTTGTCACTAACAACCCCTCGGACTACTGGACAATCTGCCGCAAAGGAACCGAAGCCGCACAAAAAGAACTCCCCGGCGTCCAAGTCCAGTTCGTCATGCCCGATGATGGCACTGCCGCCACACAAAAACGCGACGTGGACGACCTTTTAGCCAAAGGCGTCAAAGGCATCGCCATCTCCCCCGTTGACCCCACCAACGAGACCCCCTACCTCAACACCGTCGCCGCCAAAACAAACCTTATCACCTCCGACAGCGACGCCGCCGATAGCAAGCGCCTCTGCTACCTGGGCACCGACAACCACGCCGCAGGCGTCATGGCGGGCGGGCTGATCAAAGAAGCCATCCCGCAGGGCGGCAAAATCATGCTGTTTGTGGGCAAACGCGACGCCCAGAACGCCCGTGACCGCGAGCAGGGCATCCGCGACGCTCTGAAGGGGAGCAACGTGAGCATTGTGGACGTTCGCACCGACGACGCCGACCACGGGCGTGCCAAAGCCAACGCCGCCGACGCTTTGGTGAAGTATCCTGACCTTTCGTGTCTGGTGGGCTTGTGGAGTTACAACGGGCCTGCGATTGTGAGCGCGGTGAAGGATGCAGGGAAGGTGGGGAAAGTGAAGATTGTGGCGTTTGACCAGGAGGCGGACACGCTGGCGGGGATCAAGAGCGGGGCGGTGTACGGGACAGTGGTGCAGCAGCCTTACGAGTTTGGGTATAAGTCGGTGAAGTTGCTGGCTCAGTTAGCGCAGGGGAACAAGAGCGGGGTTCCGGCGAGCAAGTTGGTGATCATCCCGACTCAGGCGATCAAGGCGGGCAACCTGGCGGCGTATCAGGCGCAGCAGGACAAACTGCTCGGCAAAGCGGGCTAGCCCGATGCCAGAGAGCGTTTCCCACTTTACTCCCGTGCTGGAAATGGCAGGTGTGAGCAAACGGTTTGCCGGTGTGCAGGCACTGCAGAACGTGTCCCTCTCGGTGGGGCGGGGCGAAGTGGTGGCGCTCATTGGGGAGAACGGGGCAGGCAAGTCCACCCTGATGAAAATCCTGGGCGGCGTCCATCAGCCAGACGCGGGTGAAATCCGCATCAGCGGGCAGCCTACGGTCATCCGCTCCGTCGCCGATGCCGCCCGCGCGGGCGTGGGGTTCATCCATCAGGAACTCAATGTCTTAGACAACCTGGACGTGGCCGCCAATGTCTTTCTGGGGCGCGAGCCAACGCTGGGCGGCCCGCTGCGCCTGCTGGACAGGGCGAAGATGGAGGCAGACGCCCAACCCTATCTGACCCGCCTGGGGCTTTCTCTCTCCCCGCGCACGCTCCTGTCGCGCCTCTCTCTGGCGCAGCAGCAGATGGTGGAGATTGCCAAAGCCCTCTCACTCAATGCCCAAATCCTCATCATGGATGAGCCAACGTCGTCGCTCACGCTGGCGGAGACGGATCGGCTTATTCAGGTGGTCAAAGACCTGCGGGCAGAGGGCGTGAGCGTCATCTATATTTCGCACCGTCTGGGCGAAGTACGCGCGCTCGCAGACCGCGTGGTCGCCCTGCGGGACGGCCAGAACGCAGGGGGTCTTGCCAGAGAGAATATCACTCACGACGCGATGGTGCGCCTGATGGTGGGGCGAGATTTGGACAAGTTCGTCGCCCCCGCAGGCGAGCCTGTTTCTCGCCCGGTGCGCTTCTCCGTGCGGGGCCTGCGAACGCGGCGGTATCCCCATCAGGAAGTGGCCTTTGACGTGGGGGCAGGGGAGATTTTGGGCATGGCGGGGCTGGTGGGGGCGGGACGCTCGGAAGCGGCGCAGGCAGTCTTCGGGGTAGAGCCGCCGCTGGCGGGCGCGCTGACCCTGGACGGGAAACAACTTATCGTGCGCTCGGCATCGGACGCCATTGGCGCGGGCATTTATCTGGCTCCCGAAGACCGGAGGCGTTCGGGTCTGATTGTGGAGATGTCCATTCGCGACAACATCACGCTGCCTGCGCTCTCGCGTTATGCGTCTGCGGGTCTGGTGCAGCGGGGGCGGGAAACGGCGGGCGCGGAGGCGGCGAGCCGGGCTTTGCGCGTGAAAGCGCCCTCGGTGGAGTTTCCCGCACGCAACCTGTCCGGGGGCAACCAGCAGAAGGTGGTGCTCGCCAAGTGGCTGTCGCTGTCCCCCAAACTGCTCATCTTTGACGAGCCGACGCGGGGCATTGACGTGGGGGCCAAAGCAGAGATTTACGAATTGATGCGCGGCCTTGCCAGAGAGGGTGTCGCCATCTGGATGATTAGCAGCGACATGGAGGAAGTGCTGGCTCTCAGCGACAGGGTGGCGGTGATGCACGAGGGTCGCGTGTCCGGCATCCTGGCCCGCGCGGACGCCACCGAGGAAAGCGTGATGCAATTGGCCGTCGGCCAGACAGGGGCAGGATTATGATTGAGCAACCGCCAGCAAACGAGACGCCGAGCCTGCCGGAGCCGGGCGCGCAGCCCCATTACCGACCGGGCGGCGGTCGCAAGGAACTGGGCATCTTCGTGCTGCTGCTGGCGATGTGCGTTGTCACCGCCATCCTCAACCACAGCTTCCTGAGCACAGACAACCTGCAGAACATGGCCCGGCTGATTGGGCTGTTCGGCATTTTCAGCCTGGGACTGGGCATTGTGATTATTACCGGCGGCATTGACCTGTCGGTCGGCTCAGTGTTCGCGCTGGAAGGCGTGCTGCTGTCTATCATGCTGACGGAAAAGCACTGGCCCGCTGTGGTGGCGGTGGGGGCGTGCCTGTTGCTGACGATGGGGCTGGGGCTGGTTCACGGGCTGCTGATTACGCGCGTGCCCTTGCAGCCGTTCATTGTGACCCTGTGCGGGCTGCTGTTTTACCGGGGGCTGGCGCGGTTCATCGCGGGCGACGCGACCAAGGGCTTCGGGGAGGCCAAAGGCTTTGAGGGCCTGCAAACGCTGGCGACGGGGAGCCTGCTGGGAGTTCCCATGCCGTTCGTGATACTGATTGTCCTGAGCGTTGTCATGTGGGTGGTGCTGCACCGGTCTGTGTACGGGCGCTACCTGTTTGCGGTGGGGCGCAACGAGGAGGCGGCGCGGTATTCGGGGATAGACGCCAAGCGGGTCATCACGAGCGCCTACGTGGTGCTGGGAGTGCTGGCAGGCATCGCAGGCATCCTAATTGCGTTTTACACTAATTCCATATCGCCGTCGTCGCATGGCAACTTCTACGAGTTGTACGGGATTGCGGCAGCTGTCCTGGGCGGGTGCAGCCTGCGGGGCGGGGAAGGCTCCATCATCGGCATCTTGATTGGGGCGGCTTTGCTGCAAGTGCTGCAAAACTTAGTGAACCTGCTGGGCATCCCGTCGTCGCTCAACTTCGCCGTGATGGGCATGGTCATCCTCCTGGGCGTCATCGCTGATGAAGTTATCAAGCGACGCTCCCTCAAGAAGGCCCGCTGACTGCCGCCTTGCGCCCGGCAGGTATAATCCTTTCCATGTTCCAAAAGATACTGGTCGCCAACCGGGGCGACATCGCCGTGCGCGTCATTCGGGCGGCGCGTGAAATGAAAATCCCCACCGTCGCCGTTTACTCACAGGCCGACACGGACGCGCTCCATGTGCGCCTCGCCGACGAAGCCGTGTGCATTGGCCCGCCGGAGCGCAAAGGCTCCTATCTCCACGCCCCTAATATCCTCAGCGCCGCCGTCATTACCGGATGCGATGCGGTTCACCCCGGCATCGGCTTTCTGGCGGAAGTGGCGTCGTTCGCGGAGATGTGCGACGCGATTGGCCTGAAATATATTGGCCCGCCCGTCAAAGCGATTGAAACGATGGGCGACAAGATAGAGGCGCGCGCCACGATGGAGCGCGCGGGCGTGCCGATTGTCCCCGGCACGAACACGCCCCTGCGCGACCCGCTGGAAGCGTCCAAGATTGCTGCCCGCATCGGCTTTCCCGTAATGATTAAAGCGGCGGGCGGCGGCGGCGGGCGCGGCATTCGCGTGGTGCAAAGCGAGGACGAGTTCGCCAAGACCCTCAAGATGGCGCAGACGGAAGCGGAGTCGTCGTTCGGCAACCCTGATGTCTACATTGAGAAGTTCATTGATGTCTTTCGGCATATTGAGGTGCAGATACTTGCCGACGAGCACGGTACGGTGCTCCATCTCGGCGAGCGCGACTGCTCGGTGCAGACGGCGCGTTATCAAAAGATGGTGGAAGAAGCGCCCGCGCCCCATCTGCCCGACAGCGTTCGCAAGCGCGTGTGCGACGCGGCGGTGAAAGCGGCCAAAGCGTGTGGCTACACGAATGCAGGCACGGTGGAGTTCATTGTCACGCCCACCGGCGACTTCTACTTCATGGAGATGAACACGCGCCTGCAAATTGAGCACCCCGTTACGGAGATGGTGACCGGGCTGGATTTGGTGAAATGGCAGATTAAGATTGCGGCGGGCGAGCGCCTGCCGTTCGGTCAAAAGGGCGTGCATTGGAGCGGGCACGCGCTGGAAGTTCGCATCACCGCGCGCGACCCGGAGCGCGACTTTGCGCCGTCCGCCGGGCACATCGCTTCGGTGCGCCTGCCGGGGGGCCTGGGCGTGCGCGTGGATACGCATATCTTCTGCGGCTATGATGTGCCGCCCTATTACGATGCCATGCTTGCCAAGATTATCACGTGGGACACCGACAGAGCCGGGGCGATTGCCCGGATGCAGCGCGCGCTGGACGAAACCGAGATTGTAGGCGTCAAAACTGATATTGATTACCACAGGCGCATTCTCGCCAATCCGTACTTCCAGAAGGGCGAGGTGAACACCAATTTCCTCGCCCTCCACATGGGCGAGTAAGCAGACGCGCGTAAACAGCCTTCCATGCTGAATGAATTGGAAGTGGAACTGTCTGCCCCGCGCACGTGGGGCTTCGCAAACTACCCGCCCGGCGCGACGTTCGGCCCACGCCTGCTGACGGACTACGAGTTCGTGTGGATGACCGAGGGCGACGCGCAATACCGCTGGGGCGCGCAGGACGTGGACGCCCCGCAAGGGACGGTGCTGCTGGGCAGGCCGGGCGTGACGGACTTCTTCCAATGGGACGCGCGCCGCCCCACGCAGACAGCCTCCGCCGCGTGCGTGACGCCGGAGCACCTGTGCCGTTTGTTCCGCGTTCATGTGGGATGCTCCCCGATGGAAACGCTCGCGCTCGCCCGCCTTGACCGCGCCCTCGCCCTGCTGACCCGCGCCAATTATTCCGTGTCTGAAGTGGCCGAATTGTGCGGCTACGCGAACCCGTTCCACTTTTCGCGGCGGTTCGCGAAAGGCTATGGCGTGTCGCCGACGGCGGCGCGGCAGGCGGCGCGCGCGGGTGGCCCGGTTCCCCGCCCGCTGCTGTCCTACATCAATCCGGGATAGGTTTTGCCCAACGCGGGGCATGGCGCGCGGGGCGCGAATATGTTATCATGGGACATCTCGCCGCAAGGAGAATGTCTTATGTCCCATGCCACGCTGCTTCGCCCGGAGCAAATGCCGATTTCTTCGCCCCGCGCCGACCGCTACGCCGTGTCCGTCAACGAGTACCGTTTGTTCCGGCAGCAGGGTTTTCTGGTCGTCCCGCAGTTGGTGCCCCCGTCCGAAGTGGGCGAACTGCGCCAGCACACGGAGGACTTGATGCAGGGACGCCTCCCGGAGCAGCAGGCCGTCATGCCGGAGCGCGACACGCAGAGCGACAACGGCGTGAGCGTGCAGGGGCTGGAAGCGCCGCCCGCGCACCTTTCGCCCGATGAGAAGGCGCAGTTTTTTCTGCGTATCCATATGCTGCACCGCAAACTCGCGTTCCATGAGCGGTTTCTGCTGCACCCGCGCGTGCTGGACGTGATGGAAGCGCTGATTGGCCCCGATGTGCTCGCCCTGCAAACCATGCTGTTCCTGAAGCCGCCCGGCAAGCCGGGGCAGGGCTGGCATCAGGACAGTTTTTATATTCCCTCGCACCCCGATACGCTGTGCGGCGCGTGGATTGCCATTGACGACTGCGATGAGTTAAATGGCGCGATGTGGTTTGCGGCGGGGAGCAACAGCGAGCCGGTGTATCCGCCGCGCGAGGGCGCGGGCTTCGGGGACACGGAACTGGGCGACATCGCGTTTGTCGGCGGCGTTTCCAATCCCGATGACAGCCGCAACGATCTGGCGCGCGTCGCCGACCGTTATCCGCAGCTGCTTTGTCCGGCGAAGGCGGGCGACGTGGTGTTCTTCGGCGGGCACATCCTGCATCGTTCCAAGAAGAACTTTTCTGTGGATAGGACGCGCCGCTCGTTTGTGTCGCATTACTGCAACGCGCGCTCGTTCACGGAGTGGGGGGTTGCCGCCGACATTCCCGGAATCACCGATGAACCTGCTGACCCGCTGACCGGCGGCACCAACGGCTCGCACATTCTGGCGCGGGGCGACACGCACCTGCCGTTTGCGCGCCCGCGCTTCGGGACGCCGTGCGCCGCGCTGCTCTCCGCCGACGAGCGCCGTTCCCAATCCATCGCCGCCCGCGCCGCGATGGGCGACATGGACTCCGGCCTGATGGAAATGATGCCCGCCGACCCCGACGTTCCCCACACGCACTAGCGGGGAGGCCCTCACCCCGCCATAGGAATGGCGACCCTCTCCCGCTTCGCAGGCGAGGGTGAAGAATAAGTTCCTGCTGGCGCAGGCGAGGGTGGGAACGTAAGTCACTCTGACCCTCTCCCGTGACAACGGGAGAGGGTCGCCCCGACAGGGGCGGGGTGAGGGCCGCCACTGAAACGGGTGAGGCTTTGCGCGCGCCGGGTGAGGGCCTCCTGGCTTTCGCTCCCGCCTACGCCGCCTTCAAGTTTACACGCGCGGCCTTCGGATAGAGGCTCGCCTCCGCCGAAGGTGCGCTCGCCAGATGGCCGCGCGTGGCGGTGATGCGGTACGTCGCGTTGACGCCGGGCGTGAGGGTGGTGTCCACAAAGCGCGTCGCGGTCACTTTTTCAATCGTCGTCCACGCCGCGCCCGCGCCCAGTTGCCGCTCAATCACATAGCCGGTGCCGTAGAAATTGCCGTTCTTGTGCCACTTCACCAGCACGTTCAGGTCGGCCTGCACCGTCGCGCTCGGCGAAGTCGGCTGATACACGGGCACTTCGGGGCGACGCCCGCTGCTGACCGTAATCCTGAGCGCCATTTTCGTCTCGTCGGAAACGCCGGGCGTCCCCTGAATGCGCTTCACCAGCGCGCGAGCGTCCTTGACGGCCTTGTTGCGGGCCAGGACGCGCGAATGCGTGGCGATTTTGGCGGCGTCTTTGGCGGCGACAGCGGCGCTGAGTTTGGTTTGAAACTGCGTCGCGTCGGTGGTGACAGGCTGCACATCGGCCAGCGTCAACTTGAGTTCGGTCAAGTTGGCTTTGGCGACAACAGAAAAGTTGGTGAGCCACGCCAGAAGCGCGGCGTCCTGCTGCGGCAGGAAGTTGATAACGGACATACGAGAGTTCCTCCAATACGTGAATGTTTGACGCCGTTATTATTGGAGGCTTTCGCGCAGAACTTTAGGGTCATTTTGCCCCAAAACAGGCTCCACGCGAAAAATAATAGGCTTATTTTGCAGCGTATGGGGTTCCACGCGGGGCAAATGGGGTTCCACACGGTGCATATGGGGCTGATTTTGGAGCGTGTGGGGTTCCACACGGAGCGTATGGAGCCTCACGCGGAGCGCAAACAGCGTGTTGCGGGGCGTTATATTAGGCTGGTGGCGCGGAATTGCCCGTTTGGGGCTGAATGGGACGCCCGTTCAGCAGACGGTGAATAATTAATGTTCTGGAACGCTTCTCTAGCCAGCCATTCCCAGACTTGACCCAAAGGTCTCGCCACGTACCCGTTACGGTGGCAACTAACTGTTGACCGTTGTGGTTTAGAGTGAAACTGCTGTCACCTGTTTCTGTCACTATCGCGCCTTGTTTGTCGAAAGTTATGGTTTTAATAGTCGTATGGCCGCTTATGGTCATTCCGCGCCTGTATGCGCTTACCATTTTTTCGCGTCGCTCTGCCTTGCCATGCGTGGTTTCTTCCCCATTTACATTTATGTCCACAAAATCATCGGCGGTATATTTTATATAGCCGTCTGCATCCTTGTTATTAGCAGTGGTGTCCATGTCTTTCACGGCCTTTGTGATAAAGGCGCGGTCTTTGTCGTGGCCGTCGTCTTTCGCGTGGGCGACAGATGCGAACGCGCACAGGGCGAGCAGGAGCGCGAATGGGCGGGCGAAGCGTTTCATGGGGTGGTGTCCTTTCGGGGTGGGTAAGCAAGCGACCCCAGATGATTATAACACAGATGAGGCCCCCTAGCCCCCAAGTTTGGGGGAGATGTTCTCCGGCGTGCGTAGTAGGGGCAGGGCTTGCCCTGCCCTGTGTCCGCAACAGGGCAGGGTGGGGAATGACAGGGCAGGGCGGGAGAACGCACAGGGCAGGGCGGCAGAACGCACATGGCAGGGCAAGCCCTGCCCCTACGGAGGCACGGTGAAACGCGCCGCACGGCATGGAGTTTCCTCCCCCCAAACTTGGGGGGCCGGGGGGGCCTCTTCCGCGCTTGGCGCGCTTTTTAATACACCTCGCCCAAACTCGTGTCCAGCGATTGACCGAACTGGCCGATGGCGAAGGGCTCCTCGGCGGGGAACGCTTTCAGGCGGAAGTTGAACGTGATGCCGGAACCCGGACGCAGGCCCGTCAGCGTGTCCTGATAAATGAGCGATGCCTCAAAGTCGTGCCACGAGCGGGTGAGGGCCAGCCCTTTATACTCAAATCTTTTGGTGAACCCATTGTAGCCGCCGATAGCGCGCAGACGGTATCCGGCGTCCTCGGTGGGGTCGCGCAGAAAGGGCAAATCCACATTGCCATTGACTTCCGAAAAGACGTGCTCCTGCGGCGAGAAGCGGCCTGCCACGTCCAGCGACAACCCCTGCGGGACGCGCACGCGCACGGAGTTGGTCAAATCCAGCAGCGCGTTGTGGTTGAGGTCGTAGGCAGCGGTGGTTCGCAGGCGGAACACGTCGCTCGGCGTGTACGCGCTCTGGAAAGCAACGTTCTGCCAGGGCGCGGCCCCGAAGCCATTGCGCCCGTGCGTCTGGTTGAAATCGTAGCCGGTGGCTAACGTCAAACGAAGTTTGTCGCTCTCCTGCTCATCCAGCGACAGCGCGGCCAAGTTAGAACTGCCCACCGTGTCAAACACAAACGGCGAGTAGCCGTAAGGCCGCAGGTACGTGTAGGCCGCGCCAATGGACGATTTGCTGCCAATGCGAAGCCGGTAGCCCGTGCGCCCGTTGAGCACGTACTGGGCGGTGTTGTCCCCGTAAATGCCCTGCTGGAACGCCCCGCCGTAAGTCATCTCATTGCGGGAATTGATGTCATGGGTCATTGTGCCCGTGTCCAGGCCGAAGCGAAGGCGCTCCGTGCTGGTCTTAGAAGACGGCTCCACGAAGTCCCCCAGTGATAGGTTTAACTGCGTGGTGCGCGGCAGCAAGCCACCCAGCGTCTCCCGCGTGCCATCGGTGGCGAGGCGCAGTTCCGGCAAACGCTCCACGCCCCCCAGCAGTGTCGCGTTTCCGGTTGCGCTCCCGCTCAGGGATTGAAACTGCGCGCCCAGAACTTCCACGTCTACCCGGTTGCCGCGCTGCTTGTAGTCCAGATTGGAATCCAGTTCGCGGCGGCTGCTGCCTCCGAATCCCGCGAATGACGGCGAGCGGTACGAGGACAGGTCAAAGTGGGTTTCCAAACTCTCGCGCCCGGTGGGGCGGTAGGTCTGGTCAAACGACGACGTGAGGGTTTGCGTGCTGCCTAAGCCGTAATCGCTTTGGGTGAGGTTGGCGCGCACGCTGTCGGAGAGATTGCCGACGCTGCGGGTCAGCGTGAGGAATGAGTTCTGCGCGCGGCTGTTGGACAGGCCCGCGTAGTACGAGTTCTGCTGCAATTGCGTGTTCAGCGACACGAGCACGGTGCCGAACTTCTGCTGATGGGCGAGACTGCCCGTGATGTTCTGCACGCCCCGGCTCTGGTCATACAAACGGTACAGCGACAGCGTGCCCGCCCCGCGCGCCAGACGCTTTGTGTCGCCATAAGTCTGGTCAAAGCCGGTTCCCAATCCCTTCTTTTGCAGGGCGTCCAGATGCAGAATGCCGGGCAGGCTGCCCACGAGCGCATAGCCGAGCGCGAATTTGATGAACAGCCCCTCATCGGGCGTTTGGCCCACCTGCGGAAACAAAGTCTGCTGCGCGAACCGTTCATTAAGCGGCACAAAGAGATAGGGGATCGTGAACAGCCGCCTGTCTTTGCGGTAAAAGGAGACGCGCCTGGCGACCAGATGCCTGCCGGGCAGGATATACACCTGATGGGCCGCAAACGAATAGTGCGGCGACAGGAAATCGCAGGTCGTAAACGAGGAGCCGCGCGCATCAATCAGTCCAGGCTGCCCGCTGATTGTGCCGCCGTACACAAACAGCGGCAGGATAATCCCCAGATGGCTTTGGGCGTTCAGCGCGTCGGGGCCAATGGTGGAGCGCGCGCCTTCTATGCTGTATGTGTCATGGCGCAGGTTCAGGCGAAGGCGTCCCGCGGGGCCGCCCTGCACGGTTTCGCCGTTGGGGGCGTGCAGGATGACATGGCCGGTAAAGAGCGTGTCGCCCACGTCTAAATCCGCGTCCACGCGGTCGCTTGTGAGCGTGTAGCCTTTGTAGCGCACCTTGACGTGCCCTTCGCCTGTCCACTGGCCCGCCGTCGTTTCCCGAAACGTGTCCGCGTTGTCTAAAATCACCGACTGATTGGGGTCAGCGCCGGGGCTGCCCGCGAGGGCGCTGCCGGAGCCTGGCAGCGGCGTCTCCGGGGAGGAGGTTCCGGGCGCGGCGGGGGCTTGACCGGGGACAGCAGAACTGCCCGGCGGCGACGCGATGCCAACGCCCGTCCCGGAGTCCGACGCGACGGGCGCGAGGGGAATGGGCGCGGGAACAGATTGGGGAGGCGTCGCAGGCGGAGCCGTTCCCGATGGCACGGGCAGTTGCGCGCGCGCCATCAATGGACAAAGCAGGAGTAAACACAGCAGGCTGGGGGAGACGCGCATCTTGCGTCATCATAACACGCGAGCGGGCCGGGTGTCAAGCGCAGCTTCGGCAGCGGCTGAGGCTCAGAGTGACGTGGGCTTGAATGCGGCTTGAAACGGGAGTGCAGCAGGCTTGACTGTTGCGCCGCGCGGCGTCAAGCGAACCCTCGCATCCCGTCGCCGGAACGACGTTGGCATTGTTGCGCCAACGTTACGCGCACGCTGCGCCAACGTTACGCGCAGCGGGTGTGACAGGGGTCTCAAGCGGGTTTCAATGGCGGATTGTGGCTTGCACAGGTGTGCAGCTGGCTTGTGAGTTGCGCTTCGCGGTTTGGGGCGTACGTGCGCGGGCACTGGTCGGATGGTCGCTGGCTTTTGAGTGGAGGCGCGCAGACCTCATTCAGACCTCAATCAGGCCCAAACAAAACGCGCCCCCGCCGTGATCGGCAGGAGCGCATTGCTGGAAACAAACAGGACGCAAAGGCTAGTCGCGCACAAACGCAAGGCTAGTCGCGCACGAACGGAAGCAGGGCGATTTCCCGCGCGCGCTTGATAGCAATCGCCACCATGCGCTGCTCTTTGGCGGTCGCCCCGGAGCGGCGGCGCGGCACAATCTTGCCCCGGTCGTCGGTGAACTGACGCAGAAGCGCGACGTTCTTGTAGTCAACGCTAGTGATTTTATTGATCGTCAGGTAACTGACTTTGCGGCGTTTGAAGCGATTGGGCTTGCGGGGGCCTCCCGGCCCCCCTGCGCCCCCCGGACGGAACGGGCCGCGCCCCCCGCCTGGTGAACCATAAGGCATAAAACGTATCCTCTCGTTGATGCTCGTGTCTGGATATAACTGCCGCACAGTATAGCATAGCGGGCGCGCGCCTGTCAAGCCGCGCGCCCGTTTTGCATTTGGATTACTCTGTGGCGGCGCGGGAGGCGGTGCGCGCGGGCACGGAGGGAGCCGCCGCGCGAAAGCCGGTGCGGTCTATGACGACGCCTGCGAAGCGCGTTTCCGCCGCCAGGAACAAGGTCTGCGCGGGCGTGTCGGCATCGGCCAGCCCTGCCTCGGCAAGTGGAACGCGCAGGGTAAGCGCGCGTCCGCGCCACTCGGCCTGCACGCCCTGTGCGCCTGCCACCGCCTGCGGGATGCCTTCGCGCCTCGGCGTCACGCTCAGGCTCAGGCAGGGCGGCTGCGTGGGGCCGGGCCGCACCGGACGAAGCACCAGGCGGTACGCAATCTCCGGCGAAAGGGAGCGCTGCGTGTCCAGACGCACATACAAAAAGCGTGCGTCGCGGCACGCCAGCAGGCGCGTTACGTCTGCCCCGGACTGGAAAGACCGCGCAATGGTATCTGCCGCAGGGTCTAATGCCAGCGGCGCAATCCCCTTCCAATCAGATGGCTTGCTGCCCAGACCCACACGGCCATCGGAAACCACAGTCAATGCCTGCGGGCCGCGCGCATCGGGCCACGAGCCGAATAACTCATCGCGCCGCGCAAACGAAAACAGGAAACGCCCGGTCATCTCGGTCTGTGATGGGTAGCGTTTGATGGCCGCGTATTTCTTCTGTACGTCGCGAAGCGACAGCGGAAGCTGTTCCCAGCGCGTGTCTAAGTGCGCCATTGGCGCGGGCGGCGTCAGCGCGAAGTCCTCGTGCAGCCCTTGCGGGGCGGGCCAATCGCCCCGGTGAACCAGATAAAAGTGCAGCCGCGCCGTTTGCGTCCACCCGACGCCCTGCGCCTTGAGTTGCGCCAGGGCCGTTTGAACGAACACGCTCGCCGCCGCATGGTCGGGGTGGTCGTCGCCGGGGTGGGTGACGAAGATGTCTGTAGGCCGGTCAGCCTGCATCTGCCGTTTCAGGTCATCCAGCAGCGCGGCCCCGCAGTAGGGGGCATGAGGCGTCGGCGCATCGTCATAGGGGCTGTGGTCGTCCTGCGTGTACGGCGAGCGGAACGGCGTGGACGGTGGCCAGTTTGTCGTCCACATTGGCATCAGGCCCCGGTCGGGATAGCCCAGAAATGTGATGTGGCCCGGCGGCAGCCCCAGCACGCGCAGAGCCGTGCGCGTCTCCGTCTGCCGCCGGTAGGCATAACGCACGAAGTCGGCAGGCGGCACTGTCAGTTCATGGAAGTCGCGCTCCACGCCGACCCGAAAGCCGTCGCCGTTCGTGCAAACCACCACGCGAACATCCGCGCCCGCTCGCGCCGCCTGACGCATCAAACCTGCTGCTCCCAGCGTTTCATCGTCGCAGTGCGGGGCAATCACCAGCAGCCGCTCACTGGCGCGGGGCGCAGGCATGGCGGGAAACTGGTGCTCCTCGGTGAGCGCCCGGTTGCCCGCGTAAATGCGGTACGCTGCACTCAATCCCAGAATGCTGCCCAGCAGGAGCGGCAGGCACAGCGTCACCAGCGCGGCGCGCATCCAGCGGCGGGGGGTAGGCGGCTTCTCCGAAAACGTGGGGCGTCGGGGCATAAGGTTATTTGGTGGAAAGGAACGAACGCACTTCGGCGTACGCGGCGGCCACGGCGCTTTCCCAGCGGGCAATCCAGCGCAAAGGCTCGTGCTTGAGCTGCACGGCAGCCGTTTCTAAGTCGGGCCATTCCGCGACGACCTGTGCGCAATGCGTCAAGCCTTCGGCTCCCAAAATCAGCGCGGCGCGCTCCGGGTCGCGGGGGCGTTCGCGGCGCAAAAGCCAGCAGGTATCCAGCAGGGCATACTTGACGCTCTTCAAGTCCCACCATACCTGCCGCGCCCAGTCGTCGGCAATGGCCCACTCGCGCCGCTTGAACTGCTGCCTCAATGTTCGCAGCGTATCTGTGAAGCCGTGCGTGATGGAAAGAACGGCGTCATCCCGGCGAGGCTCAGGCAGGGCGAGATTGCCCCGCAAAGTGCGGGCAAAGGCGAATTGAAAGCGGTAAAACGGGGGCAGAATCGCATACTCAGCAGCGTTCACAGCGAAGAACTGCACAGTCGGATAGCGGTCGCGGCAGTCCTGAGAAGCCTGCCTGACGCAGTTTTCCACTGCGTCTACCACCAGCAGAAAGTCCAGGTCATGGGCGGCTTCGGGCCGCTCTGCTGCTGAACCGTACAAAGCCAGCAGGCGCAGATTGCCGCCCAGACGCCGGGCGGCGATGTCGGCCAGTTCTTCTATCAGCGCGGCGCTTGGCATAAGCAGTCACAGCAGGGGCAGCAGCACAATTAAAATGGCGGAACGGGTGGGATTCGAACCCACGAATGCGGGTAAACCACATTACACGATTTCCAGTCGTGCTCCTTCGACCAGCTCGGACACCGTTCCCCGTCTGCGCGTTGCGGCCCTTCACTGCGCGCCCTGTATTGTATCACACGTTTGCCCCGGTGTCAAGGCCGCCCGGCGCAGAGCAAGTGGGTATGAGCCTTTTTGTCGCTTACGGGGTATAAAGGAAGCGCCAAGCGGGGCCAGCAGACGGCTCCGTCACGGCCAGAAAGATGCGAACAGAAAGAAGGCTTATCATGCTTCGCTTACGACCCTCCCGTATGGGCGCGCTGGTAATTTCGGCGTGCGCTGTGGCCGTTGCTGCCGTCGCAGCCGGGAAACAACAGTTGGACACGCAGATGCTTTCGGCAGGCGCAGATGCCCCGGCTTACGCGCTGCCCGATCAGAACGGGCACGTTCACACGCTCGCGCAGGATCAAGGCAAAGTCGTGCTGCTGGCGTTTTATCCGGCGGACTTTACCGGCGGCTGCACCCGCGAGGCGCATTCCCTGAGCGCGGCGGCCCCGGAACTCAAAGCGATGGGGGTGACGGTGTACGGCGTTTCCGTGCAAGACCCGAAGTCGCACAAGGCGTTCTGCGAGAAAGAAGGCATTCCGTACACGCTGCTGGCGGATACGGAGCACGTCATGTCGCAAGCCTACGGGGTACTGATTCCGGCGGCGAATGTCGCCAATCGCGTAACTTATATCGTCGGGCCGAGCGGCAAAGTGGTTTATGTGGACGCCGATGTCAACAGCCATCTGGGAACGTGCGGGGCCGATTGGGTGGCGTGGCTGAAGGCGCACCCGCAGGCGAGCGTGTCCGGCGTAGGCGCGAAGGCGGAACTGGGTAAGCCTGCCCCGGTGTTTGCGCTGCCCGATGTGAGCACGGGCGAAAGCCGAAGCGCCGACTTCGCAGGCGCAGGGCACAAAGCAACTGTGCTGTTGTTTGTGGCGACGCGCTGCCCGGTGTCCAATGCTTACAACACGCGAATGGCATCGCTTGCAAAGCAGTTCCAGTCCAAAGGCGTACAATTTATAGGCATAGACTCTAACAGCAACGAACCTGTGACCGAGTGTGCGAAGTTCGTGCAGGCGCATGGGTTCGGCTTCCCCTGGCTGAAAGACGCCGGAAACGTGGTCGCGGACAGGTATGATGCCCATGCGACGCCCGAGGCGTATGTGGTAAACAGCAAGGGAATACTGGTTTATCACGGGCGTATTGACGACAACATGGACGAGGCGCAGGCGTCCAAACCCGATTTGGCGAATGCCCTGAATGCAGTGGTAGCAGGCCGCGCGGTTGCAAGAGCGCGCACGATTGCCTTTGGCTGCTCCATCAAACGGGGGTAGGGGACGCATGAAAATCCTTCCATTTGGGCTTGTGCTGCTTTGCGCGGGCACGGGGCAGGCCGCTCCCGCCATCAAATCCACCGACGCCCTTGCCTTGAAACGCGCCGTCGCCGCACAAAAAGGGCATCCGGTGCTGGTCAACTTCTGGGCGACCTGGTGTCCGCAATGCGTCGCGGAATACCCGGCCATTGTGCAACTCAGCAGGCGGTATGGCAACAAGGGCCTCCGGGTCATCGGCGTGACGGCAGACAAACAACAGGACGCCGAAAGCAAAGTCGCCCCGTTTCTGAAGCGGCAAGGCGCGACTTTCCCGCAGTTTCTCATTCGAGCCCGCGACCCCGAAGACTTTGTGCTCGCGTGGGACACAGCGTGGACAGATGGCGCACTGCCCCGTACCTATCTGTATGACCGGCGCGGGCGGCGCGTGCAGGTGCTGGCTGGCGAGCAGACTTACGCCGCCTTCGCGCAGGCCGTCAAGCCTCTGCTGACGCGCTGAAGTCCAATAATCGGTAGACTTGCGTCCGTCATGGGTACTGTTGTTCGCAAAATCTAGTAGAAAAACTGCGTCGTGGGCCACAGTGTTACTACACGGCTGCCACAACACGGGGAATAACGCGGGCTGTCGGGCGAACGCTTTCGACACGTCGGGCGGGCGTTTGCGGGACATCTGCGCCGCATTGGGCAGACAATTCCGGATCAAATTCGCCGCGCCGGGGCTTGACAGGCGGCCTGAAAGTATGCTATCATACCGCGTTCGGCAGAGCAGAAGTCGCCGCAACGGTCTGCTCTGCCGAACACTTTCCTTCGGTTTGTTCTTCTCATGGCCCCATCGTTCAGCGGTCAGGACAACGCCCTCTCACGGCGTAGACAGGGGTTCGATTCCCCTTGGGGCTACCATGTTTCCGCTCTGCGTTTGCGTCTGCCCCGCCTTGCCCTGTGCCTGCTCCTGCTGCTTTCTGCCCGTCCCGCCGGAGCGCAGAAGCCTGCCGCCCCGCCCGCGTCGCCTCTTAAAGCCGATGTGGTGGGCCGGGTGGTTTCCCCCGCCAACGTTCCTGTCGCGGGCGCGTCGGTTTACTGGGTCTCTTTTGCCGACTTGCAGAGCGCAGGACAGACGACGGTGCTGGCCGTCGCGCAGACAGACAGCGCGGGCCGTTTTCACTTCGCCAATGCCCTGCCGCTGTACGAACGCTCCCTGACGCTGCTGGGAACGGGCGCGCAGAGGGTGACGGCGGGCCTGCCGCCGCTGCTGCTTGCGACCGCGCCGGGCTGGGGACTTGCCGCCAAAAGCCTGCTTGCGCCGGGCCGCTTTTCCGACATTCGCCTGCTTCCCGCCACCCGTCTGCGCCTGACCCTGCGGGACACGCGCGGGCAGCCTGTGACCGGCGTCCGTGTCCATTTAGACACACTGGCAGGCGCGGCGTTCGCGGGAAAGCAGATGCCGCTGGGTTTTCTGCCCCTGCCTGCGCTGCCGGATGACCCATTCCTGCAACTGAGCGACGCGCAGGGGGAATGCGTTTTTTCCAATCTGCCGCAGGGCATGGAGGCCCGCCTGAGCGTGGATGACCCGCGTTTTGCCCGTCTTCTACCTGCGGAAACGAACGTTACGCTGGAACGTGCCGCCGAAACGGCTGCGCCGGCTGTCGCGCTGCTGGCGAGCGGGACGCTTATCGGACGGGTCACGCTGGGCACGGCGGGACGCCCGGTTCCCGATGTTCCCGTACTCGCTCGTGCTATTGCAGACGGCGAAGTCGGCGCGGCGGTCACCAACGCGCAGGGCGTTTTTGTGATAGACCGCCTGCGTCCCGGCCTGTACCGCGTGTCCGCAGACCTGCGCCGTCAGGCGCTTCCCGGCTGGCAGGCTCCGCTTTCCGGCGCAGCGCGCTTGACGGAGGGCGGGCACGTAACCGGCATCGCGGTCATGCTGACTCGTCCCGGCCTGCGCGTCGTTGCGCCGTCCGCCCCGGTGCAGGTCGCTGTGAAGCCTGCTGCTGTCCGGCCTGCGCCTGTTCCTGTCCGGCCTGCGCCTGTGGCTGCTGTCCGGCCTGTGCCGCCGCCCTCCACCCCGCCTTCTGCCGCGCTCCTTGCGCCGCCGCCTTCCGCAGGACGCGCCGCGCCGCCTTTGAGCGTGTCCGTCTGGGTCAACTCGCCCGCTCTGAGCGTTGTTGGTCAGCGCGGGCGCATTCTTCTGCTCCACTTTTGGAACACGCGCTCGGAGCCAGGCATGACTGCCCTGGCGTCCCTGCAAAGCGAGTTTGACCAGAACCATGCCGATGGCGTAGTCGTCCTCGGCATTCACGAAGCCCATGCCGCGCGCGCCGACCTCGCGGCGGTGGCCAGCCAGTACGCGCTCACCTACCCGCTCGCCATAGATGCGCCCGACCCTCTGTATTACGGCCAGACATTCCGCGCCTACGGCATTCGCAGCATTCCCTCCTACGTGGTTGTAGACCGGCGGGGCAACGTCGCCTACAGCGGACGCAGCCTCACCGATGCCCTCGCTCAGATCAGCGTCCTGACACGCCCTGCACCCCGCCCCTGATGCGCGTTTTCCGGCGTCGCAATGGGGTATAACGCGCCTATGGAACGTCTTTACGCGCCCTGGCGCATGGCTTATGTTGACCAGCCTGGCAATGCCCCTGACGCCCCCGGTGGCTGCGTCTTCTGCGACAAAGCCGCGCAAGCCGATGACGATGCCAATTTAATTGTCCATCGCGGGCGCGCGGCCTTCGTGCTGCTCAACCTGTTTCCCTACAACAACGGGCATCTCATGGTTGCCCCTTACGCCCACACGGCTGACTTCGCCGGTTTGGACAGCGCGACTTTGGGCGAGATGATGGCGCTCGCGCAGCAGGCGCAGGCGGCTTTGGAGACGGCATTTCACCCGGAAGGCTATAATATCGGCATGAACCTGGGGCGCGCGGGCGGAGCAGGCATCGCTGACCATCTGCATCTGCATCTCGTGCCGCGCTGGAACGGAGACACCAACTTCATGCCCGTGCTGGGCGACGTGAAGGTACTGCCGGACGCATTAGAAGCCAGCGCCCGCAAAGTCCGCGCCGCGTGGCCGCAAACCCCCAGGTAAAGGAAAGACCACTATGCCGGAGCAGGAACAGCCATTAGACAAGCCTCTCAGTGACAAAACGCGCCGCATTCTGGCAATGTCGCAGGAGGCCGCGACGTGCCCCGCCTGCGATTTAGCGCAAACCCGCACCAAAGTCGTCTTCGGGGACGGCAATGCCGACAGCCCGCTTATGCTGATTGGGGAAGGGCCGGGCGCCAACGAGGACGCCACAGGGCTGCCCTTTGTGGGGCGTGCGGGCAAACTCCTGGACGAAGCCCTGCGCGAAGCGGGGATGCTTCGCAAGCATATCTACATCACTAATATTGTCAAGTGCCGCCCGACATTGGAAGAAATGGGACGCATCAAAAACAGGCCACCCCGCGCCGACGAAGTGGGCGTCTGCGTTCCCCTGTGGCTGGAAAAGCAGATTGCAACCATTCAGCCCGCCGTCATTTTGTGCCTAGGAGCACCGTCGGCCAACACGATTATTCACCGTAACTTCAAGATGACGCAGGAGCGCGGGCAGTGGTTTGACAGCAAATACGCCCGCTACGCAATGGCTGCGCTGCACCCCGCGTACATTCTGCGTCAGGAGGGCGAAGCCTACGACGCCGCGCGCCAAACGCTCATTGACGACCTGATTGCCGCCCGCGACAAGGCAAAACAGGCCAAAGACGAGCCGCCCCTGACGCTGTTTTAGCCGTTCGCAGTGCGGAGTTAAACGGCCTCCGCCAGCCCGCGTGCGATGTCGGACGCGGCAGGCGCGGTGGCCTGTGGCGCAGGCGTCACCCGCCGTGAGACGACGTAGCGGGAAGGGTCGTTGATGCATTCCGGGCAAATCTCCACGCGCGCCACAGCCGGGTCGCCGGACAGGTCAAAGCGGGCCTGCGAAGTCATGCCCTTCACCAGCGAGCGCAGGGCGCGCACCCCCGTCTTGATGTTGACGGCTTTGGCGACAACGGCGTCCAGCGTTTCGTCGGGAATGACCAGTTCAATGCCGTCGCGTCGGAACAACTCAATTTGCTGCTTGACCACCGAGTTCTTCGGCTCCGTCAACGCAAGGCGCATTTGCTCCGGCGTCAGCGGCGCGAGCGGCGTGATGATGGGAAGACGCCCCGCCAGTTCCGGCACGAAGCCGTATTCTATGAGGCTGTCAATCAGCACTTCCGTAGACGCTTCCGCCAAGAGTTCATAATCGCGCTGCGGGTCGCCGGAGATAGCTGCCGCTGACGCGCCAAACCCCATCGTGCGCTCGGTGTTGCGCTTCATCTTCTTCGCCACAATCTCCGGCAGGCCCTCAAAGGCTCCGCCCCCGATAAACAGCACGCTTCGCGTGTCAATGTATTCCGGCGGCGCGTCCGGGTGCTTGCGGCCTGACGCGCCGAGGGGCAATTGGGCCATCGTACCTTCTATCAACTTCAGAAGGGCGTGCTGCACGCTTTCGCCGCTCACATCGCGGGTGATAGAGGATTCGCCTGCGACTTGCGGGCAATCTTGTCTATCTCGTCCAGGAACACGACCCCACGCCCGGCCCATTCCAAATCCTCCCCGGCATCCAGGTACAGCGGCGTGAGCACGCTTTCCACATCGTTGCCGGTATATCCAGTCGGAGAAAGAGAAGTCGCATCGGCGGACGCGAACGGCACACCGAGCGAACGCGCCAGTGTGCGCGCCAGCAGCGTCTTGCCGCTGCCGGAAGGCCCCACCAGAAGGATGTTGGACTTTTCCAAATCCACGTCGGGGACGCCCGTGCCCTCGGCGGCGTCGGCAACTTGCCCCTGATGAATGCGATGGTGGTCATATAGCCCCACAGCCACGTCCCGCTTGGCGCGCTCCTGCCCGATCACATATTCATCTAACGCGGCCACAATATCGCGCGGGGACTTCTCAAACGACGCCAACGCCTGCCGCGCTTCCGTGCGGCGCGCGGCGCGAATGGTGTCCTGCTCCTCCTGCCGTCCTTCCTGAACGCGCTTTTGCAGGGACACGCCCGCGTCAAATCCCGGCCAGTCGCGCGCGCAGACATAGTGCGCCACGCTGTCTATTTCAATCACCTGGCCCCGGTCGCGCTCAATCTCAAAAGGCTGACCGCAGACCATGCAGTTTGCTTTCAATGCTTCGCTCCTCCGTCATGCAGAACTGTAGACACAAAGTAGACACAAAAAGGGGACGCGCTCCGGGGCGCGTCCCATGCCGATATGGGGCTGAGGCCCCGGCTAGAAAGACTGCAATTGGGCCAGCGACACCTGCACGGGGTACGTGTTGGTAGCAGTCGGGAACCGCTGCAAGTAGTCCTGCAAGTTGGCGACGGCGTCGGGCAGCAGGCCCAGATTGGCTTCGTCTTCCGCTGCATTCAGGCGGGCATCCGGGTTGTTGGGGTTGCCTTGCAGAGCCTGCTTGTAGTCGGCCAGCGCGGCCTCCCGGTTGCTTTCACGGTCATACACCAGCCCGATGCCGTACCACCCTTTGTCGTCGTTCGCGTCTGCCACCAATGCCTGATGGTAGGAGTCTAACGCGGCCTGGTCATGTCCGGCGTCGGCCTCCAAGTCGCCCATCATGTCCCATGTTTCCTGGCTGCGCGGATTAGAGATAGGGCACGCGCCAGCAATGCCCGTGCGTCCCCGCTCTTTTTCTGTGCCAGCGCCAGCGCCGCCATGCCCCGGCATAACTCCTCCGTCGCAGGCGGCCCGCTGCCGAACGCATCCCGCGCGCCTTTCACATTGCCCTGCACCAGCGCGCCCATGCCTTTGGCCCAGCGCGCGCGCTCTGTGTCATGGCCGCTGTCATAAAGGGCGGCAAGCGCGTCATACGCGCCGTGCATCTGCGGAGCAAGGCGCACCGCATGGCGCAGGATGCTGATTGCAGAGTCCGTGTCGCCTTCGGCATTCTCTAATTTACCCAGATGCATCAAGACCGTGCCGCTGACACCATGCTCGTGCCGCTCGGCGGCGAACTCACTGCGCGCTTGCAGGGGAAACCCTTTGGCTTCCAAGATCAGACCCAGGCCGTCGTGAATGCCCGGCAGATGCGGATCGTATGCTAGCGCATCCCGGTAGGCTGCTTCCGCCGCGTCCAGCGTCTTTTGCAGGCTCATCAGGCGCGCCTTGACATCCGCGCGCAGAGACTGGTAATCGCTTTGGGCAAACACGTCCCCCTGCTCCACGATAATCGTGCCGTCCGGCTCATGGTACTCATGGGTCGCCATAGAGATAACCAGCTGCCGCATATTGGGGATCGCCGTCGCACGGGCGCTGAGGGCTTCATAGCCCTGCGCGAAGTCGCTGTAATAGGCTTTGCCCAGAAGCAAGGCAATGACTGCCCGATTGGGGTTTGCTGTCGGCAGCAACGTCAGGGCGTTTTGGGCGGTTTGGGCCGCCTGCGCGTCACGCCCCGCCTGCATATAGGCCACCGTCAGCAGACGATAGCCGTCCGCGCTCTCGCGGGCCGCCTGGGGCCTGTGGAGCGCGCTTTCCAGGCTCGCAATCGCGCCACTCACATCATTGCGGGCCAGCTTTTGCCCGCCGTCCTCCCACAGGCAGACCCGCGCGGGAGCAGGCGCAGACTCAGCAGAGGCGGGGGGCAGGGACTCGGAGGCCGCCGCCGCGAGCGGCGTGCCGGGGCAGCAAAGCAGGCTGCACACGAGGCACAAAACAGGGCGTTTCATGGCGTTCCCTCTTTCGCGCGCAGGTTAACGCGCTTGTGCGCGCAGGTTGGCGCGCGGATGGGCCGCCTGCCTTTTTCCGTCCGGCACGCGGCACGGGGACAAAGCGCACGGTTTCTCGCCCGCTGGCGGGTTTTGCGCCGCAGGCTCACAGCCTCCGCGCCACAGGCTCATCGGTTTTGCGCCGGAGCGGGTCGGGGTGACAGGACTTGAACCTGCGGCCTCTCACTCCCAAAGCGAGCGCTCTACCAAACTGAGCTACACCCCGTCACTGAGCGCGTGGAAAGATTGGACAGACCGCGTGCGCCCGATGCGTTGCTCGTCCCCTCAATGATTAACGCTATTATACTGCGTTTTCGGCGTCTCGTCAAGCACGATGCAGCGAAATTGTCCCGCAAACGTCCGACCGTTGATGCCCTGTTTGGCCCCAACGCGCCTGCAACCGTGCCCTGCGTCCGCGAGGATGCCTCCCCTGCCGGGGCTTTCTATAGCCCCGCAAACGGCTCTTGTTCCGCTTCTGGCCGGGGCCGCCACCAGTAAAACGCCAGCGCAACGAGCGCGGGCATCACCACCAGAACCGGAAACCACACCGGCCCAAACGACGCCCAGGGCAGCAGAAAGTAAATGTCCACCGCGCTGAGGGTTCGCGGAAACCCCGTCCACACCGCCAAGAACCCGTAGTACGTCAAGTCCCACACGGCAAATGTGTAACTGAAAACTGCGCCGCGCTCCCGTGCCGTTCGTCCGCCCGCCCACGCCGCCCCGAACAGCAACACCAGTGTCGCCGCCTCCCGGCTGCGTTCCAAACTCCACACGCCCTGCGCCTTCATGTCTGCCGCCACCGCCGCCGACGACAGGGTCATGCCGCGCGCCCCGAACACCTGCCGGTAATCCATCCCCGGCGCTTCGCCCAGCAGCCGCCGCAGGTAGACAACTAATGCCGCCTCCGTGTACCCGAAGGCCGCCGCGAACACCGTCCACGCCACGATTTGCTTCCAGGGTAACTTTTTAAGTGTCATAACAAGAACCGGAGAAGTCCCCACCGCCTCCCCCATTATTGGGGGCCGGGGGGCCGCTGCCTTCAGCCCGCTCAAAGCACACTTTCGCCTGTCTCCCCTGTGCGAATGCGCCGCGCCTCCCCTGCCGGGAGAACCCAAATCCACCCGTCGCCCTCTTCGCCCGTGCGCGCTTGCTCCAGAATCAACGCAATCGCCTCGTCTACCAGGTCATCGGGCACGGTCATCTCTATCTTGGATTTGGGCGGCAAATAAATCACATACTGCTCGCCGCGAAACGTGCCCGGCATCTGCCCGCCGCTCTGTCCGCACCCGCGCACATCGCTGACTGTCATGCCCGACAATCCCGCCTCCGCCAGCGCCAATTTGACTGCTTCCAGCCTCAAGGGACGAATAATCGCTTCAATCCGCTTCATGTGTTTCGCCTTGCCACCCGGAGAACGCTCGCTTCAGGTATAATCATTCCCGACACATCAACAACGCATCAACCCGCCCCCGGCAGCCCGCCCAAAGGACTTCGTTTTCTATGACACGCGCCCGCTTCTTGTTCTCGCTCTGCGCCGCTCTCGCCGCGCTTTTCTTTCTGTCTGCGCCTCATTCGGCATTCGCCCGCCAAACCCCTTCTTCCGATGCGCCGCCCGCCGCCTCCGCGCCCGCCTCCCCTGCGGAACCGACAGACAGCGCTCCCGCCGTCCGCGACCGCCTCGCCGTGCGAATGCGCCTTGGCGACGGCCTCCATGTGTGGCGTCCCACCCGGCGTCAACTCGGCATCGCCTACGCGCCTGGCGGCAGCGACCAGAGCGCGCCCGGCCAGTTCCATTTTGTGGTCAGCCGCGCCGCCCTGCGTGCCTATTTAGACAAAGTGGCCCCCTACGCGCGCCACGCTCCCCATAACGCGCGCGTGGTCGTCGCTGTCCACAACGCCACCGACGACGGAGCCGCTGAAGTCCCCGCCAAAGTTCTCCCCGGACTTGCTGGAGCCGCTTTAGACACCGACGCCGCCGTTGACCTCATTCAGCAGACCGTGCAGGCCAATCCTGCCGCGCTCCACGTCGTGCTTCCCGTGCGAACCCAGCAGCCCAAAATCTCCACCGCCGACGTGAACGGGATTGACTCGCGCATCGGCTACTTTGTGACCCGCTTCAACCCCGGCGATGCAGGCCGCACGCAGACTGTGCGCCTCGCCATCACCCTGTTAGACAACCGCGTCATTGCGCCCCGAGCCATCTTTTCCATCAATCAGGCTGTGGGCGAGCGCACGGCCCAGCGCGGCTTCGGCCAGGGCCATGTCTTCATCAACGGCAAAATGGAAAAGCAGTTGGGCGGCGGGATGTGTCAGGTTGCCACGACCCTGTTCAACGCTGCCATGCTTGCTGACCTGAAAATCGTGGAGCGCCACCAGCACGTTCGCACGATCCCGTACGCCGCTCCGGGCCGTGATGCCACCGTCTACTGGGGCCAGAAAGACTTCAAGTTCCAGAACAACACCGATGCCCCGGTTTATCTCAGTTACAAGACCACCCGCTCGCACGCTATCGCTGCTCTCTTCGGCAAAGGCGTGCCAGGCCGCAAAGTTGCGCTGGTCAATCATTCCAAGCGTCTGGGGCCGCGCCACTACACCGGCGTCTTTTACCGTGTTATTTCTTATCCCGACGGGAGGACGCAGAAAGACCCCCCCTTCTACAGCGCCTACAAGTGGACGCCCGCCCTGGACTTTAACCGGTAATTTTGCCCTAAAGAGCAGGATGCGCGCCGCCGATATTGTGGGTATGACACCTGCTGAACTCAACACCGTTCCTGACTACAACTTCGCCTGTCCCACCGAAGCCGACGTGAAAGCGCGACTGGCATGGGCGCTGGAAGCGGTTCCCGCTGTTTATTTGTGGGCGCAGGCCCGCCGCGCCGTTGGCATCACCACGCCCCAGCCCCTGGGACTGGGCAGCCTGTGCCGCGCCGTAGAACACCTGGAAACCGAGCCGGGCCTCACCGCCATTGTCGCCGCGTCCCTGGGCGTGCGCCTGCGCGCCTATACCTCCCTGACGCAGCACCGCGTCCCGCTCGGCACCGAGCAGTCTGCTTCGGAGAAGGGAGCGCGCGCATGAACGACTGCTTTTCACGCCCTGATCCGTTTCGCGCCCGCCTGCGGGAAATTGCCGACCTGAACGTGCTTGCCCGCGACGGCGACCGCACTTTGGCCCGCATCACCGAGGAAGCCGCCCTCAGCACGGGTTTGCCTCTCGCATGGGTCAGCGTGGTCTTGAACGAAGCGGAGTGCTTTCTCGCGTCTTACGGCCTGCGCGGGTGGCTCCAGGAAGCGCGGGGCATCCCAATTGAGTGGTCATTCTCCGCCTACGCCGTCGTGACGGGGGAACCACTCATTGCTGCCGACACCACCGAACACCCCTGGCTGCTTGACAAGCCTCTTGTCAGCATCGACAGCCTGCGCGCCTACGCAGGCTTCCCGCTCGTGTCGGCGCACGGTCACGTTTTAGGAGCGCTCTGCGTCGCAGGCGATGCCCCCCATGCCTTCTCCCCGCAAGATTTGGACGCCCTGCGCGCGCTGACCATGCAGGCTTTAGTGTGTCTGGACGCCCGCTGCGCCTCACATGAGATAGCCCTCTGCGAAGCCGCCTGATTATGTCTTCCGGTGAGGACTGCTTCCGTATGGTATAATGGCGGCCATGATGATGGCGGCCACTGAGCAGGAAAACGGCGACTGGCGGCGCGAAGGGCAGCGGGTGCTCACTGAGGCCGCGCGCGCGCTGGACGCGCTTGCCGAACGCCTGCCCGAAGACGCCTGGACGCGGGCCGTGCGCCTGATTTTAGACACGCCAGGCCGCGTGGTCGTCACGGGAATGGGCAAGTCTGGCAAGGTCGCGGGAAAACTCGCCGGAACACTCGCGTCAACGGGCACGCCTGCTCTTTACCTGCACCCCGCCGAGGCCCAGCACGGCGACCTCGGAATGCTCCAGCCGGGCGACGTGGTAATCGCCCTCTCCTACAGCGGCGAAACGGAAGAAATCTCCGCCATTCTGCCTGCCATTCTCTCGTTCGGCGTTCCCCTGATTGCCCTGACCGGGCAGCCGTTGTCCACATTAGGCCGCGCGGCGACGGTGATGCTGGACGTGTCCGTAGACCGCGAAGCCTGCCCCATGAACCTGGCCCCCACCACCAGCACCACCGCCATGCTTGCCCTCGGCGACGCGCTCGCGGTCACGGTGATGGCCGCGCGCCGCTTCACGCCTGACGACTACGCCCGCCTGCACCCGGCAGGAACATTGGGACGCCGCCTCACCCTGCGCGTGCGCGACGTGATGCGTACTGGCGACGCCGTTGCCGTTGTTGGAGGGGATGCGCGCGTGCTGGACGCCCTGTTTGCCATTACGCGCGCCCATGCGGGGGCCGCCATTGTTGTTGACGACGCGGGCCGGGTGGCGGGCCTCCTAACAGATGGCGACGTGCGCCGCCATCTGTTAGACCACCCCGATTTGCTCACGCGCCCGGTAGCGTCCGTGATGAACGCCGCGCCGGGCGTCATTGCTCCCGACCTGCTGGCGGTGGACGGCCTGCGCCGTTTGGACGACTTCCACCCCCTCCCCGGCAGCAAAGCGGGCGAAGCCCCCGTCGTGGATGCCGCAGGCAGCCCCCTCGGAATGCTGATGCTGAAAGATTTAGTCAAGGCGGGCATCGTCTGATGGAGATGGCCCTGCTTTTGCGCCCCGTGCGCCTGGTCGCGCTGGACGTGGACGGCACGCTCACCGACGGCGTTCTGCACCGGGACGCGCAGAGCGGCGAAGCCAAGCGTTTTCACGTACAGGATGGCCTCGGCATTGTGATGGCGCAATTAGTTGGCCTGCGCGTCGCGGTCGTGTCCGGGCGGCAAAGCGCGGCGGTGGAGAAGCGCATGGCGGAACTCCATGTCGCTGATTTGGTGCAGGGTGCGGGCGACAAGGCGCGCGTTTTGCAGGAGTTGATGGCACGGCACGAGTTGACGCCCGCGCAGGTGGCTTATGTCGGGGACGACATCAATGACCTGCCTGCGTTTGACACCGTTGGCGTCCGAATTGCCGTCGCGGACGCCGTGCCCCTCCTGCGCGCGCGCGCCGATTGGGTAACGGAGCGTCCCGGCGGGCGCGGAGCCGTCCGCGAGGCTTTAGATGCTATTCTCGCCGCGCAGGGCCGCACCGAAGAAGCCGTCGCCGCGTACCTTGCCTCCGTTCGGGACGCCGCCGCGCGGCAATAACCCCCATGCCCACTGTTCACATTCTGCACACCAACGACTTCCACAATCACCTGAGCGCGACGCAGGCAGCCTTTATCCAGCAGCGGCGGGAAGCGCTCCCTGGCTCGCTTCTGCTGGACGCGGGCGACGCCGTATCTGCCGGAAACGTTGGCGTCCGGCCCGGCGGTGAGCCAATCCTCACGCTGATGTCGGACATTGGGTACGACGCCATGACGCTGGGCAACCGCGAGTTCCATGTCGCCGATGCGCTCCTGCGCGCGAAACTCAGCAAGGCCCGCTTTCCCGTTCTGTGCGCCAATGTCGGGTGGCGGGAAGACCAGGGCGAAACGCTTCCCATCGTGGCCCATCTCCTGAAGACATTGGAGAATGGCTTGCGGGTCGCCGTGTTCGGCCTCACCGTGCCGATGGTGACAGCGCGCATGGCGGCGCGTGTGGTCAGCGCATTCGTGTTTGGGGACGCCATTGAAACCGCGCGCGCGCAAATCGCCCTTCTGCGCCCGCAGGCGGACATTCTCGTTGCGCTCACCCATATTGGCGTGCGCGAGGACGAGCGATTGGCCCGCGCCTGCCCGGAACTGGACTTAATTATCGGCGGCCATTCCCATGTTGTGCTGACCGCGCCGCAAGTGGTGGACGGCGTGCCCATCGTGCAGGGCGGCTGGTTCGGGCACTATTTAGGCTATGTGACGCTGGAAGTCACGGGCCATCAGGTCACAGGTGTTACAGGCCGCCTGCTGTCTCTGGAAGGACGGTAGCCGCCGTGCTCGCCCTGCTCCTATTTCTGGCTGCGGCGTGGGCCGCGACAGCAGCGGGCCGCACTCTGCTTCGCGGGCTGCGCCTGCCGGAAAGCGCAACTTCTCTGGAACGCAACTTGACAGGCTTCGCGCTCGGCCTCAGCGTGCTGTCCTACGGAATGCTTGTGCTGGGGCTGCTCGGCGGGCTTTACCCTCTGGCAGGCGCGGCGTGGATGGGCTTGCTTGCGCTGGCAGGTTGGCGGGAATACAGCGAAATGGGACGCGCCCTGCGCGTTGTTTCCCGCCCGCATGGGGTCGGGTGGGGCATCGCCGCACTCTTTGCGGCATTTGCTGCCTTCGCCCTGTGCGGCGTTTACAGCCCCCCAACGCCGCTGGAATGGGACAGCCTCGCCTACCATCTCGCCGACCCGAAACTGTACGCGCAGGCGCACCGCATTTATTACCTTCCCTGGGAAAGCCATTCCAACTTTGCCTTCACTGCTGAGATGTGGTACACGCTGGGGCTTCTGTGGCACAGCGTCCCGCTCGCCAAGTGGTTCCACTTCGCGTGCGGCGCAGGGACGTGCTTGGCGGCGTATGCGCTGGGCGCGCGCTTTTTCTCGCGGCGCGTCGGGATAGGGGCCGCGCTGCTGCTGGCATCTACCCCGCTCGTGTTCTGGGAGGCGGGCACGGCGTATGCGGATTTAGCCACCACATTCTTTGCCACCCTGACGCTGCTGGCCGTAGCGACCGGAATGCGCGAAAACAGTGAACGCTGGCTGACTGCCGGAGCCGTGCTGATGGGGCTAACCCTGAGCACAAAGGCAACCGCGCTCACGACATTGGGACTGCTGGCGCTGGGGCTGCTCGCGTGGCGTCTGCGCGCGCGGCAAGGGCCTGCCAGGGCAATCGGACAAACTGCCGCGTGGTGCGCGCTGGCCCTGCTGGTCGGCTCGCCCTGGTACATCAAATCGCTTGCATACACGGGCAACCCGATATATCCCTTCTATTTCAAACTCTTTGGCGGGCGGTATTGGAGCGCGACGGATGCCGCCGCCTATGACCAGTCCAACGCCGCATTCGGCATGGGACGGTCGCCAAGCGACCTGATTCTGCTGCCCTGGAACCTCACCCATTACCTGCTGCCGGGCCACCCGACCGCGTACCCGGAAGCCTTCAACAACTTCCCGACCGCCCTGATGAGCCTGTCGCCTCTGCTGCTGGCGACGCTTTTCTTTCCCCTGTTCCGGCGCGGCCCGACGCCGTTGGTGGTGAAGGCGCTCGCGTTGTACGCGCTGGGCGGCGCGCTGCTCTGGTTTGCCACCGCGCAGCACATTCGGTATCTGCTGCCGCTGCTGCCTGTTTTGTGCCTGCTGTCCGCGTGGGCCGGAGGAGAAGCGTGGCGCGCGCGCGGGCTGACAACTTACGCGCTCGCGGGGCTGGCTGTCTGCTCATGCCTGTTCTCCCTGCTTGTCGGCGGGCAACTCGCGCGCACGCAGCTTCCCGTCGCGCTGGGGCGGGAATCGCAGGCTGCCTATTTGACGCGCTCCGACGCGACTTACCCGGCCATGCAGTTTGTCAACACACAACTGCCCGCAGCCGCGCGCATTGTTTTCTACGGCAACCCGCTCGGTTTTTACTGCGACCGCCCGTACCTGTGGGGCGAGCAGGGGCATTCCAACTTTATTCCCTACGACACATTCCACAGTGCGCAAGACCTGCTCCGCTGGTTCCAGCAGCAGGGCGTCACGCACGTTCTCGTAAACCCGCGCTACTTTGCGCTCGTGCCCGGTTCTCAGTGGCCGGGCTGGGTGTATCAACTCACGGCAGGAACGGGGCCGCCCGTGTTTGCCGAACGCGGCGTGTTTGTGTATGCGCTCCCGCGCGCGGGAGTTTACCCACGATGAAACAGACGCGCGCGGCTTTGGCGGCTCTGCTGCTCGTGTTTGTGCTGCTGACGAGCGCATACAACTTTGTGACGCCTGCCGCGACTGCCGAGCAGCATAACCCGGATGAAGCGGCGCACCTGCTGTACGTGCAGGCCGTCGCCGCAGGGCATTTGCCTGTGTTCCGTGCGGGCGCGAACGATTACGAGGCGCACCAGCCTCCGCTGTATTACGCGCTTTGCGCGCCGGTTTATCTGCTTGCGCGCGGGCACGGGGAAACATTCGCGGCGCGTGCCGTGCGCGGCATTTCTACCCTGCTGGGGGCGCTGCTCGTTTGCGCTGCCTTTGGGGGCATGCGAACGCTGTTTCCTGCGGAACCCACAATCGCATTGGGGACGGCTTACTTTGTCGCTCTGCTGCCCATGAACGTGGCGCAGTCGGCGTCCGTGACCAATGATGCGCTTCTCAACCTGCTGTGCGGCGTCGCCGTGTGGCAGATGGCGCGGCTGGCAATGCGTGACGACAATCGTCTGCGGCAGGCGGTCTGGCTGGGCGCGACATTGGGCGCGGGCCTCTGGACAAAGACTTCGGCGCTGCTGTTGTTTCCCGCTGTCGCGGCGCTTTGTTACGGGCTGGCCCGGCAAGGCGTTGTACCCGCAAAAGATGCGGCGCAACTCGCATTCGCGTCAATGGGATTGGCTCTGCTGATTGCATCGCCCTGGCTCACGCGCAACCAATTGCTGTACGGCGACCCGGTGGCGCAGCACATCTTTCAGACCGCATTCGGCAATACGGCGCAGGCGGCGGATGTGGCGCGGTTTGTGTTTCATGGCTCGCTCGGAGCCTATCTGGGGGGCGTGGCGCGCTGGACATTCGCCTCGTTCTGGGGCGTGTTTGACTCCATGCGCCTGTTCTGGGGACAGGGCGCGTGCACTCCCTCGCCCGCTGGCGCGCTGCCGCTCCTGTACGATGCGCTCGCGGCGCTCTGCGCCGTTTCTGTCATGGGGCTTCCTCGCGCCCTCAAGGCGCTGTCCTCGAACCCCGCGCAAACCGTGGCGCTGGCGGCGTTTGCCGTGCTTGTGGGAGTGACAGGGCTGGCGCACCTGCGCTTTTTGCTGGTCTTTTTTCAGGCACAGGGGCGCTACTGGTATCCGGCGCTGGTGCCGGTTGCGCTGCTGTTCGTTCTCGGCGTTCAGGGCTGGCTGCTGCATCCCAATGCGCGGCGCGCGGGGCTGATTTTGCTCGCGGCGGGGCTGCTCCTGCTCAATGTCTACACGCTGACGCTGCTTGCGGCGCGCTTCGGCGGCATGGTCGGGGTATACTGAAGCCGATGGCCCATTCGTTCAGCCCGGCCCAGGACGCCGCGCCCTTCAGCGCGGAAACCGGCGGTTCAAATCCCCGATGGGCTAGGCGTGTTTTCTGCCTGCTCGCCCCGCTTCTTCTGTGCGTCGCGGCCCATGCCGACGCGCCGTCCCTTCCTGCGCCCGCCGATGCGCCCCTGCCGCCTGTGTTTCAGCCATCGCCTATTCCATTGGGAAGCGAACTGCTTGTCGGCGGCGCACTGGATTTACGCACACGTACCGCCAGCACCGGGCGGCATGGCGGAGTGTGGATCAATGACGCCGAACTGGATTTCCAGCACCCGATTACGCGCAAGGGGCAGTCTGTTGGCAACGTCGTTCTGCAAGTCATTGCTGAAGACCCGCCCGACACCGCGCACGGGCAGGACGTGCAGATTGGCGAAGCCTATTTACTGTATAAACTGCCCATTCAGACCGATACGGCGTCAACGGCCTTCCTGAAAGTCGGGCAGTTCCAGCTGCCATTCGCGCTGCTGGCCGTGTACGACCCGCATTTGGACATCATTCAGCCCCTGTACGCGCAGTCATTAGGTCTGCGTACCGATTGGGGGGCGGCGCTGTCCGGCTCGTTCTACGGCTACCTGCATTATGACTTCGCGCTGACCACCGGAACCGGCCCCAACCATGCAGACGTTGACCCGAACCGCCTGGTGACGTTCCGCCTGGGCCGCACGTTTTCCACCCGAAACGGCGTGGTGAACGTCGGCGGTTCGCTGCTGTCCGGGCGGCTGCCCGTCACCGACCCTGATGCCGACAACCCGTTTGCGACCGAACTACCCGCGTCGGGCCGGGTGCGCGCGTACCGGGGCGCGGGCTTCACGCCCAAAACGCGCATTGCGGGCGACGGCACGTTTTCTTACCGAAGCGTCACGGCGCGCGGCGAGGCTATGATTGGCGCGGACGGCAACAATCGCGTGCTGGGCTACTTCGTGCAGGGCGATTATGCGTTTGTCCGCCGTGTCAGCCTCAGCGCCGCGCACTCGCTGTTTGTGTACCCGGTGGGCAATTCCAATGCGTCCCGCGAAGACCTCGGCCTGTCTTACGCCGCCGGGAGGGATTTGCGCGTGAGCGGCGTCTACGAATACCTGCGCGACGTGCCCCGTGATGAAGAAGGCCGCGTGCGCCACCGCTTCACCATACAACTCTTGCTGCGCTTTTAGTGAGTTGCTGCTGCGCCGCCCTGTTGACAAGTCCCTGCCCGATTAGGTAGCCTGTACCGTATGACCCTTGACGCCGCAGTCCGTGTTCGCTTTGCCCCTTCGCCCACCGGGGCTATTCACATCGGCGGCATCCGCACCGCCCTCTGGGACTGGCTCTTTGCCCGGCACACCGGCGGCACGTTTATTCTCCGGATTGAGGACACCGACAAAAGCCGCGAAGTGCCCGGCGGCGTCCAGAGCATCTTAAACGCCCTACGCGCTTATGGCCTGGACTACGATGAAGGCCCCGAAGTCGGCGGCCCCTTCGGCCCGTATGTGCAGTCCGAGCGTCTGGACATCTACACACAGTACGCCGAGCAGCTCGTCCAAAACGGCCACGCTTATTACGCTTATGACACGCCCGAAGAACTGCAAGCATTCCGTGAGCAGCAGCAGCAGCGCGGCCTGCCGACCGGTTATTCTCGTCGTCACCGACATCTTTCCGAAGATGACCGGGCGCGTTATGAGCGCGAACGCTCTCATCTGCGCGTCGTGCGCCTTGCCGTGCCAACGGAAGGCCGCACCGTCTTCGCCGATGCCGTGTACGGGGAAATCGCCTACGAGAACCGCGTTTTAGACGACATCATTCTGCTCAAGTCCGACGGCTACCCGACTTATCACCTGGCCGCACAGATAGATGACCACCTCATGCAGATTAGCCATGTCCTGCGCGGCGAAGATTGGATACCGTCCGCCCCATTGCATATGCTGCTTTATAAGGCTTTGGGCTGGGAGCCGCCGGTCTTCGCCCATCTGCCCAATATGCTTGGCCCCGACAAAAAGAAGTTATCCAAACGCTACTTTGCCACATCCGCGCAGGGCTATCTGGAAGACGGCTACCTGCCCGAAGCGCTGATCAACTTTCTCGCCCTGCAAGGCTGGTCAGCCCGCGAAGACCGCGACCTCTATACCCGGCAGGAGTTGACCGACAAGTTCACGCTGGGCGGCATTCTGAACCATTCGCCTATCTCCGACCCGGAAAAGCTGCTATGGTACAACGGCCAATATCTGCGGCAATTGGCGCTGCCAGACTTAGCCGCCCGCGCCTTGCCGTTTTTGCAGCGCGCGGGGCTGGCAGGAGAAAACCCTGAAGCCGCTGAATTGGTTTACATCGGGCAAGTGCTCCAATTGGAGCAGGAGCGCATCAAGACGCTGGCCAACGCGCCTGCGCTCGCTGACTTCTTTCTGCTGCCTGATGACGCTTACGAGTTTGACGCCAAAGCCGTTGCGAAATGGCTCACCGTGCCGGGGGTGGGGGAGCGGCTCGCCGCCGTGCGCGATGGCTTCGCCGCCGTGCCGGTGTTTGACGCCGCGTCTACGGAGGAAGTCGTGCGAACTGTGATTGCCCGCTTTGACGTGAAGGGCGGCGAAGTCATTCACCCGGTGCGGGTCGCCCTGACAGGCCGCACGACCGGGCCGGGCCTCTTTGAGACCATCGCCGTGCTGGGGCGCGAACGCTGCGGGCGCCGTTTACAGCGGGCGCTGAACCTAGCCGCCGCGCAGGAGAAGTGACGCATGGAAATCACCGATGTCAACACGCGCTTCGGGGCCTTCCCCGCACAGCACCCCAATACCGACCCGGAGACATTGGCGCAGGCCATGAATGCCAACGGGGTCGCGTATTGCCTTACGCTGTCCACGCAGGGCCTTTTCTACCACGCCGCGGAGGGCAACGCGGACACCATGCGTGCCTGCCGTGCCTATGACCATCTTATTCCCGTCGCTACTTTGAACCCCACTGCCTATTGGGGCCAGCCGGAAACGATGGAAGGGCTGCACACCGACGGCTTTGAGATGACCCGCTTCTTCCCACGCGAACAGGGATGGCCGCTGGACTTCGCCCCGTTCGCCCTGCTGCTCAAGGCGCTCGCCCGGCTGCCGTCCATGCCGGTCATGGTGGGAATACGTGAGCCGGGCGACTTGACACAATTGGCCCGCATTGCTGGCGACTACCCGCACCCCGTGATTGTTGAAGGCGTCTCGCCCGCGACGCTGGCAGAAGCCGTCGCCGTCCTGCGCGGCTGTTCCCAATTCTATGTGGAAACGCACGCTCTGCGCGCCCCGGACGCTCTGCCGCTCCTGCGCGACACGGTGGGGATTGACCGCGTGCTGTTCGGTTCGGACGCTCCTGGGTTGTCCCTGAGCGCGGCCCTGCGCTTTGTGCGCCAATCGGCTTTGTCGGAGAGCGACCAGAACGCCGTGCTGGGCGGTAATACGCAGCGCATCTGGCACTCCGGTGCGGGAGAGGAATAAACGCCATGCCTGTTTTTGACGCTCATGCTTCGTTTGGCCCCGCACCCTTTTCGCAGCAGACGGCAACGGCCGACGCCGTGCGGCAGACCATGCAGCAGAGCGGAGTGGACGAGATTGCCCTTGTGTCGGCATTGGGCGCTTCGTCCGATTTCATCGCGGGCAACCGTCTCCTGCAAGGCGCACTGGACGCGGACGCGGGCGTTTTCGGCTATGTCGCCTTGCAGTCAGCCTACCCGGAGGAAGCGATGGAGGAGCAGCGGCGTTATCTCACGCACCCGCAGTGGATTGCCGCCGTGCTGTTCGGGCCAAACGGCTCTCCTGTGACGCTGGACAATGCCCGCGAGATAGTCAACGCGCACCGGCGCTATGCCCGCCCCCTCATGCTTCCGGCTCCTGACGCCGACGCAGTTCACGCCGCCCGGCGCATTGCCGCCGAGTTTCCGGCCATGAAGTTTCTCCTGCTGGGCATGGGCGGGGACGATTGGCGCGTCGCTGTGGCGGCTGCCCGGCAACAGGTCAACCTGCACCTGGAGTTATCCGGCAGTTTAGATGCCGACAAAGTATCCCATGCTGCCGCCGCGCTGTCTTCCCGCCGCCTGATTTATGGCTCTGGCCTGCCCCACAGCGACCCAAATCTCATTCGCGCCCTGGTGGACGAAGCGCGGGGCGTCGCCGCTCTTGACCGCAGCCGTCTCCTGTCCCAGAACGCCCGGATGCTGTTCCATGCCCAAGCCGACCCTGCATGAAGGAGAAGCCCCCGTTCCCCGACCGGAGAAGGGCAGGACGCGGCACAGTGACGCGCGCTTTATGCTCGCTCTGTCTGCGTTTACCTTGCTGCTGGCGTCCTTTCCCTACATCTGGGGCTATGCCATTGCGCCGCCCGGCTTTCGTTTTGTGGGCACGGCGTACAACATTGACGACTACTGCAACTACCTTTCCTGGCTCCGGCAGACGATGGAAGGCCACTTTTTCCTGCGTAATTTGTTCACCACAGAGGCGCAGCGCGGCCTGGAGTGCAACGTCTTCTTCTGGCTGCTCGGACGGTTGGCGCACACGTTTCACTTGTCCCCGCAGGGCGCTTTGCAACTGGCACGGATTGCGGGCGGCGCGGGGCTGCTGCTTCTGGCGTATCGCTTTTACCGCGTGTGCATTCCCCGTGACAGCTTTGCCCGCTTGACGGCGTTCGGCTTTCTGTGTCTTTCCAGCGGGTGGGGGTGGGTAAACTGGCAGACTTGGGCCGACAAAAGCCTCGGCGGAAGCCCCATTGACGCCTGGCAGCCGGAAGCCTATACTTTCCTGAGCGTCTACGCTTCAGCATTGTTCACGGTCAGCACGCTGCTCATTCTGGGGGCGCTGTACGCTTTGCTGCTGGGAGAACTCACTGGACGGCGGCGTTTCGCGGTGATTGCTGGCCTGTGCGGGGCGGTTTTGGGCAATATGCACTCCTATGACGTGCTGCATTTGGCCGCCGCCTGGGGCCTGTTTCTGGTGGTTTGGACGCTTGTCCGGCGCGGACGGGATGTTGCTTCCAGTTGGGGCCGGGGCATTCTGGCGCTGGCGCTGACGCTTCCCACGACGCTTTATCAATACTGGGTGTTTCAGCGGGAGGCGGTCTTTCACCAGCGGGCGGAAGTCGCTACGCTGTCGCCCGCGTTCTGGCATTACGTCCTCGGTTACGGGATTGTTTTCGCGCTCGCCGTGCTTGCCCTTCCCCGCGCTCTCGCCCGCCTGACGCCCGCAGAAGGGCCGTCCTCCCCGTCCCCACTCCTGTTTGTCCTCTGCTGGGCGGTGGCGGGACTGTGCGTTATCTATCTCCCGCACGTCGCTTTTCAGCGCAAAATGCTGATGGGGACGCACATTCCCCTGTGTTTGCTGGCGGGCGTTGGGGCATCGCTCGTCACGCAAGGCTTGACCACGCGGCCCCGGACAGTCGTTTTGTGCCTGCTGGTGCTGCTGAGTTTGCCGTCCAACCTGCTGTTTCTGCGCCGCGACCTTCTTCATCTGGAACAAAACCGGAGCGAGACGCAGCAGCAGCCTTTCCTGAGCGTCACCCTTCTGAATGCGTTCGGCTGGATTGAAAGCAGGACGCCTCCCGGCGCGGCCATCGTCTCCTTTCCGACCCTCTGCGCTCCGCTTCCCGGCTACACGGGACACCCGGTTTGGGCCGGACATTGGGGGGAAACACCCCACTACGGCGATAAAGTGGCCCAGTTTACGCGCTTCGCCGACACCGCCGCGTCCGACCCCGCGCGCCGTTTGTTCCTGCTTTCCACGCACGCCGAATATTTGCTGTACCCCAACGACGTGAACCCCCTTGCGTTCACGGATAAACACGGGCGCATCCACCAATTTGCTGATTTCGCCCACGCGCCCCCCCCGTATCTTGTCCCCGTCTACTCCAACGCCGACTACACCCTGCTTCGCATCAAACACGCCGTCGCCCTGTCCCAGCCGTGACACTGGTGAGAGGGTGTTTGTTGATAGTGAGAGGGTTACCATACTTTTACTCCTGTTGGGAGAGCGGCAGCGACGCCTGACGCCCACTGTTCCCCTGTCCAAAAGTGTAGTCCAGCATACCGCTGCCTATTCAAGCCTATTCAACACCTATTCAACGCCTATTCAACGCCTATTCTTTGCAAGCACTTTGCCTGTTCCCGGCACGGCTTTTCCCGCTCCCCGACTGCGCCAGCGGCCTGATTTGCGCGGCTCCCCGTTGCGTTGACGGCGCGGGCAGAGCGTGTTATAATGGAGAGAACGCGCCTGAGCGGGGCACAATGCCGCCGGAGTGGTGTCAGAAGCGTCACCGAGCGCGTTGAGAAGCAGAGTGAGGCAAAACTGCCCTGACTTTGCGTGTTATGCCGCGCAAGCGCGGTAAAGTATTAGTTATACTGCTGGGCCAAAGGTTACGCTTCGGCGTAAGGATGCGTGAATGGACACCGATGTTCCTGTAAAGCCGACGGAGGCGTTTCAGAACCCTCTAACGAAACTTATTCACATAGCCCTGTTCTTTTTGGCTCTCTTAGCATTGTTCCCGATAGACCCGGCTATCTTATGCCTACTTTGGAACTGGTTCGCCGTCAAAGTCGGCTTTCACAGCCTTACCTATGGAAATGCGTTTGGCCTCTATCTGCTTCTGCGCTTCATTATCAGCCCTGGCCCGCCGATGACGCTTCCGCGTGAGAAGGGGAAAAAGTGGCCGGACAATCCTAAAGACTTGTGGATGATTGCGGCAACTTGCTATTTTGGTCGTTTGTTTACGTTGATGGTTGGAGTAGTCATTCATCTGCTGTTATCACATAGGTAGGATAGCAACAAAGGCTTGGGCTTGCCAGCAGTATAACAACGGCTGCACCTGACGCCACCTGGCGCGTGTTGCAGGTGCGAGGCGGTGGGCTTTCTACGCAGGCGGCGCAGGTGAGCGGGGCCGTTCGCTCCGTTTGTCATTGGGTTAGAACTGCCACGACACACTGAAGGGTTTGCATATGATTGCTGTCTGCTGCAAAGCAAACTCGCTGCCCTGCTCATCGGGGCAAGAATAGTTCATGCTGCGCGCGTTTCCGCTCCCCGAAGGCCGTATGACTGGGGCATCATCACTGCCTGCGCCGTGTGCCTGCTCCTCCTGTGGATATTCTACGGACTCAAGGCCGTCGTCTGGCTCCGGTATCTCCGCATGGGAGAATAAGTCGTTTGACAACGCGCCCCCGTTTGGGCTACAATGCCCGCACTGTGACGGCGCACGATGACAACCTGACCGACGACAAACCCCGCCCGGCCGACGAGTGGGCCTTGCTGTGGGAACTTCTTGCGCGGGACAGCCCGTGCGGGGACGAAGGCGATTTCGCGGACTGGCTGTGCGCCTCTCTCGCCCAATCCGTGCCGGATGCGCGCACCGAACGCCTGGGGGACAGCGTTCTGGCGGTGCGCGGAGAGCGTCCCCGCGTTGCCGTGTTCGCCCACATAGACACGCATGGCTACACGCTTGGCTACAAACGCGACCCCATTCCCCTCGGCGGCCCCCTGCCAAAACGCGGCGAGACGGTGCGCCCGGCGCATGGGACGTTCACCGGAAACCGCCTGCGCCGACGCCGGACGGACGGCGACTGGACGCTCACCGGCCCGCTGACCGTCGCTCCCGGCGCGCGCTTCGTGTATGCCGCGACGCCGGAGCGGGTGGGGGAGGAGATTGTGTCCCCCTATCTGGACAACCGGGCGGGCGTGTGGGCTGCATGGGGCGCGCTCCAAGCCTGTTCTGATGTGGCCGTCGCGTTCACGGTCGGGGAAGAGTTGTCGGGGCAGGGGGCGTTCGTGTGCGCCCGGCGGCTGTATGAAGCCTATGCCGTCCGGCAGGCGTTGGTGTCCGATGTGACCTGGGACACCGCTTCGGTGCATTGCGGACGGGGCGTTGCTGTCTCCCTGCGCGACAAGTTTGTGCCGCGCCAGCGCTTCCTTGACCGCGTTCTGTCGGACGCCGAAGCGAGCGGCATCCCGTTCCAGCGCGAGATTGAAAGCGCGGGCGGCTCCGATGGGTCGTACATTGAGCGCAGCGGGTTTCCAATCAGTTGGGCCTTTGTGGGAGCGCCGTCAGTTGGCCCGCACACAAGCGCCGAGCGCGTCCATGTCGCCGATTTACGGGCCATGCGCGACCTGTTAGTGTATCTTGTCGGTTCTTTGCACGCCCATCCCGTGCTATAATTCCCCATGCTGGACATCAAACTTCTGCGCGAACAGCCTGATTTCGTGAAAGCGCGCCTCGCCGTGCGGGGGGCCGACCCGGTGTCTGTGGACGACGTTCTGTCTGCCGACGCCCGCTGGCGCGCGTGCGTGACCGAGATGGAGGGCTTGCAGGCCCGGCGCAAACAGAACAGCGATGCCATTGGCCTGCTCATGCGCGAAGGCAAACGGGACGAAGCCGAACACGCGAAGGCGCAGACACGGGAAATCGGCGAGCGCATCAGCCTGCTACAAGAAACGACCCGCGCCGCCGAAGCCGCCCGCGACGACCTGTTGTTCCTCGTCCCAAACCTGCCCCACGCGAGCACGCCCCCCGGCGGCGAAGAGCAGAACGTCGTGATGAAGACGCACGGCGAGCCGCCGACATTTCCCTTTCCCCCCAAAGCGCACTGGGACATTGCCGCCGACCTGGACTTGATTAACTTCGCGCGCGGGGCCAAACTCTCCGGCTCCGGCTTTGCGCTGTTCAAGGGGCAGGGCGCGCTGCTGGAGCGCGGCCTCATTCACTTCATGCTGGATTTGCACCTCACCCGGCACGGCTATACCGAGTGGAGCACCCCCTTCTTCCTCCTGCGGGAAAGCATGAAAGCCAGCGCCCACCTCGCCAAGTTCACCCCCGAAATGTACCACGACGCCGAAGACGATTTATTTGCTCTGCCAACGGCGGAACCCGCGCTGGTCAATATCCACCGGGACGAGATATTAGACGGGCGGGATTTGCCTCTCAAGTATGTCGCCTACTCTCCCTGCTGGCGTCGGGAAGCGGGCGCGGCGGGCAAAGACACGCGCGGCCTTCTGCGCGTCCACCAGTTTGACAAAGTGGAAATGGTGCAGTACGTCCTGCCGGAAGCGTCCGATGCCGCCTTAGATACGCTGATGACAGAGGCAACAGACGTATTAGACGCGCTCGGCCTTCCCTACCGCGTCAAACTGCTCGCGGGCGGCGACCTGTCGTTTGCCGCCGCGCAGTGCTACGACGTGGAAACGTATGCGCCCGGTGTCGGAGCCTGGCTGGAAGTCTCGTCCTGCTCCAACTGCACCGATTTCCAATCGCGGCAGGGGGCCATCCGTTTCCGGCGCGAACCCGGCGCGAAGCCGGAGCATCCGCATCTGTTAAATGGCAGCGGCCTCGCCCTGCCGCGCGTCATGGCAACCCTGCTGGAAACGTATCAACTTCCAGATGGGCGCGTGGAGCTGCCCATTGCCTTGCAGCCCTATGTGGGCGGGCGGGCGTTTCTGGAGAAAGGGTAAGGGAGATGCAATTCACGCATGAAGCAGCGGTGACCGTAGACGCTCCCCTGCGCGCCCTGCGTCCTGACTGGGAGGACGCCGCGCGTCTGCCCCGGTTGCTGTCCCATTTGCGCGGCACGGCGGCAGGCGACGCGCCTGATTTGGCCCGCTTCGTGGTTGTGCTGGCAGGGCGTCACTTTGAGTTCGCCGCGCAGCGCACGCTCTGCTCAGACGACACCGTATGCTGGCAAAGCCTCGGCCCGGCGTTTATCTATGTGCTGACGGCACAGTTCCAGCCCGCCGGGGACGCAGGGACGGCTATTCGTGTCACGGTGGCTTATGACCCGCCGGGCTTCCTGCCCGACATCGCCGACAGCCTGGGCCTGCGCCATGCGTTCGCCCATGCGTTAGACGCCGACCTGCGCCGCTACGCACACTCTCTCTGCCAGAGCGCGCCTGCCTCGTTTGCCCTTGCAGATTAATCCATTCCCGTCAGTTGCGCCAGCCGTGCGAACTCGGCTTCCAGCCAATCCGCGTCGGCAGGCGTTCCCGCCATCGCCTGCTCTGCCGCCTGCTCATACGCCACGTAATCCAAATCGTCTACGCCGCTTTCGTAGTCGGCGCGCAAAGCCTGCGCCGCCGCGGGGATAATAGTCTCAAAATGAACAAAGCCGGTTGCCGCATCATGCCAGGCGCGGCCAATCAGCGCCCCGCGCGCCCGCGTTCCCGGCACGTCCTCGGCGAAGGGAAAGCGCCAGCCGCGCGGCTTGCTCAATGCGCTCGCGTAGAAGTTCAGTTCCATGCCGTCGTCCTGTGAGCCGAGACGCGCGAACGCGCCGTCTTCCAATGCGTCTGCGTTGGCGCGCACGCGGGCAATGAGCGTTTCCCACTGGCGCTCGGTCAGGTTCCAGGCGCGTTCGCTTTCGTGTTCCATAGGGCCAGTGTACCCGCCCCCGCGCGAAGGCAGGCGTTCTCTTGTCAAACCGGGGCCGGTGTGCTATAATGGGCCAGTGAATGCGGCGCAGCCACAGAGGCAAACAGAGCGGGCGCGCGCCAAAGCCGCGCGGGTGGAACGTCTTCTGACCGAAGCCTACGGGCCGCGCGTCTGGCGGGCAGAGAACTACATGGACGACGTGCTCGGCGCATTGGTCGCTACCGTCCTGTCGCAGAACACCAGCGATGTCAACTCCGGGCGGGCGTACCAATCCCTGCGGGCGGCGTTTCCCGGCGGCTGGGAGGATGTGCGGCAAGCGTCTGTGACCGCAGTCGCCGATGCCATTCGGCCCGGCGGCCTGGCCGATACCAAAGCGCCGCGCATTCAGGCTATCTTGCAGGACGTACACGCGCGGCACGGCTGCACCGATTTAGAACATCTGCGGGAATGGGACGACGCGGCCATCGGCGCGTACCTGCGCGGCTTTCACGGAGTAGGGGCGAAAACCGCCGCCTGCGTTCTGATGTTCAATCTAGGAAGGCCCGTGCTGCCGGTTGACACGCACGTTCACCGTGTCGCGGGACGTCTGGGGCTGATTGGCCCTAAAACAACGGCTGACGGGGCGCATGACGACCTGCTGGCTCTGCTGGAGCCGTCTCAGGTGTATTCGTTCCATGTGCATCTGATAGAGCACGGGCGGCGCACCTGCCACGCGCGCCGCCCCCAATGCGCCCTCTGCCCGGTGCAGGGCGAATGCGACTTCTTTCAAGGCCACGTCTGGGCGGACGCATGACGGAGCCTGTCGCGCTGCTGGATGACGACGGCTTCTGCTTTGGCTGCGGCCCGCGCAACCCGATTGGCCTGCGATTAACGTTTGCGTGGGACGGCGACACGTACAGCGCGCTCTGGACGCCCGCGCCGGAGCATCAAGGCTGGGCAGGGCGCGTGCATGGCGGCCTGCTCGCGCTGGTGTTAGATGAAACGCTGTCGCGCGCCGCGCTCTCTCGTTATGGCCTGGAATGGGTGACGGCGGAACTCGTCACGCGGCTGGTGCGCCCGGCCTGGGTGGGAACGCCCCTGCGCGTAGAAGCAACTCTTGCCAGCGTTCGCCGCGCCTTGATTGTCTGCACGGGGCAGGTGCGGGAAGAAGACGGCGGCAGAATAGTTGCCTCCGGGCAGGCCAAACTCATGCGCGCCAAGTGACCTGACCCGAATACCGAAGGGGGATACGCCATGCCGGATGACTTAGAGAGCCTGACTGCGGAAACGCCGCTGGAACGCGCCGCGCGCGCTGAAGCCGAGACGCCCGGCGCAAGCGACGCCCGCGATGAACAAGAAGCCGATACCCTTGTCGCCGACATTGACCACTACGTCGCGCAGAATGATCCCGGCTCGCTCCCGCAGGCGGAAGCCGAACTGAACGCCTGGGAAATCCCCACAAGCCCGCTGGACGGCGTTTCCACCGAGGGCGTCCTGCCTGACGGCGAGGAACGCGCGCCGCTTGTCGCCGTTTTTTCCGGCTACTCCGAGGCGGAAGTCAATATCGTGCGCGGGCTGCTGGAGGCGGACGGCATCGCCGCCGTCGTGCGCGAAGTGGCGACGCCTTCGGTTGGCTCCATCTTCAGCGTCTCCGAGGGCCGCTGGGGGGACATTCTGGTTGCCCCGGAGCAGGCTGACGCCGCCCGCGCCGCGATTGCCGCCGCCGTTCAGCCTGACCCGACTGCCGCTGATGAAACGAGGTTGCCATGAAACGCTCTTTGCTTTCCCTTGCGCTTTTGAGCCTGCTCCTGCTGCCACTCGCGGCGCAGGCGCAGACGCTTCATGTGCTGCGCCCGGTCAGCGGGGCCACCGTGCGCGAAACCGTTGCTGTGCGGGTTTCTCCTGCCGACCTGCCCGATGACGGCTATGTGTCTATCATCATTGACGGTCAGTTCCGCACGGCCCGCGTCTTGCCGCAGGACAAGCACGCTGCCATTTACGACTGGGACACCAAAGCGCCCTACTTCACGTCCGATGACCCCACGACGGCAAAGTATCTGCCGGACGGCGCACACACGCTCACTCTCAAACTTTACGACCACAGCGGCAAGAACCTGGGCACAGCGGACATTCCTGTGAAAGTCGCCAACAAAATCCTGCTGCCGTCGCAGGGCATCAAGTTGGCGTATCGGTGGGCGGCAGACCAGCAGGTACGCTACCAGCGCCGCACGGAACTGAGCGTCGCGGGCAGCGACCAGACACTGCAAGCGTCCTTGACCACGTTCTCGCGCACGGTGGAGGACGTTTCGGGGGGCAATTATCTGCTGCGCGACCGCGTGCTGCCGGGCGGCATCCTCAGCAATCGGGGGCAGTCGCAGTTAGTAGAAGCGGCCTATGTCATTAAGTCCAAATACCGCACCGTGAACGCGCGCGGCGAAGTGCTGGGCAGCATGGCCCCGCTGACCGCTACCGGCGAGCACATCGCGTTCTCCGTGCCCGTGCTGTCCGCGCGCCGCGTCGCCATTGGCAACTCATGGGAAGCGCCCGTGCAGATTGCGCTGGAATGGGCGGCGTCCCAACCCGCGACGGTGAACGCCGAAAGCCGACTGGAAGGCTTTGAGTGGCAGAACGGCTACCCGTGCGCCAAAATCCGGGAAACGTTCACCGGCCCAGCCACGTTTAACCTGCTGTCGGGCGGCGACCCGGTGAGCGCGCAGACCGTCAAATACGAGCGCGTCGTGTTCTTCGCCTACGGCTCCGGGCGGCTTATCCGCACGGAAACCACGATGGACGTGAGCGCAACGCTGTCATCGGAGCAGATGAGCGCGCTGGGCGCATCCAGCAGCCCGGCGGCGCCGAGCCAGCCTGCCATGCCCCCGATGGCTGGCCCGCCGGGTATGAATATGGCTGGCCCACCGGGAACATTTACGCCCAATGCCGGGCCGCCTAACATGGGCGGGCCGCCGAACATGGGCAATCCCGCGCCGCCCACGCCGGTGGACAGCTCGCAGGGCGGCTCCCTGACCCTGCACGCCACCGACACCACAACGCTGGTCACGTAAGGACACCATGGCCCTTTCGTTGCAAGACGAGCCGTCGCCCCGCACGGAGGCCGACGAAAAGAAAGCGGAACTCACCGAGCACCTCGCGGAACTGCGCGTGCGCCTGATCCGGGCGTGCCTGTACGCGGGCCTCGGCATGGCGGCAATGTACCTGCTGTCCGGGCCGCTGTACCGCTTCCTTGCCGCGCCCATCTTGGAGGAACTGCACCGGTTCCAGCGTTTGCACCCGCAGCCGGGCACGCCGTCCGGCTCGTTTGTCGTGCGCTCGTTCACCGACCCGTTCTTCATCAAACTGCAAATCGCGACGGTGGGTGGGCTGGTGCTTGCTGCGCCGCTGATTGTGCTGGAAGGGTGGGGGTTTGTCGCGCCCGCGCTGACGCCTGCCGAGAAGAAGGGCGTCGTGTTTGCCGCGCCGCTATCCATTTTGCTGTTCGCGCTGGGCGTGACGTGCGCGTATTTAGTCATGCACATGGCGGTGCGCTGGTTTCTGTCGTATCTGTCCGACATTCCCGGCGCGGTGCTGTACCAAGACCCGCTTACTTATGTGGTGTTCACCGTCAAGATGCTGCTGGCCTTCGGCTTAGTCTTTCAACTGCCCGTCATACTCATGTTCCTGGGGCGAGTGGGGATTATCACGTCCAAGATGATGATACTGTACTGGCGTCACATCTCTGTCGGCCTGTTCACGGTGGCGATGGTGGTGGCCCCGTCCAATGACCCCGGCACGATGCTCGCCCTCGCCGTCCCCCTGACGCTGCTGTTTTTCGGCTCTATCGGATTGGTGAAGATGGTGGAGCCAAAGGGCGCGGCGTAGACGTGGACGGGGAGTATTTTCCATTGTGGCAGTTTTCCGCAGCATCTTTAGGGCGGCGGCGTCAGGCTTTTCACAGGCGCTTTTCACGCTCCCCACAGGGTAAACACACGGTGGAGACACATCTTCTACGCATCCTAGACGCATCCTAGACGCATCCTAGACGCATCTTCTACGCATCCTAGACACATCTTTTACACATCCGAGACAGGGTTTTACAGGGACTTTCAGAGGCAGTTGGGTGGCGGCGACTGCGTGGACAGGTGGTAAAAAACAGGTATTTTTACCGATACCTGTTTTTTGGCGAGTGGGCTGAAAGAGGCCCTCACCCGGCGCGAGGAGGCCCTCACGCGCATAGGAGGCCCTCACCCGGCTCCTTCGGAGCCACCCTCTCCCGCTTCGCAGGCGAGGGTAAGAGGGAAGAGCCTGTTGGCGCGGGCGAGGGTGGGAGAGACGCTTGTCTTTATCTTGTCTTAACCCTCGCCCGTGACAACGGGAGAGGGTCGCCCCGACAGGGGCGGGGTGAGGGCCTCTTTTTTACCCCGTGAGCGCCTCCTTCCCCGCGCGTGAGCGCCTCCTTCCCCGCGCGTGAGCGCCTCCTTCCCCGCGCGTGAGCGCCTCTTCTGCACCCGGCGAGGGCGCTTATCGGGTACACTGTCGCTATGTTCGTTGATGAAGTGACGATTGATGTCAAAGGCGGCGACGGCGGCAACGGCTCAGTCGCCTTCCGCAGGGAAAAGTATGTGCCGCACGGCGGCCCCAACGGCGGCGACGGCGGCAGGGGCGGCGACGTGATTTTGGAAGCCGATTCCAACCTCTCCACGCTGCTCGACTTCCGGTATCAGCATCACTTTGACGCGCCGAACGGCGGGCAGGGCACGGGCCGCGATATGCACGGCAAGGATGCCGCCGACATCACGCTCAAAGTGCCCCTCGGCACGACCGCCACCGACACGCGCACCGGGCGCGTTCTGGGGGATTTAACGCAGCCCGGACAGCGCCTTGTGGCCGCGCGCGGCGGCATGGGCGGGCGCGGCAACGCCCACTTCGCAACTAGCACGCAGCAGGCCCCCAAGTTCGCGGAAAACGGCGAGCCGGGCGAAGCGTTTACCCTCAAACTGGAACTCAAACTCCTCGCCGATGTGGGATTGGTCGGCTACCCCAATGCGGGCAAATCCACGCTGATAGCCGCCGTGTCTGCCGCGCGCCCCAAGATTGCCGATTATCCCTTCACGACGCTTGTGCCGAATCTGGGTGTCGTGCGCGTGGATGACGAGCGCAACTTCGTCATGGCCGATATTCCCGGCCTGATTGAAGGCGCGAGCGAAGGCGTCGGGCTAGGGCATCAGTTCCTGCGCCATGTGGAGCGCACCCGCCTGCTGGCCCATATTCTTGACCTGTCCCCGCTGACGGGCCGCGAGCCACTGGACGACTACGCCATCATCAACCGCGAACTGGCGAACTACAACGCGCGCCTGTCTGCCCTGCCGCAGATCGTCGTCCTGAACAAGACCGATGTTGCCGACCCGGACTTGGTGCAGAGCGTCACCGACGCCCTCCAGGCCGAAGGGCGAACCGTGTACGCAGTCTCTGCCGCCACGCGCGATGGGCTGGACACGCTCGTGTACGCCCTCGCGGAGACGCTGGCAGCCCTGCCGCGCCCCGCCGCGCTGGAAGACAAACCGGTGCTGATTACTGTCGGGCAGAGCCGCCGCACCGACCGCCGCTGGGACGCGCATTATGATGCCGCCGAAAGCGTTTATGTCATCACCGGCGCGGGCATTGAGCGCCTTGTCGCCATGACCAATCTGATGAACGAGGCCGCCGTGTTTCGCCTTCAGCGCACAATGGACAAAGCAGGCATGGTCAACAAACTGCGCCTGCTGGGGGCCAAAGAGGGCGACACGGTGCGTATCGGCAAGGCCGAGTTTGACTTCATAGATGAAGACAAGGAAGACGCGCCGCCGCCCGCGAAAGAGGCCCTCACCCCGTCTGAAGGAGGCCCTCACCCCGCCGCTGCGCGGCGACCCTCTCCCGCTTCGCAGGCGAGGGTAGGGAAAGAACCCGTTGTCTTACCCTCGCCCGTGCCAACGGGAGAGGGTGGCGCGCAAGCGCCGGGTGAGGGCCTCTGCGCGGGTGAGGCAGCGGCGTGACGCGCATCGTCGTCAAAGTCGGCACGTCCACGCTGACGCGCGATGGCGGGCCGCCCGACATCGACTATATTTTCGGCCTTGCCGCGCAGGTGGCGGCGCAGATGCAGGCGGGGCATTCGGTGGTGCTTGTGTCCAGCGGGGCCATTCGCGCGGGGCAGGCGCGTTTAGGCCAGACAGGGCCGCCGCGCACCATTCCTCAGAAGCAGGCGGCGGCGGCGGTGGGGCAGGGCCTTCTGATGCACACCTACGCCGAAGCGTTTGCGCCGCACTCCCTCCCTGTCGCGCAGGTGCTTCTCACACGCGATGACCTGCGCGAGCGCGCCCGCTACCTCAACGCCCGCAACACCTTTGCCGCCCTTCTGCGCGCGCGCGCCGTCCCCATTGTCAATGAGAACAACACCGTTGCCGTAGACGAGATTAAGTTTGGCGACAACGATACGCTGGCCGCGCTGGTGGCATCGCTGGTGGAAGCCGACGACTTGCTGCTGCTGTCCGATGTGGCGGGTCTGTATGACCGCGACCCTTCGCTTCACCTGGACGCGCAACTTATTCCGCAGGTGGACAAGATTGACCGCGCTTTGGAACAGCGGGCGGGAGGGGCGCGCAGTGGGATGGGGACGGGAGGCATGGCGACCAAGATTGGCGCGGCGAAAATCTGCATGAGGACAGGCGTCCGGCTGACCATTGCGGACGGGCGGCGTCCCGACGTGCTTTCTGAGGCGCTTGCGGGACGCTGCGGGACGCGCTTCGTGCCCGGAGAAGGGCGTCTGCGGGCACGTCAGCACTGGATTGCCTACGGGGTCACGCCGAAGGGCACCGTGAGCGTGAACGAAGGCGCGCGCCATCGGCTTGTAGACGGCGGCAAAAGCCTGCTGCCTGCGGGGGTGGTTCAGGTGGCCGGGCACTTCGGGGCGGGTGACCTGGTGAGACTTGCCGACGCGCAGGGCCATGCGTTTGCGCTGGGCTTTGTGAATTACAGCCACAGCGATTTGACCCGCATCATGGGGCATCGCACGACCGAAATCACCCGCCTGCTGGGGGCAAAGCCGCACGATGAAGTGGTTCACCGGGACAATCTGGTGCTGGATGAATAGCCCAACGCCGAGGGGCGGGCTAGGCTTTCTTTTGCAGCAGTTTCTCTAACGGCGTCAGGTCGCGCGGGGCATAAGGGGCGGACGACGGGGTATTTGCAACGGGCGGGCTGGCTTCGGCGTCGGGGCCATTGGCGCGCGAGATGGGGGCGGCGGCCTTTGCGTGTTCCAGTTCCCCGCGCAAACGCTCGGCTTCCTGTTTGTGGCGGTCGGCTTCCTGCTGGCTTTGCAGCATATTTTCCACCAGTTTGTCTTCGTTGAGGCGCAGGCGTTCGGTGTCGGCCTGCGCGGTTCGGAGCGCCTTCTGCGCGGCGGCGACTTGAGACGCGAGGAAGTCTACATAGTGCTCCACTTGCGAGAGGGCTTCGCGCACCTGCACGGTATCATAGCCTCCGTGCGGGACGGCGGCAAAAGTGAGAGTGCGGAGGTACCGCTTCACGCTGTCGGGCGTTTCGCCTAAGATGGAGCCATGCACGGGTTCGTCACCGGGATGGCTTTGCTCTAAACGCAGAAGCAGCATGGCGGCTTCCACGTTTCCGGGGGCCGTGACGAGGGCTTGACGCAGGGCGGCGGTGGCTTCCGGCGCGCGTCCGGCGGCGAGGTACGCATTGGCGAGGTTGACTAGCAGGTCGGCTGGTGGCCGATTGGCCGGGGCAAAGCGAACGGCAGCCTCAAAGGCGCGCGCGGCTTCCCCGGCGAGGCCGAGGGCGTACAGCGCGGCTCCCAGAAAGGCGCACGTCTGGAAGCGCGCGGCAAGCGTGACCGTCTCTTCGTGAACGGCGGCGGCGGCGCGCAGGCGTTCCACGGCTTCGCGCATTCGGCCTTCGCGGAAGGCGAGCAGTCCTTTTTCCCAGTCAGTCATGGATGGCTTCCGTTGCGGCTGTATTCTCGGACGCATTCACTCCCAGTCGGCGCGTGTTTCCTACCGCAGGCGCAGAGCCTAAACGCCGGGTCGTGGCTTTGATGCGCTTGGCGCGGGAGGGGTCGGCGGCGGCTTTGCCGAGGGCGTCCATCTGCTGTTCCATTTCTAATGCGAGCGCGCTTTCGCCGATGTTGTAAAGTTCGCGGGTGGCGGCTCCCAGCTTTTCGCGCGCTTTCTCCAGGTCTCCGCGTTCCTGCGCGCGCTGGGCGTCCCGCTCATAGCGATAGATAGCGGCCCGATTGACTAAGTTTCCCACTCCGTCATCGCGCTCTTGCAACAGAGCGGCGTCAGCCGTTGCCTGCACGGTGAGTGTCAATTTCTCGGTGCCTGCGCCGGGGCCGGGCGCGCTTGGGCCTCCGGCATGAGACCAGGTGAGCAGGGCTTCAGCGATAGGGTGCTCGCCTTCCGGCAATAACGGCGGGGCGATTTGCACCAGAATGCTCGCGGGGGCCGCAGAGGAAACGTCCCCGACGCGCGCCCTGAGCCAGCCTTCTTCGGTGAATATCTCGTCAAAGAGGTTCATGGACGGGCGCACTAAGAGAACGTCTTGCACGACGGCTCCTTCCAGTCCGCGCACGGCGATATAAAGGTCGGTGATGCTTGTCGTCTCTAAGGTCGTCATTTCTTGATGGAGGCAGTCCGTGATTTCGGCAACGTCTGCGGCATAACGGTACTCGCCGCGCAGAGTTGTCTGCGGCCCGCATGAGAAACTCTTCGTCGAACTCTTCGCCCACTCCGATAGTCGTAATCGCGAAGCCTTCCTCCTGAATGGCCGCCATATTGACAAGGGTTTCGTCGGCGTCCTGCACGATGCCGTCAGAGATGACAATGAGCCTGTTGACGCCGCCGGGGAGGGTATTGTTCGTCAGCGCTTCGCGGGCGTCTAACAGCGATTGCGCCATGCGCGTGCCGGTGCCGATGTCTACGGGGAGTTTCTGCTCGCGCAGGGAGTCCAGCTGCAGAAGGCACTGGTCGGGGAACGTTACCCAATCGCTGGCGCTGAACAGGGTATGCACGGTGTCGGCGAACACAATCACGGAGGCGCGGTCGGTGGGCAGAAGCGAGACGAGAAGGTTTTTGATGGCCTCCGTCACCAGGGACATAGGCTTGCGGGCGACGCTTTGCATCTCGGCAAGAGTCTGTCCTGTCCAGTAGACGGCATCGCTTTCATCGGCTTCGCCGCGCTCCATCTCATCTCTGGAAATGGCAAGGCCGAGCCAATACTCCCGTTCTTCATCGGTGAGCTGGAAGTGGTGCATGGTTCCCGAACTGTCTACGACGAGGACTATGTTGAGCGGGGCGCGGCTTTCGGAACTGCTTGCGCGGGCGTGCGGCTCTATCTCCACGACGGCGTAAAGAGGCTCGTCGGCATAGGCGTCGGCAGGCACGGCGGGCTTAGAGAGGGCGACGCGGGCGCTGAGGCTGTCATTGAAATCGGTTTGTAGGGGGCTGCTCACCGGGCGCGTCTCCTGAACATGGGCGTTTGGGTGTCATAGAAACTTTATAGAAACTCTATTATGACCCATATACCCATACTTTCGCCAACGGTTTGCAAATTCCTTCTGTGGGGGGTTCTATGTGGGAAAGAGGCCCTCACGGAAAGGTGAAGGAGGCCCTCACCCCGCCCTCGGAAGGGCGACCCCGGAGGCCCTCACCCGCCATCAGAATGCCACCCTGGAGGCCCTCACCCGGCGCTTGCGCGCCACCCTCTCCCGTTGGCACGGGCGAGGGTTAAGAATGACTTAACTCTTACCCTCGCCTGCGAAGCGGGAGAGGGTCGCCATTCCTATGGCGGGGTGAGGGCCTCCTTCAGACGGGCTGAGGGCCTCTTGTGGGTTCGGTGCGGCCCGGTGTCAGGGCGCGGTCACGGTCGCGGTCAGCAGGGTGGGGATGGTGCGGAAACCCGCTGCCGTTGCGCCGGTGAACCGCAGGGCAATTTGATAGCCGACACTGGGGATACGGTACAGCCGGGTATAGGCAGATGCCAGGTCTAGCGTTTCCGCCACAAGACTTGGAGCAATGGAAATGGTCTTAAACGCCTGATTGTTTGCGATGGGCTGACCTGCCAGCAGTGGGCGCGCGCCGCCGATGAGCACAAAATGCGGATAGGCGTCTGAAACGGTCAAAGCCAGGCTCAAATCCGTGCCAGACAGCGTTGCCGTCAGGCTCAGAGAGGCGAGCATCGGGGCGGTTTCCAGCGTCGCGGGGGCGGTGGTGGGGATTTCGCCGGAAGTCGCATGGGTGATGCTGCCCATCGCCACGAACGTGGAATAGGCGCTGACACGGGGCTGTTTGCCCGCGACAAGGGGCTGGCTCATCTGCTGACACAGATTTTGCCAGGTGGACTTATCCGTGCCGCTCATCGTGTTCCAGATAAGGGCAAGTTGGCGCATCACGTTAGCCTGACTGTTATAAGGCCCTTGAGCGCGCTTGGTCGCGGCGTTGGTCGTGGTCTCCGTCAGGGTGAGGGAGGCCAAATTGCTGTGGGTCATAGAAGTCTCCAATCTGTCCGAGAGCGGTGCAAAAGGCGCGGCCTGCGTGTCATTTTGGCGACGCCTGGGGGCGGCCTGCGTGTCATTTTGGCGTTGCCGGGGCGCGGCCCGCGCAGCGTGTGCGTTGGGTTTGGCCGTCGCTAAGGGGAGTATCGGGCGGCGTTTGGGTTTTCTTTAGGGCCTCATTTGTTTGCGGGAGGCCCTCACACGTAACAGAAGAGGCCCTCACCCCGCCATCGGAATGGCGACCCTCGCCCGTTGTCACGGGCGAGGGTGAGGAATAAGTCACTCTTACCCTCGCCTGCGAAGCGGGCGTCTTACTTCTTACCCTCGCCTGCGAAGCGGGAGAGGGTCGCCCCAACGGGGCGGGGTGAGGGCCTCCTTCCCTTACGGTGAGGGCCTCCTGCTGCCCCCGTTTTGCTTTGTGATTGCTTATGAATGGGATACGCATCGGTAGTGAATCGGTAGTCAATAGGTAGTGAATGGGTAGTCAATAGGTAGTGAATCGGTAGTTAATAGGTTCATGAGAGGCGTTAACAGGCTTGAGAGAGGGTTTGACGGGGGCGGGTAAAATAAGGGCGCACAACGACAAAGGGGAAACAAAATTGATGCACACAATTCGGCGCGCGCTACTCAGCGTGTCTGACAAGAGCGGACTGGTGGAGTTCGCGGAGGGGCTAGCGGCTTTGGGCGTGGAGTTAGTCTCCACCGGAGGCACGGCGAAGGCGCTTTCAGACGCGGGTTTGACGGTGATGACCGCCGAGCAGGTGACGCAGTTCCCGGAAATGCTGGAAGGGCGCGTGAAGACTTTGCACCCGGCGATACACGGGGGCATTCTGGCTGACCGCGCCAAGCCCGCGCACATGGAGACGATTGCCAAGCATAACATCGTGCCGATTGACATGGTTGTGGTGAACTTGTATCCGTTTTCGCAGACGGTTGCCAGGCCGGGCGTTTCGCGGGCGGAGGCGATTGAAAACATAGACATCGGGGGGCCGTCCATGCTGCGCTCCGCCGCGAAAAACCATGCGTCGGTGGCCGTGGTGTGCGACGCCGAGGATTACGCGCCCATTCTCTCCGAAATGCAGCGGGAGGGTGGGGCGCTTTCGCAGGGGACGCGCGACAGGCTGGCGGCGAGCGCATTCGCGCACACGGCGGCTTACGACACGGCTATCGCGGCTTATTTGCAGGCTTCGCCAGGGGATAGCCAGAGCGCCTTCCCGGAGACGGTGACCCTCAATTTGCGTAAAGTGCAGGATTTGCGCTACGGCGAGAACCCACACCAGCAGGCGGCGTTTTACTCTCAAAGCGGCGCGTTGGAAGAAGGCATTGCGTCTGCAAAGAAACTGCACGGCAAGGAACTTTCGTTCAACAACATTTACGACGTGGACGCCGCATACTCTCTGGTGCGCGAGTTCTGGGCAGAGAAAGAGGCTGCCGCCGCTATTATCAAGCATACGAACCCGTGCGGCGTCGCTCTCGCTTCGGATTTAGCGGCGGCTTTCCGGCGCGCGCGAGCAGGCGACCCCCTCTCCGCGTTCGGGGGCATCCTGGCATTATCGCGGCCTGTTGACCGTGCGACGGCAGAGTTAATCACGGGCAAGAACACGTTCTTTGAGGCGATTATCGCGCCCGGCTATGCCGACGACGCGCTTCCCATTCTGACCGAGAAGAAAGCATGGGGGGCCAATCTCATCTTATTGCAAAGCGCCGCCGACGTGTCTGGTGGGCCTGCGCCCTCTGCCGAAACGCTTTGGGATTATAAACGGGTGCGCGGCGGCTTTCTGCTGCAAACGCCTGATGTCGGCGACGCCGGGGACGGTGCAGAGGGTCGAGGGCGGGCATCATGGGTATTTCCGACGCGCCGCACGCCTTCCACCGAGGAGTTAAATGACCTTGCCTTCGCCTGGAAAGTCGTCAAGCACGTGAAAAGCAATGCTATCGTGTTGGTCAAAGACCGGCAGCTGGTCGGCGTGGGCGCGGGGCAGATGAACCGCGTGCAGAGCGTGCGACTGGCAACCGAGCAGGCCGGAGACAAAGCGCGCGGGGCGGCATTAGCGTCCGACGCCTTTTTCCCCTTCGCTGACGGCCCGGAAGCCGCCGGGAAAGCAGGCGTTTCCGCGATCATTCAGCCCGGCGGCTCCAAGAAGGACGAGGAGACTGTGCAGATGGCTGACGATTATAACATTGCGATGGCAATGACTGGCGCACGCCATTTCCGTCACTAACGCCTGGCTCTCGCCGGAGCAATCACTATGCTTGAACCCGAAGGCATCACCGTCTCGCAGGCGTGCCAGCGATTAGGCGTCTCAGAACGCACTCTGCGCCGCCTTATTCGCACTCCAGAGATGCAGGAGGGTCTGTTGGCAGTCAACAGGCGTATCGGAGGCAGGAACCGGCAAGTGCTGTTGCTTTCACCGGCGCTTATGATGGCGTTGCAGGCGCATTTCGCAGAGAACAGCGACAGTAACGAGACGGCTGACGAAGCAACCGGCAGTCAACCGGCAGCAGCAAGCACGATGCCACTGCTCAGTTACGAACGTCTTCTCGCCGAGAAAGACGCGCGGCTTGCTGAGTTAGCCACCGCTTTGGCACAGGAGAAGGAGCAGAACGCGCAGTTAATGGCGTTGCTTTCGGCACAGCGTCCTTCCTCAGCCGGAGGCCAACGTTCTCTGTGGCGTCGGCTTTTGGGATGGGACTGACGCCGGTTCCATCAGTGCGTGACGCCGGTTCCGCCTGTGATGGAACTGGCTATCGCACATAATAGCCCTTATCGGAACCAAAAAAGCCCTGCGCGAGGCTTGACTTCCCGCGCGGCAATGTGCTATAATTACTGACCAAAGAAACAGTTCAGTCAATTATTACGCAACGCTTATGTCTCGCCCTGCTCTCCCCAACCAAAGAGAACGCATCCTGGAAGCCGCCAAATTGCGCCTCTGGCATTACGGCTTTCGCAAGACCACCATTGAGGAAATCGCCGCCGATGCCGGAGTAGGCAAAGGCACGGTGTATCTCTACTTTGACAGCAAAGAAGACATCGCGCTGGCGATTATGGCGCAATTCAAGGCCGAAAACCTGGAGAAGGCGCGCGCTTTGGCGCACGACCCGCAGCGGGAACCCCTGGCGAAGCTCAAGGAAACGCTGCTTCTGCCGCTGCTTTCGGCGCAGGAACGCTGCCAACAGTCCCCGGCGGCGCAGGAGATGATTGTCGCCGTGCGTCCCTATGTGCAGGAGCGGCTGAAGCCTTTCTTTGAGCAGGAGATTGCGCTTCTAATGGCTGTGCTGGAGGAAGGGAACCGGCAGGGCGTGTTTGACGTTTCCGACTGCGAGCAGTCCGCCCGCAGGCTGAAAACCATGTGCGCGGGCTTTTTGCCCCCTTATACGGGCGCGTTTGGCCCGGATGCGCTTCGCGCCGAAGTGGAAGGGATTGTGGAGATGGTCTTTGTGGGAATGCGCGCCGTGCCTGGTCTGAAATAATATGGTTATGCTTCAACACCTATCGCGTCTGGTCAATCTGCACGTTGCGCTCGCTTTAGCATGTGGCTATGCCCCTGCCTGTCTGGCCCAGACACCAGGAAACACGCACAGCGCGCCTGCCGCCGCTCCGCCCGCCTACACCATCGCGCAGACGATTCAGATGGCCCTGAATGCCAGCAGCGACCTGCAAATCGCCGCGCGCAACGTGCAGATTGACCAGACGCGCGGGGATGAAGCTGCCGCTGCTGCCCGTCCCAATCTCACTGCGTCCGCCAATGCCAATCGCTACGACCAGGCAACGCGCATCAATTTTAACCCCCAGACGCCTCCCGTAGAAGTGCTGAAAAGCCATTCCGAGCAGTTGACGCTGGCGCTCAGTGACCGTCTTGACCTGACCGGACAGATACGCGCCGCTGCAGACCAGGCGCGTCTGCAAAGCCTGGCCGACCAGTTCAATTACGTTTATGTCCGCAACCAGCGCATTCTGCGCGCGAAAACCATTTATCTGAGTTTGCTTCGCGCGCAGCATCAGGTGCAGGTGGCCGAGGCCGCGCTGAACACAGCGCGCAGTCAACTGGCTCTGGCGCAGGCGCTTCATGCCGGACAGGTTGGTCAGAAGATTGATGTGTACCGGGCGGCGACGCAGGTCGCGGCCAGCCAGCAGCAGGTAACGGCGGCAAATAATTCGCTGGCCGTCGCGCAGGCAAGCTTCAACGACCTCGTTGGCAAGCCGCTAGATGCGCCCGTGCAAGCCGTTGACGTTTCCGGCGTGACAGTAGGCGTGGACGTTTCTCAGGCCAGCACTGTCGGCGCGGGACTGCCTGCTACCCCGTTTACAGTAGCTCCCGCCGAAGTCGCCGCCATGGATGTGGGACGCAGCCTGCGGGACGCCGCCGCGCAGCGCCCGGAAATCCTGGCCGCGCAGGTCAATGTGCGCGTCGCGCAGACCGGCATCACGCTGGCGCGGGCGGGCCTGGAACCCGGCTTGACGCTGAATGCCGCCGGAGATTACTTTCCCACCACATCGTTCCAAACGCCGCGACAGCGCACGGCGTTTGTGGGCGCAACGCTGACTTTGCCGCTTTATGATGGGGGCGCAACGCGAGACCGCATTGCCGAAGCGCGCCTGCGGACGCAGAACGCCCAAACAACCCTGGAGTCGCAGCAGTCTGCTGTGGCGCTGGATGTGCGGCAGACATATCTCAATCTGGTGACGGCGGCTAATCAGATTGACGCTGCAAACACGGCTTTGCAGCAGGCCATCGCCGCCCGGCAGCTGGCCCAGATACGTTTTGAGGGACAAGTCGGCCTGTATCTGGAAGTCACGGATGCCCAATCAGCGCTGGTGCAGGCGGAAAACAGTCAGGTCAATGCCGTGTATGATTATTTGATTGCCCGTGCCCAGTTCGAAAACGCAATCGGCAGCCCGCAGACGCAGGGCTTAATTTAGGCAAGGCTTGATTTAGGAAGGCAAGATTTCATGGCAGACGACCAAGCAACCACAGACACAGCCACGCGCCCGGAGCCGAAAGCCGTGTCCAATGGCGCCACTGCGCCAAAAGCCACCACCTCCGACGGGCATGGTCACACCAAGTACGCGCCAGGCGACAAAGGCCAGCATGACGACGACAAGAAGGACGAGAAGCCGCAGGCCAATCCGCGCCGCAAGATCGCATTGGGCGTTATCGGGGTCGTTGTGCTCGTTATCGCGCTCCTCTGGGGCGTGCGCTATTACCATTACAGCCAGACGCATGTTTCCACCGATGATGCCTATGTCACCGGCAACCTCATCAATGTCAGCCCGATTATCGGCGGCACGCTCAGTCAACTGGTGGTGGACGAAGGCGACACGGTACGCAAGGGCCAGCTCATTGCCCGTCTGGAAGACAGCGGTCAGCGGGCGGCTTTGCGTCAGGCTCAGGCGGCCTATGATGTCGCCATCAGTCAGGTGCCGCAGGCCCGACTGAGTTTGACTTACCAGCAGCAGGCGACGGAGGCTGCTATTCGCAAAGCGCAGGCCGAAGTGAGCGCGCAGCAGGCGAAAACGAGCGGCGCGCGCCAGCAGGTGACGCTGGCCGCCGCCACCGTGCAAAGCCAGATACGGCAGGCCGGAAGCCAACTGGCGCAGGCGCAGGCGCAGGCCGCCGGAGCCGACGCGCAGGTGCGAACCGCGCAGGCCGTCATTCAGGCGCAGCGGCAGGCGATTGTTACCGCACAGCGCGCCGCAAACGCCGCGCAGGCCGAAGTCGCATCCGCGCAGGCCGCTCAGACCCGCTCCCAACTCGATTTGGGCCGCTATGCCAGCCTGGTCAAAGCCGAAGCCGTGACGCAGCAGCAGTATGACCAGGTGCTCGCCGCCAAGCAAACCGCCGATGCCCAGTTGGACGCCGCGCAGCAGCAGGCTGCGCAGGCCCAGTCTCAGGTCGCGCAGGCCCGCGCCGCCGTGACGCAGGCTCTCGCCCAGCTCCAGGCCGCGCAGAAGCAGGCGGACGCCGTGCGCCAGCAAATTGCCGTTGCCCGCGCCGGGGTTGGCCTCGCCGAAGCCAATCTCACGCAGCCCGCCATTCAGCAAACCAATGTGGCAAACAATATCGGTCAGGGAGGGCAGGCCGAGGCCGACCTCGCCACCGCGCAGGCCGGAGAAGCGCAAAACCGTCTGCGGCGCAGTCAGGTCACGACAGCGGAGGCGCAAGTCCGAGCCGCGCAAGCGTCCCTTGCCAACGCCCAGGTGGAGGAGAACGACACCTCTCTTTACGCCCCCAGCGACGGCACGGTGGTCAAGAAAGCGGTCAACACGGGAGCGGCCCTGTCGCCGGGTCAGACCATTGTCACCATCACGCAGGGCGACTATGTGTACGTCACGGCAAACTTCAAGGAAACGCAATTGCAGAACGTGCGTCCCGGCGAGACTGCGGAAGTGGAAGTGGATTCCTTCCCCGGACGCATCTTCCGGGGGCGAGTCCACAGCCTCAATGAAGCGACCGGGGCGTCCATTTCTCTGCTGCCTCCCGATAACGCCACCGGCAACTTCACCAAAGTCGTGCAGCGCATCCCGGTTCGCATAGAACTCATCCCTGCGTCGGAGAGCGACGACAAGCAGTATGCGCGTGCAGACGACATTCGCAATTTGCGGCAAGGAATGTCAGTGACGGCCACCATTGCCACGGGCGATGATGACAATAACCGCCAGACAGCCCAAAACGGCGCACAGCCCGCCGCAGGCAGCGAAGCAGGCAGAGGCACACCGAGTGGCACCGCATCCGGCCAGGCTGCCCCCGGAGCGATGAGCGCCCCCGACCAGGGCACAGCGTCTTCTCCCGGCACGGCAGCGACATTGGCGCCAATGGGCGTATCGGGTTCCAGCGAGCCATCAGGCGCGAACCCGTCTCCCCCGCCCGCCCCCAGCGGGGTTTCTTCCAGCCCTGCGCCCACCGGGATAACGGCTTCCCCGATGCCAGCCACCAGCGCGCCGCAAGCGCAAAACAGCCCTTCCAGCACAGCAGGCGGGCAGGGCCAGACAGCCACAGGCGTCACGGGGCAAAACAGCCCCGGAACAGGCAGCAACGCGGCAGGAAACGCCGCCAGCACGACGGGCGCATCGGCTGCCGGGGCAACCGGAGCCGCCGGTTCGGCAGGCGCATCAGGAGCGGGCAGCGCGTCCGGCGGACGCTAGAAGGCACACAATGGCTGCTGAACTTCCCGCTGACCGACGCCGACGACGCGCAGGCCCCGCCGCGCCAGAAAAGACATCCAGCCCGCCGGGCGAAGGCGGCGACGCCAGCGCGTCCCAGATTATCACCGATTACACGCGCTGGCTGGTACTGATTGGCCTCATCACGGCGGCGGTCATGGAGGTGCTGGACACCACCATTATCAATGTCTCGCTGCCGCAAATGATGGGAAACTTAAGCGCGACGCCGGATGAGATTGGCTGGGTTGCCACCGGCTACATTCTCACCAATGTGATTGTGCTGCCCATGACCGCGTGGCTCTCGCAGCGGTTCGGGCGCAAAAACTACCTGACCTTCTCGATTGCCCTGTTTATTGGCGCATCGTTCTTCTGTGGCACGTCGCGCTCGCTGGTGGAGCTGGTCTTCTGGCGCATCGTGCAGGGCGCGGGCGGCGCGGCTCTGCTGTCCACCGCGCAGGCCACCCTGCGGCAAATCTTCCCCAAAGAACAGCAGGCGATGGTGCAGACCCTGTTCCTGATTGGCGTCATCATGGCCCCCACCCTGGGGCCGACTATCGGGGGCTACATCACCGACAACTACACTTGGCCCTGGGTGTTTTTTGTCAACATCCCCATTGGCCTCATTTCTATGGCAATGGTGGTCGGCTTTCTCCATGACCCGCCGGGGCAGCGCAAGGCAGGCGCGATTGACTGGCCCGGCATCGGGTTGCTGGCGGTTGGCCTCGGTTCGCTGCAATACGTGCTGGAAGAAGGCAAGCGCGACGACTGGTTTGACAGCGTTGCCATTGTGCGCCTGTCTCTGCTGGCCGCAGTTTGTTTGATTGCGCTGCTCGTGTGGGAATTGTCGCCGCGCAACAAGGCTCCCGTGGTAGATTTCCGCATCCTCAAGAACCGTGACCTGTCGGCGGGGCTGGCGCTGTTTCTGGCGCTTGGCTTCGGGCTGTACGGCGGCATTTTCATCTTCCCGCTGTTCGTGCAAAGCATCTTGCAGTTCACGCCCACCGAGACGGGCCTGGTGCTTCTGCCTGGCGGCATCGCGACCGGGTTTGCCGCCATCTTCTGCGGGCGAATGCTGAACGGGAACAAGCCGCTCGTGGATGCGCGCGTGCTCATCTTCATCGGCATGGGCATCTTTATTGTTTCCATGTGGATGCTGGGGCATCTCACCACGCAGAGCGGCGAGCCAGACACGCGCCTGGCCTTGATTATTCGCGGCGCGGGGCTGGGCTTTCTGTTTGCCCCCATCAACTTCGTCGTGTTTGCGGCGCTCAAAGGGCCGGAAATCGCGCAGGGTTCCGGGCTGATTAATCTGGCGCGGCAGCTCGGCGGCTCGTTCGGCATTGCCGTCCTGAACACCTACATTACCAACCAGACGGCCCTGCACCGCTATGAATTGGTAAGCCATCTTAATGTCGGCAACGCGGGCTTCACGCAGCGTCAGGACGCTCTGATGCACGCCTTCACTGCCAATGGCTACGGCGCGGATGCTGCCCGCCAGGCGTCTCTCGGGGCAATCAATCAGGTCGTGCAGGCGCAGGCGCTTACCATGTCCTACAACGACGCCTTTCTTTTGCTGATGCTGGCCTTCTTTGTCACCGCTCCTGCCGTGTTTTTCTTGGGCCGCGCCAACCGCGGGGCAACGGTGGGCGCCGGGCACTAGGCCCCTACTCCTGCGTCTTTCAATCGTTCTGCAAGCCTCCCGTAACCGTTCCGCGAACGTCCCGTGAGCATTCTTTTAGTATTCCCTGAGTATTCCCTGAGTATTCATTCAGCATTCCGCAAGCCTTCCGAGAAGGAAGAAGGGGAGGAGTTGGGCAGGAAACAGAGGGGCGTAGGGCGAAAAGATGCAACGCCAAAGGGAACCTGTGAGAAAATGAAACAAGCCACTTTCTTCCGTAACCTGGGCATTGCGGCACTCACGGGAGGGCTGTTGCTTCTCGGCACGAGTTTCACTTCAACGCCCCCGCTCCCCGTCGTTCTGTGCCGGGTGATAGGGCTTTTTTGCTTGGTGATGCTGCTGCCGCGTTCTGGTTTGCGGGCAGGAAACGCGATGAGACGCCCGTTGTTTCCAAGCCCGACGCGCAGACTGGCGTCAAACAACACTGGAACTGGGTTTGGACGCCAGTGCTGGGAATAGTGACACTCTTTGCTTTTGACTACTGGTTCCAATCCGAGTCAAAGAAAGAGTACGACGTAAACTTTCAGAGCGCCTCCATACTCTATCAGCGGAAGGATTACGCGAAGGCGGAAGTGCTGCTCCGGCATTATGATTGGGATTGGGACGACCCGTATGGAAAAGGGCATTCCTATCTTGGTCTGTGCCTGGAGCATGAGGGTAAGAATGATGAAGCCCGTGACGCTTTTCAATACGCCATGCGGTTGTCAAGCCCACAGCATCGGTTCCAGAGCGCTGCCATGAAAACCCGGTACGCCGCTGCGAGGCAGAACTTGGAGAAACTCACCTACAGCCCGACGCAGTGACGATGAGTGCGGCGCGCTGGCTAGTGCGCCGTCGGCGGCAGGCTGCGGTCGGAAAGGCGGATTGTCACTTGCGAGAGCGCATCGGCCAGTTCCTGCGCGGTGACGGCGTGCGTGCCGGGGCGGGTCAGCAGGGGTGATGTCAGGGGCAGAAAGCCCTGCGTGGTGAGATGGGTGAGGGCGGCGCGCGCGTCCGGCGGAGCCAAAGGGGGAAGCGTCGCGGCAGGCTTCATGGGCGTCGGGGAAAGCGGCTTCTTGCCCGCCTCCATGTAACGCACGAAGCGGTCTAGCACAACGGCAAGTTCGTAGCGCGTGACGGGCTTGTCCCCATGAAATTGGCCGTCCGGGAGCGCCGTCATCAGTTTCTTCTGCGCGATGCTCTGCACCGACGCCGCCGCCCACTGTTTGGCGGGCACGTCAGGAAAAGGCGTCGCGGGCGCGGCCATGAGGGGAAGGGCGAGACTGAGGCTGACGGCAGCGACAAGAAGAAGTTTCATAAGGAACCTGTGAGCGTTACGCCGCCAGCGGGGACGTGTCCTGCGATGGACGGCCCTGCTCCAAAGCCTTGCCGGTGCCAAGCGCGACGCAGGAAAGCGGGTCTTTGGCAACATATGTCGGGACGCGGGTGGCGTCTGCGGTGAGATGATCTAAACCGCGCAGCAGGGCGGTTCCTCCGGTCAGCACGATGCCGCGCTCAATGATGTCGGAGGCGAGTTCCGGCGGCGTCTTTTCCAGCACGCTCTTGACGCGAGAAACAATCTGGCTGATAGGCTCCGCCATCGCATCGCGTATCTCTTCGGATGTGACCGTGACGGTCTGCGGCAGGCCAGACAGCAAATCGCGCCCGCGCACTTCCATGTTCAGTTCTTCGGCGAGCGGCACGGCGCTGCCGATGCTCATCTTGATTTCCTCGGCGGTGCGGTCGCCAATCATCAGGTTGTAGGTGGAGCGAATATGGCGGGCAATCACTTCGTCCAGTTTCATGCCCCCGACTCGGAGCGAGCGCGACAGCACAATGCCATCTAGCGACAGCACGGCAATATCGGTGGTGCCGCCGCCGATGTCCACCACCAAATTGCCGCCCGGCGCGCTGATAGGCATTCCTGCCCCCAGAGCCGCCGCTTTCGCTTCCTCAATTGTCCACGCTTCCCCGGCCCCCGCCGCCAGCGCTGCCTGCTTGACTGCGCGCTTTTCCACGCTGGTGACACCGGACGGCACGGCCAGCAGCACGCGGGGGCGAAAGATGCGCTTGACGCCGCAGACAGTGTGGAAGATGTGTTCTAAAAGCCGCTGGGTGGTGGTGTAATCGGCAATCACGCCGTCGGTCATGGGGCGCACGGCGATGATATTGGCGGGTGTGCGTCCCAGCATTTCGCGGGCCTTCTCGCCGACCGCGCGCACTTTATGGGTAGCCGCGTCCATCGCCACGACGGACGGCTCGCGCATGATGATGCCTTTGCCGCGCACGTACACCAGCACATTCGCCGTGCCTAAATCAATGCCGATGTCCTGGCTTAAGCGGAACACGCGGCGGCTTTCTGCACGGCTGTGCCGGGCTTCTTGTCATCCCGGTGAATGTGCGCGCCCACGCTGCTCAGTTTGCCCACGAAGTCTTCATAGCCCCGGTCAAGGTACTGCACGCCGCTCACTTCGGTCTGCCCTTCGGCGGCGAGTCCTGCCAGCACCAGAGCCGCCGTCGCCCGCAGGTCGGAACCCGCGACGGGCGCTCCGGTGAGGCGCGGCACGCCCACAATGACCGCCGCACTGCCTTCGGCTTTGATGTCAGCCCCCATGCGCGCGAGTTCGTCAATATACTTGAAGCGGCGCTCATACACGGTCTCGGTGATGATGGACGTGCCCGCCGCGAGGGTCAGCAAGGCCGCAAAGGGCGGCTGCATATCAGTTGGGAAACCTGGATGGGGGCTGGCCTTGACGGTAGTGGCGCGCAGTGAGCGGCCTTTGGGGAGACGCACGCGCAGGCCGTCGTCGTCAAAGCGCACGTCTGCGCCCACTTCCACCAGTTTGCGGGCGACGGGCTGCACCTGCTCCTCAATCGCGCCGCGCAGGTACAGGTCGCCTCCGGTCATGACGGCGGCAATGGCGAACGTGCCCGCTTCAATACGGTCGCCGTCAATTCGGAACTCCGCCCCGTGCAGGGACTTGACGCCTTCCACGAGGATTTCTTTGGTGCCCGCGCCGCGCACCTTGCCCCCCATCGCATTCAGAATGTTGGCGGTGGCGACCACATCGGGTTCTTCGGCGGCATTGGAGATGGTGGTGATGCCGTCGGCAAGCGCGGCGGCAGTCATCAAGTGCGTGGTCGCGCCCACCGAGGGGAAGTCCAGATAAATAGACGCCCCGCGCAGGCCATTGGGCGCGTCTGCCTGCACAAAGCCATGCTCCACAACGGAATGCACGCCGAGCCGTTCCAATCCTTTGATATGGTAGTCAACAGGCCGCGCGCCGATGTCGCAGCCGCCGGGCAGGGCGACGCTTGCCTTGCCAAAGCGCGCGACCAGCGGCCCCAGCACGGAAAACGACGCGCGCATCTTTTTGATGAGTTCGTAGGGGGCAATGTGAGAATGGAGATGAGTGGCGTCCAGCGTGACCGTCGTGGCGTCAGGCCATTCCGTCTGCACGCCCAGATGCCGGAGCATTTCCAGCATGGTCAGCACGTCGCTAATGCGAGGCACATTGGACAGAACAGTCTGCCCCTGCGCCGGAAGCAGAGTGGCGGCGAGAATGGCGAGGGTGGCGTTTTTGCTCCCGCTCAGGCGCACGTCTCCGGTCAAGCGCGGCCCGCCGACCGTGTAAATCTTCTGCATGAGCATATCCTTCTGCCGGGAGGCAGTCATCACGCGCCTGCGCGCGTCGCGGGTCTTAGTAGCTGTGGCCCGTCTTTGTGTGCGTGTCTGACACAGTATAACAGAGGAAGGCATCGGTTGTCAACTCAGGATAAGATTGTATGGATTTGCGCCCAAAAGCTGCACACTACGCGCGGCAGATAAAGATGCAAAGCGAGAAAAGCAGGAATTGGGGCTTTCGCTCGCGCAATGGCGCAGTATGAAAACGTTTCTGGCTATACGCCGCTTGCTTACTCTCTGCCTGCTTCTGGGGTCGCTCCTGGGAACGCGGGGGGACGCGCAGGATGCCTCGCTCCTTGCGCCTGCTTCTCAGCCCGCCGCGTCTCGTCCCACATGGGGAGTGCTTGACCCGATGACCCGCCTGCTGCCGATTGACAGTTACGATGGGCCGCAGGGCGGGCCGCTAGGATTGACGGGCGCGCGCGGCGAAGTGGCAGACGCCCAGCTTGTGCTCCTGGCGGGGCCGCAGCCCTGGACAGGCGTCCAAATCACGTTCTCGGATTTGCGAGGGCCGCACAAATCTGTGCTTTCCCATACGCTGCTCCAATGGCGGCAAGTGGGAATGGTTCGCACGCGCAGGCCGTATTACGCCACGCGCTATGTCGGTTTGTGGCCCGACCCGCTGCTGCCTGCCGCGCCGCTGACTGTTGCCGCGCAGGGCCGCGCTTTCGCCTGGATTAATGTGCATATTCCGACGGACGCGCGCGCGGGCTTTTACTCTGGCAGGCTGACCCTGGCTTCGCAAAGCGCCGCGCCGCTCTCCGTGCCGTTCACGCTTCATGTGTGGGGCTTTACGATGCCGCCCCAAAACCATTTACGCACGTCGTTTGGCTTTCAGGGGCAGGGGCAGTTTCCCCTGAAAATCGGGCCGTTGTGCGACGATATGCTCGCGCATCGCATTTCCCCCCTCAACAGCGCGGGCCAGCCAGAGCGCATCGCCCTTCCCGGCAAACCGGTTCAATGGGACTGGACGACATTTGACAAAACCCTGACGTACCGCCTGTCGCAGGGGCTCACGGGCTTCAACATGTCAATTCCCTCTGGACAAATGGAGTGGGCGACGGCCTGGCAGGAGCATCTCAAAGCCAAAGGCTGGCTGGGACTGGGGTATACGTATCTCGCCGATGAGCCGCCGCCAGGCCAGCTGCCCGCCGTGAATGCCAGACTGGCGCAGGTCAGGCAGGCGGCTCCCGCGCTGGCGAACATGGTGCCGACGGCGGGCTTCCCACAGCAAATCGCCGCTAACCTGGACATCTGGTGTCCCGAGATCAGGACATTTGATCCCGCTGTCGGTCTTCAGGAGCAGGCGCGCGGCAAGGAAGTCTGGTGGTATCCGGCGTATCCGACGCAGCACCCCTTCATCAACCTCTGGATTGATTACCCCGCGCTGGACTGCCGGATATGGCCCTGGCTCACATGGAAGCGCAACGTGGACGGGCTTCTTTACTGGAGCGTGTGCTACTGGACGGGCACACCCGACCCGCTGACACAGGCCCCCGCATTCTCCGGCTCCTCTGGACTGGCAAATGGCGACGGCTCGCTGTTTTATCCCGGCCCTGGCGGCAAGCCCCTGGACTCTATTCGCGTGGAAGCCCTGCGAGACGGTTTGCAGGATTATGAAGTCTTCTGCCTGTTGGAAGCAGGAGTGCGGGAGCTGCGCGCTTCCGGCAAAGCGCCCGCGCTAGCCGCGAAAGCCGACGCGCTGCTGGCGATTGATCCGGCGGTGGTGACGAACTCCCGGCAGTATACGCAGAACCCGCAGCAGCTGCTGACCACGCGCGAGCAGATGAGCGAGACCATGCAGCAGATCGTCCTCGTTTTAGGCCACCAGCCCCAGATTGTAGGCCGCCCGCGCCTGCACCCGGAACTTCCCCATTTGCAGTATCAGGCACGGCAAGCCGCGCAGACTGCCGCGCACGCGCAGTGACCCGCCGAAGGGTTTGCCTGCCCGTGCCCTTATTTGGCTGCCCGTGCCCTTAGTGGCTCCAGGCTTCGGAGAAGAAGTGTTGCTTGAACTTGTGCGCGGCGTAGCGGTCGGTCATGCCCGCAATGAAGTCGGTGACATGGCGGGCGCGCTCCGGCAGCGGCAGGCCTTCAAAGCGCGTGGGGCTGGTTAATTCGGGAAACAGGCTCGGCTTGCCCATATACAGCCGAAACAACTCTTTCAGCATGAACTGCGCCTTGTGCAATTCCATATTGCCGCGCGCGTCCATGGTGTAGACTTCGGCGTACATGAAGTCTTTCAGTTTGTTGGTGGCATGAAGCACGTCACCAGTCATCTTGACTTCGGGCGTGCCGACGCTGCTGTGCAGGACGTTCAGCACCATCGTGCCGATGCGCTGCGAATGGGTGCGGCCCAGAACGTCCAGCGTGTCCTGCGGCAAGTCGGTGAGGCTAATCACTCCGGCGCGCACGCTGTCGTCAATATCGTGGTTGATGTAGGCGATGCGGTCGGCGATGCGGACGCACATTCCTTCCAGCGACGTAGGCAGGTTCGTGCCTTCTAAGAGGCCCTGTTCCATTGGCCCCAAATCTTTGGAGCCTTTGGAGTGGCCCAGAATGCCGTCGCGCACTTCCCAGGTGAGGTTCAGGCCCGCCCCACCCTTTTCCAGCACGTCCACAATGCGAAGCGACTGGTCGTAATGCCGGAAGTGTGCGTCGGGGATGTATTCGCGCAGCACGGCATCCAATGCTTCTTCGCCGCCGTGTCCGAATGGCGTATGGCCTAAATCATGGGCCAGCGTGATGGCTTCCGTGAGGTCTTCGTTGAGGCGCAGGGCGCGGGCGAGCGTGCGGGCAATCTGCGCGACTTCCAATGTATGTGTCAGGCGCGTCCGGTAATGGTCTTCCTCCGGGTCAATAAAGACCTGCGTCTTGTGCTTCAAGCGCCGGAATGCTTTGCAGTGCAGCACGCGGTCGCGGTCACGCTGGAAGTCGGTGCGAACGGGGTCAGGCGGCTCCGGGCGGGCGCGTCCCTTTGTGCGGGCGGCCTGCACCGCAAAGGGTGAAAGCGTCTGTGCTTCCAGTGCTTCCTGATGCTGGCGAAACTGGGTAGGGCCGAGCGCCGCGTCGTTCATGCAGGGAGTATACCCGGCCTGTCCGAGCCGCTGCGCGGCCCCTCACGCGCAGGGCAGGAGGCCCTCACCCCGCCCGCAGACGGGCGACCCTCTCCCGTTGTCACGGGCGAGGGTTAAGAGGGAGTCCCCGTTGTCACGGGCGAGGGTTAAGAGTGACTTATCTCCTACCCTCGCCTGCGAAGCGGGCGTCTTATCTCCTACCCTCGCCTGCGAAGCGGGAGAGGGTCGCCATTCCGATGGCGGGGTGAGGGCCTCCTGCCCTGCGCGTGAGGGCATCCTATACCGGGTGAGCGCCGTCTTCTCCCCCAGACTCAGGGGCCGGGGGGCCGCCTGTTGCCCCGTGAGGGGCCGCGTCCGGCAGGACAATCTTGGGCAGCACGACAAGCGGCGTCGCCTGGCCCGTTTCCATGCAGACAAACCGGCACGCCGGAACGTAAAAGCCGGGAAGGGCCTTTGTTGCCGCCGTCAACGCGCTGGCGGAAAACGACGCGAACGCCTGCGTCCGGTAACGGCCCGGCTGCGGGGTGCGCGCCGGTGACGCCAGTTCCTGCAAACACAGTTCCACGCGGCAGCCGTCGGACGTTGGCCCCGAAGCCGTCCACAGCACGCCGCCCGTCTGCGCCTGCGCCGTCAGCGTGATGCGATCGCCCGCAAAGGGGAACGAGGGCGGCAGGCGGGGAACGTCCGTGCCATAGGGGTTGACTTGCAGAAAGCGGCACGTCAGCCCGACAAACAGTTTGTCGCCCTGACAGGGGCGCGCGAGCCGGGTTTTGGGGTCAATGACGCTCTGGGTCGCGGCGTAGTCGCGCCACGCCTGGCGGTCGTCATCGGAAAGCAGGTGGACGTACAAACGGCTGGCCTGCGAGAGCCGTTGATGAACCATCTGCGCGGCTGGCGTCGGGACACGGCGCGCGACGGTCTGCTGTGCGGCAGAGCGACGGCTGGTGATAGGTAAGGGTTTCATAACCCTGTTATCGGCGAAAGGGCGAGTCTTCTTCAGGTCAGCGCCGGATTTTGAGCGGAACAGGGGCGGTTGTTAGGCTCAGAACCATTGGTCAACCCCTAGACAGCCACTAGACAGCCACTAGACAGCCATTGAACGCTTGGGTATTTTGACCGGACTCGTCCTCAGATTCCTATCAGGGTCTTCTCCCCGTAAGCGCACCACTGACGCACGGGGCACTGTGGGCATTGCGGAACCGACGGCAGGCAAACAGCGCGCCCATGCTGCAAGAACAGGCGATTGGAACCCGCCCACAACTCGCGCGGCATAACCTTCTCCAATGCCTTCTCGGTCTGGTCGGGGGTTTTGGTCGTCACCCAGCCGAGGCGGTTCGTGATGCGGTGGCAATGGATGTCCACGCAGAGGGCGTCGCGGCCAAAGGCGTAAATCAGCACGCAGTTCGCCGTCTTGCGTCCCACGCCGGGGAGGGCCAATAAAGCGTCCAGCGTATCGGGGACTTTGCCGCCATGCTTTTGCACCAGCAAACGGGCGAGGGCAATGAGACGGGGGGCTTTGTCTTCGCGGTACTCGCTGCCCGCAAGCAGAGCAAACAATTCGGCCTCGTCTGCGTCTGCCAGCGACGCGGCATCGGGGAAGCGCTGGAAAACGCGCGCAGACACGGCGGCGGTCTGTTCCTCGCGGGTGCGCTGTGAGATAACGGTTGCCACCAGCACCCTGTACGGGTCAGTCAACTCCACCGCGCCGCGCCCGTGATAGGTCGCGGCAAGGGTGTCCATGACGGCGCGCACGTGTTCCGGTGAACTGTTCGTCTCAAGGGGCATGGGCGTTGTTCTCTGTGCTATAATACCCCCACGTTTCCCGCGCAAAAGAGCATCCTCGTGAGCGGCATGAGTAGTGAAGAGGAACCCGCAGCAGCCTCTGTCTTGGAAGAGCAGGCCCGGCAGGAGATCGTGCGCCGCAACATTGAAGAAGGCGCATCGCTGAGCGGCTCGTATTTGCTGATGAATGCGCTGGCCGCAATCGTCGCCTGTTACGGCCTGCTGGAAAACAGCGCCGCTGTCATTATCGGGGCGATGATTATCGCGCTGCTGCTCGGGCCGATTACCGGCATTGCGCTGGGGCTGGTGGATGGCAATCAACCGCTCTTGCGGAAGGCTTTAATTGCGGAAACCGTTGGCGTCGCGCTGGTTCTGGTTATCAGTCTGGTGATTGGCAAACTCCACGCGGACATGAGCCTGGGCAGCGAAATCATGGGGCGCACGTCCCCCAACCTTCTGGACTTGATTATCGCGCTGGCGGGCGGGGCGGCGGGGGCGTATGCGTCTATCACGCGCCGCCTGAGCGCGGGCCTGGTGGGGGTGGCGATTGCGACAGCGCTGGTTCCGCCATTGTGTTCGTGCGGGCTGTGCGTGGCGCACGGGCTGTACCGGCAGGGAGGGGGCGCGTTTCTGCTGTTTCTCACCAACCTGGTGGCAATCCAATCGGTCACGTCGCTGGTATTCTGGCTGTGCGGCTTCCATCGCCTGACCCATGTGGACAGGAAAACGGTGCTGCGCCGGTTTGCGCCGTCTACTTTGCTGCTTCTGGGGCTGGCCGTGTTTCTGGTTCACAGTTTTCAGGCCGCCGTGCTGCGGGAGCGCCTGCGGGCCACGACCGAGCGCCTGCTGCGTCAGGAACTGGAACACAGCGGGGACGCCTCGCTTGCCGACCTGCAGATTGACACGGCAGGCAGCCGCCCCACCCTGGTTGCGGTGGTGCGCGCCCCCTGGATTATTCAGCCGGTCTCCTGCGCGCGTTTGCAGGCCGCCGTGCGGCGCGCGACGGGCCAGCCTGTCAGCCTGCGTATCTGGACAGTGCTGACGCGCCAGTGCGACGCCAACGGCTTTTTAGAAGTCAATCCTCCGCCGGGCGACACAGCCGCGCCCTGAGAAAGAACATGACATTGAACACATTGTGGCAGGAGTTCCTGACCCCGCTGCACAACACGCTGCATAATATGATTTCGTTTGTGCCCCGGATGCTGGTTGCGATTGTGCTGTTCGCGCTGTTTTTCGCGATTGCAACCGGGGTACGCCGCTTTGCGCGTCGGTCTCTGGAGAAGGTCAAGCATATCCCCTAGGCCGTGCGCCTGCTGATTGTGCGGGTAATCTACTTTTTCACCATCTTCGTTGGTATTCTGGTCGCGCTCAGCGCGGTCAACGTGAATGTCACCACGCTGATTGCGAGTTTAGGCGTTGCAGGCTTCGCGCTGGGCTTCGCGCTCAAAGACATACTGGAGAACTTTATCGCAGGCATTCTGCTGCTGTTCGCCCGCCCGTTTGAACTGCAAGACCAGGTAACGGTGAGCGATTTTGAGGGCACGGTGATTGACATTCAGATACGCACCACCACGCTGCGGACTTACAGCGATGACTTAGTGCTTATCCCCAACAGCAAAGTGTTTACCAACTCGGTTGTCAACCACACGCGCCTGGGCAAGCGGCGCTACGCCGTTGCGTTTGACACCAGCCTGAGCGCCGACACCGAACTGGTGCAGCGGGAAGCCCTGCGCGCGGTTCAGGAGAACGACGCTGTGAACGACACGCCCGCCCCGTTCGTGCGGATGAAAAGCGTGGACAGCGGCAATGACGTGCTCAGTTGGCAGGTCTATTACTGGGCGGCTCCCAGCAAAGCCAAAGAAGTGGAAACCATCTCGCACACGCTGCAAGAAATTAAGCGCAATCTTTATGATGCGGGCGTGCCCACCCCAACTGCCACGTCCGCGACCATCCTGCAGCGCAGGCAGGCTGCCCCTAATGGCAATGCGTTCGCAAGAGAAAAGACTGCCGGGGAAACGCTCACAGGAACTTCAAGCGATGCGGGCGCGCACATACCCGGTTAATTCGGAAATGTGAACGCGCTCCTGCGTCATCGTGTCCCGGTCACGCACGGTTACGGTATCCTTGAGCGAAGCGTCTTCTTCACGCCCCAGCGTGTCAAAGTCTACGGTGACGCAGAACGGCGTGCCGACTTCGTCCTGCCGCCGGTACAGTTTGCCAATGCCCGCCGAATCGTCGTACACCGCGCGCATCTCGCCCGTCGCCTGAAGCATGGTCTTGATGGCTTTGGCCTGCGCCACAATCTCTGGCGCGTTCTTCTTGAGGGGCAGCACAGCGACCTTGATGGGAGCCAATGCGGGCTTCAAGCGCAGCACGACGCGCGTCTCGCCGTTTTCCAACACTTCATCATCGTAGGCTTCGCACAGCGCGGCCAGCACGCCTCGGTCAACACCCGCTGCCGGTTCCACCACGAACGGCACGACATGGCGATTATTCGGCTGGTCAAAGTAAGTGAGCTTCTCCGTAGAATGCTCGTTCTTCTTGACGCGGGCCGTCAGCCCCAGCGTGTCCTGCTCGCGGGAATGGGAGCCGAGGTCAAAGTCGGTGCGGTTGGCGATGCCCTCTAATTCGTCGAAGCCAAGCGTGGGGAAGTCATAGAGAATATCCACCGTGCGCTTGGAATAGTGACTTAACTTCTCTTTGGCGTGCTCGTACAGTTTCAACTTATCCCGCGAGAGGCCCACTTTCTCTGTCCACCACGCCAGATGGTCTGCAATCCAGTCATCATGCACCCGTTCATCTTCGCCGGGCAGCACAAAGTATTCCATCTCCATCTGCTCCATCTCGCGCACGCGGAACAGGAAGTTGCGGGGGGTAATCTCGTTGCGGAACGACTTGCCAATCTGCGCTATCCCAAACGGCAGTTTGCGATTGGTAGACGCCAGGACATTCTTGAAGTTGACAAACATCCCCTGCGCCGTCTCCGGGCGCAGGTAGGCAAACAAATCAGGGTCGGCGACGGGGCCAACCTGCGTCTTGAACATCAGGTTAAACGCCCGCGCTTCTGTCAAATCACAGTCGGGGGTCTCGCCGGGGTGGTGCGCCGCATGGAGGGGACAGGACACGTCTACCAACTTGTCCTCCCGGAAGCGGCCCTTGCACTTGCGGCAGTCCACGAGCGGGTCTACAAACGTCTCCTCGTGCCCGGAATAGCGCCACACATTCTTGTTCATTAGAATGGCGGAATCTAAGCCCTCCATGTCATCTCGCTCGTAGACGTTGTGCCGCCACCACAGGCGCTTGAGATTATTCTTGAGTTCCACCCCCAGCGGGCCATAATCAAACGTCCCCTGAAGGCCGCCGTAGACTTCCGAGCCGGGGAAAATGAACCCGCGCCGCTTGCAAAGCGAAACAATCTGCTCTAAACTGGTTGCCGCCATGTGTGGGAAGTGTCCTTGTGGATATTGAAGTGTGTGGACACAGTGTACCCGCAAAGAAGCAGGAGGAAGTTACTTCAGCACTTGACACTGCTGCGGGGGCCAGTAGCAGAGGGCGGCGCGGCCCACAATCAGGCGGCGGGGCAGGTCGCCCCAGTAGCGGCTGTCGTCGGACACGTCACGGTTGTCGCCCATCACGAAATACTGGTCGTGCGGCACGAACTGCGGGGCCATGTCGCCGTGCGCGGCGCGCACCCGGTACGGCTCCGGCAGAAGTTTGCCGTCTATGAACATCTGCCCGTTTCGCATGGCAACGGTCTCGCCGGGCAGCCCGATGACGCGCTTGACATAGGTCTGACGCGGGTCGCGGGGATAAGCGAAAATCACGATGTCGCCGCGCCGGGGGGCATAAAGGTCATAAGCCAACTTATCGGCTAACACCCGCTCGCCCGTGTACAGATGCGGCTCCATGCACGCGCCCGACACGCAGAAGCCCTGCACGACAAACAGGGTCAGGGCGACAGCGAGCAAGAGACCGAACAAGCCATGCTCGGCCTGCACGAGAAGTGGCGAGCGGGCACGGGGGGCAACAGGACGGACAAAGTGAAGGAAGGCGCTCAGGGTCATGGTCGGGTTACACTGCAAGAGCCTTGCCAAGTGCGCGGCAGGCTACAGCAGTTCGCTGAGGTCAGCGTTGCCGATGGGGACGCCGCTCACCTTGCGCTTGATGCGGGCCAGCGCGTTATCCACCGACTTGGTTTTGCAACGCAATTCATGGGAGATTTCCCGGTACGACTTGCCGACTTGATAGCCGGACAAGACGCGCCACTCAAAGTCACTGAGCACTTGCTGCAAAGTCTCGTGGAGCAGTTTGGTGTCTTCATTACGCAGGACAAGCTCCTCCGGATCGGCCCCGTCGGTGTTGGGGAGGATGTCGGAGAGGTTCCAATCGGTCAGGGGGTCTTCCGAGGGGCCTTCCAGCGAAAGCGACTGGTTCAGGGGCATCTGCTTCTGGCGCGTCGCTGTCTTGATGGCCGTGATTATGTGCCGGGTGATGCACACTTTGGCAAACGCGGGGAACGAAATGGCCTTGTCGGAGCGGAAGTCAATCACAGCCTGCCACAGCCCAATCTGCCCGACTTGCAGCAGGTCTTCCTTTTCGGCCCCCACCAGAAAGTAGGACTTCACTTTGGTACGCACGAGATTGCGATACTTGTAAAGCATAAACTCGGCGGCGGCGTTCTCCCCGCGCTGGGCGCGGGACACAATCTCACGGTCACTCATTCCGGCGTATTTGAGTTGCGACTGGCGCAGGCGGTCGGACAGGTCGCCGCCCACGTTCCAATCAGCCGTCTCGCGCCCCATCACGAAACTAGCCACGAGATGCCTCGCTGGTGGAGGCAGCAGGCTCGTGCTCCACTTCAATGCTCATCGTGCTGATAATCACCGCCAGCAGCACCAGGCCAACGGTCGCGGCGGCAGTCAACGGCGCGACCGGCACTTCCTTGATGACACGGCTGCCCAGTTTGATGCGGAGCGCGCGCACGCGGTCGGTGCCGATGATGCGCTGCACTTCGCCCAGCAAATCAGAACCCAGGGTGAAGAAGTTGGTGGCGGGTGTCAAAGCAGCGCCCATATCCGGGCTGCTCGTAGTCGTACCGTCCATGAGTGCATTCCTCGTGTGCATAAGACACCCCTTCCGCATTTCCGGCAGAATTGCCGGGAGCAGGCAGGGCGATTAGGGCTTATTATACACGGCGCAAGAAGCGGCGTCAAGCCTTTTGCGTCAGGAGCGGGGAGATTGCCTCAAAATACGTGCTGGAACGGGCCGCGAAGGGAGTTTTGTGCCTGGCTCAGGCATTAACATCGGGCAGTTGGCGCTGCGACGATGTGATGCCGGTCAGCGTGTTCAGCACCGCATGGTAAGTTGGAAACGACAGCATTTCATGGGCCAGAAAGCCGTTCTGCACCAGCAGCGCGCTGCCCTGCCCGGCGGGATCGGCGAGCGTGAGGGCGCGCGCGATGCCGTGCGCCGCCATCATGCCGCACGCCGCGCCTGCCGCCATGCCCAGAAGGCCCTCAAACATTCCCGTATGAACCAGCGTCATGCTGTAAGCCCAGCGCGACAGCAGCAGGCATCCCGCACCGCAGGAGACGAGAAGAACGCCGTAGGCGCAGGCGAGCGCGTCCGCCGTCCCGGACGGCAGCAGGGCCGCCAGCGGCGTCGCCAGCGTGCTGGCGAGCCAGAGAGCCGCGTACAGAGCCAAAGCGTCCAGCACTGCCCGCCCGAAGCCGCGCGCGGTCTGCACCACCGTCACCGCCGCCAGCAGAAGCCCTAACGTGAAGTCCAGTGCGTTCATGGTAACCTTGTTATCGGCAGCCTGCGTGGAATGGCACACTGTCAGATGTGCCATATTTCCCTGTGCCATATTTCCCTGTGCTATAATGGGCTGAAGTCATCCGGGTGGCCGCTGGCGCGCTTTACGGCACGCCAGAGGAAAGTCCGGACTCCACAGGGCAGCGATGCCGGTTAACGACCGGGCGGGGCGACCCGCCGGAAAGTGCCACAGAAACATACCGCCCGGCGCTCCGGCGTCCGGGTAAGGGCGAAATGGTGCGGCCCTTCGGGGCTTAAAGCGCTTCGGCGCTGAAGTAAGAGCGCACCGGGCGTTTGGAGACAGACGCGCCGGGTAAACCCCATCGGGAGCAAGGCCCAGGACACGGCTTGAGGCGGCCCGCCGACGTGTCCGACACGCCGCACGAGGCGGTGGGCAACCGCCGTCCCAGAGAGATGGTCACACAAACACAGAATCCGGCTTACAGGGTGACTTCGCCCAAAGAAAAGCCCCCGCTTCCATAAGGAGCGGGGGCTTTTCTTTGCACGCAAATGCCTACGGGTGCGGGAACGAAAGCGTTACCGGGGCGAATGTTTCAATCCAATAGCCTTTGCCGGGCTGAAGCGTGTCGGTCGCGCTGACGACAGTGTATTGCGTCGCGCCTGTCGCGTAGGTATACACGAGCGGATTAATCAGATGGTACGCCGCGCTGGACGCCGTTGCGAACGAAAGCGTCTGGTCTTTGGTGACAACTGAGATGCTGGACAGGGTGACGCCGGAGGGGAACGGGTCGCCGATGCCGTTCCATCCCGTGTCCAGGCTCATCGGGAAGTTAGCGGTTGTGTCGGCGGGCGTTCCAATTTGCGTGACTCCCAGAGCATTGGGGAAGCGCGACCAGTACGCCCGACCCAGGCGGATTTCATTGGCAGGGGCGCTGGGCGTCACCACGTACTGTACCAGCGTGGGAACCCAGACAGCCAGGCTGACATGGGCATAGCCGAACAATTGATCCAGACTGATGCCGGGGTAGTCGTAGGGCACGGAGAAGAAGTTGAGGCCCGCCGCGAACGTGCCGCCGGGCACGGGCGTCACCGTTACCGCTGCCGTTTTCGCAACACCGGCGAGCGTGGCGGTCAGCGTCGCTGTTCTGGTAGCGGTCACGACCGGCGCGGTCAGGGTGAACGAGGCCGTTGTCGCCCCGGCGGGGACAGTGATGCTGGCGGGAACCGAAGCCACTGTTTTGTCGCTGGACGCCAGTCCGACGACAAGGCCTGCTGCGGGCGCGATGCCGTTGAGCGTGACTTTGCCCGTGAAGGACGACCCGCTCACGACGCTGGCGGGCGTGACGGTCAGCGACGCGAGGCTGCTCCCCTGAATGGTCAGCGTCGCGCTCCGGGTGGCGCCGCCGCTTTGCGCGGTGAGCGTGACTGCGGTGGAAACCGCCGCCGCCTGCGTGAAGATGACGAACGCCGTGCTGGCCGCCCCGGCGGGCACGATTACGGTTGCTGGTACCGGAGCGAGCGCGGTATTGGTAGTGCTTAATGTGACCGGGCTGCCGCTGGCGGGCGCAGGGCCGTTGAGCGTGATGGTCGCGATGACGCTGCCGCCGCCCGCCACCGAAGTCGGGCTGAGGGTAAGCGAGAGAACCGCAAGCGGCTGCACGGTGAGCGCGGCGGACTGCGCGGGCGTGCTGCCGAGCGCCGCGCTCACCGTGACAGCAGCGTCGCCTGTGACAGCGGACGTGCTGACCGGAAACGTGGCGGTTGTCGTCCCTGCTGCCACTGTCACCGCGGCCGGGACAGCAGCGATGGCGCTGTTGTTGGTGGAAAGCGTCACCACTGACCCACCGGTGGGCGCGGCGCAGTTGAGCGTCACCGTGCCCTGTGACGCATCGCCGCCCTGCACCGTTGTCGGGTTCAGCATCACCGTGGACACTTCCATCGGCTGCACGGTCAAAGTCGCGCTCTGGACAAGCGTGCTGCCGACGGCGGCGCTGATGGTGACGGGGGTGTTTGTGGTGACTGGCTGCGTGGTGATGGTCGCCTTTGCGGACGATTGTCCGGCAGGCACGGTGACGGTGGCCGGAATGCTGGTGACAGCGGGATTGCTGCTCGTGAGCGTGACCACTTTGCCGCCAACCGGCGCGAGGCCGTTGAGCGTCACGGTTGCTGTAGATGTGAGGCCGCCGCACAGGGCGGTTGGCGCGAGCGTCAGGGTAGCGACTGTGAAGGGCGTGACAGTCAGTGTGGCCGTCAGGGTTTGCGAGACGGCGCTTTGCCCACTGAGGGTAAATGACGCTGTAATTGTCACCGGCGTGCTTGTCTGCACAGCCGATGTCGTGATGGGGAACGTGGCCGTTGTCGCCCCGGACGCGAGGCTGACGCTGGCCGGGACGCTGGCAACCGCCGGATTGCTGCTCGTGAGCGTCACAGTTTCCCCCCCGGAATTGAGCAGAGCCACCGGGCAGCTTAATGTGACGCTTCCCCGCGCCGCGTCACCGCCCAGCACGCTGGTGGGACTGAGCGTCAGTGTCGTCAAAGTCGTCGGCATCAGCGTCAGCGGGGCGGTTGCAGTGGTGTTGTTATAGGAGGCGGTCGCGGTGATGGGCGTAGTGACAGCCACTGCGTTCGTATAAAAGATGTCGGAGCCGGTTGTCTGACCGGGGTAAATGTACACGCTCCCGGAGAACTGTCCATTTGACCCGCTCACGCTGACATTGGCTCCGTTGAAGGGCGCAGGCGATTGCAGCGTGACGGTGGCGGTGAAGGTTTCCCCGCCGCAGATGCTGGTGGGGGAAACAGTCAGCGAGGTCAGGGGGCTGGCGAAGGTGATGGTGGTGAGAAAAGCGTCGTCTGCTGCGCCGTTGTCCGCCTGCGTGGTTTGCAGGCCATCCGGGACGGTCGGGTGCGGGAAGTCGGTGGAGGACGTGGTGCCTGCCACATAGACGTTGCCGCTGCTGTCCACGCCCAGCCCTTCTGCGGTGTCTGCGCCCGTGCCGCCCAGATAGGTGGAATACAGAAACGACGCGGCTCCCGTCTGGGACGGGTCAATGGCGGTCACAAAGCCGTCGGGGAGGGGAGACGGGCCGGAGCCATTGAAGGTATTCTGTACGGCGTCACCCGTCACCGGGAAGTTGGCGGAGAGCGTGGAGCCGCACACATAGACCGGGCCGAAAAAGTCGGGCTGTATGATGCTTGCTGCGGCTTCGCTGCCGGTGCCGCCCAGATAGGTGGAATAGACCAATCCGGCGCTGCCGTTCATGGTGGGGTCAAGCGCGGACACGAAGGCGTCCGTGCTGCCTCCGCTGGCGGTTTGGAAGCCGTTGAGGGTGGGAAACGTGGTGCCTCCTGTGGTGCCCGCAACATAAATCAGGTTGGTACCGTTGTTGGAAAGCCCAAACACGATGCCGGTTCCGGTGTCGGAGCCGGTTGCGCCCAGGTAGGTGGAGTAAACCCGCGAGGCGGCTCCGCTTTTGGTGAGGTCGAGCTGCGCCACGAACGCGCTGTAGCCGCCGTTCAGGGCGGTAAACGTGGATTGGTACGTGGTAGGCGTGGTGCCGAAATCTGACGAGTAGGTGCGGCCCGTCACGTAGATGTTCTGCGCGAAGGGGTCATACGAGACGCTGACGCCGTAGTCGTCGCTGGCCCCGCCGAGGAACGTGGCGTAAAGCAGGGAGGCTGCGCCGCTCGCCTGTGGGTTAATCTGGGCGACAAAGGCGTCCGTGCTGCCGCTCACGGTGGTTTTATAGGCGCTGCTGGCGGTCACAGGAAAGCCTGCGCTGGCCTGCCCCGTGATGTCTATGTGGCCGTTGTTGTCGCTTGCCAGGCAGCCGCCGCCTGCGAGAGTCTGGTCAGCGCCGGGGCCGCCCAGGTACGTGGAATACAGGAGCGCGCTGCCGTCGGAAGTGAGTTCGGTGACAAACACGTCGCTGCCGCCGCCCGGAGCGCCCTGGAAGGCGTTCTGCACGGGGAAATCAGGGGACGTGGTGCTGCCCGCCACGTCAATGCCGCCTGTGCCCGAGTTGAGCGCGATGCCGTATCCGGCGTCGTCCCCCGAACCGCCCAGATAGGTGGAGAAAAGCAGCGAGTTGGCTCCCGTCTGCGTGGTGTCTATTGCCGTCACAAAGGCGTCTGACGTGCCATGAAGCGCGGGCTGAGACGCGCCGCCGGAAACAGGGAAATCCGGCGAAGCTGTTTGCCCGGCAACGTAAACTTGATTGGCGCTGAAGAGGTTGACCGCGACGGCATGGCCCTGGTCTTCGCCCATGCCGCCTAGATAGGTCGTGTAGCCCAGGATTGGGTCAATTACAAGCGGACGCTTGTGGTCGTAAGGGCCGACACGGAATGCAAACGCGCGCGGGCCGCACAGCAGAAAACGTCCCGCGACAGGCTGGCGCTTGCCGTTCCAGGTTTGATACATACTCGGCCTGTGCCAGAGGGCGACACGGCCCGATGGCAGGCGCGCTTCTAAATCGCCGCTGGCCCGCAGGCGCATGGAGCGCGCGCCGGACAACGTGAGTTTCACGGCGTCGGGACGCGCGCCGGGCGCGACAACGAAGTCGTATTCCAGTTGACGCGCGCTGCCATGATACACCAAGTCAATTCCTGGATACACGCTTTGGAGGCGCACCTGCCCATAGGTCGGCAGGTGGGTATGCCAGTTTTGGGGATTGTTTCCCACTAAATAGTTGACCTGCCCGCGCAGGGGGCGCTCGCCGGAAACGCGCGGGGACGCATTCGCCCCGGTCAGGCTCAGGCGCAAGGCTTCGGCGGAATGCCCGCGCGCGCCCTGCGCCGCAAGCACGGCTTCCCGCGCGGTCAGGAACAGCGTGTAGCCGTCTCCCCGCGATAGAAACTGCACGGGACGCGCTGTTTGCCCCACATTGGGCTCAAACGCGAGCGGCAGACGGGATAGGGTCAGGCGCGCTTTCTGCTGTGCGCGCGCGTTGTGCGCCCCATCAGCCGGGCGAACGGGCGGCGCAGCGGCGCGGGCGGCGAAGGAAGAAGAACACGGGAGCAGGGCGAGAAACAAAGCGGTTCGGCAGGCATGACGGGCAGCAAACATGGCAGTCCTTTCCGGGACACGGCAAGAATTGTCTTGAAATCGGCTCAGGCAAACACTTCTCTTATGATAACAGAAGTGCGGCCTGCTGTCAAGAGCCGCGCGCTTTGCGGTCAAAAGCGGCGCGTCGGCGCGGGGGCCAATGGGCTACAATGGAGGACATCGGGGGGACAAAAGGGGCCACATTGTCACCACAAACGGGTCACCTTGACAGCAGGCGGCAGCACCCGCTATAATACACGCATCACACTGAAACCCGCTGGGGGTGTCGTCTGCCGCGCAGGGCGCGGGGGCGGCTGAGAGGGCATCTGGCCCAACCCCAATCACCTGACCTGGGTCATGCCAGCGGAGGGAAGCGGACGCCCCGGCTGCCTTTTGGAAAGCAAAGCCGTCGTCCCGCCCCCCGGAACGACGGCTTTTGTTTTGGTTTAAAGGAGCACTTGATGGCATCAAACACCCCGCCGGAGGGCGGCTACACGTTCCCCGCGTCGCGCAAAGTTTACACGCCCGGGCGCATTCATCCCGGCATTCGCGTCCCGCACCGCGAGATTAGTTTGCACGACACGCACGACCATCTGACGGGCGAGGCCCATTCTAACGCCCCTTTGCGCGTGTATGACACGAGCGGCCCCTACACCGACCCTGACGTTTCCGTAGACATTCGCGCCGGTCTGCCCGCCCTGCGGACGGCATGGATACAGGCGCGGGGAGCCTATCAGGAGACGATGCCGCGCATTCCCTCCCCGCTCGCCCCGGCGCGGCGGGTGCTGCGTGGCGCGGGTGACGTGACACAAATGCAACTTGCCCGCAAGGGCGTGATTACCCCGGAGATGGAGTACGTCGCCCTGCGGGAGAACCAGGGGCGTGGCCGCGAGCAGTCTGCGGGGCAGCATCCCGGCAATTCATTCGGGGCGGCGATACCGGAAGTCATCACGCCGGAGTTCGTGCGGGCGGAAGTGGCGCGGGGGCGTGCTATCATTCCGGCCAACATCAATCACCCCGAAAGCGAGCCGATGGCGATAGGCCGCAACTTCCTGGTCAAGATCAACGCCAACATCGGCAACAGCGCCGTCGCCTCCTCCATTGAAGAAGAAGTAGACAAAATGACGTGGGCGACGCTCTGGGGCGCGGACACGGTGATGGATTTGTCTACAGGAAAGAACATTCACGCCACCCGCGAATGGATACTGCGTAACTCGCCCGTGCCCATCGGGACGGTTCCCATTTATCAGGCATTGGAGAAAGTGGGCGGCAAAGCCGAAGACCTGACCTGGGAGATTTACCGTGATACTCTCCTGGAACAGGCCGAGCAGGGCGTAGATTATTTCACCGTCCATGCCGGTGTGCTGCTGCGTTATGTCCCCTTGACCGCCAGCCGGGTGACAGGAATTGTTAGTCGCGGCGGAAGCATCATGGCAAAATGGTGCCTGGCGCACCACAAAGAGTCGTTTCTGTACACCCACTTCCCGGAAATCTGCGAGATTATGGCGGCTTATGATGTCTCGTTCAGCCTCGGCGATGGCCTGCGCCCCGGCTCCATCGCCGATGCCAACGATGAAGCCCAATTCGCCGAACTCCGCACGCAGGGGGAACTCACCCAAATTGCCTGGGAACACGGCGTTCAGGTGATGAACGAGGGGCCAGGCCATGTTCCCATGCACCTCATCAAAGAAAACATGGACAAACAGTTAGAATGGTGCAAGGAAGCCCCCTTCTATACGCTTGGCCCATTGACGACCGACATCGCTCCCGGCTACGACCATATCACGTCTGCCATCGGTGCGGCCATGATAGGCTGGTACGGCGTCGCCATGCTGTGCTACGTCACGCCCAAAGAGCATTTAGGGCTGCCCAACAAGAAAGACGTGAAAGACGGCGTGATTGCTTACAAGATTGCCGCCCATGCCGCTGATTTAGCGAAGGGTCATCCGGGCGCGCAGGCATGGGATGATGCCGTGTCCCGCGCCCGCTTTGAGTTCCGTTGGGAAGACCAGTTCAACCTTGCTGTTGACCCGCAGACCGCCCGCGAGTTCCACGACGAGACGCTGCCGCAGGAAGGAGCTAAAGTTGCCCACTTTTGTTCCATGTGTGGCCCGCACTTTTGCTCCATGAAGATTACGCAGGACGTGCGCGCCTACGCCCGCGACTTGAAACTGGCCCCCGCACAGGATGGCCCCCCCGCCCCAATTCTAGGGAGCAGCGAAAGAGCAGAAGCCGATGCCGTTGCCACCGGGTTGGCTGAGAAAGCCGCCGAGTTCCGCGAGCGCGGCAGCGAGATTTACCAGTAAGGGAGGCAGTTCAATGACTCTCATGGACACGCTCGCCCCGGCGTCAGGGGCGCAGACGGAAGACCGGCTGACCATTGGCGGCAAGCCGTTCCGTTCGCGCCTGATGCTGGGCACGGGCAAATACCGCAACGCCGACGAGATGAACGCCGCATTGGAAGCCTCCGGCTGCGAGATTGTCACCGTCGCCCTGCGCCGCATTGATTTAGACCAGCCCAAACGGTCAATCTTAGATGAGATAGACTGGCAGCGTTACCATATCCTGCCCAACACGGCGGGCGCGCGCACCGCCGACGAAGCCATCCGCACGGCGCGTCTGGCGCGGGCGATGGGGCTGTCGGACTGGATTAAAGTGGAAGTCATTCCCGACCCCAAGTTTCTGCTGCCCGACCCCATTGGCACATTTGAGGCGTGCCGCGTTCTGGTGGACGAAGGCTTTATCGTGCTGCCGTATATCAATGCCGACCCCGCACTCGCCCTGCGCTTGCAGGAGATTGGCACGCATACCGTGATGCCGCTTGCGTCGCCTATCGGCAGCGGGCAGGGGCTGAAGACGCGCGAGCAGATTGCGATTATTTTGGAGCAGGCGACCGTGCCCGTCGTGGTGGACGCCGGGATTGGCGTCCCGTCCGAGGCGGCGGCGGCGATGGAAATGGGTGCGTCTGCGTGCCTGATTAACACGGCGATTGCCCGCGCCGCCGACCCCGCGCTCATGGCCGATGCCATGCGTCAGGGCGTGGAAGCGGGCCGCCGGGCGTTTCTGGCAGGCCGAATGCCTGTGCTGCCGTATGCAAGTGCGTCCTCCCCGACTGAAGGTGTCGTGCGGTGAAGCGGAAATTGCCGCATCCGTGCCTGATGCTGGTGACAGAGCCGCACCTGAACCTGACCGAGATTGTGAAAGCGGCGATTGCGGGAGGCGTCAATGTGGTGCAGTGGCGCGAACGTCCCCTAACACAGGCAAGAGACCAGGAGTTACATCGTTTAGGTGCTGCAATGCGCGAAGCAAGTCACGGCGCGTTGCTTCTCATGAACGGCCCTCGTGCTTTATCAAAAGGTGACGGCTGGCATCTTCGCAGTCATGTTGCCTATAGCGGAGCCGTTCGTATGGTTGCCGAGCACATGATGGTCGGGCATTCCGTGCATTCCGTGAATAAGGCGATAGTGTCTGAACAAAGCGGCTTTGAATATCTGGTGGCGGGCACTATTTATGCGTCGCAGAGCCATCCAGACATTTTGCCGCAGGGCATTGGCTTTCTGCGCGAAGTCTGCCGGAGCGTGAACATTCCTGTGCTGGCGATTGGCGGCATCACGCCGGAGCGCGTCGGCGAGTGCATAGATGCGGGCGCGGCAGGCATCGCGGTGCTGTCCCCCATCATGCGCGCCCAAGACCCACAGGTCGCCGCGCGTGCGTACCGGACGGCGCTGGACAGGGCATTTCAGGAGCATCACCGATGACACTCACTGTGAACGGCGAGGCGCGCACAGTGCAGGAGGGCGCGACGCTGGCAGATTACCTGGCCGCTCTTGCTTTGCGCCCGCAGATGGTGGTGGTGGAGCGCAATGGAGACATTGTGCCGCGCGAGCAATATAGCGCAACCCGTCTGGCAGAGGGTGACACGCTGGAACTTGTGCAAATGATGGCGGGAGGCTAGAAGCGTGCGCTCGTCGGATATTGCCATCATCGGGGGCGGCGTGATTGGCCTTTCAATTGCGTGGCGGCTGGCAGCGCAGGGCGCGACCGTGACCGTGCTGGATAGCGGCGAGCCGGGGCAGGCGACGCAGGCGGCGGCGGGAATGCTCGCGCCGCTCGCGGAGTGCCGCGCGCCCTCTTCGCTCTTGCCGCTCGCATTAGACAGTTTGCGCCGCTACCCGGACTTTGCTGCCGCCCTGCGCGAGCAGACGGGCATGGATATCTCGCTTTGCGGCCCTGGTCTCTTGCGGGTCGCGCGCACGGAAGACGAGGAAGACGCGCTGTGCCGGACGCATTCGTGGCAGCGCGACGCGGGCCTGCCGCTGCGCTGGCTTTCCGGCGACGAGGCGCGCGTTTTGGAGCCGTCGCTGTGCCCGCAAGTGCGCGCCGCCGTGCTGTCTCTTGATGAGCGGCACGTTCCCCCGCGCCGTCTGCATCGCGCGCTCCAGGCTGCCTGCCTGCAAAGCCGGGTGCGCCTGCTTCATTGCACGGTGACAGAGTTCAATTGCGAGCGGGCGCGCGTCACCTGCGTGCAGACCGCGCAGGGGCGCATTCCCTGCGGCGAAGTCGTGATTGCCGGGGGCGCGTGGAGCGCGGAACTGGCGGCGCGTCTGAAGGCGGCGTTCCCTGTTCGGCCCGTGCGCGGGCAGACCGTAACGCTCCGTCCGACCGTTCCCCTGCGGCATACCCTGTATTCCCCAAACGGCTATCTTGTGCCTCGGCCTGATGGAACCGTCCTTGCCGGGGCCACCGAAGAAGACGCAGGCTTTGACGCGCGCCCAACAGCAGAAGGCGTCGCATCCCTGCTCCTTTCGGCGATGAGTTTGGTTCCCGCGCTGGCGGAAGCGGCATGGGATAACGTGCGCGTTGGCCTGCGCCCCGTGACCCCGGACGGGATGCCCTTGCTGGGACGAGTTCCCGGATGGGAAAACGTGTCGGTGGCGGCGGGGCACGGGCGCAACGGCATTCTGCTCGCGCCCTTGACGGCGGACGCGCTGGCTGATTGGCTGTTGCGCGCCGCTCCTCCCCCACCCGCGTTCTCTGCGGCGCGCTTCGGAACGACGCTGTGACTGCCCCCGTTGCGCTCACCATCGCAGGCTCCGACCCCTCCGGCGGGGCGGGCGTGCAGGCCGATTTGCGAACCTTTGGCGCGCTTGGCGTCACGGGCGTTTCTGCTGTGTCCGCGCTGACCGCGCAGAACAGTCTGGGCGTGCAGGCCGTTTATCCCGTTGACCCTGCTGTGCTGGCGGCGCAGTTGGAGGCTCTCTTCTCGGATACGCCGGTGCAGGCCGTCAAGATTGGAATGCTGGGTGGCGCGGCGCAGGTGCGGGTGGTCGCCGACGCCCTCCGTCGCTTTTCCCCGCCCCATGTCGTGCTGGACACCGTGCTGGCATCCACTGGCGGCGTTCCGCTTTTAGATGACGCAGGCTGCGCGGCGCTCGCGTCGGAACTTGTCCCGCTGTGCGATTTGGTCACGCCGAACACACACGAAGGGCGCGCGCTGGATTTATCACGCGCGCGGGCCGTTCTTTATAAAGGCGGGCACTTAGACGGCGAGCCGAACGACACGCTTGTTTTTGCCAGCGGGCGGCAGGTGACATTTCCCGGCGCGCGCATTCCCACGCCGCACACGCACGGCACGGGCTGCTTTCTGTCGGCGGCGATTGCGGCGCTGCTGGCGCGCGGAGCGTCGCTGGAAGACGCCGCGCGCGAGGCCAAAGGCCTGCTCGCGCGCGCCCTGCTGTCTCCGATTGTGATTGGACAGGGGCGCGGCTATCCTTCGCTTGCGCCGCCTGTTGAGGCCAGGACGCACGCCGAGCGGCTGTGCCTTCTGCGCGGCGTTTACGTTGTCACAGACAGCCGCCTGCGTCCTGACCGTTCGCATGAGGCGATAGCCGAAGCCGCGCTTGCCGGGGGCGCAAGTGTTATTCAACTGCGGGAAAAGACGCTTCCGACGCCCGCGCTCATCACGCTCGCCCGCCGCCTGCGGGGCATGACGGAGAAGGCAGGCGCGCTGCTGATGATGAATGACCGCGTGGACATTGCGCTGGCGTCTGATGCCGACGGCGTGCATCTGGGGCCGGACGACATGACGCCCGCCGATGCCCGGCGGCTTCTGGGGCCGGATAAACTCATCGGCGTCAGCACGGGAACAGTCGCGGAAGCGCGCGCGGCAGCGCCGTTCGCGTCCTACTTTGGCGTGGGAGCCATTTACGGCAGCACGACCAAAGGGGACGCGGGCGCGGCGGTTGGCTTGGAGCGCATACGGGAAATCAAGGCGGCGCTGCCTTCTCTGCCGCTTGTGGCGATTGGGGGCATCGGCATGGAAACCATCGCCGAAGTCGGGGCGGCAGGCGTGGATATGGCGGCGGTTATCTCTGCTGTCGTGCTGGCGGACGATATGACCGCCGCCGTGCGCGCGCTGCAAGCGCAGTTCTCACTGGCGTGCTAGTCACGCCCTGAGTATGGGAATAAGAGGCCCTCAGCCGGTATAAAGGAGGCCCTCACGCGCGGGGGAGGAGGCCCTCTCCCGCATAGGAGGCCCTCTCCCGCATAGGAGGCCCTCACCCCGCTGCTCCGCAGCGACCCTCTCCCGCTTCGCAGGCGAGGGTAAGAGTTAAGCCTAATCTTAACCCTCGCCCGTGACAACGGGGACTCCCTCTTAACCCTCGCCCGTGACAACGGGAGAGGGTGGCGCGCAGCGCCGGGTGAGGGCCTCCTTCCCCGCGCGTGAGGGCCTCCTGCCGCCGGGGGATGCCCTTAAAGCGCTTCCACCGCCCCTACCAACTCGTTCACGTCGGCAATGCCCTGCTCTGTCAAATAGGCTTCCATGCCGCGCGCGATGTCTAATGCCGCCGTCGGCGTCACGAACGTCGCCGTGCCTACTGCCACTGCCGTTGCTCCCGCTAAGATAAACTCTATCGCATCCAGGGGGGACATGATGCCGCCCATGCCCACCAGCGGCACGCGGGGGAGCGCGCGATGCACCTGCCAGACACAGCGCAGCGCAATCGGCTTCACCGCAGGCCCGCTCAGGCCGCCCGTGGTGTTTGCCAACTTGAAGCGGCGACGGCGGGCGTCAATCGCCGTGCCCAGCAGCGTGTTAATCAGAGACAGGGCATCACTGCCTGCGTCCACAGCGGCGCGGGCGATGGGAACCATATCCGTGACATTGGGGGAAAGTTTGGTAATCAGCGTCAAATCGGTGACGCGGCGCACGGCGGCGATTAATTCCGCCGTGAGCGCGGGGTCTACGGCGAAGTCGCACCCATGCTGGACATTGGGGCAGGAGATGTTGATTTCCAGCCCTGCCACGCCGCCCGCGTCGGTAAGCCGCTGCGCGAGAAACACGTAATCGTCTACGCTGTAGCCCACTAAGTTCACAATCACGGGCACGTTTTGTGTCCGCAAAAAGGGCAGTTTGTGCGCGAGAAAGTCGTCAATGCCGCCGTTTTGCAGGCCAATCGCGTTGAGCAGCCCCGATGGCGTCTCCACAATGCGCGGCGTCGGGTTGCCCCGTCGCGGCTCGCGCGAGGTGCTTTTGACGACAATCGCGCCCAGTTGCGAGAGGTCAACGGTGTCCGCGAGTTCCTTGCCAAAACCGAACGTGCCGGAACCGGTCAGCACGGGGTTTCGGAGTGTCAGTTTCCCAATTTGCACCTGCGTTTTAGCCATCATGCGCCTGTCTTATGCCTGTTAAACCCGTGTCCAGTATGCGTCCAGGATGTGTGTAGTATGCGTCCAGGATGCGTCTAGTATGCGTGTAGGATGCGTCTAGTATGCGTGTAGGATGCGTCTAGTATGCGTGTAGGATGCGTCTAGTATGCGTGTAGGATGCGTCTAGTATGCGTGTAGGATGCGTAACAAGCGTGTAAAACGCCCTTCGCAACGGCCCCGCTTACCAGACAACGGCGTTTGCGTCAAACACCGGGCCGTCGGTGCAGGCGCGCACTCGCCGCCCGTCCGTTAAATCCACCACGCACCCCATGCACACCCCCACCCCGCACGGCATCGGCACTTCCAGCGACACCTGACAGGCGACTCCATGCGTCGCGCAGAGTTCCCCGACGGCACGCATCATGGGGGTCGGCCCGCAGCAATACACGGCAACGGGACGCGCCGCGCGCGCGGCGAGAATGGGCAGGAGCGCATCGGTGACGCGCCCGCGAACGCCGTGCGAGCCGTCATCGGTCGCCGTGCGAACATTCACGCCTGCGGCGGCGAGTTCCGCGCGGCACAAAAGCAGGTCTTGCGTGCGCGCCCCCACCACAAAGCAGAGGCTCGCTTGCGGGTTTTCCTGCTGCAACTGTTTGCACAGAAACACCAGCGGCGGCACGCCGTAGCCGCCCCCGACACAGACATGGAGCGCATCGGGCCGCGTGTCGGCGCGGAACAAATGCCCACCGAGCGGCCCCACTAAATCCACCGTGTCCTCGCTGCGGAGCCGCGCCAGCCCCTGCGTTGTCGGCCCGTACACCGAAAACAAAATGGAAACTTCCCCGCTGTCCGGGTCTGCCGTGAACACGGAAAACGGTCGGCGCAGCAGAGGCTCATAGCCTGCGTCGGTGACGCGAGCATTCACAAACGAGCCGGGACGCGCTTCCCGTGCCATCTGCGGGGCGACGCAGGTCAGCACGAAATGGGCAGGCGCAATCTCCACAACGGACAGCACGGGAGCCAGAACTTGATGAGGCATGGTTGGTTTTCTCGGTCAGAGGCCCCCTAGCCCCCATTATGGGGGCGGGGGGGCTTCGTTCTTGCGTGCCTCGCGTTCACGCAGGGACGCCACATACGGAAACGGATTGTCGTCGTCGGCCATATCACGCACGGCGCGTCGTCCCAGCACGGTTTCCGGCGTTTCTGGGGCCGGAGCGCGCGCCGACACGCGCCGCGCCAGCAAAGTCTGCGTCTGCGCCGGGGGCACGGGCGGCGACGGGGACGCTCCCACAGCCGCCTTCCAGGCAAACGCGCGCGCCTGCGTCCTCGCCCGAACCGTGTTCACGCCGCGTGCCGCGCCCGCCCGCACCGCTTTCGGGCTGAGGGAAAGCCGCCGCGCGGCAATGTCTCCCACGAACAGCAACGCCGTAAGCAGCAGTAGCGCGGGCGACAGGGCGAGCGTCCCCACCACCCACGAGGGCGCATCGCGGAACACGCGCTCCGGGTTGTTCTGCATCACGCCGCCGGTTTCCTCTGCCAGTTGGGTCAGCAGGGGCAGATTGGGGCCAAGCGTGCGATACTCCGGCGAATAGGGAACCACCAGGCCGACTGTTTGCGCGGAAGGCCCCCCCGCCCCCATAATGGGGTGCAGCGAAGGAGAAGGGCGCTCTGTGCCTCTTGCGCCCCCATTATTGGGGGCAGGAGGAGCCTCTGTCACGCTTGCCATGTACGCGCCTGTCTGCGCGGCATCAAACGCGCCTTCCCAGCGGCCCGGCCCGGTTTGCGTGAGTGGCACCGTTGTCTCGCTCAGGTCGGGAGCGACGACGCGGGCCGCGTAACCATTTGCGCCTGCGCCGTCTACAATCAAATGGCCTCTGCCGTCCTGCCAGTCCGTAGACGCCTGAAAGTCGGCATGGGCATTGGAGCGCAAGGCCCAGCGCGTTGTTTGCGCCCAGAAGCGGGGATACGCGGCCCAGCCGAGCCATTGCGACGCCCAGTGCGCGCGGTCGTCACCCGTGAACGCCCACGTTCTCCCCAGACCGCAGCGCCACGACGCCAGCACCGGGTCATTTCCCGGCCCCGACAGCGACGGCGCCGCGCCCGGCTTGAGCGTCGTCACATTGTAGCCCAACAGGGGCGGCTCTGCGCCAAAGGGAACACCCACCGTGATGGGGTCGCCTGCTTCCATGCGCGGCAGGAACGGCGTTTCTTTGTACCATGCTTGCTGCACGGTCTGCATATCGCGCTGGAACAAACGCGGCAAACCGCCCGCTTCATGCACCACAAACAACTGCCCGCCGCCCGCCTTCGCCACCGTGCGCTGAAAGGGAACGTGCTGGTCGCCCTCATTGCCGATGCCGCACACCGTTGTGGAGATATGGTGCTGCAAACGCATCTCCGATGCCATCGCCGCGCAGTCCTCTTGCTGCTCCGAGTCGGAGGTATCGGCGCACAGAATGACGTGCTTGATGGGCGCGTGGGACGCCAGCAGCAGCGCGTAGGCGTCTTCCAGACCGACGCGGCAGTAGATGCCGCCTCCTCCGGCATGGACGCTTTCAATCGCCGTGTGCGCCGCGCCCGCTTTGCTCGCATCCTGCAAGGGAACGACTAATGTGGACGTTTCGGTGACGGCGGTCACGGCAACTTGATCGCCCGGCTGCAACGCTTCCATCAATTGCACCGCCGCGCGCGCGCCGAGCTGCACTTTCTCCACGCCGCCTTCCGTAGAGGCCATAGAGCCGGAAGCATCTAACACAACCACGACGGCGGCCTGCGGCAGACGCCGTTGCGGAGGCAGGGTCATGGATACGGGCAGCGCGGCCTCTATGGGCGTCCCCGCCCAGCCGCCCGCGCCGAAGGAACTCGCGCCCCCAACCATGCCGAGGCCCACGCCAAAGTCCCGGACGGCGAGTTGCAGCGCACTCTGCTGCGCGGGGGACAGTTCATCAGCGGGCACATCGGAGAGCACGACGGCATCATAGGACGCCAACTCTGAAACGCTGGCAGGCACGGCTCCCGGCGCGGCAGACTGCACGTCAAACTCTTGACCTGCCAGTGCAGACGGCAGCGTCGGCGGGGACGGCGCGTTCGGCTCGGATACGTACAAGACGCGCGGCTTTCCCTGCACGGACACGAAGCCGTATCCCTGATTGTTCTCCGTCGCGCCGTCCTGCGCGGGCGCAAGGGAAACGTCGTAGCGGTGAAAGCCTGCCGCCGCCACTGTCTGCGAATAAGTGAACGCTGTCTTGCCCGCCCGCAGGGAAACACGCTCTTGCCCAATCGTCGCGCCGTCGCGCTGCACGGTGAGTGTCGCGGTTTGCGGCACGGTGCTGCTCACGGTCACGCGCAGGGGGAACGGGGCCGACGCGCGCGCCCGTGCGGGCAGGTTCACGCTGTCTATCAGCGCTTCCGGCGACGGCGTGCCATTCGTGCCCAATGCAGTGGGCGCAATGTCCACACGGACGCCTTCCGCCCGCAGCGCCGCCACCTCGTTTGCCGCGCTGCCCATGTTCTCATTCCCATCGGAAAGCAGCACAATCTTGCGGCCCGTATCGTTGGGAAATGCGCCTGCGGCCAGACGCAAGGCTCCGGCAAGGTCGGTCGCGTCGGACGCCACCGTGCCGCGCAGTTGCCCTATCTCCTGCACCGCGTCCGACGGCAGCGTGTCCAGCGATGGCGCGCGCCCAAAGACAATGAGGCCAGCCTCATCCTTTGCGCCCTTGCCGTTTAGCGCCTTCTGGATATAAGAAATGCCGGACGCGCGCTGGTCGGGCCGCACCGAGCGGGAGACATCTAAGAGAAACAGCGTGGTCAGCGTGTTGGAGCGCTTCACCCAGTGCGGCCCCGCCAGCGCGAAGACGAGCAGGAAAACGACAAGGGCGCGCAGGCCGAGCGCGAGGGATTGCGCCGCGGGTGGCAGCCCCGCCCGCGAATGGCGCGTGAGCGCCCACAGCGCCCCCCACAGCACGGGAAGGGCCAGCAGCCAGAGCGGGCGGTCAAGTGTCAGCGGCATGGACATGGCAGGGATAACAAGAACTCGCGGAGTTGCGCGAACGTCTCCACGCGCGGGCAGTCGGCATGGGGCGCGCGGCCCGCGTGGTCAAAAAGAACCGCCTCCATGCCCGCCGCGCGCGCTCCGTTTACATCTAATTCCAGCCAGTCGCCGACGTGACAGGCGTCTTCGGGCATCACGCCTAACTGTCGCAGGCAATCGTGAAATAAACGCGGGTCAGGCTTGCGCGCCCCGACGCTTTGTGACGCGCTGACCGCATCGAAATGCGGCAGCAGTTCCAGTTCGGCGAGCACTTCGGGCAGCGTCGTTTCCCAATCGGACACGGCCCCAAGCAGAAAGCCGCGCCGCCGCAGTTCTTCTAAGAGAGGCTTCGCCTCCGGGTGCGCGCGGCGCTGAAATGCCGTGCCCGACAGCGACGCTCCCCAGTCGTCCAACTGCGTGTCCGTCACGTCTCCTTGCCCCGTCGCCCGCAGAGCGCAGTTTATCGTTTCCCGAAGCACCGGCGGCGTGTCCCAGTCGTGCCCCGTGAGATACGCCGTCAGCGAATAGGCTTCGGCGGCGCGGTACGCCGTCGGCCACTGCGCCTGCGTCAGAGGCAGGCCCGCTGTTTGGCACGCTGTCCACGCGCGCTCCGTCAAAGGCGGGTCATCGTAAACCAGCGTGTCGCCAACGTCAAAGAGAACGGCGCGAACAGGACGCATACGCTTCTATTGTACCTGCCGCCGGGCGAGGGCCATCGCTGTTTTCCTTTCAGGCTTCTTCCACCAGAGAGGCAATCGCTTTCTTGAGGTCGTCAACTTGCGCGTCGGAGCGGGTTTCAATGTAGGCGCGCACTAATGGCTCCGTTCCCGATGGGCGAACCAGTATCCAGGAGCCATCTTGCAGCGTCAACTGCACGCCGTCCACGCTGCCGACATTGACCACAGGCTGCCCCGCAAGCGGCGAAGGCGGGTCGCTTTGGAGGCGAGCCATGAGGCGTTGTTTCTTGTCGTTGTCTAAATGCACGTCTACGCGGGTGGTGATGTAGCGTCCGACAAGCCCTTCAATCTCCTGCATGGTCTGTAAAGGCGATTTGCCTGTGCGCGCAATCTGCTCGGCAATGATGAGATCGGCTACGATGCCGTCTTTCTCAGGGATGTGGCCTTTAACGGATAGGCCGCCCGACTCTTCGCCGCCCATAATGGCGTCGGTGGTGTTCAGGGCGTTGCCAACCCACTTGAAGCCGACCGGCGTTTCGCGCACGACAAAGCCGAAATGGTGCGCCAGCGCGTCCACTTGATGCGTTGTGGGGGCGGTACGCACAACGCTTCCCGTGCTGTAGCGCGTTCGCAGCCAGTGCAGAAACACCAGACAGACCACTTGATTGGGCGACATCCACTGTCCGGTGGCGTCCACAATGCCGAAGCGGTCGGCGTCACCGTCCATTGCCAGCCCTGCGGAAGCGCCGCTTTGGGTCACGCAGCGGGAGAGTTCGGCCAGGTTTTCGGCGTTGGGGTCGGGGAGCGAACCGCCGAAAAGAGGGTTGCGCTCGTTGTGAATGGTCTGCACCGGGCAGCCCGCTTCGCGCAGCAGTTCGGAGAGATAGCCGCGCCCGGATGCATACATGGGGTCGACCCAGAAGGTGAGTTTGGCGTCGGCAATGGCCTTCAAGTCAATGAGTTGACGGACATGGGCGAAATAAGCGGGGCGCGGGTCAACGGTCTGCGCCAGCGAAGCGTTGCCGCCGCGCTTGACCGCTCCGGGTTCGGCTTGCAGGCGGGCGACGTTGGCGACAATGGCATCGGTCACGTCTGGCAGCGCAGGGTGGCAGTAGTCAGGAATAAACTTGATGCCGTTGTATTCCGGGGGGTTGTGGGACGCCGTGAGCATGACGGCTCCTGCCGCGTTTTTATCTTTCACCGTGTAGGCGACAACGGGCGTGGGCGTGTCCCGGTCGGGGACATAAACGGGAATGCCGTTGGCGGTCATCACTTCGGCAACCAGTTGCGAGAACTGTTCGGAGAGAAACCGGGCATCTCCGCCGACCACCACGCCTTGATTGGCTTTGCCGGACGACAGCACGTGGTCGGCGATGGCCTGCGCCACCAATGCCACGTTGTCAAAGGTAAACTCGCGTGCCATAACCGCCCGCCAGCCATCCGTACCAAACGTGATGGGCTGCGAGACTGTGCTGAGTGCGTGTGCGCCTGCCATGTGTGAATGTTCCTTTCGCGTCTGCCAGGAGTGAGTATTGGGGGCAGTATTCGGCGCGCGAGGGAAAGGTTCCTGCCTGCCTGGGCAACGGCTGTGCAAACGCGGTGCAAACCCTCTGCAAACGCTGTGCGACGGCAGGACAATGGCAGGTGAATGAAAGGCAATGACAGGGGAATGACAGGGGAATTACAAGGGGCGGAACGAGGGCGGAACAAGGGCGGAACAAGGGCGGAACAAGGAAATGGTTGTTCCGCCCCCGGCATTCGCGTGAAAATTGAATGCTCCGCGCCCTGTATTTCACCTTTCTTTGGCCTGCCCTTGCCCTGTCACGGGCCTTCGGACGAACTGACATGGGCCTTTGGACGACCTGACGCGGGCCTGCCTCAGCGCGGGCTATCAGGAGCGGGACGCCTTCGCACCAGGCCCCGCACAGCGTCCCATTGCCCGCGAAGCCATTGGCGGCTCAGTTCGTCGCGCCCGAAAATGCCCTGCGGACGGGTCAGCATGAGAATAATGAGGAGCAGCGGATACACCACCAGGCGGTACTGCGCGATAGGCCGCAGGGCTTCGGGAAGCACGGTCAGCAAGATGGCGGCAAGAGTGACGCCGCTGATAGAACCGAGGCCGCCCAGCACCACCATCACCACCACGTCAATGGAACGCACCCACGAGAACAAGCCATCGGAAAGCGACGATTGATACAAGCCAAACAGCGCGCCTCCCATGCCTGTCAGAAACGCCGACACCACGAACGCGGTCACTTTATAGCGGGTCGTGTTAATGCCCATCGCTTCCGCAGCAATTTCGTCTTCGCGCACCGCCAGAAACGCCAGTCCGTGCGTGGAAAAGCGCAGTCCATACGCCACCCACAGCGCGAACGCGACGCCTAAATACACCCAGAAGAAGTTGGTAATGTGCGGAATGGCAACTGTCACGCCCTGTAAAGTCGTGCCGGTAAATGAGAACGCGCCATTGAAATCCCGGAACTTGGCGCTCCGAATGGTGACTTGAATAATCTGCGCGAAGCCTAATGTGATAATGGCAAGGTAATCCCCGCGCAAGCGCAGCGACGGCAGCCCCACAATAAACCCGACCAGCGCCGCCGCCAATCCTCCTGTCAGGCACAAGAAAAGCATGGGGAACGCGCCTTGCACAATGCCGACCGCGCTGCCGTCCACAGGCAAATGGGAAAAGAAACGGTCATGCCCATACGTTGACAGCAACGCCGCCGTGTACGCGCCCACCGCATAAAAGCCAATATGCCCCAGCGAAAACTGCCCCGTGAAGCCGTTGACAATGTTGAGCGCGACCGCCAGCACGATGTTAATGCCGACCGCCACCACAACCCCTTCTTTGTAAGGGTCAAAGTGCGGCCCTTCCACCCACAGGTTTCCCAGCCACAGCGCGGCCACCACAACAGCCAATCCCAGCAGGTTTCGCACGGCTACACTTTCTCCGGGGCGAAGCGTCCCAGCAGTCCCGCCGGACGCACCAGCAGAATAAGAATCAGCAGCAAAAACGCCACCGCATCCCTGTACGTTGTCGGAATGCCCACTGACGGACCATATGCGACCACTAATGTTTCCGCTAATCCCATAATGAGACCGCCCAGCACCGCGCCAGGAATGTTGCCGATGCCGCCCAGCACCGCCGCCACGAATGCTTTGAGGCCATACTGCACGCCCACATTGGTGTCAAAGTTCGTCCCTTGCAGGCCAAACACCAGCACGCCTGCCGCCCCTGCCAATGCCGCTCCGAGCGCAAAAGTAAATGCAATCACCCTGTCGGTATTGATCCCCATCAGAGATGCCGCGTCCGTGTCAAACGAAACCGCGCGTATTGCCTTGCCAATCTTGGTGCGCGTCACGATAAATGTCAGCGCCGCCATCAGCAGCAGCGACAGGATAAAAATGACGCTGTTACGCGCTCCGATGCCCCCATTGGGGCCGGGGAACTTCACCAGGACAGGAAAGAAGCGCGGGTCTGCCGAGAAGATTTGCGGCAAGACGGTGAAGTTTTCAATGAACAGCGAGACGCCAATGGCGGTAATCAGCGCGGTCAGCCGCGACGCCGTGAACGCCCTGCGCCGCTGCGTCGTGCGAAGCAAAAGCGCCAGTGCAATCCACGCCACAGCCCCAATCAACAACGCCGAAACGCGCGTGCGGTTCGCATCGATGGCAATTCCGTAGGCAACGTACCCTGCCGCCAGCCCCAGAAACAAAGCAGGCGCAACCCATCCGCGCGTTCTCAGGGGACGATACGCGGCGGCTTCAATCACCAGTCCCAGCACCGCGCAGACCGCCATAGACAGCACCAGCACCAGCACCGCGCTCAAAGGCGACGGCCCCAGATGCAGGCGCGCGGCCTCTGCGGAGATGTCCACGCCCAATACGGTTGCCACGCCGAGGCCTGCATACGCACCCACCATGTACACGTCGCCGTGCGCGAAGTTAATCAACTTGAGCACGCCGTAGACCATCGTATAGCCCAGCGCAATCAAGGCATAAATGCTGCCCAGTTGAATGCCGATAGCCAGTTGCTGCGGTAATTGGTGCATGATATGAACTTGCCGGGAGAGGCCCTCGCCTGGCACTCGCAAAGCCTCGTGCCACCCTCTCCCGCTTCTGCACCGGCAGACCCGGAGGGCGCGGCGAGGGTCAGGCGTAGCCTGTCTTAAACCCTCGCCTGCGAAGCGGGAGAGGGTCGCCATTCTGATGGCGGGGTGAGGGCCTCCTCTGTCACAGGAGAGGGCCTCCCGTTTCCTACGGGTTCACGGTCGCCACATAATTGTCGTCATCGGCTCCCTTGACTTGCAGGACAACGGCAGGCTTGATGGCGTCGCGGTTGGCATCCAGCGTGATTTTGCCGGTGACGCCCGCGAAGTCTTTGGTGGCTGCCAGCGCGTCGCGCAGTTTAGCCCGGTACGCATCGGAGTTATAGTCGCCGTCGGCGGGAGCGCCTGCGCGGTGCATGGCGTCCGCAAGCAGTTTGATGGAGTCATAGCCCAGCGCGGGCAGCGCGCCCGGCTGCATTCCCGCGTAGGTGGCTTTGTAGACCTTTACGAAGTTCTGGATCACGGGGTCAGGGTTCTTCATGGACGAGTGGTTGGTGTAATAACAGCCTTCCAATGCGCCGCCCGGCCCGCCTGCGCCTTCCACAAGTTTGGGGGATTCCCAGCCGTCCCCGCCCATAAGCGGAACCGTAATGCCAACTTCGCGGGCCTGCTTGGCAATCACGCCGACGTTGTTGTAGTAGCCGGGCACGAACAGAATATCCGGGCCAGCGGCTTTAATCGCGGTCAGTTGAGCGCGGAAGTCGGCATCGGTCGCCTGATAGTTCTGGGCAGAGACAATGGTGCCGCCGAGTTTGGTGAACGCGGTCTTGAACGCATTGCTCAGGCCGATAGAATAGTCGCCGGTGGCGTCAGTGAGCGTTGCGGCTTTCTTGGCGTGCAGGGTGTTGACCACAAACTTGGCGGCGGCGGTTCCCTGAAACGGGTCTATAAAGCAGACGCGGAAGATGTACGGGCCGATGGCGGTCACTTTGGGGTTGGTAGACGACGGCGAAATCATGGGGACGTGGCTGGAATTGCAGAATGGGGCGGCGGCGATGGAGTTCTTGGACGCCACTTCCCCAATCACGGCGACTACTTTGTCCTGCGTAATCATCTTCTTGACGACAGTCAGGGCGGCATCGGGCTTGCCTTCGTCGTCTTGCAGGTCGAGCGCGAGGGGATGGCCGTCCACGCCGCCCGCCGCGTTGATTTCTTTGACGGCTAAAAGGCAGCCGTTGTGCGTGGACGCGCCGAACGTAGACTGCGCGCCGGTCATGGATTCGTATTCGCCGACGGTGATGGCAGCTTTGCCATTCGCGCCGGGGGCGCTGCTTCCGCCACTGCCTGCGGGGGCTTCTTTGTTGGCGCAGCCCGTGACAAGCAGGGGGGCGCAGAGGCCCGCGAGCAGGAGTGCGGGGCGCACGGCGCGTCTGAATGAAAGCATGGAGCGTGTTATCCTTTGGGTGTGAAGTGCGTGAAGCGTGGTTCTTGCCATCGTCTTAACGGGGCTTATTCACCCTGCGCGGCCTCTATTCCTGCCGCTTTGCCGTCCGGTGGCGCGTGTTTTTTGCGAGCATTGCGGCGCACAGCCCCGCGAGGGTGCCCCAGGAGAGCAGCGTGACGTACAGGCCCACGCGAAACGCCGTTGGTTTGTAGACGAATTGCACGTGGTGCGTTCCCCCGGCGGGGAGCAGGACGGCGCGCAGACAGACATTGTAGGCGTCAAGGGGCGCAGCGCGTCCGTCTATGGTGACGGCCCAGCCGGGGGCGCGCGTGTCGGCCAGAAGCAGGCGTGATGGACGCGGGCTGTTTGTGGTTATGTCCACTTCATCGGGCGTGTCGGTGGTGATGTCGGCGGTTTCGGGGACGGGAAGGGCCTCACCCGGCGCTGCGCGCCACGCATGGAGGCCCTCACCCGCCGGAAGGAGGCCCTCACCCGGCGCTGCGCGCCACCCTCTCCCGTTGTCACGGGCGAGGGTTAAGAGGGAGTTCCCGTTGTCACGGGCGAGGGTTAAGAGGGACTTATCTCCTACCCTCGCCTGCGCCAGCAGGCTCTTATTCTTCACCCTCGCCTGCGAAGCGGGAGAGGGTCGCCATTCCGATGGCGGGGTGAGGGCCTCCTGTCGCCCGTCCCCCGTTCCCGCAAGGCGGGCGCGAGGCTGGTACGCGGCGTTGCGGAGCAGATACACATGGGCGGGCGTTGCCCCATCGCCGCGCAGAGGCGGCAGGGTTGGCGCATGAGCGAGGGGCGTCAGGAGAGGAAATGCGGTGGCAGGGTCGCGCACGCGCAGAAAGGCGATGTCCCGGACGGCCAGCAGGCCCGCCTGTTGTGATGCCTGCGCGCGGGTGGCGGAAGGGGCATCGGGGGCGAACGCATTGGCGGCTCCTGCGGTGAGCGCCTGCGTGTCGCGGCGGGCGAGAGGCTCGTAGCCGTAGGCGTCAGGGAGGGCGTAGGGCATCAGGAGGTTGGGCGTCAGCGTGTCGGCCCAGAGGCGCTGGTAATTTGGGGCATTTTGACGGTACGATTGGTGCGCGGTGAAGCGTTCCCAGGCGCGCGCGCTGTCCGGGGCGAGGTAGCGCGCTTGATGGGTTTGGAATGCCGGGTCTGCGCGCAAGGCGTCAATGAGGGGCGTGGCCGGGCGCAATGTATGGACAGCGGCGAGCGGATAGAGGCTCGCGTCAAAGGCGGCGAGGGGCAGGAATGCCAGCAGCAGGGCCAGGGCGGCGCTGCGGCGCAGAGCGGGCCAAGCGTCGGCGAGGCAGTCCCAGCCCATTGCGGCGAGCGCGGCAAGGCCGAACGCGGCCCAAAGGAGGCAGCGCGCGGGGTCGTGGAATGCGGCAAAGCCGGGAAGCAGTTTGTAGGCGACGTAATACAGGCCGCCCGGCCCGCCCAGCGCGAGCCATGTGCCGATGACCCAAACAAGGAGCCAGAAGCGCGCAGCCGGGACGCGGACGGCCCCCAGCAGGGCCAAAGCAGCCGGAACGATGCCTGCATAACAGCACGTTTCCCAGAAGTTGCCGCGTCCCGTAAAGCTGCCCCAAAGCGGGTGGCCGTGCAGAGTGGGGGCGACCCCGTTCGCGAGTTGGTTGAACGGCAGGTAAAAGCGGTCAACGATGGCAAAACTCAGGCGCTGCCGCCAGGCGTCGCGCGCAAGTTCCATTGTCGGCAGGAGTTGGCCCGCCGCCAGCCCTGCGGCCAGAACCAGCGCGCCCGCCAGCAGGCCCACGGCCCACGCAGGCACGGCGTGCCCGTCTTTTCGCTGTGCCCACAGCACGAACAGGCCGTAGCCTGCGGCTAAGTAGAGGCTTAAAAGGGTTATTTGCGCGTGCGCCGCAAGCAGCTGCAAGCCCAGAACCAGGCCCAATGCGGCGGCGTCGCGGCCCCGCCACTGGCGCGCAAGAGTGTTTGTTGTCCACAAAAGCCAGGGCACATACGCGATGCTTTGGAGCATATTCGGGAACTGCGACTTGGACACCAACTGTCCCCCGAAGGCAAATGTGACCGCGCCGAGCAAGGCCGCTGCGAATGTCGTGCCCTGCGCGCGGCGCAGAAACCCCCACATCCCGCACCCGGCAAGCCAGACGTGCGCGGCCACCGTCACCGAAACGAACCTGTCGGGCGGCAGCGCGGCGAGCAGGGCGCTGCCGGGATACAGCGGCCAGGTCTGCGGGTTGCCGACATACGGAGCGCCGCATAAGAGTTGCGGGTTCCACAGGGGGATACGCCCGGCGCGCAGGTTGTCGTGCAGAAACGCCAGCATGGGGGCAAAATACAGGCCGATGTCCCCCCAGTAGAAGGCTTTGTTTTGCAGCAGCAGCGCACGAAATGTCCATGCCGCGCCGCCCGCGAGCAGCACGGCGGCGAGCGCGGCCTCTTGCCATTGGCGGCGATATGGTGTAGAATGGGGCATGGGAACGCAAGGGAAACGGAATGCGGGCACATGGCGCGTGCCCTTGCGGGCAGTGTGACACGAATGGGGCGCGTCTGTCAACCGCTCTCAGGAAGGCCCGCACCCCGCTCGCAGGAGGCCCGCGCCGCGCTCGCAGGAGGCCCTCACCCCGCTCGCAGGAGGCCCTCACCCCGCCATCAGAATGGCGACCCTCTCCCGCTTCGCAGGCGAGGGTTAAGACAAGTGTCCTTCTTACCCTCGCCTGCTTTAGCGGGAGAGGGTGGCGCGAGGCTTTGCGAAGGGCCGGGTGAGGGCCTCTTTCGGCGCTGTGGCGCATTACTTGCGTACTGATTACGTACTAGTTCCGTACCAGTTCCGTACTAGTTCCGTACTAGTTCCGTACTAGTTCCGTACTAATGGGTACTGACGCTTACATAAAACAGGGGCAAATAGGGCACTGATGGCGGGGCGAATTGGCATCATTGGCGGGACGGGCATGGGCGCGGCGTGGCTTGCAGGCGAGGCGCGCGAAGTTGAAACCCCGTTTGGAACGGCGTCGCTGACAATCTGCCCGCAGGACGGCGGCGGGGAAATCGCGCTCGTGGCGCGGCACGGGGAGGGGCATTCTGTCGCGCCGCACCGGGTCAACTACCGGGCGAACATTGCCGCCCTCAAAGCGTGGGGCGCGTCGGCGGCCCTGGCAACCTCGGCGGTGGGTTCGCTGCGCGCGGATTTAACGCCGGGCGATTTTGTGGTTCTGGATGACCTGCTGGACATGACTCGCGGGGAGCCGGTGACTTTTGTGAGGGACGGCGGCGCAGTCACTCATGCCGACATGAGCGCGCCATATGATCCCGCTTTGCGCGGGATTTTGCTGCAAACCGCAGGCGACATGGCCCCGGCGCGGGTGCACGATGGCGGCGTTTATCTGTGCGTGAGCGGCCCGCGCTACGAGACAGCGGCAGAAGTGCGGCTGTTTGCGTCGTGGGGGGCGGCTGTGGTCGGCATGACAGGCGCACCTGAAGTGGTCTTGTGCCGGGAGGCAGGTTTGCCGTATGCGGGCGTCGCTCTGGTGACGAATTACGCCACCGGGCTTGGAGGACGGGAGCCGCTTGCCCACGCGGATGTGGAAGCGCGGATGGCTTCCGGGCGGGCGGCGCTGTCCGCGTGGCTTTTGCGTGCGTCGCGGGCTGCGTTGTTGTTGTCGGAGAAAGGAAGAATGGTGTGATGCTGCTGAGTGCGCGACGCGGGGGCACAGCGCTGCTGCCTGCTTTGGTGTTGATGGCTGTGGCGTCGGCCCTGGTGTCGGGGTGCGGCGGGGGCGGTTCCAGTTCGGGCGGCGGGGGGGGCGTCGCTCCCAAAACGGTGACCCTCACGGGGACTTTGCAGGATACGACCACGCATTACGTGCTGCCGAACCGTACTATTACCGTGCAGGTTTCCGGTGTGACGGTCGCGCATGGCACGACCAACGCCGCAGGACAGTTTGCTATCGCGCTGGTGCCGACGGTATCGGTGACGCTTGTCATCGTAGACTCCAACGGCTCTGCAAACGGCACCGTTGCGGAAAACCTGGCAGGCGGAAACGGCGCTTTAGGGGTGATATTGCTGGATTTATCCCATGTTCCGCCGCCACCGGTGCCTCACTGAGGGGACGCCTTGATGCGCGCGCGCTTCGCTTTTTACCGTGTCCAATGGATGCTGCTCTTGGTGACAGCAGCGTTTGTGGGCGTTACGCTCTGGTCATGGCGAGCGCTGGGGCGTTATCAGCCGTTCGCGGATATAACGCGGGCGGCAAGGGCATCGCGCGTCGGCATTCAGATTGCCGATGCAGCCGTATCGGGTCGTTCGGCGGGCAGGCTGCGGTGGCGGGTTTCAGCCCGTGCCATTGTGTTCAGCGCCGACCGCCGGGAAGCGATCGCGCAGGGCATTCACGACGGCCTGCTGTATGACGGGCGGGGACGAGCCGCGCTTTCGGTGGCGGCAGGCCGTGCGGTGTATGCCACGCCGCCGGGGGTTCTGGGCGTGGGCAATGCGCCGCCGGAGGGAACGCTGCACATGGACGGCGGCATTCGGGCGGCAGTTCTGCGCGCGGGCGGCCCGGTCTTAACGGCAACCGCGCTGGCGTGGGACGCCCTGAGCGGGCAGGCGCGCTGCTTCGGCACTGTCACGGCGCGGTTTCCGGGCGGCATGGCTTCCGGGGACGAGTTGACTTTGGACACGCATACGGGCGACCTGTCTTTGCAGCATTTGCGCGGCGAGATGGCGCTGGCGGCGCTCGCGGCAGGAGCGGCTCCTGCGCCCGCGCAGCAGTATGTGACGTATGATGCCGGGGCGTCGCGCTGGTTAAGCGCACCGCGCACGGTGGAAATGAGCCAGGGAGTCGTATTCAGTCAGGATGACGCCCACTTAAAGACGGAGGCCGCATTGGTCAATTTAGACGACCAGCAGCGCGCGCTTAATGCCAAATCAGCGGGGCCGGTACACTTGTACGACACGCAAAACGACCTGACGGGGGCGCAGGGCTTTGTGGACTTCACGCGGCATCTGGCAACCTTGACGGGCCACATTGTGCTGACGGTCAAGCCCGGCCCGCGCGAGGCGGGCGGGTCTTCGGCGCGGCGTCAATTCCAGCAGCCTGCGACCATGACGTGCGACGCGCTGACCTATGATTATCGACGCAAAACGGGCCGTGTGCCCGGCCCCTTAACCGTGCGCCAAAGCATTCCGCAGAAGAACGGCATCCTGCTGAAGCGTACCCTCACTGCCGACGCCGCTGACTACGACAGCCGCGCCCAGACCATTGTCCTAACAGGGCACGTTCACGGGCAGGACAGCGACGGCAACATCATTCAGGCGACCACGACTGCGGGCCGCAGCATCACGATTGGCCTGAAAGAAGGCGAGGAATACATTCAAGTACCCCTGCCTCTGCATGGCGTCTTCCCCACCAAAAACGAGCCGGATGAGGCCGCGCCCGCACCGACTTCTGAGCCTCCCGCCCCAACCCACTCGCCGTCCTCTGTTCCCGCGGCGGCGGCTCGGCCCTGATGCGGATTTACGCGGGTGCTCCCCTGGTGTCCGGCGTCGCCATTGCCGCCGCCGCGCGTTTGGAGACGCGCTTTGGCGTCTCGCAGTTGTCTTCTGAGCGGCAGCGCGCAATGGGCCAGCGCCTCCTCCGGGGCGGTCTGGATATGTCCGATCCGGAGCAGGTCGTGCTCATTGCCGATAGCATGCCGCCCGGCTTTCTGCAAGTCCCCCTGCCCGGCTTGGAGATTGTGGGCGTCGTCATGCAGTCTTCGGTGCTCCCCCTCCCCGCGCCGTCCTTCCCCTGCGTGGGTGCCCTGGAAGACAGTCTGGTGGACGACGCGGAAGAAGGCGAAATCGTGATTGTGGACGGCGACCGGGGCCGCGTGTATCTGTCCCCCGACGCGCAGACATTGGCGCGCTATCAGGCTCCCCTGCGGCGCGCGCGGCGCGTCTTTCTGGAAAGCGTCCACCTGCCCGCGCGCACGCTTTCGGACGGGCGGCTTGTTTCCGTGCTGTGTTCGGTTCCCACCCGCGCGGCGCTCGCGGAGGCGCTCCAGGTCGGGGCGGACGGATTGGCGCTGCCCGCCGCCAATTTGTTTTTAGGCGGCCCGCAGGCGCAGCAAACCGCGAGCGAGCAGGCCGCCGGGTTGGTCAGCCTTATGGAAGCAGCGGCGGGCAAGCCCGTGTGGGTGTTCGTGCCCCCGGAACGACTGGCGTTTACCGCGCTGGCGCGCGCGGCGGCGCATGGCCCTCTGCATCTCGTTCTGGAAGACCTGCCGCAGCAGCCGGAGATAGCCGCGCGCCTTTCTGAAATTGAGGCCGCCTTGGATGACGACGGAGTTCAATTTGGCACGCTGCGGTATGACGCGCTCGTGTCCGCCCTGCCGGACGCGCCGCCGCTGCCCTCCCATTTGGACGGCTTCTCCGGCGTCTTTGTCCCGCAGTCCCTGCCGGACGCCGATATGGAAACGCTGCTGCCCCTTACAGGCGTCGCTCGCCGCGCGGGAAAGCCGCTGTGCCTGCGCCTCCCTAAAGAAGGCTGGCCCGAACTTCTCCCTACCGCGCTGCTGCTGGGCGCGTCACGTTTGCTCGTGCCCGCCACGATGATCGCCGACGTGAAAGATGCCATTCGCACGTTATGACGCTTTCGGTCGCCGTCACCACCGCCAAGAACCCGTCCCCCGACATGCAGGCGCAGGCCGCCATGCTCGCCGCCGAACTCCACGCCCCGCTGGTGGAACGCGGCGAAGAGTCGCGCGCGCGCCTCGCGGCTTCCTGCAATGCGGCGCGTCTGCTGGTCGTGGAAGACGGTAAATTGCGCCTGTGGGACAGCACGACGGGCACGGACTACGCCTTTCACCCCAATCTTTTAACGGTGCGCGCCGGGGCGCTTATGCGCGGGGAGCGCGACTTGTTCGCGGAAGCCACCGACTTTCAACCGGGCGACAGCCATCTGGATTGCACCCTCGGATTTGGCACGGAGGCCGCGCTGGCAGCCCTTCTCGTGAGCCAAAGCGGGCGGGTGACGGGCCTGGAAAGCGTGCCGGAACTCGCCGCCGTCACCCGCGCAGGACTGCAAAACTTCCCTTTGGCGAACGCCAAACTGCGCGACGCCCTGCGCCGCATCCACGTTGTCACGGCGGACTACCGCGCGTTTCTGGCCGCGTGCCCGCCTGCGTCCTATGATGTCGTCTACTTTGACCCGTTCTTTCCCCACCGGCTCTCCGGGTCGGAAACATCGGCGGGCGTGCTTGCTGTCTTTGGCAATCTGACGCCGCTGGACGGCCACTCCGTGACGCTCGCGTGTCGCGCCGCCCGAAAGCGCGTTGTGGTCAAGACCCCGCGTGACGTGCCCCTGCCGTTTGACCTGCCGGACACCGCGCGCTGGGTGACGAGCCGCCATAGCCGTCTCGCGTTTTGTGTGCTGTCACCGCGCCCGTGAACCACGTTTGAACCATGTTTCACTCATAATTCACTCATAATTCATTCGCAGAGGAATAATCCGGCGCTCGGCTTTGCCGGGAAAGACGCGCCCGAATAAGGTATAATAACCTAACGACGCCCCGTGCGCCCTGCTAGAGTGAAGGCTGAAAGAGACATGAGCGACGCTGCTGAACGTTCTTTGCAATCATTAACCAACTTTTATGGCCCCAATGCGGGCTATGTGCTTGAACTTTACGAACGCTTCCAGAAAGACCCCGCCGCCGTTGACCCCGTCTCCCGCACGCTGTTTGAGACGTGGGGAGAGGCCCCCCAGCCCCCCAATAATGACGGTATCGGAGCACGGCGCGAAGGATTAGAAGCACGGAGCGAGGGATTTAAATCGCTCGCTGGCTCTGAGGCTTCCCCATCAGCGCGGCCAGAGCCATCGTATCCGAAGACGGATGTGGGCGGGGCCTTCCCCGACATCGCCAAAGTCGTCGGCGCGGCCCGCGTCACACGGCTTGTGCGCGAACTCGGACATCTCACCGCCCATGTTGACCCGCTTGGCGGCACGCCCCCCGGCGACCCCGGCTTGCTGTTAGAAACGCACGGGCTGAACGAAGACGACCTGCGCGCCCTGCCCGCATCTGTTGTGGGCGGGCCGCTCGCCGAAGACGCGCCCGACGCTTTGGACGCCCTCGCGCGTCTTCGGCAGGCGTATTCTGGCCCCATCGGGTACGAAGACGACCACATTCAGGTGGACGAAGAGCGTCAATGGCTGCGTCAAGCCGTAGAAAGCCGCCGCTTTTTTGCGGGCTTTGACGACGCGCAAAAGCGTCATGTGCTGGAACGCTTGACCGAAGTGGAGGGCTTTGAGCGGTTCCTGCAGGCCACGTTCGGCCCCACCAAGCGCTTCTCCATTGAAGGCACCGATGTGCTGGTTCCCATTCTGGATTCCATCATTCACGATGCGGCGCAGGCGGGAACGCGCGAAGTCGTCATGGGCATGGCGCACCGGGGCCGTTTGAATGTCCTCACGCACATTCTGGGCAAGCCGTATGCCGCGCTGCTGGCTGAGTTTCAAGCCGCCAAAGAAGCCGCCAAAGAACAGGATGCCGTGTCCGGCGGCGAATCCGGCGGCTACAGCGGCGACGTGAAGTACCATCTGGGCGCGCGCCGCGCCTACACCGACGACGATACCACGCGCGCCATGCCGATTACGCTGGCTCCGAACCCGTCGCATTTAGAGTTCGTCAACCCCGTCGTCGTGGGACGCGCCCGCGCCGCGCAGGAGCATCGCCTGAAACCTGGCGCTCCGACGCAGGACACCGAGGCCGCCCTTGCCATTCAGATACACGGCGACGCCGCCTTTCCGGGTCAGGGCATTGTCGCCGAAACGCTCAATCTGTCGCACCTGCCCGGCTACGAAGTCGGCGGCTCCATTCACATCATTGTCAACAATCAAATCGGCTTTACCACGCTCCCCGGCGCGTCCCGCTCTACCCTGTACGCTTCCGACCTCGCCAAAGGCTTTGAGATACCCATTGTCCATGTCAACGCCGACGACCCGGAAGCGTGCTTGGCCGCCGCGCGCATGGCCCACGCCTACCGCGAGCAGTTCGGCAAAGACTTTCTGATTGACCTCATCGGCTACCGGCGCTTCGGACACAACGAAGGCGACGAACCTGCCTTCACGCAGCCCATGATGTACGAGACGATTAATTCTCACCCCACCGTGCGCGCCCTGTGGGCGAGTGAGTTAGAACGTCAGAACGTCATTCAGCCCGGCGACGCAGACGCGCTTGTGCAGACAATTCAAGCAAAGCTTGCCAAAGCGCGCGGCGCGCAGCCCGGCTATGCGCTTAACAAAGCCGCGTCCGCCACCGCCCGCAAGAACGGCACAAACCGCGTCGCCCATGTGCCCGCCGCGCGCCTCAAGGCTCTCAACGACGCCCTGCAAGCGCGTCCCGAAGGTTTCCACATCAACCCGAAACTGGAGCGCATTCTCGCCCGCCGCACTTCGGGAATCAACGAGCCAAACGGCATTGACTGGGCGCACGCCGAAAGCCTCGCGTTTGCATCCCTGCTGGAAGACGGCACGCCGATACGATTGACCGGGCAGGACAGCGAACGCGGCACGTTCGGCGTGCGCCATTCCGTCCTGCATGACCCGGAAACAGGCGCGCGCTACACGCCTTTGCAAGCCCTGCCGCAGGCGCGGGCGTCGTTTGCCGTTTACAATTCGCCCTTGTCGGAAAATGCCGCCCTCGGCTTTGAGTACGGCTATTCCATGCACGCGACGGGCGCATTGGTCTTGTGGGAAGCGCAGTTCGGGGATTTTTCCAATGGGGCGCAGGTCATCATTGACCAGTTTCTTGTGTCCGGCAACGCCAAGTGGCAGCAAACGCCGTCGCTGGTGCTGCTTCTCCCGCACGGCTACGAAGGGCAAGGCCCGGAGCACTCGTCGGGGCGCGTGGAACGCTACCTCCAACTTGCCGCCAACGACAACATCCGCGTGGTCAACTGCACCACCGCCGCGCAGTTCTTCCATGTCCTGCGCCGTCAGGCCGCACTGATAGAAACTATGCCGCGCCCGCTGATTGTGATGACCCCGAAAAGCCTGCTGCGAAACCCGCTCGCCGCGTCGTCGCTTTCGGATTTAGCCGACGGCGCGTTCCAGCCCGTTCTGCACACGGCCGAGCGAGCATCCGGAGCGCGTCACCCGATTAATCTTGTGCAGCGGCAAAGTGTACGTGGACTTGGTTTCCTCCAAACTCTATCCATTGGCACAGCGCATCGCTGTTGCCCGCGTGGAGGAACTGTACCCGTTCCCGGCGGTGGACATTGAAAGCGTCATTGCCGCTTATCCCAACCTGCGCGAGTTGGTGTGGCTTCAGGAAGAACCGCGCAACATGGGGCCGTGGAAGTTCATGTCGTCGCGCCTGCGCGCTTTAGTCACGCCCGCCGTAGAAGTCCTTTACACGGGACGCCCCGAAGCCGCGTCGCCCGCCGAAGGCTCCGGCCCGCGCCATGCCGCCGAGCAGGCCCGCATTCTGTCTGTTGCTTTGGAAGCCGCCCCGGACTTGTCCCGCAACGGCAAGCGCAACGGCAACGGAACCAGTGAAGTCAAGTCTGCTGAACCCCTGACACAAAGGAGCGCCGCGTCCCATGCCCGCTGAAACCAAGATTGGTGAAATCAAAGTCCCGCAACTGGGCGAATCCGTCGTAGAGGCCACCATCGCGCGCTGGCTCAAAAAAGAAGGCGACGCGGTGAACGCGGGCGAACCCGTCGTGGAGTTAGAGACCGACAAAGTTAACGTAGAAGTGCCCGCCGAGCAAAGCGGCGTTCTGCAAAGCATCACCGGGCACGAAGGTGACACCGTGAATGTCGGCTCCGTCCTTGCCCTTGTCGCCGAAAGCGGAGCGGCGTCCGTCAAAACCAACGGCTCTGCGCCTAACATGGCCCCCCCTGCCCCCAATTCTGGGGGAGCCGGAAAGGGGGAAGCCAGAGACGAAGAAGCCCCGCCGCCCGCGCCCGTCCATGACAGTTCCACGCCCGCCACGCCCCTTGCCGCGCGCGTCGCCGAAGCGCAGGGCATTGACCTCCAAGCCGTCTCCGGCAGCGGCCCCGGTGGGCGCGTCACCCGCGACGACATCACGCGCAGTTTACAAACTCCGCCGACGGCGAGCGAGAGATTTAAACCCCTCGCTCCCGCGCCCGTCGCTCCACCCCCATTATTGAGGGCCGGGGGGTCTTCCACCCGCCCTGAAGATCGCGTCAAGATGAGCCGCCGCCGCCAGACTATCGCGACCCGCCTCGTGGACGCGCAGCACACGGCGGCTATGCTCACGACGTTCAACGAGATTGATATGGGCGCAGTGATGGATATTCGCGCCCGCCGCAAGGACTCGTTCAAAGAAAAGAACGGCGTCGGCCTCGGCTTTATGTCGTTCTTCACCAAAGCCAGCATCGGCGCGCTGAAAGCCTTCCCGCTGCTCAACGCCGAAATCCAGGGCTTGGAGATAGTCAAGAAGGGCTACTATGACATCGGCATTGCCGTTGGCGCAGAGGAAGGGCTTGTCGTTCCCGTTGTGCGCGACGCGGACAAGTTAACCTTTGCGGGCATTGAGAAAGCCATCGCCGATTTAGCCGCGCGCGCGCGCGCCAACACACTCACGCTGCCCGAACTTCAGGGCGGGACATTTACCATCACCAACGGCGGCGTCTTCGGCTCGCTCATGTCCACGCCAATATTAAATGCCCCGCAGGTGGGCATTCTCGGTTTGCACAAGATTGAGCAGCGCCCGATGGCGAAAGACGGGCAGGTTGTCATTCGCCCGATGATGTATGTGGCGCTCTCGTATGACCATCGCATCGTGGATGGCAGCGAGGCCGTGCGCTTCCTTGTTCGCATCAAAGAATTAATGGAAGACCCCGAAAGCCTTCTGCTGGAAGGGTAAAGCAGGCCCCCTGTTCCCTCAAGTTTGGGGGAAGATGCTTTACAGCGTGCAGGAGCGAGGGATTTCAATCCCTCGCTCCACTGCCTCTCATTTCTTCCCCTTTTCCCCGCTACTGCACTGGCAGACCCGGAGTGTGGAGCGTCAGCAACTAGGGGCCAAAATGGGGGGCCTCTTCTGCTGCTGCCAGAAGGGGCTTAACTTTTGCCCATTCGGGTATAACCATCGCAAGTCGCATTTTCTTTCCCAAAGGACACCTGACTGTGCTGGAACATGAACTGTTTGACCGCCACCCGCGCAACCCCATTATCAATCCGCATGATATTCCTTATCCGTGCGACTGCGTGTGCAACCCCGCCGCCCATATCGTGGACGGCGAAGTGCTTTTGCTGCTGCGCGTCCTGGATCAGGAAGGCTCTTCGCACATCACCGTCGCCCGCTCCAAAGACGGCGTGACCGATTGGCGCATTGAATATATGCCGCTGCTCGCGCCGGGCCTTCACGAGCCAGACGAGGAGGAGATGCCTTACGAAACCTGGGGCTGTGAGGACGCCCGTATTACGTACCTTGCCGAGCGTGGGGAATATGTTATTGCGTACACAGGCTATTCGCCGCGCGGCGCGGGCATCTGCCTCGCCACCACGACGGACTTTCGCCACGTGAAGCGCTACGGACTGGTGATTGCGCCCAACAACAAAGACGCTGCCGTGTTCCCGCGCAAAATCGGCGGCAAATACTGGATGCTGCATCGCCCCATGCTGGGCGGGCAGGAGCATATCTGGCTGACCGAGAGCGAAGACCTCATTCACTGGGGCCGTCCCTGGTGCATCATTGAAGAACGCGGCGGCCCCTGGTGGGACGGCGACCGCGTGGGGGCTGGCCCGGTTCCCATTGAAACCCCGGAAGGCTGGCTGCTCATTTATCACGGAGTCAAAAGCACGTCGCACGGGCCGATTTACCGCGTCGGACTGGCTTTGTTAGACTTAGACGACCCGCGCAAGGTGATTAAACGCCTGCCTTTCTGGGTATTTGGGCCAAAGACAGACTATGAAGCCACCGGCTTTATTCCCGGCGTTGTTTTTCCGACGGGAACTGTGGAAATGAACGGTCAGTTGTATATGTACTACGGCGCGGCGGACACGCGCATCGGCCTCGCCGTTTCCACCGTGCAGACCCTTGTGGACGCGCTCAACAGCGAAGGCAAAAGCCGCAGTGCCTCTATGTCCGACAGTCTGCCGTCTGCGCCCATGCCGCGCAGTTAAGAAGCGGCCCTCCTTACTCCTCAAGTTGGGGGGGAAGATGTTCTACGGTTTAGGCAAGGCTTCACAACGTAGGGGCAAGGCAAGCCTTGCCCTGATGAGCACAGGGCAGGTCATTATTCCCACAGGGCAGGGCTTGCCCTGCCCTTTCGGGGGCACAGTGCCCCACTGCCTCTCACTTCCGCTCCCCAAAATGGGGGGGCCGGGGGGCCTCTTGTCCGGTGAACTTCGCCGTTCCCGGCGCGTCTTTTCGTTACCTGTTCCGCAAAGGAGTTTCCGCCATGAAAGCCATTTCCGTTGCCGTTTCCCTGGCTCTTGCGGCCTTCGCCGCCCTTCCCGTCGCCGCGCAAACGTCTGAAGCGCCCGCCGCCGCAAGCGTCCGTGTCCAACTCACGTTTGCGGATAGTCCCAGCAGCCAACTGGTTCACGTTTACGGCGTTGCCAATGGGCCTTTAACCGTATTCGCAGGCCCGCTGGAATACCCGCGAACCCTTTCCGACCTCCGCGCTTTTGCCACTGACCATCGCGTTCCCGTCACATTCATTTCCGGCCCGGCGGCGACGGCTGCCGATGGGCAGGAAACCGTCGCCAACGACGAGCACACGGTTTTGTTTGGGCGCGGAAAGACCGTCAGCGATATTGGGGAGCGCGTCACGCTCGCCACGACGCTCGGCTACACGCTGCGCGTTCATCCCACGTTCACCGCCGACAACAACGCCGTCGTCACGCTGGCCTTAGATGAAACCGCGTTCATTCCCGCCGCCGACCCTGGGCGCGACGCCGACCAGATTGTGCATCGCGCGTTTTCCGGCTCCAATCAGTTTGCGTCCCGGCGAGACCCGACTGCTCGGCGCGTGGGACAAAGGCGACGGCCAGACCCATCTCGTCTACGCCACAGTAACCGTTGTGCCCGCCGCCAAAGGGTAACTTTCCATGAAGCGGTTCGCCGTCCTTCTGAGCGCGCTTGCGCTGTTTGCCCCGCTTGTTGTGCCCGCCGTCGCACAAAGTCCCTCTGCCGAGAGCGCGCGCGTCCGGGTGAAACTCACCTATCTCAGCGTCGCCGCCCCGCGTGTCGGGCGCATGATTTTGCCTGCGCCCACGCCCGGCGCGCGCCGCGATGATTTGTCCGTGTACCGCGAAGCCATCCGCCGCACCCACGCCGACTCGGTGCTTGTGGACGGCCCCATCGTCACCGCCGCGCGCGGCAAACCGGGCCTTGCCGAAAGCGTCCGCCAGAGCGCCACGACAGCCCGCTTTCTCCACGACAGCGTGAGTGTCACCGTGCTGTCCCTGAACAGCAGCACGGCCAGCGTGCGCGTGCGCGACATGGTATCCGGCACGATTGAAACCGGCTACGGACGCAGCGCGCAGGTCCATTCCGTCCGCAGTACGGTGGTAGACGCGGCCACGTATCACGATGGCGAAACCCGCATTCTGAGCGGTCTGCCCATGCCCGGCCACCGTAACCGTTACTTTTTCGCCACCGTCCACATTCTGCCGCCCGGCAAGGGATAACCCGGCGTCGCCGCGCTGTTCGTTGGAAACCCTGCCCGCCGCGCTGTCCCACATATTGCGTGTCGTGACAGCGTTGCGGGCAGGGTTTTGTTTGCGGGAACGGGAATAGGCAGGAATGTCATCTTTCAATCCAAACTATTTGATTGCGAACATAATTAATTGGCTTTTGTTGGCATTCGTACTTAGTGGCTGGATATGCGGAGTGTATTTGCTTTTCCAGATGAGTATTAGATTATGTAGGCGGAAGTCACTTGGGTTCTGGGCACTCTTGTGGCTCATAGGCGTCTTCGTCATGGCTGGAAGCAGCATATGGAACTTCTCAGTGCTAACGCTTTACGAGCGAACTTTCACAAATACTGGCAGACTTGCGAACTACGTCTTCACATTTGGAGGCTCCGCCTGCTGGATACTTTCATTCGGTTTCCTGCGCTCAAGACAACTCCATGAGAAAGCAAACCTGCCGCCCGCCAATTTGGAAACACCGTCCGAAGGCATGTGGCCGCCGCCGCCGAAAAGGTAAACAGCCGGGCGGAAGGCGCGCTGTTTTCTCATTTCGCGGGGGAGGAAAATGGCAAAAGGCCAATCCCCCGCCAAAAAAGGCCACTCTCCCATGAAAAATGCGATTGGCCTTTTGCCAATGCGCCACTCTCCCACGCGAAAAGGCCAGTCGCTTTTGCGAACGGGCCAATCCCCCACGAAAAGGGGCCAATTCCCAACCTGAAGAAATACAACGCTGTCTCCGATAATGTGTGTGTTACACCGAAAGGAGACATGAAAATGTCCAACGATTACCTGCCCCGGCAGGACAGCGAACTGGAAGGCTGGTTCGCCAATTTTCTCACAGTCGCCGGGGCCAACCTCGGCAAACTTGGTCTCGTCAGCAATGATTTGACCGCGCTCACCGCCGACAAGACGCAGTTTGCCAGCGATTACAGCGCGCTGGTGGCCGCCAAACTCGCCGTCACAAGCGGCGCGGTCGCCAAAGCCACGTCGCGAAAAGCCGCCATCAAAGCCGCCCGCGTGGTGGTCAACAAAATCCAGGGCAACCCCACCGTGACCCCGGACATGAAAGCCAAACTGCGGATTGCTGACCGCTCAAACGGCCCCACGCACACGGCTCCCGTGACGCCCGACGACCTCAAAGTCACCGGCACCACCACCGGCGTCAACACGCTCAAATGGAAGCCCAACGGCAACGGCCCCGGCACGCAGTATTGCATTGAAGCCCAAATCGGTTCCAATCTGAATTGGACGCTGATTGACGCCGTGACCGCTTCCCGCTACGCCCACAAAGGTCAGACTCCGGGGGTCAGAGCCAATTACCGCATCTCCGCCCGCCGCAACGGAAAGGTCAGTGTTCCCTGCGACCCCATTCCCATCTACGGCCCGCCGTCCAGTTAAAGAGACACGCAAAAAAGCCCCCGCCACTTGGCGGGGGCTTTCTTTTTTCTCCGGCGCGTTTCACATCGCAATGGGAAAATGGACGCGCATGAACTCCCGCAGCCCCACATAACTGACCGCCAGAAACGCTGCCAGCCCGAAATACGCCAGCCCGTAGCGAATGCGGTCGCGCTTTGTCGCCTGATAATACGGCTGTGTCTTTGGGTCGGCCTTCCACCCACGGATGATACGCGGCAAACTCAGCACGCCGAGCACCCAGATGAGCGGATTATGAAAGCCGACCACGAATAAGAGCGCGACGCCGACAAGCAGCAGTTTGGGCGAAAACAGCGGGGCAATCCAGCCGCCGTCTAACGGCACAGTGGGCGTTAAATTAAACAAATTCACGACGAAACCCCATTCCGCCAGCGCCAGCCACAGCGGGTTTCCGGTCACGGCAAACACCCCCACGCACGCCACCGCCGCCGCCGTCCCCACCACCGGCCCCATGATGCCGATAAACGCATCTTCCGCAATGTTTTGACCCAGCCGGTTGCGAAAAACCGCCGCCCCCATGAACGGCACAAACACCATCAGCGTGGACGGTATCCCCCGCAAACGCGCCGCGAGCGCGTGCCCGCACTCGTGAATGAAAATCAGCATCACCATGCCAATCCCAAACGGCCAGCCGAACAGCCGCGAATACGCCCACATGGAAAGCAGCATCGTGGAGAATGTCAGCAGCAGCTTGCCGAACGTCAGCAATTTAAATCCGACCAGCAGAAACTTCAGCTTGCTCAACACGGCGAGAATGGGAGCGCCCACTTTGGCGAGAAGCAGCAAAAGCGACGCGATCGCGCCCGCCACCCCGCCCTTTTGCTGCTTGCGCTGCAAAAACGACGGGTTCTTTGGCGGCGGCGCGGGCACGTAATACGGACGCGGCGCGTCGCTGTCCGGCGCAGAATTTGCGTTATTCACGGGATTTGTGTTATTCGCCGGAGGGGAAGGCACGAATGTGCCGTTGGCGGTGCGCTCGGCAAGAATGCGCCGCCGGATTTCGTCTTCACTGTCGCTCATGGGAAAAAGGGGCCACCTGCCCAGTATTATACATCAAATCCGGCGATGATAAACCGCCCATTCCGCCAGCAAAAGTAAAAGCGCGACTGCTGCCGCCCATTCCCACAACGGGTTTTTCGCCCTCACAGAGAGCGGAAGACGGGCAATTGGCGGCACGGGAACCGTGTGATGGAGCGCGGGAAGGTCGCGCACGGGCAGTGCGCTCACGCTCGCATTGGCAAGATTCGACCGCGAGGGGAAAGTCTTTGCCATCCGCTGTGCGAACGTGATACACGCCCACCCTGTCCGTGTTCGCCACCGTCGCGGCCCCGCCGCTGACAGGAACTGTCACCGTTTCGCGCTCCCCCCCGGCCCGAAAACGCCCGCAGACACCATGCCCGGCGGCAGATGGATTTGGGCAGGCTGGCCGGGAAAAACGCTTTCGTCTACGGCTCCTAATTGGTTCCCGGCGGCAAGCCAGCGTTCTGCATTGCCGAGAAAAATAGGGAACGAAACGCGCAGGGGCCAGTCCGTGTCGCTCAATTTCGGCGATACGCTGAGGATGCGCCGTCCGTCATGCTCCCCGGCGGCGATTAACGGCCCCGCGTCGCCGCCGTCTGCCAGCGACACGGCCCAAGCCGCCAGCGCGGTTTTGGGTGTGCTGCCAATGGAAACGCCAGACAAATCCACGCCGCGCATGACAGGGTGCGCCCTGTTCCGGTCAACGACGCTCGTAGGAGCGGGTGCGCCCTTGCCGGACACAACGGGAAGCCCGCTGCCGGAGACGGCAAACGTCAAAAACTGCCCGCGTCCCACGCCGCCGGGTGGCAGAAAATCGTCTAAGACGACCACATCATAGCCCGCGCCACCTTTGCCCAATGTCATGAAGTCGGCAGGAGCGCATTCGGACAGCGCCACGTCGGTATCCAAATTGAGGCCCTTTTCCAAAAACAGATTGCCCGCCGACACCAGCAAAACTTTCACAACGCGCGGCGCGGGAACAACCAATGACGCCGCGTTATCCGATGCGAGCGCGTCATGCACGTCGTCCAAACGCGCCGTCACCACGCCGCCCTGCGCGAGGGGGAGACTGTCAAATGTCTCATTCTGGGCGCCGCCCATCAAACTCACTGCGCGTGCGTCAGCGAGTTTCCCATTCACGGAAACAGAGAGCGTGCCACCGTCGCCGCGCGCCCCGCCGAAACTTTGGAGGCCGACAAAGACCTCTCTCTTGCTGCTTTCGGTGTCGCGACGGCTGCTCATCTGCGTGATGCCGATATTCGGCGCGGGAGCCGTTCCAATTTTGACTTCGCGCACGTCGGTTGTGCCAAAATCCAGCGCGGCGAGACGTCTGGCGTCGGTATCGGAAATGCCGCCGTCCGTGAACACGCGGATTTCGGCCCCGCGCTTGTTCTGCGCCAGAGAGCGGGCGAGAGCGAGTGCTGCAAACAAATCGGGAGCGTCGTCGGTGGGGGCAATTTGAGTGATGCTGTCGCGCAGGCGTCCTTCATTTTCGGTGGGAGCCTGCGCGAGCACAGGAACGCGGCCCGCGACAACCAACGCGGCATGGTCGGAAGCCCGCAATTCGTCATGCAAAAAGCGGGCGGCGCGGTCTTTCGCCTCGTCCAGGCGCGTCCCGCCGTTGGCGCGGGCATTCATCGTCGCCCCGTCGTCTATCACAACAATGAGAGTGCGCCCGGTTAGCCCGTTTCCATACACAAACGGCCCGGCAAGCGCTACGACAAGCAGGAAAGCGGCCACGAGTTGCAGAAGGAGAAGCAGGGAGCGGCGCAATTTCTGAAAGGGATGCGCGGCGCGGGTATCGGCGACCACCGCACGCCACAGGAAAAGCGACGGAACAACAACGTCCACGCGCCGGGGCCGCAGCATCCACAGCAAAACAATGCCGCCCGCGAGGGGAACAAGCCAGAAAGCGTTGGCGGGAGAAAAGAAGTTCATGGCAGAAAGCGCGTATCTATGAGCGTCACCATCTTAGACCACCCGCTCGCGGGCCATTTTCTCACCCATCTGCGCGACAAAACCACGCGGCCTGCTCTATTTCGCCTGCTCACCAAGCGCCTCACGCTTTTGCTCGCGCTGGAAGCCACGCGCCGCCTCCCGACCCGCCTGCGTGCGATTGAGACTCCGCTGGAACCGTTCACCGGTGCGGTTCTCGGCGACACGCTGGTCGCCGTTCCCATTCTCCGCGCCGGTTTGGGAATGCTTGACCCCATCGTGGAACTCTTTCCCGATGTTGCCGTTGGCTATCTCGGCTTGGAGCGCGACCATGCGACCGCCATTGCGTCATCTTATTACGCGAAACTGCCCCCGGACATTGCGAGCAAGACCATTTTGCTGCTTGACCCGATGCTTGCCACCGGCGGCAGCGCCTGTCACGCCGCCCGAACCCTCACCGACGCGGGCGCGGGCCAAATCCTCATGCTCGCCATTGTCGCCGCGCCGGAAGGCGTGCGCCGCATGGAGAAAGAGTGGCCCGACGCTGCTATTTTCACCGCCGCTGTTGACCGCGAACTCAGCGCGCAGGCGTACATTCTGCCCGGCCTCGGCGACTACGGCGACCGCCTGTACGGGACAGAATTAGCGCACGAGCACGCCTGACTTCCGCAAATCTAAGAATGTCTCGCTCAGGGGTGCGTCGCTCACGACCCGCACATAATCCCACCCGCACCTCGCTGCCCCGCCTTTGATTTCCGCGCAAAACGCCTCCACCCGCGCCCGGTACTGCTCCAAAACAAACGGCGACAAACTCACTTCGCGCGCGTCGCCCGTCTCCGAGTCAATTAATCGCGCTTCCCCGGCGAGCGTCGGCTCCATTTCCTCCGGCGCAAGCACATGGAGCAGCACGACGTGCCACCCGCGCCCGGCGAGCGCCTTCCAGCCTGTTTGAGACGCCTCCCCGAAGAAATCCGACAGCACGACCGCCAGCCCGGACGCTCCTCCTGCGCTCAGTTCGCGCCCGAAAACGTGCCCGAACATTGCTTCTCCGCTGCCAGCCTTCAATGCCTCCAGAAAGCGCAGCAGGGGCAGGACGCCCGCGCGTCCGCGCAAAGTCGGCAAACGCTCCGCGCCGGTTTCGGAAAGCGCGGCGACGCCTACTCGCTCCCCGCCCGCCAGTGCGAGATAGCCGAGCGCAGCGGCGACACGCTTCGCGCAGTCCAGTTTGCTGATGGGGACGCCAAATGACATGGAGCGGCTGGTGTCTATAAAGGCGTGCAGGCGCAAGTCTTCCTCCGCCTGGAACTGCTTGAGGAAGAGTTTCTCCAGGCGACCATAGGCTTTCCAGTCTACATAACGCAGGTCGTCGCCGGGCGCGTATTCGCGGAAGTCCGCAAACTCCAGCGACGCGCCGCGGCGCAGGGAACGGCGCGCGCCGCCCTCCCGCCCTATCAGAGGACGGCGCAGGGCGAGCCGCAAGCCTTCTAATTGATGCAGAAACGCCGCGTCCAGCAGAACGGGAGAGGAATCAGGCATGACTTTGCCGTATTGTAGCACATGAGGAAATTGACCGCCGCCCGCGTCAAGTCGCTTGCGGCTTTATTTGTGCTCGCTGCCGCCGGGTGCGGCCACTCTTCGGGGCCAGCGAATACAGCGTACACGCCGCGCGTGGGCGTCGTGCGGCCTTTGCCTCCTGCGCCCGGACAAAGCAATGTCTCGAACGGCCTGCCCCTGCTTCCCGACCCGCGCATGACCCCCGGCGCGACCCTGCCCGTCACGCCCGCCGACATCTGCGTTCCCGGCTACACGCAGAAAGTCCGCAATGTGCCGTCTGATGTGAAAAGGCAGGTGTATGCTGAGTACGGCATTCCCTCCCACCAGCCCGGCGACTTTGAAGTTGACCATCTTATCTCGCTGGAACTGGGCGGCTCCAACTCCATCAAGAACCTGTGGCCGGAAAGTTATCGCACGCAGCCCTGGAACGCGCACGTCAAGGACGTATTAGAAAACACGCTCCACGCCGATGTGTGTTCCAATCGCATGGATTTGCCCACCGCACAGCGCGCCATCGCGGGCGATTGGATTGCGGCCTACAAACAGTACGTCGGCGCGTCCCCCGGCGCGGCGCACGCACAATCCCGGCACGGGCGCACGGCGTCTTTTGGCAGAACGCTTCCCACTGCGCCGATGGCTTCCCCTGCATCTGGCGAGGCGGGCACGCAGGTCTGGGTCAATCTGAAGTCCGGCAAGTTCTTCCTGCCCGGCGCAGAATATTATGGAAAGACCAAGCGTGGCGCGTACATGACGCAGACTGAGGCCGTGCAGCACGGCTACACGCCCGCGCGTTAACTTTGCGGCAGCGCGGAAAGCGACACCATGACCAGCAATCACAAACTGACAGGCCTGCTCAAAGGCCGTACGGTGACGGGCACGCAAAGTGGGAGCGGGGCGCTTCGCATCACGTTCAGCGATGGCAGCGTCCTGACCGCGCAGACCGGGCCGGGCGCAAGCGAGAGCATGTCCGCCGGAGGCGTCGTGCAGGCCGTCCAGCAAAGCGGCACCATGCTCGCGTTGGTGTTTGAGAACGGCAGCACACTCACGGTCTCGCTGGGGGAAGAAACGTCCTCCGTGATGGTGCGCGACGCCCACAATGTGATGGAATACGCCGATTAGTCAGAAAGAAAGGCCCGGCTCCCCGTGCGACTTCTCTGCCCGCGCCTCTCCCTTGCCCTGCTCGCCGTGCTGTCTCTCCCCACTCACGCGCAAACTGCCCCGCCCGGTGCGCCCGCGCCGCTTCCCTCTGGCGTTGACCGCCGCTTTGCTTTGGAAGGGGCTTCGCACATAATCGATGAGCAAATCGCCTCCGCGCAAACGCCTGCATTCAAGCCCTATGCCGTTTTACCCGATGGAGTTGACCGGCTGTTCGCCAGTGAAGGGGACAACACCCTTTTAGCCTACGCGACGCCTGGCGGCTATGCCGAACTGCGCGATTTGGTGCGCCACTTAGATGGGCAATTGGCCGTTCTGCGGGTAGAAGCTTCCCTGGCGGAGATTGCGCCTGCGGATGCGAGGGCGCTGAACATGGCTCCCGGCGCGACAGCGTTTTCTTCCGCGCAAAGCCTGCGGCTTCGGGAAATGCAGCGCGCCGGACGGTTGCGCTTGCGTGATACCGTGCGCGTGACGACGTTGGAGGACACGCCCTTTGAGACCGTTCTCGGCGGCAAGGTCGTTGGCGTGGTCGCGCTGAACGCGGTTCCCCGGCTAAATCCCAACGGGACACTGAGCGTGGAGATGAGCGCGCCCGTCGCCCGGTACGTGACAGCGGCGAGCGGCGAAAGCGCGTTTTTGCCCCTTTCCATGCAGCCCGATGGGACAGTGCGCCTGCTGGTTGTGACTCAGGCGCTGGGCACGCATTAATCACTCCACAGGCAGGTACGTTTTGAGCAGAACAGCCTCCCCGTCCGCCGCGCGCAGGTCGTATGCGCCAACAGACGCGGGAACAACATAGGAATGGCCCTGCTCCAAAGACACGTCGCCCATCGCCGCCGTGCCGCTGTGGACAAAGAGATGGTGAAAGCCCTCGGCAGCAGACTGCGCGGCGCCTTTGCCCGCGCGCACGGTGAGCCTGTCCGTGCAGAAGTACGGAGTGCGAAACAGGCGTTCCGTTTTGCTGCTGGCGTCTTCGTCCATCACCTGCGGTTTTCGGAGGTGACGGGCAATGTCATTGTGGGCATCGTCCTGATTGATGGTGGCTAAATAGTCGGCGACATGGGTGAGGCGCACGGAACCATCATCAGCAAACTTGCCTTTGTCAAAGCCGCGCATGGAGCATTTGTCGTCGGGCACGTCCAGCTGCACTTCATAGACTAAATTGCCGTCCGGGAAGCGGGCATCGTCCTGTTCCCAGGAATGGTGAATGCCGCCCGCCGTCAAATCTACAATGTCGTCCATTTGTGCCTCCACGATATTGACATAGGCATACGGGTCAAGACTCTGAATGCGTTGCTGCGCCTGTGCGCGGGCATCGTCCACGGTACGGCGGCCCGCTCTGACTTCGGCACAAAGGCGCTGCATTTCGTCGTCCAGCGTGTGCAGAATGCGGCTATAGGCGTCAAACGACGTGCCACTTTTGAGGCCGAATGTATAAAGGCCCGGCGCGAGGTAAAACCAGGCTTCCGGCTTGGGTATCCAGTCTCCCAAACTCTTGTTAATCGGTAGATGCACCTGAAACGAGTTGCCCTTCGCCTGCGTGAGTTTGATGAGCAGGCTTAATTCCGGGCCGTACTTCTCCACTACATTCGGGCCAAGAAAGCCATCCGCGTCGGCCACGATAAGACCTTTCAGGGAACGAGCGTCACCCGTTGCCGGGTCAATCAGGACAGCCTCCTGAGCCATCTCAAATGATTGGCCGACCTTCTTGCCCTGCCACTGCGGGTCATCCTGCAAGCCTTTCAATCCCACAATGTAGCGTCCGCCCCACGAGGGCTGCTCAATGAGATGATCCTGCACCCGCCAGGGGCCGCGCGTGATGGCTGTCATAATGGTTGTCCTCCCGCACCCAGTTTACCCCGCTTGCGAGGGCAATTACGCGGGCGAATGGAACAGCCCGGACGCCGGGCCAGAAACATGGGTAAAGATGAGAAAGCATTCCCAGAATACGACGGCCAGGTAAAGCAGGCAGCCCAGCGTCACAATGAAGCGCGCTTTCCGCAGGCTCTTGAGCGAGATGCCCTCGCAGGCCAGCACCACCACCAGCACCAGAAAGAACTTGTAGACGGCAAAGCCCTGCCCGTGATATTTGCTTAATATCCAGGCGGGCAGGCCGTTGGCTTCCAGCCCGTGATGCCGAATGATATAGCCGGTCAGGAACAGGTCAAACAAGTTGAGCAGCAGGAAGCCCAGATACTCCTGCGCCAGCACAATGTCTCGCTTGAAGAACACGCGGCTTCTTTCCCCCGTTGTGGGACGGACAGCATTCGTTATGGGACGGACAGCATTTCACGGGCGTGCTGCACGACCGCTTCGGTGCGTCGCGCACCGCCCAGCATTCGGGCAATCTCTTCCACGCGCGCGGCAGCGTCCAATTCCTGTACCGTGACAGCGGTGCGGCCCGCATCCACCTGCTTGTCAATCTGGTAGTGTGTGTCGGCGCGCGCGGCAATCGGGGCCAGGTGCGTGATGCACACAATCTGCGCGCTCTGCGCCAGGCCGTCTAATTTGTCGGCAATGGCCTGCGCCGTGCGGCCCCCCACCCCGACATCAATCTCATCAAAAATCATCGTGGGTACGCCGCCGGAGCGGGCCATCACGGACTTGATTGCCAGCATGATGCGGCTCATTTCGCCGCCCGAAGCAATGCGGGCGAGCGGGCGAAGCGGCTCGCCGGGGTTGGCGGACAGCAGAAACTCAATCTTGTCCATGCCTCTGGCAGTCGGCGTTTGCGGCTCAATGGATACTTCAAAGCGGGTCTGCGCCATGCCTAAATCTGTCAATTCGCTCATAATGCCGGAGGCCAGATGCGCGGCGGCCTCGGTGCGGGTGGCTGTCAGACGAGCGGCGGTCTGCATGACAGCGGCTTCGGCTTTCTCTATGGCATGGGTTAATTCGTCCTCGCGCGCTTCGGCGTTTTCCAATCTGTCCAGTTTGGCGGCCAGTTCGTCGCCGTAAGTGATAATCTCCGGGACGGTCTCGCCGTACTTGCGTTTGAGAGCGCGAATCAAATCCAGCCGCGCTTCTATCTCCTCCAATCGCTCCGGGTTGAACTCCACACCTTCGCGGTAGACGCGCAGAGCGCGCGCGGCATCTTCGGCGTAGGAGACGGCTTCACGCAGGGACGCCGCCGCAGGCTCCAATCCCGCGTCCAGCACGGCGGCGTGTTCTACGGACAGGAGAGCGGATTGAAGCGCGTCTGCGGCTCCCGCCCCTTCCCCGCCCCCTGACAGCAGCGCATAGCCTTCCGATGCGGCGGCATGGAGTTTTTCGGCGCTGGCAAGACGCAGACGGTCGGCTGCCAGTTCGTCTTCTTCGTCGGCGCGCAGATGGGCGTCGGCTATCTCGTCGCGCTGGAAACGATACAGGTCAAGCGTGCGGGCGCGCTCGCGGGCATCGGTGCGTAACTGTTCGCGCTCGTGCTTCAGGGCGTTCCACGCTCCGACTTGCTCGGCAATTTGGGCGCGCAGGGACAAAGCATCGCGCCCGGCCCAGTTGTCCAGAATGTCCACATGGCGCTCGGCGGCTAAAAGCGATTGATGCTCGTGCTGCCCGTGAACGTCTACCAGGCCCTGCGCGATTTCTTTCAGCACGGAGACGGGCATGAGGCGTCCGTTGATGCGGCAGGATGATTTGCCGCCCGTGCGCGATAGTTCGCGCGTCACCAGCAGCAGATTGTCCTCGTCATCGGGGGCAATCCCGGCTTCGGCGAGGCGCGTGCGAACGTCATCGGGAGCGTGGGCAACATCAAAGACGGCTTCCACTAAAGCACGGTCGGCTCCGGTGCGAATAGAGTCCGGGCCGGAAGCGCGCGCCCCCAAAGCGAGGCCCAGCGCGTCAATAATAATAGACTTGCCCGCGCCGGTTTCCCCGGTGAGAATGTTGAGGCCATCGCCAAAGGACAGGTCTACCCGGTCAATTAGCGCGAAATTTGTGACGTGAAGTTCTCGCAGCATGGGGATCAACAAACCGCCTGCGGCAGTCAGTAAACGGGGCCTTCGCTTTTGTTTCAGTAAATGTGTTTCAGTAAACGGGGCCTTCGCCCCAGTGCAGCTTGCTTTGCAGCTTGTCGTAAAAGCCCGCGCCGCCGACTGTCAACAACTTGGCCGGGTGCGGGGCGCGCGCGACATGGATTTCATCGCCCGGCTTGAGCGGGAACCCTAACTGCCCGTCTACTGTGACGCGCACAATATCCTGCGGGTCGCGCTCCACAATCATCGTGACCTGCGAGGAAGGCGGCAGGAGCAGGGCGCGTGACGTAAGCGTGTGCGGGCAGATAGGGGTTACAAGCAGGGTTTGCAGGGATGGGTGAACAAGCGGCCCGCCTGCTGAGAGCGAGTACGCCGTTGAGCCGGTCGGGGTCGCAATGATGATGCCGTCGGCGGCGTAAGTGTTGACATACTGGCCGTCCACCAGAAGCCGCAGATGCAGCACGCGGGACAGCGGGCCATTGGCGACCACGACATCATTGAGGGCCAGAAAGGAGGCTTGATCGGCCCCATCGTCCTCCTGAACGGCTTCGCCGCGCAGCATCATGCGCTCTTCAGTAGCGTAATTCCCGGCCAGCAGCGCGTCCAGCGCAGGAGCGATTTGCTCCGGGGCGACTTCGGTGAGAAAGCCGAAGCGTCCCAGATGCACCGGCAGCATAGGTGTGCCTTTGGGGGCGCACAGGCGGGACGTGGCAAGTATCGTGCCATCGCCACCGAGCACCAGCACGGCGTCGGCTTCCGTGACGGCTTCATCCGGCAGGCCGCGCGATGGTTCGCCCAGCGCGTCGGCGGCCCAGACTTGCAGGCGCACAGCAGCGCCGCGTTCTTCCAGATGCCGGGCGGCGACGCGGGCGACCTGTAAAGCCGCTGGCTTGCCCGCGTTCGCCATAATCCCGATGGTCTGCATAGCGCCTGCTATTAACCCGCCTCACAGCGTTACTTCTTCGCGGAATAGCGTGCCAGGTTCTTCTTGGCCTGGACAAGCGTGGGGTCTAGCGCGATGGCTTTCTTGTAGGCGGCAATGGCCTGCGCTTTCTTGCCCTGCTTCTCGTAAACGACGCCCAGGTTGTTTTCTGCCTGCGCGTTCTTCGGGTCAATGGCGAGGGCGGCTTCAAAGGCGCGCTGCGCGGTGCTTAAATCGCCGGATAACTCATAGGCCGTGCCGCGTGCGTTCTGGACTGCGGCGTTCTTGGGTTCGCGCTGGGCAACGACATCGTACTGGGAGGCGGCGTCGCTGTATTCTTTCTGAGACAGCAGCGTATCGGCGACGAGAAGCCGTGTCTGGTCGTCGGTGGGGCTGAGTTTAAGCACCGTGCGCCGCTCGGCAAGGGCTTTGGCGACGTCGCCCTGCTTGGCGTAAAGATTGGCAAGCGCGGTGTGCGGGGCCGGGTTATTGGGGTCGGTCTGCGCGGCCTGCGCCAGCGCGGTGGCGGCATCGGCGCTGCCCGACTTCGCGGAAAGAAGCGCGAGATTGGTTTGCGCCTGCATCTTAAGTGTCGGGTCGGCGGCGGGCAGGGCAATCACTTTGCGGTAAGCGTCTGCGGCAGCGGCGCTGCTGCCCGCCTGGGATTGCAGGACGCCTAAATCAAACAAGGGCGCGGCTTCGGTGGGGCGCACTTGAGAGGCGATGGTGAACTCGCTGATGGCCTTTGCGTTGTCTTTGGAGCCTGCGTAGGCTTGCGCCAGAGCCATGTGCGCTTCGTATTTGTAGTCGGTGTCCAGGGAGATGGCTTTGGCGAGGTCGGTGATGGCCTTGTCGTTTTGGCCTGATTGCGCGTACAACAGACCGGCATTGAGAAAGGCGTTGCCGTTGGACGGCTCCAGCGTGGCGGCTTGCTGAAAGGCGTCGGCGGCTTCGTTGCTGCGCTTTGCCTGCTGAAGCACAACGCCGAGGTTCTGGTAGGCGGCGGCAGTGGGCTTGACCGCTATCACTTGCTGAAAGGCGGCGATAAACTCGTCTAAATGGCCGCCTTTGCCTTCAGCAAGGGCCAGACCGTAGGCGGCATTGGTGTCTTTAGGCGAGCGAGCGAGGACTTCTTTGAACTCGCTGATGGCGTCCTCTGTTTTTCCAAGCTGCAAATCGGCATTGGCAAGGTTTGAGCGGGCGGCGACATTGCCGGGCGAAAGCTTGACGACTGTTGCTAATTGCGCGGCGGCATCGGCGGTTTTGTTTTGTTTCAGGTAGATGAAACCGAGCAGGGAATGGGCGTCAGGGTTGGCGGGAACGGCTTTAATTACGTCTTCCAGCTTGGCGGCGGCTTCGCTGAGATGGCCCGCTTTGTAGGCTTTAATGGCGTCTTCGTAGAGTTGAGGCGTGACGCCATCGGCGGGCAGGGCGGTGGCGGTGGCAATGACCGCGGTGGCCTGATTGCTGGCATTGGGCGCGGGAGCGGTGTCGCTGCCTTCGGGACGGGCAGGGACTTGGGCATGGACGCGGGTGGCAAAGGTCGGCAGGGCAAGCGCGCACAGCAGCAGCGCGGCGCGCGAAAACAAAGCGATACGGGTCACAGGTGGTTCCTCCTGAAAGGGATTACGGCTATTATAGCACATTCAGGAACCGCCGGGGACGGGTTGAGCGTCCCCGGCAGAGGGTTTTCGCGTCGGCAGAGGGTTTGGAGGACGGGCGCGGCGTCTTGTTTACGCGGACGTCACTTCGGCGGTGAAGAGGGTTTCCGCGCCCCGGAAACCGTTCACAGAGACGGGAACCAACTTCAGGGCAAGCGTGTAGCCGGGGCGCGTCACGCGGTACGCCTTGAGGTAGGAGGCCGTGAGGTCTACCGTGCTTCCGGCTTCCAGGGTGTCCAGAGAGTCAATCACTCTCCAGTTCATGGTGTCATACAGGCTGCGGCCCGGCAGCAGGGGACGCGCCCCATAAACAAGCACGCGGGCCTGAAACGGGGCGGAAACGGCCATTGTGAGGGCCAGACCGGTGTCCGCATTGAACGTGGCGCTCAAACTGAGCGGCGGCAGCACGGGCGCGGCTTCCGTCTGTGGCGCGATGAGAGTGGGAGCCATGCCGCACGCGCACAGCGTGGAATTGTGCCCGATAAACGTGCCCAAAGCCGTTTTTCGTCCGGCCAGGCGCGTGGTGAGGGCGTTGTTGAGGGTGTCCGCGAGAGCGTTCCAGGCCCCTTGCTGCTGCACTGTGGCGGTGTTCCACAGAGCGCAAAGTTGTTTCACGAGCATCGCCTGGGGGTTAACCTTGCGCGGTGTTCGTGTCACATAGGTCTTTGCCATGTGTCGTTGTCCTTTCGGAAGGCGGGAGTTGCGCTCCCCGCGATTTGCTTCCGAGGACATTATCGGCACGCGCCGCCGATTTTTAGAGGGCTGCGAAAAAGTTTTTTTTGCGGGCCGAAATCTGCCTGCAAGCGGGCCGAAATCTGCCTGCAAGCGGGCCGAAATCTGCCTGCAAGCGCGCTCAGGGCGCATTTGGGAGGGAGGCCCCGCACGGCGGCATTGTCAAGGCAAGGGAAACGCAGGGCAAATCAGGGGGAATCGCATTACAACAGAAGACAGTTAGAAGAGAAGTGCAGAAGAGAATGCAAAGAGAACACAAGGCGGCGAAAGGGCAGCCAAAGGGGATTTCAAGGGCAGCCAAAGGGGATTTCAGGGACGGCGAAAGGGCTAACGGGCGTCGTAGATGACTTTTTCCATGACCTCCCCGACGACTTTGAGAGAGCGCGCGCTGCACTTGTCGGGGGTATCGGCGAGGGTGTGCCAGTAGGCGTAATTGAAATCGATTAAGTCGATGCAGGGAATGCCGACGGCGTTGAAACTGTCGTGGTCGTCTAAGATTTGCTGGCCCACGAAGTCGGGAAACTCCTTTTGGTAGCCGAGCGCATGGGCGGCGTTCCACACAAGGTCGTTGATGTTGGGAGCCAGCATCTGCGACGAAGCCTCGCGGGGAATGGTGAGGTTTTTGTCGCCAATCATGTCCAGAAGAATGGCGAACTGCGGGCGATAGGGGCCGGGGTCTTTGGCGAAGTGAATCGCCCCCAGATACATTTTGTCGTCGCCCGGCCCCCAATCCTCGCCGTCCACAAAGAGAAGTTCCACGCAAACCGAAGGCTTGTGTTTGTGCAAAGCGCGGGCAAGTTCCAGCAAGGTCGCTGTGCCGGATGCGCCATCGTCTGCGCCGGGAATAGGCTTGCGCTGATTGATTTTGTCAAGTTCCTGGTCTGCCGTAGGGCGGGTGTCCCAATGGGTGAGCAAAAGGATTTTAGTGGGCGCTGATGGGTTAATGATACCGAGAATGTTGGTGAGTGGCAGGGTCACGTGACGTGCGTTGTCTGTCCATGTCCAGTTCTGCGTAACCGTTTTGTCCACAAACGGCGACAAATTGGCAAGTATCAGAGAGCGGCATTGGTCGTGCGGCGCAGTGGCGGGGATGCGCGGGCCGAAAGCGCATTGTTGTTTGAGCAAACTGTAGGCATGGTCGCCGTCAAACGCCGGGAAAGACGGCCCCTCCGCCCCCGTCATTCTGGCAGGAGGAAGTTGTGCGGCCCCTGCGCCTGGGGGCAGCGCCTGTGAATGGGAACGGCAGCCGGACAAGAAAAGCAGCGAAAGCCAAAAAAAAGCACTAATGCGCCGCACTGATACGTCCTTCCACGACGGTGTTAACCACTTTGTGCGCGGTTAAATAGGCGACCAAAGCCCTGCCGAGCGGCTGCTGCGTGTCTTCGGCAATATCCTTTTTGCTCCACACCTGAAAGTAGCCTAAGTTGCCGAAAGCAATCGGGTGGGTGGTGGCGACGCGATAGGTCTTGCCCGCACTGATTTCGCTGCCGCCTGCGCCTGCCAGTGAAACGCGCTTTCCTTCGGGCTGCGAAGGGTCATAGCGCACCTGCAAACCGGAAACTTGCAGGAACCCACCGAAGGTTTGAGGCGCGCGCGAGACGGAGCGTTCTGCCGCGCGAAGGAGTTGCGCGCCGGTCAGGTTGAGAACGACAATGGTGTCGGTGGCGTCATCGCCGTAGCGCAGAGCGCTGACGAACTGAGATGCAGGAACGTCGCCTGCGGAAATAGAAGTTTCGTTGAGTTCGTCGGCGGCGACCAGAGCAACGTCGGCATGACCGGCGTCCCGCACCATATCCGCAATCAAATTGCCTAAACTGGTTTCCTGCGTGCCGCAGCCTTTGCTGTCCAATGGCGACTGCACCTGCACGGCGTCTTTGGACGAGCGCGGGGCGGCTCCGGCAGGCAGGCTCAGAAGCAGGCAGACAAGCAGGCCGAGAAGCAGGAAAAGCGGGCGCATGATTATTTCGTGTTCTTTCTACAATTGTAACTTCTGGGCGTGCTGCCAGCGCAGGAAGGCATCCATGAAGTCATCTAATTCGCCGTTCATCACGCGCTGAATATCGCCGGTTTCATGGGCCGTGCGCGCGTCCTTGACCAGCGTATACGGCTGAAAGACATAGTTGCGGATTTGCGAGCCGAACTCAATCTTTTGATGCTCGCCGCGCAGTCCATCAATGCTGGCTTTGTTCTCCTGGCGAGCGCGCGCGAGTAGTTTGGCTTTTAACTGGGTCATCGCGAACGCTTTGTTCTGGCCCTGGCTGCGCTCGTTCTGGCAGGAAACAACGATGTTGGTGGGCAGATGGGTAATACGCACCGCGCTGGAAGTTTTGTTGACGTGCTGGCCGCCCGCCCCGGACGCCCGGTAGTAGTCAATGCGTAAGTCTTTCTCCGGGATGTCTACTTCGGCGACTTCGGCGACTTCCGGGGTGATGTCTACGCCCGCGAACGACGTTTCCCGCGTGCCGCCACTGTTGAAGGGCGAGATGCGTACCAAACGATGCACGCCGCGCTCGCCTTGCAGCAGGCCGTAAGCGTGCTTGCCTTCCAGACGCAGGGTGGTGCTTTTGAGGCCCGCCACGTCTCCCTCTACCTCATCGGTAATGTCGGCTTTGAGGCCGCGCCGTTCCGCCCAGCGCAGGTACATTCTTTGCAGCATTTGCGCCCAGTCGTTGGCATCGGTGCCGCCTGCTCCGGCGTTGATTTCCAGAAAGGCAGGCGCGGCGTCGTGCGGCCCAGACAGCAAGGTTTCCACTTCCAAAGCGTCCAGCGAGCGCGAGACGGAAGCCAGTTCATCGGCGACTTCGGCTTCGTACTCTTGCGGCGCGTCTTCCAGCAGGGCCATTTCCGCCAGCGTCCGCAGGTCTTCCAGTCGCTTGGCGACGGCGAGCCAGGGCGCAAGGCTTTCTTTGACGGCGTTCAATCGCTGCATCTGCGCCTGCGCGCGGGCAGGGTCGTCCCAGAAGCCCGACGTTCCCGCTTCGGCTTCCAGCGATGCTATCTCCTGCTGCCTGGCGTCCAGATGCAGCGGCGCGCTCAATTGTTCCAGTCGCGCCTGCACCCCTTCGCTTTCCTTGACGACATCTTCCAGCATTTCGTTCCTGTGCCATTGCCCAAAAAGGCGGGGGCTGCCCCCCGCCCCTTTATTTTATCGGTTTGATCACTGTGGGTCGGCCGGGACTCGAACCCGGAACCACTTCATTAAAAGTGAAGTGCTCTACCATTGAGCTACCGACCCAGCACGCCCTGTGCGCGGGAGATTATAGCCCAATTCGGGCAGGGAAGTCAATTGGGGCAGGAGAGATGGCTTGCGAAGGCGAACAAGGCAGGCAGACTAAGACGGAGGCGAGAGAATTGGATAAACCAAACTTTGGATTGACAGGGCTGGCGGTGATGGGACAGAACCTGGCACGGAACGTGGCGCACAAAGGCTTCCCGATTGCGGTTCACAACAGAACGACGGAGAAGACCGACAAGTTTATGGAGGAGCATGGGGCGGAAGGTCAGATTGTCGGCTCCAAAAGCACGGAGGAGTTCGTGCGGGCGCTGGCGGCCCCCCGCGCGATCATGATTATGGTGAAGGCGGGAGCGCCCGTAGACGCCGTTATTCAGGAGTTGAAGCCGCTGCTGGACAAGGGCGATTTGCTCATAGACGGCGGCAATTCGCTCTTCTCGGACACGGAGCGGCGGGTCAAGGAGCTGGAGGCCGAAGGGCTGCGCTTCTTAGGCGTCGGCGTTTCCGGCGGGGAGGAAGGCGCGCTGAACGGCCCGTCTATTATGCCGGGCGGGAGCGAGGAGGCTTATCAGATTGTAGAGCCTATCTTCACGAAGATTGCCGCGCAGGTGGACGGCGAGCCGTGCTGCACGTATATCGGTGCGGGGGGCGCAGGGCACTATGTCAAGATGGTGCATAACGGCATTGAGTACGCGGATATGCAGCTGATTGCGGAAGCCTATGATTTATTGAAGAACGGGCTGGGATTATCTAACAGCGAACTGGCAGACGTATTCACGCAGTGGAACGCGGGGGATTTGGACTCGTTTCTGATTGAAATCACGGCCCAGATATTTGCCCGCAAGGATGACGACGGCGACGGGGATTTGATTGACAAGGTGCTGGACAAAGCCGCGCAGAAGGGCACGGGCAAGTGGACGGTGCAAAGCGCGTTAGATTTGGGCGTGCCGATTACGGGCATTACGGAAGCGGTGTTTGCGCGCGCGCTGTCGTCGTTCAAAGAGCAGCGGGTGGCGGCGTCCAAAGTGCTGCCTGGCCCGGCGGGGGGCAAGGCAGCCGGGGAGCGGCAGCAATTCATTGACGACGTGCGCGATGCGCTGTATGCGTCCAAAGTGGTGGCCTACGCGCAGGGTTTTGAGCAGATGCTGGCGGCGGCCAAAGAGCACGGCTGGACACTGCACCCCGGCGAGACTGCGACCATCTGGCGCGGCGGATGCATCATTCGCGCGCGTTTCCTGGGGCGCATCAAAGAGGCGTTTGACAGTCAGCCCGACCTGCCCAATCTTCTTTTAGCGCCTTACTTCACGGAAGCCGTCGGCAAGGGGCAGGATGGCTGGCGGCGCGTGGTGGCGGAAGCGGCGCGGCTGGGCATTCCGACACCGGCGTTCTCGTCGTCGCTGGCGTACTACGACGGTTATCGGCGGGCGCGTCTGCCTGCGAATTTGATACAGGCGCAGCGGGATTTGTTCGGGGCGCACACCTACGAGCGGACGGACAAGCCCGGCACGTTCCATTCGTCGTGGGCGGGCGACAAGCAGGAGCCAAAAGACGCGGCGCAGCACGGCGTCCAGACAACGGGCAAGGCATAAGCAAGAAAAAGGGACGCGGCGAGAAAAAAGAGCCGGGACTGTTTTGTCCCGGCTCTTTTTTGTGTCCTTTACTCGGATGGAGCGACCAGCGCGGTGAACGTTTTGCGCGGCAGGCGCAGGCCTGTTGAACTGACCGGGGCGACCTGCACGGCAATCCGCCAGCCGTTGGCGGGCCGACGGTAGATTTGCAGGTAGGCGGCGGTTAAATCCAGCGGCGTTCCCGTTTCCAGGTGCGTCGCCGTCTGGATGAGGACGCACTGGCTGTCGGCGAAACTGGCGCGCGTGCTGATCTGCGGCGCAGACGCATACACGGTGATTTTGCCCCCGATGTCGTTTGGGGTACTGAGCAGGAGCGAGAAGCCCGCGTCGCTGTTGGTGGCCGTCAGCGCCAGGTCGCTTCCGATGGGAACCGGCAGCGTCGGCGTATCAAACGGCTCCGAAATAATCGGGCCGCCGTAAGGGCCGAGAATGAGGTTCGTGGAGACAAACAGTTGATACCCGCTTTGGTTGGGGCTGCTCACAACTGCGAACCGGGGGTCAGTCAGCAGAATGGCCTGGTCGGCCCACGCGGCCTGAACGGTCGGGCCTAAACCCGACCAGCCCATTTGCAATGATTTTCGCAACTATTTTCTGGCGGGGCGTTTGCTGGGGCATCATTGCAAAGTTCAGCGGTGGAGCGAGGAACGGGCGCAGTGTGGCGTGAAGGCACTCCGCAGCAAGCTGCGGAGCATCTCAGGTCTCCGGGAACCATAAGCGCAGGGTCATTTCCTCAGGCTTTTGCCCCTGCTGCTTGACGTAACGCAGCAACGCCTCCCAACTGCCCCGCTGCGCCACCGTCTCCACAAAGTAGCCCGCACCCCAAAACTCGCCGCCCCACAATCGCTTTCGCAGGTTGGGCAACGCCTTGAAGACTTCACGCGCCGTCAGGCTCTTGTAAACCTGAGCAATCCGGCTGGGCGAAAGGCTGGGATGGGCCGCGCAGAGCAGGTGAACATGGTCTCTGTCCGCGCCCAAACACTCCACTTCAATCTCATAACGCTCCTGTATCTCCAGGCTGATCCGCACCAGTTGTGTGACCACCTCCGGCTCCAGCACCGCGCGCCGGTACTTGACGGCGAAGTTAAAATGATAGTGGAGGTCATAGGCGCAGTGGGCCGTCTTCTGGATGGGCATACCCGCTCCGTATACAGCCACAGTCGCTTTAATGCAACCCGTACTATTATCTATACACGCTCTTAGGCTATGAGAGCGGAGGCTGTTCTTCCTCTGCGTGTTCTTCCTCTGCGTGTTGTTGCTCCGGCTGTTCGTCTTCCACGTGCGAGGCCAGCAGGGTCGCCATGTCGCTGAGGAGGCGCCGCATCTCCAGCTGCGCCACCGCCTGCCTCCCGAGCGCACGCAGGGCTTCCTGCTGCTCTGCGGTCAATTCGCGCGGTTTTTTGTCAATGACACACAGCGTCCCCAGAGCCGCCCCTTCTGCCGTAACCAGCGGTGCACCTGCGTAAAAGCGGATCGCCGGGCCGGAAACCACCAGAGGATTGTCGGCAAACCGCTCATCCTCTGTTGTATTCGGGATCAGCATCAGATCTGGTGTCAAGATCGCATGGCTGCAAAACGCTTGGTCGCGCGGCGTCTGACTCATGTCAAAGCCCAGGCGCGACTTGAACCACTGCCGATCTTCATCCACGATTGTCAGAAGCGCGGTCGGAGTGCCGCAAATCAGGGATGCCAGAAACGTCAGGTCATCGTAAGTTTGCTCGGGAAGCGTATCCAGGATGTGATACTCTTGCAGGGTGCGCAGCCGGAGCGGCTCGTCGGGTGGCAAAGGTGCTTTCATGCGTCCTCCTTATCATAACTGACCAGGCTTGTCATAACTGACCAGGCTTTTACTTCTAACCATGCCTACAATTTGTCATCTTGCGTCTGGCCTGTCAAACAGGCGCTTGAGCAGACCGCCAGACTTTGGCGCGCTGGCGGTTCCGGCGGATGGGCTGCTGGCCGCAGGCGCCGCGCCGACTGACTGCGCTTGCCGCTGCATCAAGCGGGCCAGTTTCGCCTGTACGACAAGGCTTTGGGTAATCTTCAGACAAAGCCGATAGGCGACAGCGGCCTCCTCCGGCTTGTTCAGCCCGACTAGAGCGTCGCCCAGCAAGGCTAAGGCGCTGGCATGGCGGCCATCATGTTTGAGAACCTGCGCGCACAGAGTGCGGGCTTCCTGCATTCGCCCTTGGAAATAGGCATGCTCCGCCTGCTGCATCGCCTGGAGAACATCCACAGGTTCCGCCTTTGGGGGCGGAGGCACGCCTTCCGGCGCGGCTTGCAGCGAAAGATCGTACTGCCGCCGCAGCTCCGCATCCTTGAGAATGCGGTAGGCCAGATTGACCTGGATGAACAGACGCGCTCCGCAGACTTTGTCTTCGGCCACATCGGGATGATGTGCACGGGCAGCCTGGCGATATTTGTTTTTGATTTCGGCCTCTGTGGCTGTGTGTGCCACGCCCAGGAGGTCGTAATGGGTAGGTTGCATCGCTTGTCTCGTATCTGTTCAGTTATCTTCGTATCTGTTCAGTTATCTCATATCTGTTCAGGCTGCATCCTGCTGTTTAATACCCTGCTGTTTCCGGTGCTGCGCGACGAATGGCGTCTCCTGAAATGATAGTTTGTGCGAACACCGTTCCAGCGTATCCAAATCTGGCGGCGCTGCGCCTCTGTTCCTGCTCCGACGATTCCCCTCCTACTCCGCTCGCTGAATACGAAAGTAGGTAGTGGCTCAGCCTAGTTGCAGAGTCTTGTTTGTATTTGTGCGTTGTAGTCGTGAAGGAACAAGAGCAGACAGGTCTCGTGCATCGCGTCTGGCTTGGAAAACGAAAGCGTTCTGCGAACAAAGCGGCCCAGCCGTTGGCGTAGGATGTTGAAGCGTTCAATATGGCAGGTCTGTCCGTCGCCCTTGCCTGTGGCACGATGCTGGCTTTGGGGCAGCACTTCTGCGTATGCCTTCCAAAAGTCAGTGAACAGCACCCACTTCTTATACCGCCTGGGAATGCGCTCCCACAAGAGGCGGCAAGTCTGCTCACTTCGGTCGCCGATGGCATACGCCACAATCTGGCGTGTCCTTCTGCACAATCTGGCGTGTCCTTCTGCATTGGGCCAGCCACACCCAGCGTTTGTTTCTCCTGTGATGGACGAACGACCATATCTCGTCAAGTTCCAGAACGTCTCTCTTCTTGGCTTTCGCCAGCGTCTTCTTGAGGGGCGGCAGGCTGGCGGCTTTTTAATGACTATGTTTAAGCCAGATGAGCACCGTGTTGGCGGACACGCCGAAAATGCGTGTCATCAAATGCGTGTCATCAAATGCGTGTCATCAAATGCGTGTCATCAAATGCGTGTCATCGCTCGCAGGGAGCGACGTTCATGGTAGGCGGCTAAGATTTGAGCTTTGGTGGCTTCGTCGTAGGCGTTGCTGCCTTCGTTAGCGCGGCTGGTTTTGCCACAGGCACGGCATTTGTAGCGTTGCCTGTTGTTCTGGAAGCCAAAGCGAATGATGTCTGTGCTGTTGCAGTGATAGCAAGAAACGGCCTGGGTCACCATGCCAGATAGTCTACCACAGCAACTTAAATCATAGCGCTACCACGTTATCATATGCTTCTATCATTTCAAGGCTACAGGCTCTGTAGTGGGTGGCTTTATAAGCCTCTACACCCACGAAAATAATACGAATAGGGATGTCATCATCACCATCATTACAGTTAAGGCAACAAGTTCGGCCCCCAAGTTCTTGGGAACTTACGTCCCTAAGTCCTGACGAAGGGAAAGGCAGTTTGTAAAGTTCTTGAGGCATTGTGTATAGGAGCGGTATAACGGCCCCGCTCACCGGCGGGAGCGGCCAAGCGAGCCTCCTGCCCCTGACCGGCTCATGTAGGTCGCTTCCGTTCGGTGCAGTAGTTGTTATACCGCTTCGTGAGATTAGGTGGAGCGAATGGGATTCGAACCCACGGGGGGCAACCCTTCCCAGAGCGACTGAGTCGGGCAACCCCACAGACTCCTGCACCCGGAATGCAAAAGCCCTCCATCAGCCACTCGGACACCACTCCATGTGACAGCGGTATAACGGCCCCACTCACCTGCGCCGCCTGCCAAGCAAGCCAACCGCCGAGCAACTGCAAGACGCGGCAGGTGGCGTCAGGTGCAGCGTGTTGTTATACCGCAATGGCATCCGCTACAGACGCCGACGCCTTAGAACTCCGAATTCTCTCGAGCGATAAGCTGGATGTTTCCGGCGAGACGGAACATAGCGCCACATCGTCCAGCCGATACGATGGGAAATGTCTTTACGCAACTCCCTCTCACAGCGACCACAATACAAATAGCGCAAGTAGCCCCGCAAATCAGCATAGAGTATCGAAGTACGCTGGGCGATCATGCGCGGATTGAGCTGGTTATTGATGTAACGTCTTGTTATCACGCCCGGCGGTGATATGTTCTTTTGGATTGTTATTATTGATTGTATGTACCGTCTGTTTCTCATGCAAGCCCTACGCTCTGCGGCCTAACTTGTTACTATACCGCTCGCTTGCGGCATAACACGCAAAGTCAGGGCAGTTTTGCCTCACTCTGCTTCTCAACGCGCCCGGTGACGCTTCTGGCACCACTCCTGCGGCATAGTGCCCCGCTCAGGCGCGTTCTCTTCATTATAACACGCTCTGCCCGCGCCGTCAACGCAACGGGGAGCCGCGCAAATCAGGCCGCCGGGCGCAGTCGGGGAGCGGGAAAAACCCTGCCGGGAACAGGCAAAGTGCTTGCAAAGAATAGGCATTGAATAGGTGTTGAATAGGTGTTGAATAGGCTTGAATAGGTGTTGAATAGGCTTGAATAGGTGTTGAATAGGCGTTGAATAGGCAGCGGTATGCTGGACTACACTTTTGGACAGGGAAACAGTGGGCGTCAGGCGTCGCTGCCGCTCTCTCAACAGGAGTAGAAGTAAGGCGTTGCGGCCTCAAACTCCGCCGCGCAGGTGTCCACCATCTTGAAGGCGGGCGACGTGAAGCCGCCGCCACTCGTTCGCCACCCATCTTTTAGAAGGCGGCTGCGACATTCGCACAGTGCAGGAGTCCTTGGGCCACGCCGCCGTTCGCACGACGATGATTTACACCCACGTTCCAGGCAAAGGCGGGCGCGGCGTCCGCTCCCCGCTGGACGAGTAAGGTTCTGCCCTTCGGGCCGCAGTGCAGCGCCGGGAAAGCACCTGTGCAGCGCCGGAAAAGTACGGGGAAAGCACGGGGAGAGCGCCAGACGCGCGGCAAATGCGCCCGTGCCCTTGACAACTGCCCCGCGCGTGGGGTACTTCCCTGTTATCATGCTCGCACTCAACTTTTACCATGACCTGTACGGCGAGGCTCTCAAAAAGGGCCGCAAGTCCGCCACCATTCGTTTAGGGGACAAATCCGACAAGTACCAGACCGGGCAGGTGGTCTGGGTGACGGTCGGCCAGCGTTATGCCCGGCGCAAGAAACTATTCTGCGCGATAGTGGACAACGTGGAAGTGAAGACGTGCGCGGAATTGTCCCCGCGCGACATTCAGCGCGAGAACCCGGAGATGCGCACCAAAGAGGAAGTAATGAACCTGCTGGGCAAAATCTACGGGCGGGAAGTCACCGCCGAAGACGCCGCCACCGTGATTTATTTCTCTCCCATTGACGAGTACGACCTGTAGCGCTTACTTGTGACACGTCATGCCTGAAATCACCATCATTGGCGGGGGGCTGGCGGGCAGCGAGGCCGCGTGGCAGGCGGCGCAGGCGGGCGCAAGCGTTCGCCTCTACGAGATGCGCCCCACCCGCCCGACGCCGGTGCATCAGACGGATAGACTAGCGGAGCTAGTGTGCTCCAACTCCCTCAAGTCCAACGCCCTCACCAACGCCGCCGGGCTGCTGAAAGAGGAAATGCGGCGAATGGGGTCGCTGATTGTGGCGGCGGCGGATGCGGCGTCCGTGCCTGCGGGCGAGGCGCTCGCGGTTGACCGGGAACTGTTCGCGGGCTACATCACAGGCAAGTTAGAAAGCCTGCCCAATGTGACTATCGTGCGCGAGGAAGTGCCTGCCGTAGATGAACGCCGCGTGCATATCATCGCCACCGGCCCCCTGACTTCGGACGCGCTGGCGGTTGATGTTGGACGCCTGACGGGGCAGGCGCAGCTTGCGTTCTATGATGCCGTCGCGCCCACGATTGACGCGAGCACCATTAACCGAGACATTGTGTTTGCCGCGTCCCGCTATGACAAGGGCGACCCGGCGTACCTCAACTGCCCCTTCACCCGTGATGAGTACGAGGCGTTCTATGACGCCCTCACCCACGCGGAACTGGCCCCCCTGCACGCGCATGAGGAAGGGACGAAAGTGCCCTACTTTGAGGCGTGCGTTCCCATTGAAGCCCTCGCCGCGCGCGGCCCCAAAACGCTCTGCTTTGGCCCCATGAAGCCGGTGGGCCTCAATGACCCGCGCACGGGCCGTCGCCCCTGGGCCGTTCTTCAACTCAGGCAGGAGAACCGGGCGGCGACGCTTTATTCAATGGTGGGCTTTCAGACGCGCATGAAGTGGGGCGACCAGCGGCGTGTCTTTCGGCTCATTCCGGGGCTGGCGGACGCCGAGTTTGTGCGCTACGGGGTGATTTACCGCAACACGTACATTCAGTCCCCCAGAGTGCTCGACGCGACTTTGCAGATGCGCGCGTTCCCGAATGTGTTCTTTGCGGGGCAGATAACGGGCGTGGAGGGCTATGTGGAGTCGGCGGCGACGGGGATTCTGGCGGGGCGCAACGCGGCGCATCACCTGTCTGGCCTGCCGTTATTAACCCTGCCGCCGGAAACCATGCTGGGCGCGCTGTGTGATTACGTCGCTCATTACGACGGCAAAGACTTCCAGCCGATGAACTCCAACTGGGGCATTGTGCCGCCGCTGGAGGGCGAGCGCGTGCGAGATAAGCGCGAAAAGGGACGCCTGCTCGCCGAGCGCGCGCTGGCGGCTTTAAAGGCGGCGGACTGGTAGCGGGCCTTCCTACGCCGCTGGCGGCGGCGCTTGATGGGTCAGGCGGGCCAGTTCATTCCCCAGAGCAAGGGTCATCGCCTCCACCGCCTTGCCGTGCTTCAAATGAGAAAACGCCTGCGGACGCAGCGGCGGGCCAAATGTCACTGTCACCGGACGGCGCGAGAAGCGAGGCATGAGCTTGCCGTAAGGCAGCACTTCATTGGTATGCTCCAGCCCCACCGGGATAATGGGACACCCGGTTCGCACCGACAACAAAGCCGCCCCGGATTGAATGCGCTGCAATGTCCCCGTGCGGGAGCACCGTCCTTCGGGAAAGACCAGAATAGGGTCGCCCTGCCGCAAACACTGTTCCGCCCGCCTGAGAGCAGCCCTGTCCGCCGAGTCCCGCTTGATGGGAAAGGCATGGAAGTGGTGAAAGAACCAGCCGACAACGGGTATCTCAAATAGCTCCGTCTTGCCGATAAACCACGCCCGCCGGGGAAACGTGACAAAGACAGTGGGCGGGTCAATATCCGACACATGGTTGGGCGAGTAAATCAGCCCTCCGCGCCGGGGCACATGGTGTTCTCCCGACGAGCGCAGCCTGCCAAGCACACGCAAAAGAAGCCGCGCGGCCACAAAGAAGAACGGGTAGGTGAGAAAGTAAAGCATCAAGAAATCCTTGTCAGGGAAGCGTGTGCCGGGAGAAGAAGTCCCAGATGACATCCACGCCGTTCAGGGCATGGGGCATCGGCCCTGCTGCCGCAGGAAAGGCTACCGGCGAACCGGGCCAGGTGTGCCCCATGCCTGCTACCACATACACCAGTGTCTGCGGCCCCGCAGGGGGGCCAAAGGCCAGAATGGTCAGGCCATCCCCCTTGAGCGGCTCCGCGTTCGCCTGACGGACTTCAGGCTGCGTGGAAAAACCTTCCCTCTTCGCCCAGTACGCCACACTGTTGAGCACCGGCGGGCGCGAGATAGGCGTATCGTCCATTACGGAGATGCCGCCGTGATAGGGAAACACGGGGTCTTCCAGTCCGAGAATGAGCAGCACCGGGACAGGACGAGAGGGCGTGGGGTTGTGCGCGTTGAACACCCCGCACACCGGGGCCAGCGCCGCGAACCGCTCCGGCATCAGCGTGCCCAAACGAAACACAAACCTAGCCCCGCTGGAAAACCCGACGGCATAGATGCGCCGCGTGTCTATGGCATAGCGGCTCTCTAAGTCCTTCAGCAGCGCGGGAACAAGCGCCGCGTCATCGTCTATCACCGCCTTGCGGAACTCGGAAGGGTCATCGCTGTCTGCCCAGAAGGTCAGGTTGGCATCCGACGGCGGCGCTTCCGGGTCTAAGGGAAGGGCATCGGGAGCCGCCACCACAAACCCGGCGGCATCGGCTTTTTGCGCCCATCCGGTCATGCGGAGCGCTTCCGCGCCGCAGCCGCCCGCTCCATGAAAGAGCAGCACCAAAGGCAGAGGATGCGTGGGCGTGTACGCAGGGGGCAAATGCACGATGCACCTGCGAAAGAAGCCCCGCACGTTCAGCGTTCGCACGCTGTTTCCCCGTGCTGCGTCGCCTGTCGGCGCAGCCCCGCGCGCGTCAGGCGGCAGGGTCAGCGCCAGCACAATCGCCCACAGCATGCTTGTTCGTGTCACTATCCTTACCTCACGCGCTTGGCACGATTAGCGGCTCCCCCGCCGGAGCCTCCGCTGCCCGCCGCTCATGCACCCCCGCAATAATGGCCGTGCCCAGCAGCGTATAAACCAGCGTCAAGAGCATTGCCCCCCGGTAGCCCGCCCCCATGCCGAAAGCGCGATTGAGATAGTCTGCGACGGGGCCAAACGACGGCGCGAGCACCTGCGGCAGCATGGTAGACAGGCTCCAGATGCTCAAAAACTTGGCCCCGCCGCCGGTTGGCAGCAGGCTGCACGCAAAGGCCCAGTCTACTGCCCGAAACATCCCAAAGCCAATGCCAAACAGCGACGCCATGATGATGGCAAAGTGGACATTCGGCGCGAATGCAAATGCCAGTCCCGCCAGCACGGAGAACAGCGATGACGCATAAATCACCCGCTTCTTGCTCATTCGGTCTGCAAGATAGCCTGCGGGCACGGTTCCCAGCAGCGCCCCGCCAATCGCCACTTCCTGAAGCAGCGTCAAGGGCTTATGGTAATCTTCCCCCGTGTGAAGCGCAAACCGCACGTAGTACGCCAGAAACCCAAATGCCGTGTAGAAGCCCAAATTATACACCGCGCGGGACGCCAGCAAACGATAAAAGTCCGGGTTGTCGGCGACATGGAAGGCATACGTTGCCCGCCATTCCCGCAGGGGCGACGGGTGGGACGCCGGGGCGGGCGCATCGGGAACCAGCCACACGGTCAGCAGCATGAAGCCGAGCAGGGCGATGCTGACGATGCCCACAAGCGTCTGCACGGCATGGGCTTCGGCGGCGGGCGTCTTCGCATGAGACAGCAGAATGCCCGCCACAATCGGCCCGCCCGCGTCGCCCAGCAGCGACATGACTCCCATGTACCCGGACGCCGCGCCTTGATGCTCTAATGGAACCTGGTCGGGTATCAGCGCCTGATACGGCCCGTTAGCAATGTTCAGGAACAACTGAATGGCCGCAAACGACGCCACCAGTCCCGCAAACGACCCCGCGTGCGCGAACGCCAGCATGGACAGTATGGCAAGCAGAGTGCCCCCAAAAAGAAACGGGCGGCGGCGGCCCCATCGGGCGCGGCAGGCATCGGAAACGGGGCCAATCACAATTTGACTGAGCAGCCCCATCGCCGCCCCGCAGATAGAAATAATCGCCAGATACGTTCCTGAATGCGCCTGCCCCGCAAAGGTCAAGACTCGTGCGGGAAGCACCTGCCCCAGCATCGCCCCCCAGAAGAGGCTAATCGGCAGCCAGAACAGCGAGATGAGCAAGTAGCGCGCGGGCCGGTCGCCCCAGTGGGACTGCATGGGGGCTACTCTTTCTCCGGCTTCTCTAACAGGCTGCCGAACTTCTCCGCCACCACCTTGCGCTTGACTTTCAGGGTGGGCGTGAGTTCCCCCGTTTCAATGCTGAAGGGTTGCGGCAGGAGCGCGATGCGCTTGACCTTCTCAAAGTCCGCCAGCCCGGTGGAAAGGCGGTCTATCTCGGTCTTGATCAACTTGCGGGCGGCGGGGTCGGCGGCAAAGCCCTCCGGGTCGTCTATCTTCTTATTCTGCTCTTTGGCCCACGCTTTCAGGGCATCAAAGTTGGGCACGACGAGGGCTTTCACGGTCTCCGATTTGTCGCCCAGCAGCACGACTTCGGCAATCAGGGGCGAGTGCTTGAGCATGACTTCTATGGGCTGCGGGGCCACTTTCTTGCCATTCGCCAGCACCAGAATGTCCTTTTTGCGGTCGGTGATGGTGACATAGCCGTCTTTGTCTATGACCCCGATGTCCCCGGAATGGAACCAGCCTTCGGCGTCAATGGCCTCGGCGGTGGCTTCGGGGAGATGCCAGTAGCCCTGCATGACGTTCGCCCCTCGGACTAACAGTTCGCCGTCGGGCGCGGTCTTGACTTCCGTGTGGGCACTTTGACGACCCACCGTGCCCACTCTGGGCCGCCCGTTCGGGGTGATGGTGGCGAGACCCGTCTCGGTCAGCCCCCAGACTTCCAGCAGGGGAATGCCGATGGCGAGAAAGAACCGCTCGGTGATGGGGTTCAAGGGAGCGCCCCCGCTGACGACAAAGCGGAACCGTCCCCCGAAGCGGGCGCGCACTTTGGACAGCACCAATTTATCGGCGATGGCGTGCTGCGCGGCGAGTAGCGGGCTAACCGAACGCCCGGCGCTGCGCCGCTCGGACACCATTTCCCCAATGCCGATGGCCCAATGCGCCATGCGCTGACGCTTCGGGGGAGCCTTCGCCAGCCCGTCTATGACGCGCTCGTGGATGCTTTCATAGACACGCGGGACGTTCACCATCACGGTGGGTTTGACCTCCGCCATGTTGGACGCGAGCTTGAAAAGCGTGTCGTTGAAGTAGGTGTGCGCTCCGCGGGTGGTTGCCAGTGTACTGGTGATGCGCTCAAAGATGTGGCACAGGGGCAGAAACGAGAGCATGACTTCGTGGGGCGGCTGGTATTGCGGCAGGTCAAGGGTCGCGCCGTCCAGGGAGGCGCACAGGGCGCGGTGGGTCAGCATCGCGCCTTTGGGGTTTCCCGTCGTGCCGGACGTGTAAACAATGCTCATCAGGTCGTCGGGCTGAACGGTGTCACGTACGGCTTCGTATTCAGCGGCGAAGGGGGCGCGTTCGCCCATTTCCAGCAGGCCGTCCCAGGACAAACTCTCGTTGGGAGCATCATCCATGACCACAAAAACGCTTAACGCGGAACCGCCGCCCTGCCGGGCCTTTTCCCACTGCTTGCGGTCAGACGCAATGAGCGCCTTTGCGCCGCTGTCTGCGAGAATATGGGCGACCTGCGTGGGCGGCAGAGTAGGATAAATCGGCACAGTGACCGCTCCCGCCGCCTGCGCCCCGAAGTCGGCAATGACCCATTCGGGCCGGTTCTCCGACAGCAGGGCAACTCTGTCCCCGTGTTCCACGCCGAGGGCGCGCAGGCCGAGAGCGACCCGGCGCACCTGCTCGCCGAAGTCGGCGTAGGGGATAGTCAGCCAGTCTTTTGCGCCGTGCGGCTTGTGGGAAAACGCGGGACGGGCCGCGAAGCGTCGCACGGCATCGGCGACGCGCTTGTTGACGGTATCCAACTCAGTTTCAAGGGGCATAGGAGAGGGTTCGCCCTCCCATGCCCGTTTTCCTGCCTACGGTGTGACGGTGAGCAGTTGGGACTTCACAGCCCCTGCTGTGGCCGTGATGGTCGCCGTGCTGATTTGCGCGACGCTGCCGGTGCCGATGCTGAACGTCACGGAGGCGGCTCTGGCGGACACCATAACGTACCGGGGGACGCCGACCGGGGCGCTGCCGCTGACCGACAGCGTGACCTTCTCACCGTCGGAAGGCGCGGCTTGCGAGAGTGTGACCGTGCCCGTGAGGGAACTGCCGCCGCGCACGGTGGACTGGCTCAGGGTGAACGCAGCGAGGCGCGGCTTGATAGTAAACGGCTCAGATTCGGACGCGGCCCCGCTGGGATTAACGACCATGACCAGCGCCGTGCCGGGAGTGCGAGTCAGGGCGTAAGGAACCGTCGCTTGAAGCTGCGTGGAGGAAAGGAAGGTGGTTGCGAGAGCCGCTCCATTCCACTGGACAACCGCGCCGGACAGGAAATCAGTGCCGTAGACCGTAAGGGTGTGGGCGCTGCTGCCCGCGAACGCCCGGTTGGGATTGAGGCTGTAGATGGCGGGAACGCCGTTGCGGGGCGTCAGCAGAAAGGCGTGAGTTGTCCCATTAATGTTGTGCAGGCCATAGCCGACAATAAGGCCCGTGTTGCTGATGGCGGTCGCGGTGTAGAGTGTCCAGTGGGTGCGCGGGTCAATGCGGGTGTTAAGGTCGGTTATCGTGCCGTCGGCGTACAGAAAGGCGTGGCCGGGATAGAACAGATTATACGACGACTGCCCCACAATCTGCCCCGCGCTGTTGATGCCGTAAGCGAAACTGCTGGCGTAATTGGGCAGCGTGCCTAAATCCGTCATCGCGCCGCCTTGCCAGAGGACGGCGTGCTGCGTCTTGTTGTCCCGCAGGAACGAGGTTCCGGCGACCTGCCCGCTGTCATTGAGGGCGGAGCCAACGCTGCTGTCACCGCCCAATGTCCCCAGGTCGGTCATGGCTCCATTGGCGTACAGGAAGGCGTGCTGGGCTTTATTGCCGGTGACGTTGCTTGCGCCGGTCACCTGCCCGCTATTGCTGATGGCGTTGGCAAAACTGGTGCTGCCGCCCAGCGTGCCGAGGCTGACCATCGCGTTGTTGGCATACAGGAACGCATGGAATGCGCCGGTTGCGGTGTAGGAGCCGCCGACCACCTGCCCGCTGTCATTGAGGCCGTAGCCATAGGACGACGTGCCGCCGAGCGTGCCGAGGCCAGTCAGGACGCCGTTGCTGGACAGGAACGCGCGAAGCGTGCCATCGCCCTTATCTGAGGTTCCGGCGACCTGTCCGCTTGCGTTGATGGCGTAGCCGGTGCTATTGGCTGTGTTTCCGCCCAGACTGCCCAGGTCGGTCATCGTGCCATTGCTGTACAGAAAGGCGTGCAAGGGCGTGTTGTTCTCTAAGATAGTGGCCCGCCCGGTAACTTGCCCGCTGTCATTGACGCCGTAAGCGTAGGTGGACGGGTAATGACTAGGGGACTCCAGTCCGCCCAAATCGGCGACAACATACCCCTGCGCGCGGGCAGCATGGGGGATAAGGGCGAGCAAGAGCAGAACTGCTGGGAGCGAGAAGCGAAGGCGGGTCATGGCGAGCGTGTCCTTTCGTATGTCCGTATAGGGAGAGGCAATGCGGCAGCCTCTGCATAATACCATACCCCCAAAGGCAGGAATGACGTTGCCATAAATGCCGCATGCTTCCCATCCTGCTGCCTGGCAGGAATCGGCAGCTAAAGCGTATAATCCTCTGTTGCGCTGCCGCTCGTTCCTTTCTTGATCCGAGATACCACCATGCGTCAACCGCCCACGGGCACGGTCACGTTTCTGTTTACCGATGTTGAGGCATCCACACGCTTGTGGGAACAAGCGCCCGATACCATGCGTCTTGCCCTGGCACGCCACGAAGTCATTCTCCAGCAGGCTATCGCCGAGCATGGCGGATATGTCTTCAAGTCCCTGGGCGATGCCTTCTGCGCTTCGTTCGCTACTGCGCCCCAGGCTGTGGAAGCGGCGCGTGCCGCCCAGTGTGCAATGGCACAAGAGCCGTGGCCCGAAACGACTGTCCTGCGTGTCAGGATTGCTCTGCACACAGGAACAGCAGAGGAACGCGGCGGTGACTATTTCGGCCCTGCCCTCAACCGTGTGGCACGCCTGATGGCCGCAGGACACGGGGGGCAAATCTTGCTGTCGGGGGCGACGCAAGAATTGACGCGCGACACCCTCCCGCCTGCGGTATCTCTCCTCGCCCTCGGCGACCACCGCTTGAAAGATTTGGGGCGGCCTGAGATGGTGTTTCAGCTTTTGCACCCATCCCTGCCCGCCGTCTTCCCCCCGCTCCGCACGCTGGACAACCCTGACCTGCCCAACAATCTGCCCCAGCAGGCCACCAGTTTTATTGGCAGAGAGAAAGAAGTCGCGGCGGTCAAGACGCTGCTGGGCAAGACCCGCCTGCTGACGCTCACCGGGGCAGGAGGCAGCGGAAAAAGCAGACTCTCGCTTCAGGCCGCCGCTGACCTTCTGACAGGTGAGGGGGACGGCGTGTGGCTGGTAGAACTGGCCCCACTCGCCGATCCCGCCCTCATCCCCCAGGCGGTTGCTGACGCACTGAGCGTGCGGGAAGAAGCGGGGAAGCCTCTCAGCAAGACGCTGGTGGAGTGGCTCAAGCCCAAGCGCCTACTGCTGATCCTGGACAACGCCGAGCACGTCTTATCCGCCTGCGCCACCCTCTGCGCTGACCTTCTGAGGAACTGCCCGCAGGCACACATTCTGGTGACCAGCCGTGAGCCGCTGAACGTGGCAGGGGAGCAGGTGTACCGTGTGCCGACGCTCTCCCTGCCCGACCCCAAGAAGCCGCAGACAGAAGCATCATTGTCTCAGTATGAGGCGGTGCGGTTGTTCATTGAGCGGGCGCAGGCGGTGCAGCCTGGCTTTGCCGTTTCCGATGCCAATGCTCCTGCGGTGGCGCAGATTTGCTTCAACCTGGATGGCATCCCACTGGCAATTGAACTGGCGGCGGCCCGTGCTCGTTCTCTGTCGGCGGGGGAGATTAACGCCCGTCTGGATAACCGATTTCGTCTGCTGACGGGCGGCAGCAAGACGGCTCTGCCTCACCAGCAGACGCTGCGGGCACTGATTGATTGGAGCTACGATCTGCTGAACGAACGGGAGAAGGCGATTCTCTGCCGCCTCTGCGTATTCACAGGCGGCTGGACTTTACAGGCAGCTGAGGCGGTGTGTGCCTGTGGCGATGTGGAGGACTTTGAAGTGCTGGATTTGCTGACAAGCCTCACAGACAAAAGCCTGGTGGTCGCCGAATCTCAGGAGGAACAAACACGCTACCGCCTGCTGGAGACGGTGCGTCAGTACGGGGCGGATCGGCTGGCCGAAGGTGAGCAGGCGGCAGACGCGCAGGGGCGTCATGCAGCATGGTTCTCGGCATTCGCGGAGCGAGCCGTGCCACTGCTGCGAGGGCCTGAAGGCGAAAAGTGGCTCGCCCGATTGGAGATGGAATACGACAATTTGCGCGCCGCCCTGACCTGGTACGAGCAGCAGCCTGAAGAAACAACGGTGGGCCTGAAGCTGGCGGATACGCTGTTCCGCTTCTGGGAGAGGCGTGGGTACTGGTCGGAGGGGCGACAATGGCTGAACCGGGCGCTGGCGCGCGGCGCGGGAGGGGAAGCGCAGGAAGCAGAAGCGGCGAATGTGCGGGCACAGGCCCTCACTTCGGCGGGTGTGATGGCGACCATTCAAGGCGATTATCCGGCGGCACGGGCTTTGTTTGAGGAAGGGTTAACGCTTCATCGGCAGAGAGCGAACACGGCAGGCATCGCGCGTTCACTTCTTTGCCTGGGAAGTTTGACGTATGAGCAGGGCGACTACCCTGTGGCGCGCGGGCTGTATGAGGAAAGCCTGGCGCTTGCTCAGCAGTTAGGGGACGAGCGGGGAATTGCCACCTCGCTCGCTAATCTGGGAAACGTGGCCTTCACTCAGGGCGACTACGCTTTAGCGCACACTCAATTGAACGAGAGTTTGGCGGTGTTTCGGCGTCTGAGTGACACGACACGGATTGCCCATTTGCTCGTGCTTCTGGGAAGTTTGGCCTATGGGCAAGGTGATTATGATGCAGCGCGGGGCTTGTACGAAGAAAGTTTGGCGCTGGGTCGTCAGATGGGGGATCAGCGGGGGATCGCCACTTCCATCCGTAATCTTGGAAGCGTAGCCTCTGTCCAGGGTGATTATGCTGGGGCGCGGGGCCTGTACGAAGAAAGCGTGATGCTGCTCCGTCAGATGGGGGATCAAAGGGGCGTCTCCCACTCGCTCCGCAGTCTTGGAAGCGTAGCCGCTCTTCAGGGGGATTACGTGACGGCGTGGGGCTGGGTCAAGGAGAGCTTGATGCTTGGGCGACAGCTAGGGAACCAACCCGAAATCGCAGACGGTTTAGAAGCCACTGCAGAAATTGCTCAAGGCCAAGACCAAGCGCAAAGGGCGGTTCAGTTGTTAGGAGCCGCCGACGCTTTGCGTGGGCAAAGTAACGCTCCGCTGTCACCGAGCGACCGCCAGCGCGTAGACAAACATCTGTCCGCCGCTCACGCCTTGCTGGGCGACGCTTTCTCCACTGCCTGGGACGCGGGTCGGAAGATGACGCTGGAGCAGGCCGTAGACTACGCGCTGGCGGACGCGGAGTGACAGCCTGCCCTTCTGTTTTGCGCAATCTGCCAGCCACATCGGGTACAATAAGCTATCTTGGAACTTGCACACGCGGCGGGAACGGCCACGCTGCCGCCTCTTCCTCCAACTCAAGAACGCCTGGAAGCCGACCCCGTAGACGGTCTTGTTGCGCGCGCGCGTGCCTACCACCCGCACACCGACGAGGGCCTCCTGCGCCGTGCCTTCGACTACGCCGCCGAGAAGCACGCAGGCCAGTTTCGCCGTTCCGGGGAGCCGTATATCACCCACCCCCTCGCTGTTGCCGTCATCCTCACCGAACTGGAAATGGACGACGCCACCCTCGCCGCCGGACTTCTCCATGACGTGATAGAAGACTGCGGTGTCACCCGCGAGGCGCTCAGTGCCATATTTGGGGACGAAATCGCGGATTTGGTAGACGGCGTCACCAAACTCAAACTGGTAGATTTCGAGAGCCGCACCGAAGCCACTCCTGGCGCGCGCGTGGACGCCCTTCCGGCTCCCCCGGAATTGGGGACAACCTCCGAAACCCCGGAAGCCGCCGCCCGCAAGAAGCGGCACGGGGAAACCAGCAAAAGCGCCGCCAACCTGCGTAAAATCCTGCTGGCGATGGCGAAAGACCTGCGCGTCATGGTCATCAAGCTCGCCGACCGGCTGCACAATATGCGGACACTCTCCGCCATGCCGGAGCACCGGCAAAAGAAAGTGGCGTCCGAAACGCTGCAAATCTTCGCCCCGCTCGCGCACCGATTGGGTATCTGGCAGGTCAAATGGCAGCTGGAGGATTTAGCCTTCAAGTACGTCAACCCCGAAGCCTACAATGACATCAAGCAGAAGCTGGACAAAACGCGCGCCTCGCGCGAAGGCGACATCCACGCCGCTACCATTGTCCTCAAGCAGCGATTAGACGAAGAAGGCATCCACGCCGAAATCCAGGGCCGCCCCAAGCATCTGTATTCTATCTACAACAAGATGCAGAAGCAGGAGCTGGACATCGGGCAAATCTATGACCTCATCGCCCTGCGTGTCCTCGTTCCAACCGTCCCTGACTGCTACCACACGCTCGGCATCGTGCATGACCTCTGGCTGCCCGTCCCTGGCCGCTTTGACGACTACATCGCTAAGACCAAATCCAACGGCTACCAATCCCTCCACACCAAAGTGCTTGGCCCCAATGGAGAGCCGTTAGAAATCCAAATCCGCACGACCGAAATGCACCGCACCGCCGACTTCGGCATTGCCGCGCACTGGCAGTATAAAGAAGGCAAATCGCGCGGCTCCGATGCCCGCTTTGACAAGAAACTCACGCTCTTGCGCCAGCAATTGTTTGACTGGCAGTCCGATGCCAAAGAGCCGGGCGAGTTCCTGCGCTCCGTTGTGAGCGACCTGTTCACCGACCAGGTGTTTGTGTTCACCCCCAAAGGCGACGTTCTGGACTTCCCATTGGGCGCGACCCCCGTTGATGCCGCCTACCGCATTCACTCGGATTTAGGCCAGCACTGCTCCGGGGCCAAAGTCAACGGGCGCATTGTCCCGCTCACGTACACGTTCAAGAACGGCGACATCGTGGAAATTATGGCCCGTCCCAGCGCGAACCCGTCGCTGGACTGGCTGGCATCGGCGAAGACTTCTCACGCCCGCACCAAGATTAAGGCGTATTTCCGCAAGCAGCGCTTCGCCGCCAATGCCGCGCGCGGACGGGAACTGCTGCAAAAAGAGTTGGAGCGGCTGCATTTAGACCAGCGCCATCTGCTGTCCCCCGATGTGCTGTCTAAGATTGCGGAGGGCATGAATATGCATTCCGCCGAAGAGTTATTGGCAGCAGTCGGCTACGGCGATACCGCCATCGGCTCCGTGCTGACCCGGCTGCGCGCGCTCTCCCCGACGCATGACGTGCGTCCTGCCGAGCACACAACAGAGTACACGACAGAATATGAGGCAGCGCACAAGCCCACCAACAACGGCAAATTACAAGTCGGCGGCGACCTGGAAGACGTGGCGATTGTGCGCGCCAAATGCTGCCAGCCCCTGCCCGGTGACGAAGTGACCGGCTACATGACGCGCGGCAAAGGCATCGCTCTGCACCGACACGGCTGCCCCAATCTGGCGCACTACCACCAGACCGAACCCGACAGGCTGCTGGAAGTGGACTGGAAGCCATCCGGGAACGGCGAACGTTACTCCACCGACCTCAAGATGGAATTGACTGACCGCCTCGGCCTGCTGGAAGACGTAGGCAAACTGTTTTCCGAGGCCAAAACCTTTATACAGGCGATACGAACACGCTCCCTGCCCAACCACACCGCCGTGATGCAAATCTCCTTTGATGCCGCCGATGTGGCCCACATCAACGCCATAATTGCCCGCCTGCACCGCCTCACCGACGTGATGGACATTCACCGATTGGGCGCGAACGAAGACCCCGTAGATTAGCGAACCATTGGTGCTAGTTTAGAGCGCACTGTCGGGGCAAAAGGGAGGTTTGTGCGCGCGCGGGTGCGCCTGACGATGAACTTCTTGAAGCCGTTCGGTGGTGACGTGCGTGTATAATTGCGTCGTCGCCAGGCTCGCATGGCCCAATAACTCCTGCACAAGCCGCAAATCCGCGCCGCCGTTCAGCAAATGCGTTGCGAACGTGTGGCGCAAAACGTGCGGCGTGACTTTCAGCGTTGCCGATGCCGCCGCGCAGTAGCGGTCAAACATCTTGCGAACGCCCCGATCAGACAGCCGCGCCCCGTAGCGGTTGACAAACAGCGCGCCATTATCGGACGGGGCCAAGTCCACCAGCACAGGGCGTCCTTTCCGCAGGTAACGGGACAGAGCCAGCACCGCAGGCCGCCCCAGCAGCGTCACCCGTTCTTTGTCGCCCTTGCCGACAACGCGGATAACGCCTTCGTCCCAATCCACGTCCGTCAGCGACAGTTGGACAAGTTCCCCGGCACGCATTCCGGAAGCGTAAAGAGTCTCCAGCAGGGCGCGGTCACGCAGGCCAATTGGCGTGTCAGATTCAGGGGCTTGCAGGAGGGCGTCCATCTGGTCGGGGCGCAGGAAACGGGGCAGGCGCTTTTCGGTCTTGACGGTGCGAAGCCCGATGGCCGGGGAACGCGCAATCAGCCCGCGCCGCGCCAGAAACGCGAAGAAGGAGCGCAAACTCGCCGTCTTGCGCGCCCGCGACGCCCGCGCCAGACGCGCTTGCTGCATAGACTGCAAGTAGCCGCGCAGCACGGCGGGCGTCACATCTTGCGCCTCTGCGACGCCCTGCGCCGCAAGCCATTCCGCCAGCTGGCTCAGGTCTTCCCCGTAGGCTTTGACGGTGTGAGGCGACGCCCCGCGCATCTCGCGCAGGGATGTGAGAAAGGCGTCAATGTGCGTGTCCATCAGAACCTTTACTGCCAGAGGCCCTCACTCGCGAAGCACGGGCTTTTCTTCCCTTGCCGCCGTTCCCAGTGCCTGCAAAGCCATGCCGCGCAGCCTGCAGCCGTGATGGAAACGAGTTTCAGAGCGTTTGCGCGCCTTCTTCCATCGGGCCGCGCCATGTGGTTTTATTTGCGCTCCACAATCTGAAAGCCGACAACTTTTGTGCGCTGAACGCCGTCCCCGGCAGCGAGGGTGGCAAACGTGGCGGTCAGCGTGGGGCCGCTCTGGTTCTCAAACTCCACATAATTGCCTGCGTCAATGTCGGAGCCTTTGCGGGGCGTGGCGCAGGTGGAGCGGATGTAGCCCGCACCGTCGCTGCCGGGCGTGGCCGTGCCGACGGTGAAAGAACCGGCGCGGCTGCCGCCGTCGTCGGCGCGGTAAAAGTAAACATCGTAGTGGGCAAACGGGATGCTGGTCACTTTGACGGTGGCCGCGCCGCCATCAAACTGGTCAAAGACGCCATTGAAGAGGCGGGCGTCGTTGGTGCTGGCGTCCGCAGAAGCGTCGTAAATATGCCATTCTGCGCTGCCGGGCGTCTCTGCGCTGCCGGGCGTCAGGGTAACGGTCGCGCCCGTGACGGTCGCGCCCGTGCTTTCTACGATGCTGCCGAGCGCAGGGTCGGCATTGTCCGCGCCGAGCGCGAGGTTGTTCCAGTGGGCGACGCGGGCGGTCGCGCCTGCCATGTCGGTGGGCGTCATAGTCAGGGTTTTGCAGAATTTGAAGGAAAGGGCATTGGGGGCCGGGGCGGACATGGGCAGCGCGGGGTTGGCGGTGGCGGGGCAGGCAGCCAGCAGGATGAGCAGCAAAGCAGCCCGGCCTGTGCGCGTCAAAAGAGAGAGCGTGTTCATGGGGGTCGCCCGTGCCTTGGCGTATGAAAAGTGTTTAGTAAGCATTGTATCACAAAAGCAGCAGGAATGCTGCCGAGGAGGTTTCGCGCAAGTGTTCTCTTATGTTCTGCCGAGGTCAGGGAGGGGCGGCGCGCTGCCAAACGGTGGGTTCGCCACCGGTCTGCGGGGTCATGGTGAGGGTTGTCGCGGCAACTTGCACCGCAAAGCGTTTGGCCTGCGCATCGGGCAGCCCGGTGGGCAGAGACAGTGCGCGCCCACCAACAGTGTAGCCTGTGACGGTTTCTGTCAAAATGCCGTTAGTTTCTGTGTACGTTCCCTGATAGGAAATTGGCTCTCCCTGCGCCTGCGACGAGAATGTTCCGTCCGGGCGCAGAGTGATTTGCAAGCGTAGGGGGCGACCATCAGGCAGGCGTGTCGTGCTGTTCCATGTTCCCGTCAGAGCGGGTTGATGGGCGCAGCCGGTCAGGAGCAGACACAGTGCGGCCAGGGCGAGAAGCGCACAGGGAGGCTTTGTCATGCCCTTCGGTTCGCCACGCGAGGCCTTTCTTCCTGCCGTGCGGGAAAACTGGGTATAACGGGGGGCAGGTAACAACTATGCCTTTCCCCTCTCTTTCTCCTCGCGCCACTGGTCATGCCCGCGCCTTCTGGACGGCCTGGCAGAACGTGCGCGGCTTTTCTGCTGAACAGGTCGCGCAGGAAGCGGATCGCCCTTTCACGCTGGTTCTGGCCGGGGCGGAAGCCAATTGCGCCCGTCTTGCCCAGCGTCTGCGACGGGAAACCACTGCCCTTCCCGACGGGGACAGTGTGCGCCCGCCTGTGGATGTCGGGCCATTCGTGACCGTGCGCGCTTCACTGGCGGACGCGCCGCCGGACGGCCTGACGCTGGACGCGGACACGCTGGCTGCCGACGAAGAACGGCTCGCCGCCGCGCTGGCGGCCTTAGTTGTCGCGCACCCGGACTTGCGGCTCGCGCTGGCGCGGCGCATTCCCGCGTTTCGTCCGGCGGTGACGACCCGCCTGATTGCCGATGCCTGCTGGGAGAACGCGCGCCTCGCCGCTCTCAGTGCGCTGCCGGGCGTTCTGCCGCTGGGCGATTTGCTGCTGCCTGCGACGGCTCTGGGCGACTCGCTGCTGCTGACGCGCAATCAGGGTTTGCTTTTGCTGCGGATTGCTGTCGCTTACGGTCTGCCTGCTGACCTGCGCGCCCGCACCCGTGAACTGTTGCCTGTTGTGGGCGGCGCGTTTGGCTGGCGGGCCGTCGCGCGCGAGTTGGTGGGTCTGGTTCCGGGCGGGGTAGGCGTGGCGGTTAAAGCCGCGATTGCTTACGCAGGCACGTACACGGTCGGCAAGGCTGCCGCTCTGTATTATTCCACCGGACAGACGCTTTCCCGCGCGCGTTTGAAGCAGCTTTACGCCGATGCTTACCACAAAGCCATCGGGCACGCGCGCGCCCTGGTGAGCCGTTCGCGGCGCAGCGTCGCCCCCGATTTGGAACAAGACCGGGCCGCGCCGGGCGGCATGATTGACAAACCCGCATAAATAGGGGTATCCTTTCGCGCAGTTTCAGGCGATAATCGCCTCACAGACTGCGTATGAGAAGCACTGGCCTCACGCCGCGCCCTGCTGCGCCGGGGAGCCGGTGCTTTGGTGTCCTTTTGCAAGAAGGGGCACAGCCTCCGTTTAGCAAGGAGAACGACAGAGTTGGGCGATATAGAAGAGATTGTGCTGACCGCTGCCGGTTACAAAGAACTCACTGAAGAACTGGACAAACTGCGCTCCACCGAACGCCGCGAGGTGGCTGACCGCATCCGCGATGCCATTACCTATGGGGAACTCACCGAGAACTCCGAGTACGAAGACGCCAAGAACGCGCAGGCGTTCCTGGAAGGGCGCATTGAAGACCTGAAGCATATCATGCAGTTGGCCCGCCCCCTGGAGGCGGAGGAAATCCCTACCGACCATGTGGGCCTCGGCTCTGTTGTCACCGTCAAGGATGGCGAGGACGAGGACTGGGAGTTTACGATGGTGTCTCCTGTGGAGGCTAATCCCAACCAGGACAAAATCAGCGACGAGTCCCCCGTCGGCGAGGCCCTGTTCGGCAAGAAAGTCGGCGACGCGGTGAGTGTCAACACGCCCGGCGGCCAGACTCGCTACGAGATTGTCGCGATCCGCAAGTAGCCTTGCCGCAAAGAGACTTCTTTTCTGCCGGGGCTTGAAACAGCCCCGGCCTTTCTCCCCTCTAGCCGGGCCCGGCCATTTTGCGGTATACTGCCCCTGTTCCAATCTCCCATGAGGTGCCGCCCCCGTGCCTGACCCATTGCCTGACCAAACCGTGCCCGCGCCTGCCCCCGCCGAGGGTATTGACCCCGTTCGCCTGGAAAAGCTGCACGCCCTGCGCGCGGAAGGCCGCAACCCGTTTGCCGCCGAACGGTTCACCGTCACCCACCACGCCGCCGAAATTGTCGCCCGCTTTGATGCACTGGAAGGGCAGACTGTCTCGGTCGCCGGGCGTGTTGGCGTGCCGCCCCGCGTCATGGGTAAAGCCGCCTTTCTTGACCTTTTGGACGCTTCCGGGCGCATTCAACTCTATGTCCGCCGCGACGAAGTAGGAGAGGCGCTCTTTGACGACCTGCGCCACCGCCTGGATTTGGGCGACATCATCGGGGCCGAGGGCTATGTGTTTCGCACTAAGACGGGCGAAGTGTCTGTTCATGTACGCGCGTTCACGCTGCTCGCCAAAGCCCTGCGCGCGCTGCCCTACGGCAAGGAATACGAGACCGAGGAAGGCGAGGAACGCCATGCCGGGACGCTTAAAGACACCGAGCGACGCTACCGGCAGCGCTACGTTGACTTGAATGTCAACCGGGAAGCGCGTGAGCGCCTAGTGGCTCGTTCCAAAGTGGTGCGCGCCCTGCGCGAGTATTTGGACGGACAGGGCTTTCTGGAAGTGGAAACCCCCGTGCTGCAAACCGTTGCGGGCGGCGCGGCGGCGCGTCCCTTCCTGACCCATCACAACGCACTGGATTTGGAACTGCACCTGCGTATCTCGCTGGAACTGTACCTGAAGCGGCTGATTGTCGGGGGGCTGGAGCGCGTCTACGAGATTGGCCGCGTTTTCCGCAACGAGGGCATCTCCACCCGCCACAACCCGGAGTTCACGCTGCTGGAATTGTATCAAGCCTACGCCGACCTGGATGACATGATGACGCTTACGGAAGGACTGTTCCGGCACGCCTGCCGCGCGCTGCACGGCGAAGAAAGTTTCACTTATCAGGGCCACGTCATCAATCTGGCGGCCCCGTTTGAGCGGCTGCCCATGCTGGAAGGCATCCGCCGCTACGGAGGCGTCGCGCCCGAAGAATTGACGACACTGGACGACGCCCATGCCGTTCTGCGCCGTCTGGGGCTGCCCACTGAGAACGAGACCACTGTCGGCGGTATCATTGAAAAACTCCATGAGCGGTTCACGCAGCCCCATCTGGTGCAGCCAACGTTCATCACCGAGTTCCCGGCGGAAACATCTCCGCTTGCCAAGAAGCTGCCCGGCAATGCGGCCCTCACGCGCCGCTTTGAGGTGTATATGGCGGGCGCGGAACTGGGCAATGCGTTCTCGGAAATCAACGACCCCCTTGACCAGCGCGAGCGTTTTGGAGCGCAGGCGGCCCTGCGCGCGGGCGGCGACGCCGAAGCGCACCCGATGGACGAAGACTTCCTGCGGGCTTTGGAGTACGGAATGCCCCCCTGCGGCGGCTTCGGGCCGGGCATTGACCGCCTCGTTCTCATTCTCACTGATGCGCCGTCCATTCGCGATGTGATCTTGTTCCCGCAGATGAAACCGGAGAAGTAACCACCTCTCCACCCGAAGCACGTCAGGGACGACACGCCGCAGGCTGAAAAAACCATGACTGTGCTGCCGCGTCCACCTTCTGCTGAACCGCCTGCTGCCCTGCTGGAAGTTTCGCCTGCGCGAAGCCTTCCCCGGCTGCTGGCCTGGCTCACTCTGCTGCCGCTCGCCGCGCTGGTGGGAGCATTCTGGGCTGTCGGCAACGTCGCCCGGCAGACGGAAGCCGCCCGCGACGCCGAGGCGCTGGCCGCGCAGAGCGTACAGATGTACGGCATCGTGCAGCGCGCGCTGTCCGTGCCGCCTCCGGCCCCGCCGACGGCTCCGGCAGCGGTTATTCTAAGCCGCCCAACTATTCCAGAAAGCACGCCCAACAGCACCGCTCCCGGCGGCGCGTCTCCGACTGCCCCCGCTCCCGTCGCGCCGCTTTCCCCGCCGGTCACCACTGCGCCTGCGCCGCCTGACCCGGCGGCGCAGGTCACGGCGGCCCGTTCGCAGTGGGAGCCAGTTCTCCATCAGATGCAGGCGACGCAGGCCCGCCTGCTGTCCGATTTTCCGGCGCAGTCGCGCGCGATGGACACGGCCTGGACGCCCTTCCAATCTGCTTTTCTGAACAATCCCCCGCTGGACTGGGACACCGCGCAGGGCATGGAGCAGGCGTCCGACGCGCTGGCCGGAACGCTCGCGCGGCGGGCGCAGCGCACAGAGACGCTGGCCCGGTGGCTGCTGGGATGGGGCGTTGCGGCGCTGCTGGGGCTGCTCTGGCAGGCCATTGCCGTCAGCGACCGCTTGCGCCGTACGGACACGGAACTCCATGCGCTGCGGCAGGAACGGCTGATGACCGGCAAGGTGCTTGATTCCACTTCCGAAGGCATCTACTGCACCGACCGCGAGGGAGCCTGCACGTTTATCAATCCAAGCGGCGCGCAGATGCTTGGCTACCAGCCCAAAGAACTGCTCGGCAAAGAGATGCACGCGCTGGTGCATCACACGCGCCCCGATGGGCGGCCCTACCCGGCAAGCGACTGCCCGATTGTGCTGGCCGCGCAGGGCGGGTTTGGATGCCGCCGGGACGACGAAGTGCTGTGGCGGCGCGATGGAACATCATTTCCGGCGGAGTATGCGTCCGCGCCGGTGCTGGCAAACGGGCAGGTTCAGGGCGTCGTGGTCACCTTCACCGACATTTCCGAGCGCAAGGAGGCCGAGGGCTTGCGCGACGACCTGATTGGCATGATTGTCCATGACCTGCGGACGCCCCTTACGTCTTTGCTGTCCGGCCTGCAAACGCTGGACGCGATGGGCGAGTTAACTCCGGCCCAGCAGGAAATACTAAACATTTCCGTGCAGGGCGGTCAAACGCTGCTGGCGCTGGTCAACGACCTACTGGACATCAACAAGATGGAGGCAGGGTCGGTGACGCTGGAGCGCCTGCCGCTCGCGCCTGCTGCCGTGATTGAGCAGGCGCTTCTGTCCATTGCTCCGCTCGCCCGCGAGAATGAACTGCGCGTCGCCCGCCATGTCGCCCCTGACCTGCCACGCATCATCGCCGATGAAGACAAACTGCGACGGACGCTGGTCAATCTGCTCGGCAACGCGGTGAAGTTCACGCCCAAAGGGGGCATTGTCACCGTGTCCGCGCAGTTTGACCCGGTGGAAGGGGCCATCGTCTTTGCCGTCGGCGACACAGGCGAGGGCATTCCCGCCCACGCCGTCAAGCGCGTATTTGAGAAGTTCGGGCAGGTAGAGTCGCGTAAGGCGGGCCGCAAGATGTCTACCGGGCTGGGATTAACGTTTTGCAAACTGGTGGCGGAAGCGCACGGCGGGCGCATTTGGGTGGAAAGCAAATTAGGGAAAGGCAGCCGTTTTCTGTTCACCATACCCGCGCCCGGCGTTCTCACAGCAGCCAGGCCGGGGAACCAGGACATGGCGGCAAACGTCACATCAGGGTAGAAAGACGCTGGCTCGCAGCCAGCGTGAGAGTGGAGCAATCTTGAACGTTTTATCCCTGCCGGGGGCAACCCCGGCGGCTTCGGTAACGCGCCGCCCCGTGCGGCCTGAAATGGTGGGCTTCTGGCTTGCGGTGCTGGGCACGGCGCTGCTGCTGGCGTTTTGCACCTGGGGTCTACTGCAATTGCGCGCGCTGACCGGCGACCAGCGCCCGTACACCATTTTGTATCTCATCCCGGTTGCGGTCGGCGCGGCGTTTCTGGGGGCGCGGGGCGGCATGGCGACGGCGCTGGTAGCGGTCGTGCTGGCGCGGTTGTATCTGCTCAACGGACAGCAGCACGGCGCAACTTTGCTTCTTTCCGCGCCCACCCTGAACGACGACATTGAGTTTCTGGCACTGCTGGCGGGCACGTTCACCGTAGCCGGGCTGACTGGACGCCTCCGCACCGCCCTGAGCCTGCTGCGCGAGGGCAGTGCGCGTCTCCAGCAGGCTAACGAACAGCTTGCGGAGACCCATTCCGAGTTGGAGACGGCGCACGCGCAGCTGCTGGACAGCGAACAGCAGCGTCAGGCATTCAACCGGGACGTGCTGCTGGCCGTAACCGGCGGCAAACTGCGCCTGGTGGAGCCGAGCGAAATGCCCCCGCCCGACATGACCGCCGGGCCGCCCCGCCTGTCTCTGCCGCTCCACGAGCCGCAGGATGCCAGCCTGCTGCGCCAGACCCTGCAACGGCTGGGCGTGGAAACAGGCATGGATGCCGAGCGCGTTTCCGACCTTTGCACGGGCACAACGGAAGCGGCGACCAATGCCATCAAGCACGGCTCCGGCGGCGAGGCGCGCGTGTGGGCGGATGGCAACGCGGTTGCCGTGCTGATTGCCGATCATGGCGCGGGCATCGCGCCGATGCATCTGGCACGGGCGACATTGGAGCAAGGATATTCCACGCGCGTCTCGCTGGGCATGGGTTTTCACCTGATGCTGCAAACGGCAGACACGCTGGCGCTGTCCACCGGCCCTTACGGCACGGCCATCCTGCTGCGAGTTTCGGTTGGCCCGCGCCACTCTGAGGAAGAGTCCCTGCTGGCGCGATACGCCGGTTTGTAGAGTGATAAATTTGTAGAGTTAGGGCAGCGAGGCGACGGCGGCTCCCAGCACGCGGCGGCTGCCTTGTTCCTGCACGAACGCAACCGCGCGCACGCTGCCTCCCTGTGTCGGCTTAACTGTCGCCGTGCCGGTGAAGTCCTGTCCCGCCTGCATCGTTCCCAGGAGGCGCAAAGAGCGCGCCACTGCCACATGAGCGAGCGTCCGGCCCCGGTTCTCCCCGCCCGTTACGTGTGAACTGAGGCCGTCCTGCGTCACCGCCAGCCAGACCTGCGCGGCGTCTCTCGGTGTCACCGGGGGCATATGATGCACCGTCACGGTTACGGCAGAAGGCGACGCCCCTCCCGCCATGATCGTGACCTGCGCTTTGGGAGCGCGCGCCGCACGTCCAATAGCCGCCTGCGCCCGCTCGGCATCGCTGCCGACAAACTCCGTTTTCCCATCCACCACCATTTGGGGGGTGTAGACTTCGCTGTTGTGAAAGGACGCCGCATAATTGTTCTGCCGGACGGTGTAGGCGCGCGCCGAGTACGGGTCTGCCCAGCCGCCGCTGTTCCAGTAGTCCACGTGCTCGCCGATGGCAATTATCTCTGCCCCCGGCACAGGCTGCCGACGGAGCAAATCTTTCAGCAGCCCATCGGCGGGCGGACAACTGGAACAGCCTTCCGATGTGAACAGTTCTACCAGCACCGGAGTGCGCGTCCCCGTGTCCGCTGCGTTCGCCGTCTCGTGCGGCAGGCTCGCGAGTGCTGTCAGTCCCAATGCGGCAATCGCTGCCGCCAGTATCGGTGTGCGTTTCATGGCGTTTCTCCGCTCTTTCCTACCCATCACGCGCCCGGCAAGTTCCCCTCTCGTCACCGTCGCGCCATGCTCTCGTTTCCGTTCATGCTTGCCTGTGACAGCCCTCCCCGATTAGGTTCCCGCACGACGGGGCATAACTGCGTATGACCAAAGCCGCGTTTTATGGGACAGGCATGACCGCCGGGGAAGGCGCATCGTCGCCCGCCAGACGCTTTTCTACTATTGTGGCGGGCGCGCTGGGGTGGCAGGAAGTCAACCTGGGACGGCCTGCAAGCCCCGTTACCGGACGCGACGCTGACGGGCAGGTCACGGATGAAGACAGCGGGCTGGGCCGCGTCCCCGATGTCTTGGACACCGAGCCTGACCGGGTGATTATTCTCTACGGCGACGAGGACTTCCGCCTGTCCCGCCCTTTGGGGAACACGGAGACGTTCCAGCAGGGCACGTTCACATGGGACTTTGACACGCTTCTGCGCGGCCTCATGCTTGTGCTCGCGCCCGATGCTGTTACCGTTGTTACGCTTCCCCGGCTGCCCGGCGCAGAGCAGCCCAACGCTTTGGGATTAATTGTGCCGGACTACAACGACCGCATGGCGTGGGCCGCCCGGCGCGAAGGCGCGCGTCTTCTGGACGCCTGGGCCGACTCCGGCATCACGGCAGACAACCTGCACCAGAACTACCATGAACTCGGCCTGCTGAACGACCCCGGCCACGAATGCCTGGCCGCGTTCCTTCTGGAAACCTTGCGCCCCTAGCCGCGTTCACTGATTTCGTAAGCGCCCCCGCTTGACTTCCCCCGCCGGGCGTGCTACCATAGGCCAGTCTGCCCGTTCCCGGCTCGCTCAGGAGGCCCACTGATGTCTGCACGATGCTTTGCCTGCCTTGCCCTCGCCCTGCTGCTTCTGCCTGTCACCCCCAGAGCAAGCGCACAGGCGGTGACGTTCACCGTCGTTCACGCCTTCGGCCCCTTAGACACTTCCTACCACAACGCCGACGGCTCAGAACCGCTCGCCGCCCTGACTTCTCTAGGGCATGGAGTGTTTGAGGGAACCACCTTCAAGGGCGGGCCAAACGGCGGCGGGGTGATTTTCTTTTTGCAAGAAGCGAACGGCTTCTTCAGTGTCTACCATGCGTTCTACCAGCACAACGGGCCAAATAATCATCTGGGAGCGAACCCTTTTGGCGCTCCGGTAGAGGCCCGTAACGCAGATTTGTTCGTTGGCTCCGCGTACAACGGCGGCGACGGCAGCGCAGGCGTAGTGTATCTCATTAAAAATGGCAGCCTGGGCGCGCGTTACTTTCCACAGGGCAGCACCGGCCATTACTACAAAGGGGCGCACCCTGGCCTGGTTATTCAAGCGGACAACAACAACTTCTATGGCCTGTGTCACGACGGGGGCAAATACGGCGGCGGCACCATCTTCGGGTATGCCCCTAGTTATCAGATTGGGATTAAGGTCGCCTTAAACAGCAGCCTCGGCACGAACCCGTTTCCCGGTGTTGGCCTCCTGCAAGCCTCCGACGGTCTCCTGTACGGCACAGCCTATTCCGGTGGGACAAATAACCTCGGCACGGTGTTTTATTACGGCCTGACGGGAAGAATAGAAAACCCGTTGGGCGTCTCCCATTCGTTCACCGGCCCTGATGGGGCAAATCCCGCCGCCACGCTCATACAGGGCAAAGACGGCAGGCTGTACGGAACCACCGCGCACGGAGGCACAGACAATCAGGGCGTCGTCTTTGCCATAGACCCGGCCACCAAAGCGTTCACCCTGCTCCATTCCCTGAGCGGGCTGAACGGCAGACACCCGCAGGCCGCTCTGGTGCAGGCGTCCGATGGCCTGCTGTACGGCACGGTGGCCTATGGCGGCGCAGGCGGGACGGGGACGGTGTTCCGCATGGCTCCCAAACCGCCTTACCATTTCACCGTGATTTACTCCTTCAGCCCGCTAGACCGCAATGGACATAATCCCGACGGGGCCTTCCCCGCCGCCGCTCTGGTAGAAGGAACCGACGGCAGGCTGTACGGCAGCGCCACTGTCGGCGGCCCCAACGGAACGGGAACCCTGTTCGCCCTGGACGTAGGCCTGACACCGTAAGCCTTCTGCGGGTATAATCACCCTGTGGTCACGCTCACGGAGACGCAAAAGCGGCGGCTCGTGCAGGCCCGCGCGCGCCTGTGGGAAGGCGAAGGCCGGTTTGCGTCGTGGGCGCGGCGGGCAAGGCGCGACGACGCGGCTGCCGCCTTTGGCCGTCTGCTCCAAGAAGCCGAATGGACACCCGCAGGCCAGTTAAACGACGGGACGCGGACAAGGCTGCTTGCCCTTGCCGCGTCGCTCGCCCCCAATTCCCACCTGTCCCGGCGGCTGTGGCACGCTGACCCGGCGGCCTTTGACCGTCGCCTGCGAACCCTGCTGCGGGAAGACGACCCCCTGCCCGCCCGCCTGTCCGCATTCCTGTCCGTGCCGGGCGCGGGAGCGCTCACGGCGTCCCAACTGCTGTGCGCCGGTGCCCCGCGTTCCTATCCGTTGGTGACTAAAGTTGGTCTGCGGCGGCTGTCCCCTACCCCCGCGCAATGGCGAGCCGCCCGCGCCGCAGCGTCAGCCCGCTGGGGAGAAGCGCCCGCCGACGCCCCGCCCTCCGTTGCGCGTCTGCTGTCCCTGTTCGTGATTTATGAAGCCGTCCGCGACGCCGCGAACGCCAACACCTACCCGGATTTAGACGACCTGCTGCGTGGCGAACTTCCCCCGCTGCCCGCGCCCCTGTCCTCTGCCGCAGTGCATGAAGGCGCGGCAGCGTATGAAACCACTCCCCCCGCACCGTCCCTGACCGAGACCACCCTGCTCGCCGGGCTGGAAGAAACGGCGTCAGCACAAGGGTTGTCGTTCCCGCCACGCTTCCTGCGCGCCTATTATGTCGCCCTGAAAACCAAGCCCTTTGCCGTGCTGTCCGGCGTGTCCGGGTCGGGCAAAACCCGGCTGGCGGAACTGGTGGCAGACTTCTTCACCGGCGGCGCACCCGCGCAGAGTTTGCTGCTGGCCGTGCGTCCCGATTGGACGGACTCCGTCCCTCTGCTCGGCTACTGGGACGCCCTGTCGCGCTCCTATCAAACCCCGCCGTTTCTGCGCCTGCTCCGCGCTGCCGCCCGCCCGGAAGCGTCCCGCCGCGCCTTTTTCGTGTGTTTGGACGAGATGAACCTCGCCCGCCCGGAGCATTATCTGGCGGAATATCTGTCTGCATTGGAGACGCGCGCCCGCCGCATTGTCCTGGGTCACGACGCGCCCGACGCGCACTTATCTTCCACTCTGTTCCTGACGGGCACGGTGAACAGTGACGAAACCACGCACGTTTTCTCCCGCAAAGTCTTAGACCGGGCGTTTGTGCTGGATTTGGACGCCCCGCCGCCCCTGTCCGACTTCGCCGGGGGCCGCGCCAAAGGGGACATCGGCGAGGCGCACACGCCCGACACGCCGCAGGCGCGTCAGGATGTGCTTCTGGGCAGCCGCCTTGCCGGAGTGGGCCGTGCGCGCGAGCGATTAAGTCAGATTGCGCCGGGCCTCTCCGAACGGGTCGTTGCCGTCCTGTCTGCCATGAACGACGCGCTTGCCCCGCGCCGCCTGCACTTTGCGTTCCGCGTGCGCGACGAGTCCCTGCTTTTTTGCGCCCATGCGTTTGACGCTCAATCCGGGCAGGGCTTGTTTCTCCCCGACACGGCAGACAACCTGACACTGGCTTTAGATTTCGTCACGTGCCAAAAAGTCCTGCCGCGCGTCAACGGCGTCTGGGAGCACTTAGAAAGCGTCCTCCGTGCCCTCTCTGCTGTCGCGCACACAGAAGGCTTAACGCAGGCCGCCGCGAAACTGGCCCGTATGAGGGAACAGGGAGAAGCCACCGGCTATGTCCGCTGCGCCGAGTAAGGAAGAAACCCCCACCCCGCCCGCAGATGGGCGACCCGCTCCCGCGGACGCAGGCGAGGGCAACGAAAAACGCCGGATGAGGGCCGCCACAGGGGAAGCCGACCAACCCGACTGGCATCTGGTGCTCACCGAGCACGAGCGCCGCCTCATGCTCACAGACATTGCCTCCGTCGCTCTGTCCGCCGCCGGTGCGCTCTGGCCCGAAACGGCATGGGAAGATTTAGACGTGTCCACTGACCCCGCCCGCGCTTCTTCCGCTCCCGCCGAACGCCTCGGTTGGCTCGCTCGCCTTCTGCCGGAACTGACGGAAGCCATTGCCCAGATTGTGCGTGACCCACTCACCCGATTGGAGCCTGCCGCCCGCCCGATTGCCCCACCCGCGCGGGCGCGGCGCGTGACGCCCTCGGCATGGGCCGGAGCCGTGCAACGCGGCCATGCCGCCCGCTGGGTGAATGAGACAACCACGCGCCTCACGCCTGATACCCCTGCCAACCGTGCCGTTCATGGGTTCCTGCGCGCCCTTCTTGCCGACTGCAGCGCCCTGGCAAAGGCTGCCGACACGAGCGGCGAAGGGGAATGGCGCAAACAGGCCCAAACACTCGCTGCCCGCCTGCGCGCCCTGCTGTCCCACCCGTTCTGGTACGACGTGAGCGCGTCCCCTCTCCCATTCTCCTTCGCCGCCGGAACTTCCCGTGCGCCCTACGCCCGCCTCGTACAGTGGATGCGTCAATATCAACAAGGCTTCGCGTTTGACTGGAACAGCCCGCTTTTTCAACTGCCCGCCCGCCAAACATGGCAGATTTATGAAGCCTGGTGTGCCCTGCAAACGCTGTCCGCGCTGCAAGGGCTAGACTATCTGCCCGCCCCGTCTGCTTCGGGAACCTTGTCCCCTTTGCTCTCCAAACAAGCGGGACGTGTCTCGGTGAGATTGGCGCGTGGCACGGAGTCTGGCCTGCTCCTGCGCGGCCCGCACGGAGAAAGAATGCGCCTGTGGATCAACCCAATCTTTGAGGCAGGGCGACGCTCCCGCTCGCGCGCCCTGTCCCCGGACATGGCCTTAGAAGACGCAGAGGGCCGCCTGTGGCTCCTGGACGCTAAACTCAAAGGATACGGGGAACCGGGGGAAGAAGCCGCCGACATCAACCAGATGCACGCCTACCGCGACGCCATTCTCGGCAGGGACGGCACGCCCTGCATCCAGCGCGCATGGTGTCTGTATGCGGGAGCGTTGGGGGGCGGGGGCCGCAAACAAATCGCCTATGGCCCGGCGGAAGGGAGCGTGGTGGGCGGCCTGCGCCTGCGTCCGGGCCAGCCAGAGGGCTTTGCGAGTCTGCGAACGCTTCTGGCCAGGTGGCTCAGTCAGGAAACATAACAAGGCCGTCTTCCTCTGTGGGAAGACGGCCTATGAACAAGCGCGGTTTCTGAACGGGAGCGTTACTCAGCACGCTCGGTGGCGTCCAGCACGTTCTCGGCCATGTAAATGGGCGCGCGGGTACGCAGGGCCAGCGCTATGGCATCCGACGGGCGGCAATCAATCTCAATGCTCTCGCCGCCGGGGGTCAGGAAACCTACTTTGGCGTAAAACGTCTCGTTCCATAAATCATCAATAATAACGCGCTCCAGTGTCGCACCCAGTCGTTCCAGCAGCAGCTTGAATAAATCATGCGTCATGGGACGCTCCGGCGCGTCTCCTTCCAGCGCAAACGAAATGGCCCACGCCTCAAACTGTCCTACCCAGATGGGCACACGACGGCCTTTGTTGTCACGCAGCAGAACGAAGTGCTGGGCAGGCAGCTTGGCCTCCTGATGCATATAAACGCCCATCACCTTGACTTCTTTTTCGTTCAGTGAGCGGGGAGCGCGGTTTTCACTTTCCGAGGTGTAGCCCTCTTCTTCTCTTCGCCGCCCTTCGTCGCTGCCCAGCGGTGAAAATGGCCCCAACGCGCCGCCTTCGCGCGGGTCACTTCCTTCCGGGTCGCTTTCCCGGCCTCGCAGGGAGGCAGGCCCGCTGTCCGGCTCAAAGTCTTGAGGCCGCCAGTCGTCGCCAAACAGCTTGTCGAAGTCGCTTGCCACTCCACTCCCTCACTTTCTGAGCGTGTCGTTTCCCTCAGCCGCCCGCATTTTCAGTCGTCCCGCCGCCCGGTCTTGCTGACCGTCTTGAGGAACTCTTTGTTGCTTTTGCTGTTGTTGAGACGGTCTATCAGGAGTTCGGTCGCCTCTACTGTGCCGAGGCCCGCCAGCACGCGGTGCAGTTGATACACGGCTTTCAGACTTTCCTCGTCATAAAGAAGTTCCTCTTTGCGCGTGCTCGACTCCTTGACATTGATGGCCGGAAAGATGCGCCGATTGGCAATCTCCCGGTCTAACTTCAGTTCCGAATTGCCGGTTCCCTTGAACTCCTCAAAGATGATGTCGTCCATGCGCGAACCCGTCTCCACCAGCGCGGTTGCGATGATAGTCAGGCTGCCTCCGTTTTCTATGTTACGGGCGGAGCCGAAGAAACGTTTCGGGCGGTAAATGGCTGCCGGGTCAAGACCGCCCTGAAGCGTGCGGCCTGATGGGGTGACGGTCAGGTTAGAAGCGCGGGACAGGCGTGTCAGGCTGTCCAGCAGCACCACCACGTCCTTGCCGGACTCCACGAAGCGTTTGGCTTTTTCCAGCACCATGTCGGCAACGCGCATATGGTTTTCCGGCAGTTCATCAAACGTGGAGGAGACCACCTCGCCGTTGACGGAGCGGCGTATGTCGGTGACTTCTTCGGGGCGCTCGTCAATCAGCAGCACCATCAGCATCACTTCCGGGTGATTCAGGGTGATGGAATTGGCGATGGCCTTGAGGATAGTGGTCTTCCCTGCTTTGGGCGGCGCGACGATGATGGCGCGCTGCCCCTTACCAATCGGGGCAATCAGATCAATGACGCGGGTCGTGACATTCTTGGGGTCGGTCTCCAGTTGCAGGCGCTCATCCGGATAGATGGGGATTAACTCATCATAATTGGGGCGGTTTTTGGCTTGTTCCGGCGTGACGCCGTTCACGGTCTCCACGCGCAGAAGGCCAAAGTAGCGCTCGGTGTCTTTCGGGGACGCACCTGACCGGACACAGTGTCGCCGGTCTTGAGGCCAAAGCGCTTGATCTGGGCCTGCGCCACATAAATGTCCTGAGCATTAGATCTTGTAGTTGGAGGAGCGCAGGAAACCCCAGCCTTCCGGCAGGATTTCCAGCACGCCCTGCTTAACAATGGCAGGTTCCTGCCCGTCTTTTTGCCCACTCTCTGTCAGCGGCGGATCGCCCTCCATGACATCGCGGCTGGCGGCGGCAGTGCGTTCGGCTGCCGCGCGCTCCGCCGCTGCATAGCGTTCCGCTGTGCGTTCGGCGGCACGCCCATTGCCGGGAGAGCGTGAAGTGCTTTCCGGGGGCGGCCGCACGGCGACCTCGGACACGGCGGCACGCGCCGTGCTTTCGGGGGGCGTACTCACCGCCACTTCATCAGGGGCCAGCAAAGCGGTCTTGGAGGGGGTGCGGCCAGCGCCGCTTTCGATGTCGTCATTTGCCATCGTCGTTCGCATTTTACCTTTGGTAGTTCGTGAGTTCCGCGCGAAAGAACAGTGCGGCGGAGAAAAAAAGGCGTGGGCAGTAAGTCATCAACCGGTGTCAGTCAAAGAAAAGTCGGGTGTTGCGGGGGTGATACTGCTCAGAAACATTCGGCTTGACCCTGCACAGCCAGACCGCCTAGAGCGAAATCGTTACCACGTCATTATACCACAATTGCACGGCTTTTCACCGAGGTCTTTTCCGAATGATGGCCCGGTTCAGCCGCCGCCATAGATTTCTGGCTTCAGAAGGCCGATGTAAGGCAAGTGGCGGTATTTGCCCTGATAATCCAGCCCGTAGCCGACAACGAATTGATCCTCTATCTTGAAACCAAAGTAGTCAACCGGCACGTCCATGCGCCGCCGCACGGGTTTGTCCAGCAGCGTGCAGACTTTGACGGACGCCGCCCGGCGCGAGCGCAGGTTTTCCAGCAGGTATGAGAGGCGCAGGGTCAGGCCGGTGTCTACAATGTCTTCCACGACGAGGACATGCTTGCTTTCCACGCTTTCGTCCAGGTCTTTGAGAATACGGACGACCCCTGACGATTTGGTATCCGCGCCGTAGGAAGATACGGCCACAAAGTCGTAGGAGACAGGCACGGAAATCTGGCGTGCGAGGTCAGCAAGAAAGATATTGGCCCCTTTGAGAATGCAGATGAGCATCAATTCCTTGCCCGCGTAGTCTAGGGAGATTTGCGCCCCCAGTTCCGCCACGCGCTTCGCCAATTGCTCTTCGGTGAGCAAGACTTCGGCGATGTCGTCTTCCAATTCCATACGCACTGCGGCCATGATTTGCTCCCTTGCTATCCCCGCCCTGATATTTGGCGGCTCTGCCTGAACAGCCAAGCAAACTGCGCCCACTGCAGAAGTCCCACAAACCAGCACCAGCCTGCAAAGGCGAAGGCGGGACGAGTTGATGCCCCAAATGTGACGCAGCCTGCGCCCTTTGTCGCCAACAATGCGTTCACCAGCGTCAGGCGAACCCAGAGCATTTGCTTTTGCATCTGCGCTCGCATGGCTACTCCCATTCAATCGTAGCGGGGGGCTTGCTCGTGATGTCTAAAACAACACGGTTGATGCCGGGCACTTCGTTGACGATGCGGGACGAAATCCGTTCCAGGACTTCGTAGGGCAGACGCGCCCATTCGGCGGTCATGGCATCCTCAGAAGTGACGACGCGCACCACAATCGGGTACGCATAGGTGCGCTGGTCGCCCATCACGCCCACGCTTTTGGTGGGAATGAGCACGGCGAACGACTGCCACACTTTGCGGTACAAACCCGCGCGCTTGATTTCGTCAATAATCACCCAGTCGGCGGAGCGCAGCAAATCTAAACGCTCTCTGGTGACTTCGCCTGTAATGCGGATTGCCAAACCGGGGCCGGGAAACGGCTGCCGCCACACCAAGTCCGACGGCAGGCCCAACTCTTCTGCGACGGCGCGCACTTCGTCCTTGAACAGAAAGCGCAGCGGCTCTACCAGTTTCAGGTTCATGTTGTCGGGCAGGCCGCCGACATTGTGATGCGTTTTAATCTTAGCCGCTGACTTGGTTCCCGATTTAATCACGTCCGGGTACAGCGTGCCCTGCGCCAGAAACGTGGCGTCGCGCAGTTTGCAGGACTCTTCCTCAAAGACGCGCACGAACTCTTCGCCGATAATTTTGCGCTTCTTTTCCGGGTCGGTGACGCCGGTGAGCTTGGCGAGAAAGCGTTCTTCGGCGTTGACGTAGATGAGGTTAATATCCAACGCGGCGGCGAAGCGGCGCTGCACGTCCTCAGCCTCGCCTTTTCGCAAAAGGCCATGATTGACAAAGATGCACGTCAGTTGGTCGCCGATGGCTTTGTGGACTAACGCGGCCACCGTGCAGGAGTCAATGCCTCCCGAAAGGCCGCAAACGACCTGATGCTCCCCTACCTGCTGGCGAATAATCGTTACCTGCTGCTCAATGAACGATTCCATTGTCCACAGGCCGCGCGCGCCGCAGACATGGGTCAGAAAGCCCCGAATGACCTCCGTGCCCCAGGGCGTATGCACCACTTCCGGGTGGAACTGCACGGCGTAAAAGCGACGCGCGGCATCGTACATGGCGGCGACGGGGCAGTTGTCAGTGGCGGCGGCAACTGTAAAGCCGGGCGGGGGTTCTTCCACTGTGTCGCCATGGCTCATCCAGCAGACCAGTTCGGAGTTCAGTCCCTCAAACAGCACGGCGGGGTCCAGCACGTCCAGGCGCGTCTTGCCAAACTCTTTGAGCGTAGCCACCGACACTTTGCCGCCTAAATCATGCGCCATCGCCTGCATTCCGTAGCAGATGCCGAGCAGGGGAATGCCCAGTTCATAAATCTCCCGGTCTATCTGCGGCGCGTTCGGCTCGTACACGGACGACGGCCCGCCGCTCAGAATAATGCCGATGGGCTTGCGCGCCGTGAGGGTCGCTAACGGCGTGTCATACGGTAGGATTTCGCAAAAGACAGCGCACTCGCGCACGCGCCGGGCGATGAGCTGCGTATACTGCGCCCCAAAGTCCAGCACAAGGACAAGTTCGGCGGGGGCGTCCCGTTCTATCACGTCTGCGCCGCGCGGGGCGTAGTTGGTCAAAACAGGCTGGTCTTGATGTTGCGGGGTAAGGGACATATTCAGGCTACTTCCATTTGCTCGGCAGCCGTCGGCACCAGCAGGACGGTCAGTTGCTGCTCTTGCAGAAGACGCTTTTCTATGTCGGCAAGCGCCTCGTAATACTCAAAGCGTCTGGCAGGCTGTTTATCGGGACGCACCGGCACATACCACCATTCCTGTTCCTGGCGCACGCCCTCCGGCAGCACTTCCAAGTTAGCCCCATCGGGGTGGCGGTCACGGAGCAGGCTGCGGACGGCATTAATTACATCTTGGTCGTTCCTATTGGTTTCTGTTCGCATAGTTATCACCCCATCAATGCCACGATGTCGGCTACTGTCTCTGCGGCGATTGGTTGTTTGCGGCTATAAGTCAAGTACCCAGGCAATTGCGGGAGCGCAAGCACTTTGCCGCGAAAGTCTTTGGGCATGGTGGCAGCGCGCCGAAACTCACAATGACGCTCCGTACATTGATGCCGGGAAAGAACCGACGCACTGTATCGTAGCACAAATAGGACGCTCGCCTGACCTGTTTGTAGGGGTCAAAGTAGTTCTGCTGCTCAACGAATTGCCTGCTCCAACGCTTGACTTCAATGACGTACACCCCGCTTGGGCCGACAACAAGATGGTCAATCTGCGCGCTTTGCAGATAGTCGCTATCAAATCTTATCTTCCGGTGCGCGCGCAGGGTGACATCATTCAGGACATGGTAACTGTCTGGCAGTCGTTTCAGGCACCGAATAAGTTCCAACTCTGCGGTTGCGCCTGCCAATTCCTGAGAGCGCAGCGTATTTTCCAGAAAGCCAATGTCAGCCTCTAGCTGGTGGTATCGTTGCTGTACGAGGGTGTCACGCTGGCTTTGGCGAGCATCATATTCTTTTTGCTGGTCGGCAACGTACTGGCGTAAACGGCTGACGTGTTCGTCTTTTTGCCGCTCCTGCTCCTTCTTCTGACGCTGCAACCGTGCGGCAGGTATCCCGAAGGTGAGCAGTTTCCATAACACGGAACAGGCATGGTAGGCAGCAAGCGCCTGGTTTATCTGCTCAATTCGCGCAAACTGCTGTCTGGTATGCAGCAGAATGTTGGGAACAAGTTGCTCCCGTAACTTCTGCACCCGCTCCGCAAATTGCTGCTGTTCGCTGTCAAAAGCAAGAGAGTGCGGTTCCAGCCCCTGCTCTCTTTGCTTCTTTGTCGCATGGAGGAGCGTCTCAATGTCACCCAGTTGAGCCACTTCTAGGCTGCGCGCCCGCAGGAATTGTTTTACTCCTGTCCAGGCCCCGCTTTCTCCATGAAGAATAGCCATTGCCGCCGCACACTTAGCGCCCCTGCCCCACGCCCTGCGCGCGCTGCTGGGACTTGCCTTCCGTCCCAATCTGCGGGGCAAGGATTAACTCGGCCTGCTGCATTTCTTTGAGAGTGCGCGCGCCGCAGGAGGCCATTGCCAACTTTAATGCGCCAATTAAGTTCATGGTGCCGTCGTCTTTGTGGGCGGGGCCTAAGAGTATGTCGCGGAGCGTGCCCATGATAGGCGTCTGGATGCGCGTACCGCGCGGCAAATCGGCGCTGCCGGTGCTCATGCCCCATGAGAAGCCAGGCGCGGGCGCTTCGGCGGCGGCGGCAATGGTAGAGCCGAGCATGAGGGCGTCGGCTCCCGACGCGATGGCTTTGGCGATGTCGCCGCCGGTACGCATTCCGCCGTCGGCGATGACGGGGACATAACGGCCCGTGCGCTCGGCGTACTGGTCGCGGGCCAGCGCGCAGTCGGCGATGGCCGTCACCTGCGGGACGCCTAATCCTAAGACGCGGCGCGTGGTGCAGATGGCTCCGGGGCCGACGCCCACTAAAATGGCCGCTGCGCCCGCTTCCATCAACTCCAATGCGCCCTGCGTTGTCACGCAGTTGCCAACGATGACGGGCACGGGACTGTCGCGGCAGAATTGCGCTAAATCTAATCCCGCGTTCTGACTTGACTCATGGCGGGCGGTGGCGACTTGAGAAGCGACCACAAACACGTCTGCGCCCGCTTCCACAGCGGCCTGCGCGACGCGGGGGGCAGTGACGGGGGTTGCGGACACGGCGCAAAAGCCGCCTGCGTCTTTGATGGCGCGCACGCGCCGGGCAACCAGCTCGTCGCGCAGGGGAGCCGCGTAAATCTCTTGAATGCGCTGAATGATGCCCTCTGCGGGGGCGTCGGCAATCTGCTGCAAGACGGCTTCGGCATCGTCGTAGCGCGATTGCACGCCGTCGCCGTTTAAGACAGCAAAGCCGCCGAGACGGGTCATCTCAGCGGCCAGCGGGGGGTTGACGGCGGCGTCCAGTGCGGCGGCGACAATGGGAAGCGGGAAACGGTGGCGGCCCAACTGCCAGCCGGTGTCCACGTCGCGCGGGTCAACGGTGAACGGGGCGGGCACGAGCGCGACTTCATCAAAGCCATACGCGCGGCGGGCGCGCTTGCTGCCTCCCAGAAGAATGATGTTGTCCAACGGCGTGGCCTCTTTCGCGTTTCGGGTTAGTATACCCGGCAAGAATGGCAGACTGTCAAGGCACACTAGCGCAGAAGGGGGCGCGTTTGCGGCAGAAGGAGCACGACATCAGGCACGGCAACGCCCGTGAAGCGGGGGGATTGGGTTGCGCCGCCCGAAGTGCGGTAGGTGAGTTGCGTAGACGCGCCGCCATCCAGACACATCGCGTCGCGGGCGCGCAGGCCGTCATAACGGGGAAAGTAATCGCGCAGAAAGCGGGCCAAGTCACGGTACTCGCTCCCTGAAGCCATACCCATGACAAAGTGCTGCTGGCTGGCGCTGCCGCCGAGAGCAACAAACGTGCGCGGCAGCGCGCCAGGGCTGACTAGCGCCTCCTGCCTGTCGGTGACAACTACCTGCCCGTTGTGAATGAGCATCGGGCCGCAGCCGACGGCTTGAGGCGGGTGGCACCGGCCTTCACCGCCATCCGGTTCGGGAAAATCTGATGCAACGACAACGCCGCGCCTCGACACTGCCCAAATCAGTACAGGTAACCCATCGGACGCAATCGCAAGCACGGCATGGGAAATGGTAGCCGCATGAACTACCTTACCGTTTTGCACCAGCAGGCCAATAATCTCCACGCGCCCGCCCGCCGTCTCCTGCCCGAAGTAGCCGCCGTTGATGACCGCGAGCGCGTGTGTGCGTTCCAGCCAGTCCTGCGGGGTGTGGGGGCGTCCGGTGAGCTGGCCTTGCTGACGCGCAAGACTGTCGGTGGCGATGGCGACGCGCACGGGAGCGCGGGCCATGTCAACATCTATGAGGTCAATGCCACTATCCGAGCCGGTAGGAATGGCGCGGTGAACGACGCCGGGGGCAAGCGCGTCGGTATCGGTGACAATCGGTGCCGCACGTACTGTTGTTGCGCGGGGCGCACAGCCGGGAAGCAGTAGGCAACAAAGAAGGGGCGCGGCTTGCCGCGCCCCTCTGGTCAGATGCGCCACGTCAGCAGTGCCAGTCCACGTTGGTGACTTCTTTGGCGTAGCGAATGATGAACGCTTTGCGCGGCTCCACTTTGTCGCTCATCAGGATGGAGAACATCTCGGCGGCGGCCTCGGCGTCCTCCAAACTGACGCGAGCAATGGAGCGCGTCTCAATGTTCATGGTCGTGTCATACAGTTGGTCAGCGTCCATTTCGCCCAGGCCCTTGAAGCGGCCTACCTGCACGTCCTTGCGCTTGATTTCCTTGAGGATGCGGTCGCGCTCCTCGGCAGAGCGGGCGTAATGGCGCGAGTCCTTGCCTGCTTTGATGGAATACAAGGGCGGCTGGGCGATATAGACGTGCCCACCCTGAATAAGCGGCTGCATATAGTTGAAGAAGAACGTCAGCAGCAGGGTGCGGATATGGTCGCCGTCCACGTCCGCGTCGGTCATAATGATGATTCGGTCGTAGCGCAGGCGGGTCATGTCAAACTTGCTGGAAGACTCCCCCTCGTCCGCGCTGTCGTCGCTGTCCACTTTGATGCCGATGCCGAGGGCGGTAATCAGCGAGCGGACTTCGTTGTTTTCCAGCGTCTTGTCCAGTGCGGCCTTGCCGACATTGATAATCTTGCCGCGCAGGGGCAGAATGGCCTGGTAACGCCGGTCGCGGCCCTGCTTGGCGGAGCCGCCCGCGCTGTCGCCTTCCACCAGGAACAGTTCGCACTTCTTGGGGTCGCGCTCGGTGCAGTCAGCAAGTTTGCCGGGCAGGTTGGAGTTCTCCAATGACGACTGGCGCTTAATCAGGTCGGCGGCTTTGCGGGCGGCGTCGCGGGCGCGCTGCGCGGTGAGGGACTTGTCCACGATGCGCTTGGCGACGGCGGGGTTCTCTTCTAAAAACTGCGTGAGGCCCTCGCCCATGATGGAGTTGACGATGCCTTCCACTTCGGAGTTGCCGAGCTTGGATTTGGTTTGTCCCTCAAACTGGGGCTTGAACAGGCGCACGGAGATAACAGCAGTCAGCCCTTCGCGCACATCGTCGCCGCTGAGGTTCACGTCCTTTTCTTTAATGGCTCCCGACTTGCGGGCGTACTGGTTGATGACGCGGGTGAGCGCGGTGCGGAACCCCGACAGGTGCGTGCCGCCTTCTTTGGTGTGGACGTTGTTGGCGAACGAGAGCACCGTTTCCGTGTAGGTCTGGTTGTATTGCAGGGCAATCTCTACCTGCACGTCCTCGCGCGTCCGCATGAAGTAGATGGCGGGGCCAAGCGCGTCCTTGTTCTCGTTGAGGTGGTCAACGAGTTCGGCAATGCCGCGCTGGTAGTGAAACGTCTTGGGTTCGCCCTCATTCAGCCTGTCGTGAAAGTGGATAGTGACTTCGCGGTTCAAGTAGCACGTGTTGCGAATGCGCTGCTCAAAGATGTCGGTCTTGTAGGTGTAGTCCCCAAAGATTTCCGTGTCGGCGAGCCATGTCAGCGTGGTGCCGTGCCCGTCGGAGTCGCCGATAGTTTTCAGTTTGCCTTTGGGGACGCCGCGCTCGCAGCGCAGTTTGTAGCGTTTGCCGTTCTGCTCCACGATGGCTTCGCACCACTCGGACAGGAAGTTGACGCAGGACAAACCCACGCCGTGCAGACCGCCGGAGACTTTGTAGCCGCCGTCGCCGAACTTGCCGCCTGCGTTGAGCTTGGTCATGGCGAGTTCCACGCCACTCAATCCCGTCGCTTTGTTGACGCCGGTGGGGATGCCGTTGCCGTCGTCGCGCACGGAGACGGATTTGTCAGGGTTCAATGTGACCCAGATTTCGGACGCGCGCCCGGCGAGAACTTCGTCAATGGAGTTGTCTATAATCTCAAACATCAGGTGGTGCAAGCCCGCCTGCCCGGTGTCGCCGATGTACATGGCGGGGCGATGGCGCACGTGTTCCACGCCTTCCAGCAGGCGCAGGCTGTCGGCGTTGTATTCCGACGTGACGCGGCTCATGGCCGTGCCGTCCTGGTCGTCGTCCATGCCGGTGACGATTTGTTTGCCAGTGGTGTCTAAGAGCGCGGACGTGCCGCTGTCATGCCCGTTGCTGTGTCCATTCGCGGACGCGGGGAGGGTCGGCTTCATCGCCTCATTCACGGGTTCGGCGCGCTCGGTGATAATGTCTTGGAGGGAAGGTGCTTTTGCCATAAATCGTTTGCTGCTCCTGAGTCAGTTCTCGGTGGTAAACGTGTCAACAACTGCCAATGCGTTGGCGAAACTATGCAATGATTATACCTTATCGGGGGCGGCAAAGTCAAGAAACGGCGCACGCTTGCTCGCCCGCCGCCACCGGCAGCTGCGAACGGTGCGCGGCAATCCAGGCGTAGGCGCGCGTTCCCAGCCAGGGCACGCCGGGAACGTACAGCAGGGGCGCGACAAGCCAGCAGGCAGGCAGACGCCAGGCTATCGCGCGAAAAGCGTAAAACCCGGCCCGTGCGCGGCCCTGTCGGTCAACGGCGATGGCGGCCTTGTCTGACATTTCCGGGGTGACGCCGGGAACACGGGCCAGTTGAACGGGGTCGCGCCCATTCAGGAACGCGAGGAGATGCAGGCAGTCAAAGTAGCGCACGACGAGCAGGGACGAACGGCAGAAGCCGCACTCGCCGTCATACACGACGCGCAGGCGGGCGCGCTGAAGCCGAACATTAGCCCACACGGTGAACCGCTCCCAGTCGCGGGCGGTCAGGTACACGCTGTAGGAGACAATCATCAGGGCGGAAAACAGGGGAATGTTGAGCGAATATTCTATGCCAGCGTGCAATCCGACGCCTGCCGCCAGCACCCACAGCCGCAGGCGGGGAAACCAGACCAATGTCCACAGGGATACTTCCACCACCAGAGTCCCCCATGTCAGCAGGTGAATGAACCACAGGTCATTGGAAAAGGGCACGGGGAAGCGCGCCGTATCGGGCAGGTGCAGAGGAAAATAGGCCGCCGTGCCGTTCTGCCAGCGCGAGCCGGACAGTTTGGACAGCGACGTGGCGCAGTAAACCGTTGCGACCTGCAACTGCATCAACCGCTGTGCCCAGGGCGCAATCAGCGGCGGCGTCTGCTGTTCGCGGCCCTGCCAGATGCGGCGCAGGCGGTCTAAGGAGCAGGCCGCGCCCGCAGGTGCCAGGAGCAGGTAGCCTGCCATTACCAGCATCAGGGTGTCGCCGCTATTCAAGATAGCCCCATCCCGGTTGTGCAGGGACAGCAGGCCAACAAAGACAGCCAGCGACGACAGCCGCGTCCACAGGCCCACTGTCAAGAGCACGGACGCGAGGATAAACACGGCAAAGAAGGCGTCCAGCGCGGGGCCGCCCGTGACGGAGTGGAGCAAATCCAGACGGGGGGGAGACACGGGGCCGCCGTTGAAAGCGTCCGCCTGCGCGAGAGGCAAGACGCCCCGTTCGCTGAACCAGAGGGCGCGCTCCGGCCAGAGCAGCAGGCCGTATTCCAAGACCAGCAGGCCAAAGAGAATGCGAAAGCATCCCAGCGGGCCGGGGGCGATGGGATGGAACCACCAGCCGTTCCACAGATGGCGCGCGCGGCGCAGAACGCTTGTCGCGGCGCGACTCATTGCAGGGCCTCCGGGACGACGTTGCCGGTGTAGAATGTCTCGGCGCGGGCAGGAGGGGCAGTTTGGCCGGGCGGCGGGATTTCGCGCAGGATGCGGGTCAGCGTCACCAGCACCGGCGGCCCGTTTTGCGGGCGGTCATTGCAGGCGCGGGCGGCGTAGCGGGCCAGCGCGGGCCACAGAGACGGCTCGTATTTGCCGACTTCCACCAACTTACGCACGCGCTCGCGCCGGTAGCGCTCTTCATAGCCCATGTCCTTCATGCGCGGGAAGGCCCAGATGCGCTGCGCGCCGTTCCGGTAGGTGATTGCCGCCTGCAAAGTGGTATCGGTGTTGTCAGGGTTGGGCGAAAACATCTGCCACGATTGCTGGAAGCCGGTGGCAATCAGATACGCGCGCACCGGCCCGCCTTCGGGGACAAGAGTCTGGACAATGCGCCAGTCCGAAGGCAGCAGCCACAGCGTCACGGCGGCGATGTGCCACAGCAGAAAGAGGTTCAAGGCGCGGCGGCCCCACACCGAGCGCGCGCGGCGGCGCAGGCGTCGTTCCCGCACCTGCGCGCGCTCGTCTTCCGTGCGCCGGTTCCCGTTCATCGTGACGCGCCTTGCCATCAGCGTTATTGTATCACATGGGACAGAGAAAAGCCCCCGCGCGCTCTTTGACGGAGCAGGCAGAGTTGCAGGGCATAGGTGGCGGCCATGTTTGCCATCACTTCCATTTGCTTGACGCTCTGGCTCTGCGGATGGGTGACGCCTGCGGGCGTGACGCGCATCAATATACGCGGACTTTTTAGAATATCTCGCCGTTGCGTTTGAGCAGCGTCGCGGGGTGAAGTGAGCGGCGTTTACAGGGGTGACACACGGTAACTACGCATCCTACACGCATCTTCTACGCATCCTACACGCACCCTACACGCATCCTACACGCATCTTTGACGCATCCTACACGCATCTTTGACACGGTTTTCACACGGTTTAGACAGGCAGGAAACGCGGGCGGGCGTGGGGAATAAGGCAGAGGGCGACGCTCGCCGTCTTGCTCACAAGGAACGCCGCGCCCGCACGAAAACACGGGAAAACTCCCGTTTGTATTGGAGCGTAAACTGCGTTAAATGAAGCAGGAATGCGTTGTTATGCCGCACGCGAGCGGTATAGTAACAAGTTAGGCAACAGCACGAAAGCGGATGGTGACACCTTGAAGGGCAATCGGGTATATCTCGTTGGGACTGTCTGTGGAACTGTGGGCATGATAGCTGACCTTATTCTAGTCGGCATCACACCCGCGTCGGTCTTTCATACCTCGGCCTCCCAATGGGAGCGCATCGCCGCGTGTTCGTTTGCGGCCCTCGGCTACCTGGTCGCCCTTTTCAGCGCCCGCAAGGAGAAAGCCAGGCGGCGGTAGCAAAGCAGGCTGTCGCCTAACAAGTGCTTCAGCCGACGCCACACTGCGCCGCCTTTCGGCGGCTTCGCAGGGTTTGTCTTAGGCAGAGCGGTTGCTGGCGCGGCTGAGCGGAATCGTTATACCGCTAATATACGCCTGCATAAGCCGGAGGCTTCAAGATATGCGAACTTGCTCAAGATACCTGCCGTTCTCGCTCTTTGCAGTCAGCATACTTGTCTTCCTCTGTTTCGGTTGCGCCGCCCGAAGCCACCCAACGCCGCAACAATTCGCTGATGCTTACAAGGCGTTTATGATAAGTTACCGAGACCAGATTAAGGTATTGGCTGCCCGTCCCGTGCCGCCTACGTCTATGCCGAAGGCGCAGAAACGCGCTGTTATCGCCCAGCAAATTGACGACCTCGCTAACGCATACACAGATTACGCAAAGAGATTGGATGGCTTACAGGCCCCGCCTTCCATGCGTGAGATACAAAGCACCACCGAAGCCTATTTCAAGGTTTCGGCAGAGGACAACCATCACTGGGCGGAAGCAATGCGGCACGGTGACAGCAAGACCGCTAATCAGGTGGAACATCAGGGCGAAGTCAATGAATTGGCGGCTATGAAGGATATGCAACGGGCTTTGAAGCAAATAGGGGCAATGGCTCCCAAGTTACAGAACGCTATTGACACGCAACAGCAGTCGGTGAACAAGTAGCGGTATAACAACCACTGCACCTGACGCCAGCCTGCCCTTATGCTGGTGCTCGGCGGTTGCCTTACTTGGCAGGCGGCGCAGGTGAGCGGGGCCGTTATGCCGCAGAAACAGCCGAGCCTTTCGTAGAATGCTGGAGGATAGTCAATGGTCGCAGTTGAGTTCCAGGGTAGGCGTCTGCGCTTTGAGGAAGGCGCGTGGCGGGGCGACCCAATTCTGGCACGTTATCTGGGCCGGGCGACCAGTCATCTCATAGACAAAGAGCGTATAGACTGCGGGTGTGCCACACCGGACGCAGAGCAGGCAATCGCTGAGGCAACGATGGCGCACGTTGGCGGCAAAGTCATGTCGGTCACGGAGGCGGAACCGTCACCGGCATAACAAGCGTTGCAGCGGACGCCAGACTGCGCTCGTTCCTCGCTCCGTCTGTCGCCGCTGAACTTGTCCGTTATACCGCACTTAGGTTTACCTGAATACGCTATGCTATGGGCTAAACTGACAACTCGGTATGGGATGATTGGCTATCTGCTCATTTGGCTGATATACTTTGCAATCGCGGCTTTTGGCTACGAAGTAGCGGATGCTGTGACCCATGAACGGCATCAATGGTTGCATCTCTTGGTGTTTGGTTCCATTTGGGCTACTCTTAACAGCATCTTCGTGTGGCTCAACAACAAGTCGCGTCCGGTATAACAATCACTGCACCTGACGCCACTCGTGCCTCGCGTCGCAGATGCTAGGCAGGAGGCTTGCTTGGCAGGCGGCGCAGGTAAGCGGGGCCGCTGCGACAGGGAACGGGATCACCATGATTGTCATTCGCGACGAACGCCCTGCCGACATTGCCGCCATCTTTGACCTGACCAAAGCCGCGTTTGAACACCATCCGTTTGGCGAGCATACCGAACAATTCATCACCGATGCCCTGCGTGACGCCGGGGCGCTCACCCTGTCCCTGGTCGCCGAAGACGGGGGAACGGTGGTCGGTCATGCCGCGTTTTCGCCCGTGTCCCTCTCCGATGGCAGCCGCGAATGGTACGGATTGGGGCCGATTGCCGTGCAGCCGGAACGTCAGCGTCAGGGCATTGGAATTGCGCTCATTCACGAAGGCTTGCGGCGGCTGAGAGAAGGGGGCGCGGCGGGGTGCGTTCTGCTGGGCGACCCCGCTTATTACGGGCGCTTCGGCTTCCGCAGCCATCCCGCGCTGACTCTGGAAGGCGTGCCGCCGATGTATTTTCTGGCCCTGCCTTTAGGCGGGCCGATGGCGCGCGGCACGGTCACCTATCACGCAGCCTTCTCTGCCACAGGCTAAACTGACCGTTCCGCGCCGCCTTCGCCGGGCGTCCATTGCCCCCTGCCGACGCCCTGTTTCCCGCCAACACACGACTAACTGCCTATTAAATCCCCACTTGCGCCTGTCTTCCTGCCGCCTGATGTGCTATACTAAGGCGGGTTTTTATGTTCAACTTAATGCGGCGCTTCAGCGGGCACTTCTCCCGCGATATGGGAATTGATTTAGGCACGGCCAACACGCTTGTCCATGTGCAGGGACGCGGCATCCTGCTGCGCGAGCCATCGGTGGTGGCGATAGACAAGCAAACCGGCAAGGTGCTGCAAGTGGGCGAGGAGGCCAAGCGGATGCTGGGGCGCACGCCCGGCTCCATTATCGCCATCCGCCCCCTGAAAGACGGCGTGATTGCCGACTTTGACCAGACCGAGCGGATGCTGCGCTATTTCATAGAGAAGGTGCATCGGCGACGCGGCTTCGTGCATCCGCAGGTGGTAGTCGGCATTCCATCCGGCATCACCGAAGTGGAGTGCATGGCGGTCATAGAAGCCACCAAGAAAGCAGGCGCGAAAGATGCCTTTCTGATTGACGAGCCGCGCGCGGCGGCTATCGGCGCGGGGCTGCCCGTCACCGAGCCGATTGGCACCATGATTGTGGATATTGGCGGCGGCACAAGCGAAGTAGCCGTGATTAGCCTGGGCGATATTGTGGCGGCGCGCTCCATTCGCGTGGCGGGCGACGAGATAGACGAGGCCATTATCACCTACGTGCGGGCCGTCTACAACTTATTCATTGGCAGCCGCACCGCCGAAGAGTGCAAGATTACGGTAGGTTCCGCGTTTCCCTTAGAGCAGGAAGTGACGATTGAACTGCGCGGGCGGGACTTAGTATCCGGGCTGCCGCGCTCGGCAATGGTGACTTCTAACGAGATACGCGACGCCATTGCGGAACCTGTGAACGCCATCGTGGACTGCGTGAAAGAAACGCTGGAAGACACGCCCCCGGAGTTGGCTGCGGATATTATTGACCGGGGCATCACGCTCGCAGGCGGCGGCGCGCTCCTACGCGGCCTGGACAGATTGATTTCCCGTGAGACGGGAATGCCCGTGCATATCGCGCCCGACCCATTGTCCTGCGTGGTGCTGGGAACCGGCAAATGCCTGGAAAGCCTTCAGGGCAACTCCATGCTGCGCCATGTGCTGCTCAGTGAAGCGCGCCTGGGACGCTACGGAGGGCACGGCAAGTGAAGGCCGGGCGGGACGGCGCATGGCTGCTGGCGGCATTGGCGCTGTGCGGAGCGCTGAGCGCCCTGCACCGCCAGAGCGCGCGCCGCCCTGCTGGAGACCCGGTGACGGGCACAGTGCGCGACATGGCGTTAGTTCCCGCGCAGACCGCCACAGGCCGCGTCGCCCGGTGGGGCCAAATCCATTTGTTGTCCCTGTTCGCAGGGCCGCGCCTGGCGCAGCAGAACAGCGCATTAACCACGCAGGTCGCGCGTCTCACTCTCCAGAACCAGGACTTGCAGGCCGCGCAAATGGAAAACAACCGACTGCGCGCGCTTTTGCGTTTCCAGCAGCGTTCCCCGCGTCCCCTGCTGGCGGCGGAAGTGGCCGCCGTGCGCCCTTCCCCGCTGACGGATACCCTGCTGCTCGCGCGTGGCTTCTCAGATGGCGTCCGCCCGCGCGCGATTGTGCTAGCCCCGGACGGCGCGCTGGTCGGGCAGGTGATTGATGTTTCCCCCCACTCCTGCAGCGTGCTCCTGCTGACAGATGCCAACAGCAGCGTCGGGGCGCAGATTGCCGGGCCGCGTCAAGCAGAAGGCGCGGTGGGGCTGTGCCAGGGCGACCGCACGGACACGCTGCGCCTGACTTATCTGCCCGCCGAGGCCGATGTGCGGCCCGGCGACGCCGTGAGCGCGTCGGGACTCGGCGGCATCTTTCCCAAAGGGCTGCCCATCGGCACAGTGCAAAGCGTCACGCGGGACAGGACGCGCTCGGTGCAGACCGCGCGCCTGCGTCCGGCGGCGGATTTCAACCATCTGGAACAAGCGTTTCTCCTGCCCGCCACCCGCCCGGCACGCGCCGGAAGAAAGCGGGCCATGAGCGCGCTTTCTTCCGGCGCATCAAGAGGGGCGATGGCATGGGCGGCGCTGATGGTGCTGCTGGCGGCGGTGTTGCAGGGACGCGGGGCGCACGTCCTGCGCGTGGGAGGGGCGCAGCCGGATTTTGTGCTGGTCGCCCTCGCCTGCGGGGGAACGCTTCTGGGCGGGTCGCGCGGCATCGGGCTAGGGCTGTGGGGCGGGCTGCTGACGGCGGCGCTGGTGCCGACAACATTCGGCAGCTTTCTGGCGTCCCGCACGCTGGCCGGGGCGCTGGCGGGTTTTCTGCATGGGAGCCTCACCCCGCGCTCGCCGTTTGTGCCGCCTCTCGCAGCGGCGGCAGCGACGCTCGCGGCGGAAGGCGTGTATGTGCTGATGGCCCCCACTCATCACCTGCGCGCCTGGGCGATGACGGTGAGCGGCGAGACGCTTTACAACGCGCTGCTTGCGCTGCCGGTGTATGCGCTCCTGCGCCGCCTGCTGGGAGGACGTCCGCCGGAAGACCCATTCGCCCTGCGCTGACAGGCTGACCTAAAGATTATCGTTCAGGCTGCCGATATTAGCCAACAGAAGAACCTTGCCGAGAGGATAACAACCAACATGGACATTGAAGAACTGCTGCGCGCGACCGTGACATCCAAAGCGTCCGACCTGCACCTGACCGTCGGCGCGTCCCCGACCATTCGCCTGCACGGCGAAATGGAGCGCCTGCCGTATCCTGAACTCACCCGCGACGGCCTGCACATGATGATGGTGGGCATTCTGACTGGCGAGCAGCAGAACCGCTTTGAGGCCGCGCATGACCTGGACTTCTCTATTGAAATCCCCGGCGTCGCCCGCTTCCGCGCCAACTTTTATGTGGGACGGCGCGGCGAAGGGGCCGTGTTCCGCGTCATTCCCACCGAGATATTGTCTGCTGAGGCGCTTGGCCTGCCGCCTATCGTGCTGGAAATGGCCCGCCATGAAAAGGGCCTCGTGCTGGTGACCGGGCCGACGGGAAGTGGCAAGTCCACCACGCTGGCCGCGATGGTAGACATGATTAACCGCGAGCGCAACGGGCACATTCTCACGGTGGAAGACCCAATTGAATTTGTTCACCCACACAAGAAGTGCCTCGTGAACCAGCGCGAAGTGAAGGTGCATACGGAATCGTTTTCCAGCGCTCTGCGCGCCGCCCTGCGCGAAGACCCCGATGTCATCTTGGTCGGCGAAATGCGCGACTTGGAAACTATCTCGCTGGCCGTCTCTGCCGCGGAAACGGGCCATCTGGTCTTCGGGACGCTGCACACGTCTTCCGCGCACCAGACCGTTGACCGCATCATTGACGTGTTCCCGCCGCACCAGCAGTCGCAGATACGCACCCAACTTTCGGAGTCCCTGCAAGGGGTGATAGCCCAGACACTTCTGCCCAAAATTGGCGGCGGGCGCGTCGCTGCGTTAGAGATTATGGCGACCACGCCTGCCGTGCGGAACCTCATCCGCGAGGGCAAGACATTCCAATTGCCCTCTGTGATTGAGACCAACACCAACATCGGGATGCAGACATTGGGTCAATCCCTGCAAAAGCTGGTGCAGGACGGCAAAATCACCCCGGAAGCGGCGATTGCGAAGGGGCTAGACCCTGTGCTGTTGAGCGGCCTGCGCCTTGCGGCCCCCACCCTGATGAGCGGCACGCCCGCCGCGCCCGCCCCGGCCCCGTCTCCCGTGCCGTCTATCGGAGCCGCGCACGACGACGACCTGAGCGACCTGAAGCCGCTGTCCACCCCGTTCTCCTTCAAGCGGTAGGATTTAAGCGGTAGGAACGCGCCCCGCCGTTCATAGCGGGCCGTTTCTATATGGGCGCAGTTCTTCCATGTGGTACTCAAGATAATTGAGCAGCCGCCGCTTTTTCTGGGCGTTCTGCCCGGAAGCGGATGGCTCCGAGAGCACGCCTGCCAACAGAACACGCTCATAGATGGACTCCCAGCGCTTGCGGATTGCCGCCTTTGTAATGCACAGCATTTCCGCCAGTTCCGCATCCAGCATCCCGGAAAGCGCCCAGCGCAGCAGTTCCTGCTCGGCAGGCCAAAAGCCGCACCGGGGCGGCTGGTAGCGAAACGAGGCGGCGACGGCGCTGCCCGGTGACGGGTTGTCCGGTTCCTGAGCGGCGCTCATCAGGTACGGGCGGTGCTCCGGGAGCATTCCCGCGCGTAGCGGCCCCTCGCGTACGAGATGCCCGCCCATATTCTCCGACCACTGCTTGCCAAGCCCGGTGATGCCGTACACTTCGTCCAGATAATCCCGCAGACGGTAGCCCGCCGTCGCCAGATAGTTCAAGCGCCCGGCCATGTCTATAATCGGCAGGGCATCGGGACTGGTCATCACGCTTTGCGGTACGCCGCTATGGAGCAGCAGCAAAGTCACGCCCTGCCCCGCGTTGTCGCGCGCCACTTCCGCGTCTGTCAAAAACGGCGCGCGTGCCTGAATGGCGGGGTCAAGGAACAGGTCGGCCATGTATGCGTAGTCATCCCGGAACAGGCGCTCATAGAACCAGTCATGGATGAACACGCCGAGGCCGAACGCCACCAGCCGCTGCCCAAAGGTTTCGTTCAAGTCTTCCAGCACATAATATGCCGGGGCGCAGCGGGCCACAACATCGTGCCAGAGCGCCAGCAGCCGCGTTCGCCTGGCGGGCGTGTACAGAAAGCCATCCCGAATGCAGTCTAGGGCGGCGGGCAGGTCGGCAGGCAGTCCGGGGCGGATAATCAGGTTCATCGGGTTTCCTCCGTGAAGGCGAGCGCGCGTCAGGGACGTTGGCGTCTTGTTTTCCCGACAGCGTGCGCGAAATCCTTCCTTTCTGCCTGCCTGTAGGCGCTGTTCCTGAAATTGTTCCCGTGCCCGGAAAGCCGCGTGGGGAGGCAGACGCAAAAAAACCCGCCCCTGCGCTTGCAGGAGCGGGCCAAATCACGCGGAAACAGAGGCCCCCTGGCCCCCAATCATGGGAGAACCGAGAGGAAGGGGACTCCTAATAGCTGATGATGTCAAACGTTTTGCTGGAATATGCAGCAACGCCGGGAGTGACAACGGTGATTTTGGCTGTGCCCACTGCGGCGAGCAGGGACGCCGGAACGTCCGCCGTCAACTTGCTGCCCGAAACATACTGTGTCGCCAGCGCCATGCCGTTCCATTTGACGACGGTGGCGGGCGCAAAGTCGGTTCCGTACACCTTCAAGGTCAGGTCGGCCGTGCCGACAACCGTCTGAAACGGCGACAGGCTAGTGATGGCAAGCCGGGGGGCGAAGCGCAGCACCTGCCCGCCGGTGGGCGAGACGCCGAAGTTGGACACGTACAGCGACCCGTCCGGCCCTACCGTCATGCCGGTCGGGAAAACAAGGCCGTTGTCGGCAATCAGCGTTTTGGTTCCGGTGGCAAGGTTGACGCTGAACAGCGCGCCTGGCACGGGGCCATTCTGGTCAGCAAGGCCGTGCTCGGAGATTTCCAGCACGTTGAGCGTCCCGTCCGGGCTGAACGCAATGTCGGCGATGTTGGTGAAGCCGCTGGCGACGACTTTGGCGACGCCCGTTGTGGGGCTGACGCGGTACACGTTGGCTGCGCCTGCTGGGAAGGGAACGCCAGTCAGCAACCCGACATAATAGGCCCCGTCCGGCCCTTTGACAATGCAGTCGGGCACGGATTCATACGTGTTGGGCTGCTCCGGGAAGACCGTCAGCAGGCTGACATCGCCGGTGGCGGGGTCGGCTTTCACGATGTCGTTGCCGCTCGCGTCAGTGACGAGGAACTTGCCGTCGGCCTCACGCACGAGACTGTAGGGGTCAGTCCTCACGTCATCGCCATCGGGGTTGTTGGCTGCTTCAAACGCGCCCAGGTCGGCGACGTTCTGGCGGCTGCCGTCGGTCAAATCAAACTTGACCAGTTGGCCGAAGGCCGCGCCGGACGCGCCGCCCGCAGTCAGGCTGGCGCGGTCGTGCGGGTTGGTGCTGATGCCCATGACGCCGTACAGGTAGCCAGCCGGGCCGAACGCTACATCAAACAGGCCATATGCGCTGCTGCCATCGTTGACGGGGGCGAGCGAGGGGATGCCCGCGACGACGCGCGTCTGCACGCCATTCAAGAGGCGGCTGATACCGCCGGTCAGTCCGTAGGAGTCGGTTCTGCCGTCTCCGCCGACGACGCTGGGGCCGTTGCCGCCCGCGCCCGCTTCGGCGACGTACAAGCCGCCGTCAGGGCCGAACGTCAGGCCATGCGGGTTGGCAAGTCCGCTCATCACGACGACGGGAGCGGCGAACTGAGCGGCGGCGGGGCGGGCGGCGGTCAGGCTAAGAGCCGTCAGGCCGAGAGTGGTGAGCGCTGCCAGCGTCAGCAGGGGAGCCGAGGCGCGTTTCATAATGCGAAATCCTTTCATGTCCGAAACCGATGGGCTATGCGGCGTGCTGTTAAAAATGCCGCCGACATACTTAGGGACTGGCCTGCGGCACGGCCAGGAAGCCCTGCACGTTCGCGCCGCCGTCAGTGTAGTCGTGCGCCCCCGCTACAATGCCGCTGTCGTTGAGGCCAAACAGATGTGTGCCTTTGCCGGGGCCAGGGAACGTCACCACAGTGTAGATGCCGGTTGACAGGTTCAGCGTGAACCCATGCCCCAGATGGTTGCTGATGCTGCTACTGCTGAAGAAGCAATCACCAGCCACTTCGTCGCCCGCGCTGTTGATGCGGAACAGCGAGGTGAGTTTGGCTCCTGGCACGTATATGCTGCGCGCTGTGCCATTCTTCTCTAAAATGAGGCCGCGCACCTGGTTGTACTGCGTATCATAATAGAGGCCAACGCTCTGACCCGCGTTGTTGATGCCGCGCAGCACGGTGAAAGGTGAGCCGGGGTAGTCGTAGACACGCGCTTTGCCGCCCTTGCTTAAAATGAAGCCGTGCGTGCTGCCGCTACTGTCCGTCTCGTCGCCGACGATAGTGCCGGAGTTGTTGATGCCGTAAGCATCCGGGCTGGAGCCAGGCATGACCGGATCAGGAAGCCGCTGCAGGGAGCCATCCGGGGCGCGCAGGAACAGATGCTGTGCGTCGTTGGTGAAATAAATCCCGACGGCTTCGTTTTCGCCGTTGATGGCGGTCAAGAGTGTACCGACAGCGCCGGGCACAGCGACATCGGTAAACTGGCCCTGCTCGTAGATAAATCCATGAGTGGCGCCGTCGGCGGCGTTGAGGTAATCACCAATCGCGATGCCTTTGTTGTTGATGTCGCGCGCTTCAGTGAGCGTGCCCAGCGACGCGGGCACGTTGAAGGGAAAGAATTGATAGTGGGTCGTGTCCGGGCTGGCGTCCTGCGCGCGAGCGGCGGTCAGCACGACAGTCGTCAGTGCGAGAGCCACGAGGGCTGCCAGTGGCAGCAGGGGAGCCGAGATGCGTTTCATGGCGCGAAATCCTTTCATGTCCAAAACCGATGCGTTATTACGGCGTGTCACGGCCCGATTGCCATTCCAAACCAGTTTATCAGATCGGGGAAGGATTATCACCTATCACTTTGTGATAGGTTTTGCGGCTTCTTTGCGGGTGGCGCAGAGACACGCTCCCTCCCGTTCATCCTTGCAAAACGCCGGGAGCATAGGTATACTTGCGGACAGCAAGCAAACCTATGTCCCTGGAGTAGTTTCCCATGCCTTACGACCCCAAAGCGCGCAGCCGCGTCATCACCGAAGGGCGCGACCGCGCCCCCGCCCGCTCCTATCTCAAGGCCACCGGCCTGTCCGATGAGGACATTCAGAAGCCGATTATTGGCGTCGCGTCCACGTGGATTGGCACCATGCCGTGCAATCTCAATTTGCGTCATCTGGCCCAGAAAGTGATGCAGGGTATTCGGGAGGCAGGCGCGACCCCGCAGGAGTTCAACACAATCGCCATCTCGGACGGCATCACGATGGGGACGGAGGGCATGAAAACGTCTCTCATTAGCCGGGAGGTGATTGCCGACAGCATTGAACTCGTGACGCGCGGGCATCTGTTTGATGCCGTCATCTGCCTGGTCGGGTGCGACAAAACGGCTCCCGGCGCAGCGATGGCGCTGGCGCGGCTTAATGTGCCTGGAATGCTCTTGTACGGCGGTTCCATCGCGCCAGGGCGCTACAAGGGACGCGACATTACTATTCAGGACGTGTTTGAGGGCGTGGGGGCCGCCGCCGCCGGACGCATTACCGACGACGACCTGCGCGAACTGGAGGACGCCGCCTGCCCCGGCGCAGGTTCCTGCGGCGGGCAGTTCACCGCCAACACGATGGCGATTGTGATGGAGTTTCTGGGACTTGCGGCAATGGGCACGGCAGGCGTCCCGGCGGCTGATCCGCAGAAAGACCATGTGGGTGTGGAAGCCGGGCGTATGGTCGTTGACCTCCTGCGCCGGGGCGTCCGCCCGCTGGACATTCTCACCCGTGAGGCGTTTGAGAACGCCTTCCGGGGCGCGCTGGCGACGGGCGGCTCCACCAACAGCGTCCTGCACCTGCTTGCTCTTGCCCGCGAGGCGGGCGTTCCCCTCACGCTCCATGACTTGAACGAACTGAGCGCGCAGACGCCCGTGATTGCCAACCTCACTCCGGGCGGCAAGTATGTCGCCACCGATATGCACCATGCGGGCGGCACGCGGCTCGTCGCCAAGAACCTGTTGGACGCGGGCCTGTTGCATGGCGACCGCCCTACCCCCTCCGGCAAGACGCTGGCCGAGGAAGCCGCGCTTGCTCAGGAGACGACGGGCCAGGAAGTCATATCCACGGCGGACGCGCCATTCAAGACAACGGGCGGCATACTTATTCTGCGCGGCAATTTAGCACCGGAAGGCGCGGTTATCAAGATTGCCGGGCATGAGAAGCGTCAGCACACTGGCCCGGCGCGCGTCTTTGACCGCGAGGAAGATGCGATGGATGCCGTGACGCACCGGCGCATTGTGCCCGGCGACGTGGTGGTCATTCGCTACGAGGGGCCAAAGGGCGGGCCGGGAATGCGCGAAATGCTGGGGGTCACTGCTGCTTTAGTCGGTCAGGGATTGGGGAGCGAAGTCGTGCTTATCACCGACGGGCGCTTTTCCGGGGCGACGCGCGGCCTCATGGCCGGGCACGCAGCCCCCGAAGCGGCGGTCGGAGGCCCGCTCGCCCTTCTGCGCGAAGGCGACACTGTGACGCTGGATTTGGACGCGCACTCCGTCAACGCGGCTGTCTCTGATGCTGAATGGGCCGCCCGCCGCAGCGAATGGACGCCGCCCGCGCCGCGCTACACGGCGGGCGTAATGGCGAAATACGCCGCAATGGTATCGTCTGCGGCAGAAGGCGCGGTCACGCTGCCAGTCTTGCCATGACGTTCTCTACGGACGCGCGGAGACGCGCCCCAGGGCGAGCGCCTGCACCGAAAGCGCGCCTGCTTCCAGAAGCAGTTCCCGGCAGGCCAGAAGCGATGCGCCGCTTTTCACGATGTCGTCTAACAGCAGCACGCGCTGCCCGGCGAAACGCGCCGCGTCTTCTATGCGAATGGTCTGACGGTGCAGCGCGGGGGTGCTGGGGCCGCCAAACAGAATGCGTGCGATGCGCGTGTGGCGCACCAGGCAGCCTGTTGCGTCTATGCGGCCCCGCGCGGCCAACTTTTGCGCCAGCAGGCGCAGGGGCGGCGTGAAGCGGAACGGGTCATGCGACGGCACCGTGACAATCGCGATGCCGGGTTCCAGCATGGGATCAAGCCGCGCCAGCAACAGTTTTTGCGGCCACACACGGCCTTTATTCAGTTCGTTAATGCAGCGCGTCCATCGGACGGCTTCTTCCATGCGTCCTGCCGCGCTCGTGTCATAGGCAGGACGCGCTTCGCGGACGATGGCTGCCAATTGCAGGCGGGCGGCGCCGACTTCCGTCATCGGATAAAACGCGCCCAGGCTTTGCGCGCGCTCCGGCGCATGAAGCGCATCAAACGCGGGGGTAAAGACACGGGCGGTTTCAGATGACGAATGTTGAGCCATAGAAGAAATTGTGCTGGCGCTGTGCTATAATGACGCAATCAAGGTACCCAAGCAAGCAGCCTGATGGGCGGCGCTGGCAGAAAAGATAGACAATATGAGTGCAGCTAAAGAGTTCCGTGATTTTATTCTGCGCGGCAATGTGGTAGACCTCGCCGTCGGCGTCGTCATTGGCGCGGCGTTCGGGGCCATTGTGAAAGCGTTCGTGGCCGACCTGATTACCCCGCTGATTGGCATCGCGGGCAAGATTGACCTGAGCAACCTGCATGGGCATATCGGGAAGGCCGATTTTGCCGTTGGCGACTTCCTGAACACGGTGATTAGTTTCCTGCTGATCGCCGCTGTCGTGTTCTTTCTGGTGGTCAAGCCGGTCAATCATCTCATGGCGCTTCGCAAGACGGACACGCCGACCGACCCCACTACGCGCGAGTGTCCTCAGTGTTTGAGCAGCATTCCCATGAAAGCGAGCCGCTGCGCGTTCTGCACGGCGGACGTTGCTCCCGCGCTTTAAGCAGAGGCCGGAAACGGCGGGGGCGGCGCAGGAGAAAGATTGGGAAAGAAGGGCAGCAGCAGTCCCCGCACATTCTCAAGGGGCAGACCCATCACCGCGTAGTAGTCGCCGTGAATAGCGGGAATGAAGGACAGAGCCGTGCCCTGAATGCCATACGCGCCTGCTTTATCCAGCGGCTCGCTCGTGGCGACGTAGGCATCAATGGCTGCCTCTGTGAGCGCGGCAAAGGAAACGTCGGCGCGGGCATGGTCTGTGCCCACGGCGTGAACTGTCCCTTGTTGGACTTGGACAAGCGCCAGCCCCGTGTAGACCTGATGGGTTCGCGCGCTTAACAGGCGCAGCATCCGGCGCGCATCGGCGGCGTCAGCGGGTTTGTTCAGGTACGCGCCGTCTAAGACAACGGTGGTGTCGGCTCCCAGCACGAGGGCATCTTCGGCCTGGTTTTGGGACAAAGCGGCGACGGCGCGTGCTTTCCCCGCCGCCAGTTCCACCACCCACTCAGCGGGCGTCCTGCCTTCGGTGGCGATGCTGTCCTCGTCAAAGGCGCTCACCTGCACGGTAAAGGGCACGTTCAGCAGCGCAAGCAGTTCGCGGCGGCGGGGGGAACCTGACGCCAGCACAAGCGTGGGAGTCACTTCCTGCCTACCTTTGGCTCCGTTCCCGCCTTCACTCTGGCCCAGTTGGGACGGTGTTTCAGCACCACAAAGAGCGTGGAAAGCACCGCGAACGCCCCGTAAGGCCATTGCCTGCCGTTCCATTGCCAGATGAGAAACGAGCCGACTGCTGTCCCCACTGCCGACGACACGGAAATGGTGCGTGTCAGCGCCAGGCACAGTCCCCACGCGGCAAACCCGCACAGCCCCGCCATCCAGGACAGCCCAAAGGCCGCTCCCAGCGATGTTGCCACGCCCTTGCCGCCCTTAAACCCCAAAAACGGGCTGACAGTGTGCCCCGCAATCGCCATCAGGCCGCAGACAACCGGCAGCCACGCCGGGGCGAGCGGGATATGGCGCGACGCCAGCACGGGAACCAACCCCTTGCACACGTCCAGCAGGAAGACAAGCACGCCCCATCGTGGCCCCAGCGTCCGCCAGACATTAGACGCCCCAATGTTGCCGCTCCCGAACTCGCGCACGTCTATTCCGCGCACGAGTTTGCCGACATAAAGGCCGATTGGGAGCGCGCCCAGCAGGTATGAGGCGGCGATGAGGAGAAGGATCATCAGCGGAAAGCCCCTGGCCCCCCAATAATAGGAGAAACGGAGAGGAAGGGGCCATAGCCTTTTTCTGCCCCCCCATGATTGGCCCTCAATCGCAAGCGATTAGCCCTCATGCCTCGCAGCATGGAGCGGGCAGCAGAGCAAAGGGGCCTTCTCTGCGGATGGCGCGGCGTTCTTCTTTGCATCATTTGACGTTGAGGGGCATTTCCAGCGCGAACTTGGAAACGCGCACGTGCGGCGGAATATCAATGGGGTAGTGCCCGTCAAAGCAGGCGCGGCAGAACTTGTCCCGATGCAGGCCGATGGCGCGCGTCACCCCGGCGAGGCTCAAATACCCCAGGCTGGTCGCGCCCACCATGCGCCGAATGTCTTCTACAGTATGATGCGCCGCCACCAAATCGTCCTGATTCGCCATGTCAATGCCGTAGAAGCACGGATACTTCACGGGCGGCGCGGTAATCCGCACATGGACTTCGGCGGCCCCGGCGTCCATGAGCAACTTGACTAATTGCCCGGTTGTCGTGCCGCGCACAATGGAGTTGTCCACCATGACGATGCGTTTGCCCGCCAGGGCTTCTTTGATGGGCATCAGTTTCATGCGGACGCCCGCTTCTCTCATCTTTTGGTCAGGCTGGATGAACGTGCGCTGAATGTATCTATTCTTCACCACGCCTTCGCCATAGGGAATGCCGCTTGCTTCCGCGAACCCGATTGCTGCCGGTGTGCCGGAGTCTGGGATCGGCATCACCATGTGCGCGCCGGGTACAGGATGCTCGCGGGCAAGTTCCTGGCCCATCCGCCGCCGCGCATCATGCAGGCCGCGCCCGTACATAGCCGAGTCCGGGCGAGCAAAGTAGATGAACTCAAACAAACACGTGGCGTGACGCGCCATCGGGACGGCCTGACGCTCCTGCAAGCCGCTTTCGGTGATGATCACCATCTCTCCCGGCTCTATCTCGCGCACGAACTGTGCCCCGATGGTTTCCAGCGCGCAGGTTTCCGACGCCAGCACGTAATGCTTTCCTTCCCGCAGGCCGAGGCAAAGGGGACGAATGCCATACTGGTCGCGGATGCCGATCAGCGTGTCTTCTGTGAGAATGACGACGGAATATGCCCCGTGCAGGCGGCGCATGGCGTGGGCGACAGCCTCCGGCAGGCTTTTGTCCTGCTGGGTCGCAATCAGGCGCGCAATCACTTCGCTGTCATTGGAAGTCTGAAAGGGAACGCCCTGCGCCTCTAACTCATCGCGCAGTTCGGTAGTGTTGATAAGGTTGCCGTTGTGCGCGACGGCCACTGTGCCGTCGCCCCACGCGCAATGCAGAGGCTGGGCGTTCCGCAGGATAGACGAGCCGGTCGTCGAGTAGCGCGTATGGCCGATGGCGATGTGGCCTTGCAATTGGGAGATGACATGGGGGTCAAAGACCTGGGTGACTAATCCCATTTCCTTGTACCACTTGACGTGATGCCCATCAGAGACGGCGATGCCCGCCGACTCCTGTCCCCGGTGCTGCAACGCAAACAGGCCAAAGTAGGTCAGCCGCGCCACTTCCTCGCCGGGCGCATAAATGCCAAACACGCCGCATTCCTCGCGGGGCGAGTCCTCGCGGGGCGAGTCATCCTGTAAGGAAGGGTCAAACTGTGCAGGCAGAAAATCTGTCACGGCCCCTATTATACCACACGCGCCGGGACACTCGCCGTGCCGCCCGGCACAGGGTATACTCACGTCAACAGCAGGGAATGGCAGAATATCATGCCGCCAGCGGAGAGAGAAACGTGAAGGAAGGTGAGTTCCCAAGACAATTCGGCACAGTCGCCATCATAGGCGTGGGGCTGATTGGCGGGTCGCTGGGCATGGCGCTCCGAAGCAGGCGGCTCGCTCGGCGCGTGGTGGGGATTGGACGCGACCGGGCGCGTTTAGACATTGCGGTGCGCCTGGGGGCCATTGATGCGGGAACCGAGAACATGGCAGACGGCATTGCCGAAGCCGACTGCGTGGTTCTCTGCACCACAGTGGGGCACATTCTGGAGACAGTGGGAGAAACGCTCAGGCTCGCAAAGCCCGGCGCGGTAGTCACCGATGTCGGCAGCACCAAAGGCGCGATTGTCCGGGCGGTGGGCGACGCGCCTTTTTTTGTGGGCGGCCACCCAATGGCGGGTTCGGAGCAGACCGGCGTGGAGGCCGCCACCCCCCATCTCTTTCAAGAAGCAACTTGGGCGCTTACCCCGACGGAAACAACGTCCCCGGACGCACTGGCGCGAATGCGGGCGCTGGCGCAGGAAGTCGGGGCCGCGACGCTGGTGGTCACTCCCGACGCGCATGACGCGATGGTCGCCCTGACCAGCCATCTGCCCCATGCGCTTGCTTCGGCTTTGATGCGCCAGGCGGCGCTGACGTGCGCGACGCTGCCGCAGACGCAACGGCTGGCCGCCGGTTCCTTCACCGACATGACCCGCGTGGCGGCATCCTCCCCGGCCCTGTGGCGCGATGTGTGCCTCACCAATCGCGACGCCGTGCTTGCGGCCCTGCAAGGCTTCCGCATAGAACTGAGCGTGCTGGAAGACGCGGTTGACGCCGGGGACGCAGAAGCCATTGAAGCGTTCTTTGCCGCCGGAGCCGCCGCCAAGCGCGAGTGGGGCGTTTCCTGAGACGCGGGGCTAGTGCCCTTGCGTCGCCATCAGGAAATCGCGGGCGTCGTCAAACTTCTGCTGTGTTTCCCGCTCCACCGTTTCCCACATCGGTGGCGCGAAACTCAGCCATTGCTGCACTTCGGGCGTCAGGGCAGGCACTAAGTCGTCGCCGCCGTTGCCCAGACCCAGTTTGCGGGCCACATGGTCGGCAGCCTGAATAATTCCGGTAATCTGGAAGTGCTCTTTGGCGAACGCAGGCTGATGGTGCAGCATAATCATGGCAGTGAGCGACGGCGGCAGGTTCCACTTCTCGGCAATGCGTTTGCCCACCAGCGCGTGCCCCACCCCCAACGCTGTTTTCTCGGCGTCCCAGAGGGAAATGTTCGCCGCCTTTGCGAGTTTCAGGGCGATGGCATACTGGTCGGGAAAATACTGGTCTAGGAACAGTTTGCCCAGGTCGTGCATCAGGCCGCCGACGAAGACTTCTTCGGCGGCTTTGGCGGGCACGCTTTTGCGCCGGGCAATCACCCCGGCGGCTACCGCCACTGCCACCGAATGCGCCCAGAAACCGTCGCGATCCAGCGCGGTCGACTGGCCCTGCGGGTCAAATGCCGTGCAGACCCCCAGTGACGTGGTGAGATTCCGCACCGTGTTGAAGCCCAGAATGACTACGGCGTGGGTGATGGTCGCAATGCGCCGGGGGAAGCCGTAATACGACGAATTGACCAGACGCAGCACTTTGGAGGCGAGCGCCTGGTCGCCGGAAATCAGCCGGTTCAAGTCCGCTGCCGACGTGGACGGGTCATTGACGGTCTGCATGACGCGCATAACAACGGATGGCAGCGGCGGCAGGTCTTGCAGTTCATCTTCAATGATACGCAGCAGGCGTTCCTGCTTGAGCTTGGGGTCAACGAGTGTAGGCACTGGCATTCCTCTCAGGGTGTCTGTAGCCGTATTATCGGTAATGGCCTGAGAGAACTTTAGGGGGGCAGGCTCGCCGCTAACGATAGCCGCCGCGCGGCTGGCCCACGTACACCGGCGGCCCGCTGCCAGAAGGGAATGAGATGGTGACGGACAGGCGCGCATGATACAGCAGCAGCAGTAACAAGAACATCAGCACGGAACAGAAAGCGGCGCTCAGCCAGACGTGCCGCGCGGCCCAGGTCAGCTGCGTCGCCTGCGTCAAGCGGGCCACAGGCATTTGGGCGGGACGATGCGCGTTGCCGAGCGCGGGCGTGTGGAAACTGAACAAATGCACCCACTCGCCATGCTTGATCTGCCGCACGCCTAAGTCATGCAGGCAGCCGCTCCACTCCTCAAACTGAAGTAAAACTTCAGCGTAGGGGCGCGACAGGAGAATGTGCCCGGCGTCGCCGCAGTCCATGATGCGCTGCGCCATGTTGATGCCGCCCCCGGTGACGTTTTCCGCGCCATTCATGTCCCTCACGCGATGCACGGGGCCGGTGTGAATGCCAATCCGCAGCGGCAGCGCGGGAGCGGCGCGCACCGCTTCCCCAATTTGCAGGGCGCAGCGTATAGGCGCACAGGCATCCTGAAAAAACGCCAGCGCCATGCCGTCCCCGGTCGGCAGGCACAGTAGTTCGTTCTGCGCTTGTGCCTGCTGCACTTCAGACGCCGCCGCGACGCATTCCCGCAATCGACAGATCAGGCGGGTCTGCTGCTCCATCGGCAGCCGCGTAAAGCCTACCACGTCCAGGAAAAGAACATGGGCGATTTCGGCCCGTAAACGCGGGGAAACTGCGGCGGCATCCGTATCCATAAATCGGCCTGCGGCCTCTGCCGCATATTGGGAATGCTACTTCACAAGGGAAAGAACGGCCTTGAACTCCGGTGTGCCCGCTTCTTGAAGCAGTTCATACACGGCGGCTTCGGCGGCGCAGGGCAGCACGCCGCTGTCGCGCATCCGCTCCATGCCGAGTTTGTGCGTCTCTAACGCGCGGGAGGAGACGGCATCGGCGGCGACATGAGTTTGGTAGCCGAGCGCGGCCAAGTCCAGCGCGGTTTGCGCGACGCAGATATGGGTCTCCACGCCGCACAGGAGCACTTGCTTGCGTCCCGTCTCTCGCAGGACGCTCAGGAAAGCGTCACTGCCCGCACAGGAGAAAGAAAGTTTGTCTAACAGGGCGGGCGCGTCCTCCGGCAGAAGCGCGGCGATTTCGGGGACGCACCCGCCCATGCGCGTGGCATATTGAAGCGTGGCGAGAATGGGGACATGAAGAATGACAGCGGCCTGCATCAGCAGGCGCGTGTTGCGGACAACGCGCTCGCGCTCGTAGATGTCACGCAGGAACGGCTCCTGCATATCCACGACAAGCAACGCGGTTTCGCTGCGGCGCAGGATGTGGGGGTGACGGGCAGGCATCGCGCGTCTTTCAGGAGGAAGTGGGCGAGGCGCAGGACGCGCGCACAATCAATTCGCCGGGGAACGCAATGTCGCGCGGGGCCGCCTCGCCGTCCGGCTCCTCATCATGCAGCAAGTGCAGGCTAGCAATCGTCGCCTCCGCAATCTGGCTCAGGGGACGACGCATGGTGGTAAGCGGTGGCGTCATGGCTTCCGCTAGCCCCGGCGTATCGTGGAACGCCGCCAGGGATACATCCTGCGGAACACGCAGGCCCAGTTCCGCCAGTGTTTGGCCTGCAATGGCGGCCACTGTTTCATTGGCGCATACGAGCGCAGTTGGCCGAGTCGCGCTGGCGCCCGGCCCAGAGATGCCTATTACCGTGCGGCGTATCTGCTCGCGCTCAGTTGGCAGGGGAACGGTGTCAAACGGGGCGGGCAGCACATGGCTCATGTCACCCTTGCTGACGGCCCAAGCCGCCTGAAGCCCCTGAAACCGCTGGCGCGTGACACGGGGATAGGTTTGCGATGTCAGGAACGCGATGCGGCGATGGCCCAGGCTCCACAGGTAGAGGCCCACTTCGCGCCCGGCGGCGAAGTTGTCCATATGCACCTGCACCAGATCGCGCGGCGGATTGTCTGTTTCGCCAATCATCACGCAGGGAATGGAGGCGGCTGCCGCCTCGCGCGGCAGCGGCGCAGGCGTCAGCAGCACGATGCCCATGATGCCCAGGGCATCCAATCGGGGCAGGTCGCTTTCGGCGAGCAGACGCAGTCCGAAGTCGTCTTCGGCAGTCATGTCCTCCTGCCGGGCGAATTGAGCGAGAGCATCCTGAAGGCTGTGCAGATAGAAAGCAGTCGCAGGGCTGAAGGTGGGATCCCAGACACCGATAAAGCATTCTGTGCGCTGTCGGCGCAGGCGGCGGCTTCCGCGCGGCCTGCCGGAGCGCACCGGCGTGTAGTGGAGCAGTTCGGCCACTTGCAGCACCTTCTGCCGCGTGCCCTCGCTGACAAACGTTCCATTGTCCCGGCCACTGAGCACGGTGGAAACCACGCTGGGCGAGACTCCCGTTCGTTCCGCGATGTCTTTGAGTGTCACTGCCATGACAGAAACCGCCTCCCTGCTTGATTATACCGCTCCCCACACAGATTAAACGGGTTTTGGTAAGAAAAGGGTTACAGCTTGCCCAGCGCGCGCAGGCTGTCCACCGTCGCCTGCACTTTGGATGCCGACTCAGTGATGCCCGCCCGCTCCGTATCGGTCAGCGGGGTGAGTTCCGCCAGATCGTACACGGCTTCCGCCCCGCCTGCGCCCAGCAGCGTGGGAGCGCCAAAATACAGATCACGGACGCCGTACTCGCCCGAAAGCAGCACCGTGCAGGCCAGAATGCGCTTGCGGTCAAGCAGCACGGCTTCGGTCATTTCGGCGGTCGCCACGCCTGGCGCGTACCATGCGGACGTGCCAATCAGTCCGGTGAGAATGCCGCCGCCCTGACGGGTGTCGTCCTCAATCTTCTGCATCTGCGCTTCGGTGAGTTTGCCCATGTCCACCCACTTCTGCACGGGAATGCCGCCCACGGTGGTCAGCGAACGCACGGGAACCATTTGGTCGCCGTGCCCGCCCAGGACATACGCCTGCACGTCCTCTACGGACACGCCGACAGCGGCAGCGATGTAATTGCGGTAGCGCGTGCTGTCTAAGACGCCCGCCTGCCCGATAACGCGTTGCGCGGGCAGCCCGGTGACTTTCTGCGCCACATGGCACATGGCGTCCAGCGGGTTAGAGACGACAATGTAAACCGCGTCCGGGCTATGCTGTGCGGCCTGTGCCGCCACCGACGCCACAATATCCGCGTTGACCGCCAGCAAGTCCTCGCGGCTCATGCCGGGCGAACGCGGCCTGCCCGACGTAATCACTACGACATCGCTGCCTGCGGTGTCAGCATAATCCGATGTGCCGCGCACGCGCCCATCAAAGCCGACAATCGGCGACACCTGGTTCATGTCCAGCGCCTTGCCGAGCGCCATGCTGCCGGTCTTTCGGGGGCGCTCCCCGCTCAGGTCATCCGGCAAGTCCAGCATCACCACATCCGCGTAGCCCTGCTGCGCGACATGGAACGTCACTGTCGCGCCGACATTGCCCGCCCCAATCACCGTAACTTTCTTGCGTCCCGAGGCCATAGTCTTATTTCTCCTTCTCTTTCAAGGTCAGGGCAGCCGGTCAGCCTGCCTGCATCTTCTGGATGATGGCATCGGCCATTTCTGCGGTGCCGACGGCGGTGGGGTCGTTGCGGTCGGGCTTCATGTCGTAGGTGACACTCTTGCCTTCCGCAATCACATCGGAGACGGCTTTCTCCAATTTGGCGGCGGCGGCGTCTTCTTTGAGATATTGGAGCATGAGCAGGCCGGATAGAATGAGCGCAGTGGGGTTGACTTTGTTCTGGCCTTTATACTTGGGCGCAGAGCCATGCGTGGCTTCAAACAAAGCCGTGTCCTTGCCAATGTTGGCACCGGGCGCGACGCCCAGACCTCCGACGAGTCCGGCGCACAGGTCGCTGAGGATGTCGCCGTACAGGTTTTCCATCACCAGCACGTCGTAGTTTTCGGGCTTCTGGACGAGCTGCATACACATGGCGTCTACCAGCCACTCGTCGTATTCCACGCGGCCTTCGTATTCTTTCGCCACTTCGCGGGCGACTTCGTAGAAGAGGCCGTCCGTATACTTCATAATGTTGGCTTTGGCAACCGCCGTCACTTTTTTGCGCTCGTTCTCAATGGCATAATCAAACGCAGCCTTGACAATCTGACGGCTTCCCGTGCGCGAGATGGGCTTGATGGAGATGGCCGAGTCGGTGCGTATCTTGCCGTTCGCCATGCCGATAATCTGCGCGGCTTCGGCGCTGTCTACGGGGTACTCCACGCCTGCGTAGAGGTCTTCCGTGTTCTCGCGCACAATCACGAGGTCAACGTTCTCGTAGCGCGAACGCACGCCTTTGTAGGACTTGCAGGGGCGAATGCAGGCGTAGAGGTCAAGTTCCTTACGCAGAGCGACGTTGACCGAGCGGAAGCCGGTGCCAATGGGTGTGGTAATGGGGCCTTTGAGAGCCACTTTGTTTTTGCGAATGGACTGGAGCACGTTGTCCGGCAGGGGCGTTCCCGCCGTCTCCATAATGTCCACGCCCGCTTCCACGACGTCCCATTCAAACGCGACGCCGGTCGCTTCCAAGACCCGCCGGGTCGCTTCTACGAGTTCGGGGCCAGTGCCGTCGCCCCGAATGAGTGTCACTGGATAAGCCATCTGTTCTCCCTGTCTGCGTCTGCGCGCCTCAGCGCGCTTTGTTGGGGTTAGTATGAAGTCTGGCGGCGCGTTTGTCAACGGACAGGGCGCAAACGCCGCAAAGGGCCGCCGCCGGAGGCAGCAGCCCTTCGCTTTGCGTGGCTCATGGGTAGGACGCTAGGGCAGCGTCACGGTGGTAGTCGCGCTCCAGGTGCCGCCGGTGTACGTGCCGGATACCTTCAGCGTTGCGGAATGTCCTTTTGTGCCCGCACCGCTGGGGAAGTTCAGGGACGCATGGGCTGACGCGCCTGCCGCGATGGCTCCCACTCCGACGGGAAGCGCGGTTTTTGCCGCCTTGCCCCCCAGGGTGGCCGCCGTGATTTTGGTGCTCGGCGCGGAAGCGTAGCCGGTGTTGGTCAGCGTGAGCGGCACGGTAATGACGCCCGTCGTCGGGTTGCGCGTCAGCGTTCCCGGCGTCGCCGTCAGGCTGGTGACGGTGGCAGTAAACGTCAGCGCATTAGATGGCGCGCTTTGCGGATTGCTGGCCGTCACGGGAGAGTTCCCTGCGGTCGCAACGGCGGACGGCGGCACAGCGGCCTTGAGTTGAGACGCCGAGACAAGCGTTGTCACCAGAGATGTGCCATTCCAATTCACCCTTGCTCCACTAACAAAACCGGAGCCGTTGACAAGCAGATAAAACGCCGGGCTGCCCGCCGGAGCCGTCGCCGGGCTGAGACTGGAAAGCGTGGGCGCGGGCAGCGCAACGGGGGACACGTCAGCAAATGTGTTGCCCATCCGCAGTTCATCAAAGAAGAACAGGGCATTGGCGCTGGTTCCCGACTGGAAGCGCACCTGGTCAAACTGAAACGCCGATGGGAAGATTTTGTCCACGGCCGGGTTCTGCGTCGGCGTGACGCCCGGAGTTGGGTCAATGTAAAGGCTGGCTTCAGTCGTGCCGCTCGCGGTGAAGTTGAGGTGCAGAACGAGAAAGTGCGTGGTCGTGCTGGCCGACACGCCCGAAAGTTGCGCGCTGCCGTCCAGTCCTGCACGGGCGTGGTTCTGGAAGCCGTACATTCCCGTGCCAAGCGCTTCCCCCGTGAAGAAAACTTCGGTGCCGCTGCTGAAAAGAGACAACCCGGCGTAGCCAGTCGGGTCTCCCGCAGAGGGCGCGGCGGCCAGAAAGCCAATCCAGATGTCCTGATTGACGTTGCCGCCATATGCGCCGAACGACGTGGGGGGCTTTCGGTACGCGCCGACATTGCTGCCGGAGGTCATCAGCGTGTTGCCCGCAACGGCGAGCGGCGCACCACCATGACTGTAGGTCAGCCCTCCTGAAACAACCGTGTCTGCGCCGGAGCCGCTGTTTGTCCAGTTTCCAGCCCAGCCGGTGCCGCCGCCCTGCCCGGTGACCGGGCCGGGTGAATAATTGAAACTGTCGCTGACGATGAGTTGGGCACGGGCGGGGGCCGCCAGCAGTCCTGCGCCGATAAGCCCAGCGGCGATTAGCCCTGCTATGCACTGCTTCACGTTCATGTTGTTCCCCCGCTTCCGTTTTTGCTGCAAAGAAAGAGCCTCCTGTCAGACAGCACAGGAGGCCATAAATGAGAGAATGGTTTAGCTCAGGCTCGCCGTGCGGCGGCGCGAAGCAACCAACCCGCCGACAACCGCCATGCCAATCAGCAGCGACACCATGCCGCTCGGCTCCGGCGCGGCAGCCGGGCCAACAATGGACAGGTTGTTGAAGTATAAATCTGCCCCTGTCGTGCCTGCGTTATGGTTAGCGATGTTCACGCGGTCAATGGTGCCTGCGAGAACTCCTGTCTGCGTGAATGTCTGTGTCGCGTTCGCCAGACTTGTCGCGGTGAAGGAGTAGTGTGTGGCATCCGTCAGCGCAAATGAAAGCGCGAGACCGCCATTCGTGAAGCCGATCCCGGTGTTGGTTCCGTTGAAAAAATAGTTGGTGTCCCCACCCGCAAAGGTAAACTGGTAAAGCAACCCACTGGAATTGCCGACGGCAAAGTCATCGTATGAGCCATTCGCCACGTAGCCGTTGTCAAAGCCTCCTGAAAATGTCTGCCCGGCAGACAGAGGGCTGTTGAACTGACGTGTGGCGGAAGCGGTATCTCCGTTGTTGGCATACTCGCCAAACGAGTAATTGTTGCTGTTGGTGAGGTTAGGGCTGTCAATACCAGGGCCGCTTCCGTCTCCGTTAGCATTGGAGGTATACATGAAGAAGCCGCTGTTGCCGCCGTTGGTGAGCACAAACGGCTTGAACCCCGTGCCAGCATTGGCACCATCGCTAAAGGTAGGCTGAGACGGCCCACCATAGTTGCCCGCGTTGTCGCTGGAGATGACCACAGTTTGCGCGGACGCCGCGAGAGGCATCAAGAGGGTCGTGGCTGCGACGAGGGCGGCAGCCGAAAAGAAACGATTGAGCATTTGCATTTGTTCCTTTGGATAATAAAGCAGCAAGTTCTGCGAAAAGGGCGGGCGCTCAGTCATCCTGAGCGCCCGCTTTTGTCGCTACGGTGTGACGGTCAGATTGGCGCTCTTGGAAAGGCCCGCAGCGGTGGCCTTGATTTTGACCACTGTGCTGGCAGTCACCGTATGCGTGGTGATGGTGAAGGTCGCTTTAGTCTGCCCGGCAGGGACAACGACGCTGGCCGGGACGCTCGCTACCGAGGGAGTGCCGCTCGCCAGCGTAACTGTAATCGCCGACGGCGCGGCTTTGGCTTCCAGCGTCACCGTGCCGGTGGAGGACGTGCCGCCCTTGACCGAGGTCGGCAGGACTTTGACGTTCAGCACCGAGATTTTACGCACGGTTAGTTTGGCGGTCTGGCTGCTGCTGCCCAGCGTCGCGGTGATGTTGCCGGTCGTGGTCGCGCTGACCGCGGTTGTGTGAATAGTGAAGGTAGCAGTCGTCGCGCCCGCGGCGACGGTCACCGTGCCGCTAGCAGGCAAAGTTGCCTTCGGGTTCGTATTAGTGAGCGTGACCGTAGTCGCCGAAGTCGGCGCTGCCGACAGGGTGACTTTGCCGATGGAGTTCAGGCTGCCCGCCACCGTAGACGGGTTCAGTTTCAATGACGTGATGGTGGGGCCGCTCTGCGAGCCGTTGGGTACGGTGAAGAACTGGCTGCCAGGAATGTTGGCGAAGTTGACCAGGCGCGGGTCGCCCAGATTGGCGTTGCTGTTGAAGCCGCCCAAACCGCCCAGCACCTGGTTGGACAGGAAGTCGCCGTTGCTGCCGTTGATGAACGCACAGACGGTGATGGGGCCGGTTGGGTTGCCGATAGCCGACAAGGGAATGGCAAACTCTACGCCGGTTTTGACTGCCCCTGCGCCAGTGGCGGCGGTGCCGCTGACACCTGCCGCGTTGCTGTTGTCAATGGCCGCCAAGATTTGGGGCGCGCCCGCATCGCCGCCGGTGAGCGTTCCATTGCTGGTGGGGCCGGTGGACGTGGTGCTGCCGAGGTAGGCTGCCGTGCCGCCGCCCGCGGTGGGAAGCGTAGCGAAGTTGACGTAGAACGTGTACGGCGTGCCGCCGCCATTGGCGCTGATGTAATAGTCGGGGGCGAAGCCGCTGTCAAAGGTCAGGCCGACGCCGCCCGTGACAGTGGGATCAGCGCTGAGGCGCTGCAGGTCGCTGGTATTGGGGTTGTTGTTGAGCAGCGAGTTCTGGCCGCCGGACGTGCTGTCAATAAACACATCTAATTTATTGTAGTTGCCCTCCAAATTGCCTGCCAGGACAATGTAGAGCGTGCCACTCTGCACGACGCCGTAAGCGCCGTCCAGTTCGGAGCCGCCATCAGTGGGCGTGGCAGTTCCGGCGGTGCTGTCGCCGAAGCCGGTGGGCGTGTCCTGCACGGTCAGAGCAGAGCCATAGGCGCCCTCCGCCGTGCCATTGACAACAATCTGCGCCTGCGCTGCGGCAGGGAGGATCAGTGCTGCGGCGAGGGCCGCGAGTGTCGCGAACTTGTTCATCTTTCTTTCCCTTCTTTGGTGTGAGCGATACAACTGAATCATGTGATTGTGACAGTAAAAAGAGACGGTACGGCATGAATATGCCGGTGTGTGCTCGCTAGGTTTGCGGCGCGGTGTAGGTCGTCCTCAGCCAGTAAGTCGGCTTGGCATTGGCGGCGGGCGTATTGGCGGCATGCAGGACGAACGTGTACCAGCCTGTGCGGCTGGCAGTTGCGCTGACAGCCGTGCCCTGCGCGGTCGTGGACGTATAATTGCCGGTGGCAACGGTCGTGAGTGTCGGATCGTCCAGTTCCACCGTGATGTTGGTGGCGCTTGTCCAGGCGGTCGTGGTGAAATACAGCGCGCCAGAGACGCTGGTGCCTTTGGCCGCCCAGACCCGGCAGACTTGGACGGGGCCAGAGGGGTCGGCGGGCTTGATGTCCAGGTCAGACGCGCCTGCATATTCCTGCGTCACGGCCAGATTGGAGACCGGGTATGTTGCGGTTTTGCCTGCCGGGGCGTAGCAGACATAGCCGCCGCCGCTCACGTCTGCGGGAATAGTGATGGTGGCGTTGCTGCTGCCGTCCGTCCAGATGTCGGGCGAATGGCCGGTGTAATCGTGCAGATGCGAGTTCGCCCAGAAATTGGTTTGCACGGTGACGGTGCGCGCCGAGGAGCCATTGTCGTTGAGGCCCACCAGCAGGTCGCGGCCATCGTTGCTGCCAGTGCGCTCATAAGCGAACACGTCGCTGTCTTTGTAGCGCTGCTGCGTGGGGCCGCTGGCAAGGTTCTCATGTATCCAGATGAGGTTGTCAAGAGCAGGCTTGAGGCCGTAGCAGCCCGCATCGGTACTGTAATCTTTGTAAAAGACGCACGGATAGCCTTCCGATGTGAGAATAAGCGCGTAGCCGAGCGTCTTGTTCTGCGTGATGGGGCTAGAGCCGTCCGTGTCGTGGTTCTCCACGAAGGTAACCGCGCCGCCGGGGTTGGTTCCCACTAACCCTGCGTGGTCAAGCGTGGACATATCAAAGTAGCCGCCGCTGTTACACATGGACTCAATCATAAAGCGCAGGGAGAAGTCAAAGGCGCTGCATCGGTTCTGCATGGACGTAGTGATCCAGTAATTGACCGTGCTGACGTTGCCGTCGTAGTATTCGCCGACAGCGTATTTGCCCGCCATAGCGCCGTAATTGAGGAAGGGAAGAAGCCAGTCGGTGGAAATTCCCTTTGCGTCGTCTAATCGGTAGCCCTGGCAGTCCAGCGCTTTGGTGAGCCAGTCGCCGCTTTTTTCCAGGTTCTCATAAGCCCAGCCCTGCCCGTCGGAACCTTTCAAGCCATTGATGGGGGCCAAATCGCGCCCGAACTGGTAGCCTTCGTCTGCACTGACATCGGGCACGTCGGGGTCTTCCGGCAGATCGTTGCTGCTGTAGGCCCAGTGAAAATCGCCCGGCCCTTTGCCGAAGCGTCCTTTCCCGGCGACACCGTAGGCGTCCACATAGGAGAAATTGTAGTGGCCGTCATCGCCATTGCGGTGATTGTCTACAATGTCTACCAGAACGTCCAGCCCGGATGCGCGCAGCATGGCGGCAGAGCGTTCCAACTGTTCGCGGGTGCCAAAGCGGGTGGTGTAGGTTCCCTGCTGGTTTTTGGAGCCGAGGTCGTAGTCGTCAAAGGGGTCGTAGCCGCCGGAATAGCCGCCCGCCGCGCCTTTGAGCGGGCAGGGAATCCAAATGGCAGTAAATCCGTCCTGACGCAGGGCGTTGGCCTGCGACGCCAGATTGTCCCACCACCAGGGCACGCCATTGCCGCCGTTCGCCGCCGGAGACGGCACGTTTTCGTAGAACCCTTGCAGCAAAACGCCCGCGCGTGCGGCTGTCGCACCCGGCAGGGCCAGAGCGGCCCCAATCAGGACGCTCCACAGGACGCGCATTTTATGTGTATAGCGTTGCATCATTGCTCTCCGCAGACAATTCACTTGCTTTCCCCCAACCGATTGGGGAAACAGCACGTGTCATTATAACATGAGTCTGGCGCGCTGTCAAGAGCCGCCGCAGACTTTTTTTGCTGTTTCCCAACTGCACGGCTGAAAACTGGCAGAATGCACAGGCTGGAAACCCAGACCAGAGGGCGAGCGTTCAGGTCGACGGCGACATTGTGCTTCCACGCTCCACGAGTTGTGGAGCAAGAAACCGCTGGCAGCGTTCTACGGCATCGCCGCGCAACATCTTTGCCAACAGGTGGCCTGCTTCGGAAGCTACTTCCGCTTGATGGAGATTAAGCACGGTGAGATTGGGGGCAACCTGCTCCATAAAGCGCGCGTTCAGGCAGGACAGGACACTGACATCCTCCGGCACGCGCAGACCGGCTTCCTCCAGAGCGCGAATAGCGCCCAGCGCGCCAATCTCGTTTTCTATAAACAGCGCGGTGGGGAAGTCTGATTCGCGCAGGCGCGACTGAACGGCATGGTAGACGCCGCTTTTGTAATGCACGTCATCCCGGTATTCCAGACTAATGGGCGCGCAGAACTCATTGCAGGCTTGCAGCATCCCCTGCCTGCGCCCGCTCCCGGACATCAAATCCTGGCCGATATTGTAGATGCCGATGCGACGATGCCCCAAGCCAGCCAGGTAGGAAACCGCCTGATAGCCAACCTGATAGTTATCAATGCCAACCGCGACCACGCCGGGCTTTGGCGATGAGCCGCGCACGACAAACGGCAGGCCCGCCCGTTCCAGAATGTCTATGCGCGGGTCGTCCACGCGCATATCCGTAATCACCATGCCGTCGCAGGTGCGCGAGCGGGCAATTTCCTCCATCACGTCAATGGGGTTGGTGTCGCCGCCGCCGCACTGCGCCAGCAACAGATTGATGCCGTAAGCGTGCAGCGTATAGGTGAGCGCGCCGATAATCTCATGGTAATGGGGCGACAAATCATGGTGGGTGACGGCGGAGCCAAGCGCCGTTTCCTCCGCCTGATGGATGACCATCATCAGGGCCACCGTATCGGAGTGCCCGCGCGCGAGGTTCTGCGCGGCCCGATGGGGCCGGTAACTCATCTCCTGCGCGACATCTAAAATGCGCTGTCGCATGGCGGGGCCGACGCCTTTGCCCTCGCGGATGCGCCCGTTAATCACGCGGGACACTTCCGAGCGCGACACGCCCACCCGCGCGGCGATGTCTTCCAAGCGCACCATGCCGTTTTCCGCCTTGTTATTTGGGTATTGGCTCAATGGAGTTCACTTGCCTTGTCAGCAGAAAGCGACGAGATGTGCCTGCGCTTAACATTCTGATCATTAGGGAACGAGAATGGCTCCGTAGTGTCCTTTTACGGTTACGGTCACGCTGCCTCCGCTTACTGTGGAAACACTTCCCGAAACGGCATCGGTCAGAACAGCGCCATTCGTAATGCCTGCGGGAGCGACGGGCACCGTTTCAAGATGACTGACTGTATCATTGTTAAGCACGACAGTGATCCGCTTTGCTTTGTCAAGCCGAGCGTAGGCGTAGATGCCATTCGCATCGTCGGTGAGCAACGTCATAAATGACCCGGTTCGGAGGGCCGAGTACTTTTTTCGGATGCCAATTAGTTTCTTGGTCAGCGCGACGGCGGGATTTGATAGGGTCGCCTGCGTCCAATCCATTGTCCGCCGACAATCGGGATCGGTGGCCCCCATCATGCCATACTCGTCTCCGTAATAGAGCGTCGGCGTGCCCACATAGGTCATCTGAAAGAACAGGGCCAGATACGTTTTCGTGATGTCCCCGCCTGCCCGCTGCGCGAACCGGGAGATGTCATGGTTGCCGAGAAAGTTCGGCATGACCTGCTGGCTGTTGGTGGGAATCGCGGCGCGTGTCTGCTGTAGGGCGCTATCAAATTGGGACACGGAAAGGGAGTTTGAGTTGCCGCTGTAATCCACGCCGCATATCCATTCCGAAACCGGAGCGGTAAATCCGTTGAAGTTGGTGGCCCCATCGAATTGCAAACCGTCGGCCAGCCACGTGGTTGGGTCGCCCCACTGCTCCCCGAAGATCACCGCATTAGGCTTGACACCTTTGACTGCCGTGCGGAACTCCCGCCAGATTTGATGGTTCACGTCGTCCGAGCCGCCGTTGCCATTGGCGTCAAGCGCCTGGGAATAGTCGAGCCTCCAGCCGTCTACGTTATAAGGAGCCTTCAGGTAGGTCTGGGCGACAGAACTTGGGCTGGCATAGATTTCCTGGCGGACAGGCGAGCCGGACACGCCATAGTTGAGCTTGGGCATGGTCGTCACGCCATAAAAATCGGCGTAGTCGTTGGGCCAGCGATAGAATGTATACCAGTTGTAATAGGCGCTTGACCGGGATTGTTCCGCTCCAACAACGCCGCTCGTGCTGCCTTCAAAGTCTGCTCTGCCGAACCAGCCGTTGGAATCGCCCGTGTGGTTGAACACGCCGTCCAGCACGATATGGCCGCCGCGCGCATGAATGGCAGAAGTTAATTGCTGCAAAGCGGCATTGCCGCCAAAGCACGGGTCAACCGTGAAGTAGTTCGCGGTGTCATACTTGTGGTTGGTAGGCGACTGAAAGACCGGGTTGAGGTAGACGATATTAGCCCCCAGAGTGCCGGTGAGATAGCCCAGTTTTTGCTGTATTCCGGCAAGGTCTCCCCCGAAGAAGACGAAAGAGTTGCCGTAACCGTTCGGCGCGTAAGGACTAGCCCCCCAGGGCTGTTGAATTGGCTGGCTGCCTTCGTAATTATATTGGTTGGTCTGCGTGTCGTTGGTCGGGTCGCCGTTGTAGAAGCGATCCGGGAAGATTTGGTACATCACGCCGTTTTTCATCCATGATGGCGTCTTAAAGCCAGGGATGACGTAAAAGCTGTTGTAATTGGACTCTGTGGTGGATGCCCCTGCCGCGTTGTACCAGGCAGCCGAGGAGCCGCTGATGGCCTGGAAGTAATAAAACTTTTCGGAACGGCTCGCCGGAATGGTTCCCTGCCAGTAGTCGCAGAGGCCAGTTGGGTCTTGGCCGCTCTTCACCATGGGCACCAGAGAAAAGGAACCATTGGCCGAGTCATAATACTTGACGTTGGCAGCAGTCAGGTTTCCGGCGGCACATTGCAGCGTCACTTTCACCGGCGTGGACGCGGTGGGTTCGGGCGCGCTGTCGTAGAGCGGCCCCTGGTCGTGGAACAGCGCGCTCAATTGAACCGCTTGAGCGTGAGCCTGTTGGACGCAAAGCGCGAAACACAAGGCGAGCACGCTGGACAAGAATACAGATTTAATTGTCACGCGGCTCCTGCTTCCACCAATCCTGAAGACGCCTTCCCTGCCAGGACGCTTTCGTCCGCGGTGTCCGTGACGCGGGATGCGAGCGCCGCAGCCACCAGCAGGCACGCGCCGCCCAGCAGCACCACGTACAGCGGGTCGCTGCCGAAGACGTATTTAATCACGGGCGGCATTCCCAAACCATAGACGGTCTGCGGCAGCACAATAAAGAAGTTGAAGATGCCCATGTAGACCCCGACGCGCTCCAGCGGCAGCGCCACCGAGAGGATAGCATACGGCATGGCTAAAATAGACGCCCACGCGATGCCGAAGCCTATCATCGGCAACAAAAGCAGAGTGGGAGAGTGAATCAGCATCACGCTTAAAAGCCCCAGCCCGCCGACTGCAAGCGAGAGCGCGTGCAGGCGAGGACGCCCCAGCCGCCCCGACAGGCGGGTCATCAGCGGCGCGGCCAGAAAACAAACCACTGAGTACGCCGCCATGCAGACGCCCGCCCATTCTGTTGCCCGGTCAAACTGGGGCGATTTGCTGTCTGCCGCGCCGAAGACATGGCGGGCAACGGTCAGCGTGAACATTCCCCAGAAGCAGGACAGGCCGAACCAGGTGAAGAACTGCACCCAGAACAGTTGGCGCATGGTGGCAGGCATGACCCCAACGGCATGAACAATCTCGCGCGCCCCGGCAGCCACGCCCCGCGTTTCGCGCCGGTGCCGCTCAAAGGCCGCCATGTCGGCGGGCGGGTTTTCCGGGGTTCGCAGCACCGTCCACAGAACCGCCAGCAGGAACACGGCTGCCCCCGCGCGGAACGAATACAAGACCGACAGCGGCACGCCATTAGTCGCTTCGGCTGTCACGCCCAGCGCGTGCAGCACCCAGGGCAAGACATTTGCCAGCGTCGCGCCGACGCCGATAAAGAAGCTTTGCATGAGGAACCCGCCCGCCCGCTGGCTGATGGGCAGTTTGTCGGCGACAAAGGCGCGGAATGGCTCCATGCTGACGTTGACGCCCGCGTCCAGCGCCCAAAGCAGCGTGGCCGCCACCCACAGGGCAGGCGAGGCGGGCATCAGCCACAACACAATGGAAGCGATCACGGCCCCCACCGTGAAGTAGGGCCGCCGCCGCCCCCAGCGCGGACTCCAGGTGCGGTCGCTCATGGCCCCAATGATGGGCTGAATGAGCAGGCCCGTAATCGGCCCCGCCAGACCGAGAAGCGGGATGTTCTCCGGGTGCGCGCCGAGTTTGGTGTAAATGGCGGCCATGTTCGCCATTTGCAGGCCCCAGCCGAACTGGATGCCGAGAAAGCCGAAACTCATGTTCCAGATTTCCCAGAAGGACAGGCGCGGCTTGTCGGGCACGGTCGCAGTGGTCATGGAAGGTTATCCTTTCGGGGACGTGCCCCGCGTGAGTATGGCTCCCGCGCGGGCGGGCAGAGTGAGGGTGACTTTGCCGTTCTGCACGGACACGGGAGACGTGACGCCGAGGCGGTCGGTTAATGTCGTGCCTTCCGGCAGATAGGATGGGTCGGCAGGAAACGTAAACGTGGCGGGCTGCTTGTCGTTGTTGAGGGCGACAACAGCAAACTGCGTGATTTCCGGCGTGCCCGGCATGACGCGCGCGTAAACATATTGCTGGTCGCTCACATACAGGTTGACGAGGCGGCCCCGGCGCAGGGCGGGAAGCATGGCTCGCAGATGGGTCAATGTCTGCACATGAGTAAACACGTCCTGCTGGGCAGCGGTGCGGCCTGCCTGCGTGAACGCATTCAAGGCGTCGCCGGGAAAGCCGCCGGGGAAGTCGCGGCGGTTATCCGGGTCGCCGCCGCCGGGCAGGGCGAGTTCGTCGCCATAGTAAAGCATGGGAATGCCCCGCGTGGTTAAGAGAAAGGTCTGCGCCAGTTTCAGGCCGTCAATCGTTGCCCCCTGCTCGTTCATAAAGCGCGGCACATCGTGAGAGCCGAGAAACGTTACCAGCGAATTGGGGTTCACGTAGAGACTGTCCCGGCCCAGAAGATATGTTAAATCTTTGACCGAGTTGCCCTGCGCGAACACGCGCCGCAGCGGGTAATACAGCCCGAAGTCAAAGAGCGAAGAAACGCCGGTGTCTATGCCGTCAAAGCGCGCTTGCCCACCCTGAAAGAAGGACGTGACGGCTACATCGCCATTGTAGACTTCGCCCACTTCGGTGACATTGGGATACTGGCGGCGAATCGCCCCGCTCCAATCGCGCATGAAGGAGCGCGGGACATACGACATGGTGTCTTCGCGGAGACCATCAAAGCCGGTTTCTCCCAGCCACCAGAGCGTGTTTTGTATCTCGTAGCGTGCGGCTTCCGGGTCGTTCTGATTGATGTCGGGCAGGATGTTGATGAACCAGCCTTCCAGTGTGTTCTTTTGCAGGGCGGGCGGGGCGTGCGGGTCGGTCAGCACGGGAATGTCCCACTCATTGCTGAGATGTGTTTCTAATGTGCCGTTGAACCAGGTGGGCGTGGGCGGGTCTTTGGCCCAGGGGTGATAGGGCGACGTGTGGTTCGCTACTTCGTCCTGTATCACTTTCAGGCCGAGCGCGTGGGCTTTGTCTACCAGTTCGCGCAGTTTCTCTAATGTGCCGAAATGCTCTTCCACGCCGTAGAAATTGACGGCCCCGTAGCCGTGATAGTCGCTGATAGGATTGCCCGCATCGGTTTCGCGGGAATTGAGATGGTTGACGTTATCATACACGGGCGTCAGCCACAGGGTTGTCACGCCCAGCGACTTGAGGTAGTCTAAATGGTTGATGATGCCCTGCAAGTCGCCGCCGTGATAACGGTGGGGGTTGGAACGGTCAAACAGGCCGCGCGACACATACGGGTCGTTGTTGGATGGGTCGCCGTCGCTAAATCTATCCGGCATAATCAGATAAATCACGTCGTCGGGCGAGAAGCCCTGAAAGCGGCCCGCTGTGGGAAGCGGCGCATCTATCTCGAACGGGGCGCTGACCGTGCCTTTGGGCGTGGTTACTTTGAGGGAACGCGCGCCGGGGCGGGCATGGGGGTCAATCGTCACGTCCACAAAGACATATGTGCCGCTCGCCTGTACATGGGACGCGCTGACGCCACCCCCGCTTGCTTCTACCTTTGCCCCCACAAGGTTTTCGCCATGCAGCAGGACGCGCACGGGGTTGACAGAATGTGCAACCCACCAGTTCGGCGGCTCCACGCGGTCTACAGTGGGAGATTGCGCGCGGCACAGCGCGGGGATGAGAACGACAAGCAGCAAAGCGGCGAGCGAGGCACGAGCGCGCGTTTCTGTCATAAAGTACCTGTTTTGCATCAGCGAGTTCTTCCCCAAGCGATTGGGTAGGCGTATTATAAAGCAAACGGGGCTATTTGTCAAGAGAAAATGGAAAAATAGGTATTGACAGATAAGGCAAGCCGTGTTATACTGTCTTCACAAACACCCAATCGGTTGGGGGAGAGCGCCCCGCCATCGCTTGCCGCAGAAGGGAACCCGAATTATGAACCGCACCGCGCGTCGTGGATTTACTCTGATTGAGCTGCTGGTTGTGATAGCCATCATTGCCCTGCTCGCCGCCATTCTTTTCCCTGTGTTCGCCAAAGCCCGCGAGAAAGCGCGCCAGACAACCTGCCTGTCTAATATGAAGCAGATGGCGCTGGCAGCATACCAGTACGCGCAGGACTTTGATGAGAAGTATTCTTATGGGGTCAACAACGCGGGCAAAGGCGCAGGCTGGGCCGGACAGTTTTATGTTTACGTTAAAAGCCCCGCCGTCTTCCGCTGCCCGGATGACCAGAACACGAGAGATATTCCCGGCACCATTGTCTCATACTGCATGAACAGCCAGCTCAGCCCATACCTGGGAACCGGTTTGATTTTGGCCCGTTTTAATAATCCCGCCAAGACGGTGATGCTCTGCGAGGTTATCAACAGCGGCTACTATGACATTACTATCCCGACCGGATCGTCCAGTTTCAACTACAACTGCGACGCCGCACATGGTTTGCCGGGTGGCTGCTCTGCGGATGTGACGGGCGCGAATCTGGGCGGCTCGGCTTCGGGATACGGCAACGGCGCTGACCAGGACATCAATGGTTTCAACGTGTCCAACGGCGCAGGCCAGGTCAACGATGGAACCCATGTGCAGTACGCCACCGGCTATATGCGGAACTCGTATGGCGCAACTTACAACAACTTCTTCGGGACGACAGGCCGCCATTCCGACGGCTCCAACTTTGTGCTCTGCGATGGGCACGCCAAGTGGTTTCGAGGCAACGCCGTTTCTGGCGGCTATGAAAACCTGACCAATATCGCCAATGACTGCGGCACGACCGGCACTGCCGCCACGACCACCTGCTCCGACCAGACCATTGCCGCCACGTTCAACATTCTGTAGGAGGCATGATGAACCGAATCAAGACTGCCGCCTGCCTCATGTTGGCAATGGGGACGCTCGCCGGGTGCAGCCATTCGCAGGGCAGTTCTTCCGCGCCCGCAGGCGGTTCTGGCATGGTGACGACGGCTCCCCAGCCGCCCGGCTCCAAAGAAGATCAGATTATCAAACAAAGGCAGCAGCAGGCGGCTCAAAGCGCGAATGCGGGCCACCCTGCCGCGCCCGGCTCTCACTAACGCGCCCGCTGTGCTCGCCCCCGGTCAAGGTTGACCGGGGGCTTTTGTGTTGCTGTCCTGCCGCTCCCCCGCGCGACGCTGTACTTCAAGGGCACGTAAATTACTCTCATAATAGCGTCCCATTAGCGTCATAGTAGCGTCATAGTCGCGTGCAGTATACGACGCGCCTATGACGGCTGGGCGACGCAGGAATGAATTTGCGGCAACAATCGCGAATACACCACCATCAACACATTCACACTCAACCGAACGGGAGGCAAACGATGAACGCACACCAAACCGAAGACTTGCGGAATGTGGCAATCGTAGCCCACAGCGGCAGCGGGAAAACATCATTGCTGGAAGCCCTGCTGTACGTATCGGGCGCAACCGAGCGTCAGGGGCGCGTGGAAGACGGCTCTACCGTGTCGGATTTTGACCCCGAAGAAGTGCGTCGCAAGACAAGCATTCATGCGGCAACCGCGACGTGTGAATGGGGCAACTGCAAGATTAACTTCGTGGATGTGCCCGGCTACGCAGACTTTGCGGGCGAAGCGGCGGGCGCCTTGCGCGCAGCAGATGGGGCAATCTTTGTTACGAGCGCACAGGCGCGCGGCATAGACGTGGGGTTCCAGACAGCGTGGGATTACGCGCGGCGCGAAGGCGTAGCGTGCGCGGTCTTCGTCAACAAGATGGACAAGGAGAACGCCAACTATTTTGGATTGGTGGACAATCTGCGCGCCCGCTTCGGCAAGACCATCGCCCCTGCGGAAATCCCGCTCGGCACGGCGGCAGGCTTTCACGGCGTCGTGGATTTAATTCATCTGAAAGCGTACACGTTTGTGGAGGGCGAGAAGGTAGACCACCCGGAAGGCATTCCGCCTGAGTTGACGGACACAGTGCAGGCGTACCGGGAGCAGCTCATTGAAAGCGCCGCCGAAGGGGACGACGAACTGACCGAAAAGTACCTGAACGGCGAGGAGTTGACCAACACGGAAATAGAACGCGGTCTGCACGAGGGAATGTCGCGCGGGCAGGTGGTTCCCGTGCTGTGCGGCGCGGCGACCAAAGACATGGGCGTGCGGGTCTTGCTGGATTTAATCTGCGCGGAGTTCCCCCACCCCGGCGAGCACGCTCCGCGTCACGGCCTGCATCCCGAAACGCAGGGGGAAGAAGCGCGCCCGTGCCGGGACAGCGAGCCTGTTTCCCTGCAGGTGTTCAAGACGGTAGCCGACCCGTATGTCGGCAAACTCACTTACTTTCGCGTGTATTCGGGCGTCGTGAAGCAGGACACGGCGCTTTTCAATCCGCGCACGGGCAAAGACGAACGCCTGGGCCAACTGTTCTTTCTGCGCGGCAAGCAGCAAATCCCCACAACCGAGGCCCGCGCGGGCGAAATTGCCGCTGTCGCGCGGTTGGTGGACACCCGCACCGGCGATACGCTGTGCGAGCGCGCGCGGCCCATCGCGTATGACCCTATTCCCTTCGCGGAACCCGTGTACGCGCTCGCCATCACCGCGCGCACCAAAGCCGACGAAGACAAGATGAGCACGGCGCTGCACCGGCTGGAAGAAGAAAACCCCTGCTTTGCGCTGCGCCATGACCCGCAGACCCGCGAAACGCTTCTGGTCGGCACGGGCGAAACGCAGTTGGAAGTCATTGTGGAACGCTTGAAGCGGTTCGGCGCGTCCGTCGACACGCACCCACCGCGCGTCCCCTACCAGGAGACCATTACGGCGACGGCCAAAGCCGAGGGCAAGCACAAAAAGCAAAGCGGCGGACGCGGACAGTTCGGGGACTGCTGGATTGAGTTAGCCCCTCTGCCGCGCGGCGCGGGCTTTGAGTTTGTGGATGCCGTCGTGGGCGGGGCCGTGCCGCGTCAATACATTCCGGCGGTAGAGAAGGGCATCGTGGACGCGATGGAGCGAGGCATTCTGGCGGGAAACCCGGTGGTGGACGTGAAAGCGACGCTTTATGATGGCAAGTTCCACCCGGTCGACTCGTCGGAAGCGGCGTTCAAGGTGGCAGGCAGTTTGGCGTTTCGCGCGGCGGCGGCGCTCGCCCATCCGGTGCTGCTGGAACCCTTAATGAGCGTTAGCATTACCGCGCCGGAAGAATATCTGGGCGACGTGATGGGCGACCTGAACGGGCGGCGGGGTCGCGTACTCGGCGTGGAGCGTCTGGCGGGCGCAAACGGCGCGGAGCCGTCCCAGCGCGTGCAGGCGACCATCCCGGAGCGCGAAATGCTGACCTATGCCATAGAGCTGCGCGCTTTGACGCACGGGCGCGGGGCGTTCCATGCGGAACTGTCCCATTACGAGGAAGCGCCGCAAGCGGTGCAGCGTGAGGTGATGGACGCGGCGCGGGCGGCGGGCTTCACCGCGCACGAGGAACACGGCTAAACAGACCGTAGGGGCGGGGCTTACCCCGCCCTGCTTGCCCAAATGCTCCGCCCTGTCTTTATTCCCTACCCTGCTGCTTCTGCCGAAACGGAGGCCAAATGCTTCTGCCGAAACGGAGGCCACAAGAGCAGAAAACAGGGCAAGCCCTGCCCCTACGGGACGGCGGGAGGCGCGGCCCCTTCTGCAATCGCCAAATCGCCGGGGGCGGCGTGCGTAGAGACTTCTTCCAGCACGGCCCCGCCCAGTGAGCGCAGGGCATGACGGACGCCGGGCGAGACGGTGTAATGCTCGCCCGGCGTCAGCATGACTGTCTGGCCGTCCACCCAGAGGCTGACTTCACCGGCGAGCACCAACAGCGTCTTTTTCTTCTGCGGGTGGGCGTGGAGAGAGACTTCCTGCCCCGGTTCCAATGTCAGATACGCGCTGGCATACTCGGCTTCGTTGACACGCGGGACGCGCCCCAGTCCGAGTTCCGTGACTTCTACAACCGCGTTTGGGCCGAGGGCTATGCCCGCGTCATTCAATCGCCGCACGGCGGCGTCACTCAACGACATCGGATTCGGTCTCCAGAGGGTTGACAGACTGAGCGGGCAGGGTCGCTTCCAAGTCAGTGAGAATGTCGGCAAGCACGGCAACGGGGGCACGGCCCGTGTCAATGCGGCGCACGATTTCGGGCGAATAGTAGCCCAGCACCGGGGCCGTTTCCGCCATATACACATACATCCGGTTGCGGATTACGGCGTCGGAGGCGTCGTCCAGTCGGTTTTCTTTCAGGGCGCGCTTTTTGAGGCGCAGGTACATGATGTCTTTGTTGTCGCAGTCCAGAAAGTAAAGGCGGCGCACGTCAATGGTGCTGTCCAGCAGACGCGCCTGCGCCACCGAGCGCGGAATGCCGTCCAAAATCAGCGTGTCGCTGGCGGGGTCATAGTGGCGCGTGCTGACCAGACCGTCCACGTATTCCTTCCACAACTGCACGGTGAGGTCATCAGGCACGAGCGCGCCCCGGCTGCTGTAGTCCAGAAACACCTTGCCGAGCGGCGAGCCGACCCGCAAGTCACGGAACACTTCCCCGCTGGACACATGGACAAAGCCCGGAATGCTGCCTAAAATATGGCCCTGTGTCCCCTTGCCGCTGCCGGGAGCACCGAACAGCAGGATGGCGTAAAACTTCTGTGTATCCGTCATGGGGTGGTCTCCTTCGGGGGCATGGGGACGGCGGCTTTGCCGTCCAGAAAGCCGCTTACGGTCGCAAAGTAAAGGTCGGGTTCTTCCAGCCAGGGGCGATGCCCGCTGCGCTCAAAGAACACCAATCGGGACGAGGCGGCGGGCAGCGCATCTTTGATTTGCTGCGCGATGAAGGGACAGGCCACGCGGTCAAATCGCCCGACACAAATCAGCGTGGGGACGGTTAAACTCTTCATGGCGGGACGGGGGTCGTAGCCGCGCAGCGTGCCGCCGACTTTCCATTCCGGGTCGTCGCCCAGCATGGCAAGGTAGACATCAAAGTTGAGGCCGTCGGCTTTGTCCCCGGAATGGAAAAGTTTGGCGGCGTTGTCCGGGTTGAACCAGTAGAGGTCGTCTACGGTGGGGCCGTACAGGTCTTCATAGTCGCCGTCTCCGGTCTTGACGCCCTTCTTCCGCAGGGCCGTTAATTGCGCCCAGACTTCGGGAAAGCGCGTTTGGGCTTCGCGGTTGCAGTTGTCAATGTTCTCCTGAAAGCCGCGCGCGCCCAGCAGCGTGTCCGAGAGAATCAGATGGTTGACGCGCGACGGGTATTTGAGCGCGTACGCGAGCGCGACCATGCCGCCGTAGGAGTGGCCGAGCACGGTGAGGGTGTCAAAGCCGAGGGCGCGGCGCAGGGCTTCTATGTCGTCGGCGTCATGCTCTACGGTATAATCTTTGGGGTCTTTGAGGCGGTCAGAGCGGCCCCGCCCTAAATTGTCAAAGTAGACAACGGTGTGCGTGGACGCGAGCCGCGCAAACCAGGGGTGATACGACGCATGACTGCCGCCCGGCCCGCCCGCAACCAGCACGACAGGCGGCCCCTGCCCTTCCCGTTCATAGTAAATGCGTCCCTGCGGGGTGGGCACAAACGCACCGTGCCCATGAATGGGAACGTCATAATTGGGCGCAGTCGGGGCGGTTTGCGCCCCCGCCGCGCTTGTTGTTAGCAGGAGCAGGGCGAGGGCAAGAAGCCGGGCAAGTTTCATGCCCCATTGTAGCACGTGGGCAGGCGCGCGTCAAGGCACTGTGTGTCAAGGCGAACACGCGCCCGCACAGGAATGGCCCCCCCGCCCCAATAATGGGGAGACGGAGAAGAAGCAATGTCCATCTCCAAATAGCTGCCGTAAAGCAGGCTCATTCCTACAAGCGGCCCGCCATCGGCGGCGAGAAAGGGATAGCCGAAAAAGTCAATCATGACCTTTGGCAGCGTCAGGTAATCGGTAAAACCGGTGTCCAGCACGGCCCGAATAGCGCGCTCGGCTCCGCTGGCGTCCACAAGCGTGACCAAAAGCACGGCTTCGCGGTCGGCGGTGACGCTGCCCTGCATCCTTTGGACGCTCCTTTCCGGTTCTTTCCAATCCGATGCTCCGCCGGGGAACCAATCCGAACCAAATAGCGCAGCGTATATGGCTTTTTTTCCTTCATCCGCCGGAAGGCTTGCGACTGATCGGCGTCTATTTCGTAATCTCCCGTGTCTACGTCTAAGACTCAGAACTTGCCTTTGTTGTTTGCTACCACGTTGGCTCGGATTTGGCCGTCATAAAGCGCCTGTCCGCGCTCGGCGAAGGTCTCCACTAAGTCTTGTGAGAGGGACATAGCGCGTTTTCCTTTCTCCCTAGCCGCCGAACTTCACCGTTGTGTCTTGCTTTTCACCGGCGAGGCGCGTTTTGACGCTCTGCGTCTCTTTTTCAAACTTGGGCTTGCCCAGAAGCGCGAACATGTTGGTCTTATAGGCTTCCACGCCGGGCTGATTGAAGGGATTGATGCCCATCAGATAACCCGACACGCCGCAGGCCCGCTCAAAAAAGTAAAGCAGCGCGCCCAGCGAGTACGCATTCAGAGAGTCTAAGTGAATTGTGGCGTTCGGCACACCGCCATCATGGTGCGCCAGAGCCGTTGCGGTGTAGGCGGCACGGTTGACTTCTTCCAGCGTCTTGCCTTGCAGGTAGCCCAGTTCGTCTAAATTGTTGTCCGCGCCGGGGATGGCGAGTTGGGCTTCGCCGCCGTCCACGATGACGAACGTTTCCACAATGTTGCGGCGCCCTTCCTGTATCCACTGGCCCATAGAATGCAAATCAGTGGTCAATTGGACACTCGCCGGGAACAAAGAAATGTGGTCTTTGCCCTCGCTTTCGCCAAACAGCTGCTTCCACCATTCGGCAACGTAATGAAGCCGGGGTTCAAAACAGGAGAATATCTCGGTGACGTAGCCTTTGCGGTAGAGAAAGTTGCGGGCGGCGGCGTAAAAGTACGCGGGGTTCCTGGAAACGTCGGAAATCTTGCACGCGGCGGCGACATCTTTGGCCCCCTGAAGCAAAGCGTCAATGTCTATGCCCGCGACCGCAATCGGTAGCAAGCCAACCGGAGAAAGCACGGAATAGCGCCCGCCCACATCGTCGGCAATAGTGAGCGTCGCGTAGCCTTCTTCGTCAGCAAACTTCCGCAATGCGCCCTTTTTGGCATCGGTCGTCGCGACAATGCGCGCTTTGGCTTCTTCTTTGCCTGTTTGCTTTTCCAGCACGTCCCGAAACAAACGGAACGCGACGGCAGGCTCCGTTGTCGTGCCAGATTTGCTAATGGCGTTGATGGAAAACCGTTTGCCCTGCACGGCGTTGAGGACTTTTTCGTGCTCATGGGCGGAAAGTGAGTTGCCCGCGAATAAAACCTGCGGCCCTTTTCCGTCGCCGAGCGCTTCAATCACAGCGCGCGCGCCCAGATAAGAGCCGCCGATGCCGATGGAGATGAGAAACTCGGAGTTGTCCTGTATCTTGCGGGCGAGTTCTTTGACAGTCTGCACCTCTTTGGCGGAAACAATCTTGCCGGGGTCAACCCATCCCAGGAAATCATCGCCGAGGCCACCGCCTTGTGTGACTTTCCGATGGGCCAAATCCACGTTGTCCTGAAATCCCTGAACTTCCCCGGCGGAAACATCGGGAGCAAGGTAGCCATAATCTAACGAAAGGGGCAGTGAAGCCATGCGCGTTTCTCCTCGTGCAAAAAAATAGGGCGCAGGCACGCTGCCTGCGCCGTCATTCTACCCGTTCTCCCCGAAGAGTAGTCCGCAGACAACGGGCTGAAGACCGGGCGAGACGCCTGTTTTGCCCTCCGCTGTCAGAATTGCCGGAGTTGGCACAAAAATTGCTGTGCAGTCACTAATACGCTGTCGCTCAGCAACGCCGTAGGGCCAACTTCTGTAACGGATTTGTTATCGGGCACGCCTTGCAAAGGCCCAAAAAACGTGGTACTGTAGAATAGCTTCTGTTCTGCCGATAATTTCAGAAAGGCCGGACGCGCACTTGAAGGCATTGGAGATTACGGATGAAGCCTGAACGGCACGTTTCCCATCAAGACATACCGGGCGTTAAGCGATGCCCGCACTGTCATTTATTGTCGCCCATTCAAGCGCCGGAGTGCGTGTGCTGCGGGCATCAGTATCGCGGCAATCTGCCGTATATGCCCGTCAGCGACCGCACGCAGGTGCTCTGGTTCCCGATGGATCAGTTTCCGCCGCCGCAAACGGCCCTGCCCGTGCCGCCCGTCCCTTCCCGTGCGGCGTTGCCCGCGCAAAAATCGCTGCCCGCGCCGCCGCTCCCGGCTTTGACCCCGCTGACAGCATCTGCACAGTTCTCTACCCCGCACGTCTTCATTCGCGTCCTGCGAATGCCGCTGTTTTTGACTACCCGGCTGTTTCACATGGCGCGTCGTCTCGGCGCTGCCGCTCTGCGCCTGCGCCAGCAGTAAGGCCCCCCTCCAGAGTTCGGCCCCAATTGCCATAATACCAATATGGCGATTGCGAATCCTGCTGCGGGAGGCCCTCTGTGAACACGCTGGTCGTTCTGCCCACCTACAATGAAGCCCTCAATTTAGAGCCGCTGGCTTACGCCCTGCTGAACCACGCGCGCGGAGTCCATGTGCTGGTCGTGGATGACAACTCGCCCGACGGCACCGGCAACATCGCTGACCGCCTGGCGGCGAACATCACCACGCGGGGGCGGCTTCATGTGCTGCACCGGGAAGCGAAAGAGGGTTTGGGCCGCGCGTACCTGGCGGGCTTTGCCTGGGCGCTCGCGCACGGCTGCGAAAACATCATCACGATGGACGCCGACTTTTCCCATGATCCTATCTATCTGTCCGGGCTGCTGGACGCCGCAGACGGAGCCGACATGGTGATTGGCTCGCGCTACTTGAACGGCGTTTCGGTCGTGAACTGGCCTCTGCGGCGCATTCTGCTGTCGTGGGGGGCTAATCAATATGTGCGCGCTGTCGCGGGCCTCGCGGCCAACGACTGCACGAGCGGCTACCGTTTGTACCGGCGGCGAGTGCTGGAAGCCGTTGACCTGTCTGGCATTCTGTCTAATGGTTACTCGTTTCTGGTGGAAATGGCGTTCCGGGTGCAGGCAGCAGGCTTTGTCACCGCCGAAGTGCCGATTATCTTCACGGAGCGCAAGGCGGGGCAGTCCAAAGTCTCGCGCCGGGTGCTGTGGGAGTCCATTTTGATGCCGCTCAAGCTGCGCGCTTGCGCCGGTGCTCTGCGGCGACGCCTCGCGCCTGCAGTGCTCGCGCCGGTGCCGCTCACGCTTATTTCCCGTGACGACGCGGCTGCCCAGTTGAAGCGTGCCGCCTGAGGTTCCCCCGCTAAAGTTTTTCCCTCTGCGTGCCGATAAGAATACCAGGGCCAGCGACGCACTTTATTCCCAACGCTGTGCTACAGGACTGGTATGAACGTCACCACGCTTCGTCTTCTGCCCGCGCCGCCCGGCGAACGCGCTCCCGACCCGGAGACGCCGCCGAACGCGCGCCCGCAGCCGCGCCGTCTGCTCGTGACCGCGCTGGCTGCCCTCGCCGCCGTGCTCGTGCTTGCCGCGCTGTATCTCAAAGTCGCCTGGTCAACCCCCGTCAATTCCGACCATGCTTCTATTATTCTGGAGGCGGAGGCCGCCCTGCACGGCAACCCGCTGCTCCGCGGATGGACATTGACCAATGTCGGCTTCTACACAACGGAACTGCCCTGGTACGTCCTCGGCCTCGCTCTTCGCCGCCCGATGCCTTCGCTCCTGCACGAAGTCCCCGCGCTTGTGTATGCCCTGCTGACTGTGTGCGCCGCTGGGCTTGCCGGGCGCGGCGAAGGGCGACGCTTTGCGCCCTTTGGCATGGCGCTCGCGTTTCTGCTGCTGGGTCTGCCCGCGCAGGGAGTTCCCATTGTCGTGCTGGTAGGCGTAGACCACATCACAACGGCATGGCTGATGGTCTTGGGGCTGCTTGCCATTGACTGCGCTTCGGATAAGAAGCCGCTTGCGAGCGCGCGCCTGCTCGCACTCAGCGTTCTGCTCGCGCTGGACGTGGCGGGCGACACCACTGCGCTGCTGACATTCGCCCTGCCGCTGCTGGCGATGGGCGCCCTGCGACTCAAAGCCGCCCCGGAGCACGCCGACCGCGAAAAGCCGCTCCTGCTCGCTGTGCTGGGCGGTACGCTCGCGGGAACGACGTTTAACCCCATGATGCACGCCCTCGGAGGGTACGCGATTATGCCGCTGCGCCCCGTGTTCACGTCGTTGCAGGACTTCCCGCAGAACGCGCTGTCGCTGGCGGGCAGCCTTCTGACCTTCTGCCGCGCCGACTTCTTCGGGCAGCGCGTTTCCCCGACTTCGCTGGCACAGATGGCCGCGCTCATCGGGGTCGCCGCGCTTTTGGGCAGTTTTGCTTGTGCCCTGCGCCGCGCGCGGACGTGCCCGCTCGCGCTGGATCGGGTCAATCTGGCCCTGTGTTTGTCTATGCTCTTCAACGCGCTGGGCTACCTGGTGAACGCGGCGACGGTGGACGTATCCAACACGCTTAATTCCCCGGTGGAGCGGTATCTGGTGTCGTTTTTCGTGTGCGGCGCGGTGCTGGCGGGGCGTCTAGGCGTGGAGCAGTGGGGCGCGCACCCGCGTTTCCGGCAGGGATTGGCGCTGCTGGGGGCCGCTTACGGCCTCTTTTTTGTGCAGCAGTTATGCCGCCCACCAATGCGCCTGCCCGCCGCCGCGCTGGGGCAGTGGCTGCAAGCCAACCATCTCACTTCGGGGTATGGCAATTTCTGGTGCTCGTCCATCGTGACCGCGCAGACGGGCGGGCGCGTTCAGGTGCGCGCGGTGCAGGCGCTGTACGGCCCGGTGGAGCCGTTCCACTGGTTCTCCGACAAGAACTGGTACGTGCAGCCCGCCAAATTTCTGGTTTATGACCTGACGCGGTACAAGGACACCGACTTTGCCTGGTTTAACTTGGAGACGCGCACGGCGACCGCCACATTCGGCCCGCCCGCCCGCATCGCGCAGGTCGGACAATACACCGTGCTCATCTGGAACCACGACATTCACGCGCAATTAGCCGACCTGCCACCACCGCAGGAGCGCGACGCGCTGTGATTGAGCCGCTGCCCGCTTCGCTGACCTTGCCGCCTGCCCCGCGTCCTGTGGCCCGCGCGGAGAATGCGCGCCTGCCGCACCTGGATGGCCTGCGCGCGCTGGCGGCCCTGTTTGTGACGGCGCATCATGCCTGGGCGCAGGCGTGGCCCGTGTTCACGCCCGGTCACACGCACGACTGGCCGCGCGGCCTGTGGCTGCCCCTGACGCGCGTTTTGTTTTACGGACACTTCGCAGTGGGGGTCTTTATCGTTATTTCTGGCTTCTGCCTGATGCTGCCGGTATCGCAGGGGAAAGCGATGCCGGGCGGGGCCATCGGGTTTTTGCGGCGTCGCGCGCGGCGCATTCTGCCCGCCTACTATGCGTCGCTGGCGCTGTCTTTGGCACTTGTCGGCCTCTGCATCGGGCACAACACGGGAACGCACTGGGACAACGCGCTGCCGGTCAGAATGGGTGACATTGCAGCGCATCTGCTTCTCGCGCATGACTTCTGGCACCCGCACCAGATTAATTACCCGCTGTGGTCTATTGCCGTAGAGTGGCACATTTATCTGCTATTCCCCGCGCTGGTCTGGCTGTGGCGGCGCTGGGGGCCGGGATGGACGACGGCGGGGACTATGCTCGCCGTTTCCGTGTTCCAGACGCTCACCAACGGGCCGCCGCTCAATACTATCCTGCCGCAGTACGCTGCGCTGTTCGTGATGGGTATGCTCGCGTCGGACATCGCGTTCGGGCCGTCGCGGGCTTGCCGCGTCCTGCGCGAACGCATGCCCTGGACTTGGGCTTTTGCTGCTCTTTTCGGGGGGCTGGTTGGTCTTTGCGCGCAGTGGGGGCACACGCAGGTGGAAGCAGCGCAGAACACCTTAGATTATCTGGCGGGCGCGGCGGCTGCCGCGCTTTTGGTGGCTCTTGCCATTTATCCGCAGTCGCGGCTGCGCGTGTGCCTGTCGTGGGGGCCGCTGGCGTGGGCAGGCGGCTTTTCCTACAGCCTGTATCTCATCCATGCACCCTTGCTGCAAGTAGAGACGCAGGGATTAATAGCGCTGGGTTTGTACCCGCAACAGCGGGCATGGTCGTTTCTGGCATTGGAGGGCATCGGCCTGCCGCTTATCGTGGCGTGTGCGTTTGGCTTTTACTGCCTCTTTGAACGGCCTTTTCTCAGCAGCGCGCGCCGCGTGCTGGGCAGCAAAACGGACGGGGCTTCTGCCCCGCCCGCTCATCTGCATTTGAAGTAATCTGGCCGCCAGATACCTACATTCCCAGCGCCTGCTTCACTAACCCCGGAATGTCGGCGGTGCTTTCGGCGACGCGCACGCCTGCGGCTTTCAGCGCGTCCACTTTTGCCTGCGGGCCGCCTGATGTGCCGGACACAATCGCCCCCGCGTGCCCCATGCGCTTGCCGGGCGGCGCGGTCAGGCCCGCGATGAAGCCCACGACGGGCTTGGTCATAGTCTTGATATATTCGGCAGCGACTTCCTCATCGGAGCCGCCCACCTCACCGCACATCACGACGGCTTTTGTCTCCGGGTCGGCCTCAAACAAGGGCAGCACGTCCAGAAAGCGCGTGCCAGGCATGGGGTCGCCGCCGACGCCGACGCAGGTTGTTTGTCCCAGTCCTGCGCGCGTCAGGGCGTCCACGCTCTCGTAGGTCAGCGTCCCGGAGCGCGACACAATTCCCACCGGGCCGGGCGTGAAGATGTTGGACGGGATAATCCCAATCTTGCAGGAGCCAACGCTCAGAATGCCGGGACAGTTCGGCCCCAGCAGGCGCGAGCCGGACATCTTGACCACGTTGACGGCCTTTATCTCGTCCTCAATGGGGATACCCTCGGTGATGCAGACGATGAACTCAATGCCCGCGTCTACGGCCTCCAGGATGCCGTCCGCCGCGCCGCGCGCGGGCACGAAGATGCAGGTGGCGTTCGCGCCGGTCGCGTCTTTGGCCTGCCGCACGGTGTCAAAGACGGGCACCCCCTGCACGGTCATGCCGCCCTTGCCGGGAGTCACGCCGCCCACGACGGACGTGCCGTAGGCAATCATCTGCGTCGCGTGGAACTCGCCTTCGCGCCCCGTGATGCCCTGCACCAGCACTTTGGTTTCTTTGCCAACTAAGATGCTCATGCCCCGTCTCCCTTGCGCCGCTTGAAGTAGAAGACGGTGACGGGCACGTTGTCGTCGCCCTCGTCCCCTTCAGCCTCGGCGTCCTCGTTGGCGCGCACGTCGGCGACGGCGTTCACCAGTTCCCATCCCTGCGCGCCATGCGCGTTGAGGGTTTCTTCGTCGGTTTCGTCGTCGGCATCGCTGACCAGTATCTTGTATTCGTAAGTGTCCGCCATCGTGTGTCCTCCTCCGTTATCCAGTGCGCTCTAGGGCGCGAGCAAATAGTACCCGATAAGCAAAGCCGTGTCGCGCAGGGCGTCCGCGTGCGTGCGCTCGTAGCCGTGCGAAGCGTCTACGCCGGGGCCAATCAAGGCGACTTGCACGTCCGCGCCCGCGCGCCAAAGGGCTTCGCCGTCCGAGCCGTAATAAGGGTAAATGTCTGTCTTAAGTTCTATGGCGTTGTCCGTCGCCAGCCGCCGGAGCCGTCGGCTCATCTCAATGGAATACGGCCCGCCGCTGTCCTTAACGCACAGCGTACAGTGATATTCATCCGACGTTTGCCCGTCGCCGATGGCCGCCATGTCTACCGTGAGCAGTTCCACAACGTCCGGCGGGAAGCCGCCCGCCGCGCCGTGCCCCACTTCCTCGTAATTGGAAATGTGGACGGTGACGCGCTGTGCGGGCATCTGTCCTGCATCCTGCAAGGCTTTAATCGCCGCCAGCAGGCACGCTACGCCTGCCTTGTCATCTAAATGGCGGCTCTTGACGAAGCCGTTGACGCATTCCACGCGCGGGTCTAAGTAAACAAAATCCCCCACCCCGATGCCCAGCGCAAGCGTCTCGGCAGCAGTCTGCGTGCGGGCGTCCACGCGCACTTCCATATTGGACGCCTCTCGTTTGGGTTCATTCACCCCGCCGCCATGCACATGGGTAGAGGCTTTAGTGAACTGCACCGTGCCCCGGAGCGTTCCGCGCGCTTCCGTCGCAATGGTGACGCCTTCGCCCTCAATCGCATTCCAGGGGTAGCCGCCAATCTGCGTCAGCGCCAGCCGCCCGCTCGTCTTGACCTCCTTGACCATCGCGCCCAGCGTGTCGGCGTGCGCCGTGACCGCGCGCGGCAGGGCATCGGATTGGCCCGGCAGCGTCGCCGTCAGCGCGCCCTTGACCGTGCGGCGTGTTTCCAAGCCAAGTTCCCGCAGGGCGCGTTCCGTGTACGCAATCGCGGCGTCGGTATCCCCGGTCGGCGACGGCGTTTGCAGCAGCCCTACCAGAAAATAGGTCAGATAGTCTGCGTCAATAACAAGAGGCCCTGTCATGGCTTGCCGGGAGCGCCTTTACTCTGCGATGCGCTCTGCACCGCCACTGAGCCGAGCTGCGTTGCCAGCGCGGACAACTTGCTCAGGTCGGGATAGCCGTTCGCCCGCAGAACCGCCAGCGTGCCCGGCCCCTGCACCACGAGCGCGGAGCCGCGCGCGTGGCCGAATGACACCATCAAGACATGAGCCAATTCCGCGTTGACATACAAAATGCGATGCCCGCCTTCGGCAGCGAACGCCGTCTCAAACTGCGGCGTCTGGTCGGCCATCATGGGCGGCGCGGGCGAAGCCAGTGAACTTTTGCCTTTCATCACGGGAGCCGCCATGGGACGGGGAGCGCCCGCCATCTGATAGACAACAAAGCGCACATGGGTCACGTCCTTCAGGATGTCCCCCAGGTCGGCGTGGCTGAGGATGGCGGCAACCTGCGGCCCCATCTCTATCGAGTGACCGGGACGCATGGGCACGGTTGGCGCAGTCAGAGCAGCACCGGCAGCCTGCCCGCCATCTCCAATGCCTTTCAGGAAGGACTTCAAGACTCCCAGCAGGTCGTCATCGCGCACGTCCATATCCACCTGCACGGTGCTGTTCGGGGGAGACGGAATGGCGAGCGTGTCGTCCACAGCAACCGACGCGGGCGGAACGGACGCGGGCGTAGTCTGCGCGCTTGCGGGCTGCCCGGCGACCAGAGCGCCCAGAGTGAGAACGGCAAGCGCCGTTGTTATCATGCGAAGCAAGGCATTTGTCATCGGCTGTCTCCTGTCTAATACGAATCTGATACAAAGCGCGTGCAGGTCATCCCCAGACACGGCGCAGGTCTAATGTGAAGCCGGGCAGCACGTCATCCCCGGACAGCATTTGCGGATGGACAAGAACCTGCGGCTCCCTGCCGGAGCGGTAGACTTCCACGCGCTTGAGGCGCGGGTCAATCAGCTAGCCGAGGCGCGCGCCGTTCTTGATATAGTCACGCATCTTCTTTTGCAAGGGAAGCAGGCGGTCGTTGCCTGGGCGCAACTCTATCACAAGGTCCGCGCAGATGTGCGCGAAGCCTTTTTTCTGAGAGGCAGGAAGAGTATCCCAGCGCGAGTGCTCTATCCAGGAAACATCCGGGGAAAGGACACCCCCATCTGGCATCGTAAAGCCGGAAGACGAGTCGAACACATAGCCCAGTTTAACCTGCTTGTTCCACGCATAGATTTGTCCGTAAAGTTCACCATTCTTGAAGCCGGTCTCACTAAAAGCGGGAGCCATGATTGTTATTTCTCCGTGTGCGGTCAGTTCCATGCGTAAATCCGGGTACTGGGCAGCCAGACGCGCGAAGTCCTCGGCGGAATACGGCACAGGCGCGTCGTCCGCCTCGGAGACAGCAAGAGGAGAAGGACGTTCCAGAATGGCGGACATGGCGGTTCCTCACAGGGAGATTATTTGGCGGCGTAGGCGAGTTCTACTATCTTTTGCGCGGCTTCCTGCATGGTGGACGCAGGGACTAAATTGGTAGACTTCAACAGTTCCGCGCCTTCGGCGGCGCGCGTCCCGGCCAATCTTATCACGATGGGCACTTTGATGTCTAAGTTCTTGGTGCCTTCTATGATGCCTTTGGCGACTTCATCCCCGCGCGTGATGCCGCCGAAGATGTTGAACAGAACGCCTTTGACGTTGGGGTCGGAAAGCACGACTTCCAGCGACGACGCGACGGCTTCGGCTTTGGCCCCGCCGCCAATGTCTAAAAAGTCGGCGGGCTTGCCGCCCGCGCGCTGCACTTCGTCCATCGTGGTCATCACCAGCCCCGCGCCGTTGCCGATGATGCCGATGTCACCTCCCGCCAGACGCACGTACTGAATGCCGCGCCGGTGCGCTTCCGCCTCAATGGGGTCGTCTTCGGTCGTGTCGGCGAGAGCGGCGAACTCCGGGTGGCGAAACAGGGCGTTGTCGTCAATGTCCCATTTGGCGTCTCCGGCGATAATGGAGCCGTCTTTGGTAATGACTAAGGGGTTAATCTCGGCGAGCGTGGCGTCCGTGCCGACATAAGCGGCGTAGAGGGCTTTCAGGACGGGCACGGCCTTGCCGATGCTGGCTTTGGGAAAGTTTGCGTCAAACAAGACTTGCCGGGCCTGATAATCGGGCAGGCCGAGCAGGGGGTCAAGGAACGCTTTGGCGATGTCGGCGGGATTGTTGTGCGCCACCTCCTCAATGTCCATGCCGCCCTGCGTGGATAGGATCAAAACATCGCGCTGGCGCACTCTGTCCTGCGTGATGCCGAGATAAATTTCCCGGTCTATGTCTAACGCTTCCTCCACGAGAACCCGATTGACTTTCATGTCCGCCCCGGCCTGTGCGAAGAAGAATGTTTGCCCCAAGATAGCCTTGCCCGCGTCTTCGGCGGCATTAGGATCGGCGGCAAGTTTGACTGCGCCCGCTTTGCCGCGCCCGCCGGAATGCACCTGCCCTTTGATGACAACGCGCGTTCCCAACTGCTGTGCAGCGTCGCGCACTTCGGCAGGCGTTTGCGCCATCTGCCCGGCAGGGACAGGAACGCCGTACTGCTTCAACAATTGCTTGGCCTGATATTCGTGGATTTTCATGGGTCAGTTTCCTTTATGGGGTCGTTTACAGCGGGATTCTTGGGAGCGGCTGCGCTGCGATTTGCTCGGAACGCCGTGTGAGCTTATCTGCTGTGCGCTTTGCGTATTCCGGGAATGAATGCGCCAGATTGTCGTGAATGGCCCACAACTGCTGAACTGCGTTTTGTGTCCAAAGGACGATCACTGGGGCAGGCCGAATTGCGCTCGCACGTTTGTGACGCTGACCATGCGCCCGGCGGCGCGATCAGCGAGGCCCTGCTCTACGGTTTGCCCGACATAGATTTCGTGCATGGCGTTTTCGGGAAGGCTGTCCACAAGATGACGCGCTTCATCTTTGACGTTTATTAACTTCATGCCGTGCCTGTTCGCCGCGCCCTTTGTTTTTTCCTGCATGCGCGCGCCATGAGAGATTGCCAATGTCTCGCGTGGTGTCCGGGGCGGGGCGAGAAAAGGCGGGGTACACTGTGCCCTATGAATGTGGTGGTGATTGGCGCGGGCATCGGGGGCTTGTCCTGCGCGGTTGGGCTGGCGGCGCGCGGCGCGCGCGTCACCGTGCTGGAACAGAACCCGCGCGTGGGCGGCAAGTTGAATATTTGGGACAAAGACGGCTTCACGTTTGACACCGGCCCGCACGTTCTCACCATGCGCTGGGCTTTGGAAGAAGTCTTCGCGCAGGCGGGACGGCGTTTGGACGAGTTCGTGCCGCTCACGCCGCTTCATACGATTTGCCGCTATCACTTTCCCGGCGGCGACACGCTGGACGCCGCCGCCGACCCATATCATGCGGCGGAAGCCATTGCCCGGTTCGCGCCCGGCGAGGAAAACGGCTTCCGGCGCTTCTTAGACTACGCCCGGCGCGTGTCGGACGCGACAACGGAGCCGTTCTTGAAGCAGGACTTCGGGGCGCGCGTGCGCGGCGTCCCGACGCGGGCGCAGTGGCGTCAACTGGCTGAGTTCGTCGCCTTGCGCCCCGACCGCACGCTGCGGCAAGTCGTGCATTCTCACTTCCATGACCCGCGCCTGCGCCAGATTTTTGAACTGTACGCGCTGTATTCCGGGTCGCACCCGGCGCGGGCGAGCGGCATCTTCGCGACGGTGGCCGACGTGCAATGGCGCGGGGGGACATTTTACGTGCCGGGTGGCCTGTACCAGATTGCGGAGGCCCTGCGGACGGCAGCCGAGGCGCAGGGCGTCGTGTTCCGCACGGGCGCGCGCATGACCGAAGTGCTGGTCAAAGGCGGGCGGGCGCGGGGCGTCGCGCTGGCAAACGGGGAGCGGCTTTTCACCGACGCCGTTGTGTGCAACGCAGACTGCCTGTCCGCCCTGCACGCGCTGGTTCCCGAAAGCGCGCGCCGCCGCTGGACGAATGCCCGCGTGGAGCGAACGGAGCCGAGCACATCGGCGTTTTTGCTGCTGCTGGGCATTCAGGGTGATTACCCTCAGCTGGCGCACCACAACTCGTTTCTGGCGGAGGACGGCGACGCCGAGTTTGCCGCCATCTTTGACGCCAAGCGTCCTGCCGATGACCCCACGATTGGCGTCGCCTGCCAGAGCGTTTCTGACCCGACCCGCGCCCCGGCAGGCTGTTCCAATCTGTTTGTGATGACCAATCCGCCTGCCCTGAACGCTAGGTTTGACTGGCGCACCGAAGCGCCTGCTTACCGGGAGCGCGTCCTCTCCAAATTGGAGCGCATGGGCCTGACCAGCCTCCGCAAGCGCATTCGGGTAGAGCAGATGTGGACGCCGCTTGACCTGCAAGAACGCTACGGCGCGTGGCGCGGGGCCATTTACGGCCTGTCGTCTAACGGCTGGCGGCAAGCCTTTCTGCGCCCGCCGAATAAGTCGCCGGACGTGCGCGGCCTGTATTTTGTGGGCGGCTCCACCCATCCCGGCGGCGGCCTCCCCCTGTGCGCCCTGTCCGGCACAAATGTTGCGAAGGCTATTGTCTGGGACGCATGAAGAAGCCGCCCCGATTTGTCAGCCTGCTCTGCAGCGTGTCTGCAAACTACGGCGCGCGGAAGACGCCTGGGCCAGGCGCTTCCTGGTCGTAAATGCCGCCCGCCGCAAAGCTGTAATCAGCATTATCCAGCACGAACATACCGCCGATGACGCTGCTGATGAAGCCGCTGGACGTGTTGTTTGTGCCGCCGTCAGCACTGCTAATGTAGCCGCTGGCGAGGTTATCTTGGCCGCCGCTGACGGTGCTCCATTCGCCGCTCGCCGTGTTCTGAAAGCCGCCGCTGACACTGCTGTAGTAGTAAGCGGCGACATTGTTGGAGCCGCCGCTGACGCTACAGGTGTAGCCATCGGCAGTATTTTGGTGGCCGCCGCTGACGCTGCTCCATAGGCCGCTGGCATGGTTGCCTGCACCGCCGCTGACGCACGCGGCATCTCCGCTGGCCGTGTTGTACTGTCCGCCGCTGACAGTGCTGCTGGGGCCGCTGGCGGTATTGCCATCGCCGCCGCTGATGGAGGACAGCCCGTTGCTGGCGGTGTTGCGAGTACCCCCTGTCACCGTCGCATAATGGCCCGCGTTGGCGACAGTGTTGTTGTAGCCGAAGACGACCCCGCCGAACGAGGCGTAGTTGTTGTGCGAACCAACAATGAGGTTGTGGCTGCCAGTGCGGTTGTCCCTGCTGCTGCGGAGTTCGTTGTAGCCGACGATGAGGTTTCCTAACCCCGTGAGCGCGCCGCCGCCGTCATTTGTATGCCCGCTGCCGTCAACCACATGGACATTGACGCCGGTGAAGTACATCTCGGTGCTTTGCGCGCCATCGGCTCTGTCCGTGTCGGTGGCAAGCGTGATGGGCGCGGTCTTCTTTTGCAGCGTGTTGATGGTGACTTGCTGATGCTCCACCGTGCTTTGCAGCGAAGCAATGCGGGCGTCCTGCACGCTGGCGCGTGCTTGCAGAGCAGAGATGGCTTGGGCCAAATCGGGCGTTGTGGACGCGGCGATGGGACGCGGGGATACAAAGGCGGCAGTGGCAAGGCAGGCGCAGGCGGTGACAAGGGGCGCGAAGATGCGCCGGGCGCTGTGGGACATGGCGTAGTTCCTTTCGTGGAGCCAGTTACGGGCTATTGTAACACGGCGGGGCGCGGCTGTCAAGCGCGCGGAAGGCGGCGGGTCAGCACAATCTGCCGCAGGGTTGGTTCGGAGGCTTCCGGCAGGGCGACAGAAACGGGCGCAGAGAGTGTCAAACCCAGACGGCGGGCAACGGGGCGCGCGGCAGGCAGTTCGTCTGCGACGCCCGCGCCTTTGAGGGCAATCAACTGACCGCCGGGCCGCGCGAAGGGAGCCATCCAGGGCAGGAGTTTTACTAAGGGAGCAACAGCGCGGGCGATCACGTAGTCATACGCGCCCTCATGGGACGGGTCGCGGGCGGCATCTTCGGCACGCGCGTGAACGGTGGTCACGTCTGCCAGTTCCAGGGCGTCGGCGACGGCGTGGCAGAATTGGAGTTTCTTGGCAGTGCCGTCCAGAAGCGTCACGCGCAGGTCGGGGCGGGCGATTTTGAGGGCGAGGCCCGGCAGCCCCGCTCCCGTGCCGATGTCTATCAGAGATGCGCCGGGCGGCAGGGTTGTTGCAGTCAGCACGACCAGCGAGTCCAGAAAATGCTTGACGGCGATGTCGGCAGGCGAAGTCAGGCGCGTCAGGTTCAGGCGCGTCGCGTTCCATTCCACAAGCAGAGCAGCGTAGCGGACGAACTGTGCGAACTGGATTTCCGTCAGCCCTAGATGCCAGGCGTCGTTGGCCCCGCGCCGCAGAATGTCCTGAAGAAGCGTGTCCACAAGGGGTGTTTCCACGCTCTTCAGTGTACCCGGTGGGCGTGTCAGGCGGCCTGCTGGCTGGCGGCCTGCCGCTCTAAAAGTCGCCATTCGTAAAGCAGCGCGCCGCCTTCGTAGGTCATAAAGGCGTGGTCCTCGGGCAGCAGATGATAGCCGCGCGCGCGCGCCCAGCGCAGGATTTCGGTGTCGGCTTCTATTTTATTGTCCTCGCTGCTGCGGACAAACAGCAGGTTCTCGTCAGGACAGGTCATTTCCAGTACCATCGGCATTTGCTCTCTTTCCGGCGTTGCGGCAGGGCTGCCCGATTGCTTGCGGGGCAGCCCTTTCCGCGCTGCGCGGGCACTTTCGGCCTGGCGGCCTCGGCATGGGGCGGCGTTGTCCTCGGAGAAAGCCGAATTGTCCCAGCAGCGTCGTGCCCGCAGACGCCTGCACTCTTTATTGTGGCGCGCGCGGGAATGGCCCTTACTGCATGGAATGCCGGTTCTCTGCACGCCTGCCGGTCAGGTATACTGGCTTTGTGACCCTTGTCACGCTTAGAAAGCAACACACGATGGCCTACGCCTCGCTAGGTGAGTTCATTCAGCGGCTGGACAGGGCGGGCGAACTGCGACGAATCACCGCGCCTGTCTCCCCCATTCTGGAAATCACGGAGATTGCCGACCGGGTGATGAAACAACCCGACGGCGGCCCGGCGCTGTTCTTTGAGAACGTGACGGGGAGCAAGTTCCCGCTCGCCATCAATTTGTTTGGCTCGCGGCGGCGCATCTCGTGGGCGCTGGGTGCGGACGACATAGAAGATGTGGCGGCCCAAATCGCCGCCCTGACCGCGCTTCCTTCCGACGTTCCCCCTACCCTGCTCGGCAAATTGGCCCTGCTGCCCCAACTCGCCGCGCTGGGCAAAATCGCGCCGAAACTCGTTTCCCCCATCACCGCGCCCTGTCAGGAAGTGGTCAAACTGGGACGCGAAGCGTCTTTAGACGACCTGCCCATTCTGACCTGCTGGCCGGAAGACGGCGGGCCGTACATCACGCTCCCGCTCGTGTTTACCAAAGACGAGGGCACGGGCAAGCGCAATGTGGGGATGTACCGCATTCAGAAGCAGGGGCCGCGCGAAACCGGAATGCACTGGCAACGGCACAAAGTCGGCTCCCGTCACTTTGCCAACTTTGAGGCGAAAGGGCGCGACATTCCCGTTGCCATTGTGCTGGGCGGCGACCCCGCGCTCACGTATGCCGCCACCGCCCCCCTGCCCGATGGCATTGATGAAATGGTGTTCGCGGGTTTCTTACGCAAGCGCCCGGTGGAGTTGGTGCGCTGCAAGACCATTGACATGGAAGTGCCCGCCGACGCCGAGTTCGTCCTTGAAGGCGTCGTGCCTGCCGGACAGCGCCGCCGGGAGGGGCCGTTTGGCGACCACACGGGCTATTACTCGCTGGCGGACGACTATCCGGTGTTCCATGTGACGGCGATTACGCACCGGCGCAGCCCTGTTTATCCCTGCACGATTGTGGGGCCTCCGCCAATGGAGGATAAGTATCTGGGGCTGGCGACGGAGCGCATCTTTCTGCCGCTCCTGCGCCTGTTCGTCCCCGAAGTGATTGATTATCACCTGCCCGCTGAGGGCGCATTTCACAATCTGGCCCTGGTGCGTATTCAGAAACGGTATCCCGGTCACGCGCAGAAAGTGATGCACGCGCTCTGGGGCCTGGGGCAGATGATGTTCACCAAATGCATTGTCGTGGTAGATGAAGATGTAGACGTGCAGAACCCCGGCCAGGTGGTCTGGCGCGCGTTTGCTAACATTGACCCGGAGCGCGACATCTCCTTTGTGAAGGGGCCGATTGACGTGCTTGACCATGCGTCGCCGCTCATGGCCTACGGCTCCAAAATGGGCGTAGATGCCACCCGCAAGTGGCCCGACGAAGGCTTCGCGCGCGAATGGCCGCGCGTGCTGACTATGCCTCCCGATGTGAAGGCCCGCGTGGACAAACTCTGGAAAGGGCTGGGGTTGGGGTGACTGAGCGCGACGCACTTGCTGTACCAGACAGCCTCCTGCGGCGCGGCCTTGCAGACGGCCTCTACACGCACGCCGTGTGCGCTCTGGCACGAGACGGGCAGACCGTCGCGCACAGCGCATTCGGCAAGGCATCTCTCACCACCATCTTTGACCTGGCATCGCTCACCAAGCCGATAGCGACTGCGACGCTTGTCTTGCAATTAACGGAAGCAGGCGCGCTGCATCTGCATCAATCCGTTGCGGGATTTCTGGAAGCGGACTTTGGCCCCCTGCCCCATCTTGCAGATGTGCAGGTGCGCCATCTCCTGACCCACACGTCGGGCCTGCCGCCGCTGCCCCGCTGGCCCGCGCCAACGCCCCGCCCTACGCGCGCCGATTGCATGCGCGCCGTGCTCCAAACACCCCTCCTGCGTCCGCCGGGCGTCGGCTACACGTACTCCGATACCGGGTACATTCTGCTGGGAGAGATTGTGTCGCGTGCGGCCCATACGCCATTGGACACGCTGTTCACCGCGCAGATTGCCCGTCCATTGGGCATGAACAGTACAGGGTTTGTGCCCGCGCCGTCCCTGCATACCCGCATTGCGCCCACCACACAGGGCGCATCGTCAGGAACAGTCCATGACCCGCGCGCCGCAGACATGGCAGGCGTAGCCGGTCATGCGGGCTTGTTCGGCACGGCAGCAGACGTGCTGTTGTTCGCGGAATGCGTGCGTTCAGGCGCCGCTCCCCTCGTATCCCGTGCGGCGGCGGCGCGCATGGCTGTCTCGCAAATCCCACTGTCGATGGGCGGACAATCGTTCGCGTTCTTTTGCGCGGGCAATGACTTCCTGCCCGCAGGTGACTTGTTTTCCGACCACGCCTTCGGACACTCCGGGTTTACAGGAGTTGCGATGCTCGTTGACCCCGCGTTCGCGGTCTCTGTTGTCCTCTGCGCCAATCGGGTGGTAAACGATGCGGAGGACGGCTCCCGTTTTCTGCGACTGCGCCGTTTGTGGCTCAACGCCGCTGCCGCAGTCCTCACGTAGTCCATATCAAGTGCGTGTGGAGTGCGTATAAAGTGCGTATGATAGGCGCAGGAGGCCCTCGTCCCGATGGCGGGGTGAGGGCCTCCTACGCGCTGGATGAGGGCCTCCTTCCTACCCGGTGCGGGCCTCCTCCCAGAACCATCCCGAAACCTTAATCAAACCTTAACATGAACCGGGCATAATTTCGTGAACCGGGCATCATTTCGTTTGCACAGGCAGGCGGGAATACTTCCCCGGACAAAGCACGCGAGGCAGCGTAGCGGCTGCCGGAAAAGGATACGCAATGGCCCTGTTTGGACATGACCCCGTGTTTTATGACCTGCTGGAAGCGCAGGCCGACCTCGCGCACAAGGCGGCGCAGGCGTTTCAAGCCCTTGCGGGCGACATGGGGCAGGCAGCCCAGGTCGCCCAAACCTGCAAGCGCCTGGAAGCGAGCGCCGATGAACTTACCCATCAACTTGTTACCAAAGCCGATGCCAAGTTTGTCACGCCGCTGGATAAAGACGACCTGCACCGATTGTCTGAGGCGCTGGACGACATCACCGACATGATTGAGGCCGCTGTCGCCCGCGTCACGCTTTACAACATCACGCAGGCCCGCCCCGATTTGCTTCCCCTGACCGACCTGCTGGCGCAAACCACGCAGACCACCCGCGAAGCCGTCGGCATTCTGCGCCACCTCAAAGACCACCGTTCGCTGGAAGAAGTCTTCGTGCGTGTCCATGAATTAGAAAACAAAAGCGACCAGGCGTACCGCGCCGCGCTGGGCAGCCTGTTCAACGAGCCAAATGCCGACCCGCTTACCGTAATGAAGTGGAAGGAAGTCTACGACCGCATTGAAGTAGCCGTAGACGAGTGCGAGAATGTGGCCGACATTTTGGAAACGCTGGTGGTGAAGTATGCATGACTTCTTCGTTCACTTCCCGCCGCTTTTGATTGCCATTGTGGCATTCGGCCTGGCATTTGACTTCACCAACGGCTTCCACGACACGGCGAATGCCGTCGCCACCGTTATTTCCACGCGGGTGCTGACCCCCGGCGTTGCCATTTTGATGTGCGCCGTGCTGAACTTCGCGGGCGCATTGGTGTCCACCAATGTGGCAAAGACGATTGCAAAGGGGCTGGTGGAGACGCATTCCGCCACACAGTCGGTCATTCTGGCGGCAATTATCGGCGCGATTGTGTGGAACGTGGTGACATGGTACTTCGGCATCCCGAACTCGTCGTCGCATGCCCTGATTGGCGGGCTTGTCGGGGCCGTTCTTATTCATGCAGGCACAAACGCCGTGCTGTGGAAAGGCATCTGGGAGAAAGTGGTGCTGCCCATGATCTTCTCCCCCTTGATTGGCGGCCTCATCGCGTTTTGTATCATGAGCCTGCTGTTTCTCTTGTTTGCGCGGGTGCGTCCCGACACCGTATCGGGGCTGTTCCACTGGCTTCAGCGCATCAGCGCCGCATTGGTTTCCTTCAGTCACGGGCAGAACGACGCGCAAAAGACAATGGGGATTATCACGCTGGGGCTGGTGGCGTTTCACGTGCTGCCGTCCGGCAAGGACATTCACATTCCGCAGTGGGTGGTGATTTCCTGCGCGACCGCAATGGGCCTGGGAACCGCTTCGGGTGGCTGGCGCATTATCAAGACACTGGGCACGCGCATTATCCGCCTGGAGCCAATTAACGGCTTCGCGGCGGAAGCGTCGGCATCCATCGTGATACTGCTGGCGAGCAAGTTTGGCTTTCCTGTCAGCACGACGCACGTCGTGTCAGGTAGCGTGTTCGGCGTCGGCGTCGCCAAGCGTCTGGCGTCCGTGCGCTGGACAGTAGCGCAGCGCATGGTGGCGACGTGGGTGATTACGCTGCCTGCGGCGGCGTGCGTGGCCGCGCTGGCGTTTGTGTGCATTCCGCATCACGGGTAGGAAAAAGGCCCTCACCCGGCACGTCGCAAAGCCTTGTGCCACCCTCGCCCGTCCCAACGGGCGAAGGTTAAGAGGGACTTTTCTCCTACCCTCGCCGCGCCCTCCGGGTCTGCCCTCTGGGTAGACAGTGCTGACCAGTGCAGAAGCGGGAGAGGGTCGCCATTCCGATGGCGGGGTGAGGGCCTCCTCAGTCACGGGAGAGGGCCGCCAACGCACCGGCGAAGCCCCCCTTGGAAACATCACAATGCCAGACGACCCGCCGGAACTGTTCACCCGCTCGCCCCGCAATCCGCTTCTGCGGGCCGCTGACCTGCCCCCTCAACTGTCCATAAGGGCGCAGGCCGTCTGCAACCCCGCTACCACTCTCGTGAACGGGACAACCCTGCTGCTCCTGCGCGTGATTGACAAAGGCAACCGCTCCCACCTGACAGTCGCGCGCTCCGCCGACGGCATCACCGACTGGCGGATTGACCCCATTCCCCTTCTGTCGCCCAACACGGATGCCCCCTGGTACGACAACGATGGCTGCGAAGACCCACGCCTGACATTCCTGCCGGAGCGCAATGAGTGGGCGATTACCTATGTCGGCGTTTCGCGCTTCGGCGCGGGCGTCTGCCTCGCGACAACCACCGACTTCCAGACCGCCACGCGCCGGGGCCTTCTTGTTCACCCGTACAACAAAGACGCCGCCCTGCTGCCCCGACGCATGGGGGGACGCTGGCGGCTGCTGCACCGCCCGACTGCGGGGCCACTGGAAAACATCTGGATGTCGCAGTCGTCCGATTTGGTGGATTGGGGCCGTCCGCAATGCGTGCTGGAAGAATGCGACAAGCCCGGCTGGGACAGCGGCAAAGTGGGCACCGGCCCGCCGCCTCTGGAGACTGATGACGGCTGGCTGCTCCTGTATCACGGGGTGCAGCAGGAAGGCACCGGCTGGCTGTACCGCGTGGGGCTGGCTCTGCTGGATAAAGACGACCCGGCCATCGTGGTCTCGCGCGCCCCCCAGTGGGTCTTTGGCCCGCTCGCCGACTACGAACGAAACGGCAACAAGCCCGGCATTGTGTTTCCGACCGGGGCAATTGTGCGGGACGGCCTTGTCCATCTGTATTACGGCGCGGCGGACACGTGTGTCTGTCTTGCCACCGCGCCGCTAGACGTTCTGCTGGCGGCCTTGCGCTGACTTTTCGGAGGCGCTGCGCCGGGGAGGTAGGCGGCCTCACCCGTGAGAGAAGGAGGCCCTCACCCCGCCCCTGTCGGGGCGACCCTCTCCCGCTTCGCAGGCGAGGGTAAGAGGGAGACGCCTGCTGGCGCAGGCGAGGGTGGGAGTTATTATTCTTAACCCTCGCCCGTGCCAACGGGCGAGGGTGGCGCGAAGCTTTGCGATGCGCCGGGTGAGGGCCTCATTCCCTTCGCGTGAGCGCCGCCTACGCCGCCGGACGCAGGGCGTCCAAAAGGCGTTCTTCCCCCGTTTGCGGGTCTAGGAAGCACCAGCACGTCCAGCCATTGCACGACGGCAGGCCGCGCAAAAGCGCCGCCATCTTGTGAATAGACCCGCGCTGTCCCTGCGCCGCCACTGTGCCATCCGGGTGAATAGTCGCCCAGATGTCGGTTCCCTTCAAGCGCAAAGTTTGGCCCGCGCGCAGAACATTGCTTTCCACCAGCGACACAAACGGCACGCGCGGCTTGGGAGCGTCCACAAACAGGCCATCGTCTAAGAGAAGCGGCGCGCTGATGTTGGCAAGCCGCTTCTCGGCGACGCCCACATACGCCTCCACGTTGTCTATGGTCACATAACGCCGCCCCAGACGTTTGCACACGGCGGCAGTCGTGCCGGTTCCACAGAACGGGTCTAACACCATGTCGCCGGGGTTGGTGGTGGCTGTAATGACCCGGTGCAATAATGCTTCCGGCTTCTGCGTGGCATGGGCTTTGTGGCCGTCGCGCATCTCCCGCTCATGGCCGGTGCAGATGGGCAAAAGCCAGTCCGAGCGCATCTGCTTGTCCTCGTTGCCGCTTTTGAGATAACGGTAGTGGAACGTGTACGACTTCTGCGCGTGGGACTTTTTCGCCCACAGCAGCGTCTCGTGGGCATTGCAGAAGCGCACGCCCTTCATCTGGGGCATCGGGTTCATCTTCACCCACGCAATGTCATTGAGCAGCCAGTAGCCAATGTCCTGGAGGATCGCCCCTACGCGGTAAATGTTATGATAGGAGCCAATCACCCACAGCGTGCCGGTGTCCTTGAGGACGCGCCGCGCCTGCGAAAGCCAGGCATGGGTGAAGGCATCATAAGCCGCGAACGACGCGAACTTGTCCCAATCATCGGAGACAGCGGCAACGCGGGTCTGGTCGGGACGCCACAGGTCGCCGCCAAGCTGCAGGTTGTACGGCGGGTCGGCGAACACCAAATCAACGCTCTTGTCTGGCAGGGCGCGCATGACTTCCACGCAGTCGCCCAGCACGATCTGGTTCACGGGGAGGGGATTGTCCATAAGGCTGCGGCATTATACCACACGGACTCAACGTTTTCCTGCACGGGGACTCAGGCCTTTGTGTGTGCCCGGCAGGAATGCGCGGCGGGAGTACCGAATAGCGCAGCAGAGGACTCTGAGAATGCGACTTGGCTTTCTTGTGGCGCTGGCGACGCTGTGGGCGTGTGCGTGTCATGCTGACCCTGTGCATCTTGCGGCGGCGGCGAACGTGCAGCAGGCGCTGACTCAGGACATCCTTCCCTTGTGGGAAAGAAGCGGTGGCGGGCCGGTGACGGTGACGTATGGCGGGAGCAAGGTGCTGGCGGCGCAGATGACCAACGGCGCTCCCATTGACGTATTTCTCAGCGCGGACACAGAGACGGTGGACGCTTTGGCGCGCGCGGGCACAGTGGATGGCAGCACAAAGCGCGTGTATGCGATTGGCACGCTGGTGCTGTGGTTCCGCAGGGACAGCCCGCAGCGTCCAAAGCGGTTGGAAGACCTGCGCGACCCGGCATACAGGCGCATCGCCATTGCCAACCCGAAGCTTGCGCCGTATGGACGCGCCGCGCAGGAGGCTTTGGCGGCGGCGGGGCTGTCTCAGGCAGTTGCGCCCCGATTGGTGATGGCGGAAAACATTGGGGAAGCCCTGCAATTCGCGCGCTCCGGCAACGCTGACGTGGCGCTCACGGCGCTGGCGCTGGTTATCCATGACCCTGCGGGGTGGTACGTTCCCGTGCCCGCGGCGCTGCACAGGCCGATTGCCCAGAGCGCCGCTGTCGCGTCCCATGCGGCGAACGGCGTGGACGCGCGCCGCTTTCTGGACTTTGTGTGCGGGCCGCAGACGGCTCCCCTGTGGAAGAAGTGGGGCTACGCGCTGCCCGGCAAACTGGCCCGATGACCGACTACGCCCCGCTCTGGCTGTCTCTGCGCGTGGCAGGCTGCGCGACTGTCCTGTGCGTGCTGGCCGGGCTGCCCTTAGCCTATCTGCTGGCACGGGGACGGTTCGCGGGGCGGGAACTGCTGGGCGGGCTGGTGAACGTGCCGCTGGTGCTGCCGCCCACCGTGCTGGGCTACGCGCTGCTGATAGGGCTGGGCGTCCGCAGTCCGTTGGGGCGTCTGTGGGAACGGGTGACGGGCGGGACGCTTGTCTTTACCTGGCAGGGCGCGACGGTGGCGGCGGCGGTGGCGGCTTTGCCGCTGTTTGTGGCGTATGCGCGGGTCGCGCTGGCGGCCATTGACCCGGACATTGTGGGCGCGGCGCGCACCGATGGGGCGGGCCGACGCGATTTATTGCGGCACGTTCTGCTGCCGCTGGCGCGTCCAGGGCTGACGGCGGGCATCGCGCTGGCGTTCGCGCGGGCTTTAGGAGAGTTTGGCGCAACGCTGATGGTGGCGGGCGACACGCCGGGCCAGACGCAAACGCTGCCGCTCGCATTGTACGACGCGGTGTTCACCGGGGACGCGCGCACGGCGGGAATGCTGTCGCTGTTGTCGGCTCTGGTGTGCGTGGGGGTCTGCGCGCTGGCCGCGCGCCTGTCGCCTCCGCATTCGTGAGGACAGGGTTGCCGGGCTAGAAGGGCCGGACGACTTTCAGCGTGACAAGGCCGCGCGTTTTGGGGCTGTTGGGGTCGCCGAACAGCAGGAACACGTCTGTGCCCGCTCTAACCTGCTGGCCAAAGGAGAAATACACGTTGGTGCCGAGGCCGGTTCCCTGATCTACCCCCGTCTGGCTGACGATGCGCCCGCCGACGGTCTGGGTGGCGTTGAGCCGGTATGTCCCCGTTGCAATGGCCTGCGTGCTGGTTTGCGCGCCCAACTTCAGCCGGTTGTAGTTGAGCTGCACCGAGAAGGGGCGCGTCACCAGCACGCCCTGCGAGAATGCGAGGAAGTTGTAGCCCTGCCCCTCTTGATGGCCGAAGTCATCGGACAGGCTGCCCTGCTGATACAGCGTATGCGTGGCCCAGCCGAACGCCGCGTGGCCCACATGGTCATGGAACAGGTCGCGCCGGGACTGATCGTAGCCGAGGTTGTAACTCAGACCGCTGCGCGTGCCGACATAAACAAACGGCCCGATGTCGCTGTGGAAGAAGCCGCCGGTGTGGTGGTCGTAGTGCTCCAAATAAACGCCCGCGTTGTAATCCTGCACCGTGCCCCTATCAAAATGGTTGCTTTGCTGGATGGTGGTGGACGCGCCGCGCAGGTCGGTTTCCGGCACGAACCCTAAGTCGCTGGTGAATGCGGGGCCAATATCGCTGTAGTCGGCTTCCACGCGCACGTGCCCGTTGTCGGGGCGATAACTAAACTGGTAGAAATCGGACGCGCCGACGGCGTGCCCCTGCACGTAAGAGGGCGCGTGGTTCGCCAGAACAAAGTAGCGCGTTGGCCCGTTCGCCCATCCGTATTTGCCTTCTATCTTGCCGACCTGGTTCGCGGGCAGGCCCTTTTGGCTGTCGGTGACGGTGTTGAGCGCCAAGTAACTGAAGAGGCCGATGTCTTTTTGCAGGTTCAGCACGGTGTCATTCTGAGCGTTTGCTCCCCGCGTATCGGTGGCAAGGAGGCCAACCGTCGTGTCACCCTGCTTGCCGACGACTTTCAGTCCCCCGTCTACCGCCCCGATGCGGCGTGAGTAAAACAAATCCCGGTAGGGGAAAAAGCCCGCGCCTTCGGCGAAAAAGGGGCGTCTGTCCGTGAGCAGTTTTTCGGTGTACGAGAAGTTGATGGTGGTCACGTCCTGCTCAATGGTCTGGAAGTCGGGGAACAGGGACGCGACGCCGGTGAGCGTGGTGGTGAGCGGATATTTGATGTCCAGGCCTTCGCGGACGGCATTGAGCGAACCGGCGGAAGCCAGCGTGTAAGGCAGAAAGACGGGGCGGGGCGTCAAAAACGGCGGCGCGATGCCCGTGAATAGATGCATATACGCCCCTTCGCCGCTGCTGGAGCTTCCGGCAGGCGGAAGGTAGGGCCAGTTTTGGTACGTGTTGCCTGCGCTGCGGTGGCGGAAGAAGTCGATGCCGAACGCATTCGCGCCGCGCGGGTAGCGCAGCAGGGCGAAGGGAATGGACATCTCGCAAACCCAGCCGTCCGCGCGGCGAGAGGCGGCGGCTTTCCAGTCGCCTGCCCAGGTGATGTTGTCGGCGGTTCCGCCTTCCAGATTCTCGTTCTGAATGCCGCGCGGGTTGACCAGGAATGTGGAAAAGTTGCGGCGCGAGTTTTGACTGTCAATGTCTACGCCCACAAAGTCGTCGTTGTCCAGCGACGCGCCGCGCTGAGTGGCCGAGGCAACCAGATGGGCCGCCTGGCTGTCCAGGCAGCGAAACGCGATATACAGGTGCGTCTTGTCGGCGCACAGCCACACTTCGGTCTGGTCGGCGGGGGCGATGGGAAACACGGTAGACAGCGGGTAAAAGCCAGCGGCATGGGTGGCGGCACGCCAGCAGTGGTCATCCAAATTGCCGTCAATAGCAGGCGGCGCGGCGCAGGGTGCGACGGGCGTAATCAGGCGCGTCCACGCATTCGGCACGACGGGCGAGGCGACCGCGCGGGTGAACACGGTCGATTCCCCCTGCGTCGCGGTCGGGCCGAGGGTCGGGGGCGTGGGCGTCACATCCGGGGCAGCGCGTTTAGGCGCAGGCGGCGGGGTCGCCGCGTGCTGCGGAGCGGACGGCGAGGGCGCGGCGGTGCCGGGCGGGTGGCTTATTGGCACGGGGCCTGCGGGCAGGGCGGCAGGCTGCTGGGCGCAGGCAGCGCGGCACAGCACAACCATCAGCATTAATGGGAGAAGCGGGCGCACAGTGTGTTATTATATCACACTTTGCCGGTATATTTGCGGGGCGGGGCGAGGGCAGGCGCAGAGTTTGGTATAATGCGTTCATGCGCCTTCTTGCCGTCCACGCCGCCGAATGGACTTTGCCTCTGCGCGCGCCGTTCGCCATTTCGCAGCGGGTCGCCCATGCCGCGCACAATGTCCGCGTGACGGTGCTGACGGACGACCCCGCCGTTGTGGGATTTGGCGCGTGCGCTCCGGTTCAGTACGTCACCGGGGAAACACCCGCCACCGTTCTGGACGCGCTGGGGGCCGTCGCCGCAGAGTTTGAGGGGGTCGACGCGGGCCGTCTGCGCCCGTTGTGGGAACGGGCCGCGCGTCTTTTGCCAGACGCGCCATCTGCCCGTGCCAGTCTGGAAATGGCGCTGTGCGATGCGTGGGCAAAGGGGTGGCGGCTTCCCTGCTGGCAGCACTTCGGCGGCGCGCGGAACGTTCTCACGACCGACCTGACCATTCCGCTGGTGACGCCTGATGAAGCCGCCGCGCTGGCGCAGGCCGCCTGGGAAGACGGCTTTCGCTGCCTGAAGATGAAAGTCGGGCACGCTGAGGGCCACGAGAGCGATTTGGCGCGCATGGAGGCTGTCCTGAAGGCCGTGCCGGGCGTCACGCTGCGGGTGGACGCCAATCAAGCGTTTGCGCCCGATGCCGCTGTCCAGTTTGCCCGCTCTCTGGCCGAGATGAACGCGCCTGTTGAACTTCTGGAACAACCCGTGCCCCAATCCGACCTCGTGGGCCTGAAATATGTGCGCGACCACTGTCCCTACCCTGTCTTCGCCGACGAGTGCGCGCAGGACGTGCCAGGCGTCGTGCGCCTGCTGCAAGCCGACGCGGTAGACGGCGTGAATGTCAAGTTGATGAAGTCAGGCCTGGCCGGAGCGTTAGAAATTATCTCCCTGTGCCGGGCTTTCGGCAAGAAATTGATGCTGGGGTGTATGCTGGAATCGAGTCTGGGGATTGCTGCTGCCGCGCAAATCGCAGGCGGCACGGGAGCGTTTGATTACCTTGACCTGGACTCGCACCGTCTGCTCTGCCCGGTAGACGGCCTCACGGGAGGGTACGCCTGCGCGGGGGAGACACTGCGCGTGGGAGACGATGGCCCCGGTTGGGGCGTCACGCTGGCCGCAGAGGCGTGATGGAGCGCGCGGGAACACAATCGGCACGGGCGGCGACTAACTAGGGAAGTGCAGGAGGGAAGTTATCATGCAGACACAACGACAGCGCGCGCGCAGGGCATGGCTATGCGCCTGCGGCCTTGCCCTGAGTTGGACGGTTCCGCTCGCCGTTCACGCCGACCCGCCGCCGGACAAAAGCAAGCCCGCCATCCCCACGAAGGGCAAAGATGGCAAAAAGGGCGACACCGTGCCCATTAAAGTAGGCGACCCGGTGATCGTTCCCGACCAGCCCGGCAGCGGCAAGACACCGCCGCCCCCCGCCCCCCCGCCGCCTTCCCCCAAGAAGGGCAAGTAGGGGAAAGGCCTAAGCGGCTCCCAAGAACCGCTGGCGTAGGGCCAGCAGGGCGAACTTCGGCAGGGTCATCACCTTGCCGATTTTCTTGGGGTTGGCGCACAGGCGGTACAGCCATTCCAGCCCGCTGTTCTGCATCCACAGCGGCGCGCGCTTGACGCGGCCTGAGTACACGTCAAACGAGCCGCCGATACCGATGCACACCGGAACGTCCAGTTCCCGTTTGTGACGCGCAATCCATTTTTCCTGCTTGGGGATGCCGAGCGCGACTAAAAGCACGTCGGGGGTGGCGACCCGCACTTCAGCCACCACCTGCGCGTCTTCACTGGCGGAAAAGTAGCCGTCGCGCGCGCCCACAATCTGCGTGCCCGGATAGCGCTGTCGCAGGTTGGCGGCGGCTTCTTCCGCGACGCCCGGCGCTGCCCCCAGAAAGAACACCCGCCAGCCGCGCTCCGCCGACAGGCGACAAAGTTGGGCGACCAAATCCACCCCCGACACTTTGTGCGCGATGGGGCTGCCTAAAAGACGCGACGCCCAGAGGATACCAGCCCCGTCCGGCGTCACCAGGTCGGCCTCTTCCACAATGGCGTGCAGTTCCGGGTCGCGGCGGGCAGTGACAACCATTGACGCATCCGCCGTGACCACATGACGCGGCGCGCGCTCTTTGATGAAGCCTTCCAGCGCGGCCAGCGCCCCTTCCGGCGTCACCGGGTCTACGCGCAGGCCCAGAATGTGCTCGTGCTGCATAGCCCCAATCTACCCGGCGCAGGCGTTTCTGTCAAGCGTCTGCGGGCGCGGAAACGGCGGCTTCCGGGCGCGGCGCAGGCCGCTTCAGGCTTTTCAGATAAACCGCCAGCGCCACAACCGCCTGCGGTGTCTGCTCGGAGCGCACCATCTGCGCGCCAATTTCATAGCAGGGCTTGCCGGAAACAGGCTGCTCGCGACGCCAATGCACCAGCGCCTGCAACTCATATGGCCGCACGCCCAAACGCAGACGGACGCCCACAATCGCGCCCACCGGGAATGCGGCCGGGGAAATCAAGCGCAGCCCGTTCAGGCTCAGGTCTTCCACGCAGGCGGGGCGCGACAGGGACAGGACGGCGACGTTGCCCCCGTCCGTGCTCCCATTCATGGAAACAAGTCGCACAGTGGCGGCGACGGCGACGGCATGGCGGGCAAAGTGGCGCGGGTCGGAGGGTGGCGCAGAGTGGAGCGTGTTTTCGGGCAGGGACATTTGCGCTTATTATCGGCAGGCAGGCATCCTGTCTGTAGGCCACAAAAAAGCCCCGGCGTGAACGCCGGGGCTTTTGCACTTCACGCTTTACGTGCCTTCCTGCCAGGAGGCTAAATAGCGCTTCTGCTCGTCGGTGAGCGTGTCTATCTGCACGCCCAGGGCTTCCAGTTTCAGGCGCGCAATCTCCGTGTCAATCTCCTGCGGCACGGTATAAACGTTCTTTTCCAGCGTCTTCGCGTTCGCTGCCATATACTCAGCAGAGAGGGCTTGATTGGCGAAACTCATGTCCATGACGCTCGCCGGGTGGCCTTCCGCGCTCGCCAGGTTGATAAGACGCCCTTCGCCCAGGATAAACACTTTTCGGCCTGACGGCAGCGTATACTGGTCTACAAAGTCGCGCACTTCTTCTTTCGCGCCGCCTGCCATGCGCTCCAGGGCGGGAATGTCTATCTCCACGTTGAAGTGCCCGGAGTTGCACACAATCGCGCCGTCCTTCATGGCGGCGAAGTGCTCCTCGCGTATCACGTCCTTGTCGCCCGTGACAGTGCAGAACAGGTCACCGTACTTGACGGCTTCGCCCATCGGCATGACATGGAAGCCATCCATGGTCGCCTCCAATGCGCGCAGGGGGTCAATCTCGGTCACAATCACCTGCGCGCCGATGCCTTTGGCGCGCATCGCCAGTCCCTTGCCGCACCAGCCGTAGCCCGCGACCACAAAGAACTTGCCCGCAAGCAGCACATTGGTGGCGCGAATGATGCCGTCAATGGTAGACTGGCCCGTGCCGTAGCGGTTGTCAAAGAAGTGCTTGGTCTGAGCATCATTGACCGCGACGATGGGGTACGCCAGCACGCCATCAGCGGCCATCGCGCGTAATCTAATCACGCCCGTCGTGGTTTCTTCCGTGCCGCCGATGATGTTGGCAATCAGTTCGCGCTTCTCGGTGTGAATGATGCCGACTGTATCTGCACCGTCGTCCATCGTGAAGTTGGGCTTGTGCTCCAGCGCCGAGAGAATGTGCTGGTAGTAAGTGTCGTTGTCCTCGCCCTTGATAGCGAACGTCGCGACGCCGTAGTGCTGCACCAGCGCGGCGGCGACGTCGTCCTGCGTGGACAGGGGGTTGGACGCGCACAAAATCACGTTCATGCCGCCTGCTTTGAGCGTCCGCATCAGGTTGGCGGTTTCGGCGGTCACATGGAGGCAGGCAACGGCGGTAAGGCCCGTCAGCGGCTTTTCCTTCTCAAAACGCTCACGAATGGAGCGCAGGACAGGCATTTCGCGGTCGGCCCATTCAATGCGCCGCCTACCGGCGTCAGCGAGGCTCAAATCTTTCACATCGTAGGCGGGGGGAGCGACCGGCATTTCGGTGAGCGCTGTGCCGCGCTCCTGAACGGTGGGGGTCATAACGGTTCCTTTCAAGTCTGTTTGCGGCCTCCATTGTACCACACAAACGCTTGCGGCTGCCGCGCCCGGCAGGAAGCAGGTGCATTTTCCCCTTCCGAAAGCCTCGCTCTTACGGCGACGCTCTGGTTCCCGTCAATGCCGCCCGTGCCCACCGGGCTAACTGTGCTGCTTCCTCCGCTGTATCCGCCAGCGTGGTGAGGTGCCCCATTTTGCGGCCCGGACGCGCGTCTTCTTTGCCGTACAAATGCAGCGACACATGGGGCAAAGCGAGCGCGGCGGGCCAGTCAGGTTCCCCATTTTGCCACAGGTCGCCCAGGAGATTTGCCATCGCCGCCGGGCGCAGACGCTTCGCGTTTCCTAAAGGCAGGCCGCAGACCGCGCGCAATTGCTGCTCAAATTGGCTGCACAGGCAGGCGTCAATGGTGAGGTGGCCGGAATTGTGCGGGCGCGGGGCCATCTCATTCACCAGCAGCGCGCCGCTGTCCAGCACAAAAAACTCCACGCACAGGACGCCGATTACCTCTAATGCGTCCATGATGGCGCGAGCGAGAACGGCGGCTTCTGCGGCGGTCTGTTCGGACACGGACGCCGGGGCGCGGGACACGTCCAAAATGCCGTCCCGGTGATGGTTCTCTATCACGCCATAATGGACAAATGCGCCGTCCTCCGCGCGGGCGGCAACCACCGAGACTTCCCGCACAAAGGGAACGAAGGCTTCCAGCACGCACTCCTGTCCGCCCAACTCGTCCCAGGCAGCGGAGGCTTCTTCAGGGGCGTGAATGCGCGCCTGCCCTTTGCCGTCGTAGCCGAAGCCCGCCGTCTTCAGAATGGCCGGGCAGCCAACTTCCTGCAGGGCCGTTTGCAGGGCGTCCAAAGTGTCCACGTGACGCCAGGCGGCATGAGGAATACCGTGCTGTCGCAGGAACGTCTTTTCGCGCAGGCGGTTCTGCGCGACGTGCAAAACGTGCCCGCCGGGGCGCACGGGCGCGAACTCGGCGGCGGCTTCGGTGGTCTCGGCGGGGACGTTCTCAAACTCAAAGGTCACGGCCCGCACGTTCCGCGCAAACGCGCGCACGGCGTCCAGGTCATTGTAGTCGCCCACGACTTCCACGTCGGCAACCTGACCCGTCGGCGTGTCCATGTCGGGGGAAAACGTGTGGACGCGATACCCCATGCGCCGGGCGGTGAGCGCGAACATCCGCCCCAGTTGACCGCTGCCCAGCACGCCGATGGCCGCGCCGGGAAGAATAGGCTTGCTCACGCCAATTCCTCCGCCAGCACGCGCCCGGTTTGCGCGTCACGGAAGGCGCGCAGGGCGTCGCGCAGGGCCGGGCGCGTGTTGGCGAGAATGGCAACGGCCAGCAGCGCCGCGTTGACCGCGCCCGCTTTCCCAATCGCCAGTGTCCCGACCGGAATGCCGCCTGGCATCTGCGCGATGGACAGCAGACTGTCCAGGCCGCTCAGGGCCGCGCTTTGCACGGGGACGCCGAGCACGGGAACAAGCGTCTGCGCCGCCACCATGCCAGGCAGGTGCGCCGCGCCTCCCGCGCCTGCGATAATGACTTGCAGGCCGCGCTCCTCGGCATGGGCGGCGTAGTCGGCGAGCAGGTGGGGCGTGCGATGCGCGGACACGACCTTGCACTCATGGGGCACGGCGAACTGCGCCAGAATATCGCGGGCGTGCCGCATGGTTTCCCAGTCGGACTGGCTGCCCATGATGACGCCGACTAATGGGGCCGGTGGTGCGTCTTGCGTGTTCTCGTTCATGCTGCAACGCTGTTCGCCGCCGCCTGCGCTGTTTCCTGCCGGGAAAGCGCCCTGTGTCTTTCTTCTTCTTTGCCTCTGTCTTGCCTCTGTCTTGCCTATCCCTTGCCTATCCTTTGCCTATCCCTTGCCTATCCCTTGCCTATCCCTTGCCTATCCCGCCCCTATCCCGCCCCTATCCCGCCATAATGCGCCGCCTGTTTGTGAAGGAGGAAACGGGTTTGTGTGGCCTCTTACGGCAATCGCCGCGCCGCCGTGCTATAATGCCTTCCAGCAAGTCCATCACTCGGTTCCAACGCAGAAAGGACATTCAAACCATGCGCTTTTTCTCCTCGCGCGCCCTGTGCGGCGCGGCCCTTGCGACGCTTTCCCTGCTGTGCGCCGCCCCCGCGCCCGCGCAGGACGCCACGCCCCTCGGCACGGCGACGATTAAAGACCTCGGCACGCTCGGCGGCAATCAAAGCTACGGCAGGCGGGTCAACGACAACGGCCAGGTGGCCGGTTATTCTCAGACGACCAACAATGCCACGACCCATGCGTTCCGCTATGCCAACGGCGTGCTGGACGACCTGGGAACCCTCTCCGGCGGCACGTTCAGCTACGCCAACAGCATCAATGTCAGCGGGCAGGTGGCTGGCTATTCCTCCATGACCGGCGGCACGTCCCATGCCGTGCGCTGGACAGGAGCCGTGATTAAAGATTTGGGCACGCTCGGCGGCGGCGACAGTTTTGCCTTCAGCATCAACAAAGCCGGAAACGTCGCAGGCTACGCGCTGACGACGGGCAACGCGGCCACGCACGCCTTTTTGTATTCTGGCGGCGTGATGCACGACCTCGGCACGCTGGGCGGCACGACCAGCCAGGCGTATGCCGTCAACGTCAACAATCTGGTAGTCGGCTACTCCACCTTGAGCGGCGACACAGTAAGCCATGCGTTCAAGTATGACGGCACGATGCACGATCTGGGCACGCTGGGAGGCAGCAGCAGCGCCGCCTACGCGGTCAACAAAAACGGGCAGATTGCGGGCACGTCTCTCCTGTCCGATGACATGACCGACCATGCCTTCCTGTATTCCAGCGGGCACATGACCGATTTAGGCACGCTCAACGGCGGCAGCAGTTTCGCGTATGGCATCAACACGCAGGCACAGGTTGTCGGGGTCAGTTACAACGCCAACTCCAGCGTGTTCAATGCGTTTATCTGGCAGAATGGCACGATGACCAACCTGAACACGCTGCTGCCCGCCAATAGCGGCTGGTCGCTCAAAGAGGCTGACGGCATTTCCGACACGGGCTACATCACCGGGTACGGCTTGCACAACGGTCATCGTCACGCTTTCCTGCTGCAACTGCCCGCCGGGTTCTAGCGCGGCGTCCTCGCAGAAAGCAACGGGGCGGGAGACAGCGCGCTGTCTCCCACCTCTTTTTGCTGCTCCCCTCCTCTGGCGGGTATACTTTCCCTATGGAAGACATGACCCCTCGCGAGATTGTGATGGAACTGGACAAGTATATTGTCGGGCAGGGAGCCGCCAAGCGCGCGGTCGCCATCGCCCTGCGAAACCGTCAGCGCCGACGGCTTCTGCCCCCGGAAATGCGCGACGACGTAATCCCCAAAAACATCCTGATGATTGGGCCGACCGGCGTGGGCAAGACCGAAATCGCCCGCCGCCTTGCGACGCTTGCCCGCGCGCCGTTTGTGAAAGTGGAAGCGACCAAGTTCACGGAAGTCGGCTATGTCGGGCGCGACGTAGACAGCATGGTGCGCGATTTAGTGCAGGTCGCGCTGCGGATGGTGGAAGCCGAAAAGACCGAAGCAGTGAAAGAGCAGGCCGACGCGCGTGCTGTAGACCGTATTGTGGACATTCTTCAGCCGCGCTCGGAAGCCCGCGCGCCACGCCGTTCTCCCTCTCCGCCGCCCGCGCAGGCCAGCGATGTCATGGCGCAACTGGGTCAGATGTTTGGCGCGCACGGCTTTTCCCCCGCGCCGCCCGCCGAAACAGCCGAACCTGCCCCACCCGACACAGCCACCGACGAGCAGGCACGCCGCCGCGCCGAGCAGGAGACGCGCGTGCGTGAGCGTTTGCGCCAGCAGGTCGCGTCCGGGGTCAAGGACGACGACCGCCTGGAGATTGACGTGGAGGAAAGCAGCGCGCCGCCGTTTTTGCAGGTGCTGTCCCCGCCGGGCATGGAGGATATGAACTCGGAGATGCAAGGAATGCTCGGCTCGCTCATGCCCAAAAAGCGCCGCCGCAAGACGGTCTCCATCAAAGAAGCCCGCGCGCACTTCGCCGCCGAAGAAGCCCGCTCCCTGATTGACCCGGAGCAGACCACGCGCGAGGCGGTGGAGCGCGCCGAGCAGACCGGGATTATCTTTGTGGACGAGATGGACAAAGTGGCCGGGCGCGGCGGCGGCTCTGGCCCCGACGTGTCCCGCGAAGGCGTGCAGCGCGACATTCTACCCATTATTGAGGGCAGCACGGTGCAAACAAAGCAGGGGCCAGTGAAGACCGACTTCATTTTGTTCATTGCCGCAGGCGCATTCCATCTCTCAAAGCCCTCTGACCTCATTCCTGAATTGCAGGGCCGCCTTCCCATCCGCGTGGAACTGGACAACCTCACGGAAGCCGACTTCGTGCGTATCCTCACCGAGCCGCGCAATGCGCTGGTCAAGCAGTACGTCGCCCTGCTCGCCACCGAAGGGCTGACTGTCACCATCACCGAAGACGCCGTGCAGGAGATTGCCCATGTCGCCGCCGCCGCCAATGCCCAGATGGAGAACATCGGCGCGCGCCGCCTGCATACAGTGATGGAGCGCCTGTTAGACGACCTCTCGTTTGATGCCCCCGATTTGCAGGACAAGACAGCGACCATTGACGCCGCCTTTGTTCGCGCCAAACTGGACGACATTGTAAAAAACGAAGACCTCAGCCGATATATCCTGTAGTGGACACTTCGGCGGATAAGTCATTTATCGTGCAGGGCAAGGGGCTGGAAGAAGCGCTGGGGCGGGCGGCGGTGGTGCTGCACTGCGACCGGGAGCGCGTTTCCTACGAAATCCTCCAGGATGCGCGGCCTCCCCGAAATGGGCAGCCGCGCCAATTGTGCAAACTGCGCGTCAAGTCGGGCGGCCCAATGCTCAACGGATGCGCGCCGAAGCCGCCCGCGCCGGGCGACGCCGTTCCCGCTGTTGTTGCCGTTCCCTGGCCGATGGAGGAATTGGAGCGGCTGCCCTGTCCTCTTTTTCTGGCCTGCCTGCAAGAAAGCCTGGCGATGCTGTTTGTCGCGCCGCCCGCTTCTGTCGCTTCTCTTCCGCCAGCGCCCCCTTTGCCCCTCACCGAGATGACGGGAACGCTGCGCGCCGCCAACGGCCCCCTGTTCCATGACGGCGATTTGCGACTGCGCGGTCACATTCGGCAGGGCGCGCAAGTCACGGTCACTGGCGCGCTGTTTGTGGTGGGCGATGTGGAAACAGCCGCTCTGGATGCAGGCGGCGACATTGTGATAGACGGCGGCCTGCTGGGAACTGCCCGGAGCGCGCGGGGCAGCATCTCCTGCCGCTTCGCGCAGGGCGCGGAGATAGACGCGCCGCTGGGAGACGTGCGCGTCACCGAAGCCGCTCTGCATTGCCAGATTGAAGCAGGCGGCAGCGTCACCATCGGCGACATTCTGCTGGGCGGCTCCTGCTACGGCGAAGACGGCATAGAAACGCGCATCGCCGGTTCTGAGTCCGGCATGGCGACGCTGCTCGCGGCGGGCCGCAACAAGCGCCTGCGGGCCGAAGGCAAAGACCTGCGGGCCCGCGCCCTGCGCTGCATCGCCGAAAGCCGCGAATGCGACCAGATACGTCAAAGGCTGCTGCCTGCCGAGGAGCGCGGGGTGCGGCTCCCTGCGGAAGACCGGGCGCGTCTGTGGCAGGCGCTCGCGCGCCGCGTTCAATTGCAGGACGCCCTGCGCCGCATGGCTTCGGAAAAAAGCCGCCTTTTGGGTATGATAAATGGCGAGCGGGGCAGCCGCATCAGCATTCGGGAGCGGGCGTATCCGGGCGTCAAAGTGCTCATTGATGACCTGGGTCTGGAACTGGATTACGTGACACAGTACGCCGTCTTTTCCAAAGATTACGCGGCGGGCGCGTTGCGGCTGACGCCCTATCAATAGAAGTTCTTTTATAGAAGCCTGTTTATGACCGTGAACGCCCTGTTTTTCGCCCACTACGCCGACATCGCGGGAAGCCGCGTTCTGCCGCTGACCTTGCCGGAGCGCGCGACCGTGCGAGATGCCGCCCGCGTGCTGCAATCGCGTTTCCCTGCCCTGCCCGATTTGCTTCATGCGGGCCGCGCCGCCGTCAATGCCGCGTTCGCCATGCCCGACGCGCTTCTGCATGACGGCGACGAAGTGGCCTGGCTTCCCCCCGTGAGCGGAGGCTGCTGACTTTGCCGTCTGTCACCCTGACTTCTGCGCCGCTGGACACGAAGGCTGTCATCGAAAGCGTCCAATCGCCCGGCTACGGGGCTGTCGTGACCTTTGCAGGCACAGTGCGAGACAACGCGCAGGGACAACGTGTCCTGTTTTTGGAGTATGAAGCCTACGAGCCGCTCGCCCGCGCGCATCTAGCCACGCTGCTCACGGAAGCCGAGGCGCGCTGGCCGGGCGTCCGTGCCGCTGCCGCGCACCGATTGGGCCGCGTGGAGATTGGCGAATGCAGCGTGTGCGTCGCCGTCGCCGCCCCGCACCGCGCGGAAGCGTTTGACGCCTGCCGCTGGCTGATGGACACGCTCAAAGGCAGCGTGCCCATCTGGAAGAAAGAGTATTTTGAGGGCGGCGCGCACTGGATTGAAGGGCCGGAGCGCGTGCCGTCCGTGCCAGCCGGGACCTGCCCATGATTGACGCGCCGCCCCGCCCGTCCCCCGCTCCTGATGATGACGCGACGCCGCCCCCTGCGCCGCTTATTCTCATTCGCCCCATGCGCCTGGACGACATTGAGCACGTTTCGCGCTTGGAGCGTCGCTGCTACACGCTGCCCTGGTCATCGTCGGCCTATGCCACCGAAGTCGGCAACCCGAACGCTTTTTACTGCGTCGCCGTAGACGAAAACGGTGTTCTGGTCGGCTACGCGGGCAACTGGGTCATCATGGACGAAATGCACGTTACCACCATCGCCGTTGACCCCGACCGGCGCGGTCAGCGCATCGGCGAGCGTCTTTTATTAGACTTGCTGGAAGATGGCATGAGGCGCGGGGCGGAGCGGGCCACTCTGGAAGTGCGCGAGCGCAACACGGTTGCCCACACTCTCTACGTCAAGTACGGCTTTGAGGACGTAGCCGTCCGCAAGCGCTACTACTCCGACAACGGCGAGAATGCCCTGATTATGTGGGCCAATAACCTGCTGTCCCCCGAATACCAGGCCATGCTCCAAGACCACAAGCAGCGTTTAGAGCAAGCCTGAGATGCACATTCTGGGCATAGAAACCTCGTGCGATGAGACTTCTGCCGCCGTCGTGCGGGACGGGCGGGAGGTGCTGTCCAATGTGATTGCGTCGCAAATTGACCTGCATGCCAAAACGGGCGGCGTCGTGCCGGAAGTCGCCGCGCGCCAGCACGTAGAGCAGATGAACGCCGTGCTCGCCGAGGCGCTCCGGGAGGCGAATATCGGCTTCGGGGACATAGACGCCGTTGCCGTCGCCAACCGCCCCGGACTGCTGGGGGCGCTGCTGGTGGGCGTGTCTGCCGCCAAAGCCGTCGCCTACGCGCGACAAATCCCCCTGCTGGCAATTCATCACATTGAGGCGCATATTTATGCCAACTGGCTGACTGACCCCGCTGTCGCGTTCCCGGTCGTGTGCCTGGTGGCGTCGGGCGGGCACAGCGAACTGTTTCTGGTGCGCGGGCACGGCGACTACGTGATTTTAGGCCGCACGCGCGACGACGCCGCCGGGGAAGCGTTTGACAAGTCGGCGCGTCTGCTCGGCCTGCCGTATCCGGGTGGCGTCGCCATTGATCGCCTGGCACAGGAGGGAGGCGATCCGGGAGCCATTCCCCTGCCGCGCGCCCTGCTCGGCCCGGACTCACTGGACTTCTCCTTCAGCGGCCTCAAAACAGCGGTGCAGACCGCCCGCCGCGACCCACGCTTCGCGGACGTTCCCGTTGCAGACTGGGCGGCGTCGGTGCAGGCGGCCATAGTAGACGTTCTCGTGGAAAAAACCCTGCGCGCGGCGCGGCAGCATGTGGTCTCGCACATTCTCATAGCGGGCGGCGTCGCCGCCAATTCCCATCTTCAGGACGCCATGCGGCAGGCGTGCGCGAATGCGGGCCTCGCGCTGACTATTCCCCCGCCGCGCCTTTGCACCGACAACGCCGCCATGATTGCCTGCGCGGGCTTTTACCATCTGCAAGCAGGGCAGGCCGATAGTTTAGACATTGACACGCTTGGCTCGGAGCGGTTGGCGTAGCGCATGGAATATCAGACGCTGCACTCGTGGGAGATGACGCCGGACGAAGCGCGGGCGCAGCAGACGGCCCTGCGCGAGTTGGTGTCGCTGGAAGACGGCTTCGGCCCCCTTCGCACGGTGGCGGGCGTGGATTTATCCCTCAATGCTGACCGCAACGAGGGGCACGCCGTTGTGGTCGTTCTCTCATTCCCGGAGTTTCAGGTGGTAGAAGCGCGTTACGCGACGGCCCCGTTGTCTATGCCGTATATTCCGGGGCTGCTGTCGTTCCGGGAGTCGCCTATCGCGCTGCAAGCCTTCGCGCAGGTGCAGACCGTTCCTGACCTCATCTTTGTGGACGGGCAGGGTTTGGCGCACCCGCGCGGCTTCGGCATTGCCTGCCATCTGGGGGTGCTGCTGAACGTGCCGAGCATCGGCGTCGCCAAAAGCCGCCTGTACGGAGAATACGACGCGGACGCCCTTCCCGCCGCGCCGCCCGCTTCTGTGCCTCTCTATGACCGCACTCGGAAGCGGGAGATTGGCAGCGTCATTCGGACAAAACAGCGCACAAACCCCCTCTTCGTGTCCCCCGGCCACCGGGCCAGCGTCGGGAGCGCGACGCGGCTTGTTTTGGACTGCGGGCGCGGCTACCGTTTGCCGGAGCCGACCCGCGTGGCGCACGCTCTCATTACGGCGTACAAGACAACAGGCGCGCTTCCCGATTGGGAAAGCGCGCCTGCGTCCTCGTCTCAGCCGTCCCTGTTTTAGTTCTTCTTGCGGCGGCGCAGGCGCAGAAAGGCCAGTGCGCTTCCTCCGATGGCGAACACCAAGCCAGGATTGGGTTCCGGCACGGCAGACGTGGATGGCGGATGGCTCGGCGGCGTCGGCGGGAAGCCAGGCGGCGAGGGCGTCGGTTTGGGAGCGGGTTTCGGCGACGGCCCCGGCTTGGGCGAAGGCGTCGGGCCGGAAGGCGTCCCGCCGCCGTGATGGGAACCGCCCCCATGCGAGATGGCTCCCACTCCGACCAGCGCCCCGATGAACGGCAGAAAGCCCACGCCGCCATGACCGATGGCCTGCGAGGAACCAGCGACGCGCACAATCGGCCCCAGCGCGCTTTCCGGCGATCCTGTCAGCGATGCGGGGGCGGCAAAGGAAGTTGGCGCGGGAAGGCCTGCTGCTTCCGGCGAAACAGCGGTTGTCGCAGGCAATTTGGTGAGCGCGGCGGGCTTCAGGGCGATGGGCTTTGCTACCGGTGGCAGCAACGACACCAGCGGGTTGCCGCAGACCAATCGCAAAATAGGCTTGCCGGTCGTTTTCAGCGCGAAGACGGGCGTTCCCGCCGCCAGAGGAAGCGTAATCCAATAATCCCGGCCCGAAGGGGTCAAGCAGGCCACTTTGTAGCGCCCGCCCCGCGCGAGATGAGACAAGGCTAAATTGTCGTGAATGTAGGCCACCAGCGCAGCGTCTGTCATGTGAAAATGCCGGGCGAGCCGCGCCCGCACGATGGGGTCAAATGCCACTTCCTGCGTCAGTTGTGGCACGGTGTCCACATGGTAATTCAGGAACGACGCGGGCGGCACGGGCAGAAACGGGTCAGCGGCGGCAGGCGTGTGCGGCATCAATGCACACACAAGCAGCGCGCTCACAGCCTTCGGCAGCAGGTTACGGGGCATATCTTTCACTCCCTGACGATAAACTCTCAGGAAGTGAAAGCAGCACAATCAGTGCCAATGCAGCCCGGCAAGGGAGACGAAGGCACAAAACCGGTATTCGTCACAGGACGGATTATTCGGGCGTGGGGACTTCGGCGTGGTTGACTAAAAAGGCGGCAGACTGGGCGAAGTAGGCGCGCAGGGCCTCGCGGAAGGGAGCAAATGCGGGCACGGCGTCCACGGCGGCGTTCATGCAGCGCAGCCAGGCGTCTTTCTCGCGCTCGCCAATGCGGAACGGCAGGTGACGCATTCGCAGGCGGGGATGCCCGCGCGCCTCGCCATAGCCGCCGTGCCCGCCGAACCGCTGCACCAGAAACAGGGCCAGATGGCGCTTGGCGTCCGTCAGGTCATCGGGGTAGAGGGGACGCAGCACAGGGTCAATCTCCACACCCGCATAGAACGCTTCCACGAGCGCGTAAAAGGGCGCGTCACCGCCGACGGCATTGTAAATCTCTGTGGTCGGGTCGCTTGGGAACATGTCTTTCACGGGTACACTATACCCGCAAACGGCACGGCGCGTCCTGCCGAACAGACCCGACAAGGAGACCCGACTATGGCTTACGAACTTCCCCCTCTGCCCTACGACTACATGGCGCTGGAGCCGCACATTGACGAAGCGACCATGCGCCTGCATCACGACAAGCATCACCAGGCGTATGTGACTAATCTCAATGCCGCCATTGACAAGCACCCGGAACTGGGCAGCAAGTCCCCCGAAGAGTTAATCAAAGACCTGAACAGCGTGCCCGACGACATCAAGGCCGCTGTCCGCAACAACGGCGGCGGGCACGTCAACCACACCATGTTCTGGCAGATTATGAAGCCCGGCGGCGGCGGCGAACCGAACGGCCCTATCGCGGACGCCATTACCAACACGTTCGGTTCTTTTGATGCCTTTAAGACGCAGTTCAATGATGCTGGCGTCAAGCGTTTCGGCTCCGGCTGGGCCTGGCTGGTCAAGAGCGCGGACGGCAAACTTGCCATTGTGTCAACCCCCAATCAGGATAACCCCATGAGCGACGGGCAAATCCCTATTCTCGGCAACGATGTCTGGGAGCACGCTTATTACCTCAAGTACAACAATCGCCGCCCTGAATATCTGGCCGCGTGGTGGAACACAGTCAACTGGGACGAAGTGAACAAGCGCTTCGCGCAAGGCTAGCCTGCACAAGCAAAAGGGCCGCTCCTCTCTTGGGAGCGGCCCTTTCTTTGCCCGACAAGCAAACGGCTCGGCATAAGCGGACACCTGCATGGCCTTGCCACAGCCTTGCCACAGCCATGCCGTTGTAATGCCATTGTCTTCTGATGTCTTTTGATTCTCTTCTAACTGTCTTCTAACTGTCTTCTGTTGTAATGCGATTCCCCCGCGTTTGCCCTAGCCGGGACGCTTGCGGGAAATAGGACGCTGAGTTAATTCCTCATAGCGGCCCGTGTACGGCTCCATGCGCCAGCCCATAAATGCCCAGCCAATGTAGTTGCCCACGTCCCAGATTTTCTCGCTTTCCAACTGCCCCTTAAACTGCGGCATCGCGCTGCCGGGTATGCCGTACAATACCGCATAATAAATCGCGCCATTGGAAAGCGGACTGACTTGATTGCGCCGAAAGTCGTAATGATAACCCGGCTGCGGGTTGCTGCCATTCGGCGCGGCAGGGTTTGCCCCGGAAGCCTGTATCAACGTAAAATCCATCGGCGGGGGATTGAGATACGGTTTAGAGGGGCCGCGCCCGTCGCCGTGTTCGCCGTGACAGCCCGCGCAAAAGGCGACATAAAGCACGCGCCCACGCTCCACGCTTCCCTTGGTGACCGGGACAGGATTGGGCATCGTCAGCCAGTCGCTTGGAAACGTAGAATTGAGGTAGGCGACATTCTCCGCCGGGCCTTTTTGATAGTATTGAACCAGAACGGTTTTGAGCGCCGCTTGCTGTGCCGCGCGTTTCTGACCATCCCGGCCTCCCAGACATTGCACGTAGGCAATCAGCGCCGCGCGCTCCTGGCCCTGAATATACGAAAACTGCGGCATGAACGACTGCGGCCTTGTGTAACGCGGGTTCTGAAAGTGCGCCCAGTGCCAATCATCCGTGTGATACCCTCCTTCGCGGAACAAATCCGGCCCGTTGCGCGAGGAACCCACTAAATGCGGCGAATCAAACGCATAGTCTCCCGGCTGCGCGGCAAGCCCGCTTCCCATGCCCCAGTCCATCGTGCGCGTTTCCTGCGAATGGCAATACACGCACCCATTCCGAACGTAAATATCTCTGCCCTCCAGCTGCAACGCCGTGTACGCCACTGCGTTGACAGTGGGACGCGGCTGAAACACCTGCACGGGCAGGAAGATATTCGCAAGCACGACGCTGAAAAACACCAGCGTTGAGCCTAGCAGTATCGTGATGGGGGTCATCTTCATAGTCTTGCTTCTCCGTGGAGGCCCCTCACCCGGCCACTAAGAGCCGCTGCGCGGCCCCTCACCCCGCCATCGGAATGGCGACCCTCTCCCGTTTCACGGGCGAGGGTAAGATTAGGACGCCCATTGGCGCGGGCGAGGGTAAGATTAGGACGCCCATTGGCACGGGCGCGGGTAAGAGTTATCTTTGTTTTAACCCTCGCCTGCGAAGCGGGAGAGGGTGGTTTGCCGCAGGCAAACCGGGTGAGGGCCGTTCCCCCTTGAGCGCAGGCAACTCCTGCAAGCCGCGCAACGCTTCGCGCCTTTTGTACGCCCTGTCTTGCAGAGGCGAACGCACCGTCATCACTAAATTCACCAACTGCATCACCACGCCAATCACAATCAGCCCCCCAAACCATGACCGCATCACGAAATAGGGCTTGACTACGGGATACCAGCGCACCACCTGTTCTCCCAGTACCCACCCGCTTCCCTGCGCCAGTCCCGCCGCAGTCAGCGCCCAGAAAAAGCCCGTAATGCCCACCAGCATCAGCCAGTATTGCGTATCCGCGAGATTACGGCTCCACAAGGGACGCCGAACTATCTGCGGCACCATATACAGCATCGTGCCTGATGCCAGAAACCCGAACGCCCCCAGCAACGCTAAGTGAGCATGAGCAATCACCCATTGCGTGAAGTGAACCAATCTATTGACAGACATCAAAGACTGCACCGACCCTTGAAACGACACCGTGAGATAGAAGAACGCCCCTGTTAACAGAAAGCGCAGGGGGATATTGGTCAGCATTTGGTTCCACTCGCCACGCATCGTCATGAAGATATTCACGGAGAACGAAAACACCGGCGCGATAAGCGAGATGGAGCCAACAATGGCGACTATTTTCAGCCAGTTGGGAATGGGAGCCTGAAGCAAATGATGCTGCCCGGTATTGGTGTAAAGCAGCGCAATAGACCAGAAGCCTACCAGCGACAATGTATGCGAATACAAAGGCCGCTTTGTAATCCTCGGAACCAGATAATACAGCAGTGCAATTCCGCCTGTGGTCACATACAGACCCAGCACGTTATGCCCGTAAAACCAGTTCCACACCGCATCATCCAGGCCCGTAATGCTGCCCGAACGCTGATAATGGCTCACTCCATCCGGCAGCACGGCGGCTTGCGCGTTGTTCCAAATCCAGTGCGTGTGCCCATCGGCAGTCATATAAGTCGTGAGCGGGTGCCATATCACGCTGCCGATGGCATTAAGCAGCACAATCCAAATCAGCGTGCCGCCGATATACCACAGCGAAACATAGAGCTTGGGTTCCTTGCGCGCCGCAATCGTGCTGTAAATAATCACCAGGTTCCAGATAAGCCCGATTTCGACGATCCAGTCTATGTACCAGGGATACTCGGAATACTCGCGCCCCTGCGTGTCGCCATTGACAATGGCGAGAGTGCCCCACAAAACCGTGACATTCCACACGAATAGCAGTAAATTAGCCGAACGATTAGAACGCAGGGGGGTCTTGCACAAACGCGGGACGATAAAATACCAGCCTCCCCAGAATGCTGTAGACAGAAAGCCGAAGATGACCATCTGCACATGGGCTGGCCGTAAACGGGAAAACACCAGTTGAGGTATCCCGCCGAAGAGGTCTGGCATAGTCAACTCTTCCGACATGGTGATGCCGAGAGTGACCGCTATCACAAACCAGGCCGCGCCGCTCATCAAGCCATGCAGTGCCGCGCTGTCGGGGTAGTCCAGACGTTCCCACAAGCCTTGAAGACGGCTTCGCAAAGTAGGCGGGGGGTCTTGGGGAACCGAGGGCATCAAAGAAATAGGTAACATAGGACGCTTTTTCTGATCCGCGGGCAGGCGTTGCGCCCTATTCTACCCGTCTGCATGGCATTTGGAACCGGCTGCATGACAGGATTTGTGGGCTGACGGGCAGCACAGGCAGGCGCGTGTGCTATACTAAAGCACGTGTTATGCAGGCTTCGGGGGAGAGCAGCACTATGGCAGGCAATGAAATCAGCGCCGGACTGACTGAGAAAGTCAACGAATACCGCGTGATGAGCGCCCCTTTGGAGCAGGCCATGCGCGAGCTAGAGTACGCGCAGGCCCTTCTGCGCGCCCGCGCCGAAAGCGACATCGCCCAAACCGTTCCTGCACTGGGCGCTTTAGCCGACATCTTGGAAATCTCCACGCTGGATTTATTGATGGCCCCCGACCGATTGGCCTTTGTGCATGATGCCATGGCCCGCCATCACCTGTCTCCCGATGACGTGGCCCAGCAAATGCGCGCCTTGGTCGCCTCTCCGCAGTCCCGCGACGACCTGAAAGCCCTCGGTATCGGCGAACCCCTCGCTCCCTGAAGCCATGCCTTCCCCCGCCACAAGCACTGTGCTGATTGTCAATCCCACCGCCGGGCGCGGGCAGGCGGGCAAGTCCGTGCGCCGGATTGCGGCCAAACTGCGCGAATATGATGGCCTCTTGAATCCTGTCTGGCGGTACACAAAGGCGCGTGGGGACGCCGAACACATGGCCCGCGACGCCGCAAACAAAGGCGCTTCGCTTGTGGTCGCGGTTGGAGGAGACGGCACGCTGCATGAAACCATGAATGGCCTGATGGGAACCGACGCCGTTCTCGGCTTGATTCCCTTCGGCACGGGCAACGACTTCGCCCGCGCGCTTGGTGTTTATAACAATCTTGACCGGGCCTGCGCCGCTGTCGCGCAGGGCGAAACCAAATGGGTGGATGTGGGGGTCATTGACGGGCGTGGCACGGGCGGCCCGCGCCGTTTTCTCGTTCTTTCCGGCACGGGTTATGATGCCCGCACCGCCCAGACAGTCAACAACGGCATTCGCTTTCTTTCCGGCGCTCCCGCCTACATCTGGGGGGCTATTCTGACGCTTCGCACGTTCGTCCCCTTCCATCTGACTTTGGTAACCGACGGCATGGAGCGACGCACCAACGCCATGTTTGTCTCGGTCGCCAACACACCGACCACAGGCGGCGGCATGAAAATCGCCCCGCAAGCGGCTATTGATGACGGCCTTTTAGACATCTGCCTGGTTGGTTCTCTTTCCCAAGCCGCCCTTCTGCGTCAGATGCCGAATGTGTTCGCGGGCACGCACATTCACCATCCGGCTGTGACCATGCTGCGCGCGTCTCAAATCACTTTGGACGCCGACCCGCCCCAGCCGCTTTTGATTGACGGCGAAGTTTTAGGCACGACGCCCGCCACCGTAACGGTTCTGCCCCGCGCCCTGCCGATGCGGGTTCCCATTTTGTAGGGGCAGGGCTTGCCCTGCCCTGTCTGGTTGCGGCCCTGTCTGGTTGGCATCACAGCAGGGCAGGGCAAGCCCTGCCCCTACTTGAGACGAGGCACAATTTGGCCCTTCCTGCCATTATTCCCGCCGGGGGCACTGCGAATTGGGGCTACGCACAGTTAATTGGAACACCCCATCGCGCCCTTGCGCCTCTGGGACAGGACAACACGCCCGCCCTGCAAATAGTCATTAACGCCCTGCGGCAGAGCGGACACGTAAAGACGATCACGGCTGTCGCTCACCCCGATGCGCCCTCCCGCATCAACAACATAGACCAATGGCTGACAGCGACGGAAAGCGGCCCCGCCAACATCCTGGCCGGGCTTGCCGCCATCTCGGGCGACCCTGACCGGCACGTTTTCGTGTGCGCGAGCGATCTGCCGTTTATCACTGCCGCCGCCGTGCAGGACTTTGCCGCCCGGTGCGCGAATAACGCAGACATGACCATCGGGCTGGTGCGGGCTTCGGCGTATGAGAATGCCTACCCGGATGCGCCGCCGTCGCAGTATGTCACGCTGCGGGAAAGCGGCCCGGTGACGCTGAGCTGTTTGTTTGCCGTGCGCCCGTCTTTGCTGACGCGCAACAAACGGCTCCTCACGCTGGCTTTTGAGGCCCGCAAAAGCCAATCGCGGTCTGCATCGCTGCTTGGCCCGCGCCTTTTGTGGCAGTGGGCGACGGGAACGCTGTCTTTGGCGGCTGTGCAGGCGCGCTGTGAGCGATTGCTTCGATGTCAGGTTCAGGTCATAGACCATGCCCATCCCGCTCTGGCTTATGACATAGACAATGCCGATGACTACGCCTATGCCCGCGCCCGAACCAACGCCCTTGCCTTCCCCTGAGAAGCCCCTGCGCTCGCGCCCCATGCTGATACGGGTCGGAAGCGGCCTGCTGGGAGCGGCGGCTTATATTACGGTGGTGTTCGCCGGGAACGGCCTGGCGTTCGCGCTGGGCGTTGCCCTGTTCTCTGTGTGGGGAGCCAGCGAACTGTATCAAACGGTGCGCCGTCAGGGAACCGGCTCCCCCACCGACGCGCTTGGTTTCGCCGCCTGCATCTTGTTCCAGTTCGCCGCATGGACACATGGCGGCTCGCGCTTCGCCCCGTATCTGCCCGCGCTTTTGATGCTGCTGGTGATTGCCACCCTGCTCAGCGAATTAGTCAAGCAAAGCGAACTATCGCAAGAACTGACAAAGCAGCAGCCTCTTTTGCTCAAGTATCAGGGCCGCCCGATTATCAATGTCGGCACGACCCTTCTGGGCGGCATCTATGTCGGCTGGCTGTTTTCGTACATGACTTTGCTTCGGGGCGGCATGGGCGCTCCCGTGCTTGTTCCGCCCATTGCGGGGACGCATCAAGGGCAATGGCTGGTGATTTTCGTGAGCGCAAGCACCTGGCTGTCCGATGTCGGCGCGCTCTTTATTGGCACGGGCTTAGGCCGTCACAAATTGGCTCCGTCCATCAGTCCGGCTAAAACATGGGAAGGCTCCATCGGCGGGCTTTTGTGCTCGCTTGCAGGCGGCGCGTTGATGGGCCTCTGGATGCGCCTGCCGCTGGAGCACGCGGTCGGTCTGGCCTTTCTGTGCGGTCTCGCGGGGCAGGTTGGCGACTTGTGCGAGTCAGCGTTGAAGCGTGATTTAGGCGTGCGTGACTTCGGCACAGTTCTTCCCGGTCACGGCGGCGTTTTAGACCGAATAGACAGCCTGCTGTTCGCCGCGCCGCTGGCATATTACTACCTGCTGTTCTTTTTCCCCATCGGGCGGTAGAAGTGAAAACGGGTATCATAGGGCATGAACTTCCGTGTCCTGCTGGCCCTGTGCGCCGCTTTGCTGTCTTTCCCCGCCCACGCGCAAGCGCCCCTGCGCGCCCTGATTGTCGGCGGCGGGCCTGACCTGTCCCACAATCAAGTCGCGATTGAAAGCAATGTGCGCTATGTGCGCCGCCTTCTGCCGCCGGGCACACAGACGCGCACGCTGTTTGCCAACGGCAATCCGCAGTCGGCCAATGTGCTGTACGAGGACGCGCAGGGACATGAGCGCTACCGCCCTTCCCAACTCGCGAGCGTGGATGGCCCCTCGCGCTTCGCGGCATTCGGCAAAGCGTTCCAATCGCTGACAGCAGAAGGAAACGGGCCGCTTTTGCTGTACTTCACCGGGCACGGCAGCCCCGGCGACGACAGTTATGACAACAACTTCTACGACCTGTGGGGGAACGACACGCTCAGTGTCACGCAGTTGACGGGGTATTTAGACAAAGCGCCCGCGCAGACCCCGGTAGCGCTCGTAATGGTGGAATGCTTCTCCGGGGCGTTCGGCAACGTGCTGTTCGCGGGCGGCAAGCCCGCGGGAGCGGTCACGGACAAAGACCGGTGCGGCTTTTTCGCGTCCGTGCCGAGCCGCGAGGCTGCAGGGTGCACGTCAGAAGTCAACGAGGCCGAGTACCACGACTTCACATCGTACTTCTTTGCCGCCCTCACGGGCACGGACAGAGTGGGCCGGACAGTCACAGGGGCGGATTACAACCACGACGGCATGGTTGGCATGGACGAAGCGTTTGCCTACACGCTCATTCACGACCCGTCTATTGATACGCCGGTTTGCACGTCCGATGTGTACCTGCGCCGCTTTGTGTCCGCGCCGGAGGCCAGCGTGTTTCAGCGGCCTTACGCGACGGTGCGGGAATGGGCTTCTCCGGCGCAGGGAGCCGTTCTGGACGCCCTGTGCGCTCAGCTGCACCTGACGGGCAATGACCGGCTGGCCCTCGCCTACGCGACATTTCTCGCCCGCACGCGCCGCGAGGACAAAGCCGCCCTGCCGGAGCCAGAAGAAGAAATGACCGCCCGCTGGACGCGCCTGGTGCGAACCGCCAAAAGTGTCGTGCTCGCGCATCTGCTGGCACAGTACGCTGATGCCCCGCTCCGGGCGCGCTATGCGGCGCTTTTAGTATCGGAAGCGCGCAACCCGCTTCGGCCTATTGGAATGGCTACGCCCCCTTCACCAGCGCCATAAACTCGGAGCGTGTGGCGCGGTCGGAGCGGAACGCGCCCATAACGTGCGAAGTCACCATGCTGGCCTGCTGCTTTTGGACGCCGCGCATCAGCATACACATATGCGTCCCTTCCAGCACGACCCCCACCCCGCGCGGCTGAAGGGCTTCTTCCAGCGCTTCCGCAATCTCTGTTGTGAGCCGTTCCTGCACCTGAAGCCGCCGCGCGAACATATCCACCAGACGCGGGATTTTACTCAGCCCCACAATTCTGCCATTGGGAATGTAGGCAACGTGCGCCTTGCCAAAAAATGGCAGCATATGGTGCTCACACAAAGAATAAAACTCAATGTCCTTGACGACCACCATGTCCTCATAATCTTCGTGAAAGACGGCCCCATTAAGCAGGGTTTCAATGTCCTGCTCGTAGCCGCGCGTCAGGAACTTGAGGGCTTCCGCCACCCGGTGCGGTGTCCGCAAAAGGCCCTCACGGGCCGGGTCTTCGCCCACATAGCGCAGAATGTCCTGATAAACCGCCTCAATCTGCGCCTGATCGGGGCGGGCGGCGTCGGCGGGTGCATTGTCGTTGTGCTCGCGCGGGGGACGCACTTCTACGGCGTCCAGTTTTTTCTTGTCGGCGGGGGATAACAGGCTCACGGGCGGGGTCTCGTTTCTAAAGGGCGTCAGGCCCATAATACTCAAAATAGTTGCGGGCGGTCTCACGCACGACGACTTTGTAAAGGCGCGCGGCCCCCATCTCCCCGCTTTGCGCCAGACGGCGGGCGAGTTTGTCCCAGATAACGCGGGTCAGGTTCTCTGACGTGGGGTTCAGATGGGCAAACTCCGGCGCGTCATGGTTGAGATGTCGGTGGTCGTAGGGGCGCAGCACCTCGTCTTCCACGAGGGCGTCCAGCTTGTCCAGAGCAATTAGGTGCCCCGTTCGCGGGTCGGGTTCTCCGGCCAGCGTGACTTCCACTTCATAGTTGTGTCCGTGCCCGTTGGCCCAATTGCACTTGCCGAAGATGTCGGCGTTCTCCGTATCGGACAGGTGCGCGGAATGCAGGCGATGGGAGGCAGAGAAGTCATACGCGCGCGTGACAGTGAGCATGGGCGTGGGGCTTTCTGGGGGAATAGCCGACAGTTCGGCTCGCAGCGTGGAAGTGGGCCAGAGGGCGACGCGGGCCAATCTTCCTTCCGGCGGCAGGGCCGGGACGCATTGTTCCCAGATAAACTGCGCGAGCAGTTCCGGCGTCGGGGGCGTATCGCGGAAGGCGGGCACGTCACGGTCAAGCAGGGTTCCGTCCAGCGGAACAACAACTTGCGCCTTGAGCACGGCATCCACATCTTTGATGTTGACCACCATGCCGGTGCGCGGGTCAATCGGCCCGCCAACGGTCAGTTCGCACAGGTAATCGTGCCCGCCGCTCTTTTCGCCCGGCGGGGGCTGCAAAAAGCCCGCCGAGAACGACGCGCGCCGCCGCAGATACATGGTCATCGCAAGAGTAACACGCGCGGGAGCCGCTCCGGTTCCCCGGCGCAGGAGCCGCTCACTGCCGGGGCAGTTAGTCCCCTCCGGGACAGCTGTTCAGCGTGGTGCTGAAACTGGCTGTGGTGGCTTTCGAGTCGCCGGTCGTGAGCACAAAGAACTGGCTGTTGGGGTCGGCGTAATACTTGGCATGACCATCCAGAAAGGCAACATTGGAACCACCCGAATGGCGCGTGGAGATGAGATCATGGCTGGCTGTATTACGCGGATTGACCCACAGATAGGCATCATTGGACGTGCCGTAGTCGGTCGCTGCCGCAGGTACATTAGCCGCTTCTTCCCCCAGCAGCATAATTGTGGAGGGGCTGTCAAAGATGACTTCGCTCTTGCCTGGACGCGGTTCCACAAGGGCGGGCGTGGTGCTGGCATCCAGAATGGCTTCTTTGTTCATGCAGGCACCCGTCGCATAAGAATTGCCGATGTTGCCAGCCGGGCCGTTTTTGGAGGCGAGAATGTCATCCGGGCAGACATAAATCGCTGTGCTTTTGATGTAAGGGTACACCCCACCTTTCGTCGGGTCAAACACGGTGTTATTGGCCGCATTGGTGAACCCGGCGTAAGACATCCAGCCTGGCCCGTTTGTGTTGCCCCCGGTTCCATCTACCGCAATGGGCGTGACGCTATCATAGTCGCTGATGTATTGAATGAAGCCGAGGCTGAGCTGCTTCATGTTGTTCAGACAGGACACCTGGCGGGCCTTTTCGCGCGCACGGGCGAACACCGGAAACAAGATGGCAGAAAGCAAGGCTATGATGGCTATAACGACGAGCAACTCAATTAAAGTGAAGCCCGCAGCGCGTCGCGCGTGGGCAGGCAAATAAGAAGGCATCAAGGTGTTCTCCCGGAAAGAATTCAGTCGCGTGTCCCCGCCACAGCTGACGTTGCCCCGTTTAGCGGGTGAACCAGGCGTGTTTGGGGTGGGTTGAGCATGGTGTCAGGCACAGCAGCGCTGCTAGGGGAGACGCAGATGCGCGCGCAATTGTTCAGCACGGGGAAGCGCAGGGCAAAAACGTATGGCGGGCCAGAGTTTCAATCAGGGCGTATGCACCATGTCTACCTGAACGAACTTGCCCTCGTCCGCTAGCGCAGTGTAGGAGGCGGTGTGCGCGGAAACGCTGCCATCCCGGCTGGACTGGCGGGCAAGGCCGGATTTTTGCAGGCTGGTGGCCAGCAGGCGCACCGAGGACAGGCCGTCATCATGCACCGAGTTGGATGCCACCAGCGTGACGGGGGCGGAATGCGTTTCCAGCACGGGGGCTGACGTGTCTGACGCGGCAGGAGCGGGCGCAGGCGACGCGGGCGGCAGCGCGGCTTCCCTGACCGGCGGCGCTGCCTGCTTGACGGGCAATGGCAAGGGGATGGGGAGAGAGCGCGCGATGCGCGGCATCAAGCGCGGGGCAGCCGTGCGAGGCGCGGGCGGCAACGGCAAACGCGGCACGTTCGGCACAGGCGTCGGTTCCGGCGCGGGCTGCCGGGCCAGCAGCGCGAGGCGCGGGCGGCTTTTCTGAGGCGAGCGCACTGGAAGCGTTTCATCTTTGCCTGCCGCCGGACGCGCCGCTGTCAGAATGGGAGGCGTTGTGTGGGAATGACGCACCACAACGCGCGGCAACACGACAATCGCAACAGGCACAGGAACGACGGAAACGGGAACGGCGGGGCGCGTCAGCAGGGAGTGCCCCGTGAAGGCAGCGGCCACGAGCGCCAGCATCCCGGCGGCAAACGCCGGGCGCAGAATCAGCGGGCGGCGCGCAAGCATAGCAGGCGGCGCTTCCGAGGCGGCAATGGCGCGCAGCACGCTTGCGCGCAGGTCAGCGGGCGGCAGCGCAGCGGGCCTCTGCGAGACGGCGCGGCGCGTCGCCTGCATCCAGCGTAAAGCCTGTCGGCAGGACGCGCACCCTGCTAAATGCGTTTCTATCTGGCGCGCTTCAGCGGGCGAGGTCATGCGGTCGGCGTACAGCGAAAGCAGCAGTTGCCGCGAAGAACAAGAATCGGAAGGAGCCGAACGGGGCCGAAGCCAAACGTGCCAGTTCATGCGGCGCAGGTGCCTTTCGTGCCAGACTTTCGTGCCGGAGCAGGGTTCTTACACTTTGTCAGACAATGGAAATGGCATTTTGTTTCACGATGCGGTATCATAGACGCTATGGCGCAAAGACCTGAAAAGCCGTCGGGCGAATTCCTGGGCGGCAGCCTCAAGTTCAACACCGTGGGCGGCCCAGTTCCGCAGGCTTCGTCTGACCCGGCGGCAGACGACACCGGCCCCATTCTCGTTCCGACCCGGCTGAACGCGCAAAGTGTGCGAACGCTGGTCATCATGCTGATTATTTTGGCACTGGCGGCGGTGCTTTACTTTGTCAACGACAATGGCTTGGGCGGGCTAGCGCATACCGCAGGGCGGGCTGGCGTTTCTCCTGCCGACAAGCCCAGTGTGCCGCCGAAGAACTTTTAGCGCAGCGTTCGCGGCCCTCCGCTCCTCGCCTCAAACGCCCGGCGAATGTTTTAGCGCCCTGCCGTCAGGGTATCCTCGTGTTGTTATCAGTCGCCCACGCTGGCAACGCCCCGTTAGTTTGCGTCCTTTCTGCTGCTTCGGCAACGCCGCCATGCGAGAACCAGGGAATGCGTTGCCGCCAATGGGAGTGCCCCGCAGCCAGTGATTTCTGCCCGGAGCGCTCCCCTCAACGGTTGGGAGAGGAAGATCATCATGCAGACACAGGCCTATTCGCCCCGGCGTCACAAAGTCGCTTATGTGGGAACTTATCCCCCCAAAGAATGCGGCATTGCGACATTCACGATGGACATGGTGAATGGAACTGACCTGGCAGGCTGGCGCTCCATCGTGCTGGCTGTAGACGACGTTCGCCCCGCTCACCCCCACCCCGACCGCAAAGTGGTGTATACCCTTGAGAAAGAAACGCGCGCGGATTACAAGGCCGCCGCGCGCCTTCTTGCCGAGCAGAAAGTATCCCTGCTATCCATTCAGCACGAGTACGGCATCTTTGGCGGCGATCACGGCGAGTACGTGCTGGATTTGATCAAGGCGTCCCCCGTGCCGGTCGTGGTGACGCTGCACACGGTGCTGCCCACCCCCGACACCATGCAGCGGCGCATTTTGCAGGACATGGAGAAGCACGTCGCGGGCTTCGTGGTCATGGCGCACAAAGCGACGGAACTGCTGGAAACGGCTTACAGCATTAACCCGCGCAAGGTGCATTTTATCCCGCATGGAGCGCCCTATGCGCCCTTCAATCCCGGCGTTGCCGCCAAGCGCAAGTTCGGTTTGCAGAGCAAGCGCGTGCTGTCCACGTTTGGCCTGATTTCCCCCAACAAAGGCATTGAAGACGCGATTGCCGCCATGCCGCCGGTGGTGGAAAAGGAACCCAATGCGGTCTATCTTGTGCTGGGCCAGACGCACCCGGTCATCAAGCGCAAAGAGGGTGAATGGTACCGGGAAAGCCTGATGAAGCAGGTGCAGGATTTAGGCCTGGCCGAGCACGTTCGGTTTGTGGACAAGTACCTGACCTTGCAGCAGCTTATTGACTACCTGCTGGCAACCGACATTTATATCACGCCGTATTATGCCAACCCCCATCAAATCACGTCGGGGACGCTCGCGTATGCAATGGCGACTGGCAAAGTGATTGTGTCCACACCCTATTTATACGCGGAAGAACTGCTGGCCGACGGGCGCGGCTTTTTGTACCCCTTCCGAGACACGCGCGCGCTGTCTGACATCATTTTCCTGCTGCTTACCGACCCGGCTCTGTTAGAAACGACGCGCAAACGGGCATATGCCTACGGGCACGCGATGACCTGGCAGAATGTGGGGCTGCAATATGCGCGCCTGTTCGCGTCGCTGGTGGACTCGGCGGGCGGAACAGCGCGCTCCATCGCCGACAGCCGCCTTCTCCCGGCCCTGAGCGAAGCGGCTTTGGAAGGGGAGATGTGGGCTATGCCGCAGGCATCCCGTCCGTTTGTGTGAGAACCTGAAAGGAACCCCGGAGCATTACGGCTCTGCTGATGACTACTCTCGCGCCTGTTCGCCCGATGCTGGAAGCCACGCCCATTGTGTTTCCCCCGCCGCTGCGCTTCGCCCATCTGGAACATTTGCTTACGGAAATTGGCCTGTGGCAGCACACCAGGGGAAACAAACCTCATGTGCAGATGGGCTATTCCATTGATGATGAAGCGCGAGGGTTAATCGTCGCCCTGCGCCACTGGGAGAAAGGCGTGGAGCCGCGCTTTCAGGAACAGATGGGAGCGGCGTGTTTTCGCTTCCTTCAGCAGGCCGCCCTGACGGAAGGGCCAGACGCCGGGCGCTATCACAACTTCTGCGACGCGCGGGGCTGCTGGCTGGATTCCATCGGCAGTGACAACTCGTTTGGCCGCACGCTCTGGAGTTTAGGCGTCGCCTGCCAAATCAATGCGCCCTTCGCGCCGCGCGCTGAAGCGGAACCCCTTTTGCGCCGCTCGCTGGCGATTGTGAACACCATTGCCCCTCCCTTCCTGCGCGCCAAAGCCTTTGTCGTGCTGGGGCTGGCGGCGTCCCGACGAGATGACGCTGTGCTTCTCTCTCTCGCCGATGCGCTTGCCGACGCTTACGAAACGTCTGCCGACGACGGCTGGCGCTGGTTTGAGGGGCACATGACGTACTGCAATGCGCGCCTTCCGCAAGCGTTGTTTGCGGCGGCGTCTGTGTTCCCCGAACGCGCGCGATATGCCCGAATTGCGGAGCAATCTCTGGACTTTTTGCTTCAAGTCACGCGCGGCGCGGAGGGCGGCTATTCGCCCATTGGCAACGCGCCGCTGCAAACGGCAGGCTGGTTCCAGCGCGGGCAGGCGTCCCCGCCGCCATTTGACCAGCAGCCGGTGGACGCGGGCGCGCTCGTAGAAGCCTGCGTCGCCGCAGTTCACATCACGGGCGAAGCTCGCTTCCGGCAGGCCGCGCGCGACGCTTTTGGCTGGTATCACGGCCTCAACTGTCACGGCGCGGCTGTCTACAACTCCGACACCGGCGCGGTGGGCGACGCCCTCCATGCAGGCGGCGTGAGCCGCAATCAGGGAGCCGAGTCAGTGCTGTCGTATCACCTGGCGCATCAAGCCTTGCAGGAATTGGATTAACCCATGACGAACCCCGCGCGTCCCAATATCTCGTTCGGCACTGACGGCTGGCGCGGCATCATCGCCGACAACTTCACTGGTGCGAATGTGCGCCTCGTGTCGCAGGCCATCGCCAATTACTTTGCACGCGCGGACGTGCCCGGCGAACCCGTTGTCTTTATCGGCTACGACAACCGCTCGCAATCGGAATACTTCGCCCGCGAAGCCGCCAAAGTCGTCGCGGCGGCGGGCCTGAAGGCCGTGCTGTCTGACGGGTCGTGCTCGTCGCCCTCGGTATCGTTTCAGGCGCACAAGGCGAATGCGAAGGGCGGCGTGATGATTACCGCGTCGCACAACCCGCCGCAGTTCAACGGCGTCAAGATTAAGATGGGCTTCGGCGGCTCTGCGCTGCCTTCTGACGTGGCCGAAGTCGTCAGTGAACTCAATGCGCTCATGGACGCGGGCACATTTGCCATAGACCCCGACCCGTCCGCCGCCGACAGGGTAGAAACACGCGACTTCCGACCCGCCTACTTTGACGGCCTGCGCGCAATGGTGGATTTTGAGAAGATTGCCGCAGGCGGCTTTTCCATTGTCGCCGACCCCATGCACGGCTCCGGCTCCGGCTACCTGACCGCCCTCGCGCGCGGCGCGGGCATCCGCTTGAACGAAATCTGCACCGAGCGCAACCCTGTCTTCGGCGGCCTCAACCCGGAGCCGATTGCGGTTAATCTTGGCCCTTTGCGGGACGCCGTGCTGGCGCAAAAGGCTGACGTGGGCCTGGCGATTGACGGCGACGCCGACCGCGTGGGCGCGATGGACGCCAGCGGCGCGTTTGTTGACCCACACCGCATTTTCTGCCTCATTCTGCGCCACCTGTATGAAGATAAAGGCCAGCGCGGGAGCGTGGTCAAGACCGTTTCCGGCACGAAACTGATTGACAAGATGTGCGCCAAATATGGCCTGACGCTCCACGTCACCCCGATTGGGTTTAAGAATATCGCGGAGTATATGCTCAAGGAACCCGTGCTGATTGGCGGCGAGGAAAGCGGCGGCATCGGCGTTCTCGGCTTCATCCCGGAGCGCGACGGCCCGCTTATGTCGCTCTTGCTGCTGGAAACGATGGCGACCCGCAAGAAGCGTCTGGAGGAGCAGATTGCGGAACTGATGGCGGAGTTTGGCCCCCACGAGTACGGGCGCATTGACCTGCACCCGGAAGCATCCAAGATGGCCGCCGTTGTCCAATCACTCACGCAGGACAATCCAACACAGTTGGCTGGCCTTGCCGTCCAAAGCGTTGACCGCACCGACGGCACCAAGTTCAACCTGCCCGATGACGCCTGGCTTCTTTTGCGCGCGTCGGGCACAGAGCCGATTGTGCGCGTCTACGCCGAAGCCGCGTCGCAGGAAAAGGTGCAGGCTCTTCTGGACGCAGGGGTCGGGTTAGTTGAGCGGGTATAATCCGTTCATGTCCCTCCCCCACCCGCGCTCGGCGGCGCTCTATCAGGAAGCCCTGCGCGTTATCCCCGGCGGCGTCAATTCCCCCGTGCGGGCGTTCAAGAGCGTCGGCGGCGACCCTCTGTTCATGGCGCGCGGACAAGGCCCCTACATCTTTGATGTGGACGGCAACCGCTACCTTGACCATGTGATGAGTTGGGGGCCGCTGCTGTTTGGGCACGCCCCGCCTGCCATTCTCCACGCCATCGGGGAAGCCGCCGCGCGCGGCACGTCGTTTGGGGCAAGCACCGAAGCCGAAGTGCGCCTTGCCGAGAAGATAGTCCAGGCCGTGCCGTCCGTAGAGAAGGTGCGTCTGGTCAATTCGGGCACGGAGGCAGTTATGTCCGCTGTGCGGCTGGCGCGGGGCTTTACCAAACGAGACTTGATTGTGAAGTTTGAAGGCTGCTATCACGGCCACTCGGATGGGTTTCTGGCAAAGGCGGGTTCCGGCCTTGCGACGCTGGGCCTGCCGGACAGCGCAGGCGTTCCGGTCAATCTCACGCGCGACACCCTCACGCTCCCGTTCAACGACCCCGACGCCTTTGTGGAAGCCCTGCGCGCCCGCCCTGGCCAGGTGGCGTGCGTTCTGCTGGAACCCGTTGCCGGAAACATGGGCGTCGTCCCGCCGAAGCCTGCGTTCCTGCAAGCCCTGCGTGAATGGACAACGCGCGACGGCGCGCTGCTTCTCTTTGACGAAGTGATTACGGGCTTCCGGCTGGCCTACGGCGGGGCGCAGGAATTATTCCAAATCACGCCAGATTTGACCACGCTGGGCAAGATTATTGGCGGCGGCCTGCCGCTTGCGGCCTTCGGGGGCCGCGCGGACATCATGGACGGGCTGGCCCCGCTTGGCCCGGTGTATCAGGCGGGAACGCTGTCCGGCAACCCGCTTGCCGTCGCCGCAGGGCTGGCCCAAATTACCCTGCTGGAAGAACAGCGCGCGACGCTGTATCCGTCGCTTCATAAGAAGATGCACGCGCTCGCCCATGCCGCCAAAGACGCCGCGCGCGCATCAGGTATTCCCCATCGGGTGAACCGGCTGGGCAGCATGATGACCTTGTTCTTCACGGACGCTAAAGTGACGGACTACGCGAGCGCGAAGACTTCCGACACGGGCCGCTATGCGGCTTTCTTTCGCGCGCTGCTGGCGCGGGGCGTTTACTTCGCGCCGTCGCAGTTTGAGGCGGTGTTCGTCAGCACGGCCCACACGGACGACGACATTGCGGAAACGTCTGCTGCCGTTGCCGAGGCGCTTCGTGAGTTGGAATAATCTGCCGTTCACGGACGAACCCGAACAGATAGACGACCCCGCCCATTCCCATGCTGACCTGGAACGCTCCATGCGGGACGTGGCGCGCACCAACGCGCTTCTGGGCGGCACGCTGCTCGTTGTTTACCATGTTTCTCGCCTGTTGCGCTCGGTTCCGCGCGGCACACGTGTCCGCATTCTGGACGTGGCGACGGGTTCCGCTGATATTCCCCGTGCGCTCATCCGCTGGGGGCGGCGGCGCGGCCTGCATCTCACCGTTGTCGGCGTGGATAGCGCGCCTGCGATGCTTCGTATGGCCCAAAGCGCCGCGACGGATGTGCCGCTTGTGCGCGCCGACGCCGCGCGGCTCCCGTTCCCGCCGGGCGCGTTTGACGTAGTCACTTGCGCGCTGGCATTCCATCACTTTGGCTTTGACGGGGCCGTGCAGTGCTTGCGCGACATGGACAAACTGGCGACGCGCGGCTTTGTGGTCAGTGACCTGCGCCGTGACCGCCTGACTTTGTGGGGCGTCTCGGCGGGCCTGACGCTGATGCGGGCACACCCGTTTACTTTGCACGATGGGCCAGCGTCGGTGCGGCGGGCGTTCACCCCCCGCGAGTACGAGAAGATGGCGGCTCTTTCCCGTGTGCGCGGCGTGCGCGTCGTTTCTCATTGCCACTTTCGCATGGCGCTGGTGCAGGATAAGCAGGGAATGGGTACAACATAGCATCCCGATGGCGGGTTTAGATTGGCCCTTTCCCCATGACGGAACGCTTTACTGACGCTGTGATTGTCGGCGCTGGCCCGGCGGGGGCGGCGACGGCTCTCTTTCTCGCCCGGCGCGGGTATGCCGTGACGCTTGTTGACCGCGCCGCGTTTCCCCGTTCCAAGCCGTGCGGCGAGTATTTGACGCCGGGGGCCGTCCTGTTGCTGCGCGATGAGATTGGCGTCCTTCCCAAACTGTTCGCGCAGGGCGCGGTTCCCCTCACGCGCGAAACGGTGGTTCCCCACGATGGACGCGCGTTCGGCGCAGACGTTTCGGCGTTGGCCTGCCCGCGCGCTGTCACCGACTCGGCCATTCTCAACGCGGCGCGCGCGGCGGGCGTGACCGTGCGAGAAGGGTTCGCCGTGCGGCGCATTCTGTTTGACGGCGCGCGCGTCGCGGGCATCGTGGGCAGCGACAACGGGGACGTTGTGACCGTGCGCGGGCGCGTCACTGTGGGCGCGGACGGGACGCACTCGCTTTTGGCGCGTTCGCTGGGCGTGGTGCGTCCCATTCCGCGCTTGCAGCGCATTGCCCTGGTGGGGCATTTCCGGGAGGCCGTCACGCAGGAGGCCCTCACGCTCAGGGAAGGAGGCCCTCACCCTGCGGAAGGAGGCCCTCACCCCGCCCCTGTCGGGGCGACCCTCTCCCGCTTCGCAGGCGAGGGTGGGAGAAGAGCAGGCGAGGGTGGGAGTTATTCTCTCTTAACCCTCGCCCGTGACAACGGTGACTTCTCTGAACCCTCGCCCGTGACAACGGGAGAGGGTGGCGCGAGGCTCTGCGAAGCGCCGGGTGAGGGGGCGCGCAGCGCCTCTGAGGGGGCCGCCGCGCGCGAACCCGGCGTCGCCATGCACCTGCCCCGCGACGGCTTTGATGCGTGCTGCGGCGTCGGCGCGGCCTGCGGGCCGGACGGGACGCGCAATGTGAACATTGTTGTCCCCGTGTCGGAGGCGGGGCGCATGGCGGGGCGGCGTGACAACTACTTTTCCGAACGCTTGCGCTGCTCGTTTCCCGCCGTGTGGGAGCAGGTGGCGGGCGCACAGCGCGTGGGAGCGCTGCGTTCGGTGCCGTGTTTCGGGCATCATACAAAGTGCGCGAGCGCACACGGGGCCGTGCTGGTGGGGGACGCGGCGACGTTTATCCATCCGTTCACGGGGGAGGGCGTTTATTTTGCCCTGCGCGGGGCGATGCTCGCGGCGGAGGCGATTGATGGCGCGCTGCAAGCGGGCGACTGCGGAAAGCAAACACTGGCACGCTACGACCGTGCGCGGCGTCGGGAACTGCTTCCCCGCTACCGGCTGTGCGATGCGGTGCAGCGCGTGGTGCATTCCCCGCGTCTGCTGGCGTGGGCGGCGGGGCGTCTGCGGGCATCGGACGGTTTGACGCGAATGCTGCTGGCGACTGTCGGGGACGTGTGCGCGCCGCGCGAGTTGGCGTCGTGGAGGACTTTGCGTTTGCTGGCAGGTGGCTAGGAGCATGGCCCTCACGCTCAGGGAAGGAGGCCCTCACCCGGCTCCTGCGGAGCCACCCTCTCCCGTTTCACGGGCGAGGGTAAGATAACTCTTTTCCTCACCCTCGCCTGCGAAGCGGGAGAGGGTCGCTGCGAAGCAGCGGGGTGAGGGCCGTTTACAGACGGGGTGAGGGCCGTTTACAGACGGGGTGAGGGCCTCCTATTGGCGGGGTGAGGGCCTCCGGTCGCCCTTCCGAGGGCAGGGGGGGCCTCTTTCTCATTATGCATACCGAGAACGTCGTTTACATTCAAGGGCCGCAGGAGCGCATTTTTGAGTTGGCGTGCGCGATTGACGAGTGGCCGCGCATTCTTCCCCATTACCGGGAAGTGCGGGTCACAAAGCAAACCGAAGGCGGGCGGCGCAAAGCCGCATTCATGCACGCTGTTCGGGACGGTTTTCCCCTGCCCGGCGTTCACTTTCCCGTGCGGTGGCGGTGCGTGCAGGTGTGCGAACCCGATGCCGGACGCATTTATTTCAAGCATATCGGCGGCCTTGCGCGGGGAATGTGGGTGGTATGGACGCTCGCGCCCGATGCGTGGGGCCGGGGCGTGCGGGTGTCCATACGGCACGAGTTGACGTATCCATTTGCGTTCCTGAACGGCGCATTTGCACGCGAGTTGGTGGGAAACGTGTTTGTGGGTTTTATCGCGGGGCAAACGCTGGCGACGCTGAAGGAAATCGTGGAGCGCGCAGGCTGAAGGGCCGCAAAGGGCGGAAGGAGGCCCTCACCGTAAGGGAAGGAGGCCCTCACCCGGCTCCTGCGGAGCCACCCTCGCCTGCGAAGCGGGAGAGGGTCGCCCCGACAGGCGCGGGGTGAGGGCCGTTTACAGACGGGGTGAGGGCCTCTTTGCGCGTTCTCGCAAGAAGTATGCAGATTACTCGCAGTAAGGTTGCAGAAGGGTTGCAGTAAGGTTGCAGAAGGCAAACGTAAGGGAGCACACCCAAAACACGGGGAAAACAGGAACAATGAACACAACGCGGCGGGTGGTGGTGACGGGTATCGGGGCCATCACGCCTATCGGTATCGGGGTGGACGGCCTGCGCGCGGGGCTGCGCGCGAACAAATCTGCCGTGGGACAACTGACGCGCTTTGACCCGGCGGCGTTTGTGACGCACATCGCGGCGGAAGTGACGGGATTTGACCCGGCTCCCTATTTGGACGGCAAGAAACTCAAGCGCCTTGACCTGTTCTCGCAGTACGCCGTCGCCGCGTCCCGCATGGCCCTCGCGGACAGCGGCTTAGACCTGCGCCGCGAAAACCGTGACCGCGCGGGGGTGTGCGTGGGCACGGCGCTGGGGGGCGTGGGGTTTGCGGAAGCGCAGTACCCGGCGTTTCTGGCATCGGGGCCGCGCGGAGTCAACCCGATGCTGGCATTGTCGGTGTTCAACGGAGCCGGTTCGTGCAATGTCGCCATAGAACTCGGCATCACCGGCCCGGCTACCGCGAATGGGGACTCGTGCGCGGCGTCGCCGATAGCCATCGGGCGGGCGATGGACTTTATCCGCATGGGCGACGCCGATGTGATGCTGGCGGGCGGCGCGGAAGCGCCGCTTTCTCCCCTGTGCTTTGGGGCGTTTGCCCTGATACGCGCCATGAGCCAGCGCAACGATGACCCGCACACGGCGTCGCGTCCCTTTGACGCGGGGCGGGATGGGTTTGTGATGGCGGAAGGCGCGGCGTTTCTTTTATTGGAAGAACGCGAACACGCGCGGTCGCGGGGGGCCGTCGCCTACGGGGAACTGCTGTCTCACGCGGTGACAAACGATGCGTTTCACATGACTCAGCCCCGCCCGGACGGAGCGCAGGCGGCGCGCTGCCTGTCTTTGTGCCTGGAACGCGGCCATGTTGCGCCTCACGAACTGGGGTATATCAACGCGCACGGCTCTTCCACACCCTTGAACGACAGCACGGAAACGCTGGCCTTGAAGATGGCTCTCGGCGACGCTGCGTACAGGATTCCCATTTCCGGCACGAAGGGGTTCACAGGGCACGCGCTGGGCGCAACGGGGGCGTGGGAAGCCGCCATCAGTTTGCTGGCTTTGCGCGACGGCTGGCTGCCGCCCACGCTCAATTTGCAGCAGCCTGACCCGCAGTGCGACTTAGACACCATTCGCGAGCCGGAAGGACGCGCGCTCGCGGGGGATTATGTGCTGTCCAATTCCTTTGGCTTTGGCGGCATTAATGCGTGCCTGCTGTTTGGGCGCGCGTGAGGGGAGGCCGGAAAGCGCGCCTAGCGGGGCGACTTGAACCGGGCAATCTCCTGTTTCAGTAAGTCCAGGTAGAACTTGCCGAACTCTCTGGACGGCTCAATGTCTTTGCTGACTTCCGCGCTGGGCTGCTCGCCCCGGCTCCACTCGTTCCAGGAAACCACCATCGCGAACTTCGGCCCAATCTGGTCAGCTCGCGCCCATTCCTGCTTGAAGGTTTTGCCGTTGTCGCGCGGCGCGGCGGGAATGTAATACTTGTCGCCGGGGCTGCCCTGCGGACGGTACGATGCCACAACCACCATCGCTTCAGGCCTGCCATTGGAGACCGTATACGTCTGCGGGCCGCGATCCTCCCATGACCAGTAGCCATACTTGCTGACAAGGTCGCTCGTTCGCAGGTTGGATTGCTCGGTGACGTAGCCTGTCATCCAGCGCACAGTGAAGCGGGGGTCACTCCATGCAGGGACGCCGTTTTGGAACGGTGACGGCGTGTTGACATAAATCACCAGCAGCGGCTTGCCCAGATACGTTTGCAGCAGCGGGCGATAGCGCGGGTTCTCAGCGTATTGCGTGTAGAGCTGATCGGCCTTGCGCTGCAATCGGCCATCTGTGGCGGCCTCTGGCGCGCTTGTCACTCCGGCGAAGATACTGATGTTCGGCGTCTTGAGACCCTCTGCGCGCATCTTGGCGTACTCATCAAAGATGGTCGTCGTCGCTCCCTCAATCATGTCAAAGGTCGGGTTCTTGACGCGGGGATTGTACGTGTACCGGATATTGTTTGACCAGTCAATCCAGATGAAGTCAACTCCGGCGTCGGCAAGCCAGAGGGCGTGCTGGCGAATGATGCTCCGGTTGTCGGAGGCATACGTGCCGAGCAGAGGCGTGCCCCACGCCGAGTCCTTCCAATCGGCACCAACGTGCCAGGTGGAATACGCGATGCCGACCAGCCTCTCATGAGGCGGCACGGGCGGGTAAGAAGGCGTCGCCGAAGCCTGCGCCAGCGTAAAGCGCACGGTGGCAAGTGTCAGCAGCAAGCAGAAGACCAGACACAGTTTCATTGTTATCCTTTGGCTCACGTAGAGAATGTGCGGAACAGGCTCAGGTGCAGCACCGTTCCAATCAGGCTCCAGAGGGAGCCGGTCACCCAGTCGCCTAAAATCAGCCCCAGAAAGAAGGGCAGCGCAACGCGGTAGACATTCATGCCGCCGTAGCGCAGAATAATCACTTTGCAGAGCCAGGCAATGAACATATCCAGCCAGAACAGGTCATTTGCCCACGAAACGTTGAGCACGTAAGCGGCGGGTGAAAGCGGAAAAGCCACAAAGCGGTTGCGAAGCAGCGTGAGCAGCCCGGTAATCACGATGCCCGCCGCCGCGCCAGCCCACGCCTGACTGTCCGGCGCTTTGGGGTGCTGGAGCCACTTCACAACATTGTTCCAGGGCATGGAGCCTTCGGCAATGCGCCACTGGTTGACGTGCCCGGTCGCCGCGCCATTGGTGTAATACATCTGCAAGTCCCAGACCAGCGCGAAGAACAGCGACACGGCGGCGGCCCCCATCAGCACGCCCGGCACGCCGCGCATTCGCCCGCCCGCCCGATCCTGGCCCACAAACGCCTGCAATTGGTGCGGCAGCGACGCCGCCCGGTAGTCCGAGTTAAACCACGACAGCATTCCCATGTGAACAGCATCCATGCGGGCCAGGCCAGTCGTGCCGCCCAGCGTGGAAATGATGCTTTGCGGGTCTACCCACACAAGAAACGGCGACAGCACCGCGGTTTCGGCTTGCAGGCGCGAAAGCGTCAGCATGATGACCACGTACAGGCCCAGAAACGCCAGCGGCAGCCACCATGAGCCGCCCGACGACCAGACAAACGCGCATAAGGCCAGAAAGCCGCCCAGAAAGCCAAACACGGCAACGCGCGCGCTCATCGGCTCCCGCCCTTCTCGCCCTTCCGAGTCGCCTTGAAGAGCGCGGCGGAAGTAGCCCGCGAAGTAAGAACGTCCCTGCCACAAAATGCCCAGCCCCAGAGCCAGCCACGCCCCCCACGCCTGATAACTGGTGAACGGAAACTGGTTCGCCCCGTCACCAAACTGCCCGCCTATCCCGGCGTCACGCCAGTTTTCCAGCACCCCCCACAGATTGAACACTTTGCGGAGAAGATAGAAAAACCAGAGCGAGAACAGCACGTCGGTGTTGATGAGAAAGCCCAGCCCGACCCCCGCTGGATGAATGCCCCCAAAGATGGGCGACAGGCCGCTGAGGGGAAATTGCAGGCCAGCGGCAAGGTCTTTGGCCGAGTTGATGGGATAGGTCGGGACGAGCGGAAAGATGCTTGCCAGCGAGTTAAGCGAGTGGAAGCAAAATGGAATGGCAAAGCCGAGCCAGAGCAGTTTGCTGCGGTAGAGGGGCGCTCCCTCGCGGGTCATTTCCAGCGGCAGGGCGATAATCGGGAACGGCAGGTGTTCATCCTCGGCCCAGCGGCGGCGGACAATCACGGCCAGGCACAGCGTCGTCCAGAGAAGCACCAGAAAAAAGACGCTCCACACGCACAGCGGCCCCGCCCAGGCGCGCATGACCGCAGGCTGGAAAAATGTGGAGTGCCCCCCGTAGAAGCCGCTCAGAATAGCCGGGTCGCGCGGGCCGATGTAAGAGGGAATGAGAGGCAGGATGGCCTTGTAGCCATTGGTGTTGCTGGCAAACCAGAACGCATTGGACAGGAACGGGGTGAAAAAGCCCATGTGCCCTACCCCGGCGACCACGCTGGACATGGACAAAATCGAATACAGCATCATCAATTCGGCCTGATTGAAAGCGGTGCGCGGCCCTGCCCACCGGCGCACGACCAAGTTGAGCAGCGTGACAACAAACAGCAGAAACGTGACGCCAATAAACAGCGTGGAGATGGTTCCCTCTGTGACACCGGTCTTCATCTCAGAATTGGCAATCCAGCCTGTGTTGAGGATAATTAAGGCAAAGGCGAGCGTGCAGACCGGAACCCAGCGCACCGGTTTGGGCGCAGAAGCCGGGGCAGCGCCGCCCTGCTCCTGGGCAGAATTGGGGGTCTCCGCAATCATGGACGAGCCGCCTTTTGGCGAAGCGCAGGAAGGGTGACGGTCTGCGGCGTCCATGTTGGCTGCGTGGGCAGAAACACGCCGTCCTGGAAGTTCAGCGGGTCATAACCGGGCTGGCAGTTGCCATTGAGGCGGCGATCCGCGAGCGGGTCAGGGACTTTCGTGCCGAAGTGCGCGCTTATCCACCAGCGTCCGTCGGGGCCGACAAACGGCTGCCCGTGACCGACTTGCGTGTAGGGCACATCGGAGGCTTGCGTGTAAACTTTGTGATGCCGCGCGCAGTCATTCTCGCCCTGCGCGCCGTAAATTGGGTTGTTCACGTACTTTGTCCAGGGGCCGTGAATGCTGCTCGCCGTCGCGTAGCCCACTTCGTAGCCGCGCCCCCACGACGAGTAGAAACAATAGTACGTGTTCTTGATTTTAACCACTTCGGGGCCTTCGCGCCCGATGCCCGGCCCGGTGTCCCAGTCGGTCGGCTCGCCGCCAGGTATGACAGGAAAGGCGGGGCCGGTGACTTTGGCGCTGGCAAGGTCAACCGGCATGGCCGTCACGCCCGAAACAAACAGATAATCCTGACCGTCATCGTCGGTGAAAATATCGGCGTCGTTGCCCGCGTGCAGGGGGGTATCGGGTGTGAGCACCGTGTAAGGGCCGGTGATGGCGTCCGCGACGGCGAGGCCAACGCCCTGCGGCGTCTTCTGGTTTTTGTTGAAGCCGTTGAACGTGCAGTAGAACTTGCGGCCTGTCGGGGTCTGCTTCACGTGGATTTCGGGTGCCCAGAAGCGGTCTTGATACCAGGTTCCTTCTTTGCGGGCGACCAGGATGCCTTTGTCCGTCCACGTTTTCAGGTCGGTCGAGGCGTACAGCGGCACGCCGGGGCTGTTGCCGAGCTGCTCAAAGAAGGGCTTGGACGTGCCGGTCATGTACCAGATGCCGTCCACGCGCAGGATAAATGGGTCGCGTAGGCCGTTGATACCGCTGACTGCGCGGGGCAGCGGGTTCTGATACGTGAAGATTTGCAGGGGCATTGGCTTCTTGTCTGCGGCCAGAACGGGTCTGTTAAACGTCAAGGCGGACAGCGCCAGCAGCGTGAAGTGCTTTGTTGTCATCGTTTTATTCTCAGTCTCCGATGCGCTGGACGCCTTCCGGCAAAGTGACTTCGGAGTGAACTTCCCCGTTCGCGAGTCGCTCGTGCGCGACGTGAATATCGCCGTGCGGGGTAGGAACCGAGCCGCGCGCCCAGTCCAAATCGGCCAGATGCGGGCGTATGGTCACTTCTGCAAAGCCCGGTGCGGCGGGCGCAATCCCTAAAACGTGTTCGGAGAGCCAGGCGGTCGGCCCGGCAGCCCATCCGTGACACAAACTGTGGCGCAGACCCTTGTAGCACCAGTCGCCGAAGTCCGCGTGAATGTCGCGCTTGCCGGGCGGCACGAGTTCATCAATGCGGGCGGCATTCTCCATCCAGTCCCTCTCAAAGCCCTCCCAGAAGGTCGTCGCGCCCATGTCTAACATTCCGCCCCAGTAAGCACGGATTAAATCTAAGCAGCCCGCATGGTCTCCCGCAAGGGCGCGCGCCTGAAGCACGTAGTAGCCATAAAACGTAGACAGCCCCCGATGGGGGTCACGGGCCAGAATGCGCGCGTTGACTTCGCGGGCGTCGGCCATGCCTGCCAGGACAAGCAGCGCGTTGGCCTGCTTGCTCGCGCTGTCAGGACGCACGACGCGCGCGGCGCTGCGGGCGGCAGCCTCAGCGCGGGCGGCGTTCTCCGTATCGGACAGCGCGGCGCACAGTTCCGCTCCGGCGCGTAGGGCCAGCACGACCAGCGCCTGCAAGCCCGCGTCAATCGCGGTCGGGTCGCCGCTGGTGGGCCACTCCAAAAAGCGCATTCCGTCCAGGCGCTCCCAGCCCTGCGCGTCCAGTTTGCTTTCAATCAGCAAGAGCAGGCCGGTCAAATAGGCGCGCTGCTCGTGCAGATAAGCCAAATCTCCATGCGCGCGGTGCCAATCCCGCTGGATAATCAGCCACCAGAGCGAATACGACGAAATGCCGTTCATCCAGCCGGGCAGCGGCGCATGGTCGCGCCCATAGTCCAAGGTCGCCGGAACCAGCGGGTTTCCCCCGAAGACAGCGCTGACCACCATTGCCTCCGGGTGCAGGTCGCCAATCCAGACCAGTCGGTCGCGCTTGATGCCGTCCCAGAGATAATCCTGCATACACAGGTGAACGGTGTACGCGCCCGTATCCCAGACAGCGTTCAGGCGCGGGTCGCTGCACGCAAACGCGCCGCGATAAGCAAGCGGACGCAGGAGCGAGACGGCGCGCACGGCGACAATCTGCGCTTCGGCTCCGGCGGGAAAGTCCAGGCGCACGAAGCGAAAGCCCGTGTTGCCCACCTCCTGCGAGCCGAGCGGCACGAGCGGGAACACAAAATCATGGTTGGCGTGGTCGTTATTCGGCTCGCCCATCGCCTCGCTGACGGACTCCCCGAACCGGACGCGCACGGGCAGCGGGCGCGGATTTGCAGCCCCCACAACAATCTGGACGCCGCCATTGCGCTCGCGCCCGAAGTCCAGCAGGAGCGCGCATGGCGACGCCGACTTTGGAACGGTGCAGCAGGCGTCAACGGAAAGCGGGGCCTGCCCGGTGTCACTTAGGAGCAGGAACGCGGCATTTTGCGGCGCAGCCTCGCCCTCCGTTTGCCAGACTATGCGGGTCGGCAGATGGAACTGCCGCACGCGCGGGTCAAGAGCGCCATCCCGAACGTAACCTTCAGTCACGGATAATGGTCCCTCACAGTGGACGCCTGCACCGGCTGGAAGCGGGCGCGGAAGTTGAAGCGGTCATTGGGGGCGGCATCGCCATTGAGCGTGAAGTCTGTCCAGTCGCCTTTGCTGTAGCAATGGTCGGCCCATTTGAAGTCTATGAACACAGGCAAAGCCTTCGCCCCCAGCAGCGCGCGCGGCACGGCAATCACCAACTCCCTGTCGCCCGCCTGATACTTGACCTGCCCCACTGCCTGCCATTGATAACGGCCCCCCACGTTCTTTTCCAGCAGGGTTGTGCGGCTGCCCACGCTGCGGTTGAGGACGTAATCGTAGCCCAGCCAGCCTGTTTTGTAATCGCCGTCTGTGTTCAGATACAGCAGCATCCAGTCTTTGTCGGTGTGAGGCGTCAGTTTTTCCTGCGTTCGCACGTAGAAATAGACGTTCTTGCTGTCACGAGAGACTTTGGCGGCCACAATGTCGTTGCGCCCCGTTGTGTTCGTGTAGTGCGTCCCTTTGGCGAAGCCGTCAAAGTCGCGATGCACCGGGTCTCCAATATCGTCGCGGAACTCCGGCGTGACGTGCTGCCAGGCGGCAGGTGGGCTGGCGAGCGTGACGCGGGCGGGACTTGACGAGAGGAAGGGGGCGTACACCCTTGTAGCGCCGCACAAAGTTGACGAGTTGGAAGTAGTAGTTGTCTTCCAGGCCGCCGCTCAGGGTCGGTTCGGCGTCGCGGCTGAACTCCGGGCTGTACTCGTCCACGAAGAACGCATCGCCTTTCTTGAGATGCAGGCCGGTAAAGACTGTCTTGTCGCTGGCGGGCTGGATGGGCGCAATCCACTCGTTCCAGCCCGTGACGAACACGAAGTCGGGATTCACTTTAAGCGCCTGGCCCCACTGTTCGGCGAAGTTGAGGCCGACAGCAGGCACGCGGCTCTGCGGGAGCGGCTCTGCGTGATTATGGTAGCTGCGGCCAATGCTGGTGGTGGCGTGCTGGGCAACACAGACGGCCATCTCTTCCGGCTTGCCGGGGTCGTCGTGCCAGCCGTACTTCTGTGGATAGTTGTCCAGCCAGGGCCATTTGTCGTGACCATCGCCGAACCAGTTGGTCGCGGTGGCCCAGGCCCACGAGTAACGGACGGTGAAGAAGTCCTGAAGGGTTGGCGTCAACTCGTTCGGATGGCCGAGAATGATGGGCTTGCCCAGCCAGCGGAACCACAAATCGGGGTACAAGTTCCGGGAATAGAAATCATCGTACACCTTCTGGATTGTTTTGCCGCTGTCGCGGTTAGTGACATGGGCAATCTGAGGCGTCGTTTGCCCCTGCTGGCGAGTCTGCTCAAACGTTTTGCACAGGGCCATGTATTGCTCTTCGTGCAGATAAGAGTTGGTGCTGTCAAAAAACAGCGCGTCTACCCCGGCGTCGGCAAGCATCTGCGCGTGCTTTCGCAGCACGAATGGATCGGTGTTGAGGTAATAGCCGAAAACTGGCTCGCCCCACCAATGCCAGGCACCCGGCGTATAAGGAATGACGGCATTCAGGTCTTGCCGGAGCAGTTTTGCGTTGTCATTGACAACGCCGGTGCGCCCATCTATCCAGAGAAAGTAAAAGATGCCGACGTTTTTGTTTGCCTTTGGCGGCCCGACATCTTCATACATCGGCAGCGGATAGGGTTTCCCATCCGTGCCGATGTAGGTTCCCGCCCACGTGTCGCTGTACGTGTCCCACTGCGGGGCAGGCGCGGCGGGGCCAGCGTGAGAAGACTGGCACAACAGGAGGCACAGCGTAAAACACAAAACTGGGACAGGCGGGCGAAGCAGGTTTCGGGAATGATGGAGGTGCAACGGCACTTCTCACAAACAGGACGCAGAGATTTGATGGCGCGAGAGGCTATTCGGGCGCGAGTTACGGGCAAAGGCGACCCGTGCTGCTGGACGCTCCAGCACAGGCCAGAGCGTCACCTTCTGATTGATGCAGTCCTGAGCCGACGGATTAGGCTGCAGGCTCATCTGCACTGTCGCCAGCGCCGCTCGGCCCGCGCGAGCGGCAGAACTGCGCGGCGTCAGCACGACCCGAACGGGGCGCGCATCGCCCGGCCACAGACGCAGCCCACCGACAAACGGCAAACCACCCTCCTGCGTGACCTGCCGGGTCACATCGCGGCCACTTACCATGAAGCGCGCATTCCAGTCGTGCAGCGGGTCGCGGACACGGGCGAGCAGAACAGGACATAAGTCCATTCGGGCGCTGTCATTACGTAGCGTGAGCCGCGTCACGCTTCCGTCAGGCGTCCTTTCGGTGTCAGGGGTTGTGAGATGCGCCCAATGCTTAGGGTCTTTGAGGTGATGGATCAGCCAGTACGCCATGCCGGTGATGGTGTCGGCGGGCTGGCCGTTGACGGTTTCCGGCAAGGTGGGCGTGTCGGTAGCATACTCAAACACGATCCAGATGTCCGGCTTCGCGCCCGCGTCCTCGTGCTGGCGAACGCATTGCTGCGCGGCGTTCAGCCAGAGCGAGCGAGGCTTCAGGTTGTAGGGCGCGACCATCACTGCCGTCGTCTTGTGGAGGCGATGCACATACTTGACGACGGAAAAACTGCCGCTGCGCATCTTTCCCTGATCGGCCTGCCACAAACTCAGCGGGCCGTCGGTGGACAGACCATCGGAGCGGGCAATGTTGGCGCGGATGCCTGCATTATCTTTTGCATCCGAGAGGATATCGCCGCCAAGCTCCCAGGGGCCAATCTGCGTGAAACAAGGTCGCGACGTTCCGGCAGGCAGGCCCTGGCTTTTGAGGTCGGCCTCCTTGTCGGCATCTAAGCCGTAATTGAGGCTCGTGTAGGGAACGCGGAAGCCGCCATCAAGCAGGCAGCCGAGTTCTTTGGCCTGCAATGCCCGACTGAACTGGCCGCCGTCGGGAAAGCCACCCAGACCCGTGTACCGCGAGTCCAACTCGTAGTAGGCATTCCGGTGGGCAAACAGGGGGGAAAGTTTGGAAAACGCCGCCGCGTCCGTGTGCAGCAGTTCAATGAAGTTGATGTAGAAGCCGTCGGCGTGTCCGCGCACAAACTCCCACTGTTCCGGATGGGCGCTAAGTTGTTGCCAGCCATTGCCGGAGCCGATAAAGACTTGCTGTGCGCGCGCCGCCGGGGACAGGACGAGAAGAGCGGCGAGAGCGGCAACGACTGGCAGCGCCCTCTTCAGCCCCTGTTGGCGAGGCGTGTGATATAACAATGAATTATCTTTCTATCCCGCTCTTAGCAGGACGCCGTTTAGTCGATGGAGAATGTAGCAGACGGGCCATTAGAACATTGCCCAATCAGTCCGGCGGCAGCAGCAGGCTGCCCGCCCCCGGAAGCGGGGTCGGTAGACGGATACGCACCGCAGGTGTTGGCAGTGTTGTCGTTGCCCGAAGAGATGCTGCCGGGAGAAAACCATTTAGCGTGTCCATCAGCCAGCGCGTAGTTTGCGCCGTCGGAATGGCGGGCTATTTTGTTGAACTTGCCTGCATTGGAAGCCGTGCCTGCCCAATAACCGGTGTCGGCTATCGCGCTGCTGTGAACGGAAATCGCACCGATACCGTTGCTGCTCCCGGAACTGCCATCCACGAGGCCAGCACCCGCTGTGTTTGTGATGTCGACGGAGACGCCAGTCACCTCAAAAAACATGATGGTGGCGGCGGGGTTGGCGACCAACGCCAGCGGAAATGGCGGGTGCGCGGCAAAGGCACCGGGGCCTTTGCCGATGCTGAAGTTGCGGTTGTAGGCGTAGGAAACGTTATACAGGTGGGTCGTGCCGGTGTTATTGGTAATGGTGACGAGGTTTCCAGTGCTGTTGGCATCATACACCTGCCAGTTGGATGGGGCCACCCAAAGGTCATCTGGACAGGTAAACATAGCGAGTGATTTCACATAGGTGTAAATCTGTCCTCCCCAGCCGTTTCCGTAGTAAAATCCTGATCCAACGCCATTGCCGGAGCCAACATTGCCCTGCATGAACTGGTCGTCGTAGTCCGAGTTGTATTGCAGAACGGCCAACCCCAACTGCTTCATATTGGAAAGGCAGGTGGTCTGGCGAGCCTTTTCACGGGCTTTGGCGAACACGGGGAAGAGAATAGCGGCGAGCAGCGCGATGATGGCTATCACGACGAGCAGCTCAATTAAAGTGAAGCCGCCTTTGGAGCGGCCCCGGCGAGAGTACATAAGCATTATAAGTCCCTTCTTTCTCAATTGGTACTGCGAGACTGGCCTGACGAGACTAGCCTGAATAGACTGGACATTTTCCTGTGGGCAGCGGGCGCGACCGGTCACAGGAGGGCTTAAAGGCGCGTCCTGTCCTGGCGCTCTGGGAACGGGTTTACCGATTGCCTATTATAATGCATAAACCGACTGCTGTCAAGAAATATTTTATCGCTAAGCGAGAGCGTCAGCAGGAAAGGCGGCATGAACGCAGTAGAATAAGAGGAATGGAAAACCAAACTGTGGAATACGGCGCAGAAGAGTTTACCGTTTGGGCGACGAAGCCCTTTATTCAGGAGACACCCCGTGATGCTCAGACTGCCTTCATGTCTTTTGCTGCCGCTGCTGCTTTCGCTGCTTTTGTCGCCGCTGCGCTCTCAAGCGCAGGCGCGCGACCTTTACAGTGACACCTGGGTCGGAACCGATGCGCTGGGGAGAGCCATGCCGGTCGCGCCGGAGGCCCGTCCGCTGCGTGCGGGACGCTTTGTCGGCATCTTTTACTTTGTCTGGCACTCCCGCTCGGATGAGCCGTATGATAACTCCAAAGCCCTCGCGCTTGACCCTGCCAATCCTGTTTACGGCCCCGTGCCTGCATTTCACTGGTGGGGCGAACCTGCGGTCGGATACAATCGCGCGGACGACCCCTGGGTGGCGCGAAAGAACCTGCAAATGCTGGGAGATGCGGGCGTAGACGTGTTGTTTTTGGATATGACGAATGCGGCTACCTACCCAAAGGATGTCAAAACGCTGTTTGATGTCGCGGCAGAGATGCGCCGGGAAGGGTTCCAAACGCCGCAGATTGGCTTTATTACGCACGCGCACACGGTTCCCACTGTGACAAGTCTTTACAACACCTACTACGCAAAAGGCTTGTATGCCGATTTATGGTTCCGGTGGGAGGGCAAGCCGCTCGTTCTGGGCAGCAAGAACGACACAGAAGGCGGCAAGGGCCTTGATCCGAAAGTCCGCGACTTCTTTACCTGGCGTCAGTCGTGGGCGTGGGACGCGGGACAGGATAAGTGGCAATGGATGGACAAGTACCCGCAGAAGATTGGGTGGCACACAAGCCCGGACGCGGCGGAAGAGATGGCAGTGGTGGTGGCCGGACACCCCACCGACAATTTAGGCCGCAGTTATCATGGCGAGGCAACGTGGGGGCATGGCGCGGAACCGCCAGTAGACGCGCATCGCTTGGCCGCAGACAGGGCGAAAGGGCTGTATTTTGGGCAGCAGTGGGAGCGCGCGCTTCAGGCCGACCCGCAGTTTATTTTTGTCACCGGCTGGAACGAATGGATCGCGCAGCGCTTCACAAGCGGCGCGGGAGGCGGGCCGGGATTTCTGGGGAGGCGGCTGAACCCTGGCGAGACATTCTTTGTGGACAACTACAACGAGGAGTTTTCGCGCGACGCCATGCCCATGAAAGGCGGCTACGGCGACAATTATTATATGCAGATGGCGGCGGGCATTCGCCGCTTCAAGGGCGCGCGGCCTTTGCCGCAGGCGCATGGGTTTCAGCCTGTCGTGGCGAGCGCGTCGTTTGCTGTGTGGAACAAAGTGGGGCCGGAGTTTCGTGACAGCGTCGGCGACACCGCGCACCGGGACTGGGACGGCTGGAAGGGTTATCATTACACAGATGCGTCGGGGCGCAACGACATTGTGGCCGCTAAAGTCGCCTGCGACGCCAAAAACATCGCGTTTTATGTTCGCACGGCAAAGCCCCTGACGGCGTTTACCGGCTCCCATTGGATGCAATTGCTAATTGATGCTGACCAGAACCCCAACACTGGCTGGAACGGCTATGATTTTGTGGTGAACAGCCCTGTCGTGTCTGCCAATGCGACCACCGTCAAACGCTTCTCCGATGGCAAAACGTGGCGCGTTCCCTACCGCGCGGCGGGCAACGAGATGCAGATGGTCATTCCCCGCGCTCTGCTGGGGCTGCACAATCGGAGGACGACGACGTTTGATTTCCACTGGCTTGACAACGCCCCTATTGGCGAAGGCGCGAACATCGCGGACTGGTGGTACACTGGCGACAGCGCCCCCGATGGCCGTTTCAATTACCGCTACACGAACACGCATCCCTGAACACAGGAAAGCCCCAGGCCCGTCAAAAGCAAGAAGCAGGGCCATTCAAGGGCAAACGCGGAGGAATCGCATTACAACAGAAGACAGTTAGAAGAGAGTCAGAAGAGAATCAAAAGACATCAGAAGACAATGGCAAGGGAGTGCAAAGGAAAGCAAAAGGGAAACCCAAGGGAAACCCAAAGGAAAGCAAACAGCATGACAGACCTTTCACAACAGTTCCAAAATCCCGACGCACGCCTGCGGGGCAAGCCCTTTTGGAGCTGGAATGGCGACTTAAAGGAAGCCGAACTTCTGCGCCAGATTGACGTGATGCAGCAGATGGGCATGGGCGGCTTTTTCATGCACTCGCGCACGGGATTAGCAACGGAATATCTGGGCGAAGAATGGTTTCGGCTGGTGAATGTCTGTGCCGACGAAGCCGAAAAAAGGGGATTGGAAGCCTGGCTGTATGACGAAGACAGGTGGCCCAGTGGCACCGCCGGGGGCATGGTCACGGAAAACCATGCTTACCGAAGCCGCTTTATGACCCTGACCATGGTGCCCGGCGCGGAGTTTGTTTGGCGTGATGAGTTAACGGCAGCCTTTTCGTGCCGCCTGGAAGGGGCATCGTATTGGGATTGCGAACGCCTTTATAGGGAGACGCCTGCCGAGGCGTATCACCATAAAACCGTGCTGGCATTCCATGTGCAATTGTCCAACACGTCCAGTTTTTACAACGGGCACACCTACGTGGACACGCTGAACCGGGAAGCGACGGACTATTATATTCAGTTGACGCACGCGCGCTATGAAGAACACTGCGGCAGGCGTCTGGGGAAGTCTATCAAGGGCATCTTCACCGATGAGCCGCACCGAGGGCCTGTCTTCACGGGCTTTAGTTTAAACGGGCCAGATCGCTTTCGCATGACGCCCTGGACAGATGCGCTGCCTGCCGCGTTTGAAGCGAAGTTCGGCTGTGACCTGATTGGCAGGCTGCCTGAATTGTTCCTGCTGCCCGAAGGCCGCGCTGTGTCGCCGGTCAAGTGGCAGTATATGGAAACATTGCAGCAGATGTTCCTGGAAAACTTCGCGCGGCCTCTTTATAACTGGTGCGACGCGCGCGGCATGATGCTCACGGGCCATGTGCTCCATGAAGACAGTTTGACCGCTCAGGCAGCGATGCAGGGGTCGCTGATGCGCTTTTATGAGTTCATGCACGCGCCGGGCGTAGACGTGCTCAGCGAGGGAAACCGGCATTTTCCCATTGTCAAGCAGCTCACATCGGCTGCCCGGCAACTGGGGCAAACGTGGCTTCTGTCGGAGTTATATGGCTGCACGGGCTGGCAGATGAATTTTGCAAGCCACAAGGCGGTCGGCGACTGGCAGGCGTTATTCGGCATCAATCTGCGCTGTCATCATCTGTCCTGGTACACGATGGCAGGCGAGGCCAAGCGCGACTATCCTGCCAGCATCCTGCATCAGTCAGCGTGGTGGCAGGACTACGACTTTGTAGAAACGTACTTCGCGCGTCTGGGCCTGCTGCTGATGCAGGGCGAGCCATGCTGCGACATTCTGGTGCTTAACCCCGTTGAAAGCGTCTGGTGCCAGATTCATGCAGGCTGGGCAGAGGGCCTTACCCCGAAAACCGCAGAGATACAGGCGCTGGAAAGCGGTTACACGGAATTATCCTACTGGCTGCTGGGCGCGCACCTGGATTTTGATTACGGCGACGAGGAGATGATGGGCCGTCTTGCCAGCGTGCAGCAGGCAGAAGACGGCGCTCCGGTTCTGCGCGTCGGGCGGGCGGCGTATCGGGCCGTCGTCGTGGGGCGCATGACAACGATGCGGGCTACAACGGTGCGCCTGCTGGCCGATTTCCTCGCTCTGGGGGGCCGCGTGCTGTTCGCAGGCGAGCCGCCTCCCTATGTGGACGCGCTGCCGTCATCTGCCCCCGCCGAACTCGCGGCTCTCTCGGTCGCACTGCCCTGGGAGCGGGACGCGCTTGTTGCCGCGTGTCAGGAGGCCGTTCAGGAGGGCGTGGAGATTGCAGACGCCGAGACGGGCATGACGCTGACGGAGGTTTCCTGCCAGATACGCCGAGACGGGAAGCGCCGCTGCCTTGTCGCCATCAATATGAGCGACAATCAGACGTTTGCCGATGTGCGCGTGCGACTGCGCGGGCACGGCAGCATTGCTGAGTTAGGAGGGATTGAGGAATGGGACTGCCGCACCGGCGCGCGCTATGCTGTCCCGTCTCACACCGAGGGTGAAACCGTTGAGTTTCATACCCGCTTCGCGCCCTCCGGCGAGCGCGCCTTCGTGCTGACGCCAGAGCAGGACGCAGCACTTGTTTCTCGTCCTTCCTCTCCCGCTGCGGTGGGCCGCCAGGCCGCCGAGGGCGCGTATCCTTACCAACTCGCGGAGGAAAATGTCTGTGTGCTGGATTTCGCCCGGCTGAAATTGGACAACGGCCCCTGGCAGGAACCCGCTGAAGTGCTTCAAGTCGACCAGACCGTGCGGAAATCGCTTGGGCTGCCCCTGCGCGGCGGCGAGATGGTACAGCCCTGGTTTCACACGAAGTTCGCGTCTGCGCCGCCGGTTCTGGCGCGGGTCGCGCTGGCCTTTGAGTTCAGCGTGGAGGACATTCCCAGCGACCCGGTGTTTCTATGCATGGAGCGCCCGGAACGGTGGCAGTTGACGCTCAACGGGGAGCCGCTTTCGTCCGCCGCCGAGGGCTGGTGGGTGGACACGGCTTTCCCGCGCATTGGCCTGCCGATGGGAAGCGTACAACAAGGCGGCAATGTCTTGACGCTGGAAGCCGACTTCCATGAGGGCATAGATTTGGAGGCTGTTTATCTGGTGGGGGCTTTCGGCGTCCGGTTAGATGGCACGCGCCGGACGCTGACGCGTCTGCCGGAACGCCTTGCCGTCGGCGACATCGCAACTCAAGGGCTACCCTTTTACGGCGGCTCCCTGACCTATACCGTGCCTCTCAGCCCCCCGGCAGACGCCGCGCGGGTCTTCCTTACCCTGCTCGGCTTTGAAGCAGCCTGCGTCAAGGTGCTCTCACCGGGCGGCAGTGTGGAGATGCTCGCCTGGCCGCCCTACCATACCGAAGTTCCCCCCGATGCCGTTCGCGCCGGGCAGGTTCAGCTGGAAGTGGTGCTCACCCGCCGCAACACGTTTGGGCCGCTGCATCAAATCCCTCTGCGGGCGGGCGCTTACGGGCCGCACAACTTCCTCACGACCGGCGAGAACTTCTCGGAGAATTGTCTGCTGTACCCGGCGGGCCTGCTGCAAGCGCCGGTCATCTCCTGGGCTTAAGCGCCGTCTTTGCAGGACATCACTTAAGTAAATGCTGATTTAGTAAATGCTGAATGTCGCGCCAAAGGGAGCGCCCGTCTTGGCGCTATTCCCGGAAAAGGCTGTCCCGGCAGATTTGCCGCCGCTTGTGCCGGTGGAAGTCTGGTCGTCGGTTGCCAGTGCAGCGTTCAGGCCAGGTGACACCGAGGCTCCTCGAAACCATTTGGAATGACCATCAGCCAGCATATAGTTTGCGCCATCGCTGTGGCGTCCTATCAGCTGCACCCCTGTCCAGCCGCTTGTGATGTTTCCTAAGTTGCCCGTCGCTTGAGCGACTCCGCCCGCATTGCAGGGCGCGTAAATATTGAGGCTTGAGCCGTTAGGCTGGGCGTAGCCTAAACCATTCCAGGAGCAGGTACATTCTTCTCGCCCGGTGCTGGGGTCTGCCAGGAATTCGCCTTGTACCTCTGCAACCATTACAGTACGGACAGGCGCGGTCAGAGTTGCTTGTGTGGTTCCCGTTGTGCCCGGAACCAGATTGGCATTGTAGGCATAGGAGACGGTTTCGTTTGTTCCATCGGGGCAGATATAGACCTGTTTACTCTTTACAAACGAGTAGATTTGGCCCCCCCATCCACAGCCATGCACACAATAAAGCGCTCTTGCAGGAGTAATCGGGTCATCTCCCTTCGGAAACTGACCACTGGGGTAAGTTTCATCAAAGTCCTGCAGATATTGCATAATGCCAATGCCCATTTGTCTTTCGTTATTGAGACAGGCAGTCTGCCGGGCCTTCTCACGGGCTTTCGCAAAGACAGGAAAAAGAATGGCGGCGAGTATCGCGATGATGGCGATGACGACGAGTAGCTCAATCAGAGTAAAACCAGCGCGTTTCATGGCATTCTCCATAGACCAGAACAGAATGGGCTGCCGGGCAGTCTGATGGATTATACCCGATTGTAGCCGCCAGCCAAAACGCCGCCACCTTTTGTTGCTGAAAGTATTCAGAAAGCGGCTGTTATGTGTACGCCCTTTGCTGGCCCCGGTGCAGAATGCGCTCTTTTCTATTCTGCAGGATGCCGCTTTGCAGGCCGTTTCAGCAGGTCTTTCTCTCGTCAAGATATATCCGGGGTATAGTGATAGGATGTTAAACGCTGAACGGCTCGCTATTGCAGCACGCCATTTGCAACCGTCCCCGAAGGAGCAACACAGCCTTGACCGACATCGCCCGTCTGCGTTTCCAGAGCATCAAGAAACCCGCCGAACGCGGCACGCTCATTCTCCGCGACGACGGCACCCTGCGGGTGGAGCCTAGCCCGCAATTTCGCGACGCTATGGCCCAGTTGGAAGAAGATGCCCTGCGCCGCTCCCACGCTTACGGCACGCGGATGGGAATTGTTTTGCTCGTGCTCGGCGGAGCCGCGCTGGGAATGGGCTGGCTGGTGGGGCGCGTCTTTGGGCGGCTGGGCACGACCCTGACCGAGCCGCGCCCGCTTGCCGATGTAGAGATGGCGCGCGGCGACGGCGGCAGCGTCCATGTCCGTCTGCGCGGCGCGCAGCGCCGCTGGCAGCGCATTGACATGGGCTGGAACCCCGATGAAGTGCTTCAAGCCGAAGCCGACAAGTTTGTGGCCGCGTTTGAGGCCATGAAGAACCAATTGTAAAGGAGGTCCTTCCATGCAGCGATGCCTGTGTGTCCTGCTCGCACTGCTCTTGCTGGCTCCGATAGCGCACACTGCCCCGCCCCTAACCCCCGCGTCGTTTTTCCTCCGAGACGGCGACACGGTGGTTGTTTACGGCGACTCTATTACCGAGCAGCAAATGTACGCCCGTGACTTAGAAACGTTCATGCTGACCCGCTATCCGCGCCTTCATGTCAAGTTCATCAACTCCGGCTGGAGCGGCGACCGCGTGACCGGCGGCGGGGGCGGCCCTATTGATTTGCGCCTGAAGCGCGACGTGGTGAATTACAAGCCGACAGTGGTCACCGTGTTTCTGGGCATGAACGATGGCGGCTATGCGTCTTACGACGACGCGCGCTTTCAGACTTACGCGCAGGGCCTCACGCACATTGTGGACGCGCTCACGCAGGCCCTGCCGGGCGTCCGGCTGACGCTGCTCACGCCGTCATTTTTTGATTACGCGGCCAAAGAGCGCGCGCCGCTTCCGGCGGGGAAGTCCAACAATTTCGTTTACCCCGCTGCCGATTACAACGACACATTGATAAAATACGGCGACTTTGTGAAGAAACTGGGCGCGGAGCGCAGCATCCCCGTTGCCGACACGAATGCGCCGATGGCGGCAGCAACCGCCGAAGGCCGCAAAACAGACCCAAACTTTTCCCTGTTCGGGAGAGCGCCGCAGCGCGGCGACGGCGTTCACCCCAACGAAGCGGGGCACGTGATTATCGCCGCCGCCGTCCTGCAAGCCTGGCACGCGCAGCCGACGGTGGCAGACCTGACCCTGCCGGTGGGCAAAACCATCACGGCGACCACGTCTCTGCCCTGGCCCGTACCGGATGCCGCCCGCGATGCTTTCCGCCTTTCTCCGCTCGCCGCCGGGCTGAACGTGTTCATCGTTTACACGCCAATGGTTGCGACTACTGCCAACCTGCCCATGCAGTTCAGGCTCATTGTGGACAGCACAGCAGTTGACACTCAGCAGGGCGGCAATGTCAGCGGCGTCGGGTTTGACCTGAACGCACTCCCTGCCCTGCCGCAGAACCAGCAGGCGGCGCAGGTGCTTGCTTTGGTGCAGCAGCGCATCAGCGAGTGGCACGACTTCTGGAAAGGCAAAAGCGGCTTAGTCAGCAAAACCGACGTGCCCACCGACGACGAACTCGCCCAATTGCGCGCCGAAGACGCCAAACTGGACGCCCGGCGCGCGCAGGCGCATGAGGCTGCCCAGCCGAAGCCGCACACGTTCAAGATTACTCCTGCCGCCCTGCCTGCCGCCGCGCCTGCCGCAAATCCGGCACTGTTGCGGGCTAATGCGCCGACGCCCACGCGCCCATAATAATAGGGCATAACCCATCAATCGCTGCTCGACAAAGGCAAACCTGGGGAAACGCAGGGGCGCAAAGCGATGGGCCTTCTCTCCGCGCCAATCGGCAACGAGATGGCTGCCACGCTTCCGAAAGTGCGACAGTGTGATTATAGAAAGCCGCAGGCCGGTCTTCTCCGAGGGAGAGACCGGCCTGTTGCTGTGCGCCCTCCCCATGCCGCGCGGGTACACTGTTTCCATGATTGGCGCGTATGAAGACCTCACGCCCGCTGCGCTCACCGTTCTGGGCTTTGCCGACCCCGCCCGCGCCTGCCGTTTGCTGCAAGACATGGCCGGGCATGACGTGCCCGACAGCGTGTATAATGCCGCTCTGCGCGCCCTCCTGCCCGCCTTGAGCGCAAGCGCCGACCCTGACCGCGCCGCCGCCAATCTGTCGCGCTGGGCGGAAAGCGTCGGCAGCCGCGCCGGGGCGTATGCTCTGCTCGCCGCGTCGCCTGCCGCTGCCGCCATCTTAGTCACCGTGATGGCGTCGTCGCAGTTCTTCGCCGACCTGCTTGTCCAGACCCCGGAATATCTGGAAACGTTGACGAACCCCCGAATGCGCGACCGCCCACGCCCGTTTGCCGCCCTGTGGGACGACCTGACGCGACGGGTGGCGATTGCCAAGACCCCCAACGCCCGCCGCGATGCCCTGCGCCGCTTTAAGGCCCCCGAAATGCTGCGTATCGGTGTGCGCGACCTGCTGGGCTTGGCCGACCTGCCGGAAACCGTCGCCGACATCAGCGCGTTCGCGGATGCCTGTGTCCGCATGGCGTGGCAGATTAGCCGTGAGGAGCGCGGGGACGCCGCCCCATCCGCGTTTGCCGTGATTGCGATGGGCAAACTGGGCGGCCAGGAGTTAAACTACTCCTCGGATATTGACCTGCTGTATGTGCATGGCGACGACGCAGACGCCGCGGAAGCCATCAAACTCGGCGAAGGGGTGCGGGACACGCTGGCACGCGCTACCGACGCGGGCTTCGTGTTTCGGGTAGACCTGCGCCTGCGCCCGGAAGGACGGTTCGGGGCGCTTTCGCGCTCGCTGTCATCGTGCCGGGACTATTATGAGTCGTGGGCGGAACCCTGGGAGCGGCAGGCTTTGCTGAAAGCCCGCTTCGTCGCCGGGGACGCCGCGCTCGGCGCGGCCTTTCTGGACATGACGCAGGCATTTGTCTACCGCCCGCGCGTGGAAGAACGCTTTGTCCAGAGCATCCGGCAGAACAAGCGGCGTTTGGAGCAGAAGATTGCCCATGCGGGCGAGGCCTACACCAACGTCAAGGAAGGCGTCGGCGGCATCCGTGACGTAGAGTTTGCCGTTCAACTCATGCAGTTGATTGCCGGGGGCGCAAACCCGGGGGTGCGGACGGGCAACACGCTGGACGCTTTGGACAGGTTAGCCACTGTGGGCCTGCTGACGGAAAACGAGCGCGACGCCCTGCGCGAGATTCCTCTGCTTCCTGAGAACTGTCGAGCATCGCCTGCAACTCTTAGATGAGCGCGCCGTGCGCTGCCTCCCGCGTGACCCGCTTGCCCGCGCTCAACTTGCCCGGCGCATGGGCTATCCCGATGGGCGTGCGTTTGATTTCGATTACGCACGCTATTCACGGCAGGCGCACGTGCTGTTTGAGCGTCTCTTTTATGGCGCGTCCGCGCCGCAAGAACACGCGCCCGATGCGGCAGGCGAATGGCTTCTCGCGCCCGATGACCCGGCGTCGCAATCCGCTCTGCGCGCGCGGCTGACAGAAAGCGGCTTCCGCGACACAGACGCTGCCCTTGCGCTTCTGCGCCGCGCGGCATTCGGCTCCGAATACGGCGGCGTTGCGCCCGAAGCGCGCGCGGCTCTGGCGCGGCTGCTGGGGCCGCTGCTGACCGCGGCGGGCGTGACGGACAACCCCGATGCTGCCCTGCGCGGCTTGGACGCGCTGGCAGACGCCCTGCCGTCGCGCGCAGCCCTGTACGCGACGCTTTCCGATTCCCCGCGCCTGCTGCCCCGTTTGTGCCTGCTGGCCGGAAATGCGCCCGCGCTCTGGCAAACGCTGCTGCGTCATCTGGAATGGCTGGACGCGCTGGCCGATGAAGAACGCATGGACGCGCCGCCCTATTTCCCCCCTGCGCCCGATGTGTCCGCGCTGGCGGCGACGCTTCTGCGGGCGCGGCTGCACACCGGGGCGCGGGACGTGTGGGGCCTCGCGGACGTGCCGAACGTGCTGCAGGAAACCACGCGGGCGGCGGAGTTCGCGCTGGCGCAGGCGCTGACGATGGCCCGGCAAGAGTTAAACTTCAGCGGGCGCTTCGCCATTATCGGGCTGGGCAAACTGGGTGGGGGCGAAATGGGTTATGCGTCCGACCTGGACGTACTCTTTGTCGGCGACGAAGGAAAACTCGCCCCCGCCGCGCGTCTGGCAGAGCGCGTACAACAAACGCTACGCGGCGACATGACGCGCTTCGGTGTCTCAGTTGACACTGACCCGCGCCTGCGTCCCGAAGGCCGCAAAGGGGCGCTCGTGCTGGACTTGGACGCCTACCGCGCTTACTACGAAACCGCCGCCACCTGGGAGCGGCAGGCGCTTCTCAAAGCCCGCCCCGTCGCGGGCGACGCGGAACTCGGCGCGGCGTTTGCTGCCATGACGCACGAAATCGTCTATGCGCGCGCGGCGACTTCGCAGGAGTTGGCCGAAGTGCGCGCCATGAAGCGGCGCATTGAGAAAGAGCGCCTCAAGCACGCGCACGACCTGAAACTCGCCCCAGGCGGCATGGCCGACATTGAATGGACAGTCCAGCTCTTGCAGATGCAGCACGGCGCGCGCCGTCGCCGCCTGCGCGTGCCGGGAACGCTCCCCGCCCTGCTCGCACTGCGCGATGACGCCCTTCTCACGCAGGCCGACTGGGAAACGCTTTCGCACGCCTATACGCGCCTCGCGGGTCTGCGGAACCGCCTGTTTCTCGCGTCCGGTGTCGCCCATGACGCCCCTGCGTCGCTGCCACCGGACGTGCAGGATGCCATGACCGCCGCCCACGCCGTCGTCCGCCGCGTCTTCTGGGCAGACGCGCAGACACAAAACCCGCAGTGATACGGGCATCCGTTCGGGAACAAAATGGGGCCGCGCGGCGTTCTAATGAGTAGGCGCAGTCCGTTCTGCCTTCGACGATGCAGACAGGCGGCTGCCCCCTTTCTGGAAACGGCTCCGGCAGGCCAGCCATGCCCGCCGCGCGCCCTCAGCAGCCCTTTTACGCGGGCGGAAGCCGCCCGCCGCCGCTTCGGGTCGAACGTGTTTCCAGCATCCAAGACCTTCGCCGACGCTCCAGCACAGCGTCCCGCGAAGGTCTTTTGTGATTTCGGGCACGGTTCGCAGTTGACAACGCGCGCTCCCGGCGTCATAATAACCCTGCCCCGTTTACCCCAAACAGGGTCAGGCCGAGCCTGTGCCGAAGTGGCGGAATGGCAGACGCGGAGGTCTCAAAAACCTTTGGGGGCAACCTCGTGGGGGTTCGAGTCCCCCCTTCGGCACCACGACAAGCAAGCCGCCTGTGGCATACACGAAGCAGGCGGCTTGTTTTCGTCCTGGGCCGCACTCCGCAGTCCCCATTCACGCTCCGACATAGTTCCCATAAAGCCCCCATATAGTTCCCCTAAAGCCCCCGTAAAGCCCCCACAGAGGTCACTGATAGGTTACCCATAGCCTCCCCAAAGGGAAATCAAAGGCATTCCACAGGGTTCCCGAAGCCCCGTCCGGCCCCTGCTCAGTCCGTCACGCGCCCGTCACACGGCAGGAAAACAGGACGCGAACGGCGAAACTTCCCCTATGAATGACGAGATGGATGATGCCATTGAAGTCACAGAGGCTGCAACGAATGCGGAGCCACCGAAACTGCCTGATGAACTGCCGCAAGAGGAACGCTACTTTCTCCTATTAGCAACAGCCGTTCGGAAGTGTCTGCTTTACAAGCCAAAGTTTGGACAGGGCAAGACCGCCGGACTGACAGTTCAAGAGTTCGCCCGCGTTTACGGAAATGACCCATTTTATCACTGGCTTGGCATTGACTCGCCGCTCATGTACGCCGCCCATAAAGCAGCGGGCGGCATGACTTCAGTTTACCGACAGATTGGCATTGGCAGCCAGTGGATTTTCTCCGAAATGCTGCAAGACCATCTGAAACTCACGCCGGAGCAAGCCGCTTGGAAATACTCGGTGGAGGGGACAGGCGGCAAGCAAAGAAGCCTTTCGTTAGATGCGCGCATTGACGTAGAGAACATTGGGGACACGGAAGCGCAAAGGCGAGTTCAGGAGTGGATGCGCCAGAGCGCCGCTGTCATTGGCCTGCCTGATGAGACGCTTGCTAGCCTTAAAGGCGTTGTGTTTGAAGCGCGGCAAGGCTACAAAAGCAAAGACTCCAAGCGACAGAATGCCGACATTGCCAATGCGTCTAAAGCCTACGCGCATCTTTACATTCCAGCCATTCTGTTGTTCTCTACGCAGATTGACGATGACGTTGCGCGCCGTTATCAGGAGAACTTGTGGCTCTTGCTGAAAGGGACGGTCAATGGCCCCGCAACTGCCAGCACCTATTCATTTTGTCGTGAAGTGATCGGCTATGACCTCGCAGACTTCCTGGAACGCTATTCCGGGCGCATCAAAACGGAAGTGGAAGCCGTTCTCAGCCTCTTGCTCAGTCCATAAAACACTCGGATGCCCATTCAACAAACACTTGGCCTCTTTGAGCACCTGACCCATAAAGCGAACTTGAAACACACACGCTATGGGTGGCTTCGGTTGACACCCGCCTATTCCGTGCATCTGGTGTCGGATTTGTTGGACGCGCACTGCGCGCAAGACTCTGTCGTCCTCGACCCATTTTCGGGAACGGGAACCACCGCGCTAGTCTGCGCGGAGCGCGGCATCACCGCGTACGCGACGGACATAAACCCGTTTCTCCGGTGGCTGGCAACAGCCAAAACACGAACTTATTCCCACGCTGCGCTGCAAGCCTGCACCGCCGCCTCGGAGCGTGTCGTAGAAGCACTCGCAAGTCCCCGTGACAAGCTGGCGTGGACACCACCGCTTTTCCAGATTGAAAAGTGGTGGGATGCAGATTCCCTTCTCGCCCTGAGCCGCGCCCTGCACTGTATCCAAGAAGGGGAAGCAGCACGTCCGGCGGCAGCTACCGACCTTCTGAAAGCCATCTTCTGCCGCACCATGATTGAACAGGCTCATGTCAGTTTCGGCCATCAATCCATGTCATTCAAGAAGAGCGAAGATAACCATGCCCTCTTCCATGCCCTGCACCCTGTCATTAGCAGTTGGCAAAAGGCAAGCCGCGACATCCAGAGCGCAGCCCAATCACAAATCCAGCAGGAGCCGTCCGTTCTGCTTTGTGATGCGCGCCAGTTGACGCAAATGCTGCGCCCTAATACCTATACGTGTGTCATTACGTCGCCGCCTTATCCGAACCGCATGAGTTACGTCCGTGAATTGCGTCCCTATCTGTACTGGCTCGGCTATCTTCAAGACGGCAGGCAAGCCGGTGAACTGGACTGGCAGGCCATCGGCGGGACATGGGGTTGCGCCACAAGCAATGTCGGCAAGTGGGTTCCTGCCTGCCACCGGCCCATCCCCTATGCAGACTTCTCCGCCATTCTTAATAACATAGCCGAACGTAGCCCATTGTTATCTCGGTACGTCCACAAATACTTTTACGACATGGTGGAACACGCCCGCGAACTGTTTGCCGTCGTGAAGCCGGGAGGAACCATTCACTACATCGTCGGCAATTCCAAGTTCTACGACGTGCTCCTGCCGGTTGAAGAGATATTCGCCGCTCTCTTCAGGGACGCCGGATTTGCCGCCGTCCAAATTGAGACTATTCGCAAACGCACCTCCAAAAAAGAACTCTACGAATACGTGGTTTCCGCACACAAGCCAGGATAAGCCAATATGTTGGCAGGCCGAAAGGACAACGCCATGAAAATACGCTTAAAGACACTCTTGATGCTGACCGCGTTGCTTCTCCTTGCGACAGCAGGCTCGGCATAGGCGCAGGCGAGCCAGCCTGTCACCACCTCACCCACCGCAGTCCGCGCCGATGCCGCGCCCCCGATCACGGACGCGCAGAAGCAGGCCATTGCGCGCATACAACTTGACAGCGAGAAACAGGCCGCGCCCGTCGCGCAGCGCCTTGCGGGCATCGTGCGGCAGGTGTATGAAAATATGCTCGCCGACACGCCCGACGAAGCGCGACGCGCCCATCTCAGCGCGCAGATGAAAGACGCCGCGTGGGAACTGCTTGCCATCAAGGGAAGCAGCATTCGGAAAACCGTCAACGTCCTCACGCCCCGCAAAAGCAGTTCCTTCGCGCCGCCCTGCGAAAACCAGGCGCGTCCGCAGACCTCCCCGAAACCCTCGCGCGCACATTCCATCTGCCCGAAAAATAAGGGGCAACCCGGCACTAAAGAAACCGCATTCGTCTGCCAATAATACGGGGAGAGCAGTCCGCAAGGACGCTCCCCCGCAAGGGGTGTCTTCACGAAAGGATTACACCGTTATGAAAAAGACGCTGCGCTCCCTGCGTGCCGTCACTCAGGCCGCCCAAAAGGCGTCCACTGACCTGCTCGCGCAGACTCAGCCACAGAGCAAGGCCATGACCCCGGACAACAGCCGCATCACCGGCAATATGTCCACCATTGCCGCCTCTTGGAATGCGTATGATAAGAGCGTTCAAGACCAGTATTTGGGGATAGCCCAGCAGGTCAACACGGCGGAAAAGCGCACCGGCAGGCAGAAACTCAACGGCTGGACGATGTACGTTCGCATCTGCGCCGTGCGCCTCAACTGCAGCATGGGCCTGCCGACCGAAGTGCCCACGTATGAAACTGTTGCCAGTCTGCCGCCCGTGCTGATGAACGCCACGGTCTCCCCTGCCGACGCCGCCCCCGGCGATGCCCCATCGCTGACATTGACCCTGCATTCGGTCAACTATGACGGCATGATCCAGTGCTTCGGCTACCCGGAACTGCTCCCCAAACAGAGCGCGCGAAACGACAACAAATGGGTCAGTTTAGGCACGATTGATGGCCTCAGCGTGACTGGAACCGAGATTTCCGGCCTCTGGACAGCGAAAATGCCCTTGCCTTCGGTCGGCGCGAAAGTCTGCCTGAGCCTGGTTCCCGTCGCCGACAGCGGCCTGCGCGGGCCGTCCACCATTGCGGATGCCGTTGTTACCCAGACGGGCGCGGCACAAACAACGGGCAAAGACACGCCTGCCAAAAAAGCCAATGCCAAAAAAGCCGACGCGCTGAAAATGGCCTGACCCACGCAAAAGCAGGGGCGCGAGAAAGTGCGCCCCTGCTTTCCATTTGTTTTCCTGCTCTTGACAGCCGCGCCATTTGTGTGTATACTAGCCCAAGCAACGAACTTCACGCTTGGTGACACCGACGTTTCCAATGCCGACCCGCTTTCTTCCTTTGCCGGAAAAGCCGTGTCGCGCACTGGAAACGTTTTTTGTTGCCTGCGGACGCTCGCAATTCATCACACACACGCAGAGGAGACCCGACCCCCGATGGCGAAAACACCCAAAGAAGTCCTTGCCCTCATCAAGGATAAAGATGTCAAGTTCGTAGACATCAAGTTTATTGACGTGCCCGGCACCTGGCAGCACTTTACCATGCCCGCCCACCGCTTTGAGGAAGACGTGTTTACCGACGGCCTGCCCTTTGACGGCTCCTCCGTGCGCGGCTTCCAGACCATTGACGAAAGCGATATGCTGCTCGTGCCCGACCCCGAAACGGCCATGCTTGACCCGTTCACGGAGATTACCACGCTCTCCATTATCGGCGGCGTGGAAGACCCCATCACCCGCCAGAAATATCCCCGCGACCCGCGCAACATCGCCAAAGCCGCCGAAGCCTATCTGTATTCTACCGGCCTCGCCGACGCGGTATACTTTGGCCCCGAAGCCGAGTTTTATGTCTTCAACGACGTGCGCTACGCCACCACCGCCAACGAATCCTGACTACAAGATTGACTCCGACGAAGCCGCGTGGAACACGGGCCGCGACGAGAAGCCCAATCTGGGCTACAAGATGCGTACCAAAGAAGGCTACTTCCCCTGCCCCCCCGCCGACACCTTGAACGACCTGCGCGGCGAGATGGTTCTCACGCTTCTGGAAGCGGGCATTGAAGTAGACGTGCATCACCACGAAGTCGGCAACGCCGGGCAGTGCGAAATCGGCATCAAGTTTGACACGCTGGTCTCCATGGCCGACAAACTGATGACGCACAAATATGTCGTGAAGAACACCGCCGCGCAGAACGGCTTCACGGCGACGTTTATGCCCAAGCCTGTCTTCCAGGACAACGGTTCGGGAATGCATACCTCCGTCTCCATGTGGAAAGGCGGCACGAACCAGTTCTACAGCGAGCGCGGCTACGGCGGCCTGTCGGAGATGGCAATCAACTACATCGGCGGCATTCTCAAGCACGCGCCAGCATTGCTCGCATTCGGTGCGGCGTCCACCAACTCGTACCGACGCTTAGTTCCCGGCTACGAAGCGCCTATCAACCTGGTGTATTCGGCGCGCAACCGCTCCGCCGCCGTCCGCATCCCCATTGTCGGCGGCCCCAAGTCCAAGCGCGTGGAGTTCCGCGCCCCTGACCCGACCGCCAATCCCTACCTGCTCTTTGCGGCGATGGCGATGGCCGGGATAGACGGCATCCAGAACAAAATCCAGCCGCCGCCCCCCATTGACAAAGACATCTACGAACTGGCTCCCGAAGAAAAGAAAGGCGTCGCGCAGACGCCCGGCTCGCTTGCGGAGTCCCTGAGCGCGCTGGAAGCCGACCACGAGTTTCTCTTGAAAGGCGACGTGTTCACGCAGTCGCTGATTGAGACTTATATTGACTACAAGCGCGTCCGTGAAGTGGAAGGCGTCGCCCTGCGGCCCCATCCCTATGAGTTCGCGCTGTATTATGACGCTTAGAAGGCCGCCTGGCCCCCAATAATGGGGGAACCGAAAAAGCAAAGGCCCCTCTGACTCCCCCATTATTGGGGGCAGGGGGGCCTTTGCTTTTGGGCCAGCGCAGGCAGGCATGGTATAATGCAGTGGCCTCCGAGAAAGAGGCTCATCACGAACAAAGAGGACAACACATATGGCGCGCGCAGTGGTAACCGGCGGGGCGGGCTTCTTAGGCTCCCATTTAGGCGACCGGCTTCTGGCGGAAGGATACGATGTGGTGGCGGTGGACAACTTAGTCACCGGCAGTTTAGATAATATCGCCCACAACCGGGATAACCCGAAGTTTCAGTACGTGCAGCAGGACATCAGCGTCCCCTACACAATAGACGGCCCGGTGGACATGGTGTATAACTTTGCGTCCCCGGCGTCTCCCGTAGACTACCTGGAACTGCCCCTGGAGACGCTCAAAGTCGGCTCCTACGGCACGCACAACACGCTGGAGTTGGCCCGCGAAAAGGGCGCGCGCTTTCTGATGGCGTCCACGTCCGAAGTGTACGGCGACCCGACGGTTCACCCGCAGCCGGAGGAATACTGGGGCAACGTCAACCCGCACGGCACGCGCGCCGTGTACGATGAGGCCAAGCGCTACGCGGAAGCCGTCACGTTCGCCTACCGCCGCCTGTACGGGATGGACGCCAAGATTGTCCGCATCTTCAACACCTATGGCCCCCGAATGCGCCTCAACGACGGGCGCGTCGTGCCTGCGTTTATCGGGCAGGCCCTTCGGGGCGAAGCCCTCACCATCTTCGGCGACGGCAAGCAGACCCGTTCGTTCTGCTACGTGTCGGACTTAATTGACGGCATTTACCGCCTGTCCGTGTCCGATCAGTCCGGCCCCATCAACGTGGGCAATCCGTCCAGCGAACTCACCATGCTCCGCTTTGCCGAGGAGATACTCAAAGCCACCGGCAGCCAGAGCGTGCTCACCTACGTTCCCATGCCGACCGCCGACGATCCCAAGCAGCGCCGCCCCGATATTACCAAAGCCCGCGCGCTTCTGGGCTGGGAGCCGCGCGTGCCATTGGAGCAGGGCATTCAGGAGACCATTACTTACTTTCGCACGAAGTTGTAAAATCAAACAGGGCGCAGCGTGTGCTGCGCCCTGCACTTTTTCCGCCTTTCCGCCGACAATGGGAACAGAAATCGGGCCGACTGGCCCCCCAAGAGGCGTGCTCCCGTGCAGTTACGACAAGACAACTCGCAGCGTCAGACCCAAACCCAGCGCATTGCGCCGCATCTTATTCAGGCCAACACGCTGCTGCAATGCTCCAATGCCGAGCTGCTGCAAATGATTGAGCAGGAGCAGCGCGAGAACCCCGCGCTGGATGATGCCGACGACAGCGCCCCACTGGAAAGCGATGCGCTCACTCTTTCTACCGCGGCCCCGGCGGCAGACGGCCCCGAAGCCGAGCGGCAAGCGTCCGGTGACGAGATGGAGCAGGCGCGGCAGGAGTTCAACCACACCGACGCCGCCACATCCTCCCTTGTGTCCGAAAGCGACTTTGACCCCATGTCCCTGGCACGCGCGCAGGTGACGCTTTCCGAGCACCTGCTGTCCCACCTGCGGGCGTCATCCCACTCGCCCGCCGAAGCCCGTATTGCCGAATATTTAGTAGACTGTTTGGACGAGCAGGGCTACCTGCAAGTGGATTTGGACGAAGCCTGCGCCGTTTTGCGCGTCCCCTGCGAGGCGGTCAAGCAGGGCATCGGACGGCTGCAAGAGTGCGAGCCGTCCGGCATCGGCGCGCGCGACCTGCGCGAATGCCTGCTGCTGCAAATGCAGCACCTGCGCGAGCAGAGCGAGTGGGAGCAGTACGACGCCGTGGCCGAGCGGCTCCTGCGCGAGCACTGGGACGCGCTCATTCAGAGGCGGCACGGACGGCTGGCGCGGCAGATGGGCATCTCGCCTGCACAGATTGATGCCGCCGTGCGCTTCATTCAGACGCGCCTGACGCCCCACCCTGCCGCGCAGTTCCGCCAGCCCTGGGATCACCGCCCGGACACGCAGAGCGTCACCGTGCGCCCCGATGTCGTTATCCGGCGTGGCGCGGTAGGCTTTGAGGTAGACGTGCTGGGCTTTGAGAATCTGGCCCTGCAAATCAACCCGCATTACCGGACACTGTATGATGCCATCTGCGAAGCGCGCACGGACGGCGGACTAGCCCGCGTAGGCGGCCAAACGCTGACGACGGATCACAAGAAGCATGTGATTGCCTATGTGGAGCGCGCCAACCTGTTCCTGAAGAACCTGCAGCAGCGGCGGCGCACCATTCAGAAGATTGCGCTGGCCCTCGTGGAAAGCCAGCAGGGCTTTTTGGAGACAGGCGAGCGCGCGTTTCTGCGCCCGCTGACCCGCACGCGCCTGGCCGGAATGGTCGCCATGCACGAGTCCACCATCAGCCGCGCTCTGCTGCACAAGTTTGTGCAATTGCCCTCGCAGGAAGTGGTCTCGTTTGACATCTTCTTTGAGCAGGCGGCCACCGCCAAAGGAGCCGTCGCCGCTTTGATCGGCGCGGAGCCTCCCGACGCCCCTCTCAGCGACCAGGCCATCACGGACGCACTGCAAGCGCAGGGCATGGATGTGGCACGGCGCACGGTGGTCAAGTACCGCGAGGAAATGCGTATTCCCGCGTCATATTTGCGGCGGCGGCGCTGAACGCAGAGGCGGGGCGCTGCTGCGCGTTTGCAGAAGCGATTCGTAGAGGGCGATGACGCGCCCTGCGACCCGCTCCGGCGTCATCTGCATGGCTCCGGCACGCGCATTCGCGGCCAGGCGCCGCCGCAGAGCGTCGTCTTCCAGCAGGCGCAGGGCGGCCCCGGCAAGCGCGTCCGGCGCGTCTGCCACCACGAGCCCGTTTTCCCCCTCCCGAATGGCTTCCGGCGCGCCGCCGCCATTGACTACCACGCAGGGCGTTCCCGCCGCCAGCGCCTCACCGACCGCCAGCCCCTGCGTTTCCGTTTTAGACGGGAACAGGAACAGGTCGGCGGCTTCATAGAGCGGGTCAAGCCGCGTGCGCCCCAGAAAGCCGGTAAACACCACGCGCTTTTGAATATCCAGCGCACGGCACAAGCGCTGAAGCGCGCTCAGGCTCGCGCCACTGCCCGCCAGCACAAGAAACGTGTCGGGTACGCGCGCGGCGACAGTCTGGAAAGCGCGCAACAGCGTTCCCAGGTTCTTTTCCGGCGCAAGACGGCCCACGTAGAGGAGCAGGCGGGCCGATGGCTCCAGCCCCAGTTCGCGGCGGGTATCGGCGGGCCGCGCCAGCAGGTACGGCGGGGAGGGAATGCCGGTCGGGATCACTTCCACCGGAACATGAACGCCATACGTGTCGCGCAGGCAGCGGCGAGTCAGTTCGGATGGCGCAATCACCTGGTCGCACTCATTGTAGTACCAGCGCATGAGACGCAAAAGCGCCCGGCGTGTGAAGGCGGTCGGCACGAGTGGCACGTAATGCGCGTAGTCCAAATACAGCGTGTGATTGGTGGACACCAGCGGAACGCCCAGCCCGCGCGCCACGCGCCGCGCTAGAAGCCCCAGCAAAAACGGCGAATGCGAATGCACGATGTCTAGCCCCAAACGGGGGATTTGGCGGGCGAGGGTGACGGAAAAGGGAATGGGCAGCACGTAGTCCCGCTCCACCAGCGCCTTGACAGACGGATAGCGATACACGCCTTCGCGCTCGTCTTTATAGCCGGAAACGCGGGACGTGAACACGGACACGCGATGACCCGCGCGTTCCAACTCAGCCGTCAAGGTGACAACGGACGTGCTGACGCCATTGATAATCGGGGGGTAACTTTCCGTAAAGAGGCCAACGTGCATGAACGCTCTCAGGCTCCATCGCCCGGCGAATTGCCGCCCGCCTCGTGAGGCTGTGCCTCAAATGCGAGCACATGGGACAACTTGAACCGGCGCTGGTTGCCCGCCGAACGTTCGCAGGGTAGAATGCCTTTGTTGGTATAACGGCGCACGGTAGTGGGGCAGACTTCCAGCAGGCGCGCGGTTTCTTCCAGGGTTAGGGTCGGGTCAAGCAGGCGGGACAGCAGTTCTTCGCGCGTTTCCGGGCGGCGCGGGCCGCGTCCCTTGCGCGGCGGCAGCGGACGCGCGTCGCCCTGGCAAACGTTCTGGGGCGGGGCGCTCTCGTCCTGCGCGTCTTGCGGCCTGTTGACGCCGGGCGGCACGGGAGCGCCTTCCGGGACGGCGCGGCGTGTCACCGCCTTGCCGAGCATATCCACGTATTTGTTCCAATCGCGCACGTCACGCATAAACAGTGTCCTCCTTACGAGATAAACATGGCGTCGCCGAACGACAGAAAGCGGTAGCCCGCGCGCAGAGCTTCCGCGTAGGCGCGCTGAATGGCGTCGCGGCCCGCCAGCGCGCTGACCAGCACCAGCAGCGTGGAGCGCGGCTGGTGGAAATTGGTGACCAGCGCGTCCACCACGCGGAACCGGTATCCCGGCAGGACGAACAGCCGCGTTTCCCCTTCGGTGGCTGCTACGCGCCCCTTGTCGCCGACGGCGGCGCTTTCCAGCGTTCGCAGAGAAGTTGTTCCCACCGCCACAATGCGCCCGCGCGCGCCATTGATGATGTCCGCCGCTTCGGGCGAAACGGCAAATCGCTCGGCGTGCATGACGTGCGCCGTAATATCCTCCGTCTCCATCGGGCGGAACGTGCCCAGCCCTACATGGAGCGTCACGCGGGCAACCGTCACGCCCCGCGCCTCAATCTGCGCCAGCAGAGACGGCGTGAAGTGCAGCCCCGCTGTGGGAGCCGCCGCCGAGCCGCCGCGCGCGGCGTACACGGTCTGATAACGCTCTCGGTCGGCGAGCGAGGCGGTGATATATGGCGGCAGTGGTGCGACACCCTGCGCCGCCAGCTGGTCGTCCAGAGGGCGAGCACTTTCCGACGCGAGCTGCACGAGCCGCCCGCCCCGGTCGTCAGTGCGCTCCAGCACTGTGGCGGTCAGTCCATCTTCCAGTTCCACAAGTGCCCCCGGCAGCAGTTTTTTGCCGGGGCGCACGAGCGCCTGCCAGAGCGCAGGGCCAATTTGATGGGTCAGAAACAGTTCCACGCGCTCGTCGGGGTGGCCGCGACGCGCGCCGAACAGCCGCAGAGCGGTGACGCGGGTATCGTTGACGACCAGCACATCGCCCGGCTCCAGCAGCGCAGGCAGGTCAGAAAAGCGTTGGTGCGCCATCTGCCCGGTGGTGCGCGAAAGCGTCAGCAGGCGCGAACCGTCACGGTCTGGCAGGGGCGACTGCGCGATGCGCTCCGGGGGCAAATCGTAGTCAAACTCAGACAGGGAAAGCGAGGACAGGCGCGGCTGTTCCGGGGCAGCGTTCAAAGTAGAACAATTGTAGCGGAAAGTGCCGCGCTTGTCAAGGGGTAAGGCCCAAAGTTATGCAGGGACAGCGGTGTCAGCGGCGCTTTTTGCACAGGCGCACCACCATGCCGCTGCCATCGTAATACAGGGTGACGGCATCCAGCAGGGCGCGCATCAGGCGCAAGCCACGCCCGCCCAGAGCGTCCGCGCTGTCTTCCACGCGCACATGGTCGGGGTCAAAACCAGAACCCTGGTCGCGTATTTCCACATGGAACGACTGCTCGGCATGGTCAAACTGATGGGTAATCACGATGCGGCTGGTGGCCGACGGCGAACCGTACAAAATGGCATTGGTGACGGCCTCGCCGACAGCCACTTCAATGTCCGCCAGCGCCGTCGGGGAAAAGTCGTGCCGGGCAGCGGCCTCACGGACGTGTTCGCGCGCTTGCGCCGCGTTCTGCGGCTCCGCCGTAATCTCTAGTTGATGGGGTCGCTCACTCACCACGCTGTCTGTGCCAGGCCCGTGCCTGCCGCACAGTCTCCTTTTGGCCTCTTACCCACTACTCCCCAACCGTGAAACGGCGCAGCACGCGCAAAATGGCGGGAACCGTCTTGAACGCCATGCCGTTTCATGGTATACTTAAGCCCCATATTTGTCCAGTCCCGGACTGCCTCAAAGGAACGCACTCATGCACGAAACCAAGATGACCAAAGAAGAGCGGCTCAAACAGGAAAAAGCCGGGCTGGATGTTTATGCCGACATTCTGCGCTATGCCCATACCGGCTTTAACACGATTGAAGCAGGCGACTTCATGCGCTTCAAGTGGTACGGCGTCTACCAGCAGCGCCCCAATGAAGGCCACTTTATGATGCGGATTAAAGTCCCCGGCGGGCGGCTGACAACGGCGCAATTGCGCGTGATTGCCGGAATTGCCCGCGACTACGGGCGCGGCCTCGCCGACATCACTACCCGTCAAACACTCCAGCTGCACTGGCTGACCATTGAGCAGATGCCGGATATTTTCGCCCGCCTGGACACGGTGGGCCTCACCACAGCGGGCGCGTGCGGCGACATCGCCCGCAATATCACGTCTAGCCCGGCGGCGGGCATTGACCCGCAGGAGTTGGTGGACACGCGGCCCGTCGTGGACGCCCTGCAAGCCTTTTTTCACCTGAACAAAGATTTCGGCGACCTGCCGCGCAAGTATAAAATCGCCGTAGAAGGCTCGCCCATCCAAAGCACCCTGCCGCAAATCAACGACGCTGCGCTGGTCGCCCACCGGCGCGAGTCGGACGGCGTGGTCGGCTATCACTTTCTGGTAGGCGGCGGGCTGTCCATTCAGCCGCACTTCGGGCAGATGCTAGACATCTTCGTTCCCGCCACCGAAGTAGACAAGATTGTGGACGTGCAGCGCGCCATCTCGGAACTTTACCGCGACGCCGACCAGTTGCGCCTCAAGCGCACCCGCGCTCGCCTCAAATATCTGATGGCGGATTGGGGGCCGGAGCGGTTCACATCCGAAGTGCGCGCCAAGTTGAACTGGACGCCTGACCCGTCCGCGCCGGGTTTTGCCTTCAGCGACGAGACGTTCCGCGACCATTTAGGCATCAACCCGCAGAAGCAGCCCGGCCTGCACTGGATTGGCCTGTGCGTGCTGTCCGGGCGCACCAATGCCACGCAGATGTTTCAGGCCGCCGACATAGCCGACCAATACGGCGGCGGCGAAGTGCGCCTCACCAATGTCCAGAATATGCTGGTGCCCCAGGTGCCGACGGAGAACTTAGAGGCTGCGAAAGCGGCGCTGGCGGAGGCAGGCTTCCAGTGGGAAGCGTCGCAAATCCGGCGCGGCGCGATGGCCTGCACCGGTATTGAGTTCTGCAATCTCGCTGTCACCGAGACCAAAATCCGCATCAAGGACGTGGTGACCTACTTAGAGACAGTCAACCCTAATCCATACGAGCGCGGCCTGAAAATCAACATGAACGGCTGCCCGAACTCCTGCGCGCAGCACCATGTGGGGGATATTGGCCTGCAAGGGTGCCTCGCGCGCCGCGCCGACGGCTCGCAGACCGAAGCCTATGACATTCATCTGGGGGGGGATTTAGGCAACCACCCGTCGTTCACGCGCGCCATTCACCGCAAAGTGCCTGCCGGTCAGGTCAAGTTCGCCATCGCGAATGTCATTGCCCACTTCCAGGAGACGCGCGACGGCGGCGAGCGGTTCGCACAATGGGCACACCGCCACACCAACGAAGAACTGGACGCTTTTCTGGGCGTGGAAACGATTATTGGCGCACCCGACCTGCCCTCTCACGCGCAGGCTGTCGCCGCTCCGGTATAGGAACCTACCCCCGCCATCAGAATGGGCGACCCCTCCCCAGTGGGGAAGGGTAAAGACAAGTCACTACCCCCTGTCCCCTCCCCACTGGGAAGGGGACAGAACCGAAGCGAATGCGACGGGACAGGGGTAGGTTTCTGGCAGGGGGAGGTTCCTATGAGGATAGGGCTTCCTCCCCTTGCGCTTTTCTGCCCCGTATGCTACAATGCCTCAGCGAACATCAGTTTGCATCTCTCAATGGAGGCACACCCGATGGCATTCACGACAGCGACGCTTGTTGACGGCCTGCGCCACTCGCGCCGCCACTTTCTCAAGCACGCAGATGGGCTGACCCCGGAGCAGTGGGATTGGAAGCCTTACCCGGAGTGCAAAAGCGCGCGGGAGGCTTTAGCCCATCTTGTTACCGATGATCGCGCCGCCCTGCAATCCCTGCAAACAGGGGAAGAGCCGGACTACGAGGCCCATGCGGTCACGGAATGCGACATAGACGCCCTGCGCGTCCTGCTCGCTCAATCCCATGACGCCCTATGCGCTTATCTGGAAACGCACTACGCCGCCGCGCCGTTAGACACCGCTATTTGCATCTGGGGCGCGCACCAGCCTGCCGGGAGCGGCATCCCCTATCTGTCTTCGGAAGACTTCTACCATGCCGGGCAAATTGCCTTTATCCGGCAGGCCACCGACCCCGCCTGGAACTATTACAGCGCTATCTACGGCGAGTAGACAGCCTTTCCCTTTGCCACGCAGGCGGCCCTCACCCAAAGAGTCCCTCACCCGGCTCCTGCGGAGCCACCCTCTCCCGTGTACACGGGCGAGGGTTAAGACAAGGTAAAGACAGTGTCTCTTCCACGATCGCCTGCGAAGCGGGAGAGGGTCGCCCTTCCGAGGGCGGGGTGAGGGCCGCGACAGGAACGGGTGAGGGCCTCTTTCCGACAGGCGGCTGGCCTTCCGGTTCGCCCTGTCGCTCAGTGGGGCACGTGTCACCGGAAGCGGTCTTCCATGCAGGCTTTTATGGGACAGGGCCGCACGGCCTGCCAAGGATAGCAATGCGCTATCAGAAACAGGGCAAAGCGGGTCAAACCGTCCACGCACTCGCGCTTGTCCTGCCAGAGCGCCGCGCGGTGCTCTGGCAGGACAAGCGCGTCGTCCTTCTTCAAGTCGCCGACCACCCACGCGCTGTCTTCGGTCACGACTTTCGCCTTCGGGTAGTCTAGCAGGCCCGCCAGAAAGTCGTGCAGGTCGGGATTGTACGAGCGTTCCGAGCGCGCCCACGACAGCGCAAGCCAAGCGGGTTAAGAGGTTTGGGTGGGGCTTTGGGCAAGGCGGTTCTCATCAATCATGTCTGTGAGGCAGGCGCAAAGCGCGCGGCAGGCGAGTGCGGCGCAGGCGAGCGAGGGGTTGAAAAGAAGCGAGGGGTTGAAACCCTCTCGCTGGGGAGCCTTCGGCTGAACGTCCAGGGGACGGGGAAAGAGCATCACGGGATTATCTTGCGTTCTCTGGACGTTTGGCGGCTCCTGCCGCCATTCAGCGAGAGGGTTTCAACCCCTCGCTCGCTTGCATTATCTCAGTCAATCAGTCCCTATGATACCAGAGCGCAGGCGCAACTCAGGATTGGAACAGCGCGCGGGCGGGAAAGAAGCAGAGAACGCAACTTGACAGGGAGACACTTATGGCAGGCAAATTAGAAGGCAAGACGGCTCTCGTGACCGGGGCGTCTTCGGGCATCGGGGAAGCGACCGCGCTGGCATTGGCGGCGGAAGGGGCGACGGTGGCAATCGCCGCGCGCCGCGCTGACCGCCTGGACGCGCTGGCAAAGCGCATTGGGGAAAGCGGCGGCAAAGCCTATTCCATTGTGGCGGACGTGGCAGACGAAGCGCAGGCACGCGACATGGTGACGACGGCGAACGCGCAGATGGGGCGCATAGACATTCTGGTCAACAACGCCGGAGTCATGCTGCTTGGCCCCATCGGGGAGGCCGACACTGAAGACTGGCGGCGCATGGTGCAGACCAATGTGATGGGCCTGATGTACGCGACCCACGCCGCGCTGCCGCTGATGAAAGCGCAGGGCGGCGGGCACATCGTCAACGTATCCAGCGTCGCAGGCCGTACCGCGCGCGAGGGCAGCGGCGTTTATAACGTGACCAAGTGGGGCGTGGGCGCGTTCAGCGAGTCCCTGCGCCAGGAGGTCAGCCGGGACAAGATACGGGTGACCATCATTGAGCCAGGCGCGGTCAAGACGGAATTGCAGTCCCACATCACGCACTCCGAGACAAAGCAAGGGATTGAGCAGTGGATAGCGTCCATGACCCCGCTGGAAAGCGAAGACATCGCCGCCGCGATTGTTTATGCCGTGACCCAGCCGCCGCGCGTCAACGTTAACGAGATACTCATACGCCCCACCGAGCAGCAGAGTTAGTGTTCACGGGGGTGCAAGAAAAAGCCGGGGGAGCCAAATGCTCTCCCGGCTTTTCGTGTCAATCTGTGATATACTGAAGTGGCTCCCCGAGTAGGACTCGAACCTACAACATCCTCGTTAACAGCGAGGCGCTCTGCCAATTGAGCTATCGGGGACTATCGCCTTCGTATTATAGCCAACCCCAATGCGGCTTGTCAAGGGGTTTGGCGGGGCCGTCCCATGTCTCTCAAAGTCACGGAAATTGTTTTTCTCCCCACGCAGTGCGCCCGGCTGGTGGTGGAAATCCCGGAAACCGACGCCTTTTCCACTGCCGACGCGCCCCATATCCCGCGCATCCTGTTCCGAATGTTCCCGCACATGGCGACCCAGCGCTGTCACAATGATGCGGGCCATTCCTTCCGACGGGAAGCGCAGGCCACCGAAATTCCCCATCTGTTTGAGCATCTCATCATGGAAATCCAGAACCAGGTGCGGCGCGGCATTGGCCCGCCGTTTGCGGGGGAAACGCGCTGGAACTGGACAACTGACCCACGCGGTCGTTTTTATGTCACGGTAAACTACGACAATGAGATGGTGGCGCTGGGGGCCATTCGCCTTGCGGAGCACGTGATCAACGCGCTGGACAGCAAGACCTCAGCCTGCTGGATATGCCGCGCGAGATTGCCCGCCTGCGCGAGTTGGCGAAACTGACGCGCAGGCGGCACGCACCGCCGGCCGCGGTAGGCAACCTTTCCAGCGGGCATTCCTGCTTAGTGTCGGAAGATGGCGAAAACGCTGACTAAGACGCCGACAATGGTCAGCGGGTCGTAGCGCGCGCCGGGCGTGCCCTGCGGTATCTGGATGTTATCGCCGGGCTGCACCAGCGTGTTGCCCTGCACGGCGGGGTCGGAAGCATCCAGTTTGATCACTTGCGCGCGGCCTCCAGGCGGGGTGCGCGTGATAGTAACTTCCTTGAGTTTGGGCCGGTCAGCCAGGCCGCCCGCTTTGCCAATCGCATCGGCCAGCGTAAAGTTCGGGTTGGTCAGCGGGTATTCAGCGGGGTTGCGAATAGCCCCGGTGATGGTGTAAACATTGGGCACGTCGGCGGTTTTGACCACAATGGTGTCGCCGTCCAGGAGGAGCGGATTGGACTGCGGATTGTCCGCCTGACGGCTGGCAAGGTCGTAATCAATCGGAACCTGGTCGGTCGTGGAAGCGTGCTGAAGGTAGATGCCGCGCCGGTTAGCATCCTGCAGCAGGCCTCCGGCGGTTTGAATGGCATCGTAGACAGTGGTCTTAGCGGGCACGGACATCCGTCCAGGCTTGGCGACTTCGCCGCGCACGTTGATTTCAATGGGCACATTGGTCTTGCGCGGGACATAAATCACGTCGCCGTCCTGTAAGAGCGGGTCGCCTGCAGCGTCCTTGTTGTTCAGGAACGCCAGATAGTTCACGGTGTCGGTAGTGTGCGACTTGCCGGGCGTGCCATGGGTAATCTGCACGCCTGCTAGGTCGGCGTCGAGCGCCGGGCCAGCCTGCTGCATGACTTCGTTGAGATGAGTGTCGGAGCGCACGATACGCGGCCCCTGAGTGGCAACGGCTCCGGTCAGTTCCACGCTGACCCCGCCCGCCTGAATCAGCGTGACAATGACCTGCGGGCTGCGGTAATATTTGCCCAGTTCATCTTTGCCAGCCAGTTTGGTGGCTGTCTGCGCGGCGGTCAGGCCCGCCACATGAACCTGGTTGATATACAGCAAGGTGATGTTGCCGCCGCTGTCTACTGTGTAGTCGCCGCTGATGTCCGGCTCGCCCGCGACGGTGACATGGATTTTGGCCCCGCTATCTAACGTTGGCTCGGCCTGCGCGCACGCCGAACGCGGCGCGCTCAGGGCAAGCAGGCTCACGCACAGCAGGCACAGCAGGGCGCAAAGAGAGCGGCGCGAGGCCGCAAAAGCAAGTGGGTGAAGCATAATCGTTTCTCCGGCACGGACAGGGTGAGGCAATAGACTGAGTATATGTGCTATACCCGACAGGCGTTCGCCCTCAAACGCGCCGCCTGTGCAGTTGCGAGAGTGCAGAAAGCGTGCCAACACGCCCAAAGGAGGGCAGCGGCGTGAAAACACGCACTCGTGCGAGCCATAATTCAGAGCGCGAGCGTTCCGCGTGGGAAAAGCATTCAGCGCACGTTTCCCGTTTTGGCCCGCAGGACGACGTGTTCGGCTTGCGGGCCTTTGGGGCCGAGGCCGACTTCATAATCTACTTCCTGCCCTTCGCGCAGCGACTTGTAGCCGTCCTGCTGCACCGCCGAAAAGTGGACAAATAAATCTTTGCCGACGCCGGTGTCAATGAACCCATAGCCTTTGGCGTCGCTGAACCACTTGACTTTCCCTGTTGCCATGTCTGCACGTGCCTCCGTCTTCGGATGCCTTGCCGGGCCGTCTCCCCTGGCAGGGCCAAAAGTTCCCCATGCAGGTTAGCACAAGTTCGCCTGCTTGTCAAGCGAACAGATGTTGCTTCTTTTGCCGCGCTGCCTGGCTTGACAGCGTGCCACCCATCGGGTACACTGACCGCGTTGGCCTCGTAGCTCAGCGGATCAGAGTGTCTCCCTCCGAAGGAGAAGGTCGCGCGTTCGAATCGCGCCGAGGCCGCCAGTTTACTTCTTTTCTTGCGAAAGCCCCCGCCATGACAAACACTTCGGCTCCTGTTCTCATTGTCGGCTCGATGGCCCTGGACTCAGTACGCACGCCCGCCGGGGAGGTGCAGGACGCGCTGGGCGGGTCAGCGGATTATTCGGGGGTTGCGGCGTCGTTCTTTGCGCCTGTGCTGCTGGTGGGCGTCGTAGGCGACGATTTCCCCCCGGCGCATTTAGACTTCTTGCAGTCGCGCAACATTGACCTGTCGGGCGTGCAGATTGTGCCGGGCGGCAAGACGTTCCGCTGGGCGGGCTATTACGACTTTGACCTGAATGTCGCGCGCACGCTGGATACGCAGCTCAATGTCTTCGCGGACTTCCAGCCCGACCTGCCTGACGCCTACAAGCAGGCCCCCTACGTCTTTCTTGCCAACATTGACCCGGAACTGCAACTCAAGGTGCTGTCTCAGGTGGAAAAGCCCCGCCTCACCGTTTGCGACACCATGAACTTCTGGATTGAAGGCAAGCCCGACGCCCTGCGTGAGGTTTTGAAGCGCGTGGACATTGCGTTTATGAACGACGCCGAAGCGCGGCAACTCACCGGCCACCTGTCTACCGTCAAAGCCGCCAAAGCCCTGCAAGCCCTGGGGCCAAAGACCGTCATCGTGAAGAAGGGGGAGCACGGAGCGTTGCTGTTTCACGGCGACCAGCACTTTGCCGCCCCCTCCTACCCGCTGGAAGACATCGCCGATCCCACCGGCGCGGGGGACTCGTTCGCAGGCGGCTTTATCGGCTATGTGGCCTCGCAGAACGACGTGTCCATGCCGACGCTTCGCAAAGCGGTTGTGTACGGCAGCGTCATGGCGAGTTACAACGTGGAAGACTTCTCCCTGAACCGCCTGCGCGCGCTCACCAAAGACGACATTGCTGCCCGCTACCGGGCGTTCCGGGAAATCGCCCACTTTGAGGCATTGAACGACATGGCCCCGCTCTAGCGTCCCATGCCCACGCTCCTCGCCCTGGAACCACTGCTCACGCTTCTGTACCCGCCGCGCTGCGCTGTGTGTCGTGCGCTGGGCGGGCCGTCCTGCCTGTGTGCAGCGTGTCTGGACGCCATTGCGCCCGTACCTGCCCCGTTTTGCGTCCGGTGCGGGCACACACTCCGGGGCTTTCCGCATTGCTTTCACTGCCACGCGCGGACGCCTGCGTTCGCCTGTGCCCGCGCGATGGGGGCGTATGAGGGCGTCCTGCGCGACGCCATTCACCAATTCAAGTACCGCGACCGGCCCCAACTCGCGGAGCCATTGGGCGCGCGCCTGGCCGAATACGCCCGCGTAAACGCCCGCGACCTGAACGGCCTCGCGTTTGATGCCGTCGTGCCTGTGCCCATGCACCCGGCGCGAAAGCGTCTGCGCGGGTACAATCAGGCCGAGAGATTGGCCTGCGTCGCCGCCCGCGAACTTCAATTGCCGCACGAGCCGGGCCTTCTTGTTCGTCCGCGCCCCACGCGCCCGCAGGTCGGGTTGGAAGCAGCGGCGCGTCACAACAACCTCGCCGATGCGTTTCAGTCGCCTCCGCCTGCGGGCGCGCACGGCAAGGCGCTGCTCTTGATAGACGACGTTTCCACCACGACTACCACGCTCCATGCCTGCGCCCGCGCTCTCCAAACCGCAGGCGCGGCCTCCGTGTACGCGCTGACGCTCGCCGCCGGGTAGAATACCCTATGGCTCTTTTGCAAGCGGATAACCTCGTCAAACACTTCCCCATTGCCCGCGCTACCGGCCCGTTTTCCCGCGTTTATGAGCCATTAAAGGCCGTAGACGGCGTTTCCCTGCGTCTGGAGGCCGGGGAAACGCTCGGCCTAGTCGGGGAGTCCGGGTGCGGCAAATCCACTTTAGGCCGGTGCATCCTGCGCCTGACCGAGCCGACAGCCGGGACGGTGACGTTTCGACGGCGCGGACTGGCTCGCGCTGCCCCCGGAAGCCCTGCGCCGCGCACGCCGAACGATGCAGGTCGTCTTTCAAGACCCATTCGCGTCGCTGAACCCGCGTCAAAGCATCGGCGACCTGCTGGCGGAGCCGCTGCGCGTCCACAAAATCGTCTCGCAAAAGGACGTGCCGCGCGAAGTGGAACGTCTGCTGTCGCAGGTGGGAATGCCCGCCGAAGCCGCGCGACGCTTTCCCCATGAGTTCTCTGGCGGGCAAAGACAGCGCATCGGCATCGCTCGCGCCCTCTCGCTGCGGCCCCGCCTCATCGTCGCAGACGAACCTGTATCCGCGCTGGATGTCTCCATTCGCGCCCAGATACTCAATCTGTTTAGCCGCTTGCAGGCGGAAACCGGCGTCGCGCTTCTCTTCGTTGCCCATGACTTAGGGGCCGTGCGACAGATCAGTCACCGTGTGGCGGTCATGTATTTAGGCCGCGTAGTGGAAACGGCAGACGCCAACGAACTCTACGACAACCCGCGCCACCCCTACACGCGCGCCCTCCTTGCCGCCGTGCCCAGCGTGGAAGGCCGCAAACCCGCCGCCCTGCCGAAGGTAGAAGGAGACGTTCCGTCCCCGATAAACCTGCCCTCAGGATGCCGCTTTCGCACCCGGTGTCCGTTCGCGCAAAGCATCTGCGCCGAAACAGAGCCGCCGCTTGTTCCCTTTGAAGGCGGGCTTCCCGACCATCTGTCGGCCTGCCATTTCGCGGCGTCGCTGCCGGTTTTGCCCCCCGCCGCCTGAGTTTTCGCCCCCCGCGAACGCTGTGTTTGCCCTGCGCGAACGCTTCGCGTGCCCTGCGCGAACGCTTCAAAGTCCCTGTTTATACCCTGTTGTGCATACGGAACGCATACGGGGCGCATACGGAACGCATAGTGAATGCCTATGGGCCGGGTAGGCATCGTCCCGCCGCTGCGTCTGCCTTGCCGGGACACTGGCGGGGCAGCGCGGCAGTTGACAGGCGGCAGCGCGGCAGTTGACAGGCGGCAGCGCGGCAGTTGACAAGCGGGCGGCGTTGTGTTATCATACACCCGCGCCGCACTGCCGCGCGAAAAGTCTAGCCTACCGAAAGCGAACCCTTACCCCATGCCTAGCCCTAACAACGCCGCTGCCGAGCAGCCCTACTGCGTTTGCCTCGCCCTGTGCAACGAGATTATTGAGGATGCGCGCTCGCACAACAAGACCCTCGTGAGCCTGTTTAACGGCATTGGAGCCGTTCAATTGCCCACGCTTTATCCGCGCATGAACATCATGGCGTCGGTCTCCGGCGCGGCAGCGGGGACAAGCATCCGCGTTGTCGTCCAAACTCCGTCCGGCAATGAGCTGGTGCGCGCTGAGGGTCAGACCAATGCCGACAGCGCGCAGTCCGTGACAGATTTCCCTATTGAACTGCAAGGCGTTGTGCTTCCAGAGGCAGGCTTGTACGCCATCAGCCTGTATGCGGCGGATACGCTGCTGGCAAAGCGTCACTTCAACGTCTTTCTGAACCCGCAGATGCCCCCGTCGGCGACGGCGGCCTAGCGGGACTCAGGAGGCAGTCAAGAGCCGCTGCGCGCCATGCCCGGAGGCCCTCACCCGGTGCAAAGGAGGCCCTCACCCGGCGCTGCGCGCCACCCTCTCCCGTTGTCACGGGCGAGGGTCAGGCACAGCCTGTCTTTCACCCTCGCCTGCGCCATCAGGCTCTTTTCTCCCACCCTCGCCTGCGAAGCGGGAGAGGGTCGCTGCGAAGCAGCGGGGTGAGGGCCTCATACGCGCCCGTCTGATAGGCAGGCTGAGGGCCGCCAAAGCAAAGGAAACACGACTATGGCCCTGTGCGAGATGCATTATTGGAGCGCGGCGCTCGGAAAACAAACCGGCGCAGTGGCGATTGTGCCGCAGAACGCGCCCGGCCCCGTTCCCGTGCTGTACCTGCTGCACGGGCTGTCCGATGACCAGACCATGTGGACGCGGCGCACGAGCATAGAGCGTTACGTCGACGGCCTGCCGCTCATGGTGGTCATGCCCGACGGCGGGCGGGGCTTTTACACCGATGCGCGTTCCCATGTCAGCGGGGCGTATGAAGCGGCGATTGTGCGGGATTTAATCCCGTTCATAGACGCGGCGTTCCAGACCCGCCCGAACCGCGCGGGGCGTGCGATTGCGGGCCTGAGCATGGGCGGCTACGGAGCGATGAAACTGGCCTTGAAGCATCCGGGGCTGTTTGCCGCCGCCGTCAGCCATTCCGGGGCAGTGGCGTTCGGCAGCCGTCCCATTCCGGCAGAGCGGGCAGACCGTGCGGAATGGGTCAACGTCTTCGGCGAAGACCCCACCAGCGGCCCCGACGATGCGTTTGCGCTGGCCCAGAAGTGCCCTCCCGCACAGCGTCCCGCGCTTCGCATAGACTGCGGCACGGGGGATTTTCTGGTAGAAGACAACCGCGCCTTCCATGCTCATCTGGACAAGATTGGCTATCCGCATGAGTATGCGGAGCACGCGGGAGGGCACGACTGGGCTTATTGGGACGCGCACATCCAGGACACGCTGGCGTTTGCGGGGCGCGTTCTGGGGGTGCAGCGTCCCGTCTAGCGGCTACCGGCGATAAGCGACGCGGCCCTTTATCAGCGTCCATTCTACTTCGCCGGTGGACGGGTGCAGGGCCACAAGGTCGGCGTCTTTGCCTGTTTCCAGCGTTCCCGTCCGGTCAGCCATGCCTAATTGACGCGCGGGCGTGAGGGACGCCGCGCGGGACGCCTGCTCCGGGGGCAGTTCGGCAAAGCGGCAGAAGTGGACAAACGCCCGGTTCATGGTCAAAACGCTGCCCGCAAGCGTGCCATCCGCGAAGCGCGCCGTGCCGCTCTGCACCGTGACGGGGACGCCGCCGAGTTGGTATTCCCCATCAGGCATGGCCGCGCCGGACATGGCGTCCGTCACGAGAACCACCCCGTTTGGCCCCTTTGCCGCCGCGACCATGCGGACAATCAACGGGTGCAGATGCACGCCGTCCGCGATGACTTCCGCGACAACGGACGGGCAGGCGAGCACGGCTCCCGCCGCTCCGGGCGTTCGGTGATGCAGGGGCGGCATGGCATTGAAGAGATGCGTCCCCTGCCCCGCCCCCCATTCCACGGCTTGCAGCGCTTGTTCCGCGCTGGCATTCGTGTGTCCGATAGCGACTACGATGCCTGCCGCGCGCGCTGCTTTTGCGACGGCTTCCGCTCCGTCCAGTTCAGGAGCCAGGGTGATTTGGCGCACGGCGTCCCTGGACAGCGCGACCCAGTGGGCAAACTCGTCGATATTCGGGGGACGGATAAAGGCAAGCGGCTGCGCGCCCCGCCGTGCCGCGCAGAGATAGGGGCCTTCCAGATGAAGTCCCAGAACGCGGGCCTCGTCGTCGCCGCGCCCGGTTGCCATGACCCGGCGCACGGCGACAATGGCGGCATCTGTCGCTTCCCGCGAGGCAGTGAGGGTCGTGGCGAGCAATCCTGTCGTGCCAAAGCGGGCATGAGTGCGCGCGATGGAGCGCACGGCGTCGGGATGGGCGTCCATGAAGTCCGCGCCGCCGCCGCCATGCACGTGCATATCCACAAAGCCGGGCAGCAGCAAAAAGCCGGTCGCGTCCCGGTCAGCCGCGCGCGGGGGACTGCGGCGCTGCGCGCCAATCTCGCCAATGCGCCCGGCATCGTCTACGACCAATGCGCCCTGAGCGAGCACGCCGCCGGGCGTCACAATGTCGCCTTCCAGCGTGAGCATAGCAAAGAGTTCGCGGCTCAGGGCGTCCTTTCCTGCCTTTTGCGTGCAACGGCGCGCATTTGGGTACACTTCCCCTGCCATGCAAAACCGCCCCGCTCGCGCGTCTGTCCTGCCTGCCCTGCTGCTTGTCCTCGCCGGGAGCGCGTTTCTGCGCTGCTTCCATGTGGCCGCGCCTGCCGCCGCGCAGATGGCTTCCGGGCCGTCGTCCGCGCCTTTTGACCCCTTTGCCTCCGGGCTGTCGTCCACGCTGCGTCCCGCGCGTCCTGCGGAGCGCAAGGCCGCGATTGCCGCCATTGTCGCGCAGCTCGCCGCGTTCAAGCGCGACGACTACGCTGCCGCCGTGCAATACCAGAGCGCGGGCCTGCGGCGCACGTTCCCCGGCGTCAGGGCGTTTCGCCAGATGATGCAGACGGTCTACCCGGAGTTCGCCCATTACCGGAGCGCGCAGTTCGGCGCGGCGCAAGCGGAGCCATCAGGGCTGCACGTCGTTGTTCCCGTCACGCTGATGGGTCAGAACGGCTACATAGTGCAGGCGGCTTACGTAATGGTGCGCGAAGGGAAAGCATACCGGGTGGAAGGCGTGCAGGGCGGCCAGCGCCCGCCGCTGCCCGATGCGCGCGGCGCAGACGTTTAATCAATAGGAGAAAGCCAATGACCGAGCACCCGAAGATGGACGCCCTGCCCGATGAGCCGCTGTCCGAAGATGCCATGCCGCAGGGAGAAGCGCGCGAACGCGCCGAAGAAGAATTAGATGCCCTCGCGCCGGGGCCGCGCGACCCGCTTCATTTCGGGCAGGAAGGCGTCACGACTGATGTGGGAGAAGACCCGATTTCCGACTTCACCGGGCGCGGCAACGGGCCATAACACACAGGCAAGGCAGCCATGACTAAGAAAGAGCCTGGTGCCGCGCCCGGAGCGGCAACCTTCAGTTTGGCACTGCTGGTCGGCATGGGCGCAGCGCACGGGCAGGACGCGAACAAAAACACTGTGCGGGTTTCCGAGGCGCAGAAGCTTGCGCCGCTTCTGGGAACGTGGACACTGACTGGCAAGCGTTACCCTAAGTCCGGCGGCCCGGCGGTTGCCATCGCGTCCGTCTCGGTGTGCCGCTGGTCGGCTAGCCGCAACTTTCTGATTGCCGACCAGACCAATCCGGGGCCGAACGGCCCGTCCAAGGATGTTGTCGTGTTTGGCTATGACCGCGCGCTCAAGACGTTCACGCTGCATGGAATGGATGCCGAAGGCGGCCCGCCCTTCACGGGCAGCCTTCATATAGCAGGCCGCACCTGGGTCTATACCGGCAGTTTCACGCGCGATGGCAAGACCGTGCTGACGCGCACCCTGAATGTGTTTACGTCCCCTTCCGCAATTACCTTCACGGTGCAGCAGTCACCCGACAACGGCGCGCACTGGATAACCACTGCCGCAGGCACCGAGACACGGACGAAGCCGCCATAAGGGTCGGGGCGACTCCGGCTTCGTCTTAAACGCCTTCCCGACTGCGCCGAAGCAGGTCGGTATTGTCGGTAATGCGCTTCGCTTCGTAGCCTTTGAGGGGCTGAATGTGCGTATGCACGGCGTCCAGGATGTCGGCGGGGAACGGGAAGAAAGCGTCCTCCACTTCGTCCGGCGGCGTGATCCAGTTGCGCGCGCCCACCACGACCGGCGGGGCGTCTAAGTAGTGGAACGCAAACTGTGTAATCTTGGCCGCCATCGTTTGCAGCATGGAACCGCGCTCGCAGGCGTCGGACGCGAGCACAATGCGCCCCGTCTTCTTGACGCTTTCTATCACAACGTCGTAGTCAAACGGCACGATGGAGCGGGCGTCTATGACTTCGCACGAGAGGCCGTAGTCGGCTTCCAATATTTTGGCGGCTTCCAATGCGCGGTACAGCGTGGCCCCGATGGTGAGGATAGTGAGGTCTTTCCCAGCGCGCTTGATGTCGGGAACGCCGAGCGGCACGGTATAGAAGCCTTCCGGCACGCCGCCTTCGTGGAACAGTTCGGGCTGGTCGTACAGGCGCTGGCTCTCAAAGAAGACAACGGGGTCGGTTCCCGTCAAAGCAGCGTTCATTAACCCCTTCGCGTCATACGGCGTGGCGGGGAAGACGACCTGCAAACCGGGAATGTGGGCACAAAGCGCCGTCCAGTCCTGCGAATGCTGGGCACCGTACTTGCTTCCCACCGAAACGCGCAGCACGACGGGCATCTTCAGCAATCCCCCCGACATAGACTGCCACTTGGACAACTGATTAAACACTTCATCGCCCGCGCGTCCCAGGAAGTCGCAATACATCAACTCCACTAACGGACGCCCGCCCTCCAAAGCGTAACCGACTGCGGTTCCCACAATGGCGGCTTCGGAGATGGGCGAGTTAAACAGGCGATGATACGGCAAGGCTTCCGTTAACCCCTGATACACAGCGAACGCGCCGCCCCAATCGCGGTTCTCCTCGCCGTAGGCAATCAGCGTGGGGTCGGTGTAGAAGCGGTCAAAGATGGCCTCAAAGAGGGCATGGCGGATGTTGACGCATCGGCCTTTGGGGAGCGCCTCGCCATTGTCCCCCACCCCGAAGCGATTAAGTTTGGCAATCTGCTTGACGCGCGGATTGTCGTCTTTGGCAAGCAGGGTTTCCGGTACGCGCTCGGTGTCTAAGGTGTCGGCGTGGCCGTTGGAATACATGGTGGTTTCCAGCAGGGAGCCGACGGCGTAGAGGTCGGCGCGGGGGGAGAGTTCCAGGTCAATGGCCTTCTTGTAGGCGCGCAGAAGGCGCGCGTCTATGTCCGCGTGCGTCTTTTCCAGGTCGCTCTGGGCGCACAGGCCGTTGGCGATAAGTTCTTCGCCATAGGTTTGCAGGGAGTCAATGGAGCGCCATTGTTCTATTTCAGACTTCTCGCGGTAAGACGACGCATCCGAGGGGGAATGCCCACTGAAACGGTACGTGATGGTGTCCAGCAGGACGGGGCCTTTGCCCTGCGCGAGTATTTCGCGCTTGCGGGCGATGGCATCAATGACCGCGAGGGGGTTGTAGCCGTCCACGCGCTCGGCGTGCATCTGGTCGGGGCCGAGCGACGCGCCCATGCGGGCCAATGTCCCGAAGCCCATTGTCTCGCCAACGGGCTGGCCGCCCATGCCATAGAAGTTATTGACGAAGTTCATAATCAAGGGCAGGCCGCCCCCGATGGATTTGTCCCACAGCGTCTGGAACTGATCCATGGTGGCGAAGCACAGGGCCTCCCAGGTGGGGCCGCACCCGGCAGACGCATCGCCAATGTTGCAAATCACCAATCCCGGCTTGCGGTTGACGCGCTTGAAGAGGGCCGCGCCCACCGAAATATCTGCGGAGCCGCCCACAATGGCGTTGTTGGGATACACCCCGAACGGCGTGAAGAAGGCGTGCATACTTCCGCCCATGCCTTTGTTGAAACCCGCCTCCCGCCCGAAGATTTCCGCGAGCGTGCCGTACAGCAGAAAGTCAATGGCGAGGTCTTTGGCGCTGGAATAAGCCTCGCCCTGCTCCACGATTCGCAGCGCCGCGCCGCCCATGTAGTTTTTCATCAGCGACAGCAGGGCGTCGTCGTCCAACTTCTCAATGGCGGACAGCCCTTTGGCTAAAATCTCGCCGTGCGAGCGGTGCGAGCCGTAGATGTGGTCGTCCGTGTTGAGCAGAAACGCTTGCCCTACCGCCGATGCTTCCTGCCCGATACTTAAATGCGCGGGGCCGCGATGGTTGTAGTCTATGCCGTGAAACTTGTTCTGCGTTTTGACTTCTTGCAGCATATTCTCAAAGGCGCGAATGACCGCCATATCGCGGTGAATGCGAACCAGGTCGGACGCGGCGAAGCGGTCAAGTTCGTCGGCCATTGTGCGCGCGTACTGATTGGCCGGAATGGGGTGCAATTCAATCATGTGCGGGCGGCGCACGTCGCTGGGGCTGATGGTGAGGGACTTGGGCATGAGTTAGTTTCCTTTAGGCTAATTGATGGACGAGGGCATGGACTTGGCCCCTTTTGGCGGCGTGAAGATAAACTCCGAGGGCGCAAGCGGCGCGTTGAGTTTCCAATTAGAATAATCCACCCGGAGGGTGACAAGAGTTCGGGCCGTCTTGCTTTTCAGTTTTCTCCTCGCGCATAGGCAGGTGCGTGACAGCATCAATCCAAAGTTGTGTGGTAAAAAGCGCGCCTGTACTCTCCTGATGTGCCTGCGTAAATCGCAAACATTTATGTCCGTTGAGCATATTAGGCACGGGCGTCACTGGTAGATAACTTTCTATGTGCGCTAAAATCGGAATATCGCGCGTAGGTTGGGGAAGTTGGTTGTATTCCTGCACAAGCGGGCGATAGAATGTGAGCGTTTTACCATCGCTGATAAGGGTAGTCGCTTGTTCTCCTCCGCTTCGTGGCTGAAACGTTCCCTCAACGCGCGCTTTCCCCGGCGACTGAAAGTAACAGTATTGTGTGCCAAGAGTTGTATCTGGCCCACCCTGTGCATTCGTACCAGTGTTTATAATCTTCAATGTGACTTGGATTGTCTTGGCGGACAGCAGGGGCGAAACGAGCGCAGGCGGCTTCTGCGGCGCGGCAAGCGTGACGGCGGACGCGGACACGAGCAGGGCGCAGGCGAAAAGTGCGAGACGCAAGGGTTTTTGCATGAGTGTTATCCTGTCAAGCACAAGCATAAAGGGAAAAACAATGAGCACAACGGCAATTTACTATAGCAAAAAGGTTTTATTCCATAGCAGAATGCCTTTTTACTATAGCAGAAAGGCTTTTTCCAATAGCGCAAAGCCTTTATCCAATAGCAAAATGGCCTTGTGCTCATTGAAAACGGCGTTTTACCCAAGCCTTTACTCCAATTTGTCCACCGGGTAGCCATGTTCACCGAGCGCGGCGACCACCTGCTCCTGATGCGCCCGGTCTCGCGTCTCCACCAAGAGTTCTACGCCCGTCATGCCGAGCGGAACACGCGGGTGCAGACGGTTATGATTGACCGTGATGACGTTTCCTCCCGCGCCCGCGACCACTTCCAAGAGGCGCGCGAGACTTCCCGGCCTGTCATCGCAGGCGGTAAAGACGTGCAGGTAGCGTCCCTGGTTGAGCATCTCGCGCTGTGTCAAATCCGCAAGCGCCAGCGCGTCCATGTTGCCGCCGCACAGGATCACGGCGGTTTTTCCCTGCGCGGGCGTCTTCCCCGAAAGCAAGGCCGCGAGGCCCGCCGCACCGCTTGGTTCCACGACTAGCTTCGCTCGCTCCAAAAGCAGCAGCACCGCGCCCGCAACTGCCCTGTCCGAGACAGAAACCACGTCATCGGCGTACTTTTGGATGTACGCCCACGTGCGCGGCGACGGGCTTTTGATGGCAATGCCGTCACAAATGGTGCGAACAGGCAAGGTGCGCGGCGTCAGTTGCCCACTGTAAAATGAACGGACGGCGCTGTCCGCCCCTTCCGCCTGCACGCCAATCATGCGAACCGACGGGCGGCTTTCTTTGAGCGCAATCGCGACCCCGGAAAACAAGCCGCCGCCGCCAATCGGCACGAGCACGGTGTCCACATCGGGAATGTCTTGGAGCAGTTCCAGCCCCAGCGTCCCCTGCCCCGTGATAATGCCGTCGTCGTCGTAGGCGCTGACGTAAACTGCGCCCGTCTCTGCCGTGAACTGCTGGCAGGCGGCGACGGCTTCGTCAAAGTTGCGCCCCTGCAAGACGACTTTGGCTCCATAACCCTCCGTCGCTTTAATTTTTGCGATGGACGCGAACTCCGGGCATGAAGATCGTGGCGGCAACGCCTAAATTGTGCGCCGCGAGCGCCACCCCCTGCGCGTGATTTCCGGCAGACGCGGCGGCTACCCCGCGCGTTCGTTCGCTTTGTGTCAACTGCGAGAGCCGATATGTCCCGCCCCGGATTTTAAATGACCCGGTGCGCTGCAAGTTTTCGGCCTTGAACAGCAACTGCGCCTCCGGCGCGACGCGGCGGCTGATGCCCGCGTTGGTAACAACGGGCGTGTGGTGCGCGACAGCCTGCACAATCGGCATGGCCTGCTCGATATCACGGAGCGTCACCATTTTCTTTTCTCCACGCTGTATGTATCATACAGCAGAAAACGAAAGAAGTCAAGTGGAAAGCGAAACAAAAAGAAGAGGGGCGCAGGGAAAGAAGTCTCCCTGCGCCCCCCGTTCCTGATACGCCATCAGGGAACGGTGACAGTGATGGTCTTGGACAAATTGCCCTGCGCGCCGGTGGCGGCAACCATTAGGGGAACCTGCGCGCCGGACGTGGCCGACTGGCACACATACACGACGCCCGGCACGGTGCCTTTCGCGGGAACCGTGCCCACTGTGTTTGCACCGGAAGTCTGCACCGTTGCGGCCTTGCTGTTGAGTTTGACGCTGTTGATGACAACGCCCGTGTCATCGCCCGCGCCGGTGTTCTTCAGCGTGATGGTCGCCAATAACTGCCCGCCGCTGCGCGTCAGCGTTGCCGTGAACGACAGCGTGGGCATGGCGGTCGTGGACGGCAGAGGCGACTCAAACAGGCTGCGCCCGTGCGTGCCCGCCCCAACATGACCCGCGCCGGGACTGACAGCAAGGTCAACCACCTGCGCGTTCGGCATGGAAGCCTTGCTCCACGTGCTGCCGAAATCGGGCGATTGATACACACCGTCGTCGCCGCCGACATAGAGCGTGCCGGACTTTTGATGCACTTTGACGGCGTTAAACGGCTCATCCGGCAGGCCTGCGCTGATGTCCATCCAAGTTGCGCCGCCATCGTTGCTGCGGAAGACGTGGCCGCCCGCCGCGCCGTTGAAGCGGGGCCGCGTGGCAATCACATCCAGCGCATCATGCGGGTTGACATAGATGTCGCTTTGCTCGTCGGTTGCCCCCGAAATAGGGCGCGGCGTCCAGGACGCGCCATCGTTGGTGGTGACATAGATTGTGCCGCCCGCCGAGGCGTAAACGGTGGAACCGTTGACGCCGATGCAGTCCACAACGTTGTCGTTGGGGTTGAAGCCGTTCGTGCCGGGGCTGCCAATGGGGTTAAACTGGTCACCCTTGTTGAGCGACTCGTATACATGGTCTGTGCCGTACAGCACGCGGGACTGATTGGCAGGGTCAAGAATAAACGGCACGTAGAAGTTGGCAGGGTTGACATCGGGGCCATCGTCGCCGGGCACGTTGTCGCTGGGGTTGATGCCGTTGGTCGCGCCGTTCCAGGTCGCGCCGCCGTCATCGGAGCGTTCCAGCGAGATGCCGTAGTACTCATGGTAGACGGTCTGCGGGTTGCTCTGGTTGAGACGCACAAAGCCACCGTCGCCGCCGCGCACGAGGTTCCAGGAGCGCGAACCCGTGTATTTTTCCGTCCCGTTATCCTGGCTGCCGCCATAAGCGACGGTTGCCGAAGTGGGATGCAGGGCGATGCCGGTGAACTGCGTAATGGCAAGGTTGGTGTTCAAGTCTGTCCACTGGATGTTGGACGTGGGCGGGTTGCTGCCATTGGGATGGGACGCGGTGGGGTTTTCCAGCCGCCAGACCCCGCCGTCGTTGCCGTTGAGCAGTTTTTCGCTCTTGGTAAACGCAAGCGCGTGATGGTCGGTGTGCGGGCCGTGATAGTTTTTGCCGACGGAGAAGTCCGTCCACGTCTTGCCGCCGTCCAGCGAGCCGACGATGCCGTCAATGCTGCCGTAATTGCCGCTGTAGTTGATGACGCCCGCCGCAAACACGATGCCAGCATTGGTCGGACAGACAGCCATTGTTTGATCATACCAGCCCTGCCCGCCCAGAAAGTTGGGCGGCGAAAGCGGGTTCCAAGTCGCGCCGCCATCAATGGTTTTATACATTCCGCCAAACGAGCCGAAGCCCGTGCCGTTCGCGCCGTCATTGCTGTAAACGGCATACAGTTTGGCGGGCGACGACGGAGCCAGCGCCAGCGTGATGCGCCCAACGCTGTTGCTGGACTGCGCGCCGTTGGGGAAGCCCGTCAGCAGGTGCCAGTTCGCGCCGCTGTCGGTGGATTTGTAGATACCATTGCGGCTGTCGCCGAAGATGTTGCCTGCCGCCGCATACAGCGTGGACGGCGTGCCGGGGTCAATGGCGAGGTCGGTGCAGACGGTGGTTTGCCCGCTGTCCACCGAGTTGAACGCATACGCCCACGTTTGCCCGCCGTTTGTGGACTTCCAGATGCCCCAGCCGCCGTAAGTGCCGTTGGCGGCATAAGCCGTCGTCAGATAAACATTGCCGGAATTGGAGGGGTCTACCACGATGCGGGAGATGGCGTTGCGATAGAACGCATTGCCGGGGCCGCTGTAAACCGTCCAGGTCGTGCCGCCGTCGGTGGACTTCAGGACGCCAATGCCGTAGCGGGAGTCGCCGGAAAAGTTGGCTTCGCCGGTTCCGGCGTATACGACGTTGTGGTTGGAAGGGTCAACAGCCAGCGCGCCCATCGCCAAGTCAGGCAAGGTGTCGGTGAGCGGCGTGAAGCTGGTGCCGCCGTTGGTGGTCTTCCACACGCCGCCGCCTGCGGGCGCGACGTAAAACACATTGGCGCTGGTCGGGTCAACGGCAATGGCGGCGATGCGCCCGGACACGGGATCGCCTGCCGGAGTTTGCCCGCCCAGAATGGGAGCCGGGCCGACATTGGTGAATGTGCCCGCCGCCAGCGAGATGGTGTTGAAGCCGGGCGGCGCGCTCCACGATTGCGCGTCTGGGGCGCTCGTTTCGGCGGGAAAAAAGGTGCCGTTTGGCACAGGCGGCAGGGCGCGCGCTGATGGGCTGCCTGCCTTTGGCGCACGGGCCGGAAGATGCTGGCGGGGAGCCAGCGAAAGCGGCGCAGGCTGCGCGAATGCCCCTGTGGTGAGAGCCACTGCCGTCAGCAGAGGGGCGCAGGCGCGCAAGACGCACGGCGAGAGTGTGAAAATAGTCATCTGAACCTCAATTCCCTATGGGATCACGGCGCGTGGAGAAGAGCATCAGGGCAGCCGCGTCGTGCCACCCTGATGGGGATAAAGCGGCTTAATGCACGACGAACGTAGCCTTCTTGGATGCAATGCCGTTGGCAACTACTTCCAGCGAGTACGTTCCGGCGGCGAGGCCCGCTGGCAGCTGGAACTTGGTGGAAACGGAGGCCGTCCCGGTTGCGACGCCCATTGACGAGAAGCTGTACGTGCGGGCATAGGTGACGTTGCCGGTTCCATCCGTGAGGCGCACCAGCGGGTAGTTAGACGACATGGAGGCATCGTCGCCGTAGGACGCGCCTTCAGAGACACCGTTGAACTGCTTGCCCTTGAGCAGATACACGCCGGTGCTGAGCTTCGTGATGGAGCCGATGGTCGGCTTCCAGTTCGGGTTGCCGCCACTGACGGGCGTGTAGACATAGGCCTGATTAGAGTACATATTGAACAGGATTTGCCCGGTGGGAAGCACCAGCATTCGCGAGTAGTAAGGCGCGTAGCTGTTGCCGAATGATGGCGTGGGCAGCGTCTGGAAGGTGTTTGTGCCGGGAACGTACTCCACAAACGTAGAGGGGCTGTTGTAGCCAGACGCAAGCTGGCACAGCACTTTGCCGTTCGGCTCTACGGCGGCGGGGGCATCATAGGCTTGCAGGCTGCCGGGCATGGTCGGCCCGGCAGCCCAGGTGCCAGGGTCGGTGACTGTGGCAGGAGGCGTGTAGACTCCTGTTTTGCCGCTGCCGCCCAGGCAAAGGGCTTTGCCGTTGCCGAGCAGCACGGTGGCCCCAATCTCATAGCCGCCATCGGTAGACGGCAGCGTAGATACAGTTGTCCCTGCGCTTATCCATGTGTTAGAGGAGGGGATATATTTCAGCGCCCCATTGGGGTTGAAGACTTCTACATCTAAGATGGAGCCATCCGGCAGCAATTCCCAGCTTTCTTCGTCGCTGCTGTCGCCGTTGGGCTTGGTTCCCGCGGCGCTCCAGGCGTTGGTGACAGGATCATAAAAACTGGTTTGGCCGCCGCCCCGGTAGCCGACCAGAACGCGCCCGTCTGCGTCATTGGGAAGCGCTTTGGCGGGCACGTCGCCAATGTCGCCGAGGGGGCCGTTGGGAGTGCTCGTCCAGGTATCGGCAACCGGGTCGTAGACTTCAGCGGTGTTGCCGTAATTGTTGGAATTGTCGCCGTTCATGCTGGTATACTCGCCGCCCGCGATAAACAGGCGCCCGTTCTTGAGAACGGTGGACACGTCATACAAACGCTGCACATGGGCGGACGCGACCTGTGTCCAGGTTCCATTGATGTAGGAGCCGGAGGCATCGGGCGTGAGTTTGTACCATTGGTTGCTGACATCGCCGTTGTCGCCCCCCTGCACCAGCACAGTGCCGTTGGTCATCAAAAGCATGGTTCCCATGCCCGCGTTAGGCATCGTGTTAGTGAGCGGCGTCCAGGTGCCAAAGGCAGCGTGCGCGGCAATCGGCGCAGCCAGCGCGGCGGCGACGGCCAGCGCGCTGCTCCAGCGTCGGAGCGTGGCTGCAGGTGTTTTCAGGCGAGAGGGTGTCTTCATTGTGTATGTCTCCTTGTGCCGTATTCGGCATTTCTGCTTTATTCCTCTTATCATAAGGCAAAAAGCGTGTCCTGTCAAGGAAAATGGGGGTTTCCCGGCGAAATTAACGGCAGCCATGTATGCAGAAGAACGACAGCAGTTCATTGTGGAGCGGGTGCGGCGCGACGGCAAAGTGTCGGTGGAGGCGCTGACCGAGGAGTTGGGCGTTTCCGCACCCACCGTGCGCGCGGATTTGGGCGTGTTGGAAAGCCGACGTTTGCTGCGCCGCACGCATGGCGGGGCGATTGCCCTGGAAACCACGCTGTACGAGCCGCCCTATGCCGCGCGCGAGCGAGCGCGTCAGCGAGAAAAAGCGCGCATTGGAGCCGTCGCCGCCGCCCGTGTCCGTGACCACGAGACCGTTCTGCTGGACGCAGGCACGACGACTCATGAAGTAGCCGTGTACCTGAAAGCGCGGCGGGGGCTGACCGTTGTCACCAACTCGCTGGAAGCCGCCTGGGAACTCATGGACGCGCCGCCGGGCCATGTGGAGACGATTGTGATTGGCGGCGCGGTTCATGCCCATCGCCGCGCGACCCTGGGGCCGCTAGCCGCCGAGTTTTTAGGACGCATTCAGGTTGACCGAGCGTTTGTGGGGGTCAACGGCGCGCACGCCGAGGCGGGCTGGACAGTGGTGGACTTTGACGCCGCGCAGGTCAAGCGGGCCATGATGGCGCGGGCGCGCGAAGTGGTGATTGTCGCCGACAGCAGCAAGATGGGCGCAGCGGCCTTCGCCTCGGTAGGGCCGCTTGCTTTGGCGCACATTTTAGTCACCGATGCGCCTCCTGATGCCGCCCTGTCGGAAGCGTTCTCGGCGGCAGGCGTGGAAGTGGTTGTCGCCCTTTGAAATCATGTTAAGATTATGTTAAATTATGCGCTCCAGGTTGACTTTGCCTGCTGTGGCTCTTGCTTTTTAGGCGGGCGTGTGTTATAATGGCTCGGAGTAAGGAGCGCAGATGCTGCCAAACTGCGGAACCCATTGTTCTGCCCTCAAGATAGGCACGCGGAATGCCGATAATTTTACCAGCCTCTTTACTGGGTTTCATCTTTCGTATCAAGGATCACTATGAAACAACGAATAGCCGCGCTGGGCACGCGCCCGGAAATCTGGCTCTGGCTGCTTCTTGCCTGGGTCGCCGTTTCTGCCGCGCGCTGCCTGCATACACGCTGGGCGGGTGTCGCGCTGACCGAAATGCTGCGCTGGGGGGTCGGCATTGTACTCGCTCTGGCGCTGGGACAATGGCTCATGCGCGCGCGGCGGATGGGGAGGATCGTGACGGGTGCGGCAGGGCTGCTGGCCCTGGCAGGCCTGGTAGATGGGTTTCATCCCGGTGTCGGGCTGGTTGGCCCGTTCCATGACCATCAGCTTTATGCATCTGCGCTGCTGGCCTTGCTGCCGCTTACTCTGGCTGTGGCGCTGACCGCGCGCGAGCCGAAGTGGCGATGGGGGGCGCAGGCGGTGGGGCTGACCAGCGTGGTCTGCCTGGTGCTGACGGAGACCCGCAGCGCCTGGATTGGGACAGTTGTCGCCGGACTTGTCTTTGTGTTTCTGTGGCTGCGCCAGCGCGCGCGCTTCAGCGGAACGCGCGAACTGACAGGGCCGCTGCTGCTGGCAGGCGGGGTCGCGGTCGCGTTTATCCTTATGGTGGGCACAACGGCGCTGCAAAAGCCGCTCGCGCAGCGTGTTGGCACGCTCGGCGCGGTCAGCCAGGACAACGACTGGCAGGGACGGCTCGCCGTCTGGCAGGGCGCGCAGCGTATGGTGGCCGCCCATCCAGTTGCAGGTTGGGGGCTAGGCCAGTATCCTGCCGAGCAATGGAATTACACGCAGACAGGACGCCTCCTGACGCCGGGTCTGCGTCCCTCGCTGTCGGAAGAAGCGCACAACTTTTACCTGCAAACAGCCGCCGAAACGGGGCTGATTGGCCTGGGTTTGTATCTGGCGGTGCTGGCGGCATTTGTCGGCGGCATTCTGCGTCATTTGAACCAGTGGACATTCCAGCGGTTCGGCAGCCGGGAAGCGTTCCTGATTGCGACTCTGGCGCTAATTGCGGGGCAGGCAGTGGATGCGTTTGCCAGCCCATCGTGGCAGTTCGGCGAAGTGTCGCTCTTGTTCTGGGCCGCGCTGGGCATCGGCCTCGCCGCATTGAACCGGCAGGAGTCGCCGGAAACGACAAGCGAGGCTCTGCCGTATCGCCTGCGCCGCACGGGACGGCTTGCCGTAGCGGGCCTTGCAGCGGTCACTTTTGCCGCACAGGTGCTTCCGATGGGGCTGCTGTCCCCGGTGGAAGCGTATTGCCCGCCCCCCGGCTACCATCTCACGCTGCTGGAAATGCGCCCTGACCCGGTGTTCGCCCATGCCGGAGAAAGCATTCCCTTCACGGTGACTGCATACTACAAGGATAAATCCGGGCAGAAACTCAAGGTGGACGTGACCGCGCAGAGCCATTTCTCCGCGACACTGGGGCACTTCACCGGCAATGTTTATAAATTCCCATGAATGCTCCCAAAGGCACGCGCATTGACCTCAATGTCTACTTCTACAACTGTGGCATGAAGCAGAATGAGGACGGCGTGGTACACGTCATCGGGCCGAACGGCCACGACCACTAACATCACGCGCGGTGCGGCCCTCTTGTTCTCCTGGCGGAGAGCAGGAGGGCTTTTTTGTTGGCGGGGGTGGATTAGGGAGCGGGCGGCGCGGGTAAACAGCGGCGAGGACTGTTTGTCATGCCCCGCGTCTTTTTGTCCCGAACACAGCAGGAACAACTTATGCGCGCAGCCCTTGCGGAAGCGCGTCAGGGCATGGTGGAAGGCGAAGCGCCCATCGGGTGCGTGCTGGCGCGCGGGCAGGGCGAAGACGTGCAGATTGTGGCGCGCGGCCATAATCGGGTCAATGCGTTGCAGCGCAAGACCGCGCACGCGGAAATGGTGACCTTTGAGAACGCGGGCGGGCGTGATGGCAGGCCCGGCACGCTTACGTTGGATGCCACCGATGTCATCCTGGTGTCCACTTTGGAGCCGTGCGTGATGTGTCTGGGCGCGGCGATGGAGGCGGGGGTCGGTACCGTCATCTTTGGCCTGCCCGCTCCCGCCGACAACGGCACGCAGCGCGTGAAGCCCCCGCAAAGCCCGGAAAGCGTTGCTCCCACTATCACCGGCGGCGTGCTGGCGAACGAAAGCCGCGCGCTTTTTGCGGAGTGGCTGCACGGCAAGGAAGGCACCGAGCAGGCTAAGTTCGTGGAGCAACTTCTGGCGCTGACCGGGCAGCCCTGACAGAGCAAGCCCGCCCCCTACTCTATCGGCGCTTCTTGAGACGTGACGACGCCCGCGACGCTGGCGCGCGCCACTTCTTCTCCCTGAGTATCGTACACATGGACAATGCAGGCTTCTGAACTGGACAGCCGCGATGCTTTGCGGGCGTGTACCATGCGGTCATAAGCCTGCTGCGCGACCTTCTCCTCGGCAGGGCCGTCCCAATCGGCCAGCGTCACGGGCACGCGGTCTGGCAGGTCAATGCGGGCCACGTTGTCATGCCCTAAATAGGGGCAGGTAACGATGATTTGCTGCGCGTCCATCTCCCGCTGCCAGTGGACTATTTCCTTGAGGTATTGCTTTTCGCGGGGGTCGCGTATCGGCGGCGGGGCCAAATCTGGAGTGACCAAAGCCGGAGAGTGCGCCTGCTGATACTGGCTGACGAAGATAATGACGCACAAAACCGCCAGCAGCAGGTTCAGCACCTGCGCCGTGTTGACGCGCCAATGCATGGCTCCGCGCTGCAAGACAGGCCGGGTCGGACGATGAAAGAAACGCACGCCCCCATTGTAGCATACACAGGCAAGGCACAACCCCTTGCAATGCGTCGCTGGCTTGACTTCGCAGTCGGCTATGGCGCATACTGCCGTTGAGACTGTTCACGGGGAGGCTTAACACTTGGCACGCTTGCGTATTGGAATGCCGAAAGGCAGTTTGCAGGAGGCGACGTTTGCGCTTTTTAAGAAGGCGGGGTGGGACTTTCGGGTGTCCACGCGCTCCTATCAGCCGGTGGTAGATGACGACGAACTGGAACCCGTGCTGCTGCGCGCACAGGAAATCCCCCGTTATGTCGCGGCGGGCGTGCTGGACGTTGGATTGACAGGGCACGATAACGTGGTGGAAAGCGAGGTGGACGTTCACGAGGTTTCTGCGCTTGTTTACTCGAAAGCAACGGCTCGCCCCTATCGCTGGGTGCTGGCCGTGCCGAATGCGTCGCCGATTGCCGGGCCGCAGGACTTGCAGGGCAAGCGCATCGCCACCGAATTGGTCAATGTCACGCGGCGCTATCTGGAGCGTCATGGCGTGACGGCGCACGTGGAGTTCAGTTGGGGAGCCACCGAAGTCAAAGTGCCCGATTTGGTGGACGCGATTGTAGAAGGCACGGAAACGGGGTCAACGCTGGCGGCGCACGGCCTGAAGATTGTGGACACGCTCCTGGAAAGCACGACGCGGCTGATTGCCAATCATGGCGCGTGGCAGGACAGCTGGAAGCGCGTCAAAGTGGAAAACATCGCGCTTCTTTTGCAGGGCGCATTGGACGCCGACACATTGGTTGGCCTGAAGATGAACGTCGCCAAAGACAGCCTGCCCGCCGTGACCGCCCTGCTGTCTTCTCTCCGCAAGCCCACCGTGTCCCCGTTAGATGAAGACGGCTGGGTTGCGCTGGAAACCATCATTCCCGAAAAGACCGTCCGCGACATCCTCCCTGCCCTGCGCCGCGCCGGAGCGCAAGGGCTGGTGGAGTATCCCTTGAACAAAGTTATTTACTGACAACATCATCATGCCACCTGAGAACATCGTTACCAGAAGCAGCAGAGTGAGGCAGCTTCGTGTTGACACCAGCATCAGCCCACCGAATTGCAAACATGGTTGTATGCCTATGCGTTGTCCTCTGGTGCCTGGACGGCGCTTTTACCGTACACGTTGCTGTCTGTGATTGTCTTTTCGCATTGTTTCTCGTTACCTTGTTCCTGTGCGTTGTGAGCACAGGTTCGTTGTGGAAGCGGTTCCTGCCTGCTGTTATGGTTATGGGAATAATATGGTTGGACATACAGTTTTAGTAATGTCGTGCGTATGGCGTTCGGGGGCTATGGACAATTATCGGCAAAACGCGAGCGCATCTTCAGGGCGAGTTTTGCGGCCTGTTTTGCCTGTGTTTACCGGGTGCGGAAGGACATCTGACCGATAGTTGACCGATAGTTGACCGAAGCTTGACCGAAGTCGGAGAGAGTTCGCAGGGCCATTTTTGCGCCCCTTGACGGACAAAAAACTGGTATTTATGCCGATACCTGTTTTTTGCCTGTCAGCGCCCCGCCGCGCGAAAATGGCGAACAAGCGTGCCCTGTGCTATAATAAAGTGCCATGCCAGAGCCAACCCCCAAAGTTCAAGTCCTTGACGATACCACCGCCAATCAGATTGCGGCTGGCGAGGTAGTGGAACGGCCTGCGGCGGCGGTCAAAGAGTTAGTGGAGAATGCGCTGGATGCGGGCGCGCGGCGCATTGTCGTGGAACTGGAAGAAGGCGGCAAGCAGATGCTTCGGGTCGCCGATGATGGCTGCGGCATGAGCGCGTCCGATGCCGTTCTCTCCCTTCAGCGGCACGCGACTTCCAAGATACGCACGGCAGATGACTTGTTCCGCATTACCACTATGGGCTTTCGCGGCGAGGCGTTGCCGTCCATTGCGTCCGTTTCGCAGTTAACTTTGGTAACCTGTGAAGAGGGTGCGGAAGCGGGCACGTCCCTGGTTGTTTCCGGCGGCGCATTGGAAAGCGTAACGGAAGCAGGCGCTCGCACGGGGACGACCATCACGGTTGAAAACCTCTTCTTCAATGTTCCCGCGCGGCTCAAGTTCCTCAAGTCTGCCCAAACCGAACTGGGTCATATCGTAGAACTCATGCAGCGTCTTGCGCTCGCGCGCCCGGACGTGGCGTTTCGGCTGCTGCACGGCGGCGGGGAAGTCTTCGCCACCAACGGGAACGGCTCGCTGATGGACGCCTGCGTGCCGGTGTTTGGACGGGACACCGCGCGGCATCTCGTTCCGTTAACATACAATGACGCAGGCGTCCGCGTGACGGGTTATGTGGGCACGCCTGCCGCCTTGAAGGGGCATCGCGGGGCACAGCACACGTTTGTGAACCGGCGTTTCGTGCGTTCTAAAGCGGCGACGCGGGCCTTAGACGAAGCCTACAAAAGCGTGCAAACGCTGCACGGAACCCGTTACCCGGCAGCCGTCATTCTCATTGACATAGACCCTTCGCAGGTAGATGTGAACGTTTCCCCCACCAAAACCGAAGTCCGGTTCACGCGAGAAGGGGATATTTACACGGCTGTCTACCGGGCTGTGCAGGAAGCATTGATGGCGGGCGGCTTAGTGCCGACGCTGATTGGGAAGGCAACTGCCCCCCCTGCCCCTGAGTCTGGGGGAGCCCATGCCCAATCGTCCCTGCTGTCCGTGCCGAATCGTCCCCCGGCGCGCACCCATCAAGATGTCACTGCGTTCCATCAGGCCATGCAGGAGCGGGCGCGGCCCCTGCCTTCCGCAAGTGATGACCCATTTGAGGACGGCCCCCCCGGCCCCCCAAGTTTGGGGGGAGGAAGTTCTGCGGCATGGGACGCGCTTCGCACCGGCCTTTCAGGGCAGCAGGAACAGGCGCAACGTCACGACCCTTCCTCCCCCCAGAATGGGGGGGCCGGGGGGACTCCGACGCCGCGAACGGCGCGGATTACCGGCAGCACGATTTGAAGTCCCTGCGGGTCTTAGCGCAGACGCGCAACACCTATATTCTCGCCCAGACCGACCATGCGCTGGTGCTGATTGACCAGCATATCGCGCACGAGCGCGTGCTGTACGAAAAGCTGCTGGCAGGCGCGGAAGGCGGGGGCGCGGGCGTTCCCACGCAGCGTTTGATGCTCCCTTTCACCTTAGAAATGAGCAAGCGCGAGGCGCTCATAGTGGAAAAGCGCCTGGACGACCTGCGGCGCGCAGGCTTTGATTTGGAGCCTTTCGGCGGGGATGCGTTCGTGGTGCGCTCCGTGCCCGCGTCACTCGCGCAGAAGTCCATCAAGGCGCAGGACGGCCCTGAAGCCACTTTGCGCGCCATCATAGATGAGTTAGTGGAGAAAAGCGTGTCCCGCCGCCTGCTGCTTCCCGCCGAGGAAGTGTTGATTACAGCGTCCTGCAAGATGGCGGTGAAAGCAGGCGACCCGCTCTCCTTTGAGGAAATGGACGCGCTCGTGAGCGACCTGCTCCAATCTGAGAACCCCTACACCTGCCCGCACGGACGGCCTATCATTGTGGAACTGTCCAACACCGATTTAGACCGCAAGTTTGGGCGTTAAACGCTATGCCGAGCGGCAGGACGCATGACAAAATCACAGTGGCAACGGCCCTCGCGGCGGTTCCGGTCTGGTGGGTGTTGGCCCCTGTCCGCGATTATGTGTCTCTGGTGGTGGCGTTGGGAGCATATGTTTTTTCCGGCTTCTGGCTCTCTGATGACCTAGACACAAACTCCGTCTCCTACAAACGCTGGGGCGCGTTCCGCTGGCTCTGGTGGCCGTATCAAAAGCTCGTGCCACATCGGTCGTGGGTCTCCCATGGCGTGGGGGTCGGGCCGCTGGTGCGCGTGCTGTATTTTGTTGCCATGCTGTGGGCCGTCGTGCGCTGCGTCGCGTGGGGACTGATTAAGGCGGGCGTCCCCCTCAACCGCGACGCGCTGCTGATGGGCGCGTGGCAGCACACGCTTTCGTGGACGCTGCTACACCCGACATGGGCGATGTGGGGCGTGATTGGCCTCGTGCTGGGCGGCCTAACGCACTCCCTCGCGGACACGGTGGTCTCGTGGGCAAAACGTGTCTGGTAATGCCCTAACCTCTTCCTAGCGTTCCTAAACCCCGCTCTGCAAACTTTTTTCTGCCTGCTCGGTTTAGGCCGCCGCGCTTCGCGGGAATAACCGGGCAGAACTACACTGTTAACCCAATTCAAGTCTTCTTTCGCTCCGGCACACGGGCTTGTTTTCCCGCTGCCGGAGCGTTCGCATGAAAGGAACACGGGCCGTGCCGGAACCGCAAGCACAACCGCCGCAGCATCAAGACCAGAAGCCGGGTCATCAGGAAGACATGACGCCGCCGCAGCCCGCGCAGCCTGCTTATCTGGGCAGCGGCAAGATAGATGGCGAAGTCGCGCCCTGCTATGTGTTCCTGGCATCTCCTGATTCCTCCTGCATGACCGGCCAAACTCTTCACCCCAATGGAGGCAGTGTCGTCAATGGCTGACAAAGCCGCAATTAATGCTGTACGCGGCGTACTTTTGGACGTAGATGGCACGCTGGTGGATACCAATGATTTCCACGCGCGCGCCTGGGTGGAAGCCCTTGCCGGGGAAGGCATTGAAGTTCCGTTTGACGCCGTGCGACGGCGCGTGGGCATAGGCGGCGACAAGATGCTTCCCGCCGTCGCGCGCATAGAAAAAGACAGCCCGCAGGGGCAGGCCGTCAGCAACGCGCGCGGGCGCATCTTCCGGGAGCGGTTTCTACCGCAGGTGCAGGGCTTTCCGCAGGTGCGCGAACTGCTCCAGCGTATGCGAGATGCGGGCTTGACGCTCGCCCTTGCGTCGGGGTCGGAAGAAGATGAAGTGACGGCGATGCTGGAACGCGCCCATGTCGCAGACTTAATCAACGTGCTTTCATCGGCCAAAAACGCGCCGCACTCCAAACCCGCGCCGGAACCAGTGCAGGTGGCGCTGGAAAAAGCGGGCCTTGCGCCCGCGCAGGTGGTCATGCTGGGTGACACCCCTTATGATATTGAAGCCGCGCGCAAAGCAGGCGTCGGCACAATCGCCCTGCGTTGCGGCGGCTGGCATGAACCAGACCTGACGGGCGCGCTCGCCATTTATGACAGCCCTGCCGACCTGCTGGCGCACTTTGACGGCTCGCCGCTCGCGCCGCGCCAACGGGAGACAGCCCATGCCCGCTGATGTGCTGCCGTATGACTTAGTCTGCTTATCGCACTTGCGCTGGCACTTTGTATTTCAGCGGCCTCAGCATCTTCTCAGCCGCGCCGCGCGGGAGCGCCGCGTCTTCTTTGTGGAAGAGCCGGTGTGGGACGCGGACACGCCCCGTCTGGACATAACGCAATCGCAAGAGGGCGTGCAGGTTGCCGTGCCGCATCTGCCGCCGGGCCTGCCCGAAGGCGAAGCGCGGCGCGCGCAGCAAAGCCTGCTGGCCGACCTGTTCGCGTCGCAAAGCATCCGCCGTTACGTCCTCTGGTACTACACGCCGATGGCGCTGGACTGGATGGAGCCGCTCGCCCCGCTTGCCGTCGTCTACGACTGCATGGACGAATTGTCGGCCTTTGCGGGAGCGCCCCCCGCCCTGCTAGAACAGGAACGCGCGCTGTTCAAGATGGCTGATCTGGTATTCACGGGCGGGCAATCGCTTTATGAAGCCAAGCGCGGAAAGCACCCATGCGTGTATGCGTTCCCCAGCAGCGTGGACGTGCCCCATTTCGCGTCGGCGCGGCAGGGCTTGCCCGACCCGCCCGACCAGCAAAGCATCCCCCACCCGCGTCTGGGCTTCTTTGGTGTGATAGACGAGCGTTTGGATTTAGACCTCTTGCGCGCCGTCGCCGAGGCTCGCCCCGACTGGCAGTGGGTTATTATCGGGCCAACCGTCAAGATTGACCCGGCGAGCCTGCCGCAGGCTGCCAACATTCACTATCTCGGCGGCAAAGATTACGCCGACCTGCCCACGTATCTTGCGAATTGGGACGTGGCCCTCCTGCTGTTCGCGCGCAACGACGCGACGCGCTTTATTTCGCCCACCAAGACGCCGGAGTATCTGGCGGCGGGCAAGCCGGTCGTGTCCACGTCCATCCGTGATGTGGTGCGCCCCTATGGGGAGCAGGGATTGGCGCGCATCGCCGACACGCCTGCGGAGTTTGTCGCCGCGTGTGAGGCCGCCCTTGCTGAAGACACCGCCGCGCGACAATCCAAAGTGGACACGTTCCTGTCCCAACTCTCCTGGGACAGGACATGGCGGCAGATGGCCGCGTTGATTGACCAAACAATTTGCACGAAGAAAGGAAGCGCCCATGTTTGATTATCTTGTTGTCGGAGCCGGGTTCGCAGGAAGCGTACTCGCCGAGCGGCTGGCGAGCCAGGAGGGCAAGCGCGTTCTTGTTGTTGACCGCCGCCCCCATATCGGCGGCAACGCTTACGACCATTACAATGACGACGGCGTGCTGGTGCATAAATACGGCCCGCATATCTTTCACACCAACGCCGAGCGCATCTTTGCATACCTGTCGCAGTTTACGGAATGGCGTCCTTACGAGCATCGCGTTCTGGCACACGTGGACGGCCAACTCCTGCCCATTCCCATCAACCGCCAGACAGTGAACAAATTGTACGGCCTCCATCTGCAAACCGAGGAAGAATGCCAGGCGTTCTTTGACGGGCGCGCGGAGCCGATAGGCCATTGCCGCACGTCCGAGGACGTAGTGGTCAGCAAAGTGGGGCGCGAGTTATACGAGAAGTTCTTCCGGGGCTACACGCGCAAGCAGTGGGGACTTGACCCCTCCGAACTGGACGCGCAGGTGACTGCGCGCGTTCCTACCCGCACCAACACCGATGATCGCTACTTCACGGATGCCTTTCAATTCATGCCCAAACATGGCTTCACGCGCTTGTTTGAGAAGATGCTGGCGCACCCCAACATCAAGATTATGCTGAACACGGATTATCGGGAGATACGCAGCCAGATACCGTGCCGGGAGTTGATTTTCACCGGCCCCGTAGATGAATACTTCGACTACCGCTATGGCCGCCTGCCGTATCGCTCGCTGGAGTTCAAGCATGAGACGCACGACCGGGAGCAGATGCTGCCTGTCGCCGTCGTCAACTACCCCAACGAGCACGCCTACACCCGTGTCACCGAGTTCAAGCATCTCACCGGACAGCAGCACAGCAAGACCAGTATTGTGTACGAGTTCCCGCGCGCAGAGGGCGACCCCTATTACCCAATCCCGAAGTCCGAATGCACCGCGCTTTACAACAAATACAAGGCGCTGGCCGACGCGACGAATGGAGTTCACTTTGTAGGGCGGCTGGCGACCTACAAATACTACAACATGGATCAGGTAGTCGGGCAGGCGCTGGCGACCTTTGACAAAATGGCGGGAGCGCGTACGGAACGCATCGTCGTGCCGGACAGAACCGTGATTTCCGCTGCTAACGGCGTGGCGCGGCCTTCCGCTGTCACGCAGGTGATTTAACATGACCAGGGGTCAGTTAAGCGTCCCTCCTCCTCTGTTCCGCTCGTTCTGGCTGGGGGGGTTTGAGTGCTCCGCGCACATTAATCGGGCGGGCCAGCGCGTGGACATGGTCGCCGCCACGCAGCATGACCGGCAGGCCGACACTGATTACGCACTGCTGCCAACGCAGGGCCTCTGCACGGCGCGCGATGCCGCCCGCTGGCATCTCATTGAGCGGCGCGCGGGCTGCTACGACTTTGCCTCCCTGCAAGCGCAGGCGCGCGCCGCCGCCCGAAATGGCGTGCAGGTCATCTGGGACATCTGTCACTACGGCTGGCCCGACGATTTGGACATCTTCTCCGGGGCATTTGTAGACCGCTACGCTCGCTTCGCCCGTGCCGTCGCCCGCTTTCTGGCCGATTGGACGGACGGGCCGCCCGTCTACGTTCCCATCAACGAGATTTCCTTCCTGGCGCACGCAGTAGGCGTGGTCGGCTTTGTTGACCCGGTTTACCCGGAGCGCGGCTGGGAACTCAAGCAGCAGCTTGTGCGGGCCGCGATTGCGGGCATGGACGCCGTGCGCGACGTTGACCCGCGCGCACGCTTTGTGCAGGTTGATCCGGTGGTGAATGTCATGGCCCCATACGGCAGGCCGGAACTGGCGGACGAGGCAGCGCGGCGGCGCGAATGGCAGTTTCATGCGTGGGATATGCTGGCGGGCCGTCTCTGCCCAGAACTGGGCGGTGGGCCGGAGTATTTGGACATCCTGGGGATTAACTTCTACCATGACGCGCAGTGGGAGCATGACGGGGAGCCGCTTCACTGGGCGCAAACCCCGCGTGACCCGCGCTGGACGCCGCTTTCGGCGCTGCTGTGCGAAGTGTGGCAGCGTTATCAGCGCCCGCTGTTCCTGAGCGAAACGTCCCACTTCGGGGCAGGGCGGGCCGACTGGCTGCGGGAAGTGACGGGAGAAGTCGCGCGCGCGCTGCGTCAGGGCGTGCCGGTGGGCGGCATTTGTTTGTATCCCATCTTAGACCGTCCCGATTGGAACGACCCCGCGCACTGGCACAACTGCGGCCTGTGGGACTTAATCCCCGATGCAGACGGCACGCTTCAGCGCGTCCTTCATGCCGACTATGCTGCCGAACTCACCCGCGCGCAGACCCATCTGCCGGAACGCGCCGCCCTCATGCCCCGCGTCAGTGATCTACAACCAGCGTGAGGCACTTCGCCGATCCGCCCGACTTCAGAAACTCCCCCAGTTCCGTCGCGTGAACCGTGTAGCCGCGCGTTTCCAGGGCTTCCGCGAGGGCATCACAGCTCGCGTTCATTACTACGTGCTCGCCCAGCACGACCGCATTGCCGCCAAAGCGCAGGGCGTCGCCTTCCGTCAGAAGTATCTTGTCGCCGGGCAGGTGTTCCAGCACCGTGTTGGCATAACTGTCAAACGCGGGCGGGTAGTACGCCAGCAGGTCAGGGGCAACAGGGATAAGGCACGTGTCTAAATGGTACCAGCGCGTGTCGGTGAGTTCCAGCGGCAGGACTTCCCGGCCCAGCATCTCTGCTAACGCCCGGTACGTAGACGCATCCGAGCGCTGACGATACCCGGCGAGCAGCACATTCCCGTAGAAAAGGGCGTCCCCTTCTCCCTCAAACGAGCCGGGAACATCGTCCGGCAGTTCTTGAATATGAAATCCTTGCTCCCGGAACCAGTGGACGAAATAAGGCACCTCGCCCTGACGTTCCGCGAACCGAAAGCGCGATGGCACAAAAGTCTTCCCCTGCGAAATGCCCGCGTTGGCCGTGAACACCATATCCGGCAGGGCAGGCTGGGGCGGCAGCAAAAACACGTCGGCCCCCACGTCATCTTTCAAGATTGTGTAAAGCGCCTGCCACTGAGCAGAAGCGCGCGCTTTATCGGGGCCATTGACAATCTTCATCCAGGCATTGATTTCGTAAGTGACATCAAAGTATTGGGGGGGGCACATAAGCAGGCGCATATCTGATCATACCCATGCTGCGCCGCCTTCACTCGCGCCTATCGGGTATAATAGAGGGACATGGCCTACGTCTCCCTTTACCGCAAATACCGCCCGCAGACTTTTGCCGACGTGGTGGGGCAGGAGCACGTCACCACCACCCTGCGCCATGCCATTGAAGAAGGCCGCGTCGCATCCGGCTACCTGTTCTGCGGCACGCGCGGGACGGCCAAAACCACCTGCGCCCGCATTCTCGCCAAAGCCCTCAACTGCATCGGCCCCGATGGGAAACGCGACAAACCCAACCCGGAGCCGTGCGGCGTCTGCGGGCCGTGCGTGTCCATTGCCGCCTCCGCCTTCGTGGACGTGCTGGAAATGGACGCTGCGTCGCACGGCAAAGTGGACGATGTGCGGGACTTGGTAGCCTCCATCAAGTTCCCGCCAATGGAGGGACGCTTCAAGGTTTATATCATTGACGAAGCCCACCAACTCTCCCGCGACGCGATGGATGCTTTCCTGAAGACGCTGGAAGAGCCGCCCGACAATGTGGTGTTTATTCTGGCTACCACCGAGCAGGACAAGCTGCCTATCACAATTGCCTCACGCTGCCAGGTGTTTGAGTTCAAGCGCGGCTCCGTCGCACAGATTGCCGCCCGTCTCGGCGAAGTCCTCAAAGCCGAAGGCGTCAAGGCGCAGCCTTCCGCCGTGACCCTGATTGCCCGTGCCGCCGACGGCTCTTACCGCGACTCGCTGTCTCTGCTGGAACAGGTGCTCGCGTTCCAGCGCGAGAATATCACCCCCGCCGACGTGGCAACTGTGCTCGGCACAGTAGACGACGACGTGTTAGACCGCGCCGTCTCGCTGATGGCCGCGTCCGACGCCGCCGGAGCCTTCACGCTCGCTGCCGATGTGCTGGAAGCGGGCAAAGACGTGCGCCAGTTCCTGAAATCCCTGTCCGCCCGCCTGCGCGATTTGCTGTTTCTGAGCGTGGGCGCGCGCCCTGCCGGAGCGGGCGACATGGATGACAGCCCCAGCCTGCGCGCGCAGGCGTCCCAGTTCTCCCCGGCAGCCCTTATGGACGCCCTGCAAGCGTTGACTGAAGCGGAGCAGGAAACCAAGCGCAACCCGCAGCATCGCCTCCTGCTGGAAATGACCCTTCTGCGCTTGATGCGCCTGCCCACTGCCCCAGCCGTGCAAGCCGTTCCCGCACCCGCCGAACCTGTAGGGGCGGGGCTTGCCCCGCCCTTTGTCACCAGCCTAGCCGCTATAACCGCCCCGCCCGCCGAAAAAGAACAGGGCGAGGCAAGCCCCGCCCCTACGTCATTGCTATCTGCGGCCCCGCCTGACGAAGACACTCTGCCGGAAGACACCGACCTGCTGGATTTAGATGGTGCCCTATCCGGCGATTTAGACCTGGACACGCTGGACATAGACGCGCCAATGGAGGAGGCCGAACCCGGACTCAGCCTTCTGGACACGCCCAGCCTGCTGGTCACGTCTCCTGCCGAGCATGACGCCGCAGAGGACTTCCTTCAGGTGCAGCAGGTCTCTGCAACCGACGCGCCCCTTCCCGAAGCGCCGCCTCCGGCCCCGCCCGCCGACACGCCACCCGAACTTGTGCAATTGCAAAAGTCCTGGCAGGAAGTAGTGAACCGCATGGGCAGCCGCAGCCCATCTGGAGTAGGGCTGGTTAAAGACGCCAAACCCGTCGCCCTGCATGGACACGCCTTCACCTTGCAGTTTACGTCCCGCTTCTTCGTGGATAGAATGAACGGCAATGAGCGCGGGCGCAAGACGGTGGAAGACATCATCAACAAGACACTGGATGCCGCGCCCGGCACGTACACAATCCGGTGCATTCTGGTAGGCGACGGCGACAGTGACGAAGGCAGGGAGGGTCTCAGTGCTCGCATGAAGAAGACGCCCCCTGCCCCGTCCGCGCCCCAATCCGCGCCGCCCGACGCCCCAGCCCACTCGCCCCTGATGGATGAAGTGATTGCGGTCTTCGGCGGGCGCGTCTTAGATGACCAAACAGACACAGCGCACAGCGCGAAAGGATAATTCACACATGGCAAACAACCCGTTCGGCAAAATGCCGGGCAATTTAGGCGGCCTGATGAAGCAGATGGAGAAGGCGATGGCCGACGCCCAGCAGGCCGAAGCCGAACTTGGCGACGCGCGCATAGAAGGACAGGCAGGCGGCGGTCTCGTGACCGTCACTGTCACCGGCAAGGCGGACGTACTGCAAATCAAGATTGCCCCCAGCGTCGTTGACCCTGATGACGTGGAAACCCTGGAAGACTTGGTCACCGTCGCCGTGCGCGAGGCCATCGACAAAGCTAACGCCCTGCGCGAGGAGCGCCTCAAGAAAGTCATGCCTGCGGGCATGGGCGGCGGGCTGCCCGGCGGCCTGTTTTAGCGCACATGGCCGTTTACTACCCCAAACCTCTGGCGCGGCTGGTGGGCGAACTGGAGAAACTGCCCGGCATTGGCCCCAAAAGCGCGCAGCGGCTCGCGTTCCACGTTATGCGCGTCCCCGAAGACGAGGCCAAAGCCCTCGCCGACGCGCTCCTGTCGGTCAAGGGCAGCATTCAATTCTGCCGTATCTGCCATAACTACTCGGAAGGTGAAGTCTGCGCCATCTGCGACGACCCGCGCCGCGACACGTCCCACCTGTGCGTGGTGGCCGAGCCGCGCGATCTCATTGCGATGGAAAAGACCGGCGAGTTCCGGGGCGTCTACCATGTGCTGCACGGGGTGATTTCGCCGCTGGAGGGCGTGGGGCCGGAGAAACTGTTCATCAAGGACTTGCAGCAGCGCGTTGTGGGGGACACGGTGAAGGAAGTCATCTTAGCCACGAACCCAACCGTAGAGGGCGACACGACTTCGCTGTATCTGGCGGGTATTCTGAAGCCGCTGGGCGCGAAAGTGACCCGCATCGCGCACGGAATGCCGGTCGGCGGCGATTTGGACTATGCTGACCAGGCCACGCTCATTCAGGCGTTAGAGTACCGGCACGAACTGTAGTGTGCAGAGAGAAGGCAAAAAGAAAGCCCCCGCGTCTATTGCAGATGCGGGGGCTTTGATTGTGTCAGCCTACGCTGAGAGGCTACGGCGTGACTTTGAGCGTGGTCGTGACGGTCTTGCCGTTGTAAGCCGCGCCCATCGTGTAGGTGGTGTTGGCTGTCACGGTGGCAGGCGTGTAAGTGAAGCTCACACTGGTATTGCCCGCCGCAACCAGCACCGTGCCCAGTTCGGTGCTGTCCTGCGTGATGGTGACAAGCGCGCCGCCCGAAGGAGCCGCCGCCGTCAGTTTCACCGTGCCGGTCGTGGTGCTGCCGCCCGCGACCGTGCTGGGGCTGAATGCCAGCGACGTGGGCTTGACGGTGGTGGGATTGACCGTCAGGGTCGTGCTCACCGTTGTGCCGTTCAGGGTGGCATCAATGGTGAAGGAAGTCGCGGTGGTCACGGTGGGCACGCCCAGCGTGTATGTCCCGGTGGTTGCGCCCGCCGCAATGGTGAGCGTCAGGATGGTAGAGCCGCCGTTGCTGATGACGACACTCGCCCCACCGGTCGGAGCCGCTTTGGAGATGGTCACGGTGCCAACGGTTGTCCCGCTGCTGTGGGTCGGGTTCGGGTTGAAGACCTGCTTGGTGGGAACCGCGCTGCCTCCGCCCGATGTGACCGTGAATGTCGCTGCCGCTGACAACTGACCGTCAGGGTTCTGCACCTTGATGTTGTACGTCCCAGCGGTCTTGACATCGGCAGCGGGCACGGTGGCTGTCAACTGGGACGACGATACAAACGTCGTGGTCAGGTTGGCCCCGTTGAAGCGCACAACAGCCCCGGACACAAAGTGCGCCCCGTTGACCGTGAGCGTGAACGTCGCGCTGCCTGCCGCTTTGGAAGACGGGCTGAGGCTGCTGATGGTAGGCGCGAGCGCGGTGGCGGGAGTGATAGTCAGCGTGGCAGCTTTGCTGACATTGCTGTAGGTGGCCGTAATCGTCGCGGTCTTGGTGGCCGTGACGCTGGTGGTATTGACCGTGAAGGTCTTGGTGGTCGCGCCTGCCGCTACTGTCACCGAGGCGGGCACGGTGGCCGCGCCGATGCTGGAAGCGAGTTTGACAAGCGCGCCGCCCGAAGGAGCCGCCGCCGTCAGCGTCACGGTGCCGGTGCTGGAACTGCCGCCCGTGACTGAGGTCGGGTTCAGGGAAACCGACTTCAGGCTAGCGTTTACAGGCGCGTTTTGGAGCAGTTTGAGGGCATTCAGAATGCCGTAGCCGGAGTCGCGGTCGTAGCCGGTGGCTTCAATGTCGGTGGCCGTCGTTTGCAGCAGATTGCGTACCTGCGCCTGCGTGAGCGACGGCGCATAAGACAGCAGCAGTGCGGTAATGGCCGCCGCGTGCGGGGCCGCCGCCGACGTGCCAAAGAACGGCGCGAAACTTTCCCCGCCCGTGACATTGGAAGTCAGGGAGGTAGTGACGCCATCGGCTGCCGTGACATCGGGCTTGGCAAGGAACTTACCGCCGGTGGACGAGAAGTTGCCCGCCGTGATGGGCGTGCCGTCGTCATTGTAGAAGATGTGGCGCGGGCCGTCCGAAGAGAACGTCTCCACCACATTGCCGGTGTTGAACGGATTGGGATATGGGCCGTTCGGCGAACCTTGTTCGCCCGTTCCCTGCGCGGCGGGCGTGGCGGCAATGCCATATGCGCCTGCCGTGTCCACGCAGTTGTGGCCGCGCGTGCGGCTGGAAGACGCAATCGGCGCAAACGTGCCGCGCTGCGTGGCGCAGTCCAGATGCAGGTAGCGCGCCGAGCCGGAATGCAGCACGACGATCACACTGTAGCCGTTGGGGATGCCGCCCACGCCCTCAAAGGGGTCTTGCGAGCCGTTCTGCGTGTTGGTGGAAGCCGCTACGATGGAGCCGCTTGTGTCGGCAACAAACAGGTTGTAGTCGTTGGCAGAATGGCCCAGTTTGTCCGACCAGAACAGCGTGACTGACTGGCCGTTGCCGAGGCCGTCGCCGACCACTTCCTCAATGACTTTATTGCCGTTGACGGTGCCGAATTGATGGACTTCGCCGCCGCCGTTGCCGGTGACAGTCACCCCGGAGTTCTTGAAGTCGCCTTCGTAGCACCCGGACTGGCCGCTGTTGAGGTTGCCGTTGTTGGTGGCGGACGAGAAGTAGTAGGAACCGGCTTGGGTCACCTTGAACACTGCCTGCGCGATGAGGCTGTCCTGGAAGGGCGATTCATCTCCGTAGCCGATGTCGTCCACAATCACCTGGCAGCCCGCATTGTGCAGCGCAATGATGTTGTTCGCCATCTGCGCTTCGCCGCCGGAGCCGTTGCCGGTGGCAAAGTAAATGGACGCGCCGGGAACGATGTCATGCACGATCTCCATCATGGCGGTGCCTTCGCCGGAGCCGGGCTTGCCGGACTGACCCGAAAGCACCGTCACCGTGCCCAGATTGCCCGATGACTGAGAACTCAGACAGGAAGTCGTCGCTGTCGGACATGACGCCGACTTTGATGCCAGTGCCGTTCGCACCGAACGTCTGGCGCGCAGTGATGGCCCGGTGCGTGGTGTCGCCTTCGGTGTCCACGCTGCCAGCCTGCGGCGAAGCGCCATTGTCTAAGCCCGGCGTCTGGTAATGGTTCAAGTGGGACACGAGGCCGGGCAGCAGGGCGCGCACCCGCGCGGCGCGCTCGGCGTAGCCGGGACGCATACCGGGCAGGCCGTAGCGGGCCAGCACGCTCAGGCTCTGGGCGCGAGTGGCCGTGCCCTGCGGCATGACCGGCTCCTGCAAAATACCGTGCAGGGCGGGCTTGATGAACTTGACGCCCGGCAGCGCGGCGACGCGCTCCATCTGCGCCAGCGGCACATGGGCGCGAATGGCATCGTACTGCGGGTAATTGCTGACAACTGTGCCCCCCGCGCGCGCAATCAGCGACAACAGTTCCGGGGTGACGGCGGCGTTGATGTCCACTTCCATCAGGCCATCGGCCTGCGGCTTAACAGTGGTCATCAGGCGGGGAACGTCGGGCGCGGCCATCTGGCCTGCGCTCATTCGCATGGCATACAGCAGTTGGGAGTCAATCTTCTGGTCTAAGGGCGTGCGCGCGGAAGCATCGGCTTCCAGCATGGCGATTTGATGCAGGGCCAGCGGGCTGAGGCGCGCGGGCAGTTTCTGGGAAGCGGGTGCGGCCTGCGCGGACATTCCCAATGGAATGCTGCACAGGGTCAGTCCCGCCAGCAGGCGGGGCAGCAGAGAATTACGGCGTCGGTACATGGGGTCTTTCCTTTCCTGTCACTGCGTGTGCGCCCAGCAACGGACGCAAGGTCTCCTGCGTCCGTATCAGTGCATAAAGCGTGCCAAGTGACGTTGAGACCGCAGACCCTTTATTATAACACAGTTATTATAACACAGGTTTGGGGAAAGCGGCGGAAGCGCTTACACAAGGCGCACGGGGATGCCGCGTTCCTGCAGATAGCCTTTGATGGCCCCGATGGAGTGTGTGCCGTCATGTACGATGGAGGCGACTAATGCTGCCTGCGCGCCGCCTTCCGTGAGCGCGTCGTAAACGTGCGCGGGCGAGCCTGCCCCGCCGCTCGCAATCACGGGAATGGAGACGCGCGCCGTGACCGCGCGCGTGAGCGGCAAATCATACCCGGCCAGCGTGCCGTCGGCGTCCATAGACGTTAAAAGCAGTTCCCCTGCCCCGGCGTCCTCCATTCGCATGGCCCAATCAATCGCGTCAAGGCCCGTCGCGGTGCGCCCGCCATGCACGAAGACTTCCCAGCCGGAGGGCGTCTGCCCCGTCTTTTTTGGGTCAAGGGCGACTAAGACGCACTGCGCCCCAAACTCGCGGGCGCACTCGGTGACAAGCGCGGGGTTGCTGACAGCCGCCGTGTTGATGCTCGCTTTGTCCGCGCCCGTCTTGAGGATGCGCCGAAAATCCGCGACGCTTTTGATGCCGCCGCCGACGCAGAAGGGAATAAAGACTTCCTCGGCAACGCGCCGGGCATAGTCAAAGGTGAGTTCCCGGCCTTCATGGGACGCCGTGATGTCTAAAAAGACCAGTTCATCGGCTCCCTCTTTGTCGTAAAACGCGGCGCGTTCTACGGGGTCGCCGGTGTCGCGCAGATGGAGGAAGTTTGTGCCTTTGACGACCCGCCCGTTCAGCACGTCCAAGCAGGGAATAATGCGCGCGGCGAGCATGATGGCGTCAGTATACCCCCTCGTGCGCGCCCCGTGCCTGCCGCGCGCGTCACAGGGGCGTTCACAGGGCGAAAACTATTGCTGAACTACTGCTGGACTACTGCTGAACTACTGCTGGACTACTCAGCCAATTAGTTTTGCACGGGTTTATCGCACGAGAAGCGCCATTCTTCGCATAAAGCAGGGGCCTGTTTGTCCCCTTGCGTTCACAAATAAGGGTTGGCGGCGCTGCTGAGATAGTGGCCCACGTAGTCGTTTACAGCATCTTCTAAGGGAGTGAAGGGGCGCGTGTAGCCGATGGCGCGCAGTTTGGTTAAATCTGCCTCGGTGAAGTATTGATAACTGCCCCGGATAGTTTCGGGCGTGGGGACATATTCTATTTTGGGCGGCTTGCCAAGCGCGGCGAAGATGGCGGCAGCCAAATCGTTGAACGTGCGCGCCTGTCCCGTGCCTGCGTTGAAGATGCCGTTCGCGTTGGGATTGTCCAGAAACCAGAGGACAAGGGCGCAGATGTCCTTGACGGAGATGAAATCGCGCCGCTGCTCGCCGTCGCCGCAGCCCTCTTTGTGGCTCTGGAACAGTTGGATTTGGCCGGTTTCCCGCACCTGATTGGCGGCATGGAAGATGACGGAGGCCATGCGTCCCTTGTGATATTCATTGGGGCCGAACACATTGAAGAAGCGCAGACCCGCCACGCTGTCTGTCCACTTCTCGCGAATGGACTCCGTGTCGGTCAGCCACTTGGAGAAGGCATACGGGTTGAGCGGGAGCAGTTTGGGCGTGAGCGCGTCATTGTCGGAGAAGCCGAGCGCGCCGTCACCGTACACGCTCGCGCTAGACGCATAGACAAAGCGGATGTCGTTCTCCCTGCACCACTTCGCGAGATGGCGTGTGTAGCGCGTGTTGCGGCGATACAGCGCGTCGGCGTCCTGCTCGGACGTGTCGGTGATGGCCCCCATGTGCAGCACGGCGTCAATCTTGCCGTATCTCTTGCCATATAACTGCATTATGGCCTCAACTGCGGGTGGGAAGTTGCCTCCAACATCTATGAAGCGCCTGCCGCGCAGGTTCTTCCATTTGCCCGCGCTGCCCAAGTCGTCCACGACGAGAATGTCGTCCTGCCCGCGCTCGTTCAAGGCCCACACCAGCGCGCTGCCGATAAAGCCCGCGCCGCCTGTCACCACCAGCATTGCGTTGCCCTCCGGGAGAAAGTATACCCGACACGTCCGTCGTGCCCGGAAAGGGCGTTTTCTATATCTCCGCTATATGTCGGCTATATGGTCGCGCACTATCTTTGCTACCCAAACTGGCGCAGGAGAATGCGCGCCTGCTCTGCGACATAAGGCTTGTCTTCTTCCGCGAGTGCAAGGGCGGTCTGCCATGCGGCGCGGGCGTCCTGACGGCGGCCTGCGGCGTACAGGGCCAGCCCGAAGTTGAGGTGCAGAATGGGGCTGCCCGGACAGAGCGCAACGGCCTGCACGTATTCATCGGCGGCTTCGGCATTGCGGCCCGATGCGTAATGGATGCGTCCCCGGCGGGCATGGCGGGCGGCGTCCAGGCGTCGGCGCAAGGCAACGCGCACGTTCTTAATATGCTGGCGCAGGCTCACAGGATATTTCCTATTTCCTCATGGGCAGGCAGGAAAACGCGCCCCCTTTACCCAACTGCATTGGTATTATGCCCGATTTACTGGTTCCTCTCTACACACTGCCACCCCGCGAAGGCGGGGAAGGCGAGCGCGCCGGAATGCGGGTGCGCCGCGCGAACCCCTGGGAATTATGCCGCCTGCGCGCGTTCATTGAGGCCGAGTTCTCCCCCTCGTGGGCGGATGAAGCGTCGGTGGCATTTGCCCGTCAGCCGGTGTGCTGTTTTCTCGCTATTGACGACGGGCAGATTGTCGGCTTCGCGGCGTATGAAGCGACGCGGCGGGCGTTCTTCGGGCCAACAGGCGTCGCTGTCTCGCACCGGGGACGGGGTTTGGGGCGCGCGCTGTTGATTGCTTCGCTGTGGGGCCTGCACGATTTGGGCTATGCGTACGGCATTATCGGGGCGGCGGGGCCGGTAGAGTTTTACCGCCTGACAGTAGGCGCAATGGTGATTGAAAACAGCACGCCGGGCATTTACACCGATATGCTGCGCCCGCCAGCATGAAACACCAGGACAGTCTCACGCGCAGGGAAGGAGGCCCTTACCCGATACTCTGGCGGCCCTCACCCGGCGCGTCGCCAAGCCCGCAAGCCCTCACCCGGCATCAGAATGGCACCCTCTCCCGTTGCCACGGGCGAGGGTCAGAGTGACTAATTTTCCCATCCTCGCCTGCGAAGCGGGAGAGGGTCGCCCCGACAGGGGCGGGGTGAGGGCCTCCTACGCGGGAGAGAGCCTCTTTACCCCCCGTGCAGGACAGTGGCGAAGACGACAATGAGCGCGAGGTCAAACACTAGCCCGTGCCAGAGAATAGGCACGATGATGGAATGCGTCCGGCGGTACAGCCATGCCAGAAACGCCCCCGCTCCCACCAGAAACAACACCGTCGCTTCCGCCCAGCCAGGGCGCAGCAAGAGGCGCACCACCAGATAATGCCACGCGGCGAAGGTGAAGGCTGTCCAGGCGGCTCCCAAAGTCCACGCCGTTTCGCCCAGGCCGCGCAGTTCGTTCAGCACCACGCCGCGCCAGAACAGTTCCTCTAAAACGGCGTTCACCGGCACGAAGTAAAACGAGAGCGGCAGCAGCCATGTGGACTGAAAGCCCCGCTCCGTCACCACGTCACGCAGGGACGCCGGGTTAATCAGCGTCCCCCCGATGCGCCCGTACGCCCACAGGGACAGGGGCAGCATGACGCACACGGCTAAACCCAGCGCGGCCCATTGCTTCAGGGTCGGCGGGCGCAGGGCCGGACGCCACAAACGCCGTCCCCACACGGCGGCAGGCAAGAGACACGCGCCGTGATACAGCGCGAATGTCCACAGCAGGCTGTCCAGACGGTACATTCCGAGCCAGACAGCCGACCAGGGCAGAAGCGTCAGCAGCAGCACCAGCAGCACGCGGCGGCGGGCGAGAAGGGCGCGAAGCAGCCGTCGGCGTCGGGTGCGCGGGACATGAGGAGGCATCGGGTGTGAGCATAGCACAGCAAGCGGGAGGCTGTCAAGCAGGAGGCCCTCACCCGGCATAAGAATGCCACCCTCTCCCGTGCAGCACAGGCGAGGGTTAAGAGAAGACAACTTCCCACCCTCGCCTGCGCCCTCCTGGTCTGCCAGTGCAGAAGCGGGAGAGGGTCGCCCGTCTGCGGGCGGGGTGAGGGCCATTCCCACGCTAGAACTCGGCGGCGTCGCCGCCTTCCGGGGGCCACAGGCTTTGCATCTGGCGCAGCAGGGCAATTTGGCCCAGATGATAGCCGTTATGCAGGGCCGCAGCGGGGTAGCCGTAAGACACATGGTCGGCGGCTAGCGTTTGGAGTTCTTCCACGCCGCCCAGAAAGTCGGACAGTAAAAGAGGCCACGTGCCGGGTTGGGGAGTGGCAAACGTCTCTTCTAAATGCTCGGCGGCAGGCCAGGATTCGCCCCGTCGCCTTGCCAGCCCTTGCCCCTGATAGTAGTGCATATGGGCGACAATCTGCGCGATGGAGTGCGGGAAGCCGGGCAGGATGGCGCTTGCTTGCGCTTCGGAGAGGTCTTGGAGGAGGCGGGCGGGCGGCAGATATTCGCCGTCGCCTTGCAGCCATTTCTGCACGTCGTCCCAGTCAGCATGAAATTGGAGGTCGGACATTGGGCGTCTCCCGCGCATTCAGGGCGCGTGGCGGTCATCGGTGAGCGCGGCGGCGGCTATCAGCAGGGCAGCGAGCGCGAACACGATGCCTGTCGCCTTGCCCGGCTGTGTCGGCGCGATTTTGACCATAATACCCGTCAGCGTCAGAATAAACACACCGACAAGCACCCACCCCTGCCATTTGCAGGGCGTCCAATGCAGGGGCACGCGCCCGATGATGCTGTCTGCATGGAACCAAATGGGTCGTTTCATGGGGAATGAGACACGCGGCGGCGGCTTTTGTTGCAGGCGTCGCAGGGAACCGGCAACGGGAGCCGCTTGTTAACGGGGCATGAATGAGACGGACATACGCAATGTGGTGATTGTCGGGTCAGGCCCAGCAGGGCTGACGGCGGCGATTTACGCGGCCCGCGCCAATCTTGCCCCGCTTGTCATCGAGGGCGGCGGGCACAACCTGCCGGGCGGACAGTTGATGCTGACCAGCGACGTGGAGAACTTTCCCGGCTTCGCGGAGGGCATCATGGGGCCGGAGCTGATGCTGCGGATGCGCGAGCAGGCGGCGCGTGTCGGGGCCGAATTTGTCACCGAGAACGTGACTGAAGTGGACTTTCATGCCAGCCCATTTGTTGTTCACACGGACGGCGAGCGCGTGTTTCACGCCAAAACCGCCATTGTCACAACGGGGGCGTCGGCAAAGTGGCTCGGCCTGCCGACGGAAACCGCGCTCTACGGCAAGGGCGTGTCCGCCTGCGCGACGTGCGACGGATTTTTCTTTCGCGGCAAGGAAGTGGTGGTGGTCGGGGGCGGCGACACGGCGCTGGAGGAAGCCAATTATCTGGCGCGCATGGCGTCCAAAGTGACGCTTATTCACCGGCGCGACACGCTGCGAGCGTCGCACATCCTGCAAAAGCGCGCCCAGGACAACCCGAAGATTGCCTTTGTGTGGAACAGCGTCGTCAAGGCTATCCATGACCCCGAAGCGGGCCGCGTCACCGGCGTCACCCTGCACAATCTTGTCACCGACACCGATACATTCCTGCCCGCTGACGGCGTGTTTATCGCGATAGGCCATACGCCGAACACGGCGCTCTTTGCCGGACAATTGGATATGGACTCGCAAGGCTACATTGTGACCGCGCCAGGCCGCCCGCTGACCAACGTGCCAGGCGTGTTTGCCGCTGGCGATGTGCAGGACACGCTCTACAAGCAGGCGGTAACGGCGGCAGGCTCCGGCTGCCAGGCCGCGATGGAGGCAGAGCGCTACCTGGAAGAAATCCATGCGTAGGGGCGCAATTCATTGCGCCCTGCGCGACAGGAAACGACAGCCGGGGGCAAGAATGCCTCCGGCTTTTTCTTGGCGGGCAGCAGGAATTGCGGGCAGTGGGGGCGAACAGAAGAGCATGACACATGACACAGTTCTGACGCCCCTGCTGGCGCTTTCCCACTGGCTGGGCGATCCGGCGCGCGACCTAGCCATGCTGGGAGAAGGCAACACATCTGCCGACAACGGCGACGGCACCTTCTGGGTGAAGGCCAGCGGGTCGTCACTGGAAACGCTGCGCCCGGAGCAGCTAGTGCGCGTCCATAGCCGCCCGCTTCTGGAACTTCTGCACGGCGACGCTCCTGTTTCTGACGCCGACGCCAAAGCCGCTTTAGAGTCCTGCCGCGTGGACAGCACTGCTCCCATGCCCTCCGTAGAAACGTTCTTCCACGCTCTTTTACTGCAACTGGATGGCGTGCGCTTTGTGGGGCATACCCACCCAGTCAGCATCAACGGTATTTTGTGCAGCCGCGACGGGTGGGACACGGTGCAGGCAGGCCGTCTGTTCCCCGATGAAATCGTCGTCTGCGGCCCCGCTCCCTGCTTTGTCCCCTACACCGACCCCGGCGCTGTCCTCAGCCGCGAGATAGGCCGCGCTGTGCGAGACTATCAAGACGCGCAGGGCGCGCGGCCCAAAGCCATTCTGATGCAAAATCACGGCTTCATTGCGCTCGGCGCGACCCCTGCCGAAGTGCAGGCCATTACTGCCATGTGGGACAAGACCGCCCGCATTCTGACGGCGACAATGGCCTTTGGCGGCCCCCGAACGCTCACCGACGCGCAGGTGCGCCGCATTTACACCCGTCCTGATGAACACCATCGGCAGCGCGCGCTGGGTCTCACCGCCGACACCGCCTCTGACCTGGAGAAAACCCATGCCTGACGTTTTAGAAGACTATCGCGCGGCGCAGGAGCCGCTGCCGACAGACATTGCCCGCTGGCATCTGCACGGCGCGGGCTTAGAGGCTCTGGAAGAAGTCCATATCCCCCTGCCCGCTTACGATGCTGACCAACTCTTAGTGCGCCATGACGCCTGCGGCATCTGCTTCTCGGACATCAAGATTATCAATCTTGGCCCGGAGCACCCGCGCCTGCAGGGGCGGGATATGCACAAAAACCCCGTCGTGATGGGCCATGAAGTCGCTCTCACGGTGGTCGGCGTGGGAGCCAATCTGACGGGGCAGTTCCAAATCGGGCAGCGGTTCATCATACAGGCCGATGTGTACTACAATGGCGCGAACCCCGCCTACGGCTATCAGTTAGATGGCGGCATGGCACAGTACGGCGTGATTACGCAGGAAGTTCTGCAGGGCGATGAAGGCTGCTACCTGCTGCCCCTCCGTGACGACACGGGTTATGTGGAAGCGGCGCTTGTAGAACCCTGGGCGTGCGTGGTAGCCGCCTACGAGTACCCGAATTACCGCACGGGCCTTCTGGACGGCGGGCGCTTGCTGGTGGTCTATGTCAACGGCGCGCTGTACGGCGACGAAGTGCAAAGCCTGTACCCGCCGGGCCATCAGCCTGCATCCGTTACCACCCTGGATAACGTGCCCGATACCGACTTCGCCCGCGTGCGCGAGGAAGAAACGGCGGGCGCGGGCTTTGACGACGTTGTCGTCTACGGCACGCCCGCCGCGTCAGATTTAGGCCGCATTGCCGCGTGCCTCGGCAAGAAGGGCGTTCTCAACTTAGTTTCCGATAGGCCGCTGACGGGAACCGTGCCCATTGACGTGGGCCGCGTCCATTACGAGCAGCACCTTTTTGTGGGCACGAACGACCCGGCGCGCGTGACGGAGGCGTATATGCTCAACACGCGCGCGGACTTGAAACCGGGCGGCAAGGTCTGGTTTGTAGGAGCGGGCGGGCCAATGGGCCAGATGCACTTGCAGCGCGCCATTATGCTGGACGCACCGCCCGCCGTCGTTGTCGTCTCCGATGTCAGCGACGACCGCCTGGGACGCATAGAGACGCGCTTCGGCAAGATGCTCGCGGAGCGCGGCATTTTGCTCCATCTGGTAAATCCCTCTACAGGCGGCGACCCCGCCACGCATGGCCCGTATGACGACATCGTGAGCATGGTTCCCGTCGCGTCCGTGATTGAAGACACCCTGCCCCACTTAGCCGAAGGCGGCGTCTACAACATCTTCGCGGGCCTTGCCAAAGGCACAACGGCACAGTTGGATTTAGGCACGGTGCTCGCCAAAAACCAGCGTCTTGTCGGCACGTCAGGTTCCAGCATCGCCGACCTGCGCCATACGCTGGAACTGGTGGAAGGCGACGCGCTCTCTACCAATGCCAGCCTTGCGGCCATCGGCGGCTTGAACGCCTTCCGGGATGGCCTTGCCGCCGTCAAAGAGGGCCGCTTCCCCGGCAAGACGGTCATCTTCCCCCTGCTGCCCAACCTGCCGCTCCTGTCCATTGACGACATCAAGACCCAGTTGCCCAATGTGTACGCGAAGATGCAGGACGGCCTGTTCTGGACGCATGAGGCCGAGGACGAACTGCTGCGGGAGAAACTGACCCCATGAAACTAGAAGGCAAATCCGCCATTGTCACCGGCGCGGCGCAGGGATTGGGCGAAGCGCTTGCCCGCCGCCTTGCGCTGGAAGGCTGCGACGTGCTGCTGGCTGACGTGAACGAAGAGAAAGCGCGCGCCGCTGCCGACGCCATTGAGCGCGACACGGGGCGGCGCACCGGAGCCGTGCAATGCAATGTCGCGTCTGAGGCCGATTGCGCCGCCATGTGCGACGCCGCCGTGCGCGCCTTCGGCAAGTTGGACATTCTGGTCGCCAATGCGGGCATCCTGCGCGCCCATGACGTGCTAGAATTCCCCGCCGACGAGTGGCGCACGGTCATTGACATCAACCTCACTGGCTATTTCCTGTGCGCGCAGGCAGCGGCGCGTGTCATGGCCCCGAATAAGAGCGGTGCGATTGTGCAGATTAACTCCAAGAGCGGCAAGAAAGGCTCGTTTCGTAACTCGGCGTATGCCGCGTCCAAGTTCGGTGGCATCGGCCTCACGCAGTCGCTGGCGTTAGATTTGGCCCCGCACGGCGTGCGCGTCAACGCCGTCTGCCCCGGCAATCTGCTGGACGGCACGCTCTGGCAGCAATCCCTCTACGAGCAGTACGCCAAAACGCAGGGCCTCACGCCCGAACAGGTGCGCGCCAAATACGAAAGCCAGGTTCCGTTAGGCCGAGGTTGCACCTACGACGACGTAGCCAATGTGGTCGTCTTCCTCGCCTCCGACGACGCCTCCTACATGACCGGCCAGGCCATCAACGTCACCGGCGGCCAGGAAATGCGTTAGTTCTCCTCAGAAAGCAATAGCCATGATTTTAACATTAAACCCTGTGACGGTGGGCGGGGCGCGTTCCCTGCCGGAGTTTGTGGCGCTGGCGCAGAAGCATGGGTTTGGCGGCGTGGAGTTTGGCATTGAGGAAGCCGCGCGATTGTGCCGCGAGCAGTCGCCCGAAGCCGTGCGCGCGCTGTTTGAGACGGCAGGCGTCGTGCCCGCTGTATTCGGTTTGCCGGTGGAGTGGCGCAGGGATGACGCTGTGTTTGAGGAAGGCATCAAGGCGCTCCCGGTTCTGGCAGAAACGGCGCAGGCCATCGGGTGCGAACGGTGCTGCACGTGGCTGCCGCCGTCCGTGAATGAAGACCCTACGCGCTTTCGCAACTCTGCCCGCTTCCGGTTCCGGGAGGTGGCAGGCATTCTGGGTGATTATGGCATCCGCTTCGGGCTGGAATGGGTGGGGCCATACACGCTCCGTCACGGGCCGGGCGCGATGGGCAAGCACGACTTCATTTACACCATGCCCGGCGCATTGGAGTTGATTGAAGACATTGACGCGGCGAGCGATAACGTCGGCCTGCTTGTGGACACGTTTCACTGGTTCACAACGGGGGCCACCGTGCAGGATTTAGAGGGCCTCACGCCCGCGCAGATTGTCCATGTGCATCTCAACGACGCTCCCGACAGGCCGCGCGATGAGCAAATGGACAAAGAGCGTTTGCTGCCCGGCGAAGGCGTGATTGACCTGCACGGCTTCCTGCGCGCTCTCAAGACGGTTGGCTACGATGGCCCGCTCGCCGCCGAAGTCTTCAGTGAAGACCTGCCGAAGCGCGGGCAGGATGAAGCCGCCCGGCTCACGATGGCTTCCATGCAGTCTGTGATGGCGGGCGCGTGACAGAAGGGCAAAGCGGGGACACAATGGACGACCGGCAATTCTTTCAGTCCATTTACGAGACGGTGTGCGCCATTCCGCCCGGTCAGGTGATGAGTTACGGGCAGGTCGGGCAGGAGGTGGGCTGCTCGGCGCGCACGGTCGGCTGGGCGATGGCGAACGCTTTAGATGGCGACGTGCCCTGGCAGCGCGTCGTGGGAGCCGACGGCTACCTGCGTATCGGGCGTCGCTCGGTGGCCTTGCAGGACGTGCAGCGCAAACTGCTGGAGCGCGAGGGCGTCACGTTCAAGGAGAATGGGTGCGTGGACATGGCCTGCCATCAAGTCGGGGGCGCGCACCCGCCGGAAACATTGGAGTTGGCTTGGGAGTAAACGGGACGTTCGCGGGACGTTCGCGGGACGTTCCAGGGGCATTGGTTTGGTATACCTTTGGTATAGGCGTGGTATTGGAAGCGTAATGCAGACAATGATGAGGCTGTGGAAGGCTTGACGGAAGCCGTGAGTTCGTGCCCGGCGGTGACTGGAACAAAGGAGAATGCGAAATGAAAACAGTGACTGTTGCATTGGCGGGCCTGGCGCTCGCCCTGACGCCCGCGCTGGCCGCGCCTTCCAGTGGGACACCGCCGCAAGCCGCCAGCGGGACGGCTCTCAGCGCGCCTGCGGGCCACCCGGTTTCGGTGCAGATACTTTCCGACGGAAAGGCCGTCGCCACACTCACGCTCCCGCAGGGGGCTGCTAATGTCCGATACGATAGAGCGTCAGGCAACGGCAAGTGCATGACGCTGAAGGGTCATGTTTCCATGTCAGTGACGCAGGGCGATCAAACCGTATTTCAGTTGCGGGCAGACGAGGCGCGCGTGGCGTGGTAACGTAGACCAGCCATATTCACAGGAGAAAACAACACTTGGCGAAGACAATCACGATAGACATCGGTATTAACGGGGCGTTTCTGACGCGGCGGTGGGAAGAACCGGACAACTGGATGCGGCTCACGAAAGAGTGCGGCTATCCGCGCCACTCGTTCTGCGCGGACGTGCTTGACCCCTTCTTTTCGGGCGACAAGTCGTATCAGATGGAGGCAGCACAGGCGACCAAAGAGGCCGCCGCGCGGCATGGCGTTCGCATTGTGGACATTTACACGGGCGTCGCCACCCATCGTTTTCACGGGCTGTCGCACTCCGACGCGCGCGTGCGGGAACGCATGGCCGTCTGGGTGCGCGAGGCGTTTGACCTGGCGGCGGCGATGGGCGTAGACACGTTTGGCGGGCATGAAGATGCGTTCAGCGTGGAAGTGCTAGGCGACCCGAAGCGCACGGAGGATGCGTGGGAACGGATAATTGGAGCCATGCGCGCGCTTGCCGTTGACGCCAAGCAGCGCGGCCTTGCGGCACTCTACAGCGAGCAGATGTATATCCCGTCTGAAGTGCCCTGGACATTGGAGCAAACCGAACGGTTCCTGCGCGAGTGTAATGAAAACAACCCGGACGGCGTTCCCGTGCGCGTGGCGATTGACGTGGGGCACATGGCGGGTAATCATTACGGGCTGTCGGGAGCAGACTTAGACTACAAAGCGTGGCTGCGGCGGTTCGGGGCGCACGCGGGCGTCATTCACCTCCAGCAGACGACGGCGGACGCTTCGCACCACTGGCCGTTCACGCCCGCCAACAACGACAAAGGCCATGTGGACATGGACGCCGTATTAGAAAACATTGTCGCGTCCCACCGGGAATGGGACAGCGGCCCGCTTGCAAAATACGTCTCTGCGCCCGACGATGTGACATTGGTGGCCGAACTCATTCCCGGCTCCACTAAGACGGAAAGCGCGCTTCTGGACGAGTTAACGCAGTCGGCAGCCTACCTGCGCCGCTTCATTCCCGAAGGCGGCTTAGTCGTCACCCTGTAAGGCCGTTTCCATGACTATTCACGACATCAGCATTACCACGACGCCCCAAACCGTCACCTGGGATGGGACAGAACAAGGCTTCTCGTTCCAATGGGCGCAAAGTATTGGGCCAAACACGCCCTGCTGCGTCTCCGTGATTACCGATGGCGCGCACACGGGAACCCATTTAGACGCCCCGCTGCACTTCGTAGAAGGCGGGCGCACGGTGGACACGCTGGATTTGACAACGCTGCTTGGCCCCGCGCAAGTGGTGGAAATCTTCGGGCGAGACACCGTGACAGGCGCGGATTTAGATGCGGCGGGCATTGCCGAAGGCACGGAGCGCGTCTTGATTAAGACCGATAACAGCCGCCGGGATTTGCTCGCTGACCCGGCGTTTCACCCGGAGTATGTGGGGGTCGCGCCGAGCGCGGCGTCGTGGCTGGTGGCGCACGGGGTCAAACTGATTGGCGTGGACTATATCTCGGTCGGGCCGTATGGGGACGCCAATGTAGAAACCCATCGCATCCTACTCCATGCGGGCGTGGTCGTAGTGGAAACGCTGCGCCTGACCGACGTGCGTGCTGGAACGTACTTTCTGGCCGCGCTGCCCCCCCGGTTCGGCGGACTGGAAGGCAGCCCGTGCCGCGCCGTGCTTGTTGAAGGTTTGACGGAAGGAAACTGACCCATGAAAGACGCGCCGCGCATTACCCTGCGCGAGATAGACACCGAGCATCTGGAAGACCTGGACGACAACCCGGAAGCGGTGCAGTTCACCGTGCGCCTGTCGGGGACGCCGCCGTCGGGCTGGCTTGATGAGTTTGAGACGGCGTACCGCGACATCTCTTCTCCCATCAAGCCGCCGGTGGCCGTGGAGGGGGACGCTCTGCGCGTGACGTTCTTGCCGCGCTACGCGGCCAGTTTGCAGGACTTCGTGACGCTTCTGGGGCAGGTGACAGCGCGGGCCAACGACGAGTGGCGCTTCACGCAGGAGATGCACGAGTCCAGCGCACAGGAGCAGCGCCGCGCCCAGATGCGGGAAGCCTTGAAGCGGGTGACGCTGCCGTCGTAAGAACCTAACCCCCGCCCGCAGACGGGCGACCCCTTCCCTGTCAAGGAAGGGGTAAGAGAAGCCCCTTTGTTCCTCACCCCCTTCCTTATCAGGGAAGGGGGTCGCGCCGCAAGGCGCGGGGGGTTAGGTTCCTTCGGGGCCAGGATAGGAACACCGGCGGCTATACGTCCCCCTCAAAGACTTCGGCAGCGGGGCCAGTCATGTAGACGTGGTTGTCGGCGTCCGACCAGTCAATGTCTAAATCCCCGCCGGGCAGGTGAACATGGACAGCGCGGCCCGTTTTGCCGTTCAGCACGCACGCCACGACTGCCGCGCACGCGCCCGTGCCGCAGGCGAGCGTCTCCGCCGCGCCGCGCTCCCACACGCGGAAGTTAATCTCAGTGTCAGAGAGGACTTGGATAAACTCGGTGTTGGTGCGCTTCGGGAACGCCGGGTGCGTCTCTACTTGCGGGCCAATTTGGGCCACAGGGTAGGCTTTCACGTCGCCGACGAACGTCACGGCATGGGGATTTCCCATTGACACCGTTGTGACATTCAGCGTCGTGCCGTCGGGGAGAGTGATGGGGACGTTGACGGCGCGTTGTCCGTCGCCCAATGTGGTGGGAACAAGGGCGGGCGTGATGACCGGCTCGCCCATGTCCACGCGCACGGTTGCCACTTTGCCGTCTTGGTTTACTTGCGCCTGCACGCGCAAAAGCCCTGCGCCGGTTTCTATCGGCAGGTCAGTCTCCCCGCCCGACAGCCCCCGGTCGTAGACGTACTTGGCGAAGCAGCGGATGCCGTTGCCGCACATCTCGGCTTCGGAGCCGTCCGGGTTGAACATCCGCATGGCGAACGGGGCGCTTTGACCTGGCAGAATGCAAATCACGCCATCGCCCCCCACCCCGAACTTTCGGTCATTGAGGAACGCGGCCCGTCGCTGCGCTTCCTCTGCCAGCGCCGCGCCTTCTTTGCCGAGGCAGTTGACCATCACGAAGTCGTTGCCGATGCCGTGCATTTTGGTGAAACGCATTGGGTGTCCTTGATTGGAAGTGTTGAAGAGGCCCTCACCCGGCTCCTGCGGAGCCACCCTCTCCCGCAGAGGAGGCCCTCACCCCGCCCTCGGAAGGGCGACCCTCTCCCGCTTCGCAGGCGAGGGTAAGAGATTAAGTTGTCTTTACCCTCGCCCGTTTCAACGGGAGAGGGTCGGCATTCCGATGCCGGGGTGAGGGCCTCCTACGAAACCGGGGTGAGGGCCTCCTACGAAATCGGCTCTACCTGCGCGGCTTCCGGCGTGGCGGAGGCGGGCATGGGCTTCGGGTCGTCCACCTGCACGGAGCGGTCAGGGTGCTGCTCGGCTTCGGGGGCTAAGGGCGGCGCGGCGGGACTGCTTGCAGCGGGGCTGGCCGGGGGCGTTGTTTGCGGCGTCATGCCTGCGTCGCGCATGGCTTCGGCGTACAGGTTTTGGATGGGACGCATGGGCACAATACTGGTGACGGCGTGTTTGTAGACCATCTGCGTGGGCTTGCCGGGGCTGTCCAACAGAATGGTGAACGAGTCAAAGCCGCGCACGTTGCCGCGCAGTTGGACGCCGCCAATGAGATAAATGGTGACGCCGACGTTTTCTTTGCGTACCTGGTTGAGGAAGGTGTCTTGGAGGTTGAGTTGTGGCTTGTTCATAGGTTAATTTGCGCAGGCGCTGTCCCCTTGTGCGTGTAGAATGGCGGCAATTTCGTCGGCTAACTGCGCGGGCGTCTTGCCTTCGGCGTCCAGCCAGTGAACGCGCGGGTCGGCGCGGAACCAGATGAGTTGACGGCGGGCGAAACGGCGCGTGTCCTGTTGTAGTTGAAGCGTTGCGTCGGCCTCGGAAAGTTCCCCCGCAAGCCATGCCGCCATGTGGCGGTAGCCGAGCGACTGCATCGGCTTCAGTTCGCGCCCGTACCCGGCGTCCATCAGGCCGCGCACTTCGTCGGCAAAGCCCTCCGCGAGCATGGCGTGGACGCGGGCGTTGATGCGTTCGTACAGCGTTTCCCGATTGGCGTAGGTTAATCCAAACAGGCGAACGTTCAGCGTAGACGCCTGCGCTTTGTTCTGCGCGTGCAATTCACTGAGCGAGACGCCGTGCGCTTCATAGACTTCCAGGGCGCGCACGAGACGCCCTACATCGTTGACATGGATGCGCGCGGCGGCCTGCGGGTCAACGCGGGCGACTTCGGCTTGGAGCCAATGGTTGCCGTTTGTTTGCGCCAGCGCGCGCCATTTGGCCCGAAACGCTTCATCGGGCGGCGCGAGCGGAATGTCCAAACGGGTCGTGAGCGCCCGCACATACAGCCCGGTTCCGCCGACGATTAATGGAACGCGCCCGCGCTCGGTGATGTCGGCGCAGGCCCTTTCGCCCAACCGCTGAAAGTCCGCCAGCGTCCATTCGGCGTCCGGGTCAACCACGTCCAGCGCATGAAACGGCACTTGGGCGCGTTCGGCGGGCGTGGGCTTGGCCGTCCCAATGTCCATCTTGCGATAGACCTGCACCGAGTCCGCCGAGACAATCTCCGTCCCAACTAACTCTGCAAGGGCAACGCCCACCGCCGTTTTGCCCGCCGCCGTCGGCCCCACCAGCGCGATGCGCCTGTTCATGCTTCCCAAAGTTTAGCGAAAGTATAGCACACCCGCCGTGTTTTCACGCCCGCGCTAGTCTTCTTTCACGTCTTCCACGTCGGACGCCCAGAACGTTACCGCCCCTTGTGAAGCCTCAAAATCTCCGACACGAATGCCAATTCCCTGCATCTGACGATGGCGCACATCGTGTATTTCCATACCACCCGTTGGCATAGGAAAGCCCTCCTCAATCTTGAGGCTCTGGGGCGACCAAAAGCGCAGACGCCTACGAGAAGCATCTTTTGCCAATGTCATATCTATATACGACTTAGCCCAATCTTCTTGATTAACGTGATAATGGAAATCCACCACTTGATATTCCCAGGGTTTATCTATAATCGGATGGTCGGGGTCTGGTTCTACGGCCATAAGCATAATTCCGGTAAGGTTTGCCGCCTAACTCATGTTGTGCCGCCCAAGCGGCCAGCGTTGGCCTCTGCGCTATTGACTACGCGCGCCCGTGTTTCCTACCTCTAGAACGGTGTCAAGGGCGTGTTGATTCCCATTGATTCCCATAGATTCCCATACAAACCCCATTGCAACCCCATACAAACCTCATTCAAGTATCATTCAAGTATCATTCACCACCCATTGCAGACCCATTCTCTACCCATTGGAGGGCCGTGCGCGCCACCAGTCCAGCGTGTCGGAAAGTGTTTGCGAAAAGGGGATTTCAGGCGTCCAGCCCGTGAGCGCGGCGAGGCGCGACGGGTCGCCCACCGAGACGGTGATGTCCGAGGGGCGGTGCAGGGCGCGGTCATCGGCCAGCGAAATGGGAACGCGCGCCAGTGCTGTCATCTCTCGCAGCACGTCGCGCATGGAGCGCGCCACGCCGCTGCACACGTTGTAGGCCGCGCCTGCTTTGCCATGTTCCAGCAGCAAACGGTAGGCGCGCACCACGTCGCGCACGTCCAGAAAGTCGCGCAGGGCGTCTAAATTGCCCACTTGCAGGCAGGGCGACAGGCCGCGCTCCACGCGCACAATCCCGCACGCAAACGCAGGCACCGCAAATGCGGTGGTTTGCCCCGGCCCGGTGTGGTTGAACGCGCGCGCAATCACGGCGCCGCCGTGCTCCTGAATGAGCGCCTCGGCGGCGCGCTTGGAGGCGGCATACAGGGGAAGTTCGTCCGGCGCGGCGAGCGGGTCATCTTCGCGGGCGGGGCGAGCAGCGTCGCAGGAGCCGTACACGTAGCCCGTCCCGGCAAACAAAATGCGCTCTGGTGGAACGATGCCCTGTGCGGCCAAGAGCACAAACTGCGTGCCGTCCACGTTGACGCGCCACACGCTGTCCCGGTCGGACGATGCGCCAGAAGCCGCGCCCGCCAGATGGAAAACACGGTCAGGGCGCGCTTCTTCCATCAGCGCGCGCACATCCGCGCCCTTGTTGGACACAATGTCACACGGGACAAAGCGGACGTTGGGGCCGGGCGCGGCGGGCATGGGGAAACTTGGCTGCACGGTGCCGACAATCTCGCAGTCTGGCTCTCTGTCCCGCAGGTGACGGATAAGATAGGAGCCGACAAAGCCGCCTGCCCCGGTGATAAGTACGCGCATAACCCTGGACTTTAGGAAATGCGGCCTTCCGCTTTGAGACGCGTCAGGCGGGCCAAATCTGCGTCCACCATCAATTCTATGAGCTGCCGAAACGACGTGCGCGGCGTCCAGCCTAACTGCGCCTTCGCTTTGGACGCATCGCCAATCAGCAGGTCTACTTCGGCGGGGCGCACCAGCGCCGGGTCAACCACCACAAAGTCCTGCCAGTGCAGCCCGACGCGCGCAAACGCAACTTCCACCAGCTCGCGCACGGAATGGGTTTCGCCCGTCGCAATGACATAATCATCTGGCTCCGGCTGCTGCAGCATGAGCCACATGGCCTCCACGTAGTCTTTCGCGTAGCCCCAGTCGCGCTTGGCGTCTAAATTGCCCAGGCGCAGTTCTTTAAGAAGCCCTAACTTAATCCTAGCCGCGCCATCCGTCACTTTGCGTGTCACAAACTCCAGCCCCCGGCGTTCGCTTTCATGGTTGAAAAGGATGCCGGAGCAGGCGAACAGGTTGTAGGACTCGCGGTAATTGACCGTGATATAGTGCCCGTACACTTTGGCGACGCCATACGGGGAGCGTGGATACAGCACGGTTGTTTCGCGCTGCGGCACTTCCTGCACCTTGCCGAACATCTCAGAAGACGACGCCTGATAAAAGCGAATGTCCCGCTTGACCAGGCGCACAGCCTCCAGAATGCGCGTGACGCCCAGCGCGGTGAACTCGCCGGTCAGCACGGGCTGCCCCCACGAAGTCGGCACAAACGACTGCGCGGCGAGATTATACACTTCGTCAGGCTGCGTCTTTTGCAGGGCGTCAATCAGCGAATACTGGTCAAGCAAATCCGCCTGTACCAAGTGCATCTGATCCATGAAGTGGCCGATACGCTCAAAGTTCTCCGTAGACGAGCGGCGCACCGTGCCAAAGACTTCATAGCCTTTGGATAGCAGCAGTTCGCCTAAGAAGGAGCCATCCTGCCCGGTGATGCCGGTGATAAGGGCGCGTTTGCGTGTCATGCGGCCTCCTGCGCGAGCGCGGCGTCTATTTCGGCAGCGTCCGGTTCGGTCAGCATCGTGTCTCCTATCCAGAGAGTGGGCGTCGCGGCCCGCCCTCCGTTCCAGTCCATGACCTGCTGGCAGGCAGCAAGGTCGGCTTCAATGTCTATTTCCGTCCAATGCAGGCCGCGTTGCGTGAGGTACGCGCGGGCGCGGGCGACATCAGAGCAGCCGGGGCGCGTATACATCGTGATGGTTGGGGTCATGGGGTCTCCTTCGGGGGCTGGCGGTGAACAACCGTCGCGCTGGCCTGCGCGAGCGGCTTGACCACCAGAAAGTCAATGTTAACGTGCGGCGGGCGCGTCGCTATCCACACAATCGCGTCCGCGATGTCGTCCGCCGTGAGGGGCGTGATGCCCGCGTAGGGGGCTTTCGCCCTCTCTGTATCGCCCCCAAAGCGCACCAGGCTGAACTCGGTTTCCACTAATCCGGGGGCAATCTCGGAGACGCGCACGGGCTTGCCGACCAACTCCAAGCGCAGGGTTTCGGTGACGGCGCGGGCGGCGTGTTTGGCGGCGGTATAGCCTGCGCCATTGGGATACACTTCAATGCCCGCAATGGAGCCGACATTGATGATGTGCCCCGCTCCAGACGCTTCCAGTGCAGGCAGGAGGGCGCGGGTCATTCGCATCAGGCCCAGGACATTGGTTTCATACATGGTGCGCCACTGTTCGTCATGGGCGTCGGCAATGGGTTCCAGCCCCAGCGCGCCGCCCGCGTTGTTGACCAGCAGATGCACATGGGGCACGCGCGCCGCAAAGTCTGTCACGCTCTGCGCGTCAGTCACATCCAATGCGAAGAACTGGGCGCCAATGGGGGCGGCGACTTCAGCCAGTTTGTCCACGCGGCGCGCGCCCAGCACGAGATGATACCCGGCCTGTGCGAGATGGCGGGCGGTGGCGGCCCCGATGCCGCTGCTGGCCCCGGTGACAACCGCGATAGGCTTACTGCCCACCATAATTACATCGCCTCCACGCGCGCGCCTGCGGAGGCGCGGCAGGCATAGACAAGGGCCGTTCGGCCTTTGGCTTCTTTGTAGCGGGCAGCCAACTCGCGGCAGAAATCGGACACGGCGTCCTCCAGCACCAGATTAACGGTGCTGCCGCCCCAGCCGCCGCCGGTGAGTTTGGCCCCGACGCAGCCATCTAACTGAACTGCCGTATCCACCAGAAAGTCTATCTCCGGCGTGGAGTTCTGGAACAAGTCCTGGCAGGACGCATGGCCTTCGGCTAAGAGCCTGCCAACCGGCATGGTGTCCGTGCCCATGATGGCCTCCCGCATGGCAAGGACACGCCGGTCTTCGGTCAGCACATGGCGAGCGCGCTTGCGCTCGTTGGCGGGAAGTTCACTTTCACGGGCCACAAACTCGTCCCAGGGCACTTCCCGCAGGAGCGCCTTGCCGAAATGGGCGGCGGCGGCCATGCACTCGGCGCGGCGCGTGTTGTAGTCCCCGCCCGTGAGCGCGTGCTTGACCTGCGAGTCGCAGACCACAATGGCAAGGTCTGCGCGCCCCATCTTAACGGTGCTGTGTTCCCCTGTCATGCAATCCAGAAAGAGCAAGCTGTCGTCCTGCCCGAACACGGACGAGAACTGATCTAAGATGCCCGATTGGACGCCGACAAACTCATTTTCTGCCCGCTGGCACAGGCGCGCAAGTTCCATGCCTTCTATATCGAGCGGGAACAACTGCCGCAAAAAAAGCGCTGTCGCCACTTCCAGCGCTGCCGAAGACGACAAACCCGCGCCGGTAGGAACGTCGCTGTGCAGTGCGGCCCGGAAGCCAGAAACGACGACGCCACGCTTCTGCCATTCACGCACGACCCCCAGCACGTAACTCGCCCAGGTGTTCTTCGGGTCGGCGACAAGGTCGCGTGCAGAAAAGACCGCTTCTCGGTGGAAGTCAGTGGCGTAGAGGGTAATGGCGTCGCCCCCGACTGGCATTCCGACCACCGCCGTTCCCTTGTTTAATGCGGCAGGGAGCACAAAGCCGCCGTTGTAGTCGGTGTGGTTGCCCATGATTTCCACGCGGCCCGGCGCAAACGCCCCGTGCGTGGGGCGAGCGCCAAAGTGCCGTGTGAAGTCGGCGACAGCCTGCTCGGTCACAGTCATGTTAAATCAGCCTCCCAGCGCGCAGGCGGCGATAAATGCCGTTTTCACGCTCCATGAGTTTGGTGTCCACCAACTCGCGGCGCAGGGTGGCATAGTCTTCATGGAAGTCCAGCAGGCGAAAGTTAATATCCTGCTCCGTGTACGTGCGGCCCGGATGGAATTGTTCAGCGAGAAAACGCAGCACCACGTCTTTCTTCTTGCGCTGCACGGGAATGGAACGCAGCCTGCCGCCTTGAAGGAACTCGCCCATGACTTTGGCATCAAACGGAGCCATGTCCGGGGGCAGCGGCGCGGACAGCGCGCGTTCCCATTCCGTGTTGACGGCGGCGTAATCGGCGGGCGTGCCGACATCGCGCCAGTCGCCCTGCAAGGTCATGCTTTTGACAATGTAGCCGTCGCGTATCATGGCAGACAGGGCGTCGGGTAACTCCAATTCGCCCCGCGCGGAAGGCGCGAGGCGTGCCGTATAGTCAAACAGCAGGGGCGCGAAGACAAACAAGCCCGCGTTGTTCCAGTGGGTGGTCGCTGTGCCGCGCGGAGGCTTTTCTTCCAGGCGAGCCACCGTGCGGTCATCGTTGAGAGAGACGGCAGCCCCTAAGTATGGGTCGTCCACCCAGTTAAGGGTGACAATGGCAGATGGGGGCAGCGGCAGGGCTGTCGAAGTTTGCCACTGCGCGGCAATGCGCCCGTAATTCTTGGCACTGAGCATAATATCGCCGTAAGTCATCAGAAAGGGCGCGTCGGACAGAAGGGCGCGGGCGCAGTGAACGGCGTCCCCGACCCCGCGCGGCGCGGCTTGATGGGCATAGTGTACCCGCCAGTCCCATTTGTCTCCCGTGCCGAAATAATCCTGCACCACGTCGGCGCGGTAACCGGTGACAAGCACGAACTCACGAACGTCGGCCTGCTGCGCGATGGCGGTCATAATGCGCTCCACCATCGGGACGCCTGCGATGGGCAGCATGGGTTTGGGGCAGTTGTCGGTCAGCGGGGCGAGGCGCGTGCCGCGTCCGCCCGCGAGAATTAACGCTTTCATAGGCTACTCTAAACGGGCATGCGCGAGCGCCCCCGCGCAGGCGCAGTCGCGCGTCGGCGGCATCTGCGCCAGCACACGGCGAAGGACACGCTTGACATTCTCCGTGTTTTGCGCCAGCACGCGCCCCACGTCGGCGGCTTCTACATGACTGTCTCCGGCAACGACGCCTGCATCGTAATCCGTTACCAGTGACAAATTGATGTAGCAGAGGGCCAATTCCCGCGCAAGCATCATTTCCGGGTACTGCGTCATGCTCACGATGTCCCAGCCCATCTGCGTGAACCACCGGCTTTCCGCTTTGGATGAGAAGCGCGGCCCTTGAATAACCACAACGGTTCCGCCGTCGTGCGCCGTGACGCCGCAGGCACGGGCGGCGTCCAGTGCCAGCACGCGCAACTGCGGGCAGTACGGCTCGGCAGACGAAACGTGCGTCACTTCAGGGCCGTCATAAAACGTGTCGGCGCGGCCTGTGGTGCGGTCTACAAACTGGTCGTTAACCACAAAATCGCCTGGCGTGAAGCGCGTTTGCAGGGAGCCGACGGCGCTCGGAGCCAGCACGCGCGTCACGCCCAAACTCTGCAAGGCCCACAAGTTCGCGCGCGCGTTGACTTTGTGCGGCGCAATCGTGTGGTTTCTGCCATGCCGGGGCAGGAACGCAACGCGCTGTCCGGCGACGGTCATCAGGGCAATCGCGTCCGAGGGCGGGCCGTAAGGCGTTTCTACCGCGACTTCTTCGGCGTCGCCCTCCACGAATGCGTAGAAGCCGGAACCGCCGATGATGCCGATGTCCGCGCTAGGCTCCATGCGTTTCTCCCCCTGCCGCGAGCGCCACGGAAGCCGCCGTCTGCTGCGCTTGTTTCTTGGTCTTTCCCGTGCCGGAGCCAGCCACCGCGCCATCCAGAAGCACGTCTATGTAATACGTGCGGTCATGCGGCCTGCCTGTTTCGCGCGTCACAACATACACCGGTACGCTCTGCTTTGCCGCCTGACGCTGTTCCTGTAAGACGCTTTTGGGGTCGCGCCAGTCGGCGGATTGGGCGACTTCGGCCAGCACGGGGGCAAGCGTCGTTAAAATAAACTCACGGGCACGGGCATAGCCGCTTTCCGTGTAAATCACGGCAAACAGGGCTTCCATCGCATCGGCCACGAGGCTGGCGCGGCTTCGCCCGCCCATTGCTTCTTCGGCGGTGCCAATTTGCAGAAGCGGGGCCAAATTAAGACGTTCAGCGGCGGCGGCGAGCGCGTCCTTGCAGACGACCAGGGCGCGGGCTTTCGCGAGCTGCCCTTCTGGGCAGTCGGGCAGCGTGTTCAAGAGATGCTCGGCAACCACAAGCCCCAGCACAGCGTCGCCGAGAAACTCCAATCGCTCGTTGCTGGTCAGCGGGGCATTCGGAACAAGCGATTTGTGCGTGAGCGCCTGACGCAAGGCCGCCATGTTGTCAATCGGCAGGCCGCGCGCCTGTGTTTCTTGCCGCAGGGCATCATCGGTCATGGGCGGCTTTCACGCGCAGGGAAGGAGACCCTCACCCCGCCCTCGGAAGGGCGACCCTCTCCCGCTTCGCAGGCGAGGGTGGGAGATAAGTCAATTGTCTTAACCCTCGCCCGTGACAACGGGCGAGGGTGGCATTCTGATGCCGGGTGAGGGCCGCCTGCGCCAACAGGGGCCAGAAGCAGCCCCCTCATTCCAGCGAGCGAGTGGCGTCGGCGATGCGGGCGACGCCCTTCTTGATATTCTCCATGCTGGTGGCGTAAGACAGGCGAATGTTGCTGTCTGCGCCAAAACCGGAGCCGGGAACCACCGCCACGCCTGCTCCGGTGAGCAAGTATTCCGCGAAGGCGTCCGAGCCAGTGATGACGCGCGGGGCGTCGCCCGGCGGCGTCCAGCTTTTGCCATAAAGCTCTGACACGTTGGGAAAGACGTAGAACGCGCCGCCGGGGTTCAGGCAATGGACGCCCGGAATGGCGTTGAGCGCGGACACAATATAGTCGCGGCGCGCGGAGAATGCCTGACGCATGGTTTCCACGAACTCTTGCGGGCCGTTGAGGGCTTCTACGCCTGCGGCCTGCGCGATGGACGTGGGGTTTGACGTGCTCTGGTCTTGCACTTTGGACATGGCAGCCACAATGTCCATGTCGGCGGCGGCGTAACCGAGACGCCAGCCGGTCATGGAGTGCGCTTTGGAGAAGCCATTCACGGTGATGGTCAAGCGCCTTGCATCCGGGGAGAAGGACGCCGGGGACACAAACTCGCTGGGCGCGTAGAGTATTTTCTCGTAGATTTCATCGGACAGCAGGTACACACCGCGCCCGACGCACAGGTCAGACAGGTTACGGAGCATTTGGGGCGTGTAGACTGCGCCGGTGGGATTGGACGGCGAGTTGACGATGACTAATTTGGTGCGCGGCGTGAGGGCACTTTCTATCTGCGAGGCCGACGCCAGAAAGCCGCTCGCTTCCTCGGTGCTGACAATGACGGGGATGCCGCCTGCCAATTTCACCTGCTCCGGGTAAGACACCCAGTAGGGCGCGGGAATAATCACTTCGTCGCCGGGGTTCAGCATGGCCTGCATCACATTATACAGCGAATGCTTGGCCCCGCAGGACACAATCACTTCGCTGCGCGAGTAGACAAGGCCGTTATCGCGCTTGAGTTTGGCGAGGATGGCGTCTTTGAGAGCGACGGTTCCCGATGACGGCGTGTATTTGGTGTCGCCTCTGGCGAGCGCAGCAATGGCGGCGTCCTTGACGTTTTGGGGAGTGTCAAAGTCGGGTTCGCCCGCGCCAAATCCCACGATGTCTTTGCCTTCAGCTTTGAGGGCATTGGCTTTGGCGGTAATGGCGAGGGTCGGCGACGGGGCGGCGTTCTTTGCGCGCTCGGACAGCATTCGCTGCTGCGGGTGGGTGGGTGTCACAGTCGGGCGTCTCCCTGTTTGGCCCTGCTGCCCCCAATCACGGGAAAACAGGACACTGCGTTCCAGTATAACCGAAAGGCAGGCGGGAAGTCAAGGCAGGCTAGGAACACGCTAGGAAGCGGCGCGCTCCACCCACACCGCGCGGAAGGCGCGCAGGATACGCGGATTGTCTACCACGACCCAGGCTTCGTCCAACTGCGGGGCGGCGCGCATGATGGCGTCCAGTGTCAGCGCGGCGCTTTCGGCGGGCGACACGTGGGGCGCATTCGCGCCAAAATCGGGCAGGGCGACGCGACGCGCACCGTCCCGTTTGGCCTGTTGCAGCGCGGCGCGCAGGGCGCGCGTCACGGCGGGCGCGTCCCGTTTGGCGCGTTTGTCCCATACGGGGCGCAAGAGCGCATCGGGCGGCGGCGAGATGTCCAGCCGCGAGAGTTGGCCCCGCATCAAATGCACGCAGCACGGCCCTAACTGACACGTGGCGACTTCGCGCACGCGCAAAGAGCGCACGAGAACGGCCACGCCCAGCCCCAGCGCCATCATGAGCGGCAGGGTCAGAAGCGCGCTCAGGCCCAATGTTGCCGCTCCGTGCGCCCCCCAGGTGAGGCGCACGCGCGGCGTTACAATCGCCAGCGTTTGCGCCGTCGCCCAGAAGACAAAGGCCGCGCCCAGCCACCCAGCCTCGCGGGGGGACAGCAAGCCGCGACGCGCGCATGCCGCAAACACGGCGAACAGGGACACCACGAGCAGCAGAGTGCCGACCAAAGCGTTCACGGCGTTACCCCGTTTGCCAACGCCTCCGTGAATGCGTCAAACTCGGCAGGCTGATACATCGCAAACGTCACGCGGCGCAGTGTCGTGTCCGGGTGTTGTGTCAGATAGTCTGTGACAGTCTGCACGGCAAGCGGCGCGGCCTGCGCCAGCGGGTAGCCGTAAATGCCCGTTGAAATGGAGCAAAACGCGATGCTTTCCAGCGCGCGCGCGTCGGCGGCCTCCATGCAGCCGCGATAACACGACGCCAGGTTATTGGCTTCCCCGCTCTTGCCTCCATGCCACACCGGGCCGGGCGTGTGAAAGATGAACCAGTGCGGCAGTTTGTGCCCTCCCGTCACCACGACAGTTCCTGTTTTCGCCCCCGTCGGCGCGGCTTTGACGAGTTCCAGCAGCAGTCCCGGCCCTGCCGCCCGATGAATAGCGCCGTCCACGCCACCGCCCCCGCGCATGGCTGTGTTTGCCGCATTGACAATGGCGTCGGCGTCCTGATCCACTACGCTTCCCCGCACGACTTCAACCGTTGTATTATTCACCGTCATGGCAGCCTCATGGATAATAATTCCAGTAGTCACGGAAAACGCGGGCAGCATCATCGCGGTTATACTCGTCGCCATGCGCGGCTATGTATTGCAGAAAATGGCCGATTGCCTGCGCCTGTGCGTTTGTGAAGAGTTTGTATGGCTCCATGACAGGCTTGCCGCCCCGCTGTTTTGCTTCCAGCACCTGCAAAATGGCCCCAATTATATCCCAATCGTCATTGTCACTATGGCGCAGGGCATAAGTTATAAATGCGGGCAGGTAATAATGCAGCCCAATCGCGTCCATGAAGAACAACGAAGAGCGGTAAAGCACAATGTCGGCGTTCGGCACGTCCTGCCAGCGCTTTTCAATGTCCTGACGGCGGGCGCGGGCGCGCTTCTTATCAGAACCACAGCAGTCAAGCACTTCGCCTTCGCGCAGGGACACGCCGCCTTCGCGGGATACGCCCTTGAAGGTAGCGGCAATCTGGGCAATCAGCGCATCCTTATCCATCATGCGCGTTGCGCGTCTCCACGCCGTGCAGGGCGCTCCACACCTTCATGTATGCCCCACTTTTCGCCTTCTGGTCGGGCAGGGAGTGAATGTGATTCTTGAAATTGGGGTAGTCAATGGTCTCACCCAGACGCGCCATAATCGCGGCCACCTCGTTGCGGGATACGAACACACGGTACGGGTAATCGCTGCCCGCATACGAAACAATCTCCCCCGCAAGAGGGACAAGCGCCTGCAAGTTTACCAAATCCTGCCGGACGCGCGCCCGCACCAGAAAGGTGTCCGGCTCCGCATTGTGCTGCACGATGCTGTAAAAGCCGTGCTGAGACATAATCCACATGATTGCTACCTTTCAGTAATCCACCGGGCGAAGATAATAGTCGTTGATGCTTGTCGCCGACAGCATCGCCGCTGTGGGCAGGTGACGCTTCCAGTGCGTGCCGTCCACGCGCTTCTTCACTAATGCCACTTCGCCGGGGTCAAAGCCCATGCTTTCCAGGCGGTCTGCCGCATAGCCCCGGAGAAGATACGAGAGTATCCGGTCGGCGCGGGCGTAGGTGATGCCGAAGTCGCTTTCATCGGTCTGCCCCACCACCAAATCCGCCGAGGCAGGCTTGCCGACAATGACATCGGGAACGCCGAGATAGCGCGCAAGACGCCATACCTGCGTCTTGAACAGGTCGCCCAGCGGGTTGATGGGAGGCGAGTCGTCGGCGTGCCAGGTGAAGTATCCGAACAGCCGCTCCGTCTTGTTGCCCGTCCCAATCGGCAGGGCGCGGCGCTTTTCGGATTGGTCAAACAGCACAATCATGCGCGTGCGGGCCATCACATTGCCCCTGCGCCGCCCGTCGGCGCCGGGTTCCAGGGACAAATAACCGTCAACGGCTCCGGTAATGTCCACCGTGTCCGCGTGAATGCCAAGCGCGTCAACAACCATCTGCCCGTGCTCCAAAGAGTCCCGGCTGCTGGATTTGTAGGGCATACGAACGCCGTACACGTTCTCTGGCCCGATGGCGCGGGCGCATAGGAACGCGACCACAGCGGAGTCCACGCCGCCCGACACGCCCACAACGCACTTGGAGAAGCCGCGCCGCCGCACCAGTTCGTCTTGCAGAAAGGCGGTCAGCCAATCCGCGACAAGGGCCTCATTCATAGCAAGCGGCGCGTCGCTTTCGGGGTCAACGGCCTTTTGGGGGATGACTTCCAGCATGGGTCGGTTCCTGTTCTATCAGTGCGGGTGAAACTCAGCGATGACTTCAATGGGGCCAACCAGCGCGGCGTTGAATGCAGGCAGGTCTTCTGCGGGTATCCAATATTCTTGATGTGCGACACTGCCGACTGTCTGCACCGGATAGGCTTGCAGAAAGTTGGCACACACCTGAAAGCAGGTGACGTAGCCGACAAATCCCGAAGCGGCATCCTTTGTGTTCCAATCGCGCGCAATCTGTGCGGCATACGCTCCCGACAGCACCGGATAAAAGATAGGCTGGAACGACAGCCGGGGCGGAAAGGCGCGGAAGCCCCTTTCGCGAATGAGTTCCAGTTCTGCCTGCCCTACCGGGCGATAGAGTGTGAGGGTGTCCATCATGCGGTTAATGAGGTTCGTAATTGCCGAAGTGGGCGGTGCGCTCAATGGCGTGCAGTTCCATCGTGATGTCGGCAAGGGCGCTTTCCAAATCTCCCAGCAGGGGCGATTGGGCGCGGGCAACGGCCACGTCGTCTAAGTCCAGTTCGGCATGGAGCAAGGCTTCTTTGCTGACAGGCCCCGTGAGCCGCGTGATGCCGAATGGGTCTACGACGCGCGACGCGCCGGGAAAGCCTTTGCCGCCCTCAAAGCCTACCAGCCCGCAGTAGACGACCCAGACGCCGTGCTCGTCGGCAATGTTGGTCAGCAACTCGCGCCACTTCTGCGTGGTGGAAATGGTGTCATCGGCGAAGCCGCGCGCGGGGGACGCGCTCACAATGTAAATTATCTGTGCGCCTTTGAGGGCGGCAATGGCGGCAGTCACCGAATGCCACACGTCCTCGCAAATCAGCACGGCAGCCTTGAAGCCGAAGCGCGTCGGGAACGCCTGCACGGTGCGCCCGCGCGTCACAAAGCGTTTCTCGTCAAAGACGCCGTAGGTGGGGAGAAAGAACTTGCGGTGCGTATGGAGTATTTGGGCATTATCTTTGCCGAGCGTCGCGTACAGGCAGGAATTGTAGTATTTGCGTTCCCATTGCTCGTAGAAGCCGACGCAAATGTCCAGCGGCCTGCCGTCGGTGTGGGCGAGATACTCGGCATTGAGTTCCTGAAACAGTTCCTCGCTCGTGCGCGCGACTTCCCGGACGCCGCCCTCTAAAAAGTAGCCAGACAGGGCGGTTTCCGGCAAGACCAGCACGTCAGCGGCGAGTTGCTGTTGTGCGATTTGCGCGAACACCTGTCCGATTTGGGCAAGATTCGCGTTGTAATCTCCCTTCTTGGGCCGGGTCTGCGCGACAAGCACCTGAAGTTTCTGCGTCATGGGAATATGATACCCGGTACGTAAAAAAGCCCGCCCCCATCAGAGGAGGCGAGCCATTGCAGACAACACTAGGCCGCGTCTTCAGAGACAGCGCCATCGGCGTCGCAGGAGACGATGACAGGCTTGTCGTCCTGCACGGTTTCCAGATGGACGGGGCGGCCCCAGAGCGACTGCACGTTTTTCAGCACGCGCCCGGTGTAGTCTCTGTCCAGCGCCTTGCCGTCAAAGGCGTGCTTGAGATAAAGTTCGCCCCGGCGCTTGTAGTCGCCATCTTCTACCGTTAAGATGGGCTGCCCGAAGTTGGTCATGCTGTCCACGATGCCGTCACGCACTTTGCGCCAATCCGTATCCTGCACCACCCACATTTCCTCGCCATCCACGTCCTGCAATTTGTAGGTATACAGGTCTAACTTCTTGACCAGGCCGTCAGTGAGATACTTGCGGAGGAAGGTGACATCGTTGTCCTCCTCGCACACCTGAAACAGTTTGGCGCGGCCTTCTCCCTGCGGGCGCGCAACGGCCCGCCCCATCCAATCGGTTTCCTCGTCGTCGCCCGCCTCCACGACGCCGTTCCAGCGCCGCTCAATGTCCTTGAGTATCTGGAAGCCAACATAGTAGGGATTAATCTGCATCCGCGACCCCGACGGCGACAAGACCGACGAATGCAGGCGGCGAAACTCCCAGTGCTCCTCGCTGGTCAAGTCTAAACTTTCCAGTATCTTCTCGTGCCAGAAGGACGCAAAGCCTTCGTTCATAATCTTGGTTCGCATTTGCGGCAGGAAGTACAGCATTTCTTCCCGCACAATCTGCACGATGTCGCGCTGCCATTCGGTCAGGTCGCGCCCGTACTCCACCAGAAAGCGCAGCAGGTCTTTTTCCGGCTCCTCCGGGAACTTGCGCGCGCGCGCTTTGGGCCGCTCGCCCCGGCCCGCCACCTCCCAGATGTCGTCGTAATCGGTCTGTGACGGCTGCCCGGCGCGCAGGCGGTCGGCCTCGTGCTGCTCGCCGCTTTTACGCTTAATCACCGGGGACACAGGGTCAAAGTGCTCCTCGATGGTCATCACCGTGTCTAAGAATTGCTCTACTTCCCGCCACCCGAACTCGGCCTCGTATTCATGGATACGCTCGGCGTGCAGACGCATCTGCTCCACCATGCGCCGATTCGTGTGGGCGAAGTACGTATTGTGCTTGAAGAAATGGCAATGGCCTAAGACGTGCGCCACCACGAACTTATGTGACAGCATGGAGTTGTCTTCCACCAGAAACGCCTGACAGGGGTCAGTATTGAAGACAATCTCGTAAATCTTGCTCATGCCATATTCATACGATGTTTTCTGACGGTGATAATCCCGCCCGAATGTCCAGTGGGAGAAGCGCGCGGGCAGGCCATACGCGCCCAGTTCATAAATGACGTGCTGCGGCACCACCTCAAAGTGCGTGGGATACGGGTCAAGCCCGAACTCTCTGGCCTGCTCCCAGATGGTCTCCATCCACCGTTCCAGCTCGTCCTTCTCTGCCAATGAAAAACTCATGCCGCTGTCCTTCCTAAGAGGCTGCAAAAAAGCGGAACCCACCCCCGGCCCCTCCCCGAAACGGAAGGGGGTAAGAGAGATGTCTTTCACCCTTCCGTTTCGGGGAGGGCCAGGGAGAGGTTCTTTATGGGCTTCTAAACCGTTACCGCCTGCGGCGCGGCCATGCGCGTCATCAGGGCATCCAGCGCCGCGAACAACTCTTCCGGGCGTGCGAACTCGTAATGTGTCACCGCCGCCTGCGCGTTGTCCTTGTCAGCCTCAGCCTCCTGCCAGTCCAGATAATGGAACTCGCTTTCGCCGGATTCCCATAACTCCACAGTGGCTTCGGCCCTATCGGTTGTTAAGTCCGCCGAAATGCCGTTCTTGCTGAAGCCGGAACTTGGTTGCCGAACCTGAACGGCAATGCCCCGCGCCCGCAGCGTCCCTTCGTGACGATGGAACCACGCTTGCAGCGCGCCTAGCATTTCCGCCGTGTGTGTTGCTGTTTGCATCTTAATTAGCCTCTCTCAGCACAATATTGGTCGCCGTGGGCATTGCCGTCAGTGGAGTGCCATGCCGCGCTGCCAGGATGCCCTGAATGCTGTTGGGGCCGAAAACAATGGCCCATCCCGCCCTGCCGCCTGGCGCCATCTGCGCGTCCTCCACGTCAAACTCCACAAACACACTGTCCTTCGGCGGATTAGCGAAAGCCGCCGGGTCAGGAGGCAGGGTGACGTGCATCATGTCCTTCCCCGTCACGCGGTTCGGCTGCACGCGCCCCGTTGCCACCATCGCGTCATGCTCCGCGCGGCTCATCCATCGCCCGACGCGCGCCACCTACTGCGCGACCTCGTGACCGCCTTTGCTGAAGAACTTCTTGAGGGCGGGCCACACGTCCTCTTTGTCGTTGATTTTCACCAGCACCACGCGCGGGTCGGCCTGAAACGCTTCTTCATACGCCTGCCCTAATGGCGCAAAACCCAGCGACGCCTGCCAGCCCTCCGAGCCAATCTCGCCGTAGCCGATGAGGTTGCACAGATCGCGCATCTTTTTGACCAAATCCACGCACTCAGCGTCGCCCCAGTTGTAACCATCGGAGAATAGAAACGGATAAATGTTCCACTCGCGGGGATTATAACGCTTCGCAATGATGTCCAATGCTAACTTATAGGCGCTGCTCATGCGCGTGCCGCCGCTGTCACCCAGCGAAAAAAACTGGTTCTCGGTAACTTCCTTCGCCTCGGTGTGGCAGGTGATAAATACAATCTCCGTGTTGGCGTATTTGGTCTTCAGGAACTGCGTCATCCAGAAGTAAAACGCGCGGCAGATGTACGCCTCAAACTCGCCCATGCTCCCCGACACATCACGCATGGCGAACACGACCGCGTTGCGCTGCGGCTCAGTGACTAACTCGTAGTTCTTGAAGCGCTTGTCTTCGGGGCGCACTTCCCACTTCTTCTCATTGCCCTGACGCGCGTTGCGGCGATACGCTTCCAAAAGCGTGCGCTTGCGGTCTAAATTGGACGCCAGCCCGCGCCGGGTAATCGTGTTGAACTCTGCCGTCTCCGAAAGTATTTGCTTGATACCCTTGTCTTCCAAATTGGGCAGGTGCAGGTCTTCAAACACCAACTGTGCGAGTTCGTCCACCGTGAACTCGGCTTCATAGTAGTCCACGCCGGGGTCTTGCCCGGCCTGCTTGCCGACGCCCTGCCCGTCTTTGTCGGACGGCGCGCGCCCGATAATATCTCCCGGCTTGGTGCCGCCCGGCCCCTGCCCCACCCGCTCGCGGTCGTAGGGGTCAAAGCGTATGCGAGGCAATTCCAGCCCGCGCACGGGAACTTTGACAATCTTGCCCCGGTCGGCAGTAATAATGTCCTGCTGAGAGATAATGTCGCCCAGGTTCTCGCGCAGGGCTTCTTTAATCTTCTCGTTGTGGCGCGCGCGGTCGCGGTCGGCGCGGCGATGCAAGTCCCAGGCATCATTTGAGAGTGAATGCAGACGGTCGGTCATGGCTGTCTTTCCCCTTCAAGACCCGCTGGGTGGTTTAAGACCCACTGTGCGGGCTGCCATTGCGCGCGGCGACAATCTGGCGCACCGCGAAGAACTCAGCGACGTTCTCTCCTGTCACCATCCCCAGCAGACGGTTGTCATTGGCGGCGTCCAGTACCAAGAGCGGGCCGGGCTGCGCCTGCAAACGCGGTAGCAGTTCGCCCAGGTCGTCGTCCGGCCCGGCAGACAGGAAGTCGCGGCGCATGGCTCCAGCGACATACGCGCCCGGCCCGCCTTCCGCCAGCCCCCGCAACAGGCTGTCGCGCGTGAGAATGCCCTGCACGGCGTCGCCATGCACCACCGGGAAATCATGCTGCGACGTGTCCAGCAGCACGTCAGCGGCTTCTTTCAGGGTCGTGCCTACCGTGAGCGTCCGCACATCGGTCAGCATGGCCTGCTTGACGAGAACGCCTTCTATCAGCGCCGCCTGCCGGTACGCGAATGCCTCCTGCCCCGCCCCGATGTAGACAAAGAATGCGATAAATAAATACCAGTACGCCCCGGTCAGCATGGCCCACAGGCCGACAGCAATGGCAATAAACTGTCCTATCCCGGCGGCAATGGCAGTCGCCCGTTCCGGCGGCAGGCGAAGCGCCAGCAGCGCCCGCAGGACGCGCCCGCCGTCCATCGGGAACGCCGGAATGAGATTGAACAGCACCAGCGCGATGTTCGCCATCATAATGGTTTCAGCAAAGCCGCGCCAGCCTCCATGCGCCGCCCGCGTCACGTCCGCAGGCACGAGGCCGCCCGTGCCTATAAGGCCTGCATACAGCACAAGGGCAATTATGACATTGACGGCAGGCCCCGCCAGCGCAATCCACAACTCCTGCCGCGCCTGCGGACGCTTTTCAATGCGGGCCACGCCGCCAATGGGGTACAAGGTGATGTCGGCGACGGGAATACCATAACGCAGGGCCACGAGGCTGTGGCCCAATTCGTGCAGCACGACGCACAGAAACAACGTACAAACCAGCGCGATGCCCAATGCGCCGCCGCCACGCATTCCCACCCATACCAAAAACAGTAGAAACGTGAAGTGCAGGCGAATGGGAATACCCGCCACCGTCGCCAGCCGCACTGCCCAGGCGTTCTGAGACGGCGGCGCGGGCGGCCCGGCTCCGTTTCTGCTGCCTGCATTCGGCCCCATCGGTGTAGACAAGGTGGCTTTTCCTATTCACTGTGCTGTGCTGCTAATTCAGGCGGCATACAATCCGGCACGCCTTTCTGCTCGTCTTTTCGGATGACGCTGACGGTGCCGTCCAGTTCCAGAAAGGCATAACGCACGTCGGCCAGCGTAATCATATTCTGGGCGCGCAGTCCGGCGTTCAGGTCGGGCCGTGAGACCGCGTACCGGCGTAGATTCTCTTCCAGCGCCTTACCGTTATGCACCAGCAAGATAGGTTCGCCTTCCAGGAAGCGGCGCGCTTTCACGCTTTTGGCCGTCACGCGGTTGAGCGCAGTGCTCAATAGCAGCAGGGTGAGCGCGCCTGCCAGCGACCCCAGCACCGAATTATCCTCCCCAATCAGTGCGTTCTGCACGATGTTGGAGATGAGCAGCACAATCAGCAGGTCAAACGTCGTGTTCTGCGTCAGGTCGCGCTTGGACAGGAACCGGAACGCGAGCAGCAGCGCCGCGTAGACTAAGATGGGCCGCAGTATCTTCTCCGCCCAAGAGGGCTTGGGCAGCAGAATATCATGCCAGGGCAGAGCGAAAAGCGCGTGTTCCAGGGGTTCCTCCTAGCGGTTCAGCAGCGTGCCAACGTACTTCAAGAGTTCGTTGGCGGACTCTTGCGTGTAGCCCTGGTCTTTGACGAGGCGGTCTACCACATCGTTGACGCGGCGCAATTGCTCCTGGTCAGGCGTCTTGGTGTTGGTGGTAATCTTCACGATGTCTTTGAGGTCGGCGAAGAGCTTCTTTTCCAATGCTTCCTTGAGACGCTCATCGGAGCCGACGCCGAAGGTGCCGCCCCGGCGGGAAACAGATGCCACCGAGCGCATGATGCCTTCCCGGAACTCGCGCTTGGCATTCTCGCTCACGCCAATCTGCTCTTCAATAGAGCGCATAAGCCGCTCATCCGGGTCAACATCGTCTGAGGTAATCGGGTCTTTGACTTTGGTGCGGTTGCAGAAGGCGTCTACGTTGTCCAGGTAATTGTCTAAGAGGGTCTTGGCGCTTTCTTCGTAGGAGTAAACAAAGGCGCGCTGCACTTCCTTTTTGGCAAGCTCATCGTAGTCTTTGCGCGTCTCGTCTATAAAACCGAGCAAACGACGATGCTCTTCCTCGTTGGTGGTGTACTCCTGCAAACCGTCGCGCAGGCCGCGCAGAACGTCAATGGGCGTGACGTAGCCTTTGCCGCCCTTCACGAGCGCCGCCGAGATGCGGTTGATGACAAAACGGGGCGAGACTCCGCTCATGCCTTCGTCCATGAACTCTTCGGTCAGTTCGCGGATGTGCTTTTGATCCCAGTCGCCGACCTGCTTTTCACCGTCATAGAGCTTGAGTTTGGTCATCAGCGAGAGGCCCGACTTCTTGGATGGCTTCAGGCGCGTGAGCAGAGCAAACATGGACGCCGTGCGAAGCGTGTGCGGGGCAATATGCACGGACGTTAAATCGGCACGTTCCTCGGACAGTTGAGATTGCGAGATAAGTTTCTCGTAGATTTTAATCTCTTCCGTGAGGCGCAGGTTGTAAGGGACGCGCACCACGAAGATGCGGTCTATCATGGCCTCGTTTTCTTTGTTGCCGAAATAGGAGTTATATTCGTATTCGTTGGTGTGGGCGAGCACCACGACATCGGCGTAGATAAGAGCGAAGCGTGAGGCTTTAATGGTCTGCTCGCCCGCGACGGTGTTGAGTTCGTACAGAAAGCGCTTTTCGGCTTTGAGCATTTCAATGAACTCAATGACGCCGCGATTGGCGATGTTGAGTTCGCCGTCAAAGTTGTAGGCGCGGGGGTCGCTTTCCAGGCCGTACTCGGTGAGGGCCTGAATGTTGACTGAACCCGTCAGTTCCGCCACGTCCTGCGATTTGGGGTCGGCGGGCTTGAATGTGCCAATGCCGCGCCGCTCGCGCTCCGAGAGAGTGATGCGCTCTACGGGCACATTGTCAATCTTGCCGCCCCATTCATGCTTCAGGCGATAGGCGTCTACGGGGTCAAGGTCCCCTTCAATGTGGACGCCAAACTCCTTCTTGAACTGCGGGCGCAGGTCTTCGGGAATGAGATGCAGCGGCTCCTCGTGCATGGGTGAGCCTTTGATGGCGTAAATCGCCCCTTCATCAGTTTTGGAATACTTTTCCAGGCCCTTTTTCAGGAGCGTTGCCAGGGTAGACTTGCCGCCTCCAACGGGGCCGACCAGCATCAGAATACGCTTGCGAATATCCAAACGGCGAGCGGCGGGGGCGAAGTACTCTTCTACAAGGTGCTGAATGGTCTTCTCCATGCCGAACAGTTCGCCCTCAAAGAAGGTGTACGTCTTGGGAGCGCCGTCGCCGGGGTCTTGGACGCCTGCCGACACAATCATGTCGTACAGGCGGGCGTGGGCGAGGTCGGAGATTTTGGGGTTCTTGTGCACGATGTCCAGGTAGTCGCTGAAGGTGCCTTCCCAGTGCAGTTTGTCCGATTGGGCGCGCTGCTCTTCGGCTTGTTTGAGAATGTCCCAAGTGCTCATAGTGTCCCTTTCCAAATCAATGAGTTCATGTGGCGGGGCTGAGGGCAAACGCGCACAGCCCCGGCTTTGGTCGCTTGAAAGCGAAAAGCCGAGGCTGCGTGAAACAGGGCGCGTTAGGTGTGTCTAAAAATGCGAAAGCGATGCCTCGGCGTTCAGTGTGAAGGTGCGTGCAGCGAAGTTGTGACAGACGACGGTCATTGTCGTTCTCCGTCTGCGGGGCGCGCTGGCCGCCGCAGTGCGTGCGTGTGATAGCGTATTATACCATGACTTGCCGGAGCCGTCACCGGCGGTTTTTCTCGTGTTCCCTTGCTTGTCTTTACGAGGCTCCGGGGGTTTTTGTTCCATCCAGGGCGTACACGGGTTCGGGGCTTTCGCCCTCTTGTGGTTCGGGGCGCAGATGATGCCACAGCCAGAAGGCGAACAGCACCAGCAGCACCGCGCCGATGGCAAAGTCGGCTTTGTGCAGCCACGCGCGCACGCCTTCCCAGTGCTCGCCCAGTTTGACACCCGCCCATGCCAGCAGATAACAAAACGGCAAGGCTCCGATAAACGTAAACGCGCAGAACTTCGCAAAGTTCATGCGAGCGATGCCTGCGGGCAAGGAAATAAAAGTGCGGACAATGGGCAAAACGCGCGAAAACAGGGCGGTTGCTTCTCCATACTTGTGGAAGAAGCGGTCGGATTTATCTAAGTCGCGGCGGCGAATGAGAACGTACTTGCCGTACTTCTCCAGGAAAGGACGCCCGCCGATGGCCCCTACCTGATAGGCCACAATGGAGCCGATTAAGTTGCCTAATGCGCCCACCAGCGCGAGAACGTGGATATTGAAGCCGCGCGCCGGGTCGGTGACAATGAGTGACCCGGCGAAGGGCATAATCGCTTCGCTGGGGATCGGAATACACGCGGACTCTAACGCCATCAGCAGAAGCACGCCGGGGTAGCCGAGCGCGGCGATAAAGTGCGTGATGCCGTCAATGAGATGGTTCATAAGCGCTTTCTGTGCGGGTGGCGGGCGATGATGCCGCTGGAGATGAGGAACATGCGCCCTGTATGGTAGCCATGAATGCCGCTCCAAGCCGAGGTGACAAGGAAGTCCAATTGACCGTCGCCATTAGTATCGCCCATGCCGACGGCATCAAAACCAAACGTGTCGCCGGGGATGCGGCAGGTGTATGTTTTGAGCAGGCTGCCATCCCTGCCGGAAAAGAGGGATGCACGCCCACCGGAGACGGCAGCCCCAGCATATTGCCATGCCCCGACGATTAAATCCGCATGGCCGTCGCCGTCCACGTCACCCGCAGAGGCCGGGCCGATGCCGAAGCCTTCGCCTGCTGTCTGGCCGGTGAGCGTGAGCAAACGCCGCCCTGTCCTGCCGGAAGCGATGTAGACACGCCCCGTAGAAGGCCCCTTCGCTCCATTTGTGAAGTCCGAAGCATAAATGTCGGGCACGCCGTCGCCGTCAACATCTCCCACTGCGGATACAAACATCGCGCCGAGTGCATTGCCCGTCGCATCCGAGTCCATCACGAAGCGAGGAGTTTGCGTCAGATGGTCATAAATATAGGTGCGCCCGGTCTTGTTTAGCCCGGCTCCGGGCGCACCGACAATCAGAAAGAAGCGTCGCTTATCAGCGTATCCGGCGACTGTGCTGCCAAAGCCGTCCCCGGCGCGCGCGCCTGTCAGCGTCAAGAGCCGATGGCCGTCCCTGCCAGAATATACATAAGCGCGTCCCGCGCCTTTGCCGCCCGCATTATTGGAAGGTGCACCGACAATGACATCGCTCCTGCCATCCCCGTTCACGCCCCCGACACCGGAAACGTGCTGCCCGAAGGCGTCGCCTTTGTCTTCTGCGGTCAGCGTGTGCAGGATATGGCCATCCTTACCGGACAGGAGATACGCTTTCCCGGCCCCCGGCGCACCGGCAATCACATCGGGAATGCCGTCGCCGTTGGTGTCTCCCGCAGCCTCAATGCCGGTTCCAAGCTGGTCGCCGGGCTTGCCGTCCACTGTCCAGAGTCGTCTGCCCGTGCGCGTGGAGTAGACATAAACACGCCCCGCATTCGCGCCGCCGACAGCTTTGGTGGGTGCGGAAGTCACAAGGTCGGGAATGCCATCGCCGTCTACATCGCCGATGGGACGCGCAATCCAGCCGAACTGGTCACCTGCGGCCTCGCCGTCCCACTCGCGCAGAACTTTGACCGGCTCCACAAACGGGTGCAGGAAGTCGGCGGGTGTCGGCAGGAGAGCGGCGTAGCGCGGGTCGGAACGCAGGGACACAAGGTCGGTGTCGGTCTGCATCATGGTCATGTCCAGTTTGCGGGTGGCTTTGGCTTTCCCCAGCCAGGCGAAGGCGGCGTCCTTGTCTCCCTTCAAGGCAGAAGCGACTCCGATGTTGTACAGCGCGGAAGGCGTGTTCGGCTCAATCTCCAGCGACTTCATGAAGGCGGAAAGGGAGCCGTCGTAGTCCTTGAGCGCAAGGGAGGCGACACCGAGCAGTCGCCATGCGCGCGCATTGTTCGGTTCCTGCACGGTTACTGCCTGTGCGATTTGCGCCGCACCTGCGGCGTCGTTGGCCCGCAGCCGCGCGAAGGCTTGCGGCAGGGAGGGCGCGGGCGGGGAGGCCGCAGCGTTGGGGGCGGCAGGACAAGACAGGGCCGCCGCGATCAGAGCACAACACAGACAGATGCACCGGCACAGGGTCATGGGACGGTTACCTTACCAGTTTAATGGAACGTGTGCGGCAATGCGACTGACGGCTTCGCGGAGACGTTCGCCGTGCGTGTCGCCGGAAACAGTCAGAGACATTCGGACATAACCGTCGCCGTGCGGGCCGTAGCCGAGGCCGGGGATTGCCAGCACCGAGGCTTGTTCCAGCAGCGTCCTGGAAAAGGTCGCGGATGTATGGCCCGGCGGCACGGGGAGCCACACATAGAACGAGGCTTTGGGCTTCTCTAGTTTCCAGCCCAGGGAGTTCAGGCCGTCTACCAGAATGTCGCGGCGCACTTTGAGCAAGTCCAATGCGGACGCATTAGAGGCATGATTGAGCGCCCACCCTGCGGTGAGGGCAATAGCAGAAAACTGCTTGCTGTCTATGTTGGATTTGAGGGTGTTGAGGGCGCGCACGGCATCGGGATTGCCTGCCGCGAAGCCGATGCGCCAGCCGGTCATGTTGAAGGTCTTGGAGAGGGAATGGGTCTCTATGGCAACGTCTTTGGCCCCGTCTACTTCTAAGATGGAGGGGGCGCGATAGCCGTCAAAACACACTTCGGAGTAGGCGCAGTCATGGAGAATGAGCATATCGGTTTCGCGGGCGAAGGCGACGGCATCACGGAAGAAGTCCAGGGTGGCGACAGCTCCGGTGGGGTTGTTCGGGTAGTTGAGGTAGATGAGTTTGGCACGCTTCACCATGTCAGCGGGCATGGCCGAGAAGTCCGGCAGGAAGTTGTTTTCCGCGAGCAGCGGAAACTCACAGGCTTCGCCGCCTGCCAGAAGCGTGTTGACTTTGACGACGGTGTAGGCGGGGTCTGGCACAAGAGCCACATCGCCGGGGTCAATGACGGCCCACGCCATGTGCGCGAGACCTTCTTTGGAGCCGATTAACTCTACCATCTCGGTAGACGGGTCAAGCGCAACGCCAAAGCGGTTCTGGAACCACTGCGCGGCGGCGTCTAGAAACTCTTTGCGTCCGGCATTGCTTTCATCATAGCGATGCGTGGACGGGTCTTGCGCGAACTCGGCGAGTTTGTCTAAGATGGACTGCGGGGTCGGCTGGTCGGGGTCGCCGATGCCCAAATCAATCAGGTCTTTGCCGTCGGCGAGGGCCTGCGCTTTGAGGCGTGCGATTTCCCCAAACAGATAGGGGGGAATGAGTGAAAGGCGTTGTGCGCGTTGCAAAATAAAGTGGCTCCTGTCGGATGTGTTCGCCCTGCTATTCGCCGTGCGGGGGCGCGTTTCCTGCTGCACCGTATTCATAAAAACGGGGCATCACGATGCGACAAATCGTGATGCCCCGTTTTTATCTTCACGCTTCTGCTCGATAGACTTACCCGTAGGTTGGCTTCTGGGGCCACCCCGGCGGCGAATCCTCCCAATCTTCCTGCCGACCGTAGGGGGTCGTGTCCAGCAGGCTGTAGGAGTCGATGAGAGATTCGACGCCGCGCGCATAGACGGAGTACGTATGGAACACAGCATCATCTGCGCGAAAGAAGACGCTCAGCCCGTGATCCTCACCGGTGACCTTGCCTGGTCCCCGTCTTGCCTCCAGCTCTGCTTTCGTCTGATAGTTATATTCGACCGGCGCAATACTCTCGTCCAGCGTCACGTGGAAGTCGTAGTTGAAGTCGCTGCCGAACGAGGAGTACCACGGCAGCGTCCACCCTTTGCTGGCGCGATAGGCTTCCAGTTTTGCCAGCGGCGCGCGCGAGATAAGAACAAAACTCGTGTCGCGTTCGCCGAGCATGGACAGGTCGCCCAGCGCATCCACAAACCCTGTGCAGCCGGGGCAGCCTTCCTCCCACGCTGGGTCAAACATGAAGTGGTACACAATCAATTGGCGGCGGGCGTCAAACAAATCCGCGAGGCTGCGTTTTCCTTGCGGGCCGTCAAAAACATAGTCTTTGTCCAATTTGACCATTGGGAGCCTGCGCCGCGCGGCGCTCACCCGGTCGCGTTGTTTCGTCAGTTCCTTTTCCTGCGCCAGAAGATGCTTGCGTGCAGCGAGCCATTTCTCTCGCGAGACGACATTGGGCTGCGGCATTTCGGTGGGTGTCATGCTGCGTTTTCCTTTCACCTGTCAGATGAGAATTGATTTCGTGAATTGACTATACCGCTGAGCGGCAGGCACGAAGGACTGTGCGGGAAAAGCAGTCGGGACGATTTCTTGTTTTTCTCATGTGGTGATAAAGATGCTTTCAACTAGAGGTACGAGATGGGTACATTGGGGGCATGAATGACGAACAAGAAACCCTGCTTTCGCTGACGCGGGAACTGCTCCAAGCGATGTTTGCGCGCGACGCGGAAGCGTACAAAACGCGGTGCGTAAGCGATATGAGCGCATGGGAGTGGTACATTGCGCCGTACCGGGTAGACGGCGTGGAGTTCCATCTGACGTTGATAGAGGGAGGCGGTAACGGCGCTCCGAGTCGCATAGATTTGCTGACGCCGAGGGTGCAGATGTATGGGGACGCGGCGATTGTGACGTACACGCTGCTGAAGACGACGCTGACGGAAACACAGCCGCCGGAGTTCGCGCGCGTGAATGAAACCCGTGTGTTCGTGAAGCAGGACGGCGCGTGGAAAATGGCGCACCTGCACAAGTCTCCGGCAGCATAAGCGAACGCGCCGCGTTACGGGGCAGCCGTATCATTGCGGCCAACAGCGCGCGCAAGTTGAGCGTCGGCGATGTAGAAGTTATACACGGCGGCAACGTACTGGTTCTGCGCCTGCGTGAGCGTGGCCTGCGCGGTGGTAATATCTAAAAGCGTCCCCACACCTTCCCGGCGGGCGGCAAGGGCGGCGTCATAATTAACCTGGGCGGCGGTGACAGCGGCCTGCGCCAATCGGGTGGCCGCGAGGTTCTGGGTGCGCGTGGCGTAGGCTTGTTCCACGTCCAGATGCACCTGCTGTCGCGCGCTCTCTAACTGCGCGCGGGCGGCGTCTAACTGGCCCTGCGCGACACGCACGGCCCCGCGCGCGCTGCCCGCATCAAAGAGGGGATAGGAGCCGGTGAGCAATATCTGCGAGTCGGTGCCGCGATTACCCACATCGTTAGTCGCCTGATACGTGAGCACGTAGTCCGCGCTGAGCGTGAAGCCCGCGCGCTTCTGTGCGGCCTGCAATGCAGATAAACTGCTTTGCGCCGTCGCTTGCTGCTGGCGCAGGTCGGGACGGCTGACATAAGCTATCTGCAAGTAGGTGTCCAGCGGCGTATTTGTTGACGCGGCGGGCAGGGGCGGCAGGTCAGTTGTGCTGGCAAGGCCCGCAGGCTGCACGAGGCTGTCGGTTTCCACCCCCATTGCGTTCTTGAGCGTCGCCGAAGCCGTCGTTACCTGTGTCTGGTCTTGCAGGAGCGTGACCTGCGCGCTGGCAAGGTCGGCCTGTGCCTGAAACTGCTCTTTGCCCGCTACCGTGCCTGCCTGAATTTGAGCCTGCGTCACATCCAATGTCTGCTGAAAGCGCGTCACCTGCGCCTGCGCCACTTTGACTAAATCTATGGCGGCGAGCAGTTGATAGTAGTCCTGCGTGACCGTGAGAATGGTCGCCTGACGGGTATCGGTGATGCCGAAATGGGCGGCGTCCAATGCGCGCCTTGCCTGCGCGTTAGAGGCTTCCCGCGCGCCGTTGTCCAGAAGCGTCTGGCTGAGGCTCAGGGCGAGGCCGCCACCGCGCACGACGGACACTTCGTTGACGGCGGGGACGGTCGTTCCCCCGGTTCCTGTTGTGCCCCCGCTGATTGTGCCTGCGTTGACACCGTACAGGTTCTGGCGGCGGCTCTGGTACTGATAGGATGGCGTGAACGTGGGGAAGTACTCGGCATTGGCTTGCTGCCTTTGGCCCAGCGCCTGCGTGACCTGAGCGCGGGCGACATACTGCTGCGGCTGATGACCAAGAGCAATCGCGATAGCCTGACCCAGCGTAAGCGGCGACGGCAGCGACGTGGGCGGGGGCGGCACGGTCGCTGGCCAGTTCTGGCTGCGGGCGGGCAGGCACAGGGCTGCCGCCGTCAGCAGCGCGAGCGGCAGGACAAAAAAGCGTGGGGTTCGTCTCATAGGAGCAGTTTACTCTAGCAGGGCCAATTCATCGTCTACTGTGGGCATCTGCGCCAGGGCGTCTTCCGCCTGCACGGGCGCAGGCACTCGTTCGTCGCTGACCCGATGGCCGTCCTTGAAGCGGATGATGCGCCCGGCGTGGCGGGCGATGTCCATTTCGTGCGTCACCAGGACAACCGTTTTGCCGTCCCGGTTGAGCGACTGGAAGATGGCCATGATTTCCTCGCCGGTGCGCGTGTCTAAAGCCCCCGTCGGTTCGTCGGCCATGATGACCGGCGGGTCATTGACTAAGGCGCGGGCGATGGCGACCCGCTGCTGCTGCCCGCCGGACAATTGCGCGGGCGTGTGTCCCATGCGGTCTTCCAATCCAACTGCGCGCAGGGCTTCGCGAGCGATGCGCTCCCGGCTGCGATGGCGCGTGTAAAAAAGCGGCAGTTCCACGTTTTGCAGGGCCGATGTGCGCGCCAGTAGGTTAAATGTCTGGAACACGAAGCCAATCTTGCGGGAGCGAATATCGGCCAGCTGGTCGTCGGTGAGGCTGCTGACTTCCACGCCGTCCAGCGCGTAGGTGCCCGAAGTCGGCTTGTCCAGGCAGCCCAGCAGGTTCATAAACGTGGACTTGCCCGAACCCGAAGGCCCCATAACCGCCACAAACTCCCCGCGCTCAATGGTCAGCGAGACGTGCCGCAGGGCGGGCACGGCCATCTTCTCCATGACATACGTCTTGGTCAAATCATGGACTTCAATCAGCGGCGGCATGGCACACTCCGTGTGTGGTTAACGCGCGCCCGCTTGCAGGGCGGCAACAAGTTGTGTCATTTCCTGCTGGGCACGGTCGCGCCCGCGCGGGAACGGCAGGGTCGCCGGGTTGAGCGGGTTGTAGTCATGCGGCGCGGGAATAGACGCCGGGTCGGGGGGCGTGCGCGGGCCGCCGGGGCCGCCTGCTCCACCGGGGCCTCCGCCGCCGGGACGCCCGCCGCCAAAGCCGCCGCCCCCACCCCCGCGCCCGCCGCGACGGGCGGTTGCTGCCGCGTACTTCTGCAATTGCGGCAGCGTCAGGGAGGCCGTGAGCTGCTTGTTGACTTGAAGGGCCTGCGCGTCGGTGAGCGCGGGCTTGACGCGCCACTTATTCAGGACGGCCAGCGTTGCTTTCGCCTGCGGCTTCGTCAACTGAGTTTTGGGGTCTTGCTCAATGGCAGAGAGGCCGCGCACAGTTTGCCGCAGGGAATCTACATTCTTATGGGTCTGCCGCCACTGCTGCCAGGCTTTGAACTTGGCCTGCAATGCCGGGGACGGCTGAAAGCCGCCCGGCCCCTGCGCCCGCGATGGCGCGGAAAGAGAAATAAGCGCGGCGGCTGCCACCAGAGTGAGAACAATTGGTTTCATACGTTGCTCCTTGAGTGTGTTATTCATAGCGCAAGGCTTCAATCGGGTTCATGCGGGACGCCTTGAACGCCGGATAGAAGCCGAAGAAGACGCCGACAAAGGCGGAAAAACTGAACGCCAGCAGAATGGTCTGCCGGGGCCAGGATGATTGTCCAGCCGTTCTGCGCCTGCACCAGTTCCGCGCCGCCGACGCCGACGGCAATCCCTAGCAGGCCGCCCGCCAGCGACAGCAAGAGGGCTTCTAAGAGAAATTGGGTCAGAATGTCGCGCCGCTTGGCCCCAATCGCCTTGCGAACGCCAATCTCGCGCGTGCGCTCTGTCACCGACACCAGCATGATGTTCATAATGCCGATGCCTCCAACAATGAGCGACACGATGGCAAGGTAGGTAATGAGCGCCGAGAACGTGTCCTGCTGGGCGTTCTGGGCGTCCATCAAATCCGCCTGGTTGAACAGCCGGAAGTCGTCCGCGCTGCCGTCTTCGGGGAGGCGGTGCTGGCGGCGCATCACCGTGCTGATTTCGTCCTGCGCCCTGTCCATCAGTTCCGGCGCGCGAGCCTGGCAGGTGATGTTGCCCACGTTGGTCATACCGAACAAGCGCCGCATGGCGGTGGTGACGGGCACGTACACGGCGTCGTCCGGGTTGCGGAAGCCCTGCCCGCCTTTGGAGCGCAGCAGGCCAACGACCTGGAAGTTGGTTCCCGCGACGCGAATGGTCTTGCTGACCGGGTTCTGCTGGCCGAATAAATCCCCGGCGGTGGTGGCCCCAATCACGGCGACGCGGCGCATGGACTTGACATCAGCCGCCGTGAAGTAGTGGCCGCTCTGGATGGGGTGGTTGCTGATGATGGGGTAGTTTTCCCCCGTGCCGTTGATCGTGACGTTGGTGTTCTTGTCCCGGTACTTGACCTGCGCCGTTTTGTTGACCTGCGGCGAGACGCGAATAACGGAGGGGCAGCCTTTGAGAATGGCGTCGGCGTCGGCAGGCTTCATGGTGTTGGACGAGCCGCTGCCCTGACCAATGCCGCCGGTGCGCTGCTGGCCGGGAAACACAGTCAGGACGTTTGTACCGAGTTGCTGCAAGGACGCGGCGACGGCGGCGCGCGACCCCTGCCCGATGGCGACGGCGACAATCACTGCCCCCACCCCGATAATGACGCCCAGCATGGTCAGGAGCGCGCGCAGTTTGTTGGCGGTCAGGCCGCGCAGGGCCATTGTCAGGTTGACAAGGCCGAGGTCGCTCCAGCCGAGGGGGGCGTCGGAACCTGCCTCACGCCCCCCTGTGGAGGGGGCGAAATTGTCTTCACCCTTCCCCGCTGGGGAGGGGTCGCCCGTCTGTGGGCGGGGGTAGGTTTCTACTTCGCTCATGCTTAACGTCCTCGCCCGCCGCCGCCACCGCCGCCCGGCCCGCGCGTCCCGCCGCCAAACGGGCTGCTTGCGCCGGTTGTGGGAGACGGCGTGACCGGGGCAATGGTCTGCGTCACCACTTTGTCGCCTGCCTTGAGGCCGCCGGTGATTTCGTCGGCGTCGTCGCCTTCCAGCCCGACCTGCACGGGGCGGCGCTGCGTGCGAACATCAATCAGCGCGCCTGCGGGGGCGGCGCTGGCCGGGTCGGGCGGGGCGGGATGGCCGCCGTGCGCGAGCAGCACGAACGTATTGCCCCCTTCGTCGGTTTGCACGGCTTCGGTGGGCACGGCCAGCACGTCGTCTTTGCTGTCTACGATGAACTGGCAGGTGGCGTTCATGCCGGGCTTCAGGAGGCGGAAGGTGGGGGCCGAATTGTCTATTTCCACGCGGACATTGAACGAGGTGACGTTCTGCACGACAACGGCTTGCGGGTCTATGCGCGAGACGGAGCCGTCAAAGGAAAGGCCGGGGTAGGCGTCAAAGGAGACTTCTACCGCCTGCTTCGGACTGACGTTGGCGATGTCGGTCTCGTCTACGGTGACGTTGACGTACATCCGGGTGATGTCTCCCAGCGTGACGATGGTGGTTCCCGCCGTGACGGACGACTGGCCGGAGGTGATAATAGTGCCCTGTTCTACGTCTTTCACGAGCACGACGCCATCGGTGGGGGCGCGCACGACGGTTTGGGAGAGCGTTGTCTGAGCGTTGGTGAGCGAGGCTTGATTAGCGGCAATCGTGGCGTTGGCGGCGGCAATGTCTTCCTGGCGGATGCCGTTGTTGGCGATGTTGGCCTGCGCCTGCGCGAGCGCGACCTGCGCTTCGGCGACCTGGGCATTGGCCTGCTGGAGCGCGGCCTGCCGCGTTGCGATGTCCACGCGGCCCGCCTGCGCCGCCTGCAAAGCCGCCTGCTCCTGCGCCACGCGCGCGTCGGCGGCCTGCAAAGCCGCCTGCTGCTGCGCGCCCAGCGTCCTGAGTTTCTCCTGCGCGGACTGCACCTGCGCGGCGTTGACGGCATAGGTGGCCTGCGCCGCGTCCACGTCCTGCTGGGCGACGTAGCCCTTTTGCACAAGCGCTTTCTGGCGCGCGAGCGCGGCCTGCGCGTTGGTCTGGTTGGCGGCGGCCTGGTCATAAGCGGCCTGCGCGGCGGCGCGGTCTTGCGCGTTGGTGGCGTCCAATGCCTGTCGGTCTTTGACGGCCCCGTTTAAGTTGGCCTGCGCCTGCGCGATGGCGGCGGCGGTCTGGGATGGCTGCGCGCCCGCCTGGCTTGCGGCGGAGGCGCGGGCAGCCTGCGCGGCTTGCAGGGCGGCGCGGGCGTTGTTGACGGCAATGGCGCTTTGCTGCACTTGCAGGGCGTAGGTTTGCGCGCTTTGATTGCGCTTGGCGATGGCCCCGGAGATGTTGGCCTGGGCAGTGTTGACCGAGAGCAGCGTGTCGGTGGGGTCAATGCGGGCGATAATCTGCCCGGCCTTGACGGGCGAGCCAACGTCTACCAGCAGGGCATTGACGCGCCCGCCCGCTTTGCTTTTGATGTCTACGGTTGTCCAGGGCTGAAGCGTGCCGGTGGCGGAGATGGTCTTGCGGACGGGGCCGTTTTGCGCGGTTGTCAGCACGTACTGGGTCTGCTGGGAAGCGTCGCTGGCCTTCAGATGGGCCGCTGAAAGCGCCGCGCCGAGCGCGAGCAGCGCCACCAGCGCGACGATGATGAGTGTGCGTTTCACGTGTGTTGCTTGTTTTCCTTGCCTGCCGTCTTGCGGGCCTGCTGTCAGGTTATGATACCGTGCCCTCTATGAAAAACGCATGAACGAGCCAGAAGTTCACTGTCTCGGCCCGGAACGGCGAAAATCAGCCCGCCCTGTGGCCGTCATCAGGCGGCGTTGACGCAGTGTTGACGCATCGTTGACGCATCGTTGAGGCATCGTTGAGGCGGAGAAGGCCCCCCTGGCCCCCCAAGTTTGGGGGGAAGATGGGCTGCGGCGCGGCTGCGTTTCACACTCCCTTGCGGGAACTGGGCGAAGCAAGAACGACGCTGTAAAGCATCCTCCCCCCAAACTTGGGGGGCCGGGGGGGCCGCTTTGACGCGGCAGGCTGGAAAAAACACAGGGAAACTGAGGCCAAAAGCGGGGCGCGGCGGCGAGGAAACGCGGGCGCGCGGAGGGGAACCCGACAGGCGACAGCGCTGTTTCCGGGTCAGTTTGGAACGCGGAGGCAGGAAAACAATGGCACAGCAGAAAGTTGCCCTGATTACAGGCGCAAACAAGGGTATCGGCAAGGAGATCGCCCGCCAACTGGGGGCGCAGGGCTTCACCGTGCTTCTGGGAGCGCGCGACGCCGGGCGGGGCGCGGACGCGGCGGCGGAACTTGGGCAGCAGGGCATAGACGCTCATGCCGTCGTCCTTGACGTGACCAACCAGGCCAGCATAGACGCCGCCGCGCGCCGGATTGACGCCGATTTCGGCAAACTGGACGCGCTGGTCAACAACGCAGGCATCGCTCTGGACAGCGGCCCGGCCAGCACACTGGACATGGAGACGCTGCGCCGCACCTACGATACCAATGTGTTTGGCGTGTTCGCCGTCACCCAAGCCATGTTGCCGCTGCTGCGGAAGTCGGACGCGGGGCGCATTGTGAATATGTCCAGCGGCCTCGGTTCGCTCACGCAGAACAGCGACCCGAACTGGGCATTCGGGGCCATCAAGCCGCTGGCGTATAATTCCTCCAAAGCCGCCCTGAATATGCTGACTGTCATATTCGCCGCTGAACTGAAGGACACGGCCATCAAAGTCAACGCCGCCGACCCCGGCTACGTCGCCACTGACCTCAACCAGCACAGCGGCCCGCGCACGGTGGCGCAGGGCGCCACGGCCCCGGTGCGCCTTGCCACCCTGCCCGCCGACGGCCCCACCGGCGGCTATTTTGACGAGGACGGGGCCGTTCCCTGGTAAGGGCCGCAGATGTGCGGCGAGGAGCGCTCAAACTCTTGAACGCGGCGTGTGTGCTGTTCACGGGCTTTGCCGCGTTCATGGCGCTGGAAGGGGTGATGTTCAGCGCGGATTTAAGGCAGCCAGAGGCGGCTGTCCCGTACTTCACTGGCTTGTGCGTTATCATCTTTGGCGTTGTCTGGGGCTTAATCAGGGCGACAAGCGACGATGCTTATCCGAAGAAACCCCAGACGGCGAAGGGCGGGGGAGGAAGACCGATATGGCGCAGATTGAAGTTCCCATCGTTTATGCGTTCACCGATGGCGTGGAAGGCGGCAACCCGGCGGGCGTGGTGCTGGACGCGGAAGGCTTGAGCGCCGGTACGCGCCAATCTATCGCGGCGCAGGTTAATCTCTCCGAGACCGCGTTCGTGTCGGCGTCAGAGAAGGCGGACTTTCGAGTGGAGTTCTTCACGCCCACGCGCCAGGTGGCGGACTGCGGGCACGCGACAGTGGCCGCGTATTCGCTGCTGCAAGAGCAGGGCCGTTTGCGCGGCGCGGCGTCGTCCAAAGAGACGATTGATGGCGTGCGGCAGATTGCGCTCTCTGACGGGCGGGTGTTCATGGAGCAGAGCGCGCCGGTTTATACCGTTCTCCCCACAGGCGGCGTGGCGGCGGGCGACGTTCTGCGCGCGCTGGGCCTATCGGAAAGGGACTTGCTGGACGGGCACGCGCCAACCGTGGTGAACACGGGCGTCAACAGCCTGCAAGTCCCCCTGCGTGACAGGGAGACCGTTCGCCGTGCGCTGCCTGATTTGCCCGCCATTCACGCCGTCAGCGACCGCTTAGACCTGGTGATGTTTTACGTGTTCTCGCCGGAAACGGTTGTGCCGGGACGGGACGCCGGGGCGCGGATGTTTGCGCCGCGCTACGGCATCCGGGAAGAGTCGGCGACGGGCATGGCGGCGGGGCCTTTGGGCTGCTTCCTGCATGACGTGCTGGGCGTCAGCAAGACCCGCTTGGTCATAGAGCAGGGGCGTTTGATGACGCCGCCCGCTCCCTCGGAGTTGGTCGTGGAACTGAGCGTCACAGGCGGGAAAGTAGACACCTTGCGCGTCGGCGGGCGGGCGCATCTCACGCACAGCCTGCTGGTGGAAGCATGAAAGAGGCCCCCGGCCCCCAATCATGGGGGAGGCAGAGGCGCTGTGCGCCTATTCTTTCCCTGCTCCCCATGATTGGGGCGGGGGGGCTGAATTATTGGGGCGGGTGGGCCGATTGCGCGGCCTCCGCGAGCAGGCCGTAGCGCAGGCCGCGCGCCGACACAACGCACTGGTCAGCCTGAAAGTGACGGAGCAGGCGGGACAGGACAAGCGCGCCGCCCCCAATCACATCGGCGCGTTTAGGTTCCAGGCCCGGAATGCGTTTGCGCTCGGCAAGCGGCACGCCTGCAAAGCGGCGCAGGGCATTATCTACGTCGGCGAGGGTAAGAGTCGCGCCGTTGACTGTATCCGAGTCGGGCGCGTTTAACCCCCGTGTGACGGCGGCGATGTTGACTGCCGTGCCGCCGATGCCCGCCACCATGAGGGGCGGGCCGTCCGGCGCAGGGAATGCAGCGAACGCCGTGTCAATGAACCGGACGGCTTCTTCCTGCTCGGCCTGCGTGGGCGGGTCGGAATGCAAGAACCGCTCGGTGACACGCACCGCGCCCATTTGCAGGCTCCTGTGCCGCCCCACCCCGTTGGCGTCGCCCAGAACCAGTTCTGTAGAGCCACCGCCGATGTCAAAGACCAACAGCGCGCCATTCGGCGGCAGATGCAGGCCGCTGTCAGAACGAACGGCTTTGTAGGCCAGTTCCGCTTCCCGCTCCCCGGCGATAATCTCTATGGCGACGCCTGCTTTCTCTTGCGCCTGCGCCAGAAAGTCAGCCCCGTTGGACGCATCGCGCAGGGCGCTCGTGCCTGCCGCGAGAAGGCGCACCGCGCCGCCATCGCGGGCCTGCTTCGCGAAGCGCGTCAGGGTTTCCAGCGTGCGGGACATGGCGGCGGCGCTGAGACTGCCGCTCTTGTCAACGCCTTCCCCCAGACGGGTGATGTCCATGTCTTCAGCCAGAACCTGAACGCTCCCGGCGGCGTCCACATCGGCCAGAGTCATCTTGGTGGAGTTAGTGCCGATGTCTATGGCGGCAAGGCGAGTGGTGATCATGGCATGATGTTACCCAATTGGAGGCTGCACGAGACCCTCGTATCCGCAGGCTATGGAAGGGAATCGAGGGTTTAAACCCCTCGCTCCGTTTCCCTATGCCCTCGTTAAAGAGAGGCTAATTGCGCGGCAGGCGGCGCGTCCGGTTCCAGCATGAGAACGGCGAAGGCGGGCTTTCCCCACAGCGGGCGGCCCACCGTGCCGGGATTAACAAACAGCACGCCGCCAGCCTCGCGCACGAACGGCGTGTGCGTGTGCCCACAGACTACTACGCGGGCATCGGTGCAGGCAGCAAGTTCGCGCAGGCGGCTGTCCGGCGTCCAGCTCCCCAGACCTTCTTTCACGGCAGGGGCATAGTGCGTCAAAAGAATGGGAATGCCTGCAAGCGTGAGGGAAAGTTCGGCGGGGAGATGAAGCAGCCAGGCGCGGGACGCTTCGGACAAAGCCAGGCTGCCGTCGCGCAGGGCTTCATATTTGGCGGGGCGGGAGCGGCCCCATTTGCGCGCGTACTCTTCGGCGCGCTCCGGGAAGCGGGCGACGTTTTTGTCGTAGTTGCCCTGCACGGTGAGAATGTTGGGGCGCTCGCGCAGGAATTGCACGCACTCATCGGGCTGCTGTCCGTAGCCCACGCTGTCGCCCGCATTGAGGATGGGGCCATCCGTCAAACCGCGCGCCTGCAATGTATCCCACACGGCAAGAAGGGCGGGCAAGTCGCCATGCACATCGCTGAAGACGCCGACTTGCACAGGCTTGCCCAATGGGGATGGCTTACGCGCCGAGCGCCTTTTCTAGTTCCTGGCGGCGCTCTTTGATGGCGTCGCGCAGGGCGGCCTGCTTCTTTTCGGACAGACCGCCTGTGCCAACCGCCCCGGCAAGCATCGTGCCGATTTTGTCCAACAGGCGCGTGGCGCGCTGCATGGCTTTGGCGGAAAGCGTGTCGGCGCTTTCGGGCAGGTCGGAGGCAATGCCGGACAATTTATCCAGTTGGCGCAGCAGTTTCTTGTCGGTGGACTTGGCGGGCAGGGCGGCTTTGATGCGCGCAATGGCCTCGTCCACCTGGCCTAAGCCCTCATAGATAGTCTGGTTGACGGATGCAATGATGGGGTCGGCGCTGTCCCCGCTCTCGTCACTCATGTCGTACACAGGCGGCGCGGGCGGCATCAGCGACACCACTTCAGCGCGCGCGGCGAGCCACTCTTTGATGCGCTCGGCGTTGCGCTGCCCGACGCCTTTGACGCCACCAATCTGGCCGGGCGTGGCGGCGTGCAAATCATGCAGGGTGCGTATGCCTGCGTCCGCGAGGGCGCGCGCCCGCGCCGGGCCGAGCAGCGGGACGCCGGTCAGTTCCAAAAGGGCGGCTTCTTCGGGCGTTTCCACGACAATGGCAACGGCGGCAGGCGGCTCTGCACCGCTTGCAGCGCGGGCGGCCAGGTCGGCGGCGGCGGACAGCACGGCATCTTCCAGCACGGCCTGCACGACGGCGGGGGAAAGCGTTTCGGGCGCGGAATGCTTTTTGCCGCCCTTTTTGCGCGCATCTCTGGCGGATGCGGCTTTCGTGGATGCGGCTTTCGCGGCAGATTTAGGCGGGTTCGGCTTGCTCATCAGGCATGGTTTCCTTGCGTATGGCATTGGGCTGTGCAGCTTCGGGCTTTGCGTCAGGGACGGACGGCGGCGCGGACAGCGCGGACAGCAGTTGCAGAAAACGGGCCTTGAAGCCCTGTCCCTGCAATTTGTTCCAGTACTGGACAAAGGCGCGGTACTGCGCGGCGCGCTCTTTGGCCTGCGCGTCTCGCAAAGATTGCAGGCCCGCGCTCCATTCCGGGCGGGCGGCGGCGTGTTTGTCCAGAAAGTCCTGAAGCAGAGGGCCGCGCACGTCGGCGTCGTGAATAACCCCAATCTGCTCCTGAATGGACTTCACTTTGTCGTACACCCAGCCGAACTCGCGGGCAAGTTCCGGGGTTTGGAAGACGGGCGCGAAGATTTCCAGCGTGTAGCGCAGACGCTTGGCGGCAATCCGCATGGCGTGCAGTTCGTCGTGGCGCAGCGGGTCGGGGACGTACACGGCGAAGCGGTACAATTCTTCCAGGCGCGTGTGCAGAATGAGGGGCGCATTCTCGCTGAGCGCGCCGCCGGGATTAACCGCCACAACCGGGAGCGCTTTAGCCATGTGTTTCCTGCTTTGTGTCCCCTAACAGGGCGGCGAAGTCTTTGCGGAAGCGGCTTTTTTCCAGTTTGTTGAGGGCTTTCACTAACTGCACGCGGTCGGCGTCGCGCCCGCGCTTGAGATGGTCTACAAACGCATGGAGGCCCACCTGCTCGTGCGCGGGCGCGGCGTTGGCGGCGGCGTCCATGAACTCAATCAGCACGTCGGCGTCGCGTACCGCGCCGAGGGCGTCAGTGATGCGGGCGGCTTCTTTTTCCAGCGGGCGGAACTTCTTCGGGGGAAACACTTCGGCAAACACAGACAGCACAGCCCGCAGGCGGCGGGAGGCCACTCTCATGTCATGCAGGGCGTCTATGTCGTCGCCCGCGCGCGTGCCGGGCAGGTTGTCCATGAGTTCGTCTACCTGCTGGCGGATAGACGTGTGGGCGGCTTCCGAGAAGGTTGCGCCGGGGGCGATGCTGTAGGGTGATTTTGCCATGTGCGTTTATGTGTGTCTATCATAGTATGTTGTGCAGGTTTTGTCAAGGGGTACAGTGAATTGGAACAACAGGAAGTCAGCACAGGCGGGGCATAGACATTGCAGGACATGATGAACACTGTTATCGGCTTTGGAGAACGTCCCCGCAGGCGCGAGCCGGGTACAGGGGACGTGGGCACGGACATTTACACAGCGACGTCTGCCGAGCGCGCGCACAGTGTGCAGGCGGCGTGGGACGCAGGCGTGCGCGTCTTTCACGCGGCGTATGAGCGCGAGGCGGCGTCTCTGGGAGCGTCGCTGAAGACTTTGGGACTGCGCGGGGACATTTGCCTCAGCACGACCGATGGGGACGTGTTAGACCGATGTCCCGACACGGAGGCGGGCGGGTACGAGGCGGTGCGCGGCGCAGTCGCGCGTAAGTTGACCCTGCTCGGCACTGACACCCTGGACGTGTTTCACCTGTATGATGTCCGGCGGGAAACACATACCCTGGCACGTCTGGCGGGCGCGCGGCGCGCGCTCCATGAGGCGCAATCTGCGGGACATATCGGGCAGGTCGGGGCGACGTGCTACGAGGACTTTGAGCACCTGTCTGATGTCATAGAAACAGGTGTATTGACACCTGCCTGGGTGGTCGCGCGCTTGAACTTCTTTGACCGACGCGCCGAAGCGCGGCTTTTGCCGCTGTGCCGGGAACGCGGCGTGCGAACATGGGCCGCGCAGCCGTTCGCGTGGGTGGGCGGCGTGCCGTTTGTGCGCTTCCCGAACACGTGGCGTTTGCGGAACTTGACACAAAGCCTGTACGGGTTTTCGGCAGGGCAGGCGCACCTTTACTGGCTGCTGCACCTGCCCCATGTGGACGGCGTGCTGGTGTCCATGCAAAGCGCGCAGCAAGTGACGGAAAACACGCGGGCGGCGCAGTTAAACAACGTGCCTTCGGGTTTGGAGTCGCTGTTTCAATCGTTTGTGGAGATGATTGGCGGCACGCGGGAAGGCTGGCGGGGGCTGTTGGGTGACGATGAGTGGGAATGGCGGGCGGCGGCGGAGCGTTTTTTGGGAAAACAGCGGGAAGGGTCGGCATGACAGTGGGTTTTTAGCGTTATCCTAGCATTGTCCTAGCATAGTTCTAGCATAGTTCTAGCATAGTTCTAGCATAGTTCTAGCGTGAGAGGCCCCCCGGCCTCCCAATTCTGGGGGGAGGTCGCCCTTCCGAGGGCGGGGAGGGGGGCCATCATTCTACGCCTATTCTTTGCTATTCCTACGCTTGTTCTACGCTATTCCTTCGGTGAGGCCAGGGTTATTTCCCTGATAAAACGCGGTTCGCGCCCGCTGAAACAGTTCTATGAAGGCACGAACACAATGACGGAAAGGCACAAACACGATGATTGACCTGTCTAGTGACACGGCGACGCGGCCCTCAGCGGGAATGCGCGACGCGATGGCGCGGGCCGAAGTAGGCGACGAGCAAAAGCGGGAAGACCCGACCACGCGCCGTCTGGAAGAGCAGGTGGCGGGGCTGCTGGGCAAAGAAGCCGCGCTGTTTGTGCCGTCGGCGACAATGGCAAACCTGTGCGCGATGCTCACGTATTTAAGGCCCGGCGAGGGGTTTATCGCGGACAGCCGCTCTCACCTTCTGCTGTCCGAAGGCGGCGGGTACGCCGGCGTTGCGGGCGCGGTGCCGGTTCTCGCGGCAACGGAGCGCGGAGTGTTCACTGGAAACGCCCTGCGCGCGCTCCTGCCGCCGAACGACCCGCATTACCCAAGCGTCCGTTTAGTCTGCGTGGAGAATACGCACAACGACGGCGGCGGCACGGTATGGCATCCCAGTGAGTTGAAAGACGTGACGGACGCCGCGCGGGAAAACGGCCTGCCAGTCCACATGGACGGTGCGCGCGTGCTCAATGCGGCGACGGCTCTGAGCATGGCGGCGCACGAGATGACCGCCGGGTGCGACAGCGTGACACTGTGTTTGTCCAAAGGGTTAGGCTGTCCGGCGGGGGCGCTGCTGGCGGGCACGGCGGCGTTTATGCAGGCGGCGCGGTTCGCGAAACAGCGGTTGGGGGGCACAATGCGCCAGTCGGGAGTGCTGGCAGCGGCGGGATTATACGCGCTGGAACACAACATCGCGCGCCTGGCCGACGACCATCAGCACGCGAAGGCGCTGGCGGAAGGCCTCGCGGAACTGCCGCGCGTGCAGATTGACCTGTCCCGCGTGGCGACGAATATGCTGTTCTTCAGAGTGGACGGCCTTTCGGCAGGGGAAGCGCGGGGACGCTTGCAGGAGCAGGGGGCGCGTGTCAGCGGCAGCGCAGACCGTCTGCGCGCCGTGACGCACTTAGACGTTTCAGCAGATGACATCGGGCGCACTCTGGACGCCGCGCGGCGGGCGTGGGCGTGAAAGGCACAAAGCGCAGACGTGAAAAAAGGGCGCGGAACAGAGTGTTCCGCGCCCTTCTCTGGTCTTAGCGACCCCGGCGGTCGTGATGAATGTCGCGGGTGTCCTTGCGGATGTCGCGGTTGTCTACGCGCTTGTCATGGCGGAAGTCATGGCGCGCGTCCTTGAACTGAGCCTTCTCGGCCTGGAACTGGGCACGGTCTTCGTTGCGCTCGGCTTTGGGCTGAGACTTGAAGGCGGCGCGCTCGCGCAGAAACACGCGGCGGTCATGGTGGAAGGCGTGCTTGTCCTGGCGCACGTCCACCCTGTCCTGGTGGCGGTCTTGCCGGTCGCTGCGGATAGAACCGGGGGCTGCCGGGGGCGCAGGAATTTGCGCCATGCCGGGGGTGCTCCCGATGAGGCCGCCAAATGCGAGCGCGGCGCTCACAGCGGCAATGCTTGTACGGATCGTCATTGGTCTTTCTCCTGTAGATGCGATGCACCGGGCAAATTGCGTTTGCGCCCGTGCCAGGGTTAAGAGCGTTTGAGATGAGAAAAAGTTCCCGTGCGAGCGAAACGGCCCGCTCTACAGATGGCCGAAGACCACTTCGCCGCCCACAATTGTCGCCTGCACTGAGAGAGCGCCGTGCCATTCGGTGACGGGCAGCGTGAGCGGGTCAGCAGAAAGAACGGCGAAATCGGCGCGCTGACCGGGAAGGAGCGTCCCCCGGTCACGTTCGGCGAAGACGCTCCATGCGCTGCGTTGCGTGTAGGCGCGCAAAGCGTCGGCGACGGTCACGCTCTGCGCGGCGTCCAATACGGTGCCGGACGGCGCGCGCCGTTCCACAGCAGCGCGAACGCCGTCCAGCGGCGAACCCGGCACGACAGGCAAATCGCTGGAAAAGACAAGCGGCAGGCCCGCCTTCTGCACGGCGCGATACGGCATGAGGCGGCGCGCGCGCGTTTCGCTCAGAGCCACACGGTAGGCGTCTCCAAAGCGGGCGATGAACTCCGGCTGAAAGATGGGCACGACGCCCAGCGCGTTCATGCGCTCCAGTTGGTCGTCATGGAGCAGCATCGCGTGTTCAAGGCGGTGGCGGGCGTCCTCGCGCGGGTGCGGCACAGAGCCGAAGGCGTTCAGGCACAGGTTAATCGCGGCGTCGCCAATGGCGTGAATGGCGATTTGCCAGCCCGCGCGGTGCGCTCCCGTTATCAGCGCATTCAATTGCTCGCTGTCCCAGATCGCGGTGCCCTGATTGCCAGTGTTATCGGCGTAGGGGGCGCGCAGAAGGGCGGTGCGCGTGCCAATTGCGCCGTCGGAATAGAGTTTGGCGGGGCCAATCGTGACCCATTCGCCATCAGCGCAGTCGGCAAGCGCGGCAGGCGAAAGCCAGTTCGCGCCGTTTTGGAGTTCCGGCAGAAGCGGCATAGCCGCAACGCGCAGGGTGAAGTTCTTACTAAGGGCGGCCTGATGGAACAGCGCGAGGTCGGCGAGCGGCAGCCCGGCGTCGGCAGCGGACGTGATGCCCATGCGGTGCATTTCCCGGCCCGCACGCTCCAAAGCAGCCACTTTTTCGGTGTCAGAAGGCGCGGGCGCGGCGGCTTCGGCGAGCAGGAGCGCGTTTTCCAGCAGGACGCCGTTCGGCTCGCCGCGTTCGTCGCGCACAATGGTTCCGCCGGGCGGGTCAGGCGTGTTGTTTCCAATTCCGGCGAGACGAAGGGCGCGCGTATTGACAACAACGGCGTGACCGGAAGCGTGCGTGAGCAGAACAGGAACGTCGGGAGCAAGCGCATCTATATCGTGGCGGGTGGGATGGCCTTTGTCGGGGAACGTGTTGTGGTCGTAGCCGCGCCCGCGCAGCCAGCCGCGCAGCGGCGTGTGAGGAAGATGCTCGCGCAGCAGTTGGACGACATCGGGGACGGAGCGTGCACTGTTTAATTGCGCCTGACCGAGCACAAGGCCGAAGCCGAGCACGTGGCAGTGTGCGTCAAAAAAGCCGGGGAGCAAAGTCATGCCGTTCAAGTTCACACTCTTTGCGCCGGGGCGGGCGAGGGCGCGCAGTTTGTCCGTGTCGCCGAGAGCAAGAATGCGCCCATCACGCACGAGAACGGCTTCGGCGACGGTCTCGTTGGCGTCTAAAAGAAGGGCGCGGGCGTTGAAAAGAAGCAGGTCAGGGGACATTCAGAACGTCTCCGTTTGCAGGCGCGTCAGCAGGGCAGCGTTGGCGCGCGGAAACTCGTAGCGCGCAAGTTCCCCCACGCTGACCCACTTGCCGTGCAGGGCGTTTTCGCGGCGGGCGCGGCATAAAAAAGGGTGGAGCGTCACCGTGCGGTCAGGATAGGCGTAAGTTTCAGCGGGCCAGGCATCTAAAATGTCCACGCGCAGGCCGGTTTCTTCCCATGCCTCGCGCACGGCGCAGTCGCGCGGCGACTCGTGTTCCAGACACTTGCCGCCGGGAAACTCCCACAGGCCGCCCAGATGCGCGTCGGCGGGGCGCTGATTAATCAGAACGCGGCTGTCGTTCGGGTGCAGAATAATGGCGAGCGCGATGGTCATGGGTCAGGTTAGTTCCAATCGCCCCTGCGCGTCGTGCGTTTTGAGTTGTTCCATTAACTTCACCTGCGGGGTGGCGAGGGCGTAATTCTCCAATGCCGCAAGCGGCTCCCACGCGAAACGGGCGCAGTTCAGACAGCGCGGCTCCCCTGCCCCATTGGCGACGAACCCGTGCAGAGTGATACGGCGATTGGCGACAACGTGCTTGACGACGCCGAAGGGCACAAGTCTGTCACTCTCCATGCCGACGGTTTCGCGGGCGGCGCGTTGGGCCGCGCTGCAAAGCGTTTCGCCCTGTTCTACACTCACGCGGGGAAGTTCCCAGAGTCCGCCCCAGAGGGTTTCCGTCGCGGGGCGTTGGATGATTAAGACTTCGGCGCGGGCGTTTCTCACAGCAACGCTGACGTGTTCTACGTCCAGCCATTTTTTGACGGTTTGGAATTGTGGAAAAGCCGTCGGGTCGCCGTTTTTGGTCGCAAGACAGTGCGACTGCACCGGGCAGACATGGCAGCGGGGCGCGGCGGGGACGCAGACAAGCGCGCCGAGTTCCATGAGCGCCTGGTTGAAGTCGCCTGCGTTGCCAGAGGGAATGTCCCGTTCCGCGAGCGTCCACAACTGGTCTTGCGTGGCTTTGTTTGTCTTCGGGTCGCCGGGCACGGCATGAATACGAGACAGGACGCGGACAACATTGGCGTCTAAAATGGGCGCGTCCTGCCCGAACGCGATGGACAGAATGGCCCCGGCGGTGTAGCGCCCGATGCCGGGAAGCGCGCGCAATTCTTTCGGGTCGGACGGGACGCGCCCGCCGTGCATTTGCATCACGGTTTGCGCGCCTTTGTGGAGGTTGCGGGCGCGGGCGTAGTAGCCGAGGCCCGCCCACAGTTTGAGCGCGTCGTCTAAGGGGGCGGCGGCGAGCGTTTGCAAATCGGGGAAGCGCGCCATCCAGCGTTCGTAAAAGGGCACGACGGCGGCGACGGTGGTTTGCTGAAGCATAATCTCCGAAACCCAGACCGCGTAAGGGTCGGCGGCGCGGCGTCGCCAGGGCAGGTCGCGCTTGTGGGCGTCGTACCAGTCCAAAAGGGCGCGGGCGAAGGGCGTCGGGGTCGGCATCGCGTTCATTGTACCCGGCAGGGTATCATGCGGAACAAAACGAGAGGGAACCCGAAGCGTGGAAGAACAGGAAAATGTGTGGCCGCCCCCGCCGACAGTGGAACCGCCGCAGCCGGAGACAAAAAGCAAGCCCGCGCCTCAGACAGTGGCCGCGAAAGTATCCATTATTGCGAAAGGCGTTGTTGCAGTAGCGGTCTATTTGGACTTAGCGTTCTTCGGCAGAGCCGACGAGCCTGATGAAACAGTGCAGCTGTACTCGTCTTTGCATAAAGCCCTATTTGTTTGGGCGATTGCGGCAGTCTTGGCGACCACCTCAGCGTTCCTCCACATGAGAACCCAGGCACGGCAAGGCAAATTGACTTCTTGGCTCATTGTGCTCTTCCTATTGCGCGTCCTGTTGTGGTGCGCCTTTCTCGTCTTCATCTACAAACGGACTTTGTGGAGAACGTCACCAGCAATGATGGGACATTAACAGACTGTCGCGGCTCCTGTCTGCACCGCACGAAGCCCATTGCACTCCACACGAAGCCCCTTGCAGACCGCACGGGGCTTCTTTTGGTTCATACGGGGCCGCAAATGGAGCGCACGGGGCCGCAAATGCTTCATACGAGACTGCAAATGCTCCGCACGGGGTTTCGTTTGGAACGCACGGGGCTGCAAATGGCGCATACGGGGCTGCAAATCGTTTACACGGGGGCTAAAGATTGTAGCGAAAGTCTCCGATAATGTCGGCGTCAGTCAATTCACACTCGGAGGAACTCTCGTATGTCGTACACCGATTTCCTGCCTCAGCAGGATGGCGAACTTGCCAAATGGCTCGCCAACTTTACCACTGTCGCGAACAGCTATCTGACCATGCTGCGGCTCACCACCGCCGATGTGCAGACCGTCATCACCGACACGACCCAGTTTAACAGCGGCATCAGCGCGGCAGACGCCGCCAAAATCGCCACCAAAGCCGCGACGCAGACCCGCCTGACCGCCCGCAAAAAGGCCGTCAAGGACGCCCGCGCATTAGTGAAGCGCATCCAAAGCACGCCCGGCGTCACCGATGACGTGAAGGCGAAATTGCAAATCACGGTCAGCAGCGGGCGACGCCCGTCGGTTCCCGTGTTCACCCCGGCGACGCTTTCCGCTCATCTTCAGGCCAACATGAGCGTGGTTCTCAAATGGACAAAAAGCGGCAACACCTACGGCACTGGCTATGTGGTGGAACGCAAAACCGGCACGGACACCGCGTGGACGGCCATCAAAACCGTGACCGCCGCGCGCTTTGTGGACAACACAAACCCGCCCGGCACAGACGCGATTTATCGTGTCATCGCCACGCGCGGCAAAGAAGCGAGTATGCCTTCGCCGGAAGCGAGCGTCTATCCGAAGGCCGCGAGCGCATCCGCCGCGCCCGTCGCCGCCGAAGCCGCGCCCGCCCCGGTCATTCTGAAAGTGGCATAAGCGGACGCGGAAGAAGCCCTCACCCCGCCCTCGGAAGGGCAACCGGAGGCCCTCACCCCGCCCGCAGACGGGCGACCCTCTCCCGTCAGAACGGGCGAGGGTTAAAAGAAAACTCTCTGTCTCCCCCTCGCCTGCGACAGCGGGAGAGGGGGCCGGGGGGTGAGGGCCATCATTTGCGTGGCATGGGCCGTGTCTGGCAACGGACGCGGCTCTTTTTCACGCCTGCGCCTCGCCCGCGCGGACGACGAACTTGTCGTCGCTGTCTGCCCCGGCGTCAAGGGAAATGTCCACGTTGGGCGGCGCATTCAGCAAGACCGCATTATACGCGGCGCGCATCTGACGGGCAGCGCGCAGGGGCGGCATTTGCCCGCTAAACGTACCCAAACCGGGCACAAGCAGGCTGCTGATAATGTCGCCGTGCTCGGAATTAAACTGGAGAACAGCGCGCAGGGCCGCACGAAACGCGAGATAGGAATTGACGGTGCGCCCGACATTCTGCATGACGCGCAAAACAGGCGCAACGACGAGAATGGAAAACGGGCCATCGGGCGCGACCAAGACTTCGGCGACGCCCACCGGCATTTCGCCGCCCCACCCCACCCGGACAAGGCCAAACACTTCGGCCTGCGTGTCGTCGCCAAGCAGTTCCACGAGCGGCGCGTCCAACCCGCCGCCATCTAAACTCCCAAACGAATTCACGGGAAGGAGAAGCGCGTCGGCGGGAACGCTGGCAAGGTCGTCGCAGACAATTTCCACGTCGGGCAGATTGGGAAAGTAAGCGTTCCAGGCGTCCACGACGGGCAGGGCGTTGTCACAGAGAATGAGATGGAGCGCGGGCATGAGGGAATTGTACCCGGCGAGCCGCACGTCTGCAAAGGCGGCCCTCACCCCGCCCGCAGACGGGCGACCCTCTCCCGTCAGAACGGGCGAGGGTGGGAATGAATGGTCCTAACCCTCGCCCGCCTGCGGGAGAGGGTGGCGCGAAGCAACTTGTTGCGAAGCGCCGGGTGAGGGCCGCCACAGGCCAGGTGAGGGCCTCCGCGCCCCGCGTCAGCCGAAACGCCCGGAAACATAGGCTTCCGTGTCCTTGTCGGCGGGGTTCGTGAAGATTTGCGCGGTGTCAGAAAACTCTTTGAGTTCGCCGCGCAGGAAGAAGCCGGTCTGCTGGGAGACGCGCGCGGCCTGCTGCATATTGTGCGTGACAATCACAATGGTGTAGTCTTTGCGAAGGTCTTCCATCAATTGCTCAATGCGGAACGTGGAGTTCGGGTCAAGGGCGGAACACGGCTCGTCCATGAGAATGACTTCCGGCTGCACGGCCAAAACGCGCGCAATGCAAAGACGTTGCTGCTGCCCGCCGCTTAACGCAAAGGCGGAAGCCTTGAGTTTGTCCTTCACCTCGTCCCACAGGGCTGCGCCGCGCAGAGTGCGCTCCACAATCTCGCTGAGGGCTTTGCCGCTGCGCTGCCCGTGAATGCGCGGGCCGTAGGCAATGTTGTCATAAATGGACATGGGGAACGGATTGGGCTTCTGGAACACCATGCCGACACGCTTCCGCAAATGAACCACATCGGTGCCGCGCTCGTAGATGTCCGCGCCGTCCAGCGTCACTTTCCCCGTAAGGCGCGTGCCGTCAATCAGGTCGTTCATGCGGTTGAGCGAGCGCAAAAACGTGGACTTGCCGCACCCCGAAGGGCCGATTAATGCCGTCACCTGCTGCGCGGGCACGACAATATTAATGTTTTTGAGCGCATGGAACGCGCCATAATAGAAGTCCACGTTCTCGGCGAGGATTTTGGTCTCGGTCACGCCGGAAGACTTCGGCGCGCGGGACGCAATCTCCTGCACGCTGCCGCCCTGCGGCATATTCTGAGGCGTGACCGCCTGATGATTATCCAAATTGGTGGGAGCGGGTTTGACAGCCTGGGCCATTTAGTTTTCCTCCATCAAACGCGAGCGCGTGGCGAAGCGTGCGGCAACCGAAAGCACGAGAATAAGCACGATGAGAATGACGGCTCCGGCCCACGCAATCGCGTTTTGCGCCGGGTCAACAGCCAGGGCGTAATTATAAATGCGAAGCGGAAGCGCATCAATGGGCGCGTTCGCTGTCGGCACGGTGAGATGCAGCCCCGCGACTGTCGCCTTGTGCGTCGCAAAGAACTCGTTGCCTAAGATAGTGAACAGGAGCGGCGCAGTCTCCCCGGCGATGCGCGCCAGCGCCAGCATGATACCCGTAATGACGCCGCCGCGCGCCGCCGGAAGCACCACGCTCCACATCGTGCGCCACCGCGTCGCCCCCAACCCAAGAGAAGCCTCGCGCATGGAGAACGGAACCAGCCGCAAAATCTCCTCGGTTGTCCGCATGACGGTGGGGATCATCATAATGCCGAGCGCGAAGCCGCCCGCCCAAGCGGAAAACGCCGTGCCGGGATGCCCCGATGCCAGATTGCGCTGCGCGGTGGGATACACCCACACAGCGTACACGAAGATGCCGACGACGATGGATGGAATGCCGTTGAGCACGTCGGTAAAGAAGCGCACCAGCGACGCAAATCGCCCCTTTGCTTCCACCTGATAAATGCCTCCAAGCACGCCCAGCGGCAGGCCAATCAAAGACGCGAGGCCGAGAAGCGTGAGCGTCCCCGAAATGGACTGCGAGATGCCGCCCTGTTTGGCGTTGACTGCATTGGGCAGGCGCGTAAACAGTGTCCAGCGGAAAGCGTGCGCCCCTTTGGACAGCAGAAAGAACAGCACCAGCCCCAGGACGAGCAGCGCGAGCGCGGCGGCAAGACCGCACAGCGTCAGCATCACAGCATTGGTTGCCTTGCGAAGCGCCATTGCTTATTTGCCCCCCTGCACGTCTTTGGCGGTGTAATACACTAAAAGCCGCGCGCACATATTGACCACAATGGTGACGCCGAACAGCACCAGGCCAATCTCCACCAGCGCCGACGTATTGAGGCCCAGCCCGGCCTCATTGAACTTGTTGGCAAGCGCGCTGGACATGGTGTAGCCGGGGTCAAACAGCGACCACGAGATGCCGTTCGGATGGGCAATCGGGTCAGGCGTCGCGTTGCCGATGACCATTGTGACCGCCATCGTTTCCCCCAGCGCGCGCCCCAGCCCCAGAATGACCGCCCCGACAATGCCGGACTTCGCATACGGGAGAATGACGCGCCCGATTGTTTCCCACTGCGTCGCGCCAAGAGCGTAGGAGCCTTCCCGCTGCGCGCGCGGAATGGCCCGCAGAATATCACGCGCAACGGCGGTGATAAACGGCGTCACCATGATGGCAAGAATGACGCCCGCACCGAGCATGGAATTGCCAGTGGAATTGTCCGAACGCACCAGCGCGCCCAAAATGGGAATGTGAGGCAGATGCGACGCCTGAATGGGATGCATGACGTGCCCCTTCAGCCAGGGCAGCAGCAGGAAAATCCCCCACAGGCCGTACACGACGCTGGGAATGGCAGCGAGAAGTTCAATCAGGAACGTCACGGGGGTGCGTATCCATAGCGGCGCGAGTTCGGACAGGAAGATGGCCGCGCCCAAACTGACAGGAACCGCCAGCAGCAGCGCCAGGAACGACGAATACAGCGTGCCGAAGATGAACGGCAGGATTTGGAAGACGCCCACGCCGTCGCGCGCGGCTTCGTCCCAGGTGGAGCCAGTGACAAACTTCCAGCCGAACTCGTGGATGGACGCGCGGCTCGCCCCGGCCAGCTGCGTCGCCAGCCAGACAATGATGCCGAAGATGCTCAGGGACGCCAGAAAAGTCAGGGCCGTGTAGATGCGGTCGCCGTAGCGCACGGCAAATGACGGGCGATACGGAACGGGCGCGTGGGCTGCCTCAACAGTGGGTGACAGTGCCATAGGATAAAATGGGAACTTCCCCCGAACACGGATAAACCGTGCCGGGGGAGCCGAGATGTCTAGTGAATGGACGCGACAGCCGCCAGCGCGCGCTTCTGCACGCCTGCCGGGAGCGGCGCATAATACAAACCGGCAGCGTCTTTCTGGCCGGTGGTCATAGCCCATTGCAGGAAGCTTTTCAGTTCCGGCTTGGAGTTGCGGTACACCAACAAGAACGTGAACCCGGTGATAGGATAGCCCTGCGGGGCCGCCGTGTTGACAATCACCTTGCGGAAATCGGGCGGCAGCGTGGAGCCATCTGCGGCTGCCGTCGTGGAGTCAACGCTAGGGTAGATGTAGTTGCCCTTCATGTTGCGAACGGCGGCATACGGAATGCTGTTCTGCACGGCATAAGCCAGTTCAATGTAGCCGATGCCGCCCTCGTTCTGCTTGATGAGCGCGGCGACGCCCGGATTGCCCTTGCCGCCCAGTCCCTTTGTCCACTTGACCGACTTGCCTGCGCCCACCTGATCTTTCCAGTCGGGGCTGACTTCACTCAGATACGTGGTGAAGATGTTGGTCGTGCCGGAGCCGTCGGAGCGGTGGAACGGGGCGATAGCCGTGCCAGGGAACTTGGTGCCGGGACTGAGCCGCGTGATGGCAGGGTCATTCCACTTGGTAATCTTGCCCAGGAAGATGTCGGCGATGACGGGGCCAGTCAGGTGAATGCCAGGGCCGACGCCGGGAACGTTATAAGCCACAGTCACGGCTCCCGCCACAGTCGGGATGTGAAGGATGCCCGGCGCGGCGGCCAATTCCGCCGGGTTCATGGGCGCATCAGACGCCCCGAAGTCAACAGCATGAGCGGTAATCTGCTTGATGCCGCCACCCGAGCCGATAGGCTGGTAGTTGATCTGAACGTGAGACTGCTCGGCATATTCCTGGAACCACTTCTGGTAAAGTGGGGCCGGGAACGTTGCGCCCGCACCGGTTAATTGCTGCGCGTGCGCGGTTCCGGCAATGCCCAGAAGGGCTGCTGTGACCGCAAGACGCTTGATAAGAGACATCATAGTGTAGTTTCCTTCGTGCATGACAGAAATCTGTGCTAGAACTTGATTTGGAGTTCCGCAGTAGTCAGGGTGACTTTGGGTGGTTCGGGCGTGCCGGGCGCATGGGCCACCTTGCTGGGGCGCTCCGCATACACGCGCAGGCGCGTCGCTTTGTCCAGGCCGTAAGTAGCGCCGTAGCCCACGTTTTCGTCCTCGTAGGAGCCATTTTCCAGCGGCCCCCCGCTGGCGCGCTTGAGCACGTCATAGGAGACGAACCCCGACAACGGGTGATTGCCCGTCGGCTCAAACGTGTAGCCGCCCTGCACGTAGTAGCCTTCAATCTTGTTGCCCAAAGCCGCTACTGTCGTCAAGCCCAGCGGGTTCGTTGTTGTAATTGCTGTTTGTCCGAACGCCGTCACCTGCTCAAATTTGCCGCCCTCGTACTCCGCCAGCAGGAACGGCCCGGCATTGGAAATATACTGCGCGTCTACGCCGTATAACTCCTTTTTGCGCCCAGCAAACGCCGTCTTGCTTGTCACACCCAGAATGCCATTGAACCCCAGACCGCTGGGCAACTGGCCGTCATAATACGACACTCCTGCCCCAAATTGCTTGTCCGTAGTCTGGTACGCAATCCGGTAAATCTGGTCAACGCGCCGGTCAACGTCCTCCGAGCCGCGCCCCGTGCCATTCACCAGAGCCGCCGTCAGCTTCAGGCCCGCAGGCAGGAACAGCAACTGCTGAGGCGTGTTGTAGCCGAGTTGCACGCCCTTGTCGTAGTCCTGATTGGCCCAGATGCCATAGCCTGCTTCCGAAAACGCCAGAGGACGCTCCGGCGAGAGGATGGCCGACGTGGACGCGGGCAGTTGATAGCCAAAGGGATTGGCAAACAGCCCTGCCGTCACTGTCGGGTTCTTGGCAGAGCCGTCCCCAAACGTGTAGGCGACGTAGCCCTCGCGCACCGTCACCTGCTGGTTGGGGCTGGCTCCAGCGTTGACGGCCCCGCTGGTGTCAACCTGGATGCCGTAGCGGGCATTGTCGGTGGGCTGGCCGGTGAACTTGATGCGCGCGCGGCGCACCTCAAAACTGTCCGGGTTGCCGCCCTGCGCGTAGTCGCCATTGTAGGCGCCGCTGAGGGTGGAAGCGCCCTGCGGGTACAGATATTGCGAATGCGGGCCGCCGACAAAGCGGGCCTGCACGTAGCCGGAAATGGCGAACTTGCGGGCAGAGCCTGCGCCGTAGGAATTGTTGGCCGTCGCCTGCGCCTTTGCCGCCAGGTCTTTGGTGTCCAGCACGTCCTGGCGCAGCGCGTCAATCTGATCCTGGAAGGGGGACGTTGCGCCTGCGGTCACACTTTGAATGGCATCCAGTTCCTTGCGGAAACTGTCCACCAGCGCGTTGACTTTATCTAAGTCCGCCTGCGTGACCGGCTGCCCGGTCGGGGTAACGGGGGCGGTGGGAATGGCGGCGACTTTGGTTTGCAAATCCCCCAGAGTTTGTGCGATGCGGTCAATGACGGTAGCCATTTCGTAGCGTGACAGGGCGCGTCGTCCCTGGAACGTGCCGTCGGGGTAGCCTTTGATGTAGCCTTTGGCGGCCAAGTCCTGTACGTACTCGTAAGCCCAGTGGTTGCTGTTCGTATCGGGAAACGCGCTACCCTGTGCCTGCGCGGGCACTGCGACAGACAGTGCGCCTCCTGCGAGAATGCCGCCTAACAGTGCGGCTTGCCAAATCTTCACGGGTGTCCTCCTCGTTGCGTCTTAAACTGGCTTCTTAAGTGAGCCATTGAAACGGCTTCATTGTACTGGGCCAATGTTAAGAGAATGTTAAGAGAATGTTAAGAACCCGTTAAATTTGCGCCGCTACAGAGAGTGTGCCGGGGGCGAACAGGCAGACACCTTCTGCGCGGGCAGGCGAGCAGGCTGCACGTAGATAGGGTTGCTAAAAATCCAGGGGCGCGCGCCAAAGCACAAACGTCCCAGGCGGCGGCGGTACAGGAACACTTCGGCGCGGTAAACGCCCGGCGCGGCTGTCGCATAATCCAAACAGCCACCGCGCGCGGCAGCGACTAACTTTCCGTTGTGGTACAAACGCACGAGCGAGCGGGTGCGCGGCACGCGCACGCGCAGATGCACCTCTCCAGATGTGCCGGGGGCGATTATCGCGTCGCCCATGCTGACCGACGCGGCATCAGGGCCGCCGCCCGTTGGCAGTGCTTCAAAAGCAAATCCAGTCGGGTCGGCAAAGTTGTCGTAGGCCATGTAGCAATGCCCTGCCGCGAGCGCCCCATGCACAATGGCAGCGTCTGCATCACTATTTGCGTAGGAAAGGGGGGTGCGCGTCACAATGTGCGTCCTCAGGGTGCGGAAGACTTCTTCGTAGGTGGGGTACGGATAGGAGCGGCCCGCGAACTTCATCACGGCATGGGCATCCAGCGAGGCGATTGCGACGACGGGACGGGCGGGCTGGTCGGGGTCGGAGGGGTGGGTGAGACTATCCCACAGGCGCAATTCGCGCGTCGGGCGGGCTTCTACCAGGTGGAATGCGCGCTCCGGCGTCTGTCCCCGGTAGCGAAGCCAGGCTAGCAAGAAAGCAGGCAGATTGATTTTAGTGCGCGCGATGGCGCTGAGGTTGAAGACTTCCAGTCCGATGCCCGGCAGCCGCCCCCTGAAGTCGCGCCAGTGGCCCTTGAGGTCGCAGGGCAGCGCGATGAAGCCGAGGCCGCCGCTGTCCACGATGGCTTTTTGCGCTTCCCGCGCGTCGTCGGGGGCAGGCAGAAACGAGGGCGGGACATTGAGCGCCAGAAGATGCCCGGCGCTGGTAGTGATTTCCGTGCCCACCAGCACCAATGTGCGCCCCTGCCAGCCGTCCTCTCCGTTGCGGCGGGCGTCCAAATTGTTGTGGTCGCAGAGGACGAGGAAGTCCAGCCCGGCGATGTTGGCGGCTTTAGCGACTTCGGGCACGGTTCCCAATCCGTCGCTATAGGTGGAGTGAATGTGCAGCGCCCCGGCGTAGTCATAACAGCGGGGCAGCGCGGGCGGCGTGTCTGAGGCGCGTTCCGTTGTTTCCCGCGCGGGAGCGGGGGCATATTGAACGCGCTCGCGCAGGGTGGCAAGCAGCCCTTCGCAGGTGACAATGGAAAATATCAGGCGGGTGCGCGACCAGTTCCACACGGCAGGCATCTCCGAAAGCGAGAAGTGTGGCTGCGGGCAGCCCGTCCTATTTTAGCATGATTGGGGCAGGAACGGGGCCGCTTTTGCCGTCTGCGCCCGCCAAAATCATAGTCCCTTCTCCGAACCCTCCCTGTAGTGTCGCCGTAGTGTCTCGCTAGACTACGGGCACCCTATGAGCGCAGTGCGCTCAGGTCAAGGGGAGTTACCGTCCGCGCTGTCGTCCGGCTCGGTTTGGGGAGGGAACGTAGGGCTATTGCCATTTGTACCCGCTCTGGAGTCAGGCTTCCAATCAGGGGGCAATCAGCAGGGAGGCAGCGAGGGATTTCAATCCTCGCTCTACGGAATAAATCCCTCGCTCCGTGCTCCGGCTTCGCCATTCGCGCGGCAAGAGCAGTCGTCTCCGAAGACGGGGGCTAATTGAATAAGGGCCGCTAGTCGTCGTGGTCGGCGTAATTGTGGCCGCGTGGGAGCCAGTGGGCGTGGCCGTCAAAGTAAAGCGCCTGCGTGCCGTCGCTGTGACGGTAGGTGGGGACGATGGGGGCGGAGCCGAAGTCCTGCTCGGCTTCGTAAGCAACACTGTGCTCACCGGCTGCGCGGGCTAGCCGCTGTTGTACGGGTCGGGCCAGGAGCCGTTGAGCGGCAAGCCTTGATACAACTCCGCCATGCGGTAGGAACCGGCGCGGCCTTCTTTGGCGCGGTCGTAATCGTCGGGGCAGACAAAGATGTCGTCCCCTTTGGCATAGGGCGCGCAGTCAGAGATTAACCCCGCAAACGAGCCGCCATTCGGAGGCGTAAAGCCGTCAAAGTCGGAAGCGTATTGCTGCACGGCAAGGCCAATCTGGTGATATTTAGACAGGCAGCCTGTCGCCCGGGCCTTTTCGCGCGCTCTGGCAAAGACCGGAAAGAGAATGGCGGCGAGCAGCGCAATCACGAAAACGGTGACGAGCAGTTCAACGAGCGTGAAGGCGGTTTGGAATGTAAAAGCGGTATGGCGGGTTCGCATGATGTTTATTGTATCACAGCGCCTCTACTGTTTGGCGGACAGCGGCGACGCCGGGCCGACAACAACTTCAGTGGTGCGGTGCGGCGGCAGCGTCGCGGCCACAATCACGGTGACAGTCTTGCCGCCCGCATCGGGGGTGACGGAAACGATAGACGCCTTTGCAGTCTTCGTCTTCTTTTTGTAGGCGACGCCCGCCTGCACGGTGAGTTTTTGTCCGGCGGGAGGCGCGGGGGCGTGAAGCACAACGTGATTGACTGTCACCGCCATGTTGTTGGAATTGTCCACCCAGGCGCGCGCGCCAGGGATGCCCACGCGGCTTTTGCCGCTATCGGGATAGGTTTCTTGCAGTTCCCAGGGCTGCAAAATGTCCCATGTTACGGACGCGCCGTCCACATGGACGATGAGATAATGCAGGAAGCCGCCCTGGTCGGGCGAGGCATCCAGCGGAGCGCCAGACGCGCCAGAAATCACATACTGCACGCCGTCCTTTTCCGTATGGTAGTAAATGTGATTGTGCCCGGCAATCACCATGCGGACGCCGTACTTGACCATGAGCGCGTGGAAGCGGTCACGCTCGGCGAGGCTGTTCCAGCCGGTTGCCATGTCGGGCGTGTCCGGGTCGGCTGGCCCAAAGAGATAATGGTGCAGAAACACGAAGACGTTGCGCGCGCCTTTGTTGGCCTCCAAATCGGCTTGCAGCCATTGCCACTGCGCGTCGTCTAAGGTGCCGCCCACGCCCGGCTTGCCGTCGGGGCTGACAGGCGTGGAATTGAGCGCGACAAAGTGCGAGTGCCCGTAGTCAAACGAGCCGTACAAACTGCCGCCCATGCGCTTGCGGTAAATGGGGACAAGCGCTGGGTCTAAACTGTACTCGTGATTGCCGGGCGCATTGAACAAGGGGACGCCGGTGAGCGCGGCGGCTTTGAGGAACGTGTCATACTCCGCATTGGCTTCGGCGGGCGTGTCGCCGTAGCCTTCAATCACGTCGCCCGTCCACAGCACAAACGGCGGGTGAACAATGCCGATTTCCCGGCAGATTTCGTCCAAAGCGGGCGGCATCGGGTAGCCGTGCCCGGTGGAGCGGTTATCGCCGCCAACTGCGAACGTGAAATGCTCAGGGTCGGCGGGCGGCACAAGAGGCGCGGCAGACGACGTGGGAACCGGCGCGAACGGCTTGGTGGAGGACGCAAAAGAGGGGGCGCACAGCAGCGCGCCCCCGATGCCCAGCGTCAGCAGAACGTTTTTAGTCATGTTGCTTTATATATTACCTTACTGAGCGGCGCGCTGCACGCCCTTCACGTTGCACGAGCCAGCGTTATCCCACGCCCAGTCTATGCCATCGCAGCCAGATGAGTTTTGGGTGGAGGAAACCAGGCTTTTGACATGGCCGTCCACGTAGGCATTCGTAGTGCTAGCGGGATGGAACGGCCACTTGGACTGCTTGTCATAGTAGGATTTCTCGTAGTCGGCCAGAATGCGCGTTTCCGTTTCGCGCGCAAAGTTGGACAGCGTGACAACAGTGAAACCCGCCACTTGCGCGTCGGTGCCGCTGCTGAAGGCGCTGGCAGCAATCTGGGCGGCGGTCAGCGCTTCACCGTGCGCCGCATAATCGCAGGCGTCGCCATTCACGCAGTCCGGCGCATTGTATCCGGTCAGTGCGAGGCCATTTTGTGCAGAGCCGAGCGGCTCCGAGAAGCATTGTGCGTTGAACTTAAAAGACGTGCCATAAGTCTGATAGAACGTGTGTCCGACTGCCGCCGCACCCACCGGAGCAGGCAAATCCGTCACTTTGAGTTCTGAGCCTCCGCCAACGCTGACAATGGGGTGGTCATCAGGGCACTTGAAGATGTCCACGTTCTTGATGTAGGTTGCTATCTCTGCCGGGACGCCGCACTGTACGCCAGCCGGGCCGCCGATTCCAGGGTTAAGGGAAGCAAAGTCAGGGCCATACATATGGTCACTCTTATAAGTAATCGGCATGGCCTCATCGTAGTCGCCCGCATATTGCAGGATTGCGAGCGCGAACTGCTTGGCATCGCTGACGCAGGTGGTCTGTCGGGCCTTCTCGCGGGCTTTGGCGAAGACGGGGAACAAGATAGCCGCGAGTAGGGCGATAATGGCTATCACGACGAGCAGTTCAATCAATGTGAACCCCCGCCGGGCGGGGACGGTCAATTCTGGCTGGTTATCGGGGCGCATTGTGTGTCTCCTAATCTTTCATTTCACAAAAGAGCGCTTTCCATAGATTGGGAAGCGCCCTTGATTATTGCCGCATTATATTAAGAGAAGGTTAAGATAGCATTAAGTTTGTGTTAAGAATTGAGTGGGTTGCCCATCGTGCAGGCGCATCTCTCTCAAAGGCGTATTCCTGTCAGGGTCATAGCGATCTCCCCAAGCGGCGTTCTGTGTGACTATCTGTGGGCAGAATTATGCCGCACCGCCGAACAGCAAAGCGGGGTCGCAGGAGAGTGTCCTGCGACCCCGCGCACGCCGTTGTGCGTCCCGATAACTGCCTCACGCTCAGGCAGCCACTTTGCGACGGCGAGCGGCCAGCAGGCCCAGCGCGCCCGCTCCAATAGCCAGCGCGACCATGCCGCTCGGTTCGGGAGCCGAAGCGGGAGGAGCCGGGAGAAACTCAACACCCTTGAATGACGTGTTTGCGGCGGCGGTGGCGATGAGGCTGCTTGTGAACGTTGAACCTGTGTCCGTGAAACTGAACAGTTTGTTGGCAGAACTGCCGGAGTTGGCGATGCCATACAACACATCATTTCCCCCCGCCGTCGGCGCGCCCAGCGCCAGGCCGAACAACCCGTTGGTGACAGCGAAACTGTACGCGAACGAGAAGGTTGAACCCGACTTTGTGTATTTGACCAGCCCCTTTGTGCTGTCTGCCACGTAGAGCGTGCTGCCGTTGTCTGCGAAAACAAAGTCGTAAGGGCTGGGCGCATTGGTTGCATCTGAGACAACATTAGTCAATGCGCCGTTTGACAGGTTGACAGAGGTAATGGCGGTGGTCGTTGAAGCATACAACGTGCCGTTGTAAAGATTGACATCCCGGATGCTGGACTTGGTAGTGTTGAGAACAGTTGCCGAGCTTGCGCCCACTGCCGAAGAAAATATTCCATTTGTTGTCGTGCCACTGCCGTCTTGTCCACCGAGATAGAGTTTGTTTGCCGTCGTGTCATAGACGGAACTGCGAAAATTGCCTTTAGGGAAGGGGTTGCTGAGAGCGGTTGAGGTATCTACGGTCGCCCCGCTGATGTTGCCGGAGGTAGGCACTGTAATCAATGCCACAACACGCTGATTGGTGCTGGAGGACGGCGTGGAACTGGCAACGCCTGTTGTCCCGACGGCATCGTTGTAACCCTGAATGGTCAAATACTGGCCGTTGGTGGAGAGGGTCAGCGTGCCGTCGGAGGAGGCAGTGGCGCTGTCGGTCAGGGCATAATTACTGCCGCTTTTGGTTGTCGGCAGCGCCAGCGAAGCGACGGCAGAAGATTGACCGGCGGCTGTGGAATACTGATCAATGAACTCAGCCGTAGCGGTGGAGCCTAAAGCACTGGCTCCGGTGCCAACGCGGCTGACGTAAAGCGTCTGCGCGTGGGCCTGCGGGCCTGCGAAGGCGAGGCCCAGCGCGGCCAGCGTGGTGATGCCAGCCTTGTCAAGAAAAGTGCTGCGATGAGAGCGTGTCATGTCCTTCCCTTTCCGGGGTGAAATCGGGCGTGCCGAAGGGCTGCGCCGCAAAGTTGATGGCTTGAATGCTTACGTGCGGCAAGATTATACAGGCGCAATGTTAACGCGGCATGAAGTCAATGTTAAGAAAAGATTAAGTTTTCAGGGACGCAGGTGGCGGCTAGGGCTTTTTGCAGGAGGAAACAATAGCCGCGCTGTCGGTGGGGTACGGGTCGGCTTGAATAGACCACATACACGGGGTCGTGGAGCCGTAGGCGAGCCAGTGCGCGTGGCCGTCGCCGAAGAGGGCGTTGAAGCCGCTGGAATGGCGATAGGCGGGCTTGAGCGACTGGCTGTCGGGGAAGTAGTCGGTGCTGGCCTCGTCGCTCAAGCGGGACATGGAGGCCGTGCCGGACGTGCAGGTATTGTTGGCAGGGGTCTGCGGTGCGGCGTACTTCGCCCCGGCCATGGCGTCAAAGATGGCGATAGTTCCGGCGGGGTCTTCCACCTGCGCTTCCGTGACGGACAGGCCGGAAGGCGGCGCGAACCCGAAGCGGCCCAGCCCGTTCCAACCGGGTGTATGCCAGCCCGATGAGGGAAGAAGATTGCGGCTGTAAGAAAGCCGATGGGGTTTATCTGTAAACGTCGTCGCGGAAGCGTCCCCACTGACCACGCCGCAGTAGGTCGTCTTGCCCTGCCCAATTGTGGTATTAATCAGGCGCGGGTCAGGCGCAAACCAGCCATTGTCCACGTCGCCAGAGGACGGGCAATAGAAGACGCCCCACTTGCCGCCGCCGTTTTTGCCAACAAAAGGCACAAGCAGGCTCGGCCAATACAAAGTTGTATTCCCCTGGTAGCCCGCCTGCTCCGGCACGTCGCACTCATCGTAACTGGCGGCATATTGCCCGCAAGCGAGGCCAATCTGGTGCAGATTGCTCAGACACGCGCTTTGCCGTCCCTTTTCACGGGCGGCAGCCAGCACGGGAAGCAGCAGCGCCATCGCAAGCGCGGTGATGGTCAGCACGACGATCAGTTCTATCAGTGAAAACCCTGGTGATTTTTGATGTCGCATGGCAGCCCTCCATAGCCTTGCAAGGTGTCCTACAGAATTAAACGCCGCCCGCCTGATTTCCTTTTCGCCCGCACAGGTAATTTGCCGCCAAAGTGGGAATAACCTGCTAACACTCGCACAAAGGCAGACACATGACCCAAACACTTTCCCCGTTGGCGCAGTTCAAGACCCGCATGGCGCAGATTGTCGCCGTGCGCGACGCGGCAGGGCTGCTGGAATGGGATCAGCAGACGTATATGCCGCCAGGCGGGGCGGGCGCGCGCGCCGAGCAACTCTCTGCTCTTGCCACCCTTACCCATGAAATGGCAACGTCCGAGGAAACCGCAGCCCTGCTGGAACGGGCGGAGCGGGATGCCGGGAACGTTGACCCCGGAACGGATGATGATGACGCCGCCCTGCTGCGCGTCGCCCGCCGCGACTTCACGCTGGCGACCAAACTGCCTACCGCGCTGGTGACGGAAATGGCGCGCGTGACCGCGCTGGCGTATGAAGAATGGACGCAGGCCCGCGCCGCCTCGGATTGGAACAAGTTCGCCCCCTGGCTGGAACAGATTTTAGACCTGGTGCGCCAGGTCGCCGAGCATCGGGGCTACCCGGAGCAGCGTTATGATGCTCTTTTAGACGAGTACGAGCCGGGCATGAAGGCGTCGCAGGTGACGGCGATGTTTGAGGCGATTAAGCCTGACCTGACCGCGCTCGTGCAGGCGATTGCGGCCAAAGGCCCGGACGCCGTCGATGATAGCCCTCTGCGGCGGGGCTTTGACGAAGAAAGGCAGCGCGCTTTCGGGGAGAAGGTCGTTTCGGCGATTGGGTTTGATTGGGGGCGCGGGCGGCAGGATAAGGCCGTTCACCCGTTCTGCTCGTCGTTTACGCGCGGGGATGTGCGGCTCACCACGCGCTTTGACCGGCACTGGCTCCCGGCGGCATTGTTTGGCTCCATGCATGAGGCTGGGCACGGGATGTATGAACAGGGCATTTCGCCCCGCTATGATGGCGGCGTTCTGGGCGGCGGCGTCTCATTAGGCGTGCATGAGAGCCAGTCGCGGCTTTGGGAGAACTTAGTTGGGCGCTCCGAGGCGTTCTGGGCGCGATTTTATCCTGACTTGCAGGCGGCCTTTCCAGGCGTGCTGGATGACGTGGCTCCCGACCGCTGGTACCGGGCGATTAACACGGTGCAGCCGTCTCTCATTCGCGTGGAAGCCGACGAGGTGACGTACAATCTGCATATTCTTTTGCGCTTTGAGATGGAAGTGGCGCTGCTGGAAGGGCGATTGTCAGTCAAAGACGCGCCGGACGCATGGCGCGAGAAGATGCGGGATTATCTGGGGATCGTGCCCGAAAATGACGCGGAAGGCATTCTTCAAGACGTTCACTGGTCGGGCGGGGGCATCGGGTATTTCCCGACGTATTCCATTGGGAACCTGCTGTCCGTGCAGCTGTTTGACGCGGCAAATACGGCGCTGGGCGGGAACGTGAACGCGCAGATTGCGGAAGGAAACTTCGCGCCGCTGCTCGGCTGGCTTCAAGAAAACGTGTACCAGTGGGGGCGCAAATATGACCCGTCCGATTTGACTACCCGCGCCACCGGCAGGACGCTCACCCCGGAGCCGTACCTGCGCTACCTGAAGACGAAGTTCGGGGCCATTTACGACCTGTAGTGCGCCCGCACGGGAAAAGACATGCCCCAGCACGAAAAGTGGAGTTTGCCATGCCCGGACATGATATTGTAGTAATCGGGGCTTCGGCGGGCGGCGTAGAGGCTCTGATGCATCTCGTGGGGGGGCTGCCTGCTGACCTGCCCGCGTCCCTGTTTGTGGTGCTTCATGTGCCGCCGAACGGCTCGTCGGTGCTGCCGGATATTCTGTCCCGGCGCGGCCCGCTGCCCGCGCTGCACCCGGACGACAACGCGCCGATTCTGCCGGGACGCATCTACGTGGCCCCGCCCAACCATCATCTGCTGCTGAAAGAAGGCACGGTGCGCGTGACGCGCGGCCCCAACGAAAACGGACACCGGCCCGCGATTGACCCGCTGTTTCGCTCGGCGGCGCGCTTTTATGGCCCGCGCGCGGTCGGCGTCATTTTGTCGGGAATGCTGGACGATGGCACGGCGGGGCTGCAAGCCATCAAGCAGATGGGCGGCACGGCGATTGTGCAAGACCCGGACGAGGCGCTGTTTGGCGGGATGCCCCGCTCGGCGGTGGAGAACGTGGCGATAGACCTGGTGCTGCCGCTGGCCGAAATTGCGCCTGCGGTGGCGCGTCTGGCGCACGAGGAAGCGCCGGAAAGGAACGGGAGCGCGATGCCCGCCAAAATAGATGCCGAACTGCAAATCGCCGAGCACGGAGAACAAGGCAACCCGTCCCTGCACATCGGCACGCCGTCGTCTTACGCCTGCCCGGAGTGTCATGGGGTGCTGTGGGAGCACAAAGACGGCGTTTATCTGCGCTTTCGCTGCCGGGTAGGCCATGCGTTTTCGCCGGACACGCTGCTGGCGGAGCAGGCCAATGCGCTGGAAGACGCGCTGTGGACGGCCCTGCGCGCGCTGGAAGAAAACGCGGCGCTGGCCCGCCGTTTGTGTGCTCGCGCGCAGGAGCGGGGCCACTCGCTGGCGGCAAGCCGCTTTGAGGTGCAGGCGGCGGAAGCCTCTCAGCGCGCGGAGATTGTGCGGCAGGCGCTTCTGCGCGGGCAGGTGCTGGCCGCCGAGTCGGGCGCGGGCGGCGAAGCGTCGCCCGCAGGCGCGTAGCGCGTTGCGCGCGTCCGAGACGGCCCTCGCCCGGTTCTGTGGCGGCCCTCGCCCTGTGCAAAGGCGGCCCTCACCGTAAGGGAAGGAGGCCCTCACCCGGCGCTTCGCGCCACCCTCTCCCGTTGTCACGGGCGAGGGTTAAGAGGGAGTTCCCGTTGTCACGGGCGAGGGTTAAGAGGGAGTCCCCGTTGGCACGGGCGAGGGTTAGGAATAAATCACTCTTACCCTCGCCTGCGCCCTCCGGGTCTGCCAGTGCAGAAGCGGGCATCTTACTTCTTACCCTCGCCTGCGAAGCGGGAGAGGGTCGCTGCGAAGCAGCGGGGTGAGGGCCTCTTACGCGCGGGGTGAGGGCCTCCTCCCCTGTGCGTGAGGGCCGCCTTTGCACAGGGCGAGGGCCGTCTCCCCCACCCGTTACTCCATGCCGACCGGGGCGGAGGCGTAGCGCGCCGCGCCGCGAAAGCCGCTGTCCGAGACGGGAACCAGTTTCACGAACAAGGTTTGCCCGGCGTCCGCCGCGCGGAAGCGGTCTAAATATAACCCCGTGATGGAAATCGGGTCTGTGCCGGACAGCGTTTCGGCTCCCAGATAACGGTAACGGGACGCGGTGGGAAAGTCGGTTCCTGCGGATTGGGCGGCGGTGGCGAAGATTTGCGCCATGCCGTCATACCCATCGGATTGGAGCTGCACGACGAACGGCAGGCCGGGGCTGGTCGTTCGGGTGGCGATAAGAAGGAAGGACGGCAGCGGCGGCGGGGCGGCCCACAGCAGGGGGGCGTCCATCATCATGTCGGTTTCGCCGCAGGAGAGGCGCACGCCGTTGCAGGAGCAGAACGCCTGCTGGCCCGTGAGCGAAGCGAGTTTGGATTGCGGGTTTTTCGGGGCCATTTGCATCCCTAATGCCCGCCAGCCTATGCGCTGAATGGGCGTGGTCGTGGCCCACGCCTGCGCGACGCGGGCTTGCTGGGCCTGCGAGTCGCTCTGGTAAGGCGTGGGAATGCGTCCGGCCACCACGCGCCGGACGGTGTTGGATGTCAGTGAAAGCATGGTCGTGTTCTTTCTGCCCCGATGGGGGCGGGTCGTGTCCCCCGAAGGGGCGGGTCGTGTCTCCCCAAAGGGAGCGTGGGTGCGCCGGTTTGTCTGCGGCGCGCGTTGTGTTTGTGTTGTGTGTTCCTCCCTCTTGCTCCCGCCTGTGTACGGCTCGCCGCCCGCTCGCCGCCCGCTCGCCGCCCGATAATGGCCCGCTCGCCGCCCGCTGGAACTTCGGCAATGGATTATTCCATGTTTTGCTGCGCTCGTCACGGGGCGGCGGAAACGCCTGTTTCGCGCTTGCGTTTGCACGAAAAGTAGGGTACAGTATGGTTGAAGGTTACGTTCTGGAAGATGGCTGCAAATGGCGATGCTAACGGAGAAGGCCCCCGCTGACCCCAGTTTTGAGGCGCTTCTTCTTTACCTGAAGCGCACGCGCGGCTTTGATTTCACCCTCTACAAGCGCCCCTCGCTGATGCGCCGCGTTGCGCTGCGGCTCGCGGAAACAGGCACGAACGACTTTGACGAGTACCGGGACTATCTGGAAGTTCACCCGGATGAGTTCGCGCTTTTGTTTGACGTTCTTCTGCTCCATGTCACCGCGTTTTTCCGCGATGCGCCCGTGTGGGAGCGTTTGCGGGAGGATGTTTTACCGCGCTTGCTGTCGTTGAGGCCGGAAACGGAGCCGATTCGGGTGTGGTCGGCGGGGTGTGCGACGGGGCAGGAGGCGTATTCCGTCGCGCTGCTTCTGGTGGACGCGCTTGGCCCGCAGGCTTTTCAGCGCCGGGTGCGTATCTACGCAACAGACCTGGATGAAGGCGCGCTGGCGACGGCGCGGGCGGCGGTTTACTCGGCGAAAGAGGTGAGTTCGGTTCCGCCGGAACTGCTGCACAAGTATTTTGAACGCATGGGCACGCAGTACGCGCTTCGCAAGGAAGTGCGTCGCGGCGTGATTTTTGGCCGCCATAATCTGCATCATGACGCTGCGATTTCCCGCGTTGATTTGCTGACTTGCCGCAATGTGCTGATGTATTTTCAGGCGGAAGCGCAGACCCGCATCATGTCGCGGCTGCAATTCGCGCTGCGCGAAGACGGGGTGCTGGCACTGGGCAAAGCGGAGACGATGTTTGCGAACGCGCCTTTGCTGGCTCCGCTGGACTTGAAACTGCGCTTGTTTGTCAAGCAGGGCACGTCCAGTCTGCCGGAGCGTCTGCTGGGGCTTGCGCGGCGCACGCCCGATGACCGGGTGGCGCTGTCCGCGCCGCATCTGCAAATGCGCTCGGTGGCGTTTGAAGGCAGCACGGTGGCGCAGGTGGTGGTGGACGGGGCGGGGCTGCTGTATCTGGCGAACGAGTTGGCGCGTTCTTTGTTTCACCTGGCGCGCACGGACGTGGGGCGTCCGTTTCAAGATTTGGAATTGTCGTACCGTCCGCTGGAACTGCGCTCGGTGATAGACGAGTGTTACAACACGCGCCTGCCGCAGTCGGCGCGCGCGGTACGCTGGCCTACCAAGACCGGCGACGTGATCACGCTGGAGATTTTGGTGATGCCGCTCCTGGATGTGGCGGGTTACCTGCTGGGTGCGAGCATTACGTTCAACGATGTCACTCGTTTCCAGCGCCTCCAGAGTGAGCTGGAAGACGCCAACAAAGAGATTGAAACGGCCTACGAAGAACTGCAATCCACCAACGAAGAATTGGAAACTACCAACGAGGAACTCCAATCTACGGTGGAGGAATTAGAGACCACCAACGAGGAATTGCACTCCACCAACGAGGAATTGGAGACCATGAACGCGGAACTGCAATCCACCAACGACGAATTGCAGGCGGTGAATGGCGACGCCCGCGCCCGCTCATCGGAACTCAAAGAAGTGAACTTGTTCATGGAGTGCATTTTGTCGTCCCTGCGTCCCGGCGTGGTGGTGCTGAATGCCGACCTTTTGGTGCAGGTGTGGAGCGGCACGGCAGAAGACCTGTGGGGCCTGCGGGCCTCGGAAGTGGAAGGCAAGCCCTTCCTGAGTTTAGAAATTGGGCTGCCGCTGGAACCCTTGCGGGAGCCGCTGCGCGCCGCCCTTTTTGACAAAGGCAGCACCACAGACATGGTGCTTGCGGCCCGCAATCGTCGCGGGAAAGACTTTCTGTGTCAGGTGCATTGCACCCCGCTTGTCGGCGCAAACGCGCTCCCCAGCGGGGTCATTTTGCTGATGGAAACCGCGCCGGAGCCGTAAGACTGCCCGAACAAGGCGCCCTACGGCCCGCGAGGGGAATGGGTAAAGGACAACGATGGTCGACATGATGCCCGATGCTTTGCACCACTTCCAACGACAGGTGCAGGCGTCCCAATCGCGAGTTGCCGAACTTGCCGCCCGCGCTCGTTATGGCGATGACGGCAGCGAGGACTTCCAGGAGCAAGTTCTCACCGAGATGTTCACCACATTGGAAGAGCTTCGCGTCGCCGAGGAGGAGTTACGGCAGCAGAATGACGAACTGCTGGAGTTCCATCTTGCGCTGGATGCGCTGCGCGGGCGGTATCAGGATTTGTTTGAGCTGGCCCCGGACGGCTACTTTGTTTCCGACGGTCTGGGCGTTATTCGGGAGGCCAATCTCGCGGCAGCGCGCCTGTTGGAAATGGATGCCCGGCGTCTGGTGGGCAAGCCGCTCGCCGCCTTTATCGTCCCCAGCGAAGTGCGCGCGTTCCGTCAATATCTCGTGGAAGCGCAGCAGTCGGCGGGAACGACACAGTGGGAAACGCGCCTGCATCCCCGCGTGGGCGCAGACATTCCCGTGTCCATCAAGGTGGCGACTCCGTCCCCCCACCCCGACCGGCCTGCCCTCTTGCGCTGGCTCGTGCGCGACATTTCCGAGCAGCAGCGCGCTCAGGCGCAGCAGGAGCAGTTGGCGCGCGCGGAGGCTGCCCACGCCGAAGCCGAAGCGGCGCGGGAACGTCTCCACGCCATTCTGGAAAGCATCGGCGATGGCTTCTTCACGCTGGACAGAGGGAGCCGCTTTACCTACGTGAACCGTCAGGAGGAAACGCTGTGGGGACGCGCGCGGGAGACGCTCTTGGGGCGCAACATTTGGGAGATGTTCCCGCAGGCGGTGGGCACGCAGGTCTACCAGCATTTGTGCCGCGCGCTGCGAGAGCGCGACCAGGCCGTCGCCTCTTTTGAGACGCTTTCCCCCGTGCTCGGCACCTGGATAGAAGTCAATGTGTGTCTTACCCCGGAGGGCATTTCGGTTTCTTTTCGGGACATTTCCGTCCGCAAAGAAGGGGAACAGCGGCTGCAAATGGCGTATCAGCGGGAGCGCCGCATCGCGGAAGCCTTGCAGCGCTCGCTTTTGCGGACGGTTCCCGTCGACGCTTTTCCCGGTCTCGTCGTCGCGACGTTCTATGAAGCGGCGCTGGCGGAAGCGCAGGTGGGCGGCGACTTTTTCGATGTGTTCACGTTTGACAGCGGCAAAGTGGCTCTCGTCGTAGGCGACGTGTCCGGCAAGGGACTGGCGGCTGCCGCCTGCACCGCCGAAGTCAAATACGCCCTGCGCGCCTTTCTGCGCCAGGATATGCGGCCTGACGTGGCGCTGTCGCACTTGAATGACTTCCTTTGCGACGCCCGTGAGCAGAGCGATTGGGGGAGCGAAATCTTTGTGGTGCTCGCGCTGGCGGTGATTGACCCCGACACAGGGGACGCGCAGTTCTGCCTGGCCGGTTCGGAGCCGCTGCTGCTTCTGCGCGCGGATGGCCGCGTGGAGATCGTAGACGCGAAAGGAATGCTGCTGGGCATTCAGCCGGGAATGCCGTATGCTCAAACGATGCGTCAGATGGAGCCGGGCGATGCCATTCTTATCACGACCGACGGCATCACCGAAGCGCACCAAAGCAACGAGTTTCTGGGCTTTGACGGCTTGCGGCAGATGGTGCAGCAGCTTGCCGCAGCGCAGCCCGATGTGGAGACGCTGGGCCGGGACATTTTGCAGAACGCGCGGGCGTTCGCGGGCGGCGCTCTGCACGACGATGCCTGCCTGCTCATCGCGCAGCGTCGCTAGGAGCGGTTGTTTTTCCCCGGCCTGTGTGCTATAATAGCCCCACTGCCATGCGGCAGAATTGACGACACAGTTGAACGGAGCCGGGCAGCCGCCCAGACCTGTTCCTCTCTGCCTCGCGGGTTTTGGCGAACCGGCGGGGCTTGTCACCCTATCCACAGAGAGGAGGCATATTCATGCCATCTATCGCCATTGCGAAGCCTTACGAGGCCATTTACATTGTTGACCCCGACCTGGGCGAGGAACAGGTTGCGGCTATCACCGACCGCTACAAAAGCCTGGTGGAAGCCCAGGGCGGCACGGTAGAGAAGATTGACGTGTGGGAGCGGCGCAGGCTGGCCTACGAAATCAAGGGCCGGACCGAAGGCATTTACGTGGTGATGCAGTTCACCGGCGAGCCGAAAGTGGAAGCCGAACTGCGCCGCATCTTCCAAATCAGCGAAGACCAGCTGCGCGCCATGATTGTCAAGCCGGAAGAAACAGCGGACGCCCCGCCGGCGGCTGCCGCGCCGGAAGCGGCCTATGCTCCGGCAGCCCCGGCCCCTGTCGCGCAAGCCTCCGCGCCCGAAGCAGCGGCCCTGCCCGAAGCAGCGGCCCTCGCGCCTGATGCAGAGGCGACGGCTCCCGCGCCCGAAGCCGCCGCAGACACGACAACCGTCGCGGCGGAATCCGTTCCCGCCGCCTGACCCACTGACCGACACGCGCGCAAACCGCACAGACACAGTGTAACGAGAACAGACACAAGGAGAGAGAAATGCTGAACCGCGTTATTTTGATTGGCCGCCTAGCCACCGACCCGGAGTTGAAATACACTCCCAGCGGCATTGCCGTCACACAGTTCCGGCTTGCCGTAGACCGCCCTATGTCCGCTGAAGCGCGGCAAAACGGGCAGGAAAAGCAGGCTGACTTCATTTCCATTGTCGCCTGGCGGCAGTCGGCGGAGTTCGCCGCCAACTACCTGGGCAAGGGTCGTCTGGTCGCCGTGGAAGGCCGTTTGCAGGTGCGTGAATATGTCACGCAGGACGGGCAGAAGCGGCGTGATGTCGAGGTCGTCTCCGACAACCTCAAGTCGCTGGAGCGGCCCAAAGACGGCGCAGAAGGCGGCGGAGGCGGCAACGGTTATGCGCGCAACGGCGGCGGACGCGACGAGCACGCAGGCGTGGGCGGCGGCGGGCATTACGACGACGAAGAACCGGCCTCGGCTCCCGCTCCGGCGCGCGCGGCAGCCCCGCCCAGCGGCGGAGGCGGCGCGCGTCGCCCGGCCCCATCGGGCGGCGGCGGACGCTCTCAGCCCGCGCCGATGGAAGACGACATGGACGACCCGTTCGCCGACAACTAAGCAGGCAGCAAAAGGGCCGCCGCACCGAAAGGTGCGGCGGCCCTTTTGATTTGCGTTACCCCGTGCGGCGCAGCAGCCCGTGCAGACGCTGCAAAAGCCCTTCCGGTGCGTGCAGGCAGGTCACTTTGCGGCGCAGCGACACAATCAATGTCTGCTCAAACGTGAAGCGGGAAAAGCAGGACTTGCAGATTTCCAGGTGCTTGATCACAACCACGCGCTCCGGCTCAGTCAGTTCGTGGTCAAGGTAGTCGTTGAGGCGGCGGATGGCTTCGTCGCAGGAGTAAAAGTCGGCGGCCCCGACGCAGTGCGCCGTGCTGAACGGTTCCACGTCTCCGCTTTTCCGCGCGCCGTGTTCCATGTTGGGCAGGTCATCCACGCACTTCTTCTCCCTACGCCGCCCCGCTCAGGGACGGCTGCTCCTCGCCACTGAGGTAGCTCCCACAGCGCCTTTTGCAGCAACTTGCGCCCGCGCGAAAGGCGGGAGCGAACCGTGCCGACCGGGATTTCCAATGTGTCGGCGATCTCCTGGTAGGACATTTCTTCCAATGTTGCCAGGGCGACGGTTTCCCGGAACTCAATGGGCAGGACGTCTATGGCACGCTGGATCGTCTCAATGTCCAGCTTCTCCAGAACGGCCTTTTCCGGGTTCGCAGTCTCCGGGTGGTCGGCCCCTGCCACGTCTTCGGTCAGGCGGTTGTAAAGATAAAAGTCTTCCAGGCCGTCATAGGAGACGGTTTCGCCCTGCCGCGCCTTTTTGCGGTAGTCGTTCAGGAAGACCGTGTTCATGATGCGAAACAGCCACGCTTTGGCATTGGTTCCCGGCTGGTATTGGTAAAAGAAGCGGAAGGCGCGCAGGTAGGTGTCCTGCAGCAAATCTTCGGCGTCGTTGGCGTTGCCCGTCAAGCGCAGGCCGTTGCGGTACAGCGCGTCTAAGTGCGGGTTCATTTCCGCCTCAAACACGGCGGGGTCGGTGGGCGGATGCGCCGCGCCGTCTTCCAAGAAGGGAGGCGGGGCGGCTGTCGTGTCCAGTGACGTGGTGATTTCTGCTTCTGCCATCATATTCTCGCATTACCCGCCGATGGGAGGGAGCAAACGCGCCCACCGATGTTTTCCGACGCGCAGCACCTGGCCGGAGTGCAGCGGAACCGTCTGCGCGGGGTTCGTGATCTTCTCGCCGTCTAAACTGACGCCGCCCTGCTGCACGAGGCGCTTGGCTTCCCCGTTGGAGGGCGCGAAGCCAGCGGCCACGAGCAGCGCGGCCATCGTGACATTGCCATCGGCGTCTACGACACTGGCAGGAACGGCGACTTCGGGAATGTCGTCGGGCACGGCGTCACGGTCGCGGCGGGCGTGGACGCGCTCAAACTCATCGTCGGCGGCCAGCGCGGCGTCGGCGCCGTGATACAGCGTCACGATCTCGCGGGCCAGGCGGCGTTTCACGTCTTTGGGGTTCACTTTACCCGCCTGAGCGTCTTGCAGGAGTACTTCGTACTCAGATTGTGGCACGTCGGTGCAGAGCAGGAAGTAGTCGCGCATGAGGTCGTCGGAGATGGACATGAGCTTGCCGTACATCTCAGACGGCGGCTCGGCGATGCCGACATAGTTGCCCAGCGACTTGCTCATCTTCTTGACGCCGTCCAGGCCGACAAGCAGCGGCATGAACAGGCCGACCTGCGCCTCCTGACCCATCTGCTCCTGAAGGTGGCGGCCCGCGAGAATGTTGAACGTCTGGTCCTGCCCGCCCATTTCCACGTCGGCTTGGATCGCAACGCAGTCATAGGCCTGCGCCAGCGGGTACAGCAGTTCGTGCAGGCTGATCGGCTGGCCCGGCGCCGAAGCGGTTGGCGAAGTCTTCGCGCTGCATGACCTGCGCGACGGTCATGCGGGACGCCAGCGCCACCAGGTCAGCGAAACTGAGCTGCGCCCAGCCATTCGCAGTTGAAGCGCACCTGCATCTTGTCCCGGTCTAGGATGCGCGCCAGTTGGTCGATATAGGTCTGCGGCGTTGCGGGCGATTTCTTCGCTCGTCAGCATAGGGCGCGTGGTGGAGCGGCCCGACGGGTCGCCAATCAGCGCGGTGTAGTCGCCGATGATGATAATGACGGTGTGCCCGAAGTCCTGGAACAGGCGCAGTTTGCGCAGCACGACGGCGAAGCCCAGATGAATGTCGGGCGCGGTGGGGTCAAGGCCGAGTTTGACATGGAGCGGCTTGCCGTCGCGCGCGGCGCGTTCTAGTTTGGCGCGCAGGGCGGTGCGGGGCACAATATCGCTGGTGCCGCGCGCGATGCGTTCCAGTTGGGCGTCTATGTTGGGCGCGTTCACGGGGGGCGTCATAGTCGCCGTAGTTTAGCACAGCGGGCGGGGCAAAGTCAAGGCGCTGCGCGCCCTGCCCGGAGGCCCTCACGCACAGGGGAGGAGGCCCTCACCGGAAGCGAAGGAGGCCCTCACCCCGCGCGTAAGAGGCCCTCACCCCGCGCCTGCGGCGCGACCCTCTCCCGCTTCGCAGGCGAGGGTGGGAGTTATTCTCTCTTACCCTCGCCCGTGACAACGGGAGAGGGTGGCTCCGCAGGAGCCGGGTGAGGGCCTCCTACGGTTGCGGCGAGGGCCTCCCTTTGCCGGTTAACTGCCGTCGCCGGAGAGGGACAGCGCGGGGGCCTCAACCACCGCTGTCAGCGAGACCGGGGCCGAGCGGAACCCGTTTGCCGAGACGCCGAACAGGGTCACGGCGATCTTCATGCCGACCCCGCAGGTGCGGTATTTCAGCAGGTACGCGCTGCTGATGTCCAGCGTGGCCGCCGGGATGGAGACGATGGCCTCAATCCGCTTGAATTCCATCCGGGCCAGCGCCGACTGCGGGCCGTACACCGGGGCCGCTGCCGTGAGAATGGCGCGGTGCGGGTACGCGGTGTCGCTGGTGAGCGTGAGCGAGAGTGTGCCGCCGTTGTCGGTGGCGCTGAGGGTGAGGTTCGGGAGCGCGGGGGGCGGGTCAGGCTGCGCGGGGCACGTGGTGGGCAGGGGGTAGCCTGCGCCGGTGGCATCGGAGGCGCACCGCACGTAGCAGTTGAAGGCGGTCATCGCGGGCTGGGTGAGGGCGGTCTGGGCGGCGTGGAGCAGTTGGGCTGCGATAAACCACGTACAGCGGTCGGAGTCGGACATGGCATTCCAGGCGGCTGCGTAGGCTTGAAATGCTTGATTTGCCAGGGCCTGCGCGTCGGTTCGGGCGGCCTTTTTGCGGGTCGCGGTGGTTGTCAGGGCGAGCGTGGATGACTTCATGGGGTCATTCCTTTCGGTTGCCTCTCGGCTGAATGTCGGTCAATGATGTTATCGGCAGGGGCGCGTGATTTCTTCAGGGCGTGGCGAACTCTTTTTTTTGAGGCGGCAAATACGCACCAGATACGCAGTCTGTACGCACCAGATACGCAGTCTGTACGCATCAGATACGCAGTCTGTACGCACCAGATACGCAGTGTTGACGCATCGTTGAGGCGGCAGCGGCCCCCCTGGCCCCCCAAGTTTGGGGGGAAGATGGGCTGCGGCGCGGGCAGGATAGGGGGAAGACAGGGCAGCGCGGGAGAACGCACAGGGCAGGGCAAGCCCTGCCCCTACGGAGGCACGGGGAAACGCGCCCCGCTTGATGTTGTTTCCTCCCCCCAAACTTGGGGGGCCGGGGGGGCCTCTTTGACCAGGCGGCTTACCCTTTTCGGGGGGCTACGACAGAAGGCGCGTGAGGGCGTCGGGGTGAATGCGCCAGCCAAGCAGCCCGGCCAGGCCCATCAAGACGCCGAAGAATGTGGGGACGAGCGCGAGCCAGTATAGCCAGCGTTTCTGGGTGAGGGCGGCGACGGCAAGCAGCGAAATGGCGATGGACAGGAGCGCGTCGGAAAGGTCAAACTGGTCGTCGTGGTAGTTCAGATGGTCGTAATCTGTGCCGTCGTGGATGGCATCGGCGCGGGTTTGCGCTTTTTTTGCGTTCTGCTCATCGGCCTGTTTTTGATAGGCGGCGGCCTGTTTGCCATACGCGGCGCGGGCAGTGGCGGGAACCGTGAGCGATTGCAGCCGCAGCGTGTCCGCCGTTGACTGGGCGACAAGGGCGCGAATGTTGCGGGCCTGATAGTAGCCCCAATCGTCTACGGACTTGGCCTGCGCCGCCTGCATCGCCTGCACGATGTTGTCGTCTTTGACTTTGCACAGGCCGATAAAGGTTGCCAGCAGCGCAACGGTGACGGCGACGGCGGCGTTGAGACGGCTTTTGTGGGCGTCGCGAGCCTGCGCGTCTCGCTCCGCGCCATCGCCTTCCGTGTTGACGTATTCGGTGGGGTCAATATCCATGCCGGGACAGTTCGCGTCCGGTGGCGGCGTTTCCTGCCGGGCGAGGAGAGCGCCTTGCTCCGCCCGAAAGAGGCCTCACCCGGCGCTGCGCGCCACGCATGGAGGCCCTCACCCGGCGCTGCGCGCTACCCTCTCCCGTTGTCACGGGCGAGGGTTAAGAGTGACTTCTCTCCCACCCTCGCCTGCGCCAGCAGGCTCCTATTCTTTACCCTCGCCTGCGAAGCGGGAGAGGGTCGCTGCGGAGCAGCGGGGTGAGGGCCTCCGACGCGGGAGAGGGTCTCCTTTCTTAAGGCGGGGTGAGGGCCTCCGACGCGCGGGGTCAGGGCCGTGTCTAGGAGGGGTATACTTTCCCTGCCATGTCCCCTGCGTATGCTTATCACTTTGCGGTCGCCGTGTTCGCGCTGATGCTGACCATCAACGCCGCCGTCAACTTCCTGTTTTTCGGGAAGCCGCGTGCGCTTGTCGCCACCGGGGGCGACCACGCGCTGCCGCTGGTGTCCATACTCGTGCCCGCGCGCAACGAGGAGGAGACCATTGCCCCGTGCGTTCGCTCCCTGCTGGCGCAGAATTACCCGCGCTTTGAGGTGGTCGTTCTGGACGACCGGTCTACGGACGACACCTATAATACACTGTGCCGACTGCGCGATGCCGACTACCGTTTGCGCGTGCTGGTGGGCGCGGAACTGCCGGAAGGCTGGTACGGCAAGCCCTGGGCGTGCTGGCAGATGGCGCAGGCGGCGCAGGGCGAGTATTTGCTGCTGACGGATGCCGACTGCGTGTTCCGCCCTGACGCGCTTCTGCTGGCGCTCGGCGCGGCCCAACAGCACCGGGCCGACGTGGTGTCGCTTGTCCCCCATTTTGAGTGCGCGGGCTTCTGGGAGCGTCTGCTGATACCCGTGCAGTATTTCATTATCTTCGCATTTCTGCCCACGCCCTTAGTCAGATTGACCCCACACCCCTGGTTTGCCGCCGCCAACGGAGCGTTTCTGTTTCTGCGAAAGGAGACGTACTTCGCCGTGGACGGCCACCGGGCCGTGCGCGCGCAGCTTGCGGAGGACGTGAAGTTCGCGCAGCACGTCAAGCGTCGGGGCTGCTCGCTGTGGTACGGCGACGGTTCGCGGGTGTACGCCGTGCGGATGTATCACGGGCTGCAAGAAGTGTGGGCGGGCTTCTCCAAGAACCTGTTTCCGGCGTTCTCGTACAACCTGCCGCTCATGGCATCGGTGCTCTTTGCCATTGTGTGCGCGTTCGTGCTGCCGCCGTTTTTTGCCATTTGGGGCCTGCTGACGGAGCGAACTGGGCCGCGCTGCCCGTGCTGGCGTATGGACTGCTGGCCGCCGTGCGCCTGGGGCTGACGCGGCGCTTCCACTGTGACAGTTACGGCTACGCGCTGCTGAACCCGCTGGCATGGGCGATGGTGGTGGGAATTGGCGTCAACTCGGCGTGGCGTCTGCTGTCGCGGCGCGGCGCGACCTGGAAAGGGCGCGTTTACGGGCAGGGGGAAGCGGGTAAACACGGGAGCGGTGCAGGGCCAACATCAAACACCAAACCCGGCACCTAGAGTGGAGAAATACAATGGCTGAAGACATTAAAGAGCGCGTATTGCGCTATCTTAACGATGCCCATGCGGTAGAAGTGGGGGCCGTCGGCTCGCTGCAAGACCTGGCCGCCGAGGCCACCAATGCCGACTTGCGGGCGGCGGTGCAGGAGCATCTCACCCAAACGCAGTCGCAGGCCGACCGCCTGGAAGCGCGCATCAAGGCGCTGGGCGGCGACAAGGCGCAGGGCAAGGGCCTCTTGAACACCCTTATCGGCAAGGGCAGCGACCTGCTGAACGCCTTCCATGACAAAGAAGACAAGCAGACGCAGGACACCATCAAAGCCTATGCGCTGGAACACTTTGAAGTCGGGATGTACACGTCGCTCAAAGCGTTCGCCGACTCGGTAGGCGACACGGAAACGGCCCAGCTCGCCGACACCATTCTGAATGAAGAGCAATTGGCGGGCGAGCGTCTTCTGCGGCTTATTCCGCAGATTGCCAAAGCCGCTGTCGGCAACACCACCAATGTGAGCGCGGGCGCAGTCTAAACGGCGTCCCTTTCTCGTATCACAACGCCGGACGCATTTCGCGCCCGGCGTTTTCTTTTCGGGTATACTCTCCGCACGCCCATGCGAAAGGAACCTTCCGTGACACACTTCCCCGTCCGACGCGCTGCTTTCTTCCTGCCTGCGCTGCTGCTTGGCTTGACGCTGACTGCCCGGCCTGCCTGCGCGCAAACGCCGCCCCCTCCCGCGCCGCCGCCCGCCCAGGCCGCGCCGCCCCAGGCCGCGCCCGCTCTTTCTCCCGCGCAGCGCGCGCGCGCCGCCGCCCGCACCGCCCAGTATAACAAAGACGTGAAGGCGCTTCAGGCCAACACCAAACTGACCCCCGCGCAGAAGGAAGCACAGTTTCATGCGCTTCAGCAGTCCGCCAACACTGACCTGATGGCAATTCTGACGCCCGCCCAGCGCGCTGTGATGCAGCAGCGCCAGCAGCAGGCGATGCAGCAGCAGCAGGAAATGGGAGCGTTTCAGCAGGCGCACAAGCCGGAAATTGACGCGCTGATGAGCCTGCGCGCCAAACTAATGGGGTCGCTGACGCCGGCCCAGCACGCGAAGATTGACGCGATTAGCAAGGCGACGCAGGGGCAAATGGAGACTGTGCATAATGACCCCAGCCTGTCTCTGCAAGCCAAGCAGGACAAAGAGCACGCTCTCTCCCGCCGCGCCACTGCCCAGTTTTTAACCGTGCTGACCCCCGCACAGCGCGCCGAGGCCAAGCAAATGGATGCCATGCGCAACAAGCTTCAGGCGGCAGCGATGGCGCAGCAGGGGCATTAATTCTGTGCAGGCGGCGCGTCAGATGCCATAGTTCTGCACCAGTTCGCCCAGGTAGTCCACCAGTTCTTCCACTTCTTCAGGCAGGGGAGCCTCAAACTCCATGCGCGCGTGGGTGCGGGGATGGTCAAACGACAGCGAGTGTGCGTGGAGCGCCTGCCCGTGCAGGCGCGCAATGAGAGCATTAATCTCCTGCTGAAACGGGCCGCGCAGGTAGTCCGCGCTCAAACGGTGCTGTCCGCCGTACACGCCGTCCCCCACGACCGGGAAGCCCGCGAACGCGCAATGCACCCGGATTTGATGCGTGCGCCCGGTCTGCAAGACAGCCTCTATCCACGAGAACTCGGTCAGGTGCTCCAGCAGGTTGATTTCGGTGACGGCAGAACGGGCCGCGCCGGGTTCGCGCGGCCCCAGCAAGCGCGCCTGCGGGCCGGTCAGCGCGCGGTCTTCTACCACAGTCATGCGCTTGCGGTCGTGGGGATGGCGGGCAAGAGGGGCGTCAATCACGGCGTGCTCAAAAGGCAGGTTCCCCCAGAGAAGGGCGTAGTATTTGCGCACCGCCGTGCGCGCGGCAATCTGCTCGGACAAACTGTGATGGGCGAAGTCGTTCTTGGCGACCACCAGCAGGCCCGACGTGTCTTTGTCCAAACGATGCACAATGCCGGGCCGCAGCGCGCCGCCAATGCCCGATAAATCCCCACAGTGCGCCAGCAGCGCGTTGACCAGTGTTCCCGTTTCCGCGCCCGGCGCGGGGTGAACAACTAATCCCTTCGGTTTGTTCACCACGACTAAATCTGCGTCCTCGTACACGATGTTGAGGGGGATGGCTTCGGGAGAAGCGTTCTCCAGAGGCCGGGCGTCAGGAACGTCCACAGTCACATGGTCGCCGGGCAGGGCGCGCGCGCTGGCTTTAGCGGGCTGGCCGTTGAGTGTCACGGCGCGCGTGCCAATCAAACGCTGAATGCGCGCCCGCGACAGGTGGGACAGCCGCGCCGCCAGGAACACGTCCAGCCGCACCGCGCCGTCCCGGTCTTCTACTTGCAGGCTTTCCAGCATGGCTTTATGTTAAGGCGCGCGCAGGGGCGCAAGAGAAAGTGAACGCCGCCGCAGGGCGAGCAGGGACAGCGCGGCAACGACAGCCATCGTGATGCACAGCCATTGCACATCAGTCAATCCCAGCGCGACCACCGTAGACGTGACGCCCGCGCGCCAGATTTCCATCGTGAAGCGCTCAATGGCCGATAGCAGCACGTACCAGAATCCGATTTGCCCCACAAATTGCTGCCGCCGCTCCATGCGGACGAGCACGGCAAAGAAGATGAGGCTCAGGGCCGTTGAGTAAAGTTGGGTCGGGTGCGACGGCACTGTCCAGTGTCCGTCATCAAAGAAGCGTACGCCCCAGGGCAGATGGGTGGGAGCGCCATAGCAGCAGCCGTTGAAGAAGCACCCCACCCGCCCAATCGCGTAGCCCAGCATCGCGGACGGCGCGAGCAAGTCGCCCAGCACGAGAAACGGAATGCGATGCTTGCGGCAAAAGAGCGCGAGCGCCAGCAGCACGCCAAAGAAGCCGCCGTGAAACGACAGCCCGCCCTCCCAGAACTGAAGCGCGGTCAGGGGATGAGCTTTGTAATCGCTCCAGTCCACCAGCACGAACAAAAGGCGCGCGCCAATCACAATCCCCAACATCACCCAGATGCCCACGTCCAGCGCGGCCTCCGGCGTGACAGGGTAAGTTGGGTTCTCCGCCCGCTTGCGCCGCGCCACGATGACCATCCGCCACAGCCCGGCGACAAACGATAACATCAGCATGACGCCGTAAGTATGCACGGTCAGCGCGCCAACATGGAACAAGATAGGGTGCATTTATTGGTCTTCTTTGGCGGGCGCAAGCGCCGATCGGGTCTGCCGCGCGGGCTGCCGCCAGGAATACAGAGCAAGCAGAACGACGCCGACACAGATGGCGCTGTCGGCGATGTTGAACACGGGCCATTGGTGCGCGCCGACATGCAGGTCTAAGAAGTCTACCACATAGCGCAGGCGCACACGGTCAATTAAATTGCCCAGCGCGCCTCCGAGCGGCAGGGCTGTGCCGAAGGCCAGCAGGCGCGGCATGGGCATACGGGCGCGCACGGTAAACACAACAATGGCCGCCGCCGCTAGAAGCGCAATTGCCGCCAGTCCCAGCGTCCCCGACGGCAGAATGCCAAATGCCCCGCCGGTGTTCTGCACCAGGGTCAGGGAAAAGAAGCCGGGCAGCAGGTCGCGTCCTTCGCCGGGCCGAAACGCCTGCGCCGCCCAGCGTTTAGTCAGTTGGTCAAGGAGCAGCACCAGCAGGGCCAGCGCGTAAAAGCCAGGGCGGTTCAAGGCAAGCCTTTCCATGCGCCTTTCAATAAGCGTCTTCCTGGTCTACGGTGGTCAGGGCATACGGCAGGGCTTCCAGGCGGGCAAGGGGAATGGGCACGCTGTCAATGTCGGAAAGGCCATATGTGCCCTCGTCCATCTTTTGCAGGGCGCGCTGTATCTTGCCCAGAATGCGGGTCATGTTCTCGGTGGCCGCCATGTCACGGTCGCGATCCATCAGGTTGGACGCTTCGTCGGCGGGGTCGTTGGGATCGTAGTCGGCCAGTTCGCCTGCCGCGCCTTCCTCGTTGTCCGCTAGATCGTCGCCCACATAGGCGGCGCGCTCGGCCTCTACGCGGGCCTTTTCCGTGAGCAGCATCTGCTTGAAGTGGGCTAATTGCTTGTCAGTCATCGGTTCCCTTTCTCTGTCAAAGGCCCCCATTATTGGGGCGGGGGGCTATGGCAGCAGGCGCGAGGCAGCGTCTCCTGCGGTTTGCCAGGCGCGCGCGCAACCCGCCGCGCACTGTGCCGCCGGGTCGTCGCCGCCATCGGTGACAGCCACCCAGCAGCGGGCGCATTTGACGCCGGGCGCGGGGCCGTCGTGCGTCACTTCCAGCCCGGCGGCGTTGCCCTCCCGCAATGTCACAGACGACACGAGCAGCAGCGCGGGCAGTTGAGTTAAATACGGGAGGAGCGCGCGATATGTTGCCGTGTCGGCCAGCAGCGTGATGGCCGACTGCGGGCGGCCTTTGATGCCTTCCAGCGCCTTATTGACCTGCTCGCGGGCGGCAATCAAAGGCTGCCAGCGCGCCGCCAGTTCCGCGCCGCGCAGTTCCACGCGGTCGGCGGGCAGGGCGGCGAGCAGCACGGACAGCGGCTTGTCCGTCATGCGAAGTTTCTGCCAGACTTCTTCGGCGGTGAACGGCAGAATGGGGGCCAGCAGCCGCGCGAGGCACGACGTTATCTCAAACAGCGCGGTCTGTGCGGAGCGGCGGGCGCGCGAGTCGGCGGCGGACGTGTACAGCCTGTCTTTGAGCACATCTAAGTAGAACGCGCTCAGGTCGGCGTCACAGAAGGCGAGCACCGTCTGCGCGACTTTATGGAACTCGTAGATGTCATACGACTGCGCGGCGGCGCGCACCGTTTCATTGAGGCGGTGCAGGGCGAGGCGGTCTAGTTCGTCCAGGCGGTCGTAGGCGACCGCATGAAGCGCCGGGTTGAAGTCGTAGAGGTTGGACAGCGTGAAGCGCAGCGTGTTGCGAAGCGTGCGATACGAAGTCGCTACTTGCTCCAAGATGGCGTCTCCGACTTTGACATCGGCGAAGTAGTCGGTGGAACAGACCCACAGGCGGAGCACGTCGGCCCCGTACTTGTCAATAATCGCCTGCGGCGCGACGACGTTGCCCAGAGACTTGTGCATGGCGCGGCCCTGCGCGTCCAGCGTCCAGCCGTTTGTCACCACCTGACGGTAAGGGGCCGCGCCCTTTGTCGCCACGCCCACCATGAGCGACGAATTGAACCAGCCCCGGTGCTGGTCGCCGCCTTCCAAATAAACATCGGCGGGGTACGACAAATTAGGCCACTGTTCCAGCACAGTGCGGCAGGTGGAGCCGCTGTCCAGCCACACGTCAAAGATGTCGGTTTCTTTGGTGAACTCGGTTTCCCCCGTGTCCGGGTGCGCGAAGCCTGCGGGCAGGATGTCTTGAATATCGGCGGTAAACCAGGCGTCCGTGCCGTGCAGCTGCACCAAATAGCGCACGTGCCGGACGCTTTCTGCTGTGAGGAGCGGTGTGCCCGAAGGCTGCGCGTAGAAGACGGGAATGCCCACGCCCCACGCGCGCTGACGGGAGATGCACCAGTCGGGACGCCCGGACACCATCGCCTTGATGCGGTTTTTGCTGTCTTCGGGGAACCAGCGCACGCCATCAATGGCGCGCAGGCAGCGTTCGCGGTGGCCGTTGTGGTCTACGTTGAAGAACCACTGCACGGTGGCTCTGTAAACGAGGGGGTCATGCGAACGCCAGCCGTGCGGATAAGAGTGCAGGATTTCCTGCCGGGCGAGCAGCGCGCCGACTTCCGCGAGCCTCTCCATGACGCGCTCCTGCCCCGGCCCAATTTTGAGGCCCGCGAACTCCGGCCCGGCATCGTCGTTGAAGAAGCCGTTCCCGGTGAGCACTTGCAAGGTAGGCAGGTTATACTTTTGCCCGGTGAGGAAGTCGTCTTTGCCATGCCCCGGCGCGGTATGAACGATGCCGGTGCCGTCGGTGGTGGTCACGTAGTCGGCCAGCACGAGCGGCGAAACGCGCTCAAAGAGCGGATGCTGGAACAGCATATTTGCCAACGCACGCCCTGGCACGGTATTGACGACGCTCCACCCGGAGAAGCTGGCGGCAGCCATAGTTTCTCCGAGACGGGCGGCGGCAAGGAGATAGCGCCGCCCTTCATGCTCCACGACGGCGTATTCAATGTCCGGCCCGGCGGCGACGGCGACATTGGCAGGAATAGTCCAGGGGGTCGTTGTCCAGATAACGGTGCTGCACCGCTCCAGGTCAGCGTCGGGGCCAAAGATACCGTCCGGGTCGGCACGGAGCGGGAAACGAACGTAGATGCTGGGGTCAGTGCGGTCGGCGTACTCAATTTCAGCGTCGGCGAGGGCCGTTTCGTCCACCAGCGACCAGTAGACGGGACGCAGGCCCCGATAAATGAAGCCCCTGTCCACTAGTTCCGCGAACACGTCCAATTCTTTGGCAGCCAACTCATTGGACATGGTGAGATAGGGATGCTCCCAGTCGCCCGTGACGCCCAAACGCTGGAACTGCGCGCGCTGCTTTTCCACCCATTCCGTTGCCACTTCCCGGCAGCGAGCGCGTATCTCCATGCGCGTCGGCGTCTGGCCTTTGGCGCGGAACTCTTTGGCGACAAGCACTTCAATGGGGAGGCCATTGTTGTCCCAGCCGGGCACGTAGGCGGCTTTATAGCCCTGCATGGCCCTGTATTTGACCGTCACGTCCTTGAGTATCTTGTTGAAGGCGTGGCCGATGTGAATATTGCCGTTGGAGAAGGGGGGGCCGTCGTGCAAAATGAATGTGCCCTGCCCCGTCATGGGCTTCAGCCCTTCCTGATAGACTCGGTTCTTCTGCCAGAAGTCCCAAATCTGAGGCTCCCGCTTTGGCAGACCCGCGCGCTGAGGGATGCTGTCTGGGTTGGTGTCCAAGCCCGAAGGGTCTTTCACGTCGGGCCGGGGGACATTAAGTGTTTTGCGGTAGTCAGGGGTATCAGTCATGGTGCTCTTGAAAGTAGGCGTCTAACGCGGCGGGCCAGGGGCGCAGGGTGTCGCGTTCTTGCAGTTCTAACACATAGCGGCGCAGGACGCTGCGCCGGGGGCGCAGAGTGGGAACGTCTCGCCGCGCCTTGTCTTCCTCGGAGGTGACGGCATGAACGGGGACGTTTTCCAATCCCGCGCGTGCTAATACGGCCTCGGCGAACCCGTGCCACGTGGTGGTTCCCGCGTTGCAGACGTGATACGTGCCGTACAGCGGCGTTTCCATAATGCCCAGAATGGCCTGCGCCAAATCCACCGTGTACGTCGGGCTGCCCGATTGGTCGGCGACAACAAACAGTTCGCCGCGCTCGCGGGCGAAGCGCAGCATAGTTGCCGGGAAGCAACTGCCGTGCGCGCCATACAGCCAACTGGTGCGTACCAGATAAGTCCGGCGGCACGCTTCGCGCGCGCTTTGCTCTCCGGCCCACTTGGACGCGCCGTAGACATTGATGGGGTTGGGCGTGTCCCATTCGGTGTAGGGTGCGTCGTGTTCCCCGTCAAAGACGAAATCCGTTGAGACATGAACCAGAGCCGCGCCCACTTCTTCGGCGGCGGCGGCGATTGTCCATGCGCCGAACGCATTGACACGAAACGCGGTATCCGGGTCGCGCTCGCAGCCGTCTACGTTCGTGTACGCGGCGCAATTCCACACGACTTCGGGCTGCCAGTCGGCCAGAGTGCGGCGCACAGCATCGCTGTCGGTAATGTTCAGCGGGGACAGGGCAGAGTGGGCAGCGGGGCGCAGACAGGTTCCGCGCGCATCATGGCCGCTCGCAGCGCACAGGCGCAGCGCGTCCGTGCCCAGCATTCCTTCCGCACCGACGACCAGAATACGCATGGTGACGCGAATTGTACCCGCCCGCGTCCCCCGGCGTCAAGGCGCGCAGATTCTCTGAAATCATGCAGGGGATGAGATTCAACGACTACCACAACGGTGGCAGTGGCTGCCGTTTCATAAACCCGTGCGGAAGGAATTAGCCAGGGCGACGGTGAAATAACCCGGCAGCATACCCGTAATGAGCACCGAAACTCCATTTTTGCCGCCTGTATCCCTTCTGGAAATGACTGGAATTTGCAAGTCGTATCCTGGCGTGCGCGCCCTGGACAACGCCTCCCTCTCCCTGCGGCCCGGCGAGGTGCATGCGCTCATGGGCGAGAACGGCGCGGGCAAGTCCACCCTGATGAAGATACTCGCCGGGGCACAAAAAGCCGACAGCGGGCGTATTCTTCTGGAAGGTCAGCCCATTGCGGTGGAAACGCCGCAGCAGGCGATGAGTTTGGGCATCAATATCATTTATCAGGAACTCATGCTCGTGCCCCACTTATCCGTTGCGGAGAACATCTTTCTGGGCGGGAGCCGCGCCTCCTTCCCGGCTGGGTGGATGGGCGCGCTTTGCGACGCGACGCGCAGGCCGTGATGGACGAACTGGGCGTGACTTTAGACGTGCGCGTTCCCGTCGGCGGGCTGCCGCTCGCGCAGAGGCAGATGGTGGAAATTGCCAAAGCCACCAGCCGCCAGTCTCAGGTGATTGCGATGGATGAGCCGTCAGCGACGCTCACCGAGCGCGAACTGGAGCGGTTGTTTGCGCTGATTGCGCGTCTCAAGGCGAAAGGCATCGGCATCGTATATATTTCGCACCGTATGGAAGAAGTGTTCCAGATTTGCGACGCCGTGACCGTGATGCGCGACGGCAAAACTGTTGGCGCGTCCCGCATGGGCGAAACGAGCCGGGAGGACGTGCTGCGCCTCATGGTCGGGCGCGCTCTGGATGAGACATTTCCTAAAGTTCCCGCGCCGCTGGACATGGCCCGCCCGCCCGTTCTGGAAGTGCGAAACCTGTCGCGGCGAGGCGTTCTGGCAGACATCAGTTTTCGCGTTCATGCGGGGGAAGTAGTCGCGCTTGCGGGGCTGGTCGGCGCGGGCCGCACGGAGATTGCGCGCTGTTTGTTCGGGGCCGACGCGCGCTCCGGCGGGGAGATTTTGATAGACGGCAAGCCGTTCGCGCCGCGCGCGCCGGGCGACGCCATCCGTGCGGGCATTGGCTTCGTGACCGAAGACCGCAAGGAGCAGGGCGTGGTGCTGCCCCTGAGCGTGCGCGAGAACGTCTCGCTGGCGTCGCTGGGCAAGGTTTCGCGCGGCGGGTTTATCGCGCGCGGCAGGGAAAGCGCGCAGGCCGAACGCGAAGTCGCGCGTCTGCGAATACGCACGCCCGGCGTGGAACAGAAAGTGGGCAACCTGTCCGGCGGCAATCAGCAGAAGGTGGTGCTTGCCAAATGGCTGGAAACGCCCCTGAAACTGCTCATTTTAGACGAGCCGACACGGGGCATTGATGTGGGCGCGAAGCGCGAAATTTATCTGATTATGAATGAACTGGTCGCGCAGGGCGTCGCCATTCTGATGATTTCGTCGGAACTGCCGGAAGTGCTGGGCATGGCGGATCGCATTCTGGTCATCCGAGAAGGCCGCCTTGCCGGGGAATTGTCCCGCGCCGAGGCGACACAGGAGAGCGTGGGGCGTCTGGCCCTCGCGGGCTGAATGTGCGCCTTTCCTGATGGTGCCCGGCAGGAAGAACGAGACGCGCCGCGCGCGGGCGCTCCACCGCTTTTGCGCGTTTGCTCCGCCTGAAAACGGTCGTCTCCGGCAGGGCATGTGAAACAAAACAGTCCCCGAAGCAGAATATTCTGCTTCGGGGACTGTTCTTATGTCCGAAGACAATTCGTGTGGTGGGCCGGACAGGATTTGAACCTGTGTAGGCTTGCGCCGACGATTTTACAGACCGCCTCCTTTAACCACTCGGACACCGACCCATGCTGCCTATGACGCTGCCCAAAAAGCGCAGAGCCGAAGACAGGACTCGAACCCGCGACCCGCTGTTTACAAAACAGCCGCTCTACCAACTGAGCTACTTCGGCGCGGTTTTTCCACGCAAGGCAGGTTGTATTATACGGCCCGGCGGCCTGATTTGTCAAGGGTTCGGCAGGGGAAAGCGGCAGCGCGTGCTTCTCTGACGCCGCTTTCACTGCTTGCTTCCGTCGGAATGGCCTATTTCTTGACCAGTTTCAGGGCGACTGAGTTCATGCAGTAGCGCAGGCCCGTTGGCTTGGGGCCGTCGTCAAAAACATGGCCCAGATGCGCGCCGCAGCGATCGCATACGACTTCCGTGCGCTGCATTCCCAGCGTGCTGTCGGAAATCTCACGCACGGAGTGCGGGCCGAGCGGCTTCCAGAAGGACGGCCACCCCGTCCCGGAGTCAAACTGCGTGTCGGATGAAAACAGCGGGTTGCCGCAGTCGGCGCAGACAAATGTCCCTTTCGCGCCGGGATGGGCATACTGGCCGGAAAAGGCCAGTTCTGTGCCCGCCTGCCGGGTTACGCGGTAGGTTTCGGGCGGCAGCAGTTTGCGCCACTGGGCGTCTGTCTTAATGACAGCATAGGGGCGTGTCGCCGCCGTTGGGTCAGCTTGAACGGGGTCGCTGGACAACGCGCCCCGCAGCAGCCACAGCGCGGCAAGGAACAATGCGGCAAGCGCGAGATTTGGTTTCATGGAAAGTCTCCTTGTCTATCATAACCATCTCAGACCGGCGGACGTTCCCTTTACGCCTCTGCGTGAGACGCCAAAAAATAATGCTTGCGCTCCGGGAACAATCGTGGTATAATAAGCCGATGCCGAGACTGGTCTCGGCTGCCTTCCTTTTTCGCAATGGCTCGCTGCCCGCTTCTGTCCGGCTCCTTCGGTCGCAATTTCGCCCAAGTCCGAGACCACACGTAGGCCGTCCTGCGACACGAGAAGAAAGGCCCTAACTCACTTCGCCTCTACGGTTTATCTCGGAGGGCGCGTTTCACACCGAAAGGAGCCATTTCTCTAATGGCAACAAAACTCTATGTCGGTAATCTGAGCTATCAGATGACCGACCAGCAGCTTTCTGAGCTGTTTTCTGAAGCGGGCAATGTCACCAGTGCCCAGGTCGTCACCGACCGTTACACCAGCCAGTCTCGCGGCTTTGGCTTCGTGGAGATGGCTTCCGAAGACGAGGCGCAGCAGGCGATTGCCGCCATCAATGGCCGCAATGTCGGCGGGCGCGCGCTCGTCGTCAACGAGTCCCGTCCGCGTGAAGGCGGCGGTGGCGGCGGCAGCCGGGGTGGCGGCGGCGGGTACGGCGGCGGTGGCGGCAGCTACGGCGGCGGTGGCGGTGGCCGCAGCGGTGGCGGCGGCTACGGCGGCGGTGGCGGCAGCCGGGGTGGCGGCGGCGGGTACGGCGGCGGTCGCGATCGCTACTGATCCCGTTAGCCTCTGCTGACTGTGCGAAGGGGCCGCAACCTGTTTTCAGGTTGCGGCCCTTATCTTGTCTCTATGAGCGAGACAGGCGTCGGTACAGCGCACCCAGTACGGCCCCGTAGACGGCGTATACGAACATTAACTGCACCAGCGCCCACCCGCTCCAGCCCAGCAGCAGCACGCCGGGGTCGGGCAGGGCGTTCCGCATGGTCGCTGGATGGAATGCCTGCGAGAGCGACAGCAGCCCCACCAGCGCCACTGCGAGCGCCACGCCAAAGCCCGCGCCCTTGCCCGCGTCCGATGCCTGACGCGCCCATGAGAGCAGAATGGCGTACACAACTCCCATCGCGGTGAGCGTGCCCAGCCACACGGCAATCCCCACGCCCCACGTGAACGCAGTCGGGGTTGGAGGGAAGGCAAACGCGCCCAGCCATTGTGCCATATCCAGACGGTGCGCCCACGCGCTTACGGGAAAGGTGGTCGTCGGATAGGAAGTCGCCAGTGGCAAGGCGGCGAGTGTCACATAGTACAACAACAGAAGCACGACGCCTGCCGCAAGCCCCGCGCCGACTGCGGCAAAGGGACGCACGCCATAAATCACGTCAGGATGCCAGGGGCGGGCGGCAGGCGATGGAACGCTCATCTAATACACCCGAATGGCGGGCGTGGAGTTCGGCCCGTCCGTTTGATTGTGCCGCCCGGTGGGCATGAAGTACACCCACGCCGTAAACAGCAGAAAGCCGAAAAAGAGGGCGAACAAAATCGCCCACGTCCTCAAATCACCCCAATCCCACACGCTTTGACGGTGCTCGGCGGCATCGCTCTCGCGCAGGACGGCAAATGTGTCATCCCCCCCCGCGCGCGCTTTGGCGGCGTCGCGGTCGGCATCGGAGGCGCGGGCGGCGCTCCGGCGGCGGCTTGCCGTCCCCCGCCAATCGTCTACGGGCGGCGCGTCCCATATCACGCCGTCGTCTTCTGTCTCGCGGCTCGCGGGCGGCGGGCCGACGCGCGCCAGTTCGTTCGCCATCACACGCCCAGCCCTTCTATTCCTGTCCACAGCACATAAATGACCGCCCACACCACCAGGCCAACATACGTCCATATCAAGAACTTGGGCATGGGGGCGCGGTCTTCTTCTAGGGTGCCGTACCGTTCAATGGTCTCCTCGCCGCGTCGCTGCTTGCGGGGAGCACGGTCGCGCCCTATGATTGTCCAGTACCAGACGGCGAGCGCCGTCAGCGCCGTCATGCCGGTCGCCACCCAGAACCAGAAGACATTATCCGCGCCTTGAAAGAGTGCCATCGCTGCTGTTATCCCCCTTTATCGCCCTGGTTTTGCCGGTAAATGCCCGGAATTGCCCAGGAACGCCGTTGCAGTGTCGATGCAATGACGTTGCAGTATCGGTGCATTGCCCATGAATTGCCCGTGACTGCCCATGAACTGCCCGTGACTGCCGGGGCGCGGCAGGAAGCCCTCACGCGCAGGGAAGGAGGCGCTCACCCCGCCCCTGTCGGGGCGACCCTCTCCCGCTTCGCAGGCGAGGGTGGGAGATATTCTTTCTTAACCCTCGCCCGTGACAACGGGAGAGGGTGGCTCCGAAGGAGCCGGGTGAGGGCCTCCTTCCCTGTGCGTGAGCGCCTCCTACAGTTGCGGCGAGGGCCTTCCTAGTTCCTAACTCGGGCACTTAAATCGGGCACTTGCCAGACGGTACGGTGACGCCGGGGACGGGCTTGCCGGACGCGACCAGGATTGTCACGACGACTGACACGGCAATCATCAGAAAGACGCCCACCAGCGCGGCGAGCAGCCAGCGCGCGCGGCGGGGCGACACGGCAGGCGCGGCGGAAAAGTCGGCTTCGCCGTCTTCTAAGACGCCGTACATGGCGGCGTCGCTTGCACGGATTTCGCTGCGTTCGCGCCGCCTTGCCAGCGCCCACAGCAGGGCAGGCAGCGCGAGAACGCTGAACACAAACCCAATCAGGGCCATTGCGTATTCGGGAGCCATTTCGCGGCCATTATACCCTGCTGTCTGTGCCGTGCAAACGATGTCAAAAGATATTTCGCAGCAGGCTTACAAGCAGGGAAATCGGGGTATAAGAGGCCGGTTGAGGAGCCTGCCTGCGCGTGAGCCGCCCCGTCTTAATTCGCCTTGCCGCCCTTGCCAGCGCGCTGCTTGTATCGGCGGTCGTCCTGGCCGTCTACTGGCCGGAAACGACGCACGAGCGCAAGACCAACTGGGTGGGCAGCCCCGGCCCGACACAGCCGCTGGCGTTTTATCACCGTGTCCATGTGAACGAACTGCACATTCCGTGCGCGTATTGCCACTGGACAGCCGCCGTCTCGCGCTACGCCAACTACCCGCCGGTGGAAGTGTGTTGGGGCTGCCACAAGAACATCTCTATCACGCATCCGCAGATTGCGCGCCTGCGCCAGTATTATCTGGCCGGTCAGCCCGTGCCCTGGGTCAGAGTGAACCAGATGCCCGACTATGTGCATTTTGTGCATAGCGCACACGTTGCGAAAGGCGTGGCGTGCGCGACCTGTCACGGCAACGTGGGGAGTATGTACGTGGTGTACCAGCCCATAGAAATGACAATGGCGTGGTGCATCTCCTGCCACCGTCAGTACCAGTCGCAGTTTCGGCCCCATCAGGCGGCGGTAGATTGTTATACGTGCCATTATTAAGAAGGAACCTAACCCCCGGCTTCGGAAAGCCGACCCCTTCCCTGATAAGGAAGGGGTGAAGACATCGGCAAACCCTTCTCCTCTTACCCCCTTCCTTGACAGGGAAGGGGTCGGCTTTCCGAAGCCGGGGGTTAGGTTACGAAGCCGAATAGAAACACATTATGACTGAACTGAGCCGCCGCAAGTTCATACAACTTACTGTGCTGTCGGGCGCGGTGGCCGCTGCCGGGTGCGACCCCGAAGCCGAGAGCCGCTACAACACGCGCATCTACAGGGCCGAAGCGACGGGGCAGTACGGCGGCTATGACAACCGCGCCCTGCCGTATATCAACCAGCCTGACGGCTATCAAGACGGCGTGCCGCAGTATTTTGCCACCGACTGCCTCATGTGCCCCGCCGGGTGCGGCCTGTTTGTACGCACACTGGGAGGGCGAGCCGTGCAGGTGCAGGGCAACCCCGACCACCCCGTGTCTCTGGGCAAAGTGTGCGCGCGCGGCGTGGCGTCCTTGCAGCAGGTGTACCATCCTGACCGATTGCGCTTCCCCGCATTGCGTCGCGGCGGCACGGGGCCTGTGTCCGCGCGCGCCGATTGGGAGACGGCATTAACGCGCACAGCAGACGCCCTGCGCGGGGCACGCGGCAAGATTGCCATTCTCACCGACGCCATGACCATCGGGCAGCAGCCAACGCTTTCCCGGTTGGTGACGCAGTTCGCGCAGAACGTGGGCGCGTCTGTCACATCGTATTCCCTGCTGGATGATGCGCCCTGGCGCGCGGCGGCGCAGGCTGTCTATGGCAGGAACCAACTGCCCGCGTACCAGTTAGACGAAGCAGACTATATCTTAGGCTTCGGGGCCGACTTCTTAGAGGCGTGGCCGTCGCCCGTGTATTATAATCGCCTGTTTGGGGCATTCCGGCAGGGGCCTCGTCGCAAACAGGGCGAGCACGGCAAGTTCGTGTATCTTGGCCCGCGCATGAACCTGACGGCGGCTAAAGCGGATATTTGGCTCCCCTGCAATCCCGGCACGGAAGGGCTAATTGCATATAATATCGCCACTGCGCTCAACCGCACACAAGTCTCTATCGCGGACACCCTCACGGCGTCAGGGCTGACGGCAGAGCAACTTTACGCCGTCATTGACGAGTTTGGCAATGCAGGCAAGCGCGCCGTTGCGATAGGCGGCAGTTCCATTCTGTCCCAGCCCAATGCCACCGCCACCATGACCGCTATTGAGAACCTGAACGCGCAGGCCAAAAGCGTGTGCGTGGGGTTCGGCAGCAGCCCACTTGCCGTCGCCCCGGCAGGCGCGAGCGGCTTCCGGCAGATGCAGACGCTTGTGCGCGCTATGCAAAGCGGGCAGGTTACCGCGCTCGTCATAGTCGGTCAGCCCAACCCCGCGTTCACGCTGCCCCGCGCGGCGGGGTGGGAGGACGCGCTGGCTCATGTCCCCTTCATTGCATCCCTCGCGCCCTTTGAGGACGAGACGACGGCGCACGCCCATGCCCTTCTGCCCACGCGGGCGTTTTTGGAAGATTGGGGCGACAGCGTGCCCGCCGTCGTGCCGCCGGGCGCAAGCGTTACAACCCTGCGCCAGCCGGTCATAGACCCGCAATTTGTGACGGATGCGCCCGGCCTGTCTCCCGCCGACTTCCGCCATGATGTCACGCCCTGGATGGACACGCGGCCCACAAGCGACATCTTGATTGACCTATCCCATCGCCTCGGCAAGCCGCTTCCCTGCGCCGACGGACGCGATGCCGTGCGGCGCACCTGGGCAGGTCTGGGGCAAGCAGACCTTGCCGCCTCCGGCACGGACAACGACGCAAAATGGGTCGCCGCGCTTGGCAAGGGGGGATTATGGACGCAGGCAGCCCTCACCCCTCAGCTCCCTCTCCCGCTGACGCAGGCGAGGGGGAGCCACCTGCAGGTGGGGGTTCAACCCTCGCCCGTCCTGACGGGCGAGGGTCGCCCGTTCGCGGGCGGGGTGAGTGCTTCTTCCCCCGGCACGTTCGCGCTGCACCTGTACCCCCACATTTATTGGACGGACGGGCGGCACGCGCACCTGCCCTGGCTTCAGGAACAGGCAGACCCCATGACCTCTGCCGTGTGGAACACGTGGGTGGAAATCAACCCGCAGACAGCAGAGCGCATGGGCATTCACACCGGCGACATTGTGCGCCTCACAACGCCGCACGGCTCCGTTGACGCGCCCGCCCTGCCCTATCCGGCCATTCACCCGGATGTTGTTGCCATGCCGATTGGTCAGGGCCACACGGCTTACGGACGCTATGCCAATGGGCGGGGCGCGAACCCGCTCGCCATCTTAGACCCTGTTGCAGACGCGCAGACAGGGGCGCTCGCCTACAGCGCAACCCAGGTTACGCTCACCCGCGTGTCTGCTGCCGTGCCCGGCTACAATGGGCCGCAAACACTCGTGCTGACGCAGGACAGGCCCGGCGGCGCGGAACCCGAAGCCGTGCAGGAGTTAATCCACACGACGGCAAAGGAGTGGAAGCAGGCGCAGCCGGTTACCGGTTCGCCGCAGGCGGCGGGTTCTATCTTCCACCGGGGCGGTATGAAGCCGGGCGGACAATAACAGGAAGGCCCTCACCCGTAGGAGGCCCTCACCCGGCTCCTTCGGAGCCACCCTCTCCCGTTGTCACGGGCGAGGGTTAAGAATAAGTTCCCCGTTGATACGGGCGAGGGTTAAGAATGACTTAACTCTTACCCTCGCCTGCGAAGCGGGAGAGGGTCGCCCTTCCGAGGGCGGGGTGAGCGCCTCCTTCAGACACGGCGCGGGCCTCTTTTTAGAAAAACACACCATGCCAGATGCAAAAGAATTAGGCGCAGAACGCTCGTCGGGGCCAAGCGGCGGCAGCGAAGGGCCGCTGGAACAGGCCGCGACGCCCTACGCCGTAGACCGTGAAGACGGGCAGGCCACGCGCAAGTGGGCCATGACCATTGATTTAGACAGATGCACCGGATGCCATGCCTGTGAGACCGCCTGCTACGCGGAAAACAACATTGCCGTTGTGGGCGACAAGCAGCAGCATGAGGGACGCGGGCACACCTGGATACGGGTGGAGCGGTATTGGGAGGGAACCTACCCCAGTGTTAAGGCGCGCTTCATGCCGATTCCCTGTCAGCATTGCGACAATGCTCCCTGCGAGCCGGTCTGCCCGGTGTATGCGACTTATCATAATCCCGAAGGGCTGAACGCGATGGTCTATAACCGCTGCGTGGGGACGCGCTACTGCGGCAACAACTGCCCCTATGATGTGCGCCGCTTCAACTGGTTTGAGCACAACTGGGAGACGCCGCTCAACCAGCAACTCAATCCCGACGTGACCGTGCGCGAGAAGGGCGTCATGGAGAAATGCACGTTCTGCATTCAGCGCATCCGGCGCGCGGAGGAGAAGGCCGATGCCGAAGCGCGCGACCTGGAGCCGGACGAGTTCACAACAGCGTGCGCCGAGGCGTGCCCGCCCAAAGCCATCACATGGGGCAATGTGAAGGACGACCGATGGAGCGTCGCCAAACTGTGGAACGACCCGCGCCGCTTCCGTTTGCTGGAAGAACTGGGCACGTCCCCTGCCGTCGTGTACCTGAAAACGGTGGACGAAGGGGCCGGAAACGCCGTTTCATAGGCTCGTGATAGTCAAGTCATAGTCTCACCATAGTCAAGTTATAGTCTGACCATAGTCAAGTTATAGTCTGACCATAGTCAAGTTATAGTCTGACCATAGGTAAATGAGAGGCAACCCGCAGCCATGAGGGAAACAATCGGCCATGTTTGACCGGGACAACATTCTTTCGTCCCCGCGCGAGGCGGCCCTTGACCCGCACCTGAGCGAGCCATTGCGTCTGGTGCTGGAACAGCCCGCCCGCGAGCGCGCGGTGAAACTGCGTCTGCTGACGACCCTTGCTGGCGTGTTCGTGCTGGCGGCGGGGGCGGTTCTCTGGCTGTGGGGCCTGCCGACGCAGAAGCACAATCCCGGCTTCTGGCACGTCGCGCTGGTGTCGGTGTTATTCTGGATTTCCATCACGCAGGGGATGCTGGCGCTGTCGGTGCTGCTGCGTCTGACTCATGCATCGTGGCGGTATCCTCTCACCCGGCTTCTGGACATGGCGTCGCTGTTTGGCGTGTGGGGTGTGGCGCTCATTCCCTTCCTGGTCGCGGCGCGGCACGAGATATACGGCCTGGGCGACGTTCACTACAAAGACAATGTGTGGCGCGTGGCGGGTTCCAATGTGTGGGACAATTTAGCTGTTGGGACGTGCTACGTGGCAGGCTGGCTTCTCTTGTATTTGACTTCCCTGCCGGACTTCGCCATGCTGCGCGACCGTGCGAGCGCGGGAAGCAAGGAGCAGCGATTTTACCAACGGGCGGCGTGGTTCTGGACGGGAGCCGAACATCAATGGCGGGTGCTGCGACGGGCGGAAGGGGTCTTAATTGTGGGCATTCTGGCGGCGTTTGTGGGGTCGCAGACGGTGCTCGGCTGGGACTTCCAACTGGCGGCGGCGCGTGACTGGGACTCGTCCATCTTCGCCCCATTGTTCACGCTTGGCTCCCTGCTCGGTGGGACGGCAGCAACCGTGCTGGTCATCACGTTTGTCGGGCGCATCCTGCGCGGGCGCGGCTTCTTCATCGCCGAGCACTACGACAATCTCGGCAAACTGATGATTGCGCTGGGGCTGGTCTGGTTCTACTTCCGGTTCTGCGACTTCCTGACCGCGTGGTACGGGCACATTCCTGCGGAATGGGACTTGCAGAACGACCGAACAAAAGTCTTTCCCATCATGGTGGGCCTGATGGCGGCGGGCTGCTTTGTGCTGCCCGTCTTTGGCAATATGCTTCGCCCGGTGCGCCGCTCCGTGTTTGGCTCCTGCGCCATCAGCCTCTTCGTGCTCTTGGGGTTAGCCGCGCAGAGGTATTTAGACACCGTGCCCACATTTGCCCCGAAGTTTGGCGCTGATGCGCTTGTGCCTACCGTGCCGGGCTTCTTAGTCTTTCTGGGCCTGGCGGGAATGTTTGCGCTCACCTATTTGATTGCCGCGCGCTATTTTCCCGTGCTCTCGTGGTGGGGCCTCAGCAAAGAGCGGACACGCACGGCGCAGCGTCAAATGGGCAACGCGACCGTGACCGTGATGGTGGAAGACCCCCCCGTGTGGGAGACGTAGGGGCAGGACTTGCCCTGTCCGCAGGCGGCCCTCACGGGCAGGGAAGGAGGCGCTCACCTGTAGGAGGCCCTCACCCCGCCCTCGGAAGGGCGACCCTCTCCCGCTTCGCAGGCGAGGGTAAGAGTTAAGTCATTCTTAACCCTCGCCCGTATCAACGGGGAACTTATTCTTAACCCTCGCCCGTGACAACGGGAGAGGGTGGCTCCGAAGGAGCCGGGTGAGGGCCTCCTGCCCTTACAGTGAGGGCCTCTTCAGGACACAACACATGATGCAAGACAACATATCCAATGCACAACAGGCGCGCGTGACGCTGGCCGAGGCAACCGAGCTGCCCGCCGTCAAAGTCAACACGGACTTGACGCGCGGCGTCCTGCAAACCACGTGGAAATGGTGGGCGGTGCTGGGCTTCTTCGCCGCCCTCTTGGGCTGGGGAGCCTGCACGTTCGCGTGGCAGATTTATCAGGGCGTGGGCGTTTACGGCATGAACGATCCGGTTTACTGGGGCCTGCCGATTATCAACTTTGTGTTCTGGGCGGGCGTCGCGCTGTCCGGCACAATGATTTCCGCCATCCTGCGCTTATTCCATGCAGGCTGGCGTCGCTCCCTGACACGGCTGGCGGAGACTTTGACCGTGTGCGCGCTGGCCGTCGCGGGCATCTTTCCGCTTCTGCACATCGGGCGCAACTGGGTGTTCTACTGGATGCTGCCCTACCCCAACAATATGCAGTTGTGGCCCAATTACCGCTCGCCGTTGATTTGGGACGCTTCGGCTATCTCCGTGTATTTGATAACATCAGTGCTGTTCTGGGTATCGGGGATTGTGCCCGATTGGGCGGTTCTGCGCGACAGAACCTTCGGCTGGCGTCATGTGCTGTTCAGTATTCTCGCCCTCGGCTGGCGCGGCTCCGACCGGGAATGGAGGCGATTGAAAGTGCTGTTCGGCATTATGACCGTGCTGATAATCCCGGTGTTCGTGTCCCTGCACACCATTGTCGGCTGGGACTTCGGCATGAGCATTGTTCCCGGCTGGCACGAGAACATTTTTGCCCCGTACTTTGTGTGTGGCGCGCTGTATTCGGGGTGCGGGGCGGTTTTGATTGTCATGTGCCTGGTGCGGCGGGCGTACCATTTAGAAGACTATATTTTGCCGCAGCACTTTGACAACATCGGCAAGGTGCTGTTCGCCATCTCGCTGCTGTGGTTTTATTTCTTCGCGGGGGACGCCTGGGCGGACTGGTTTTCGCGTGACCCGGCGCACTTCCACTGGCTGTTTTATATGTTTCACGGGTACAAATGGGTGCTGGCAACGCTGGTGTTCTTTGGCATGGTGATCCCATTAGCGACGCTCGGCTTTGGACGCATTCGGCGCTCGCCCTGGGCGATGTTAGCAGTGGGAGTGTGCGTCAACGTCGCCATGTTCACGGAGCGCATTATTGTTGTCGTGCCGCCGCCGTCGCGCAATGTGCTGGTGTGGGGCAACTACACGCCGTCGTGGGCAGGCATCTCCATCTGCATTGCGGCGTATGGCCTGTTCGGGTTCCTGTATACGCTCTTGACCAAGTTTATCCCCATTGTCTCGTTGTGGGAATACAAAGAAGGGGAGCATACGGAAGGCGTGGAGCGCGTGGGCAACGGCGAAATGCCCGTGACTATGCGCGAGGAGGCGATTGCATAATGGCAGACAACGACATAGCAGAAACGTACACGGCGGCCACTGTGCTGGGGCTGTTTGAGGACATTCCGCAGGCCGCCAATGCATTAAATCGCCTGCAAGACGAGGGCGGGCGGGACACGCGCGACCTGATGGTGCTGTCTTCCGTGCCCTTCCCCGAAGGCGTGCTGGAAGCCGACCGCTCGCCTATTCGCCTGCCCATCGTGACGCTGATTTTCGCGCTGGTGGGCATCGGGATGGGGCTGCTGCTGGCGGGCGGCACGGCGCTGCTGTACGTGCTTCGCACGGGCGGCAAGCCCATTGTGGCTGGCCCGCCCATCGGCATTATCGCCTACGAGATGATGATGCTGGTGGCGCTGACGGCAGCGTTTCTGACGGCGCTGTTTGAGATGCGCCTTCCTGACTGGCGGGCCAAAGTGTATGACCCGCGCATTTCCGAGGGGCTGATTGGCATTGCCGCCCATTGCGCCGACGAGGAACAAGCGCGTCAGGCCGATGGCTTTCTGCGCGAAGCAGGCGCGGTGGATGTGCGACGCGACGCCCGGAGTTTCACATGAACCAGAGGCCCTCACCCGCCGGAAGGAGGCCCTCACCCGGCGCTTCGCGCCACCCTCTCCCGTTGTCACGGGCGAGGGTTAAGAGGGAGTCCCCGTTGTCACAGGCGAGGGTTAAGAATGACTTAACTCTTACCCTCGCCTGCGAAGCGGGAGAGGGTCGCCCCGACAGGGGCGGGGTGAGGGCTTCTGCGCTTGCCCTGCTCGTGTCTTTTCTGCTCACCGGGTGCGGCAACCAGATGCTGCGCCAGCCGTCGTTTAGCCCGCTGGATACGCCGCGCGCCGCCGTGCCCGTTGACTCCGTGCCGGTCAGCCTGACGCGAACTCCTACGGATGCGCGGGCTGTCGCATCGCCCGCGTATGGGGCGAAAGAAGCCGCGCCGATTGTGTCCGCCCTCGCCGCGTTCCCGTCCAAAGAGCCGGATTTGCCGCCGCCCAATCTCTCGGACAACGCGCGCTATGAGCCTGCTCCGGCGTCTGTGAACGCCCTCCAAAGCCCCCTGCCGAGCGACCCGCGCATTGTCCATGCGGGGCGTGTGTTGTTTCTCAACCGATGCGTGCAGTGCCACAATCCTGGCGGCTATGGCTATGGGACAGTGGGGCAGTATCTTGTCCCCCACCCGCCGGATTTGGCAAGCCCGCTGGTGCAGCACATCTCCAATGGCGCGCTGTTCTGGCACATCACAATGGGGCAGGGCAAGATGCCAGGTTTCCGACACTGGACGACACCGTCCGAGCGCTGGAGCCTCGCTCTGTACGTTCGCAGCCTGAAGGGAAACGCGCCTGACCCGGCTCGCGACGGCCCTGACGCCTGGACTGCCGCACAAACCGCGCCCTACCCTGCTTATGGCGTTCCCGGCTTTGAGCGGGGCCGCAGCGCCTACCCGTTCAAGGTGCTGAACGGCTCGTCCCCTGCCTCGGACAGCCGTGCCCGCGTAGACGCTACGGGCTTTGGCCAGGCTCCCTTCGGGGGACGCTGACACATAAAAAAGTCCCGGCGCAATGCGCCGGGACTTTTCTGGGAAAGATTACACGTGCTGGGCGAGCGCGGCTCCAATGGTCTGCTTGGTATTCTGGCCGCCCACCAGTTCGCCGACCTTCTGGCCGCCCTTGAAAATCATCAAGGTAGGGATGCTCATCACGCCGTAGCGTCCGGCAATCTCCGGGCTTTCGTCCACGTTCAATTTGACCACTTTGGCCTTGCCCGCGTACTCCTGCGCGACAGCATCCACCGTCGGCGCAATCGCGCGGCAGGGGCCGCACCAGACGGCCCAGAAGTCTACCAAGACGGGCGTCTCGGATTGCAATACTTCCTTATCAAAATCAGCCGTAGACACGGCAGCGGCAGCGCTCATGGGTTGTCTCCTTCCGACCCACACAGGGTCGCTCGCGAAAATGGAATGGCAGCGTTTCGGCTTGCTGTGGTTCCCAACAAAGCGCACGGCAGGAAGGTTCCCGCGTCACAGAAAGCGCTTCGTCCAGGCGACGCTCTCGGAGGCCATCTCGTCCGTGTAGCGATGGCCCAGCGCAGGGGTCACAACTAACTTCAACCGCTCCGGCGTGTCACGATACAGGGGGCGCAGGCGGTCAAACAGCGCAACAACGCCTTCCACCGACACCACGTCGTCGTCCGCGCCGTGCAGCATGAGCAGGGGGCGCGGCGGGTAGGATTGGGCGGCCAGGTCTAACGGGTTCAAGCGCGCGACGGCATCATAGGCGGCGTGACCGGGGCCGAAGCCGAGGCCGCGCAGCCCGCCCAGCCAGTCTGGGCTGCCCATCGCCACTGTCGCCACCGTGAGGCGCGGCTCCGCCAGCAGCGCGGCGAACGTGATATAGCCTCCCAGCGAGACGCCATGCACGGCGGCCCGCGCCACGCCCAGATGGTCAAGCAGCAGCGTTACGTCGGACGCCGTGCCCGCAATCATCTCATACAGCGTGGGAATATGCTCGTCCTGCAAGCGCTGCTCGCGTCCAGGCGCATCAGGACGCTCCCCGTGCAGGCGGGCGTCCAACGCAACCGCGCGAAAGCCTTCCCGCGCGAAGGCATACAGCGATGGCAGCATATGTTCCTTGCCGCGCCCCAGGCCGTGCAGCACGAGGACAACAGGCGCGTCATCGGCAAGGCCGCTGTGCGCCAATGTCAGGAAAGGAAGCGCGCCGCCTGCCGCCGCGTCACTTGTCAGGGAATAAGTGTGTGTCATGCGTCATGTCCTTTGTGGGGAGAAATCAGGCGTCGGCTGCGAGCGCCAGCGTCACGAGCAGCACGCGCATTCCTCTATCAGTCAGCACGTAACGGGAGCGTCCAGCCTGCTGCACCAAGTCAGCGCGCATGAGTTCCCGCAAGTGATGGTACAGGCTCCCGGTGCTCAGGCTGGTCAGGTCGCCCAACTCGGCGGCTCCTTCCGAGTCTTTGCCCAGCAGCGCGCGCAGCAGAGCGACTTTTTGTGGGGCGGCCAGCGCGTACCCAATTGCCGCCGCCGCTTCATTGGTGACATGGTTGAGCTGCTGTGCCGTGAAACTCATGGACGCTGTTTTATGTATCTCCTGCGTCGTTCCGGGCAGGCGGTAATGCGCCTGATACTGCACCGCCGCTTCGCCTTTTTCCCGGCGCGGCCCGGCGATGTCGTCTAATTCCGGCTCCATGTGCGCTTCGTTGCGCCTGCCGGAAACCGTTGTCTGCAGTTGCCGTATCTCGGCCTGAAGCTGTTTCAGGGCTTCTTTTGTCTTGTTGTCCATCGCTATTCCCCCCATGCTTTTGCATATTGGAATATTGTAGCATACGAATAACTATTTGTCTACGCTGATGGATTTACGCGCATTTTTGTGGTATAGTGGGCGTGCGTCAAGAAACACGGATGCGGGAGAAGGGGATACGCTCATGCAGAAAGTCCTGGTGGTGGATGACGAAGCGCCTATTGTGGACGCCATCTCGTACAATCTGAAAAAAGAAGGCTATCATGTGCAAAGCGCGGCGGATGCAGAAGAATGCCTGGGCCAAATCCGACGAGACGTGCCTGACCTGGTCGTGCTGGACGTGATGCTGCCTTCGGGAAGCGGCCTGGACATCTGCCGCTGCCTTCAGCGCGACTATGCCGATCTGCCCGTGCTGCTGCTCACGGCGCGCGCCGCCGAAGGAGACCGACTGCGGGGTTTTGAGGCAGGCGCAGATGATTACGTGGTCAAGCCCTTCTCCATGCGTGAACTCATGGCGCGCGTCCATGCCCTGCTGCGCCGCACGAGCCGCCGCGACGAGACGCTGGCATTCCGGCCCGCGCCGCCCGCGCACACAGTGTCGTCTACGACTATGTCGCCCTCGCTGCGAATTGATGCCGACCGGCGCGAAGTGCTCCGTGACGGCCAATCGGTTCTCCTCTCGCGCAAGGAGTTTGATCTGCTCGCGCTGCTGACCGCGCATCAGGGCCGCGTCTTTGACCGGCAAACTCTCTTGTCCCGCGTCTGGGGCGAAGACTGCTATGTGGACGACCGCACCGTAGACGTGCATATCCGCTGGCTGCGCGAGAAGTTGGAAGCCGTGCCTGCCCGCCCCGAAATGCTGCTCACCGTGCGCGGCGTGGGCTACAAGTTCAAGGGTTAAGCCGCGTGGTCAGGCTTCCCTGGACGCGACAATCCTCCCCGTCGGCTCCCCCTGCAGAGCCGCTGCCCTCCCCGCACGCTGACACGCAAGCGCAACGCTGGCAAGCCCTGCTGGATACGACCGACGACGCCATTCTGCTGGCTGATGCCGACGGGCATATCCTCCAAAGCAATCTCATCGCTGACCGTCTCTTTGCTCCTCCTGCGCCCGGCAAGGATGCCCCTGCCAACTCCCGGCTGTTAGCCCGTACCCTCAGCACCGAACTGGACGACGTGTACCAAGAGGCGGTGCGCCGCCGCGCCTGCGTGGAGGGCGAAGTGTCCTTCTCACAGCCGACGCCGCGCACCCTTCATGCGCGCGTTCAGCCTGTTTCCGAGCACGAGTTTCTGCTGGTGCTGCGCGATCTGACCGAACTGCGCCGCCTGGAGCGGGTGCGCCGGGACTTTGTTGCCAACGTCTCCCATGAACTGCGTACCCCGCTGACTTCTATCAAGGCGATGGCAGAAACCCTGCTGGACGGCGCGCGCTCCGATGAAGCCGTCGCGCCTCGCTTTCTGGAAACGATTATCCATGAGTCCGACCGGCTGGTGCGCCTGTCCGCAGACCTCTTAGACTTGTCCCGTGTGGAAGCGCGCGGCGTCACCAAAACGCCGACTGACCTGTCCTCGCTTGTCAGCGAAGTCACCCTGCGAATGGCGACGCAGGCGCACAAAGCGGGCCTCACTCTTACCAATCACCTGCGCCCCCCGCTGGTGGCCGCGCTGGATCGGGACGAGATGGCACAAGTGCTTGTCAATTTGTTAGACAACGCTATCGCCTACACGCCCGATGGCGGCACGGTGACGCTGACGGCTCAGGAGACGCCTGAGAGTGTCACGGTGCGCGTGGCGGACACCGGCATCGGCATTTTGTCCCATGACATTCCGCGCCTGTTTGAGCGGTTCTACCGGGCAGACAAGGCGCGCAGCCGCGCGTCCGGCGGTACGGGGCTGGGCCTCAGCATTGTCAAGCATATTGTGGAAGGGCATGGCGGCACTGTCGGCGTGGAGAGCGAATATAACAAAGGCAGCGTGTTCTTCTTCACGCTGCCCAAGTAGGGGCGCGGCTTGCCGTGCCCTGCTCTTACTACCGTGCCCTGCGCTTATTCGCCCTGCGTTTAACAGGGAACAGGGCACGGCAAGCCGTGCCCCTACGATTGGAGCCAGCGGGCGGCGTCTTTGGCATGGTAGGTGAGAATGAAATCTGCCCCGGCGCGCTTGATGGCGGTCAATATCTCCAGCGCGGCGGCGCGTTCATCCAGCCAGCCGTTTGCCGCCGCTGCTTTCACCATCGCATATTCCCCCGATACGTTGTAAGCCGCGACGGGCAGCAGCGTCGCTTCCCGCACGTCGCGCACGATGTCCAGACAGGACAGGGCGGGCTTCACCATCACCATGTCCGCGCCTTCGGCGATGTCCTGCGCGACTTCTTTCAGCGCTTCCCGGCGATTCCCGATATCCATCTGATAGGTGCGGCGGTCGCCAAACGCGGGCGCGCTGTCGGCGGCGTCGCGGAAGGGGCCATACAGCGCAGACGCATATTTGGCGGCATACGATAATATTGGAGTTCCAGAATAGCCGTGACTGTCTAACGCGGCGCGCAGGGCGGCGACGCGCCCGTCCATCATGTCCGACGGCGCGACAATGTCCGCTCCGGCCTCGGCGTGCGAGACAGCGGTGCGCGCCAGCAGGTGTAGCGTTGCGTCATTGAGAACGTGTTCGCCTTCCACAATGCCGCAGTGCCCGTGTGCCATATACTCGCACAGGCACACATCGGTGATGACCAGCAGGTTGGGATTGTCCTGTTTGAGGGCACGCACGGCTTGCTGCACAATGCCCGTGTCGGCATACGCGCCGGACGCTTCCGCGTCCTTCGTTTCCGGCAGGCCAAACAGCAGCACGGCGGGAAGGCCGAGTTGGGCGATTGTTTCCGCTTCTGCGCGGAGGGCGTCAATCGTGAGGTGCGCGACGCCGGGCATGGACGCAATCGGGCGGCGGGCGCTTCCCGCACCGGGGACAACAAACAGAGGGTCTATCAAGTCGGCGGGGGATAACACAGTTTCGCGCACGAGGGCGCGCAGGGCAGGCGTGGCGCGCAGGCGTCGGGCGCGCTGCGTGGGCGTGGGCAGTTCCATGCGGTCATTGTACCCGGCCCGGCCCCTGTGCTATAATGACCTGAAAGGGAAAGACACAGTGATTGAGGCGGCGGAATTGACTAAACTCTACTCCGGCAAAGCGGCCCCGGCGGTCAATGCGCTGTCCCTGACTGTGCCTGCGGGCGAGTGCTTCGGCTTTCTGGGGCCGAACGGGGCAGGCAAAACCACCACCATCAAAATGCTCACGGGGCTTCTGAAACCCACGCAGGGAACGGCCCGCATTGCCGGGTTTGATTTGCAGCGGCAGGCGGCGCAGGCCAAACGCCTCACCGGGTACGTGCCCGACAACCCGTTTCTGTACGACAAACTGACCGGGCGCGAATTTCTGGCGTTTGTTTCAGACTTATACTCTCTGCCCCCCGGAGCCGAGCGCGACGTTCGGATAAACAGCCTGCTTGGGCAGATGGACTTGACGGCGAACGCCGACCAACTGCTCGGCGGCTACTCGCGAGGAATGCGTCAAAAGATGGCGCTGTGCGCCGCGCTTTTGCCCCGGCCTCGCGCGCTGTTTCTGGATGAGCCGACAGTCGGTCTTGACCCCATCAGCACACGCCGCTTGAAAGATTTGCTGCGCGTCCTGTGCCGCGAAGAAGGCGTTGCCGTGTTTTTGTCCACGCACACACTGGACGTGGCACAGGAGATTTGCGACCGCGTGGGTGTTTTTCACCGGGGACGCTTGATTGCGCTCGGAGCGCCTTCCACGCTGGCCGCGCAGTCTGCATCAGGGCGTCTGGAGGACGTATTCTTAGACATGACCGCTCCCGACAAAGGCGACACGCTATGAACCGCTGGATTGTGCTTGTTGCGCTGCTGCCGCTCGCCCTGGCTGGGTGCGGCGCACAGGAGCAGGCATCGGAAAAGATACAGGCGAACCTGCTGGAAGCCCTGCATCAGGAGCAGTTAGGCAACACGCGCGCGGCGCAGCTTTGGGCTGACCGCGCGGTGGCTGCCGCGCCTAACGACATCAGCGTCTATGTGCCCGACCCTGGCCCCGATGGGCAAGTTACCCATAACTGCATAGCCGAAGTGTTCACGGAAGCGGGAGACGACCCGAACTTGGTTCTGTATCTTCAGCAGGCCCGCCGCAAGTTCCCCGAAAGCGACCTGCCCCTGCCCTATCTCACGGTTGCGCTGGACAGAATGGGAGACGAAGCCGGGAAGCAGGCCACCGCACGTGATTTAGCGGCTCTGCTGGAAAAGAAGATGACCAGGCCGGGCGCGGCGCTGGGGGCCAACATCAAGAACACGCTGGCGCAGGCATACTGGGATGCAGGCGATGCTGCTAAAGGCACGGCAGATTATGAGAGCGTCATTGCCGCCTACCCGAATGACCCGGCAGCCTACAACAATCTGGCGTATGCATTTGCCGTAGAAGGCAGCAAGCCTGACCTGCCCCGTGCGTTAACACTCGCGCAGAAAGCGGTCAGCCTGGCCCGCGCGCAGGCGAAAGGCGGACACGGCTCCGACGAAGTGGTGGGAACCTATCAGGATACGCTGGCCTGGGTGCAGCACCAGATGGGGGACGACAAAGACGCGCAGGAGAACTTGCAGCAGGCCATCAATGCCGTGCCGCGCCAGCCGGAACTGCGCTACCATCTGGCAATGGTGGACAAGGCCCTCGGCGACATCCCCGCCGCCCGCGTGGAACTCACCCATGCCCTGCTGCTGTCACCGTCCTATGCCGCCCCCCGCCGCGAAATGGCCTTGCTGCCGCCCGCGTCTGCATCACCGACAGCCCGCGCGTAACTGCCCCTATCCTGAGCCTGTTAGGAGGCGGGCGGCACAGACGCAGCAGGAGGCGGGGCGTCGTAAATATCCACTGTCCAGTCGTCAAAGCCCGCGAGGGTGTCGCCCTGCGCCCACAATCCCACTTTGCCGCCTGCATAATTGGGGTCGGCGACGCTGACACGCTTGGTCTGGTCTAGAAAGCCGCGCACCTGCCCATCGCTGACCAGCAGGCGCAGGGTATGCCAGCCGGGGCCGACAGAGAGTGACAGCGAGGGATTTAAATCCCTCGCTTCCTGACCCTGCCCCGCCGCTGTCGTGAGCGACGTGGGAGAAACCGCCTGCGGCAGCGTGAGCGGCGTCACTTGAAGCGGCGTGTGGGTCGGGCCGTCCATCTGCAAGAGCGAAAGCGTCTGCGCGTGGGCATCATAGCGCAGAACTTGATAGTGGGCCATGTCCTGAATGCCAAATGCGATGCCCACCGACGGGCTGACCGTGCCGCCAAGCATCTGGAAGCGCACGCGCACGTCTACGCTGCGGCCCTGGTCGCTTTTATCCAGCAGCAGGGCAAAGCGGGCCGGGTCGGGCCGCACGGGAACCACTTTCACTATCATGCCATCGGGCTGTTCCGAGGCCCGCACAGTCTTCCACACGGCGGCGGGGCCTTGCGCGCCCGCCTGCGCCGCCGCCAGGCCGGGGGCAAGCCCGTCGCCCTCAAAGTTGAAGACGCGCGACGTGGACGGCAGCGCTGTCCACACGTCCCGCGTGTCGGTGGCCCAAAGGTCAAGAGGGCGGGCCGTGCGCGCGCCGGGCCTCACGGCAAACGTCGTCAGATAGTCCACAATCTGTGCGGCTTCGGGGGGAGAAATGCTGTCGGACGCCTTGTATTTGACCAGCATCCGGTTGACGGTGCGCTGCCATTCCATGCGCGTCATCTGCTTTTCTTTGGGGTCAGGCAGGTTATGGCAGGCGGAGCACTTCTCGGAATACAGTGATTGGGCGTGCGCGGCGTCCAAAGCGGGCGCGGCGGGCGATTGCGCGCCTGCGGGCGGATTGGACAGCAGCGCGGCCCCAACAGAACCGGCGGCGGTGAGCGTCAGACCCAGCAGAGCGAAACGGCGGCGTGTCATGTGAAAGTCTCCCCGGTGTGGCTTCTTTGGCTGACGCGGACAGGCGGGGATTTGTTCACCACACGCCATCGGGACGCCCTGTGTAGGGGCAGGGCATGCCCTGCCCTGCATTTTGATTGCTGCCCTGCGCTGGCAAACAGGGCACGGCATACGACAAACAGGGCACGGCAAGCCGTGCCCCTACGGGCCTGCGCGAACACAGGGGTGACGGCCCGCCTTACGGCGCAAAACCCGCAGGCAGTTGCAGCAGATAAGCGTGCCGATGCCCCGTGTGCGTTCCATAGCCCGTGATGTAGCCACTGTCGGTGATACCCATTGCCTCTGTCAGCGTCCAGCCAGAGTTAGGTGGCAGCACTTTGTTGAGGTTGATGAGTTTGCCGTCCTGCCACAGAAAGGCGCTCTCAAAACCGCTCACTGGGGCTGCGGATGTCCCGACAACCTGTCCCCGGTCGTTGACGCCGTAGCCTGTGCTGTAATCGCCGCCCAGGGTGCCCAGGTCAATCATGTGGCCCTGCGTGTACAGAAACGCATGGTTGTTGCCCATGCTGTCTGACGCTATCCCGGTGACATTGCCGTTCTCGCTGACGCCGTAGCCGTAACTGTCTCCCCCACTCAGCGCGCCCAAATCCACAATGGTCGCAGATGCGGGCGGCGATTGGGCAAAAACGGGCGCGCACAGGGCGCAGAGGGTGACAGCGAGCGCGGCGCACCGGGCGGCGCGAGAAATGAGCGTGTTCATGGCAAAGTGTCCTTCCTGAGACCAGACGTGCGCGGTCATTGTAACACGCGGCAGGCAGGCTGTCAATGGCAGGACAGGCCCCGGTTTGGGGAGCGTGCTGCGATGCTTCTGCGATGCTCCTGCGATAGTCTTCGGATACTCCTTCTCCGATAATGCAACTGGCGTGCAAGAGCGATGCATGAGCAAGGCAATAGCAAATCGCTGTTGTCAGTCGCTTGCTGCGCTCTGCCTGCCCTCCAGTTCTATTATCGCACGACCGATAATGCACTATCGCAGGACTATTCCTGCCACTTCGCACACACGGGAGACACACGCATGGCACACGGCAACAACCCGCTTCTGGCGGGACTGAGCGGAACAACCGGCCTTTACGCGGTTTATCAGCAAAACGGACAGACCATTCTCCGAACACGTCCGCGCGCGCCGCACAAGCAAAGCGCGGCGCAGAGCGTGCAGCGCGCCAATTGGAGCGGCACGGGGCGGATGTGGAAACACGGGTTGACACAGGCGCAAAAAGTGCAGTGGGGCCTTTTAGGGCGGCAAATCCCCTATTGGGACAACACGCGCCGGGGACTGCCGCTGTCGGGCTATCAATGCTTTCAAGCCGTCGCCGCCGGGCTTTGGGCGCAGGGATTAATGCCCAGAGAAGACGCTCCGCCGTCCCCGGATTTCCCGCTGCCGCTGGGACAGTTGACCCTGACCGCCACCGAAGCCAGCGAAACACAGCCGTTTGCGCTCACCCTGTCCGGCCCGCCATTCCCGCAGGCCGTGCAGGTGTACGCAGCGCACGCCCAATTTGTGGGCGACCCGGTGACGGCGAAAACGCGCTTTGTTTTACTCCAAACGCTGCCCCAAATCGGCGCGAACGGGGCGTCTCTGGCGGAAGCGTTTGCCAGAAAATGCGGCGAGGCGGTGGCGGGCCAGCAAATCGCCGTGCGTCTGGTGGCGCTCTCGCCAACTGGCTTTCGCGGGCCGTCCATGACCCTGTGCGCGCCGGCGACGACAGGTCGCCCCTGACAGCAGCGACAGCCGCCCTTGACATCTGTCCCCGTTTTTGCTACTATGGGACAGCAAACGCGGGGGACGACACACGCAATGAGGCAGCAGCAGGGCGCAAACGCGCAGCAGCAGGGCGCAAACGCGCAACTGGAAGCCGAAACCGGGCGGCAAAACACGGACATCCCGTCAGCCGCAGGCAACGGCCCGGAGGCCAACGGCACGGCCCCCAAAGCGCGCGGCGGCGTGCGCGGGCGGGCGCTGCTAGTGGGGGCGTTGTGCGTCGCCTTGACCGCCTATCTGGTGACACAGGCCGAGATGGTGCTGGTGACAGTTCGCATCGGCTACCTGCAATTCCCGCCGGTCGCGCTGGGAATGCTGCTGCTCGTGACCGCTGTCGGGCGCGGCCTCAAGCGGCTTTCCGCGCGCTGGGGCTTTACGTCGTCGGATTTGCTGGTAATTTACTGCATGAGCCTGGTGGCCGCAATGGTCTCCTCGCACGGCATCGTGCAGAAGATTGTCCCGCTGATGGTGGCTCCCAAATACTTCCAAACTGACACCAACAACTGGCACCAACTCTTTGACGCGCACACCCCGCAACGCGCCGTGCCCTACAATGTCCATGACCCCGGCAAGCAGAACGTTTCCGAGTGGTACTACAATCAGCTGCCTCGCGGCGAAAGCGTTCCCTGGGGCGACTGGCTGGCGCCGCTCCTGAACTGGGGCTTTCTGATTGGGCTGGTGCTGTTTGCGTTCCTGTGCATGACCGCCATTCTGCGAAAGCAATGGGTGGACAACGAGAAGTTAGCCTTCCCGCTGGCGCAGTTGCCGCTGGAGATTGCGGGCGACGAGGAGCGCGGGACATTCTTCCGCAACCCCATTTTGTGGCTGGGCGTGCTGCTGCCGGTGCTGATCTTCGGCGCGAAAGGGCTGCACCAAGTCCAGCCGTCCGTGCCCGACATCACCCTGCAATGGAACGCAGGCGACTACATTACCACGCTGCCCTGGAAGGCAGGAGCGGGGCAGATGTCCTTTATCGTGTCGTTCGCGGCGATTGGCTTTTTCTTTCTGCTGCCTGCTGATGTGCTGTTTTCCATCTGGTTCTTTTTTCTGCTGTCGCGGGCGGAGATGGTGGTGGCGGCGTCTTACAACATGGATCAGCCGCAAATGCCGCTGTACCCGCCGCCCCTGTTTATCGGCTACCAAACAGTCGGCGCGTACATCGTGCTGGTGGGCTACTTTTTGTATATCGCCCGGCCCCATCTCAAGCGGGTATGGGCGGCAGCGATAGGACGCGAGAAAGCCGATGACGCCGATGAACTCTTGCCCTACCGGGTGGCTGTGTGGGGACTGCTGGCAAGTGTCGTGGTGTCCGCCCTGTGGCTGTGGGGCATGGGTATGAGCCTGTGGCTGGCGTTTTTTGAGTTGATTGTGTGCCTGCTGGTGATTGTGACCGTGATGGCCCGCTCCACCGCTGAAGCCGGAATGCTGATGACGGAAACCACGTTCCGCCCGATAGATTTGTATCGCATGGTGGCTCCCATTCATACTCTGGGGGCGGCGAATTTGACCATGCTGGCCTTCTTTGACAACCTTTTCCTGCGCGACCAGCGCGGCCTCCTGCTGTGCGGGATGCTGGACTCAGCGCGCATCGCCGACGGTACGCGCATACGCCGCCGCGCGTTTGCGGGCACGCTGGTGCTGGGGATTGTGATTGCGCTGATAGTCGCCATTGCGCTCAACATTTCCATTCCCTACCATCTGGGCGCGAACCGCATGGACGGCTGGATGGAGCATGGCAGCCCGACTATCACGTTCAATGACGCCGTGCCGTACTTTGGCGCGAACCCGCCGCCCATTGCAGGCGCGTCGTGGCAGATGCCGACGTTCTTCACGGTCGGCGTGGTGGTGACGCTGTTTTTGACCGCCATGCGGACGGCGTTCTTCTGGTGGCCGCTGCATCCGCTGGGCTACGCGCTGTCGGGGTCATGGAGCACCATTCAGTTTTGGTTTCCCTGCCTCATTGCGTGGGTATTCAAGTCATTGATTCTGCGCTACGGCGGCATGGGGTCGTATCAGAAAGCACGTCCGTTCTTTCTGGGGCTGGTCATCGGCGAGTTCGGCATGGCGGTCTTCTACGTCCTGCTGAACGTGCTGACTGCCTGGCTGACCCCCCAGCACAAGTTTCCGCCGCCTGCCTTCCCCTGGGGGTAGGAGGCCGCAGCCGGTAAAGGGAGGCCCTCACCCGGCACTCGCAAAGCCTTGTGCCACCCTCGCCCGTGACAACGGGCGAGGGTTAGGAATAAGACTTTCTCTCTTACCCTCGCCTGCGAAGCGGGAGAGGGTCGCCCCGACCGGGGCGGGGTGAGGGCCGCTACAGCCAACAAGGGAGACCGACACAATGAGCGTTTACGAGACCCAGCCTGATGACGTGAGCACCCGCAATGCCAACTGGGGCACATTGGTGATTTTGCTGGTGGTGATGATTATCGCGGTGGTGGTGGGCATGGTCGCCTTCGGACATCAAGCGCCGACGCCTGCCCCTGTTGTAGTGAACCCCACCCCGCAGGCCGCTTCTGCGTCGCAGGCCGCTTCTGTGAAGCCAAATGAGCCTGCCGCTCCGTCTGGCCCCGCACCGTTTGCGACGCCCCCGCCCATGTCGGCTCCCGCGCCCCCGCATGCGCCGGGGGCCGCACCCGGCGGCGTGGTGAGCGGCAGCGGCGAGCCGACCGGGATGGGCAGCACGGCTCCTGCGTCCCGCGCGGCGACGGGCAATGGCGGCTAGGGCAAAGATGCGAAAGCGTCCCGCGCCCGCGCCACAATCGGCAGCAGATGCGTGTCTAATGCGTCGTCTGTGTCGGGGATAGCGGCGTCTGTCGAGGCCAGAAACCAATCTTCCGTGTGCGTCACGGATTGGCCCGGCGCGAGCGTTGTCAGCGGCCCCAGCGTTTCCAGTTCCTGAAACGGGCCGTCGGTGTAAGCCTCAAAGTTGCTGCCCATGTCCGGCAGGGACGCCGGGCCGCCCGCAAGGGGAATGACGACAATAAACGCCTGCGTGTCTGTCAGGTGCGCCGCCCACCCCTGCGCGTTGAACAATCCCACTTTCTGCGGCTTGTCGTCCGGCGTGTCCGTCTGGCGCAGGGACAAATATTTTGCGCCCCACCACCAGCGCGGGTCAGCCATGTCGGTGAACTTCCACAGCACCAGGGGGCGCGCAGGCAGCAAGTCGTCATCATGCGAAACAAACGGCTCCTGTGGAATGACGACCCGTCCCCCATTGGCGACAATGCTTAAGGCCCAGGCTGCCACAGTGACGGGTTCGTTGTTGTGATTCGTCAGCCGGTGAACGACTCGCACTGCCGCGCCCTTTGGCGCAAGGGTGATTTCCACGTCTTTGGCAATGCCGGTTCCCTCTTCGGGGGGATTAGCCAGGCGCAGCATTTGACCGTTCCAGTTTATGTCACTCACCGGGCTGTTGTCGGGGGGGTAGGAGAAGGGAAAGGCTTCCGGGGCTATCCAGAGGCGATGCCCGCCGTAAGGCTTCCATTCCCCGCCCTCTGGCAGGGCCTTGCTGAGATGCGAACACAGGTGAAACGTGTTGGGGCCATTGTGAAGCGCGTAACGCACAATGCGCGGGCCAACGGACTGCGTGACAATGACCTCTACCGTGTCGTTGGCGAGGCGCAGGCAGTCATAGCCTTCGTATGTGACGGGTTCATAATTGAGGGTTTCCATGCGCGTCTTGTTCACCCTGCGCGCGGGTTTGTCCTGCTTGGACTATCGGCGTGACACAAAGAATTGCCCTGAATGTAGTAGCGCCAGGGTAGTTCTGCGCCCCGCGAGATGCCGATGCGTGTTGTTTCCACTGTCTCAAAGGGCGGCAGGATGTTGGGGACAACAATCAAGTCGCTGTCCGGGTTTGTCACATCAAGGCCGTTGTCGCGCTCGCGGGAAAGGCCGAGGGCCTGCGCCAGCTTGCCGGGGCCATTAGTCAATTGGCGCGTGTCAGGCATTCCGCCCCGGTGCAGGCGCATGGCGTCAATACCGTCAAAGGGTTCCAAAGCGCGGACTAGGACGGCTTCGGCAACACCTTCGGGAGCGCACACGAAATTGAGCATGAAGTGCATCCCGTAGGTGAAATACACATAGGCATGGCCGGGCGGCCCAAACATGGTCGCATTGCGGTTTGTTCGGCCCCGGTAAGCGTGGCAGGCAGGGTCGTCGTGCAGGTACGCTTCGGTTTCCACAATCAGGCCCGATAACGCTTCCCCGGTGGGAAGGCGGCGCACTATTTTCTGGCCTAGCAGCAATTGGGCAACCGTGCGCGTGTCCTGCAAGTAAAAGGAAGCGGGAAAAGGCGTCACCACGGCGACGACACGTTTTCGTTGTGGTCGCTATCTGCGCCGATATCGGTTTCGTCGATGGGCTGCGGCGTCGTTTGAGGCTGGCTTTCCGCTTTGAGCCTTTCGTATAGTTCGCACGTGCCGGTTTGGAGTATCTCGCCCAGTTTGCCCGCGATAGCCTCCCCGAAGCCCGGAACCTGACGCAGTTCCCCCCGCGCGGCAATATCGGAAACGGCCTCCGGCAGTTCTTCCAATGTGCGGACGGCATTGCGGTAGGCGCGCACTTTGAACGGGTTCTCGCCCTGCGCATCCAGAATGTCGGCAATGCCCTGAAAGACGCTTGCCGCCTGCGCGTTGATGGGTATGCTGGTCATGGCCTATTGTACGCCATTAGCGCAACGAACGAAACAATGGGGAGAACGCTCATGCCTGCTATCACGGGAATTGTGGAAACGGCCCTGTATGTGTCGGATTTGGCCCGCTCCGGCGGCTTCTATGAGCGCGTCTTCGGCCTGGAGCGGCTCATGGCTGACGACCGAATGCGCGCGTATGCAGTCGCCGAAAACCACGTCCTGCTGCTGTTCAGGAGAGGCGGCAGCGTGCAGCCAACGCAGACCCCCGGTGGCACTATTCCCCCGCACGACGCGGCGGGCCATCAGCACTTCGCGTTCTCCATTCCCGCTTCTGACGCGGACGACTGGGAAACGCATTTATCTGAACAGGGCGTTGCTATTGAGAGCCGCATGACGTGCGGCGGCAGCGGCGGCGGGCCGGGAGGCGGCACAAGTTTATATTTCCGCGACCCGGATGGCCACGTGGGCGAGTTAATCACCCCCGGCTGCTGGCGCGTGTATTAAATGCGCTCCAACTGTCGCGGAAACGCTTTCCTAATCGTTCCGAATGATTACTTAACCGTTGGGGAATGGCGGCTTTCAGGTATAATGGGGGCCATCAACGCCTTTCACTGTCATTTGAGGAGAAAACCGCCCCATGATTGTCACTACCCGCACCCTGTTTGAGCAAGCCTACGGCAAGTACGCGGTCGGCGCGTACAACATCAACAATGCCGAGCAGGCAATGGGCCTGTTTCGCGGCAACTTAGATTCGCAGGCCCCCTTTATTATCCAAATCAGCAAAGGCGCGCGTTCCTACACCGACAAGAGAATGCTGGAAGCCATGATCCGCGCCTGCGACGAGATTTTCCCCGATGCCGTGTTCGCCGTGCATCTGGATCACGGGGATGAACAAACCTGCTACGACTGCATTGACAGCGGCTTCTACTCATCCGTGATGATTGATGCCTCCCATGACCCCTTTGAGGAGAACGTTGCTATCACCAGGCGCGTGGTGGAGCGGGCGCACGCAAAGGGCATCAGCGTGGAGGCCGAACTCGGAATGCTCGGCGGCGTGGAAGAAGACATCGCTGTGGACGAAAAGAACGCCCTGCTGACTGACCCCATTGAAGCCAAAGAGTTTGTGAAACAGTCCGGGTGCGACTCTCTGGCCTGCGCGATTGGGACTTCGCACGGCGCGTACAAGTTCTCCGGCGGGCAGGGGCTGCATTTTGACCGTATTCGCGCCATTCAGGAGCAGTTGCCCGGTTTCCCGCTCGTCATGCACGGCTCTTCCTCAGTCCCGCAGGATGAAGTGCAGCGCATCAACGCGGCAGGCGGCAAACTGAAGGAAGGCGCGAAGGGCGTGGATGAGCATCAATACCTGCCTGCCGCCAAACTGGGCGTCTGCAAAGTCAACATTGATACCGATGGACGGTTAGTGTGGACGCGCGTCCACCGTGAGTTCTTCCTCAGCAAGCCGGAAGACTTTGACCTGCGCTCGGCGGGCAAAGTATTCATGGCCGAATACGCCAAATTTATCGCGTCACGCTCGGAATTGCTTGGCTCGGCGGGGCATTTGAACGAAGTGCGCGAGTACGCCAAAACCAAAGCGTGATTTACGCGATAGGCGACGTTCATGGCGAGGCAGACGCGCTGCGGGAGTTGTTAGCCAGACTGCCCGTGCAGCCATCCGATCTGGTGGTGTTTCTGGGGGACATCATCAATCGTGGGCCAGACGCTTTTGGGTGCGTGGAGGCCGTGATTGAGTTTGCGCGCTGCCGCAAGGTGTTCATTCAAGGCAACCATGAAGAGGCAATGCTGTCGTTTCTGATGGACGGCGACGGGCGGGCATTAGAGGGCATGAGCGCACAGCCGACTTTAGGCGCTTATGCCCGCGCGGGCTATGCGCTTGTGCCGGGCGACTTTGGCAGCATTCCCGAAAGCCATCTGCGACTGTACGCGCAGGCGTGGGAATGGACGCTGCCGTTTTACATCACAGACGACTACATCTTCACCCATGCGGGATGGAACCTGTCGCTGCCGTTGGAGCGGCAATCGCCTGACGCCCTGCGCTGGGGCGGCATCAAAGGCTTTGAGTGCCCCGTGTGGACACAAACTGTTGTGCGCGGTCACGTCCCGTTCCCGAAAGTCACCTTTGCCCGCGCGAAGCAATACATTGGCGTAGATACTGGCTGCGGCATGGGCGGATTTCTGTCCGCCGTTGCCCTGCCATCGGGGCAGACGTTTGCTGCCTTCCCCGCGTCGTTTCGGCCCCGCCGCCGCGTTCCCGCCTGAGAGTGCGCCATGCTCATCTTTCTGCATCTCCCCAAGACGGCGGGAACCACGCTGAACGACATTCTGCGGCGTCAGTACGGGGAACGCGGCTTCTTTTATGCAGGCGCGGACGTGCGGCCTGAAGATGTGGCGAGACGCTTGCCGCCTACTCTTGCCAACGGTGCAGGCGCGATGGACGTGCTCACCGGGCATTTCTATTTCGGCCTGCATGACTATCTGCCTGGCGTCTCGCTGATCCCTTATATCACCCTCCTGCGCGACCCAGTGAACCGCTTTCTGTCGGAATACAGCCATGTCCTGCGCGACCCCGCCGACCCGTTGCACGCGCAGGTCGCGGTGCGCCGCATGGGTTTAGACGCTTACATCGCCTTGTGCCGGAAACTGGGCCGGGATAATCTGCAGACGCGAATGCTTTCGGGCGTGCCGCCGGGCGGCGGAGACCTGGAAGGCTGCCTCGCGCAGGCGCAGGAAAACATCGCCCGCCATTTCAGCCTGGCGGGGTTGACCGAGGACATGGACAATGCCCTCGTGCTGCTGAAGCGTCGTTATGGCTGGAAGCCGCCCTACTACGCCAGAGCCAATGTCAGCGCGAACCCCGTCCGCGCGCAGGACATTGCGCCGCAGGATTTGCAGGCCATTCAGGAGTGCCACACGTTTGACGCGCGCCTGTATGCGTGGGTCGCCGCGCGGTTCCAGAACACACTGGCTGCGCAGGACGCAGCGTTTGCCGCCGATGTGAAGCGGTTTCAAGCGGCGAACCGCGTGTGGGCTGCCCGCTACCGCCTGTGGGAAACCAAAGAAAAAGCCATGGGCGCGCGCCGCCGAGGGTAGCGAAGCCCGGCTTTTCTGTTCCGGCACGGCAGGGTATACTAGAGCCACTCATGCTGACCCCCACGCGCGAAGAGTTTGTCCAGAAGGCCCGTCAGGGCAATTTGATCCCCGTCTGGCGCGAAGTGCTCGCCGACATGGAAACGCCCGTTTCCGCGTTCCGCAAGGTCGCGCAGGGCCATCCGCATTCGTTCCTGCTGGAAAGCGTGGAAGGCGGCGAGCGTCTGGCCCGCTACTCGTTTCTGGGCACGGAGCCGTTCTGCGTGTTTCGCAGCAAAGGGAATGTCGCCACCGTCACCGAAGGCGGGCAGACCGAAACGCTCACGCTGGAGGCAGGCACGCGCGACCCGCTCCATGTCCTGAAAGACCTGCTGGCGCGCTATGCCTATGTGCCCGCGCCGGGTTTGCCGCGCTTTGTAGGCGGCGCGGTTGGCATGATTGGCTACGACACAGTGCGCTTCTTTGAGCGCCTCCCCGCGCTTGCCAAAGATGACCTGGGGCTAGACGACTGCGCGTTTCTGTTCACCGACGCGCTTCTTGTGTTTGACCATGTGAAGCACAAAATGCTGGCGCTGTGCAATGCGCGCGTCCCCGAAGGCTCCGACCCCCTTGCCGCCTACGATGCCGCCATCGCCAAGATAGACGACCTGCTGGCGCGTCTGAGGCAAAACCCGCCTGCTTCCCCTGTTCCGCCTGCCGCGCCACGCGAGGCCAAGCCGTTTACCCCCAACCGCACCGAGCAGGACTATCTTGCTGCCGTCCTCAAAGCCAAAGAGTATATCGCGGCGGGCGACACGTTTCAAGCGCAAATCGGGCAGCGGTTGTCCAAAGCCTTGCACGCCGACCCGTTTGACGTGTACCGCGCCCTGCGCTCCATCAATCCGTCGCCGTATATGTTTTATTTAGACTTCGGGGACGCTACGCTGATTGGCGCGTCGCCGGAAGTGCTGGTTTCTGAGATGGACGCCACCATTGCCATGCGACCTATTGCCGGTTCGCGTCACGGGCGCGGCGCAACGCCGGAAGAAGATGACGCCATCGCCGCCAGCCTTTTGGCCGACGACAAAGAGCGCGCCGAGCATATCATGCTGGTGGATTTGGCCCGCAATGACATCGGGCGGGTCGCTGAGTACGGAAGCGTGCAGGTCAAAGAGTTGATGACTATTGAGAAGTATTCGCACGTCATGCACATCGTCTCTGAGGTGCAGGGACGCCTGCGCGCGGGCCTTGACCAGTTTGACGTGCTGCGCGCGGCCTTCCCCGCCGGAACGCTGACGGGCGCTCCTAAAGTCCGCACAATGGAGATTATAGAAGAATTGGAACCCACGCGGCGCGGGCATTACGGCGGCGGCATCGGCTACTTTTCCTTCTCCGGCGACATGGACACGGCGATTACCATTCGCACGGCATTAGTTAAGAACGGCATCATTTATGTGCAGGCCGCAGGCGGCGTCGTCGCCGACAGCGTTCCCGAATACGAATACCGCGAAACACTCGCCAAGATGCGCGCCCTCACCCGCGCCGTAGAATGGGCCGAAGCGGGATTAGAATAGCCCCGGCAGGAAAGAAAAGCATTTATGGAAGCGATTGCAGAGGAACACACAGCGGTTTTTTCCACTTTGTCCCTTGCGGGCATTCGCCCGTTTCAGATTGCGTGCGGCCAGGAGACAACCGCCGAGACGGATCCCCTTGCCGAGGCTTACAAAACGGGCAAGCCCGCCTCGCTCGCCCAGATTGTGAGCCTGGCACGCCCCGCGTTGCAGCCGGGTGCGCGCGTTCTGGACTTGGGCGCGCATATCGGGGGCTTTGCGCTTGCCGCTGCCGCTCTGGGCTGCGACGTGTTCGCCATAGAAGCGTCCCCGCGCAATGCGGAACTGCTGCGCCTTTCCGCGTGCCGCAACGGGTTTGACAACTTAACCGTGCTGCACGCCGCCGTCAGCAGCCAGCCCGGAGAAGTCGCATTCTCCTGTCACGGCCCCTGGGGACATTTAGCGTCCTCGGTTACGAACTTGCCATCCATTACCGTTCCGGCAGTGAGAGGAGATGACGTGCTGGCGGAGCGCGGCTGGACACAGGTGGACTTTCTCAAAATAGATGTGGAAGGGTCAGAAGTCGCGGCCATTGAGGGCATGAGCCGCCTTCTGGGGGCGGAGAATGCGCCGCTCGTTGTTGTGGAAGCCAACCGCTACACGCTTGGGTTCTACGGGAAGTCCCCGCAGGACTTGTGGACGGCGCTGCGACAGCTTGGCTACACGCTGTATCAGGTGCAGCCGGAGAAGCTGGCGCTCTGGCCGGAGGGCGCACAGCAGGCGCAGGTGATGGAAGACTACCTGGCCGCTAAATCCCTTCCCCTCTCCCTTGCCGCCTGGCCCCATCCTTCGGCGAAGTCGCGCCTGCGCCGGTGGCTGACCGCCCGGAAGCAGGGTTAGCATGATACTGGTGATTGATAACTACGACAGTTTCACCTACAATTTAGTGCAGTATCTGGGGGAAATGGGCGCGGACTTAGACGTGCGCCGCAATGATGCGGTGAGCATTACGGATATTCAGCGCATGGCCCCGGAGCGCATTGTCCTTTCGCCCGGCCCTGGCACGCCCGACGAGGCAGGCATCACGCTGGAACTTATCAAGACGCTGGGGGCGAGCGTGCCTATTTTTGGCGTGTGTCTGGGGCAGCAGGCGATTGGACAGGCGATGGGCGGACGAGTCGTGCGGGCGGAAACGCTGATGCACGGCAAAACGTCGCCCGTGTATCACAACGGCGCGGGCGTCTTTCATGGCCTGCCGTCGCCGTTTGAAGCCACGCGCTACCACTCTCTGATTGTAGAACGGGACAGCCTGCCCGATTGTCTGGAAATCACGGCACAGACTGAGGGCGGCGAAATTATGGGCCTGCGCCACAAGACCTGGCCCCTGGAAGGCGTCCAATTCCACCCGGAAGCCATCCTTACCGAGCACGGCAAGCAGATGCTGCGGAACTTTCTGGCAGGGCCGCCGGAGACCTAACCCCCGCCATCGGAATGGCGACCCCTTTCCTGTTAAGGAAGGGGTAAGATAGTCTTTCATTACTCCCTTTATCAGGGAAAGGAAAAGACAGTGCATGAAGTGAAAATTGTACGCCAGCCCCGGCAGGCGGAAAAGCAGGAACAGGCACGACAAATGCGGCAGCAGATGACGCCCGCAGAAAGCGTGCTCTGGGAACGTTTGCGCCGCAGCCAATGGCACGGCCTGCATTTTCGCCGCCAGCAGGTGATTGGCGGCTTTATTGCTGACTTTTACTGCCGTGCGGCCCGGCTGGTCGTGGAAGCGGACGGCGGTATTCACCAGCAGCAGGAGGCTTATGACCGCGAGCGCGATGCCCTGCTTGCTGCCCACCATCTCCGTATTCTGCGCTTTTCCAACACGCGCATTCTGCACGACACCGAGGCCGTACTGCAGGAGATTGCTCAATTTGCCGGACAGTCCCCTGCCCCGTCCTCATCCCCTTCTTTACCCCCTTCCTTGACAGGGAAGGGGGTCGCGCCGCAAGGCGCGGGGGGTTAGGGCAAGGCGCGGGGGGTTAGGGCAAGGCGCGGGGGGTTAGGGCAAGGCGCGGGGGGTTAGGGCAAGGCGCGGGGGGTTAGGGCAGGCGGCCATATTATGAACCTTTACGAAAAGCGATTGTCGCGGGCGCGCACGGCCATGAACACGCATGGTCTGGACACGCTCATTCTCACGCCCGGCGCGGCCATGCGTTATTTGACGGGCTTCTCGGAGCACGGCTTTGAGCGGCTTCTGGCGCTCATTGTCCCTGATGACCGCGACTGGCTGTTTGTGACACCCGCGCTGAATGCTGACCAGACACGCGCAAACCCGGCAGGCGTTTCTGATGTGCGCGTGTGGGACGACGGCGCAGGCTGGCAGCCGCTTCTGCGGGACATCTGCAAAGAGCTGACGCTGGACATCGGCATCGTGGGCGTTGACGACGAGATGCCCGCGCGGTTCGTGCTGGCGCTGCAAGAGTTGATGCCGACCACGCTGTTCAAGCCCGCCGCGCCCGTGTTTACCGAACTGCGCGCGGTCAAGGACGCCGGGGAGTTGGCAGCCATGCAGCGCGCCGCCGAGGCCACCGATGCGCTGATTTCGCTTGCGTATGAAGCCTGCCGTGCCGGGGCAAGCGAGTTAGACGCAGCGCTTGCCATTCAAACAGGGCTGGCGCGGGCGGGGCAGGAAGCGTCATTTGGGGCGATTGTGGCAGCAGGCGCGAACAGCGCGTCGCCCCACCACCACACGGGCCGCGCGCGCCTGAAGACTGGCGACGTAATCGTGCTGGACTTCGGGGCGCGCGTGGACAGCTACTGCGGCGACATCACCCGCGTCGCGGCGGTAGGGCAAGCCAGCGACGAGGCAAAGCGCGTCTACGATGTCGTGTACCGGGCCTACGCGGCAGGCGTGGAGGCCGTGCAGCCGGGCGCAGCCGCGCATGACGTGGACGCCGCCGCCCGTCAGGTGATTACAGATGCAGGCTATGGCGAGTTCTTCCTGCACCGCACCGGGCACGGCATCGGGTTAGACGACCACGAAGCCCCGTTTATCGTTGCAGGCAATCGCACGGTTCTCCTGCCCGGCCATTGTTTTTCGGTAGAACCCGGCATCTATCTCCCCGGCAAGTTTGGCGTGCGCCTGGAAAACATTGTTGCGGTGAAAGACGACGGCACGGCGCGCGTCCTGAACGAGCCGATTGCCCCCGAACTGCCCATTCTGTAGAAGCCTGCCATGCTTTTGACTGCCGACGCGCTTGTTTCTCTGCCCTTCGCTTTAGACTTCTGCGCCGCCGGGCCAGACGTGCCGCCGCTTGTCTGCACGTTAGAAAATTGGCAGGCCACGCTTTACTTTCCCCCGTCGCTTTCCGACGACACCGACGGGCAGGGCATCTTTGGCGACTGGGCGTGGTGGACAGGCAAAACCCTGCGCGTCGTGCTGGAACGGGCTGTCTCTGACGCAGACGACGCAGACGCCCTGCGCGCCGACGCTCTCCATGCGGGCAATGAAACCCTGCGCCGTTTCCTGAACGCCTGCCGCGTCCGCTTCAGTCGCCCTGAGTTCTACCCCGTGCCCATTGACCCGCGCCGTCTGACGCTGACGCTTGTGCGCGACGACGGGCGGCGCGAAACGCTGCCGGAGCCGGTGTCCGCGTTCTTCTACCAGACCATGCCGAACGAGCCGCCGGTGCAGCAGTCCATCAGCGCGGAAACGCTCGCCGCCCTGCAAGCCGATGTGCAAAGCGGAACCAACCCGCCCCTTGCCGCTCAATGGGAACTGGACGCCCAGCGATTAGACGCGCAGGGCGAGCGCCAACGCGCCGCCCTTCTGCGCGAGCGAGCGCCATGACAACTGCCGCCGAAACAGACTGCGGACGGCCTCAAAGGACGCGATAAAAGAACAGGCCGTTGCCGTCCGCATCGTAAAAGGCAAACTCCCGCGTTCCCCATTCCGTGTTTTCTAACGCTGTGCGGGCGTGAAACACGCCTTTGTCCTGATACTCCGCGAACAATCCGTCCACGTCCTCCACCACAAAACGCAATGCGAGCTTCTCCACAGACGCGAAATCCGCTTCGGCGTGCCATGGGAAGCGTGCGGCTTCGTTCCCTGCGCCCGCCTGCCTTGATATTTTTGGCAGGCACGGGGTAAATCTACAGGGAGGGTACACTCTCTCCAGGAGCAGTGTATGACAATGAGCCAGGTTTGGACGCGAATCGTCCGCACAGATGTCTTTGTGTCACTGCCTGCGTCACGGGGAGGCAATTCACTCTATGGAACACACTTTGGCAATCGTGGTCGTCTTTGGAATGTCCATTGTCGGGGCGATTGTGAGTATCGGACAGCAGACTATCAAGAACGTGCTGAAGTCTCAGGAACGCCGCATGGAACTTCAGATACAGGCGCAGCAGGGCCAGAATACGGCGTTAGCGCAGGAGGTTGCCACGCTGCGGGCCGAGGTCAGCGAACTGCGCGACACGAGCACGCAGTTCAACTTGTCCATTGACCACACGGTGCAGACGCTCGCCGAGCGTGTTGATGGAAACGCAGCGCGGCGCGCGCCTCACATTCCCGCGACGCCGCCGGAAGAAGTGCAGCAGAATATCGGCAGGCTGTAAGCCCCGGTTATTCGCCAAAGCCCCCTTGCCCCGAATCCCCATGCAGCAAGCGCATGGCAAGAACTCTATAAGACCGTAACCATGGGATAAGCGCGAATAGCAGCGTCCACCGTGACAAGCGTCAGGCCATGTTCTATCGCCTGCCCAATCAGGAGACGGTCAAACGGGTCGCGATGCAGAGGGGGCAGATGGGCAACGCGCGCCACGCTCCCCTCGTCTACTCCTAAACTGGCGATTTGGTGACGCTGCCGCTGGGCGGGCACATAAGTTTCCGGCGCATCTGGCAGGGGCAGATGCCCTAACTGGTGCTTGATGATTATCTCCCACAGGGAAACCACGCTCAAAAACACGTCATTGGCGGGGTCACGCACCGCATCGCGGGCCGCGTCCCCCAGCCGCCGGTCGCCAATCAGCAGCCACAGGAAAACGTGCGTGTCCAGCAGCAGTCTCATGCGCGCTCAAATGTCCGAAGAACTTCTTCCGGCAGCGGCGCATCGAACTCATCGGGGACAACAAATTCCCCCGCGCACAGCCCAAACGGGCGAAGCGCCTGCACTGCGCTGCCGGGTTGTCCTGCAGGCTTCATCTCCACAACCGGAGCGTCCGCTTCCGTCACCAGCAGCGTTTCGCCCTCCTGCACCCGGTGAAGATAGCCCACAACATCACGCTTCATCTCCTCAATGGTGATGGTCGTCATGTCTCATTGTAGCACACCGCTGCGCGCTCATTCGCAGCAGACAATTCCCGCCGAACCTGCCTTTCCTCCCGCGTCACGCCAGAAAAAAGGCAGGGGAAGGTTCTCCCCTGCCTGAGTACGTAAACTCTCCACCGTGATACAGATTTTCGTTACGCCGCCTTTTGCCGCGTGTCGTCCCCGTTCGCCTGCGCCGACGCGCTCTGCACTTCGGCGCTGATGACTTCGGCAATGCCCCGAACACCGCTTGTCGTATACGGTACCAATTTGAGCCAGACGCGCTCGCCGACGCGCGGAGCCGTCTTGACGCGGGCGGCATAGGCGGCGCTCAGGTCGGTATCGCCTGCGGCCAGCAACCCATAGGTTTCCAGCGTCAGCAGCCGTTGCGGGCAGGGTGCGCTCGGCAGCGTCCCGTTGGCGCTTTGAAGCTGCACGTAATAATTCGTGACGGACGATGCGTACAGCGTCAGTGTGCAGGAGCCGTCCGCGTTCAGCGTTGCCGTAAGCGTCAGGTCACCCCCAATGTAGGGCAGCACAGCAGGCACGGAGGGTGCCGTCGTAACAATCGCCTGCCCGATAGACCGCAAAAACGAGTTGATGGAAATGAAGCACTGATTCGGCGTCATGCCGGGCCGCATTCGCTTTCCGGTCGGGTCAATCATCGTCTTGCCGAGCAGCCGAAAGCCGTCCTGCGAGACGGCATCCAACCCTTTGAAGATGGTCGCCAGCCGTCCGAGTTGCCCTTGCTGCACAAGTTGCAGCGCCGAGGAAGTCGTTTTCTTCTTCGGCTTGGCCCGCAGCACCGTATGTCCGAAGACATTCGCCACCACATACTCGCCCAGTTTGCCACTGAGCGTTTTGAGCACCGGGTTGTTACCCTTAGCCATAATAAACCCCCTGGCCGACGCAGAAAGTAGATTTGGTCAAGCCCAGTCCGCAACTCCTGCGCTTGCCGTTCCACGCCGCCAATGATGTTATTGGCAATTCTACCGGGAAACTTGAGGGCAGCAGGAAACTTTTTTGTTCTGCCGAACTTACTTTCTAAGAGACGCCTTTGGAGAACCGCCATGACCACGCCCCCGACTGAAACTTTGCACATCGTCAAATTCGCCGGAATACAAGAGGTGGATTTGAAACTCTCCCGTATGAACGTCCTCATCGGCCCGTCTGCGTCCGGCAAAAGCATCTGCGCCAAACTGCTGTTCTTCTTCAAGGAAAGCATTCGGCGCATGGCGGTGGAAGTTGTGAATCGTGGCCTTCCCGAAGAAATGGACAAAAGTGACAGAGAATTATTCGTGCGGTATTTTCCGGCAAGGGCATGGGGCAATAAATCGTTTGAGATAACATACACCTTCGGAGAGTATGGAATTACCGTCAAGCGCAAGGCGAACTCCCATTATGTTAGTGTAGAGTATTCGCCGTTTTACCACTCTGTGTTTAAGAAAGCGCAAGAAATCCGCACTGCATTGTTTGCCAAAGTGGATTACACTTCTATGTCAGCCGTGTTTACTGATTACAACAGCCTGTTTGCAAATATTTACGGGCAAGCAGCGGCAGGAACAAGCCCAAGAATAAACTATGGTAACTGGTTTGTTCCTGATAAGCGCAGTTTCTTCGCCACATTTGATGATATTATCCACACGCTCCATGACAGTAGGGTAGAAATTGACCCATTCCTGACAGTGTTTGGACGCCAATACGAATCAATGCGTTCAGCCAATCTCAACACGGACAAGAAGCCAGATAAGCGAGTAGAAGATTATATTGCACGTTTGATATGCGGAACGCATGAGCAGATTAATGCACGCGACTACATCCGCATGAAGGACAGGCGACTGATACCAATTGAGGTTGCTTCGTCCGGCCAGCAGGAAATGCTTCCATTATGTCTCGTGTTGCGCTTTCTAAAAAGCAACGATTATATTGACGGTTTTAACATGGTAGTAGAAGAACCCGAAGCGCACCTGTACCCGACGGCGCAACGGGACGTAGTGCATCTCTTGGCCATTGTTGCAGACCTGTTCGGGAACGGGAAGAGCCAATACTTTATTACCACTCATTCGCCATATATATTGGCTGCGCTCAACAACCTCATGTACGGCGGCAAGATTGTCAAAGACGCGCCCGACAAACGGGACAAAGTGCTGAAGGTTCTGCCCGAAAGCGTGCTGGTTGACCCCGCCAATGTGCGCGCCTACATGATGGAAAACGGCTCGGCCACCAGCATCATTGACAGCGAAACCGGCCTCATTGTGGCCTCCGCGATTGACAATGTTTCCAATGACCTCTCAGACGAGTTTGGCCGTTTGCTGGACGCCGAGTTTGAAAGGAACGCCGCGTGACCGACGTGCCGCCGGAGTGCGCGCAGCGTCATTCCAAACCCGATTTTATCGCGGGCGACCCGCACACCCGCAGCGTCGTGCGCTTCCTCAACCCGCAGCGATTGGAAGTAGAACAAATCCGCGTGGACGGATGCGTGTTTCAGGGCAACGAGCCGCAGCGGTGCGATTGGCTGGTCAACGTGGACGCTTTGGATACTTCCATCTTCGTGGAACTCAAAGGCGGCTCACACCCCGAACGCGCCCTGCCGCAGCTGCACAGCGCGCATCGCCACCTTGAAAACAAACGCAAAACAAACGTCATTTGGCTCATCAGCCGCCTGCCGCCCAATGTCGTCAACACCACGATTATCAGAGAGCAGGCGCGGCTCGCCAAACAAGACATCACCTTGCAAATGAAGAACAGCCCATTTTCCTTCACTCTCAAGTCCCCTGCCCCCTAGCAGAGCACGGAAATTGTCCCGCCGTTGTTCGGCATTCCCTGCGAAGTGCATGGGCAATTCATGGGCAAGTGTTGGGCAATGCTTCGGCATTGCTTGGGTACTGCTTCGGCACTGCATGGGCATTACGGGGCAATACACGGCGTTACAGGGCACTTGCGCCCGCCCGACACCGTGCCCTTTTCGGGCCATTGCCGGGTAAACTAACGGGCAATGAGTGAACCAAACACGCGCCGCAAAGTGGTCGTTCTGGGCAGCGGCCCCATCCGTATCGGGCAGGGAATTGAGTTTGATTACGCCTCCGTGCACTGCGTGCGCGCTTTGCGGGCGGCGGGCTACGAGGCCGTCATCATCAACAACAACCCCGAAACCGTGTCCACCGACTTTGACATCTCCGACCGCCTCTACTTTGAGCCGCTCACGGCAGAGGACGTGCTCAATGTCCTAGACCGGGAAGCGCCTATAGATGGCGTGGTGGTGCAGTTCGGCGGGCAGACCGCTATCAACCTCGCGCGCCCTCTCGCCGAGGCAGGCGTCACGATTTTGGGCAGTTCCCCCGCGTCTATTGACCTGGCCGAAGACCGCGATCAGTTTGAGACTCTTCTGCGCCGCTTGGATATTCCCAAGCCCCCCGGACGCGCCGTCACCAGCGTGGACGCCGCCGCAGACGTGGCCCGCGAAGTGGGTTATCCCGTGTTAGTCCGGCCCTCCTACGTGCTTGGCGGGCGCGCAATGGAGATCGTCTACAACGAAACCGACCTGCGCCGTTACATGACCTACGCCGAAGACATCAGCGACGGTGCGCCCATCCTCGTTGACCGCTACGTCTTGGGCAAGGAAGCCGAGGTGGATGTGATTGCCGACGGCGTGGGCGGGTGCCTGCTGCCCGGCATCATGGAGCACATTGAGCGCGCGGGCGTCCATAGCGGCGACAGCATGGCGGTCTACCCGCCGCAGACCATCGGCCCGGAAACCATCCGGCAGATGACGGACTACGCCGTGCGTTTGAGCGACGCCCTGCACGTGGTCGGCCTGATGAACATTCAGTTCGTGATAGACAACGGGCAGGCGTATGTCATTGAAGTCAACCCCCGCGCCTCGCGCACCGTGCCGTATCTCTCCAAAATCACCGGCATTCCGATGGTGCAGGCCGCCACCTGGGCCATGCTGGGGAGAAGCCTCAAAGAGCAAGGCTATGCGAACGGCCTGCACCCCGACCAGCCCAACATTGCGGTCAAAGCGCCCGTCTTCTCGTTCTCCAAGTTGACCGACGTGGATATTAACTTAGGCCCGGAAATGAAGTCTACAGGGGAAGTGCTCGGCATAGACACGGACTTTTCACGCGCCCTCTACAAAGCGATGGTGGGCGCGGGCATTCATGTCCCCGTTGGCCGCGAGGACGCCGCGCTTCTCGTGACGCTGGCCGATGGGGACAAAGCCGAAGCTCTGCCGATTATTGAAGACTTCGCCGCGCTCGGCTTCCGGCTGTATGCGACGGCGGGGACGGCGCGTTTCCTGAGTGATAACGGCCTGACAGTGCAGTCTGTCCTGAAAATCAGCGAGGGAACGCCCAACCTTCTCAGCCTCATACGCGAGGGCCGGGTGCAGCTCTTAATCAACACCGTCTCGCAGGACAAAGTGATTGAAAAGGAAGCCGCCCTGATACGAAGGGCGTCGGTAGAGCACGCCATCCCGTGCCTCACGTCGCTGGACACGGCCCGCGCGCTGCATACGGCCCTTGCCACCCGGCGTCACGGCGAGCTATTTGACGTGGTGACTGTCGATCAATACGTCGCCTGACACAGCGGGCGCGTCGTCTCCTTCTGCCTCTCCCGGCACGGGGCAATGCTTCAAAAGGCGCACGCGCAGGCCGCCTTCCAGAAGCGCGTATTCTACCGCATCGGCGAGTTCCCGCATCAAGGGCAGACCGCGCCCGCCCAATGCTTCCGGCTCCGGCATGATGGGGTGAGCGTCCGGGTTGGACAGGCCCCGTCCGCTGTCAGTGACTTCCACAGCCAGCGCCATCTGCCGCACGCGGTACGCCGCGACCCGGAACTCATTGCTCTCTCCGTCCGGCGAGCCGTGCCGCACCGCATTGGTCACCGCCTCCGTGACCGCCGTCTGAAAGTCTTCCACGTCGGTGCGCCCGAAGCCCAGCGTTGCCATCCAGTGCGCGACGGCCTGCCGCACCTCCGCCGCGAAATCCGCCCGGCTGGGGAATGCAAACTGGAACAACAACTCCCGCTCGCGCCCTGTGGGGCCAATCTCATCTTCCAGGATCAGCGTGTCGGGAGCCGCCAGCGCTCGCTCCACCGGAAACGCCGTCTCCCCTGCCCCGTCCTGCACTGCGTCCTGACGCTGTGCCACTAAAAGGGCGAGGTCATCGTGCGGCTTGCCGCCTGCCCATCGGATTGCCGATTGTTCCAATCGGGCGGCCAGCAGGCCCGGCCCGGCCTGCGGCGGCGACTGTTCCAGCAGGGCGGCGACGCCGCTCAAATCCAGCAGGGCACGAGTCTGCGGGTCGCGCGCTTCCGTGAGGCCGTCTGTGTAAAGCACCAGGCTGTCACCGCGTCCCAGCCACTCCGCGCGCTGGTCATAGCGATGTTCGGCGATGCCTAAAATGGGGCCGCTCGCGGGCAGCAGCGCCGTGCCGCCCCCGGCGCGCTTGATAATCTGCGTCTCATGTCCCGCGCTCGCGTACACCAGCCGCCCCGACGCCGGGTGGAATGCCCCGTAAAAGAGCGTGACGAAGTGCTCGCCCAGCCCGGACGCTTCCCCGCGCAGCGTGCGATTGAGACGAGTAAGAACCAGCCCCGGCGCGGCGACTTCGGCAGCAAAAGCGCGCAGCGAGTATTTGACCGTCGCCGTCAAGACCGCCGCCCCCAATCCCTTGCCGGACACATCCGCAATCACCAGCCCCACGCGCCCGTCGGGCAGCAGGAACGCATCGTAAAAGTCGCCGCCCACCTGCGACTCGGTGAGGCCCGCCCGGTACACCGTTGCGAGCGTGAGCGTTTCCAACCGGTCAGGGATATTGGACAGAAACGCGGCCTGCAAGATGTCGGCAACACGGTGCTCGCGCGCGTACAGGCGGGCATTTTCCAGCGCGGGGGCGAGCAGGTCGGCGACCTGCGTGAGCAGGGCGACTTCTTCCGCCGTCCACGCGCGCGGCCTGTCTAATTGATGCGCGCTAAAGACGCCAATCCACTGGTCGCGCGTGAAAACGGGGCAGGAGATAAAGCCCCGCGTCGGCGGCGGAGAAGAGGTGCGGGCGCGCGGCGCTTCGCCCGCGAAGCGCGGGTCAGTGCGCGCATCCGTAACGACTGTCGCCTGGCCCGCCGCCCAGTCTTCCAGCAGCGCGGGCGGACAGATGGAAAAGGGCACGCGCTCTGTAATCGGAGCCGCCCCCGGAGCCAGGTACTGCTGGGGCGCGGCTTCAAACGCATCATGGGCGGCGTTAATCCAGGCCCACGAGCAGCGGGAAACCTGAAGCGCGCGTCCCACTTCCTCGGTTGCCACGCGCAGGATTTCGTCTTTGTCCAGCGAGCCGCGCAGGGCCTTGCCGATGGCGTTGACCACCGACTCGCGCTCGGCGCGGGCCTGCGTTTCCAGAAACAGGCGGGCGTTGTCGACCGCAATGGCGGCGCGCTCGGCCAATTGCTCGGTCAGCAGCAGGTCGGGAGGGCCATAAACGTGCCCAGGCGTCGTGGACACAAATGTCAGTGTCCCCAGCGTCCTGCCGCGCGCGCGCAGGGGAACGCACAGGTACGACTGAAAGCCGACTTCGCGCAAGGCTTGCAGGTGCGTTTCATCGTGCGCGTTGGCCGCCAGCAGCGCATCAGACACATGAGAGACCATCTCAGAATGCCCTGAGCGCAGCACTTCGGGGACGCCATTGGGCTTGCTCATGTCGGTAGGGTAGCGGCGATCCAGTTCGCGCGCCAGACGTTCACGAACACGGCTGACATGGGCGACTTTGACGCGCTGCACCGTGCCCTGTGCGTCCAGCACATCAACGGCGCACCAGTCAGCCAGGCGCGGCACGGCGAGGCGGGCCACATTCGCCAATGTGGTTTCGTAGTCCAGCGAAGAAGACAGCACGGCCCCGGCTTCGACGAGAAACAGGCGAGCGTCTTCGGCCTGCTGGGCCTGCCGCTCGGCGCGGCGCACGCGCACGGCGTTTTGCAGGCGGCGGGCCAGCGTGTCCGGGGTGAGGCGGGACTTGGCGAGGTAGTCCACCGCGCCCGCTTTGACCAGTTCTGCCGCCATTTCCGGGTCGTCATGGCCGGTCAGCATCACGGCGGGAACGTCCAGACCGGCCTCCTGCATCTGCCGCAGCAGGTGCAGGCCGTCACCGTCAGGCAGTTGAAAGTCTAGAAAGAGGCAGTCATAGGGGGCGCGGGACAAGGCGTCCAGGGCGGCGGCGCAGGTGGCGACTTCGTCCACCTGCACGGTCATTCCGGCGCGCTGAAGCGCGCGCCGCGCCGCCTGGCAGTCGGTTTGGTCGTCGTCTACAATCAAGACACGCAGGGGTTCGTCCTGCCCGGCATCATTCCTCTGGGTGGACATGGGGGTTAACCCGGCTCCGGCAGTTCGGAAAGCATCCAGTAGTTGTTGAGCACCGCCATTGTTTCCACAAAGGACGCGAGCGTGACAGGCTTGAGAATGTAGCCTGCGACGCCCAGCGCGTAGCTTTCCACTTTGTCGCGGTCTTCATCGGACGTGGTGAGCACGACTACGGGGAGCGCATGAAGCACCGGGTCTTCGCGCAGGGCGCGCAGAAACTCAATGCCATTCATTTTCGGCATATTCAAGTCCAGCAGAACGAGGCGGCGTTCCGGGGGCATCGCCCACGAGCCGTCTTCCTGCGGGCGCAGCAGAGCCAGGGCTTCCAGGCCGTTGCCTGCCACGTAGAGCGGGTTCAGGATGTTGTTCTTCTTGAAGGCACGTTGCACGTTCATCACATCCAGCGCGTCGTCTTCCACCAGCAGGATATTGAGGGGTCTAGGCGCAGGCATCGACGTCTTCTTTCTCGGAGGGTGTTTTGGGTGCGGGCGTTTTGGGCCAGGTGAACGAGAAGGCGGCCCCGTGCCCCGGTTCAGAGCGCAGGCGCACCGCGCCGCCTTCGTTTTCCACGAGTTTCTTGACCAGCGCGAGGCCAATACCGGTGCTTTCCACCTTGTCGCGCGCTTCCAGGGTCTGAAAGATGCCGAATACCTTCTCGTGGTACTGCGGCGCAATGCCTGCCCCGTTGTCAGCAACCGTGAACTCCCAGCAGTCGGCCCCGGTGTCGCGCGCGGTCACATCTGCTTTGCCCCGCGCGGGGTCAGGGTGATGCTTGAAGGCATTAGACAGCAGGTTCAAAAACACCTGCTCCAAGGGCAGGCGCGCGGCGCGCAAAGTTGGCATTCCCGGCGCGACCATGACCGCAAAGCCGGGCGGCAGCGCGAGCAGGTCAACCACTTCCGCCAGCAGGCGCGACACGTCTACACGCTCGACGGACACAGGCGCGCGCCCGATGCGCGAGAATTGCAGCAGCCCGTCAATCATGGCCTCCATGCGAAGGACGCGCCCGCGCAGAAGAGTCAGATGGTTCTGCACTTCCGGGGTGAGCGCGCCCTCCATATCTTCTTCTATCCACAGGGACAAATTGGCGATGCCGCGCAGGGGCGCTTTCAGGTCGTGGGACGTGACATAAGCAAACTGGTCTAATTCCCGGTTTTTGCGCTCCAGTGCGTAGGTCAGGGCGGCCAATTCGTCCACGCGACGGCGCAGGGCGATTTCCGCCTGCACGCGCTCGGTGATGTTTTCATGGGACACAATGGCGCGCGCGGGGCCGTCATGGGGGAAACGGGTGACGCGCAGTATGAACCAGCGCGGCTCGTGGGGTGCGTGGCAAGGGTACTCCAATGTGAACATTTCCCGCTCGCCCAGGAGCACGGCGCGAATGCCCTCGGCAGCGCTTTGCGCTTCGTCAGAGCACGCGCCTTCGGCGCATTCACACGCCATCAGATAGTTTGTTCCCTCGCCGACCGAAAGCGCGTCCGGGGCAGCGTTAGCGCGGGCGAACGCGCGCCAGGCATGGTTGACCGCCAGAATGCGCCCATCTTCGTCCAGAATCGCGATGTGCGCCGCCAGGCCGTCTAGCGCGGCCTGCGCCATCTGCGGCCCGCCCTGCTCCCTGGACGGCTCGCCCCGCGCCTCATTCTGACCCTGATGAGCCATACAGCCCATTGTACCCGAATTGCTGCCCTGCATTAGCCCCTGAAGACGCGGCGTGAAACTGCCGATAATGGAGCCAAAGAAGAGAGCCAAAGCGACTTCGCACAGCAAAAGGAGCAGGAGAGCAAGCGAATGCAGCATCGCAAGAGCAGCCAGAAAGACAGCCAGAAAAATGGCGGGCAGCATGGCCCCGGCAATGAATTACAGGGACGCTTGATTGTGGTCACGGGCGCGTCCAGCGGCGTCGGCTATGCCCTGACGCGGCGATTGGCCGAGGAAGAAGGCGCGCACGTGCTGGCGGTCGCCCGCCGCCGCGTGTTTCGCCTGGAGGCGCTGGTCAAGCAGGTGGGCGAGGAGCATCTGTCGGTGATGACCGCCGACCTCGCCGCGCCGGGGCAGGCCGAGGAGATTGCCGAGTTTATCGGGGACGTGTGGGGCGGCGTGGATGGCTTCGTGCATGGGGTGAACCGCTCCCTGCGCCGCAGCGCGCTGGACGTGACCGATGACGAGTTTGACCTGACCATGCAGGTCAACGTGAAAAGCGCGCTGTACGGCGTGCAGGCGCTTGCGCCGTTCATGCGGGCGCAGGCGGAAGGGGCCATCGTCATTTACAATCCCACCCCCGCGCGCACCGAGGAGTTTGCGGCGTCGGAAGCGGTGACATTGGCCGCATCGTCCGCGCTGTCGGCCCTGTGCGACGGGTGGGCGCGTCAACTGGAAGGGTATGGCGTTTCCGTGCAGGAAGTGGCTCCCGCGCCGGTGGAAGAATGCGCGCAGGGCCGCGCCGCGCACGAGACGCTGCTGCTGGAAACGCTGCGCTGCGCCCTGCAGCGCCCGTCTGCGCCACCCTTGCCGCTGCTCAAAACCCCGGAGGAATTGATGACGGCTCCCCTGATTTTGTCGGCCCGCAACGGCCTGTCGCTGGCGCAGTTTTAGCGCGTCTCTGGAACCATTTTCTCATGCCGCGCGGTAACAGCAGGCATGACATTCCGGTTGCTTTGGATTTGGGCCGCGCTGTGCGCCTTTTTGTTTGTTTCTCCGGCGCGCGCTGACGCGCCCTTCACCCTGCCGGACACCAGCGGCGTCCTGCACCGTCCTCTGGAGGTGGGAACGAACCGCGCCGTCGTGCTGCTGTTTGTCGCCGATGACTGCCCTGTCTGCAACGCCTACGCCCCGGAAATCGGGCGCATTTACGCCCGCTATGCCCCGCAGAATGTCCAGTTTTATCTGGTGAACACGGACACGGGCGCGTCCCCGGATGCCGTGCGTCGCCATGCCGCGCAGTTTCACGCCCCCTGCCTCGTTTTGCTGGATGGCGGGCGCGCGCTTGCGAAGCGCCTGGGCGCGAGCGTGACGCCGCAGGCGTTTGTCCTTAGCCCCGCCGGAACCGTGCTGTATCAGGGCCGCATTGACGACAAGTATGTTGACCTGGGCAAATCGCGCTATCAGGCATCGCGCCATGACCTGCGCGAGGCATTGGACGCCGTTCTCTCCGGCAAGCCTGTGCCGCACCCGCAGACGCACGCCGTAGGCTGCTTTCTGTGACGCGCCCGCGCGCCTTTCTGGTACAATAACCCCATGAGCAAGACCCGCTTCCCCGCCCTTTTTGCGGCGTTTGTCGCCACCGCCACCCTGTGCGCCGCGCTCGGCTTCGCCCTGCTGTCCGGCCCGCAAACCATCGCCCGCGCCGCCGCGCCGCCCGCGCCAACGGCCCCGAACTTTGCGTCCGACGTGGCTCCTATTCTCTACCAGAACTGCGCCGCCTGCCACCGCGCCGGGCAAATCGCCCCGTTCCCTCTTCTGTCACTCAGTGACGCGCAGCCGCGCGCCAAACTCATCGCCGCCGTTACGCAGACGCGCGTCATGCCGCCCTGGAAAGCCGAGCCGGGCTACGGCGACTTTCACGGCGCGCGCCGCCTTTCGGACACGCAAATCGCCACCCTGCAAGCATGGGCCGACGCGGGCGCTCCTGCCGGGGACATGGCGAAACTGCCTGCGCCGCCTCAATTCTCTGACGGCTGGCAGTTGGGGAAACCTGACCTTGTGGTCAAGATGCCGCGCGCCTTCACCGTGCCCGCTGATGGCCCCGACGTGCAGCAATGCTTTGTCGTGCCCCTGAGCCTCACTCAGGCTAGATATGTGTCTGCTGTGGAGTTTCGCCCGTCCAACCCCAAAGTGGTGCATCACGCCCTCTTTTATTTGGATGGCAGCGGGGTCGCGCGCCACAAAGAAGCAGCAAGCGGCGTAGTCGGCTATCCCAGTTTCGGCGGGCCGGGCTTTCTGCCAACAGGCGTCTTGGGCGCCTGGGTTCCAGGAACCGTGCCGCTGCGCCTGCCCGATGGCGTGGCGCGTCCCCTGCCCGCCGGGAGCGACTTGGTCATTCAGACCCACTTTCACCCCATCGGCACAGCAGAAACGGAGCAGTCCGAAGTCGGCATCTACTTCACGCGCACGCCCCCCCGCAAGATTGTGGAAGGCATCCTGCAAGCGTCCTTTGACCTGCACATCCCACCCGGCGCGAAGAACTACATCGCCCGCGACAGTTTCCTTGTGCCCGTCAACGTCCACGCGCTCTCCATTCAGCCGCACGCGCATCTGCTGTGCAAAGACATGAAAGTGACCGCAACCCTGCCAAACGGCACCGTAAAGCCGCTCATCTGGATTAAAGATTGGGACTGGAACTGGCAGGGCGCGTACCCGTATGACCATCCCGTTGCGCTTCCTAAAGGAACGCGCTTGGATATGGCGTTCACCTACGACAACTCGGCGGATAATCCCCACAACCCGAACTCGCCGCCCCGCGCCGTCCACTTCGGCGAGCAGACTTCCGACGAGATGGCCCTCTGCGGCCTGGAAGTGACGGCGGACAACGAGGCGCAGCGCACGACGCTTCGGCAGGCAATGGTCTGGCACCTCATCGGCAAGTACCTGTCCCGCCGCAACGCCGCCGCCCTCTCCCGCCTGCCATGAAGCGACTGCTGCGCTGGGTCACGGAGCCAGAGAACCCGTTCAACCTAGCGGGCGTCGGCGGTTTTGCTGTAGGTGCGTTAGTAGTTGCCTACCGAATGATGACCGCCCTACGCGCGACGCCGGAGGACGCAATATTCAACATCTTCATGGGACTGCTGGCAGCGGTTGGGGGCGTTGTGGCACTGCTTCTCTTCATTGGAATGTGCCGGGGCAAGGGTTCATAAGCGCTCGGCTTATAGCGTTCCCTGTAGACGCTCTTTGAGGCGGGTGCGGCGGTGGATGTCGCTCTGCTTCTTGACGGCCATCGCGACGGCGCGCAGGGGGCCGACAATCACGGCGAACTTCTTGGCGCGCGTCAGGGCGGTATAGAGTAAATTGCGCTGCAAGAGCATATAATGCTGCGTGTGCAGGGCGAGCACCACCACCGGGTACTCGCTGCCTTGCGACTTGTGGATGCTGGTCGCAAACGCGAGCGTCAATTCGTCCATGTCGGTAAACTCGTAGGTTACGTCCGTTGCGCCCTGCGCGTCGGTGAACTGCACGGTGAGCGTGCTGTCCTCATGGCTGACTTGGGTGACCGCGCCGATGTCGCCATTGTAGACGCCCTTGTCGTAGTTGTTCACCATCTGCATCACGCGGTCGCCCACGCGGAACAGGCGGGAGCCGCGCGCCACTTCCTCTTTGTAGGGCGCTGGTGGGTTCAAGGTCTCCTGAAGGCGCGTGTTGAGATAGGCCGCGCCCGCCGAGCCGCGCTGCATGGGGGTCAACACTTGAATGTCGCTTAATGCGTAGCCGCGCTTCGGCAGGCTTTTGGCGACAACGGCAACCACTTTATCGGCGACTTCTTCGGGTTCCTCGGCCTTTACCAGCGCGCAGTCTTTATTCTCTGATGGCGGCGGCAGGTGGGGCATCTTGCCCGTGTTGACCGCGTGGGCGTTGGTGATGATGAGACTTTGCGCCGCCTGCCGGAACACCTGCGTCAGGCGCGCGACGGGAACCGCTCCGCTGTCTATCAAATCGCGCAGGACATTGCCGGGGCCGACCGAGGGCAGTTGGTCAACATCCCCCACGAATACCACCTGCGCCGTGTCCGGCACGGCTTTGAGCAGGGAATACGTCAGCACCATGTCCAGCATGGAGCACTCGTCTACAATCAGCACGTCGCACTCTAACGGGTTATCGGCCCCATGCTTGAAGCCGCGCTGTTCGGGGTCAAACTCCAGCAAGCGATGCACGGTCTTGGCTTCCGCCCCGGTGACTTCGGACAGGCGCTTGGCGGCGCGTCCGGTGGGAGACGCTAAAAGCACGTCTTTGCCTAATGCTGTAAACGCGGCGACTGTGGCTTTGGTAGAGGTGGTCTTACCCGTGCCGGGGCCGCCTGTGAGAATGGAGAAGCGGGATAAGAGGGACGTTTGGACGGCGGCGCACTGCTCGTCCGACAGCGGGAAGCCATGCTTGTCCAGCAGGCCCGACAGCCAGGCATCAAACTTCTGCGCGTTCGGCGGCTGCTTGACGGGAAAGGCCAGCAGGCGCTTGACGCGCTCGGCGAGGCCCTTTTCGGTGGTGTAAAGCGACGGCGGGTAAATCGCCGTCTCGGTTTGGCCCAGGAAGTCGGCGGCTTCAATCACAACGCGCCCGGTGACGGCGAGCGCGTCTATGGCGGCGCTCACATCGGGCACGCCGAGCATTTCGGTGGCTTTCGCGCCCAGTTCCGCTTCGGTGAGGAAGACATTGCCGCCCGTGTCCACAGCCTCGTTCAGCACGTACACGACGCCTGCCTCAATACGGCGCGGGTCGTCTTCGGCAAAGCCCATTTCGCGGGCAATCTTGTCCGCGCTCTTGAAGCCGATGCCCCAGATGTCGGCGGCCAACTGGTACGGGTTCTGCTCCACCACCCCGATAGACTTGTCGCCGTAGGCTTTATATATCTTCACGGCGTAGGCGGGCGAGACGCCGTGCGCCTGCAAAAACAACATGATGTTTCGCACTTCACGCTGGTCGTGCCAGGCCTGCTTGATTTTGGCAAGCATCTTGTCGCCAATGCCGTGTACCCCCAGCAGTTTGCGCGGCGCTTCTTCAATGATGTCTAAAGCGTCCACGCCGAACTTGTCCACGATGCGCTTGGCAGTGACGGGGCCGACGCCCTTGACCATGCCGCTTCCCAGATACTTTTCAATGGCGAACGCGGTAGCAGGGCGCACCACTTCGTATCGCTGCACCTGCATCTGCCGTCCCCACTGCGCGTGCCGCGTCCAGGTGCCATAACAGGTAAGGCTTTCGCCCACGACGGGATTGGAGAAATTGCCTAAGATAGTGACAACATCACGCGCATTAGGGGGCAGCAGGCGTGCGACGGTATAGCCGTTCTCAGGGTTGTGGAAGGTGATGCGCTCTACGACGCCTTCCAGCGTGTCTAAAGGAGCGCCATCGGCGGCGGTTTCACGAATGAGGGGACTGGTCGGCTTGAACGCACACACGTTCTAGTATACCCGTTGGGGGAAAGGATGGCCGTTAAGGTTTCTTCGCGTCCCGATGCAGCGTGCGGACAAGTGGCGTGACCAAAAGCGCGACACCGAGCGCAATCCCGATGTCGCACACGTTCCACACGCTGACGTACCAGGGCAGGCGACGCCAGCCAATCAGGAGCAGGTACATCGGGGGCGCAACACTGGCAAGGCGGTTGAGCCACAGGCCCACAACGTAGCAGGGGTGACGGGTGGGGGCAAACTCTCTGAGGTCAAATGTCCCTAGCAAACGCCACTCAATCGCGGAGCCTACGCTTGCGAGCACCAGCGCGGCTCCCATCAAGTAAAACGCGAAGCAAAGCGCCTGCACTGTCCCGACCACCATCAACTGATGGCCCATGTGACGGTGGACAAACCAGTCTATGACCAGCAGCGAACCCCACATGACCCCGAAGCCGAGGAGCGCCCGGCGCGTGCGGTTCATGGAATGCCTTCTTTGCCCCGAGGGGCTAATCTTCTACGTAGCCGGGGGCGAAGCGGGCCAAACGGCCTGCCAAATCTTTGGCGATGTCGGCTTTCACCACAATCTTGTCCGCGCCGTAGTTGACCGAATGGACTTTGCCCATCTCATAACACTGGGCCACTAAATCGGAGCGGTCATAGGGCAGGTGCAGTTCCACAAAGGACAACAGGGAGCGCAGGGTGCTTTCCATCCTGTCCATGAGATAGGGGATGCCCTCGCGTTTGGTGGCCGAAAGATAACACGAATTGGGCGTGTTGGCGATTAACTCCCTTAATTGGTAGCCGTCGGCAACGGTGTCAGCTTTGTTGAAGGCGGTGACGGTGGGCTTGTCGGCGGCTCCGAGTTCGCAGAGGACTTCGTGGACGGCCCTTTGCTGGCGCTCCCGCTCCGGGTGCCCGGCGTCTACGACATGGATGAGAAAGTCGGCCTGCGTGACTTCTTCCAGCGTCGCCCGGAAAGCCGCGACAAGGTGATGGGGCAGGTGACGAATAAAGCCAACGGTGTCGGTCATCAGCACGCTCCAAGAGCCGCCGGGGAGCACGACGCGGCGCGTGGTGGGGTCAAGCGTGGAAAATAGCATTCGGTCGGCGAGCACGTCGGCTCCGGTGAGCATATTCAGGAGCGTGCTTTTGCCTGCGGATGTGTAGCCGACCAGCGCGCAGGTGGGAAACGGGAGTTTGTGGCGCAGGGTGCGCTGCTGCGCGCGCTGCTCCTTCATTTCGTCTATTTCGCGGCCCAGAGCGGCGATGCGCTCTTTGACTTTGCGCCGGTCGGCTTCCAGTTTGGTTTCGCCGGGGCCGCGCCCGCCAATGCCGCCCTGTTGGCGTTCAAACTTAGTATAAAGCGAACTGAGGCGGGGCAGCAGGTACATCAGTTGGGCGAGTTCAACCTGGAGCTTGCCTTCGCGGGTGCGGGCGCGCTGGGCGAAGATGTCCAATATCAACTGCGTGCGGTCAATGACGCGCACATTCATTATCTCGGTCAGATTGCGCTGCTGCGTCGGGGAAAGTTCGTCGTCAAAGATGATGAGGTCTGCCCCTTGCCCGGCGGCTTCGCCTTTGAGGTCTTCGGCTTTGCCGGGGCCGATGTAGGTGGCCTTGTCGGGCGCGCGGCGGCTTTGCGAGAGGGACGCGGCGACGTGCGCGCCTGCGGTGGAGGCGAGTTCGCGCAGTTCGTTGAGGCGCATTTCGGCGTCGTCCTCCCCTCCGGCGAGGGAGAGGGAGACGATGACGGCGCGTTCCGGGCGCGAAGTTTCATAGGGGGCGGGCGGCATGATGAAGGGATTATACCCGCCCCCAACGGCTGTCTAAGCGGCAGAGCCGACGCCCACGACTGCAGTCACCATCAGGGGAACGCCCCGGAACCCCTCGTCCGTGACCGCAACCACCGCGAGGCAGATTTTGGAGCCGAGGGGAGGGCTGCCGAAGGCGGCTTCATACTCGGTGGCAAGGTTGACCAGACCGCCTCCCAGGTTGATATTGGGCTGGATCAGGGTCATGGCGTCCAGCGGAATGCTTTCGCGCGTCGGCAGGGTGTAATCCGCCGCGAAAATCTGGACGCCATAAGGATACGGCGCGCAGGGTGCAAAGTTCGCTGAAGTCGGCGTCTTTGGTGACAAGCAGAAAGTCATGAGCGCGGGCAGACTCCCAGACTTGCACATCGGAGGCGCGTTCCAGTCCAGGCAGGGCGACATGGCTGGAGGCGGGGAATACGTCTGCCAGCAAGGTAAGGAGGCGCGGGGAGAGGTTCTGGTCAAACAGCAGTTTCAAGGGGGTTTTCGGCGCGGGCGAGCAGGGTGTGGCGCTCGCGCTGGGCGGCGTAGCGGAAACAGGCGTGGATGCCTTCGGAGGTGAGATAGGGAAAGTCGGCTAAAACGTCTGGCCCATGCCTGACGCGAAGTAAGATAGCACATCATAGACGGTAATGCGGAGGCCGCGAATACAGGGATGGCCTCCGCGTTTGCCCGGTTCCAGAGTGAGCAGGGGTTCGGTGTCCATAGGCATAGTGTACCGCAAGGCGCGCGAACTTGCAACCGGCAGAGCGCGCGGAGCACGGTGACAATCTCTGATTTTACTTTCCTGAAATCGTGATGTTGTTTTCAGCCGCCTTGCCAAGCAGATAGTTGGTGAACGCGGTGCAGGCCACCAGCATAAACTTGGCGTCATTCAGGGTCAGAGTTGGCTCATCCATTAGGGCATGACGGATACCTTCAGCATCAGAGGTGTACCCATACAAGTTGGTAAACCCTTGTTTTAAAGCACCATGTAAGCTCAATTTCGCTTCTAGAGCCTTGAGTGCCTCGCCCAACTTCGCTTTCGGGTCTCCTGCCAACAACTTTACAATCGCTTCGACTGCGCTAATGGACTCTTTGATGGAATTACGATAGTCTGGGTTTTCCCTATTGGATAAGAGAGCTTGTGCTGCTTTCAGATGCGTCTTAACCCCGATTACATAGTCAGTATTTTGGACGGCCTGCCTAATACTAGCGATTTCTTCTTGGTCAGTAATTGGCGTGATATGCCCATCTATGAAGCGATAAGCTGATAGCTCATACTCTAACACGGAGTTGCAAAACTGAATGTATTCCTGCGCCATATCATCCGGCGCATTATCTGCTGTAAACTCAACAAAGTCATAAGCTTCATACCATTCGCATTTGAAAAAGTAGTCGCGGACTTCCTTGTAGGCAACATTGTAGTTATCAGGAAGCGTGTCAGTAGCGCGGTGAAAGTACATTAGCCAGTAACGCGCAAAGAGTGGAAATAAAGCAGTTTCTGACAGGCTATAATTGTGTTGAGATACCTGAGCTGTTTCCCACACGCAGATGTGGAAAGCATTCCATAATTTGGTACGTAAAGCCACGTCCATATCATCTTTCTGAACTTCTACCCTAACGGGTTTCAGTCCCTTACGTTGTGAAAATGACAGCATCTTTTCGCCTTCCATTCTCGCTAAACCGAGCAAGCGTTCCCCTATTTTACCCGGTAAAGCAGGCAAACCGTCAGGCGGCGCGGGGGCTTAGGCGGGCGGGCAAGAATGTTGCGAAAATGTTTCATTTTCGGGGCATTTACTCTGCACAAACTAGCCGTTTCCTATGTAAACCCTATGCAAAGGCTATGCAAACCCTATGTAAAGGCTATGTAAAGGCTATGCAAACCCTATGTAAAGGCTATGTAAAGGCTATGGAACGGGTCTCGGCGAGGCTTAGGACGAGGAAGCGTTCTGGGACAACAGCCGGTCGCGCAGGGCGGAAAACAGAATGTGCCCAATGGCTAAGTGCGCGTCTTCCACCATCTGCATATTGTGGGAATGCAATACAATGGCGTGCCGTGCCATTTGCGACAGCCTGCCGCCGCCGTAGCCGCACAGCCCTAATGTGTCTGCGCCGCAGTCGTGCGCGGCCTCCACAGCGGCTAAGATGTTGGGGGAATTGCCTGACCCGCTGATGGCAACGAGCAGGTCGCCGGGACGCAGCCAGCAGCGCGCCTGCCCCGCGAAGACTTGCGCGTACTCGGTGTCGTTGCTCCAGGCGGTTAACAGAGGGACAGAGTCCACGAGCGAAAGGCATTCCCAGGGGCGGTTTCCGGCGAGCGTGATGCTTTTCTGGAAGTCAGCGGGCAGGTGCGAGGCCGTTGCCGCCGAGCCGCCGTTGCCGCAAAAGACTACTCTGCGGCGGCTCTGGTAGTTGTCCCACAGGATGGCAATGGCGTTGTCTACTTCTGTCTCGGAGACTTGCGAGAGCAGGGTTTGGAGTTCGTCTAAGTAGCGTCGGACGTAGCCCATTGGCGTGTTTCCCCTTCACCGGCGGGCATTCAAGATAACTTTGGTGCCGTCGCGTTCCAATCCGAATGGCATTTCCCTGAGTTCAGACAGGCTCGCGCGCACAGCGCTCTGCCTGTCCGGGGGGCACGACAGCAGCAGAAAACCGCCGCCGCCCGCGCCCGCAATCTTGCCCCCAACGGCCCCCGCGTCCAGCGCCGCCTCATACAACTGGTCTATGCGCCCGGTGGAAATCTGCTCGGCCATCTGTTTTTTGAGGTTCCAGCCCGCATGGAGCAGGCGTCCAACTTTAACTGTATTGTGGGACAGCAGGGCCGTTTCTATCTCCCCGACCTGCTGTTTCATGCGGCCTAACACGTCCGCGCGGTTGTCCATGTTGGCCTTCTGCTCGGTGAGAATGGTGTCCGCGCTGCGGGTGATGCCGGTGTAAAACAGCAGCAGGCTTTCGCCCAGCCGCAGCCTTTGCTCGTCAGACAAGGAAACGCGGCGCACGTCAACGGTTCCATCGGGGCGAAACGCGATGTGGCGCAGGTTTCCGTAGGCAGCAATATACTGGTCTTGCTTGCCGATGGGCTTGCCGAGAACGTCTATCTCAATGCGGCAGGCTTCAGAAGCAAGCCGCTCCGGGGTGACTAACTCGCCCTGATATGTGTGCATCGCGTGCAAAAGGCCCACTGTGACCGTGCTAGACGACCCCAATCCGCTGCCCTCGCTGGGAATATCGGCCATCGTGGCAATCTCCACGCCATGCGCGATGCCGGTCATTTTCAGGCACTCGCGCACCAGTTCGTGCTCTATCTCGTCCACGCTGTCCACCATTTCGGTGCGAGTGTAGCCGACACGGATTTTGTCGTCAAAGCGCTCTTTGATAACCACATAAATGTACTTGTCAATGGCGGACGAAAGCACCGCGCCGCCTTCTTTGGCGTAGAAATCGGCAAAGTCGGTGCCGCCCCCGGCGAAGGAGATACGGAGCGGCGTCTGCGTAATAATCACAGTTCCAGCCCTCCGAGAAGCGTTCCCGGCGGCAGGATTGTGCCGTCCGGCACGCTGGCCCCCTGCCCAGAATGGCCCTTTCCAGGCGGCAGTTGGCCCCTACGCGCGCGCCGTCCCAGAGAATGCAGTCAATGAGAAACGCTCCTGCGCCGACCTGCGCGCCGTGCCCGATGATATTGCGCCCTGTCAACGTCGCCGTCGGGCGGATTTGGGCGTCGGGCGCAGTCCAAAGTTTGGGGTTGGGGAACGGGACGCCGAGCCTTACCCGCGAGGGCATCCCAGTTGGCCTGACGATACGTGTCGGGCGTCCCCGTATCTTGAATGTAGCCGCCGAGCGGCGTAGCGTAAAGCGGAACGCCTGCTTCCAGCAGTTTGGGAAACACGTCATGCCCGAAGTCCGAAGGGCAGGACGGGTCGGCAATGGCGTCTAAGACATCGGGATTGAGGACATAGACGCCCGCGCTGGCCCACGGAGAAAAGACTTCATGGGCGGCGGGCTTTTCCTGAAAGCGGGTAATGCGGCCCACGCTGTCTGTGCCCACAATGCCCGCCGCTGTCGGGTTCGGATGATGGAACAAGGCCAGCGTCGCCGCGCCGCCGTGCGAAGCGTGAAAGTCAGCAAGCGCTCTCAAGTCGGCATGAAGCAAATTGTCGCCGTAAATGACGAAGAATGGGGCGTCTGCAAAGAAGCGCGCGGCGACTTTGACGCCCCCCGCCGTGCCGCGCAGCGTGTCTTCCGGCGAGTAGCGCAGACGGATGCCCGCGTGCTGTTCGCCAAAGCAGTCGGAGATAACTTGCGGTTTGTAGTGCAGGTTGATAACGCCCTCCGTGACGCCCTGCCCGGCCAGCCAGTCCAGTGTCCACGCCAGCAGTGGCCTGCCCACAAGGGGAACCATTGGCTTGGGGACAGCCGCGGTCAGCGGACGCAGGCGCGTTCCTTCGCCCGCCGCCAAAATCATGGCCTTCATTCGGGTATTATAGCACAGATTAGGTGATGCGTTAGAGGAGGCAGAAGCGATGCAGAAGCAGGGGATTTACACGGAAAGCGGCCCAGTGCAGGGCGCTCCCTATACGCCCGCCGTGCGCGTCGGGGACTTCATCTTTATCTCCGGGCAGATACCGTTAGACCCGGCGACGAGCCGGGTCGTGGAAGGCGGCTTTGAGGAACAAGCGCGCCAGTGTTTGCGGAACCTGGCTGCCGTACTCAAACAGGAGGGCCTGAATTTAGACAGCATTGTCAAGACGACCATCTTCCTGCAGGATTTGGAGAACTTCGGGGAATTGAACCGGGTGTATGGGGCCTACTTCACGGGCGTGAAGCCCGCCCGCTCCACCGTACAGGCAGCCCGCCTGCCTATGGACGTGATGGTGGAAATAGAAGCGATTGCGGTCGCATAACAAAACAGGCTCCGGCGAAAGCCGGAGCCTGTTTTGTTATGCCGCGCTGGGCTGTTTGGCAGGGCGGCCCCGCTTGCGGGCCGGGGCGTCTGCTGCGACAGCCGGGCTGCCTTCGCGCTGGGTCGCCGCGCGCTGACCGCGCATTTCGCCCCCCTTGCGTCCAATTTCCGCGTAGAACGCTGTGCCGCGCTCCCGCTTGACGGTCTCCCCGCCCTTTTTGCCGATGCTCTGATAGAACGTCGGCCCATAGCGGTTTTTGACCGTCTCCCCACCCTTGCGGCCTGCTTCGCGGGCCAAGTTTGGATTGGCGGCGAAGCCGCCTTCTTTATCATGCTCGTGCGGGCCGCGATGGGCTTCCGCGATCTTGCGTGCGCCCTCTGACCCGGCCACAGGCCCTGGTTTTGCCATAAGATAGTTCCTTTCACTTTGTCAGCATGGCTGACACTTGCTGCTGCATTGCTTGTCCGAGAATGTCTTCCGGGCGGGGCGCGCGCCGCCAGTTAAATGCTGGCAGAGGTCTTGCTGGCGTTGTCGCCGTCCGCGGCAACCGCTTCTGTCATTTCGGTCTTTTTGTCCTGATAGGCCTGCTTGCCTGCATCCACTGCGCCCGCGATCCGGTCTTTCTGGTCTTCACCAGAGCCTTGCCTTTGTCCACCGCGTGCTGCGCGCTGTCTTTGACAGAGGCAACCGTGTCAGAGGCTTTGGCGCTCAGGTCGCCTGCGGTAGCCTTCACGGTGTCTGCCACGTCGCCTGCCTTCGCCTTCACCGTGTCAGCGATGTCGGAGGATTTCGCCTTCACGGTGTCGGTGACTTCCGCAGTTTTGGCTTTCACCGTATCGGCCACGCCACCCGCTTTGTCGGATAACTCGCCCGCTTTCGCTTTGGCGGCATCGGTTAGTTCGGACGCTTTGGCTTTTGCCAAATCGGAATACTCATCGGTCTTTTGCTTGAGCAGGCCGCGCGTTTCTTCGCCGCGCTGGGGCGCATACAAAAGCGCCAGCGCCGCGCCGATAATGCCGCCCAAAAGAATGCCGCTCAGAAAGCCGCCTCCCCCGCCGTCGTGTGTCTCGTTGTCTGCCATGTCTTTAACTGCTCCTTAAGTGAATGTCGTTAATCGCTTGCGTTTCCTGCACGGCCTGCGGCGGCTTTCGCGCGTCCATTGGCCCGGGCGGCCCCTCCATCGGGATGGTTCCAAGTGGAGAAGCCACGCGAGACGCCTGCAATCAGGCTGCTGAGATTAATCAGTGGCGTCGTCACCGCGTTCTGCACGACGGAGGCCGTGTTTTCTACTTTTTGGGACACGTCCTCGGTGAGCGCTTCGCCGCGCGTCAGGATTTGGTCAGCCTTGTCGCCTACCATTACAGTGACGCGCTGAACGCTGTCCAGCGTGCTGCTGGCTTTGGCGATCACCGGGTCAACTTTATCCGTAAGCTTGGTAATCTGCTGCTGCAGCTTGCTGAGAGCGAACGCGAGCGCACCCAGTAGCCCCACCGTCGTCAGGGCGAAGATGGCCCCGAAGACAACCAGAACCCAGGATGCAGCGTCGTTTAAATGCATTGTCTCGTCTCCTGTCCTCTTGCTGCGCGGCTGCGATTGCGCGCACAACAAGGCTGCTGGCTTTTACCCGCTGGCGAGGCATTCCAAACAAGCGGCCTAGATATTTCACTGAAGGAGAGCGCTTGCCGGAGACATGCATTCCGGCTCTGCGCTCGCTACCTTTTCTGCCCAACCAGAGCCATTGTTAAACACGACTTTCAGGCGGGGGGCGAGGGCGGCAAGGGCCAGCGCGCGGTGGCTGAGGCGGTTCTTTTCGGCGTCGCTCAGTTCGGCGAAGGTGATGCCGAGCGCAGGGACGAGGAAAACAGGGTCGTACCCGAAGCCCTGCGCGCCGCACGGCGCGGCGGCGATGATGCCTTCGCAGGTGCCTTCCGCCGTCCAGGTCGTGCCATCGGGGAGGGCAAGCGCAACGACGCAGACAAAGCGGGCGGCACGGCGTTTGGCAGGGACGCCTTGCAAACGTTGCAGCAGCAAGGCGCAGCGGTCGGCGTCGGTGGCGGCAGACCCGGCCCAGCGCGCGGAATGGAGGCCGGGCCTGCCGCTGAGGGCGTCTACGCACAGGCCGGAGTCATCAGCGAGGGCGGGCAGCCCGGCAGCGTGGGCGACGGCACGGGCTTTCAGCAGGGCGTTCTCGGTAAACGTCGCGCCGCTTTCTTCTACGGGCGGCAGGGTCAGGCCAAGTTCGTCGGGGGTGGCGATTTGGACACGGGCGGGATCAAGATGCGCTGCCACCAGTTCCCGAAACTCGCGAACTTTTCCCGCGCTCGTGGTCGCCAGCACAAGCGCGGGTGGGTTTGCTTTGGACACCGCGCTACAGCACGTCTGCCAGCGCCTCGCGCTGACGCGAAAGCATCTGCCGAACGCCTTCGTGCGCCAAATCCAGCAGGCGGTTCATGCGGGCGCGGTCAAAGGGCATGCCTTCCGCCGTGCCCTGCACTTCTATGTAGCGCCCCGTATCAGTCATCACGATGTTCATGTCTACGGATGCCTGCGAGTCTTCTTCATAGGCCAGGTCTAAGCGTTCTTCGCCCTGCACGACCCCTACCGAGACCGCCGCCACCCATTCGGTGAACGGCAGCGTCTTGATCTTCTTCTGCGCTTTCATCCACGCAAGGGCTTCCACCAGCGCCACAAATGCCCCCGAAATGGCCGCCGTGCGCGTGCCGCCGTCAGCTTGGAGAACGTCGCAGTCTATGGTGATGGTGCGCTCGCCCAGTTGCGACAGGTCAACCACCGAGCGCAAAGAGCGGCCAATCAGACGCTGGATTTCCACAGAGCGGCCATTCGGCTTGCCCTGGTCGCGCTGGGTGCGGGTATGGGTGGCGCGCGGTAGCATGGCGTATTCGGCGGTCAGCCAGCCCTGCCCCTTGCCTTTGAGAAATGGCGGCACTTTATCTTCCACGCTGGCGGCGCAAAGCACCTGCGTGTTCCCCATCCGAATGAGGCACGAGCCTTCGGCGTAGGGCGCGTAAGAGCGGGTCAGGGTGGTCGGGCGGGTTTCGTTCAGGGCGCGCAGGTCGGGGCGGGGCATGGAAGCGTTCTCCTTCGGACGGGGCGTCTAGGCGTCATTATGACCGCTGCGCGGCACGAAGTCAAGGCAGGCTAGAGAACGATATGGAGCAGCACAAATGGCGCGGGCTTTGTGTCCCGATGCAGAAGTGGAACTTCTATGCCGACTTCGGACGTTGCCCCCAGACGCGCAGACAGCGCGGCAGACAGCCCGTGCAGAGTCAACTGTCCATCTATGGAGAAGCGGCCCTGCGGATCAAAGTTGAAGAACTGATAGCCGAGCGCGGGCGACAGCCCTTCATGCCCGCCTAAAAGAAAGCCCAGTTTGATGGTCTTTGCAGGCAGATTGTTTGGCAGCGTGAACGGCGGGGTGTCGGGAAAAAAGCGTGATTGCAGAAAACGCCCGCCAATCACGGTGGCCTGCGCTTCCGACAGGTGCAGGCCATAATGCCCCGTGTTGAGCCAGATGATGTGCGCCCCGCCGAGCGCGCGAGCCAGCGCGCGCGCCTTGCCCGGCGTCACAAAAACATCGTCGCGCCCGGAGAAAAGCAGTGCATTGGCGGGGTCAAATCCCTGCAAATAGCGGCTCGGCTCAATGGCGGCAACGGCGTCGCGCACGGTGTCCTCCGAGTAGCCGCGCCGCTTCATTTCCGGCTTCATGCCGCGAAACATGGGGTTCTCCCACAGCAGCCCGCCAACATCGGCCCCGCCCACAAAGCACAGCAGCACGCGCGCGCGCCGGTCTACTCCGGCGACCAGTGGGGCAATCACGCCGCCCAGACTGATGCCACTGACCCCCATGCGCGCCGGGTCAATGTCGGGCCGCCGGGACAGATAATCTAATCCCCGACGGCAGTCCAAAACAGTCTGACGGATGGCCTGCACGGTTTGCGGCACGTTTCCCGACAGCAGTTCCGCTTCCGGCACGGCAGGCACGGGGCGGCGCATCAAGGAGTATGGGGCGACCAGAAGAAACGCCGCAATGCGGTTGTGCGCGATGCCCCGGCACAGCGTAAACTCGTCGGCGAGCGCGGGCGGCGGCAGCCATTCGGGAAGCACCAGCATGGCCGGGTGCGGCCCCGCGCCGGGCGGCAGAAACAGATAGCCCGTCTCCGTGTTGTTGACGGCAAAGGGGGTAACAACCAGCGACGGGTACGTCACTCGCACAACGCGCACGCCGTCGGTTGTTTCTAAGGGCGTCTCAGTGGCAGCAAACGGCGCGGACGCATCGTAGTCATAAAACGCGCGGTCAGGCGTGACGGCAGGCACGGGAGCGGGCGGCGGGGCGGCGAGGCAGGGAGAAACAGCCGTCAGCAGGCACAGAGCAGCGAGCACAGCGGGGGACAAAGAAGCAGGGAAGCGTATCACTGGTTTTCAGTGTACCCCGTGCCTGCGCGGTTTGCGACATCGGCATACCCACAGCCGTTCAGGGCCAGACTCTGCGGGGCTACGGAAAGCACCGGCGAAAAGCACCGGCAGGGCTGTGAGGGTTTCACTGCATTTCGTAGTCTTCCCGCGAGAGGGAAGACGTGTCTGGCTCCGGGCGCGGCGTCCCTTCTAGAAAGGCGACGCGCGCCAGCAGGTCGTTCTGGTAGACAACCGGCGTCACCCGCAGCGACATCACCGTTCCTGCGCCCGGCGCATACACCCGCGCAAGCGTCGCGCCGTCCAGTGGAGAGAGTATCTCGCCCAAAGCCTGTCCCGTCGTCACCGTGTCGCCGGTTTCCGCAAAGGTGACGAAGATGCCCGCGTCCGGCGCGTAGCAGAATCCAATATCCGTGCGGCTGACCACTTGCGTCGGCGCAGGCGGCGGGTCGTGCTGTTCCCCTAGCCCGCGCGTCACGCCCAGCCTGTCCAGAAAGCGCGCGACGCCGCCCACGAGCGCGTCCGCAAACCGCTTGTTGATGCGCCGCGCGCTGCCGCCCTGCAAAATATAGGTGTTCGGCACGCCCGCGTGGAACGCATACGCGAGTTGGTTGGCAACAGCGGCATTCGGCGTGCGCCGCCAAATCAGCGGCAGGCCGAACGCGCGCGCCTCCTCCACAATCGCCTCGTCCTGCTCGTACAGGCGCACCTGCGGCATCTCGCGCAGGGCTTCGTTGCTGCTGTGAATGTCTATCAAATGGGTCGCCCCCGCAACCGTCTCCCAGACGCGGGCGGCGATGCGCTGCGTGGTTTCCCCGCCGCCATAGCCGGGAAACATCCGGTTGATGTCGGTGTCGTCAAAGGGCCAAAAGCGCGTTCCCGTATTGAGGCCGAACACGTTGACCGCCGGGATAATCAAGACGCGCCCGCCGAATGCCCCCTCCGGCAGTTCGGAAAGGCGTTTGACCAGGCGGGCGGCAACATAAATGCCGTTGTGCTCGTCGCCGTGCAGCCCGGCAATGATGGCGACTTCGGGCGCGTCTCCCCCCGCCGGGCCAAATCGATGGGCATGGAGCACGAAGTCCTCGCGGGTCGCGGACGGGATACGCAGCAGTTCTTCACGCATGGGTCGCGTCCTCTGCGAGCAGCCGCCCGCACAGCGAGCCTTCGTACACCATCGGAAACGGGCGCGTGGTAAACAGCCGTCCGGCAAAGGGCGCGCGCATTTCTTCCAGCACCGTGCCCTGAAGCGGGCTGACCACCGTTCCAATCAAATGGCCTTCTTGCAGCGGCTCCCAAAGTGCGGCAGCGGGCACGAAAAAGCCGGAACGCGCCGCATTCAAGTAATGCACATCCCGGTCGCGCACCACGCGGGGCGTCACGCGCGGGGTAAGGCGCTCCGTCATGGACAGCGCGTCTGCATCCACAACGCCCAGATGCACCAGCAGGGCGAGAATGCCCGCGAAGAGCTGCGAGCACACGCCGTCTTCATAGCGCAGGCCGATGCCCATTTCTACCACCAGTGTGGGCACGCCGCGCCCGTTGAGATTGTAGGACAGCGTGGTTTCCAGCACCGTAGACGCCGCATGGAGCCAGATAATTTCCATGTTGATATGCTCTGCGAGCGGCACCAGGCGCGGCGCGAACGCTTCCAGCATCCGCACCTGCGGCACTTCCTGCAAGTAGATATTGGAGGCGTGAATGTCCACGCAAAGCGCCGACCCGGTGAGAAACTCTAACAGGGCGGCAGGGACGCGCTGCGGCGGCGAAGCGTGCGCGTTGCCGGGAAAGCGTCGGTTCAGGTCAGCCTCATAGCCCGGCCAGTAGCGGCGTCCGCTGTCTAAAGCGAGCGCGTTCACCGACGGCAGCACGTCCACCGTGCCCCGAAGCGCGCCGGGCTGCTCCTTTTCCAGTTGACCCAGCCACGAAGTCAGCTGATAACAAACGCCGAGGCCGTTGAACTCGTCGCCATGCACGCCCGCCACCACTGTGACGCGCGGCCCGTCGCCCGTGCCGAAGCGATGGCACCAGAGGCGGTACGTTTCCGCCAGCGGCAGCTTGATGTCGGCAATGGAAAACACGCGGCTCATCGCTTATTCCGGCTCCTGTTCCACCTGCACGGTCACGTCCAGCCCGATTTCACGCGGCGGCGCTTCGCCCGGACGCCCGCGCAGCAGCCCGCGCGTGGGCGGCACGTCGGCGTAATCGCGCCCGACTGCCACTTTGACGTGATGGTCGCCCGCCACCACGCTGTTGGTAGGGTCAAAGCCTTTCCAGATGCCTGCATGGGGAACGTAAAGTTCCACCCAGGCGTGCGTCGCCCCCGCGCCATGCGTCTGCAAATTATCACCGGTGTAAACGTAGCCACTCACATAACGCGCCGGAACACCCTGCGCTCGCGCGCAGGACAGCATTAAATGGGCGTAATCCTGACAAACGCCCCGGTGCTGCGCGACAAACTGCGCCAGCGGCGTGGTGATGTCGGTGGAACCCGGCACGTACTCAAACGCTTCATAAATGGCCGCCGCGAGAGCCTGCCCGTACCCGAACACGCTGCCCGGCGGGTCGGGGCCGGGCCAGTCGCCCGCGAGCGGAACCAGGGGTGTCGGCGCAAGCCATTCGGCCCATCGGGCTACGAAGCCCGGCGCGGCCAGCATGGACCAATCGTCTTCCAGAAAGTTAATGCCCGCGAATGGGTTAGCTTCCAGTGTCTCCACAGCGGAGCGCGCGGTGACAGTAACAGACGTGCCGGGATCATCACGGAGAATGAAGTGATGCACCGTGCCCATTTCCCCCGGCTGCGCGTAGGAAAAGACCGGTACGGCAGGCGCGGTGGCAAGGGAAAACGCGGTGCAGGTCTGCGTGCCCGGCACGGACAGCGGACGCAGGCGGGCCTCCATGAAGCATTCTCCCCGGAGCGGAGCATCGTAGCGGTAACGTGTCGTGTGGGCGATTGCGAGTTTCAGCGCGCGTTTCCCTTCCCCGCTGGCTGCCTGCGGGCCATTTCCAGATTGCGCCGCGCCCCGGCAAAATCAGGACGCAGGCGCACGGCTTCCTGAAACTGCGCCAGTGCCTCCTGCGGTCGGCCCAGCATCTCCAAGTCTACCCCCAGATTGTTGCGCGTGTCGGCGTCATCAGGCGCAAGGCGCGCGGCTTCGGCATACTCGTTCGCCCCGTCTGCCGCGCGCCCCTGCGCGTCAAACGCATGAGCAAGATTAGCGTGCGCGCCCGCAAACTCCGGGGCCAGGCGCACGGCCTCCTGAAACTGCGCCGCCGCCTCCGGCAGGCGATTCAGCGTCGCTAGACTGATGCCCAGGTTGTTGTGCGCGAGCGCCATGCCCGGCGAGACGCGCAGCGCGGCCTGATATTCCGCAACAGACTGCTCCGTCTGGCCCGCCGCCGCCAGCAGGTTGGCAAGGTCGTAATGCGCGTCTGCGTCACCGGGCGCGAGACGCAGGGCCATCTGGTATTGCGTCCTGGCCTCCTGCGTTTTGCCCTGCTTCTCTAACGCCGCCCCCAGGTTGACATGAGCCATCACGTAAGCCGGGTTGATGGCAAGCGAATGCTGATAATCCGCCACCGCCTGCGTGAACTGCCCTTCCCCGGCGAGCACATACCCGCGATTGTTGTAGCCCACCCAGGTGCGCGGGTTGACCGCAATGGCCCGCGTGAACAGCGATACGCTATCCTGCCAGAAGGTCGCCTGCGCCGCGCTTTGCCGCCCCAGCAGCACAAGCCAGACAGCGGCAATCCCCCACCCTGCCCGGCCCGGCCAGCGGGAAAGCGCCCACGCCAGCGCGAGCGCAGGCCCCAGCATCGCCAGATACGCATAGCGGTCGGCCACCGTAGAGTACCGCTGAAACACGAACGACGCGAGGCCCAGCACGGGCAAAAGCGCCGCCGCGAACACCAGCCCCGATGCCGCCAACGCGGGAAAACGCCGCCGCTGCCACCACAACAGGCCGCCCAGCGCAACGGGCACAAGCCAGGTCGCATAACCCCACCCGTGTGACAACACCCACTGCGGCGTGCGCCCGTAGTCTATGCCCAGACGGGCAGGCCACAGCAGTTTACCCACATAAAACGCCAGCGCGTCGCCTGCCACAAAAAAGCGCGCCCATGCGGGAACGGCCCCAATCTCGCCGGTCGGCTGGACAGAATGCGTGACCCAAGCCAGCGCGGTGGCCCCGGCCAGCCACAGCAGCAACAGCGGCGCGCGCACCCGCACGCCCCGCCCCGCGCCCCAGTCCCATGCCCACGCGACCAGCGGCAGGGCCGCCGCTGACGGCTTGCACAAGAGCGCGAGCGCGAAGCACAGGGTTGCGAGGAAGGCCCCCCCGACCCCCCAACGTTGGGGGGAGGAAACTCTATGCACCGGCGCGTGTTTCACCGGGCTTTTTGAGGCGTGCGCGAAGCGCGTCTCACGCGGCACATCATCTTCCCCCCAAACTTGGGGGGCCAGGGGGGCCTCTCCCTCCCCTGCCTGCGGATACAACGGAGCCTCTTTTCGCCCGTACAGCAGCAGCGCGAGCAGGGAAAAGAACGCCGACAGCAGCCCACGCATCTCGCTCACCCATGCCACTGACTCGCTCTGCACAGGGTGAATGGCGAACAACAGTGCCCCGGCAAACGCGGGCCATGCCTGCCCCGCAACGCGGCGCAGCAGGACAAACACGAGCAGCGCGTTGGCGCAATGGACACCGAGACTGGCAAGGTGAAAGACAGCGGGACTGAGGTCAACAGGCCCCAATTGCGGGTCATTGACGGGAGATGGCAGATGGGCCAGAAGCGCCAGAAGCGAAAAGCCATCATAGGCCACCGGAATGTACAGGTTTTTGTAGGGATGCGCCCAGAAATGCCCCATGTGCGCCCATGTCACCGGGTGCAGGTACGGGTTGCGGAACACATGAATGCCGTCATCCCAGGCGACAAAATGCGCGCGGCCTATCCCATGAAAGACAAGCAGCGTGATGCCCATCAATAGCAGACAGGGCAGCAAAACACGCGGGGCGGCGGTCTTCATAGCGTCAGCGAGGGACTTCCAGGCTGTCCAGGATGCCTTCAATGATGCGGTCAGCGGTGACGCCCTCAATCTCGGCTTCCGGGCGCAGCAGAAGGCGGTGGCGCAGGGTCGCGGGGGCAATCGCCTTCAGGTCATCGGGAATAAGGTAATCGCGCCCGCGCATGGCGGCGAGCGCCTTCCCTACTTGCAGCAAGGCAATGGAGGCGCGCGGGCTGGCTCCCAGCACCAGTTGACGATGTTCGCGCGTGGCGGCCACCAGACTCGTGATGTAGCGGAACATGGCGTCTTCCACGCGCACCTGCGCGATGATCGCGCGGCAGCGCCGAATGGCGTCTACATCAGCAACGGGAGTGATGCCGACCGAAGACAGGTCGTTGGGGTCAAAGCCCTCGTGCGTGCGCCGCAGAATAATCTGCTCCTGCTCCATAGGGGGATACGACACCTGCACTTTGAGCAGAAATCGGTCTAACTGGGCTTCCGGCAGGGGATACGTGCCCTCAAACTCAATCGGGTTCTGCGTGGCGAACACCATGAAGATGTCGCCCAACTCGTGCGGTTCGCCGTCCACTGTGACCCGGTGCTCCTGCATGGCTTCCAGCAGGGCGGCCTGCGTCTTGGGCGGCGTCCGGTTCACTTCGTCGGCAAGCAGCAGGCCGGTAAAAAGCGGGCCGGGCTTGAACACAAACTCGGACGCCTGCTGGTCAAAGATGCGCGTGCCCGTGATGTCCGAAGGCATCAAGTCTGGCGTGAACTGAATGCGCTTGAAGTCGGCGCTCACGGCGGCGGCGAGAGCGCGCACCAGCAGGGTTTTCGCCGTGCCAGGCACGCCTTCCAGCAAGACGTGCCCGTCGGCGAAGAGGCCCGCGAGCGCGTTTTCTATGGCGTCGTCCTGCCCGACAATGGCCTTGTGCATCTGCGCGGCAATGGCATCAGCGACTTGCTGCACCTCGCCGCCCGTTTGGGGGGATGGAGGGGCAAGGAGCGCTTCGGTCACATCCGCTGCGGGCGCGAAAGGAGTGCCTGCCGTTTCCGCCACTTGCGCGTCCGGCAGGGGGGGCACGGGCGGCAAATAGAAGTTCACCGACTGCGCCGGAGGAAAAGCCCCCCCGTCCCCCCAAGTTTGGGGGGAGGAATTGCCAAGGCCCTCTGCACCTGTGCCCCCATTATTGGGGGTCAGGGGGCCATGATTGGGGGCGGGGCGAGTTTCTTCAATTTCGTCAGGCAAGGCCCATGTCCTTTCTCGTCGTCTCCATCTGGCGGGTCAGGGCCAGCAGGTCTTGCTCGCTGACTTTGCCCGCATCTAATGCCTGCTCGCAGGACGCCAGCAGGCGGCGCAGGGCTTCTTTGTCGCCGTGCCCGCGCCGGGCAGCAACATCGGCGAGGCGCTCCAAACTTACATCGGGAGCCAGCGCGAGACTGCCGGTCAAATCGCGCAGGAACTGACGGTACACGGCTTCCAGCGCCACCGGGGACGCCTGCGCGCGCCGGTACAGACCGGCGAGAGAGTCCACGTACTCTACGGAAGCGCGCCGCTGCCCCTCAGCAAGCAAACGCGGCGTGCCGAAGCGCACGGCGAGCGCGCCCATCACCACCAGAAGCGCCAGCGCACCCTGAATAAAGGCCAGCTGCAGCGGGCGGCCCAGCGCCGTCCACAGCGTCGCGTCGGACGCCAGCAGCGCGTCGCCGTGATGGTACTCGTCAAACAGCACCGTCGCGCCGGGCCGCGCGCCCTGCGCGAGCACATGGGCCAGAAAGAGAGCGTTCTCGGAGCGCGGCAAGCCCGCGTTGGACGCGAACCGCCCGTCCGCGATGGCAACCAGCCGTCCGCGCCCGACGGGAACAGAGAGCGCGAGCGGCCCGGCATTGTCGCCAAAGAGGGCAATGGCGTCCGGCGCATGGCGGCGCAGGCGAGCGTCCGAGGCCGAATGGACGCTCAGAATGCCTGCCGTCTCCGGCACGGGCTGAAGCGGCCCGAACTCGGTGCGCCCGCCTTCTGTCGCCGTGTCCGCGCTCAAATCCAGCGCGTCAGCGAACGTGTCAGAGCCGCCTGCCCCCGCCGCGCGGGTTTCGCCCGCTGTGTGACCCGTCGGCAGGCGCGATGCCATCACAATGGCCGTGTGTCCCGCGCGCAGCCATTGCAGAAGCGCGCGGGCGTCATCGGCTTGCAGCACAGTTGGGTCGCGCCGCACAGCCGCGCGGTCTTCCTCGCCGCCGGTCAGGGGCGAAAACGCGGCTCCGGCGCGCGGCGCGATGACCATCAACACCTGCCCGCCCGACTGCGGCAAACGCTGCCAGTTTTGACGCCACACGACAGGATGATACCCCAGCGCGCGCGTCCATTCCAGACAGCCACGGCTGCCCGACGCCCGGTCGTTGAACACGGACGGGTCAGGACGCAGTTCCGGCCCCGCCAATCGGGACTTGGTTTCGTCGCGCCCGCCGAGCAGCAAGCCGCCCCCGATGAAGACGAGAAGCAGAATGCCAATCGCCGCCGTATCCCGGCTGACGCGCACTTTATGCCCCCACTTTCACGGGCGTGTCCAGACGCGGCGCCGCGCGCAGGGCATCAAGACGCACCGCGTCAAACTGCGCGCGGGCGCGGGCGTAATCGGCGGCATCGGCGGGCGCGAAGCCATACCAGATGCGGTCAAAGTCGCGCGTAAGCGGGGTCATCTGCGCGTAAACGGCGCTCTGGCCTGCGGCGCGCAGGGCACGCAGGTATTCCCAGTTGGTCTTGGAGCGGTCAAAGCGCAAGACCTGAGCCGTGTCCAGCGCGACCAGCATTGCCAGGTAAAGCAGGCGAAACGCGCGGCGAAACTCTCCCTGCGCGGCCTGCTGTTCGGCCAGCGCGCGCAGGCTGTCCGTGTCGCGGGCATCCACCAGCGCGGCTTCGGTTTCATCCAATGCAAGCGGCTGTGCGCGCGCCACGCGCCGCCCCAGCATCTGCATCAGCACGTAGACAAGCGCGGCGAACGCCGCAATCCCCAGCACGACAACCAGCCCCTTGATGAAGTTCGGGTTGATGTTTGGCTCTGGCCCTGCTTTGCGGTGAGGCGTATGGTCGGCTATCCATTTGTCCAGCCACGCGGTGAACCTGTCCCACAGGGAAGGCGGCGGCAGCGGGTCGGCGCTAAACGCCGGGCCAGACAGAATGGCGCGGGCAGTCTGCACAGGGCGCATTCCCGCTTCGGCGGGCGCAGGCGCAGTGAGTTCCGCGCGGAGCGCGCCAATCTGCCCGGCCAGGGAATCATCAGCCGACGCGCGCCTGCGCGGGTCATGCAGCCGCCCGGCGGCGTCCAGCGATTGCAGCAAAAGCGCGTTGTTGACGGGCTGAACCATGCCGCCGGGCCGCGTGAGGCTGCTGAACCAAAGCGCGCGGCGGGCGACGACAGCGGGCGCTGTCGCAGCAGGCTTTCCGGCACGAAGCGTGGCGGCCTGCGCGGTCAGCGCGCCCTGCACCTGCGCGAGCGCGGCGTCGTACTGCGCGGGCGTCGTCGCGTGCGCGGGCGTGAGCCAGAAACACAGGGCGAGCAGCACAAGAAGGCAACGCAAGTTCATGCCGCGCCTCCCGCAGACGGGCCAGCAAGCGCAATCGGCGGCGCAGTTGGGGCGTTCAGAGGAACGGGCGTCTCAAAGATGGTCGGATAGCCCAGGTCTTGCGCGAGCAGTTCCACATCAAACGCTTCCTTGCGGATGCGCAGGTCGTAGTAAAGCACGGTCAGCACGGACACAAGAAACGGCGTCACGAGAAGCTGCGCCAGTCCCGCGCTGACTTCGCTCACTGCCTGCGCGCGGGGGCTGAGACCGTGCAGCGAGCCGGTTCCCCCGCTGCCGAGCCAGGCGTCCGTGCCGGGCAGCACGCGCAGCAGTTTGTCTAGCCCGTATTGGAGCGGCATCTGCATTCCCAGACTGAGCACGGCGGAGATGAGCAGCAGGGCCAGCAACGCCCCGAAGATGCGGCCTCCGTAGCCGGATACCAGACCCGACGAACGCCCCAACGCCTTGCCATAACCTTTGTTTTCCAGCGCAAAGGCGTGTGCCGTGAACAGCAGCAGCGTGAGAGGGATCAGCACGGGTATCCCGCAGACCGAGAGGCCCAGCAGGCACGCCAAGCCAAACAGCAGGGAAGTCAGCAGCAACGGGACGAAGCGACGCAGGGAAGGCTGGTACGCGCGCCACACGGTGATTGGCTGCCCCAGATAGCGGGCGGAAGTGGCGCGGGCCAGCGCAGTCATTTCCAGCCCGTAACCCAGAAGATACAGCGGGGCAAGCATGGCCGCGCTGGTGGTCACGCCGCCCAGCCACGACGTGAGGTGCGCCATGTCGGGCGTGCTGCTTTCTACGGCTCCAGCGATGCCCAGAAAGTCCTGCAAAAAGCGCAAGGTGACAATGCCAACCACAATCTTGAGCGGCACAGCAGCCACTGCTGTTGTCAGCGCCAGCAGCGCCCAGTTCTGCTTGTACAGGTCAAAGGCTTCATCAAACAGGTCACCCAGGCCCAGAGGCCGCAGCCGTCGCTCGGTCATCGGGAGTTGTTCCTGACGCTAGCCGGTCTTGGCGACTTTCACCAGGGAAGGGCGAATAACCCGGTTGTGCAGCGTGTAGCCGGTGCGAAGTTCCGCCGTGACTGTTTCATCGGGGGCGTCGCTGTCTTCGTCCAGCATCACGGCTTCGTGCAGATCAGGGTCAAACTTCTCGCCCAATGCGTTGATTGGCATCACGCCCTGCTTTTCCAGCGTTTCCCGGAACTTGCGCCCGGTGGCCTCCACGCCGCCAATAAGCTGCTCAAAGCTTTGCGACTGCTTCGCGTGGGCGATAGCCAGGTTAAAATCATCCAGCACGGGAAGAAGCTGCTGAAGGAGTTTTTCGTTTCCCTCGCGCACGCGGCGGGTGATGTCTTCATCAGTGCGGCGGCGGTAGTTCTGGAACTCAGCCAATGTCCGCAGGTACTTGTCGTTGGCCAGCGCGACCTGTTCCTGCATGGCTGCCAAGTCGGCAGACGGCACGGCGGGCGCCTCTGCGGGTGGCGGGGTATCCGTGACAGGGGCATCTAAATCTATGGGCTGGCGTCCGGTGGCCTCATCGTCCTGCTCGTCCATGACCACAGGCACGGCGTCTGCGGCCTCAAACGAGTCATCCGTGTTATCGGGCGCGGCGGGGGCCTGCGCGTTAATCTGTATCTTTCTGCGTTTCTCAGCCATGATGGGAAAATCCAGTCTCCTTTTGACAGATAATGAGTGCGGGCGGCAGGAGTGTTCGGCAAGCACTCGGCGTTCTCCTGCGCGACTGTTTTTTATTATACCCGGCTGCGCGCTGAGGGAACCTCGCTGATAAGTGATGCAAAAAGGCTTGACACGCCGCGAAACGTGTGCTATACTTGCCGTTGTTCCCACCGGGGAACATTTCCGTTCCCACCTGGGAACGCAGTGCGCGTGGCCTGGGCGAGTGGTGAAATGGCAGACACGCCAGCCTTAGGAGCTGGTGCCGCAAGGCGTAGGAGTTCAAGTCTCCTCTCGCCCACAGTCTCGCACAGAGGCTCGCAGGGCCATATTTCAGATGCGGGAGTAATTCAGTGGTAGAATGCTTCCTTGCCAAGGAAGATGTCGCGAGTTCGAACCTCGTCTCCCGCTCCACTTTTGCTGGTTCCCTGCAAGAGCCGCCCTCCGAAGGGGCGGCTTTTCGCACGTCCCGCCAATAACTCGTTATGGCTGTTTCCACCCTGATGCCCCCCAAACATCCGCCTGCCCACAAATCCCATTACGTGTGGTTCCTGCCCGTTGGCCTGCTGGCGGTTGCCTACGGCCTGCTGGGGCTGACCTTCACCGAGCGCCTTTCACACGCCGAGATTATGACTCGGTGCGTGCTGGTCAACCCCAACTTGGCCCGCATCTGGAGCGTGGGCAACGTGGAGATTGGCTTGGCGTACTTCGGCGTCTTCTTCGGGATGCTGTTTTACTTTCTGCGCCTCTACCATCAAAGCCGCCGCCACCTGACCGATTTAGGGCTGGCGATGGCATATTTATTGCTTTCGTTTGTGCTGGATTATTACTGCGTGCTGCATTTTCGGCCATTTGCCGCGCTGCTGATTGGCGATGCTGTCGTGATGACGTTCACAGTGATTGTGTCCCGGCAGATGTGGTTCCAGCGGCTGCTGGGCGTGTTCGTGCCCGTTATCTTTCTGACCTGCGGGCTGGGGCACTTCCTGGAAGGGCTGTCCTACTGGCACCTGACTTACACCGTGAACACACCCTGGACAATGGTGACGGCAGACGTGGGCTTTGCCGTCCTGGTCAACGCGAGCCGCTTCCCCGCGTTCATTCGCGGCGAGGATATTGTTGACGAACTGACGCGCTCGCAGTCCGAGGCGTCGGCGCGGCAGTCATTCTTTCGCGACGTGCTGCTATCCGTGACGGAAGGGCGTCTGCATCTGTGCGCGTCGCCCGCCGACCTGCCCGCGCGCCTGCCCGTCTACGGCGAGCCGGTGGCCCTGACGCTGGGGACGCTGGGCGAGGCGCGGCGGCTGGCAGCGCAGGCGGCTGCCGAGCGTGGTTTTGATGACGAACGGCTGGACTGCCTGCAAACGGCGGTGGGCGAGGCCAGCATGAACGCTGTGGTTCATGCGGGCGGCGGCGAAGCGTCCGTGTGCGCCTCCCCGGAAGTCGTGCAGGTGTGGCTGATTGACCGGGGCACTGGCATTCAGCTCAATCAGTTGCCGCGCGCGACATTGGAGCAGGGCTTCAGCACCAAAGACTCTCTGGGGCACGGCTTCTGGCTGATGCTGCGTACCGCTGACCGCGTGGACTTGCTGACCGGCGCGTCCGGCACGACTCTGGTACTGACGCTCCGGCGCGATGGCAACGCGCCGCAGCCGTCCCCATTTCTGCTGTCCCCGGTCGCCGCATGAATCCCCTGAAAATTGTGGCCGCTCCCGACTCGTTCAAGGGCAGCCTGTCCGCGCCGGAAGCGGCGGCGGCGATGGCGCGCGGCATCCGACGCGCCTGCCCCGACGCCGACGTGGTGTGCCTGCCCCTGGCAGACGGCGGCGAAGGCACAGCAGACGCGCTGGTGACGGCCACCGGCGGGCGGCTTGTTTCCCTGACGGTGACCGGGCCTTTGGGCCAGCCTGTCAATGCCGCCTACGGTCTTCTTGGCCCCGACGGGCAGACTGCCGTCGTGGAAATGGCCGCCGCCGCCGGTCTGGGTCTGGTTCCTGAAATGCAGCGCGACCCGCGCCGCACGACCACTTACGGCGTGGGAGAACTGCTTCTGGCCGCTGCCAACTCCGGCGCGCGCGAACTCATTGTCGGGCTGGGCGGCTCTGCCACCAATGACGGCGGCGCAGGCGCGATGCAGGCGCTCGGCGTGCGCTTTTCAGACAGCGCAGGCCGTGTTCTTCCTGACGGCATGGGGGGAAGTGCCCTCGCCCGCGTCAGCCACATAGATGCCTCTGGCCTCCGTTTCCCGTCCGGCGTGACCGCCATTATCGCCTCGGACGTGACCAATCCTTTGACGGGGCCGTCCGGCGCGTCCGCTGTGTTTGGCCCGCAGAAGGGCGCGGACGCCATAACCGCCGCCGAACTAGACGCCGCGCTGTCCCATTACGCCACACTCTTGCGCGACGCTCTGGGGCAGGACGTTGGCGGACGACCCGGCGCGGGCGCGGCGGGGGGCCTCGGCGCGGCGCTGATGGCCTTTCTGGGGGCAAGCGTGCAGAGCGGCATCAATCTGGTTCTGGACGCGGCGCAGTTTGACGCGCGGGCGCGGGGAGCCGACTGGGTGTTCACCGGCGAGGGACGCATTGACAGTCAGACGGCGCAGGGCAAGACGATTTCCGGCGTGCTGGCGCGCTGCCGGGAGTTGGGAAATATGCCCGTCCTTGCCTTTGGCGGCGCGGTAGATGAGGCGGCGTCAGCGGAACTGGCCGCGCTGGGGTTAACCGCCGCCTTTCCCATCGTTCCCGGCCCCATGTCGCTGGCCGACGCCATGCAGGGCGGCGCGCGCCTGCTGGAAGACGCAGCGGCCCGCGTGACGCGGCTGCTTGTTGCAGGGCGGCTCACAGCACAGCCGTCGTGAGAATGCGCGACGCGATGGCGTGGGCGTCGGGGAACGTGATGTCGTCCGGCACTTTCTGGCCTGTCGTCACATAGGCGAGCGGCAGGCCGAACTTGGCTTGCACCGTGAGCAGTTTGCCGAAGCAGGTGTTGTCAGTCGCTTCGTCCAGTTTGGTCAGCACCAGCGCGTCAGGGTTCAGGATCGGCTGGAAGCGCGCCACAATGTTTTCCATGTCCCGCGCCGCCAGCGTTGCGGGCAGGGCCAGAAACTTTTGGGCCGTCCCCATCCCTTCCAGCAGGTGCGCCGTTTCCCCCAGCGGCAGCAAATCATTGGGAGAGCGGCCCGCCGTGTCTACCAGCACCAGTTCCATCCCCTGCGCGCGAAAGCCCTCCAGATGCTTGACCAACTCAGTGCGGTCTTGCGCGATGAGCACCGGGACGCGCAGAAGCTTGCCGTAAGTCTGCAACTGCTGCGCCGCCGCGATGCGATAGGTGTCCAGCGTAATCACCCCCACCCGGCGACGCTCCATGAGGGCGTACTGTGCGGCGAGTTTGGCGATGGTGGTTGTTTTCCCCACTCCGGTCGTGCCCAGAAACGCCAGCAGGCGCATTTCGCCGGGCTGCGTCCGCAGGCGGTTGGCAATACGCAAACGCTGAGCAATCAGGGTTCGCAGTTCGCTGACGGCCTCGCCGGTAGAAAGGCCATCGGGGACAGCGGCAACGAGTTGGCGGGCCAGCGGTGCGGCGACTTCGGCGTCTAGCAACTGACGCATAAGTGTCGGGTACGCTTCAGTCGGCAGGGCAGGCGCGGGCGCGGCTTCCGCAAGGGTGGGACGGCGCGCGCGGCGAGGCGCTTTTGCTGGCTTCTCGCTTGCGGGCGCGGCCTCGCTCCCCGACCTGGCCGTCACCGGCGCGGATACGAACGCAGCAGGCTTCTCTGTCGCGCGGCCCTTGCCGCTGAGAAGGGCCTGCACGCTCTCGGTGAGGTTGGCGACCTGCGCTTCCAGGGTTTGCAGCGCGGACGCGGGAGCCGCCTGCGCAGCCGCGTTGTCTTCGGCAGCCGGGGACGATGGGACGGCAGGTACGGGAGAATGTTGGAATGTCACCGACACGCCCGGCGCGGGGCGGTACGTGCCGAACGTCACTTCCACCATCTCCCGGCCCCCGATGCGCCCAAACAGCGCGCCCTGCCGGAAGGTCTTCTTGCTGAGGATCATGGCCTCCACGCCCATCTCCTGCTTTGCCAGTTGGAGGCACTCACTCACGGTGCGGGCCGTGAACGTGCGCGTTCGCAGGCTCAGTTTGGTGGTGCGGTCAGGCGGCGCGGCGTCCACAATCGGCGGACGGGCGGCGGCGGGCGGAAGCAGTTTGGACATGAGTTGAGACATAAAGCGTTTCCTTTCTTAATGGCCTTCGCGGTTCACCGCGCCGACAGCGCGGACTTCTACGGACGGCACGATTTCATTGTAGGACAATATCACTAAATGGGGCAGGCTGCGCTCGGTGAGGCGGCGCAGAGGCAGGCGCAGGGAGGCGCTGCAAATGAGAACAGGCTGCGAGTAGCCCAGGGCCATCATGCGCTCCACCTGCCCCGTAAGGCTCTGCGTCAGGCGGCGCGTTTCGGAAGGTTCCAACCCCAGATGGGTGACACCGGGCGTGACACTTTCCATCAATTGCTGTTCCAGCGCGGGGTCAAGCGTGATGGTTTGCAGCGCGCCACTGGTGTCGTCTACATACTGGCGGCAGATGGAGCGGGCTAGAGCGGCGCGCACCCACTCGCCCAGCGTGTCCAAATCTTTGGTGCGCCCGGCATTATCTGCCAGCGACTCTAAGATGGTGACTAAATCGCGCACGGAGATGCGCTCGCGCAGAAGGTGCTGCAAGACTTTCTGCACCTCGCCCACCGTCATCAGGGACGGGATGAGTTCTTCCACGACGGCAGCGTTGGCCTGCTTTACATGGTCAACAAGCGCCTGCGTGTCCTGCCGTGTGAGGATTTCGGCGGCGTGCGCTTTAATCACTTCGGCCAGATGCGTGGTTACCACTGAAGATGGGTCAACCACCGTGTAGCCCGCCATTTCCGCCCGCTCGCGCAGGGCGCGCGGAACCCACTGCGCGGGGACGCCAAACGCGGGTTCTTTGGCGGGAATGCCGTCGGTGATGGGGTCAATCACCGTGCCGGGGTCAATCAGCATGATGGCGTTCGGATGCACCGTCCCTTCGGCAATGGCGGCCCCCTTGAGTTTCACCGTGTAGTCGTTGGCTTTCAGGTGCAGGTCGTCGCGAATGCGAATGGTGGGAATGACCAGCCCCAGTTCCAGCGCCGTTTTCTGCCGGATCAGGGTGATGCGGTCTAGCAGGTCGCCGCCCGCCGCCTGGTCAACGAGAGACAAGAGGCCATAGCCGAAGTTGAGTTCCAGCACGTCCACATTCAAAAGCGGCAGCACACTTTCGGGCGCGGCGGGGGCGGCGGGTTTCTGGGCCGCCTGCGTCGCCGCCGTTTGCGCGGTCTGCGTCATGTCCTTTTCGTTTTTCATGTGGAACGCGCCGATGCCCGCCAGCACGCCCGCGACCAGCAGGGTTTGGAAAACGGGAAAGCCGAACGGGATAAACAAACACACCATGCCTGCCGCGATAAACAGCGCGCGCGGGGACTGGAACATTTGCCGGGCAATATCACTGCCCATCGCGCCGTCCGAGGCCGCCCGCGTCACTAGCAAGCCCGCCGCTGTGGAAATCAGCAGTGCGGGGATTTGCGCCACCAGCCCCTCGCCTACCGTGAGCAGCGTGTAATTCTGGAGGACTTTCATTACGTCCTCGCCTTTGGACAGCCCCATTGCGAAGCCGCCGAGCGTGTTGAGGATGATAATCACGATGGCGGCAATCGCGTCGCCGCGCACGAACTTGTTGGCCCCGTCCATTGCGCCGTAGAAGTCGGCCTCGCGGCCAATTTGCTTGCGCCGCTCGCGCGCTTGTTCTTGATTGATGAGGCCCGCGTTCAAGTCGGCATCAATCGCCATCTGCTTGCCGGGCATGGCGTCCAATGTGAAGCGGGCGGCAACTTCGGCGACGCGCCCTGCGCCTGCGGTGATGACGACAAACTGCACCACCACCAGCAGCAGGAACACGATAATGCCGACCACATAGGAGCCGCCAATCACCACCTGCCCAAACGTCGCAATCACATGGCCCGCGCTGCCCGTGCCGATAATGAGTTTCATAGCCGACACTTCCAGCGCCAGCCGGAACAGCGTGGTAATCAGCAGCAGGGCGGGAAAAACGGAAAATTGCAGCGGCTCAGTGGTATACAGCGCGGTCAGGAGAATGAGCACGGCCCCGGTGAGGTTGAGCACCAGGCACAAATCCAGCACGCCTTCCGGCAGCGGCAGGATGAGCATGGCGATGATGCCGATGAGCGCGATGGCAAGCGCCACCTCGGTCTGCTGGGCGGCGCGGGCGAAAAAGCCCATGATCCCGCCTGTCGGTGCGTTGCCTGCTGTTGTTGCTGCTGCCATCAAAAAATCCCCCGCCCGGTAATTGGACGAGGGATTATTCCATGTTTTGCGCCGCGCTTCCCGGTGACGCCTGCTGTGCTGTATAATGCCGTATGCGATTTGCCCCACACTGGCGCACGGGAACAGTGTCTTTACTGCTATCCGTTGCCGGATTGGTGTGCCTTGCCGTCAGTGTCACCGGCCCCGACCCGACAGGACTCACCGGACGAGCCTTCGGCGATGCGTTTGAGGCCGACGAAGACTTGATGCTCTGGGGCTTGCTGGGGCTGCCCTTAACAGCGCTCGGCTTCCTGTTCGCGCTGCTGTTCTATCGGGGCACACACAGCGGCAAGGCGGCGATTGCGGTCGCGCTGGCGGCTGCCGTTTGGGTTTATCTGCATTCTGCGCGCTTTGGCTAACACGAGAAGGATATTTATGACTACTGAAGACGTGTCCCTTGCTGAATATGAAGCGCGGCAGTTCCCTCAACCGCACCCGGTTTGCGCGTTCGGCCCGCAAGTTGTGTTCTCTGCCATAGGAGAAAAGCGGTACTGGCTGCTCTTGGTGAATGCGCCCGCCGACACTGTAATCATCTGCGAGTACGACAACTGGCAGGAGTGGCAGCAGGAAATGGCCGTTCTGCGCCGTGCGGCACAAAACGGCGGCCCCGATGCGCCGCCCTTCGCCGGAGTGCCCGCAAACCTACCCCCGTCGCCGCCTGCCGCGCCTGCCGCGTACGCTTTGTCGCTCTTTAGTCTACAAATGTGACGGGGTGCTGGACGGGGGGAATAAGGCCGCGCTCTGCGCCTTCGGTGAGCAGAAGTTCCACGCCGCGTTTGCCTCGTTCGCCTAAATCCAGCGTCAGTTCATTGACGTACATTCCCACGAACTGGTCGGCCATCGCGACGGGCAGGTCGCGGGCGTACTGCATCGCGTGCGCCAGCGCATCGGAGCGGTGCGACAGCGCGTATTCAATGGAGCGGCGCATGACGCGGCTCATCTTGGCGCTCAGGTCTGCCCCTAAATCGCGGCGAATGGCGTTGACACCCAGCGGCAGCGGCGTGCCCGTGCGCTCTTTCCACCACACGCCCAAATCCACCACCAGGTGAAAACCCTGTCCGGGGTGGGTCAACTGCCCCTCGTGAATGAGCAGCCCGGCGTCCACGTCGCCCGCGCGCACGGCGTCCAAGATGGCGTCAAAGGGCGTAAAGACCGGCGTGAATGGCCTGCCGTCCATGTAAATCTGGAACGCAAGATAGGCCGAAGTCAGCGGGCCGGGAATGGCAATGCGCTTGCCGACCAAATCTTCCAGCGGCGTGGGAGAATTGGTGACAAGCATCGGGCCGTAGCCGTCGCCCATGCTTGCGCCGTGCCCCAGCAGGGCGTACTTGTCCTGCACGTAAGCGTAGGCATGGAGCGAGATGGCGGTGGTGTCCAATTTGCCCTCGCGCGCCCACTCGTTGAGTGTCTGGATGTCGCGCAAGACGTGCTCAAAGCGCAGCCCTTCGCTGTCAATCTTGCCTTCCGCGAGGGCGAAAAACATGAAGGCATCGTCGGAGTCGGGCGAGTGGCCCAGCGTGAGGGTGCGTGCGGGGGCGACGGCAGCATTGGCGGTCATGGCAAAGTTCTCCTCTGCCGACATTGTACCCTTTTTCACAAGCAGGGGTCAAGAAGTGGGGCGGCAGGGGAATAGGCGGCGTGTGCTTTCCCTGAGAACGGTCGCATACAGCCGCATCACGCGCTCAGGTCAAAGCTTTGGCCCAGGTTGGCGGGCAGGCTTTGCAGCAGGCGCGACGAGACAACCGCGTCGCTGGTGTCGGCGACATGGACGGACGCGGACATTTCGCTGGGTACGGGCGCGGGGGCCGTGTCGGTGGACGGTGTTATATTGGTAATGATTGGCACATTCATCGGCGTTTCCAGGACGCGCGCCCTGAGTTCTCTCAGGCGCGCAGGTTGATGTTGCCGCCAGTTCCGGTGATGCTGGCGAGCAGTTGATTTGCCATCACGGCCTGCGTGCTGACCGCGCCCAGCAAGCCGCCCATTGCGGTGTCGCCGGATTGCATTCCGGCAAGCAGCGCACTGTTGGTGCTGGACATGGCGACGGCGGCCCCTACGACCGGGTTGGCGGCTGCCGTCTGGCTGACAAGGTTTAATATAGACATCGTTTCTAAAGTTCTCCACTGGCATTGTCGGCGGTCGTTCTGCCCCTCCACACCCGGAAAACTGCCGGTTTGTTGACTTTCACGCCCCGCACGTGCTAGAATTGGCTCACTTACCCCTTTTTGTCCACAGGAGAACAGAAATGCTGCTTGGCACGCAGCGCGTCAACGCGCACGGCCATTTGGAAATCGGCGGGTGCGACACCGTCGCGCTGGCGCGCAAGTTTGGAACGCCGCTGTACGTCATGGACGAAGCGTTTATCCGCGACAACTGCCGCCGTTATGTGCAGGCGTTTGCGTCTCGCTACCCGCGCTCGGAAGTCTCCTATGCGTCCAAAGCCTATCTCAATCTCGCGATTTGCAAGGTCATAGAGCAGGAAGGCTTGAGCCTGGATGTCGCTTCCGCCGGGGAACTCTATACAGCGTCGAAGGCCACCTTCCCGATGGCGCGCGTCCTGCTGCACGGCAACAACAAGTCGTTGGAAGAGCTGCAAATGGCGCTGGACTACGGCGTCGGGCGCGTCGTGGTGGACAACGCACAGGAACTGCGCCTGCTGGCAGACCGGGCGCGGGCGCAGAACAAAACGCAGCGCATTCTGCTGCGTGTCACGCCCGGCATTGACCCCCGCACCCACCGGCGTATCCGCACCGGGCAGGAAGACACCAAATTCGGACTGTCCATCGCGAGCGGCGCGGCCTTAGACGCCGTGACAGAAGCCCTATCTTGCGCGCCCGCGCTGCAAATCACGGGCATTCACTGCCATATTGGGTCTCAATTGCTGGACGCTCACACGCACGAGCAGGCGATTAACATCATGGTCGGCTTCCTGCGCCGCATTGCCGACACAACCGGGTGGACGCCAGAAGAACTGGACATCGGCGGCGGCCTCGGCATTCGCTATACCGAGGGCCAGCAGCCCCCGACATATGACGAGTTCGCCGAGTCCATAGTGTCCGCGCTTCAGGCCGCGCTGGACAAGCACAACGTCACGCCGCCCGTGCTGACGCAGGAGCCGGGGCGGGCGCTGGTGGGCGAGGCGGGCACGACCCTGTATACGGTCGGTGTCATCAAGCACGTCCCCATTCCTGAAGCGCCCGGCACGCGCACCTATGTCGCCATTGACGGTGGCATGAGCGACAACCCGCGCCCGCAACTCTACGACGCCGTCTACGAATGCCTCCTTGCCAACAAGATGGGCGAAGCGAAGACGCAGACCGTCGCCGTCGCGGGCAAACACTGCGAGACCGACATTCTCATTCAGGCCGCGCAAATCGGCCATGCCGCGCCGGGGGATGTTCTCGCGGTGCAGTCCACCGGCGCGTACAATGCGGCGATGGCGTCCAATTACAACCGTTTTCCCCGGCCCGCCTGCGTGTTCGTGCGGGACAGGCAGGCGACGCTTGTCACCCGCCGCGAAACGCTGGACGACGTGCTGCGCCTGGACATTCTCCCTGACCGGCTGACACAGCCGGAGGCCCCCTCGCCCCCAATAATGGGGAGCAACGAAGGAAAACTGACTCTCTTCTCCGGTTCCCCCATTATTGGGGGCGAGGGGGCCTCCTAGAAAGACACTTAATGAACTTCAAGCCTTTGCTGTCCCTCACCGCGTCCCTCCTGACGCTGACCGTTGCCGCCTTCGGGCAAATGGCTCCCTCTGCCGCGCCTGCCGTAATAAACATCAACGCCGGGCACGGGCTAGACCTGAGCGCGATGGACACATCAGTCGCGCCCTGCGCGGACTTCTACCAGTATGCCAACGGCAAATGGCTGGCATCCCACCCCATTCCCGCTGACCATGCGTCGTTCGGCGGATTTGACGAGGCACATGACCGCACGCAGATTGTTCTGCGCTCCCTTGCAGAGCAGGCTGCCGCCGACAAGACCGCCGCGACGGACAGCGTTCAGGGCAAAGTGGGCGCGTTCTACCGCTCCGGCATGGATGAGGCGCGCATCAACAAACAGGGCGCAAAGCCGCTCGCGCCGGAACTGGCCCGCATCGCCGCTATCAAAGACGTGCCCGGCCTGCAGGCGGAGATCGCCCATCTTCACCGCATCGGCGTCGGCGCGGGATGGGGCTTTGGGGTCGGGCAGGACGAGAAAAACAGCACGCGGGAAATCGCGCAGCTCGGACAGGGCGGCCTCGGCCTGCCCGACCGCGACTACTATGTCAGCACGGAGAAAAGTTCGCAGGCTATTCGCGCCGCTTATGTGCCGCACATCGCGCGTATGCTGACGCTGCTGGGAGACAAGCCTGCTGTCGCCGCCACCGAAGCGCAGACCATCATGGCCTTTGAGACGCGCCTCGCCAAAGCGTCCAAGAGCGACGTTGACCTGCGCGACCCGCAGGCCAACTACCACAAGATGACCCTGGCCGGACTGAACGCGCTTACGCCGGGCGTCACGTGGCAGCCTTACTTTACGGGCATTGGGTTGCCCCTGCCGGGCGGTATTGACGTTGGCCAGCCTGCGTTCTTCACTGAAGCCGCTCGCATGATGACGACAACACCCCTGCCCGCCTGGAAAACGTATCTGCGCTGGCAACTTGTCCACGCTGATGCGCGCTTCCTCAGCGCGCCGTTTGCGGATGAAAACTTTGCCTTGTTCGCGCACACACTGTATGGCGCGCAGGCACAGCGCCCGCGCTGGCAGCGCGTCCTCGGCACGGTCAACGCGGAAATTGGCGAGGCGCTGGGGCAGTTGTACGTGCAGAAAGCCTTCTCCCCGCAGGCCAAAGCCCGCGCGCTGGAATTAGTCCATAACCTGCAAAGCGCCCTGCGCGACGACATTGCTTCCCTGACATGGATGAGCGCCCCCACTAAAGTCGAAGCCCTCAAGAAGCTCAACGGCCTCACCATTAAGATTGGCTATCCCGATAAGTGGCGCGACTATTCCCGGCTTCAACTTGCCAGCCCGGATTACGTGCTCAATGTCCACGCGGCCAACGCCTTTGAGTTCCAGCGGGAACTGAATAAAATCGGCAAGCCCGTTGACCGCTCCGAATGGGGAATGTCGCCGCCTGACATTGACGCCTACTACAGCCCCCTGATGAACGAAATCGTGTTCCCGGCGGGTATCCTGCAGCCGCCGTTCTTCAACCCGGACGCCGATGATGCAGTCAATTATGGCGGCATCGGCATGGTGATTGGACACGAAATGACGCACGGCTTTGACGACCAGGGCCGCCAGTTCGACTCGCACGGCAATCTGCGCGACTGGTGGACGCCCACCGACGCCGCCAACTTCAAGGCCCGCGCCGCGCTGGTCGTGCAGCAGTTCAGCGCCTACGTCCCCATCGGCACGACGCATATCAACGGCGCGCAAACGCAGGGCGAGAACATTGCTGACTTAGGGGGCCTCAAGATTGCTTATCTGGCCTACGAGAAGTCTCTGGAAGGCAAGACGCGCCCGCCCGATTTAGATGGCTTCACGCCAGAGCAGCGCTTCTTTCTGGGCTTCGCGCAGGCCTGGCAGGAGAACCAGCGGCCCCAGGCGCTGCAAAGTCAACTGGTCTCGGATGTGCATTCTCCCGCACGCTACCGGGTCATGGGGCCAATCTCAAACTTGCCGGAGTTCGCCGCCGCGTTCCACTGCCCCGACGCGCCGACGGCGGTCAAGCGCGCCGTAATCTGGTAATGTGTTTCTGCCATGAGCCTTGACCCGCAGGTTGTTCAGCACTGGGTTATGACCCTGCTGGTGCTGGTGGTCGCCATCACCGTGCATGAGTTTGCTCATGCCGCCGCCGCCGATCGCCTGGGAGACCCGACGCCGCGCGACCAGGGCCGCGTGACCCTGAACCCGGCGTCGCATCTTGACCCAATGGGCACGCTGATGATGGCGCTGTCTACGTTCTTCGGCTTCGGGATTGGCTGGGGCCGCCCGGTGCTGACCCATCCCGCGAACTTCCGCCATCCGCGCCGGGACACGCTGCTGGTGGCTGTCTGGGGGCCGGTGTCCAATCTCGCGCAGGCGGTTGTGTACGCTGGGGTTTCCCGTTTTTCCGCGCACCTTGGATGGCTCGCGGCGGGCAGTCCCGGCGATGAGTTAATTCAAACAGGCGTGTGGGTTAATCTCGCGCTGGCCTTCTTCAATCTCATTCCCATTCCCCCGCTGGATGGCTCCAAAGTGCTGTCCGCGCTGCTGCCGCTCGGCCCGGCGCAGGCGTTTGACCGCTTCATGGCGCAGTGGGGGCTGCTGCTGTTTCTCGCGCTGATTATTACGCACGCAGCGTCGCGGCTTATCGGGCCGCCCGTGCAGGCCGCATATTCGTTTCTGGTGGGTTAACTTATGGCAAAGAAACGCCTGCTCTCAGGAATGCAGCCCACCGGCGGCGGGAGACTGCATCTCGGCAACTGGGTCGGGGCGCTTCAGCCCTGGATTGCGCGGCAGGACGAGTATGAAATGTTCTGCTTTGTGGCTGACTGGCACGCCCTCACCACGATTGCCGCGCAGCAGATGGATATTCGCGCCGCCGCGCTGCAAACCGCAACGGATTTCCTTGCCGCCGGGCTTGACCCCAACAAGTGCGCCATCTTCCGCCAGTCCGATGTCAAAGAACACGCCGAACTGCATCTGCTGCTGTCCATGACCACGCCCGTTGGCTGGCTGGAGCGTGTCCCCACCTACAAGGAAAAGCGCGCGCTGGTGCAGGAAAACGACCTGCAAGTGTCTTATGGCCTGCTCGGTTATCCCGTCCTGCAGACCGCCGACATTCTGCTGTATCGCGCCGATGCCGTGCCGGTGGGACGCGATCAGGCCGCCCACATTGAAATCTCCCGTGAAATCGCTCGTCGCTTCAACTATCTCACCGGCAAAGCAGTCTTCCCGGAGCCACAGGCGGTCATCAATGAGTTCACGGGAGAACTGCCTGGCTTGGATAGCCGCAAAATGAGCAAGTCCTATGGCAACGCGCTTTATCTGTCCGACACGCCCAAAGAAACCGGCAAGCGCATCAACAGCGCATTTACCACGCCCGCCAAAATCCACGTCACCGACCCCGGCGTGCCTGAAGGTTGCGTCGCCTGCCAGTGGCGCAAAGTCTTTGACCCCGATGGCTATGCCGTGCAGTGGGACGAATGCCGCAACGGAGAACGCGGCTGCGGTCAGTCCAAAAAGGAATTGACCGAGATTGTCAACGCCGCGCTCGCCCCATTTCGTGCCCGTCGCGCCGAACTTGCCGCCGACCCGTCATTTGTGGAGGATGTTTTGCAGGAGGGCGCAAAGAAAGCCCGCGCCGCCGCCGCCGAAACGATGGCCAGCGCGCGCGCCGCGTTGCACCTCTCGTGAACCCTTCACAGAGTGTTTGTTGACTTAGCGCGTACTGTCTGCGGCACTACAAACTCCTGCAAACTATTACGATTCACCTATAAACGCACTGCGATTGAACCACGTTCAGACTGTAAACGCACGACACTTCAACGGCATTTGCCCGTGACGCGCACAGGAAGCCGCCCTAGAAAGATGCTTTTACGGGAGATGTTGGCAAGGAACACGACTACGATCAGATTGCACAAGCCCGCCAAAAATACCATTAGATACCCCCGAAGCGAGGGATTTCATGGCAGCGAGGGATTTAAATCCCTCGCTCTCCTTTCTGGCTCCCCCTACTCACGGGCCGGGTAGCCTGTGCGCCCGGCAGACGGAGCGCGTAAATTGCGTCGCCATCGGGTACAGTAATCAGCGACACAGGAGGACTTTCGCCTTGTTCCGGTTTGCCCGTTTGCGGCAGGGCCGGGAGCGCCGCCCGAAGCGCATGACGACATGTCGTACAGACGGGCTAACTTATGGAACCCCACTCTTCTCACACGGACGCTTCGCATCCTTTTCTCATGCTGGGCCTGACCCTGCTGTTGGTCGCGGTCAACGGCTTCTTTGTCGCCGCCGAGTTCGCGCTTGTCCGGGTGCGGCAAACCCGCATTCAGGAACTGGCTGAAGGTGGCTCCAAAAGCGCCAAAGCCGTCGCTGCCCTCATGGAGCGATTGGACACGTATCTGTCCGCAACCCAACTGGGCGTGACGCTCGCGTCGCTCGCGCTCGGCTATGTGGGTGAACCGGCGATGGCGGCGGTGCTGTCCGATGGCTTCAGCAAGGCGGGCATTGCGCCCGGTTCTCACGCGGCGTTTCTGGTGGCAGGCGGCGTCGGCTTTGTTCTCATCACCTCCCTGCACATTATCTTTGGCGAACTGCTGCCGAAATGGTGGGTGATTGCTCACACCGAGCAGACTGCGCTGGGCGTTGCTGCCCCCATGCGCCTGTTTCTTTCCATCGGACGCCCGCTCATCTTTCTGCTGGAAGGCGCGGCCAAGACCATCGCCCGCCGCCTGAACATAGAACCCACCGGCGAGCACGAGCAGGCGCACTCCGAAGACGAGATACTGGCAATCATGGCCCATTCCCGCGAAAAGGGAACCCTGCGCCCGTCCGAGATAGAGATTGCCGGGAACGTCTTTGACTTCGCGCACACGCAGGCCAAAGAAATCATGGTGCCGCGCGTGGATATGCTGTATCTGTCTACCACCTGGCCCGTCGCCCGCAACGTGGAACAGGCCATTGAAGGCGGCTACACCCGTTATCCCCTGTGCGAAGGCGACCGCGACCATGTGATTGGCATGGTGCATATCAAAGACCTGCTCGCCATTGCCGCCGACCCCGCCGCCGACATTCGCTCCATTCAGCGCGAAATGATACGCATCCCCGAAACCAAGCCCATTGACGACCTTCTGAAAGAGTTGCAGAAGTCGCACGCTCATCAAGCCGTCGTCGTGGACGAGTACGGCGGCACGGCGGGCATCGTCACACTGGAAGACATCATTGAAGAATTAATCGGCGAAATCCAGGACGAGCACGACAAGCCGCCCCCCTTGCAGACATTGGAACACGGGCAACGTTATTCCGTCGCGGGCACGGTTGCCATTGAGGAAGTCGCCGAAACGCTGGGCTTCCCGATAGACAACCCGGAAGAATACGAGACCATTGGCGGCTACGTCCTGCATCAGCTGCGCGTGCCGCCGCGCGCAGGCGCGTCCGCCCGATTGGACGGCTACGAAGTCGCCGTTTCCGACGCGACTGGCCGCCGCATTCGCCGCCTCTTGTTCACCCGCCATGCGCCCGCCGAAGCCCTTCTTCCTGATCCCCATGACCCTGCTTGACTTCGCCTTCGTGCGCTCCGCCGCCGCCTCGGATATGCTGGGCCTGCTCGCCGTGAAGCCGGACGAAGCCCTGCACCGGGAGCGTTTGGACGCGCAGGAGCGGGGCAAAGCGTGTTATCTGGTGGGCGGCGACCCCGCGCACCCCGTTCTGGGCTATGGCCTGCTGCTTTGGAATGGCGACGCCCGCCACCCCGACCAGCCCATTTTGTGCGACCTGCTGGTGCGCCCGGAGTGGCGCGGGCAGGGATTGGGCACGCGCCTTCTGCATCACGCAGAAAGCCTGTGCCGTGCGCGCGGCATTTTCACCATCGGCCTGGGCGTCAACCCCCACGACAACCCGCGCGCCTTAACACTCTACAAGCGCCTGGGATACCGCGAGACGGGGGAAGCGCCCTACTGCGATGTTTACGCCGTCACCGATGAGCACGGCGAGCGCCGCCTCTACGAAGACACCTGCCTGTTCCTCATCAAAGACTTGCGTGGGGAACCTGCGCCGTAGAGACCTACTCCTGCCCCGGCACATTTGTTCCGTGTTTGTCCCCTCCCCCGCGCAGCGGCTCTTGAATGCGGGGGGAGGCTTCTCCCGCCTAAAATCTGCTATAATATCCTCAGCCATGCTCCGTCAAGAACAGCCGGAACAGAACCCGCCGCCGACCCCGGCCTTCAGCACGCCCCTGGGCACGCCCGCCGCCGAAGCGCGCGTCACCGCTGAAGAGTTTGCCCGCGCCCTCGCTGCCCTGGAAGGCCGAAAGCAAGAAGCGGTGCGCCAGCAGGACGGGACGGTGGCGATTGGGCAGGTCGTGCAGGAGTTGGAGGTAGACGCCTCCCCTGAGGACATCTGGGCCGAAGTGCAGCGCCAGCGCGCAGCAGCCGAGCAGGCCGCGCAGCCGCCCCCCGCCACCCCGCCGCCCACTGCCACCGCGCACGCCCAGGGCTTCGCCATTCCGCCTGCCCCGCCTGCGCCGACTTCTGTGGATATTAACGCCACTCTGCGCCTCTCCGCCGCGCATCTGCGAGACGCCGCCCGCGCCGCCGCGCCCGGCCTCAAACAGGCCGCCGAAGCCGCCACGCCCGCGCTGAAACAAGGCATGGACGCCGTGAGCCGTCACCTCGCCGCCTCTGGCAGGCAGCGTCCCATGACACTCCCGGCCAAGATAGCGACTGGCTTTGGCATGACGATGGCATTTATCGGCCTCGCGTCCGGCCTGTTCTTTGGCACGGGGCATCACGCTGTGTCGCGCCCGGCCCCCTGGCGCGCGCTGGCCTCCGTTCCCGACGGCCATGACGTTGAGGCCGACACCGCGACTGTGCAGCGCATTACGGCGGGCGCTGACCCGGCAACCGTGCAGGTGCGCGACACCGACTCGCTGCCCAACCGCTGGATTCTGGTGCGCCATGACAAGCGCTGGTACGTGCGCGGCTACGTGCTGGAAAGCGCGGAAGTGGGCGCGGGGCCGCTCAAAGTCTACACTGACGACAACGCAGGCGTGCTGCATGGCGTTGAAGATAAAGAAGTCACCCTGAGATTAGATGCGCTCCACATTGACGACACCAACGCCGGCGACGACTGGAGCGAACTGGATGTATCCGGCGTCCACCCCGACGCCTACACCCGCGAAGACTGGTAATCTGTCTGCATCAGGACAAGCACGCCCTTATGCTCCATTACGAAGACACGCCCTCAAAGGCTCTGCCGCAAGAAACGCCCATCCCGCAGCGGCGCATCACGCCCCAGGAGTTGACTTGCGCGCTGTCGTCCATTGAAGCCCACAAAGCCGCCGCCGCCCGCCGTCAAGAGGAAGAAGCGCGCTACTTTGCGTCCACGCTCACCATTGAGCAGGCCATTCAAGACCTGGCTTTGGACGCTACGCCTGACCAAATCTGGCAGGAAGTTGCTTCTCAGCGCGGGGCAGCAAAACCACCGTTACCTCTGGCGCCTGGCCCCGCGCCCGAACAGCCTGCGCCGCCTCCCACCCATTCTCTCTGGGAGCAGATTGCTCAGGAAGCCGCCCCACCTCCCCAGGCTGAGGAGTTTCCTGAAAGTGAACTGCCCCCGCCGGGCGCTCCCGTCTGGCGCGGGCGCGTGATGCAGGAAATGCAGGCGCGCGAAGAGCAGGAAGCAGAGGCAGCGCAGGCCGCCCGCAAAGGCGGCACGGCAGCAAACTGGGTTCCGCTCAAAGCCCTCGGCGGGATGGCCGCCCTGATTGCCGCCATTTGCTGGTTCGCGTCGCCAAGTGCGCCGCATTTGCCGCCCTTTACGCACCCGCCCGCAAGCCAGACCAACAATTATAATGTTAACGCTCAATTGCGGGACGCTACGCCTGCTTTCTACCAGATGCTGAAGCAGACGGTTGGCCCCAACGCGCCCCTGCGCCTTGTCGCCTATGACACGAATTGGAACCAGGGGCCAATCCGAAACGCGGGCGCCCTGTATCCGCTCAATGCCGTCCCGGACGGCTACACGTTTCATACAACCTCAGACGGCACGCCGTTTGGCCTGCGCTCAGGCGGTGAAATGGGCTTTCTCACCGTAGTCGCGTTTCAGGACGCACAAAGCACGGCTTTGCCGGACGACGCCCTAACATTCTTCCGGGATCGGGGCGCGCTGCGCCTGCGCGGGTGGGTGCCAGAGGTTGACTTGCCAGGCATCGCGCACGGCAAAGCCTTTCGCTTCGTGTCTTGCCCTCCGCCCGGCAGCCCGCTTCGCTGGGTTCCGTTCACACAGCCGCTTGGCCTCCACGGCAAGCAAACGGGAGGCGCGTACCCCGATACTCAGGGCAGTCACGGCTACCGCCATGTTCTGGAAACAAATTACCCTGCCGGGCCAAGTGTGAACGCGCAGGTGCTGCTTGCGGAGCCGACGCCGCAGGAGCCGACGAATGTTCCGCCCCGCCTGCGCGGCCCAATGCGCTTCGGCGGGATGGAGCCATACTATGCGGCAGACTTTGATGCTTCCTCGGTGCTCAAACCCCTGTCGTCCGTGCCCGATGGCGTGCCCATTCACGACACCCTGCGCCAGGTTCGCACTGTGCAGGCCCAACAGCAGCCGCCAGCATGGGCGCGATACGAACAGATCGAAGGGCCAATCCAAGTGGACGTGCGGCCCGGTCTTCACAAACCCTGGACGTTTGTCAAGCACGACAATCATCTGTATGTGCGCGGCTGGATTGCCGCGCGTGTCCCGCAGGCCCGCCTGGAGGGGCAGAACATTAACGTCTCCAGCACACCCCATGACCCCATGCTTGGCCTCACCCCCACGCCTATTACGCTCCGTCTGGACATATGCAATATCGGCGGATGGGAAGACAGGGGAGAAGGAGAAACCCTGTGCGTAAGTGCTGTCCATCTGGACAGTCATGCCTACGAGACGTGGGCGCCGTGACCGATATTCTTGTGGTCGGCGGCGGCGCGGCAGGTCTATTAGCGGCGCGGCGCGCGGCGGAATGCGGGGCGTCCGTGACGCTGCTGGAAAAGATGCCCCGTCTGGGAATGAAGATACTGATTTCCGGGGGCGGCAAGTGCAATCTCACGCACTCCGGCGGCATGGAAGACATTCGCGCGCAGTTCCCCGCGCATCAGGCGCGGTTCCTGAAGCCGTGCTTCTTTCGCTTCTCCAACACGGACTTCCTGAACGTGCTTCATGCGCGCGGCATGGCGACGTATGCCCGGCCCGATGGGCGCGTGTTTCCCCTGGAACCCGTCAACGCGAAGGATGTCGTGGCGTTGCTTTCCCGGTACGTGGCGGACGCCGGAGTCGTCGTGCGCCCTGATGCGGCTGTGACGGGGCTGCTGGCAGAGCCAGACGAAAGCGCGGACGCGCCGAACCGTTTCGCCGTGCAGGGCGTGCAGGTTGGGACGCAAACCCTGTACGCTTCGCGGGTGATAGTCTGCACGGGCGGCGCGTCCTATCCGGCGACAGGGACGACGGGCGACGGCTGGGCGTGGCTGCAAGCCGTGGGCCATTCTATCGTTCCCCCGCGCGCCGCTCTCGCGCCCCTCTACCTTGCGGACGCGCAGGCCAATTGGTCGGGAGTCGCCTTGCGGGACGTGCGCCTGCGCCTGCGCGCGGGAGCCGGGGGCAAAGAGATTTCACACTGGCGCGGCGACCTGTTGTTTACGCACAAAGGCGTCTCCGGCCCGGCGGCTTTAGCCGTTTCGCGCGCGGCGGCAGCGCACATGGCGCAGGGAGCGTCCTCTCTGCAAGCCCCGTTCGCAGAGGTGGATTTGCTTCCCGACACGCCGTTTGAGGCCATGCAAAGCCGCCTGCGTGTGCAGCTTTTAGGCCAATCGCGCTGCACCGTTGCACAGTGGACAGCCCCGTTTATTCCGTCGCGCCTGCTGGTTCCCCTGCTGCAAGCCGCCGACGTGCCTGGCGAGACGCGGGGCGCAAACCTGTCTGCAAAGGCGCTGAACCGGCTGGCGTCCGCTGTCAAAGGCTGGACGCTGGGGGCCGTGCGCGCCGTGCCCCTGGAACGCGGGGAGGTGACTGCCGGAGGCGTCGCTCTGGACGAAGTGAACCCGCAGACCATGCAGTCGCGCCGGGTGCGCGGGCTTTACCTGTGCGGCGAGGTGCTGGATTTGGACGGGCCTATCGGCGGCTACAATTTGCAGGCGGCGTGGAGCACGGGGTGGGCGGCGGGCGAAGCGGCGGCGATGTCTGGCTAAAGCCTGTTAACGCCTCTCATGAACCGATTCACTACCTATTGACTACCCATTCACTACCGTTGCGTATCCCATTCATAAGCAATCACAAAGCAAAACGGGGCCCGTCAGCCAATAGGAAGGAGGCCCTCACCCGCAGGGAAGGAGGCCCTCACCCCGCCCTCGGAAGGGCGACCCTCTCCCGCTTCGCAGGCGAGGGTGAAGAATAAGAGCCTGCTGGCGCAGGCGAGGGTAAGAAAGACACTTGTCTTAACCCTCGCCCGTGACAACGGGAGAGGGTGGCTCCGAAGGAGCCGGGTGAGGGCCTCTTCTGCACCCCGTGAGGGCCACCTGTCCCCACGCGAGCGCACTTGACAGGGCACAGACACTTGTGCCATACTGACCCTGCTGATTACCAATTCGTGAACTGCTGACGGTGCATCGTGGTCAACACGATGCCCAAATGGGGAAGTCCGGTGCGCCTGAACCTGCTGCAAAGGGGGTTCGGGCAATTCCGGCGCTGTGCCGCAACTGTGAGGGGGCAAATGCCTCTGAGCCAGAATGCCAGCCGTCAGCCCGGACACAACGCGGTTGTGTCCATTTCCCAAGCCTGCGCGCGACAGGCAGAAAGGAAGAATGCCGTGCTGTCACCCCGAAGCGGCTTTTCGCTGGCCCTGCGGCCACTCCAACGCGGCTTTTCGCTGGCCCGGCGGCCAGCCCGACGCGGCTTTTCGCTGATGGAACTGCTGGTCGTCGTCGCCATTGTCACCCTGCTGGCGGCAATCCTGTTTCCCGTCTTCGCCACAGCCCGCGAAAAGGGGCGGCAGACTGTCTGCGCCGCAAACCTCAAGCAGCTCGTCCTGGCGTGGCAGATGTACGCGCAGGACTACGACGAGACGGCGTGCCCCTCGTACCTCTTTGGCGGCCCGTCGTTCACGCCGGAATACGGCTGGGACTTCACGCTTGGCCCATTTCCCGGACAGGTCGGCCCCGGCCTGCTGGCCCCCTACGAACCGTCCCGCGAACTGCATCAGTGCCCGGACTTTCTCGGCGCGGGCTTTGGACGGCCTTTCACGGGCTACGCCTATAACGCGACTTACTTGGGCGGCGATGACTACCGCTACAGCGCATCGGGCCTGCTGTATCCGGCGTGTGAGCTTTCGCAGATAGCGTTTCCCTCCCAAACCGTCGCCTTTGCCGACGGCGGATGGGGCACAACGGCCCCCAAAGCGGAAAACTACCTGCGCGCCCCCAGTGATACGGGGTTAGTGTCGGCGGGCCTTGTGGACTTCCGTCACGCACAGATGGCAGAGGCCGCCTGCGCCGACGGCCATGTGCGCGCCCTCCCGGACGCCTTTGCGTACAACCCCCTGTACCCGGAGTTCGGCACGCTTTCGGCAGACGACTCGGCCTACGGCCCCGCCATGCGCCCGGCGTCTGCTTACGCCCGGTGAGCAGAAGGAGGCCCTGACCCGGCGCGTCGCAAAGGCGCAGGAGGCCCTCACCGTAAGGGAAGGAGGCCTTCACCCGGCGCTGCGCGCCACCCTCGCCCGTTGTCACGGGCGAGGGTAGGAGTTAAGAGACAGTGTCTTATCTCCCACCCTCGCCTGCGAAGCGGGAGAGGGTCGCTGCGGAGCAGCGGGGTGAGGGCCTCCTTCCCTGCGCGTGAGGGCCTCCTTCAAACTGGGTGAGGGCCTCCTCTCCGGGAGAAGGCCGCCCCCCTAAACATTCGGCCCCGAAACGCCGACAATAGAAAGGACACCATGAACACGCTCCGCACGAAAACGCTTTTCGCCCTGTGCGCGCTCCTGTCGCTCACGGCTTTCGCGCCGCGCCCGGCCCGCGCGCAACTCTTTGCCGACGCCGTGCAATACTCCGGCACGTTTGATTTGAGCGCCAATGCGCTGTATTCCAACCCCAATGCCGCCCTGAACCGGCCCACCACGCTGGACGATGACGGGTTTGACCCGCCCTACCACGCCTGCCTGGTCAACCCGGCCTATGGCAAAGACGTGTCCCCCCATCGTAATGCGCTTGTCGCTCTTGGCTCCGATGGCAAAGGCGCGCTGACCGTCACCTTCAGCACGCCGATTACCCACAGTGACGCCCACTGGTACGGGCAGGACTTTGTGGTGTATACCAACTCGTTCTTCACCGGCTCCTTTCCCGATGGCACGCCGTACTTCACAGAAGGCGACCACCTCAGCCAGTATCAGTTAGACGGCGGCGTGTACGGTTCTCTGCCAACCGTCTCAGTCAGTTCTGACGGCGTGCACTATGTTGTCGCCCATACCCCGGACGCGCTGGTGTTTCCCGCCAACCCGTACCACTGGGCGGGCATCACGCAGTCTAATCCCAGCGGATGGGGAGCGTTGCAGAACTTCGCCAAACCCGTCAGCCCCGCTCTTACCGCCTCCGACTTCACCGGCGTGACGGGGGTTTATGCCGTCAACACGCTGTACGCAGGCTCCGCCGGAGGCGTATCGTATTCGCTGTCGGGCACGGGGCTAACGTCCATCAAATACATCCGGTTCACGGGCCTGGGCAACATAGACGGCGTGTCGCGCGTCGGCTTTCCCCCTGCCGCGCCCTCCTGTCAGTAACCAGGGAGCGCCGGAAAGCGCCTGGCCCGGCTTGACAAATCGCCGCTTGTATGCTATGGTAAGAGCGCGGCGGCCCGGAACGCCGCGCTCTGCTAGTCTGCTCCGGTCTTGCGTCAGCGACCCCGGCTGAGAAGGGCAATGGTTCCGACAATGCGCGCGCCTCCCTACAGGGCGGGTTTGCTGCTGCGCGGCTTCACACTGGTGGAGCTGCTGGTAGTGCTGGCTATCGTGTCGCTGCTCGCCGCCATACTCTTTCCCGTCTTCGCTCAGGCCCGCGAGAAAGCCCGTCAGACCGTCTGCCTTGCCAGCGAGAAGCAGCTCGGGTTGGCGTTCTTCCAGTACGCCTCCGATTACGACGACGCCCTGCCCAACGGCATCAACGACAACGCAGGCGAACGCTACTGGCCCGGCGAAGGCTGGGCCGGGCAGTGCGCTCCCTACGTCAAAAGCCTCGCCCTGCTTCAATGCCCCACCGACCTGACCCCCGGAACGCCTCCGATAAACGCTGTCGTCTCTTACGGCTACAACATCAACTTGGTCGGGCCGGTGACGGTGAACTATTACGGCCCCTGGGTGACACTGAGCGGGCCGTCGCCGTCGGGCCTTGCGCTGGCGGCCCTGTCTGCGCCGGATAAGACAGTGATGCTGTTTGAAGTCTCCGGCGTGACCGCGCACGCCGATGACGCCCGCGAAGGGGAACTGCCCGGCGGCACGCCCGGCACGGGACACTCACCGTCCGCCAACGGATTGGATAACCGTCTGTACGCGCTGGACGCTTCCACCAGCACCGCCAATCAATATGCTACGGGCTACCTGGGTGGACGCCTCCCGCCCGACCCTGCCAGCACGCAGTTTTCCTACGCCACAGGGCGGCACGGGGGCGGCTCCAACTTCCTTCTGAGCGACGGCCACGCGCGCTGGCTGCCGGGGGCAAGCGTCTCCTCCGGGGTAAGCGCACAGGCAGAAGCCTGCCGCCAGGATAATCTGCCCCCGCTGGCGGGCTGCGTCCCTGCGCTTCCGGGTGCGCTGCCCGCTGCCGGGACAGGCGCTCTGGACGGCAATCCGCTCGTTGTCACCTTCTCTGCGCGCTAAGTCCCAACTTTTCAGGGGGCCGCGTGCGACTGGGGGAGTAACAGCCTATGAGCCTGCTTCCAACACTTCCCTTTCTTTCCCTGCGCCGGGGCAGCCCGGAAGACGCGCAGATAGCCGCCGCGCGCCGGGGCGACCGTGCGGCGTTTGACGCGCTGGTGCGGGCACATGGGCCGCGTTTGCGGGGCTTTCTGATGGCGCGTGTTGGGCCGGAGGCGGTGGAAGACGTAACGCAGGACGTGTGGACGGCGTGCTGGCTCGCGCTGCCTTCATTCACGGGGCGTGCCCGCTTCCGGGCGTGGCTATTGGGGATCGCACAGCATAAGTGCGCCGATTATCACCGGGCGCGGCAGCGTCGGCAGGCGCAGGAGGGCGATAGTCTGGCCGAGAGCGGGGACGTTCCCGATGCGGGGCCGTCGGTGGAGGAGATGTATGCCGCCGCCGAACTGCGCGAAACCGTGCAGGGTCTTTTAGCGCATCTGCCCGCGCCGCAGCGAGAAGTGCTGGAACTTTACTACTACGGCGAACTGACCTTGCCCGAAATCGCGGCGGCATTGGCGCGGAACCTGAACACGGTCAAATATCAATTCTACCGGGCGCACGAGCGGGTGGCGGCGGGTTTGGAGTGCGAAGGCCTCCCGGACGCCCCGCGTCCCGTTCCGCCTGCGCGCGTTTCCCAGAGGGAACAGCAGGGGAATACCCATCCATGATTTGCGCCCAGCGTGACCAGGACTTGCTGCTTTTCGCCCACCATGAATTGGGGCCGGTGCGCCGCGCGCTTACATCTTTGCACCTGCGCCGCTGCCCGCGCTGTCAGGAGCGTTCCGCGCGCCTGTCGCATATTTCCGATGTGCTGGCCGACACGCTGCGCCCCCGTTCCCAGCCGCCCCGCGCGTGGCGACAGGGGACGCCCGCGTTGCGGCAGCCATCTTCGATGACGGGTGTTTGGATTGTAGCCGTCCTGCTGGCGAGTTTGACGGCGGCGGCGCTGGTGTCGGCAGTCCGGCACGTTCGCGCGCCTGTCGTTTCCCAAAGACTCTCCGTCCCCTGCCGCCCCGATTTGCCGTCCGACCGCTGCCGGTGAGGGGACATACCCCCGCGCTTGGAGGAATCTACCCCTGGTCTGGAAGGTTATTTCCGGGGAGGCAGTAGGCGGCGCAGAATAGGCGCACTTTCGTTTCTATGGCGTCGCGCACGGCACGGGTCTGGGAAAGCCGCTCGTCCCATGTCCCGGTGAAGGCGGACGGGTCGGGGAAACTCCAATGGTCTCGCTGTGCCGCGCCGGGGAACACCGGGCAGCGTTCCGCGCTGGTTTCGTCGCACACCGTGATGACGTGCTGAAACAACGGGCGCGTCTGCAAAACGTCCGCCACCGTGCGCGTAGGTTTGCCCGCAATGCGTATGCCTTTTTCGCTCAGGGCGGTGACGGCCAGCGGGTTCAATGTCCCGGCCTCCAGCCCCGCGCTTTCGGCTCCGTATTGGTCGCCGCACAGGTGGTTGAGCAGGGCTTCCGCCATCTGCGAGCGCGCGCTGTTATGAATACACACAAACAGCACTCTCTGTTTTTCCATTGGTTTTCTCCTTAACTTTCCCTCTGCGGCCCTGCCGCGCAGCAGCCGTTCCCGCGCACGCACCGGCATAGCGGCACGGCAGTCAGCGCGCCGAGCGGGGGCGCGAGCAGGTAGACCCAGAGCGACGACAGATGCCCGCTGACCACCGCAGGGCCAACTGAGCGGGCCGGGTTCATGGACGCCCCGCATATTGGCCCCGCAAACAGGGCTTCCAGCCCAATCACCGCCCCCACCGCGATGCCCGCCGTAATCCCTTTTTCCTTCGCGCCAGTGGACACGCTGAGAATGACGAACATCAGAATGGCGGTCAAAATCCATTCCAGCACAAACGACTGCGCGGGGGAACCGGCAGGCACGGTCGCCCCCAGCAGGACGCTTTGCGGGAACAGGACGCGCAGAACCACGCTCGCGCCAACGGCCCCGGCGCACTGGCTGAGAATGTACGGCCCCACATCACGCACAGGCAGACGCCGCGCCACCGCGAACCCCAATGTCACTGCCGGGTTCAGATGCGCCCCGCTCACGTCGCCAACGGCATACACCATCGCCAGCACGACCAGCCCGAATGTGAGCGCAATGCCGACATGAGTCACCGCGCCGCCGCTTGCGCCGTCAATGATAATCGCGCCCGTCCCGGCAAACACCAGACAGAACGTACCGAATGCTTCGGCGATTGCTTTTTGTCCCATGCATGGATTATGGCATACTTTCGGGTAATATATCGTAAGTTACCGATATATTGAGGCTTTCGCTTATGGAACCGCTTCTCTGGCTGGGACGCGCGCTGTCCGACCCGACGCGCGTGCGTATTCTGGACGCTCTGCGCAACGGCGAACTGTGCGTCTGTGAACTGACCGACGCTCTGGAAATGGGGCAGTCGTCGCTGTCGTCGCATCTGCAAATCGCGCGGCAGGCGGGGCTGGTCGCCACGCGCAGGCAGGGCCGATGGATTTACTACGGTTTGGAGCCTGCCGCCGCGCCCCTGCTGGAAACGGTGCTGACGGCTTATGCCCTCGCGCTGAACACCGACCCGCGCCTTCAGCGTGACCGCGCCCGCATCCATCAGCGTCTTGCATTGCGGGTCAGCGGCTGCTGTGTGGTCGGCGTCGCCCTCCTGCCCACCCATTCCCCTGTGAAAGGAGGTGAAACAACCATGGAACCCGATACCCAAGCGACCTGCGGTTGCGACGACGGCTGCTGCGGCCCGGATTGCTGCACGAGCGGCGACTGCACCTGCCCCTGCTGCTGAGCGTTCACGGCGGGCAGGGACAGTTTTTCAGCTGTCCCCGCCCGCTTTTTGCCCCTTGCCGGGCCGTTCCCGCAGGGCAGGCGCAGGGACGTGTTCTTGACAGGCTTCGGGAAAAGCGGTACACTTTGGGGCGAGGAGACAGTTCGCCTTGCCATCCCCCACCCTGGCCGTCGTGATCCCCGCTGGCGGCGGCGGAACGCGCCTGTGGCCCCGCAGCCGACAGGCAACCCCTAAACAATTTTTGGACATCGTGAGCCGCCGCACCATGCTTCAGGAGACGGCAGACCGGGTGCAGGACATCGTGCCGCCGGAGCGCGTGTTCGTGATAACCAATGCGCGGCACATTGCTCCGGTGCGTGAACAGCTGCCGTACATCCCCGCCGAAAACATTGTCGGCGAACCTGAAGGACGCGACAGCGCCCCGGCGATTGGCCTCATGGCCGCGCTTCTGGAAAAGACGATGGGCGCGGAAACGGTCATGGTGGTGCTGCCTGCCGACCATGTAGTGACGCATGACACGCGCTTCCGGGAGCTGCTGCTTCAGGCTGCGTCAGTGGCGCAGGACGGGTGGCTGGTGACGCTGGGAATTCCGCCCACCGGCCCCGACACTGGCTACGGCTACATTCAGCGCGGCGAGCCGTTGGACATTCCCGGCGCGGGCGACGTGTACGCCGTGCGCCGCTTCCGCGAGAAGCCTGATCAAGACACCGCCGCGCGCTATGTGGACAGCGGCGACTATCTATGGAATGCGGGGATGTTTATCGCGACGGTGAAGACCCTGCGCTCCCTGTTTCAGACACACCTGCCGCAGATGGAGGGCGCATTTTCGCGTCTGATAGGCGCGTTCGGCACGGCAGATTGGGAACGCGCCCTTCACGACGGCTTCCCATTGCTTCCCAAGGTGTCGTTTGACTACGGCATTGTGGAGCACGCGGAGCGCGTCGCCGTGCTGCCCGCCGACATTGGCTGGAACGACGTTGGCTCGTGGGCACGCCTCGCGGACGCGCTGGCGTCGGACAAGGACACCAATAACGTAGTGGTCGGCGAGCATCTGGGCGTGGACACGCACGGGGCGTTTATTTACAGCCCGCACCGCCTGGTGGCGACTATCGGCATGGAAGATATCCTTGTGATAGACACGCCCGACGTGACGCTTATCTGCCCCAAGTCCCGCGCCGAAGACGTGAAACTCGTGGTGGAAGAACTGCGGCGGCGCGGGCGTCATGACCTGCTATAGCGGCTCTGCCGGGCCTTCACTGTGGAAACCAGCCTTATGAATGTCCCTCTTGCCGACCTGCAAGCGCAGCACCGCGCCCTGCAAAGCGAACTGACGGCGGCGTTCACCGAGTCGCTCCTAACCTGCGACTTCGGGGGCCTCGGCGCGAGCACCACTGCCTTTGAGACGGAAACCGCCGCCCTGTGCGGCGCGAAATACGGCCTCGGCGTTGGCTCCGGCACGGATGCCCTGCTGCTGTCCCTGTTGGCGCTCGGCGTCGGGCCAGGCGATGAAGTGGTTACGACGCCGTTCACGTTTGTGGCAACGGCGGAGACCATCTGCCTTGCCGGGGCGACGCCCGTGTTTGCTGACATTGCCCCCCGCACGTTTAATCTTGACCCGGAGCGCGTGGCGGAGACAATCACGCCCCGCACCAAAGCCGTCATTCCCGTGCATCTTTTCGGCCAACTCGCTGACATGGACAGGCTTGCCGACGCGGCCAGCGGCGTTCCCCTGATTGGCGACGGCGCGCAGGCCATTGGGGCGGCGCAGAACGGCAAGCCGATAGGCGCGTGGGGGGCGCTGAACACGCTGTCTTTCTTCCCTACCAAGAACCTGGGGGCGTGCGGCGACGGCGGCATGGTGCTCACGGACAGGGAGGAATTGGCAGAGGCCGTCAAACTCTTGCGCTTTCACGGCTCCGGCGGCAAAGGCTATTTCTATCACCGGGTCGGTTACTGCTCCCGATTGGACGGCTTGCAGGCGGTGCTGCTCCATGTCAAGATGCGCCGCCTGCACGACTGGAACGAAGCGCGTCGCCGCAACGCCGCCCGCTACGATTCTCTCCTGAGTGATTTAGCCCCGCGCCTGCTGACGCCTCTTGTCGCGGACGGCAATCTCCACATTTATCATCAGTACACCGTGCGCGTCCCCGGCGGACGGCGCGACGACTTGCAGAAGCATCTGGCGGCGCGCGGCGTGCAGTCCGGCATTTATTATCCTCTGTGTCTGCATTTGCAGCCCGCCTACGCGCACCTGGGGTACAAGCTCGGCGACCTTTCCGAAAGCGAGAGGGCCAGCCAGGACGTGCTGTCGCTGCCGGTGCACCCCGACCTGACCGCCGCGCAGGTGGACTACGCCGCCGAAGCCGTCCGCGCCTTTTTTGCGTAAGGTGACTGACAACGTGCCCTGAAGATTTGCGCTCTGCCTGCCAATAACACAGTTAGACTACACGCGCTCCGGCGCACAGAAGGACATCACACGCATGAAAGCCATGATTCTGGCTGCTGGGGTCGGCTCGCGCCTTGACCCGCTCACCCGCACCGTACCCAAGCCGATGGTGCCTATTGTCAACCGCCCCGTCATTGAGCACATTGTAGAAAAGCTCAAAAAGCACGGCGTCACCGAAATCATGGTGAACCTGCATTACCTGGGCGACGTGATTAAGTCTCACTTAGGCGACGGCAAGAAGTTCGGCATTAAAATCCACTACGCGCAGGAAGACAAGCTGTGGGGCGACGCGGGCAGCGTCAAGCGCGCCGAAGACTTCTTCCGGGACGGCACGTTTCTCGTGGTCGGCGGTGATGACATCTCCGATATTGACCTGTCGCGCCTCATCAAGTACCACCGGGACAAGAAAGCCCTGTCCACGATTGCCCTCTCGCTGGTGGACGACCCGTCTGAGTACGGCATCGTCTTAATGAACGAGAAAGGCCGCATCACGCGCTTTCTGGAAAAGCCCAAAGGAGAAGTCATCTTCTCCAACACCGCCAACACCGGCATTTATGTGTTTGAGCCGGAAGTCTTTGACACAATCCCACGCGGGGTCGCCTACGGCTTCGGCAACAATGTCTTCCCGCAATTATTGGAGCAGAAAAAGCCCCTGTACGGCTACCTCACGTCGTCCTACTGGAAGGACGTGGGCAACCTGCAAGTTTACCGCAAGACGCATTACGACGCGCTGGAAGGCCGCGTGGTGCTGAATATCCCCCTCAAGCAAGACCGCCGCTATGTTTACATGGGCGAAAACGTGGAGATTGACCCGACCGCCAAGATTGGCTACCCCGTCGCCATTGGCAACAACGTTCGCATTGAAGCGGGCGCGTCCGTCTTAGAAAACACCATTCTCGGTGATGACTGCGTGGTGGAAACCGGCGCGACCCTCAAAGAGTGTATTCTCTGGCAGGGCGCGGTGGTGCAGCGCGGCACGCATCTGGAACGGTGCGTGGTCGGCACAAACTGCCATGTCAAGTCCAATTCCGCCGTGTTTGACGGCGTGATTGTTGACCCGGTGCGCCGCGCCAGCAAATAGTCCCTTTCCCGGCACGCGGCGGCGCAGGAGTTTTCCCTTGCGCCGCCGAACGTGCGTCTATGACACAGCCAATTTCCCGGCGGGCCTTTGCCCGCGCCGCCCTGTTTTCTGCTGCCGGAGCCGCGCTCGCAGCGTCCCAAGTCTCCGCACAGACGCCGCCCGCCGCGCCGCCGCCCCTTCCGCTGCCTCAGCCCCCGCTGTCCCGCCCTGCGCCCTCAGAAGGCGACGCGCTCACGCAGGCCGTGCCCGCGTCTGCCGGGTTCACTCTCACGCCCGCGCAGCAGGAGGAAGTCGCCAAAGCCCTGAAAGGCTACCCCGGTGACTTCGCCAAAGCGCGCGCGTATCATTTAGACAGCGACATCGCCCCTGCCGTTGTTCCCCTGCCCCCACTTTCCGCCCCGCCGACCAGCAAGAAGGGACGCGCCCGATGAGCACCGCAAACGACACGTCTTTTTCGTTCGCGTCCATTTCCACGCTCGCCGATGCCCTGCGCCGCAGGCAGGTGTCATCGGTAGAATTGACCACACTGTCACTGGAACGGCTGGAACGGCTTGGCCCGTCGCTGGGCGCGCTGGTGCATCTGATGCGCCCAACGGCGCTGGCGCAGGCGAAGGCAGCCGACAAAGAACTCGCCCGCGAAATTGGCGGCGGACGCGCGCGTTCGCCCCTGCTGGGTATCCCCTATGGCGTCAAAGACCTGCTCGCCACAAAGGATGCCCCGACGGAATGGGGCAGCCCGGCGCATCAGGGCCAGCATTTTCCGTATGATGCCTTCGTCGTCAGGAAACTGGCGGACGCTGGGGCCGTGCTCGTGGGCAAACTTTCAATGGTGGAACTGGCAGGCGGGCCATCGTATCGGTATGCGTCAGCATCGGCCACCGGGCCGGGACGGACGCCCTGGAACCCTGGACACTGGTCGGGCGGTTCATCCAGCGGGCCGGGCGCGGCGACAGCGGCGGGTTTAGTGGGGTTCTCCATCGGCTCCGAGACGTGGGGCAGCATCGTGTGTCCGTCGTCGTTCTGCGGCGTGTCTGGCCTGCGCCCCACGTTCGGGCGCGTCAGCCGTCAGGGGGCGATGGCGCTCTCGTGGACAATGGACAAAATCGGCCCCCTCGCGCGCACGGCGGAAGACTGCGGCCTTGTTTTGCAGGCTATCGCCGGGGCTGACGCAGCCGACCCAACGACGGCAGGCACGCCTGCGTTTGCTATGAGCAGCAAGCCGCGCTCCGTGAAGGGACTGAAACTGGGCGTCGTGCGCCCGGATTACCACAAAGGGGAAACGGCCACGCAGAAAGCGCAGCCGGAAACGGAAACGGCATTCGCCGCCGCGCTGGGCGTGCTGGAAAAGCAGGGCGCGACGCTCTCCGATGCCGTGCTGCCTGACCTGCCCACTGATGAAGCCGCGTCGCTCATCGTGCAGGCCGAAGCCGCCGCCGCCTTTGATGAACTCACCCGCGACCCGGCCCGTCTTTCCAAACTCGCCGATATGGAGCAGCAGGGCGGGCTGCTCGCCGGGCTGGTCATCCCCGCTGCCGACTACCTGCGCGCCCTGCGCCTGCGGGAAGTCGCGCGCCGGGACTCGCAAACCCTGTGGGAGAAGCACGACGCGCTGGTTTCCCCCGGCTACCTGCAAGTTGCGCCGCCCGTTGAGGCCAGTTTGGATGACTACTTTGTCGGCTCCGATGCCCGCCTGAGCGGTCTGGGCAACTTGATTGGCCTGCCCGCGCTGTGCGTCCCGATGGGCTTCGGGCCGGGCCATCTGCCGCTCGGCTTGCAGTTCGTGGGCGCGGCCAACACCGAGTCAACCTTGCTGGCGCTGGGCATGGCGTTCCAGAGCGTCACAAACTGGCATACGCAGCGCCCGCCCGCGCCGTTTGGCTGAAGGGCGTGCGGCTGAAGTGCCCTCTCATAAATGCCGGACTTGGCGGCGCGCGGCCCAGTTTCCTTGACAGCCTGCCAAACCTGTGTTACAATCGCTCTGTGGCGAAAGCCGCTTTCTGCCGATAATGGAGGAAAGAAGCCGTTTCGTCCACAGAAAGACCAGCACGTCAATGTTCATTTCGTTTGCTCGCGCCGCATTGTGGGGGTGCATCGCCGCGCTCGCTCTGTCCCTGCACGCCGTCGCCGCTCCTCTTTCTTACACCCTGACCGACATCGGCAACTTCGGCACTAACAGCAGTGGCGCAGGAGCCAGTTATCCGTCTGCCCTCAACGACTCCGGCCAGACAGTCGGCTACTCGCTTGTGTATGACGCGAACCATGCCCCGCTCGGAACAGCCGGTTTTCTGTATGACAGCGGCGCGCTCTGGAAACTGCCGTCGTTCGGGGTCAGCAGCGACGGCACCCGCAGCGGTCACGCGGCTGCCATCAACGCGCAGGGACAGTTTGCTGGGGACACTGCTCTCTACGACAGCACGGGCCGCTATCGGGGTCAGGCGGCATTTCTTTATGACCGCAGCCGCTTCGTGAACCTGCGCCTGTTGGGGCGCTTCGGCAGCGACAGCACCGGCGTCGGCAACAGTTATGCCGTCGCCCTCAACAGCAGCGGACGGGTTCTCTGCTCTGCGGATACCTACGATTCGTTCCATCGCCCGCAGGGAAAGGCCGCTTTTCTGTATGCCAGCGGCGGCTTCGCCAATTTGGGAAACTTCGGCACGGACGCCAACGGCCTGAGCGACACGGTTCCGGTCGCGCTCAATAAGTCGGGGCAGGCAGCGGGCTACTCGTATCGCTACGATGCGTCCCATATCTTTCGCGGCATGGGAGGCTTTCTGTACGCGAACGGCAGGGCCGCTGATTTAGGCTGTTTCGGCACGGAACTGAACGGCAAAAGTTTCACGCGCCCTTATGCGCTCAACAATCGCGGGCAGGTAGTCGGCTCCTCCAATGTCTACGATGCCGCCCACGCAGCCAAAGGGCAGGAAGCATTTCTGTATTCCGGCGGCGCGCTCCTGCGCCTGCCCCTGCTCGGCACGGACGCGCAGGGATACCGGTTCAGCCAGGCGGTCGGCATCAACGATGCGGGGCAGGTGATTGGCAATGGAGAAGTGTACGACAGCAGCCATGAGGATCGAGGACTTGCCGCATTCCTGTACCAGAAGGGCAAAAGCATCACGCTGGGCGACTTCGGCACGGACAGCCAAGGCCGCTCCTTCGCTTATGCTGCCGCCATCAACGCGCGGGGCGACGTGCTGGGGGCTTCCAGCGTCTATGACAGCCAGCACGTCTATCAGGGCGACGACCTGTTCCTGTACCGCGATGGCGTCCTGACTGATATTTCCCAATCCCTGAGTGGAGACGCGGGCTGGACAAACTTGGTGCCCCTTGCCTTGAACAACAGCGGCCAGATACTGGGATACGGCGTTCTCAACGGCAGCGCCACTGAAGCGTTTCTGCTTTCGCCTTCCGGCTCCTGACCGCCTACCCGCTGTTTCGGCTCGCCATGCGCCGCCGCGCTTCCCGCAGAGCGTGTCCGCCGCCCACAATCAGCGCGAGCGCGACGCATCCATACAGCCAGAGCGGCAGGCTTCGTCCCCACCCCAGCACGTACAGATACGGCATCAGCCAGAAGAATGCCCCCAGCGCCGCGACGCCCCCTACCGGCTGCCGCCGCCGCACGCGGGCGGTCAGCCACGCCATTGTCCCCCAGAACAGCGGGTGGTGCGTCAGATACAGCGCGGCGAACAGCGCAGGGTTGACCCCATGCGCCGCGCCCATCGCGCACACGCGCTCCCAAATGTGAAGCAGGGCTGTTGTCATCAGTCAAAAGCCAGCGGAGGCGGGGCGAGCAGACGCCGCTGCTTTCGGCAGCAAGCGAAATAAGACAGCGCGGCGCCGTCATCGGGCGCAATCTCGTTCGGGGGAAACAATTCCAGGTCAGCCCGAAGCGGCGCGGGCGCGGCAAGAGGGAGCGCGTCCAGCACCGATTGCGCTGCTTCCCTGTGCCGCTCACAGGCAAACGCAATGGCGGTCAAATGCGTTAAACTCAGGCCATATTTCACTAAGACGGCCAAACTGCGCGGACGGCCTGTGCGGGCGTACCGAAGCAGCAGTTCTTCCTGCGCGGCGGGGTCAGTCACCGGCCCAAAGGCCGCTTTGCCAAACCACGCTTTCGCATTGAATGGCACGAGCGCGACGCATGGCAGCCCCAGCACGGCGGCGCGGTCAAATTGCAAGAGAACGTGCGGATAGCCTTTTCGCATTTTGTCGGCCAGCAGGGGCGTGTGCGAGGTCAGGGACAGATGCACATAGTCGTCCAGCCCAAGCATTCGGTCGCGGCGGCAGGCAGAAGCGCGCGGCGCGATGCCCTGCGGGCGCAGGACGCTCTGCGCGTACAGCGCCTCCTCGCCCAGAATGCGGGCCAGGTAATGCAGCGGCGCGGCATGAAATAGAGAGCAAGGAAACAGGTCGGCAGGCATCATTGCACACTCCCGCGCTAGCGCTCCCTCATGCAACAAAGCACAGCGGGGACGCGCTCGCCTTGCCCGTCTGCGCGCGCAGAAAGGCGGCGACGCACTCCTTGTCCCATTGCGTGCCTGCGCCCGCGCTGAGAATGGCCTGCGCCTGCTGCGGGTTCATGCCTTTGCGATAGGGCCGGTCTGCGGTCATGGCCGAGTAAGCGTCCGCCACCGCCATGATGCGCGCCAGTAAGGGCGTCTCCTCCCCCTTCAGGCCGAACGGATACCCTGCCCCGTCCCAGCGCTCATGGTGATGGCGCACGGCTTCTAATGTCGCCTCAAAGCCCGGTACGGCTCCCACAATCACCGCCCCCATCATCGGGTGCTGCTGAATGGCCTTCACTTCTGCACCCGACAACTTGCCCGGCTTCCTGAGTATCGCATCGGGAACGCCAATTTTCCCCACGTCATGCAGCAGGGCCGCCACGCGAAGCGTCGCCTGCGTGTCTTCGTCCAAACCCATCTGCCGGGCGATTTGCAGGCACAGGCGCGACACGTCCTCGGAGTGACGGCGCGTGTAGCGGTCTTTGTTGTCTACGGCAGTGACCAGCGCGTTCAGAATGGAGAAACTGCCCATTGAGCAGGGCATTTCGCTTCGCAGGTAGTCGGCGATTTCGGCCCCATCGGACGCCCCGTATTTGACATGGCGCAGGCGCGCATCAGCGAGTTCCAGGGCTTCCAGGCGCGTCGGGGCATCCACAGGGAAGATTGCCATGCCAACCGACAAACTCAGCGGGATGGCCGCGTCCCATTCGGTCGGGTGGAAAACAACGTCGTCCAGACAGTGCGCCAGACGGCGCTCCAGTTCGCTCGCTTCTTCCGGCGTGACACAGGGCATGAGCAGGGCGAACTCGTCGCCGCCGAAGCGGGCCAGCGTGTCATACGAGCGGCAGCAGCCTAAAAGAGCCGCCGCGACTTGCCGCAAAACGTCGTCGCCGACCGGGTGGCCGTAGGCGTCATTGAAGAACTTGAAGTTGTCCATGTCAATCACGGCAATGGCAAGCGGGGATCCTTCGCGCAGGGCGCGGTCGGCTTCCTGTTCCAAACGGGCGTGATAAGCGCGGTGATTGAGCAGTCCGGTCAGCGGATCGCGGTCGGCGCGCTCAATGGCTTCGGCGAGAAGCGAGTGTTTGGTTTCAAACTCGGCGCGGTGGCTCATGGCGGCCCCAATCAGGCCCGCCATCAGCTGCAATGTGTGAACGTCCATCGCGCTGAAGGCGTATAATTCAGGAGACAGGATTTGCAGCACGCCCACAATGGTGCGGTCGTAAAACAGGGGCACCATGATAAACGAACGCGCCCCTACCCGGCGGCAGGCGTTCAGGTCAACGTGGGCGTCGCGCTCGGCGTCGTTGCAGCGCAGAATGCGCCCGCTTCGCACGCACTCCTGCGACAAACTGACGGCGCACCGGTTCCGCAGGCCAAGCGCGGGAGCCGCGCGTCCGCTGGCAGCCCGGCACACCATTTCGTCCCCGTCCACCAGTTTCAATCAGCGCGCCACTGGCGCGTGTCAGTTCCTGCGCGCGGGCGACAATCAACTCCATGACGGCATTAAGGTCTAATTCGGCGGTCGCAATGTCATACTGCATGGAGATGATGGACGCGAACCGCTCGCGGTCGCGATGGAGGGCCGCTTCGGCGCGCGTTCGTTCGGAGACTTCCAATTCCAGGTCAGCCACGCGCCGGTCAACGAGCATAGACAGGCGGCGCTTTTCGCGCGTCAAGCCCTCCTGCGCGCCTGCCATTGTCCGAAACACGCCATCCATCATCAGCAGCCCGGCCACCAGACAGGCCGAAGGGAGAAGCAGGGCCAGCGCCGCCTGCCCGCCGCCGTGAGCGTCAGGCGCGCGCAGCGTGTCCAGAATGCCGTGCAGCGAATACAGCAGCGCGGCGGCGCACACCAGCACCCACGCGCCGCGCCTGCCGTACAAACAGTAAAGCCGCAGCGCCAGCAGCGCGGCGGAAAGCGAACACAGAAGGGTGAGTCCTACAAGCAGCGTCATGGCCCGGTCTTTCTCGCGCCCATCACGGCAGCGCGCACAACGCGCGTCTGCCCCCATTCTTTAGCCATTATACAGGCAATTGGGAGGGCCAAACAGTTCCCTGCATTATTTTTCCATGAATTGGTGCATTTGTCGCATGATTTAGCGGGCAGACGGGAACAAAAAAGCATGACCCGGCACTCTTGCAGCCGCACCCTCGTGATAGAGGGCCGCGAAACCTGCTGTTGCATCCTGTCTGCGGAAAGCCGCGAGACGCCCACATCGCCCCGGCTGCCCATTTTGCTTCTGCACGGGTTGGCGTGTTCCGGCCCCGTGTGGGAACCGGCCATCAACCAGTTGGCGCATGTGCGCGGCCTGCCGGACGTTTATGCGCCCGACCTTCCCGGATACGGACGCTCGCAGGGGCCGCCGGAAGCCCTTTCTATTGATGCCCTGGCGGACTGGACGGCCCATCTGCTCACCACGCGGGACGTTGCCCGCTTCCATGTTGCGGCGCACTCTATGGGCTGTCAGGTCGCCCTGGCCCTGGCGAGACGCCATCCGCAGCGCGTCGCCAGCCTGACGCTGGCAGGCCCTACTCTGGGCGGCGGCGTCGTCCCCTTCTGGCGATACGCGGTCGGACTCGTATGCGATTCCCTGCGCGAACCCGTGCGCTACCAGGCGGCTTTGATCCGCTCCACAGTACAAATGGGATGGAAACGCTACTGGGGCACGGTTCGACAGATGATGCAAGACGAAGCGCCGACTCCGTCTTTGCCGCCCTTGCCCTGCCTTGTCATGCGCGGGGAACATGACACCATCGTCTCCGACGTGATGGCGCGGCGTCTGACCGTGATGCTCCCCGCAGGCAGGTTTGAGCGGGTCGCCCATGCCGCGCACGCGGTGCAGTATTCACAGCCCACCACGTTTGTGTCGCTGTGCGTTGCGTTCTGGCAGTGCGCGGAGCGCGACCAAAGCGAGCAAACGACGAACCCCTCACGAAGCCATGACGAGTAAATCACGAAGCCATGACGAATGCCAGTTCATTCCATTATGAATGAAATATGGTTCAAAGGCGGTTCCGCATTGGTTTGGGGGCGGTTTTCGGGTCGGTTTTCCGCCACTGCAGGAACCTGTCCGTTTCAGGCGTGGTCGCCCTAGCGTCGGGCGGCGGTTCTTGACACACGCACGCCGCCATGCTATAATAACCCTGTCCCCGCAGCGCCGCGCCCACAACCAAACCCATGCCCAGTCACACACGAAGGGCGGCGTGAGCACATTCCTATGACACTCTTTCAGCAGTATTCCCTTGAGGGCTTCTATGACGAAATGTTCCAAAAGCCCGGCGTTCCCCGTCCTCATTACCGCTCGCTGCATCAGACATTGGCCGCCTTTGGCCCCGCTGACTTCCGGGCACGGGCACAGATGGCGGAACTTTCCATGCTCAACCAGGGCGTGACGTTTACGGTTTACCATGACGAGCAGGGGCTAGAAAAGACCTTTCCGGTGGATTTAGTCCCCCGAATACTCGCCTATGATGAGTGGGAAAAAATAGAAAAGGGCCTCATTCAGCGCCTGCGCGCCCTCAACTTGTTTCTCCATGACATCTACCACGACCAGCATATCTTGAACGACGGGGTGGTTCCGCGCGACCTGATTGTGAATGCACGGCATTACCGCCGTGAGTTTTTAGGGGCCGATGTGCCCAAAGACATTTACGTACACATCTGCGGTACGGATTTAGTGCGCGACGACCAGGGCCAGTATGCCGTGCTGGAAGACAACCTGCGCTCGCCGTCCGGGGTCTCCTACGTCCTCCAAAACCGCCTGCTGATGACGCGCATCTTCCCCCGGCTGTTTCGGGAAAACCGCGTGCTGTCGGTGGATCATTACTGCTCCCAATTGCTGTCCAACCTGCGTTATATCTCCCCGCGTGCCTCGGAAGACCCCACAGTGGTTCTGCTTACCCCCGGAGAATATAACTCGGCATACTTTGAGCACGCCTTTCTCGCGCAGCAAATGGGGATTGACCTGGTGCAGGGCAGAGACCTTTATGTGGAGAACAACCTCGTGTGGATGAAGACAACGCGAGGCCCCCAGCGCGTAGACGTAATCTATCGCCGCATTGACGACGACTTCTTAGACCCGCTCACGTTCCGGTCTACTTCCACGCTGGGCGTCCCTGGCTTGATGAACGTCTACCGGAGCGGCAACGTGGCTTTGGCGAACGCCGTCGGCACGGGGGTGGCTGATGATAAAGTGATTTACGCTTATGTCCCCAAGATGATCCAGTACTACCTGCAAGAAGACCCGCTGCTGCCCAATGTGGAGACGTTTCTGTCGTCTATCCCTTCCGAACGGGAGTATATCCTTGCCAATCTGGACAAACTCGTCGTTAAAAGCGCCAACGAAGCGGGCGGCTACGGAATGCTGATGGGGCCGCAGGCCGCCCAATCGGAACGGGAAGCGTTTGCCGAGCAAATCAAAGCCGACCCGCGTAACTACATCGCCCAGCCATTAGTGCAGATTTCTCGCGCCCCGTCGTTTGTCCCGGAAACCAATGGCTTTGAGGGACGGCACATTGACCTGCGCCCGTACATTCTCATGGGAGAAGACATCACCATCATACCGGGGGGTCTCACCCGCGTTGCGTTAAAGCGTGGGTCATACGTCGTCAACTCATCGCAGGGCGGTGGAAGCAAAGACACGTGGGTGCTGGCCCGTTCTCGTCCCCGCGCGCAATCGCAGACCCAGACAGGAGGGCGACGGAAGAGGCAGGCGCAGACACAGGAGCCGTCATGTTAGCCCGCGAAGCCGATGCCATGTTCTGGATTGGCCGCTACGTGGAGCGGGCGGAAGCGACGGCCCGTATTGTGGACGTGCAGTACCATTCGGAGCTGGAGGGAGCCTTCCCGCTGACTGAAGACGGCGAACCCAGCCCTTCTGCGCTGTGGGGGCCGATCCTGTCCATTTCCGGTGATGCCAAGTCCTTTGCCACCCGGTTTCAAGACCCGTCCGAACGGAACGTGCTTGACTTCTTCGCCTTCCAGCGTGCGAACCCGAACTCTATCACGTCCTGCGTCATTCGGGCGCGGGAGAACGCTAGAGGCGTGCGGGAACTCATCTCGTCGGAGATGTATGAGAGCCTCAATATGTTCTATTTGGAGGCGACCCGCTGGAACGTAGACAAGATACTGGACACGTCGCCGCACGCCTTCTTCACGCAAATCAAGAACGCTTCGCAATTGTTTCACGGCATCTCCGACCGCACGCTTCCCATCGACGAAGCGCGTTCCTTCCTGGAATGCGGAATGTTCCTGGAGCGCGCGGACAAGACTGCCCGAATGCTGGACGTGAAATATCACATCCTGCAATCCTCCAAGAAGAAGATACAAGGCCCGCTAGACCAGCACCAATGGACTGCCGTGCTGCGAAGCGTGGGGGCTTATGAAGCCTTCCGCAAGGCGCACCGGTTCGGTATCACCCCCGCCAAAGTGGTATCGTTTCTGGTGCTCAATCCGGCGTTTCCGTCCTCCATCTGCTACGCCGTCACGCGCGCCCGGCGCTCCCTGCGCGAGATTGGCGGCTCCGTAGACAAGCCGCCCGTCAATCGCGCCGAACGCCTGCTGGGTCGTCTGCGCGCCGACCTGGCTTATCTCACGACCGAAGACATTCTCGCAAGTGGACTGCACCCCTTTCTTGACCAGGTGCAGGTGCGCTGCCTGGAAATCGGGCAGGCCATCACCGAGGCTTATCTGCGCTACTGACCCCGAACCCCTCTTGAAACGGAGACCGTCCATGCCGCTTCCCCTGTTTCTGCGCCCCGCCGCCCTGCTGTCTGCACTGCTGCTGGGGCTTCTGTGCGTTCTGTCTGCGACGCCCGCGCGCGCCTTTGACGACGACTATTCACAGGCCATCAACGGCACCACCCTGCACTTTCGGGTGCGCGGCACCGACAAAAGCCATCCCTACCTGCTGGTGCTGCACGGCGGGCCGGGGTTCTCTGCCCATATGTTCTACCCCTGGGGCGCATCGCTAGAGAAGACGGTCAATGTTGTTTACTTAGACCAACGCGGCTCCGGCCAATCCGCAAGGCTGCACTTTGCGAACCCCTACGCCCCCACCCCTGCCGAAGCAAAGGACTACACGCTTCCCGCGTTGATAGCCGACATAGAAGGCGTGCGAACCTTCCTCAAAGTGGACAAATGGTACGTGCTCGGACATTCGTGGGGCGGAATGCTGGGGCTGGAATATGTTGACGCGCACCCAGAGCACGTCCTCGGTTACATTCACATGGACGGCTTGGTGTCCGTGCCTGCCGTGCAGAGTAGCCTTCTGGACAAAGAAGAAGCCAAGTTCACGGCCCTGCCGACAACCGACCCTAACCGGGCGGCGCTGCTCGCACAGGTCGCGCAGCTGCGTCCGCTGCCCACCCACAACCCGATGCGCCTGTTTGGAGCGTTCGGCCTTGCCCTCGGCCCGGCAGAACTGTATTTCGCCCACAACCAGGCAACCGCGTTCCCGGCCTTCAACCAGAAGATTGCCGCCGCCCTTCAGCCTTACAGCGTGCCAACAACCGCGCTCACGCCTGCAACGGAGCCTGCCGCCGCGCTGATTGTCACGGAGCATTACCTGACCCGCGACGACACGCCTCTGCTGTCCAAAGTCACCATGCCAACGCTGGTCATCAACGGCGAGCAGGATGGCGTAATCACCCCACAGATGGCGCAGGCCGCCCACGTCGCCATCAACAGTTCAGATCTTGTGCTGCTCACAGACTGCGGCCATTTCCCCTTCGCCGAACAGCCGGAAAAGACAGCCGCCGCTGTGCTTGCCTTTCTGACGTACCCTGCTGTGGCATCCAATCTTGCCAGTGTTGCCCCCGGTGCCCCCGTCGGCAATTGGGCAATACCGTCATTGCCGCGCGGCTTTGACACCGCCACTGTCAAGCGTTCCTGCATTGTGCACGTTGACGTGGACGCGACAGGAGCCATCTCCCACATGAGCCTCAAGCAGTCGTCCGGCAGCAGTGTCTTTGACAAAGCCGGTTTGGACGCGCTGGCCGGAATGCACTTCACGCCTGCCTATCAAGACCATATCCCTCATGCCGTAGTCTACGAAAAGGAATACAGTGTCCGCTAAGCGAGCGGGCACTGCTTGACAAAACAGGCTCCGGGGGCGTATGATAGCACCGAGGAGCCTGAAACAACAGTGGGACGCACACCAAACGCTATGCGCTATATCGCTCTCTGTATCGGTGTCGTGGCTGCCGCCTTTGGCATCGGCTACTACATCATCGGCGGCCCGCGCGCGCCGCAGACCCAATCCAATACGGTGACGACGCCTCCCCCTGCCGCGCCTGTCACGACGCAGGCTGACCCTCATGCCGGAACGCTTGCTGCTGTCCACCCGCGCCTGAAGAACGGGGATTATAACGCGCCCGGCGCTCCTGCCATCAAGATTGTGGAAGAACGGACGCCGCTTCTGGTGAAGTCGGCCCGCCCGCCGCGCCCCGGCAGCGACAGCACGACGGATACGGGTTCTGGGACAATCAATATCTCGCAGCAGACGCCGCCCCCCTCGGACACTAGCGCGTCACCCACCCCGGTTGCTGCCTCCCCCGACCACAGCGCGAACGGCGGCAGTCCGTCCCCGCCGCCACCCCCTGCCCCCGCCGACACCGACTACGAGCAGGGCGCAAACACCCACCCGGACACAGAAGCCTCTCAGGAAAACGGCGGCGCGAAAGCGTCCTACCGCGTGCAGACCGGCTCCTTTGCCGCCGCGAAGAATGCGCGCGTGCTGGCCGACGCCCTGCGGAACCGGGGCTACGTCACCAGCACGCGCGCCGAGCAGGAAGGCGGGAAGACGGTCTACAAAGTCCAGATTGGCGCGTACCGCAACAAAGCCGCCGCCGACCGGGCCGCTCAGGACTTGCAGAAGGACGGCTACCCCGCCTACTCGTCCCCGATTGGGCCGTAAAGAGGCCCTCACCCGGCTTGCCTCTGGCAAGCCACCCTCGCCCGTTGGCACGGGCGAGGGTTCAGGCACAGCCTGTCTCTAACCTTCGCCCTCCGGGTAGCCAGCTCTGACCAGTGCAGAAGCGGGCGTCCTACTTCTTACCCTCGCCTGCGAAGCGGGACAGGGTCGCCATTCTCATGGCGGGGTGAGGGCCTCTTTTCTACCGCGTGAGGGCTTCTTTGGGCGCGGCTCTCCTACGGAAGCGCGGTTTCTACTGCTTGCGCGGGTCAAGCGCGTCGCGCAGGGCGTCCCCCAGGAAGTTCAAAGATAGCACCGTCAGCGAGAGGCACACTGCCGGATAAATCACCAATTCCGGGTGCGCGCGCCAGTACCCGGAATTGAGCGGCACGGCAATCATCTTGCCCCACGACGGAATGGGGTCTTGCACGCCGATGCCCAGAAACGAGAGCGTCGCTTCCGCGATAATCACCCCTGCGATGTCAATGGTGCTGGCAACGACTATCGGCGACAGCAGGTTCGGCAGGATGTGACGCCGGATAATCTGCCCGCTCGGCACGCCCAGCGCGCGCGCCGCCTCCACAAACTCCCGGTTGCGAAGTGAGAGCGCCTGCCCGCGTATCAAGCGCGCCAAGCCCGGCCATCCGGTGATGCCCAGCGCAATGAAGATGTTGAGCAGGCTTGCGCCGCGCACCGCCATAATCAGAATGGCGAGCAGAATATCCGGGAAGGCGAACATGATGTCCGTGACGCGCATCAGCGCAACGTCCGTTTTGCCGCCGAAGTAGCCCGCCACCAGCCCCACAAAGCCGCCGACTATCAGCACAATTGCTTCCACGCCGACGCCCACAATCAGGGAAATGCGCGCCCCCACCGCCAGTCGCGTGAGCGTGTCGTAGCCGCTGTCATCAGTTCCCAGCCAGTGCCGCGCCGACGCCGGGGCGCTGTAATCATCCGTCTGGTGGTCAAACGTGTAGCCCCAGTGGGCGCGCGCAAATGCCGGAAAGAACAGCGCAAACAGCACAATGACAGTCAGCACAATCATGCTGATAACGGCCAGCGGGTTCCGGCGTAATTGTTTCCAGACCGCGCGCCCCGGCGTGGGGGCCACTTCGGTCAGCGGCGCGATTTCTTCCTGTTCCTGCTGCAA